>CAWETF010000001.1:0-1315358 GCA_963812045.1 uncultured delta proteobacterium
GAAGAAGTAAATGCCCTGCCATTTATAAAAATCACGTGCCTAAATATCACTATTTCATTCTGAAATCAATAAAATGGGGAGTGTGTTTTATTCTATCTTAGTATTTGAAGACTCGATTTTCATAAAGACAATATGTTGTCAACTGAAGTAATGACCTTGCATCGTCTTTGCACTTGATGCCAAGAAAACTCTGTCCACCGACAGTTAATTTTATACTGTTGTTTTCTTAAATGGCAATACTTTGGCTCCTACTTTTAATCCATCAAGATAATCTGCCCATGTCTGCATCATCTTCCGTCTTTCGTTTAGGTGTTGCGTTCTGTTATAACTGCGGCCTAGTGGGTCACTGACACGGTGTGCTAATTGTGCTTCAATAAAATCCGGTCTTATTTGTAAGACTTCATCAATAATTGTTCTAGCCATTGCCCGGAATCCATGTGGTGTCATTTCGTCTTTTGTATATCCCATGCGGCGCAGTGCGGCTAAAATGGCATTATTTGACATTGGCCGGTCATAAGTTCTACCGGAAGGAAAAGCATATTGACTTGTGCCTGTCAGTTTTTGAAGTTCTTCTAGGATTTTTCTTGCTTGCTTTGATAATGGTACAAGATGCGGTTCTCTCATTTTCATTTTCTCTGCCGGAATACTCCATAGAGCATTTTCAAAATCAACTTCTTTCCATTCCATGTGTCGCAATTCGCCGGGACGGACAAAAACAAGTGGTGATAACTGCAAAGCTAATCTTACAACATAACTGCCAACGTAACCGTCAATGGCTAGAAGTAATTCTCGCACTTCTTTAGGTTCGGTTATGGCGGCTAAGTGTTTTTCTTTTGCCGGTGCTAATGAACCAATCAAATCTTGTGCCGGATTGCGTTCAGTGCGTCCGGTAGATACCGCATAACGAAAAATCATACTACATAGTCCTCTTATACGGTGCGCCCCTTCCAATACGCCCCTCGATTCGACACGCCTTAATACTGTCAATAGTTCAGGAGCTTTGATTTCTTTAATCGGTCGTGTGCCAATCCAAGGGAAAACGTCACGCTCCAGGCTGCGCATGATTTTAAGCGCGTGTCCTTCTGTCCATTTCGATTTAAACTTTTCGTGCCATTCTCTAGCTATAACTTCGACAGTTTCTGTGTCTTCGACTTTTGCTTGTTTTTGTGCTTTACGAACAGCTCCGGGGTCAACACCATTAGCCAAAAGTTTTCGTGCATCGTCACGTCGTTGTCTTGCGTCTAGTAGGCTAAGGTACAAACCGGTAAGATAGTTTACAAAATATAGTTTACAAAAGGAACCGGGTAGATGGTTTACACTATACGGCAAGGAGGACACTCAATGCCGTGGAAAGTGATAAACCAGATGGAAATAAAGATAGCATTTACACAAGACTGGAATGCCGGACATTTCAGTATAACTGATCTTTCTCATAAATATGGTGTAAGCCGTCCAACCATATATAAATGGCTTAAGCGATATAAGCGGTATGGAATTGAAGGACTCAAGGAAAAGAGTCGTGCACCGAAGCGATGCCCTCATCATATATCCAAAGTAATATTGGCTATATTGATAGAGGAGAAACTGCGTAATAGGAAACGAGGGCCTCGGAAAGTTCGGGCACAATTGAAACGCAAGCATCCTGAGCTTGAGTTACCGGCAGTCAGCACGATAGGCTACTGGTTTAAGAAGGAAGGTCTTGTAGAGCGTCGAAAGAAGCGATTACATGTTCCGCCGTATACTGAACCTTTTTCAGCCTGCAAGGAGCCCAATGATGTTTGGAGCATTGATTATAAAGGGCAATTCCATATGCAGAATGGACAAATTTGCTACCCCTTGACGCTTAGCGACAACTATAGCCGTTTTCTTTTGGGTTGTAAGGCGCTGAAAGGACCCCGTTATGATCCTACGTGGCGTTTCCTGGAATCAATTTTTCGAGAGAACGGACTACCTAAAGCAATCCGTAGCGATAACGGGACACCTTTTGCAGGAAGATGTATTGGTGGATTAAGTCGGTTGATGGTTTGGTGGATACTCTTGGGAATAATCCCGGAACGGATAAGGAAAGGACACCCACAGGAGAACGGACGGCATGAACGTATGCATCGCACTTTAAAAAGCGATGCTTTAGATCCTGTTGCCGGAAATTTAAGAGAACAACAGAAGGTCTTTGATGTTTACCGGTATGATTATAATAATCATCGGCCTCATGAATCACTCCATGATAAGACACCGAGTGATTACTATAAAAAGTCGAATCAACCCTATATAGAAAATCCGCATTTGCCGGATTATGACAGCAATTATTTGGTTCGGAAGGTTCTTCGTGGCGGGGAAATTAGATTTATGAGCAAAAGTTATTATTTAACAGAGTTATTGGCTGGTCAGTCTGTTGGACTTAGAGAAATCGAAGATGGGTTTTGGCAAGTTCAGTTTAGTTTTTATGTTCTGGGTTCCATAGATTTGAAAAGAAACAAGGTTGTTCGCAACTGATAAAGTGTAAACGATGTACCCGGTCTAAATTGTAAACGATGTTTTAGTTGCACACACACACTGAATTTTCTTAGGAGGCAACCCGCGGTTGCCAGGTGACAATCTTTAATTACAAAAAACGAATTGAAATTTAAATAATTGCGAGTATATTTAACCAGCTTCCCCTGTATCTAAGAAAAAGGGAGTTTTCCCTAATTATATAATAAATAAAGTTCTATTTTAATCCAATCACGATTATAAAGGTAATAATGCATGAATCGAGCTGAAGACATTTTCCATAGAATTGAAGATGAAGGTGAAACTGCTATAGATAAATTTATAGAAGAACACCAAGCGGAAGAACTTTTCCTAGATTTTAAAAGATCTGCAGACGATGGAGCAGGAAGAAGATTGCATGATAATGATCGCTGGAATTTAGCCAAGGCCATATCTGGATTTGGCAACTCCGAGGGTGGCGTTATTGTTTGGGGTGTTGATTGTTCTCGTAACAACCAAGATGGGGATGTCGCATCTGCAAAGGTTCAAATTGAAAATCCTACACGTTTTGTAAGCTGGCTTCAGGGTGCAGTTTCTGGATGTACAATTCCACCACATGGCAGGGTTCAACATTTTGCAATATTATCAACACAAATTCCTCAAAAAGGTTATGCGGTCACATTAATTCCTAAAAGTTTTGAAGCACCACATCAATGCCTTAAGCCTCTCCAGTATTACATAAGAGCTGGTTCCGACTTTGTGCCAACACCTCATGCTGTCCTTTCTGGAATGTTCGGCAAAAGACCTCAACCCTTCGTCTTCAATATGTGGGATCATTCAAAAGCAAAGATTGTCTCGGGACGTATGTCTAAATCAGCAATTGAATTTAGCATCGGCTTTACACTAAGTAGTTGGGGACCAAGTATCGCAAAAGACTTATATGTAAATTTGATTTTAACTCCTCCGAAAGGTCCTTCCTCTGGCACAGTTAGTTTTCCAGATATGAATAATTGGAAAACACATCAATCATATGGAATTATGTTTAGCGTAATAAGCATACCAGAGTATAGGCTAACTCCGTACATGATTGCCCATCCAATTATTCTAAATTTTCATATTGAGGAACCTTTTGATTCTGATTTTTATTGTAAAATTACATACGGTCATTCTAGTTCTCCTATTAGCACAATTGAAATAAGAGTTCCTCCTGAAGAAATGAAAAAATACGTTAACGAATTTATTGATAATCCTGATGATAAAAATGCGCATAAAATCATAAATAACATTATGAAAATAGACGAAAGAACGGCAAACAAAACAAAAGCGGAGTTACAACTTTAATTTATAGTAATGAACCAAATATTTTCATTTTAATAAAGACCAAGGAGGTAACGTTATGGCTAGAGTCGAATTAAACGTTCAGGCACCGGATTTCAAGCTGGACGATTTTGATGGTAAAAGCGTAACTCTCCACCATGTATATAAATTTTAAATGAGGTAATCCATGAAAATGAAGCGTCTATTATTGTCCTTGTTTGCAGCCATTCTGATTCTTTGCACACCGCAGTTCTCCAAAGGCAGCATTGAAGCCGTCTCTCCCGATGAAGCCGACCGCGTTTTAAAGGAGATCTTCTCCAAAAACATTGACATGTATCATAAGTACAAAGGCATCGAATCTCTTCGTACCGAGGTCGTCAGTGAATATGAACCGAAAACGAACAACTTGTTGAGTGTCTCGGAGATTACTGTAACGCGAACCGATTATTTTTATGAAAAGCCTGTCGCCGAGGTCAAAACATATAAAAAAGACGGCAAAGAAATGAAGCCGTCAAAATTCAATTACATGGTATTCATGCCCTCTTTTCCGGTGTTCGACGAAAAGGGACGAGACAATTACGATATCCGGATTACCGATAAAAAAATATTCAACGGCAGGGAATGCTACCAGGTGCAGGTAACTCCCAAAAAAGAAACGTCCAGACATTTCAAGGGATTTTTATACTACACCGTGAAAAATCTTGATCTCGTTTATTTTGAAGGCACGCTGGCCAAGCTGGATTTTCCCATGAAAGATTTCAAAATTGAACTGAACACGGCCATGTTCAACGGCATACCGGTATGTTCCACCGGCAAAGCCTATCTCAAAATCAAGATACCCATTATCTATCCGGAGACCCAGATTATTTCCAACATAACGGTTTTGGAAAACAAACTGATTCCATTATAGAAATGAACCGCCGGATTTTTCAAACGCGGCGGCGGAATTAATAAAGACTAAGGAGGGCAAGCGTTATGGCAAGAGTCGAATTAAATGTTCAGGCGCCTGATTTTACGTTGAACGATTTTAACGGCAAGAGCGTATCTCTTTCAAACTTTATCAACAAAAAAAATGTCATGGTGGTTTTCAACCGGGGATTTTTTTGACCATTCTGCCGCGCGCACATGGCGCAGTTGCGCCAGGATTATGAAAAATTTGTGAAGCTGGATACGGAAATATTAGTTGCCGGGCCGGAAAATGCCGAGGCTTTTAAGAATTATTGGGAAAAAGAAAAACTGCCGTTTACCGGTTTGCCCGATCCCGAACACAAGGTTTTGAAATTATACGGGCAGGAGATCAAGATATTCAAGTTGGGAAGAATGCCCGCGCAGGTGATGATTGATAAATCCGGCACGGTCCGGTTTGTGCATTACGGTCATTCGATGTCGGACATTCCGGGAAATCAGGAGCTGCTGGATTTAATAAAAGATCAGATGGCGAAATAAAAAACGGCAACCTTCTTACAGAAAGAGGACCGGCTCGCGAAGTATTGCTTCCCGCGCTTTATACGCGCATTCGGCAATTTCCGGATATGTATCTTTGAGCGACGCAATCTGGCGCAGATTGTCCGCCGTGCGCAAAACCAGCGTCGCCATATCGCCTTCCGCAATTCCCGTGGCCCTGATGACGGAATCCCAACTGTGCCCCTGAGCCCAGTAATAAACGGCAACTCCCGCCGATGTATGAAGTTTAGCAGTGGGAAATCCTGCCGCTTCCAGACGATGAATGAGAGGCCGCGCGGCCAGTACAACCTTCTTGAATGACAGCAGCAATTTCGGCGGCAGGTCTTTGATGGTCAGTTTTAAGTCATCGTCACGGTCATAGGCGAAAAACGCGACAACGGCGGCAAGAATTTTTTCGTTATCTTCAGGAAAAGCATTCTCACGCAAACACTGCGCGACCAGGAGCGGATAATCCAGACGAAGTTTGGAAGCCCAGCGACCGTCATCCGTGAGAACTCCGGCCTCATCCACAAATCCTTCTTTTTGCAAAAATTTCAAGTGGCGTAAAAAATCAGCCCAGAGCGACTTTGCCGCGGAAGAAGCACTTCCATGATGCCGAATATTTTGCTGATAAGCCGCGAGCGACCGCTCGAATATTTTGCGAACATCTTCCGGAGTCTGAGACAAAAGCAAATTTAAAACCATCGCGAAATCATTTTTCAGCCGGCTTAAAATATCTTCCGGTTTCTGAAACAGCAGGCGCCGGATATGATTTAGATCCATAAATTTTCCGGCAATTGCCAGCATGAAACCGATATTGTCCTGCCCGCGTCGTCCCGCGCGGCCGGTCATCTGACTGAATTCCGTGGCCGAGAGTGGATTGAAATCATTCCCGTTAAATAAATCGGAGTTAAAAAGCACGATGGTTCTTGCCGGAAAATTCACGCCCGCGGCAATCGTTGATGTGGCAAATATGACGCGCAAATGTCCCCTGTTCATCATTTCTTCCACGAGCATTTTCCACGCCGGCAATTGTCCGCCATGATGAGAGGCAATTCCCCAGGAACGCATAACTTTTAATTGCCGGTGATTGTTAAGCGCAGGGAAACGATCCAGCAGATCATACAATGAATCATCAAATTCCGTGGAGTTTATTTGTGGAAGCATGCCTCGCGAAGTCAATGCAGCGTCACATTCCGCCCGCGATTTCAAAAAAAAGATGGCGGGCAGCAGATTGAACTTCTCCAAAATTCTTACAATGCCGATGTAATCCGGCATTTTGCCGCCGCGCAGTCTTCTCTCGTCCGTTTTCCTTATGAAATCGGCAACCGCCAAACAGACCTTTTTCCCGTCTAAAAAAGGATGAAGACAGCCGGAAGGATGCAGAAAAAGCGGATACAGGGGCACCGGGCGTTTCTCTTCCCTGATAACCACGCATGATTTTTTGCGGATGGATTCCAGCCACTGCGCGATTTCCTCGCCGTTGCCTATTGTCGCCGACAAAAGAAGCAGATTAATTCGCGCCGGAAGGTAAATCATTATTTCTTCCCAGACAACGCCGCGATCCGCGTCGCCCAGGAAATGAGCTTCGTCCAGAATCACCAGGTCGCATTTCAAATCCTTGCCTTGATGCATGGCATCGTAGAGCTGGTTCCGCAGGATTTCCGTGGTGCCCACGATAACCGGCGCTTCGGTATTTTCCTTCGTATCGCCAGTGATGATGCCCACATTTTCAGGGTCGAAATGCAGGCCGAATTCCGTCCACTTGGAATTGGAAAGGGCTTTCAGTGGCGAGGCATACCAGGCGCGCCCGCCGCGCTCCAGCACGGATACAATCGCCTCGCGCGCGATCCACGTTTTGCCGGAACCTGTCGGCGCGATGACCAGACAATCCGTCCTGTTAATCGCCTCCAGCGCTCTGATTTGAAAATCATCAGGGACAAAAGGGGCTGACTGTGGTTTTCCTATCCGTGACAGAATATTTTTCAGCGCCGGCACGATTTCCGGCTTGAAATAAGAAACCTTCTCTTTGCTTTTTAATTTTCCCCGAGCGAAAGAATGCTTGAACTGGAAGGGTTTCTTTCTTTTTTCAATTTTATTTTGCATTGACCGGATAATCCAGTTTCCTCTTGTGTCATTGTCCAACTTGATTGGACAATCCAGTAAACAAATTATCTTTTATCGCCTTGCAAAACAATTTTTTTGCAAGGTCAGACCATTCGGGATTTTCTTTCTCTATTAGCTCCATCTTCCATTTTCGAGTCCACCGTTTTAATTGCTTCTCCCTTTGTAGCGCCGCATGAATATTATTTACAGATTCATAATAAACAAGATGATGGACTTTATATCTTTTAGTAAAACCGTCGATGAGATTGTTTCTATGTTCGTAAAGACGTCTCTCCAAATCATTCGTCACGCCGATGTACAATGTGCCATTTCGCTTGCTTGCCAAAATATAAACATAATATGTTTTATTCACAGTTTCTGGATTGCCCGGTCAAGCCGGGCAATGACACAAGGAGAGCGGGATTATCCTTCACCCGGCATGCGCCCGGCACAGAGCAGGGCAATGACATTTTTGCAAGAAACGAGACAGCGTCGCGTAGAAAAGTCGAATTCAAAAACACTAATCTATCATTTCGATGATTAAATATTTCTTCTTGCCCTTTCTCACGCGGACTTCTTTATCGTCGCCGAAATCAGCCGCCGTAAGTTTTTCATCAATAGATTTTACCTGCCGGTCATTGATGTAAATCCCGCCCTGTTCGATCAAACGTTTGGTTTCGGATATGGATGAAGTCAATCCGGCTTTGGCTAAGGCTCCGCAAATCTGGACGCCCGCGTCCAGATCCTTGCGGGAAATTTTGTAACGGGGAATGGCCGATGTATCGCTTTCGGTCGCCGCACGCGGAATTGAACTGGAAGGGAACATACCGGCATCCACCGGACGGGAATGAAAAGCTTCCATGGACGCGCGCCAGGCATCCCCGGCCGCCTCAGCGCCGTGAGTAATTCTGGTCGCTTCAAAGGCCAGCACTGCCTTGGCCATGTTCAGTTGTGCATCCTTTAAATTTTTCACAATGCTGATTTCTTCCAGCGGCAGGAAAGTGAACAGCTTTAAAAACCTTTCCAGATCGGCGTCGTCGCAGTTGACCCAGTACTGATAATACTCATAAGGCTTGGTTAAGCTGCCGTCCAGCCAGACCGTGCCTTTTTCCGTCTTACCCATTTTCTGACCAAGCGATGTTGTGATGAGCGGGAAAGTCACGGCATGAGCGTCTTTAGCGGCAATCTTGCGGATCAGTTCAGTTCCGGCCAGCATGTTGCCCCACTGGTCGTTGCCGCCCATCTGCAAGGCACAGTCGTGATTCTGGAACAGATGGAAGAAATCGTAAGCCTGAAGAACCATGTAATTAAATTCGATGAAGTTCAGACCTTTTTCCATCCTGATTTTATAACTTTCCGCCGCCAGCATCTTGTTGACACTGAAATGGCGGCCCACGTCTCTCAGAAAATCGATGTAATTTAATTTTGTCAGCCAGTCGGCGTTGTTCAGGAGAAGCGCCTTGCCATCGGAGAAATCAAGATATTGGGAAAGCTGATTTTTCAGACATTGCGCGTTGTAGTCTATCTGTTCGCGGGTAAGGACCTGACGCATTTCCGTTTTGCCGCTGGGATCGCCGATCAAACCGGTGCCGCCGCCGACCAGCGCGATAGGCTTGTTGCCGCTTTTCTGCATGTGCGCCAATGACATGATGGGCACAAGTGAACCAATGTGCAGGCTGGTGGCCGTGGGATCGAAACCGATGTAACAGGTTACCGGACCTTTAGCAAAAAGTTTTTTGATCAAAGCTTCATCGGTGACCTGTTCGATGAAACCTCTTTCTTTCAGAATTTCATAGGCACTTTTCATCGTTTTATTCCGTATATTTAATCTTTCAGTTTAATGCTGACTCTTTCAATGGAAACTGCTTTCCCCGTGGCCGAATCGATATTCATAATGACTCCCTGCATTCTGACATCGTCTCTGGCCACTTCAAACCTGTTGGGCATTTGAGTTAAAAATCTCTCGATAATAGCCTCCTTTTTGATGCCGATAACGGAATCAAAAGGTCCTGTCATTCCCGCATCGCTGATGTAGGCCGTTCCCTGAGGCAGAATCATTTCGTCAGCCGTCTGCACATGCGTATGAGTGCCCAGAACAGCGGAAACTTCGCCGTCCAGATACCAGCCCAGCGCTTTTTTCTCGGAAGTGGCCTCGGCATGAATATCCACGATAATAATATTTGTTTTTTTTCTCAGTTCAGCCACTTTGTTTTTGGCCGCCACAAAAGGACAATCAATCGGCTGCATGAAAATCCGCCCGGCCAGATTAAGAACGCCCACGGATTCTCCCGTGGGAAGCGTTACCAGAGTTGTTCCGGACCCGGGTGTCGTGTCCGGATAATTGGCCGGCCTCAAAAGCCTGTCGGACTTTCCGATAAAATCCAATACTTCCTTTTTATTCCAGATGTGATTGCCGGAGGTAAGCACATTGATATGGGCTTTATAAAGTTCTTCCACAACTTTTTGGGTGACACCGAATCCGGCGGCGACATTTTCACAATTGGCGATAACAAAGTCAATTTTTTTCTTGGAAATAAGAGGCGGCAGAAGTTCGCTTACCGCCATCCTTCCGGGACTGCCCACAATGTCGCCTATAAACATTATTTTCATTGATCGACCTTCCGCCTGTCCTGACAAATTTTACTTCGCGAAATCGGAAACGCGTGTTTCCCTGATAACGGTCACTTTTATCTGCCCCGGATAGGTAAGTTCGTTTTCTATCTTCTTGACGATATCCTTGCACAGCATCGTGGCGTCATTCTCGGATATTTTTTCATTCTCCACGAGAATGCGGATTTCACGGCCTGCCTGAATGGCAAAGCATTTATCAACGCCGTTGAAGGAATTGGCGATTTTTTCCAGTCCCTCCAGACGCTTGACGTAGGTTTCCAGCATTTCGCGGCGCGCGCCGGGCCTTGCCGCGGAAAGCGTGTCCGCCGCCTGAACCAGGACTCCCAGCAGAGTGTTATTGCGTCCGTCATCATGATGGGTCGCGATAGCCTGAACGATGCGCGGATTTTCACCGAAGCGCTTGGCGTAATCGGCGCCGATAGCCGCGTGCGTTCCTTCCACCTTGTGATCTATTGCCTTGCCGATATCGTGCAGAAGTCCCGCGCGTTTGGCTTCCCGTACGTTCACCCTCAATTCCGAAGCCATGATGCCGGTCAAATAAGCAACATCGATGGAGTGCTGCAAAACATTTTGCGAATAACTGGTGCGGTATTTAAGAGAACCGAGCAGGTTGATGATCTCCGGATGAATATCGTGAACGCCGGCATCGAAAGATGCCTTCTCGCCGGTTTCTCTGATGATTTGTTCAACTTCCGTTTTTACTTTCTTAACAATCTCTTCTATGCGGCCGGGATGAATCCGTCCATCCTGAATCAGACGTTCCAGCGAAATTCTCGCCACTTCTCTTCTGACCGGATCGAAACTGGATAACACAACCGCTTCGGGTGTGTCATCAATAATCAAATCTATTCCCGTTGCCGCTTCAATCGCCCTGATGTTCCTGCCTTCACGCCCGATAATGCGGCCTTTCATTTCTTCACTGGGCAGGTTGACCGCTGAAACCGTTTTTTCCGCCACAACGTCTCCGGCGTATCGTTGAATCGCGTAAGCGATAACTTCCTGCGCTTTTTTATCGGCGGTTAATTTGGCTTCGTCTTCGATCTTGCGGACAAGCGCGGCGGCATCCTGTTTGGCTTCAGTCTCCATGGACTGAATCAATATTTTTTTCGCTTCCTCAGGAGAAATTCCCGCTATCTTCTCTAGTTTCTCCTGTTGTTCATGCAGAAGAGCATCCAACTTGCGGCGTTTCTCTTCAATAGAAGCTTCTTTGACGGTTATTGATTTTTCTCGCCCTTCAATGGATGATTCCTTCTGCGCCAGAGCATCGATTCTTTTATCTAGATTTTCTTCTTTGGAACGGATGCGTTTATCTCTGGCCTCAAAATCATTCCTTCTTTCCTTCGCTTCAGAGTCCAGCTCGGCCTTCATTTTCAGAAGGTTTTCCTTGGCCTGAAGAATTGCCTCTTTCTTAATGGTTTCCGCTTCTTTTTTGGCTTCTTCAGCCATTCTCGCCATCAGGGTTTTTGATGATTTTATTTCTCTGGCCGCAAGCACCTGCTTCAAAATAAAACCGATAATAATACCTGTTACGACTGCTACAACAATAACCAGAACTGACAAACTGGCATTAAACATATCATGTACCTCCCTCGTGCCCCCCGGAAAAATCATTTTCCGACTTGAAAATCATATCGCCGTTTTACAGTAAAATATGTCTCCGGAAGAGCTATATTTAAACCCCCAGGCAGGTATCCGGTTATCAGGATGCCTGTCCTCGGGAATCCATTGTTCATTAATTTTTGATTTTTAAAGGCGGATTTTTTTATGCGGCAATGAGGGTATAAAAAACCCCCGCATATGCCGTGTTAATCACTATTCTGAACCTTTTTACAAAGTGGGCACCAGTATTGGTTGTTTCAGGCTTTCTGCTTCCCGACCAGCTCAGGAAAATGCGGACATGCACACCACAATCAAGGAAAGGTCCCTCGTTCAAAAATGTTGGTTCAGAAACAAATATCAATCACGCACATCGCAGGGGCATAAAAAGTTACTAACTTGCTTCCTCTATCAGTTGAATTAGTTTTTCGGCTCTGCTTTCCAGTTGATCGCAGAGCTCCTTGTTAACTCCTTTTAATTTCAACAATTCCTCTGAAATGTTTAAAGCCGCCAGGATGGCAACGTTCAATGATTTAAGACCGTTGCCGGAGTGTAAAATCTCATCCACTTTTTTATTCAAAAACTGTACAACTTCGGCCACTTTCTCGTCTTCCGAATCACTTATTACCGAAAGCTCCTGGCCTAATATCGTTATGTTATAACTATTTTTCAAAACACACGCCCTGGAAGCTTATTTTGCCAAATCTACATCCGCAATTAAATCAAGCAGCGAATCTACCCTTGCGCGTACGCTATTCCTTTCCTCATCCAATGCCTTTAACTTACCATTTAACTTCTCTATTTCCGCCTCTTTACTTTTTAATGTATCCTCCAATGTCTGAATTTGTTTTTTCAAAGAAACTTTTTCACCAACAATAACTTTAATTTTATCTTCCAGTTTCGCAAATTTTTCCAGTTCCACGATAGAATTCATCCTTCCTTCATTAAATAAAGTGTGATTTTCCATAGTTTCTTTTTCCTTATTTTATGCCAATTTATGGCATTAATGTCAAGGCATTATTTTAACTTTTAGCCTCCTCCAGAAACCGGAAATATTCATTCAACTCTCGCAGCATACTTTCTTCGTCTTTTAACTTTCCGGCCAGTTCTCTAAAATGGTGTGAATTTTCTAAACCCTTGGTATACCAGAGAATATGCTTACGGAAACTTTTACCGGCCAGCTTTATACTTAGAAATTCAGCTTCCATTTTCCAATGATTCTCAATCATTTCCCGCCGTTCTTTTAATGACGGAAGATAGTCAATATTTTTACCGCCGATTGCCTGAACAATGCCCTTAAAAACCCAAGGGTTGCCTAACGCGCCGCGACCAACCATCACAGCATCGCAGTCAGTTTCAGCAAGCATTTTGACCGCGTCTGGCGGCTGCCGGATATCGCCGTTGCCAATAACTGGAATTTTCACAGCTTTTTTGACTGCGGCGATAATTTTCCAGTCGGCATGACCACCGTAACCCTGATCGGCGGTGCGGGCGTGAACGGTAATTGCGTCCGCTCCGCAATCTTCCACGATCTTCGCTATTTCCACCGCGTTAATTGAACCGCGGTTCCAGCCGGAACGAATCTTTACAGTGACCGGAATTTTCACCGCTTTCTTTACAGCCTCAACTATGCGGGCAACAAGATCAGAATCTTTCATTAAGACTGCGCCGGCGCCCGTCTTAATCACCTTTTTCACCGGACAGCCCATGTTGATATCAATCAAATCAACACCGCAATTTGCAACGATGCGGGCGGCCTCGGCCATTATTTTAGGATCAGCACCGAAAATCTGCGCGCCCAGCGGGCGGTCGTGGGCGTTGGTTTTCAGATATTCATAAGTTTTTGCTGTTTTGCGGATGAGGCCGTTGGAACTGATCATTTCCGTGTAAGCCAACGAACAGCCCTGAGCACGCGCAATCAATCGGAATGGTAGATTGGAAATTCCCGCCAGCGGCGCAAGCAAGGCTCCATTTTTTCCGGCTGTTTGAAAAATATTATCTATTTTGTTCAAATCAACTAATTCCTTATCGGTTAAAATATTCTGAATTCTATATCCTCCGCTGGCGGAGGTGTCACGTAGTGACGGAGGTGGATATCCAACATCCGATCCTTTGCTTTTCTCTCTTTCACCCCCTTTATCCCCCGCCAGCGGGGGACATGCAAAGCACATAAGGTAATATAAATTGCCCGCATTTAAACCTTTAATTGTCGGAGCATTAATATCAGGATAAAAAGAAATTAAACAGAATATTTTCCGCTGTCTTGAAGATATTTTTCCGCGCGGGCAAGTTCTTCCACTGTGTTGATTCCCATAACTTCAACGTAATCAGAAGCGATAAATGATTTAACTTTCTGACCTTCACAGCAGGCTATCTCGACGATGTCGGTTAGATAATATTCGCGCTGCTGATTATTGTCTGTAATTTTTTCCAATGCGGAAAATAAGAATTTTGTATCCACACAGTAAATGCCTGTATTTATTTCCCCGATTTTTTTCTCTTCTTCTGTGGCATCCTTATGCTCGACTATTTTCAGAACATTGCCCTTGTCATCCTTGACGATGCGGCCGTAGGCATGAGGCGGGGGTGGAATGGTTGTCAGCACCGAAACAACAGCGCTGTGAGCAAGATGATTATCAATCAGCGATTTTATCGTCGAGGCTTTAAGCAGAGGAACATCGCCGCAAAGAATCACGGTAAGCCCATTATAATCAGCAAGCACATTTTTCGCCTGCAAAACGGCATGTCCTGTCCCCAACTGCGGATTCTGCTCGACAAAAATGCAACCACTATCGGCAAATTTTTCTCTGACTATATCCGCCTGATGACCGATAACCGCTACTATCTTTTCCGCTCCGACTTCTTTTGCCGCAACGATTGAATAATGAAGAAGAGGCTTGCCATTCAATTCATGCAGAACCTTAGCCAAATCCGATTTCATGCGGGTGCCCTTCCCCGCCGCCAGTATCAACGCACAAAATTTCTTTTCCTTCACTTTATCAAAACCTTTCTATAATTTGTTTATTGTTTCATTCGAATGTCTTTGCCAATGAAATGTTATATTTTAAGACACTTCAATAATATATCAAATAGTATCACCGTAATGATTAATGGAACAGTCAAAACAACTGTAATCATTATGAGACCTTTTTCCCACAATGGCAAAATATCAAAGTAACATATTAAAAATACTACTGCGATTTCAAATATTACAATCGTCATGAGCAGCATGAAACTTAATTTTTTATTTTTTGACCTCTTAAGGGAAGGGAGACAAAATTTTGTCACGAGGATGACATATAAAATACTCAGGTAAACAAAAAATGACCAGCCCGTCGAAACATGATAATGGTCTAGCAAAGCAAATCCGCCAACTATTGCTGCCCCAACGAGTATCGCAGTAACTATGAGTAAAAATTTATCTAAAATAATATTGAGGAAATTTCTGTTCAATGATTTTTTCACTATGCTATCCTCCTTTTTGGGGGCTGTTCAAAAGCTTGTCCCGTACTTGATACGGAATGCCCAAATGCTAGGCGCGCAATCTACAAATGAGGAGGCGCATCCGGCATTCGCCGGATACACTCCGCAGATGCTTGCCCGGCGTATGCCGGGGGCGTTTTTCAACAGCCCATTTACTGCGCCGGCGCTATCACCATCACTTCCTTAATCGATTTCTGATCCGCATTTTCAATAATAAATGTAACTCCGCCGTACTGATATCTTTCCTTAATTTTGGGAATCCTTCCCATTTGCTGCATCAGAAATCCGCCGATGGTTTCATAGTTTCCCTCAGGGAATTTTACTTTAATCAATTTTCGCAAGGAGCCCATTTCCAATCGTCCCGATACCAGATAACGTCCGGCGGCAATAATCCTATAGAGTTTTTCTCCCGCCACATACTCGTCAATAGTCCCGACGATTTCCTCCCCGATATCCTCAATGGTAACAACGCCGATGGCGCCTCCGTATTCATCCACGACCACGGCCATCTGTTCGTCCTTTTTCCGCATTGCCGCAAGCAGTTCACTGACTTTTTTCGTTTCCGGAACGTAAAACACATCCTTGCGCATGCAGGAAGCAACCGTCGCTTCGCCTACACCATTTGCAGCATGTCTGCCCTTGAGCAGCATTTCAAACAAATCGAAGTAGTGCAAAATTCCGACAATATTGTAAACCGTGTCTTCGTACACGGGAATGCGCATGTATTTTTTATCGGCCACAACAGCCACGGCCTCGGAAATTTTCATGGAGGCGGGAAGCGCCGTCAGCGCGGAAATGGGTACCATGACTTTAACCGCCGTATGCTCGGAAAAATCAAATACGCGACTAACCATTTCCTTTTCTCTGGTCAGAATATCGCCGCCCTTTGTTTTTTCGCCCAGAATATATTTGAGCCCGTCCTTGGTGATATGGGAAGTCTCGCCGATTTTATTATCGGAAGAAAGATGAACCGTCCCCCTGGACACGGCCGCTATCACAAAAGCAACCGGATAAAAAAGTATGGAGGAAAACCGTATAAACCAGGCGACTCTCACGGCCATTGCTTCCGCGTAATTCAAAAACACACTGCGGGCAATAATCATTAAAAAGAGAGTAGGTATCATAATCATAAAGGCAATTTGTTCACCCCGCGCAGGACCGTAAAGAGATATCAGCAGGCCTGTGGCCAGCGTTGACGCTATGATAATCGTGAGATTTGTTCCCACAAGCGCGGTGGAAATAAACCACTCCGGCCTCTCTTTGAGCTTAACCGCCCGTTCGGCTGCCTGTGATCCTTGATGCGCGCGGTTCTTGAGTCTATTGATGTCGGACGCGAACAGTGCCACCTCGCCGCCGGAGTAAAGCATCTCCAGAACAAGACAAAACAATATGACCGCGATGATTAAATAGAAATTCATTCGTCTTTCCGCTCCTCGGGTTCTTCCCTGGTTATTTTCACTTTCAGGATTCTTGTTTTGCCGACATCATGAACAGAAAACACATATCCATCCGATCGTACTTCCGCTCCTTTTTCCGGCATCTTTCCAAAAAGGTGCAGAACAAATCCTCCGATGGTATCGAACTCATCCTCCGGCAATTCAGCTTCGAGAAGTTTATTGCACTGTTCGACCGGTATATTCCCCGGAACGATAACAGTCTGCTCGTCGATTTTCTCACAGCCTTCACAAACCGATTCATCGTCGCCGTTGGTCTCTTCAAAAAGATGTTCCAAAATATGTTCGAGGGTAATCATTCCGGAAACTCCGCCGTATTCATCAACCACAACGGCGATCTGCAGAAAGTTTTTCTGGAAATCATGCAAAAGTCCGTTAATCGTTTTTTGTTCAGGCACGAAATACGGCTTGACCAGAAGATTCTGGATGCTTTCCTGCGTCTTGCCGCGCCAGACATTATTGAGCAGGTCACGCGCGAATAAAATGCCGATAATATCGTCTTTATCCTCACTGTAGACGGGCACACGCTCCTGTCTGGCCGCGGCAATGGATTGCAGCATTTCTTCAACCGGCATATCCAGCGGCAGACAAAACATGTCCACGCGGGGCGCCATGATGTCCGTTACGGGCCTGTCGCCCAGCTCAAATATTTTCGTAATCAATTCTTTTTGCGCTTCATTCACCACGCCTTCCAAACTGCCGGCGTCAACTAGTGTTTTGAATTCTTCCTCCATCAGGACTTCCGACTCGATGGATTTATCCTCGCCATAGCGATTCAGAAAGAGCCCGGAAATTTTTTCCAGCGAAGCGACTATCGGATACTCCAGACGGGATATCGCCATCAGCGGCGCAGAAACTATCGTGGAAATCTGCATTGGATAGGTTACGCCGAACGTTTTGGGAATGGCCTCGCCGACAAGCAACAAAACAACAGTTGTAAAAATAATGGAAACCAATTGCCCTTTGATCCCTAAAAGCCCAATGAAAAAGGAAGCCGCCAGAATGGAAATGCTTACGTTGACGGCCTCGTTGCTGGTGACTATCGTAATAAGCAGACGCCGCTGGTTGGAGAGCAACTTGACGACATAGTCAAAAAACGGATAGTTGTCCCTCTTCATTTTATGCAGGTGTAAGTCTCTCAGCGAAAGCAGAGCCGCTTCCGCCGACGAAAAAAAACCCGAAAGCATAAAAAGAATAACCAGAACAACAATATCAGAATTCCAACCCAATTACCCGCCACCTCGTTGTTTTTATTTATGTATATAATTATCATGTAATGAGAAAAAAAGAAACTATTAGGGATGTTTAAAAAATCTCTTATCAGGCTGTTCAAAAATGCTCAGATGCGCGCAAGCCATGAGGACTGAAGAAGCGCATCCGGCATTCGCTGGATACACTCCGCAGATGCCTGCCATGCGTATGCCGGGAGTATTTTTCAGCAGCCTCATTGATTATTTCATTGACTTCAATAATTATTCTTTTTATATAGTCAGACGCTTTTTGAAAAACCCAAACAGGAGATTCTGTCCATGCCCAACATTCTACTCATAGGAAACGGCGCGCGCGAACACGCGCTGGCCGAAGCGATTTCACGTTCTGAACAAAAACCCTGGTTATTCTCTTTTATGAAATCAAACAATCCGGGCATTGCCTCTCTTTCAGCAAAAACAATGCTGGGCGGTTATGCCGATCTTAAAGCCATCAAGGAATTTGCCTCGGAAAACAAAATAGAGTTTGCCGTCATCGGACCTGAAGATCCGCTCAATAACGGTGTCGTGGATGCTCTTTCTGAAATAAATATTCCATCCGTCGGTCCGACAAAAAGCCTGGCCAGACTGGAAACTTCCAAATCTTTTACCAGAAATCTTGTCAGCAAATACAATATTCCCGGCAATCCGCGCTTCCGGGTATTTAAAGCAATCGACGGCGTTGAAGCTTTTCTACTAGAACTTGAAGGCATCGTTCTCAAGCCGGATGGCCTGACTGGCGGCAAGGGCGTGCTGGTGCAGGGCGATCACTTCACAACAAAAGAAGAAGCTTTAGAGCTGTGCAAACAAATACTGGCAGACGGCTCTTCGCTGATTGTCGAGGAAAAATTCGACGGCGAGGAATTCTCACTGCAATGCCTCTGCGACGGAAAAACTGTCGTCGGCACACCGCTGGTGCAGGACCACAAAAGACGATTTTACGGAGACAAGGGACCAAACACGGGAGGCATGGGTTCGTATTCACTAACTGATCATTCCATGCCTTTTTTAAGACCGCAGGACCTGCAGGACGGTCTGGAAATCACCCGCCAAGTCGCGGCGGCGCTCTTAAAAGAAACCGGTCATCCTTACAAAGGCGTCATGTACGGCGGATTTATCGCCACTAAAGATGGTGTAAAACTTCTGGAATACAACGCGCGGTTCGGCGATCCGGAAGCCATGAATATTCTGCCGCTTTTAAAAACAGACTTCGTGGAAGTCTGCCGGCACATCATAGCCGGAACACTGGATAAACTAAAGGTTGAATTCGAACACAAAGCGACCATTTGCAAATATGTCGTGCCAAAAGGTTACGGCCTGCCCGCTGATCATCCCGATGCCACATCATCACACGCGAAGATCGAAGTGGGCGATGTGGGAACAGCGCGCCTTTACTATTCATCCGTGGATCAGAGAGACGATGGTTTATACCTAAGTTCTTCGCGCGCCATTGGCATTGTAGGCATTGCGGACACATTAGTCGAAGCCCGTAAGATCGCCGAAGAAGGGGTGAAAGCCGTCAAAGGCCCTGTCGCCTACCGTGAGGATATCGGCACGGACGCTCTTATCCAGAAACGCATTGATCACATGAAAAGCATAAGAAAAGATTATTTATAAAAGCACTTATTGACACCTTTAATCGGTAGAAGCGGTTCTTCAGGAGTGTCTGATGTCCAGCCACCCGATCAAAAAAGAATATGTTAATCCATTTATACGCCTGAATTTTGTTGATTCCCTGCGTTGTTTCGCTATACTCTATGTGATCATCAGTCACCTGATAACGATTCCGCAGCCAAATCTTGCGATTCCTGACTGGATTAAACCATTCATAGTCAATGGAGGCGACGAAGGTGTCAGTCTCTTTTTTGTTTTGAGCGGCTTTTCTCTATCCTATTCCATGGACACGCGCGCGGGTGAGACTATGCTGATATACCGGTTCTTTACCCGGCGTTTCTTCAAAATTGTTCCCCTGTTTTACTTTATGATGTTAATATACTGGATTCGCGACGCCGCTGTTTTTGGTGTTCTACATCCTGTTTCCGAAGTTCTTGTCAATGCTTCTCTTCTGTTCAACTTGATACCGGCCTGTATAACCGGTTTTGTGTGGGCAAGTTGGACCATCGGTGTAATCGTGTTGATGTATCTGTTGTTCCCTTTAATACACAGATACGTTCGTAATTTGCCCTCGGCGCTGACACTGCTGGCAGTGTCCATATTGATTGCACGGGGATGGTCATTTTTTGTAATCAATTATGGTGAAGCAACAGGATATCTGACCGCAAATCAAATGGGCTATGTATGGGCTTTCGGATTTCTTCAAAATCTGCCTGTGTTTGTTTGCGGCGTTGTCACCTATCGTTTATTTTTCGATTACCTTATAAAAATGAACCAGCAGACACGACACATGACCGGGTATCTGTTGATCGCATCTTTTATATTTATTTATGCCTTCTTACTTACAGAATATATGCAAAACATCTTCTGGGGAATGCATATCCTGTATGGCATGTCTTTTTCATTGCTTATACTGGGCATGGGATTGAAACCTTTTAATTTTCTTGTCAATGCGAAAACGGTTTGGTTGGGCAAAGCCAGTTATTCTTTGTACCTTTTCCATCCGATCATCATTTTTACTTTTATCCCAATTTATCACTTGTGTTATACTCATTTTTCGGCAGATATTTCAGGATTCCTAGTATCATTGTTGATTACACTTATTCCGCTCACGGTTATATCGCTTATATCCCATAAATATATTGAACGCCCGGGAGTTGCCTTGGGAGAAAAATTAATCAGCGACAAATGGTCTGCCTGATTAAATTTATAAAATAGCATTTTGTTTTAAAAATGTTATATTGAAATATCAAAGAAATCGAAAATGTAACAAAGGAGGACTATGCTGTTCAATAAACCGGTCACCGATATTATCCGGCAGCGTAAATCCATCCGAAGCTATCTGGATACGCCGATTGAAGAAGATAAAAAAGAGGCATTGAGAAAATTCCTTTCAGCCAACACCATCGGGCCGCTGGGAACAAAAGCTCGTTTTATCTTTATAACAGCAACACCGCAAGATCGTGAAGCCCTGCGCGGGCTTATTACCTACGGAATCATAAAAAATCCCACGAGCTTTATCATCGGCGCGGTTGAAAATACCCCATACTGTCTGGAAGACTTCGGCTACATGATGCAAAAGAATATCCTGATGGCAACCGCGCTGGGACTCGGCTCTTGCTGGCTGGGAGGAACATTCAACTCAAGCGGATTCTCGCAAAAGATCGCTTTAAAGGATAATGAAACTCTGCCGGCGGTCTCACCGGTCGGTTACGCGATACCCAGACTTTCCACAATGGATTCCATGATCCGCTCTTTTTCCGGAGCGGATAAGCGGAAACTATGGAGCATGTTATTTTTCCAAAACGACAAGCCTCTTACCCCTGATGACGCCGGAGACTATACCACCCCCCTCGAAATGCTTCGTCTGGCGCCTTCAGCCAACAATTTACAGCCCTGGCGGGTTATAAAGGAACCCAACGCGGACATCTATCATTTTTATATAAAACGCACACCGGCATTAAAACAGTTCCAACAGCTTACTGCAAGATCTGATCTGCAGCTTGTGGATATCGGTATCGCCATGTGTCATTTTG
Organism: uncultured delta proteobacterium; assembly: GCA_963812045.1. Classification (GTDB taxonomy): domain Bacteria; phylum Desulfobacterota; class Syntrophia; order Syntrophales; family Smithellaceae; genus Smithella. Next base: position 21,397 of record CAWETF010000001.1, read on the forward strand.
AATTAACGGCAAAGGAAAAAGGGTTGAATGGCATCTGGACTATGAAAGATCCCCGTATGGGAGGTACGGCCGACAAACTGGATTACAAAGTAACATGGGTCGGCAATAAATAGGCCTTTTATACGAACCTGAATCGCTTAATATCATAAAGGAGAAAAAATCTATGGCAAAGACCGCTCTTATCACCGGCGCTTCCGAAGGCATCGGATATGAACTGGTTAAATTATTCGCGAAAGACCGTTATGATTGTGTGCTTGTAGCGCGCAACAAGCAGAAAATGGACAAACTCGCTGAAGAAGTTAAAAAAAGTTTCGGCATCAATACACGGGTAATCGCTAAAGATCTGTCGCTGCCCGAATCCGCGCAGGAGATTTTTGACGAAGTCAAAGCGGCCGGTATATCCGTCGATGTGCTGGTCAACAACGCCGGACTGGGACTTTGCGGTGAATTTGTAAAGTCCGACATGAATACAAACATGCATCTTTTACAGGTAAATCTGCTGAGCCTGACAAAATTAACATGGTTGTTTTTACCCGGAATGATTAAGCGCAAATCCGGCAGAATCATGAACGTGGCCTCCATCGCCGCGTTCACACCCAGTCCTGACTTTGCATTGTATAATGCCAGCAAGGCTTTTGTGCTGTTTTTTTCCGAGGCGCTTAGAGAAGAATTGAGATCAACAGGTATAAGCGTAACCTGTCTGTGTCCCGGTACAACTGCCACTCAGTGGCATTCGAGGGCCGGCGCGGAAAATATCCGGTTGAACAAGGTGCGTCTGCTCGATGCCAAAACTGTAGCCGAGGTTGCTTATAAAGGTCTGATGAAGGGCAAGAGCATTGTCATTCCAGGGTTGGAAAACAAAATTTCCGTGTTTTCAATCAGGTTCGCCCCGCGCATTCTTGTTTTAAAAGTCGCACGATTCTTGACCCGGAAGACCAGCTGATCTGATACTAATTATAAATCAAAGCGCTATTTTTGTTGGCGTCGTTGTCGGCTTCCTCAACGTATGTATAATACGCCTCGTCGCCTTAAGCCTAGCCGCCTCAATATCATCTTTGATTTATAATTAGCCGTTGCTCCTGCCAAAAATAAAGACGGACTACACTTGATAGTAAGCAGTGTAACGGTCAGAATATTTAATCAATAACGTGTAACGTGATGTTCGGCCAGGCCGAATAAATTGGCAAGCGGATATATTCTGTTATTTTCGTCCTTGAATCTGCCGTTGTACATTCCGAATGGCTGATGAAAGTCGGAAACAATAAAGCCGGCATTAATCTTTTCCGCTCTCTCACCGGACGGAGTAAATAACAAATCCAGATATCCGTCTGTTGTTTTGACTTCCCAGGGATGCAAAACATTGTCTTTCTCAAATTTAAAGCGCGCCGCTTTCAGACAAAAGATTTTTCCGTCAACCCACATGCAGTTTTCATTGAAATCCTCATCATCGGTTATCATGTTCTGACAAAGATTGAATGCCAGAAGCTCTCCGTATTCGTTGTATCCTGCGGCTGTCGCCCATTTCCAGAAACTGGTATAAGGATAATATGTTTTTTGCTCATCGATCAAAGCGATATCCTGTTTTTGATTCATTACAATTTCTTTGGTTCCCAGTTTAATGGTTCCCTCCGCAGGCATGGCTGCCTTATGCGTGTAAAAAGGTCTGAATTGCGTGACAGGCGAGACCTGAACAAGCGGTTCGATGGTTTTTAAGTCTTCGAAAACTTTCACTTCGCCTTTGACAGCCGGCAGATTTTTTTTGCCTTCAATATTTATGATGATTTTGTGGAAACCTTCTTTGAGCCGGTTTTCAAAACGCAGATGGTAGCCGCTTTTTTTGAATTCACAGCAATCATCGTCGACCTGTGCGGCAACGCGCGACGCGCCCTGCATGCTGTGTTCAAAACGTTTATTTTCAATTCTGTCATAGGCATAGAAAAAAGAGACGCCCATGAACTTGGCATCAAAAATAACCATCCCGAAATAATGAGTGGGAGTAATAATGCCGAAATGCTGCCATTCCTTGAGACGGAATTTTTTCCAGAAAGCGGGAACTTTATGTGAGGGAGAATACAGCGGCGCGTCAAGAATATTCGCATTACGAAAAGGCGTACGGAATGTTCCGAAGTTTATCGTTCCGTCCTTTTCCACCATGTTTTCAGGAGTTTCTTTTATCTTTCTCAAAACGCCCCCTACTCTCTTTTAATCAAAATTTTATCTTAGCGATTCCGCATTGAACTCATCATCATTTTCCCCAGAAATAATAGATAACCGTCAGTAGAATTCCTCCGATGTTGGCAAGCGTGGCTGCAAGGTGGGTGAGAGGCGCTGATTTACTTTTAATCATCGAAATAATGTGATTTACCGAGAAACAGAAAGCCATAACAACAAGACCGGGAAGTGCATATGCTTCATTTCCCTTACCGCTCAAAAGTATGCCACCCAGCACAAGTATCATTGTGAGATTCCAGGTCGCGATTTCATTTTGCCACCCCTGGATGTGGCCCCAGTTCGACATTTGTCCCGCAAGTTTTCCGCCAACCGATAAAGCCAATCCCGCGACGACCAGACCGCCCATCCATATGACAATCAGCAGTCTGGCCGAAAATACTCCATTCGTTAAATCGGCAAGTACTTCTTTTACCAAAGTCATTAAATCCATTTGAATGCCCCCCTTTTTATTTTTGGTCACTGCGAAAACTTGATGGCAGAAACATGCCGTTTACATTTACTCTGTTGCTCCACCTCTCTGTTTAACAGGTTCTTGATATTTCAGCTTTTCGGCGCTTTGGCTAATTTCGGGAAATTTGCATCCAAAACAGCATTCCATTTTTCCACCACCGTCTTATTTTTTTCCATAAGCTCTGTGAAGTCGCCTTCGATTTTTACAGAGACGATTTTATCTCCCTGCGCAATTTTATTGACAACGGTCTGATCGGCGGCACTGACAACTTCCCCGAATACCGTGTGCTTTCCGTCCAGCCAGGGCGTATCCACATGAGTAATAAAAAACTGGCTGCCGTTGGTCTGCGGTCCGGCGTTGGCCATCGAAAGAATGCCGGGCTTGCTGTGGCGCAGTTCTTTGACAAATTCATCCTGAAATTTGTAACCGGGGCCGCCGCGTCCGTCACCGAAAGGACATCCGCCCTGAATCATGAAATTATCAATTACTCTGTGGAATTTCAGACCATCGTAATATCCGCGCCTTGCCAAATTGACAAAATTACCCACGGTAACAGGAGCCTTGTCGGCAAAAAGTTTTAAATTAATTGTTCCTTTAGTTGTTTCAATAACCGCCTTTAATTCATTTCCCATTTTGAACTCCTTTTGTATTTCACTTAGAAGAGAGAGTAGAGATTACGGCCTGATATGTCAAGATAAAAAGGGCTGAAGATTTAGAAAAGAGACAGCATGTTTAATACATTGAGATATTGCAATCTATAGGTTATAAAACCGCCATGATGAAGGATGCCGATGAAATCAAAAATCTTTTGAGCCGCCAATTGTTGAAATGGTACAGGCACAATCAACGCTCCCTTCCCTGGCGCAAAACTTGCGATCCTTACCGTATCTGGGTTTCGGAGATCATGCTCCAGCAAACTCAGGTTGATACGGTGATTCCTTACTATCATCGTTTCCTGAAAGCTTTTCCCACTGTTTCATCACTTGCTCGCGCGCCCTTGCAGGATGTGCTCAAGGCCTGGGAAAATCTGGGTTACTATTCACGCGCAAGAAACATTCACGCTGCATCCAAGGTAATTGTAAAAAAGTTCAGCGGCCGGATTCCCGATAATCCGGAAGAAATAAAAACACTGCCGGGCATAGGTCTTTACACAGCAGGTGCAATCTTAAGCATTGCCTACGGGCAGGCACTTCCCGCCGTGGACGGCAATGTCCGCCGGATTTTATGCCGTCTCTTTGCCATCCGAAAACCTATTGACAATGCACATGAACAAAAGCAATTGCAGAAACTCGCCGCTTCACTGATTCCCATCAGACATCCCGGTGATTTCAATCAGGCCCTGATGGATCTGGGAGCAACGATCTGCAAACCAAAAAATCCCGACTGCACCTGTTGCCCCGTTGCCAACCTTTGTCAGGTTCGAATCAAAAATTTACAAAACGTTCTTTCGATAATCCGGAAGGCACCAGCAATCCCTCGAAGGCTTGCGGCAGCAGCCGTCATCCGTGATTCAAAGGGCATGTTGCTGGTTGTTCAGCGGCCTTCATCCGGCTTGCTCGCCTCTTTGTGGAAACTGCCCGGCGGCTTTATTAAAGCAGGTGAAGACACGGAAAAAAGTTTGAGACACAGCGTAAAAGAAGAACTGGGCATTGCCATTCGGCCAGGAAAACATCTGGCCTCGGTCAATCATACCTACACACACTTCCGTATTACGCTTCACGCATACGAATGCCGCTTGCTGAAAGGCATTCCCAAAACGCTTGGATGCCAGAACTGGCAATGGGTATCGCTCACCGATTTAAAAAAATTGCCTATGTCGAAGATTGATAGAATGATCCTATCAATCTTGTGATATCCGTCTTTTGCTTGAGCCTTTTAAGGTATAAAGGCTGGATTGGATTATTTAATCAAACATGATAGGTAATCAAAATATATTTTTAAAGGACAGACTCCATGTTTGGAAATAACCGCGCTGATATCAAAGTGGGTTCACGTGTCAAGGTTGTGCAGAAGCAGGACCAAAGCACAGGCACGCTCACAGAAGGTGTCGTGCGAGACATTCTCACGAAGTCAGCCACCCATCCACACGGCATCAAGGTGCGCCTGGAAGGCGGGATTGTGGGCAGAGTTAAAGAGGTTCTCTGATTCCACATTGATTTAAAATGGAATAGGATTCAGATATTCTGCATAGAGAACGCCCTTGTTGCCTTCAGTCCGTCTATAATTAAGAGTTATGTCCTTGGAACTACCATGAAACTTTGAGTGTTAATTATCTTAGATATTGCATTGTAAGCATCAATTGCTTTTTGATCATCGCTTAAAAATTTATCAAAGAAAGTCGCAGTTAAAATATAGTCTTGATCAATGTAATCATTGGTAATTGTTTTAGAAGTTTCAAATCCACCCTTTTCAATCCAATCCAATTCATACCAAATACGTAAATATGTCCACCTGAGGAGTGCTGGTTTTTGTTTTAGAAAATTCCCAATTTTGTTTTTTGGAAAACCAGCTTGGTAAAGACTCTCTCCTAAGAAACGCGGAGCACATTCCTTAATAGTATCAAGTTTTACTTGAAGAGGGATTTTCTTTGCTCGAAGTGCTTTTAAATTTTCGGAAGAAATCATCTCTTTAATGATATTAATCTGGTTACCAAGCATTTTTCTGTTTATAGTATCATTTAATTCGTCATTTTTTAGCTTATCCTGAATGCTTATCATGTCCTTTCCCATTCTTTTTACAACTTCACCATCTTTCGACTGTGATATTTCTATAAGAAGTTTACGTAACAATTGTGTCAATTCTTTGTTAAACCATTTTCCATCAATTGAATGTCTATTTTTAATCTCATAACGGAATGCTTGTCCTATACCTATTGTAGTATTACATTTGTTTGGATTATCGGAAAGTCCCTTCAATGAGTGAAACATTATTTCTTTCCAAGAATCAGATTTACACATTTCCATTAGTCCAGAATCTGGAATAATGAGCATCGTGCTAGGATTGTTTCTAAAGAACTCTGAATCAATCTTACGAAGATAATTTTGATCAAGTATTGCATATACTTTTTGCATACATCTTAGGAATTCAAGGGATATAGTTTTTAATTATATTTCGTATCATTCATTAGGACAATTAAATGTTATAATTTGAAAGTTTGAAAATTATAACAAACACCATATACTTGTCTAACAATCGCATAGATATTGGAAAATTGTTAGGCAATATTTTTATTATAGCCCATAATATTGGGGCGAGTCTTTTCGGACTCGCCCGTGTTTTTATCTTAGCCAATTTGTTTTTTATTTCTCTGGATTCCCGCTGGAATCATGCGGGAATGACATCATGCATTGTAATTCCATTTCCAATTCAATGATGATACCGCGGCGGCAAGGAGGAGGCGCCGGAGGCGTATTACTAATACGTTGAGGACGCCGACGATCCCGGCCGACGACGCAGCCAACAAAGGTAGCACTTGAATTGGCATGGAATTAATGATGGAACAGGCGCAGGCCGCAAAACGCCATCACAATTCCGTATTTGTTGCAGGTATCAATGACCTGCTGGTCGCGGATGGAACCGCCGGCCTCGACAATGGCCGTCACGCCACTGCGGTGTGCGCGCTCGATGTTGTCACCGAAGGGGAAGAACGCGTCGCTGCCCAAACACACACCCGTAACTTTACTCAGCCATTTTTGTTTTTGAGACTTGGTCAGGGGTTTGGGCTGAGTTGTAAACGTTTCCGCCCAGACGTTATCGCCGATCACATCTTCCGGTGTCTCGCCCAGATAAACATCGATGGCGTTGTCGCGGTTGGGTTTGGCAACATCCTCACGGAACGGCAGATTCAGTACTTTGGGCATATGGCGCAGCTGCCAGAGGTCGGCTTTCTGTCCGGCAAGGCGGGTGCAGTGGATACGGCTCTGCTGTCCGGCGCCTACGCCGATGACCTGTCCGTCCTGCACATAGCACACGCTGTTGGACTGCGTGTATTTCAGTGTGATCAATGCGAGCACGAGGTCGCGTTTCTGCTCTTCAGTGAACGTCTTATTTTCGGTGACGATGTTTTCCAGCATGCCATTGTCGATCTTCAATTCATTGCGTCCCTGCTCGAAGGTAATGCCATAAACCTGCTTGTGTTCCAGGGAAACAGGCATGTAGTTCGCGTCTATTTTAACGACGTTGTAGTTACCGCCCTTTTTGGATTTCAGGATTTCCAGAGCTTCGGGTTTGTAGCCCGGTGCAATGATGCCGTCGGTGACTTCATTCTTGATGATCTTCGCCGTGGGGACATCGCACACGTCGGAAAGCGCGATCCAGTCGCCGAAGCTGCTCATGCGGTCGGCGCCGCGGGCGCGGGCGTAAGCGCAGGCGAGCGGGGAAAGTTTCATCTTCGGATCGATGTGATACATTTTTTTCAAAACTCTGTTCAGGGGATAGCCCAGCGCGGCTCCGGCGGGAGAGACATGTTTGAAAGAGGCTGCGGCCACCATGCCGGTATTTTCCTTGAGTTCTTTCACGAGTTGCCAGCTGTTAAACGCGTCCAGAAAATTGATGTATCCCGGTTTGCCGTTTAATACTTCGACCGGCAGATTGCCGCCGTCCGCCATAAATATTCTCGCCGGCTTCTGATTGGGGTTGCAGCCGTATTTTAGTTGTATTTCGTTCATCGATTATCCCTCCACTACTTTATATTTGTTGATGATGACGTCTTTGCAGGTCTGCGTCACCAGATCAATGGCGCGCACAAACAGACTCACCTTGTTGTCTTCGTTGAGTGCTTTCCAGAGTTTCGCGGCAAATTTGCCGGGATCGTCTTCATCGACAGTCACGCGCAGAGGCTCGCCTTCAAAACTGGGAATCGGCGTGCCGTTGCATTTGTAAGTGCTGACAAAGTGTCCCTCTCCAGCCACCGGCTCCGGATAATCGAAAGTAAAACGCTGGACGCTTTTATCATTGCCGTCGCAACTCTTCAAAATGCTGAGTTTGTAGCCGCCTGTTTTCATATCCACCACACCGGAGATACGCGGTGTCCAGTTTGGTTTGTCGTCCTCAAAAGTGCGGGTGTTCAAAGCGGCTTCAAAATTGAATCCCGGAAAATCGTTGCGGGACATAAAATCATGGATGGTATTGGTCTGGTCGCCGTTGGTCACAATAGTCGTGTTTTTGAGTGTCAGCACGGGATTATAAATAATCAGATGCGGGTCGGTCATTTTGGATGGGTCGGCTGCCATGGTGCGAATGCCGCCTTCAATGGGATCGAATACACGGTTGCGGCTGTTGACGCTGCGTCCCATGATAAAGTAGCCGATCATGGCTTTGTTGCCGCCCGGAGCTAATCCTACGCAAATGCCGCGGCCCGGATATTCGTTTGCGGCCAGAAATTCGTATAAATTTATTTTCATTTTCTATTTATCTCCTCGGTGGTCAGTAAGAAATTTTGGCGGGAGTATATGTAGAGATGTTTCGTATGTCAACTGGAATTGGGTAAAATATTAATTTCAGAATAAAAGTAAGGTGTTGATGATCCCCCTAGTGTCAGTGTCAAGATAATCGATAATTTGCTGTAATATTTTTTTTCTTTTTCCCCTAATTAATACAACATTCTTCTTGAATTTCTAATTAAAATAAAAGATAAAGAAAAATAATTTTCTGCTTTTTAGACTGAATAACAAAAGATAATTTTGCATCGCAAAAAATTATGTTTGGCTGGATAATCTGCCCATGAATTCTAAATCGGAAAAGATCCTCAAATATTTACGGAAGATTTTTCATTCATTTACAGTAATCGCTTTATTAATTGTTTTTACGGCGGTCGCCTACACACTTCTATTATATTTTCTAAAGTATCTGTGGTTTTTATTCATATCCGCGCCGGTCGGTCAGGCCTATGCCGAATATTTCTCTTATAGTTACCGGATAACGGATGATTTATTGAGTATCAATTTTATTAATCTTTCAATCAGACTCACTGTTACTTCTTTTGTGATCAGTCTTGTCGTCGGCTCTATTGGTCATTTTTTTCTCATCAACAGATATTTATATTCAAACAGAGGATTATTTTTCAGAATAGTATTTTGGGGACTGCCTTTAGCATACATTGTTGCCGTCTATGTGAGATATGTGTATGGCTTTGGTCATATGGATACCGCCTTAACTATTTCCTTCGTTCCCACAATATGTGTTTTTTCAGGAAGCTTCAGACTAGCAAAGGAATACGTGCCGGAATTAGCTGATATAATATTTATTTTCAGCAGAGAGCGGAGAAAAACCGGGCTTAAACTGAAAGAAGAAGTACAGTACAACGCAGACAAATTAATCCGGAAAGATGATACCGGACAAAATGATACTGACGGGCGAATCAAGATAAAAGATATATGGGAATTGTATGGGGCACATATCATAGTTTTATTCATTATTATCGTAGCCGCCGGAATTATATTTACAGTTTCACAAATACAAAATGTCAACAAAAAGGAAGAGCCTGTATCCATAGAGGCTCCTAAAATTGAAGCGCCGGTACTGGCGCCGGCGCCATCAGCCGGACCCGATGTTTCCGATGCTTCACATATAAGTTTTACATATAGCGGTTATTCTTATGACGAAATTGCCAATATAAAATTGGCAATCATAAATGGCCGTATACATCATGAGGGTGATTTACTAATTGATAGTTGCATCCTTAAAAAAATAAATCCGACACATATTGTTATTCGCAATAAGGCTGATAAATCAGAACTCATTGTTCCATTGTATAAATAATCATAAGGAATTACACTACGCTTCAAACTTAACTTCATTCCTTTTCAGTGATTCTCATTACGACTAATAGATATTGCCGCACTTCGTTTGTAATATCTGAGTCTCGGAGATGTCTCATTATGTGTCCTAAATAGAACTTGACCTGACAATGAGTGTCGAGATAATCAATAGCCTCCTGTTATCCACAAAACTTCAACTTCTGTTAAAAAGAAAGATTTCAATCAGTAATCCATGAGTCTGCATATTTTTATCTTTTAAAAATAATAAATTTAGGTATTATGATATTTAACTAATTCTAAAGAATGGGAGACGTATTTATGAAGAAATGCGTATTAATCGTCATTGCGCTGTTCTATTGTTTTCTTTGCGCCAACACTGCAGCTGCGGACAATAATTTATACGGCCACTTTTCCGATGCAGGCATCTGGAAGTTCGATAGTAGTAACTGGAGCCAGGTTACACCCAACAGTTCTGATATGATGGTCGCCTCAAGTACGACTCTGTATGGTTCCTTTGCGGGAGCCGGAATTTGGCAATGGGATGGAAGCAACTGGAGTCAGGCAACATCCAACAATCCGCAGTTGATGGTGTCTTCAGGTTCAGACCTGTTTGGAGCCTTTGCGGGAGGAGGCATCTGGAAATGGAATGGTTCTGCATGGAGTCAGGTCACACCCAACAATCCGGATTCGATGGTAATGAACTCTGGTTCAAACTTGTATGGAAGCTTTGCGGGAGCCGGAATTTGGCAATGGGATGGGAGCAATTGGAGTCAGGTAACACCTAACAATCCACAATTGATGTCAGCCACCGGTTCGCTATTGTATGGCTCCTTTCCCGGAGGTGGTATCTGGAGGTGGAATGGCACGACTTGGACACAGATCACCCCCAACAATCCGCAGTTGATGGTGGTTTCAGGTTCAAACCTGTTTGGTTCTTTCGTGGGAGGTGGCATTTGGAAATGGGATGGTTCTGTATGGAGTCAGATTACCTCGAATGATCCGGAAGCGATAGAGGCATCGGGTTCGCTATTATATGGAACCTTTGCCGGGGGCGGCATCTGGAAGTGGGATGGTTCTGTATGGAGTCAGGTTACGCCCAACAATCCGGAAACAATGGTGGCAGGACCACCTTCCGGTTCTCTTGATACAACCTTTGGCACGGGTGGCAAAGTAACTACAGCTGTTGGAAGTGGTGATGATGCTGCCTATGCTCTTGTCATCCAGTCTGACGGTAAGATTGTGACAGCCGGTTATTCCTGGAATGGCAGCGACGATGATTTTGCCCTGGTGAGATATAATACAGACGGGAGCCTTGATACAACCTTTGGTACAGGCGGCAAGGTAACCACACCTGTTGGAAGTAGAGATGATGAAGCTCATGCTCTTGGCATCCAGTCTGACGGCAGGATTGTGACAGCAGGCTGTTCCTGGAATGGCAGCAACGATGATTTTGCCCTGGTGAGATATAACGCAAACGGGAGTCTTGATACAACCTTTGGCACAGGAGGTAAAGTGACGACAGATTTTGGAAGTAGTAATGATTGCGCCTTGGCTCTTGGCATTCAATCCGACGGTAGGATTGTGGCAACGGGACCTTCCTCAAATGGCAGCAACAATGATTTTACCCTTGTGAGGTATAACGCAAACGGGAGCCTTGATACAACCTTTGGCACAGGCGGCAAGGTAACCACACCTGTTGGAAGTGGTGATGATCAAGCCCATTCTCTTGGCATCCAGTCCGACGGCAGGATTGTGGCAGCGGGATGGTCCAACAATGGCAGTAACAATGATTTTACCCTTGTGAGGTATAACGTAGACGGGAGCCTTGATACAACATTTAGCTTAGGCGGCATCGTAACCACATCTGTTGGAAGTGATGCTGGCGCCCCAGCTATTGGCATCCAGTCTGACGGTAGGATTGTGGCAGCGGGGTATTCTAACAATGGCAGCAACAATGATTTTGCCCTTGTGAGGTATTGGCCATGATAAACAAAATAGAGAATCTCTGCTAAGCAATTGTTTTATTCAGAACTCCGGCGGCATCATTTACGTGTCGCCGGAGTTTTTTCTTTTCTCCTCATTCATCAAAAATGGATGTCGGATAACATCTTACAAATGGTAATCCTCTGTTTTCCAAGCTTCATGAATCTATTTGCTTACAGGTAACAATTGTCAAGGCACATCTTGATTTGACACTATCTATCAAGTCAAGAACAGGTCAGGTCAGAATAGTCAACAAGTCTAATTAAAAACCATCTTGCAAATACTGACCTGATACGTTAAATACGGATGAACTAAGGCAAGAATACTATCCACACAAAAAGGAGTTTGCATGAAAGCAAAAAGCGCCAAAAGGAATGTATTGGTCAGCGTGGTCATGGGCAGCGATTCGGATTTACCCGTCATGACCGAAGCAACAAAAGTGCTGGAAGAATTCGGCATTGGTTATGAACTGATTCTTACTTCGGCGCATCGCACTCCCCTGCGAACAACAAAGTTTGCCACATCCGCAGCAGGACGCGGCGTAAAAGTGATTATCGTTGGAGCGGGAGCGGCGGCACATCTGGCCGGAGTCATCGCCTCGCAAACAACCCTGCCCGTCATCGGAATACCCATTAACGCCACTGCCTTGAACGGACTTGATGCTCTGCTTTCCACCGTGCAAATGCCCGGCGGGATTCCGGTAGCAACGATGGCTATCGGCAAAGCCGGCGCCAAAAACGCGGCTTTATATGCCGCGCGTATTCTGGCCATTGAAAATGCTGATTTGAGCGCCAGGATTTCTTCCTATATCAAAAAGATGGCAAGGGATGTGGAGAAAAAACAGGCCAACCTGATATGCCCGAAATCCTGAAAATCGATCCGGATAGTTCCGAAGAAAAGATTATTGCCGGGGCGGTGGATATTCTGGCGGACGGCGGCATTATCGCCTATCCGACAGAAACTTTTTACGGGCTGGGCGCAGACGCGACCAATGAAAAAGCCATCGAGAAAATTTTTGCCGTCAAAGGCAGAGATTTTAAAAATCCCATCTCCCTGATTATCGGTCAGCCAAGTGACATATATCCTCTTGTCAGGGATATACCAAAATCTGCGGAAAAACTGATGGCCGCGTTCTGGCCGGGAGCGCTGACTATAGTCTTTCAGGCTTCAAATAAAATATCGCCGCTGTTGACTGCCGGAAGCGGCAAAATCGGCCTGCGTGTCTCCAGCCATCCGATTGCCCTGAAAATAGTTCAAAAGCTGAAAAGCCCGCTCACCGCGACAAGCGCAAATCTCTCCGGCGCACCTGAATGCACGCGAGCTTCCGAAGTTGCCGAACAAATCGGCGATAAAATCGACGCTATCATTGATCGGGGAGATACTCCGGGCGGAAAAGGTTCCACCATCATCGACGTTACCTGCGATCCATCGGTTATTCTGCGCGAAGGAGCAATCAGCAGGGAAACCATTAAAGAATACATTCATGCTGTCTGATCAGCACACTGCTGCTGTTCAAATTGCATAACGATTTTACTACAAAGGTTCAGTATTTGGAAGTCGTCTAAATTGATGATTACTGGTTGAAGGAGAGTAATGTCAAATTAAAAATCGTTGTTCGTTCTTGTCCTTCTGCTTGCATAACCCTGTCAATTTTATCATCTCTCCCATGTTCTAACTCTCCATTAAAAGATTGCCTTGATTATTAAATACGGAATACCAAAAAGGATAGCGACAAGCAGTAATCCACCCAAATAACTTACTAAAGCCTGTAGCAATAGTAAAAAGTTTTGCATATTTACTCTCCTTTTTTATAGCTGAATTCCCCATAATCTTAATTACAGTAATCAATAAAAAAAACCAGAGTTATTGCTGCCGATTACTCCGGCTTACGAAAGACAACCTGTATATCGCCCAGAACTCGTTCAGCAAAGCCCGCCTCACATATAGCCAGATAGTATTCCCACTTTTTCTGGAAAACATTATCAAAACCCATTGCGGATATTGATTTAATATTGCTGAGATATTTTTCCCGCCAGTCTTTAAGTGTTGCGGCATAGTTAGTGCCTATATCCTTCATGCTCTCCATAATAAAACTCGAACGCTTTGTTGCGGCCTCACAGAGAACAGTTACAGATGGCAGAAGTCCTCCCGGAAAAATATACTTCTTAATCCAATCCGTTTTCCGACGGTATTCTTCATAGCTCTGATCGGGAATCGTAATTACCTGAATCACGAGTAATCCACCCGGTTTAAGTAGGCGATCACAACACTGGAAAAACCTGCCGAAATACCGATGGCCGACGGCCTCCAGCATTTCAATGGAGACAATTTTATCATAGAGCCCCTTGATTTCCCGGTAATCCTCAAGGCGAATTTCAATATTTTTTTCCAGACCATCTCTTTTTATACGATTTAGCGCAAACTCATATTGGGCATTTGAGACCGTAATACCCGTAAGGCGGCATTGTGTTTGTTTAACTGCCTCAATGGCAAAACCGCACCAGCCACAGCCAATCTCAAGGACATGATCCGTTGCTTTTATTTGAGCCTTTTGGATAATGCTATTGATCTTGTTTTTCTGAGCCGCTTCGCAGGAATCTTCTTCCGAAGAATAAATTCCACAGGAATAGAGCATGGACGGATCAAGAAATTTCTGGAAAAAATCATTGCTCAAATCGTAGTGTTGATGAATATTTTTCCGGCTGCCGATCGGTGTATTTTTTAATGGATTATAAAGTAAACGGTTTTTCTGACTGAACAGCCAGGCAGCCATGGGATAGCCTTCTTTTAATGAGCGACGGTTCTTTATGAATAAACGAAACAGACCGGGAATATTTCTGGTATTCCACATACCCTGTGTAAAAGATTCACCAAGTCCCACATCACCGCGTAAAACAACATCAGAAAAAAACCGGTAATCGCAAATGATCATATCAGCTGATAGAGGTGAACTCCTATCGCCGAAATGTTCTTCCCGCCCGTCAGGAAACCATATTGTCAACTGACCGACACGAATTTTTTGTAGAAGTCGAAAGATGATGGTTTTACAGATATTTTGGACAAAATTAGGTGATATTTCGCGGGTTGTCATAGTAGTATCTTCCAAAGATTATAACAAAGTCACACCAGGAATACTCTGCAATCCTTCATCCGAGAAAATCTAAAGTCAGCACAACACTTGACGCTGTATTATTTTAATAGATATGTAATTATACCGTCAAGAGAGAATTTGTCGCCTCAAATTGGTTACATTGTCCTGTCAATGTTATTCATTTCAATCAAATCGATTATTTATTTCACCAACTATTCAGTGGTGAACAGTTGTCAGAACTGATGGTTACTTTTTGCACTATCTATAGAAAGGGCAGAGTCAATTGGCTCTGCCCTTTCTAAAATTAAACCTAAAACATTTTTTATTTTTTAAGACAATCGTTCATGAACTTTTTACGCTCGTCACCTTTGAGTGCCTTTGCCGTGGCGTCTTTGTTACAAGCTTTCATCTTGTCCTGCTGCGTCATTTTCGTCGCAACTGCTGGGGCGCTCACGGCCTTGCCGGACAGACAACTTTTCATAAACGCCTTGCGCTCGTCACCTTTGAGTGCCTTTGCTTTGGCATCCTTGTTACAAGACTTCATGCGCTCTTGTTGCGCCAACTGCGCAGGTGAAAATGTTTTCTTTCCCTCGTCTCCGGCTGCGGTTGCAATGCCGATGTAACCAGCGATGAGAGCAAAGACCAGGAATATGCTGACAATAATCTTTTTCATAACTCATGCCTCCCGATTTTTTAAAATTTTGAAAATATTACAAAGTTATTGAACTATCATTATTGCTTCCAGAACAGCATCAACTCGGCGGTTCTTTTGGCGTCCTTCTGCGGTATCATTACTTGCAATCGGTTTATTCGGTCCATAACCGGCAGCGGTTAGGCGAGATCCGTCAATTCCGAATTTGTCAATAAGGTATTGCCTTACACTATTAGCGCGATTCTCAGACAACTTCTGATTATATGCTTCTTTGCCGACATTATCAGTATGACCTTCAATTGCTGCTGTTGAATCAGGATATTGTTTCATAAAATCAGCTACTCTTTTGATTTCGTCATAATATTTATCCTTAACAATTGCCTTGCTTGTATCAAATTCCACATTAAGCGATATTGTGACCTTTTCTTTCATTGGTGCGGGAGGTGGAGGCGGCGGAGGAACAGGAGCTGGTTCTGGAACGGGAGCGGGCACAGGTGCCGGTTCAACTACCGGTTTTGCACAGCATTCAGGAAAAAGATTACAATCACACGCTTTAATGGCTGGATCGACAGTAAGTTCTGGTAAACCACCGGCCCTGGCTTCTGCCTGTGCTACCGTTACGACAGACATCATCATTACAATCAACACGAGCATACAAATCTTTTTCATAATACTCTCCTTTCATCATAACTTTTTTAATTAATTCTTTTTTTGGAAAAACAATTTACTCTGTTTATACTGATGCTTCTTCTTTCTTGTTTTTTATTATTATGAATTAGTGATTCAACCAAAGAAATTATACCACTTATTAAGTTGGAGTTCAGCTATTTTTTGAATATCACCAGATGAAAGGTCGTATATTCAAATAAGAGCTTATCATATTTGAGTATTACCAATTGTAAGGTGCAATGTTTACCTGAATATGAAATGATTGATTACTTATAATTATTATCAACTAAGAAATCTTTTGCCTCTTCAAGAGTTTTAAAAAGAGCAAGGTTTTTTCTTCCTGTAAAGGTTATGACACTCCTGAAGAGTATTTCCTTTAAGCCTTCTATACCGTAAACCGCCGCGAATTTGATATAAGGGACATTTGCCTTCGCATATTCCTTCAGAGCGTTGGTAACTTTCGGGTTAAATTTTGTATCTTTGACATTGAGCAGTGCAAGCACTGATTTTTCAGGTTGCTGGTCGATTATTTCTCTGCCTTTTTTCAGGAGGGCCAATGCTTCATCTTCATTGTCAACCGAAGAAAAATCCTCGTAGAGTATTCTTACTCCTCGGTATGTTATAAAACTAACTCCTGCCATTTTCTGTACTCTTATTTTTCGTTTTATTAATTGATATTGACAAGAACTTACTTATATTTACCTTTCACAACTGTTAATTCCAAAACAAATATTGCCAGAAGAAATGCCGTTTTGGTAAGAGTTTTCTTTGATGTTGGATATTTATAATATAAATGTTTTTTCATGTCAATCCCTGGAAAGTGGCATTTTTTGATTATTTCCGGTTGAAAGATTGTATATACATTGAGATTTACCTTTTAAGGATTTCCGGAAGTTGTCAATAATAATTCAATATTGATTTTGAAAAACCATATCATCATTTAGACTAGCATGAATTTTCACATCGACCCGACCCATCATACTTTAAATTCCAAACCAACTTTTAAACCGTTCGATTTTCTCAGCCTTCTCTGTATCCTGTAATCTCTTATAGCATGGCGCGATGCGTATAGAGATATTCTTTCCATCGCCCCACGGCCACCAAGCACAATATATATAAGCAGTATGGGTTGTATCTGAGGTAAAAAGAAACTGCCCTGACCTAAGTTTACCAAGATAAATATTGACCTTTTTAACGGTACGAGGTGCTTTATCAATATTAGAACTACCCCATGTATCTATGAGATATCGATCAAGGATTGCACGAATGCTGTCTTTATTGTTTACACTAAATTCAGCCAAAACGGCCTCAAACCGACTGTCCCATTGCCACGACAAAACACCTTTAAACGCACTTAATAATTCTTTACAATTATTTTCTAGCTCTGATTTATTAGGATCGTGCATATTTTCCCCTTAATGAACAAACGGACATTTTCCCCAAAAAAGATATATATTTAATTTTCATAATTTTTATGCACGCATTATTAAAAAATAATCAATCCCTCGGAAGAGGGATTTCCATAAATATTTCTATTTACTTTTTTGATTCTTTCCGATTGAAAGATTAAATGATTTTCAAGACTGAGGGATTGAGACTTTCAGGAAGAAGGAAATAAAAATCCGATTCCCGAATCAGTAGTATTATTGACTGATCCTTTTCGTCATTGTTTAGAAACCATACCTTGATGGGTTCTTCAAGAGAGCATCTGTCGTCTCCTCACATTGCTCTTTCGAAAGGGCACATTGACTGAGAATCTGTATCATTCTAATCCTATCTCTCGTTTTGGCTGCCTCGTCCCATTGATCAAGTAATCCCATCGCGAAGAGACGTTCGTTTACTGTCATGCCCCTAAGGTCTGTTTCTGTTGGTTTGCTCATCATCTTCTCACAGTCAACAGTGTTTATATGTATACTAACTAATTATCCGAATGCCGCAAAATTACTATATAACACTCTTAATGAAAAAGAATTGTTTATCGATTACTGGTGGTAAGGTGCAATCTAATATTATTTTTTGCAAGTCTCATTGTGCTCCAAGGGCGCAGTTACTCCTTTCCTCCCGCTTCAGTCAGAATATTAATAACCTTGTCATAACGTTCGATCATCTTTGTATTCACGGGAATGTTAAAATCTCCCGCAGTTTTAATTTCATCTGCTTTCATGCCTTTGCACTGTCCTAACGCTGTTTTATTCCAACTATCCCGAACATTAATGTCTGCCCCTTTATCGAGCAAAAGCTTTACGGCATCAGCGTTACCACTCCTGGATGCCGCCATCAACGCGGTCATATTGTACATATCCTTTGCCTTTACGTTAGCACCTCGGTCGAGCAAAAGTCTTACCACATCTATACTAGAGTCAAACAAGGCAGCAGACATTAATGCTGTTTTATTCATACTAGTCGTAGCATCGACATTAGCACCCTTATCCAGCATAAGTCGAATAGCATCTATGCAGGTCGCTGCCCACACAATCGCCGGTGTGCCTTCGCTGTCTTTGGTATTCACGTTCGCTCCTCTGCCGATTAAGAGTCGGATGGTATCCGTTTTACAGTTGGAAGCTGCCATCATAAGAGATGTATCACCAACCTTGTCCCGTCTGGTTTCTATATTTGCCCCCTCGTCAAGCAAAAGCTTTACTATATCTGTATGGCCACTACGGGCTGCTCTCATTAATGCTGTATAGCCGTTATCTTTCGCTTCTATATTCGCTCCTTTTTTGATAAGGGCGCGAACGTTATTCAAGTCGCCATTCATCGCCGACATTATCAGCTCGTTCTCAAGTTGTCCGGCGAATAAAGTTGATACCACTGAGAAAAACAGTAACACTGAGGCTATGGCAAACAAAAACAATTTTTTCATATTATACATCCTGTTTCATTGAATTGATTGATATTGAATTATATTGATTACTGGTTGTAACCATAAAATTAATATTTTGAAAACTGAGGAGGAAGAAAGAAATAAAAATAATTAGAAATACTTCTTCCTAATCATCGGGATTGTTAAAAGCACCTAAATATTTCGGTAATGGACATTTAGTTTGATACTTGAGGACAGTTCCAAACATCATTACCATTTTCATTCTGACCTTTCTTACAATGGTATATCTGTTGACCCTTGGTCCCGTCGCTGCATGTCACTCTTACATGAACGGGATAAGAACCATCCTCCTCTTGTTTATCCCTTTGGACTACACTACAATCACATTCATTCGCCCCGTGACATAATTCAATAGTGTCCAGAACCTCTTTGTCTGACGGACCAGATTTTTCCGCACTAGAGGTAAATAATGACTTTATTTTTTCTAATGGATCAGAATTGTTAGAGCAACCATAAAAGCCAATTGAAGAGATTATTACCAACAACAAAACTATTTTGACGATGTTTTTCATTTTATCCCCCTTTCTAATGGTCCACGTTCTATAGCCCTAATTACAGAAAGATGCCCCTTTTATTCATAAACAACCCTTTACCGGGTTTTTCCCGATATTGAATATCATAGCACTATTTATTTTTTTTAAAAGAGAAAATCACTGGTTTTTTGATTATGGAGTGAAAGATAGCATATTTGATAGAAATAAAAATTTGTTTCTTACAGAAGAAGTATTTACAGTCCGCGCATATAATCCGGACGCAGCATGCTCTCATCCCTGTTTTTCAGAACATCATCGACCGCTTTAATCATTTTTTCTTTGTCGCGTTGCAGCGTGCCGTTAATGGACATGTAATTGGAGGCGTGAGTGCCGACAAATTTCATATTATCGGCGTTTATATTCTCAAATATCTGTTTCATTTCTTCTAGTGTTTCAAAAGGATCAAGTAATTCAAACTCGCCTTTCTGCACCTGCCGGTATAAAACGGTTCCGGGAACAGGCGTTACAGTAAGAGCGGCCAGATACTGCGGTTTCATTTCATTGCAGATTTTTGCCGTGGCCAGAGCGTGCCGCTTCGAGGCCTCGCCTTTTCCTGCCAGCCCCAGCAATACCATTGCCGACAAGTTGATGCCAGCTTCCACCAGATTCCGGCCTGCTGCGAGCATCTGATCGTAACCCACGCCTTTTTTAATTTTTTTCAGAAGGTCGTCATCACCGGTTTCCACACCGATATAAGCCTTGGTCAGACCGGCGGCTCTAAGCGCTTTGAGTTCTTCCATGGATTTGGACAAGGTGCTCTGCGGTCCAACGTAACTTCCCACATGGCGTAGAGACGGAAACGTTTGATAAAGTTTGTTGATGATTGTCAGAAGCGTTTTTGTTTCCAGAGCGATCGCGTCGCCATCGCAAAGAAAGACTTTTTCCAGATCGCCGTGGTGATCTCTGGCCATGGCGATGTCTTCCATAATTTCTTTGAGCGAGCGTTCTCTGTACTTTTTGTCCTTGTACATGCCGCAGAAGGTGCATTGATTATGGAAACAGCCTATAGTGCACTGCAACAGATAGCTGTTGGCTTCACTAAACGGTCTGAATATATTTCCTTCGTATCTCAATTCTTCTTAACCCTTTGATTAATACTCATTCGATTTTAAAGGATAACGAGGCGGCAAGGAGGAGGCGACGAGACGTATTAATAATACGTTGAGGAAGCCAACCCCGGCCTGCGCCGGGGCAGGCTAAGCCAATAAAGTTAGCCGCAAAAAGCGGATGAGTATTCTAGAGGAGGCGTTCCACGCCAATCGTCACCACCGTCGTCTTAATTACACCTGCCGGCTCATTGGGAAAAACAATCATGAAAGGTATCTGTCCATTGGGCAGAATTTTATCGTTGGAATTGTTGAGTCCCTGGGGCTGCGCGAGTTTCGTTAAAATTTCTTCTTCGGACAAATTTGTAAGTTCTTCATCGGTAAGAATGTTTCCCGCATAGGCAGTGCGTTCATTCAAAACCACGGAATAGGCATCAATTATCTCACCTTTTACCAGTATCCGAGAAACAGGATAATCAGCACGATTAAAAGCCGTGCCTTCAACCACACCTACCTGCCCTAAAATATTGTTATTTATCCTCCGGTAACGCACATCCTGAAGTTTCACCATCTGGTTGATAAAAGCTCCCGAAGTTACCGGTTTTGCATTTCCCGTATATTCATTATATTGCGTGACAAGATTATTGATAAGATCTTCGCCAATTTCCGGGAAAACATATAAATAAACAACACAGGGAATAACGACAATGACCAAAATAGACCAAAGCGCAATTTTCCATGCGCTGCCGGAACCCTTGGATGAAGACTTTTTTTTCTTTGCAGTTTTCTCAGGCTCTTCAATCTCTTCTATTGTTTTTATTTTTTCGGCCTTTTCGGTTTTTACGGGTTTGTCAGTTTTTCCAGTTTTTTCAGTTTTCCTGCTGACGATTTCTTCCGGCGCTTTCTCTATCCCGAAATCTATCTTTTCGTTTAAATGCTTTTCCGAAAAATATTTTTCTTCCCCTCTGCTTTTATTAGGATGATAAGCGCCATTTTTATCTCTATAGAAAACGGAGGGGGTTTCCATGGACAATTTCTCACTCTCTTCGGCCGGCATAACTTCATTAACAATAACAGGCTCCGGTTCGGGGGCAAAATCTGCCGCCGGTTTTTTGGCCAGCTGATTTTCCTGAAAATAAACGTGCCCGCAACGGCTGCAGCGAAGCCATACCCCGCTGCCCTGCATAAGAGCGTCATCAAAACGGAATTTTGTACGGCATTGCTTACATTGAATGATCATTTATTCGCCTCTTTCGTTACTGCTTAATTACATAAATATCGGGAGAAAAGCGGTACTTTTCATTGAAATCCAGTCCATAACCAACGACAAATCCATCATCAATGGTAAAGCCAACATAGTCGGCCTCAAAAGACACTTTCCTTCTTTTACGTTTGTCCAATAAAACGCAAATCTTAAGCGATCGGGGATCTCTCTCCTTCAGCCATCCAACAAGATATTGCAATGTCAGGCCGGTGTCAAGTATGTCTTCCACAATCAGGATATCTTTGCCTTTTATGGACGTCTCAATATCTTTAGTCATTACGACTTTGCCCGAACTGTCAGAACCCGCGCCGTAACTTGCCAGCCGTGTAAAATCCACTCTACAGGGAATGTTGACCTCGCGAATTAAATCAGCCATGAAAATAAACGCGCCTTTAAGAATTCCGATGATAATTAATTCACGTCCCTCGTAATCCATTGATATTTGACCGGCAAGCTCTCGCACACGCTTTTGAATGGCGTCGCGGGAGAAAAGGATTTCTTTGGATATTTTATCCATTATAAAGCCTCTAACTCGTTTAAAATTGATTTAGAATTGGAACTACACTAGCCAAAGTGACTACATAATGTCAACAAAAAACTAATAATAGCGCTGATACGTTGTAATGAAATTTTCAATATTCGACCAAATCAGTCTTTCCGCTTCTTCAAGTTCTCCGGCATTCTTAAAAGAGGAGGACAGGCTCAAAAGAATCGCGTTCAGCGGCGATACTTCCCAGCCAAATCCCGCGTAGTCAATATGACTGATCATGTATTGCGATCCGTCAAAGTAATATTTGCCCAGTCTGTTGGTTTCCAGCGAACGAAACGGCCAGTTGATTTTCCATCCGAAATATTCGAATGCTGTTTTTTTTAAATCTTCATGGTCGAAGATTTGAGGATTCAGTTCTTTTCCGACCCTGTCGGCGATCAGACGGAAATACTGAACGACCAGATCAATATCCGTCAGGACAAGACCATAAAGGTACCAATCGTCAATTATTTTTACCAGAATCTGAGACTGCGACTGCGGAATAAAATAATGGCTGGGGCAAAGATGTCCGGCGCAAAGCTCCTGTCCGTAAAACGAAACATCCCGCATATCGATGCCGGAATTCTGCATCGGATGAAGCAGACAGCCGACTTTTTTCTCCTCCTTGTCCAGGAAACCGAGATACTCGCAACAGTAAATCACTTCATATCGTCTTGAAAAATATTCGCAGGCTTTTGTTTCCTTCGCGTAAAGTTCAACATCGCCCGGATTTTTCACCATCCTATAGAAACGTTCCGTGCGCGAACGCAAACGCGATTCCAAAGAAGAGCGGGAGCTGTCCACATAATTATAAAGGCCGCAACACGCGCCGCAGGATTTTCCTCCGCCCGGCTGGCAAAGGACGAATATATTGGAATCGGTCATAAGATAATTTCCCTGATATTTTACGAAGCTGAACCGGTATCAATCAAACACGATGGTTTTTGATCCATAAACCAGTATTCTGTTTTCCAGATGCAGGCGCAACGCGCGCGCCAGCACAACTCTTTCCAGATCTTTGCTCTTTGTCTGGATATCGGCAATAGCGTCACGGTGGCTTATTTTAATCACGTCCTGCGCGATGATCGGCCCTTCATCGAGCTGCTCCGTCACATAATGGCCTGTCGCGCCGATAATTTTTACGCCGCGGTCATAGGCCTGCTGATAAGGATTTCCCCCGGCAAACGCGGGCAGAAACGAATGATGAATATTGATTATCCTGTTGGGATAATGATCAAGAAATTCCCCGCTCAGAACCTGCATGTAACGCGCCAGGACAACCAGATCAATATTCATTTCCTTAAGTAGCTTTAACTCTTTAGCTTCCTGTTGTTTTTTGTTTTTCTGGGTAACCGGAAAATGGAAATATTTCATGCCGAACTGTTCCGTAAGCTCTCGCGCGTCATCGTGATTGCTGATCACCGCCACAACATCAGCACGCATTTCCCCCATGTGACGGCGCAGGATCAAATCGTGCAGGCAATGCATGTGTTTGGAAACGAAAATGGCCACACGCGGCACGTAATCGGTAAAATGCAGATCCCATTTCATGTTAAACTGACGCGCCAGCGGTTCAAAAGCGGCCGGAATCTCCTCGCGGTGAAGAGCAAAGCCATTGAGCTCCCATTCTATCCGCATAAAAAATAACTTGTCTGTTTTGGAAGTGTATTGATCGGCATGAACAATATTGCCGTTATGACGGAAAATAAAATCGGAAATTTTAGCGACAAGGCCTTTGCTGTCGGCACAGGACAAAAGTAAAATGGCATTGACATCACTCATAAGAAACACACCTTCTTGTCATTTCGAAGCGAAGCGAGAAATCTTGGTCACAAGATTGCCACGCCGCCTGAGAGTCGGCTCGCAATGACACATTTCAAGTAATTCATTACATCCCCTTTCTCTTCGCTCACGGCCATGACCATTATTGGCCTTTCGACTAAAGCATCAATTTGAATGTTATTTATAGAAGGATTAGTATTGCAGGTCAAGTATAAAAATGTTAATACCAAATCGCGCTTCCCGGCTGACTTTGTTGGCAGAGTCGTCCTTTAAACACGACTGGTGTTAAAATAACAAATAATTTTAAAAGATGAACATAAAATGAAACTGATTGAAGAAATAAAACTGGGCAACGGGTTGATCTTGAAGATTTTTGATTTATCCCGTCAAATAGCCGCCGATACGGTCAAAGTGGAGATTTCTTTTCAAACGAAAATTCCTTTGAAAGAATCTTATTTTGCAAACGATCAGGATTACAATCAGGTAAAAAATGTCATGGGCGATAAACTTGCCTATGAACATAAACGGGAAAGGTCTTTTGTGCCTAAGGAAAATGAAAATTCCGTCCGCGATGACTTGATCAACACATTCAAAGATAATTCTTTGGAATATCTTGCCTCGGTTAATTTCCCTCAAAAAATGGCGCTGTCAATTCTCAAAGATATCAAAAAGAATCCTTACAAATATCAACCCCATATTTACGCCGATTCAGAAGAATAGAATGGCGGCTTGGTTATTAACCGGAAAGAATATGAACAATAATTTTGATGAACTTTTGCTTGGCGCTGAAAAACCCAGCCGCTACACCGGCGCGGAAGTAAATGCCATCCGTAAAGATAAAGCTGAAGTCCACTTTCTGCTGGCCTTTCCCGACACTTACGAAGTCGGCATGTCTCATCTCGGTTTGCAGATTTTATATTCCATCTTAAATGAAATTCCGTATGTTGCGGCCGAAAGATGTTTTGCTGTCTGGCCGGACAGGGAAAAACAACTGCGTGAAGGGAAAATGCCTTTAACATCTCTGGAAAGCCAAACGCCTCTTAAAGATTTTGATATTATCGGTTTTTCCCTGCAATATGAGCTTTCTTACACCAACTTGTTGAACATGCTGGATTTGTCAGGTATTCCGCTTTTACGTATCAAGCGAGAAGAAGGGCATCCTTTGATAATAGCCGGCGGTCCCTGCTGTTTTAATCCGGCGCCGCTTGTTGATTTTATAGACGCCTTTGTTATCGGCGAGGGAGAAGAAATTGTAGCAGAAATTGTGGCAGCGCTTCGCGCTGTTAAAAAGAAATCTTTGTCCCGGATTAATCTGATAGAAGAACTGGCGAAAATTTCCGGCATTTATGTCCCCGCTGTTCATAAAAAAAATAAAATCATAAAAAAAAGAACTGTCTCTGATTTGAATTTATGGCAGCATCCGAAAAAACCGCTTGTTCCGCTGATGCAAACCATTCACGACCGCGTTACACTGGAGATAGCGCGCGGCTGTACCCGCGGCTGCCGGTTTTGTCAGGCGGGAATGCTCTGGCGTCCTTATCGTGAAAGGAATACTTCTTTACTTATGGAAATGGCCGAAAATATGCTGAAAGCAACCGGCCACGAGGAAATATCGCTTTTGTCGCTCAGCTCCGGCGATTACTCCTGCATCGAACCTTTGGTACAGAATTTGATGAACATGTATTCTCAAAAGCGAGTGGCTGTTGCACTGCCTTCCTTGCGCGTGGAATCTCTCAATACAACATTAATGGAAGAAATTAAACGAACGCGCAAAACAAGCTTCACGCTCGCGCCCGAGGCGGGAACGGACAGAATGCGGCTGATTATTAACAAGGGCAACACCTCCGAAGATTTGCTTGCCACCGTGGATAAAATATTTGCCGCGGGATGGAAGTCGATAAAACTTTATTTCATGCTGGGACTTCCTTACGAAACGCAGGAAGATTGGGAAGGTATTGTCAATCTGGGCTATGAAGCCTTGCAGGCGGCAAAACACCGCGGACAGGTTACCATCAGCCTCTCCACCTTTGTTCCCAAACCGCATACGCCTTTTCAATGGCACAGACAAATTTCTCTGGAAGAAACTTATGAACGGCAGAATTTTATTCGCAATAGAATCAAAAATCGCAATCTGAGCGTCAAATGGCACGACGCGCAGATGAGTTTTCTGGAAGGAATATTTTCACGCGGTGATGAAAAGGCCGGAACTATTCTGGAGACAGCTTTCCGCAAAGGATGCCGCTTCGATGGCTGGTCGGATATTCTTCGTTTCGATCTCTGGCAGGAAGCGATTGCAGAGACGGGAATCAACCCGGAAGGTTTCATGCGCGAACGTGATACCGACGAAAAACTCCCGTGGGACAACATCGACTGCGGCGTGAGCCGTGAATTTCTGCTTAGTGAAAAACAAAAATCGGAAGATCTGACGGCAACCGCGGATTGCAGACTTGACGATTGTCAGAACTGCGGTGTGTGCGACTTTACCGATACAAAAAATATTTTCGCCGGGAAAGAAGAAATCAAAACTGCTCTGCAATCGCCGCAGACTGCCGATACAATTCCCGCCAGGGAAACAAAATACCGCTTTACTTTCTGCAAACTGGAGCGTTCCGGATTTCTTTCTCATCTGGAATTATCCGCGGCTCTCTTACGGGCGCTTCGCCGCAGCAGCCTGACGATTGCCTATACGTCAGGATTTCATCCTCATGCCAAAATATCGTTTGCCACCGCAACTTCCGTGGGCATGGAAAGCAGACAGGAATACATGGATATTACCGCGCAGGAATATTTAGCAGATTTTAATTTACTAAAAAGCGAAATCAATCTCAATCTGCCCGATGGCGTTGAAATTCTTGAAATCAGAAAACTTGCACCGGAAGAAAAGGCCATCGCTCAGGCCACACAAGGATTTGAATACGAACTGGAACTGCCAGCCGATATTGATTCGCCCCGTTTGAGTGCCATAAAAGAAAATATCGAGAAATTTCTGGCGGCATCAAATTTCAACATCCAGAAAGTATCCAAAGGGAAAACCGTCACCAAAGACATCCGTCCTTTTGTGCAAAACATGATTCTTGATAATGCCGGCAAAAAAGTTATTTTTACAGTATCGCATCTTCAGGAAGGTTCGGCAAGACCAACTGATATTATCGCACATGTCCTGAAATCCGACGACGATGAATCCCGGAAAATCAGAGTAGTCAAGACAAAAACCATCCTCCAATTCTAAATTAAAGGGAACCCCGGCGTATGCCGGGCGCTCACGCCTAGCCGCCTCAATATCATCTTTAATTTAGAATTGGTTTATTTATTAATTCTCGTAATAAATATTTGATTTTCGCCAAATATTATCGTACAAAATAATCTCTTAACGAACAGTTTTTTGAAACCGGTATATTAAAGATTACGTATATTAATTATTACATAAAGAGAATTATATGCCAAAAGTTATTTATGCTAATTTAATCTGGTTTTTTATTGTAATGGTTGGCGCTGTTAATGGGTCCATCAGTCGCCATAAATCTGAATTCTGGCAGGGAATGCCCGATGTCAGCAGAAATTATGATTTACTATTCCTAGGTGCATATGGTTGCCTATTCTTGATGTCGCTTGTCGGTATTCTAAAAAGGAAAAGATGGGGTTATGAATGTGCCATGGGTTTTAACTATACTCTTTCAGCATTGATCGTTATTCCTTTTATCGCAATATTTATATTTACTATAACGAATGGTATTCCTTTGTCATTTCTTTCACAAATAGATTTGGCTACATACTTAAACTATATAGTGGTTAGTACTGTGAGCATCGTTTTCATATTTTTTATGAGACGGCCAAATATTAAGTCCTTATTTAACAAGAGAATATAACAAGGTCAATTCAGTTAATCGCTATACTTCTATTGTTTTTTTGTAAGGGTTGAAAAATCACATAAGTAATACCATTTCTAAATCAAAGATGATATCGAGGCGCTTTAAGGTAGTGCCCGGCATACGCCGGGGTTCCCTTTGATTTGGGGATGGTAAAGGGAGGTTTAAGCAATGCCAGATTATAAAGCGAGCCATACGGCGTTAGGAACCGCGTATCTGCGAGCGGCGCATCAGTTGCTTGATGCGAAACCGCTGCTCTTTGATGATCCTGTTGCCTTGCCGCTTATTGGGCCGGAAGGATTAAAATTGATCCGGGACACGGAGGATAACTATCGAACTCCCGAAACGCTCGCCTTGCGCGCTCATGTGGTTCTGCGTTCACGATTTACCGAGGACCGGCTCGCCGCCGCTGTTTCCCGCGGAATCACGCAGTATATTATCCTCGGAGCAGGCTTCGATACCTTTGCTCTCCGGCAGCCTTCATGGGCAAAGAAATTAAAAATTATTGAAGTCGACCATTCGGGCACTCAAACAGTGAAACGCTCCTATATTTCCGAGGCGGAACTTGCGGTGCCGGAAAACGCAGGTTTTGCCGACGTCAACTTTGAACACGAATCACTGCATGACGGCCTGCTCAGATATGGTGTTTCAATTGACGAACCGACTTTCTTCTCGTGGCTGGGCGTGACGATGTATCTGAAAGAAGATGCCGTTGATGCGGTGCTGAGGTCTGTCGCCATGTTTCCGGCGGGAAGCGAGATCGTGCTTACATTCAGGCAACCACCGGGCGACTCTCCTTCGCCTCTTTCACAGAGCGTCGCAAATCTGGGCGAACCATGGGTAAGTTTTTTCAAACCTGACGCGCTGGAAGCAAAACTGCGTGGAGCCGATTTTTCGCAAGTGGAGTTTCTTTCACCCGCGGGGGCTGAAGCGCGTTACTTCCGTCAGCGCCCGAAAGACCTGCCGGTACCAAAGCAAATCAATATTTTATGTGCGGTGCGGTAATGCTAAAATAATCTCAGCCTGAAAATTATTTTATATGATTTTAGATTATCAAATTACTAGAAAATCAACTTCAAATCTTTGGGTAGCACTTTGAAAGAAAAGCTGGTTCTTTTTTCCTGTTCCGGATCACCGTTTCGCTGCAATAACTGCTGATTCGAAGAGGTGATGTTAACTTCCTTCGCTCGGTAATACTCTCCCATTCTGTTTCCTCCGGCAAGAGAAGTTGCCAGAGCATAGAGCGTACCGACCGGTCCCGCGTTCAGAATCAGCATGTGCAGATATCCGTCATCGAATTGAGCCTGGGGCACAACCTTAAAACCGTATCCGTAATACGGAAGTTTTGTAATCACGGCGGTGAGAGAACTGCAAGTTGTTATCTCTTTGTTGTCCATTAGCACACGCAAATCAGCTTTAATGTAACCATCAAAGAGAATCTTTAATGTCGCCAGACCATAGGCCGTAAAACCAAGCAGATTATTTTCCAGATATTTATCGCGCTCCAGAAGAATGCTTCCTTCAATGCCAATGCTGGCAAACAAAGCTCTTGTTTTGCCGTCGCAACTGATGACGTCAATTAAATGCTCTTTGCCTTTCTTAATCAAAAGAGCGTTTTCTATCGGACAGCAGGGAAGATCAAACGTATGCCGCAAAACATCACCGGAACCAAACGGCAGAAATCCCAGAGGAACATCTTTTGAAACGCTGTTCATCACGAGAGAAAAAGTTCCATCGCCGCCGGCGACGAGCAACATTTCCGCTTTTTGCGAAAGCTCATGAGCCGCCTGGCTGAATTCTTCGGGTGATTTCGTGTCCAGACCGGCTACGGCCGAATCTTTCAGAATACCTGCTATTTCATTTAAAATTTTTTGTTTATTATCCAGAGAACGTTTGCCGGAAACAGGGTTCGCGATAATTCCGTATTTCATTTACCCTCACTGCCATTTTAGTGAAATCAGATTTTCGATTGCGAAACTATAAATATCATGATTTTCCATGTCAAGCGAATAATGGAATAAAATGCATAACGTGTTATTTATGGAATACCGCTCCGGTATATTCAAATATCAGAGTTTACAGCATTCTTTTCTCTTTACACAACTCTGGAAGGAATTTTGAGAACTGGGACATTTCTTCCTGATTATGTCGGCGAAGCGCTTTTACAAAAAATCCGGGGGCTTTAGCGGGAATACGGAATGTCGAGCGCATTCGTGTGCCGCCGGGCATTTCTTCATATTGATGGATGACCCAGGCATATGGGGTACCGGTGTCATCAAGGCTGGAACCGGCCATCACATGACTATATTCTTTAGAAATGGATATTGCGCCGGGATCTTCCAACCGCAGATGCAGCAGACTTGGAATACCTCCTATCTTCTCCAGAACATGCTGTGTTGCGGTCGTTTTTCCCCCTTCTTCCTTGATTTCCAGTTTTGCCCAGATATGATCCTTCGGATGCCATAACTTGTAAGTTTCCGTATCTGACATGATAAACCACCATATGTCGATCATCTGCGGTGTAACACCGGGGATTGCGTGGTCGATGACGATATCCTTCGTTTTAGATTTGGAAATTTTAATGAAAATATCAGTAATAAGATTATTTATTCGCGCTATAGTTTCCCGCACAAACATTCCAAGCACCTTTCTAAATCATCCGCATCGGAGACCGTTGGTGTTATTCAGATCATTTTTCAGGTTCTTCGTTTACTTTTTTCGTCGTATCCTCGATGACTTTATTGGCTTTGTCCGACACGTCAACAGCTTTCTGTGCTCTGTCTATGGCCGGCTTTGCCTGATCGGCCCCCTGCATCATCACGGTGGCCATCGGCTTTGCATAATATCTGGACCACAAAAGACCGGCGCCTATGAGTAGTGCTATTATCAAAATTATCGCCCACGTCGAAATACCTTTTTCATTCTTCATTGTTTTAGACTTCCTCCTTCTTTTATTTGATTATTAAGGAGATTTTTTCGTCCTTTCTCTCCCTCGTGAAAGAACAATCTCCTTATACAGGATTGTTTGCTTAATCCACGCGAATGATGATGGCATCCCCCTGCGCCAGACCGCCGCAAATTCCGCAAACACCATAACCGCCGCCTCGGCGCTTGAGTTCGTACATCATGGTCATTAAAATTCTCCCGCCACTGGCGCCCACCGGATGGCCTATAGCGATTGCTCCGCCGTTGGGGTTGGTCTTTTTGAGCATCTCCCGCCATTTTGTTTCATCGCTACCTGCCAGCATTTTGGTGGAGACAAGTGTCACTGCAGCAAAGGCCTCGTTGATTTCAATGATGTTCATATCGTCTATGGTAAGCGAAGCCCGGCTAAGAGCCTTGCCGATAACGGTTGCCGGAAGTTCGGCCATTCTTCTGGGTTCGCCCGCGCCGCTGGCCACTGCCACAATGGTTGCGAGAGGCTTTATGCCCAGCGCATCAGCTTTAGCGCGTCGCATAATAATAACTGCTGTCGCTCCGGCATCCAGTCCCGGCGCGTTGCCCGCGGTGACAGTCGGACTGCCGTAAATGGTTTTCAGTTTAGCCAATCCTTCCATGGTGCTATCCGGCCGGGGAAGTTCATCTTTACTAAACATCACAGGCGCGCCTTTCCTGGCAGGCAGTTCCACACCGACCAGTTCATCGCTGAACCGTCCGGCCTTATCGGCCGCCGCCCATTTCTGGTGTGAACTAAGCGCCCATGCATCCTGCTCTTCGCGTGAGATGCCGTGTTCAATGGCGATTTCTCCTGCGTCGAGTCCGAGCGGTGTGTATTCGCGATAGGTAATGGGATTGAGATAATCCTGCACTAAAAGTGGTTTCATTCCCGCACCCCAGCGATGACCATTGATTAAAAGCGGTGTGTTACTCATGTTCTCCGCACCCACGGCCATACAAGCATCGGCTTCGGAAAGTAAAATAGCCCTGCGTCCCAATTGCACCGCGCAAAGCGATGAACAGCAGGCTCTGTCCAGAGTGAGCGATACCAGAGTGTTGGGAAGACCGGCGCGCAAAATAGCCTGACGCGCGTTGACATTATCATAAAGAGCTGCTTCCGCCTGATCACACATGCCGTAATAGACCTCATCGAGTTGTTCGCCCTTGAGGCCGGCTCGCTTCAGGCTTTCCCGAATGACAATTACACCAAGATCG
Organism: uncultured delta proteobacterium; assembly: GCA_963812045.1. Lineage (GTDB taxonomy): Bacteria > Desulfobacterota > Syntrophia > Syntrophales > Smithellaceae > Smithella. The sequence continues at coordinate 53,289 of CAWETF010000001.1, forward strand.
GTACTGTGAATTTCCTTGAGTGCTCCGCCGAATTTGCTGAATGGTGTGCGTACTCCACTGACAATAACCACTTCGTCTTTATTGCTCATAACGTCTCCTAATATGTCATGATTTATCTTTTTGCGACCGGGTTATTTTCAGAAATCCAGCCGTATTATACGTAACTGTGTTGCAAAATTATGTTGTTTATTATAGACATAAAAATATAAAATATGTCAATCACTTCTTCTTCATGAAGAAGATAAGGTGCATAGTGTCGCTAATCTATCAATATAAATTAACGGTCCACGAAGATGCCGTGGATATCAATGGTCATGTAAACAATCTTGAATATTTACGCTGGATGCAATTAGCCGCCGTTTTTCATTCAGATGATCAGGGCTGCACTAAAGCCACGGTGGCCGAAGGCGCAACCTGGGTTGTCAGAACGCATTATGTCAAATACCTGCGTCCGGCGTTTGCCGGAGAACATATTATTGTTTTGACCTGGGTATCCGATTTCCGCCGGGTTAAATCTCTCCGGAAATACAGAATCATTCGCGTCGAAGATAACGCTTTGCTTGTCGAAGGCGAAACCGACTGGGTTTTTGTTGATGCCAAAACCGGCAGGTTGCGTCCGATACCCAAAAATGTTATTAGCAAATTTGAATTGTTACCCAAAGAGAAGGAATCGGATTTTCTGAATCGCATAAAAATAATTTAACATTACCGGGAAAGAAAATCGTTCTTTTTGCCGGGGGAAAAATGACGGACACCTACATACAACAAAAAGCTATCGAAGCTCTCATCCAGCTGCATAAAGTCATAAAGAATGTGCAGTTATATCCGCCAGGGAGTCCGACTATTGCAACTTCCATGGAAAAACTTTATCTGCACATCGAGGATATATTACGACAGGATGCTCCTCTGGTTTTCGCGGAATCGGAAAAGAAAGCTGTACTTCGGGGGAAAATTTTAAATCAGAAAGAGCAGGAGACAATTCATGTTATCACCCTGCTGGATATTTTTTTCGGGCTGGGCATCAAGAGCATTTCTTTCGATAAAGGTTTAGGGGAGGAAGAACTGCACACTTTCATAAGCCTTCTCGCGAAAAAACCGGAAACCATTTTTGATGAAGGCGGTATTCCTCATCTCATGGCTAAAAATAGAATAGCGCACATTTATATTGATAATAAGATTTATGTGGCCATGGATAAGGATCGGAAAAGTGCTTCATGGGTAGATGCCTCGAAAGATAAAGCTTATGAAAGAACCAGAACAACAGACAAAGATGTCAACTTTTTCCTTGAAAAGCTTCTTGATGAAAATGACGATATTCGCCTCCGTGCATCCGACGATTTGGCTGGTGTAATAGAGTCTCTTTCTTACGACCAACAAATATATACGACCAATAAGCTATCGGGAAAACTGGTCGAATGGATTAAACGGGAAACAACGGTAACTCCTGCCTACAGAAAAATATGCAACAACTTGCAAAAACTTATTCAAAACCTTATCCGCGAGGAACACTTTGATGAAGTAATTCCTATTATGGAAGTTTTCAGTAACATTAATACCGGCGCGCTGAAAAAAGATGATAAGGTGCGAGCGGTATCTTTGGAATTCCTTCGGAATCTGGCTTCAGAAGATAACATCAACATCCTCTTAAAAGAATATAAGGTCAAGGATCAGAACGAAGCGGATCAAATACTCACAGCATTCGGCGACGTTGTACTGAATCAATTACTTGATCTTATCAAAGATGTCAGCGACAGCAAAGAACGCGTGAGGATTATCCACCTTATTGAAGAAATGGGACAGAAGGCAATACCGGGTATCAGGGATCGTATTAATAACAGCGCTCCCTGGTATTACCTGCGTAATCTGGCCTATATACTAGGCCATATAGGCAATGAAGAGAGCGTAAATATACTTCAGTCTCTTCTATTCCATAAAAACGAACGCGTCAGAATGGAAGCGCTGAAAAGTATCGGTCAGATCGGAGGCAACCAGAGAGGACCGCTGCTCCTGTCCGTTCTACCTCAGGTAGACGACCAGCTAAGGATTAATATAATAGAAATGCTCGGCAAAATTAAATATACCAAAGCAGTATCTAATCTTCTTGATATTCTCAAAAACAAGTCCTTAATGGCTACTATCCCTTTGCAGGAAAAGGTCTGCAATGCGCTGGGAACTATCGGATCATGTGAGGCAATACCGGCGCTTGCAGATATTGCCGAATCAAAATCTTTCTTAGGTATCCGGTCATATCCGGTAGAAGTTAAATATGCCGCCAAACGGGCATTGGCATCCATTAAAAGAAAACAGGAAGACGATGCCAAACTTTGATGCTCACAAAATCATTCATTTTAATGACCAAAGGGAATTTATCATCTTTCTTTCAAAGATGATTTGATTTTTTCATTGATTTTGCGGGCGGCTGCTTCAGGATTTGAAGATGCGCAAATCGCCGACACAACAGCAACACAGTCGGCGCCGGCTTTAATAACTTCTCTTACATTGGACTCATTAATCCCACCTATCGCAACCAGAGGATGCCTGCTGAAAGCTTTGATTCTGACGAGACCTTCCAAACCCCACACGCCTTTTGTATCAGTCTTGGTTGGCGTGGCGAAAACCGGACTGACACCGATATAACTGACATCGAGTTTCTGGCTTGCAACAACATCTTCCCATGTTTCCACCGATAGGCCGATTATCGTTTTTTGTCCCATAAGTTTTCGCACAATTTCATAGGGCATGTCTTCCTGCCCGATATGCACGCCTTCGGCCCCGCAGGCCATAGCAACATCAACACGATCGTTTATTATCAAAGGGACTTTATACGGCTCTAAAAGTTTTCTAATCCTTACGGCTTCTTCCACAAAAGAACGCGTGGAGATTTCTTTCTCACGCAGTTGCACAAAAGACGCGCCGCCTTTAACGGCCATCTTGATAACTTCCTCCAGAGACTGCCCTCCGCATAAACCGCGATCAGTAACCAGGTATAATCCGCGCATAACTACTCCTCAATCTTTAAACGCTGACTAATATCATTTTCAGACAAACGATAAAGACAATCCAGAAAATGAACCTGAAGGCTTCCGGGTCCCGCGGCAACTCTGGCGGCCATTTCTCCGGCAATGCCCATCACGGCCATGGCTTCAGCCGTCGCAATAAAAGGCTGTTTTACCACTGCGGCAAACGCTCCGCATAAAGCCGATGCCGTACAGCCTAATCCGGTGACCCTGGACATCAAAGCATGACCATTTTTAATCTTCATAATTTTTTCTTTTTCAACAATATAGTCCGTGGGCCCGCTGACGCAAATAACGCAATTTTGAGTTTCACTTAATCTTCGCGCAATATCCACTGCCGCCTCTGAAGACGCGGCACTGTCGACGCCCTTCGTTCTTGATTTGTCATCGCACAGAGCCATGATCTCAGAAGCATTGCCCCGGATAATCGTCGGCGGTTCACTGTCAATCAGTTCCCTTGCCGTTTTCGTCCGGTACGTGGTTGCTCCGGCACCAACGGGATCTAAAATAACGGGAATGCCTTTTTTCCGCGCCTGGCGTGCCGCTTTAAACATTGCGTTTATCCAGCGTTCACTTAATGTGCCTATGTTGATTACAAGAGCCGATGCAATATTGACCATCTCCTCGACTTCCTCTTCCGCGTGCGCCATAACCGGAGACGCGCCGATCGCGAGCAATGCGTTGGCTGTGTTATTCATGACAACGTAATTGGTAATATTGTGCACGACCGGTGACTCACTGCGAATCAATTGCACTGATTTGTAAATTTCTGCCGCTGTCAGCTTCATAATCTCTCTCCTTATTTTATTATCTCATTTAAATCGCTCTAAATTGCAAATAGTTGTTTTCTTATTATTGAATTTATACCATTTTGTATTCAAAGGATAACGAGGCGGCAAGGAGGAGGCTCCGCAGGCGTATATGATAATACGTCGAGGAATTCGACCCCGGCCTGCACCGGGGCAGGCTATGCCAACAAAGTTAGCCGAAGAAGACAAATTGGTATAAAAAAACCCTTCCAGCCATAGCCAAGCGGAAAGGGTTCTTAAATCAAAAATCTCTTTCTCCCTACGCCGGCATTACCCAGATCAGGTTCAACGGGTATAATCTCAGATCCGGCATATGCCGGGCCACCCCTGTTCCGTATCGTTTATCAACAAAATTAAATTTCGTCAACCAGCATGAAATAATCTTCCTTGACTCCAACTATTTTTTAATTATATTAGATCAATGTTATTTTTCTCTATCTCTTTTTTTCTGAACCACAGAATATTTAATTTATGAAGATAAAAATATCCATCTTTATTCTCTGCTCACTTTTTATAATTTCTTTTACGGGGAATGATGCGAAAGCGGCCCAATCGCAAAACAACCAATTTCATTCTTATCTCCGCAGGGGAATTGATAAAACTTTTAATCTGGAAACAGCCGAAGCTGATGAATGTTTTAAAAAGGCCGTGGAACTTGAACCGGAAAACCCCATGGGATACGCTTATCTGGCAATGCTGAACCTCAGCTCCTACGAAATGAGTTTTGAACAAAAAGACAGAAACGTAAATCAGGAAGCGCTACTGAATTATGCCAAAGAAGCCGTGATCAGAGGAGAGAAAAAGATCAAGAATAATCCTAATGACGTTCAGGCTTATTTTGCAATGGCGCTGGCTAAAATTGCCAAAATTCAATGGGCAATTCACCAAAAACGTTATTTCATCATCGCCCAGGAAACATCAAACGTTTGGGATTATCTGGAAAAAATGAAAGAGGGAAATTCTCAAAATTATGATGCGTGTTTTCTGATGGGCCTTCTTCATTACCACATACACCAACTACCCGGTTTTATCCGTTTTCTATCTTCGGCTTTCATTGTTGCCGGAAGTCATGAAAAAGGACTCCAAGAACTGGAACTGGCATCGCAGAAAGGCGACCTGCTCAAAGAACTGGCGCAGGCGGAGCTTTCCTCGGCTTATTTGAATTTTGAAAAACAACCGGCAAAAGCACTGCCAATAGCTATGGAATTAAACAAGAAATTCCCCCGTAATTATAATTTTCTATTTGTTCTGGGCAATGTTTACGCCGATCTTCATCGTTTTGAGGAAGCCTCCGATATAGCCCGGGAGATTGAAAAAAATATTCAAACAGGAACTCCTCCCTTCGTTCCCCAGCTTCAGCCCCGTTATAATCAATTAATGGGCAGAATCTTCTTTAATCAGGGAGAATATGACCGGGCAATGGAATGTTTTCAAAATGTCCTGAAGGATACATCGTTTTACAACGCCCGGTCAAGAGTCTGGGCTTACGTTCGTCTGGGAATGATTGACGATATTCACAAAAAAAGGACGCAGGCTCAGGAATACTATCAAAAAGCTCTGGAAGTGGAAGAAGGAGAAGGCGCCGCCCGGATAGAAGCCGGGAAATATCTTAGTATTCCCTACGTACCGCCATCAAACTAAATTTAAAATCCCTGTAATTTGGAATAAATCGGTAGTAAACTTTATCCTTCTACAGCTAAGATTCCCTTGACATACAAATCCGAGTTTTTTATAGTTCAATAATAAAAAGCAGCGCCTTATATATCAAAAATTCTTTTCTGATATTATCTCTAAGGTGTCAGGTTGTGACGGAAATGAGGCCGGCCGGCGATCAGTAGACGGCAAGCCCTTCGAGTTAATCTGAAACAAAGCCGCAAAGGGACCATGAATATCAAAAGACCATATCCGATAAACAGCAAACCTGTTGAAATGCATTCAAATTGCTTGCACTCCACTATCAACACCATACAGGATAAATCGGATAATTCTTTTGAGACAGAGGAAAGATGTTAACGTCTGGTAAAAAAAACATTCTCTGTTCCGAGTTACTTACTTTTCGGTCTCTTCTCGAGAAAATCGCCTGCGTTGATCAGGGGAATTATGCGTGGACATGGGACCATGAGAACAAAGTATTTCTTCTTCAGGCGCAAAACAATACTATTGAGCAATACGTCGGCATTCTGGCCGGAGAAATGGGAGAATCTCTCTGTATGCGTTTAGAACGCGCCGCAATCATCGTAGATCTGCGGCCATGGCAAACGAATAAGGGAAAAACAAGTTTGAGAATAGGATTCGGGGGAAGCAACATTCCCGCCGAGCTTTGCGGTCATACAGGTTTGGAGGCGTTGACAAACCTTCACTTTATATCAAGCCCCAACGACTCTGCGCATATAAAAGCGGTATTGGAAAAAGTCAAACGCATCTGCGCGCGCACTGATTCCCTTTTCGAAAACAAATATGACTGGATGTGGGAAACACACTGGAAGCCGGATGGTCTGGCCTTCGCTGTTATTCAAGGAAACATATGGGAGAACCATTCCGCGCTTATGGAAAAAGAAATTGCACAGTTTAACAATTCTCCGGACATTCGACAGACCGGTTTGCAAATCGGCCTGTCCACTTATAATCGGGGAACCTCTTTCAACGTGCGAATAGCTCTGGAAGGCTGGCCAAGAAATCTACTGCAATATACCGGCATTCTGGACGCGTTTGACACTCATTTCTCCGGCTCAACAGACTGAATATAAAACCTCCTGCTTATGAAAAAATATATAATCCTGATATCAGCTGTGTTAATTCAAATCTGTATGGGTGTCGGCTATTCCCGGAGCAATGCGTACTAACGATTATGCTGAAACAATTTATACAAGGTGCCATCTTAAACCGGATACACATTATAGTGAGCGCGCCGGCCATCATGTGGTGCTGGTCCATATTTTTAAAGATACCATTTCGTAGAATCGATTATCTGATCATCACGCTGGCGGTGGCCTGCATCTGTCAGTGGAACCGCCTTTCCGATGTGGAAGAGGATGCGCTAAACTGCCCGGACGATCTGAAGGATGCTCAAACCAAAAGTCGCGCCATTAAAGTATTCTGCTACGCGGGCGGGGCAATCGCCATATCACTGGCGCTGTTTACTGAACCAACATTAAAGCTTGCGTGGCTGGTCGCCTTTGGCGCAGCCGTCGGATATTTCTATAATACTCCGCTCATACCCTCAAAACCGCATCTGAGACTGAAAAACATGTTCATTGTCAAAAACCTGAGTTCCGGCGCTGGTTGGTCTCTCGGCCTGCTTGTTTTTCCGATGCTGCGTGCGCACACGCAACCGAACGGACTCTTCTTCACGGCATTTGTCTATATGCTCGCGATGGTCGTGACCTATGAAATCATGTGGGACATCCGCGATATGGAAGGCGATAAACGTGCAGGAATAAGGACATTACCGGTTGTGCTCGGAATCAACAGTGCAAGAATTTATGCCGCCATGCTTCAGTTCGTCTGCCTCGGCACTATCATCATCGGACTTGTAAACGCCCGTCTGACACCTGTCTGGGCGCTTTATCTTCTTCCAAGCACAATGCTTTTAACATTGATCATCTTCTTCCCGCGGCTGATCAGATACAACCGCGGCCTTTCGCATGTGCTGGTCATGGCAATGAGCGGATTTGCGTTTCTGAGCGGTTTTCTGGCGACGAAATTCGGGTGAGCATCTAGGATACTTCCCAAAGGCGGAACTTGATTTGTGATTCAATATACAGGAACACGCCTTCTAGAGTATGCATATAACGTAAAGTCAGATTGTCGACGCTTCCCAGTGATCAATGCATATGAAACCAATTATAGTTACTTCCCATAACCGGATAAGTTGAATAAATTTCGGACAAAAAAATTAATATACATATAAGCAGAATAATCATAACGTAATTAATACGTGTACTTATTTTAGTAATGATAATACGTATTCCGTCCAAGTAAAGAATTAAAAATGGAACAAAAGCTCCTAAAATAATCCTGGTATTTGTGAAGAATGGATTTTTTTGAGATGGAAACCAGCATGTTCCAAAATCAAACATCATAGAAAGCAAGGAAATTACCAACGCAAAGAAGACTAATACAAGCGCGTTTACAAGATTCAGGAATCGGCGCTGCGGGGAATAATTTTCTTTTGATGCCAAATTACTGATAATGGATACTGGTACAAATATACACGATGATATAACATAGAAATAATCAGCCACATTAGACGCAATTCTTTGCAATCCCCATATCAATTCTCCCCGCCAAAAGTTTTTTACGGATTCGCTTATAAAGTAGATTAATCCCTTGAGGGTAAAAATAGGATGGTCCCACATTGCGGCAAGAGGTTTCACCTTCATTTCGAGTTGATGGAGCTTCATAGCGTCGCCTGTCATATCCCCCAAAACAAAGAAGTTCCATCCCAACCAGCAGGCAATCGGTAAACAACATCCTGATACAAGCAGTAGAATATTCAGCAATTGTGCTTTTAAGCGTTCTTCATTAAGAAGATTTTTTACTCTAATAAGAATAAAAATAGAAAAGAAGATCAGTATTGGCAAGTTTGTAAGCTTTGTAAGAAACGTGAGAGATACGGACAATCCTGCAATAAGATGAAACAGAGATGATCTGTTGGAATTGCTGATTTGTATTAGCAAATATAACGATCCGATGAATAACAGAGGAGAAAGCACATCACTATTGACGGAATAGAAAACAGCCTGCGGGAAAAAAGATAATAAGAGAAGAATGCCGAATTGCATCGAAAGATCGTTTTGGAGTGTATTTTTACAAAAAAGATAAGTAATCCAAAAGAGAATGCCATAAAGGAGTATATTTAAAAAACGTATCCCATACAACAGATCGCCTCCTTTCAAACCTAATACTTTCAGCAAGTCATACCATGCACCGGCCAGCACATAATAGACGGGCGGTGAAAACGCCTCGTGATTGTTACTGCGCGTCCATTTAGTTATCTCTTTATAGATCAATTTATCCAATTCATTTTTCAATGATGATTGTTGGCTCTGGTAAATACTCCAGACAGGAAGAGGCATTTTCCCAGATTTGTAATCTTGAGGCGTATGAAAATATTCTGGTGATCCGTATAATACGATAGATTTTGCCGATTCGTATTCATAGTCGGCAGTTCCGTTACGGGGTAAATAACCTTTAGAATACTTTACAACGGTGTCAAAATGAGCTTGCTCGTCAACATTATTAAAGAAAGGAAAAACCGCACTGAAAAAGAATATTCTCAGCATGGCAAATATACAAAGTATCCACAAAAAAATACATTTATGGCTTTCAAGAAGCGACTGAAATCTTTTTTCAGAATGAATTGACATTGTTGCTATAAGATGACGCAAATATCCATATATTAAAATCCCCCGGTGGGTACCCACTCCCCGGGGGTTAAGTTATAAATTATAGCGTTAAATATGTCTTTATTATTATTTATCATTAATACCAGATTCTGTCAAGAAATCCCGAAATCCTCTATGAAATAAAAATTTAACTTGCCTGCTTACCTAATATTATCCCTCGCGTATAAAAATTAATTTAATAAATCCTTAATATTGAAATTTGCATAAAATCAGTTCACTTGGAAAATGTTTGCGTTTAAGGGGAATATATTGTTTAATATGTGCCAATAATACGCCACCGAACGTCACTGATCCGGTCTCTGTAGCATGTTCTGAAGAATGTTCTTGGTTGTCATGTAATAATTAGTCATTTGGAGGATACATATGTCTGATCAAAAAGTCAAAGGAACCATGCTGATCGACCAGGTTCGTATGATCAGGGGGAATAAAAATGTCGATTGGTCTAATTATCTCAAACCCGAGGACTGGGATATCATAAAGAGTAATGTTCTTCCTTCCGCGTGGTATCCTGCCGATACTTATAAAAGATGCGGTCGTGCCGTTTTTCAGCTGCTGGCGGGCGGGGATACGGATATTGTGCGTTTACGCGGAAGAATCAGAGGCAAAGAGTTGTTTGAAACAACATACAAACACGTTACATCAGACCACGACCCGATGATGGCGCTTGGTAATTTTGTGAGGTTATACGGCCAGCTTTTTAATATCAGCCCTCTTGAGTTCAGGAAAATCGATGCCAGACATGCGCAGGTAGCATACAAATATGACAACAAAAATGAACCGGGCAATTTACCTTTTTGCTATCAATTGATGGGGCATATGGATACGCTAATCGAGATGACAGGCGGAATGAACATTAAAATAGAATTGAAAGAAAAATTATGGGAAGGAGCCGACTCGACTGTTTTCGATATACAGTGGCAATGATTTGTATTCTTAATAGCATGGATATAGAGAGGAGATTTAAATATGAACGTAAAAGGCATCATTTATATGACAGGAAAGAATGCTATCGTTGAAGTTTTTGGCCAGGAACCCTGGAATTCCTTTATGGCTAAACTGGCGGCAAAAGACAAATTTTTCAGCAAGCCGATTATGTCAATTACTCCCGTTCCTTTGGATAAATTCATCCTTTTTCTTGACGAGCTTGTTAAAGAATTTTTCAACAACGACATGATGCAGTACGTGACATTTGGTAAGGTAGCAGCTCAATTCGCACTGTCAGAAGAAGGTATGTACAAATCTTATCGGCTCACCAAGGATACAAATAAGATCGTCAATGTGATCGTGCCCACGCTCTGGTCGACCTATTTTGATGAAGGTATAATTACAGCAAAGTTCGAGAACAACGTTGCTCATTTCAAAATCACCGGCCTTAAATTCAAGCATCGTTACTTCGAGTACCTTATTATGGGTTTCATGCAGAAAGCCCTCAAAATTTTAGGGATGAAAAATGTTCCCAAAATGGTTAGGAGTATGGCATCGGGCGATGACGATATTTATTACCAGTTTGAACTTAAGGACTCTTAATCGCATAATATACCGGGCAATACCGAACGCCGCCGCCTGCTCGGGGAATTACAAACAGATTGGTAGTTGAAAAATCTCATGTTTTGGGGCTGTTCAAAAATGTTCAGATGCAAGGCGCGCAAAAACTGAACCGCGAGGCGTATATGAAAATACGTTGAGCGGCGCTGTTTGCAGCGCAACACAGCAGATGAGCGTTTTTGAACAGTCCCACTGGTGTCAATAGTGATCAGATGCCTTCGCTTTCCCTTTAAAAACGCGGTAAACAAATATCGTATAGGCGATGACTATGGGCATTCCGATCAGGGCGATGACGCTCATCAATTGCAGAGTTTTTAATCCGGTAGAACTGTTATAAATCGTCAGGCTCAAACCTGGATCATTGCCTGCTTTGATCAGATTGGGGAAATGAGCCACCGCAGCGGCAAGCCAAAGCCCGATAAAAGCGAAAGACGATTCCCAAAACGGAGAAGATTCATTTTTATGTTTGACGGAAAAGAAAATTGCCGAAAGCCACAGCACCGTCCATAAAACAGCCAGATAGAATAACCAGTTTGACGTGATATCCTGAAACTCAAAGGCCATGGTCAGAAAATAAACCAGTCCGGTTATCATGTTTACCCACATCAGAATTCCAACCGCGCGAAAAGCTCTCTGCTGTAATTCGCCTTCCGTCTTCATCACGGCATAAGACGCTCCCTGCAGCAGGATAGCGGCCAGTCCCGTAATCCCGAATAAAAGAGGAACCGGCCGAAGCAGGGTGAAAAAGTTTCCGGTAAATTCCATTTTATTATCCAGCGGCACGCCATAAACAACATTACCCAGAGCCACACCGAATAAAAGAGCCGCCAAAGTACTGCCCGCGAAAAAAGCTTTTTCCCAGATTCCACCTCCGGCTTCATCATGCGCGCGAAATTCAATCGAAACAGCCCGAAAAATCAGAGCCAGCAATACAAGCATCATCGCAAGATAAAAGCCGGAAAAGGCTGTCGCGTAGGCGTGAGGGAAAGCCGCGAACAGCGCGCCGCCGCCGGTAATCAGCCATACTTCATTGCCGTCCCAGACAGGGCCGATGGAATTGATCAATATATCTTTTTCCTCTTTTGTCTTGCCGATAAAAGGAAGAAGAGCTCCTATACCCAAATCAAATCCATCCAGAAGAGAGTAACCGATAATCAGTATCAGAATAAGAACAAACCAGAGCACTTGAAAGTTCAGTATGTTTTCCATTAATCATCCCTCCACTACTTTTCTAACGCTTTTTTATTGGGCGTTGTATTTTACTGTCTCCTATTTCTTTTGGCATTGCATCCGGATTATTCTTCTTCCAATTTTCTATAACTTCTGGTGGCATTCCATCAGTTATTATTTTTTTATGTTGTTTTATCTGATCAGTTGAAAGTGGTTCAATTCTTCCATCTTCGATTAAATACCACTTGTCATGTGTAAAACCCCAATATGTAAAAAATCTTTCTTTTTTTATCTCCTTATCTAAGAAATATTTTAGTTGAACAATAACTAAAGCAATTTCACCATCAATAGTGATTGATTCAATAGCATAATCATTAATTCTTAAATAAATATTATGGTTTAAATAATATTCTCTACTCATGAGCTGTCGCCATTGCGGTAAAAGAAATTCATAACTAAATCCATCATCATTCTCTTTTTTCGACTGTTCATAGTAGTCTATAATACGTTGACGCAGTATATTTTGTTGCTCAACCGTTTTTGATTTACAACCCCAATTGCACAATAAAGCAAATAGAATTAAGAAAATAAAAAAGGGGCTAATTGTACTATTTATTTTCCATTTTTTACTGTTTTTCATTTGCATCACGCTGCCGGACCTTTCTTGACAATTTTCACAAACAGTTTGACAAACATTACCGCCAGTAAAAGATAAATAAGGAAAAACATCAGCAGGCTGAATACTATTTCTCCCGCGGAAACCACAACTGACGCAGCATTGGCGGTCTTCATCAGTTTATAAATGATCCACGGCTGACGTCCGACTTCCGCCGCTATCCATCCTGTCTCATGAGCGATATGCGGCAGGGGCATCAGGAAGGGCAGAACAAAAAGATATAATTTGTTCTCATATAGCTTTCCGCTCCAAAGCAGATAGGCGCCCAGTAATCCCAGCGCGATGAGAAGCATTCCTATACCCGCCATGATATGATAAACCTGAAACACAAAGTTAACCGGCGGCCAGTTTTCCTTCGGGAAATCTTTTAATCCTTTTATTTCCGAGTTCCAGTCAAAGTTGTATAAAAAGCTCAGACCTTTGGGAGCGTAAATCCCATAGGTTTTTTCGTTTTGCTCATCAACATATCCAAAAGCATAAAGAGGAGCTCCTCTGGACGTATTAAAATGTCCCTCAAACGCGGCCGCTTTTTCCGGCTGCATGTTGATGACTTCAATCGCGTGAATATGGCCTGTGGCCAACTGCAAAAGCGGTGTAACAGCAAAAAGAATTATGCCGATTTTGAGCATTGCTTTGGCGCTCTCACCGTGCAGTCCTTTTCTGACGTAATATCCGGCGATGCCCGCCACCATGACCGCGCCGGTAATCCATGAAGCCATCACCGTGTGACAAAATCTGACAACTGTTGACGGATTAAAAACAGCGTTGGTAAAACTGACAAGATCAATTTTGCCCGCTTCGTTTATCGCGTAGCCCGCGGGAGTCTGCATCCAGGAATTGGCAACCACGATCCAGAAAGCGGAAATATGACCGCCGATAAATACCAGCAGCGCCGATAACCAGTAAACTTTCGGGGAAACTTTTTCTCTGGCAAAAATAAGCACTCCGAGAAATACCGATTCCAGAAAAAAAGCGATCACCCCTTCGGCGGCGAGTATCGGCCCGAAAACATCTCCCACCGCGCTGGAATATCCCGACCAGTTCGTTCCAAAGGCAAACTCCATAACGATGCCGGTTGCCGCGCCTAAAACAAAAATCAGCCCCAGAAGTCTAACCAGAAAGTCGGTTATCTTTTTGTACACGTCATCTTTTTTAATCAGATAAAGAGTTTCGGATATGAGGATAATCAGGGCAGTCCCCAGAGTCATGGCCGGAAAGAGAAAATGAAATCCCACCGTAAAGGCGAACTGAAAACGGGCAAGGAGTAGAGCGCTCATAAACACCTCCATTGGTTATACCATTCCGCTTTCTTCGGCTAACTTTGTTGGCTGTGTCGTCGGCTTCCTCAACGTATTTTCATATACGCCTGCGGAGCCTCCTCCTTGCCGCCTCGTTATCCTTTGACCGGATGTGCAACCGAAGGGCGCACAATAAGAATAACTTTTTACCCTGCCGGGAAGTGACGCCGAGCAGGCGGCAGCTTCCAATCAAAATGGTATAGAATATTAGCGAATTGGATACAACTTTTCAACAACTTAATTTTATAACTGTTATTTGATACTTAAATATATTATCATATAAGCCAATTAAATAGCACCGGAGATTTTCTTATGCCCAACCTCATCAGATGCAAAGCGTGCGGTTATGTAGCCGTCGAGGGCAAAATAAAAGATGTATGCCCGGCATGCGGCGTGCCTGCAAAGATGTTTGAGCCTTATACAGACCCTGTAGCGGAAAAAAGACGCAGAATCCTGAAACTGCATATTCATCCCATTATTGTGCATTTTCCACAATCTTTCGCTTTTACTCTATTTGTTCTGGCTGTTTTATCTTTTGTAACGCCGCCCCAAATTAACAAAGGCCTGTATTGCACAATGCAAGTGCTTTCATCCGCTCTCCCCTTTTCGCTTATACTGGCCTTGATAACCGGACTTGTTGACGGCAAAACCAGATTCCGCAGGGTGACAACACTTTTTTTGAAAAAGAAAATTATATTCGGGTTGAGTTCCCTGTTGATATCTATTCTCATTGCCGCCGCCGCTTTTACACTGCCGCTGTCGTCAGCACCGGTGATGGCATTATTTACCCTGTTGACAATAATAGCTGTGGGCTTTAGTTTTGCGCTGGGATTGATTGGCGGCGAATTGTTGGATGCGAAATTTCCCGGATGATTTTCCGGCCATGTCCGGGCGCCAAGATTTTTACGAAGAACAGCGTTTGGATTTAAAATTAATTTTAAAACTTAAGGAGGTTTATTATGAAAAGAATATCCGTAATTTCAACATTTGTTTTTAACGTGTCTTTATTTGTTTTAATGATTTTTTGTTTTTGTCCGCAAGTGTCTTATGCCAACGGACCGCAGGATGTGAAATTGGAATACAATGCGTCAACTCAAAATTTAGCCGTCACGATCACTCACAATTCCTCAGCATCTGGTTTTCACTATATCAAAAATGTCGAAATTAAGAAAAACTCGGTTGTATTGAGCACAGAAAAATATGATTCCCAACCCGCTGGAACTTTTACTTATAATTACAAAGTACCTGCCACGGCGGGAGATAAGCTGGAAGTTACCGTTACCTGCAATATTTTCGGAAGTAAAACCGCGACACTTACGGTATCAACGGCGGCGAATGCGGGAAAATAATCTTGATATAATAATTACCGGCGGAACACTTTTAACCATGTCCGCCGGTATGGAAATTATTGAAGATTGCTTTGTCGGCATCAAAGACGGGGTAATTGTTTCCGCGGGGCGAAGAGACGATCAAATATCCGTGGGCGGCCAGGCCAAAGAAACGATAGACGCTTCCGGCTGTATCGTTATGCCCGGATTAGTCAACACGCACACGCACCTGCCGATGGTCTGCTTTCGGGGAATGGCCGATGATCTGCCATTGATGGAATGGCTGACGAAACATATCTGGCCTGCGGAAGCGCGTTTTGTCAGCAAAAAGATGGTTTACGATGGCGCCACTCTTGCCATGGCGGAGATGATCCTCTCCGGCACGACCACTTTCTGCGACGGCTATTTTTATGAAGACAGCATCGCTGAAGCGGTCGCTGCCGCCGGAATGCGCGCGGTTGTCGGACAGGGATTCGCTGATTTTATCATGACCGACAAGCGTGCCGCTGAAAAAACGATGGCGGCGGCTCAGCGTTTCGTAAAGCGCTGGCTACCCCTCGCGCCGTTGATTACACCCGCGTATTTCTGTCACTCCCCCTACACCTGCTCGCCGGAAACACTCACCCGCGTCAAGGACGCCGCACGTGAAGCGGGCATTTTGTATCTGATTCATCTGCTTGAAAACAAAGATGAGACGGATATTATAATAAATCGTTACGGTAAAAAACCCGTACAGCTTTTGCTTGATCTGGGCGTTCTGGATGAACAAACCGTCGCTGTTCACTGCAACTGGCTCGATAGAGAAGGCATTCATATTTTTTCCTATCTTGGCGTTAAGGTTGCACATAATCCGGAAAGCTCCATGAAGCTTGCGTCCGGTGTCGCCCCTGTTCCTGAAATTCTGCAGCATGGCATCACTGTCGGACTCGGAACCGACGGATGCGCCAGCAACAACGATCTGGATATGTTCAGGGAGATGGATACGGCGGCAAAAGTTCATAAGGTAACCTCTCTGAACCCCACGGTGATGAACGCGGAAACAGTTTGTAAAATGGCCACAATCGGCGGAGCAAAAGTGCTGGGGATGGATAAATTGATCGGGTCTATGGAGCCGGGAAAGAAAGCGGATATCATTTTAATCGACATGAATCAACCTCACCTTACTCCGCTTTATAATTGCTATTCCCAGCTTGTTTACGCAACACGCGGCGCGGATGTTAAAACCAGCATTATCAACGGCAAGATCGTCATGAAAGACCGTCAGCTCCGCACGATTGACGTGCAAACCGCCATGAAAAATGTGCGTAAAATTGCCGCCGGTATCATGAAGCAAAAGATGCGCTAGATGGTCAGAGCCATTGCACTTTCGGGGAAAATATGATTGACACGCAATTCAATATTCCCTATATTCTTCACAGCTATACCAATTCACTTTCTTCGGCTAACTTTGTTGGCATCGTCGTCGGCTCGTTATCCTTTGAAATTGAAATGGTATTAAAATATTTATGAAATGATGGAAAGGTTGGCTTTTATGGAAATTATTGTTTCCGGATCAATGGCATACGACAGAATTATGGATTTCCCCGGAAAATTTTCCGATCATATTCTGCCCGATAAAATCCACGTTCTGAATGTCTGCTTTCAGGTAAACGGCATGAAGGAAAAATACGGCGGCACAGCAGGCAATATAGCCTACGCGCTTACGCTCATGGGCGAAAAGCCTGTTATCTGCGCCACAATCGGCCATGATTACCAGAGATACTTCAAATGGCTGGCGAAAAACGGGATCTCCACGGAAAACATTAAAATCATTGCCGACGAATTCACGGCAGGCGCATACATCACCACCGACCGCTCGGATAATCAGATTACCGGGTTCAATCCCGGAGCGATGAAATATCAATCAACGCTGGATTTCAGCAAACTCAACCCTAAAAATACCATCGTTATAGTTTCTCCCGGAAATTTCGAAGACATGGTTAACTTTCCGCGCAACTGCAAAGAAAGAGGCATCGATTACATCCTCGATCCCGGACAGTCTCTGCCCATGTGGGATAAAAAAGATCTGATTCAGGCCATAGAAGGATGCCGGATACTGATCGTCAACGATTATGAATTGAGTCTGATCATCAGCAAGACAGGGCTGGACAAAAAGGCATTGTTGAAGATGGCCGACACAATTATAACCACTCTGGGAGAGTCGGGTTCTCAGGTTTCCACACGTGAGCGTGAAATTGCTGTTCCCGCCTTCAAAGTAAAGAAGGTCGTAGATCCGACAGGCGCCGGAGATTCTTACCGCGGCGGTCTGTTGAGCGGCCTTGTTCGCGGCAAAGACATCGAGCAATGCGCATGGATGGGCAGCGTCTGCGCCTCTTTTTCGGTAGAAAGCTACGGGACTCAGGAATACAGCTTCACGACCGAGGAATTTAACGAAAGACTAACCTGTCATAAATAAATCATCAGGTTCTTCCAATCCCGGCCATTAGCATTTATATACGTTTCAAAGGGAGATTTTTCTTTTCGATGTCGAAAGTACTACTGATCAAGCCAAGGTTTTTTTGCCTCGAGTTTCAGGCAATAACTCATCCCATGGGACTCCTGTACATTGGCGCGATGCTGAAGAAGACCGGACATGAACCGAGAATTCACGATTGTACACTCGACTATAACGACCTTCATATACTTAAACATACAATTAAAGAATGGAAACCGGACTTCATCGGCATCAGTATAATTATTACCGAACTTGAACAAACAAAAATAATTATGAGTATCATCCATGATGTTCTGCCGGACATACCTGTTATTTTCGGCGGACCGTGGCCATCATCCAATCCTCAAAAAGCAATAAAAACATTTGGAGCTGATTTCGTTGTTGCCGGCGAAGGGGAGTTGGCATTTCCTGAACTGATAGATGCCATAAATAATGGTCTTCCGACGGCATCAATTACGGGAACGGCTTCAATGGTTGACGGTCATGTCATAGTAAATCCGGTAAAGCAACTTACCGAAAATGAACTAAACGCGCTTCCTTTTCCCGCATGGGAACTGCTTGATCATGAACCATATGCAAAAATGCTTTCAGCAGCGAGTGTTGGCCGCAGGCCTTACATGACAATAATCACTTCACGCGGTTGTCCTTTCCAATGTGCCTATTGCCATCAGACAATGGGAAAGACCTTCAGGAAAAGAACGGCGGAATCAGTATTGGCAGAAATGGAAGAACTCCGTTTCCAACATGGATTTAAAGAATTTGAGATCATTGACGACTGCTTTAACCTGGACAGGAAAAGAATGCACGCCATCCTCAACGGCATTTGCGACAGGCTTGGTGACGTTAAACTGCATTTCCCCAGTGGACTCAGGGCTGACCTGCTCCAACCGGAAGACATGTCTCTTTTCAAACAAGCCGGCACCGTATCAGCCGCTTTCGCAATAGAGACTTCAAGTCCCCGGTTACAAAAGATGATTCACAAGAATCTGAATATTGACAGGACAGTCCTGACAATCAGTGCGGCCGTCAGGGAAGGAATTTTCTCGACTGGCTTCTTCATGATCGGATTTCCCACAGAATCGTATGAAGAAGCCTCTGCTACAGTCGAATTCGCCGTCCGTTCTCCTTTCCACCGCGCCTTCTTTGCAAATCCGGTGCCATTCGATGGGACAGAGCTTTCAAATATGGCCGCAGATATTCTCAAAATAATAGATGACATCAATCCACACAATGTAAACTATTTCAACAGCGTCAACATTTCCGCAATGTCGGATTCTGATTTGCAGAGGGTCTTTCGACTCGCTTACAGGCGTTTCTATCTGAATCCAAAAAGGATGTTGAGACTGGCCATCCACCATCCGAATTTCTTTTCACTTCCACGGTATGCGTTTATAGGGCTGATCAAGATGCTGCCGATAAGGCGCAGCGCCGACTGACTTTTTAAAATACGATTTTCTGCATCACGGCATGGTCGTTATTATACTGATTATGACTAATCTCAAGATAAGTGATAATTATCTATTAAGTTCTTTGCTATCATAAAACCAAATTACGTTGTTTTACTTTATAAGAATGGATATAATTCTTTGTAATTTAGTTTTTACTGAACATAATAAATAATTTGCATTAAAAGCCAAAATAATAATAAAGATTCTCCCAGGATAACAGCCGTTATGATGTATCTGAAATATTTGGATATACTTAAGAAAAATATTGAACTTAGAGAAACTGTAAAAGGCAAGGTATTTAAAATTGCAGTATTATCGAATATTATTTGCCATCAGATAAATGAAATTATTGAATTTTCATTACGCAGCAACCGTGTAAACGCATTTGTAGTGCAATGCAATTATAATAACATTATACAGGAAGTTGAAAAATATTCACATTTTAATGCCGTAATTATAATATGGGAAGCATCTAATATCATCGATGGGTTATATTACAAAATAAATTTATTTGACAAACATGATCTTGAAGAATTAACCGATAAAACGATCAGAGAAATTAATTACGTTATCAATTCATTAAAAAACACTCCTTGTGTTTTATTTAATCATTTTTCATCCAGAATATTTAACTATGACTATCAAAAAGAAAATTATTTCGACATTTTTTGTCATTCGCTTAATGACAATCTGAAAAACAATATTTCCAGCAATATTAAAATTATTAATTTGGAAAATATCTTATCCGATATTTCAGTCAAAGCTGCTTTTGACATGAGAAGTTTTTATTCTTCAAAAGCTCTTTATACAATAGAATTTTACAAGCATTATGTAGAGCATGTCGCGCCAATCCTGCTGTCAGCCGTTGGAAAAACTAAAAAAGTTTTGATATTCGATTGCGACAACACGCTTTGGAAAGGCATTCTGGGCGAAGACGGATTTGACGGGATAAAAATGTCGCAAAACGATAAAGACGGACTGCCCTACCATGAAGTCCAGACCCTGGCGCTGGAATTAAGTAGAAAAGGCGTTGTTATCGGATTATGCAGTAGGAATAATGCTGAAGATGTGGATCATGTAATATCACACCATCCTGATATCGTATTGTCGGACAGAGACATTACCATTAAAAAAGTCAACTGGAAGCATAAAGCGGCAAATCTGAAAAAAATCACCGAGGAACTGAATATCGGCGCTGACAGCATCGTTTATGTTGATGATTCTGATTTTGAAATTAATTATATTAAAACAGTTATGCCTGAAATCACAACTATAAAAGTCCCCGAAAACAGATACGAATATCCTTCATTAATAAGAAGGACATCCGGATATTTTTATTCTTCCGGTGAAACAAAAGAGGATTACAACAAAACGGAAATGTACAAAGAGGAAAGTTTAAGGGAAAAAGAGAAAGAACGTTTTCTCTCGGTCGAAGAATATTTGCGGAGTTCAGACATTCATCTTGATGTTTATATCAATGACCGCAGCATAGCTCAACGGATGTCACAGCTAACCCTAAAAACAAATCAATTCAATCTGACCACAAAAAGATATTCGGAAGTGGAAATAAACAAATTCTTGTCTTTAGAAAATTATCTGCTCGTCGCCATTGGTGTGAAAGATAAATTCGGAGACAGCGGAGTCACCGCCTTATTAATAATAAAAACAAGCGGAACATTTGCGGAAATTGATACTTTCTTAATGAGTTGCAGAATATTGGGGCGTAATATTGAATTTAAACTTTTCGATTTAATAATTGAACAAATCAGAAAAAAAGGAATTTCACAAATAAAGGCTTCATATTTAAAAACACCTAAGAATCAGCAGGTGGAATACTTTTATGAAAACATGGGATTTTCAATATCGGATAAGACCGATGATTCAAAACATTATCTGCTAAAAACAGAAAACTACATCGCAAAAAAAATGGATTATATAAAAATATACTGATGGAGAATAGAATAAAAGAAATCATATCTGTTGTTTTTGAAACAGACTTATCAATGATAGATGATAATGCATCACCTGAAACAATTGAAAACTGGGATTCGTTAAAACACATGAATCTCATTGCTGTTCTGGAAGAAGAATTTAATATTACTTTTACCGACAATGAGATTCTTGAAATGTTGAGCTACAAACTGGTATTAAGAAAGGTAAAGGAGAAGCTAAACTGATTTATTATGCTAATGGAATATAAAGCGGAACAACATTTATCGTCCATTGCCAGTCTTCATCACCGGATGATTTCATATTCAACGGTCGCGCAGATGGGAGAAGAATGTTTGTACAGATGCTACAAATATTTATCGGAATTAGACAGCACTTTCGGTTTTGTATGGCTCAATAATGATTCCAGGCTTATTGGTTTTGCCTTGGGGACAACCGATTCGAAAGCTGCAAGAAAAGCGGTGTTCAGGGCTATCAAATCTCTGGATAAAATTAAAATTATTCTGTATTCATCAAAATCCATGGGGAACCTGTTGAATATTTTGGACACTGTTTTTTTTATCAACCCCTTTGTATCAAGAAATGAAATAAATGCCGAATGGCTTTCCTGGATGACAGATACAAATGACGGGAAAAGCGGCATGGCAGCTTTGGAAACGTATAAAGCAATGAAAAACCATTTTGCCCAGGCAGGGATAAAACAGTTCTGGTGTCAGGCTGACAAACGGACAAAGACGCATATATTTTTGTCCCAATTCAGAAATATTCATCAGCGGAAGCTTTTCCAAAACCATATTTTTATAATAAATACTTGAGGCAATATGAAATCTAAAATAATTTTGTCTCTATCTATATTTATTCCCTTTGCACTTGTATTTTTATATATATGGACCACAGCAACGGATTTGGTTTTTCGTGATGACATGTACCTGATTAAAGGCGGATTTATCGAAAGTTATTTAAGAGGAAACCTAACTTTTGCTGATCTCTGGCGACCTTCTAATTCCATGAGAATACTCGGCGGTGCTCTCATTTATATTGCCGATGTAAAATGGTTCTCCATGAACTTGAAAATGATAACATTGTTGATTCCATTTTTTATTCTGGCTTCCGCCCTTTTAATTTACCGGGAATACCGAAAAAGTCTGATTCAGGAACACTCTCCGGAATTCATAGCGGTATCTTATTTTATTTTGAGCTTTATTATATTTAATGTCATCCAGTGGGAAGGGTTCATCTATGGCGGAAGTATCGGTTTTCAGTACCCTATTCCTTTTATGATAGCGGGTTTTATCAGTCTTGAATCTTTCTTCTTAAAAGGCGGGTTGAAATATCTGTTTGCGGTATTTATTTTACTACCCATGGCTTTACTGGTTTTTGGTGGAAGATTGGGCTTTGTTTTCGTACCAACATTATGTTCAGTTTTTATTTGTTACTTGATAACACATCGTTTCCGTCTAACAAATTATTTTTGGCTTCGCGCATGCGCAATAGGTCTATTTCTTGCCGCAGTTGTATCCATTTACCTCTTCAGAATAGATTATAATGATTACGTGTTGCTTTCTTTAGATTATGCAGATGATCTCTTCAATGTTTTATCCCTGCCCCTGAACGCCCTGCAGTTTATTCTCGCCGCCTTTGGCGCCGGCGGTATCGGCGTTGATGTTTTTTTTGCCTGCGATTACCTTTCATTCAATACCATCATTATAATCGGACTTATCATCGTGTTTCTTTATGCCCTAGCGCTGATTTTCTTTTTCAAATACCGTATGTATGAAAAAACTTACCTTCCTCTTTTTCTCATCATGCAGACATTCTTTTATTTGAGTTTTATGCTGATCGGAAGATTCAGACTGGGAAATATTGATTACGGCATGTCATCCCGTTATACCAGCATCAGTCTCTATGGCCTCGCGGCTATGGTTTGGATATTTATATTTACACTCACCCGATCCGGACGATTAAACGTCTTTTTGAAAGGAATAATATACGGGGGATTCACAATAATATTTACAGGACTTCTTCTAACCACTATTTTCGAGTGGAGAATTCGACCGGCCAGGCAAGCCTATTTCGCGCAACTTCATCAAATTGCTTTACACGTCGATACGGCAACTCCGGAGGAACTTTCCAGATTTGCGGAAAGACCGGAAGTGATTCGCGAATCACTTCGTCTATTGAGGGAATACAAAATGAATGTTTATCGCGCAAAACCCAACGATGGAAATTAACTTTTATCTTTTATATATCCTTTCAGATCCGCATGCTCTATTTTCTTTCCACTGAGCAATATTCTTTTGGTATCCGTCTTTATCGCATAACCCATATTGATATAGGAACCTGCTCTTATTATTCCATATCCTGAACCGAAAAAACCGGGTGGTGGACTTGAAAATTCATTTTCCCAGAAATTTTTATCATAAAATAACGCCACTACATTCACCGACCAGGGCTCATGACAATAAAATTTGCAGTTCTCCTGCAATTTCGGCCACAGATATAAGATACAATCTCTCACAGAACTTGCAATGTCCGCATCTTCAAAAACCATTACGACAGATTCTGTCCTGATGGTTTTTAGTGTGTCGCAAAAATACCCTTTGACAAATTCACACACTTCAATATTTCCATAACGAGCGACTATTCCCTTGACGCCATCCAAGCCACCTTTACTTGCAAATTGACCTTTTTCCCACTGGCGATATTTTAATAAATCGTTATCGCTGACATCATATTTTTCATCTTCGTTCGGGACAGGCAGCCCTTCAAAAGAATCGCATACGAACAATTTTCTCTTTGTTAATGCGCAAGCTATGGAAAGGCAAATTGTACTTGCCCCGTTATAGCAACCACATTCGACAATGTCCCCTTTTTTCCCCTTGGGGATTTTAAATATTTCGTCAATCATTAATAATTGCTGCAATGGATCTGTAAGACTTTTTACACGCATAAAATTACGAATAACGGCGGCAACAATATAAATTTTACGATATGTTTTAACATTGTATTCCCGGCCGGAGCAGTTGAAAATAAAATATATTGAATATTTTAAAAATTGAATTGCCTTTATTAATAACTTCATCTTTTGTTTTCCTAAAAATAATTATCGGATATTCCCATGCGTAACGATTCTTATATTAAACATGAATCGAGCGGCTATTTATCCTTCCTGGTTTTCATTATCTTTACCAATATATTCGCATCAATGTAAAGATAAATTGAACAAAATCTCAGCAAAATGATACTTTATCACAATCAAAAAAAGCTGAAATCCGATTTAACATATGGTACAAGCACCTTAAATGTTAACATCTGATTTGTGATCGGATTTTATTTCCTCATGATATCTGAAATGAAGGTTTGTTAAGCATGAAGCCGAAAGATTTTGTATCTGTAATTTTACCCTGCTATAATGAAAAGGGAAATATTTTACCTCTTATCGATGCTGTTCATCAGGAACTTCATTTTGTTCCTCATGAAATAATAGTTGTTGATGATAACAGCCCGGATGGAACTTATATGCGGGTTCAGCAGAAAAATTTCCCTTTTGTCAAAGCTGTCTTACGGACATCCGATCCAAGTCTGGCAAAATCGATAAGGATGGGAATTGAAAAAGCAAAAGGCGATATTCTGGTGGTCATGGACAGCGATTTCAATCATCAGCCTTCATATTTACCGATGATGATAAAAAACATGGAGTTTTATGATTGTGTTTCCGCTTCACGTTTTGTTTACGGCGGTAAAATGGACAAAAGATGGAAACATCTTTGCAGTTTACTTTTTAATATATGGATCAGGCTGCTGACGAGAAAAAATCTTACCGACAGTTTATACGGATATTTTTCAATCAGGCGGGATATTCTGGAGAAACTTGATTATAATAAAATATTCCGGGGGTATGGCGATTATTGCATGCGTTTAATGTTTTATCTACAGCAGCAGAAGGCAAAAATACTGCAATTTCCGGCGGAAAATGGTAAACGCTTTTCTGGAACAGGTAATAAAAATCTGATAAAAGTATTTTTTCAATATATTTACGCAACCATTAAATTGGCATTAACCGATTTTAAAAAATAGAAAAAATGATATAAGAAATTATGGGAAAGAATAATTATATCCCCTGGTATAAACCGCGCTTCTGGGGAAATGAGAAAGAATATGTTCAGGACGCTTTGAATTCTTCATGGATTTCCAGCGGGGAGTATCTGAATAAACTCGAAACTTCTTTCTCAAAATTACTTGATAAAAAACATGTTCTCTTGACCTCCAGCGGAACAACAGCCCTTCATCTCGCTTATTTGAGTCTCGGATTTAACGAAGGTGATGAAATTATAATCCCCGGTTTCGCGTTTCTGACCGCAGCCAATATCGCCCTGCAAATGAAGCTAAAACCTGTTTTTGCGGAAGTGGATCCCCGAACATGGTGTCTATCAGTTTCTGCCGTTGAAAAATTAATCACCCGTAAAACCAAAGCCATCGTTCCCATTCATACCTACGGAAATGTTTGTCAAATGGATGAGATCGTGCAACTGGCCGAACGTCATAATTTAATCGTAATAGAAGACTGCGCGGAAGCATTATTTTCAAAATATAATAATCAATACTGCGGCACATTCGGACAGGTAAGTTGTTTCAGTTTTCAGGCAATTAAAACAATCACCACCGGTGAGGGGGGGCTGGTCGCAACTGATAATGAAGAAATATATCAACACATGAGATTGTATCATAGCCATGGATTAAGGGAGCGTGGCACATATCGTTATGAAATTCCCGGATATAATTTTAGATTAACCAATATTCAGGCCGCTTTGGGTCTGGCGCAGTTTGAAAAAATGGAAAGCATCATTCAGGAAAGAAAAAGAATATTTGAACAATACCGTCATTTTTTTGCCAATTTTGACGGCGTGGAATTACAAAAATTATATCCTGCCGTTGATCCCGTGTGGTGGGCATTTGCAATCAAACTTCATCATAGCGCTTTTCCCCAGGGGCGTGATAGAGTGATCCAGGAATTGAAAGAATCAGGGATTGAAACCAGACCGGGGTTTACTGCCTCCAGCTTGCTTGAAATCTATGAAAAACATTCTCTGCCGGTTTGTGAAGCCCTGAGCAGCCAGGTTATTTCTCTGCCAAGTTATGCTGAATTACAAGATGAAGAAGTGGACATAATATGTCAAAAATTAAAAAACTTAATGAAATGAAATTTAACCCGGCTCATTGTTTATCATTTCGTATTTTTCAACCGTTAATGAATATCCAGATATGATCTTTCGCTTTATCACCTGAAATTATGTTGTTTACTTCTGCAATCGCAGTGAACATAGCGTGATCCTTATTTGATACTTATGTAAACTATGCCTGCCTATGCGGCCCTATTCCCGGTTTATAATCCATCTTATACGCAGGGTATGGTTTTAGAACAGATAATAAAACATTCGCATCAACAGCGCCGCTTTCCAGCCAGATTTTCTCCTGATCACCGGATAATATAACCGGCATGCGGTCATGAACAGGCGCAATCAATTGATTGGCATCCGTGGTAATGATTACACAGGTATTCATTTCCTTTTTGTCCGGTGATACCCATGTTTCATAAAGACCCGCAAAACCGAAAGGCTGTCCTGATTTCAGATAATAATACAGCGGCACTTTTTTATTGCCTTCCTTTTTCCACTCGTAAAATCCATCAGCAACAATCAGGCACCGCCTTCTTTTGAAAGCATCTTTAAAGCTGGGTTTCTTATCCAATGTTTCAGCGCGGGCATTAATTAACTTGTCGGCAACGGAAGGGTCTTTCGACCATGACGGAATCAATCCCCACCTGAAGCAGACTAACTGATTAGTTCCATTTCGATGAATTACGGCAGGAATTAACTGGTTCGGCACTATATTCCAACTCGGTTGATAATCACACGATATAGTATGAATATTGAAATTCTTCTGAATATTCTTCAAATCTGTTACCAGAACAAATCTTCCACACATATTTTTTACCTGACATAACGCGGTTCAAATTTTCTGATCCGTCAAAGCGTAGTTAAGGCTGAGCACTAGATGATTATATCAGCTTCAATTATTTATAATTTCTATTATCACGGTAATATTCTCGTCGGGATTACCTGCGGGAATAATTATTTTTTCGGTCCGTCCTATTGTTTTTAATTGCGCCATTAAATCTTTCATGTTTTGAATCTTTAGTTCAGCAGTCAAAATGGCTTTGTCTTCCAACATTTGTCTGGTAATATTTTTTGCCCCATATGTAGTGAGAAATTTATCCGCCTCTCTTATCGCAGTATCAATATCGGCAGCATGCAAAGCAATATTAACCTTCGGCATCACGCTTTGCGCTTGCGGTGTTCTGCTTTCATTCATGGCAGAGACTAAAACAACGCTTGCCTTTTTTCTTTCCAGTTCGCCTTTCGATTGTTCAACAAATTTTGCCGCCGGAGCGTTTGTGTATTTATCAGCTTTCATAGGAGCGACATTTTCTTCGATGCTCTTTGCCGCATCAATCTCTCCTGCACGGATCTTCGCCTGTGGCAGTACTTTTTTCAGTTCCTCTGTTTTTGACGCAGCTCCGCCGGAAGACATGTTATACATTACCATTTTCTCATCGCGCGCGTCTTTATCTGCGGCAACTTTCTCCTTCGTCACACTTGTTGTCACAGTTTCCGGCGCTTTTTGACTTTCCTCCGGCAGTTTATTTTTCTGAACTTCCATAACCGGTGCCGGCGCAGATAAAGGCATGACCGTTTTCATCTGCTCTTCCCCTGTCCTGTAAATATAGACAGCCAGCACGGCAATAAATATTGTGGCAAATATCTGAACCGGAATTTTTATCCGTAACGGATAAAACCATTTTTGTACAAAACTCTTTTTCTCGGCTTCCTCACGCACTCTGGCCATTATTTTTTGTTTGAACCACGGCGGCGGCTCCACTTCGGCAAGATTACTCACCACCGACTGCGTCTCACTCAATTCGACAAGAGTCTTCGAGCAACGCGCACAGGAATTCAAATGTTCTTCAACGGCCAGTTTCTCCGCGCCGGAAAGCGAATCATCAAGATAAAACGGCAATTTGTTTTCAATCTCTTTGCAATTTTTCATAAATCACCAATAACTTTAATCAGACAATCTTTTAGCGCGTTGCGGGCGCGGGAAAGCCTGGACTTGACCGTCCCGTCAGGTATCTTTAAAATATCGCGTATCTCTTCATAAGAAAAGCCCTGTATGTCTCTCAGAACCAAAACTTCTCTATATTCGTTATCAAGGGAAGTTATGCATTTTTGCACCTGAGCTTCCCTCTCCAGCATCTCCAAATGTGCGCCGGGATTGGCGCAGTCGATTAGCGATGGATTCAATGCTCCTTCTGTCTTTATTTCTCCCGAATCATCAAGGGAACTCGCTTCGCGCCTGTCTTTCCCGCGTATTTGTTTTAAACGATTTTTGGAATAATTAACAACGATTCTATACAGCCATGTAGAAAATTTTGCTTCCGCCTTAAACTTATTTATGGATTTATAAGCCGCAAAAAACGCTTCCTGCGTAACATCGCACGCTTCATCATAATCGCCCATCATGCGGAAAGCAATATTGAACATTTTCTTTTGGTGCCTCTCCACCAGAATTTCAAAAGCATCCGCATTGCCCTTCTGGCACAGGACAACATATTTTAAATCGTCATCCTCACCGATCGCTTTCTTGCTATCTGCTATATTAGACATCCAAAGCAATGCTTTTGTTCCCCTTAATTTTCTGCCTGTATTGATGGAAATTTATCATACTATTGCTTTATATTCATACTGTTTTTGAGAAATTAATTTTAATGATAAATTTTGGCTTTACTTCAAGGTTATCTTATACCAACTACTACCGGGAGCAGGGTATTCAATAATTCCCCATAACATGCGATATTCCAACAGATAAGTTTTTTTAAAGCCTAAAAAAACATTCTGAGAACAAATTATTCCCGCACTAATAAAATGTCTTTAGCCTCATTTGAAGAATCTGGGAACTTTCTTGCCTCCTATTTTGTCTAACCGGTAAAAGGCAATTAAAAGCCGACAAATTCACCAAGGAGGAATATATGAAAACATTATTATCTGCATGTGTTATTTTGTTGATATGGGTAAGCATTGCCACTGCGGCAACTATCGGCGATGCGGTTGAGGTCAGTATTATTACTGATAACGGGTACGAACTGCCGTTTTATCCGGATAAAATCCGCCATGATCTCAAAAAAGTTTATGCTGAAGCCCTTAAGGGCGATCAATACCGGATCATTGTCCGCAATAAACTAAATCGCCGGGTCGGTGTCGTTGTCGCGGTTGACGGCAGAAACATCATTTCCGGTCAAAAATCATGGCTAAAGAATACGGAAAGAATGTATATTATTGACCCGTATTCCACCAATGAATTTTCAGGCTGGCGCACAGGTCAGGATAAAATTAACCGCTTTTACTTCACCGATGTCCCCGATTCTTATGCCGCGGCCTTTGGCGATCAATCCGCCATGGGGGTGATTGCTGTTGTCGCTTATCCGGAAATTCAGCGTTATGAACCACAAGAGGATTATTCATACTCAGCCCCGGAAATGAGTAAGAAGGAACTGCGCAGGGACAAGGCCGCAGCTTCATCTGTTCAAAGCAAAGCAGGAGCCTTAGAAAGTGCGGGCACAGGTTACGGCCAAGAAGAATATTCTCCTTCGTATCGAGTCCAGTTCGATCCTGAAAATAAAGCGGTTGAATCTATTCTGATCAAATATGAATGGCATAAAACACTTTGCAGGCTGAATATTATCAATTGCGGCAGGACTTTTGAACATTCATACAACAGAATTTGGGAAAATGACGGTTACGCCCCTGCGCCTCCCTGTTGCCGTTGATCATTTTATCAGAAATATGCTTAAAAGGCAGGAGAATCAATCCTCCTGCCTTTTCATTTAGTTCTTTGCTGTCAATTTTCGCGGGGAGCAAAGGCTGCAATCAATAACAATTCCTTGTTTTTCAAAAATTAATTTTATGCTACATTACAATCGGAAAAAGTTGGAAATCCCGAATATAACCTTTGTGGCAGGATTCAACAGAAGAAAAATACAGGCGAAGTTTAAATATATTGACCTTTAAAGGGGGATAAGATGAAAGTTACAGAACTGGGAGTTAAAGAATTAAGAGCCAGCCAGAAAAAAGTAAAACTCACCAATCAGGAAATCATTAAATTCGCTTATATCACAAAAGAAATCATCAATTACGCGTGGGGAAAAAAATTATCCAATGCTCAGGCAAATTGTTATGAAGAATGCTTTTATAGTATTCAGGATCTTCTGGAGGAAGTCGACAAAGAATACCTGAATAGACATAAAGAACTCTGTAATTTCTTTCACAAGGGTAGAAGACTGACAAGTGAAGATGACCGTCTGCGCTGGGAAAGAGAATAAATATTATCTCAACATTGAACTAAAATACTGCACAGTAAAACTACCATTCAAATTCCACTTTTACCTTCATTTCTCTGTATGTTTGCTCCTTGACCGGAAGAATATCTTTTTAACTTTATCAAAAGCACTGTACTGTGCTAGAAGACGAAGCATGTCAATCTGGAAAAAGAAAAGCAAGATACTCGTAATCTGTCCGAAGGGCGTCTCTCCTTATTTAAAGGAAGAAATAACGGCGTTGGGTTTTCCTGTCAGAACCCAATGGGACACGGCAATTCAAACCGAAGGAACTCTTCAGGACACCATGATTTTGAATCTGTACCTGCGCACCGCCCAGCGAGTTCTTTACCAACTGGAGAGATTAATCGTTGACACGCCGGAAATTCTCTATAGGAGGATCAACTCTATCCCCTGGGAAACCATCCTTCATGATTCCGGCAAAGCAGCCTATATCTGCGTGACCTCGATTGTCGATAACCCGCTGATTACCGATTCCCGCTTTGTCAATGTCCGTGTCAAGGATGCCATTGTGGACCGAATGCGCGACAAATGCGGCAGACGGCCTGATTCAGGTCCGGATAAAGACAAAGCTGTTGTTAATGTTTACTGGAAGAACAATCAGGCTGATGTTTATCTGGATACTTCGGGAGAAAGGCTTGCTCTGCGCGGCTACCGCAAGATTCCCCTCGGGGCGCCCATGCAGGAAACACTGGCAGCGGCAGTGATTCTGGCTACCGGCTGGCGGGGTGAGAAAAACTTTATCAACCCCATGTGCGGCAGTGGAACTTTGGCCATTGAGGCCGCGTTTATCGCCCTGAATCGGGCTCCCGGCTTTTTGCGGAATAATTACGGGTTTATGTTTATCAGAGATTTTCCTGAAGATTACTGGCGGGAACTTCGCAAAAAAGCCAAAGAGAAAATTCTGAAGAAACTGCCGGCAAAAATTATCGCCACGGATATTGATAAAGCAGCGGTAACCGCCGCGAGAAATAACGCGCAGACTGCCGGAGTTGATCATTTGATAGAATTTGATACCTGCCCTTATGAAAAAACCACCATTCCGGAAAACGGCGGCATCATTATTTTAAATCCGCCTTATGGCGAACGCATGAATGCTTTCAGTGTCAAGTCGCCGTCAAAAGATTTTCGCAAAGAAAAGGGATCCTTTGTGCAGGGCCATAAAATTATCCTGCGCAAGTCATCGGATAGCAGACCTGATAAAAGCAAATTCAATGCAAACGAAATTCAGAGACTGGAAAAAACATACAAAGGCATCGGTGATTTCTTTAAAAATACCGGCGGCGGATACAGCGGATACATCTTTACCGGCAATCTGGAATTAATCAAGAAGGTGGGTTTAAGAACCAAGCGACGCATCATTTTATATAACGGCGAAATCGAATGCCGCCTTCTTGAATATGAGCTTTACGCGGGCAGCCTGAAACATAAAGCAGATGATAAGCTCACGTCCGAACAAATCACGCAGTAAATTATTTTAAAAATAATTTCAACTCTTGATTAATAATTGATATACTATGAAACAATAAAATAAAAGACACCATCACAAAAAGGGAGGGTAAAATGCGTATAGTCAAGGTTTTGGTAGTTTTAATTATTATATGTATATTTGCAGGCGTTGGATTTGTTTATCTTGCTCCCCAGAAAGCGACTTCACTGGCCATGGACATGGAACGCCAGCGCTCCGGGCTTACCCGCAAGGAAATCAATCTTCCGAATGGTCTTCATTATGTTTATCTGGAAGGCGGCAATGGTGAACCGCTTATACTGCTGCATGGTTTTGGAGCCAACAAGGATAATTTTGTACGGGTAGCCAAATTTTTGACGCCGCATTACAGGGTGATCATCCCAGACCATATCGGTTTCGGCGAGTCCAGTCATCCGCAGGATGCCGAATATAAAACTGGCACCCAGGCGGTCAGGATCAGAACGTTAGCGCAGGCGCTGGGCATTACCAAAGTCCATCTGGGTGGAAATTCCATGGGCGGCCAGATTTGTCTTATGTATGCTTTCTTTTACCCCGATGAGGTCAAGAGTCTTTGGCTGCTTGATCCGGGTGGAATCTGGAGCGCGCCAAAAAGCGAATTTCAGCAAATGATTGCTAAAACAGGAGAAAATCCGCTCATGGCCAGAAATGAAGATGAGTTTGCCAAAACATTCTCGTTTGTCATGTCCGATCATCCGTTTGTCCCGCGCCCCATATTGAATGTCATGGCGCAGGAACGCATTCGTAATTATGATCTCGAGAAACGCATCATAAAAGAGTTGGCCGGCGAGTCAATTGAAAAGTATGTGACCGGTCTTAAAACTCCCACTCTGATCGTTTGGGGCGATAAAGACCGCGTTATCAATCCGGCCACGGCGGAGATTCTGCATAAAATGATGCCGGCCTCTGAGGTGATCATGATGAAAGGCATTGGACATTTACCCATGCTTGAACAGCCGCGGCGGTCTGCAGAAGATTATTTAAAGTTTCGCGAAAGACTGGGCAAAGACAAGTGATCAAGATAGTAAATATTTGAGTAAAAACGACTTCCGGAAGGTTATCCACCCTCCCGGAAGTCGTTTATTTTTAAGAAAGTTTTTTAGAAGCTGAGAGTAAGTTTGTTGATAAACATGTAGTCATCGTCAACCTTGTTGTTTCCGCTTGTGCCCTTGAAGTAATCGCCGGTAAAGAGATAAGCGCCACCCAGCATATAGCTCAGATTGTTGGTAATCTTGTATGTCGCGGTAAGATCAACTTCCGTTCCATATGTGCCGCCGATAAAGCCCTGCGGTTTCTTATCCGTCTGAGCATAGGACAACGATAACAGTATATCCCACTGCGAGGCGGGTTTCATACCGACCCTGCCCTGGAAGAACCAGGCATTGTACATTACGGTGTCAAAAGTGGAGTTATTGTTGCCATACAGGGTTCCCGCCCAATAATACAAATCCTGGTTAAACAGAATCAGACAGGGACTCCAGTCAACGCCGCCATTATTGAAATTAAGTCCACCGGTAACCGTGTCGGTTTTACTGGGATCCTGACCGGAAAGATAAGCAAAAGAACCGCCCGCGTAGAACTGTCCAAATGTTGCGGTGGCATCAACGAAAGCGCTCAAAGCATCAATGGAAACATTGGTTGCATTCGTTACGTAGCCTTCATATTTTTCGGCATCGCCAAACCAGTACTGTACTTCCGCCTGTAGATCCACCGGACCGATTTTAGCTTTTACGTATGGATCTATCACATAAACGTTGGACAGATAAGAACCGCTTGCCCTGCCTCTGTTGCTGGCATCACGGTTCCAAAGGAAAAGAGCTCCGGCTTCTCCGCTTTTGAAGTTGTAAATGCCGGCAATTCTGTAGGAATCCAGATCCCTGTCTGTTCTCGTTGCACTGATACCGGTTACAGAAGCATTATAGCTCCAGCTGTTGTCCTTTTCTTTGGCATAACCGATAAAACCGGTGTAAGGTCCTTTCTGAATATAATACTGGATCTGGCCTGCGGTAGGTCCGGTACTATTGTCGGCAAAAACCGTTCCAAAAGTATAATCTTCCATATAACCGACCTTGAACAAACCGACGGGAGAAGTATAATCAACATGAATCTGTCTCATGGCAATATTCTCCGCTTCCGCTCTTGTTCCCGGACCGTTTATATCCAGAACATCAACATTGGATCGGGCGCCGCCCCAGATTCTTTCCATCGCATCAAACTGGGTCACCAGCTTCAGACTGGGGGACACGATAAAGTCCGCTCCCACGCGCAGATCCTGATAGAAAAAGGCCGTGCTTGGATTAGAAGGATTATCAGCCAAACTTATTTTGTTTAAATACAATCCGCCGACATTGTAATCGGCACCGACTTTTACATCAACCGCAAAGGCCGATGCACTGAAGGCCATGACAAGCCCCAGTGACAACAAAACTAACCAAATTTTCTTCATTCTTTCCTCCTCGATAAAATAATAGTCAATAATTTCCGCCTTTAAAAAATGAGCATTTTCTAAAAGCGACTTCCACGTCACTAATATTCTGCACTAACGAAACTTTTTTTCTGCAATATGTGCAAAATATATTGTGTCAACTAATACCAGTTTAAAGCTTTTTATTTTAGAAAAGCATCCCTTAAATAACTTCACCATCAAGGATGTCCTATCCTTCATTCTTGAATTGTTCATAGTCAATCCCGTATTTATGAATTTTATATGCCAAGATGCGTTTTGTAGTTCCTAAAAGTCTGGCGGCGGCTGATT
Organism: uncultured delta proteobacterium; assembly: GCA_963812045.1. Classification (GTDB taxonomy): domain Bacteria; phylum Desulfobacterota; class Syntrophia; order Syntrophales; family Smithellaceae; genus Smithella. Next base: position 88,124 of record CAWETF010000001.1, read on the forward strand.
GGTTGCCTTTAGTTCTTGTCAATGCATGACTGATAACTGCTTTTTCGCAATCGGAAACGCAACTCTCCAATACATTTTCTCCGGTTCCTGGTTTATCATTATTCATAAAGATAACCTCATCCAATGGCTATATCGCCTCGTTCAGCAGTGCGTATCCGCACAGCATCTTCCACTGGATGGATAAATATTTTTCCATCCCCGATTTGGCCGGTATAAGCGGCGGCGGAAATGGCTTTGGTGATTCTATCGGTTTCACCGTCCTTTACGATCACTTCCAGCCTGGCTTTGGTCAACAAATTTACTTTATATGATTTTCCCCGCACCTTTTGTTCCACACCTTTTTGATTGCCGTGGCCTTCAATTTCGGTAATCATGACACCATGGTGTCCAGCCAGTTCCAAAGCTGCGCATACATCGCCAACTTTACTAGGACGCACAATCGCTTCAATTCTTTTCATTTTAATCACCTCTGTTATTAAGTTTAATAATTTTTCTATTAATTTGTATTTATCTTATACTGCTAAGATGCCTTTCTCCCCGGTGCTGACCCGCATAGCATCTACGGCATCAAATACAAATATCTTGCCATCGCCTACATTACCGGTAAAGAGAGTGTCCTGTATGATTTCCATGATACTGGGGACATCCCAATCGTTTACCACCAGATCAACCCTGACCTTGGGAATAAAGGAAATTTTGTCGTTGATAGGTTCCGCGTCTTTATCCTGTTGCCCTTTCTGACGGCCGAATCCACGAACTTTCGTGACGGTCATTCCCAAAATGAGATCTTCATCCTTCAAGACATCCACGAGAATATTGAGTGATTCTGGACGGATCATGGCCGAAACCATCTTCAAACTATAGGATCTCTTCACGCTCGTTATGGCCACATAAGCGATGCTTGCCAGCGCCCATCCGCCTGCGATCAGAAAGCAGATATCCGCTTCGGCCTTGGAATCGGCATTGCCGATGGAATAAAGGTAAATGATGGCCGCCAGCATGATGACGTTGGTAATCACGCCGAGCACAGGAATAATGCCATGCTTAAGCAGGCTAAAATCCTTCCTTTGTTTGAAAGCAATGATGGTCCATACACAGGTCAGGCCATAGAGAACAAATGTTCCGAAATTCGAAGCCAGTGTTATGCCTGTTAAGCCTACAACCGACCGGACGCCAATGGCCGCGATTACTGTGGTAACAAGGATGAGTGCTCCCAGCGCTATGTGAGGAGTGCTGAAACGAGTGTGGATGAAACCCATCATGCTCGGCAATTCCCTGTCTGCCGCCATGCCGGCGCTGATCCGCATAGCGGTGTTCATGCAGCTTAAGGTTGTTCCGATGATGGCGATAGCGACAGTTACTGCCATGGTGATCATCAGGCCGAACCCGATGCCGTGCAGAAGGTTGTCGCCGATGAGCTTTGTCAGGTCGCCGATGGGCGCACTTGACTGGGCGGCGGCGGCCATGCCGGTAAGGACAGGGTCTCCGGCTTTCGCGGCAGCGAACGTCAACTTCTCACTGATCATGGTGCCGGCTGCAAAATACTCCAAGAGATATGCGAAGAGCCCCTGAACCAACAAGGAGATGATAATTGCCTTGGGAATATTTTTTCCCGGTTCCTTGGTTTCGGCAGAGAGCGCCGTACAGCTTTCAAAACCGACCAATATTAAAATCGCCAAAGTTGACTGGACCAGAACACCATTGAGTGAATGGGGTTTAATGACGTCCCAGGCGCCGCTGAATGCCCATGTGGTTGCCATTTGCGGGTTGCTCAGACGATACCAGATAGCCAGACCACTGAAAATGACAAGAGTAACAAGCTGTATCACGTTTATCCAGATGGATGTTTTTGTCGAGCCGGTTACTCCGCGATAGCCAATGTAACCGGTCACAACAGCAAAAATCGCTCCGATAATCGTCAGGCCCATGGCAGAGAACTCTCTACCGGTAAATTGTGTGAAGATATAGCCGATCAGGAGCGCCATCATGGCCACCATAACACCGGGATAGACCCAGTAGAACAGGTGAGCGGCCCAGCCGGTGGCGAGTTTCGCCAGACGCGCCAGAGAAGCGGGAGCGGCCTTTTTACAGGTGCCTTCTTGATCCAGAAAAGCCTTCTCCGCAAAATAAGTGACACTGGCGAAGCCTGCTTCCGGGTATATCTTTGCCAATTGAGAGTACGAAAGCGCTGTGAGCAAGGCAACAATTAAGGCCACCACAATACCCGCCCAGATATCGGTAGCAACAGACGCTCCACTGGGATCGGCAGCCGCGGCCTGCATCTGGTAAGTAATCCATAAAAACGCCCCAGGTGCAATGAGCGCCATCGCGTTCATAGTCGCACCCAATAGTCCCAGTGTAGGCTTTACTAAAGGCGACCCCTTTTCTTTAACCATTGTTCTTTCCTCCTTTTTAAAACTTATCATTGCCTTTAGATAGGGCATACTTTGTGCCAACTTCTAAAATTTGATCCGGCGGAAGTCATAAGTCATTATTGTGAAAGGTAAAATAATTGACCAGTGCGCGGATGGGGTATATCTGCCGTACCTTGAAATTTAATACAGTCCTGTATTTTATATTATAGTGAAATGTACAATGGTGTATTTATGTGATGCCCGGGCAGGCTGCAGAAAACGTTTATTTCTTTTTCAGAAAACTATTTGTCCTCTTTATCGTTTCCATTTTGCCCAAATATGAAGCCATGCAGACAAGAAGACTTACGGCATCATTCATTGAACTGGTCGCAAATTTTCTGACTACGGATACCGACTCGTCATATGCCTTTCCCAGGTTGCGCAACTCTTCTTCCTTGCCTTGTTTTAATAATTTTTTATATCCATGTTGAATTTGCATCATAATGCATTCTTCCAGCAACCAGAGATTTGAAGGATTCGCGAGGTGGGCTTTCTCAATTTTTTCAATGTCATCTGTCGATGGTTCAAGTGCTTTCCACTTGGAGGATTTGTTGGTTTTATCGGCCCAATCTGTCGGAAGAAAATGATGCTTTACCTCAAATACATTAAAGCCCGGGAAGATGTCTTTATGTTTGATTAAACGCAGAAGATCAAAAGTATACGGCGTTTTGTTTGTTAGAGGGTATAGTTTATCATATGCAGCTTCGCTCAGATAAATGTGCGTAAAAGCTCCTTCTCGTGAATGACTCTCTATCCTTTTAGTTAGATTGATTGCATATCCCTCAGGTTGATATTCATTATTACTAATTTTATTAATCCAAACTTGCCCAAAATGAATTCCAACGGCAATATCGGAAGTAGGTTTTCCAGTGCTGATTCTTTCTTTATTGTATTCGCTTAAAAGCCATCTCCGCTTAAGATCCAATGCAATAGTTATCGCAGTATCAATAGCACCTGCCCACAAATCCGGACTCTCTTCTTTTGGATCTTTCCTGAAAATTATTAAATAACCCTCATTGCCTCTGACCTGGGATTTGAAATCAATGGTGTCAGGAAAGGCATTGAAATTCTTTTTATATTTATTGGTTAATTCTCTAAACAGTGATTTAAATTGTCGTAGTATCTTGTTGTATTTTTCAAGTGGTTCATCATTGGATATTTCGGAGCATCCAACAATGCCTGCGAATAGTATGACGATTTGTCCTTCCCAACCAACTGATTCAATAACCGATTGTTTTTTCATCGCGGTTGTGCTTTCTCCGATTTGCTTTTTGCACATACCAATAATCCCCTTTTTATCCCGACTGATCAGGGAAAATATTTCAAATCTCTTACATAAAAAAACCGCTGCAATTCTCTTTCAAACATATTGCAGCGGCTGTAAAACAAACACCACCCCTTAGAAAGTGTAATTTAAAGTAATTCTGTCATAAAGGCACGAACTATTCCTCACATTTGAATTGTTCATAGTCAATCCCGTACTTATGAACTTTGTAAGTCAAAATGCGTCTTGTGGTTCCTAGCAGTCTTGCGGCGGCTGATATGTTGCCTTTAGTGCTTACTAAAGCATTACTGATGACTGTTTTTTCGCAGTTAAAAACACAACGCTCCAATACATTTTCTCTGGTATCGATATTTTTGTTATCCATAGAGATAACCTCAGCCGATCGCACCATCGCCCCGTTCGCCGCTGCTGATGCGGATACATTCAGCAAGCTGCACGATGAAAATCTTGCCGTCGCCGACATCTCCCGTATGAGCTCCTTTGGTAATCGCCTTAATTGTCGGCGCCACAAAATCCTCATTTACGGCGATATCGAGTCTGACTTTAGTAAGCAGGCCGCCGGCTTCTTTAGCGCCGCGGTAAATTTCCGTATGGCCTTTTTGTCTGCCCTGCCCCAGAACAGTGGTGACAGTCATCAAATTTACTCCCACAGCCTCCAATTCTCTTTTAACCACCTCTAGTTTATGCGGCTGGATAATTGCAATTATTAGTTTCATGATGATTTCCTCCTATTCAATCACGGTATAAGCGGCTTCGCTTTGTTGCGTCAAATCCAAGCCGACAATTTCATTTTTCTCTTCGACCCTCATGCCGATAAGAGCATCAACAATCTTAAAGAGAATAAAGGTCATGATTACCGCAAATGCAACTGTGGATAAAAGCGATAAAGATTGAACTACAAGCTGATGCGCGTTTCCGAAGAACAGGCCGTCCGCTCCAGTCGCATTGACGGCTTTTTCCGCAAATAGTCCTGTGGCTATTGTTCCAACAGTTCCACCCACTCCGTGCACACCGAAGGCATCAAGCGAATCATCATAACCGAGTTTGCCTTTAATGACAGCAACAGCAATATAACAAACGAAAGCGACCATAATGCCGATAAACAAAGCATTCATCGGATTGACAAAACCACAGGCCGGAGTGATAGCAACGAGCCCGGCCACAGCGCCTGTAACCGTTCCCAGGATTGTCGGTGATCCGTTGTGCCACCATTCAATGAGTGCCCAGGTTAATCCCGCGGCGGCTGTTGCCGTATTGGTGGTTACAAAGGCGTTGGCGGCGTTGCCATCGGCGGCCAAAGCACTGCCCGCATTAAAACCAAACCAGCCGAACCACAAGAGCGCTCCACCCAAAACAGCAAACGGCAGATTATGCGGACGAATAGGCCCGTGATTTAATCCAACTCTCTTTCCCAGCATCAAAGCCAAAACCAGAGCCGAAACTCCTGAACTGATATGGACAACCATCCCACCTGCGAAATCCAGCGCGCCAAGATTTTTCAGCCAGCCGCCTGTTCCCCAAACCCAATGCGCCAGAGGATCATAAACAAAGGTTGCCCAGAGCAAAGTGAAAAGCAGGAAAGCAGGAAACTTCACTCTTTCCGCATAAGCGCCGATAATCAAAGCCGGAGTGATAACCGCAAACATCATCTGAAAGGCCATAAAAACAGTGTGGGGAATGGTCGCGGCATAATCCGCATTCGGCAAAGAACCTACTCCTCTGAGCCCCGCCCAGCTCAAATTGCCGATTATTCCGTGAAAATCAGGACCGAAGGCCAGAGAATAACCGAACAAAACCCACTGCAGGCTGATTACGCATAAAATAATAAAGCACTGCATTAAAATAGAAAGAACGTTTTTACGGCGAACCAGTCCTCCGTAAAAAAACGCCAATCCCGGCATCGTCATTAACAATACAAATGCCGTGGACACTAAAACCCAAGCTGTATCTCCCGAATTCATAATTATTACCTCCTGTAAAAAGTTGTTTCTTTCAACGTTTCGTAAGGCAAAGATAATGCCAAAAATAAAAATTCTACTTAAGTATTTGATACGACAAGCATTTATTGAGTGTTTGGACACAAAAACAAAAAGTAAATTTTCTACATTTATGAAAAGGAATGACTCTAATCGGACAAAAAAGTATTGTTTTGAGCAGGCAGAAAAATAGCAGAAGAATAATTTATTATAATACCATTTCTAAATCAAAGATGATATTGAGGCGGCTAGGCTTAAGGCGACGAAGCGTGTACATACGTTGAGGAAGCCGACAACGACGCCAACAAAAATAGCGCTTTGATTTAGAATTGGTAAAACAAATAAATTTTTATTTGAACAAAAAAAGCCTCCTGCCGCAAAGCAGAGGGCTTTATTTTTTTATTTGTGACGTGGCTTTAATCCACGTTGCATTCGTCCGGATACCGAGGCGGCATTGAAACTCGAATTGCAGTTACGTAGTAAACGGCTGGCCCTTGCTTACTGCATGTTACACTACTCATCCACAATATTTGGCAGTCGTCAGTATTAAATGCGCATATTATTCAGATATGCCTCGTATTCTTTAATACCCTTTTTAAAGGCAGGAATCCGGGTAGGTAGTATTTTGTATTTGTAAATGGGTTTGAATTCCACTGTGTAGTTTTTTCCTTCTTCGAGCATGATCTTAAATTCTTTGAAATAGTTCTCATCTGGAAGTTCAAGAAACACTTTGTGTGTTCCGGCACGCAGTTGTATCTTTTTCTCCAGGATATATTTTATACCCTCTCCGGCCTCAGGATCATGGCTTGTCATCCCGCCCTGATCGTAAAGAGGCAGGATTTCTTTTTGCCCATTAATTTTCCATGCCGCTGCCTGTCCGTCGATATTCATTACAAATGGATAGCCTGACTTCCCGTCCATCGAATTCTTTGATTTAGACAAATAATATCCTTCAAGAGGGGTCTTGATCGTCGCCTTGATCGCCAGAGTGACAAAGCCCTTAATAGGAGCGTCATCATTCTTTATTTCTTTAAAGACATCTGTTCTTGCATTTTGAGATTTCTGCTCAATGGTTTTCGCCGTAACTCCATACACTATAAAAACAATGCTCATTATACTTATAAGCAAACATGTTATTACTTTTCGCATTTTTTCTCCTTTACTACATTGCTTTATAGCCTTGTGGTTTTATCTAAATTCCAACATTATCTCTAACGTTATAAATGAATATTCTATTGTCACAAATATTGTGCCCGTATTGGCAATGCAAAGGGTTCTGGACTCGTAACAGTTGGGTCCTTTTCTATTAACATTACGTTCGTAATCCTTTGTAAGGGATAATCTTGGCAATAATCCAGATGACTGCGTAAAGCGCTCCTAGAAGAACAACATCCGTTGGACCGACAGGCAAATCTAATTTATAGGCAATGCAGAAACCGAAGAAAGCAGCCACGCCTCCGATCAAAGGGGCCAGTATTGTAAACTGGCGCATGTTGCGGGCAATCTGATGCGCCGTCAAAGCGGGAATAAGAAGAAATCCGAACGCGATCAGCGGACCGACGCTGAGCACTGCCATCGAAACGGTCAGTCCGATCAGTAAATAGAGCAGCACATCCCAGAAAATGACGTTCTTGCGCAGTATCATCGCCATCTCGCGATCAAACGAGACAAGAAACAATTCCTTGTGGAACACTCCCAGCACTACGATGATGAGCGTAAGCGCGGCTGCCGTCAGCCCAAGATCGAAATTGGAGATGGTGATGACTTCTCCTTTCAGCATATCGAGCCAACCGATTTCGCCGTATGGGTTTTTTGACAGCAGCAGGATGCTGAGCGCGGCTGCCACAACGTACGCGGTGCCGAGACGGCCCTCAGGTTGTCCACGCCCGCGCCGTTCCAAAAACGCCAGCACCAAGATCGCGATCAAGGAGAATGTGATTGAACCGATAAAGGCGAGCATGTGCATGCTGTGTGAGCCATGTTCGGACAGATTGAATCCAAGCCACAATGGAAGCGAAAGAGCAACAGCAACGCCTGTTGAAGAAATCTGAGGCAGTGCCACACCCATGAAAACCAGCCGGCGCATTACGAGAAACACACCGACGAGAGGGCAAGCAAGACCAACGAGCACACTGGTGTATATTGAATTGCGCAACAGAAAATCGGGTGAGAAAATCTGATAAATTATTTCCATGTCAGGCCACCCCCATCTCAATGATTTCCGCCATTCTTTCGGGCGTTAAAAGTTCATGCGTTGAGCCGAGAGACATCTTGCCCCCGTGAAGCCAGATGACTTGCCCGGCATAGTGACGCACCGCCGCAAAATCATGCGTGACGAGAAGGACCGTGATTTTTCTTTCTTTATGGATACACGAAATAAACTCGAGCATCAAATCCTTCGCTTCACGGTCCACGCCGACGGTAGGTTCATCCAGCACCAGCACATCGGGACGCATCGTCAGAGCGCGGGCAATAAGCACACGTTGTTTTTGGCCGCCGGAGAGTTCGGCAAAGCGCCGATGGGCAAACTCCTCTGCGCCGACAGCGCGTAGACATTCGTGTGTGAAGGCGCGTTCGCTTGAGGGTACGATACGGCCAGGCCGGACCCGGCCGTATACGCCCATCAGAGCGACGGCAAATCCCGTGAGCAAATAAATTGAATCGAACTGAAAAGCCTGAGGGACATAACCAAACTTTAAAGGTGCGTTTGGCGATGCGGTATTAATGCAGCCCGCGACGGGTGGAAGCAATCCAAGCACCGTCTTGATCAGAGTCGATTTGCCCGATCCATTGGCGCCGAGAATGGCCGTAAAACTGGCACGGGCAATAGAAAGCGAAATGCCGGACAGCACCGCTTGGTTATTATAGCCGATGCTTAGATTGTCCAGGGTAATAAGTGGTTCATTCATGATTTTTTATGTGTCCGCCCGGGAAGTGCGGACGGACACGTCCTCCTATATTTTTATTTTCTCGATTGTACGGCGTTAACCATTGTATGAATAATATAGTCCATCATTTTGATGTACGTTTCCGTATGCGGCACGCCGCCCGGCATAATGGGAAGCGTTATCATGGTCGCGCCGGTTTGTTCGGCGATACGTTTGGGCACTTTTTCCGGGAACTGCGGCTCGCGCACAACGATAGAGACATGCTCGGCTTTCATCGCCGTGGCCAATTCCTGAATGTAACGCGCGGTCGGATCGATACCCGGCTTAATCTCAATCGTGCCGAAGTAGTTCAATCCGAAGCGTTCCGCAAAGTAGGGCCAGTGCTCGTGATAGGACACGAACTTCGTTCCCTTGAGCGGTTTGACCGCTTTCTCCCATTCAATAATCTTAACATTGAGTTCAGCGAGATACGCATCGCGGTTATGCGTGAATTCGGCTTTATGCTGCGGCGCAAATGTCACTAATGCGTTATAGATATTTGCGATAGCAGTCTTTGCCAATACCGGATCAAGCATATAGTGCGGATTGCCGTAAGGGTGAACGTCGCCCTCGGAATGATCGGTCGATTTGGGAACATCGCGCGGGATAATGCCCCTGGAGCAGTCAACATATCCGGGCTTGCTTATCTGAATACGCGGGTTCTTGCTCGCCTCCAGGAGAGCGGGAAGAAAGGCGTGTTCGCAATCAAATCCCACCAGAATAAGCAAGTCAGCACGGTTCATCACCGGTACGAAGCTCGGTTTCATCGGCACTCCGTGGGTGTCTTCGACGCCGGTCGCCAGAGAATGAACGTCGACCAAGTCTCCTCCGACGGCGCGGGCAAAATCCGCCAGGTCGGTAAGCGTTGTGACGACGCGGATCTTCTCCGCGTAAGCGGGCGACGCCCACCCGCACAAGATAGCGGTAAATGCGATGATTGATAACAGAGTATATAATTTATATTTCATGTTGAATTCCTCCTTAACGTTGTTGCCAGCCATGCGAGTGTGAGCCGATGATCCACGCCCATTGCAGATAAACAGCATTATCTGCGGACCTGCCGGATGCGGCGTTGGGATCGGTATATGTATACTGAAGGCGTAATTGATTCCAGTGACTCAATGCCCAGGTGGTGTACAGAGAGTAGGCGTAGGTTTTGTCTTGATTATTCACCTGATTCTCCACATATTCAAACAAGCCCCCGGCTGACCACTGCCGGTGGAACTTGTACGTGAGATACGAGTATAGGCCGACGGAGCCGACGGAACTGCTGGGCAGGGCACCGCCTGAATTGGTTACGTCATAGCGGTTATCGCTATAGAGCACTTCCGTGCCCCAGGTGAGACTCTCGAACTGATTGTTACGCAACGGCTTGTAACTCACCACCAAATCCGCTCCCCAAAGACGGCGCTCGCGTTCGGTAAAGGTATTGCCCGCTACTGTAGGCAACGGAGGATTAACACCGCCGGCGTCTGACCACTGTGCGTCCGTGCTGGGATTCCACAGAGCTGAGATGCCAGGTTCGAGAGAGATATCTGGAACCAGGTCGAAATATGTGGACAGGCGTCCCCAATAATTCAACCCGCTGCCGTTACGGAAATCACCGGTATTGTTTGGCGGATTGTCGCCGCCGAACTGATCGCCTGCACCAAGGGTCAGGCTTACGTAATGATCAACCGGCAACAGCCAGTTAATCTGCAAGCCGTCCGTCCTCGATTCGCCGCCGATGTATTCGTCAAGCGCCAATGGCCGGTTGACGAATGGCAGCTCGTGGTCGTGAATATACCCCAACCGGCCGAACTCGCCAAAGAAACGCCCTGCCTTCAGCTCCAGATTCCACGGCAGCGACGTTGTCTGCAGCGCGGCCTCTTCGACCCCCAGAGACGATTCGCCGGTAACTGCATCGGCTGACGCGTTGATGACCACGTAGGCTTTGGCATAAGGGTCCACAGCCGCAGCAGCATTTAATTCCACTGAACGTTGGAACACATCAAAACCGCCGGGACGGGCGCTCCCCGTCTGCGACGATCCCTTGTCGCGATAACTAAAGATAGTCTCTCCCACCAGCCCGATGGACGGATTGAACTCGCTTGGCAAAACTTTTTTTTGCGCTTCGGATACTTGATCTACCTTCTCCTTCAGCTCTTGTACCTGCTGTTGCATCTCGCTGGACGGCGCCGTCTGCCCGGCGGTAGAGTCCTCAGGTTGTGATGAAGAGTTTATCTGTTTGACCTCATCCTTCTTAATTTGTTCTTTAAGCTCATTAATTGTCATCTGTTGCGCTTTGATTGTTTCTTCCTGTTGTTTCAATGTCTCTTCCAGTGTGCTAATCCGCGATTCAATTTCACTTTCAGCAAATGCAGGCACTGGTAGTGCCGGGAGACAAAGAAGAATAAACAGAATTATTATTCTTCGCTTCATACACACATCTCCTTCATCCTGACAAAGGACGCTTGTCAGTCATGTGATTTATTTTTATTGATATTGATTTTAACTAGACAGGCATTGAAACCGGCGGAGCACGATCAGAATATACGGGAAATTTGGATAAAGCCTGATGAAAGGATTTTTCAGGCTGGTGAATATAAGTAGTTGTTGGATAGAAAACAAAAGCTTCGTGAATTTCTAAATTGCCGGAGGAAAAAGAAGATGCGGCAACACATAGTGGACATTCATGATGTTCACACCCATCATCATGATGATGGAATATAATTGCCAGGGAGGCAAATAGAAATAAAATCGCAAAGAAGAAAAATATATATTTACGATTTAATCGGGAAATAATCATAATTTTTATACGCCGGATAAACAAATTATTCCTTTGCAAAAGGATATATGCAATGGATAATCGTTTGTCAAGATGGAATGGGTTTCAGGAAAGGTCATTCACTTTCATTCTGATTACGATAGAAATGACTGTGACGGCCGTTTTAGGTATCTTGTTCAGATATGTTAAAATTTTTTGCATAATGTTTTTTAAACATTACAGTTTCAGTCGTTATAAATAATTATCTGCTGATACGTCGTACAGGAAGCGCGCGACCGAAGATCATTTGACATGCAAATGCGGACCGTGTGCCAGAACCGAAATTAAAAATAGCACATTCATTTGTCGTGGTACTTGGTTCTGACGACCATAGATTTAAACAGGTGATATTAATAAAGTCCGTTGCGACATGAATGTTATTAGATTTAGAACAAGCTACTGGCTGAGCTTTATGCTCATCATATAAACTTTCCAATTCATCTTGTGTAGGCATTCGCCAATCCTTATAATCTCCTCCGCGATAATTTTCACAATAAAACTTCGCATCATGCCATTCTGTATCATTTCCATTATCCTTATTTGCCCACATCAGCCCTGTCTTCGTGTCTAAAACAACCCCATCGCCATAATCAACGAAACGGCCATCTTTCATAGCTTTCGCACTCAAAGGGCGCTCTTCTATATATGGTTTGCTGCAAGAAACAGTAATCGTTGTTAATATCAACATAAAAATTATAACTAATATTGTTTTAAATGGTTCTTTCATAAACAGTTATCTCCTCTTTTGTCATTTCAGACCGAACGGCAGATGTTTAATCCTAAATCGAGTTAAACGACTGGACAATTATAATCTTATGAAAGTATAAGAAAATCATTATCACATGTCAATTAAATAACGGTTGTCATTAAAAGAATAATAGTCGTCATTGACAATTTGAAAAAGTCGTCCGTTATTTGTTTACGCATTATTTCCTAAAAGAAAGACGGCAAATTATTTACAGAGCAATCCCCTGCTGTTTTAAATAATCCTGCGCCTCTTTAAGGCCTAGTCTGGCCGCTGTTTTCCAATCTTCAACGGCCTGATTGCGGTTGCCAAATGCATTATACGTTAGCCCTCTGTTATAATAAGCAAGTGCAAATTCTGCGTTTAGTTCAATGGCTTTGTCATAATCTGCAATGGCGCGCCTGTAATTTCCAAGTTTAGAATAGACACCTCCCCTTTTCGCATAGGCATGTGTATTTCTCGGATCGAGTTCAATCACCTTGTCGTAATCCGCAATGGCCTGTTTGTAATTGCCAAGGCTATCATAAGCATTTCCACGGCTTAAGCAGGCCTCTGAATCTTTAGGATCAAGTTCAATGATCTTGTTGTAATCCGCAATGGCCTGTTTGTAATTGCCAAGAAAATAATAGGCATTTCCACGATAAATATAGGTCTCTGTATATTCCGGCCTGAGATCAAGGACTTTGTTGTAATCTGCAATGGCCTGATTGTAGTTGCCAAGGCTATCATAAGTATTTCCACGGTAAATATAGGTTTCTACAACTTTCGGGTCGAGTTCAATTGCCTTATTAAATGCATCCAGGGCCTTGTCTAAAAGACTATCAATTCTGGCCTGCCGGCCGATTTCAAACCACTCAACAGCATTAAAACCTTCTATGGTTTTATAATGTGCACAACTAACTGTTATCAATAATGCCATTAAAATGAACAGCAATGATCTACAGCGACTTTTCATATGCGGATTCCCTTCTTCTCTGACCTATCTCTTTTACTTACCCCAAATGCTTGTATCACATGATAATTGAGAGTTCAGCCATTTTTTGATTATTGTTTGAAAGAAAGCATGTTGACAAGCACAGCAATTTGTTTCTTTAAGGAAGAAAGAATTATTAATGCAACAGCGTAAAAAGAAATGTTCTCCAACATTCGCGTAATAAACTTCGGCAATAAAAAAGCCCCCTGTCCGAATGAACAGGAGGCTTTTATGTTGTATTCTAAGCCGCATCGCATTCGCCCGGATACCGAGGCGGCTGTGAAACTCGAATTGCAGTTACGCAGTAAACGGCTGGACGTTGCTTACTGCATGTTACACTTACAAAGTTTTAGCCTTTTTGAGCAAGCAAAATTGAAGATTACCGTTTATAATATTTATTTGGCGGAACGCACAGGGAGAGCGCGTTCGCCGTTGTCGCCGACCCAGTGAAACCAGAGCCTTGCGCCAGTGGAGAAATTTAAGTAAGCGGCATCGGGACCTCTCACGCCGGAAACCAGGGTTCAACTCCCTGTGGGCCCCCCGCTGACGCATTTCCTCATAGACATGTTGTACCGCTTCTATTGTTTCCTGTATATACCGTTCAAACAATCAGAGACAAGTAATCATTACCCATATGAATGAGTATTTATGAATATCCTGGAATTATGTGAGATGTTCTATCCATGGAAGTAAAAGGGTTTGGAGGCTTTGCTTCACCCAATCTTTATATTCAATGCCTTTTGGTCCCATTTTCATAAACTGAGCATGAAGTGACCTTCCGCCGATCATTGTCGCCATTAAATTATGAAAAAGATAAATCAGTGTTTTGATGTCTCTTTTACTGCCTTTAAAATGTATATTGTTTTCCCTTATCATTGCTTCAATCAGGATTTGGATTAGTTTCATATGCCTGGTAACATATGACGCTCCGGGGATTTTTTCCATTCTTCCATCCTGCGCCATGTTCAAAAATATTATTATCTGGGATTCGGGATTATCAAAGTAATAGTCAATCAGCCGGTCGATAAATTCCATGACGGCATCCGGTATGGAAAGTTTATTAAGCCCTGCGAATAATGTGGGATCGAAGTTTCGGGCGGAAGCAGAAAGTTTTTTAACTACCGCTTTAAATAGTTGAGCCTTGGAGCCAAAATGATAAACAATAAGAGGGTGACCTAATTTTGCTTCTCTAGCTATCATGCGTATGTTCACATCTTTATACGAATGATGCGAAAATACTTTTAGAGCGGCGTTGAAGATTCTTTCTCTAGTATCCATCCTTGATTTTTTCTTTGCATCGGGAACGCTGGTATTTACAGTCTTTCGGGTACGCTTGTCATTCATGTTAGTCGTATATTTAAATTCAAAAGTTTCCTCAACAGGTATTTAACCGACGGTCTGGCCGGATCTCACCAACCTTTTCTCCCGGACAATTTCTTCCTTATAATCATAAATATATACCTTATTGCCACCGGGATCATTGCCGCCATCTGCAGGACTATATAGGGGTCTTTGAAATCTTCCTGCTGCATCGGCGCCGGAAGGGGGAACTTTCTGGAAGCGAAGGCTGCTTCCAGCTTGTCCTCGATGAGTACTTCATTTTCATCGTAGAGGCCTTCCTCGATGCTTTCAAGGTATTCTATATACTTGTATTTCTCGATGACGTGCCGGAGGTTTTTGTTCATATTTTTGATTCCGTAACCAAGATTAATGCCCATACCTGCACGCGCGATGTTTCTCGCGAACATATTGCTGAGAATATTTTTGTGCGAATATGTCTTATCGTATATATCCAGGACTGTCTTTTGAAGTGTGCTGGGTTTCATCCTCTTAGGGAAATACCATACAAAACTCCCCGTGGCATAGTCGAAGAAACTAGTATCGCCGGGATAATCACGCCTCCAGTAGTGCCAGAATCTCCTGTTCAGGGGAATCAGCAACCCCTTGCTTTCGTCGTCTTCCAGATCCATTATTATAAAAAGGTTCAAAGAAAATTTGTTGGTATTGACGAATTTTACTATTTCATCAGCGCTTTCCACCGTGTCCTCATCGCAGCCGATTACGAAGGCCGTAAGAACGTGTATACCATGGTGCTGTATGTTTTTGATGGATTTTATGAGTTCGTCGCGCGTCTGCTTCTTGTTGTATACGTCGAGGCTTTCATTCTTAAGGGATTCCACGCCGACAACGATCGTGTTGACGCCAGCCCTGTGCAGAAGATCAAGCATCTCGTTGTCTCGGCCTATTTCGTGCCGCTCGAAGATTGTGAAATTGACCTCAAGATCCTCGTCAATTATACGGTTGAGAAGTTCGCGCGTCTTTTTCCTGTCGCTGCAGAAATCGTTGTCAACCACGAAAAAAATAAAGTTGATGTCTTTTTTCTGCCTGATATCCCTGATTACGCTTTCGATATCGCGACTGCGATATTTCCCCTGAAAAAGCTTGTACGTGGGGCAGAATTTACATTTGAACCGGCATCCCCTTGTTGTCTGCAGGGTATGGATGATTCTCTTTCTGTCCAGAAAGCGCTTCGACGCTCTGTCGAATCCTTCGATCAGCCTCAGATCCGGAACCGTCGCCGGTATCACGGGAGGGGGAGCTTCGGGATTGTGGATAATTTCTCCATCTTTCATGTAGGATATGCCCTTGACAGAGTGCGGGTTGCCGCCGTTTTCGAGACATGCGACAAGCTCCGGCAATACTTCGTCGCCCTCACAGCGAACCGCGAAGTCGCAGCAATCAATGACAGTTTCAGGAAAGTAGCATACATGCGGACCGCCCATGATTATCGGAATGCCCGGTTTTTCCTTCATCACCTTCTGCGCCGATTCACGCACCTTATTTAGTGCCGGGGAAAACACTGGATAGCAGATAAGGTCGCAGTCCGTCATTTTGTCAAAATCCATCCTACTTACGCCTTCCAAATATACCGTTACATCGTAGCCTTTATCCCTGAGCAGAGAGGAAAGCACGGTGGTGCCGTATTTTGGAAACACAAGATTCATGGAACCAAGAGTGTTTGTTTTTGCATTGTATTCGATGAAACTGATCTTTTTTATTTTCCCTTTAGATATTTTCCTCATGACGCTGCTCTCCTTTTCAAAATGGAATACGCAAAAGATATTTTTACTGCGAATATGCAAAAAATTGGACTGATTTTAATTCGACGCTATTTTATTATTCAATACATTAACTTTTTGCGTCTTGTCAATATATATTTAACCTTAAGGTCAAATATTATCTGAATCACCATTATCGAAATATTCATTACATTATATAGTCCTAAAGAAACGTTCATTACTCAGCAAATACGTATTATTTCGAAGTTTTAGAAATATTTATGATTACAGGATCTTCTTTTTATTATAATTTATGGATTGATAGATTGAATAATTACCGAGATAGTCTTTTAAATCATTAGAGGAAAGAAATACAATTCTTATAAAATTAACTGTTTGGTAATGGCTATAAATGATAATTGTTTACTGAAAGATGCAATGTTAAAGTTGCGTTGTCGCTATTATTCATAACTGGTTCTGTCTTTTCCATTTATCTTGCTCTGATACATATGATGGTCAGCTCGCCCGACAAAAGCCTTTATGTCTTCGTTTTTTTTGTACTGCGCAAGGCCTATGCTAACTGTAAGATTGATTTTTGTATCAGCCAACGGAGAAAATTTTTCGTTTTTAAATTCCTCCCTAATTCTCTCCGCGGTAACAATGCCTTCCTCTTTTGTTGTCATGGGTAGAATAATCGTAAATTCCTCACCACCGTAGCGATAAGCCGAATCTTCCTTCCTTATACATCTTTTTATCACCTGACCGAGTCGAGACAAAACCTGATCTCCTTCAACATGTCCGTAGGTATCGTTGAATATCTTAAAATTGTCGATGTCAAAAAGCAAAAGCGTCAATGGATATTCATGGCGTTCAAGTCTCTCAATTTCCATATTCAACTGATTGTAAAAATGCCTGGAATTATAAAGCTTAGTAAGGCCGTCAATAATGCTCAGTTTACGGTATTCTTCTTCACTTTCTTTCAACTTAAATTCCAATTGTTTGCGTTCAGTGATATCGCGAGACACCGCCTGAAAACCGACAATGTTGCCGTCTTCAAATATTAATTGAGTATTTTGCCCGACCCAGAACTCACTGCCATCTTTTTTCACAACAAGATATTCTGAATATGTGTTTTGTGTTCGTTCAGCAAACTGCTTGCTGAAGAATTCGATTGCAGTTTCACGCATGTCCGGATTGATCAACGTCGAAAAATGTTTTCCTATAATCTCACTTGATTCGTATCCTGACATACGAATCATTGACGCATTGGCGAAAGTGAAATTTCCACTTTTGTCCGTTCTGACAACCATATCGCTGGCATTTTCCACCAATGCCTTATACCGATCTTCACTCTCCCGTAACGCATCTTCCGCCTGTTTATGTTCGGTAACGTCACGGGCAACGGAAATCACACCGATAATCTTACCTTTTTGTCTGAGGGGAGATCCATTAAGTTCGAAATACTTTATTGTTCCATCCTTAGCAGGAAAGTCATGGATAGCTGAAGGAATGATTTCTCCCCTTAACATTAGGTTTACATCAGTAAAAGCTCTCTGAAAAGATTCCGGGGCAACGATATTGCTCAAATGGAAACTGGATTGGCCAATAAAATCTTGCGGTTTGTAACCCAGAATCCTCTCTATGCTCGGAGATACACTGGAAATATTAAGATCGGCGTCAAGAATTATAATTATATCAGACACGTTCTCGAAACTCAGGCGATATTTATTTTCACTTTCTTTTAAAGTCTGCTGAGCCTGTTTACGCTCTGTGATGTCGCGGAGAATTCCGCTAAAACCAATTGGCTTGTCGGATGAATCTTTTTGTAACGACATTGATGTTTCGATATATCTTTTAACACCATCCTTTCTCCTAATCTCCCACTCAAATCCTTTAACGGGTTCCCCTGTCTCACGGACTTTGTTATAAGCTGCAGAAGCTTTCATGGCGGTTTTTTTATCTGTATAATGCCTGTAATTCATTCCCATTAATTCTTTCCGTGAATAACCCAGAATACGGCATGTCGAATCGTTAAAGAAAGTGAAATTGCCGGCAAGATCTGTTTCAATATATCCATCATAAATATTATTAAGAATGCTTAGATATTTTTTCTCTTTTTCACTGCTGATAGATTTAGTTGTTCGTTTTTTTAAATTAGCAGTTCCTTTTGCTTCAATACTTTTTCCCAATTTTTTTATGATTTTCTTTTTTGCTGACAACAAAGATTGATTCAGATTGATTTTTTTCTTTTCCACGACTTTAACCTTTTTAGCTCAAGGATCCTGTTTTAGTCCTATTCTATATAGTATTGTTTCCTTTTATTATATGATTATAACAGAAAAAACCTTAGAAGTCTTTATGGGAATTCGGGGGGCATAACATTTAATTCAACCATCATTCCATTTTTATTTTCTGCGTCCGAATAATAATCATCTTAAATGCTACAAGTGTTTTTCTTAAATATTCTTTCATGCTTTATGTAAAGGAATAATCTACACTTTGTACGATTCTGTTTTTTCCCCCTCCGTCCCGGAGTGACATCCGGCATACGCCGGACTAAAGCCTCACGGAAATTCTCCCAACTTCACGCAAGCGGAGGACAAAAATAAAAAAAGCGGTTGGAAAAAAGTCCAACCGCCGAAAATGCAGGAATGGTGCGGGTTACAGCAGCATTAAATGAATAAGTTAACAGCGTCACTCTATCCCCCTGAGAAGTATCTTGTGCGTAAATAAAACAGCGGCCGGAAGGGCAAGCAGGCCAGCCACCAACGCCATGGTCACAACCGGCATCGTCAATATGCCTGTTTGATCGGCTTTCCATAACAGAATCCAAAGCAGCGGCGGGTTCAACATGCAGGAGGAGACCAGTCCGGGTGAATAGACCCCCGTATACAGAGTCGGCACGGCATGAAAGACCGTGTTCTGTATATGGCCGACGCCCGAAGCCAGCACCAGTCCCTGCAATATCCAGTTTCCGGGATAGATGTTTATCAGGATGGCGATCACCAAAACATGCGCGAAGAGAATGATATTTTCCATGTTTAGTTTCAACTGGCTGTATGGCAGGAATTTCCTGACTTTCCGCGGGAGATATGTGTTGAACCATTTGACAAGCCGCGGGCCCTCCTCGGCGAAATGAAGGATGTAAACAACAACCGTGAACCAAGCCATCTGCTCATAACTCATTCTTTCGATAAAGTTGAACATTTTCCCTCCTTTTCCCGGAAATGCCGAATTCCGGTAACACGAATAAATTTTAGTCTATCAATAAATAAAAATGGGCTCCCCTCTCTCTATATCTTTCTCCAAAACGCTACATGGCTGCAAATACTTTCAAGTTTTATTTATCAAGCGGAAATTTAGGATTCAAAACCGATTCCTTCTCTGGGACGGTTTGGTCGCGCCCGGTGTACATGCGATAATATGGCGGTATCCCATTTAAGAAAGCCAATATTGCTTTTCTTATTTCCCCTAGTTTTGAAGGGTCTAATGGGGAAAGGACGTCTTCAGTAAGTTCACCCCTAATTCCCGCGTTCTTTTTTATACCTTCGACCATATAGCGTATGTCATATCTTGAAGGATAAACCTCAATAACATCCTTATCAAGCTTTGTCAGTTTATAAACCGCTTCCAGCGCCGTACGCACTGAAGTTTCTACCGTAAACACAGCATCGTCTTTAACTTCCACATACTGACCGATAAAGCCAAGATTGACGCATCCCTCCGGCACAACGCGCGGACGATCCTTGATTTTGCGAGGCATGAACTGGCTGGTGATGTATGGCATCATGCACGTAGATACATAGGTATGTTTCAATAGTTCATCTTTCATGTCCAGCAGATTGAGGTGATAAAGAAATTCCGTCATGATTTCCTCGCCGGTGCATTCGCCCATCGGCTTCTTAATATAATCTCCGACATTTTCTCCGGATAGCCCGTTGCCCCAAAACACTTCTTCGTCATCCGCCTGATCGGGATAAAATGGTTTATGGTGCAGGATGAAGCCTATTTCCCATGAAGAATCTTTGATGGAGATAGCGCCACCCGTGCCCGCTTTACTTCCGGTTAGCTCTTCTAATTTTTCAATAAATTGAGGATACCCATTTATTGTTGGGAAAAAGGACATCCATTTTGTTCTGTCAATATCGCTGATGAATTTTTCCGGATGACCGAATTTCTCATGTTTCTTTGCAAGCTTCTCCCACAAAGTGAATACACCCCGGTCTTCTGTAGATCTATCCGTAAACGCAACGGTTTTATTGTCTCCATAACGGCAGTTCTGTGTCATGGAACCGTTGGTGACAAATACCAGGTCGTTCTCTCCTACCGAAATCAAAACCTCGTTGCCGGACCGGCGTGCACGAATACCATGCACGGTGTTACAGCCGGCATTCATATCCAAATCAGTGACCGGGCAATCGGTTACTGTTTTTACTCCCTTGCCGTCAAGCCACAGCTTAACGGGTTTGATTATCGCATCATATTCGTTGTATTTTGTATGGACAATGCCCTCAAGATACTCGATGCGATTACCCAAGGCAAAACGATTAAAATAGCGCTTTGCTTCCATAACACTATGATAAGGTTTAAACGCCAGCATCGTATGGAAGCACAGCCAAAAGTTACCCTTAAAGATAACGGAATCTTTGCCAAAATAATCTTCGATACTTATATCCTCGAAGTTTTCTTCCGGCATCATCATGAGCAGGAAAAGTTTTTCTTGAACATCTTTTGGTAATGACAGATCATGGATGTCACTGGCAATATGACCTTGTCTGACAAGGGCGCGGCTCTCGGAATGAATGGGTTCATCTTTGTTAAAATCCACGACATCATCCAACACCGTGCGACCGGGATTCTCCAGTGAAGGCACCTTGCTGCATAAATACCAGAGGCATTCCATATAGGGTTCCAGCTCGCGTTCGCCGCGGCATTGGTAACCAAATTCTTTTTTTGTGCCGTCCATTGATCCGCCGACATCAGGAAGCTTTTCCAGAATAGTGATGTTTTCACCCGGCATTTGAGCGTCATCGACAAGAAAAGCTGCAGCAGCCAGACCGGCAATACCACCCCCTACAATATAGGCTTTGCGTTTTTCAATGCCCTCCGGTTTGGGGGCATGATACATTGTTTTATAAATGTTCATATTACCTCCTGATTATCTCGTTTCTTAGCACCTTTGATAATATAAATTCTAATTTTAATGATACACAGCATTTATAGCCCGGCAAGAAAATCCAGAGCTTCTTCTTTTGATTTCTTCACAGCAACCTTCTTGGTTCGCGTGAACATTAAGATACCATTTAACATAACCGTCTGAAGACCTTCCACACCGATTATAGCAGTCATCTTCATATAAGGATCACTATCTTTCGCCAAGTCTTTGAACGCCTGGTTTATTTCAGTGCTTATCTTCCCGTCCTTCACATTTATGAGAGAAAGTACCGACTCTGGCGGCTCCTTTCTAATTTCAGCCTTCGCACGTGCAATTGTGTCCAGAATCTCTTCAGTACTTTTGCCTGCCATTTCTGCGTAAATAATTCTTTTCCCCTTATGTAATATCCATTTAAAATCGGACATCATACACCTCCTGAATATTTTTTAAGTAATTTTGTGTTTTTGAAATGAATATGTCGTAAAATTTATCATTTGATTCGTTACCCTCTTCACAGAAATTTCTCTTTCATAAATCAGTTATGATTGAGCGTAAAAAATGACGTCTAAGAAAATTAGACAGGATAACCTTTCTCTATCCAACCTCTTCCGTTGTCTTTTAACCAGCCCCTCGCCTCATCTATCTCGCTAAACCATTTGCACAGTAAACCCGCATTCACCGCCGTAGTTTCGTGAAACGATGCGGTTTGGGCATACTCCGGAATATCTACAAGGGCAACTTTCATCCTGGGTCTATCTGGAGGATAATCTCTGACAAAATTATATATTTCAATAATTTCGAGACGTCCTTTAAGCTTTCGCATATCCAGTAACTGCATCTTTACGTTCGTTGATTTTTCAACATCAATTATTTCTTGCATCATTATTTTGCGCGTATCAGGTTCAGTAATATCTCCTATCGCAACAATCTCAAGAATATCACTATTAACAGATGCTGTGATGTTATAGCATGACCTTTCTTTCATTTTCGTTTTTACCTCACTAAATTCAAATCCGATCCGATTTGGGAATCAGATGATATTTCATATACAAATAAAACCCCGTCGTTTCCGGCAAGTCTTGGTCCGGCAATTGCCGCAAAAAGTATAATCGTTATTAAAATTATGCCTTGATGGATTGCAGCCAATGATTACTCCCGATATTGATTTCATCGGCTTCATATAGAGTGCTTCCGTCAGCGTAATACCAATATCACTACTTTGTAAATTCTCGTGAATCATCTTCTGAGCGGTTATATGCCACCCACAGTAACCGGGACTATATCTTAACATTACGTCACTATCCCTTAATGTTTCCATCGAGACTTCCCTGGAAAAGTACCTATTGGTTACATCATCGGCAAACACTTCAATTCCTGTTGAACAAACCAGATCAAACAAATGGCCCAGTAAATAGTCTCCTTCACTAAACAGACTTGATATCTGCGTTGAGACACCAGGCCCAAGTGTCATTGCAAAGAGAAAATAAACAGCTTCATTTGTCATTATATCGTTGAGAGGTGTTCTCGGTTCATTCTTGCCTTGACCTAAATAAATAGTTTGAAACTGTGGGTATGTTATATCTTTCACTACAGCAACAGGGACAGCCGTTTGGCAGAAAAGATCATGTGCTTTTGTTAAACAATTTGAAATCTTTTCTGAAAAAACGGAAACTTTTTTCTTCTTTTTAAAAGCATTCGTTACGTCAATACCGATTTTTATTCTTTTTGGATCTTCCTGAATAATTTCTCTCATACTTGCTTCTTGTCTGGTAATGGATTACAAATAATAATCCAATGCTTCAAAGAACGCATCAATATTTTCCAACGGCGTTCCCGGAGGAATATCGCAGCCGGAAGAAATAACAAAATTTGGGTATTTTCCCATCGCATGAAGCAGCTCTGCTGTTCTTTCTTTGATTTCCGAAGCGCTTCCATTCCTGAACAAAACCGGATTAATATTACCAAATGCTATTACGGAAGCCGGAACCTGTGGCATGATTTGCACCATGTCAACGGCATTCCCAAAATGAATTCCCATAGCCGCCGTCTTTAGAATTGCGGGAACAAGTTTCGTCGTGTTTCCGCAATTATGAAGAATGACCATAAAACTTTCATCCTGCACGGCCGAGACAATCCTTGCCACATACTTTGATGAAAATGTCCCACATTGCGCAGGCGAAATAAGACCAGCCGCCGGTTCCGCTATCACGATGCCATTGACGCCTGCGTCCTTGTATGCTTTCGCATACTCCACAAGAAAATCGGCACACTTATCAAGCACCATATGAATCATTTCGGGTTCTTTCCGAAGTTTAACCATTATCTCTGTCATGCCGCAGAGTCTTGCCGCCAGCGAAAACGGGCCGATGTGACATCCGAAAACAGGACGGTCTGTTATCGTATTGGCAGCCAATGATGCCGCTCGAATGTATTCCCCTGTTCTTCCATCTCCCACACGCGGCACCTTAAGTGCGTTTGCCGCATTGGCATTATCGACAATTATCCCTACGGCAGTCGGCACCTCGTTTTCGGCAAAACGGATCGTGCTGCCAAAGGCTTCGGCCTCGACGGAAAGATCCATAATAGTGATGCTTGCGGATGAAGAAAATTTTGCGGCAACAGCTTTAACGCATTCGCCCTGACTCTGTCCGTCCTTCACCACATCCAGGACTTTCTTCCCCGTCAATGCAAGACCGATGTATGGCATGAGCGGGAAAGCCATCCGCTTCCTGGAATTAAGAATTTCCTTAACCCATTCATGCATATTTCTTTTTGACATCAATACCACCCCCATTTTTCTGTCGCTTCTGTCATTGCCATGACATTATCAACCTTCGCATTTAAAGGAATTGAGCATCCTGAACTCAGGATAAAACCGCCGCCCTTGCCTATGGTTTCAATAAGTCTCTTGCAATAATCCAGCACTTCACCCTTTGACCCTTCTGCCAGCAAAGTACTGGGCACATCGCCCATGATTGCCATATGATCCTCCAGAACCTCCTTGGCTTTGAAGATATCCGTAAAGCTGTCAAGTTCAATGATGCATTTCGCTTTCGGAAATCTTTTGAAGTAGTGCAGAAATCTCGTCCAGTTTGTGTCGCAATGGAACACCGGGGTAATGCCTGCATCAATGAGCCCATGAACCAGAAAATCAAGTTCCGGCAGGATGAATTCCTCAAAGTGCCTGCTTGTCAGAAATACCGGTGATGAACGACTCAGACCAATAAATACCCTTTGTATGGCGTTTTGACTTGATGACAATATGGCCAGCCCCAGGATATCTTCACAAAATCTTTTTCCCGCAGATTTCAATTTTCCAGGATTCTTTCGAATATCCAGCAATGCCTTATTCACCGATCTGGCAAAACAGAAATATTCGAAAGAAGGGCCCGGCATGACAAAACCAACTGCCGGTTCGATTCCCTTTGCCCGGAGTCTGAGGGCCTGATCGGTTATCTCCCTGCCGGCTTGATCGACATCCATCAAGGTCTGCTCTATATTCATTTCCGGGTATATGCGCGGTATAAGAACAGTACCAAAGCCCAAAATGCCATCCCTTTCAAGAATATCGAAATCCTCATCCTTCATGGCCCCTATTTCGTCAAACTGGTGAGTACTGTTTTCAGGTAAATCGATTCCCGGAAGCTTTATCCGGGCGGGTACACCGGCTTTCAAAAGAGTCGTATTCGCAGTGTCGGCAAGGAAGGTCATATCCCATCTGAAATCTTGAGCCGTTTTCAACACCGCATTGAAGCGCTGTTCAGAATCGTTCATGAGCACTGCGTTTGTTATCCCTGCATAGGGGGCGGCCCAGTGATCAAGTAATGGCGCAAGGGGCACCCTGTCAGGACATTGCAATGCGACGGTGGCCGCTATTCTTTCATGAGCTTTCATTCGAGCACCTCCTTCCTTTACTGATTGAAAAAGCGTTTTGTAATGGCCAGAGCTTCAATGGCGTCACGTCCGTAGAAATCGGCACCGACATCTTCCTTAAGACGCTCACTCGCCGGCGCTCCACCGATCATAATTTTTACCTTGTCCCGAAGACCCGCATCGTTCAGTGACTTGATAGCTTGACGCAGTGAATCCATAGCCGTAGTAAGCAAAAGACTCATGCCTACAAGATCCGCTCCTGTTTCTCTCACGGCATCAACAAATTTTGAGGCTGGCACATCCACACCCAGGTCAATGACTTGAAAACCGGAACATTCAAGTAATGTGATTACAATGTTTTTTCCGAGATCATGGATATCGCCTTCGACTGTACCCATGATAACTTTTCTATGTGGTTTATCATCTCTGTCTTTGAGAAAAGGCTTCACCTTATCCATGGCTCCTTTGAATATCTCCCCCGAATATATAAGTTCACCCAGGGCGTATTCATCATCTTTGAATAACTGTCCCACTTTTTCCATTCCCTTGGACAATTCATCGACAATCAACAAGGGATCACTTGACTTTTCGAGGCATTTATCAACGATTTGATAAACACGATCCTCTTCGAGCGCTGAAAATGCATGGACCAACTCATCCATATTATAATCCTCCTGGTATTGTTGTTAAAATAAACAGATCTGATTCTGTCTTGGCGCTTTTTCCATTGTTTTGAATCTTGGAAATAATTGAATCACATTCTTTTTATAAAGGAGTGATAATGATTTTTCATCAAAGCCGTCATAACTATGAACTCCATCGTTAGTCATCTGAGTAACCGTTTCCGGAGCAAAGGGATAATCCGATCCATAAACGATATGGGAAGGATCGGCCAATTCCTGAAGAGAACGCAGGTTATGCGGTGAAGCGGAAAGGGCTGTGTCAAAGTAAAGCTTTTTCAGGTAGACGACAGGGTCGTTAGGAGGCGGATTCTCAGCAGTGAACCACCCCAATTGCATGCGATACGCCAGGTATGGAATTGCCCCACCGGCGTGTGAAATTATGAATCGAATGTCCGGGTATCGTTCCAGCGTCCCTGAAAAAACCAGATTGGCCACTGCACGGGTTGTATCAAAAACAAACTCCACAACAAAGTCGGGCGTCGACAACTTTAGATTATCTCTATGTGGAGGTATTGTAGGATGGATGAAAACAATTGCTTTGCGACGATTCAATTCATAAAAGATAGGGTCAAAGTCAGGATCGCCCAAGTACTTATTGTCGATGCTGGTAAGCATGGTAACCCCATCCATTTTTAAAGTATCGAAAGCATAATTCATTTCTGCGATCGCGGCACCTACATCCGGTAGTGGTAGAATGGCAAAACTGCCAAATCGACCAGGATAATCTTTGATCATTTTTGCCGAAAATTCATTGCACTGCCGGGCCATATCTGTAGCTGCTTTTTCATCCCCAAAAAATACACCAGGCGCGGTTACCGAGGTTATCGCTGCCTGAATTCCGTGCTTATCCATCAACGCAAGATGCTGCTCAACATTCCACGCTGGCAGTTCCATTCCTTTGGCACCGGTATTACCCGTTACTCCCATCTTCGCCAGATATGATATGTAAAAGTCAGGCAAAATATGAGCGTGAACATCTATTTTTTGAAAAGCGGTTTTCATTGTTTATCTCTTGCAATATTTTACTTGACCAGTCTGCCCACTTTTATCCTCACCTTCCTATCACGTACCGGTGCGGATCAACTTCTTCCCGAAGGATTTTCAGTTCGATCTCTGTCGGAGGCTGTGTTTCTGTTATCTTGGGAGCTTTTAAAAGCTCGAATCCACAGTTGTCCTGGACATCTTTTACCGAATAACCGGGATTGATGGATATGATGCGCATGCGTTTGCTTTCGGGTTCGAAATCCATCACGGCCATGTTGGTGAAAACCTTGTAAGGCCCGGTGCCTTCGGGAAGTCCCGCTTCATACCGGCTGTTTCCTCCCTGAAGCCAGCCGGGCGTGGTAACGAATTCGCACTTTTCCACGAAGCGACGTGCATCCTGAACAGTCATGACCATCATCTTCCAGCAGAGACTTCCGAAATCATTGGCCCCGCCGCTGCCGGGTAAACGCACTTTGGGCTTCTGATGGGTTCCTCCGATTAGCGTCGAATTCAGGTTGCCGTACATATCGATCTGGGCGCCCCCCAGAAAGGTATAGTCGACATAGCCCCGCTGACAGGTTTCCATAATGGCCCCCATGGTGGAAACCATGACCGCTTTATGCCCCGCCCGTGAATCACCGACGGATATGGGCATCTCAGGAAGCTGCGGGTTGACGCTCCCTGCTTCAAACAGGATCGAAAGGTTCGGCGAGTTCAATCTCTGGGCGAGCATGGCCGCCGCGCAAGGCGCGCCGGTACCCACGGCCAGCGTGGAACCGTCCTCAAGCTCCCTGGAGGCAACACAAATCATCAACTCCATCGCGTTATAGGCCTTTGTCATCTTCTACCCTCCTTATGCAGCAGGTGCTCTATCGTTCTGAGCTGAAGCATCTTCTCCATGCCGCCATTCTTGTTGATATATTCATGGTGATCTTTGCAGTCGTAAATGTTTTTCTGTAAAAATTCTTTGAAGGCAACAGGGTCTTCCTCGACCTTCAGCCACTCCCGTAAGTGCTCTTCGTCCGAAAAGTATTCGTACGCCATGGTGCCCGGATAACCGCCGTACGGCACTTCGCACACCGCATCCACGAGGAAGTAGGGAAACGTGGTCTCCGTCGGATTCCTGCGGATCTCTTCATTGGTGATCAGACGCTCGCACGTTACGATCACCCTTTTCGCGGCGCGGGCCAGGTCGTTGTCCGACTTGAGGATGCCTCTTACCCGGACATTGCCGTACACGTCCGACTCGTGAACATGGATAACGGCCACATCAGGATAAAGCGCGGGTTGCAGAGCAAGCTTTTTGCCGGTGTACGGGCACTCGATAATCATGCTCGCGCTGTATTCAAAGGTGTCGGTGCCCAGAAGATTTCGCGTCGGAATAAAGGGTACGCCCATGGCGCCTGCCCGAAGCCTCGCCGAAAGGCTGTAGTTGGTCCACTCGGTCACCTTAACCTTGCCGGTCTGCATGTATCTCCTCGCACAGGGAGAGAGCCCCCGGGCCTCAAGTCCCACGATGTAACCTGCATCTACCCGGTCAAAGACTTCTCCCGCGCAGAGAATCTCGAAATCATGGGTGGCGGTGTGTCCGGCAAAACCCATATTTTTTCTTCCTTGTCTGAGGATCTCATGACAGGCCGCTATGGGTGTCCGGTTGGCCCCGAACCCGCCCAGGGCAAGGTATTCCCCGTCATGGACAAAAGTCTCGATGGCTTTTGTAAGTGTCATGGCTTTGTTCACCATCTTTCTGGATTTCTTTTGGAAAAATGTTCGTGCGTGATCGGGATCAGGATCGGTGAACAATTCACCCCTGCCCTTCTTGATAATGTTCATTGTTATGTTCTCCTCTTCCGTCATAGCTTGCATGTTCATTGTTTGCGCCGTCCTTAATTTATTTCTCTTCTCATTAAATTTTTTTAATTCTTGAATCAGCGATAGTTTTATCGGGCTCGGATCCCCAGGGCGAACAAAAACAGACGATCGATCCAGCGATGGGGGAGAACAACAGCCGCAATGCTCTGCAGCTTTGCATCTGTCCCGACAATATATGTGGGTTTCGGGCGTTTTAGGGTTAATGCTTTTTCCACTATCTTCGCTACCCTTTCCGGCGGAATCCCTTGAGAGCTCATTTTTTTTGTTAATTTTTCCATGGACTCAAGGGTGCTTCCGTAACGGGCTTCCACTGCAGGGGACGCCGGTTTGGTGCCATCCTGTACCTTTTTCCAGATTGACGTTTTGATATTGCCGGGAATGATCAGGACAACATGAATCCCTTCCGGCAAAAGCTCCCTGCGAAGAGCATGGGTAAGGGCGTGCATGGCCGCTTTTGAGGCGCTGTAAGGTGCGGTAAAAGGCACCGGGAATATACCGCCGATGGAGCCGATATTGATAATGCGTCCTTTCTTTTTTCTGATGAGAGGCAGAAACAGTTGGATCATCCTGATATGGCCCAGCAGGTTTACTTGCAGTCCTTTTTGAAGCTGATCCGGATTAAAAAATTCCAGAGGGCCGCCCATGGGAATGGCGGCATTGTTCATTAAACCTGCCAGCCCTTCCGAACCGGCAAATGCGGAAACCTGTTTAAAGGCATTCTCCATTGAACCGGTGTCATTCATATCGATCATGAGAGGAACTAGATTTTCGGATGCTTCCCATTTGAGTGCTTTTGCATCTTCATCCTTCCGAACGCCGGCAAAGACCTTATACCCCAGTTTGTCCAGATGCAGGGCGGTTGCCCTGCCGATTCCGGTTGATGTTCCTGTGATCAGTATTGATTCCATATCTTTACTCCTTTG
Source organism: uncultured delta proteobacterium (assembly GCA_963812045.1). Taxonomy (GTDB): domain Bacteria; phylum Desulfobacterota; class Syntrophia; order Syntrophales; family Smithellaceae; genus Smithella. The sequence continues at coordinate 117,799 of CAWETF010000001.1, forward strand.
TTAATACCACTTCTCCAAATCCACAGCGATTGTTTCCCCAATGCGGTAGTACAACCATGGGAAAATTCGCTTGATACCGTAATAAAACGGGCCGACGATGCCGGTAGTGACCAGGAATTGATCTTTTTCAATAGCATCGGCGAATTGTTTTGCCGCCTTGTCCACAGGCATGGAGCCGCCCTTTGCAAACGCGCCTGGTTTGAATTTTTTAAATCCGCGAACACGCCCTCGTTTTTCAAACTCCTCCCCAGAGCTCAGAAACCCGGGGCAGATCAGAGTTACCCTGATATTGTGCTTCTTGAGCTCCGCCCGCAACACTTCGCTAAAACCGGTAAGACCGAATTTGGTGACATTGTACGTTCCGTTAGCCGGAACAGCCGTAAGGCCGCCCATGGAGCCAACATTCACAATGTGGCCCTGTTGCCGTTCCAACATATGGGGAAGGATATGATGTACAGTGTATATGGCCCCCCACAAGTTGACCCCAATGATCCATTCCCAGTCCTCCAGAGGCACATGCCTGATCTCACCGATGACGGTAACCCCGGCATTATTGATCAAGATATCCACATAGCCCATGCGATCGACTGCATCATCGATCATCTCTTTGACCCGGTCTTTTTGGGAGATGTCGGTTTGCGTGATATGGCACTTGCCCCCCAGGGATTCAATTTGATGGCGTATCGGATGCAGACTGGCATCATTGATATCCGACAGAAAAAGCTCGGCTCCCCGATCGGCCAATTCCATTGCCAGGGCTTTGCCGATACCGCCTGCTGCACCGGTGATAAGAACCTTTTTCCCTCTGATTTTCATAATCAGTCACCCAGTTCCATGGTTGATGCCACAAGCATCGACAGATCAACAATTTCGATGTCAATGCCTTCTGTCTTTGCTGTTTTTTTCAAATGGGCCAAACAGGTGGGACAACTGGTTACCAGGGTATCGGCCACAGCCTTGGCTTCCAGCAGACGCTCCTTTCCGGTCTCCTGGGCCATTTCCGGAAACGCGTTCAAGGTTACTTTGCCGCCGGCGCCGCAACAGTAGGACCACTTACCGTATCTGTCCATCTCTTTAAGTGTGAGGCCGGGAACAGCCGCCAGTATTTCCCGGGGTTGCGCATAAACGCCGCACTGTCTCCCCAGAAAGCAGGGATCATGATAGGTAACGGTTTTATTCAAGTTTTTGGAAAACCGGATGCGTCCATTTTTTAATAAGGATGCAATTATCTCGGCGATGTGAATCACTTCAAACGGCAACTCCCCCACCACATGGGGATTGGTATAGTCGTTTTTAAATGTTGAATACCCGTGGGCACATGAGATGATCACGCGTTTGGCGCCTGCTTGCTTTATTTTTTCCACATTCTCAACAGCCGTCTTTTTAAACAGCTTCATGTTGCCGGACTGTTTCAATATCTCGCCGCAGCAACCCTCTTTGTCTCCCAGGTGTGCAATGTCGACTCCGGCTGATTTTAAAATTTTTACGCTTGCCAGGGCGGTTTCCGGTTGCAGATAAGTCGCATAGCATCCTGAATAAAAGATATACTCGCCTGTTTCAGGAAGCGAAAAATCTTTAAGGGTTTGGGGATGTTTCTTTCTGCCGAAAATATTGCCGCTGCTTTGAATATTGTCCGTCATCTTTTTAAGACGACTGGGAATTTCAAATCCTTTTTCCACGATCTCCTGCCGCATGGCCAGCACGGTATACAGGGGTTGATAGGGGATGCAGATCTCGTTGCACATGGCGCAGGAAGTGCACGAAAAGAAGGATCGGATCACCTCCTCATCGATCTCATATCTATCGTTGAAGATCAGTGACGCCAATATCTGTCTGCCCTGGGGAGAGTGGTTTTTAAATTTGAAATATTCAAAGGGCGGACATTTCTTATGGGGAGCTGCATATTCATGAGGGGGCAATTCCCTCCAGTTATGGGGAACAATGGGGCCTCTTGCGTAACATGCGCCGCAATGCAGGCACAGATCAATCCATTCTTTAAATTGATCCAGGTTCCAGGTTTTGAATTCAGGCATAATAATTTCTCCTTTTTTAAAACGTTCCCGGGCTCAGGATATTGTTGGGGTCAAGGAATTGTTTAAAGCGCTTCAGCAATGTGTGGGCTGATTTCTGGTTGGTCCATGTAAAATCCGGCAAGACCGGCGGAAAACATTGCTGATAGGTGCCGCCTCTTTTTCCGAACCACTCCCTTAGCTCCTCCGTGGATTCATGAATGGCTTGCATCCATTCCGGATCTTTCCGGTTAACAAAGGCCCATGTCTGAGAGCACATCACCTGGGATTTCATGGGGAAGCCGTCAAAGACCGTCAGCCTGGGGGGACCGTGAATTTTGTGTTTTTGTGCGATCTCCATGATTTTTTCATACACCTGGGGAAACCAGGTGAGGGGATAATTCATGCTGTCGTACAGATACATGTATCCGCCTTTGATGACCTTATATCCGGCATCTGCCAACTGTGCCGCCACCGGATGTGTGGGTGGGCAAAAAAAGGTGGGCCAGGCATCGAAGAAGGTTTCTGCAATGCCGGGAAGTTCCTTTCCTTCAAGGCCGGAGCAAAGGGCCTCGACCGTTTTTCGTTTCCCCTCCAGTTCCTGCTGGCTGAATCCGTTAATGGAAAAGATCACACAAAAATAGCAATCGTCCGGAACCAGTGAAACTCCGGTCAGGTATTTGAATGCTTCGAACTTCCATTTGTCGTTGATATGCACATCAAACAGCTCCATTGCCGTAGCTTCCTGCAAAACTTCGGCACACTTCCGGATCTTTTCCAATGGCCAATAGTAGGTGAAGAAGGACCAATAGGGCGGTCTTTTCAGGCATCGGTAGGCGATTTTAGTGACAATACCATAGGCGCCGTTGGACTGGGTAAAAAGGCCGATAAGATCCGGGCCTGTAATATATCTGAAAAACGGGCCGAAATCGGTTTCCGCATAGGCCATCGAGCCGATTTGTATTATTTCGCCGGTGGGGAGCACCACCTCAAACCCTTCCACCAGATCGATGTTTCTTCCGTACCGTGTTTTTCCGAACCCATTGACTGGCGTAATGGCGGAAGCAGCCACATTGGGGCCTGGTCCGTATTCGGCTGTGGGCAGGATCATCTCTTTTTTGAACAGTTCCTGGGCCAGTTTGAAAAAACTGCATCCCGGCTCAGTTACTGCTTTCATTTTTTTGTCATCAATGAGCAGAATTTTGTCCATATGGATAAAATCCAGAAGAATGCCGCCATGGAGAGGACCGCCATGGCCGGTCATTCCAGCTACACCTTTGGGGGTGACGGGCACCTTGTACCGGTTGGCCAGTTTGACGATTTCCGACACATGCCTGGTTGTGGTAGGCATCACAACAATTTCCGGCCGGGTCACCCAGTCGATGCTCAGCGAAAAGCTGTAAGCGTAGGATTCGCAGACTGTGGGAGCTGTGGAAACCATTTTGGGGCCGACAATAGCCTCCAATTCCTTGATCAAGTTTTCATCAGGCATTGGTCCATACCTCCCATCCGTCTGAAGTTCCGCAATCAGGATCGCCGAAAAGTTCGCCCCTGCCCTTCTTTATAATGTTCATTGTTATGTTCTCCTCTCCGTCATAGCTTGCATGTTCATCGTTAGCGCCGTCTTTAATTTAGTCCTCTTCTCATTAAATTTTAATTCTTTAATCCTTGAATGTGTACCACAAGATTCCATCTAGTTTTCATAGAGAGCCACAACCCTTGCCCATCCAGCACTTCCTCCGGTCAACTTGACGGGGAAACATGCTACCTTGAACCCAAACGGTTTGGGCAAGGTATCTAGATTGGCCAATTTTTCTATATGGCAGTATTCATGTTTGATGCCTGCTTTGTGCGCCGTCCAGATGATGCTTTTATCGTGGGTTCTCTCAAATTCTTCCTTGATGGCATTAAAGGGCCTGTCCCACCCCCAGGCATCGATACCCATTACCCGGCAGCCCTGTTCAATCAACCAGAGCGTTGACTCTTCCGTCATGCCGCAACCCGTCGTAAAATACTCGGGCTTGCCCCAGGCCTTATCGGCGCCAGTCTGGATAAGGACAATATCCCACGGTTTGAGCGTATAGTTTATTTTGTTCAAAGCGCCTTTGATATCATCTGTGGAAATTCCTGATCCCTGCGGTTTGTGCCGGAAATCAAGTACGACGCCGTCATGATAGAACCATTCCAGCGGCATTTCATCGATGGTTCGCGCCTTTTTATTTTCAGATAAAGGCGCATAATGCCAGGGAGCGTCAACGTGGGTGCCTGAATGTGCGAATAATGATACGGCATCATCCGCCCAACCCAAACCGTCCGCCATGTCGTTCTGTTTCGCGCCGAGCACAAATTCAATAATCGGCAGGGTCGTATCGTGCGCTTTATGTTCAACCTTCACCGGTTGTGGTTCACTGGGGCTGTCTTCCATAGGTACGCTGAGATCAAATATTCTGGTCATGTCAATCCTCTTTATTTTGTATTTAATTCATGATTATTTTCCGAAATAATAATAGATAATCGTCAATATTATACCTGCTACGTTTGCGATCGTGGCCGCAATGTGAGTCAGCGGCAGCGATTTACTTTTGTACATTGAGACAATATGGTTTATCGAGAAACCGAGGGCCATGACGACAAGACCAGGAAGCGCATACGCTTCATTGCCCTTGCCGCTCAAGAGAATTCCACCCAGCACCAGCACCATTGTGATGTTCCAGGTCGCAATTTCATTCTGCCATCCCTGGACATGTCCCCAGTTCGACATTTTTCCCGTTAGTTTTCCGCCAAAGAATAAAGCCGATCCCGCGACAACCAGACCGCACATCCATATAAAAACCACCAGCCTTGCGGAAAGTATTACATTCGTCAGATCGGAAAATATTTCCTTCATGAGAGTCATTAGATCCATTTGATTCCCTCCTTATTTTTTTATCGTCCATAATCGCCGTGAAAGCGTCATGGTAAAAATATCCTCTGCAATCAAACTGTATCTATTTTTTTCTCAGTCCCATGATCTCTCTTGCTTCATCCGGGGTGGCCGGTTCCCGCCCCAAGCACCCGGCAATTTTAACCGCTACTTCAACCAGCGCCCAATTTCCTTTTGCCAAAGTTCCATCCGGCATATTCACATTATCCTCAAGCCCGACACGCATATGCCCTCCGAGAAGGCAGGATTGTGTTATTGCCGGAAACTGCTCACGTCCAATGCCACAAGAGGTGAAATTGGACCCTTCCGGTAATGCATGCATCATAGTTTCGAAAGCGGAAGCCCTGAATGCCTGCCCGCCTGCAGTGCCCCATACAAAATTGAAGTTCATCGGAGAACTGAAGAATCCCTGCTTCATGATAAGCAACGTGTTGTCCAGACCGCCGATATCATAGATCTCGATCTCGGGCTTAATTCCATGTTCTTCCATCGCCTTTCCAAAATCCTGAAGCATGGTGAAGGTATTCGTAAAGACATTGTCGTAAACAATTTGGCCTGTTTTACGATTCATAATACTGAAATTCATGGTGTTGGTGTTCAATGAGGCCATTTCCGGCTTTATCGCAATTATCTGGGCGATACGTTGTTCAGGGGTTGCATCAGGTGAAGCGGCCGAACTGAGATTGACGATCACCTCGGGTGTTTTTTGTTTTATGGCGTCATATATCTGCCGTATCCGCTCGATCTCGTAAGTGGCAAAACCGTCATCCCGGCGCCCATGCACATGCACCATGGCTGCTCCCGCTTTGTATGCCTTGTGGGCCTCCTCGGCAAATTCAGCCGGTGTATACGGAACAGCCGGGTTATTTTGCTTAAACGTCGCCGCGCCGGAGAGCGCCGCGGTAATGATCACTTTGCGATTATCCCCTTTTTTCATGCCATGTTCTCCTTTTCTTCGATTACAGCTTGCGTTTTCATGTCCTAAATGTAGTGATAACTCGTTTACATAGTTTTATTCTTAAAGCGTAAGCAGATCGATCCCGCCCGTAACTGGAATAACCGCTCCGGTAATAAAGGATGCCGCGTTCGAGGCCAGGAAGGCCACGACTTCGGCAACCTCTTCCGGCCGTCCCATCCGCTTCAGGGCAGTGCGCTTTGCTATGCGTTCAGTCATACGTTCATCATAAAGTTGTACTGCCTCGGTGGCGATGAATCCCGGGCACACCGCGTTAATCGTAATTCCATAGCGGCCTCCCTCAATGGCCAGAGATTTACTCAATCCGATCAAAGCAGCCTTGGTGGCACCGTAAGAAGGCTGCAGCGCGGCTCCCATGAGGCCGGCAACGGATGAAATGTTAATAATGCGCCCCCATTTTTTCTTCACCATCCCCGGCCAGACCGCCTTGCTGCAATTATACGCGCCGGTGAGATTGACGTTGAGATCGCGCTGCCAGCGCTCCGGCTGCTGCTCATCAAATTTCCCAAGATTATCCATCACTGCGGCATTGTTTATCAAAATATCGATTATCCCCAGTTCAGTCTCTATGGTCTGTACCACCCGTCTAACCTCATCCAAATCCGTCACATCCATCTTAAAAGCGCAGCTGCGCGAACCCATGGACTGTATTTCTTGCGCCCCGGCTTGCGTCTTTATCATACCCTGCTGTGCAAAATGTCCGGCCAGTACACTGTACTCTCGCAGCTTTTCTGTGTCGTGGTCCTGACCTTCGAGGAGGAGATCGGTCAGGACCACATCAGCGCCGGCCTCTCCGAGACTCAGCGCAATCGCTCGTCCCAGCCCGCGTGACGCGCCGGTAACCAATGCGACTTTACCCTTAAGATTTATTTGCATCATGACTCTCCTTTGCAATGCAGGCTGTCCATGCTGAAGTGAGGATGGACAGCCATTCTCCACCACCGGTGAAGCAGGTGATAGGATCTGACAGGTTGGGCATACATCAGGATGCATTGTCCATGGATTGTCCCGATGCCTTTCGCATTGCATATCCGTATAGCATCGGGTGACTCTGCCCCATTTTGCATCCACACATAAGATACAAACTCAGGATCCAAATTTCTGACTAATTGCCTGGTCACGTCAGGCGGCAAGACAATCAACAACCGGTCTGTTAAATCACCAAGTTCATTGATTGTACGATAACAACGCTCACCGCAGATCTCATTCTCATGAGGATTGACCGGAAAAACCAGAAAGCCTCTTGTCTTTAATTCCCGGCAAACCAAATTGCCGAATTTATCCCTCTCATTCGAAGCGCCAACTACCGCCATCGCCCGCGGAGATAGATATTCTTTCATCAAAACAGATTGTTCATATGACACTGACATAAGAGATACTTCCATTGTTCATCAAAGCGAAAAGTTCTGTTGATTGCGCATTAATAAATTTATAGGCTTTATTGACAGCGACATCGTCGGTGATATCCATCTGGATTGGTAATATGTTAGATACCCGACTCAGATTATCCAATGCATCTGATGGAAGATCCGCCGCATAAGCACCGAAACCTCTTTCGGCGAGCAACAATGCCGTAGCCCTTCCGATGCCCGATGCCGCACCTGTAACAAGAATACTTCCCTTAACAGCCATAGATATTCTTCTTTGCTTCTTTGCTTTTTAAATTCTATGATTGTTATTAACCTTTTTTCCTTCTACCAATGGCCTTTTCGAGGAGAAAACCTCCCTCTTTTTGGAAGAGGGAGGTTTAAGAAAAGGCGGGACTTATTAGAAGGGATCTCTCTTGAAAAGAACAACAATCATCATACCCAAACTCTGTACAAAAAAATTTATACGGTACACATCTGCACAGATTAAAAGATTACCGCGGCGTGCGTCCCTGCAGCGGCCGCCAGCTCTTTTCGATATAGCTCAATTCATTCTTCCACCACGGACGATCAAGTGACGGCATAGGCGCTCTCATCGTGCCCTCGGGCATAATTGACTCATGTTTCTGCCACGGACCGATCTTGTATTCATCCAGCGCGTATTCCCTGCCCAAATTCGGGTTCTGCGGACATGCCGGGGTCAGCGCGGCAAGGAAGCGCATGAGACACGTATTACATCTCGAGCACCGAATGATATCTTTCGCTTTCCCTGCTTCAAGCTTATTCACGTATTCCGGGTCACAGTACATCTGTCTTCCCAAAGCCTGGAGATCGTACTTGCCATCAGCGATATTCTTATCGATCTTGACCGGATCATGCTGCGAGGCCACGATGACCGGTATCTTGAGCGCCTTCTTGAACGCCTCACCGTGCTCGGGAATATGTTTGGAACGATCCATATCCGTGATCAGGTGACCGGATTCCTCGTAACCGGCGCCGTCGGACAGACTGATATAATCCATACCTATAGCCTCCAAGTCCTTGGCAACATCGATCATCTCTTCCTCGGTCAGGCCGCCCTGCATATGCTCTTCCGCGCTGATCCGGCACCCGACGGCAACACCCGGACACGCGTAACGGATCTGTTCGGCGACCTCCGTCAGGAAACGTTTGCGGTTGCGCCATTCTCCGCCGTACATGTCCGTCCGCTTATTGGAAAAGGGAGACAGGAATTGATGTTCGAGATAGCCGTGCGGACCGTGAATCTCTATGGCGTCGAATCCGCAAACGACCGCAAGCTGGCAGCTTCTGGCGTATTCCTTCTGTTCGCTATGGATCTCTTCAATGGACATCTCGCGCGTCATGTGCCCGGTCATATAATATCGGGTATATTCCATAACGGCATAAAGATCAGAGCAGTGGTTGGGCGATTTTTCAGCGGCTATCTCGTAAGGCAGACCGGCCGTCGCAGCCGGAGCCAGCTTATGGTGATCATAGGAATGACCTTGTCTGCCGAACCCAATGGTCATCTGAGCCGCTATCTTGGATCCGAAATAGTGAACCCTGTCGGTCAGATCATTCATGCCATGCATGTGCCCCTGATGGAAAAGGTGGGGATTCCTGCCAGCGGGCCATTCTCCGGCCAGTTTGGTGCCCATGATCGCGCCCGTGGTAATCAATCCGGTGCCGCCTTTTGCCCGCGCGCCAAAATAGGCAATATACGGCTCACCGACTTCACCGTTTGCCTGGCATAAGGCCTCGTTCATCGGCGCCATTACAATCCGGTTCTTCAACTCAATCGGACCGATTTTAATTGGTTTTAAAATGTGTTCAAATTGTTTCTTGCCTTCTGATTTTTCAGTCATAACTCATGCCCCCTTCTAATTATTATTTGACTCTTCTTTTTGTTGTATCAATTCCCAAGAGACGGCCAAGATTGCCGCCAAACATCTTGGCCTTATCTTCTTCTGTGATAGCCGGATACCCGTATGCGAGCTGCATGTCTTCCGGAATCTGAAACTCGGACAGACCCTTGACCGCGTTGGCCACCTGAACACCGTATCCGGCATAATCCGTGCCCCAGGTGATGCGATCCGGACCGACAAAGCGCATGGCCTCGCCAAGAAGGCGGGCAAACTTGCGCGGTGCGGTAATGGCCCAGGGGACAAGCAGGCTCATGCAGATGTAGACATTCGGGTGACCCAAGGCCACCATGTTGAGAACGTCACTGTAGGGATAGCCCATGTGGAAGGCATTGATCACCAGTCCCGGAAAGTCGCGCGCCACATCGTCGAGCTGCTCGGGATGGCAATACTTGCTCTTCCCCGGTGGCACCCAGACGAAACCGGTATGCATATCCAGCACAATTCCCAGTTCCTGGGCTTTTTCGTAGAAAGGCCAAAGTTCAGGATCGTTCATATAGGTATCTTCGGGCGAGTAATACTTAAATATCTTGGCCCCCCTTTCCTTGACCCAATACTCCAGTTCCCATATGGCGTTTTTCACCCCGCGCTGTTTGATCGGTGAAATATTGGGCTGGTACATGAATCGGTCCGGATGGGTCTCCACAATCTTGGCCATTTCGCCGTTCGAAACCCACCGGCTGGTAAAACCGGTCGTATCCATCATGGATTCCGGAAGCAAACAGGCGATATCCACGCCGTGCTTATCCATGACTCGCAGGATGACCTCCGGATCCGCGCTCTTTACCGCTTCCCATTCTTCCAAACCTTCCAATGCCTTCATCATGAGCGGCATGGGGGCACCGGCGATCAGCGGCCGCGAGATATGCTCAATGGCCCGCCACCACATCTGCACCCCGGGAAAATGGTTCAAGTGCTCCATGTCGCCGATAAGGTGACACTCCGGATCGATCTTAAAATAATTGTCCGTATTCTTTTTGCTCATACATATCCTCCCTGATTATAATAACTCTCAGCTGATCATCCTGTCTTTGCCTTCCCAAAATTTCTTTTTGATATCTTTTTTGACCATCTTTCCTACAATGGTTTTGGGGATATCGTTCCAGAAAGCCACCGCCTTGGGACATTTGTATCCCGCCAGGTGCTTCTTGCAATGTTCAATGATCTCCTCCGCCGTTGCCTGCTTATCGGGCTGAAGAACCACAACTGCCTGAACCACTTCGCCCCATTTTACGTCAGGCGCTGAAACTACGGCACATTCCTTTACTGCCGGATGCTGGTAAATGATGTCTTCGACTTCCTTCGGATAAACATTCTCGCCGCCGGAGATAATCATGTCCGCCTTGCGGTCGGTCATGAAGATATAACCGTCCTGATCCATGTAACCCATGTCGCCCGTATGGTACCAGCCGCCTTTCAGGACGGCTTCGGTCAGCTTCGGATTCTTCCAGTAACCCATCATGATATGCTTGCCTTTGGCGCATATTTCGCCATACTCACCCGGACCCAGTGTCTTATCATTTTCATCCACAATTTTAACTCGTGAGTTGGGCATCGGTTTACCGGCGCTGACAAGATACTTCTGTTTCAGACCGTCCAGGTGATGATCCTTTATCGCCAAACCGGATATGGGGGCTCCGGCTGTCTCCGTTGCGCCGTATCCCTGGGCGAATTTATTCCCGAATTTTCGAATGCATTTCTTTAGAACTTCCGTGGGAAAGGGACTCCCGGCATAGGTTAAAAGCCTTAGGCTGGAGAGATCGTAATTAACGATGCTCGGCCAATCCACCATCCAGCCGTAAATTGTGGGAACAAGATTCATGTGGGTGCATTTTTCGTCTTCAATCAGTTTAAAGATCGTGTCCAGATTGGGTTTGCGATTGATGCATACCTTGCCTCCGACGATTAATATCGCCAGAATCGGCCACCAGGACACATGAAAGATAGGAAGAACAAAGCAGGTGGAATCATCTTCTGTAAATCCGTTGGCTACGGTAGCCATTATTCCGGCTAAAACGGCGCTGCGGTGGGAAAGCATCACACCTTTGGGCATTCCCGTAGTTCCGCCCGTGTACATCAAAATGGCCAGATCATCTTCCTGGATATCATATTTATCCAAATCCGGTTCCGACGCGGGCGATATATCCAGCAATAAATCATAATCAAGGAACCCGCAAACAGGATTATCCAGACTCACCCATGCTTTTATATTCCTGAAACGATCTCTCATTTGTTTGACTTTTTCTTCATACTTGTCACCTACAACAAAGAATGTGGTTTCACTGTCGTTAACAATAAACATAATCTCGTCGTCGCCTAAGCGCACATTGATCGGTGTCACACGCATGCCGATCTTCGCCGCCGCAAAATAGACTTCCAGATATTTGGCGCAATTATCGGCCATGACGGCAATTCCATCACCTTTTTTGCAGCCTGCTTTGATAAGAAAATTGGCAAATCTATTGATTCGTTCATTAAACTGTTTGTAGGTATAACGTTTGCCTTCAAAGACTACGGCAATATTATCCGGGAATAGAACAGCGTTGCAACGCGGGATATCTCCTAATGTGTACATATCATATCTCCTTTGTCTTCGTTTACGACCAGGACTTGGGCAGGCCCTGGAACTGCATCAATATGTTCCTGCTCATCTCGTTGGAGATAGGCGAGAACTGGATCTGATAGGCATCGCGCAGGAACATAGAGACCGGATACTCGTTGCAGATGCCGTACCCGCCGAAGATCTCAGATCCGAATGTCCCGGCATGACGCGCACCCTCGGCCGCCACCAGCTTGGCCATGGTCGCCTCCAGATGATAGGGTTTGCCGTTATCGCAGAGCCAGGCGGCCTTGTAGGTCAGGTTGCGGGAATTCTCCAGGTTGATGTACATATCCGCAAGATAGTTCTGCAGGATCTGGAACCGGCTGATAGGCCCGCCGAAAGCGTTGCGCTCCTGGACGTACTTGAAGCAGAAGTCATAGATGGCCGCAATGATGCCGACACCCATCATGGCCACGCCGATTCGTTCCGGGTTGAGCACAGTCATGATCTCATAGAAGGCATTGCCGCGCGTGCCCAATGTGTTTTCCTTGGGGACTTCCACATTGTCATAAAATATCTCCACGCTTTCACAATGATGACAGCTGATCTTTCCAATTTTGCGTATGGTTATGCCGGGCGTTACGCGGGGAACCATGATGGTGGTCCATGATTTACTTTTCTTGGCATCCCTTTCTGTTTTACAAACGGTGATCAGTGAATCCGCCACATGAGCCCCGGTGATAAATATTTTCTGGCCGTTGATGACCCACCGGTCACCCTTGTCTTCGGCAAAAGTGGATAGAGCGCCCAGGACATCCGTGCCGCCGCCAGGCTCGGTCAATGCCATGCAGGTTTTGAATTTACCTTCGGCAATAAGCGGCAGATATTTTTCCTTCTGCTCCTTTGTGCCCAATTCTCCGATGAAACGAACACCGAATCCCGCTGTAGTGCCTACAGCCAAAGCAACCGACATGGACGCCTTGCAGACTTGCTCAAAGCCGACCATTACATCGACCATCCCCAAGCCATGCCCCCCATATTCAACCGGCACCGCTGCCGCAAACATTCCCAGATCAGCGAATTTCTGCCAGAGTTCATCCGGAGGAAAATCCACATTTTCATCCATCCATTTCACATGTTCGTAATGAAGCTCCTTCTCGCAGAACCGCTTAACGGTCTGCTGCATGATAAGTTGTTCCTCGGTAAATCCGAAATCCATAGTATTCCTCCTATTTTTGTTTGCTTAAGGCATATTGCTCACAATGCCCGGTTCGATCATGTACCAGAGACGCTCCGGCATTATTTTCGCCGCCATATACGCGATTTTATTTCCCGCACCGGGAATACATAACACGCTGTTCTTTTTCTTCAGCCCGCGCAATGAAGCGCTGACAACTTCTTCGGGCCGCATCCATTTTCTTGCGGGCTTATCTTCAATAATATTCATATCCACACCGATCCCTCTGCCGATGTCAGTTCTCGTAAAGCCGGGAAGCACGCATTGTATCTTTATTCCATAGGCTCTTAGCTCACAATGGAGGCTCATTGAGAAATTTTTCATAAACGCTTTGGCGGAACTGTATGTAGTGCTGAGCGACATGGGAGTAACCGCCTGAAGAGACGCCACGTTGATAATTGTCCCCGTTTTTCTCTCTATCATGCGTGGAAGCACTGCATGCGTCAGTTTCATCACGGCAATCACATGCACAAGAACCATCTTTTCCTGCTCAACAATGTCTTCCTGGTGGTAGAAACCCTTTGTAGTAAATCCGGCGTTGTTTACAAGGACATCGACAGGGCATTCTTTCTTGATCTGCTCAATGAGCAGATCAACATCCCTTTCGTCGGATAATTCAGCGATAGCTACATCAACGCTCACTCCGAACTTTTTTTCGATCTCTCGTGCGACGCTTTCGATGATATTTCTCCTCCGGCCGGTGATGATGAGATCATAGCCTCCTTCAGCCAGTGCTCTTGCATAGGCGGCGCCGATGCCGCTTGTGGCGCCGGTGATCAAAGCTTTCTTTCTTCCTTTTGGCGTGAGCATCATTAGTTCGCCTTACTCTTTAACTACCTTGTTTCAGATGATGACCTGAGACAAGGTTGAGAACTCCTTATTTTTTCTCATCCGAGGAAACATTCGCCTGTTTCTGAGCGGCCACCAGAACCTCGGGTTTTTCACGTAAGGTGTCCATGACCGACTGGATGTCAGGGGAGTAGATCAGCCATTGGATGGCATTGCGCTCCAGCGCCAGCGCGGCGTCTAAGCTGCCGCATTCCAGGGAACGTCCCATGACTTCCTTCGCCATGCGCAAAGCGATAACCTTTTTCGAGCTAATGTTAGTTACAACTTCATTGAACTTTGCTTCAAATTCATCGTCCTTAAACACACGGGTCAGGAAACCCATCTCGTACATATCCTTCGCCAGGAAATCCTTGCGTCCGCTGTAGATAATCTCACGCGCCCGGTAGATCGGCATGGAACGGGCTATGCGCACAGTGCCGCCCCATCCGGGCAGGATACCCATGTTGATTTCGGTGGTGCCGAACTTGGCTGTCTCCCTGGCATAGATCAAGTCGCACATCAGAGCGAGTTCAAGTCCGCCCGCCAGACAGTGACCGGTAACTTTGGCAATGACTACTTTTTCGCAAAGCTCAATAGCCTTGCCAATTCCGTAACCGTCATGCGCAAGCCAGTTGAGACTGGCCTGATGCTCCGCAAGTGACGGAAAGACGCTGAGATCGCCGCCTGTGCAAAAAGCTTTTCCAGCGCCCGTAAGTACGACGACGGCAACACCTGCCTCGTCTCTAACCTTGCGAAAGGCGTCCAGAAGTTCGGCCGCCATTTCGCGGTTGATAGCGTTATACTTGTCCGGCCGGTTAAGCGTTATAGTACAGACTGTTCCTTTGATCTCATAAGTGATGGTCGTATATTCATTCATTACTGATCTCCTTACTTTTTGACCGGCCGGAAATACGGCAGAAAGAATCCTTCACGCTCATGAAATACTACCTCAACCGGCATGTCAAATTTGATATCCTCCGGTTTGCACTCCACGATCCGGGTCATCATGCGGATACCTTCGTCCAGATCGACATAGGCGATGGTATACGGCAGTTCATCCATAAACTTGGGCTCCACCATGCCGTAGGCCGTGGAGAATGATAAAATTTTGGCCTTGCCGCTTGCTTCCACCCAGCCCAAATTGCCGGACCAGCACTCGGGACAGAATTTACGCGGATAGAATATTTTTGATTTGCAATCATTGCAAACCTGAATAAGAAGTTTTCCCTGTTTTGTTCCTTCCCAGAATTTCTCCGACCAGGGTTGAGTCTCCGGAACGGGTTTTTTCATATCGAAATCCATTTTTAAATCTCCTTTCCCCAGATGGTGGCTATATTGTTGAATCCGGATCCGCCACCTGCATTCTGGTAAACATATTTACAGTTCTTAACCTGGCGTTCCCCGGCTTTGCCCATGAGTTGACGGGCGGTCTCCACATAGCAGGCGCTACTCACGCCCGATCCGGTATGACCTCTTCCAGGCGCGTCACCGATGGATGACCAAGGAATATCGCCTCCAAAAGACATCCGGCCCTCAAGAAAATATTTACCGCCCATACCGGGAGGAGCCACCCCGAGCAACTCCGACACCATCGGATGCGCCAGTGGATAGGCCAGATAGCAGTTCCAGAGGCTGACATCTTCCTTGGTGATGCCTGCCTGAGCTATTGCCTCCTGGGCCGTAACGCGGAATCCTTCCGCAACTTTATTGAAATCACGCATGACGCAGGTCCCGCTGAAATAACGCACGGAATCACCCAGCTTGTAGGCGGCAGGACGCTTCATCTTTTTGGCATCTTCGGCTGACATGATCACCATGGCACAGCCGCCGTCGCCCAGCACGTTGCTCTCGCGCTTGTGCAGGGGCGTATTGAGTATGTCGGAAGCCAGCACCTTCTCCACCGAGGGAACATCCTTGCCGTAGAAGAAAGAGTTCGGGTCTTTGGCGGCCCAGCTTCGGAGTGCCGTAACAACAGAGGCCATTTCCTCGGGCGTGCAGCCTGACTCATACATGAAACGGTTTGCCATCAGTCCCATGATAATGTTGTAGGTTGTTCCATAGGGGTATTCCCACTGCAGGTCCACGCCCGCTTTGGCAAAGAAATTGATCAGGTCGGGAACCGGAATGGTGGAATGGATGGTGACATGATGAACAATGACCGCCTTGGCCACGCCGCTCGTTACCCACTGCTCGGCCAGCCGTATAGCGTTCGAGGTGGATGCCCCGCCGGCGTTTACACTGACCGCATCCTTGCACCCCTTCAAGCCCAGCTCCTCTGGCAATTTACCGAAGGAAAGCTCTGCGGCAATCTTTGGCTGGGCCTGCGGAGTGACACTGATGACACCCTCGATATCATTCTTGTGGAGCCCGGAATCTTTAACAGCTTCCATACAAGTATCATAAATAATATCCCAATGCGTTCGCTCCGGCATGTTACGCGTAGGGACCTCGCCGATACCAATAATAGCAATTTTTCCTTTACTCATAATGTTTGTTATTGAACCTCCTTCTTAAGGAAATATTAAAATATTTCAGTGCTGATACCGTAACGTTTGGTACTATAGTATAGAGTTTTATAATAAATGTCAAGTATTTTTTTAAATTATGTAAATTTTGTAATTTAAAGATATCTATAAATACGATATAAATAACTGTAACTATCCATTATATATAGATAATTATCAATTAATATTTTAAATTATAATTATAAATATTGTGATTAATTTTCAGATTTACTAAAGACCTTGCGTAATAATTGTGGTGACGTAATCAATAACCTCATCCTCAGTGCATACCCCTCTTTCAATCAGCATTGCACCATACTCTGCCATGCCCATTATAAAATAACCGGCTATGGTGCTGTCCGTTCTTTTATTAATGTTGCTATCCCTTTTGAAAATATCATAATCATGGCTCATGGGGTTAATCATCTGGCTCAAAAGGTTTTTGAATTTTTCTCTAAGTACCGGATTATTGCCAACAGAAAGGCTTCTGACAAGATTCATCATAGTTATCCACTTTGGGAATGAAGCAATGAATGCTTTGGCTCGTTTTTTACTTCGTTCAATAATATTTTTTTCATCCTTTATTTCCTGCCATACACTATTATACATGTTGTGAAAGACAATGTCCGCGCATTCTATAAAAAGTTCCTCTTTACTCTTAAAGTGAATATAGAATGTTTCTTTACTTATTTGCGCATGACTTGCAATATCGGCTATACTGGTTTCAGCATAACCTTTGCTGGAAAATAATTCCGTAGCTGATGATATTATTTTTTCTCTATGCCCTGGAGGAATTTGCACATCACAGTCATTTTTCTGTCGAGCAAATCTCTTTTCAATTTCTTTACGAATTGCATCAAGCGATTTATTACCGGTGACCTGCTTTTTTTTAATGAACTCTATTCCTTTGAGATGATCCAATGAATAGTAGGCTCTTGTTTTCCCTGTTCGCAAAGGCTGCGGAAGCAACCCTTCTCTGATATAGTACCGGATCGTCGAAACTGGAACACCTGATATCTTCGCTAATTCTGAAATTTGCATGGCTCCTGTTTTTTTCATTTTTCAAATAATCCTTCCTGAAAGGGCACACAGCCAAAGAAGAAATTCCAAAATTCTTTCTCTATCTCTTCAGGCGTTTTCTTGTGATTAAGTAAGAAGTAATACATATATTCAGTTGCTCCCATTAAAAGGTAGGCTACCAATGTGCTGTTTTTTAATGGACTGTTTCGTTGTTCAAGAATCATCTCGATTTCTTTCCTGATAGGCTCAACAAAGTTAAAAAGGGCTTTCTCCAGTTTTTCCTTATACTCCGGTTTATTGATCAAGGATGCACGCCTGGCAATATTGAACATATCGATCATATGAACAAAGTTCTGATAGAAATGAAATCCGCGTTTCCTGAGTCGCCTTAAAGCATCCGTTTCTGCCTCAATCTCAGGGACGTCTTTCCCTACATCCAAGAAGATATTTGCCAGACACTCAAAGAAGAGTTCTTCTTTATTTTTGAAGTATTGATAGAAAGTACCTTTCCCGATACTGGCACTGCCGGCAATATCGGAAATTTTCACAGCATCGTAACCCTTCTGCCTGAATAATTGCACACTGATTCTTACAATCTCATCACGTGTCTTTGTTAATAATTCACCATTATCTTCTGCCAAGACAGATGATTCATTGGCATCACCTGCCAGCTTTTTTTTAATGATCGCGAGAGGGACTTTCTCTTTCTTTAGTTTTTGAATTTCCAGAATCCTGTTGAGATGCTCTTCGGTATAATAGGCCATCGTCTTGGCTGTCTTCAGCGGTTCCGGAAGCAGGCCTTCCAGAATATAGTACCGGATGGTAGTTGCCGGAGTGTTTGAAAAAGTGCTGAGTTCTGAAATTTTCATGTGCCTGGGGTGCGGGTTCATATTTTATTCTCATAAAAAATAATTTGTTAAGCCATTAATATTAAAAAATATTAATTATAGTATATCTCTGCCAAATTAACTATATACTTCAATTCTAAGTAGTACCGTACTATATTTTTATTAAATTGTCTAACTTGTTTTTTTATCGATTAAAATGATTTTCTGTAAATAATGAACCTCCGCCCAGCAAGCTGGGCGGAATTCTCAAGTTAAATTATAAAAAATTTATTTGATTAAATATTCTTTTTTTTAAAAAAAGAAAAATACAGCATTATTTCTTACCAATTGAAAGTTGTATGAATTGGAGAAGTAAGAAAATCAATCTTGAGGAAGCAAGTGTTATTAATGCAGCGGCATAAAAAGAAAGGTTCTCTGTCATTCGCGCAATAAGCTTCGTTAATAAAAGCCCCCTGTCTGTTAGGACAGGAGGCTTTTATGTTGTATTCTAAGCCGCGTCGCATTCGCCCGGATACCGAGGCGGCAAGGAGGAGGCTCCGCAGGTGTATTACGAATACGTTGAGGAAGCCGACGACGATGCCAACAAAGGTAGCCGCGTGAATGCCGTCGTGGCTACATGCCCATTCCGGGATATCCTCCACCGGGAGGCATTCCGGGCATTCCGCCGCCCGCGCCCTTCTCTTCGGGTTTGTCGGCGATCATGCACTGCGTGGTGAGCAGCAGTCCGGAAACTGAAGCAGCGTTCTGCAGAGCGAAACGGGTCACCTTGGTCGGATCAATGACACCGGCCGAAATCATATCTTCATACTCATCGGTGCGTGCGTTGAAACCGAAAGCGCCTTTCTTCTCTTTTACTTTTTCAACCACGATGCTGCCTTCGAGACCGGCATTGCAGGCGATCATCTTGATAGGCTCTTCGATGGCTTTCTTTACAATATTGACGCCAATCTGTTCGTCACCGGTAAGATCCAACTTGGCCAGCATGGGTAAAGTGCGCAGATAAGCAACACCGCCGCCGGGAACAATTCCTTCTTCCACAGCCGCGCGGGTCGCATGCAGAGCGTCTTCGACGCGCGCTTTCTTTTCTTTCATTTCTGATTCGGTCGCGGCGCCGACTTTGATGACGGCAACACCGCCAACCAGTTTGGCCAGTCTTTCCTGAAGTTTTTCTTTATCGTAATCGGAAGTGGTCTCTTCAATCTGAGCGCGAATCTGTTTGACACGGCCTTCCAGATCGGCGCGTTTTCCTGCGCCGTCAATAATCGTAGTGTTGTCTTTATCAATGGTGATCTTCTTGGCGCGTCCCAAATCTTCCAGTTTGACGTTTTCCAGTTTGTAGCCCATATCTTCGGAAATCATTTTGCCGCCGGTAAGAATGGCGATGTCTTCCAGCATGGCCTTGCGGCGGTCGCCGAATCCCGGAGCTTTAACAGCCGCGACATGCAGTGTGCCGCGAATCTTATTGACAACCAGTGTAGCCAGAGCTTCGCCTTCAATGTCTTCAGCAATGATGAGCAGGGGTTTGCCCATCTTGGCGATTTGTTCCAAAATGGGAAGAAGATCTTTCATGCCGCTGATTTTCTTTTCATAAATCAGAATCAAAACGTCGTCCAAAGAAACAATCATTTTATCGGCGTTGGTCACGAAATAAGGAGACAGATAGCCGCGGTCAAACTGCATACCTTCGACGATCTCCAGTTCGGTTTCCAGACCTTTGGCCTCTTCAACCGTAATGACGCCTTCCTTGCCGACTTTATCCATAGCGCCCGCGATGATATTGCCGATGGTTTCATCGTTATTGGCGGAAATGGTGCCGACCTGAGCGATTTCTTTCTGATCTTTGGTGGGTTTGCTCATCTTGCTGAGTTCTTTGACGACGGTTTCGACAGCCTTGTCGATACCGCGTTTGATATCCATGGGATTGGATCCTGCCGCTACGGCTTTGACGCCTTCACGGTAAATGGCCTGCGCCAGAATGGTTGCCGTGGTGGTTCCGTCACCCGCGACGTCGCTTGTTTTACTGGCGACTTCTTTGACCATCTGAGCGCCCATATTTTCAAATTTATCTTCCAGTTCGATTTCTTTGGCTACGGTAACGCCGTCTTTGGTGACCGTGGGAGAACCATAACTTTTATCAATAATAACGTTGCGGCCCTTGGGACCGAGGGTTACTTTTACAGCGTCGGCCAGAGTGTTGACGCCCTTCAGCATAGATTTTCTTGCTTCTTCATCATAAAGAAGTATTTTTGCTCCCATTGTATATATTCCTCCTTAGTAATTTCTTATTTTTCAATAATGCCAAGAATGTCGTCTTCTCTCATGATAAGGTATTCTTCGCCGTCTACCTTAATTTCAGTGCCGCCGTATTTGCTGAAAAGGACTTTATCGCCCACACTTACTTCGGGTTTGATCAGTTTGCCGTCATCGGCGACTTTGCCCTTGCCCACGGCAATAACTTTACCCTCAATTGGTTTTTCCTTGGCGGTGTCGGGAATGATGATTCCTCCCTTTGTCTTTGTTTCCTCTTCCAAACGTTTTACAATGATTCTATCCTGTAAAGGTCTGATTTTCATATTGTTTTCTCTCCTTTCCACTTTTTAAATTGTATTATAAAGTTATTATAGATGATCAAGTGGCGATATATTATTCACTATTTTGCAGATGTCAAGGGAATTGCGGATATTTTTATTTAAATTTACCGGACTTTTTATCAATTAAAACAAATTCTCCAGGAATTCTTTTAGAGAACCAATTTCACAAATTTCCATCTTCGCTATTTTTCCCAACTGAGCCGCGTTGGTTTTCGGCACCAGACAGCGGTTAAAGCCCAAACGCGCCGCTTCCTTAACGCGTGTATCTATTTGTGAAATAGCCCGTACTTCTCCGGCAAGCCCCACTTCTCCCAGAAGAATCGTCCGCGGATCAATTGGTTTGTCCAGAAAACTCGACGTCATGGCGGCAACTATACCCAGATCAACTGCCGGTTCTTCCACCCGGACGCCACCGGCAACATTGATAAAAATGTCCGATCCGCTCAAATGCAGACCGCAAATCTTATCCAGCACAGCCACCAGAAGCGAAACGCGGTTATAATCCACACCGATAGCCGTACGCCTCGGAGTTCCGAAGTTTGTGGAACTCACCAGTGCCTGAATTTCCACCAAAATCGGCCTTGTGCCCTCTAGGCTGGGAACAACAACCGAACCGGCAACATTTTGCGGCCGCTCCGCCAGAAAAAAAGTGGAAGGATTAGGAACTTCTGTCAGTCCTTTGTCCCGCATTTCAAAAACGCCGATTTCATTGGTCGGACCGAAACGGTTTTTAATGCTGCGGATAATCCGGTATGCATGGCCTGCATCCCCTTCAAAATACAATACCGTATCAACCATATGCTCGAGCACTTTAGGGCCGGCGATAGAACCGTCTTTGGTGACATGGCCTACCAGAAAAACAGGAATGCCGTATTTTTTAGAAAAGAGGATCAGTCGTGATGAAGCTTCGCGTACCTGCCCAACACTGCCGGGAGCAGACATGAGCTCCCCCGAATAAACCGTTTGAATAGAGTCAATAACGACGATGGCCGGAGAAATGGCTCTAATTTGTTCTAAAATCTTCTCTAAAGAAATCTCTACCAAAACCAGCAAATCTTTGGACGCGGCCCCGACTCTTTTACTGCGCAACTTAATCTGGCTGGCCGACTCTTCGCCAGAAACATATAATACCTTCAACCCCTTTTCGGCAAGATTGTGCATCATTTGCAGCATCAGCGTTGATTTGCCGATTCCCGGTTCTCCGCCGATCAAAATCGCCGAACCTCCGACAATGCCGCCTCCCAGCACCCGGTCAATCTCGGCGATGCCTGTAACGGTTCTCTTACCTTCATCCAATGGAATATCTTCTATAGGCAAGGGTTTGCCGTTAAA
The DNA here is from genome assembly GCA_963812045.1 of uncultured delta proteobacterium. Lineage (GTDB taxonomy): Bacteria > Desulfobacterota > Syntrophia > Syntrophales > Smithellaceae > Smithella. The sequence goes on from CAWETF010000001.1 coordinate 139,898, forward strand.
GTTCATCTCCGTGCGACTGTCCGAACCGGTATCAACGATTAGTTCCTCAGCAAAACAATTCCAACCATTGCAGGAAGGACACTTCCCCAGCCACTTGGGCGACATGTAGCCGCAATGTTGACAAAAGAAACTCGTCTTGCTCTTTTTCAAAATTTTTCTCCCTGATAAGGTGCAAAGAAGAGCATATTTGTCCGGACTATGTCAATAATAAATGTCAGGAAACCTGTGGTGACGTCAAATTATATGGACAGACATTATGTGATAGCCGAGATTTCGATGCAAGGATTGTGGTTATATCCATCATTCCATAATTATAAAATCAAACGACACAAGGAGAAGAAGCGTTGTGCGTTGTGCATTATGGATTACAGGATGCTATATGTTTCTTTTTCAGCAATCTTTTCCTAATCAGCATCAATATAATTGAAATTACCGTTGCGATTGTAACTATAAATCCGATTATATGAGTGCTGTTTGTTTTGTACTTGAATTCTACATTATGTTTTCCCTGAGGAACTTCAATGAGCATGTAATAAGGCCACGCTTTTCTTATTTTTGTTTCCTGCCCGTCAATATATGCATGCCAATGCGGCCGGAAATAAGAGACCTTGACAACTATGAATGCAGAATCTTTGCTTGTTGTGGCAAATGATATGTGCTCCGGCTCGAAAATGGTGCCGCTTATTTTTGCACTTGGACGCTGTATTACGCAATTTGTTACGCAGGATTCCAATATGTGCGCATCTGCCTGGACAGTTGGTGTTTCTGCAATTTCTACCGAGCAAGGCGACTCTATGACCGGTCTGAACAACGGATTTTCATAAACGCAGACTCCTTTATTACCATAAGCAAGCGGCATCAATTTATCAAAATCCTTTATGCATGGCATGATTATATATTTTGTTCCCATATATCCAAGCTCCCTGAATGTTGCATTCGCCGGGAACTCATGAAAAATATTGTCCGTCAAATCCCGTATCGGCTTGAAAGCGCCTTCTCTGTACCCTGTCCAGATTGTTCCAATTTCCTGATGTTCTGTGTAAATAAACGGCAATTCACCTATTAGGGTGTATGTCCTGAATAATCCAGGCTGCTGCCTCACGAATGAAAAAACGTCTATTATTTCCGGGGTATTTGTATACATTCCCGCATTTTGCCATGTCCAGCGGAATGAATTATGCGCTGGGTAAACATCAATTACAAATAAAACCAACAGTGTGATTCCGATAAGCATGCTTTTTTTCCGGTTAATTTTTTTTGCAATGAACATTGCCGCGACAATGCACATAAAAAATGCTGCAACAAACAGGAAATGGGTGCTTAACGACACTGAACCGCCCAATGGAATTAATTTAAGAGGTTCTGTATAGATTGTAAGCAGTATCCCCAGAAATATGAATACGCTGTATATTTTTTTCTCCCTGAACGGCATCGTGAGCAAACCCAAAATAGTCGTGCCGAGCAACGCATAACTTATGTAAAACATTCCCTGCTCGTTTGCATCTCTTCCAAAGTTTCTTACAAAAATCTGCGATATTCTGACTGATTCCGGGAATCCGCCGAAGATTTTTTGTATGCCGGCGGCAGTTGAATCATGATTTTCCATAACAAAAGGCACTAGCCAGAAGGCAAGAAGGCCTATTGCAATAACAGCAGCCAAAGATAATTCTTTAAGCGTACTTATTTTTATTTTCTTTTCCTGAATAAACACATGGTAAAAGAGGTACATCGTGAGGAAATACGAAACAACTACTGTTATATACAGGTGTGACCACGCAAGCGCAGCATAAAATATACCTGTTAGTACCGCATTTTTCTTTCCGCCTTCTTCCATCAGGAAAATGAAATATGCAAATACCAGCGGCATAAATATGCAGGCCCAAAGGCGTGAAATTGAGCCCGCGACATACAGGAACTCAAAATGTATCGGCATGAAAGTATAAAGCGTTGCCGCAATTGCCGCAATGTCTTTTCGTTTTGTTAGCTTATTCACTGCAAAAAACATGGCTATCGCTGCAAGTATGAATGATTCAGCAATGCTCGCTTTTAGTGCAACAGCCGGCTTCATGAGAAGGATTATCGGCAATGATGCAAAATACGGCAGCGAATGATAAAAGTGCGTCAGAGGCCAGCCTGAATAAATATATGGCATCCATTCCGTGAATTTTCCATAGTGTACAAAACTGTATTTTATCCACCAGAATGCCGCAATGTGCTGCCTGAAATCATCTGTTTCCGCTATCCCCTCTTTAAACAGGGGAAGAATGCTGATGATTATGATTATTGCGAGCAGACAATATAATATCCATTCTTTTCTGATTTTTTTTAATTCCTTTTCCATTAATGAATATTTACCTCATGATCAGCATCTATAATACTATCCGTTAATGCCGGATTAGGATATTTTATCACGATTCTTAATTCATCATCGAATTGAATTTTATTTGGATGATTGGGGTTTTCAATTATTTCAACGTCATCAAGATTGATTTCAGCCGGACATACATCGCCATCTTCAAACTAATAAAGAAAAGCATATTTGTTCTGAATCTGTCAATATGAATTAGGCATCATGATCATCTACCTGATAATAGAACTTCGCTCTATTATGTTTAACTGCTCCGGAATACATTTATCTTTTCCTTTGGAAAGGATTAAAGGATTTACAGCCGATCGTAACACCGGCACCGTCATTAATCCCGCGCCCCATATCATGCGGCAATTATGTTCTTGACATACAAAATCGCGTTTCCTATACTTCCACACACAGAAAACAAGTTCTTATCAAAAAAATATTGGCTATGCCTTGTGGGACAAGACTATGATCGCATCCTCTAAGAGTAACAATACGTTCGGGGCGGAAATGGAGTTGTCTCTTTGAAGCCTTTATCCCTATTGCGCTTTCTCATTTCACCGCATCCCCCGACACCCATTTCACTGGTTCATTTCGTAACGGCTCAATGCAACGCAAAGTGTCGGCATTGTTTTCTTGACAGAACCGGGCATCTTTCTACCGGACGTGAATTGACAATTGCTGAGATCAGAGCGATTGCCGATACCATAAGAGATAAAGTCTATCATGTCAGTCTTGGAGGCGGAGAGCCGACTCTTCGCCCTGATCTGACTGAGATTGCGCTTGCCTACAGGCAACGGGCCCGGGTTCGCTCTATGTTGATTACAAGCAACGGTTCTAATCCAGAAAAGCTTACTGAAACCGTTACGCGAGTGCTTGAGGAGCCCATCGATCTTATTGTGTCACTGTCAATAGATGAAATCGGTCAAGCTCACGATGCGTCACGGTGCATGCCGGGACTATTTGAAAGCTTGATCAGGACATACCGTGCGCTTCTTCCGCTGAAGGCAAAAGGCCTGTCGCTTAATTTTAACTTTACCCTTTCCCGCCTGAACCAGGATCGTTCCGTCAAAATCCTTGAACAAGCAATGGAAATTTTTCCTGAGGCAAGCTTCAGCTTAACTGCTGTTCGTGGGCGCCCTTGTGATCCGGATGCAGGGCAACCTGATGCGCGACGATATGCATCCGCGGCTTCAGTAATCCGTAATCGAATTCAGATTGGACAACCCGGATCGTTTGAAAATTTTTCTTTCGGACGGAAAGTGCTTACTGCTCGCGAAAAGGTACTACATGACCTGATTTATCAAACACTGGCCGGTCAGCAACCAACGGGGCCATGCTTTGCTGGAAGACTTACCGGTGTGCTCACCTCAGGGGGCGATGTTTATCCCTGCGAGATGCTGGAATCATCCGCCGGGAACGTCCGCGATTTCGGCTTGAGTCTGCCCGCCTTGTGGACGTCTCCGCGGGGTGAAACAATGAGAAAAAAAGTGAATCCTGCCGTTTGTGCCTGTTCTTACGAGTGTGCATGGGGAGTGAATGTTATCTTCAGCAAGCGCAGGATCCCGGCACTGCTGGCGGCATTGTACTCAGGGTGGAATAAATGATTGCACTAACGATTATTGTTCCTTGCCATAATGAAGCTGAAATAATAACTGCAAAAATAGAAAATTGCAGGCGGTTGCAAATGAAGAAGATGGCTGTCGAGTTGCTTATTGTAGACGACTACTCGGAAGATGACACGGTGGCGTTAGCTGAGGCGGCTGGCGCACGGGTTATCCACAGCGAGGCGCCACGCGGCAAGGCAAACGCGACGGCATATGCCGCGCACCGTAGCCATGGGCGGATCGTATGTATTACCGATGCCGATGCCATGATAGATGCCGAGGCTATGCTTCCGGCGATGGAACTCTTTGATGACCCTAAAGTTGGCGCCGTCAGCGGATTGCGCCGGATGATCCGCATGAATAGTCGCAACGAGCCGGTTGCCGCTGACGGTCTCTATGACAAAGTACGTAGAGCCTTGATGCTTGCTTATTCCCGAATTGATTCAACCCCAACCCTTCACGGCCCAATGATGTTGATTCGCCGCGAACTAGCTGAACGAGTGAAATGTACGCTTCTCGCTGACGATATTGATCTGCCCATGCAAATTCGTAAAATGGGCTACAAATGCCTCATCTGTAAGCATTCCTGGTTCTCAGAGATCGAACCGGTCGGAACGGCAAGAGTGGAGCAGTCAAAGCGCCGTGCGCTTGGAATTGTTCAGGCATACTGGCATTACCGTTCGGCATTGTTCGACAGGAGTCTGGGCGCCTTTGGGTTGCTTGTGTTCCCGGCCGAATTTTTCTTCTACTTTCTGACTCCGTTTGTTTTGCTTTACCTTGTGCCGGCCATGGTGGCGGTGTCTTTTCTTGATGACATCGTTATGATGTTTTTGGCAAAGGGTGTTTTTGCCCACTGTGTTTCCGGCGGACCCTGCCTTAATGTGATTGCAGATGCAATTACTGCGGCTATTCTATCGTTTGTGCTGACTCCGAATATATACGATATGGTCGGGATGCTTTGCCTACTGTTCATGGGAGTTGATTTCATCTACGAGCATGTAAATGGCCATCCAGGTATTTGTGGTAAGATGGTACAGATGGTTCAGGCAATGCGATATTATACAAGCAATCGCAATTCATTGGAGATGGCGTGGCGCCCTCCGCTACGAAAATCAACAAAGTAAAATATATCCTGGTTGATTTTTCCGGGGCTCATCGCATGGGAATAGAGCAGATTTTACTTCTATAGAATTTCTTTGTTCATCTTGGGGGATGTACTGAACCTTCAGAAGTAAATTAGTTGACGAGCGATTCCGGATTTTCGCCTTTGAGGACGCGGGCGATGTTGGCCGTTGCCATGTTGATGATGCGGCCTGCCGCTTCATCCGTCACACCCGCCACATGGGGCGACAACAGAAGCCTTTTGCCCTCTATGGCTAAAAGTGGATTGTCCGCGGCAATCGGTTCTGTTGTGAAAACATCGACACCCGCCCCCATGATTCGTCCCGATGCGATGGCGTCGGCCAAGGCTTTTTCATCCACTAGCTCGGCGCGTGCCACGTTGATGATATAGGCGTTGGGTTTCATGGTGTTGATGGACTCTTTATTTATCATGGCGCGGGTGGAATCGGTAAGAGGCGCATGCAGACTGATGATATCCGACTGGGTCAAGAGAACGTTCATTTCGGCAAATTCCACATCGTATTCCTTTTCGACGGACTCGGTCGGCCTGTAGGCGTCGTAGTACAGGATTCTTGTCAGTCCGAAAGGTTTTAACCTTGCCGCCACCGCTTTGCCGATATTTCCAAAACCGACTATGCCCCAGACCTTGCCCTGAATCTCGGCGCATTTAATATTCATCTGTTCCCATCCGCCGGACTTGGTGGTGGCATGGGCAAAAAACATGTTCTTGAGAAGACACAGTCCCCAGGCAACCGTGTGTTCGGCCACGCTGACGGTATTGGCCCCGGCTGTATTGGCAACTTTGATTCCCGCCATCGTGCAGGCCTTGACATCTATATGCTGGTAGCCGACACTAGGCTGCTGAATGAGTTTCAAATTTTTTGCCGCCGCTGCGTGTTCGGCGGTAATCTTTTGCCTGAAGGTGTAGTCGCCCATCACCACGTCCGCCGTGGCGATATTATTTTTGATTTCGTCATGCGTCATTTCATGACCGAAGACAACCTCAAAATCGGGCACACCTGACGTCTGCTGTATTAACAGCTTTACAATCTCTCCGGCCAAAGGGGATAAAGAAAGAACTTTTTGAGCCATATTATTCACCTCTATATAATAACGGAATTTGATACATTCTAAATGATTGCCGACGGCACCCTAGCATAAAATTACGGATTTGAAAATTACGAATTGCCGGAAACACATTATATATCCTTAGCACACAAGACGGCGTCTCTTATACTTCACGCCAAGAGAAAGGATATTCTTAATTAATCCCTGCTCACGTTGTCAGCCTTTGGGATCATGTGTTTAAAGAGAAAACATCATTAGTTGCCATTCAGCACATTTAGCTAATTCCTTCTTTCATATTTTGTTACTAAGATTTTCTTGACATACAAAGATGGTTTCTTCTATACTGTATTAAACAAATAATGGATTTATATCGATTTATTGACAATTACCGATGATTACACTTGAAAGGAGAACATCGCATGGCAAACGTAAAAGCGACAGACACCGTTATCATCCGCGAAATGTTTAAGGGTAAAGAAAATGACCTCAATACCATGGCCTCCTCGCTCAAACCTGAAATATTTAAAATCTTTCAAGCCGCTCTATCGGTCAATTGGATTCCTATAGAGGTTGAATCGGAAATAATTCAGGCAGCGGCCAGATTGCTTTTTCCCAAAGATCCAAGACCCATATTTAAGCTTGGCCATACAGTAGCCGGCAAACAATTTACCGGCGTTTACAAGTTCTTTCTCAAAATTCCAAGCGTTAGTTTCATCGTTAAGAATGCTTCAGCATCATTTAATACCATGAATGATAAAGGTTCTGCCCGTGTTGATGAATTAACTTCAAAAAGCGGAATACTTGTCATTTCCGACCTGCCTGAAATGTCGGTTGTTCAACGAGAGTATGTTTGCGGCGTGGTAACTTGTGTTCTGGAATTAGCCGGAGCCAAAAATGTTAAAGTGGACAAAATAGACACTAATCCTAATGAATGGAAATGGAAAATAAGCTGGGAATAGATCTATCTCTGGTCCATGATCGGTCATTATTATCCATTCACGCAGGAAAACTTTCGCGGAACGCAGGTGACTTTTTCCTACAACTTATTCTTTTTCAAATCTGATTGCCCCTCGATGTCCATAATGCTTGTGAGCAACTCTATTTCCCGCAACGCAAATGTTTTTCATTGACTCAGGCATCAACTTTCTTCTTGATTATTGGGAAAGACTAAAATAAGTAATTTAAATAATTTCTTTTAAATAAAGGTTTTACGTTTTAATGGAAGAAATCAAAAAAACGGAAGCAAAGGATATTGAACCGGACGATGTTCTGCCGGAAATTTCTCTGGAAGAACTTACTGACGAAATGCGCGATGCCTGTGATCGCGCCGGATGGAAAACTCTTGTGCCCGTGCAGGCCAAGTCCATTCCTTATTTTTTAGCGGGCCGGGATATGATGGTGCAGTCCCGCACCGGCAGCGGTAAAACCGGCGCTTATATCCTGCCTATTATACAAAAAATTAACGCACAGCAAAATATTGCCCAGGCTCTCGTCCTCGTTCCCACGCGTGAACTGGCTCTTCAGGTTTCCAGAGAAGCTGAAATGCTGACCCAGGGAACAAATATAAGAATAGCAGTGGTGTATGGAGGCGTGGGCTACAACGCGCAACTGGAAGCTTTTCGCGGCGGCGCTCAGCTTGTCATCGGCACGCCGGGACGCATTCTGGATCATCTGCTGAAAAATACCCTATCCCTGGACCACCTGAAAATTCTGATTTTCGATGAAGCCGACCGCATGTTGTCCATGGGCTTTTATCCCGATATGGTGAAAATTCGCAAATATATACCCTCGAACAAAATACTCAGCTCTATGTTTTCCGCGACTTTTCCGCCGCAGGTCATTCGTTTATCCGATCAATTCCTGCATCAGTCAAAATTGTTGAGTTTAAGCGGCAATCAAGTGCACATCGCCGAAATTGAACATATTTATTATGTCGTTCCGGGAATGCGAAAAGAGAGATCTCTTGTACGCATTATCGAAATTGAAAATCCGTCCTCGGCCATTATTTTCTGCAACACAAAAGATACCGTGCATTATCTTTCGGTTGTGCTCAAGCGTTTTGGTTATGACGCCGATGAGCTCAGTTCCGATCTGGCCCAGAGTATGCGGGAAAAAGTCATGGCGCGTGTGCGGCGCGGCGCCCTGCGATTTCTGGTGGCAACCGATGTTGCCGCCCGCGGTATTGACATTCCCGATTTGTCTCATGTTATTCAGTATGAACCACCGGAGGATCCGGAAGCTTATATTCATCGGGCCGGACGCACCGGTCGCATGGGATCAAGCGGCGTGGCGATTTCTTTAGTCGCGGAAATGGAAAAATTCAAACTGCAAAGCATTGCCCGTTATTATAATATCAACATGGAAGAACGTCCCCTCCCCAATGACGAGGAACTGGAGAAGATCGTGGCGGAAAGAATAACCGCACTTCTGGAAGCGCGTTTGCGTGCCCGCGATAATCTTCAAATCGAGCGCATGCGGCGTTTTTTGCCGCTGGCAAGTAACCTGGCGCAATCGGAAGATGAACTTTCACTGATCACAATGCTGCTGGATGATTATTATCAACAATCCCTGCATGCGCCTCCTGCTGTTACTGCCGGCACGGACCAGGGAAGCGACTTTACACAACAGAAAAAAAATAAACCGCGTCCCAGAAATAAAAACAGGAGAAAAAGAGAAGAAAACCCGTCATAATTGCCAAATAAGGAAAATACTTTCCATAAAATTCTCTCAAAAATAAAGTCACCTTTTAAACGGCAAAAAAGTTAATTATTTTCAAAATCAGACATTCCCGCATGTGAATTAATTTTTAACTGTTTTTTATTTTTATTTCAAATAATTAGATACGACAATAATTTCCAAAGAATACCTTTGCTTTGAGAAAAACAAACTAAATTTTCTTGAGTAAAGATTTCAATGCTGATATGAAGACTCAGGTTTTTAAAAATTTATTTTAAGGATGTTCATTATGCAAAACCCTAATTTCAGTTCCGGTCCCTGCAGTAAGAGGCCAGCGTGGAGTATCGACGCGCTGAAGAGCGCGCCGGTCGGCCGCTCACACCGTTCCGCGTTGGGAAAAGAAAGAATCGTCAAAGCGATGAATGATACGAGAAAAATTTTAAATATTCCGGCAGACTACCTTGTGGGCATTCTGCCGGCTTCAGATACCGGCGCTTTTGAATGCGCCATGTGGTCACTTTTGGGTCCAAAACCCGTTACCGTTTTGGTTTGGGAAAGTTTTTCTGACGGCTGGGCAACAGATGTTGCCAAGCAACTCAAACTGAATCCCACCATTCTCAAAGCGGATTACGGCAAAATTCCCGACTTGAGTAAAGTGGATTGGTCAAACGACGTGATTTTCGTCGCCAACGGAACGACGAGCGGCGTCAAAATTCCAGACTGGAATTGGATTCCAGCCAACCGCGACGGCTTGTCTCTTTGCGACGCCACCAGCGCCGCCTATGCGATGGAAATAGACTGGAGCAAAGTCGACGTCCTGACATTCTCCTGGCAGAAATGTTTAGGCGGTGAAGCCGCGCACGGTATGATGATTATGAGCCCCAAGGCAATTACCCGTCTGGAATCTTACGATCCACCCTGGCCACTGCCCAAGATTTTCCGCCTCAAGAAGAGCGGAAAAATCAACAAGGCGATTTTCGACGGCGATGTTATTAATACCCCTTCCATGCTTTGCGTGGAAGATTATCTGGACGCGCTCGATTGGGCTGGAAAATTCGGCCTTGATGGTTTGATCAAAAAAAGTTTGGGGAACCTGAAAGTCGTGGCCGACTGGGTTGCCAAAACAGACTGGGTTAAATTTCTGGCTGATGATCCCAAAGTCCGTTCTAATACCTCAGTATGTTTGAGTGTGACTCATCCCAAAGTCGCTGCTCTCGGCGCAGACGAAAAGAGCAAGTTCCTGAAAAGCATCGCATCGGATTTAAGTAAGAAAAATATCGCTCATGATATCAACTCTTATAAAGACGCACCCGCCGGTTACCGCTTCTGGTGCGGCCCGACGATTGAGGAGGCTGATCTGAAAGCGGCACTTGCCGAGTTGGAAAAGGTTTTTAACGAAAAAGTCAAAAACCTTTAAATATTTGAAAATGTAGGAAATAAATCATGGCGAATGTCGTAGTCGTAGGCACTCAGTGGGGCGATGAGGGAAAGGGAAAGATCGTTGATCTTTACACTGAGAAATCAGATATCATCGCCCGCTTTCAAGGCGGAAATAATGCCGGCCACACTTTGGTGGTAAAAGGTAAAAAAACCGTTCTGCATCTGATTCCTTCAGGAATTCTGCATGACAATAAAATTTGTGTCATCGGCAATGGCGTCGTATTCGACCCTGCTGTTTTTCTTCAGGAGATGGAAGAATTGCGTAATGGCAATCTTTTACCGTCCAACACAAAACTCTTCATCAGCGAAAAAGCACATCTGATCATGCCCTATCACCGCAGCATTGATCAGGCCCGCGAAGCAAAATCTTCCGGAAAAAAAATCGGCACAACCGGCCGGGGTATCGGCCCCGCTTATGAAGACAAAGTGGCCCGCACGGGAATTCGCGTTGGCGACCTCTATGAAGAAAATTTGTTCCGTGAAAAACTGAGGCAGAGCCTCGAAGAAAAGAATTTTCTGCTCACAAAATTTTTCAAAGAAAAACCTCTTGATGAAAAAGAAATCGCCGGCCAGTATCTTGACTATGCGCAAAAGATCAAACCTTATGTGGCGGATACTTCTTTGATTCTGGATCACGAAATAAAACAGGGCAAAAAAGTCCTTTTTGAGGGAGCGCAGGGTTCCCATCTGGATATTGATCACGGGACATATCCTTACGTCACGTCTTCCAACACGGTATCGGCGAATGCCGCCAGCGGCAGCGGAATCGGACCGAACGCGATTACCAAGGTTGTCGGAATCTGCAAAGCCTATACGACCCGTGTCGGCGAAGGCCCCTTCCCCACGGAGTTGAAGGATAATATCGGGGACCACATGCAGCAGGTCGGTCAGGAATTCGGCGCAACAACCGGCAGAAAACGCCGCTGCGGGTGGCTGGATATGGTGCTCGTTCGTCAGGCAGTCAGAGTTTCCGGCATCACCGCTCTGGCCATTACCAAACTTGATGTTTTAACCGGCCTGGAGAAGCTTAAAATATGCGTCGGCTATAAATCGGCAAACGGTGAATTTACTCATGCCGCTCCGGCCAGCATTAAAATGCTTGCGGAATGTCAACCGGTTTATGAGGAATTCGACGGATGGAAAGAGGACATTCTTTACGCGCGTGAAATGAGTGAACTGCCCGCCAATGCCAGAAAGTATCTCAAGAGGCTTGAAGAACTGGCGGAAGCCAAAATTATTCTGGTATCTGTCGGACCTGGCCGGGAAGAAACAATCGTTTTAGAAGATCCTTTTTTGAATAAATTGTGATTCTCACATTAAAAATTTGAAACAGTAAAAATGCTTGACACGTACAAAACTTGTTGTTAAGAGGTCAGGCCTTAAAAAACATGAAATCAATAGGGCTGTTAGCTCAGCGGTAGAGCAGCGGACTTTTAATCCGTTGGCCGAGGGTTCAAATCCCTCACGGCCCACCAAAGGAAAAAAGGCTTTCGATATATAAATCGGAAGCCTTTTTTATTCCGCATGACGGCAATAATAATCCAATCAATGGAAAATTAATAACAGGACAAGTAAAATAATAATGATGTGCGCGACATAAATAGAATATTTATGCCGATGGTAGAATTCATTTGCTTTTTGAATACGCTTAAGCCCGCCTAACAAGTTTCGGATTTGCACCAGTGTGGGATATTTGTCATTATCCGAGGTCAAATTTTTTTGAACTGCGCACATAGGATAAATTGCATAGACATCATCAGTCTGTGACCGAAAGAGGGTATCATGAATAATACCCTGCCATGGCTCGTATGCTAAAGTCTCCGCGTAATGCCGATTTAAAACGTAGGCATGAGCCAAACTCTGGTAACAAACTTTCTGTACGCACGGATTATCAGTTTTACGGCTGGAGCGAATTAACGCCCCAAGGAGAAATACTTTCCATTCCGGATGTTGTCTCAGAAATTCAGTGCAACTTCTTAATCGTTCCGGATCAAAGCGGTCAAATTCCACATCGTCTTCAAAAACAACGATATTTCCGGCACCGGCTTCCAGCCCTTTACGCACACACGTCATATGGGTTTCATACACTCCCTGCTCAATATTGTATGGATGCCGTTCAACAATCACGAACTCAACTCTATCAGCCAATCCTACTTTTGAAAATTCTTTGAGCGCCGACTTGCGGCGATCTTCACGTTGTTGCAGAGACGTGCAGTATAAACGATCAAAAAAATCCCAGCCACTAGTCTCTTTCTTCATGATATCCTTTATCAATCTTTTTTCTTTATCGTGATTGCATAATATTATGGGTATTACGCACTGTCAAGAAATAGCTGGAAGCAGAAAAAGCATACAGAAAGGGGATGTCTCCTGTATGTCATCATTCATGCCAGTTAAAGGCGTCCGCCACGAATATCTGCCAGAGATCTTCATCTATGCTGGGTTTGTCGTCTCGATTTTATTTGATTTAGTCTTTGCGATTTTTTCTTCAAAAATATTTTGGGCTTCATCTGCAACGGCGGAGATGGAAAAATTATTGCCTTTGTAATCCGGTTCCAGAGAACCGATTAATTCCATCTGAATTTCACTATAGTCATGAGTGTTCAACAGAAAATGACCCGGCTGAAATAATTTGTTGGTGCCTTTGATCAGAATAAGTTTCAGAGGAGCGTTGCAGTAACGGGCGATAGTGAACACTCCCTTGTTGAAAGGAGCGAGATTCCCGTCGCGGCTTCTGGTTCCTTCGGGAAAAACAAACAAAACTCCTCCCGATGCCAGATGTTCTTTGATATCCTCCAGATTATTGATCATTGCCGATCCCATCATTGCGTCGGAGCCGGAAGAAATGTAACCGTAATTTTTTAAAAACCAGCCGAAGATGGGGACTTTAAAAAAAGTATGTTTTACTATGGTTCTCTGCCGTCTAAAAAGCGATACGAGCAAGATAGGATCGAGATAAGACAAATGATTGCAGACGATGACAGATGATTGAATATTGCGCACATCCTCCGAAATGGTAAATTTCGCGCGGGAAACCAACAACCTTGTCAATGCAAAGAAAACTTTTAAATGAATATGGTTTAAGTTTTGTAAAGCTGTGGCACGATTTTCCGCGAAAATATAAACGGGTATATATAAAAATAATAAAATAAAAAGGTATCCGAACATGAAATAAAACCACAAAATCAATGTTACGGATAAATCGATTATAAAATGAAAAAAACGGCCAATGAACATTTTTATCTCAAGAAAATTTTCTTACAATCAGAATTGTGTTGACGCCGCCGAAAGCGAAATTTTGTATGGCTATTGTTTTTACCGGCTGTTGCAATACTTTTTGCACGTGCTTAAGCATCGCACAGCGCTCGTCAACTGCTTCCAGATTCAATGTCGGGGCGATAAATCCTTCCTGCATCATGTAGAGAGACATGATAGTTTCAATTGCGCCGCAGGCGGCCATGGTGTGACCGGTGTAGCTTTTCAATCCAATAACGTAAGGATTTTCGCCGAAAACAGTATTAATGGCCTGCGCTTCAATGATATCGCCCATTTTGGTGGCGGTGGCATGAGCGCTGATCAAATCAACTTCCTGCGGATGAATGCGGGCGTTTTCAACGCCGAGCTTAAGCGTGTTGGTGATGCCTGTTAAATTCGGCAAAATCATGTCGCCGCCGTTGTTGTTGCAGGCAAACCCGATGACTTCGCCTATTATGTTTGCTCTACGCTTTTTAGCAAACTCATATTCTTCCAGCATGACCGCTCCCGCGCCTTCCCCCACCACCAGGCCGTCGCGGTCTTTGTCAAACGGACGGGGGGTCTTATGCGGTTCATCATTGAATGCCGTGGAACACGCCAGCAAATTATCGAAAACGGCAACAGTGGTGGTGTCGTATTCATCGGCGCCGCCGCAGAGCATGGCGTCCTGCATGCCGAATTTGACGGATTCATAACCGTAACCTATGGACTGAGAGCTTGTCGTGCAGGCTGTTCCGGAAGCGATGACGCGGCCGGTAATGCCGAACATTTTCGTAATATTAACCGCCGTTGTATGCACCATCGATTTCAGATAATCAACCGCGCCGATTTCCTTGACCGCTAATTTATCTTCCGCTCCGAAGAAGATGCGGTAAATATTTCTCTGCACTGTCGGCGAGCCGTGAATGGAACCAAAGGCCACGCCCAGTCTTCCGGACGTGATAAACTCTTCGGTCAGTCCCGATTGCTCCAGAACTTCTTTAGCCACCTGGCAGGCGTAATAAGCAACCGGCCCCATGGTTTTACGATGATTTCTTTTAAAATCATACTCAACGGGATAATCTACCGTTCCATAAACTTTGGAATGAATAAAGCGGCTGAGGAATTCTTCTTCGCGTAAAGGTTTGATGCCGGAGACGCCGCTAAGCAGACTTTTGACTATTTGATCCTTGCCATGACCAATGGGAGTGATGGCTGAAGAACCTGTAATGACAACTCTGCGTTCCATAATTATTTTATGCCGGTGAAAAAAGGTTTCGTTTTCTCGCGATCTTTTCAATATAGTCGCAAATCTGATTAATCGTGCGGATATTGATGGCTTGTTTCTTTTCTTCCTGGCTTATTTCCGTTCCCAGAAAATTTTCAATGGCCAGCAAAAGTTCGATGGCATCAATGCTGTCGAATTCGTAAGTTTCGCGCAAATCGGCATCCATTTCCGGATTTTCGATCTCAAACTCTCTCAGAAAAATATTTTTAACTTCGCGTTCAATTTCTTCACGTATCATAAATCTTCATTTAACTTTCTGAATATAATTTTGTGACTTTTAGCAAATATTGCATTGCTTTACAATAATTTATATTGATTGCGTATTCAATTTGATTCCTTGAACAAATCGCTCGGCGCCAACGATTTGCTTGGCCGCGCTGAAGGAACCCAGCAGACAGCCCATAACTCCCGGCGCAATAGCATTTTGTCCCGCCAGGCAAAGGCCAGCGACGGGAAGATTATTTAAGGACGCAACTTTGAGTAACTGACGGGATGAACGCATCGCTCCGTAGCAAGCGCCTTCCGGAGCATTTACATAATCTCTGATGGTGAGAGGAGTAAAAATATCAAGTATTTGACCATCTTTCAGATCACCGAAAATTTCTTCGGCTTTTTTCAGCAGACTTTTTGCGATGTTTGTTTTCTTGTCATCATATTCATGGCCGCGCTTGCCTGTGGTCGTATTTTCCCACCGGCTCCAATCGCTATAGAGAGACTTTGTAATGATGGAAAGCAGATTAGCGCCGGAGAAATTCCCGCCGCGTAACTGATAGAATATTCCGTCTTCGATAATGCCTTTTTTATTTCTCTGGAGACGGTAAATGTTATGCTTGATTTCGGGATGCGCCGCAGCATCCACACGGACATGGACGACAATAACGCCTTCTGTTTCCTTCAATCCCTGTATGCGTCTGCTAAAGGAGTCGCGTAAAGAGTTTTCTCCAAGTAATTGAAGCAAAATCTTGGGATGTATGGCGGCAACAATTGCGTCGGCCTGAAGAGAAATTTCCGATTCGAGAATCACGCCAGTCACACTGCCTTCGGCCAGCGATATTTTTTTTACACCGTCGTTAAGAATAAGAGTCCCTCCCAAATCCTGAAAGCGGCGCACAAAACAATCAGTCATTCTGCCGCCATTTTCCTTTAATCTCCAGGAAGAAAACAGGTAGCTGGCTAAAACCATGTGATGAAAAATAACCGGACACTCATCGGCTGGAACACCGATAAGCTGGCAGGGTACGGACAATACCGCCCGCAATGCCGCGGAAACCCCAAGCGAATCCAGTAATTCTCCCATGGGTTGGTAGTAGTCCATGTTCTGAAAAGGATCGCCCTGGTTAAACAGGAAAGAAGGGTCTTCTATTTGCCTGGAGATATCCCGCAAATTTTTCATGATGACGTCCAAAGCTGCCGTGTCCATAGGGAAAACGTTTTGCATGTTCTTTTCCAGTGCGTCAATGCCGCCTGTTGGTAAGTCAAAAGTTAAATCATCAAATATATAACGGTCGATGACGCCTTCCTGTCCCATCGGAACAAATAATTCATCAACCGGAATGCCCAGGACTTTGAACATCTTGCCCAGAGGCTCTTTTTCACCAAGAGCGCCTACATAGTGCACTCCGACGGGACAATCAACACCCAACCGACGATAAGAGCGCATCAGCCCACCGGGTAAAGGATTTCTTTCCACAATCGTAACTCTGAAATTTAAAAGCGACAGAAGAATGCCCGCGCTCAACCCGCCGATGCCGGAACCGATAATAACAATATTTTTACCTTCTACGGGATTTCTCATTTTTGCGTGTCTCTGGATGATTTTGTTCGGAGCAACTTGCTTTTTACCGGCTGGGCTTCGACGAGATTCATCAACAGCGAATAATCAAATGTTTCGTATGCCTGCAGTTCAATGCGTTGGTAAATATTTCCGGATATCTCTTTAAACTTGATTTGACGTTTAATAATTCCGGCAGATGAATAACGCTTTATTTCTGTTCCTTCTGCTTTGCAGGCAATGACGTCAATCCAGTCGCCGTTTTCTTCCTGATACCGGCAGACTATCGCTCCGTCAGGAAGATAACCTCTTCTCTGTATTCTTCCTTGCGGTGTGAAAAAAATCAGCTTGATATCTTCAATCATACTTTTCGCGAAATTTTCTGAATCGAAAGGAGGCAGAGCCCTGTGGACTTTAATTCCTGCCGGACCGGACTCGGCTTCAAACATGACCATCCCTTCCGCAGTCATAATGGCACAAGAGACAATGCCGGCGGACGGATCAGCTACGGTTACGCCGATAATCGCGCTTTGCGTATTACCGGCCATGCGTACTTCTATCGTGTGAATGAAACGATATTTACTTTTTAAAAAAGGTGACGGACAGGTAAAACTCCTTCCCCCGGTTGGTGAAACGGGTGGATTAATCAACGGCATCGTCTGGCAGGAGCAAAGAAAAAAGATCAGTATTAAAAGAGATAATCTCTTCATTGGACATCCTGAAAGACGGAAGGGCTAATCTCATCATTGATTTTTACGTTGCTGAAATTTATCTGAGTGAAATTCCCGGCGCCTTCAAAGATTTTTACCGACTGAACAGTAACCGTTTTCTTCGAAACGGTAATTTCTATTTTTTCAATCATACCGGCCATGCTTTTATCCTTTGGTGTCAGCGTGATTCTTGTGTTTGCTCCTTCATGGATAACCGCTTTAAATGAAGGATTTTGATCGAACCTGCCGCTCATCCATCCGGTAACCTCATTGAGCACTATCTTCATGGCCTGAACACCGCCCGTTTTATCCTCCATCATTTTTCCTTCGGAAGAAATATAGCGTTTCGTATTATTTTTATAGGTCAGGACGATGCTCTTTAAGGGCTTGAAATATTCCCAGCGGAAAGAATCGGGTGCGGCATAATAAAAACAGCCTTCCGACACAAGCGGCCGGGATAAAATTTTCATAAATTTCTTTTGAACAAATTGAGCCTGAATGGTTTTTATTTTAGCCGATTCTTTACGCAGTTGCTCAAAATCAGCCGCTCCCGCGTAATGTGCCAGATTTAAAACAAACAGGACGGCAACGAGAATAATAATAACGTTCAATATCGTTGTTTTATTCCTTTCCATATTCCCGAACTCCATAAATATTACCGGTCATCATTGAGGCGTATAGCCTGAAGAGTGGCTGTCGCCAGAATTTTTTCACCGGTTTTAACGGTTCCTTCCACGACACCGTAATTATCAAAAGCATATTTGCTTTCCAGTTCGATAATTAAATTTGTGTTTACCGGTATTTTTTCTATATAAAATTCAGCGCTCTTAACGCCGACCAGCCATCCTTTGACACCGGGTTCGCCCCGCTGTTTTCTCTTGTGCCCTTCGATAACAGCCGCGGTTTGAGCAATGGCCTCTATTAAGATCAGTGAATTTACCGCCTCTCCATCATAAAGAGGCCAGTCAGCATTAACGGTAGCCGATGTAATGGCGAAATTTTCCTCTATTTCGAGAATTCCGTTGATAATTTTCATCTTCCCGCGATGCGGGATTAAGCTTTCAATATCAAGCATAGGAAACTTTTAGAAAATATTTTTATATAAAGTAATGAAAAAACCGCATAGAAGTCAACAAGAATTGTTCCGCTTTTCAAAATAAGTGATTTTTTCATTTTTTTGCGGTAAAAGGACAGAAAATATTCATGGAATTTATTGAATCATGACCAGCGCAAAGAAAGACTCTTTTACCAATTTATATAAAAATTTTCTGACGCCGGATAAAACGGTTTACCGGAAGGAATTTATTTTCCCCGGGTACAATTACGGAGACATGCTGGAATTGGCCGCGGGTTTGAAAAAAACTCTGGCGCGGTGCGGCGGGGAGAAAAGCCTCTGCCTTTGCACGACGAACAAAGCGGTTACCGCCGCCTGCGTTCTGGCATCACTGGCCGGTTCCTGCAAATTGATTCTGCCTTATGCTTTTTCCGCTCACGCCATGACGGAAATGTATGACGCCACCGGATTCAGCTTCGCGATAGCCGACCGTCCCGAAGAAATGCCGACCGATGTTGAAATCATCACGCCGCTTCCCGCCGCGATAGAAAATATTAAACCCGGATCAATCCGTAATCCGGACGAACCGTTTCTCAGTCTTTTTACCGGAGGTTCAACCGGCAAGCCGAAGGTCTGGTCAAAATCTCCCCGCAATTTACTGGCGGAAGCGTTTTATTTAAAAGAAAAATTCGCGCTTACGGAAAAGGACCTTTTTATCGCCACCGTTCCACCATACCATATTTACGGATTGCTTTTTTCCATTCTGGTTCCGCTGGTTGCCCACGCACGGGTATTGCCGGATATTTATACGTTTCCACAGGAAATCATCTCCACTGCCAATAAGCATAAAGCCTCCGTGCTCGTCAGCGTGCCTATTCACTATCGCGCCATGAAAGTTGATAACTTGTCAATTCCTTCGCTTAAAGTCGCGTTTTCCTCTTCGGGCATGCTGGATCGTTCCGACAGTTTATATTTCTACAAAAAGACAGGTTTGGGAATAAGGGAAATCTACGGCTCCACGGAAACCGGCGGAATCGCGGTGCGCGCCGTCAGCGAACCGGCGTACAATTGGAAAGCCTTTGATACCGTATCGTGGAAATTGACCGGCAGCAGGCTTTCCGTTAAATCGGATTTCGCGTCGCCGGAAATGGAACGGGACAAAGACGGCTTCTGCCTGACCGGCGATGAAGCCCGTAAAGACGAAGGAAATCGTTTTGTCCTGCTGGGAAGAGCCGACGGCATTGTCAAAGTTGCCGGCAAAAGAGTTGATTTGCCGGACGTGGAGAATAAAATAAAAACTTTGCCTACGGTCAGCGATGTTGTTGTCATCGCGCTGCCCACGGACAAAGGACGGGAAACTGTCATTGCGGCACTTGTTGCCTGCGACCTGACGGAGACTCACTTAAAAAAACTGCTGACGGACATACTGGAACCTTACGCGGTTCCCCGCCGCATTAAAATTGTTTCTTCCATAACCAGAACCGCCACCGGAAAAATCGACCGTCACCGGATTGAACAACTGTTTACAGACGATAAAAAGACGACGTAGATTCTCATAACTGTCTTTTGATATCTTCACATCACCTGCGCTTCCACCGGATCAGAATTGCTATCAGGAAAGTAATTTTCTGAAGAAGACTTGTATGGCGTATCTCGTCAAAATCCCCAGGTAGTGAGGTGTGCGGGAAAGCCAGGCACCGAAAATAAAGACCACACAGGAAAGAGCGTAGGCCGCGGGACCACCGATGATTACAAGCAACGGTTCCCGTACCCAGACCGCCAGGATACCTAAAAAGGCTATCAATGGCCAACCCAAAAGAAAACTCAAAGCAATCAATATCAGTCCGATAATCAATCGCGCTGTTAAAGGCTCCTTGAATTCACTGAGATCCGCCGGCTCCTCCAGTATCTTTTTAATATATTTCTTTTCCGCAAGGTATTGGCCAATATTTTTTCGAATCATAAAACGCTATCCTTCGGGATAAGCCGGTCATTCCGAATCTGAATGTATTTCACCGGCACAAGCACTGACATATATGATACCCTTTCCAAATCAAAGCGCTATTTTTGTTAGTCCCGATTCATCGAGATTGTCGGCTCCCTCAACGTATATGTAGGGGCTGTTCCCCAAACAGCCCGCAATTTTTGGCGCGTTCAGGGGAACGCGCCCTACATTGACCGCCTCGTTATCCTTATCAATGCACCGTGGTATCATGGGTCCGGAAACTTACGATAATCGGCAATATTCTTTCTGTGATTAAATATGATCAGCAAAAACGTCGCAAGGGCGCCGGTTACCGCGCTGAAATTCCAATCAGGGGAAAAAGCCTGACCGCAGGCCAGAATGAAAACCATGAAGAACGATGCAACAAAGGGAATTCTCACCACACCATAAACAATCAGCCAGACTGCCGCCGCAGCCGCCCACGGCGCGACAAGAACGGAAAAACCTAAATAATTCGCCACGCCCTTACCGCCGCGAAAATTGTGGAAGCAGGGAAAGCTGTTCCCCAGAATAAGAAAAAATCCGGCCCAGGGAACCAATGTTCTTTCCATAAAATATATTGCGGCATAAGCGACAGCCACGGCGCGGCCGATATCCAGCAGAAAAACAACCGCCGCCCACGCCATTCCCGCCTGGCGATAAACATTTGTGGTTCCCGCGTTGCCGCTGAAGTTGAGACGAGGGTCTCCCCTGCCGGTGAGTTTAAAAAATATTATAGCGAAATTTATAGACCCGGCCAGATAAGCAAAAAGAAA
This sequence comes from uncultured delta proteobacterium, assembly GCA_963812045.1. Lineage (GTDB taxonomy): Bacteria > Desulfobacterota > Syntrophia > Syntrophales > Smithellaceae > Smithella. Next base: position 160,981 of record CAWETF010000001.1, read on the forward strand.
TATTAAAAATGTCTTCTCCATCCACTACCCACCATAATCCATTGAGGCGGCCTTATCCTTCCCTGCGACACATCCTTCATTTGAAGTCCGCTGATACTTTCATACATTACATCGTCTTTAAAAATCCACACATCGAATACCAATAATTCCCGCGTCATGTTCACCGGCACAATGCGTCCCAGATATTCTTCTCCTTTTTTTGTCTTCTGATAAATTATTCTCCTTGCAAAGCCGACCGGAAAACAAACGATGCCGGCAAAGCGCTGTCCCCAGACGCAGGCCGCGTGCATTGCCGCATCCAGTGGAAACGGTGAACCCAAAAGATTTTTATCGGCTTCATCATCTCCACCGGAAATATGAGCAAAAGCGCCATTCGGTGAAACAGATAAATTACCCATAATGTTTTGATAGGATTTTCCAAAAGGAACGAGATCTCGATATATTGTATTCGAAGGTATATTGATGCTGTCACCTTCCGGTTTTTTTAATTCACTAACAGAAATCGAACCTGCTTTTTGGAAATCAGCCTTAGAAAAAATTACTCCTGCATGCTCCATCTTACGGCTGATGCTGCCGTCTTTCGATTTTACCGCCGTCAACAGGGATGCGGAAATATCGCCATTATTCATGTTTTCCAAATCGACAAGTACCTGCTGACGTAATGTATCCGGTGCAATCGTCAAGAAACGGGGGAAAACAGCGTTTTCTAAACAACTTAATTTTGATTGCGGATAATTATCTTTTACCACCCTTGCCAGGATAATCAACGACTCCACCGCCGGCAGAATGACCTTCCCTTCCCGGTGATGGTCGCGCAAATACGGATATACTTCAAATCCGCAGGAATATCTTTCTTTCTGATTTAAGTTGGAAACGATTTCCATAATTGAACCGTTTTAGGATCGATGGCGACGGGAGTGCCTGCCAGATTCAGGGCGCAATGTTTTGTAAATCCCGTGCAGATGATATGTCCCCTTACCTGATGCGTTATCAGGTAATCAAACTGCAAACGCACACGCTCAAGATTGACCGGCCGCGTATGGACATACATCAGATCATCGTAATACAGGGGTTGATAAAAACTGATGCCCAGATCGAAAATGGGATAAACGTAGCCGCTTTCCTCGATTTCCTTGTAGGGATAAGCGACATCGCGCATCAATGATGTCCGGCCGAATTCAAAATAACGCAGATAGTTGGAGTGATACACAACCTGCGAGCGATCCGTATCAATATACAAAACTCTGTACATCGAACGATGCCAGATAAGACCTGTGGTAAGGTCGCGCACATAATGCTCGTCATTATTATATATTTCCGGTTTAAATGGCTTGGGTTTCATTTTTACACTCCTCTGAAAATGACACAGCAGTTTGTTCCACCGAAACCGAACGCGTTGGAAAGAGCGATTTCAAACTTATGCTTGCGCGCTTCATTGGGCACGACATCGATATCGGCAAAATCAGGGTCCGGCACATTGTTGATCGTGGGCAGGATGATTCCTTTCTTCATCCCTTCGATCGTCAGAGCGGCTTCTATGGCGGCCGTCGCTCCCAATGTGTGCCCCAATTGAGACTTATTTGAAGATACGGGAATCTTTTCTATTTTTTTGCCGAACACTTCCCGCAGGCATTTTATCTCCGTGCTGTCGCCTTTGGGCGTAGATGTTCCGTGGGCATTGATATACTGAATATCCTCCGGTTTTAATTCCGCATCCTCTATCGTTTCCCGAAGCGCCCTGATAATCGTCGGCATATTGGGACTGGTGTAATGATGCGCGTCCGATGTCCAACCGATGCCCAGCACCTCGGCCTTCGGTTTCAGGCCGTGAGCCTTGATAACGTCTTCCGCCGCCAGAACAACAACGCCGGCGCCTTCCGACAGGACAAATCCCTTGCGGTCGATGCTGAAAGGGCGCGAGGCCAGAGCCGGATGATCATGGGCGCGGTCCCTGGGATTCACCTTGATCGTAGCGTTCATATTGGCAAAGCCGTGGATGATTTCCGGCAGGATCGGCGTATCGGCTCCGCCGGCAAGAACAAAATCGCAATCGCCGTCCCGGATCATTCTGGCTCCGATGCCGATGGCGTGATTTCCCGAAGCGCAGGCGCCCTGCGGCGAAAAAATCGGCCCGGTAAATTTTAACAGCATCCCCGCTTTGCCGGAGGGAAGATTCGCGCATAAATTAGGAAGCAAATAAGGGCTGACCCGCAGAGGACCGCGGTGTTCCAGATCGTGCACGGCAATACGCATCGCGTCGGAGCCGTTGAGCGCCGACCCGATCAGACAGGCCATTCGCGGAGCAATCTGGGCGTCAATCGTAATGCCTGAATTCTGCAGCGCTTCTTTGCAGACAGCCATCGTTAAAATAACAAAAGACGCGTTCCAGTTGTAAACTTCTTTCGCGTCCGTAAAATCAAGCTCCAGCGGATACCAGTCCGGAATTTCGCCGACCACGTCGCAGGCGGATTCCACTTTGCATCGGGTTACTTTGCGGAATCCCGCTTCTCCCTTCACCGCCCTCCTCCACGTTTTTTCGAACGTGCTGCCCAGCGGCGTGGCTGTTCCGTAACCGACGACAAATACTTTTCTGTTCTGCGGAGCTTTCATATTCTACCTTGTCTGTTTTTAGAATGTAGTCCGAACCTTCAGGTTCGATTATTTAACGGGTCTAAAGACCCGTACTACATTTTCTTACATACTATATGTTTGGTTCGCCATGACATCCATATCATAACTTTTATTCAATTCTTTGCAAGATAATGCAGGAATTACACCCGCCGAAACCGAACGCGTTTTTCAAAACAAACTCCTGTTTTAACTTTCTTGCGCCTTCGGCGACACAATCTATTTCAATGTCCTTGTCGGGCGCATAATTGATGGTCGGCAGCAAAGTATCTTTAACCATTCCTTCCATCGCCAGGATGGCTTCAATGGCGCTGGACGCGCCCATCGCGTGTCCCAACTGCGACTTGTTCGCCGATACCGGCGGTAATTTACTACCAAAAATATTGTGCAGGGCATCGGCTTCCACCTTGTCGCCGATTTTTGTCGACGTCGCGTGCGCGTTGACCGCGTCAATGTCTTCCGGTCGCAATCCGGCATTGACAATGGTTTCCTCCATGCATCTTTGCACCGTCACCAGATTGGGAGATACAAAATGGCTGGCATCGGATGTCATTCCCCACCCGGCCATTTCTATATTTGATTTCAATCCGTGGGCTTTCGTGAATTCATCCGTTGCCAGAATGATACATCCGGCGCCTTCGGAAACGACAAAGCCGCGCCGGTTGACGGAAAAAGGACGGCTTGTTTTTTGAGGCGGTTCCTCCGGTTGTCCCTCTTTGGGCCGGTAAGCTCCGTTCATTGTGGCAAATCCCGCAATGATCGGTTCCACAAGAGGAAAATCCACGGCGCCACCGATGACCACGTCCGCCATATTTCTCTGCAAAAGCATCTCTCCCATGATCAGGGAGGTGATTCCCGTAGCACAGGCCGTAATTGTTGAACAAATCGGTCCCGTCGCGCCGGTCAGGATGGATACTTTACCGCCAACCATATTAACGCAGGAATTGGGATTGGTGAACGGATGGGGCATTTTTCCTTCCGCGATCATCAGGCGATCTGCCTGCAAAACCGCATCCAACCCACCAACCGCCGAACTGAAAGTAATTGCTACCCGCGGCGCTAATTCTTTAGAGATGACAATTCCGCTTTTTTCCAGTGCGCGATGCACAACCAGCAGGGCGTATTTAAAAATCGGCGAAGTCCAGTGCGCCAAATCCCTGGGCTGTAAAAAAGGATAAGGACGGGAATCGATTTCCGCCACCTCACCGGCAACACGCACCGGGAAATTCTTGCTCATCGGAAATCTGGTCAGTTTTCCGATTCCGCAATCTCCGGCTACAGCGCGCTGCCATTGCGTATCCAAGTCCGTCCCCAAAGAAGAAACGGCATCGTAACCCAGTATGAATGTTTTCTTTAAACCCATAGTGTTTAGAAGTATAATAAAAAATAACTAACGGACAAGATTAATCCGAAAGTTTTAATAATAATAGATTTACATATCAAATACTATTGAGAATTACCACGGAATAAAGTGGTAGAGTTTGGCAAACATTTCGTAGACTTCGATCCAGTTCTGCAGGTCTTTGGCGGATCTCAGGTGTTCGCGTTTGTTGACCATGACCCAGCTCATGTGCGCCGCGCCGTCTTTACAGGTCGAGCAGTCGCGCGTCGCCGATGTGCAGCAGCGATGAACCGTTTTCAAATCGGAAGCCCAGCGGGCAAAATGAATGAGGCGGCGGGGACGACTGGTTCGGTTATCCAGAGATTCCGTAACAGACGGGCACTCATTCCAGCCGAAGCTCCGTCCCATCATTTTTCCGGTCGTGATGATTTCGTGATAATATTTGCAGGAAATGACCGTCTGGGGATAATGATCCAGCATTTCGTCCATTTCAGAACGCAGGTCCTTGAGTTCCCCCTCGCGCCACGAAAAACCGTCAACACCTTCGTCATTGGACAGAAGCTGAAGATGAACCTTCAGGCCGACATCGACAATTCTTTTGATGACCGGCTCGATCTTTCCCACCTGACGCGGCGTTATCGTATAGAGATAATACGTGTAGGCGTCGCCTTCATAATTTTTACTGGAAATGGCAAACGTATCGCGGCTGCGGAGAATCTTTTCATCTTCGCCGCCACCCCAGAGGGAAATGCCCACCATCATATCGGGGAATTTATCCCGGGGAACCTTGATCAATCCATTGGTGGCGCAGTAGGTGGGCAGGCGATTGTAGAAAGCTTCGACGCGATCCATGCAGAGAGTCGGTTCGCCGCCAATTAAGATAGCCAGATTAACTCCCCTTTCCTTTTCACGGTCGATAAAATCTTCCCATTTTTTGATGTCCATTTCTTCCGGCGCCGCTTGATGCTCGCCCGAAGAAAAGAAAAAACACCCTTTACAGCGTAAATTGCAGCGGTTGGTCACATCATAGATGGAACTGCGGATATTAAGGCTGGAAATTTTTCTGTATCTTTCGTGCCATTCTTTATTAAGCAGGGAACTGACTGTGTTCATTAATACTATCCTCTAACAACTTTAAATCAAAGCGCTATCTTTGTTGACTGCGTCGTCGGTTTCCTCAACGTATGTACAATACGCCTCGTCGCCTCGATATCATCTTTGATTTATAATTGTTACATTATATCGATCCTCGTTCGAAGTGATATATATCGGTAATGCCTTCCTAACTTGTCGCCGCCTGCGGCGGATTTATAATTTCGGCGCAAAGGTTCTCGCCTTTTTCATAACCCATGACCCATACCGCAAGATAAGTATCCACATAATCCAGCCAGGATTTAAAAGTATCCAGACTGTTCACGTGACGGTACAGGCGCGCCGTGACCACCGCGGAGCCGGCGGCGTAATGACGGCAATCCACGCAATCCGTATCCGGCACACAGCACGCAACCGACCTGTCCCAGTTAAGGTCTGTCCTGTATTGCCGGAAAGACCTTCCCAATCCGATATCCTGCGAAGGATTCTGACGGGGATACGAACAACCGTAAAGATCGTGCAGACCTTTTTGATGAGTATGCGCCACGGCGTTGTAAACGGAGAAAAAAACGTTGCGCGGATATTTTTTCAAAAGCTCTATCATTATCTGTTTTGTCCGCTCAAGGGATTCATCATCATGCCGCAGATTTCCCGTGTAACCGACCGGCGCTGAAAAAACATTAAAGGTCAGTTTACAGTTGTGGGCAACAAGCTGGGCGGCGACTTCTTTTACCTCATCTATATTTTCCCGCGTGAAAGTGTAAACAAAAACAGCGCGCTGATCGTTTTCGTAATTTTCAATCTGTTTTTTCAAAAGATCTTTGGCCTTTCTGATTTTCAGGCTGGTTTCGTCATTGCCCCAGACGGAAATATGCAGTTTGTAGCCGACCGATTCCGGTATTTTTTTAAAACCGTTAGTGGCAATACTGCCCAGCGGCATTTCCTGATAGCAGACATCCAGCAACTCAGGCACAAGTGACGGCTCCGCTCCCGCCAGAACAACGTAAGTAATACCTCGTGCTTTCTCCGCCCGCATTAGCTCGCGCCACGCTTCCGCATCGCCGATCTCGCGGGCAAACTGTTTTTCTCCTTCAAAATAATAACAGCCGTCACATCGGATATTGCAGCGGTTGGACATGTCATAAGTCGATTCCCGCAGAAAAAAATATTTCCTCACCTTTTCCCAGCGTTCCTTGATTTCGGGCTGCGCCAGAAGTTCGGAAAATTTCGGTTTGGCTGATTCCGGCGATGTTTTATGATCAACAGACATGGATGATTGACTTCTATCAATTAATTTTTCGCAGTTAGTTTTTCTTTAATGTAATCAGCGATCAGACGAATGGTTTTCAACGTGGGATAATCGTCTTCATCTATCGCGATCTTGTATTCATCCTGTAGAACCAAAGCAATCGTGGCCAGGTCCATACTATCGATGCCCAGTTCATCCACCAGATCCATATCCGGATCGAAGGTGTCCACCGTAACATCTTCCAATTTAAGTTCGTCAATAATAATTTCGGCCACATGCCGGACAATGCCTTTTACATCATGACTTTCAGGCATCACTACCTCCTTCTATATTTATTTATCTTTTCGCAACGATGGTGCCACTACATACAATATTTTTCTTATTCGTCACTTTAAAGGAAAACAAAATCTCTTCGCCCGCTTCTTCACCGGATATGCTGAGCGACAAACTTTCTCCGGGACGCACCGGCCGGGTAAATTTTACTCTTTTGAGCGCATGCAACTGAACCCGCTCACCTTTTGCCAATGCATTCTGAACGATGGCCTGCTCGGCCATATGAACCAAAGCTATTCCCGGGAGAATCGGCTCATTGGGAAAATGACCTGAAAACCACGGTGAATCAACTGGCACATCAGCCAATGCTTCAATATCATTACGATTAGTTACTTTAATTTCCTGCAACAAACTCCATTGACCATCCAATAAATCGTACCCCATTGGCTAACGTAAAAGTTAAATTTGCGCCAAATGCCGGAAAATTTATATCATTGATTGTTTTTTGAATCAAAACTTTTTTATAAGGTCAATGAATCTCTATATATATACGAATTACCGGTTTATTATCCTGACGCGGCAACGGTTAATAAACCGTTTTTATTGAATCAGGTACTCCCACAAAGGCCCGGTGAATCCCCGCCGGTAGAGTCTGGGCAAAATACGAGCGGTTTTTACTTCGCCGGCTCCGATCAGCCAGTTCGGACGGCCTTTGGCGTGATCTTCCACCATCTTCATGATTTCTTCAACGGTTATTTGAGGCGAACGGTAAAACACGGGCGGCAGAATATTTTCCCCGGCGGCAATCTGTCCCTCCCGCAGGGCGATATCGTACAAGGCGGTGTGCGGGTATATACGGACTCCGCAGAAAAAGAAGAAAACCGCCCGCTCCAGATTGTCCATTCCCGCAAGCGTTGTCTGCAGGGTTTCCCTGTTTTCGCCGGGAGCGCCTAATAGGAAATAATGGGCAATGTGCAAGCCAGCCTTCCGTGCGGCAAGATGAGCGGCAAAAACATCATGAGCGGCAAAAGGTTTATGTAAATTGGTTAGTATTGTATCTGATAATGATTCTGTGCCGAATTCCACATGACTGAGTCCGGCATCAACCATGAGTTTATAATAATCAGATGAAGGCACCGTGGGAACAAAAAAACCTCCCCACGGCACGGACACGCGGGCTTCAATAAAGGCTTCCGCAACCTGCCGGCTGTGATCGTAGCTGGCGTTAAAAGCGGAATCGGTGATAAAAATATATTTAGCGCCGGCATCCTGCAATTCGCGGGCTTTATGGGCTATTTCGCGGGGCGGAAAAAACCGCATTCGACCGCATTCGATATGAGGATAAGTGCAGTAGCTGCAATGAAAGGGACAGCCCCTTTTCGTTTGCAGGTTAAGCATACCTCCGTTGGACAGATAAAATTTTGTATGCGAACTTGCTGGATCAAAACTTTTTTCAATTGCTCCGCCCCATGGTTCGTAAGTAATACTGGTGGTTTCCTTGGTTACAATACCGGGTATGGATTTAATATCCGCATTTTTTTCTATCGCTTCCAAAAGCAGGGACAACCTTTCTCCCTCGCCCGCAATGCCGTAATCCGCATCCAGCGCTTGCATAAATTCAACCGGAAAAATAGTAAAGCCACTACCGCCTAAAATTATCCTGGCCGCTGAAGTCATCCTGATCCTGTGTATTAAATTCTGGTATTCAGACAGAAAACCCCGGCTATTCATTACATCCGTGTTATCAATATTTCTAATTGATACTCCGATAAAATCGGGCGAAAAGTCTCGAATCAATGCTCCCAAATCATCCAGACTGGTAAAATCGTTCAAATCTACAATTTTAGTTTGATAGCGGGAATCCAGGGAACCGGCGACGTAATCCAGTCCCAGCGGATATACCGGATAGGGCGTTTTCAGGGTATTTGCCGAAATGAGCAGTACTTTCATCATGGGAGAAAACATGCATAAAGCGCTAACAGGTCATACTCTTTATGTAAGCTGTAAGCTTACTTTTTTCGTTGATTATTGTATATGTACGTGGCCATCGCACGCACGGAGGCAAAAACTTTGACGCCCAGTTCTTTGCTTTCAATTTTAACGCCATAGTCTTTTTCAATCATCATCACTAACTCAAGCACATCAATGGAATCAATTCCTATATCGCCGCCAACAAGCGGAGAATCATCTTTGATGTCTTCAGGCCCAATATCAATCAGTCCGAGTGTCTGAATAATTTTAACTTTAAGTTCAACGATTAATTCTTCAATTTGACTCATCTAATACCTCAATTTTTTTATCCGGCTTATTCCATTTATAAACCAAATATCTATTTTTGTCGGCAGCAAAGCCCGGCGTATGCCTAGGTCATCGTCGATATCCTCAACGTGCATATAACAACATGCCTCGCCGCTTTAGCTTGGCCGTCCCAATATCACATTTGATTTAGAAATGGTATTTAATATTCAAATATTCCTAAATTCGAATTCATTTTCCGCGCTATTCATTCTTTTCAGCTGATGTCAAAATAACTCTATCCTTCCGTATTTATGATCAAACAGTTCATCCCGAAGAAATTAATCTAACGACAATATTTGTTTGACTTTTTACCGGCGCCAAATTAAGTTTCGGCAAGTTCACATAAAAAGTAATTGTCGTAACTCAGGATAAGGATTCGACTTGAAAAAACGCATCGTCATAACCGGGATGGGAACATTAAATGCCATTGCCCATAATGTCCCTGACTTCGTGAGCGCTTTACAGGAAGGCGCATGTGGCATAGGTGAGATTGATCTATTTGACACTGCCGGATTTCGCAGCAAAACGGGAGGACAGATCAAAAATTTTATTGCCCATGATTATATTCCCGAAAATTTTTCTGTTAAAAGAATGTCAAGGGCGGATATGATTTCTTTTGCCGCGACGCTGGAAGCTCTTCGCGATGCCGGATTCTATCCTCCGCCGGAAGAATTAAAAGATGAAATGGGAGTCGCCATTGGCGGCGGGGCGGGCGGACTTCTGGAGGCGGAAGAATTCTACAAAAAATTATTAAGAACCGGCAAAAACGCGAAGTTTTCCACTCTCTCCTCTTTGTTTTGCGCATCTTCCGCCGACCGTATTGCCTCCGCTTTCGGATTTACCGGACCGAAATCAACTTTCATGACAGCCTGTTCCGCGGGCGCCACAGCCATCGGCTACGCGCGGGATTTAATCGCGAACGGCCATGCCTCCATCATGCTGGCCGGAGGCGTGGAACCCATGAGCCGGCTCACTTATGCCGCCTTTAACGCGCTGAAATCCGTTGACCCGGAAACTTGCAGGCCTTTCGATAAAAACCGCGCCGGGCTTTCATTAGGCGAGGCCGCGGCAATCATGGTTCTGGAATCTCTGGATTCAGCCATTGACAGAGGAGCAAAAATTTACGGCGAGATTCTGGGCTATGGCATTACCTGCGATTCCTTTCACATGACCGCCCCCGATGAACAGGCAAGCGGCGCTGTTCGTTCCATGCAGGCGGCGCTCAAAGACAGCGGCCTTTCCGTTGATGATATTGATTATATTAACGCACACGGCACGGCCACACCGGTCAACGACATTACGGAAACGAAAGCCATCAAGGAAGTATTCGGAAAGCGCGCCTATTCGATACCGGTCAGTTCAACCAAATCCATGCACGCGCACACGCTGGGAGCTTCCGGCGCGTTGGAGGGCATTGTGTCGGTTCTGGCACTGCAACATGGTTTTATACCGCCGACAATTAATTACAAGGATAGCGATCCTCTTTGCGATCTTGATTATGTCACCTCCGGTTCAAGAAAAGCCGATTTGCGCGCCGTTCTTTCCAATTCCTTCGCCTTCGGGGGGAACAACACCACGCTGATTTTCGACAGGTATTCCGAAAGGGGCGCAATCCATGAATAAAAACCGGCCAACAGACAACAGCCGACGCGTGGTTGTGACAGGCATCGGCATGGTAACTCCTCTGGGAATCGGCAAAGAAGAATTCGGCAAACGCCTTTTTTCCGGTGAAACAGGCATCGCGGAAATCAAATCATTTGACACAAGCAAACTTCCCTCGCATCTCGGAGCGGAAGTAACTAATTTCAATCCGCGTGATTTTATTTCCGTGAAAAATATGCGGCGGATGGACAAGCTATCCCTGATGGCGGCGGCATCAGCACGACTGGCGTTGGAAGACGCAGGCCTTCAAATCACGGAAGGAAACCGCGACCGCGTCGGCATTGTTCTGAGCACTGCTTTCGGCGCAACAGACATTACCGCTCAATTCCTGGGAACGCTATTCACCGAAGGACCCGCTGCAGTTAATCCGATACTGGTTCCCAATACGGTCATGAACGCCGCCGCCGGTCACACCTCCATCGAACTTGGTTTCCGCGGCGTTAACACAACCGTAACGCATTTTGCGGTTTCCGCGGAAAACGCGATTGCTTATGCCGCGGCGGAAATCAGACGCGGCACCGCCGATTTTATTTTTACCGGCGGCGCGGACATTTTATCTGAATTTTATTACAAGTCGCTGACAAAATTTCATGCTCTTTCTCCGCAAAATAAAGAAAAAGAGGCTTGCCGTCCTTTCGACAAAGATCGCAGCGGAATGATCGTTGGAGAAGGCTGCGGAATAATTTGTCTGGAGAGCCTGCAATCGGCGATAGACAGAGGCCGCAAGCCTTATTGCGAAATTAAAGGCATAGGCATGGGCTCATCACCGGTAAAACCGACCGAATGGCCTCAAAATGCGGAAGGCATAAAAAGAACATTTGCCCGCGCAATAAAAAACGCGGATATGTCGGCAGGTGAAATTCAGGTTGTATTTGCCGCAGCCAACGGCCATAAAATCCTTGATGCCGTGGAGGCCGAAGCTTACGCGGAAATATTTTATTCCTCTAAACCGTTTATCACTTCGCTGAAGGGTGCGACGGGAGAGAGCTTTTCCGGTGGCGGCATTCGAGCCTGCGCATTGGCGCTTTCCATGGAGAAAAATATCATCCCGCCTATAGTGGGGCTTGCCAATCCACTCCGGACGCTTGCATTTGTTCATGGAAAAAGCCAAGAACAGGAAATTAACAACACGGTTCTGGCGGGGATTTCCTTCGGCGGAACTTACGCGTATTTGATTTTCAACAAATAATATATCGAATATGAATCAGGTTGTTGCTTACACCTACGAAGGTGCAGTTTTTTGAGATTGTTCCATGCACTTTCGTATCCTGCTTATAATTAGCTTGCTTAAATTCATTTGTGATGCGTGCATCGAAGTAATCGGCATAAACAAAAGCAAACATTTTCATAATTTCGACCTCTCTTTAAAAATATTATTTATTTTTGAAATATTGAAGGCATGCTTTTGCCTTTTTCATTTGCTTTACTTGTTCTTAATCCAAGCTCTAGCCGTATCGATATCTGTAAACCATTTGATTGATAGGCCAGCATTTCTTGCTGCAGTCTCGTAGTCAGTGTTTTCCGGAAGGTCCACTATTGCGGCTTGAATCTCATAGAAAACGGAAGGATGATTTCTCACTAAACGATAAAATTCTGTCTTATCTACACGCCCCTTAAAAGCACGGAAATCCCATATTGCTTTCACTACGCCATTTGCTTTTATGATATTATCGACTTTGTTGTATATCTTATTAATGGAACTCTCTTTTAATTCGCCTGTTATTATAATTTCAAGAATTCCATCATTCACAGATGATGAGAGTTGAAAGTTCATATTGTTTTCCATTTAAAACTCCATGATGTAGTTTAGCGGTTTATGTACAAACTTCGTTTTATTATAGACTGAATATAATTGTAGCACTATTAATTTTTTAAAAAAATAATATTACAGATGTTGTTTATTACGGGTTGTAACCTAGCATAAAAATAATATTTTGGGAAATAAGACTTTCAGGAAGTTATTCATAAAAAATCCTGATTTTAAAAGGCACAAGTCTGGTATATAATTTTTATTGGCGTAAATTATAAAATATTGTAAACAGCACCAGTGTAAAAAACGTTAAAGACAATTAATGGAAATATGCATGAAATTTAAACTGATATATCCAAAATGGGAAAAGCTGGATCGTCAGACACGGTTTATTCTGCCTCCGCACGGACCCGTGGTTTTTGCCGCCACCGTACCTGATTATGTGGATATTGAATTCATTGACGAAAACATCCGGGAGATTGATTTCGATCAGGCCGTGGATTTTGTCGGCATTTCCGTAATGCTGACCGCGCAGATAAAACGCGGCTGGGAAATAGCCGATAAATTCCGTGCAAAAGGAATCAAGGTTATTTTCGGCGGAATCGCCACGATGCTGCACGCCGAAGAAACGCAGGAACATGCCGACTGCGTTTTTCTGGGTGAAGCCGAAGGCCGGATGGAACAGGTGTTTGCGGATTTTAAGAACGGCCAGCTGCAAAAAGTTTATGACTATATGCAGGATTTTCCGCCCATTGAAAGCGTCGGGACGGCAAGGCGCACCATTTTAAATCGCGAAGCATACAATTACCGCGGTTTGCAGATGGTTGATCTGGTGCACGCGTCACGAGGCTGCCGGTTTAACTGTTATCCGTGCGCCGTAAGATTTCTGGGAGGCCGAAGTTTCCGCCCCCGTCCATTTGATAAAGTTGTCGAAGAAATGGCCAGCATCAACAATAACAAACTTTTCATTGTGGATAATTCGCTCGCGCAGGATAAAAATTGGGAAACGGATTTATTCCGGGAAATGATTCCTTTAAAGAAAAAGTTTTGCTGTCATCCCATTGAAGATGACGACAAGGTGCTGGATCTGGCCGCGCAGGCGGGCGCCTGGTTTGTTTATCAGGCGATTTTCGATTCTTCCGATTTTATTCGCGACCGCGTCAAACGCTATCATGATTACGGCATCGCCGTGGAAGGAAGCATTCTGCTGGGGCTGGATTATCACACTGAAGATTACATCAAGAAGCTGGTTGATTTTCTGCTGGAGATCGATCTGGATATGGCGGAATTCACCGTGCTCACCCCGTTCCCGCACACGCGCACTTTTGACGATTTGCACAACGAGAAAAGAATTTTCTCCTACGACTGGAATGATTATACTTGCGGAAAAGTTGTTTTTCAGCCTAAATTACTAAAACCCGAAGAATTGCAGTCGCTTTATTATTACGCGTGGGATAAATTTTACGAGGAAGAGCCGCAGAATTATAAAATGTTCAAAATGCTGAAAAAAGTCATGGATAAAGAAAAGGCTGACGGCACCTATAAACCGCGCGTTCGTCAACCGGCAACACAGGAAAGGAAATTTTAGCTGATGAAAAAAAATGTCAACACAGGCGCCGTGGTCATTGACGGCGGCAATGTCAGCTTCAATGATATCATCGCCGTGGCACGCTACGGCGTTCCGGTGCAAATAAGCAAATCCGCCGGCTTCGTCAAGATGATGGAGAAGACGCGGAAAATGCTGATGGATTCCATGCGCCAGGGAATCCCTGTTTACGGCGTGACAACCGGTTACGGTAAATCCTGCGGCAAACGCATGCCCCTGGATGTTGCGCTGAAAAATGGCGCCAACATTCTTACCTTTCACGGCTGCGGCACCGGCGATCCCATCGGCATCGAAGAAACGAGAGCCGCCATGTTGTGCCGCATTATTTGTCTGGCGCGCGGTTATTCCGGCGTGTCCATTGCGCTTCTCCAGCAGCTTGCCGATTTTTTAAATCACGGCATAACGCCAATAGTTCCCTGCGAGGGTTCGGTCGGCGCGTCCGGAGATTTGACGCCGATGTCCTATATCGCAGCCTGCCTTGCCGGAGAGCGCGAAGTAATTTATCGGGACAAGGTAATACCCGCGGCAAAAGCCTTGAAAAAAACGGGACTGAAGCCTTATCGTTATCTGCCGAAAGAACCTCTGGCAATGGTTAACGGCACAACCACAATGACGGGTATCGCCGCACTGGATGTCGAAAGAGCGTGGCGAATTTTATACGCCGCAATTTCCGCGACGGCGCTTTCCATTCACGCCCTCAAGGGAAACGCCCGGCATTATCATCCGGTCATCGCGGAAGCCAAATCATTTCCCGGACAGACATTTGTCGCCGCTCAGATTCTTCGTCTGCTGAAAACAAAATTATCGGCGCGTCAACTGGAAGATGATTCCCTCGATACTTTGCAGGACCCTTACTCGCTGCGTTGTTCTCCGCAGGTTATCGGCGTTTTGTACGACAGCCTCGACTGGATTAAAAAATGGGTGGAAATCGAAGCCAACAGCTCCAACGACAATCCGATTTTCGATCCCGCGACGGGCGAAGTGCTGATGGGCGGCAATTTTTACGGCGGGCATATCGCTTTCGCCATGGACGGATTAAAAGCCGCGCTGGCTTCCGTCGCGGACATGTGCGACCGCCAGATCATGCTTCTGGTCAGCCCGAGTTTAAACAGAGGGCTCCCTGGCGATCTGGTCAGAAAATCCGGCAAGGAAAAGGGATTGCGTCACGGATTCAAGGCCATGTCCATTTCTTCTTCCGCATTGACGGCGGAAGCTCTGAAGGCCACCATGCCGGCGGCCTCTTTTTCACGCTCCACCGAATCACATAATCAGGACAAGGTCAGCATGGGAACTATCGCGGCGCGCGACGCCGAAAGAATCTGCACCTTGACGGAACGCGTTGTGGCCATTCATCTTCTGGCGGCGGCACAGGCTTGCGACATCAGAGACAATACCGGCGCAAGGCCGCTTCTGGCCGGTCTTCTGGAAAAAATCCGGTCGGTCAGCGCTCCGGTAATAGAAGACAGGGCCATGGATAAAGACATTGAAAACATTTGCACAGCCATAAGATACTCTGATTTTTTTAACATATGACCATGAATGAAAAACAAAGAAGCTTTGAAATAAAAATACGCGTGCCGTTCTTTGATCTCGATCCCATGCAGATCGTCTGGCACGCCAACTTTTTGAATTATTTTGAAGTGGCGCGCGCGGCGCTTTTCGAAAATAACGGCATCGATCTTTACTCTTTTTACGAAAAGCAGCAGTTGATCTTTCCCATTATCAAAACTTCGACCAAACATATTCTGCCCCTGCGTCACCGTGACGAAATTATCTGTAAGGCGACTCTTGTGGACGCGTATGTGAAACTAATCGTTGATTTTGAAATACGCAAAGCGGTCGACGGCAAGGTCTGCGCGCGAGGCCGCACGGAACAGGTGACGGTGAAGGTTCCGGAAATGGAAACTATCTTCAGTGTTCCGGAAGAAATACGCAACGCTTTTGGTTTCTAAATGGAAGAAGTTTTACAAAAATCCTTTATCGCCGGTCTGGAGCGTCTTGTCGCCCGGGCTGAACTTCTCGATTCCATCAATGTCTTCCCCATTGCCGACGGCGACACGGGACGAAATCTTTCCATAAGTCTTGCTCCTCTGCGCAGTGCCGGCCAGCCGAATGGAAAAATTATTCATCAGCTGCTGTTGTCGGCGCGTGGCAATTCCGGCAACATCGCCTCGCAGTTTTTTTCCGCTTTTTGCACAGCGGAAAATATTTCTCAACTCCCGGACCTCGCTAAAGAAGGCACTAAAAAAGCGTGGCGGGCGGTGAGCAATCCCCGTCCGGGCACTATGCTGAGCGTTTTCGACGCTCTTGTTGATATCCTGCCTCAGACAATAAATCCGGATAAAGAAACCGTAGAAAATATCATCGGCCGCCTGGAAAATGCCGTCCATGAAACTTACGAACAACTGCCGAGGTTGAATGAAGCCGGCGTTGTGGACGCGGGCGCTCTGGGCATCTACATTTTTTTTGAAGGGTTCTTTTACACGCTGGCGGGCATACCCGACGATTGCCGTCCCGTGACGGAAACCTTCAAGGATCGCCTGAAAATATCTTCTTCATTTCAGGAAACGGCCGAATCAGGCTATTGCGTTGATTTTGTCGTCAAGGCCCCCCGTTATTCTCCCGAAGAAATAAAGATAATCACCAGCACACAGGATGAGGTTATTATCATTCCTGAAGGCGATTTTTATAAAATCCATCTGCACACCAAAGACAAGGAAAATGTCCGGTCACAAATCAGCGGACTGGGCAGTGTGCTTAACTGGGAAGATGATAACCTGGCTTCTCAGGTTCAGGAATTCATGCACTCCCGGGACGGCCAAACCCTGCACATCATAACCGATGCCGCCGGTTCCGTGACCAATCAGGATGCGAAAAAATACGGTTTCACGCTCCTGAACAGTTATCTGACCATCGGAGAACAATGTCTGCCTGAAACATATTTTCATCCCGAAGAACTCTATCGCGCGATGAAAAATGGAATCAAGGTATCCACTTCCCAGGCTTCCGTTTATGAAAGGAATCAATTTTACGAAAGCGCTCTGGAGCGTTTTGAAAAAGTTTTATATCTGTGCGTGGGCTCTATTTACACCGGTAATTATTATGCCGCTCTAAAGTGGATAAAAGACCATAATAAGCAGGAAAGTTTCATGATAATGGATACAGGAGCGGCATCAGGCCGATTGGGATTAATCGCGCTGGCAACCGCCCGTTACCTTACCGAAACAAACGATATGAAAAACACCGTCGTTTTCGCGAGGAAAGCTGTTAAAACCTGCGAGGAATATATTTTTCTCGATAAACTGCAATATCTGGCCGAAGGCGGCCGTCTTTCCAAAACCAGCGCCTTTTTCGGCGAAATGCTGAACATGAAACCGGTAGTGTCCCCTCTGCCCGAAGGAGCAAAAAAAGTCGGCACAGTCAAAAATCAGGAAGATCAGGTGAAGTTTGCTTTAACGAAACTTGACGCGTCTATAATAGATGATTCCAAAGCTCTCATTATGCTGGAATATTCCGACAACAAAAATTGGGTGGAAAAAACTGTTAAAAAAACTATTGCGGAACACTATCCTGAAGCGAAAATTATCGTACAGCCGTTGTCGCTGACGTCAGGCGCGCATATGGGGCCGGGGACGTGGGGGGTAGCATTCCTTCCCGAGGGAACGACTCCGTAAAAAGTCCCCCAGCATACACCGGGCTTCGCATCTGCGGAGTGAATCCGGCGGATGCCGGATGCGCGTCCTCAACGTATTATTAATACGCCTGTGCCGCCTCCTACTTGCCGCCGCGTTATCTTTTGACTGCAACTCGGTATAATAAATACTATGTCGCGCGCCTTGCATCTGGAGCTTTTTACGGAGCCGTTGAATACAATGTAATTTAACAATTTTACTTTTTGTGCTATTTGTGTTTCCCGATTTATATAGACTGAATAATTATTCGAGGGGAAATAATAATGAAATATATACTGGTCACTATCATGGCATTATCTTTGGCTCTCAATGTTAATGCTGAAGACACTTCAAAATACAAAGAAATTAACAATAACATTAAAGATCTTTTTCATTATGCAGGCGTATATCCTCCACAATATAAAAACGAAAATGAAAAAAATAATGCAAATAAACTATTTGTTGATACGGAAAAACAGCTTATTCAACTTAAAGATACAAATAAAGAAGATTATGAAATATATATCAGACTCGGTGATCTTTATCAGGCCGGCCATAATATGAACATAAAAGAATCTTGGAATAAGTCAGAATATTATTTTAAAAAAGCTTTATCATTAAAACCAGAGGAAGGTTATGCATACTACGGTATTGGGCATCTTTATGTGACAACTAATATTGAATTTGCTAAACAGGCTGAAGTATATTTATTAAAAGCATTGAAGTTTGGCAATGATGATTTGAAAATTATTGTATATGCGGATCTTGCATTTGCAAAATATTATCAAGGTAACTTTAAGGAAGCAAAAGAATATTTGTTAAAATATTTAAAATATCGCAATGAACCATCTAGTAATAAATTGTTAAAAATAATTAACGAAAAACTCGAACAGAAATAAATCTTCAACAATTGCATTTACCAGACGGCTTACTCCTTTAGTGATATGTTCCGTTAGATGCGAAAGATATCAACCCTAGATTAATATGAACATCAAAAACAAAAAAAATCGTTTTGCTTTTGTCATTCCCGTTTACAATCATGCGGGGACGGTGGCGCAGGTTGTCAAGGATGCGCAGGCCTTGGGCTATCCGATCTTTGTTGTTGACGACGGTTCGACCGATAACACTTACGATCAGATTAAAGAAATCAAAGGCATTCAGATCCTGCGGCATGAAATCAATCAGGGCAAGGGCGCGGCCATCCTGACGGGCTTTGCCACGGCCTCTGCTGTGGCCAACTGGGCAATAACGATTGATGCCGACGGCCAGCATTATCCTCAAGACGCGCGAAATCTTATCAAAGCCATCCCCAAAAATTCGTGGCCGATTGTCGTGGGAGCAAGAGATTACATGCCCGGCGAATATGTCCCCTGGACAAGCAGTTTCGGACGGAAGTTTTCCAACTTCTGGGTGCGCACTTCCGGCGGCCCCGCTATTTCTGATTCGCAAAGCGGTTTTCGCATTTACCCTCTGCCCGAAGCGCTTAACTTAAAAACAAAAGCGCGGCGCTTCCAGTTTGAAGTGGAAATTCTGGTGCACGCCCATCGGAACGGCATTCCGGTGATGGAAGCTCCGGTGCGCGTCAACTATAGTCCCAATGGGGAAAGAATTTCCCACTTCCGCCCTTTCGTGGATTTCTGCCGTAATTCTTCAACCTTCACCCGTTTGATTTTCCGACGTATATTTTTTCTGAAATAAAAAACATCTCAGGATGTCACTTCGAATCCCGATGTGTCGGGATGAGAAGTCTTAAACAAGATGTCTCGCTACACTCGACATGACAAAACAAAAATAAAACTGGATTACCGGCCTGCGCCGGTATGACACCCTTTTCGTCATGCCGTTGAAGAGATGAGCCCGCCCCGCACTTGATACTGGGGCATCCAAAAGAAAATAAACTGGATTACCCGGTCAGGCCGGGTAATGACAAAGTAGGGCTTTTTACCTTGCCAGTATTTTAGAAATGTGACATTCTGACGCAAAAAATTTGATGCCGTTTTGCATCATTCGCGAGTATTCATGTCCCTTCGCAAATATCAAATAAACTGGACCGTTATTTTTATTGTCGCCCTCATCGTAGCGGGACTTTTTTTCTGGGAATCCAAAAATCTGAAAATTGATACGGACATACTGGAATCCATGCCGCACAACGATCCTGTATTGGCCGACGCGCGTCAGATTATCCGGCATCTGCCCATTCAGGACAGATTGTTTATTGATCTGGGCTGTGAATCAGCGGATAGAGACAAACTGGTCAGAGCGGCGGTTATCCTTTCCGATAAACTCACCAAAAGTGGTCTTTTTACCAAAGTGGGCATAGGCGACGACGCCAATAATTTTCCCGAGCTTATCGCTCATGTGAACAACAATCTGCCGTCGCTTTTGAGCGCGTCCGACCTGGAGCAGAAAATCAAGCCGCTTTTGTCGCCGGATAAAATCAGGGAATCCATGGCGCAAAACCGAAAGAACCTTGAGCAACTGGAAGGCATCGGACGAAGTGAAATGATGGCTAAAGACCCGCTGGGGTTTTCCGGTGTTATTCTGAGCCGGATGTCCGCCCTGCTTCCCGCCAACAAAGCGCAATTTTATCAGGGACAGCTTTTGTCCGAAGACGGCAGGCACGCTCTTATTATCGCCAAGATAAAAGGATCGGGAACGGATACGGCAATTGCTACCAAAATTCAAGATACCATCGATGACTGCGGGCGTGAATTAAACGCCAGCAAAAGTCTGCAAGGAGACAAATACACAATTACAGCCGCGGGAGCATACCGCGCGGCACTGGATAATGAAAACATTGCCAAACACGATACCCGGCTGGCCTTAATCCTGACCACGCTGGGCATCGCGCTTTTGCTGATCTTTGCTTTTCCCCGCCCGCTCATCGGCCTGCTGGCGCTTCTGCCGTCGACGGTCGGAATGATCGCCGCTCTTTTCATCTGCTCCTTTTTATATCAATCCATTTCCATGCTGGCTGTCGGTTTCGGCGGCGCGATCATGGGATTCACCGTCGATCTCGGAATCACCTATCTGCTCTTTCTCGACCAGCCCTACGAAACAAAGGGCAGGAAAATCACAAGGACGGTTTGGTCGGCGGAACTTCTGGCGGTGCTGACAACGGCCGGTTCGTTTCTTTTGCTTTTGATGAGCGATTTTAAAATCATGGCGCAAATCGGCGTCTTTTCCGCGCTGGGCGTTTTGTTTGCCCTTGTCTTTGTTCTTTTTATTTTTCCGCTGATTTTTCCAACCATGCCTCCGGCAACGCGCCGGAACAATCCGTTTCTTTTGAATGCCATCAAAAAAGTGGCCGCTCCCGCAAAATGGAAACTGGCTGCGGCAGTCGCTTTCGGTTTCATCATGCTATTTTTCGCGTGGCCTGAATTCAACGTCGATCTTAACTCTATGAATTCCGTAAGCCGGAAAACCCTGCAAGCCGGGGAAGTTTTGCAGAAGTGGGGAGATTCTTCCGGCAGATGCTATGTTTTTATGGAAGCAAAAAGTGTTGATGAGTTGCAGAAGAAAAATGCTCAATTAATGAATTCGCTCTCCGGTGACGTGCGGCAGGAAAAACTGGCGCCGGTATTTCTGCCCTCCGTTTTATTTCCGTCACCCGGGCAGGCGCGGAGCAACTTTGCCGCCTGGCGCGCTTTCTGGACAAAAGAGCGTGTGGCTGATTTGCAGCGCAACTTGAACGCGGCCTCGCGTGAGTCCGGTTTTGCGCCCGATGCTTTTGCCCCGTTCTGGAAAACCATTCATCAGGAAACACCGGCATCATTTACCATACCGGAAAAGTTTTTTGAAATGCTGGGAATTTCCAAAAGCCCCGCCGGATACACGCAGTTGAGTTTATTAACTCCCGGCAAAAATTACAGCGCCGAAGATTTTTTCTCGCACCTAAAAGCCGCGGGAACAGCCGAATTATTTGACGTCGGCCTGTTCAATGAAAAACTGGGAGAATTTTTAAAGAATATTTTTATCCAGATCGCGCTCATTACCGGCATTGGAACTTCCATCATTGTGTTCATCTATTATCTGGACTGGATTATCTCGCTGGCCGTGCTTGCGCCCATCACCTTCGCGCTCATTGCCACGCTGGGCACCTTGAAAATCATCGGCCATCCCATGGATATTCCCGGCATCATGCTGTGGGTCATCATCATGGGCATGGGAATCAACTATTCCATTTATTACGCGTGCTTCTATCAGCGCTACCGCGATGAAAGTCTGCCGGAAATGGACACGGTTAAACTGGCCATGTTTCTGGCTTCTTTTACGACCCTGATCGGATTCGGTGTTTTGGCTCTGGCCAATCATGCGCTTTTGAAAAGCATCGGTGTTGTATCTCTGCTGGGAATTTTTTACTCTCTGATCGGAGCGTATTTTATTCTGCCGGTTCTGATGAAAGCAATCTTTTCACGAACCTCATATTCAACAGGAAAACTGGTGACCGGTTCACGCGAACATCGAACACGCACCGTCGCACGTTACAGGCATCTGGCCGCGTATCCGCGCATGTTTGCCCGCATGAAAATGATCATCGATCCGATGTTCAGGGAACTGGACAAGTACGTCAAGAATCCCCGCAGGATTATCGATATCGGCTGCGGCTATGGCGTGCCCGCTACGTGGCTTCTGGAAATTTATCCGGAAGCGAAGGTTTACGGTCTGGAACCGGATGATGTGCGTGTGCTCATGGCGTCGCACGCCATCGGCACCCGGGGACGGGTACAAGTCGGACTCGCGCCGGATTTGCCGGATGTCGAAGGAAATGTCGACTACGTGCTCATGTTGGACATGCTGCATTTGATTTCCGATGAAATAGTTCAGATTGTTTTTCGGCGAATTTACGATAAACTGGAAGTGGGCGGCACGCTTTTGATTCGCGCGACCATCCCGTCAGAAAGACAAGTGCCTTGGAAACGATGGATTGAAGCTGTGCGCATAAGCATGGCAGGTATGGAGGAGCGATTCCGCCCGGAGGCGGAAATTACCGGTTTCATGACCGCTGCCGGATTTGATGTTGCAGTTCATGCTTCACCGACAAACGGCATTGAAGAAAAGTGGTTTGTAGGGAAGAAGCGTTAGCCCGGCGTATGCCGGGAAAAATGGTTTGTGGGAAAAAAATAGAGGCAATTAGCAAGCGATAGTCCGGCGAATGCCGGAGGGCAAGGAAACTACTTCTGTCATTCCCTTGCAAATGACAATGAGAAAAGGGAATCCAGAAACAAATAAACGGTTGAACAGATAGATATAAAAATTCGGAGGGCGGCATGAAGAAGAAATTGATGTACCAAGTTTTTCCTATTTCCTTTTTTACTTTGTTAATTATTTCTATTTTTTCATCAACAATATTTGCCGCTGTGCCTATAGAGCAGCAGGCCAAATTGTGGTCGGATTTGGTGGAAGCAAAGGCTAATCCTTCGGCAAGCAAATTGGGTAAATGGAATGTTCTAGAAGACATGGTGTTAATCAAAAAGGTTGATGGTGTCAGTATAAAAGCTGCGGCTTTGGCCACGATTATTGGTTATTATGATAGGAAAGAACACATCTGGTTCGGGGACGAACAATTAAATGAAGCAATGAAAAATTGGTCGCCGGGAAAGAAAGCATTAATGGAAGATATGGTGGAAAAGAATGGTGAAAAATTTATGAAACACTTTGCTGAATTGGAGGCTGAAAGTCCTTTATCCAGAAAGAGATCTGAGACCAGACACAAGGATGCATTCACATATGGTGTTGATATGAGCCGTGTGATTGAAGAAAATTATCTTCAAAGAAACGGCAACGATATTACCCGTGCCGCGAGAAATTTTGCAGTGAAGCGGGGATTGGATGTTGAGGTTATCGCCAGAGATAATTTTCGGTTTGATGAGTTAGTCAATTTTATTGATAACAATAATCCCGTTATTATGCAGCAATCAGTGACGGGCAATAAACTGAGTAAATATATCGGATTAACGGAAGATAATTATCTAATCTGTGTAGGCTATATTAGGCGTGGCACAGAAGAATATCTGATTACGGCTGATTTGAATAAAATTATATTTGATGAAGTATCGCATGCTGATTTCGGCAAGAGTAAAGAGAAAGGAAGAATTCCCAGTGATGCAGGAAGAAAACTACAGGAAAAATTAAAAGAAATGGATAAACAATTTGGCCTCCAGAAAGGTGATAAAACAGTCAATCTGACAAGAGATATGCCGACAGGTATAGAGATCATGGATTATCGTCCGGGTAATTATACAGCGTATGTCATCAGGGATTTTAAAGTAACCGAAGTAAGTTATGAAAAGTATCTTGAATATATAAAGGCCTCCTACGAAATCTCCGTTGAGCCCTCGTATCGTGAGACGGAATTCAAGACGCAGGCGAGCAAATGGATTCCGTTGGGTACATCTGTCAGCGATGCAGAACGAATAATGAAAGGAAAAAAATTCGATTGCAGGCGTTATAACGAAAAAGCGACAGACACTTACCCGGCTTACGAGGTGCTCTCGTGCGAACGCTATGGTCTGGAAGTTATGGGAGCGAGACAGCGCTGGAACGTGTACTTCAAAATAAAAGATGAGAAGATTTCGGAAACAGGCGCATATTCTGGAGGTTATTCATATTAATTTAGTTCTATAGTGATTTTTGGGAACTCAGTAACATAATTCTTAAGCAATACTGGATTCCCGCCATCGTACCCTGAGAGGCATCAACGACGGGAATGACAAATAAAAATGAAAAAACTGCCTTATAAAATAATGCTATATCTAACGCGGCGGCTGGGGCTGTGGTTTTTCCGCATCTTTGCGTGGTTTATCGCCACCGGTTATTTTTTTCTCTTTCCGGTGCGTGTGGCGGACAGCATGAAATTTTACGGGGCGCTTTTCCCCGAAAGAAATTTTTTCTATCACTTGGGGTGCGCATGGAAACAATATCACAAATTCACTGATGTTTATATCCACCGTTTCATCCGCTTTGACGAAGAAGATATTGAATATATCAAGGAAGGCTGGGAGTATCTGGAAGAAGCCGTGCAAAAAAAGACGGGCGCAATTTTGCTGATGTCGCACATCGGCAACTGGGAACTTGCCGCGCAAACTCTCAACCGTAAAGGCCTGCCGATCATGCTCTATCTGGGAGCCAAAAACAAAGAGCAGATGGAACATATTCAAAAACAGCTTCTGGCGCAAAGCGGCATCAGGGTGGTGGCAACGTCGGAAGACGAAAAATCGCCATTCGCTTTAATTGAAGGAATCAATTTCCTGCGCGAAGGCGGCATTGTCTCGATGACGGGCGACCGTCTCTGGGGTGAACAAAGTTTTGTCACCGTTGATTTTCTGGGGTATGAAGCGCGCCTGCCCGATACTCCGCATTTGTTCGCCTTGATGACCGGCTCGCCGTTGATGACTTTTTTTGTTTATCAGGAAGCAATCGGGAAATATCACATCAGGGTCTCACCCGGACGAAAGGTGGTTGCCGACACGCGCGCGGAAAGAAAAAAAGCTGTGCAGGAATCGGCGCAGATGTATGCCGATGATCTGGCGGAATTTGCCCGCAGGCATCCTCTGGAGTGGCATCATTTTGAGCCGTTTATCGGCAATAGAATAAATAAAAAAGTGTTTTAAAATATGGTTTCGGTTCAGCAGAAAAAACGTATTGTCCTTGTTCATCCGCGGGGATTCAACTGGTTCCCGGGGAAGCGCGACATTACCGATATTGCCAACCGGATGGTGCCGCAGGGCCTGCTTTCCATCGCGGCTTATCTTATCGAAAAAGGCCATGATGTTTTCGTTTATGATTGCCTCGGACCGGACGCTCCATTAGATTTACAAAAACAGGCGCGGGCAATTTTATCTTATCAGCCGCAGATGGTCGGTTTTTCGGCAACAACGTCATCGTTTCCCGATGCCGCCGATCTGGCGCAAATCATCAAAGAACAATCACCGAAAACCATAACCGTGTGCGGAGGCGTGCATGTCTCCGCTTTGGAAGGAAAACTTCTGCGGGATTATCCGGCTTTTGATTTTCTTATTTCCGGAGAGGGAGAGGAAACTTTATCCGAACTAGCCGCAGGTTTGGACCCCGCTGAAATTAAAGGATTGATCCGGCGGAGCGGGGCGGAAGTCATCACCAATGATCCGCGTCCGCAGATATCCGATCTGGATTCTCTGCCGTTTCCCGCCTACGAAAAGCTTAAGGGTTTCCCCGGTGATTATCATCTGCCGCTGTTCAGCTATATCAATACTCCCGGGGCGACGATGATTACCTCGCGCGGCTGTATGTATCAATGCTCCTACTGCGACCGTTCCGTTTTTAAAAAAGGCTTCCGCTACAATTCCGCCGCTTATATTTACGAGCACATGAAATATTTGCGCGAAAAATTCGGTGTGCGGCACATCAATATTTACGACGATTTATTTACCGCCAACCGGCGGCGGATCGTCGAGCTTTGCGAGAAACTCAAACGTTATCCTCTGGGAATTAATTTTAACTGCGCTGTGCGCGTGGGCTACACAGATGATGATTTGCTGAAGATGCTGAAAAATGCCGGATGCCTCATGGTTTCTTTAGGGATTGAATCCGCCGATCCGGAAATGCTCGCGCGGCACAAGGCCGGTGTTTCACTCGATGATGTTCGCGATACCGTGCGGCGGATTCAGGAAGAAGGCTTGCGCGCCAAAGGGCTTTTTATGATGGGTCTGCCGGGAGAGACGGAAGAATCGATAAAACGCACGTCCGATTTTATCATTTCGCTGGGACTTGATGACATGAACATGGCTAAATTCACACCCTTCCCCGGCGCTCCGCTGTGGAGCACAATAAAAGACGAAGGTGTTTTCCATGAAGACTGGCGGCTGATGAACTGCCTGAATTTTGTTTTTGTCCCTAAAGGAATTGCTTCCAAAGAAAGACTTGATCATTTTTATAATGAGCATGTGAAGCGTTTCTATTCCGATAAAGGATGGCGCAAAAGATTCCGTAAGCGCATTTGGGAGCACCGCAAAAGCCTGATGTATTTAATACGCCATCTGCCGTCTTTCTGGTCGGCAAAAAATCAGTTTGAACCCAAACATTAATTTGTCGTCCTTCCCGGCCTGACGCGTGACCTTTAGGTTACAGAGGGTCAATATTTCTTCCAATTGACAGGTCTGTGAAACTGCCTAATATTTTCTTGACACACAAGAGAGCCCATTTTATACTTCGCCCGGCAAAACGGAAGTTCTTATAAACAATACCATAAGGACGATTTGTTTTGGACCGTAGCAACACAAAAAAGATATTCTCTGTCATCAGAGTACTCTCTAATAAAAAGATATGGAAAGGAACAGGAGGTATTTATGTATCGGATTGATTTGTTAAATAAGATTTCGGAAAAGGGCTTGAGCCTTTTCACTGAAAAATATGAGTATCGTGCTGATATTCCCGATCCCGACGGCATCCTGGTTAGAAGTAAGGAAATGAAAGAGATGAGCCTGCCGTCGAATCTGAAAGCCATTGCCCGCGCCGGCGCCGGCGTCAACAATATCCCCATCGACAAATGCTCGGAAAAAGGCATCGTTGTTTTCAATACGCCGGGAGCTAACGCCAACGGCGTCAAGGAACTGGTGATCCTGGGCATGTTGCTGGCATCTCGCAAAGTGGTTGAAGGAATTACCTGGTGCAAAGGCTTGGTGGGTGAAGGCGACAAGGTTCCGGATCTTATTGAAAAGGGCAAATCTAAGTACGGCGGTACGGAGATCCTGGGCAAAACCCTCGGCGTCGTGGGCTTGGGCGCTATCGGCACCATGCTGGCTAACTCTGCCGAAGCCCTGGGCATGGAAGTCATGGGATATGATCCTTTCCTTTCCATTGAGGCGGCATGGAAACTGTCCCGAACCATCAAGAAGGCCTCCAGCCTTGAGCGGCTCCTCGCTGAGTCTGATTTCATAACGCTGCACGTCCCCCAGAACAAGGACACCAAGGGTTTTATCAACTCCGATAAGTTTGCGGTCATGAAGAAAGGCGCCGTGCTCCTCAACTTCGCCAGAGGCGGGCTCGTGGATACCCCGTCCCTGAAGAAGGCCGTCGCTGAAGGCATCGTGGGATGCTACGTGACTGACTTCCCGGATGAAGAGGTTATCAAGACGGACAAGGTTATCGCCATTCCTCATCTGGGCGCCTCCACCGAGGAATCCGAGGAGAACTGCGCCATTATGGCGGCCATGCAGCTCATGGATTTCCTTGAGAACGGAAATATTAAGAACTCAGTCAACTTCCCTGATTGTTCTCTCGACAGATCAGGCAAGAAGAGGCTTACCATCTCCAACCAGAACACACCGGGCATGATCGAGAAGATAACGCACCTCCTTGCCGATAACAACCTCAACATAGCGGACATGATCAACAAGAGCAAAGGGAATCTGGCCTACAACATCATTGAACTGGAAGGCAATGTCAGTCCGGATCTGGTAAAGAAAATTCAGTCTACTGAAGGGATTGTAGCTGTCAGGGTGCTCTAAGAAAAACTCTCGCATATCTCCATAAATAAAAAAGGCGGATCCTTTATGATCCGCCTTTTCGCTAATGGTTTAAACTTTAGTTAACCATTACAACCGCTTCGTCTGGAACTTACAATGTATTTTCTTTGTTCTGTATCCCCTTGGGTGACGCACCAACCACCTTTCCATTAGAAGCGGCCCTTCAGTTCCGACATTAATCAGCTTTGGCATTCTGAAAAAAAACTTTATTATTGTCTAAAACTCTTAAAGCAACCAATCTAACCGAAACTATGATATTTCAACCAAAAGATTACTCTTTATATATTAGGTGCAATTTTACAGTATAATTTTTAAAAAATCAAGAAAAAAATCAATATATAGTGGTTATTTAAAATATTACCACAATAAGTGGTATACAACTATTTTTATTGAACTTCTTCTTCAATCAAGTATTTATTTACCGGAATAATGAAAAAAATTTTTATTGCTTTATAAATTTAATAGTATCAAATTTATAAAAATAGTTTAATATTTTAATTTAAGTAAAAGCAACCGCCTGTCAAAGGAGTACAAAATGAGTGAAAATTTAATACGTCGAAGGGATGTCTTCATCAATAAAACCATGGCAGAAGCCGGTAGAATTCTTGAAAATGATTTTCACATTGAACTCAACAAAAAAGAAAAAATACTGGAAGGATACTTTTCTGAAGGATTCTTGCCCGAATGGTACTATTACAGCAATACGCCTGATACCATGGCACACCATATATATATGCTCACGCAGTTTCTTAATGCAAACAGCGAAATGATAAGCCAGGTAAGTCCTGACGGCGGTATGATCACCTATTTTGTAAATGTGGGCAGGGATTTCCCGGGGCGTCTTGCCCGGATAATCGAACAAAACAGTTCCATGGACATTGTGTCGTATAATTCCGAATCATCCCGGGCGGGCATGCGCATCGTGACAATCGAAAGAAGAGGAGCGAAACCTGTTCAACTTTCTGTCGAAGAGAATATTGAAATAAAAAAACTTGTTGAAGATATCCGCACCTATTCAAAAGAAAAGAATATTAAAAACGAACACCCTTTTTTACATTCCCTTCAGTCCAGATATTTGCGTGAAGAGTTGTTTGATACGGGGAAACCGAGAAGAGTTCTTCGTCATCTTGAACTTTATGAAAAAGCTGTCATTACCAAAAAACCTGTTATCACCCTATCAGAAACAGGGAATGAAAGAAGAATTTCCGTTTCGTTGCACCCACCATACAACCGCATGATTACCGATATACTTCGATATTTCAAAAAGAAAAATATCAATATAATTCGTTCGTATTATGATCTTTTTGAAAACGGTTCTATTTCTGTAGGTGTCATGTCTGTGTATATTTACAAAATTATCGATGTCACGGGCATTGAATCTCAATTGGCAGAAATACTAAGTGCAGACCATCGGCCTCCCATGGTCGTCGATGACAATGAAAAGCACATTGAGAAACAGATGCGCAAACTTGCCGGATCTTCATCCATTGTCGATAATTTTGAAGCGATCGCAGAACTCAAATCTTTGGCAAATAAAAATCTTGAACCGGGAAAAGAATTCAACAATTTGTATTTAAACAGCGTAACTGACTTTCTGGAAGCGGCAAAAATATCGGGGCTGTATGACAGTCCTCATGCGCTTGCGATTCTTCTTGGATTCAAGTCCTTTGAAGAATTTTTTGTTCTTTGCAAAAAAGACAATGAGCAGGTCAACGTTCCCGGATATCGCATAAGGCATTCAGATTATCGCGGACCGGCAAAGGGAGGATTGAGAATAGATCCTATTGTCAATTTCACCGAAGTCGGGGCGTTATCGTTTATGATGACATGGAAGTGCGCCAGAAGCCGTATTTTATTCGGCGGAGCAAAGGGAGGAATGATCATAAACCCCAGGGAGTTCGATTCAAAAAGCATAGATTATTTTGACACACTTTCAAATTTCGGACGTTCGCTGTTTCTCGTAACAGGACCAATGCAGGATGTGCCTGCGGGCGATGTTGGCTGTGGCGCTACAGAGATAGGACACATGTTTGAAGGGTTCAAATCCGTGCTCAGGGATCTTGCCTTGATGGTATACGGAGTAAAAAATAATGTATCGATGATCGGCGATAAAATTATTTCAATGGAAGCAGCCAGAAGGCTTTTAAAGGATGCTTTTGATATTGATTATTTTGATAAGAAAATACTCGAACAATTGTGCATGGATCAAGAATATTTAGAACTGGTTGTGGCAGCACAAATTACCGGCAAACCACGTATGGGTATTAATTCACGAAACGGTGCAACCGGACGGGGGCTTTGTTATGCGACGCTGTGCGCGGTCACAAACATGTACTTTGACGGCAGATGGGAAACGACGGTACCGTTGACCCTGGAAGAACAGAATATCCTTAAAAAAATCAGAATGCTGACTGAAGACTTTATCATTAAAAAAGGCGGGGTGGATATTATCACGGACAAAGATTGGAATGCGCTTTACGAAACAATTTATCCAAAGATGCTCAGGGATAAAAAGATAGTGGTTCAGGGCTCAGGAAAAGTCGGCGGGTCCGTATTGCAGGAACTGAAACATTTTGGCGTTAATGTTATTGCGGTCTCCGACGCCGGCGGTGCGGTAATCGGAGATCATCTTGATGTTGATGATTTACTGCAAACCGTTGAGCGCTCACGAAATGATCCCGATATTACAAAACGAGGCAGCGTTATCAATGCCCAAAAGAATATCAAGCGTCGTATATACGGCGCAAAAGACGGTTCTGCCGTACTTGAACTCGAATGTGACATAATATACCCTGCCGCGCTTGAAAACTCTGTCACCGAAGAAAATGCTCTTAACATCAAGGCAAAGATTGAAGTATGCGGATCGAACGGAAGCAACAGCCCCAAAGCTGAAAAGATTCTTAATTCACAGGGCGTTCTTGTCATGTACGACTTTTTGGCAAACGGCGGCGGCGTTGCCGCTTCATACTTTGAATGGCTGAGAAATTTGTATCAGCGTTATAAGTATGAAGATGAAATCATCTACAAAAGAAATTTTAACGCATCTGTCATGGATCACTTTATTATGCCGGAATTTAAGAAAAGGATTCACGGCATTCTCAGTAATGATGAATCAGAAACCGTCACTGTCGAATGGAACAAATTATTGAGGGATATTATCTTTACGGCGGTTAATGAAGATTATCAATTCGCGAAAGAAAATAATATATCAATGAAAGATGCCGGTTTTATAAATTCGCAATTCAGGGTTCTTTCCGCCGCTCTCGGAAAACTTTCCGAAGATAAGAGAGAAACTCTCATGAAAGAATTGCCCCAAAAAGCAAAACACATATTAAAAAAGTTTATGAAACATCCGGAAGCAACTCTTTATATAATACATTGAACCACAAATGATATTATGGACACTTGTTAATAATCCCTGCCTCCCTTCGAGGCAGGGATTATTAAATTAGAATATTACTTTTTCAATTTGTACCATTCAACCGATCTTCCCAAAAGACTAATGCCGATATATCCGCGTGCGGTCAAAACATCGCCTTTGACCCACATGGTACATTTATATACATCGCCGCTATCAGGATCCAGAATTGTTCCACCGCTATATTCCAAACCTTTTTTGGCATCTACTTTGTCTGTCTTTTTCAAATTATTCATAATAACCATATCAAGTTTGGGTTTATTTTTTAAATCTCCTTTGCATTTAAGACAGAGATCTTTAGGGTTATCCGCATCCGGCGGCTGTAAAAGTTTTGTAATTTTACCGAAATAGAGGCCGTTCTTTTCATATATTTCAACATAGGATGTCTGTTTACCCTTGTCCGCACCCTGATCACCGATTGTTATCCATGTTGCTACAATCGGGTCCTCTGCTTTTACGGCAGGACTGAAGAATACAACGAAAAACATACAAATCATTACACTAAATAGAATTTTCTTCATAAATGTTTACTCCTCCTGTGAAAATGCATTGTTAAAAAAATTGACGTCTGATTAAAATAGAGTAAATAGTACAATCTGCCCTCCCCCCTATTAAAACTATAATTAATGTTAGCAAGAAAATACCTATTGACTTTGTATTTTAACTATATTAACTGAATATTATTAACTTAATGTGTATATCAGCTTTTCTCAAAAAGCAAGTTTTTTTCAAATGTATCAATAAAAATTAGGGAGGTTGGGTGAATGGAACAGGATTTTAAGGTTTACAGTTATAGATGGATGATTCTTTTTGCATACTTTATCCTCAATGCATTGATGCAAATTCAATGGATCATATTCGCCCCTATCACCAGCGAAGCGGTCGCCTTTTACAAAGTACCCGCTGTTCAAATTGACCTTCTTTCATTGATTTTCATGATTGTCTACCTTTTCGTATCTTTTCCGGCATCTTATATCATTGATACCTGGGGTATACGGATCGGGATCGGGATCGGTGCCATACTGATGGGCATATTCGGATTTATGAAAGGATTCTACGGTGCAAACTACAATATGATTATTATCGCTCAAATTGGATTAGCTGTCGGACAACCTTTCGTCTTGAATTCTGTCACCAAGGTAGGGGCAAGATGGTTCCCCCTGCATGAGCGGGCAACGCAGGCAGGCATAAGCGTTTTGGCACAATTCGTTGGGATTATTATCGCGATGGCGCTCACGCCCATTCTCTTAAAAACGTATGGTATGGAAAAGATGCTGATGATCTATGGCGTCGCTACGCTGGCCGGCGCCATCATCTTTATAATATTTAACAGAGAGCAGCCGCCGACACCGCCCTGTCCTCCCGGTCATGACGAACGTATCGCTGTTTTTGCCGGCTTGAAACATATCTTCAAACAAAAGGATATGATTTATCTTCTAATCTTCTTCTTCGCGGCACTGGGAATTTTTAACGCGGTGACGACGTGGATTGAACAGATCATCAGTCCTCGCGGCTTTAACATCGAGCAGGCCGGAATCGCCGGAGCACTCATGATGATCGGCGGAGTTGCCGGCGCTTCGACCCTGCCGGTTCTTTCCGATAAAATGCGTAAAAGAAAACTGTTTATAGTCATCGCCTGCATCGGCTCTATTCCCGGACTTGCCGGAATGACGTATGCCACTAATTACGGACTTCTTCTTGCTTCATGCGCCGTATTCGGTTTCTTTCTTATGGCAGGCGGACCTGTATGTTTCCAATACTGCGCCGAGATCACCTATCCGGCTCCCGAAGCAACATCGCAGGGCTTGCTTATGCTTGCCGGACAAATTTCTGGAATCCTTTTTATTTTCGGCATGGACATGCTGACACCGACCGGCGCATCCAAAACACCGGCTATGGAAATTTTCATCGCACTTATGATAATAGGTATATTCCTCAGCTCGAAAATCAAGGAATCAAAGTTGGTTAAAACTGATGATATTTAATAGCTGTTTTATTGTCTAAGTACTTGACAAGCATACCAACCACCTCACCATATTTTGTTGCGGTTAACAAACCGGAACAAAATATGGTGTATAAAATATTGTCTGTATGAAAAAAACATTTGCTCCATGGTGTCAAAATAAACAATTAAAAGCAAATATTTTTATGTGTGCGTTTAAACGATTAAATATTATAAGTGAATGATATTAGTATCTAAATACGCTATATTTAAAATATTATAAAAGACAAAAATAATTATTGACTTTAAAGATTAATTATATTAAATTAACGCCATTAAATTAACGAAGGTTTTAATATGCCAAAAGTAACCCGAAGTTCTGATGAGGTGGATGCGGTACGAGAACAAATACTCACACGCGCTTTTGAAATACTTGTAAAAAGCGGATTTGAGGGCTTGTCCATGGCCAAAATCGGCTCCAAGATGAAAATGACGGCAGCAAATCTTTATAACTACTATGCCAACAAGGATGAACTGCTTATCGCCATACATAAAAAGGCCTACGGCATGTTGTACGATAAACTCAGTGATGCCATTTCAACAGCGGATACGCCTCTGGAGAAAGGCAAAAAAATGATTAATGCTTTTATCGAATTCGGAACGCAAAATAAAAATATATATGATGTTATGTTCAACAGGCAGATTCGACAGCACAGTGATTACATTGGCACTCCTCAGGAAGAAATGTCTAATGACGAATTCCAAAGTTCGTTGCGAACAATGTTTTTAGCCATCGAAATTTTCCAGGAATATCTGAAAACGAGGCCGGACATGGATAAAATCGACCCCAAATTATTTGTCATTCAGATTGTAAGCGCTCTTCACGGCCTTATTTCACTCTATAACAGCGGGGTCTTTTCTCAAATTACCGATGACCCGGATACCGATTTTAAGACGGTCATTGATAACATGGCAAGGTTGGTTATTAGGTAATTAAAACATTTGTTGTACTGATTTTTTGTTTTTGTATGTAATTCTGAAATTGGAATTTTAATTTTTCTTTAATAAAAATAAAGGGGTAACACTATGACAGGCAAGGAAAAAAAATACGTATTGGCAATTGATTTAGGCACATCCGGGCCCAAGACAGCTTTAATCTCTGTTTATGGCGAAGTGCTGGATAACGAGTTCCAGGCCACTCCTATTATTCTGCATCCTGACGGTGGGGCGGAGCAAGACCCTGATGGATGGTGGAACGCTATTATGTCCACTGCGAAAAAAGTAATGAGTAAAAAACTTGTTTCACCCGATGACATTGTTGCTGTAAGCGTAACCACCCAGTGGTCAGGTACAGTTGCCCTGGATCAGGAAGGCAAACATTTGATGAATGCCATCATCTGGATGGACCACAGAGGTGCTGAATCAGTGAAAGAGATATTGCGGGGTCCCCTAAAAATACAAGGCTATCCGATTTTTAAAATGTTGACTTGGCTGAAACTGACCGGAGGCGCCCCTTCACTGTCCGGCAAAGACTCCCTCGCACACATTCTCTGGCTGAAAGAAAACAGGCCTGAATTGTATTCCCGGACATATAAATTTCTCGACCCCAAAGATTATATCAACCTGCGCCTCACCGGTAAGTTTGCAGCCACTTTCGATTCTATTTTGTTGCACTGGGTGACTGACAACCGTAATCTGTCGCATGTTGTTTATTCAGACAAGCTGCTCAAAATGGCCGGAATTGAACGTTCAAAACTGCCTGATCTGATCCAGGCAACTGACATACTTGGTCCTGTGAAAAAGGAAGTGGCCGCCGAACTGGGTTTAAAAGAAGGAACTCCTGTTATCGGCGGAACTCCGGATGTGCCTTCTGCCGCCGTAGGTTCCGGAGCTGTCCGGGACTATGAAGGTCATTTTTATATCGGCACATCATCCTGGATATCAGCTCATGTCCCTTTTAAAAAGACGGATATCGCCCACAATTTCGGTTCCTTCCCCAGTCCCATCCCCGGCCGTTATCTCATTCTCACCGAACAGGAATGCGCGGGTAAATGTCTGACATGGATCAGAGATAATGTTCTGTATCACAAGGATGAACTTATGCAGGAGGAAAACACTCCTGATATATTTAAGTTTCTGGATAAAATAGTATCAAGTGTTCCTCCAGGCGCCAACAACGTCATTTTTACGCCATGGCTCTACGGAGAACGCTCACCTGTGGATGACTGCCATATAAGATCATCTCTATTCAACGTCTCTCTGGAAAACAACAGGGCGGACATTCTCCGTGCTGTTTTTGAAGGAGTGGCTTTCAACGCGAAATGGCTGATTGACCCCGTGGAGAAATTTATGGGCAGAAAATTTGAATATCTCAACTTCATTGGCGGCGGCGCCAATTCGGATGTCTGGTCGCAGATTATTGCCGATATTTTCGACAGAAAAATCCGTCAGGTCAAGGATCCTATCTCTTCCAACGCGAGGGGAGCGGCTTTTCTGGCTTCGATTGCTCTTAAATACATAACATTGGCAGACATTCCTAATTATATACAAATAAAAGCTGAATATACACCCAATCCGTATAACCGCAAGATATACGACGAATTATTCAAGGAGTTTGTCCATTACTACCATACACAGAAGAAAACATGCGCACGCATGAACAAGCAAAGAGAAGGCGTGTGTTCAATCTAAATATATTCAACATGATGAATCGGGAGGATATAAAAATATGGAATATGCAGAGATAATGAAAAGAAAAAAAGAAATTTTGTCCCGGCCGGTGCAGCCGATCCCGAAGGACAAACTGGATGCCGAACATAAACGCTATGCGGAACGCTGCAAACGTTCGATAGAAATTTTTGAAAAGGGCAAAGCAATGATTCCCGGCGGCGTCGAACATAACCTGAGCCAGAATAAACCTTTTCCTCTGGCAATGGACCGGGCTAAAGGCTATAAAATATGGGATGTGGACGGAAATGAGTACATCGATTATCTCATGTGCGGCGCGCCGATTATGCTTGGCCACAGTTACGAGCCGCTTGATGAAAAAATTATTGAGATCATCCGGACAAAAGGACCTGCGACCGGATTAACATCGGAATATGAGCTCTTGGCCGCTGCGGAAATCATCAAACACATGCCCAGTGTCGAAATGGTCCGTTTTCTCCAGTCGGGCACCGAAGCGGATATGGCCGCAATGCGCATTGCGCGCGCCTATACCGGCAAACAGAAGATCATCAAGATCGGCGGCAGTTATCACGGATGGTCCGATCAGGTGATATGGTCCGTTCACATTCCCCGAACCGCCAATTTCGAATCCAAAGGAATTCCGGCGGAATGCTTTGCAAACATGGTTGATGTGCCGCCCAACGATTTCGAAGCGCTGGAAAAAGCGTTTAAGGATAATAACGATAAAGGCGGCGTTGCCGGCGTTTTGGTGGAGCCTATCGGCGGAGAATCAGGCGCTCATCCGGTTCATCCGGACTGGAATAAAACCATCCGCAAACTTTGCGATCAGTACGGTTCATTGATGATTTTCGATGAGGTGGTTACCGGCTTCCGGGTGGACATGGGCGGTGCTCAGAAGCTGTATGACATTACACCGGATATAACGGTACTGGGCAAGATCATCACGCATGGCTATCCATCATCGGGCGCTGTGGCCGGCAGAAAAGACGTCATGAAAGTCTGTGCGGGCAGTATGGGAGACAAGATTTTTGTCGGCGGCACACTGGCGGCAAATCCCATTTCCATGGCAGCCTGTTATTATGCATTGAAATACATGGAAGAAAACGACGCCGTAGCCAAGGCAACCGCTTACGGCAACAAACTGACCAAGGCTCTTAACGATCTTTATGCAACACGTCCGGATCTGGGATTCTTTGTTTATAATTTCGGTGCCATTATGCATTACGTGACGACCGCATTCTTCTCAATAGATCTGAGCGATCCGAATGGAATTATGGAAATTTTCGCCAGAAAGCAGGTCGCTGACGACTATCAGGTAGTTACAATGGCCCACGGTCTGTGCACTCTGGCGGGAACACGCATGTACACTTGCATGCAACATGACGACGCAGCGCTGAAAAAGACCTTGGAGATATGGGAATACGTGCTTTCACTGATTCCCAAAAGTTAAATAAAACAAAGCAACTAATTATCAAGGAGCAATTTATGAAAAAAGAGAAAGACCCCATCTGTGTAAAAAAAGATTTCGATGCCTTCGCGGATAAACCCGTAGCCATACCTGAAAGTATCGATATGGAAAACCATTTAATCGCCACCTACTGGCTCAAAGGTGATAAATCCTATGATGCTTCTTTAGTAGGTCAGTTCCTCGCCATCGAACAGACCACCGGCACATGGGTGCCTGTTCCCGGAGAAACACCTGAAATCCGTGCCGGTCATGTCGCAAAAGTAATAGGCGTTTACGAGGCCCCGTTTTATGAATATGGTGTGCCCCCTGAAGTTACAGAGAGACAGTGCATTATGCAATTAGCTTTTCCTTCAGCAAACGTCGAAGATCAGCTTCCTATGATTTTGACCGCAATCATCGGCAATATCTCCATGGTTCCCAATTTTAAACTGCTGGATATCCGGTTTCCTAAAGCCACCCTGGATCAGTACAACGGTCCCAAATTCGGACCCGACGGCTGGTGGAAAATACTCGGCATCAAAAAAGACCGTCCGTTACTCAATAACATGATTAAGCCCTGCAGCGGCTATCCACTGGAAGTCGGCGCACGGCTCTTCAGAGAAGCGGCGTTGGGTGGCTGCGACGTTATCAAGGATGACGAACTGATCGCCAACATGCGTTATAACGACGCGGTGAAAAGAGTAAAAACCTACATGAAGATAGAAAAAGAAGTTTACGAAGAAACCGGGGAGCATACCATCTATACCGTCAATGTCACCGACCGCCTGCCGCGGATGTTCGAACTGGCCAAACGCTGCATTGACGCCGGAGTAAACGGCATGATGGTCAACTATCTGGCTGTCGGTCCCGAGGCTATGCGCGCGCTGGCTGACGACCCGGCAATCAATGTGCCCATCCTGGCTCACATGGATGTGGCGGGAGCTTACTACATGGCGCCCAATCAGGGTATTTCTTCACCGCTCATTCTTGGCAAGTTCCCCCGCTTATGCGGCGCGGATTCAATCGTTCTGCCCTTCTCTCTGGGCGGCAAGGGTATATACATGCATGAACGTTTCATGACCACAGTCCGCAACCTGATTTATCCCATGGGTAATCTGAAGGCCACTATGCCCATGCCGTCAGGCGGTATTACACCGGCCAATGTTTCTGACATCGTCAATGCCCTTGGCCGTGACATCATGATCGGTTCTGGCGGAGGCATTCATGCCCATCCCCAGGGACCGAGAGCGGGCGCCCGTGCATTGAGACAGGCTATCGATGCAGCGATCAAAGGCATTAAACTGGAAGAATATGCCAAGGAACATGAGGAACTCGGTGTAGCGCTTGGCGTTTGGGGCAAGAAGACCGATTTCAAGGTCAGTAGTTAACTTAATTGTTGTTTTCAGGCCGGTGCGGGTTGATATTTTACCCGCCCGGCTTTTTTTATATCAGCCACAAGGATTTAAAATTGGATTATTATCTGCACAACGATCCGCACCTGCCTCTGGCCTGGGCTCCCTGGTTCTCTCACGAATACATTACTTATTTTTCCGTACAGGCGACAGACACACTCATGGCTCTTCCGCAGGTCGCGGTAAAACCGAATCCCAACATCTCCTCCGAACACTGGCCGGCCGGTCCCAAACATGTCGATCTATACAAGGAAGATTACCGGGAAGTCCGCAGGCTCGATCCCATGTGGTCTTTCAGTTATTCGAAGCGAAACGGAGAGTTCGGCTCCGAGCCTCCACTGGATAAAACCATTGAACCGTGGAAGGTGCTTGTACTCTACAGCACAGAGCCTGATTTAAATCCGGACTGCGATCTGGATCTCAATAAAAATCAAAAAATCACCGGCGGATCTCACGGATGGCGGCACATGCAGTTCCGTTTGTTCGGCAAAACTTTCGGAATAGCTCCTGAATCGTTTCGCATAAATATGAATTTTGCCCAAAATGCATTTGACCGCGGTGATGATTACTGGGGCTGGCGTTATTTGTCCCGCTCTGCCCACTATCTGGCGGATCTGGGCAACCCTTTTCATGTCAAAGTATTGCCCGGATGGATGTTGATTAAAAATATTTTCTCAACACAAAAACTGTTTAAGATTGTTTCTTCCATTCATCAAAGTTATGAAGTTTATGCCCAGTGGCGATTCCGCGAAGGATTCCCCTTGTTCAGAGACGCATTATTGAACGGCGCGCATGAAGGGCAAACCACGAAAAAATCCATAGACGAATTACTGGACGGCTACATGCATCGGGCAGAAAAAAAGCATAATGAAATTTTCTACTTTTTTCTCGACCAGTTTGGCCGGGAGCTAATCGACGTTTTCCGGGAAATGGATCCGGACAGTCATCTGGACGCGGCCGCGCAGACCAATATGTATGCGGCAGACGCGGCAAAAGTTATTTTCCGGAATCACAATATTCCCGCCTTGAGTTTTCTGGATACAATCACGACGGAAATTCTTTTTGATGTCGGCAAAATGCTTGGGATATTATTCGACCGTTTTTCCGCCAAAAAGATGCGGGGAACGGACACCGCCATTCCCCGCAATTGAATAATTCATTTTGTATAAATTATCTTACTATTTACCCTGTGCTGCTTTAACTTCAGAATCTCTTATTGTCCTGGCCAAATCAGCAATATCTTTGGGCAGCGTATTCACAGGCTTGCCGGTGGATAAAGCAAGACAATAGATGTTGGCTACTTTTTCCAGAAGCTCTGCGTGCAGAATCGCCTTGTCCAGCGTTTTACCCAGAGCCAGTATTCCATGATTCTGAATAATATAGGCATTGGCATTATTGGATAATTTCCCGGCCACATTTTTGGCAAGTTCCGGACTCCCGGAAAGGGCGTAGGGAATAACTTCTATCTCCGCGCCCAGTGAAAAACAAACCTCATCAAAAAGAGCGGGTATTGATAAATTGAGCACAGCAAAGATGCTGCCGTAAATCTGATGAGTGTGGACAATGGCATTCACATCGGGCCTGTTCTGGTAAATGGCGCTGTGCATGGCCGTTTCGACCGAGGGTTTGAGATTAGCGTTTCCCTCAATAACGGAAAGATCAAATCCAACGATGCAGATATCGGAAGTTTTGATCTCACTATATTTCACTGATGAAGGCGTTATAGCCAATGCCTTTTCACTAGCCCGCACGGAAACATTGCCTCCGGTTCCCCTGTGCGATCCGAAAAAACCTTCTTCTGAAAGCCAGATGCTGGCTTCCAACACACTTTTCTTATAACTTTCATACGTGGACATGGCTAACAGTTGGTCTCCTTTCTTTTATACATACAGTCTCTATATTGAAAATATTTTTATTGACTTCATAAATTATTAGTATAAACTTAATACAATTAAAATAATGCTTATGCAAGGCTTTTCATCATACCCGAAAAAACTGGCAAAGCATGGCGGGGAATTTAATTTTAGTTATTTTCCCCAGCGGTAACAGGTAGTTGAGGTTATCTTAAAAGTTATTATCTATTTAAGATAAATTTTCAACTGTAATTTGGAATTATTTTTTAAGGAGGGAAGCTAATGAAAAAATTTTGGTTGATTTTGTTAACGCTTGGGCTGATCATGGCCTTCAGTGCGCAGGCTTTCGCAGTAGATGTCAAGGTCACCGGCTCATATTATGCGGCAGGCATGTACATGAACTCAACTTCTTTTGTAAAAGATAATGGATTATCAAAACAGGAAGAAGGTCCCAGCACAGCCTTTTATTATCAGAGGCTGCGCGTCGAGACGGATTTTATTATTTCTCCGAGCCTTAAGTTAATCACCCGCTTTAATGCGATGGAAAGAATATGGGGCGGCATGAGATCGGAACCAGGCACCGATCTTGATTATCAGTCAGCGGCAACGAGAGCTGAAAATGAAAATATCGGTTTAGACTGGGCCTACATTGAATATGTATCTCCAATCGGTATGTTTGATGTCGGCTATATGGATGACGGCGGCTGGGGAACTATTTTTGGAGACACCTCGCAACCCCGTGGAATCGTCAGTTGGGCAGCTGAAAAAGGCCCATGGACGGCATTCTTCCAAATTGTCAAAATAAATGACAATAGCAAATCTTTCAATCCAAGTTCTTACAATGTGACGGACGCCGATACCGATAAATATCAAGCCGGCGGTTTTTATAAATGGAAGGATGGTGAAACCGGTCTTCTGGCTATTTATTATCGCGATGCCAGTCAGAGACCTCAAGTCAGCACAGGACCGTTTCCTCCAGCTGGTTGGGACATTGGTATGACAGGAAATGTTTATGTTTTGGAACCGTATGTCAAAGCCAATTTCGGCCCTGTTAAACTCCAAGCGGAATTGGACTATGCCTGGGGTGATATAAAGATGGATAATCCCCTTCTCTCCTTCGCTGATATGAGAGTAGATAATCTGGCAGGATGGATTGATGCGACCGTTAATGTAAAACAGTTTTATTTCGGAGGCACCGTTGCGTATGTAGCCGGCAATGACTGGAGAAGAACGGAGTCCGACGGAACAATAAAAGGAGGTTTCCTTACCGGCGGTATGGATTGGAATCCGACATTAATTTTGTTTAACAACGAACGCCATTACTGGGGCGGTCCCATTTACGGCAATTATGGAACAAGCACGTACATGAATTATATTTCTACAGAATTCGGCCTCAACGACACCGGAATGTATAACGCATGGTTCCTGCAGGGCAGAGCAGGCGTTTGCCCTACAAACAAGCTGGACATAATGCTTTCTATTTCTTACGCTTGGGCTGACAGTAAAACACTGCCCCAAGGTGGCGAGGTTGCTAATGATAAATATGGAACGGAGATTGATCTTGTTGGAACTTACAAGATCACCAATAACTTGAATTATATGCTGGGTATTGGATATCTCTTTACTGGTGATTACTTTAAGGGCATTTCACCTCTCGCCGATTACGCCGATGTTCGCGACGACTACATGCTCATCAACAAACTGACTCTTAATTTCTAGGACAGTTGTTTAACTGATGGTTGGAATCCCCGGGAATGAAACTTCCCGGGGATTTTTTTATTTTAAGACTTCAGGAATTTTTCTTTGCGAGATTTGTCACATCCTGTACTTTCTTTAATACCAGCCGGTCAACGTACCATGCCGGGAATATTTTCATCAACCGGTACTCAAAGCTGTTTTTGGCGACAATATATCTTAACTTCGGTTTTTCCAGAGTTAATGCCTGATGGACAATTTGAGCAACCGAAACCGGAGACAATCCTTCCGTTTTTCCTTTACGGATAGAATACTCTCCCAGCGCTTTAGCTTCCTTCCAGAACATTGAATTGCTATACTTCGCATCGGCCAGAATCTTCTCCCCTTTATCCCAAATCGCCGAGACAACGCGTCCCGGTTCAATGAGAATCACTTTTACGCCGTATGGAGTGATCTCCCTGCGCAGGGAATCCGAATATCCTTCGAGCGCAAATTTACTGGAGCAGTAAGGCCCGACAAACGGGGTGGCAAAAAACCCGCTATCCGAGCTCATCATCACAATTCTTCCCTTGGCCTGCAGGATAAAGGGGAAAAGCGCCTGCGTAATCTGATGAACTCCAAAGAGATTGACCTCAAACTGGGCGCGCATGTCATCCACACTGACATCCATCAACGCGCCGGCTTTCGTGATTCCGGCATTATTAACCAACCCGAATAATCCTGTGCCCTTTTCTTCGATAATTTTTTTTACTTCAATGATATCTGCCGCATTTGTCACATCCAGTTTAACAGCAGTAATATTCGATTTTTTACTTAGGGCTTCCAGTGCGCGCGTATCTCTTGCTCCGGCGTATACATGAAATCCCTGAACTGCCAGATATTCTGCGGTAGCCAATCCAATGCCGCTGTTTGCGCCTGTGACTAAAACAGATTTTTGATTATTTATTATCGGTGACATAAAAAGCCTTCCCTTATTTTAAGGATGTAAAAAAATTCTGTTTTAACTTGAATCAAAACTTTTGTTGAGCATTGCCCTGCTTTTGCGGGGCAATGCAATGGAAATGCAATATCAAATCGATTGCTATCAACTCTTATCGTCTGACTATTATCATCTCAGGTATTATCTCATGCCCAACATTTTTCTTGTCTTTACGCCCTTCTACAGGGTCCGTTCGCCCTACATGAAGCTTTCTTCGGGGATATCGATCGCGCTGCGGTCGCCGAACTTCATCGATTTGAGATATCCGAAGATATCGGGAACATGATTCATGATATAGAACCGGGCCGTGGAAATTTTGCCCTTGTAGAAATCGGCGTCGATTTTGCCTTTCTCTTTGATCTTTGACGACGCCAGAAGCGCCTGGTCGAGCAACAGCATGCCGCAGTAAACTCTGGCGCCTGCATGCAGGGTCCGGGTGGCGAAAAGTTGTTTCATCTGCTTGTCGCCCTTCGTCCAGGCGTCATTCATGTTGACGATCTCTTTGAATGCCGCCATGGCATCCGCCATCATCGCGAATTCCGCCGCGAATTCGTCCGTCTTCCTGCCGGCGACGAAATCGTCGATTTGGGCCACCCACTTTTTGAACGGCGCGCCGTCCTTCATGGTGAACTTGCGGCCGGTATAATCCTGCGCCTGGATGAAGTTGGTGCCTTCCCAGATTCCATAAATCACAACATCCCGGTACAGTTCTGCTGGGGCATACTCTTCCGTGAAGCCGTAGCCGCCGAGACACTGGATGGCATCGCCGGTGGCAAGCCTTGCCATATCGGATGTATAGGCCTTGCACATGGGGTTGTTGATCGCAAACATATCATCATAATATTCCCGTTCTTCCGGCGTGGCGGCATCTACGGCCAGGTCGCGGTAGAGATAGGACTTGTAAATGAGCGCCCGGCAAGCCTCCAGAATGGACTTCTGGGATAAAAGCATGCGGCGGACATCTTCGTGTTCGATGATCCGGAC
Source organism: uncultured delta proteobacterium (assembly GCA_963812045.1). GTDB lineage: Bacteria > Desulfobacterota > Syntrophia > Syntrophales > Smithellaceae > Smithella. The sequence goes on from CAWETF010000001.1 coordinate 205,475, forward strand.
ACTGGGGCCCTTGGGATTGGTGGAATGTTTGCTCTGCACGCGCAGCTTGGTATAATCCAGAGCGGCGTAATAGGCGGCGCCGATGCATCCCAGGGAGAACAGACCCGTGTTCAGGCGTTCCTCGTTCATATACGCAAACATCTGCTTCATGCCGACGCCGCGTCCGTCTTTCACTTCCGCTTCGCCCACCATCCAGCCGTAACAGTTTTCGTTTTCACCCATGGAGAGAGTGGCGGTCGTCGAGCCGTGAATTCCCAGCTTGTGCTCAATACCCATGGTGGTAACGTCATTCCAGGCCCCCAGCGAGCCGTCGTCGTTGACCCAGAACTTGGGCACGATGAAAAGCGATATGCCCGCGGTGCCTTCCTTGGCACCCGGCGTCTTGGCCAGCATCAGATGGATGATGTTTTCGGCCAGGTCATGGTCGCCGGACGAGATGAAGCATTTCGTTCCGGTGAGCTTATACTTGCCGGGCGTGTCGGTGGGAAACGCCTTACTCTGCACCGCGCCGACTTCGGAGCCTGCGCCCGGTTCGGTAAGCCCCATGGTACCGCCCCATTCGCCGGTCCGCAGTTTGGGGATGAACAGGTCCTGCTGCTTTTGTGTGGCAAATTCATGAAGCACGGTGATCGCGCCCTGCGTCAGGCACCAGAACATGACGATCGATGGCGAAGCGGCGGACTGCATCTCCAGAATCGGCGCATACCAGCACAGGGGTATTTTGCCTTCGCCGCGGTAACCGAACTGGGGTCCCAGTTCCGCATCCATCACGGTTTTATAAACATTCTTGAACGAATCAGGGGTCACTACCGCATGTTCATTGCCGCCCACAAATTTCGCGCCAGGTTCGTCCGCGTCTTTGTTGGCCGGACACATCACGTCGCGGCAGACCTTAAAGTTGACATCGAGGAAGCTGTTGATATCGTCCATCCCGTAGTAGTCTTTATAAGCATCAAGGCTCAAGAGCTTTTCCACGCCGAGCCATTCTTTGATCTGGAACATGATGTCCCGCGTCTGATACAACCAATTACTGTGTGCCATATTGAAGTCCTCTTCTCATATTTTTTTTGCAGAATCTCTGCGTCTTTTAAAAGTGTTTGTCCGGTTTATTTACACGGCCTATTTTCTGACTATCAGTCTTTATCCAAATCCGGCATAACTGTCAAACTGATATTTTATTTAAATGGATAATGCTTATTTATAAGCGGAATTATTATTTAACTATTCGTATCAATAAATATAAATGAAGAAAAATGAATAATATAGAAGTGACTGGATTTGCGATATAAAACGGCATCAACCACGGCATTTTGTGGTAAGCTTATCCTGGTAAATTTATTGCTCTTAAATTTATTACTATTAAATTTATCCTTGACATACAATAGTGTTTCTGTCATAGATTTATCATTCTGCGAAAATTGAGTTACAGTCAGCTTAAAAAGTCACAAGGGAGGGAATATGAAAAAAGTGTCTTTAGCAGTATTAGTTCTTTGTTTTTTTGTAGCTTCATCGCCGCTTGTTTTTGCGGCAAGTAAAACGGGGTCGTTCTCCATCCTCACTTACAACGTTGACGGTCTTCCGCAAATTTTGCAGAGTGGCCGTTTTCCCGGCGGCAATCCGGTTCTCTACACGCCGTATATCGGCGCAAAAGTCATTCCCTATGACATCGTCAACGTTCAGGAAGACTTCAATTCCCACGCCGCTCTCTACGCCGCAGACACCCACCTCTATCGCACCGCGACCAGCGGCGGCGCTGGCATCGGCTCGGGCCTCAATACCATGTCCAATTTTCCTTTCTCCGACGACATCGACCGCGTGACCTGGACGGATCGCAGCCTCGAAGAGGGGAACAGCCTGACCCCCAAGGGCTTTACCTGGCTTCGGTTGCGCATTGCCCAAGGCGTTTATATCGACTTATACAACTTGCATGCCAATTCCGGAACCGATTACGCAGATGAACAGACGGACCGCGACGACAACATCAACCAGCTCGTTGCCTACATCAACGCCAACTCCATTGGCAATGCGGTGATCGTGACCGGCGACACGAACTCGCGCTACACCCGCTCCGCAGACAATATCCGCGTGCTGCTCGGCATCATGACCGGCGATCCCTGGGTGAATCTGGAACAGGGCGGCGTGCCTCCCGCAGCTGGCTCGCCGGCTCTAGTCTGGGACTCCGCTGTCAATTACCCCACCCCGCTGACCCCGGCGCAGTATTCATACGAGTTTGTGGACAAGATCTTCTACCGCAACAACAACTACATCACGTTCACGCCGTACAACTACAACATGCCTGACGCTACCTTCCGCGATCCGTCCGGGAATATGCTCTCGGATCACTACCCGATCTCGGTGAATTTTCAATACACCCTTAACCCCAACTTCCAATTCAGCGATCAGTTCGGCGGACCGCACGGTACAGGTTATAACGATGTGAATTCCCTGCCCGCAAAACCGGTTGTGTCCTCGATCGGAATGCGCAGCGGAAGCCGCGTCGATCAGGTCAATCTCACACTGTCGAACGGCACTGAGTTCATTCACGGTGGCACGGGCGGAAACGCGCAATCCCTGCTGCTAGGATCGGGAGAGTATGTCACCAGCGTGACCATGGATTCCGCTCAATACAACGGACATACCCGCGTATTTTACGCCTCTTTCACTACCAACCGCGGCCGCAAATTGTCTGGAGGCACCACCACCGGAAGCACGGTTACCTTCACCGCGCCAGCGGGTTGGCAGATCGTCGGCTTCCACGGGCGTTCCAGCGACGGGTTGGACAAGGCCGGCGTCATTTATGCGCCCATCTGAGATTAACTCTTATTAGATACAATGAAGGCCTGACTACTTTATAGTGGTCAGGCCTTTTCATTAAATGACATATTACTTATCGTAGAATTGAATTACTAGAGATCTCCACGGAAATATCTACTTCTCAAAATTATCGTTAACTTTTCTGTATTTCAACTCGGCAAGTTTTCCCTTATTCCAGCTGGAAGTTTTACTGAAATATTTTGTAAGCCGGGCGATGCCTTCGACATCAGCAGAACCGCAATAGGTACACTTTTCATGCAACCCCCTGGCCGTTTTTTCACAGGAGGTGCAAAAGGTGAATTCCGGATTGAAATCAATTTGACGGTTGACGGAATCATAAAAAACATCGCGGATAAACCTGCTTAGTTTTTCTCCGCCAGGATTTGATCCTCCCAGTTGGATGTGCGTGAAAACATCTCCCTCCAGATAACTGTGAAAAAGTCCTTCCTGGATAACTCTTTGCAGAGGCGTAATGTCCGCGGCAACATTAAGATGTGTTGAGTTTGTATAATAAATCGCTCCCTCGGCGATATCGCCTTTGACATAACGTCCGGCGGCTGGAGAAAAATATCTTAAATCAAGACGGGCAAAACGATACGCTGTTGTTTCCGCCAGCGACTGTCCCGGCACAAATCTCATTTTGAGTTCCTTGCTCAGACGCCGGGCTTCATTCCTGATAAAATCAACCACTTTCAGACCGAATTCAAGCGCGTCGGGTGATTGATGCAGTTCTTTTCCCTAGATAAATCTGCGCAAGTTCATTCAATCCCACAATGCCGATAACATAACTGGCCATGTTCATCCTTAAAAAAGGAAATCCGTCGTGGTTCATCGCCAGCACTGCCAGAGGCCCTTCTTCAGCATAGGAAAGAAGCTTTTCCAGAAAATCTTTTTTCTGCACATGAGCTTTTGCCGCTTTCTCTATAAATTCACCAAGCAGAGAAGAATAATTTTTCTTCATCGCCCTCAGCCTTGTAACCCAACCGCGGCAGATTCAACGTTACAGTTTGAATAGTGGCAGTACGTGTCAGCCACGGTTTATCCCGCTCTTCATCGTTTAAGGCCGAGGAAAAGCGCCTGTTCATCCCTGTCAAAACAAAACAGGTATTGCCCATCCAACTGGCCACATCGCAGGCGAAGCATAGAAATTCCTGAGCGTCTTTATTATTCCAGAAAGTTTCGGTGATATGCAGAAGAGGACGGGGAAGAATAAACGGTTTCCCTTTGGCGTCTCCTTTTTCAAAAACTTCCAGTATGGCGCGGGCAAAACGCTGAGCGTCAGGAGTGTAATCGGCATATGTTTTCCCCGTCGGTTTTCCCTCAGCGCCGATGGCCGGGAGATTCGCCCAGTGAGTCGGGCATTTCATAATATATGTGTATATCCGTATAAAGCGCCTGTCCGCCGCGCGTAGCGGCAAGCTGCGAGAACTCATAGATCAGCATTTGCGCGAACTGTTTTACTTCTTTATCCGTCATGGAAGTCAGATAAGGCGCAAAGGAAATATTCACCGCGTCCCAGCCGATTGTGCTGGCAAAGTGTCCCTGCAGAACCGCGCTGAAGCGCACCATATGCGCCAGAAGAACTTCGGCGTATTTTGCAGGATTCGCGGAATTGATCGCCTGCGGCAGATTCAATCCGTTTATTTTCAGATATTCCAGTGATTGACAGCAACTGTAGGGACGGTCAATATAACCCAGAGCGTGAATGTGAATATCGCCCGTGATATGCGCTTCACCGATGTCGGCGGAAAAAACATCATAAAGAGAAAGTTCTCTTTTAATGCCTTCGGCAAAGATAAGGTTCGTGCCTTCGGGAGAATGGGGAATATTGGCATCCTGCTTGTTCTGATGCAGAATCAATTGCCGCACATCATAGAGGGGAAATCCCAGACGGCCGTGCAGTCTGCGCTCTTTCTCCAAACCCATTTCTATCAGCCGGACATTCACCAGTTCACGAATCAGCGCCGTGGTCAACACGCTGATACCCGAAATAATAATCTGTTTTTCCACTTCTTTTGATATTTGGGTTGCCACCTGATAATCAATATCCGCTTCGCGCACCAGAGCGTCCACAATCCGCTGGCGGTCCCAGAGAATTATTTCCTCGCCGGAAGTGCGGACAAATAGAGTCAAATCTGTTGTTTCAGAATTTTCCATCATATTAAATATTCGTCGGTGTTGATTTTTCGGCGCTTCCCAGAACTTTTTCCGCGGCGACGGATAATTCTCCGTCATAATCATGGTTGAGCGAAAACACTCTGAAATGCATGACACGGGCGGGAATAAAACGGTAAATTTCCAGAAGCGGTTCCGGCGATGTCTTTTCAGTAACCGGATTAAAAATATTTATTCTTTTTTCCCTCTCGGTCATGGGATTGAGAGGACGCGGGTCCTGCGTGGCCAGATCAACCTTAAAAGAAAGTCCTTTCAATTTTTCCGGTAAATATTCTCTGATTCTCGCTTCATAATCCACGGCCCGGGAAAATCCAACTCCGCGCTGCATCTGGTCAAGAGAAATTTCAGCGACAAACGACATCTTCCATTTGACTTCCCTGTCATGGAGTTTTTTCCACTCGGCCGCAAGTCTTCTTTTTGTCTTATCTTTGGATTCCTGCCAATTCTGGACATAATTGAACAAATTCCATTCGTCGCATTTCAGATAATCATCAAGATTCTCCAGCGGATTCCCCGGAAGGATGAATTTCATCGTGTCATGAAAAAATTCCTGCAGGTGCAAATCCAGCCCGCGGGTCGTGCGATGGAAATAAACATTCGTATACAAATTCAGACGGGCGTTTAAAAATCGTCCCAACGCGGAAATGCCCGACTGGTGCAGAGTAAGGCCTTCTTTTGTAAAAAAAGTATAGTAGCGCAAGCGGGGAATATCCACCATATCCAGCGAAAATCCTGTCATGTAAGCGTCGCGCTGAACATAATCCAGATTATCCACGGTATAAACGCCGGAGAACAACTGCCTGAGCATTTGCAGCCAGCGCGGTTGTTTATGCGCCCTCGAAAGCTTCGGGCATCTTGATCAAAAAAGCAACCCTGCGGGCGTCCATTATCTCGCCGCGCGCGAAACCGCCGGACGGGCTTCGTCTGATGCGGGCAATCTCAGCGCCTAATTTTCGCACGATAATGTTTTGGCCCACCACTTCGTGCGTTAATCCCCAGTCCTTTAAGAAATTATCGTCAAAAAAATGGCCGTAGGGACCGTGCCCTACATCATGCAGCAGACCGGCAAGCCTAAGGAGTTCTTCCACATAATTACAGGAAGGAATATCCCTGCAAACTGAGGACAAACTCGAATAGATGCTTTTGGCAAACTCTCCGGCCATGTGCATCGTTCCCAGAGAATGTTGAAAACGCGAATGTTCCGCCGCCGGATAAACCCAGCGCGCGCTTTGCAGTTGATAAATCCTCCTTAGTCTTTGCATCCAGGGTGAATCAATCAGGTTTTTTTCCGTTATTTCATTTGCAGACTTATCCTCCGGAACAGTAAAGAGGATATATTGATGAATCGGATCGGCAATAAGCGCCATACCGTTATAGATATTCTGATTGGTGAAATCAGTCTTTTTCATGGTGGGTTGTGTATAATATAAGGCACAAAAAATCAATTTTAATCATTTATGCCAATTCGCTTCCTTTGGCTAACTTTGTTAGCATCGTCGTCGGCTTCCTCAACGTATGTAAATATACGCCTCGTCGCCTTCTCCTTGCCGCCGCGTTAGCCTTTGGAATCGAAATGGCATTTTATACTTGACTATTAATTGCCTGTATCTTATTATTTTTTACGTGTTTAAACCAATGATCAGTACATATTGAGGGGAGGGGAGCGGATTGATATGGGAACAAACAATGTAATATTCATGGAAGTTATCGAATGGTTTGATGAATCCGGAAAAGAAATCGTGCATAGAATTCCGGAGAACGGCTCCGGCGACATCAAATGGGGAGCTCAATTGACTGTCAGAGAAAGTCAAAGCGCCGTCTTTTTTTACACCGGCAAAGCGTGCGGCGCTTTTGGCGCGGGACGCCATACTTTAACAACGGCCAATATTCCTCTGCTGACTAAAATTTTATCCCTGCCCTGGGGCATGACCAGCCCTCTGCGCGCTGAAGTTTATTTCGTCAACATGAAGGTTTTCACCGATTTAAAGTGGGGAACACGCGATCCGGTCGCTTTTCGCGACAAGGAACTGGGGCTGATTCGCCTGCGCGCCTTCGGCGTTTTTAATATTCAAGTCCTTCAGCCGCTTCTGCTGATTAATTCACTGGTGGGAACACAGGGAATTTTCAGCACGGAAGAAATCGCGGAATATATTAATCGCATCATTGTTTCCCGGTTTAACGATTATATGGGAGAAAAAGTGGATACGATTTTCAACCTTCCGGGAAAATACAACGATTTTTCCAACGGATTGAAAACAATGCTCCAGGATGATCTTAGCAAGTTCGGCCTTGGTTTGACCGACCTTTATATCAATTCCATCACGCCTCCGCCGGAAGTGCAAAAAGCAATAGACGATAAAAGCCGGTTGGGTGTTTTTGATGATCTTAACAAACTCCTGCAAATGAAAACGGCGATGGCCGTGGAAGAGGCGTCTCAAAATCAGTCAGCGGCAGGCGCGGGGCTGGGAATGGGAGCAGGCATGGGTATGGGCTTTATGATGCCGGGAATGATGACGGACGCATTCAAGGGCTCTGCGACGGCGGCGGGAACTTTCGCCTGTCCCGAATGCAAACAGATGATTCCCCAGGATTCACGATTCTGTCCAGCCTGCGGACACCAGATTTTAGTTATCAACAAATGCGCACATTGCGGAAGAAATTTACCGGTGAACGCCAATTTCTGCGTAAACTGCGGAACGGCGGTAACCGTAAAACCGGCGACCAAGACATGCTCCAAGTGTGGTTTTGAAAACTTACCTGAATCTATGTATTGTAATAAGTGCGGTGAACGGCTCTAATTTTCAGATTGAACAGCAATGTCCTCAATGCGGCGCTCCGATCATCCTCGACGAAGCCGACCGTATTCTTTCGTGCAAATTCTGCCGTACCCACGTGTACCTTGCGGCGGAAGACATTTTCCATTTTTACATTCCTCCGGCGCAGGGAATTTCCGAACCCGTTTATTTCATTCCTTACTGGCGGATCAAGGGCCTTTCCTACACTATTGAAGAAAAGGATCTGAACCAAGAACATAGCGGCCCAATGTTTTCTTACAGCATTTCTTCCACAGTGAAAGGAATGGATATTTCCAACAAGTATTTTGACATTAATTTTCTGTCGCTGGATTCCCAATTGTTTCCCCATTCTTTAGGACTGCGGCCACAGGCAATGAAACTGAGATTTGTGGGAAGCAATCAAAATGAGGGAAAATTTCTTAAATTTTCTCCGGCGGCGCGGGATGCTTTCATAAACGATTATCAGGCACGCACAGGAAGCGTTCACAAATCACTCTTTATCGGAGAAACCGCCAGCGTCATCTATTCTCCGGTTTATTGCGTGGGCGACCGCGTTTATGACGCGATTTTAAAAACGCCTCTTGATCTCGAGCAAAAAGACGCGGAAGCCCAGCAGTTGCTTATCTCCTCGGCGGAAGAAAAATGGCATGTGGCATTTCTTCCTCTGCTTTGTCCTGATTGCGGCGCCGACCTGCCCGGCGAAAAAGACGCTTTAGTTGTTTTTTGCGATAATTGTCATTCCGCGTGGAACCCATCCAATAAAAATTTTACTAAAGTAAAATTTTCCACCTGGCCGGAAAAAGGAGATAACATTACTTACCTTCCCTTCTGGCACTTGAAAGTAAAAGTCAACGGCTTTCAGCTGGAAACTTATGCCGATCTGATTAAAGTAGCCAATCTGCCCAAAGCTCCGTCGGATGAATGGACAAAGACGCCGTTGTATTTTTGCGCTCCCGCTTTCAAAATCAACCCCGCTTTATTTTTACGCTGGTGCAGACAGCTAACCGCAACGCCTTCACCAAAGGATTTAGTCGCGGATCTTCCGGGGAAAAATATTCATCAGGTAACGCTTCCCTTAAATGAAGCGTTTGAAAGTTCCCTGCTTACTCTGGTCAGTTTACTAGCCAATAAGAAAAACCTTGCGGAAGTATTGCCTTCACTTAATTTTACACTGGAAGATTCTTGTTTGGTTCTTCATCCTTTCAAAATGGGCCCTGCAGAACTGGTTCACACAAAGATAGGTTTCGGCATGGAGGTTAGTGCGCTGAATTTAGGCGCGTTCCTATAATACCATCCCGATTTCTTTGGCTAACTTTGTTGGCATCGTCGTCGGTTTCCTCAACGTATGTAAATATACGCCTGCGGAGCCTCCTCCTTGCCGCCTCGTTATCCTTTGAACTCGAAATGGTATAGACAAGACATATATATGTAATTATGTAAGATTTCTCTTTTCCAGAAAAAGAACATATGCTAAAAGATAACAAATTTATCGGAAATCGAAGTTCGTATATTAATTGTTAGCACTAAAAAATGAATAAGATGAAAAAATATATTTACGCAATATTGCTTCTCATACTCATATTTCTTTTCTTCTGGTCTGCTTGGACACCATGGATCGGTTGGTTACCCGAGTCAAGTTTCAGATTATCTTCCAATTCGAGACTTCCCAAGTGGTTTTCGATCCCTTCGGGATATGACAGAAGCGATCTTAATGTAAAAATAGACTATTATACTGTGCCATATTTTAAGGCAACGCTATTGGGTCCGCCACCAGAATATAGGAAATTGGATAAAAAAATCGGGCGCACACGCTGGCATCCTTCAATGGAAAAGAAACATAATAAATATGGTGGTTTCAATCCAGATGTCTACCCAATGGTTACAATAGAAACTGTTGATGGCATCACCGAAATCCTCGAACAAAGGAGAGCCGATGATATTCTCTACATTTCAGATGATCCTGAACTAATAAAGGCAATTAAGTAGCCTTAACAAAAAATGTAAAAAGTGCTAACATTTCCATACAGCAGATCGCTACGCTCCGACTGATTTTTTCGTCAGCAATATTTAAACACCACTTCTAAATAAAAGATGATATCGCGGCGGCAAGGCAAATAAAGTTATTACATAGTGCGTAGCTTTAGCTGCGCTTTAACGGGTCTAAAAACCCGAACTACGTTTTTTATGTTATATATCTCTTGCAATCGGAGTGGTGATCTATTTAGGAGGCATGCGCAACGCCCCGTCCAGCCTAATACAACAACCATTGAGCATTATATTTTCAATAATGTGCAGAGCAAGCTTGGCAAACTCTACAGGCTTGCCCAAACGTTTTGGAAAGGGAACGGTTTTGGCCATATCCTCTTTAACTGCCGCAGGCAACCCGGCCATCATCGGCGTCTCAAAGATTCCCGGAGCAATGGTTGCAACTCTTATTCCATAATCGGAAACTTCGCGCGCCAAAGGGAGGGTCATTCCCACGATGCCGGCTTTGGATGCGCTATACGCCACCTGCCCTATCTGTCCTTCAAAAGCGGCAATGGAAGCGGTATTGATGATTACGCCCTTTTCACCTTCTTCATCGGGCGTGTTTTTCATCATCTGCTCAACCGCCAGTCTGATCACATTGAGCGTTCCCACAAGATTAATCTGTAAAACTTTATTAAACGCATCCAGAGACAGAGGGCCTTTTCTGCCGATGAGTTTGCCCGGATTGACAACTCCCGCGCAATTAATCACCACGTTTATTTTTCCGAAAGCTTCCACAGCCTTTTGTATCGCCTGCCTGACATCGGCTTCGCTTGTAATATCTGTTTTTACAAATATCGCGTTTGCTCCTATAGCTGCCGCCAGTTTTTCTCCCTTGTCCGTATCAACATCAATAATCACAACCTTGGCACCTTTTTTCACCAATTCCATAACACTGGCCTCGCCCAAACCAGACGCTCCGCCGGTAACGGCTGCAACAACATCCTTACTATTCATATTTCCCCCTTAGTATTATCGAAATATATCCGCACCAATTCTTATTTACCATTATCATTCTGTTTTTTTCAAAGCATTGGCAGTGGGTTTAATCATTTCTTTTTTCATTCTCTTTACAAACTCCCGGCGAAAGGCCGGAATCTTCGTGAGCATTACCACAATGCTGTTGATCATCCGCCATTTATAATTTTTCTGAGGAAAATCGTACATGCCGTGTTCCTTGTAGTATTTGTGATCAGCCTGAAAAACCACGCGCAGTCTGCCCCAGATGGCATCCCGAAACAACTTTGCTCCCGCGACCTGATAAAATGTGGGCGGCGGAATATAGCCCCGTTTACACTGCAATACCGCATTTGAAGCCATTGTTTGCAGAGCGGCATTGATTTGATCGGAACTTCCCATATCGTCGCTGACGAAACCTATCAAACCGCAATGCATCATTTCGACAGTTGCTTTAGAAATCTCCCGTAAATTGGAAATTTGATTCAAAGGACCGGCAATAACAAAGCCGACCTGTTTGCCCTTAAGGGCCGGCGTGTGGCCATTGAAAAAACCGCGGTCAAAAAAACATTTCCACAACGATGAAAGATAACGGTCATGAACGGCGCCGGCCACAAATAATATATCCGCTGTTTTAACTTTATTATTATAGAAATCTATGAATCCATCTTTGCCTTCGTAAACGCAGACATTATCAAAACCGCAATGGATACAGCCCAGACACCCGCCTTTAATATCAACATCCTTCAGTTGTATTAATTCGGCGGCGGGAGAAAAACTCTGCCGTAATCTTTCCACCATCTTTTGAAGGTTGGAATTTTCAGCAAGATTATCGGCAACAATCAGAATCTTTTTGCCATCCGTTTGCACCGGTGTTATTTCCCCGGCTTCAAAAACAACTTCCGAAGCAATCAGCGGCTTATTGTTTCTTATCGCGGGTGTTTTTTCTTTAATCGCTTTTATAAATAGTTCGCCGAAAGTTTTCAGCCTCTGACGTTCTTTGGTCTTGAGCAAATCATTCATCTCCGCCGAATAGAAACCGAAGAAATTCATTTCCAAATCGTCACAAATGGCATTGATATAATTGTGGGCGGTGTAGTCGAAAAAATTGATGGAAGTCGAGAGAGAGGCGGCGGGCTTGTCCCGAAAAGCGGAGATGGCATTTTTTTCAAATATTAATTCGATAAATCTCTTATACTGCGAAGCAACAAGAAGAGTATAAAGAGGAAATGCCCAGAGCACCGCATCCGCGTCGGCAACACCGTTAATAACTTCGCTGAAAGATTTTTCATCTTTTTCCAGGCTCTTAATCTTCAGCGCCACATCGAAAAATTTGAATTCAGCTTCCGGAAATCGCAGCTCCAGGAAATGAACATACTGCATGGTAACGCTGACCTCGCCTTTCGGCGAACCGTTCAAAACCGCTATTTTCATAATAAACACCCGTTACTTTGGATTTTGATTCAAGGATGTTCTTAGCATAAGAAACTTATCCCAACAAGAAAATAACTATATCGGACAATCGGATTTTTCTGCTTTTAAAATATTAACTTTCGGAAAAGATAAAGAAATTTCGGAAAGGTACTCTCAACGCTATTTAACACTTTTCATCTTCTGTTTCCACGAGATGTAATCCGACAATTTCTGGATAGCTTCGGTTGGCGTGTTAACGAACTCCACACCCGCGTCATAACACTCATCTTCGCAGATGATTTTAATCCACTTTACCTTGCCCATAGCGGTTATAATCTGCTGGATATTTTTTAATTTAAAATCAATTTTGAGAAGAGTATCAATGGGCAGGAATATATTGGATTGAATTTTAGCGCCGGACACCGATATATCTTTGTTGCTGTTATAAATAACCTTGCCTTTGGGATACTTTTTCCCTCCGGCGACAATAGTTATTGTGAGTTCACTGTTGTCAGCAATCCGTTTCGCTCTTCTTTTTTCGTCCATAACGATGCATCCTTATTTTATTGAAGAATTATCGTTTTAAAACTCCACGTCCGAGCGCTTAAAATATATATTTTGTTCTTTATTACATCAATTGAGCATAAAAAAACAAGGCTTTTTATTAAAGTTATTCTCTTCCGGGATAAATATTCCTCCCGTCAGAAGCCCAAAAAGCGTAGGCAACAAAGCGTCCGTCGTGACTCAAGCTGATATCAATATTAGTCTTTCTCCCGCCAGTGTAAATGCACGGCGGCTGAAGCTCGCCGTTTGCTCTTGTTCTCTTAATTTTTATATCATGGAAATTCAGGGAAAAGTTATCAGCCACTTTTTCCCCAAGGCATTCACGCAAAAAAAGTGACGGGTTAATTGCTTTTTCTTCCGGCAGAGCTTCAACGCTCCAGATTAATTTATCCAGCGCCGCAGGATGATCGGCGCCAACGCAATGGAGATATTGAACATTGGAAAAAAGACGGATAAAAACACTGCCCGCATCTGAAATTATAACTTCGCCTTCTGAACATTCTGAGTGTGTTTTAGCAAAAACCGTCTGCCACAACCGTGGAATGAAAGCGGTATCGGGAAAAGTTTTTTTTATTACTTTATACGCGGTTTCTTTGCAGGCCCAGACCGACCAGAGCGTCACTTCAGGATTTTCCGCGCTTTTAACACATTCAATTTCAGCATCAGTGAGGATTTTTTTTAGAAAACGCGAGTTTGCGCTTTTCTCCGCGTTCCCCGGTTCCTTCAAATCCACCACATCGTTCCCGACGGGCAAAATAATTTCCCTCCATTTTCGCGAGCACGTCCATGATCTGCGTGGCGTATTCCCGCTGCACCCTGAGTTCACTCCCCTCGGCGGGCCGGGGTGTGAAAATTTCTATATCAATTGAAAATTTCTCGCCCCAGGCGGGAATGACACTGTAGTTGTCCTGATTGTCTCCGCGCAGATACATACACATTACTTTGCAATTCTCCACATTTTTAACAAAACGCCCCACGCCATAAGAGAAGCCCTCTTTGTCCACCCGTCCGGTGCGGGAACGCTTGCCTTCAGGAAAAATCATGATGGTTTCTCCGTGATTCAGAAGGTAAACGCATTTATCCAGTGCCTCTTTCATCTTTTCGCGGGATCCGCCGCGATTGATGGGAATGCACTTGGACAGATAACACAATATCGTAAGAAAAATATTGTCTTTGTAATTGCTCCATTCCGGCAAATTCCAGGACAGCTTTTTGTAACTGGTTATGTGCTGACCTAAACTAAACATGGCATAACTTAAAATAAAAGAGTCAATCATGGTTAAATGATTGGCACAAATAATCCAACCGCCTTTGTGCTCATTAAATTCTTCGACACAGCGGCGGCGGATTTCCTTTAAATCCCTCACCCGGTAAAAGAAAATCCTGGACGCCAAAAAATATAAAGGCGCAAGGACTAATATTGATACTCGCCCTATAATGTTTTGCAAATGTAAAAGTATTTGTGATTTTTTACTCATTGCTACCCGAGTTTTTGTTTGACAATCCTGACAGCATCGCCGACTGTGCGGATTTTATCCGCCTCATCATCATCAACGCTGATGCCGTAAACATCTTCGCATTTGATGATGACATCAACCAGACGCGCGGAATTTACTTTCAAGTCATTTAAAATATGCGTGTCCATTGTCGCCGTTGCCAGAAGATCCTGATTCTTGGCGTACGGTCTTAGAATATTAATCATTTCCTCAAAAATTTTCTTCTCATCCATAAAGCTCGTTCTCTCCTTAACAAGTATTATTTTTCTTCCCACTTTTTGAATATGATGCAACTGTTGACATCGCCGAAACCGAAACCGGCCTTGGCGATAATTTTGAGTTCAGGAAATTCCAGACATTTCTGCGGAATCTTTGGCGCGAATTTTTCTATATCGGGATGCACATCCTCGCTGTTAATTGAAGGATGCAGGAATCCTTTGTAAAGTTGAAGGACCACGGCCACAGATTCAATGGCGCCCGCGGCGCCCAGACAATGGCCGATTAATGATTTTGTGGCCTGAATGTAGGGAAAATTTTCAGACGTCCGATCGAGAGCATCCGCCCAGTTTTTTACTTCATGAGGATCGGCGTACGTCGCCGTCAAGTGTCCGTTAATAGCGTCAACCTGGGCTGGATCGATGCCCGCATCGGCAACCGCGCCGCGAATGCATCTCTTCACTCCTTCGGGATTGGGCGCGGTCATGGAACCGCCCATTCTCTGTCCGCCGCAATTAACATAACCGCCGATTATTTCCGCGTAGATTCTGGCGCCTCTATTCGTCGCCGTTTCCAGATCTTCCAGAACAAGCATACCGCCGCCCGAACCGGGCACAAATCCTCCGGCTGTGGCGCTCAATGGCCGCGATCCCGCCGCGGGGTTGTCGTTGAATTTGCGGCAAAGCACGCGCATGGCGTCGAAGCCTCCCCAGATGTAAGGGGTCGCCCCTTCGGAACCGCCGGCCACCATGCGTTTGGCCAATCCAATTCTTATTCTCCACATCGCGTCAATAATCGCTTCGTTGCCGGTAGAACAGGCCGCAGAGTTTGATGTCACCTGATTGCCAGCACCCAGCAAACCGGAAATGCGGGCGCTTGTTCCGCTGCTCATTACCTGCTCGACAACGCGGCTGCCCAATCTCCTTACCCTTCCTTCATTGATCATTGGAACGATACTTAGGGCAATCGTGTCCATGCCGCCGATTCCGGAACCGGCAATGACACCGGTATCCCAGTCCACGGTATCGTCATCATCGCTACCGAGGTTAAATCCGGCGTCTTTCCAGGCGTCGACCGCCGAAACCGAGGCATAGCCGATATTATCGTTGATGGATAAGAGTTTTTCCCTGTCAAAATAACTTTTCCGGATGTCATCGAAATTTTCCGGAACACCGGCAATCTGACAGCCGAAATTCAATTCCTGCAACTGAGAGATAAAACGAATGCCTGAAACGCCGCCTCTGAGCGCCTGTTCAAAATTATCCAAACCGTGCGCGTTGGGAGCCGCCACCCCCATTCCCGTAACAACAACTCTCTTTTTCATTTATCCACTCCCACTCCGGATAATTCTCCGGAGCAAATTATTTCTCCGTTTTCTTTTTCCATGGATACACTGGCTTTTATGGTAATTTTACGAAAATATATTTTTTTCGCTTTAACGATAACCCTTTCACTCGGTTTGACAATTTGTTTGAACTCCACACCATCCGCCAGAGAAAACAGGCTTATCGGCAGTTTCATGTCACCCGGTCGCATATTCTTCTGGCGCGAAAGAAGATAAATTCCAAATGCCACAACCCCGACCTGCGCCATCGTTTCGATAAGAATAACGCCCGGCGTGATGGGATTACCGGGGAAATGCCCGCGGTAAAAATATTCGTCTTCGCGAAACCGGTAAGCCCCGACAATCTGTTCATCATCAAGGCTGATAATTTCGTCAACAAAACGGAATGGCGGTTGTTGCGGCACAAGCCGCAAAATCTCCTGTTTCAGGCCTGAATCAGCCTCCATAAAGCCCTCCGTTGACATGAATCACCGAACCATTGATGTAACTTCCCTTCTTCGCCAGAAAGGCGACAACTTCAGCGACTTCATCGGGCTTTCCAATGCGTCCCAGAATAATCTCATCCATGATTTTATTTTTAATATCTTCCGGCAGTTCTTTGGTCATCTCCGTATCGACAAAACCCGGGGCTACAGAATTGACGAGAATATTTCTTCCTTTTAATTCCCGCGCCAGAGATTTGGTAAAGGCATCGAGCGCGGCTTTTTCCATTGTATAGGGAATCTGACCGGCGTTGCCTGTATGACCGACAACGCTGGAAATATTGATGATGCGCCCGGACTGACTGCGCATCATGAATTGCCGGAGAATTCTTTTTGTCAGATACCATACGCCGCGCGTCAGCACCCTTTGTTCATCGAACTGTTCCACTTTCATGGAAATAATATCGGCATTGATGGAATGTCCCGCATTGTTGACCAGAACGTCAACGCGTCCTACGGTATCTTTAATCTTTCCGATCATCGCGTCGACCTGCCCGAGGTCGGAAAGATCGGCTTGAATCAAAAATCCATCTTTTATTTCTTCGAGTAACTGCAAAGCGCGCTCGGAGCTTTTATTGTAATGTATGCCGGCATGAAAACCTTCCACAGCCAGCGCGCGGCAACACGCGGCACCTATTCCTTTCGCTCCTCCGGTAACCAACGCGACGGGTTTTTCGATCATCGTTTATCCTCAACTTTCAGCATCGCGTAAGCCCAGGCCAGTCCCGCGCCGACAATGACCATGGCAATGTCGTCTCCCGGCTGGATTTTATCCCAGTTCATGCTTAAGACCGAAGGGGCACCGCAGCAGCCGACATTTCCGAATTGATCAACGTTATACCAGTGGTTCTCCGGTTTGATTCCTCTGCGCTCGCATACAGTTTTGAGCATCATATAATTGGCCTGATGAGCGATAAAAATAAAACGCTTCGCGTCAGCCTCATATTGATCCTGCAGCGTTTTCAGACAATCCGTTGTTGTTCTTATCGCAAAACCCTGAACGGCATTGCCGTCCTGACTGAAAACCCAGTCTCCGGTAACACCGACTTTTGTCCATCCGGAAGGACGGCCGTCAAAACCGCCGCTGACGAACTTGGCGCGCGAAGGAATCAGTGTTGAAACGATGGCCGCCGTAGCGCCATCGCCGAAAAGCACCGCCGAATTACGGTCGGTATAATTGATAACTTTGGTTGTTGATTCCGCTCCGGTCAGCAAAATATAAGACGGCATCGTCTCCGGTCGCATCCGCATAATAAAATTCACCTGCATTCCGAAAGTGGAACACGCGGAATTCAAGTCGAAACAGGGCACTTCAATACCAAGCTCCGCCGCAACCGCGCCGGCTTCCGCCGGTGTAATGTTATCCGGCGATGAAGAGCCGGAAATAACCAGGCCGATGTCATCCGGTTTTAACCCGGCACGATCAAGCGCCATACGCGCCGCTTTGGCCGACATCTGGGAATTCGTATACTGCCTGATGGAAAACGATTCCAGAGGATTAATGTTCTTTGTCCGTCTGATATAATCCAGAGGCAGAACCGTGCGGCGATTCTGAATGCCGACGCGCTCCATAATCCAGTCATTGGTGGTCCCGATATTCAATTCTTCCAGAAATTGATTGGAAATAATATTTTCGGGGTGAAAGTGCCCCATGGCATGAAGGTAAAGCATTATTAAACTATCTCCCGTCCTATAATCATATTCTGAACTTCCCGGACACCTTCATAAATGTCGATAATATGAGCGTCACGCGCAAGTTTGGAAATTTCATACTCGGTCGTAAAACCGTATCCGCCATGCAGATGCAGGCCTTCCGTCGAGCAGAAGACAGCGGCTTCGGCGGCAGTGTTTTTGGCCAGTGATGCGTAGATCCCGGCGTCTTTCGCTTTTTCCTGAATTTTGAAAATCGCCTTGAATAGAGCCATCTCGGCCAGTTCCACTTTTTTCCACATGGTTGTCAGCATTTCCCTGGCCACAGGAAGATCGCAGATCCTGCTGCCAAATTGTTTGCGTTCCCGCGTGTATTCCAGCGTTACGGCAAACGCTCTTTTGGCCAGCCCCAGACCTATCGCGGCCACCATCGGGCGGGCGTAATCCAGAACATCAATGGCATATTTAAAGCCCAGTCTCCTGTCTCCGATAACCTGATTCGGATGAATAATAACATCTTCAAAAGTCACGCTGGCCGTGTTGGAAAGTCTTTGTCCGAGCTTATCCTCCGGCTTGCCGATAATTATCTTTCCTCCGTCCGGAAGGCTTATCTCCCTGACAGAATTCCCGATGTGCGGAATATCGGCGGAGGTGACATGTTCCACCGGAACAATTACGCAGGCGATAAAATTACCCGTCGGCTTTCCCGTCTTACAAAAAACAGTGAATTGAGAAGCGTAGGAGGCATTGGTAATAAAACATTTGGAGCCGTTTAAGACGTAATTGCCGTCATCTCTCTTGCTGATAAAAGTGGTCATCATGGAATTGTCCGAACCGGCGTTGGGCTCCGTCAGACAAAAAGACGCCAGAATTGGTTTTTCCACAAACGGTTTAAGAAATAAATTTTTCTGTTCATCCGTGCCGTGCAGGCCGATAACGACATTGGCCAGATCGTTGCACATAGCGGAAGTAGAGATACCCGTATCGCCGTAGGAAAGCTCTTCGATGATCAGCGCGGAAGTAAATGCGTCAATTTCATACCCCTTGACAGATTCGGGAATGCTTAAATTGATCAGGCCTGTTTTCCAGGCTTTGTTGATGATGTCCCAGGGAAAGACGTGTTCTTTTTCCATTTCCAGAATACGCGGCGTTATTTCATTTTTAACAAACTTGCGCACGGTATCAAGATAAGACAACTGGCTTTCATTGAGACTAAAATCCATAAACAAAACCTTTCTTTCTTCATTTTTAGAAATGAGTTTATAAAACAACTCCTTTTAAGAACAATTTCGTTTCAAAAAAGGAGTTATATTCTGTTGCTGTTTTTACGCGGCAGCGCCTTTTTTATGGGAATGTTCCTCTCCCGCTTTCCGGGGCGGCTCAATCCCATACTTGGCCTGCAAGAATTTTGTCATCGTCGCAGGATATAAAATGTATGCCAGCACATCTTCATCACTGCGGGCAAGGTTGCCCATGCTTTTCTTCGCCGCTTCAATCTCCGGTTCGAGGTAATCAGCCGGTCTTCCTGAAACAGGCTCCTGCCCCCGTTTGTAGTTCTTCAGTATTTTTTTAGTCAGTTCCGCGTCAATCGGCATCGGGGTTTTACCGTACAGCCCCAGAACAAGATCTTTGAGTTGATTGGAAACACGCACGTAACGGCCGAAGAGAACATTGAGCACCGCCTGCGCGCCGATAATCTGCGAGACGGGAGTCACCAGAGGAGGAGAGCCCATATCCTTGCGCGTCTGAACAACTTCCGTATAGATTTCTCCCAGTCTGTCCAGCGCGTTCATTTCTTTGAGCTGACCGGTCAGGTTGGAAATCATACCGCCGGGAATCTGATGAGCCAGAACTCCGTTATCAATAATCGAAAGTTTATGCGTGGCCAGATGGCTGTTATATTTCGGAGCGATACTTTCCAGGTGTTCGCCCAGTACCAGTAACTTATGCAAATCCATTCCCGTCTCGCGCGCAGTTCCCCGCAGGGCCGCGACGATGGGTTCGATGGCGGGCATGGAAGTCCTCAGCGCGAAAGGAGCCAGACATGTGTCCACAACATCAACGCCGGCCTCTATCGCCTTCAAATATGTCATTGAGGCCATGCCGCTGGTATAATGGGAATGTAAATGCAGCGGTAATTTAATTTCTTTCTTGATGGCGGTAACCAGATCATAAGCGTCAAACGGGGAGAGAATACCGCCCATGTCTTTGATGCAGATGGCGTCTGCGCCCATCTGCTCAAGCTCTTTCGCTTTCCTGACAAAATACTCAAGATTGTAAACATCACCGCCCAGGCGAACATCCGTCAATGAATAGCAAACGGCGCCCTGAAACTGTTTGCCGTTGGCCTTGATTCTTTCCGCGCAGGATTCCATATTGCGGAAATCGTTGAGGGCGTCAAAACAACGGAAAACATCAATGCCGATTTCGCAGGCCTTATCCACAAATGCGCGCACGACATCATCGGCGTAATGACGATAGCCTACAAGATTCTGTCCGCGAATCAGCATGGCAAAAGGCGTTTTGGTTATGTATCTTTTCAAAATTTTCGGACGCATCCAGGGATCTTCGCCCAGAAATCTGTGCATGGTGTCGAAGGTCGCGCCTCCCCAGACTTCCATGGCGTGAAAACCACAGCTATCCATCTCTTCGGCAATAGGAATCATATCTTCCGTCCTCATTCTCGTCGCATAAATCGACTGATGGCCGTCACGGAAAGTGTTATCCTGAATTTTCAGAGGAGTATTTTTACTTTCTGCTTTGTTCAAAATATTTGCTCCTTTGCGAAAATACATCGCTTGATGTTTTATTAATTTGTTGCCTTAAAAATCTTTTCAGCAGCGTTAAGTCCTGTAATTGACTGACAGGCAACTCCTATCGTTTTGAAAAAATCGCGCAGGGGTCTTCCCGGCCCGACTTCGTATATTGCTTCAGCTTTCGACGCTAAAGCCTGCATATTTTTTCGCCAATTCACGGTATTGCTGATTTGATTAACAAGATTATTTTTTACTTCTTCACCATTGTCTGCATGAAAACCGCCGGTGAAATTTGATGTTACCCTGGTGGCATTTTGCGCGTTTAAATTATTACCGAATTTTTCCAGCGTATCGGCAAAACGGCCCTCTATTGTTTTCATCAAGCGGCTGTGAAACGGAGCGCTGACATTCAGACGGATGAACCGGAAAGTTTTTTCCGCGGGAAATTGCTGTGTAAGCCTTTTTTCCGTTTCGTCAATCGCAGGGATTTCACCACTGATCACAACCTGGTTGGAGGAATTAATGTTGGCGATTTGAGCCGCGAGACCTTCCATGATTTTCGCAAGCATATTGATATCTAAATCTTCGGAAATAACCGCTGCCATACCACCAACACCAACCGGAACAGCTTCCTGCATCAATCTGCCGCGTGTCTGAACTATTTTTACTGTATCAGCCAGAGGCATCACGTTGGCGGCAACCAATGCCGTAAACTCGCCCAGAGAATGACCGCCGAAATAATCAGGCGCGAACCCGTAACGCTCATACAGACCGCGCAGCATAGATATTTCCGTCGTTACAATACAGGGCTGCGTGTATTCGGTAAGATTCAACCTTTCATCTTCGTCAAAACACATCCGGGAGACATCCCATCCAAGAGCATCGCCCGCTTCTTCAAAAGTCTGGCAGCATATGGGAATCTGTTCATAAAAGTCCTTGCCCATGCCGGATTTTTGTGAACCCTGTCCGGGAAAAACAACTGCTATATTTTTACTATCCTTCATTGAGTCAATACTTTCCTTGCGACGTAAATCTATCTTAAAATACACATAATAACAATGATAAATTTATTAATTAAACGCACAATCCATGCCATTAATCAGTAACGCCTTATAATATTAAAGAGACTTGTAATTGTTGTGTTTTTTAAAATATTATTTGAAAATAAAGTTAAATGAATACTGCAGGCATGTGTAAAATCTTTCACACTGCGACCGAGGTTTTACTTTAACTATCGAATGTTCCATCCCACTACGGGAAACGAATCATCTCAGTCCCTTTTCATTTGAAGGCTGGATGTTTTTCGGCTCCTGATTTGCAGGTGTTTCTGTTTTAGAAGAATCGTCTTCTGATTTGCAGGCATCGGAGCATTTTTGAAATTCTGCTTCGCACAGTCTTTTGTCCGGATTCATATTAAAACAGGTTTGTCTATTACTTTTGCATGAATGAATGCATTTTTGCCTGGGTGTTTCTCCCGCGATAGAAATATTGGGAGAAAAGACGGCCAAGGAATACAAGATCATGACAATACACGAAACAAAACAAAATATTCTCAACTGTTTCATAATGCTACCTCCTTGACTATACCATAAGGCGTTTTTGATAACCGCTTTTGCTTATAATATACTCTTTTCCCGACATTTAAGCAATCATCAAAAATCAACTTTATTTCCTTCGTAAAATCAAGGTCTTTCATTTAATTTCCTTATGGCGCCACAGAGATTTTTGAGGTTTTTAAAGCTTTTAAAAAAGTATAACAATTAATGCAATATTAATCCTTTTTCTCTTGACAGTTAAGTATCCAATTACCTATACTCCGCAAACGAGAAAAAGAATTGCTGCCTAAATTCTTATAAAATAAAAAATAATTAGGAAGGAGAATCACGATGAAATTGGAAGATATCAAGAAAGTTGCGGTAATCGGTTCAGGAGCCATGGGCAACGGCATCGCCCAGGTATGCGCGCAGGCCGGCATCAAGGCTGTCATGGTGGATATCAAGCAGGAGTTTGTTGACAAAGGCATGGCTACCGTCAACAAGAGCCTCGATTTCCTGGTCAGCAAAGGCAAGCTCACTGCAGAAAAAAAGGCCGAAGTAATGGGCAACTTGTCCACATCTTTAAGCAACGCCGAGGCGGTCAAGGACGTCCAGGTGATTATCGAGGCAGTTCCGGAAATCATGTCTCTGAAGAAACAGGTGTGTGCTGAAATATCGGCCGCGGCTCCGGCTGATGCGCTGATCGCGTCCAACACCTCCACCATGAGCATCAGCGAAATCGCAACGGCCGGGAAGAACCCTGAGCGGATTCTCGGTATGCATTTCTTCAATCCCGCGCCGGTCATGAAAGGGGTAGAAGTGATTTATGCCAAGAAAACCACCGACGCCAATGTAGACCTGCTGTGCGAACTGACCAAGAAGATCGGTAAGGTTCCCATCAAGGTACTCAAGGATGCCCCGGGCTTTATCGTAAACCGCATTGGCGCGCCCAACCAGGCCCTGATCAGCGCCGTTTTGGATGAAGGCAAAATTAAAGTGGACACGATTGATGCTATCATGAAGGCCAAGGCCGGTATGCCCATGGGCCCCTTCGAGCTCGCTGACTACGTCGGCATTGACGTTTTCTATCATACCCTCAAGTATTATGCCGAGACGCTTTCTCCGGAATTCAAACCCGGCAAAGTCCTTCAAAACCTGCTGGACAGCAAGAAACTCGGCATGAAGAGCGGCCAGGGAATTTACACCTGGGAAGGCGGCAAGGCCAAGATCGACATGTCCGTAGAATCTCAGGAATTCGGTCCGTTGGATTTTCTGTCCATTCAGATCAATGAAGCCGTGCGAGTTTACAAAGAGAAGATTGCGGCATCCGCTGCCGACATCGACCTGGGCATGGTCCACTGCATGAGAGCGTTTGCCGGCCCGTTCGCTTTTGGCGCCGGTATGGAACCCGCACAGATTGCGGATACGCTCAATAAACTGCACTCCCGTTTCGGCCTGAAAATTTTCAAACCCGAACCCGAAATCGTGGACGGCTCCTTCAAAAACATGAAATAAATTTTCCTGTTTTTCCCTGGTGAAGGAAAATTCTTTACCAGTCGGTCATGAGGCACGGCTCTAAAAAAAAAGAGCCGTGCCTCTTTTTTTACAAATTCATCTTTGCCTTTGACAAAATGAATTTCAATCTGATATGTGCATACAAAATCCATACAAAAAGGAACGAATATGACCGATCAATTAAAGTACAATAAAATCTATTCTCAATCCATTAATCAGCCGGATATTTTCTGGGGAGGGGCGGCACAGGACGTTATTTGGAACAAAAAATGGGACAAAGTTCTCGATGACAGCAAAAAGCCTTTTTACAGCTGGTTTGCCGGAGGAGAATTAAATACCTGTTATAACGCTCTGGACTATCAGGTTGAATCGGGACGGGGAGACCAGACAGCAATTATCTATGACAGCCCCGTGACAAATACCGTGCAAAAAATTACCTACAAGGAATTGCTGGAAAGGGTTTCAAAATTTGCCGGAGCTCTCGGTTCTCTGGGCGTTAAAAAAGGCGATACTGTAATTATTTATATGCCCATGATACCGGAGGCCCTGGTTGCCATGCTTTCCTGCGCCCGAATTGGCGCGGTTCATTCCGTTGTCTTCGGCGGATTCGCTCCCAACGAACTGGCCATCCGCATTGATGACGCCAAACCCAAAGTTATGATTTCCGCATCCTGCGGCATCGAAGGAAAAAAGACCATTCCCTACAAACCGCTTCTCGACGAGGCCATAAAAATAGCATCTCATAAACCGGGGAAATGCGTCATTTACCAACGCCCTCAGGTACAGGCGGAATTGGCAGCGCCGCGCGATCTGGATTGGAACGCGCTGATGAAAGACGCCAAGGCAGTGCCCTGTGTATCGGTCGCCGCGACAGATCCTCTCTATATTCTTTACACATCAGGAACAACGGGCAAACCCAAAGGCGTCGTGCGTGATAACGGCGGCCATGCCGTAGCACTGAAATGGTCCATGAAAAATATTTATAATGTAAAGCCGGGCGAAGTTTTCTGGGCCGCATCTGATGTCGGCTGGGTTGTCGGACATTCCTATATTGTTTACGCTCCGCTTCTTTACGGCTGCACCACCATAGTTTATGAAGGCAAACCTATCGGCACGCCGGACCCAGGCGCTTTCTGGCGCGTTATTTCTCAGCACGGCGTATCCGTTTTGTTCACGGCCCCCACTGCTTTCCGCGCTATCAAGAAAGAAGACCCAGCAGGCGACTATCTGAAAAAATACGATATCAAGTGTCTCAGATATCTGTTCCTCGCGGGTGAACGCCTCGATCCTGACACTTATCACTGGGCAAGCGACATGCTGAAGATTCCCGTGGTTGATCATTGGTGGCAGACGGAAACCGGCTGGCCCATCGCGGCCAACTGCATGGGAGTTGAGCCATTTCCGATCAAGGCGGGCTCGCCGACAAAACCTGTTCCCGGATATAACGTACAGATTCTTGATACTGACGGAAACCAGCTTCCCAACGGTGAAGAAGGCTCTGTTGTAATCAAGCTTCCCCTGCCCCCCGGATGCCTGCCCACATTATGGCAGGATGACAAACGTTATCTGGAATACGTCACGGAAAGACCGGGCTATTATGTAACCGGCGACGGCGGACGATTTGATGAAGACGGCTACATCTTCATCATGGGACGCATTGACGATGTCATCAACGTCGCGGGGCATCGCTTGTCCACCGGCGCGATGGAAGAAATCGTCTCTAAACATAAGGACGTGGCGGAATGCGCTGTTTTCGGAGCGGAGGATCAATTAAAAGGTCAGGTTCCCGTGGGATTCGTCGTGCTGAAGGCTGGCGTAGATCGTGATCCCAAAGAAATCGTCAAAGAACTTGTCCAGATGGTTCGATCGGAGCTCGGCGCGCTGGCCTGCTTCAAAGAAGCCGCAGTAGTCAAGGCTCTGCCGAAAACAAGATCAGGCAAGACCCTGCGCAGCACCATGCGCAAAATAGTTGACGGCAAGGATTATGTGGTGCCTTCCACAATTGACGATCCTTCCGTGCTTGGTGTTATCGCTGATGCCGCTAAAACCATCGGCTACGGAAAGAAATAAACTAGGGCTGTTGAAAAACACTCATCTGTTTTGTTACGCTGCAAGCCGCACCGCTCAACGTATTTTCATATACGCCTCGCGGTGCGGCTTTTTGCGTGCCTCGCATCTAAGCATTTTTGAACAGCCCAGAAGAGTTTGTCATTCCCGCGAAGGCGGGAATCCAGCCGCGATTTATAATTTCAAGGATTGCTGCGTCAACGCGGCAATCCTTTTATTTTTTGTCAAAATACTTTGACACTCAAAATCTATATTGATATATTTTCACCCGCCGAGATAAGGAGGCTCATTTGAAGAAAATACTTTTTTTCGTGGTTGTCAGCATCGTTTTGTCAGGATGTTTTAATAAATCAGTATACATCCCCTACAACAACAGCACTCATAAAGACGCGGCTTACGAATGGTCTCCCCATGATGACGGAGGAGAGTGGTGGTATCTTACCGGGTACGCATCCGATCAGAACGACAAGCTGTATCTTTATCAAATTACGATATTCAAAGGGTATCTGATCCATAACGTAGTCTCTCTTATCGAAGGGTATGCTCTTCATTTGTCTTTCACGGACTGTTCAACCGGGCAGCACGTTTTTTCTGAAAAGATTAAGTTTCGCTCCGATGATGTCTATGCCGACGCACGATGCGCCGTTTTTAAAGACAGCATGATGTGCCTCGATAATCAACTGATTAAAATAGTGGGCAAAAGCGACAAGCTTAAAATGAATATTGAAGGCGTCCCTACAAAGGATGCAACGTGGCACGGGAAAGACGGCATCATTGTCATGGGACATCCCGACAAACCGAAGGAAAGAAGTTTTTACTATTCCTTTACCAATATCAAAACAAAGGGAGAGATCGAGTTCAAGGACAAAAGCGGCAACTGGATAAAGATCGATGGAAATGGCAAGGCATGGTTTGACCGGCAGTGGGGAAAGTTCAGCGAACTGGGCTGGGAATGGTTTTCCTTCAGATTTTTTGATGATGAGGAAATCATGCTTTTCCCCTTTCCCAAAACAGGGAGCAAGGAAGGAACATATATTGACAAGAAAGGGAACTTCGTCAGCTTTGATAATTACACCTATAGTGTAAAGAAATTTGAAAAATTCAACGGTAAAAAGATCGGACTCGGATGGAGCGTTACCGTTCCGTTTAAAGAAAAGGAATATGAGATAGTCCCCATCGTTGAAGACCAGTATAATCCGGCCATGATACAGGATTACTGGGAAGGTATCTGTAAAATCTTCAACAGCAAAGGAGAGCTTGTAGGGTACAGTATCATTGAAACTCCGGGAAGCGCTTACTGAAGAAACGTCTGATTTCCAGGGACACAATATAAAATTTTATATATATTTCCTGGGCGTCTCACTGCTTACAAGTAAAATTTAAGTTTTTTCTTATTAAGCGTCAATATAGCTTTTATATCCTTCTCGTTGTTTTAACTAATTTCTTGTGTTTTTGTTGATTTCTCATTAAACTTTTTTCCTGTAATCCACAGTTTCTCAATTTTAAATTTTATGCTAGACTCTAATTGATCGTTAATTCATTAGGAAGCAATTTTATGGTTGATAAATCCCTTCACGTATTAATTGTTGAAGATTCAGAAGATGATGCTCTCCTTTTGGTCCGTATACTCAAAAAAGGTGGATACCATCCGGTGTATGAACGGGTAGAAACCGCCGCCGCAATGAAAAAAAACCTTGAAGAGAAGCAGTGGAATATTATTCTTTGCGATTACAAAATGCCTGATTTCAGCGCTCCCTCAGCCATTTCATTATTAAAAGAATCAGGTATAGACATCCCCGTCATTGTTATATCCGGAACCATCGGCGAAGAAACAGCCGTGGAGTGCATGCGCCTGGGCGCCCAGGATTATATCATGCAGGACAACGTCTCCCGCCTTTGTCCTGCAATAGCCAGGGAATTAAAAGAATCAAAAGCCAGAGACAGGCATAGACAAACGGAGGAAGCCTTGCGGCAGAGCGAGCGATTATTCACCAACCTGATCAATACCATACCTGATATCATTGCCCGAACTGACCTGGAGGGAAAACTCCTTTTTGTAAATGATTATACCATGCAGATGAGCGGATACAGAAGGGAGGAAATAATGGGCCACAACCTGCTCGAGTTCATTGCTCCTGAAGATCGTGAAAGAGCAAAACGCGGCTTCGAGCTGATGTTAGACCGCCTTGGAACGCCCAAAGAATACCTCCTGCTGAAGAAAGACGGCAGCAGAATTCCCATAGATGTGAATGGAGACGTCCTGCGGAATGAAGACGGAACACCTTTTGAAATTGTTAATGTGTGCCGGGATATCAGTGAGAGGAAGCAGACGGAAATAATCCTGCGGGAAAACGAGGAACACCTGCGCGGCATCACCCAAAACATACCAGGATTTATTTACCGGTTCTACGCAAAAGACAGTGGCGAATACGGAATAAGCTATGCCAGCGGACACCTGACGGATTTTTTCGGCGAAACAAGCGGCCCGATTGAAATGTTTTCATACTTCGTTTCTCATGTTCACGAGAAAGACAGGAAAAGATTTCTGAAATCTATTGAACTCGCTGTGAAAAACAGAACTGCCTGGAACTTTATAGGTAGAATATACACACAGTCGGGCGAACTGATCTGGTTTCAGGGACTGTCAACGCCGACGCGCTATAAAGATCAACTGGTTTTTGACGGGATTGTACTGGATATCACCGAGCAAAATCTGATGAATACAGAACTCCAGCAAACTCTCGACAGCCTCAGAAAAGCTTTTGGCATAACTATTCAGGTCATGGTATCTGCAGTGGAAATGAAAGACCCCTATACAGCCGGTCATCAGTTACGTGTTGCGGACCTTGCCCGCTCTATTGCCACGGAGATGGGACTTCCTCAGCACACAATAGAAGGAATCCGCATGTCCGGTTCCATCCACGACATCGGGAAATTATCCATTCCCGGGGAGATATTGTCCAAGCCTACCAAGTTGACGGAGAATGAATTTGCTTTGATTAAAGAACACTCTCAGCATGGATATGAGATGCTGAAAGATGTGGAATCGCCATGGCCGCTGGCGGAAATAGTCTATCAACATCATGAGCGGATGAACGGCACCGGTTATCCCAGAAGACTGAAAGGGGATGAAATTATCCTGGAGGCGCGGATTATTGCTGTTGCCGATGTTGTGGAGGCCATGGCCTCGCACCGTCCCTATCGTCCTACCTTGGGTATTGAAGCGGCTCTTGAAGAGATCGAAAAAAATAAGGGAATCCTTTATGATGATGTTGTTGCGAACATCTGTCTAAAATTATTTCGGGAGAAAGGATATCAACTTACAGAAGATAGATAAACCTGTCCTGTAAAAAACAAGATTACAAGCAGCAATACTCAATTCTTACTACTTCTTCCTACTAAAACTTTATAGATGTAATCAACAAACGAGACAAGTCTTAATTGAGTAATGCCTGTCTTTTCAAGGATAGGCAGTTTTTTTATCCATTGCTTTTAAATATCCAATTCTTTCCAGCAAAGGCGGATGGGAATAATAAAACCAGACATACCCGGGATGCGGATGCAGATTGCTCAAATTATCTTTGGCCAGTCGCTTGAGGGCGTTGATCATGGGTTCGGAAGTTCCGGTAAGGTCATGCGCCATATTATCGGCTTCACGTTCATACCGTCGTGAAATGATTGCGCCAATGGGACTGAAGAAAAATCCGATGCAACTCAAATAAACCGAGACTAAAAGCAACCCGGCGTAAACAGGCGTTTGCTTCAGTCCAAATGTACTGTATAGCGGCGGCCAGTTCACGATCAGATAAACAAGATAAAGACCAACAAGAGACGCGGCAATCATAAAAACAAGTTGCTTTAAAATATGTTTCTTTTTCCAGTGGCCGATTTCATGCGCAAGCACCGCCAGTATTTCTTCGTGCGAATGCGAGGCCAGCAGTGTATCAAACAGAACGATGCGCTTGGTCTTGCCGATGCCGGTAAAATAGGCATTGGTGTGTTTGGAGCGTTTGCCCTCGTCAACCTGAAAAATTCCTTTGGCCTTCAAGCCGGCTTTTGTAAGCAATAACGTGATTTTTTCTTTCAACGCTTCATCCTTAATCGGTTCATATTTATTAAAGAGCGGAGCGATAATAACCGGATAAAGCCACATCAGCATAACTTCAAAAGAAGTAAAAAATACCCAGGCCCAGAACCACCAGCTTTTCGGCAAGTAAAGAATAAAAGCCATAAAGGCGGAAAGCATTATCCCCATCAGGATAGCGGAAATAATCACAGACTTGATTAAATCGGCGAGCCACAGTTTCCAGGTGATTGTGGAAAAACCATATTTGCGTTCCAGAACAAAAGTATCGTAAAGATCAAAAGGAAGTCCGGCCACACCGCCGATTACCGCCAGCACTCCGAAAAAAATCAGCGCCTGCCAGATGATGTGCAATGGTAATGCGGCCAGTTTCCCAACGAGCACCGGCAGGAAAAGAAACAATATGGCAAGCTCCAGAATATCCTCGACTAAATTTTCCTTGGTCTCCAGACGCGAGTTGTCATAAGTGTAGTCCACCATTTTCGCCAGAGTTGCTTCATCAATCACGCCCTGAAAAACCGGCGGAATTTCTTTGCCGTGATCACGCAAATGCCTGATGTTGAATTGCTGTAAAATAAATCGCAGGATTATCCGGCCCAGGAATAAAACTAAAAATAAAATTAAAAGCGTCTTTGCCAAATTATTAAAACCATCCATCATTTATGTATCATATTTTTCTGAGGGGAAAATATATGAAGAACTTCTTTTTGTCAAAAACATAATATAAGCAGAGGCGAGAGTTAGCTTTTACTTCCCTTTTTTAGAAGCAAACCGGCATAGCGTCCCCGGAATTCCGGATTTCGGATTAAGACCACACAACTATTTTCTATTGCCGGCTAAAATAAATTAGCGCTTTTAATACCGCGCCTGCTTCTGACCGCCTTATAAACGATATCAGCGCAGGAAATATCCTCGATGGCCAGCCCGGTCGCATCGAAAAGAGTTATCTCTTTGGCGGATGTTCTTCCTCGCTTTTTTCCAACCACGATGTCACCCAGCAGCGCGTGCACATCCCTTTTCGTTATCCGCTTTTGGCTTAAGGGCACATTAATCTCACCACTGTGGGAAGCCTGCATCCAGTCATCAACCACCACTTTGGCATGTTTTAATATTTCCGGATTAATCTCCTGTTTTCCCGGCGCGTCCGCGCCGATAGCATTGATGTGAGTTCCGGGAGTAACACAATTCACCAGGGGAGCGCGGGATGGCGTTGTGGCAATGACAATATCGGAATTCATTGTCACAGCATCAATGTGGGGAGACACATGGGTTTCCAATTTACAGGTCTTCCGCGCCCACTGTCTGAAATTTTGAGCGCACTCCCTGTCCTTTGGAAATTGCCATATTTTTATCTTCCGGATATCGCGAACCTTCAGCAGGCACGACAACTGAGCGCGCGCCTGAGCGCCGCAACCGACGAAGGCCGCGACTTGCGAATCTTTCCGGCTGAGATATTTTGCCGCTACGGCTCCGGCCGCGCCGGTGCGCAGGCAAGTCAGGTAGGTGCCGTCCATGATAGCCAGCGGAAAGCCTGTCTGCGGATCATTCAGAATAATGACAGCCATGACACTGGGCATTTGGCGCGCCGCATTTTGCGGGTGGACATTGACGCATTTTACGCCGGCAATGTCAAAACCTTCACCGGAAATATATGCCGGCATGGATCGCAGATCGCCCTTCGGGAAATACAAATAGCTTTTGGGCGGCATCTGAGTAAACCCCAGACTGTATGCCCGGAAAGCCTTTTCGACCGTTTCATTAGCCACCATTGGCGTCAGTATCTTTTCAACATCATGTCTTGTCAGAATCAGTGTTTTCATAAACGATTAAAACTATCCTCCGCATTCTTAATACAGTTTTTCTATTTCCTTTGCATAAATCTTCTGAGCCTCTTTGCGCTTAAGTTTCATAGTCTGAGTGACTAATCCGTTTTCCAGAGTAAAATCTTCGGTGGCATATACGAACTTTTGAGGTATTTCGTATCCGCCATATGATTTTTTAAGATGTCTTTTAATTTCTTCTGTTAAAAATTCCTGGATATTTTTATCCTTGACCACTTCCTCGGGGACGCCCTGCGCCCATTTCGCGATCCGGTCATCCTTTTTCATTGTAGCGAAATCAGGAACGATGATGGCGATGTTGTACGCCTTGCCTTCGCCCCATACAAAAGCATTGGCAATGTTATGTACAAGCTTGATGTCGGTTTCCATGGATTCAGGGTGAATGTATTTGCCGTTGGAAAGTTTATATTCATCTTTAAATCTGCCGGTAATGTAGAGAAAACCGTCGTCGGTCAGGTGGCCCTGATCGCCGGTGCGAATTCCGGGAAATCCGTTCCAAGTGTCCTTCATCATGATTTGCGCGGTCTGATCCGGCTTGTTGTGATATCCCATCATCACATGAGCGCCGTAAGCGATAATTTCTCCATCACCGCTTTCATCATCAGCGATGGACCTGTCAATTTTTACATGCATATTTTCCACACATTTGCCGACTGATCCATACCGGTTCCCCAGAAGCGGCGAATTCATTGTAATCGCGGGTGAGGTTTCGGTTAACCCGTAGGCGTCGTAAGTGGGTATGCCCAGATCCGCAAAGAACATTGCTATCTCGGGATTCATTACCGCGCTGGCCGTAAGAACGCCTGTCAGCCTTCCTCCGAATCGTTCCCTGATTTTTGAAAACACGATTTTATCGAGTATTTTAAATTTCAGGGATTTGTTCGCCTTGCCCCTGCATTTTACCGCCTCGCGGCAAGTCATATCGAAAAGCATCTTTTTAAGTCCGCCCTCTTCGTGCATTTTCGCCTGAATCCCGTCGTAGATTCTATTAAAAACCTTGGGCACCGCGATGAGATATGTAGGTTTGATCTTTAGAAAATCTTCCGCCAGTGTGTCGACCGATTCCATCAGCGCGATAGCTCCGCCGAACTGCATAAAATTGTGCAGCTCCGCGCTCAGCCCGTAGCTGTGCGCCCAGGGAAGTATTGCCAGAGAGGTGAAATTTTCATTAAGAACAGGAAATATGTGATAACCGGCTTGAGAGCATGCCGAAAGATTGCCGTGCGAAAGAAGCACGCCTTTGGGATCTCCGGTAGTTCCGGAAGTATAAATCAAATCCGCCGGCTCCGACCAATGAGGCTTATACGATTTGACCGGATTTTTGGCTCCGATTTCTTCCAGCGCCTTGAGGCTGTTTGGGCCTTCGCCGGAGATGATGAAGATCTCTTTTAAATTTTCGATTTCATCTTTAAAATGTTTTATCTTTTCAAAAAGTTTTTCATCCTTGACAAAAAGATATTTTAGCCCGCTGTCCTTTATAATGTATTGCCATATCTTCATTAATTCTTTTTCATACATCGGCACAAACATTGCGCCCAGCCCGTGTGACGCGTTTTCCAACACATACCATTCGACGGAGTTTCCGATGATAACTCCTATCGCGTCACCCTTGCTTACGCCCAACTGGTGAAGGCCGCCTCTGGCGTTATTTATTCTTTCAGCGAGATGTTTGTAGGTTATCCATTCGTACTGTTTCGTTGTAAGATTTTTTGTTCCGATGGCGTTTCGATCACCCCATTTGGCCGCCGTGTCTTCAAACAAATCGACGAGATTTCGCGGATGTTTGTAAAATTTATCCAACTCTTCAATTTGCTTTTCTGTGTATGTGATCATAATTTATCCCTCTATAATTGTGTTTCATTACTATGATCTGTCCCTGAAAAATGGACACCTTTTTTATTAATTTAACATTGTTTTTTCAGAAAGCAACATGATTTCGCAGCAGCGCCGGACATTAAAACAGCCATCGGGCAGTCATGAAAATTAAAATGCGGCGCTTGAATTGGAGAGTATCTCCGTTCTGGAGATTACCCGGGTGTTGTTCGGAATTTAAAAAAAGAGAAGGCCGGAGCGGCCTTCCATTCGCCTGCGTTCCCCAAGGCGAGTCCCGGGGAATACAGGCGAATATTGAGAAACAAATTGTCTTTTTTCTATTTACTCAAAACAGTTGCCGGTTTCATAACCAACGGCACGGATTTGCGTTTCGCCTCGATTATCGCCGGTTGCGGTTTCGTGTGCGCGATTCTTCCGGCGACATTGACGTAATGGCGTCCACGGAAAACCAGTTCTATCGCGGCGGGCAGGGCAAGCAGGCCGAACCTCGATGTCCTGATAATAAACCATAACGCCTGAATACCGAAATCAGAGAAGAAAAGCTTTCCCAGTTCCAGCATCATTTTCACCTTGTTGGGATAATTGGTCAATTTTGATTTTGCCAGTTTCTTTTTCCACGGCTCCGCCCCGCGAAGCTTTGTTATTTTCAGATCAGGCAGCCTGCTGATGAGCGTTTCCGCGCGCGCGAAATAATTTTTGGGCGCGTAAGTTTCCGCGATCACCCGTTTGTATCCTTCAACCAGTTTTCCTGCCGGCATGACGGGCACGAAGTTGAGCACGGTATCGACGTTATCGCCGCTGTGCGGATTGTCTTGTCTGATGATCCGGCCTTCCTTTTCCAGCCGTTTGAAAAGGTCGGTGTTCGGCATGGCGGCAAGCAGTCCCACCATGCTCTGGGGAATGCCATTGTTCCGTATAAATGCCAGTTGGCGGTCGAACGCGTCATCTTTATCAGTATCGAAACCCAGGATAAATC
The DNA here is from genome assembly GCA_963812045.1 of uncultured delta proteobacterium. Taxonomy (GTDB): domain Bacteria; phylum Desulfobacterota; class Syntrophia; order Syntrophales; family Smithellaceae; genus Smithella. The sequence continues at coordinate 240,017 of CAWETF010000001.1, forward strand.
CGGCCATTACCTCAATGCCTGCGCGCTGTATCTTCTCAATGGCTTCATTCATGTCGCAGGCTGCGTTCTGATTTTTGTTGGCGGCGCGCAGCGTCGCGCTGTCCGGCGACTCGATGCCGACAAATACGGACGTGAATCCCGATCTCGTCATTAAATCCAGAAGCTCGTCATCCTTGGCCAGATCGATGCTCGCTTCGGTGAACAGCAAATACGGATAGTCGTGCTCTTCCTGCCAGAGTGCCAGAAGTTTGAGCATTTCCTTCACGGCCTTTCTGTTGGCGATGAAATTGTCGTCCACGATAAACAGGCGTCCGCGGTAACCGGTCGCGTAAAGGTCTTCGACCTCGCGCATGAATTGCCCGGGCGACTTGGTGCGCGGAACGCGGCCGAACATCTGGACGATATCGCAGAATTCGCAGTTGAACGGGCATCCGCGGGAAAACTGAAGCGCCATGGAAGCATAGTCGTTTGGATTTATCAGATCAAAGCGCGGCGACGGAGTGAGGTCGAGGCCGGGCTTTTCCTTGTTGTCATATACTTTTCTTGCCGCTCTCCACTCGTAGTCCTTCAGAAACTGGGGAAGGTTGTTTTCAGCCTCATAAAGAATCAGATGATCGATCTTGTCCGATTCCATAAAATCACTTGGCCGGCCGTAAGCCGATTGGACAAAGGGGCCTCCGGCAACAATCGTTTTCCCGCGTTCATGGCACATGTTGAGGACCTTTAAAAACGATTCCCGGTGAATCCACATGCCCGTGAGAAAAACCATTTCGCTCCACTCGATGTCGCTGATATCGAGATCGCTCACATTCATATCGATCAATTTGACTTTATAATTATCCGGAAGCATGGCCGCGACGGTCATCAACCCCAGGGGCGGCATGACCGCCTTGAATCCGGCTGCCTTAAGCGCGCTTTCATGGCTCCAGAACGTTTGCGGAGTCTTCGGCTGTACCATCAATACATTTATTTCTCTCATTGTGTCCTCCTTCTGTTGACCTGTCCTGATTGTGCGAACCTTTCTTCCGTATGATTCCTTCGATCATCCGGCTATAAGATATACCTTGCTTTTTATTTTGTCAATAAAAAAAGCAAAATAATTAGCAATTAAAATAGCAAAACAATTAGAAGGCGATTTTATTGCAAAATATGGCGACTCCTGCGAGTCGTTTTGTAATAAAACTCTTTAAAATCAAACTTAAATTAATTCTGCTTGACATTTTCCGGCAAAAACTCAGACACCACACAAATCCATGCAGGCGGCTATTAGCTCAAGATTCCGGTTCGAGCTATACTTGCCTTCAACAGATGATAAGACAAAAGCAGCTGGTTCAATCAGAATGACTGAACCAGCTGCTTTTGTACTAAACATTAAATATTCCGATTCAATCTATAAGATTAAACCGGCCCCAACGGTTTTACCAATGCCCCTTTTTGTTACTGTGATTATCCCACGACGATCCCTGAGATTGTCCTGATGAACCGGATGAACCGCCCCCCGAATTTCCGCCCCATCCATGATTATCTGATTGTCCTCCCCCTCCCGATTGCGAGGATGAACTGCCTCCGGAATTGCCTCCCCATCCCGATTGCGCGTGGTTATCTGTCTCACCAGACGCTTCCCGATTAGAATCTGTTTTATAATTTGTCTGACTGGATGACTCTCCCGAATGCTTTTCTTTATCCTGAGACTGTCCCCGGCTAGAACCCGTTTTATGCTCTGTCTGCGAAGACGGCTGTCCCCACACCCGGCTTTTCGGAGTCTGCTGCGATGATTTCCGTTTCCACTGCCTGGGCTGAAACACTCTAGGAATTTGCTTATTCCCAGACTGCGGCTTTTCCCCCGTCACTTGATAATTTTGGCCTGTCTTCACCTGATGCCCCGGTTTTATTCCATAATAGGAATCGGGGTGAACGATATTATTATGTTCCTTAAGTTTATCGCGATGACGCGATAAATCGTCTCCGGAAATTTTGTGATGCCACTGACCGGAATGAATGTAATCCGGAGTAACCCGTCTTCCGTGATCATGCCACGGTCTGCGATGATACGGATGCCCGCCTCTCCAGAAAACGATATCCACATACCCGCCGGAAAGTTCATACGTAAAATAATCGAACGCGAATGCGACAGCGATCGGCGGTGGATAATAACAGGGCTCGCCATACGTAATCGGAGCTTCATATCCTCCATCGATGTCGCCGTATTCTTCCGGTGTTACCGTGAAAGGATAACGTGCTGTTACTGTGTAGCGGAAAGGGCTGTAGCTATAGTAGGCCCGTACCTCGTAGTTTCCCGGTAACGGAGATTTGAAAATCATCACACCTTCCACAAGTCCATTAGACATGTACTTATAATCACCGGCGTCAGTATCCGGCGAACCTTGCCGTGCGATGCATATCCAATCGCCCGAATAGCCCGGCGCATTGCTGAAATGCACTCTTACTTCTTCGCCATAAGCATATGTATCTTTATCGGTTTGAATCAATGGATAAGGTTCGGAAGCGGCAAATACGAAAACGGGCAAAAGCCACATGACCAGGACCGGAAGCCACAAAGATTTTTTCATGATTGATTACCTCCATGTTATTTGTCTGACAAATTCGCAAATTGCATACCAGCATTAATCATAAGTATCGGTAAATTTGAAATAATATATTAATATTTTTTCTAAAATACGGCTACAATTATTTTACCGATAAATGGGAAAGATGAGGATTGATTACCCACCATGGGGAGAAATGCATCTTGATAATCAGGCAGACGGTTGCACCGGCTCGCTAATTCGGCAACTTTATTGCGTCGGCAGGATGGTGGGAGGGAGAAATTAAATTCTCCCTCCCCCTAGGAGGGGTAAATCGAGAAAGCGCTGGATTATACTTGAGGGGTAAGTGTTCCAGCGTTGCCTAAAAGTTATTCAGGCAGAGGGTTCAAATATTTTTTTATCAAAATCAAACAAATGTTGAATTTTGAACATAAGTATAATATAGTGCACTTGTGTTCTAGTCAATAGTCAACATTTTGCCATGTTGTCCAATATTGAACATATTTTGCTGTATTGTCCGACTTTGAACAAATATTTTACAGGGAAAATACAATGAGTAGAAAGGTTGTACGCGCAAAGACGGAGTACCGTAACGCTATTCGATCCAGAAAATTAATCAAGCAGGCCTACGTGGATTTAACGAAGGAAAAGGATATCGACAAAATTACCGTCATGGATATTGTCACCAGGGCGGATATTAATCGAGGCACCTTTTATGCCCATTACCAGAATGTAAACGCCGTTTCGGACCAAATCGCAAACGAGATCATAACGGCATTATTTGAATATCTTGATGAATTTAAAGACACCAGAATGATTGAAAATCCTTTGCCGTTTCTTACGAATATCGCGCGTTTTCTGGAAAAAGATCTGGAATTTTACCGGGTGTTGATTAATTCACAGCTCTCCCTGTCCTTTATGGACAAACTAAAAACCCTTTTTATAGACAAAATAATGAATGACGAAAAAAAGATGTCGCTTATTAAAGACAGAGATCAGTTTATGGTTTGTGTCAATTTATATGCTTCCGGTTTTGCCGGCCTGTATCAGGATTGGTTTAATCATAAAATAAAAATGTCGCTCGATGATTTAACTTACCATTTCAGCGAAATCATTAAAAACGGATTTAAACACTTCCTGCCCGCGAAGAAATAGGGGCGCTCAAAGACACTTGTCATTCCCGCTGTGATATTATCATTGCGAGTCAGCCCTTGGCTGGCGTGGCAATCTATTTCAGTATTTCTTTCAAATGTGGAAATAGGGCGCTGATCCTAATATAATTTTATCACAATTATTGTCGTTCGCTCATAATGGATTATCCTCTCTTTTGCCATTTCTTATCATCCATGTTAGGTACTCCACACCCAAGTTTGTTATGTGATAAATATTTTCTTTGGTAGTAAGAAGCAAGCGCCCCGTGAGGAAAGATATGTATTGCTCTAATGACCAATCGCCAAACTGTTCTGGGAAAAGAACTTTTACATTCTTAAAATAGTTTGCTACAAATTCAATAGGTTTGCCCTGACCAGCTACTTCGTTTAATTTTTTTAGCAGAAAAATCTGGCTGCCAAAGATTAGATTATGAATCTGCTCAAACTCCAAAAGAACTCTTGTTCCCGCCAAGTGCTTTATTAAGACTTTTATTGTATCGCCATTGGTTTCTAAACCCTTCTCACTCAGTTCTGTTTTGATACGGCTTTCTATATCCTGAAGTACGATTGAGTCTCCAATCGCAAGCAGTAGCTTTTGGACTGACTCCTTTTTTTGCTCCTCTCGTTGTGCTTCTGGTGTCTGTAATGCTTTTATTCCGTTTTTATCAATTGACGTAATGCGAGGGATTAATCCCAATAATGGCTTTCTGAATAAAAGCATAAAAAACACGGCAAACAAAAAAGCTACATGTGGCCAGCCTATAGCCTTAATTATTCCTTCCATGTGGTTATTCTCCTCTAATAATTATTTTATATTTATTCTATGAAAATAAAATAATAAGGGTCGGGTTTTGAAATATCAGTTCTCACCACTCGGTTAACATTTAAACTTTTCTGATGATGCGTGATGCTTATATACTCTCTAATGTTTAAGGTGTCAACCCCGATACGCTTTGGTAAGTGAAATGTGAATAGTGAATAGTTGATAGGGGATGGGGAAAGGAAAAGAATGTTCAACGTTCTAAGTTGAAACAGTGAAAAGTGAATGGTGAATGGGTGAGGGCTGAAGGCTGAACGGGTAATGTTAATAGGCGTCTTTCCTCTTCGCTATATCCATGATGAAAATCAATATTTTTTTTTCATCAACCTGATAAAATAAACGATATTCGCCGATTCGATACCGGTAAACATCTTTAAATTCACCTTTTAGTTTCTTGATATTATTGCCAAAGAAAGGATTGATTCTTAATTGGGGATAAACGTATGTCTTTATTTTATTATAAATCTTAACGAATTCTTTTTTAGAAATGGAACGCTGAAATGTTTCTGTCTCCGCAATTTCAAATCTATTTAACAATTCGATATTTCCCCTTTTTAATATCTTCTTTAGCTTTCCTTAATGATGAAACCAGTTCCTTGTCCTTCATTATTGCGGTCATTTCATGATCATCAACAAATGCTTCTTCTGTCACATGAGAAATGGTGGCATATTCGATGAAATTTGATATTGTCCGCCGCTGTGCCTGCGCCGCTGTTTTGAAGATATCATAGGTATCGTCATCTATTCTCAATGTTATTGTTTTGCCCATAATTCAACCTCTTCATTTTTATTCAATTATAAACTATTTGCCGCATTCAATCAAGCATCTTCTTTATTATAACGACTAAGCGCGTATGCGCTCGAGGAATCGGGATTTTATTTTTTTCATTGAAAAAAATGAGCTGCCCCACCCCACAATAAAACCGGCCACGACATCCATGATATAATGCTGTTTGAGCAACACCACGGATACGCCGACAGTTATCGCCATGATCATCGCGATCCAACCGATGATCGGCCCCTTGCGCATGCAGTAAAACGCGGCAAAAAAAGACGCCGACAGGTGCATGGACGGGAACAGATTATACGGATGATCAAGCCAGAAGTAAAAACAGACGAGCTCGTTTATCCAGTTATCGGTCATGGTCATTTCCGGCCGTAAATTCATCCGCACGGGGAATATCAGAAAAATGATGAAACACAGCAGGGACATGTTGAAAAATCGAATGCACATGTCCCAGTAATCAGGCATGTTATCGATGACCAGGAACAGAAGCGCGATAAGAACGAATACTAACGAATAACCTATAATCATGGAGGGGACAAAAGGGATATCCTTTTCAAACCAGAGGGAAACATCATAGTAATGATTCTGATAGCAGTTGATCCAATTGATGCCAAGGTATCCGGCCGTGTAAAACGTCACCAGCAGGATCAGGCCCAGGGTTTTCCGCGTAACCGAGTATGGTTGTTCCGGCATTCATCACTCCCTATCAATCAAAGCGCCTGCACAAAGAAACAGCAAATCAGTAGCAATTGTGTTCAGGTCGTAAAATACAACTTTTCAATTTCCAGTTAACATTACTGATGATGCGTGATGTGCGTCAAATATTACAAAATCTTGAAGATATTGCAAGGGAAAAAGAGAAAGACTGTTCTAAGTTCTGAGTTCAAAGTTCAAAGTTCGAGGGGATGGCAATGACAAAAATCAACGATATTCTTGTTCGGGGAAATAATTGCTGGCAACGCTTATGTGTTTATAATGAAATACAAAGCTGTCGGGCACGATCATGGTTCTCGGTTTGACCCGTGAAAAGAATTCATCTTCCCCGCCGTAAAGAGGAAATTTATTATTAAAAGGGACCCCTTCTATTAATTTTCGGGAAAGTAAGGAAACTTTAATAGCCAGGCAAAATCCATTTCCTTTTTTTATTTTTAGCGGAGTTGGGTCTTTTATTTCTTCGGATATTAAATTTATTTCATTTTGGTTATCCGTGGGAATATAATTTTTAACAAAATTGGAGATGTGTTGCGCGGATATGTGTCCGGGCGCGTTTGTAACAGGCACCGCCACGGAGAAATAAATTGAATTTCTCAATGCATCGATCAGATTATCCGCCCAATGATTGGAGAAAATGACATCGTTGTTACAGATTATCAAATAGTCTTTATCTTTATTTAATTCAAATGCCTTATTCCATAAACTTGTCAATCCCGCGTTGGTTTTATTTTTAAAGAATTTTAAACCATGTTTTTTATATTTATTGTAAATGTTCTCAATATCTTCGGATGAGTTGTCATCCATCAACCATAACTCATGATCAATCTTATTATTAATCGTAGAGTAAAAGGATTCCAACGCTCTTGCCGTGTAGTCGATGTGATTATAACTGGTAATGACAATACCGACTTTGGGTTTGGTAAGAGGCTGATCTTTTTTAAAAATATATTTGATAAAAAATTGATTGGTGATGTGTGAGATATCGGAATATCTGTTTCGGACGTCAGCAAAAAGGCCGGTTGTTTTTCGTAATATGTTGGCAAGCGTAAGCCTTCGCGCCCATGTTTCCTTGTGATAGAGAAGATTATCATAGAGCGTGGTTTTCAGGGGTTTTACAGGATGATATAGTTTATTTTTTTCACGTCCATATCGCCAGAACGCCGGGCGATATCTGAATGTCCCGCTGGTCAAAGTGCCTCCTGAACTGGATTCGGAGCTGGAATAGAACAAGTTATCCATGCCGGGGATTGTATATTTGCCGCTGCCGCTGATATCCCGGATGCTCAGCCCGTTTTTATGCAGTAAAGTCGGCAGTGCAACTTCATAATGTCCGCGCCAGCCACTTTTAAATGCCTGATGCAGAAATAATAACGCGGCTTTTGAGATGCGATATATGGGATTGAATGAACGGAGCCTTTCGTTTAAGGGGATTGCTTCCTGCGGATGATTCAGTTCCCACCATGGCCAGTCGCGCTCATCCGCGTACGGCCGGATGTGACAGGTCAAAAAATCAGCATCGGTTTTCAGAAACGAATCAAAAAATAATCGCCATTCGCCGGAAAATTTCACATCATATTCAAGCACCCAGTAGTAGTCGTAATCGGGATTGTCCCGGAAAAATTGGAATACCGGAAAGTGCGCGTGACCGGGAAGGATATCTTGTCCTATTGTCGGATAAGGCAGGCGAGACAAGCTTTCTTCAGAATACAAATATGGATGCAGTTTATTTATCTTATCCGGAATGATGTTTCTGGTTGCGTCATAGAGAAAGAAAGCATCTCCTGAATGTTTTGTCGACCGGCGAATATTTTCAAAGGCCTTAATAATCGTATCAGTTGATAGATGGGAAAGAAGTAAGAATGCCTGCCTTGTCTTGTTCATAATATGCTCTTTATTTCGTCAACCGGATTGTCTTGTGGAAACATAACATAGAACGGATAAAAAATTAATCATGCTTCTTGATATACTTGTTTTAGGTTCAAGGTTAAAAGATCAGGGGATTAGGCTGAAGGGTAAAGGGAAAAATGTTATGGTTTACCCATGACAATTTCCCCTTTGTTTAGTCCTGATTTGAGATATTGTCAAGAGTTGTGTATGAAGAATTAGGCGGCGATCCGTTTTTCTTCAATACCGTTGACGAATTTCACTCCTTTCACAACATCAGCCAAGCGCTCCGGACGATGTAATCGAATCCATCTTTTCTGAGCACATTGACATAATTTGAATGCCATTGAGATGACTGTGCTTGCAGAAAAACAGCCTCTCACTTTATTTGTTCGTAATCGAACCGTCGCAAAGGTCGATTCAATCGGATTCGTGGTTCGAATGTGACGCCAGTGTTCAGCGGGGAAATCATAAAAGGTAAACAAAGCATCCCGATCCTTTTCCAGGCACTGGGCCGCTTTGGGATATTTTGCTTCATACGTATTCACAAAATCATTAAAATGACGTGCGGCTTCATCTTTGTTGGCTGCCTGCCAAATCTGATGCAATTTTGATTTCGCATTGGATTGAAGGCTCTTTGGCAAATTGTTCAGAACATTAGCAGTCTTGTGTACCCAGCATCTTTGCCAACGGGTACCATCGTAGACTTTGCTCAACGCTTTCCAGAAACCCAAGGCGCCGTCACCAATCGCCAGTTGTGGTGCGGTAGTCAGGCCTCTGGATTTCAGGTCTAGTAAAAGTTGTTTCCATGACATTTCGCTTTCACGGAAACCGCCCTCTATCGCCACCAGTTCCTTTACACCATCAGCAGTGGCACCCATAATGACCAAAAGGCACTGTTTATCATCCATGCGAACGTTGCAGTAAATACCATCGGCCCAGAAATAGACATAACGTTTCTCTGAAAGATTACGCTTTTGCCATTGCTGAAACTCCTGCTGCCAAACCGTTTTGAGCCGACTGATCGTGGGGGCAGACAAACCCGGAGCATCTTTACCGACCAATGCTGCCAAGGCATCGCTAAAATCCCCGGTGGAAACACCTTTCAAATACAGCCACGGAATCAATTGTTCCATGCTTCTGGTCTTCCGCAGGTAAGGCGGCAATATGGCTGAACGGAAGGATACCCTTTCCGATTCCTGCAAAGACCGATCCCTTGTCCGAGGAACTTCCACAGGCACCGGTCCGATCCCCGTTTGAATCTGACGTTCGGGCAAATAACCATTGCGCACGATCCTCTGAAGACCAGTCTCGTCTCTTAAATCTTTATATTGGTTTAAGAATATTTCAATCTCGGCTTCCAGGGCATGGGCTAGCAAGTCTCTTGCTCCTTGACGTAAAATGTCTGAAATAGGGTCATCAACAAATCTCTCTGGTTTTTTTATCGCTACTACGTTATCTTTATTCATGGTGTGTGTATCCTTTCCTTTTGTTTTTTGGCCGGCTGACTGTCGCGAAACAACCAACCGGTGGATACACCACCTATCTTCCTAAACACAACTTTTGTTTATATCTCCCTGATTTTCTTTAGATATAATTCCCGGCTTAGTCAGCCGTATATTTCCATGTATGTCTTCCCACCCTTGTCTCCCCGATGTAGCCTTCAAGCGGCTTTACATTTCTGTCAACAATTTCACCGGAGGGCAGAATGGCGGCACGCTCCGTGTAAAAAGACTGCGCGAAGGGTTTCTCCGCAATGTCAAGGGCCTGTATGGATTGTGCCATGGGATGGGTACCATATTTCACATATGAATCTTTTGTACGGAAGCAAAAACGCATTACACCTTTTATAAGGATGTTTGTTCTGATGAGCTGGCGGTCCTTTACGCTAAAGGTGATAAGGGGGTTTTTGTCCGGCACATGGAATCCTCTGCGCATGACCCTTAAATCGAAGATGAACTGATCCTTTTCGTACATTTTGCATTCAAGAAATTCAGGCGTGATGCTGAAATCCATATCCGCCACAAATTTGGTATATCCCCATTCGCCTCTGCCCGCGTCACGGGCCACGACCTTGGTCACAGGCAGATGCATCACCAACACGCCGAAACCCGGATAAGCGCCCTGCAGCATCAACGGTAGAAATCCTCCCATTGGCAATTGTTTTTTTTCAAAGAGGACCGGTATCGCCACCGGAACTTCGCCGTATGGACCAATGGTGGTCTCCAGATAATTATAGGCCAAGATGGCAACAACGGCGCGTCCGTTGGGCAGCGTAATGGGAGTGAGCTTGTCCGATGGAAGAATGTCACTGACCTTCTTTTTATCCGCGGTATAATACAGCCCGAAGAAGTCATCACGTAAATAAAGAATAGGAAGCTCGAAACTTGCTTCACCATACTTTGCCTGCTTGCCCGGCCTTGCACCGTCAAAGAAACCTTTTGTTGCATTGCTCATTATCGATACCTCCTAATTTTTTATAGAACAGTTTATATGCAAAAATCCGTGCCCGACTGGTGTTCGAATAACGCCAGCCGGTTGATCTGGTTCGTGCCTTCGTATATTTGCGTGAGGCGGGAATCGCGCCAGGCGCGTTCGACTCCATGCGCGTGGAGATATCCGCAGTCTCCCATAAGTTCCATAGCCTGATTGCAGACTTTAAATGCCGTGTCGGAAGCGAAAACCTTGGCGGAAGCCGAACCCGACTGATAACACCTAAACTGCCTGCAGCTCTGCCAGATCATGGAGCGCGCCGCCCAGAGGCTGATCGCCATATCCGCAAGCTCCATCTGAACATCCTGATATTCGATGAGGCGTTTGGGTCCAAGGTTCGTTTTACGGCAGAATTCCAGACAGCGTTCGAACGCGCCGCGTCCGTGTCCCAGCGCCATCGCTCCGACAACCGGACGCGAATAATTAAGCACATTGCGGTTATTGGCCCAGCCGGAACGAAGCTTGCCGACGACATTTTTATTCGGAACAAAAACGTTATCGAAAATAAGTTCCGAGGCGTCCGAAGCCCGCTGGCCCATCTTGCGTTCACTGCGTCCCACTGAAAATCCCGGCATGCCTTTTTCCACAAGAAAACACGTCCATGATTCGATTCCTTCGTCCCCTATTTTCGCGTAAACAGTTACCTTATTTGCAATGGCCCCGTCCGAAATAAAACATTTGCGCCCGTTGAGAATATAACCTTTTTTCTCCGGAACGTATTTCGCCGTGGTGACAAGCTTTGCCTTCGCTCCGCCTTCAGTTTCTTCAACATCGGAACCGGCGCCGGGTTCGGTGATGGCAAAGGCCATGCAATCAGGCCTGCCCAGCAGATGGGATTTCAAATAAAAAGGAATCATCTGCCGCAGAATATTTCTGACGCTTCCCGAAAGAAGAATCGGGGCCACACCCAGATTATGAGCCAAAAGCAGAAGCGCCAGGCCGCCGCATTCCGTCGCGAACTCTTCGCCCACCACCGCCATCTGGAATGCCGTCCCCTTGTAATATTGAAGAGTACTTGCCGTACCCAGAGGAGGAGTAAGCATAAGAGTCTGAAATCCCTGCCGGGCAGCCTCGGCCAGTATCGGTTTGGGATCGTAATCGTGCGGATGAAGATCGGCTTGCGGTGCCAGCGGCCTGATATATTCGCGGGCAAATTTCAGGGCCTTGCGCCGCCAGCGGTGCACACCCCAGCTTAGAGTTTTTGTGTCGTGTTCCCAGAGACTCATCTCGCGGTTATCGACCAGAAGGCGTCCGAAAATATTCATCTGCTGTGTTGCGTTTTTCAGTTTGAGCTGTTCGATGCGCTCATCAATGGACTGTTTCGTGGACTGTTTCATAGCGCGCCCTCCTTTTCGATATCGAAAATCAGCTGCTTGAGATACGTCGGAGAACCTGACGCCGATTTTAAAACTGTCACATCACGCAGCCGTTTTTCCATGCCGTAATCCTCCATGTAACCGTATCCGCCGAATGTCTGGAGGCAATCGGTCACCGCGCGGGAACATAATTCCATGACCGATAATTTTACGGCGGCTGATTTTTTCAGATTCTTGAACGAGCCCAAATCGCCGTTGGACAGGGAATATACAGCCGCTTCGGCTGTGGCTGTGGCCGACTCAGCGCCGCCGATCAGCATCTTCACCGCCGGATGTTCTTCTATTTGAGACCCTCCCTGATAACGTTCAGCAGCGTATCTGCGTGCCGCGGCGGACGATCCTTTCGCGATTCCCAGAGCGATGGCCGACATGCCAATCCAGTTTAGATTCATGGCGCGGATAACCAGCGCAAGGGCATCGCCTTCGTCTATTCGCGCCTCCGACGGAACTTCAACAGAATTGAAATCAACATGTTCGACGCGGCATGCCCGAAGACCAGTGCGCATACCGACGTCTTTTTTGGATACCTTGCTCTCCGATGCCGGAATAAGAAAACATCCCCATGCATTATCAGTTCTTGCAAATACGACATAAGCATCCACGCCGTTCATGGAATAGACAAACGACTTGCGACCATCAATGTTATATCCTGATTTGTTTTTGATCGCGGTCGTTTCCACCCGCGCGGGAGCATCTTTATCCGGTGATAGGATTGTGCCCAGATAAGGCGGCACGAATCCTTCCTGAAGACAGAGCGCCGCTTTGACCGGTGTATACGGAAGTTCTTTTTTGCCTGCATCAGCAGGTTGGAAGCCACGCCCTGCGTGTGAAGGCACATGGCCACACCTCCGCAGGTTTGAGAGATTTCGGATAAAAGAAGAATGGATGGCAGCAGACCTGTTTCATCGGTTGCTCCGCCCCATATGCCATATTGACAACCGGAGAGCGTTTTGTCGGGGGTGGCGGCAATCCCGATTTCAAAAGCGGTTTTAAATTTTTCCGGCAAAAGAGATAAATTGCCGTCGGAATACTCACCCTCAAAAATCGGAGCGATGGATTTCCTGGCATACTGACGGGCCAGATCCTGATAATGAATAATATCTTCGGCACAGATTCCTGCAACAGAGTCCCTATCCATTTCCTTCCCCTTCCCTATATTTATAGTAAGACGACTTACATAATAAACAGATTTGCAAAAAGGTCATAGAACAGCGGGGATATTTATTGCCATTGCATTCGCCCCGGGAATTTGTACCACAAGTTCAGTTATAATTCCGCTGTTTTTTTGTTTCTTTCCGATTGCAAAACGGCAAACCTAAATTACCTCCCAGCCGGCGGCATAGATGTCTTTCAAATCATGGACACCGCTTTTTTGGAACCATTTCGCCGGAGCGAAAACCTTCTTTTCGGGATTGGGGTTCAGCCACGCGGCCCACCAGCCAAACGAACTGTTCGAAATGATGTTTTGCCGGCAGCGGGTCATTAGATACAAATCTTCGTAATCCTTCAAGCCCTCCACATATCGGCAATTTTTGGATTTGAGAATCTCTCGAGCCATGGGAATATTATCCGAAAACACATAATAGACCGGGTCACGCAATAACTTTTCAACCCGCTCGAAACATTGATTAAAGAAATCTAGACCGCAGGCGCCGAAGAACGCTACCGTACCGGGATCTTCCTCACCACTTAAAGAGAACCCGTGCATCAGCCTCAGCTGAACAGAAACCGATGAGTTGGCGCCGATTTCACTTGCATATTTAAGACAGGTTTCCGAAATCAACTCATCCCGAATCGTAAAATCCTTCACCAGTTCGTCCCGATAATCCGAAAAATACTTTTCGCTTTGCCAATAACCGTCCAAATAAGCCTGATCCAATCCCAGACATCCCGGATCATAATGGAAGTGTTTTTCTTCATACTTTCGCAGTTCCGTCCAGCCAAGACGTTTCAGCCGGCGCAAGAACTTCCGGTAGAACGGCGAACGCGGCTCGACATAAAACAAATCTCTGCGCTCATCAAAATCCGATACATCCGCCGTCAGCTTGAAGACATCAAGCGCGTAGGCTCTTTTATAAAAATTCCACTTGAAGGAACTTGTGTCGTAGATAACCCGTTGATTCGTCTCCAGCTCAATGCGCCTGCCCAGCGCATACTGGAACATCTGGTTCCCCAGTCCGTCTTTGAGTCGTATCGCGATCATGTCGGACATTTTCCTACTTCAGCGTTTATCCAGCGGTAGGTCGGTATCAGACCCTTCTCCAGCGGATAGTCCGGACACCATCCCAGTTTTTCCCGGATCAACCGGTTATCCGATTTTCTCCCTCTTACGCCGAGAGGACCGGGAATGTGCTTTAAAGTGATCTTTTTTCCGGAAATCGCAATCACCATTTCGGCAAGCCGGTTGATGGTCACCATTTCTTCGGAACCGATATTCACCGGACCGGTGAAATCCGAATTCATCAGACGCCGGACTCCTTCAATACATTCATCAATATAAAGAAAGGAACGGGTTTGCCCTCCGTCACCCCAGATCTCGATCTCACCACCTTTCTGAGCTTCGGCGACCTTGCGGCAAAGCGCGGCGGGCGATTTTTCGCGTCCTCCTGTATATGTGCCCTCCGGACCAAAGATGTTGTGAAAACGCGCCACCCGGACAGGCAGTTTGTAGTTGCGGTGATATGACAAATACAGGTGCTCACTAAATAGTTTTTCCCAGCCGTATTCGCTGTCCGGGTTCGCTGGGTGCGCTGAATCTTCGGAGCAGATCGGGTTATCCGGATCAAGTTGATTGTGTTCGGGATAGACGCAGGCAGACGAGGAGAAAAAAATTCTTCCCGGCTTCATATCCTTTGCAACATCGAGGATGTTCAGATTGATCATGGCGGAGTTGTGCATAACATTCGCATCGTTCTCGCCTGTAAAAATGTATCCGGCTCCGCCCATGTCGGCGGCCAGCTGATAAACCTCATCGAAGTCGCGATCGAACACGTGTTTACAAACATTCTGATCCCGAAGATCCCCAAGAATAAACTCATCAGTCTGGGATGGGCTGAAATCAGGTTTCTTTAAATCGACGCCCCGCACCCAAAAATCTTCTCTTTTTAACCGTTTCACCAAATGATTTCCGATAAATCCGCCGGCACCACAAACAAGAGCTTCTTTCATATATATCTCCAAAAAGATTACACAGCATTCCAAAAATTTACTTAACAATTACAGGTTCTCACCTAGCATAAATAGACAGATTTGAAAATTGAGGATTATGGGATATAAAATGGCAGGAAAAAATTTTACAGGCATTTACAAGATTTTTCTCAGGATTCCCAGCGTTTCCTACATCATCAAAAATATTTCATTAACCTATAATACAATGCTTGACTCAGGTAAGGCCCGGATCGATGATTGGATTTCAAACGGTGCAACGTTTGTTATCTCCGGCCTGCCTGAAATGACATCTGTTCACAAAGAGTACATTTGCGGCATGATAGCATGCATCCTGGAATTGGCAGGATGCACGGATATTACAACGGTAAAAATGGAAAATAATCCCCATGAATGGAAATGAATAATTAGCTGGAAATAAGTCCTACAAATTCCAATATGAGCAAAAAGATGGAATCCCTTTTTACCTAATAACTAATATATTAATTTTTTCTCAATTAACGATTCAATCTCTTTTAATAAGTGTCTGGTATACCGTTTCATTAAACGACACCGTCACAAGACCGCCTAATGGCTCCCAACCCTCTTTTATTAAGTCATTAACTTTTTTTTCTAATATTTTAATTGCTGTTTCCGGTCCCCATGCTTTGCTTGAAGCAATCATATATTCCATAATTTCCCTCCTGTTATTTTTGCATATATTAACATAATGGACACTTACAATTACCTTTTGACAACGTGATTAATGAATAATATCTTCGGCACAGATTCCTGCAGCAGGTTCCCTTTCCATTTCCTTCCCCTTCCGCTTTTTTATAGTAAGACTACTTACATTATAAAACAGTTTTACAAAAAGGTACCAAAACAGCGGGGATATTTTATAGCCGTTACATCCGCCCAAAGAACCTTTATCACAAGTTAAGTTTTAATTCCGCTATTTTCTATTAGGATTAAAGGGATTTAAACAGAATTGCTTCTTTAATTTTTGTTTTCAGGATATGACCGCCGCGGACAGCATTATATTTTTTTCATCATTGATAATTTCCTCAAACGAATAAGGGAGTCATGCATAAATAGTTAGCGCCAGTGTCCTATTATTAGAGATTAAGCTCTTTTACCAAATTTTGCGTTTGATTTTATTTTCTTCATGATACGCGGCAAATAATATAACAAACAAAAAGCATTGCAAGAAAAAATAGGGGAAAATGAGTTTTAAGTTTTAAGTAATTAAGTGTTAAGTAAGGATTGGCTAAATAGGACGTAAAAAGTGAGAAGGAAAAGGTGAATGAAAAAAATGTTCAATGTTCTACGTTCAAAGTTTAATTATCTAAAGGATTTTTTTTCTTTGTCTTGACTGGTTCTTTATACGCCTTCCAGTGGTGATTGGGATCACTCACAAAAGATTGTTCCACCGCTTTGCCATACTCATTTGTTTTAAATGTTCTGACAATCCATCCTCCCAGGACTTCTTTTCTATCACTTTTAATATCGTTACCGACAGTGATTAAGGTTTCCCACATTTCAATTCACCTTCCTTTTCGTTTTCGTTTTGATAGATAAGTTCTCTTGTTTTTTTGAGTAATTCCTTTGAGTCCATTAAAGCTTCGATGATGTCACGATTCGAGTCGCACCAATTACTTCTCCGGTAGTCGCTGTTGGGAAATGCCGGACCGTTCTCATCCTTCATATTTAAAGTCCTCTTTGACTATTTCTTCTTTTTTGAAGGCTTTGTCTCTTTTGCCCGGAGTTTCAGACTCTGCTCCCGTCTTCTTCTTTTGCGGGCCAGTTCCTTTCTACGTTCTCCACTCTTCTGACTCATAATGCCTCCTTAATCTTAAAAAATTCATTAAAGTTATTGTTGCATTTATTTTGGGGCAGGTCAATTATACCGTGCCTTCGGCGATGTCCTCCACCGGGCTCGATTCGGCTGTATCTGATTCTTTGTTCGTCTTGCCCGACTTTATCTTAGCCTTGCTTAGCCTGGCTGCCCGGCGCCTTAAATCTCTATCCATTTGTTTCTGCTGTTGTGCTTTTAAGTTGGCAGTCTTGCCAAAGTTGTACATAGGCTTTCCCATTTTTAATACCTGTTTGCCTTTCTTTCAGGTTTTGCTGAACAGGTTGAAAATTAAAAGGCGCTCCGGGAAACTGAGTTCAAAGAGCGCCTTTTCTATTAACATGATTTTATTACAGCGCTTTCACGTTGACTGCCGACAGGCCTTTGGCGCCATTTTCGATATCGAAACTGACGCTCATACCTTCCTGCAGTGTCCTGAAGCCGCCGGCCTGAATCGCGCTGAAGTGAACAAATACGTCCCCGCCTTCATCATTCGCGATGAATCCGAAGCCTTTGCTTTCGTTGAACCATTTTACTTTTCCTTCTGACATAGATCTAATCCTCCCTTCATAAATTTTCAAAAGTCGAATCAGCACGATGACAGAAATAAAAAAGCCACCAAGACTCCAAAGTACTCAGCGGCTAACCTATGTGCTTCAAAATGTCTAATTCCAACTCTTATCTTCGCATATTTATTTTTAAATATCCGAAGTTGACCAGACAGTACCGCAATGGCGCTCAATAGTCAATCTTTATTTGCATGGATGACGTTTTGTGTAAGCAATGGGAGAAGATATATTGCGCATCCTTATATAAAGCGGGACGTTACGATGTTAAGGATTTTGAAAGATATTTTTAGAAAATTGAGGGAACAGGATACTTAATTATGTCAGAGCAGTTAAGTAAAAAAATGAATGGTGAAGAAAAAACTGGATTCCAGCCTCCGCCGGAATAACGGTGGGGTGGAGATTGCAACCAATTTATGGTAATTATATGAAAACTTTGCACGGAGAAAGAATGCCGTGAACCCGATTAAAGATTTGGAAAATATTTATTGGGATGCCGTTCGTGAGGTTGATCCGGCAGGTCTTATTCAATCCCGCGTAAAGAAAGAATGCCGCAAACTTTCGATTATTGTCCCCGGCACAAATATTTCAGAAGATCTTTCCCGCTATAAACAGGTGATTGTCCTGGGCGTTGGTAAAGCATCGGCGCGTATGGCGTCCGCCATGGAAAGCATCCTGGGAGACAACCTCTCCGCCGGATTTGTCGTCACAAAATACGGCCACGGACTTAAGCTTCAAAAAATACAAGTCATGGAAGCGGGACATCCGGTGCCTGATGAAAACAGCATGGAGGGGGCGCGCATCCTTTCACAGATGGCTAACAAGGCAGACGTTAATACACTTATCATTAATCTCATTTCCGGCGGAGGTTCGTCTTTGTTGTGTCTGCCCACGGATGGAATAAGCCTTGAAGATAAACGGCAGACAACAAAAGCATTGCTTGCATCCGGCGCGGACATTGAGGAGATGAACTGCATCCGGAAACATATTTCGAAAGTGAAAGGCGGAGGCCTCGCCGCAATCGCCAGCCCCGCAAGACTCATCAATCTTATTTTATCAGATGTAATCGGCGATAGAATCGACACCATCGCGTCAGGCATTACCGCCCCCGATCACACAACTTTTCAGGACGCTCTCTCGATTGTCCGGAAATACGCGCTTGAAGACAAGCTGCCGCAGGTCGTGACAGACCATTTGATTCAAGGGACAGAAGGAAAGATTCCTGAAACGCCTAAAGAGGGCGACCTCATCTTTCGCAATGCCGTCAATATAATTCTAGGGAACAACACACTTGCCTGCGACAAAGCGCGGAAAACCGCGGAGAGTCTGGGGTACGATACACGCATCCTCAGTACGACGATGGCCGGCGAGGCATCCGAGGTTGGATCGTATTTTGCGCAGATGGCCAAAGCAATGGACACGGACAAACCCGGAATTGCAAAGCCTGCGGCGTTGATTGCGGGAGGAGAAACAACGGTAACTATCAGGGGCAAAGGAAAGGGCGGAAGGAATCAGGAGATGGCGCTGGCGTTCGCCATTGAACTGCACCGGATTCTTCCGGGTTCTTCAAACATTTTCTTTCTGTCCGCGGGCACTGACGGCAGCGACGGGCCTACGGACGCGGCAGGCGCTTTTGTTACGCCGGAACTCATGGAGAAGATGAAAACCATCCCGGCTCAGGCTAAGGCCGCGTCTTGTCTTGCTCAAAACGACGCGTATAATTTCTTCAATCATACAGGGAATCTTTTCAAGACAGGCCCGACTTATACGAATGTATGCGATATAGAGATTTTGATGGTATTATAGTTCCTGCCTGCATAAAAATGATGTCATTTCGAAGGAACGGAGTGACTGAGAAATCTTTAGCATCATTAAATAGATTTCTCCCTGCGGTCGAAATGACATTGAAACAGTACATTAGCTTACTAAGAGGAGGTTTTTATGTGTGATACCTGTGGAATCGGCCCAGAATTCACCGGCTCCGGCATCAGCGTCTTTGGTAAGAACTCAGACAGGGAAGCTGATGAAACACAACTTGTCGTGTCCGTGCCTTCAAAAACCTACCCCTCAAAAGAAGAACTGCAATGCACCTACATTGCCATTCCCCAAGCGGACAAGACTTTCGCCATGGTTCTTTCCAAACCTTTCTGGATGTGGGGCGCCGAGATGGGTGTAAATGAAAAAGGCGTGGTTATCGGAAACGAAGCCTTGTTCACGAAAGTCAAACCTGAAAAAACGCCGGGACTCATCGGCATGGATCTTTTGCGTCTTGCTCTGGAGAGGAGCGTAAGCGCCGAAGAAGCGGCACTGTTGGTCGTAGAGCTTTTGAAGAAATATGGACAGGCGGGGCCGTGCGGATACCGCGACAAGAATTTCACTTACATGAACTCGTTTATCATCATGGACCGGCAAGGAATCATCAAGCTGGAAACGGCAGGCCGGGATCACGCGCTTTTGCGTCTGCGCGACCACGCCAAGATTTCCAACGGAATCACGATCGCCAAAGACTGGCACTCGTCATCACTGGAGAGGGGCGCGGATTTTAGCAAATTCAGCGATCCGTTGATAACGTATTTTACGGGAAGCGCTTTTCGCAGGAACCGCAATCAGGAAGCCATCATCAAGACAAAGGGCTCTATCGGCGCGATAGATGTTTTTGCCATGCTGAGAGACCATTTCGATAAATTGCCGGCAAAGGGATTCAACCGCGATGTGTGCATGCACGCGTCCGACCCGTTGATCAGAAAATCACAGACAACAGGCTCGCTGGTTGTGGAATTACATCCGGATGACAAGTTCAGGATATTTGTCGGCGGAGGGTCCGCTCCGTGCCTTACGGCCTTCAAACCGTTTATCCCCGCCGCGCCTTTTGCGGATCTCAGTGTCGGAGCCGGTCAATATTCCGGCCAATCATTCTGGTGGCGTCATGAAGTTTTTTACGCAAACGCGATGCTTCGCTATGAAACAGTCATGCCCACGGTTCAAAAATATATCCTGGAGGGTGAAGCTCAGTGGACGGCCCAACTTCCCGCTCATGCGTGGGAAAGCTCAGATCCGTTATTGACTGAAATTTCTTACAAAGCATTCAGAGAATCGGAGGGTCGGGAAAAAGCCATGATTGAGCAGATGAAAAAAATCAAAAAGACTGCCTCCAGCCTAACATCCTGGTTCTGGAAGCGTATGGCTAACCGGTCGGGCGTATCTCTGCTATAATCCCTCAGCATAAAAACGGCGGTCATAAATTGCTTGACATAATTCTTTCCCGGCGATATTATACCAGTTAACGTAAGGTGGCAGTCTAAACAAAAATACTTGTAATATTAAACTAATAGAAATGATTACACTGTGACGTAGAATGGCACTTTATGGCTGAATTTAATTATAAAAAATAAAATACCCGGAGGTATTACGATGTCAGATTTCGTCAATAAAACATTTGGCCAGTTGATCAAAGATACGGCCGCGCGCTATCCGCAAAACCTGGCTTTGGTTTGTCCGGATTTCGGCATCCGGCAGACATACAGCGAATATTATCAGACATGCAGGGATGTCGCCAAAGGACTCATGGCTATCGGCATTAAGCGCGGAGACAATGTCGCCGTCTGGACGACAAATATTCCCGAGTGGCTTTATCTTCAGTTTGCCCTGGGAATGACCGGAGGCGTGCTGGTTACCGTCAATACAAATTATCAGACCCATGAACTGGAATACATACTGAAACAATCCGATTCCACCACGCTGTTTCTCATGGAATCCTATCGTGAAACAAATTTCTACGACACGGTTCGAAAGATATTACCCGATCTGGATAACCATAAAACAGGAGATCGGGCAGCGGAAAAACTCCCTTCATTGATTAATGTAATCTACATCGGCAAAAGAGAAAACATTCCGGGTATGCTTCGCTTCAGCGATCTTATCAATCTGGGGAAAGACATCACCGACAAACAACTGGATGACAGATTAAACAGTCTTGACGACAACGATGTCATTAATATGCAGTACACATCAGGAACAACCGGTTTCCCCAAGGGCGTCATGCTGACTCACCACAACATCGTTAATAACGGGCGTATGAACGGAGATGTCATGGGTCTTACCGAGAAAGACAGCCTGCTGATCCAGGTGCCGCTCTTTCACTGCTTCGGCTGTGTGATGAGCTCCATGAATTGTGTTTACCACGGCTCCACAATGGTGATTGTTGAATATTTTGATCCTCTCAAAGCCCTTCAGATTATATCCGCGGAAAAATGCACGGCGGTCAACGGAGTCCCGACGATGTTCATCGCGATTCTGAACCATCCCGATTTTGACAAATATGATATGACTTCTCTGCGCACGGGGATCATGGCTGGAGCGCCCTGCCCCATTGAAACCATGAATCAGGTGCGCACGAAAATGCATTGTCCCGAAATTGTTATCGCCTTCGGCCAGACAGAATCCGCTCCGGTGATGACCATGACGCGGCGCGATGATCCGGTCGAATTGCGTGTATCCACAGTAGGCAGGCTTCTGCCGGATATCGAAGGCAAAATTGTTGATCCGGATCTCGGTGTTGATTTGCCCCCCGATACTCAGGGTGAGATTGTCACCCGCAGCGCCTGCGTGATGAAGGGTTACTATAAAATGCCCGAAGCCACGGCTGACGCCATTGACAAGGACAAATGGCTGCACACAGGCGATCTGGGGATGGTGGATAAAAACGGTTATTTCAAAGTAACCGGCCGCATCAAAGACATGATTATCCGCGGCGGCGAAAATATTTACCCCCGCGAGTTGGAAGAATTTCTTTTCACTCATCCTAAAGTGGTCAACGTTCAGGTCGTCGGCATTCCCGATAAAAAATACGGCGAGCAGGTGCTGGCGGCCATTCAGTTAAAAACCGGACAGACAGCTACGCCGGAAGAGTTTTTTGAATTTTGCAAAGGAAAAATCGCGCGGCATAAGATTCCCAAATACTGGGAGTTCGTTGACAGTTACCCGACAACGGCCAGCGGCAAGATTCAGAAATTTAAGATGAAGGAAATGTTTGAGAAAAAATATCCTTTTTAACGAGGAATAAGAGAGAAGTATTCAATCTGTCATTCCCGCGCAGGCGGGAATCCAAGAAAGAAATATTAAAACTATTGGATACCGGATCAAGTCCGGCACGTCAAAGATACTGGATACCGGCCTGCGCCGGTATGACAAAAAACATAGAGGTTAAAATATGAGCAACATCATCAACCGCGATACCATCGGCGATATGGCCCGCAGAGCGGCGACAAAATACGGCGACAAGACCGCCATTATCTTCCGCGACACAAAGCTTTCGTTCTACGATCTGGAGAGAGAAGCAAGGCGTTTTGCCAATCTCATGACAAGCTATGGAATTAAAAAAGGCGACAGGATTGCGGTCTATGCGTATAACTCCCATTATTACCCGATCAGCATGATGGGCCTGGCTAAAATCGGCGCCATACAGGTCCCGATCAACTTTATGCTTAATGCCGAAGAAATAGCCTTCATCATCAATCATTCCGGCTCCAGAATATTTATCGTGGAAGACGCTCTTTATCAGACCATCGCTCCCAGCAAAGATAAATTCTCGTGCGTGGAGAAATGGGGATTCATTCCACTGGAGGATCATCCCGTCCCCGAAAACTTCTTCAATCTGATGACGGAGATGGCGGCCATGCCCTACGATGAGCCGCAGGTGGAAGTCAGCGCGGAAGATATCGTGCAGATTCCCTACACCAGCGGAACAGAATCAAAACCCAAAGGCGCCATGCTCTCGCACAGAGCTCTCATGTCGGAGTATCACAGTTGCATTTTCGACGGCCAGTACGCAACTGAAGATGTAAGTCTTCACGCCCTGCCCCTGTTTCACTGCGCCCAGCTCCACTGTTTCCTGATGCCCTATCTGTACATCGGAGCAACGAATGTTATCATGCACAAGGCCGACGCGGGGGAAATGATCCGGCTGATTGAAAAATATCAGATCACACATATGTTTGCACCGCCCACGGTATGGATCGGCATTTTGAATCATCCGCAATTCAAGAATTATAATCACGCGAGCCTTAAAAAAGCCGCTTACGGCGCAAGCATCATGCCGGTGGAAATCATCAAGCAGTTGTCCGTCACGTTCCATGGTCTGAAGCTCTGGAACTACTACGGTCAGACGGAGATGGGGCCGGTGGCCACCATTCTTAAACCTGAAGATCAGCTTCTGAAGCCGGGCTCAGCGGGAAAACCAGTGCTTAATGTGGAAACACGTCTCATGGACGATGATGGAAATTTCGTCCCGGTGGGAGAAGTCGGAGAAATCGTGCACCGGTCCGGCCATGTTATGACCGGCTATCTGAATGATCCGGAAAAAACCGCCGACGCTTTCGAATTCGGCTGGTTCCACAGCGGCGATCTGGGACGTTTCGACAGTGACGGCTATCTCTACGTAGTGGACCGCAAGAAGGACATGATCAAGACAGGCGGCGAGAATGTGGCTTCCCGCGAAGTTGAGGAAGTGCTGTACCAGTATCCGGGCATCGAAGAGGCGGCGGTAATCGGCCTGCCCGATCCCAAGTGGATAGAAATTGTTGCGGTTGTGGCCGTGCCGAAAAAAGGAGTCACTCTCAGCGAAAAAGAAATTATCACCTACTGCAAACAGCACCTGGCCGGCTTTAAATGCCCCAAGAAAATTTTCATCGCCGATAAGCTGCCCAAAAATCCATCGGGGAAAATTTTAAAGCGGGAATTGAAAGCACAATACAACTCGTAATCCAGAGGAACAATACATAATGGAAGAATCAAACAAAACTTTCACATCCATCGGCGAAATAGCTCAAAAACTGGAGATGAGTCAGCGCACCATCCGCTACTACGAAGAAATCGGCCTGCTCAATTCCATCAAGCGTGTTGAAGCCGGCCGAAGAGTCTATACTGACATGGATTTGCGCCGCTTGAAATTAATCAAACGCCTGAAGATCATGGGAATGACCTTATCGGAAATGCAGGAACTGGAAGCGATGTGGACGATTGAAAAATCCAATGACAAGGTTCTCGGACGACTGCTGGAACTAATGGGCAATCATTTGCAACGACTTGAAGACCGCATTGCCGATTTAAATATTTTAAAAAATGAAATTCTTGAATATCAAAACCGGATTAAATCCAAAATCGGAAAATAATTTTTATTGTGATTTTATGATAGGATGATCTCTGAAACAATAATGAGAATGGAGAAGTAAAAAAAAGGAGTAATTGAACAAAATGGAAAAGTTTTTCTATCCGCGCAGTATGGTCGTCATCGGAGCTTCCGCCAATAAAATGAATTTGGGACATATTATTGTGCTAAACAACCGGCGAAACGGATATGAGGGAAATATTTACGGCGTAAGCCGGGAAGAAGGAGATATTGCCGGAGCGCATGTATACGACAGCGTCGATAAACTCCCGGAGGTGCCTGATGTCGCCATCATCATTTCTCCGGCACAGACGGTGCCGGAATTCATGGAAGCCTGCGGGAAAAAAGGAATCAAACGGGTTGTCATCGAATCCGGGGGATTCAGCGAATACTCGGAAGGTCAAAATGTTCTGGAACAAAAGCTGCTGGAAATTGCCGACCGTTATAATATCCGCTTCGTCGGTCCCAACTGTATCGGCATGGTGAATTTCGATATCAAAATGATGATGCCTTTCGGCTTCTTCTCGGAAACACCCTCCGGCGGACGTGTGGCCATGATTGCCCAGAGCGGCGGGGTCGGCGGTTCCTACCTCAGAGAGTTCGGCGACAATGCCATCATTCCCGGAAAATTCGCCGCCATCGGCAACAAATTGCAGATAGACGAAGTGGATGTTCTCGACTACCTGATCAAAGATGAAAAAACGGATGTTATCACAATGTATCTGGAAGGCTTCAAGCGCGGGAGAGCCTTCTTTGATCTGGCCCTTCGATCGGACAAACCGCTCATCGTCCAAAAAGCCAACCGCAGCAATCTCACCGCCAAGATCGCACAGTCCCATACAACCGCCCTTTCCGCCGATGATTCTGTTGTTGACGGCTGTTTCCGGCAGGCCGCGGTTATCCGTGCGGAGGACGATATCGACTTCATCAACGCAACGAAAATTATCCGGCTTCCTCTGATGAAAAGCAGACGGGTCGCCATCCTCTCCCGTTCCGGCGGCCATGCCGTCCTGACCGTTGATGCCTGCGCGAAATTCGGATTCTCTCTGGTGGATTTTCCTCCGGCTTTCATCGAAACGGTGAAAGCCATCTACAACACGCGTGTCATCGCTCATCAGAACCCTCTGGATCTTGGGGAAATATTCGACTACACCATCTTTACCAAAATTCTGGAAGAGGCGATGAAACTTCCCGATGTTGACGGTGTTTTGTTCAATCATCTTTACATCTCCAGTTACGAAGCCGAAATGTCACGCGATTTCTTAGGTAATGTCAGCAGACTGGTAGAACAGTATAAGAAACCCGTTGCCGTAACTATAAACACAGAAGCCCCCGAAATGCTGAGTATCTCGAAGGACCAGGAATATCCAGTCTTCGCAACGCCATTGATGGCGGCCAAGGCCCTCGATGTATCGGCCACCTATTACGAAGAAAAAACGGCAAGGGATACAAGAAACGGAAGTGTTCTTCCTTCCATCGACCTGGCCGCAATCAATAAAATTAAAAAACTCTGCCTTGCCGGGAAACGTATTCCCCTGACGAATGAAGCTCTGCTGATTGCCGAAGCCGCAGGAATTCGATGCGTTGACAGTGTCACCGTCAAATCCGTGGAGGAAGCAGGTAAACGCGAAGTTGATTTCCCCGTCGCTGTTAAACTTCTTTCCCGGGACGCGTCTCATAAATCCGACGTGGGCGGCGTGCGATTGAATATTAATAATCACAAAGAACTTACCAAAGCCATCTCCGGCATGAACGATGCTTTCAAAAAAATCACACCCCGGCCGGCCATTGACGGATTCCTGATTCAAAAAATGGCAGACAATGGCGTGGAATGTTTTGTCGGCGGACGCCAGGATCCCGTCTTCGGACCAATTGTTATTGCGGGTCTGGGCGGTATTTTCCTCGAAATTTTCAAAGACACTTCCATCCGCCTCGCACCGGTAACAAAAAGCGAAGCCATTGACATGCTGAAACAACTCAAGGCCTATCCGGTCCTGCAAGGGGCAAGAGGAAAGATGAAAGCGGATATGGACGCTTTTTGCGATGTCATCTGCCGCGTATCACAGCTCTTAACCATGGCGCCGGATATCGCGGAAATCGATCTGAATCCCGTCATCGTCCATGAAACAGGCAAGGGCGTTTCTATCGTCGATAGCCGGGTGTTCTTCAAATCAGAGTAATGGTTTGTTTGTTACCGCGCCGCTCAATATACGGAACGATAGAAATATTTATTATTTATCTTTTTCATACATTCGTCTGATCAGGGCTTCAAGATATCTTGACTTCATCTGGCGACTGGCCATCGCCTGTTTAACGGGAGGCAGTTTAAGAATAACGCCGAGAATAGCCGCCATGGCCCTGTGACTGAAAAGAGCCTGATTATCAAAAATGAGATTCTGCAGTTTTCCCCTTTCAATAGCCATCACGACGGACATATGAACAGAATTCAATGGCGTTATGACCCTTGGGGAACGCGATTTTAATTTAATATTTTTCTTCAAACAGGCACTTGCACAAATACCACAGCCGAGGCAGATTTCTTCACGCAGGCGGGTTATTCTTGCTTTTGGTTTGTGTGGATTGTTTGCTGAAATGAGGCTCATGGCATTTACCGGGCAGACATTGACACACTGACCGCAACCTGTGCAGCTTCCTTCCTGAATCTCCGGCAGAAAATTTGTCGTGTGGACAGGATGCAGAAGGCCGAAACGCCTGGCGGCGATCATGGCCTCACAACAGCAACCGCAACAATTACAGATAAAATTAACCCTCTTACGAAAATTGGAACCGAACTGAACCAGTTTTTGATCATATGCCTTCTGGAGCAAATCAAGGCATTCTTCCTGACAAACCAAACGGGCATGACCGTGCTTTATCAGCGACCCTGCTGTCGCGTTAAAGGTCATGCAAATATCTTTCGGCGCATCACAGTCTCTGCCAAGATGCTGCATTTTATGACGGCAGTAACAGATGCTGATGCCCCTGAAGGAAGCTGTTTTAATAACCTCTGTGGCTCGTTCATAATCTAAAACAGCCAGGCTGAATTCCGGGGGAACGGAAGTCTCGTTAACAAATATACGTCCGAACTGTGTTTCTCCCTCAGTAAAGAGGGCTTTTATGAAGTCCTCTTCCACATTAAGATACTGATAGAAAAGTTCACTTAGTACTTTCTGGTCAATGTCCCCGCGAATTCTCATGAGAGAGAACTCAAAGAAACCGGCCATGGGAGGGGGAAGCAAATAAACCTGCTTGCCATATTCTTCAATATCAATAAGAATTGCCCGGCTGGCCAGATCATCCAATATTTTTTGGGCGGATGATATCTTCATCTTCCAAACACGGGAGGCAGTCTCAACAGTGAATAGCTTTATGGGAAGAAGTGATACCAGAGCGGCATCTTTCGGGGTGAACAGAATATTCAGGATTTTATAAAGTGCATCCGATGGGGGCGCCCCCTGGGGAAAACGATTAATCCGGCCTGTCAGAGCGGCATAACCTGATTTCATCATATGATGGGTCATGGAAACCTCGATTTTGAAAGTGTCCTGATTTAAAAATCTAACAAATGAAGATATTATTATCCGACTCGATAAATTATTACATTCTTATATCGAATTCCGTGATTATTTTATTTTTTGATTGTCTCAATTTTTATTTTTTTCCTTCTGCACCATCGCTTTTGCTTCTTCAATAGCTTTTTCAACAGCCCTGATGATGTCAGGTTTGATGTCAAAATAGAATCCGGTATCTTTGCAAACCTTTTTAATCTTTTTCATTTCAGCCATAAGCGGGGCAGGAATGCTGACCCTCAGCAATACGTTCCGTGATTTTTCTTTTTGTTCTTTTCGTATAATAGCCATGATGCCTCCTTGAATGGACAATCTGAGTTTGTGTTACCTATATAATATAATACGATAATATTGTCAATAAATATAACAAAATATAATGAATAATTAATTGCTAATATTTTTGCTTTATTTATTGACAATAGTAGATGCTATGTGTATATTGTATTTAACGGGCAGGTAAGACCGGGTTTGTATCGCCTTCAAGATTGATAATAACGGCGTGCTGATAATGGTTTCCAAAGGAGGAATTATGAAAGAAAAAGAATCGATCGTGAAGCTGGTTTTTGGATGTATCAATGAGGTTGTCTCCACTACGGAAAATATTCACAGGGAAATTTTTGAAAAGACAGCCGGCGCTTCGGAAAGAAACTTTGAGGAAAACGGAAGACGGAAACAGGTATATGACATCATTAAGGCGGTGAACTGCAGGGTCGAGGGTCTGTTGTCAGATCCTCTGAATAGTTCAAAATAATTTTTTAATTTGAAGAATATGAGGTGAATTTATGACAAGCAGAAGAGCAACAATCGGCTTTGGTTATCATTTAGCGGCATATCTGGCTGTAAACGCGGTATTGATCTGGATAAATCTTGACGCATCACCCCAATATTTCTGGGCCAAGTGGCCTCTGGCCGGATGGGGAGTCGCTATATTGTTTCACGGTTACAGTGTTTTTGCGTCTTCAGTAAAAACCAATAAAGGATTCTATTATCATCTGGTTTCATACCTGATAATTAACGCCTTGTTGATTTTTATTAATTTCGATTTATACCCTCAATATCTCTGGTTCAAATTTCCATTAATAGCATGGACTATAATGATTATTTTTCATGGATGGAGAGTTTTTTCAAAAAATCACCATCCTGATAAAACAATGATACCGTAAAAGTTATTTTTCATAAATTATTTTAGTGATTTTAAGTATGAAAGCTCTCTGCTGCCTGCCGTTGAGAGCTCATTTCAACAATTTCAGACGGCATAGCTCATAAAACTATCCCTCCCCGGAGCCAAAGGTATTGTATCATTTATCGGTAACGCCCATCTTGAGCGGCAGCCACCAGGTGAAGCCGAGAGCAATGGTTTTCAGGACTGTTGTCCCTACAGGAATCCCTTTCGATTTTCCGATAGGAATGGAAACCATAAGCTCAAGTGGATGACCAAAACCCCACGTGCAGGCAATAATAATCCACAATAATCTTACGGTTTCATTCTGAATAGGAAATAGAAATCCAAAAGCAGTGAAAAGCCAGCCGGCAACTGCGCCGGGCATCATGCACACATACCAGAATGTTTTGTTTTTAAACATATGTCTCTCCCTTCCTTTATTTTTACCGGCGCGCAAAAAATAATCCGATGGCAACAAACACCGGCGTGCTGATATTGATCATTACATTTTTAATCATAAACGGGATAAGGGCGGGGATATCATCGGCATAGCGAACGACGCCGCGCATCACCGGAACAGCCAGAATCAATGTAATCAGTCCCAGAAGCGCTCCCGCCGGAAGTAATTTTAAAAGACATCCGGCAATAATTGACATATAAGTCAAAACCAAAAAGGCATTATATATTGCAGCGCTTTTGCGGCGTCCTAATCGTATGGGATAGTGGTCTCTGTCAAATTGCCTGTCAGCTTCGACATCAGGGAACTGATTAAGAAGCAGCAAATCGCTGACCAGAAAAAACGGCACAAGCGATGCCCATGCCGCCGTCCAGGAATAGTGTCCGGTCAACATGAAATCGGTACCCATCACCATCAGGGGCCCGAAGCCAAGGCCGGGGGCGATCAGGCATAAAAACGGATGGCGCGTAATGAACGGCGTATAAGCATAAACAAGAATAATTCCGATAATGCCAACAGGCAACAGCCACAGACCGCGTTCCATCAGGAAATACATGCCTATAAAAGCAACAAGCGCAAGGCTGATAAGACCAGTAATCAACGCCAGATGAGCCTTTGCAGGGTTCTCCGGCAGACTTTTTGTTCCTCCTGAAAAAGGTGTTTTCACGGTGATAAGATCGAGGCCGCTCTTGAAATCGGAATATTCATTGAGCGCGTTGACGCTGGTATGCGCCATGAGTGCGCCTGCTAATATCAGAATTATATATATCGGATTCAGAGATGCGCCCGACCAATAGGCGGTGGATATTCCCAGCAGCACACAGGCCGGCGTCAAAATAAGAAAGTTGGGCCGCATGGGACCGATCAAAGCATTGCTCATAAAACATCTTCTCCATTTACTCTTTCTTCAACAAAATTATATGAAGTACCATCCTGTGTCAATTAAATACTGAACCTCTGTCCACGTCCGGCATTATTATCTGGAACGATCACGCTTTAATGTTTTATCCGGTAATGTTTCACAAAAAGTAAAACGGAAAATCCGGCGCCAAGCAGGCCGCCCACAGACCAGGCGCTAACGCCGACTGCACTTGGAAACAGATAGAGAGCGGCGGCCCCGAATGCCGGACCGGCGAACAGACCTGTCCCGATCATCGCCTCATGAACGCCGGCGTTTGCGCCCTGATTCTCCGTCACGTTCATGGAATAGTATAGAGACGAATAATAGATGAGTCCTATGGACAAACCAAAGCCAACTTGCGCAATCAAAAGCAGTCCAATCGATTGTGACATGAGCATTCCAAAAAAGCAGACGATCATCAAAATAAAAGACCCGGACAGCCAGCGGAAACGGTAATGCCAACCCGTCCATTGCCAGAAGGCCGCAAAAGCAGCGAGCCTTGCAAACATCCAGATGGAACAAACAATGCCCGCCATGCCTGTGGAAAGATCAAATTTCTCCGCAATAGAAGGAATCAACGGGATGACGGTATTGATCGCCACATAGGAAAAAGGATTGGCAATCCAGGCCATTCTTTGAAACAGCTTAGTATCTGCCGGACGAACCGGCGAGTCAAAAGGAACTTCATCATATTCACAATCACTTTCTTTTTTCAGCCATGTTGCGGCGCACGGTATCAGGGCAAGTTCGATAACTGTAAGTGCAAGAGGAAGCCAGAACAAGCTTTGCATTCCCAGTTTTTCAATCAGCACACCCGCAGTGAAATACGCCACGGCACTGCCGGCAGCCCAGGTAACATTGTAAAGGCCGACCATCTTTGGCAACGACGCGCCTGCTCTGTCGCTGACCAGCGCCTCCAATGACGGCCAGATAAAACAAACTCCCGCTGTCCACAAGCAATACACGATGACCTGCGATTCCGGTGTTGGAAGTACCATGCCCAGAACCAGCGCCAAGGTGACAATGCCGGCGCCGATGAAAAGCATTCTGATGTTCCCGTAGCGATCCGCAAATTTTCCGCCCTGCCAGGCGGCAAAAATATAAACAAAGCCGCCTATGGTCGCCGTCAGCAGATTGTCCGCTTCACCGAAACCGAACGTGCGCCGCAGGTAAAAAAAGAGAAAGTTGGAGTAGTAAACAGCGGCGTATACATTGATAAATTCAATGAGATAAAATAAACTTTTTGCGGGACTGACCATTATAACCTTATAAAACTTAAATTCAGAGTAGCAGATTCTACTGTTTTCCGGAAACAATGCAAGAAAAATACGGCAAGCAGAAAGTTCAAAGTTCTAAGTTGGAGAAAAAGTCAAGGTGAATGGTGAACAGCAGTGATTATTTGTTCTGGCCTATGCTTGACTTTGCAGACAGTGTCTCAATAAGTATTGTTTTATTTATGATAACATCTTGTGCAGTTTTTGACAGTCATATAAATTGAGGATTACCAGTTGATCCTCACCCATTTATCCATAATTTAGATTGACTTTTAATTGTTAACAAATTAATAAATCATTCTATAATTCTATAAACTTATATCTGTTCACTCATTTGGAGAATGTTTTCTATGAAGTGTCACAAGTGTCAGACTATAAATCAGGAAGGAAGAAAATTTTGCAGGAAGTGCGGGACAAAACTGTCTCTGATTTGTCCCACATGCGGATTTGAAAACCTCCCTGAAGATTTGTTCTGCGGCGAATGCGGTTACGACTTTACAAAAACATCGGCGATAGCACCCCAGCCCGTTGAAAACCCATCTAAACCAGCTATTACAGATCACGGACGCAAGCACGTCACAGTCATGTTCAGTGACCTCTCCGGTTACACGGCTATGACCGAGAAACTTGATCCCGAAGAAGTAAAAGAGATCATGGACAGGATTTTCGGGAAGATTTCCCAAGTGGTGGTGAAGTATGAAGGCTTCATTGAAAAGTTTGCAGGCGACGCAGTGATGGCCATCTTCGGTGTCCCCAAGACACATGAGGATGATCCCTTGAGGGCGATACGGGCAGCAAGGGAGATTCACAACTTGGTAAAAGCAATAAGTCCTTCTCTTGAGAAAACCATCGGCAGGCCCCTCTGTATGCACACGGGAATCAATACTGGTCTGGTGGTGGCGAAGGATATAGATTTTGAGAAAGGTACGCATGGTGTTCTTGGAAATACGATTAACGTAGCCTCCCGTATTTCCGGTATGGCAAAGGCCGATGAGATCATCATAGGACTCGAAACTTATCATCAAGCGGAAGGTTACTTTAACTTCGAGAAACTCGATCTGACCAAAGTTAAAGGCAAGGAAGAACTTATCCAAAGCTACAAGGTACTGTCACCAAAGGAAGCTCCCCCCAAGACACACCGCCTTTCAGGATTGAGATCAGAACTGATTGGACGCCGAGTAGAGATGGACCAGCTCAAAGAAGCGGTCGATAACCTCAAACAGGGTAAATCCTCGATCTTTTCCATTAGTGGTGATGCCGGAACTGGCAAGAGTCGATTGGCGGAAGAGCTCAAATCAACTTTAAACTTAAACGAAATTCGATGGCATGAATGTCATGCCTATGGTTACTCCCAGAACATCCCCTATTTTCTGTTAATTGATTTCCTCAGCCGTGCCTGGCAGATCAAGGAAGGAGATTCACCGGATCAGATAAGACAGAAAGTAGAGAGCGGAGCAAAAGCGGCGCTGAGAGAAAGAGAAAGAAAAGACCTGATCCCCTACATAGGCAATCTTTATTCCCTTCCCTACCCGGAGATGGAACTGGTAAGCCCCGAGCAATGGAAAGCAAAACTCCACGAAGCTATTCATCTGATTTTGGCCAACCTCTGCAGACGTACACCCACCATTATCTGTATCGAAGATCTCCATTGGGCTGATCCCTCATCGGTGAATCTGTTGCAGAATATCCTGACCAACCTCAAGTATCCCGTTGTTTTTCTCTGTATCTATCGTCCCAGCTTCAATCTGTTCACCAGCCATCAGGCCGGCAGTATTAAGTCGTATCATGAGATCAGACTCCAGCACCTGTCTCCTACCGACGCTCAGAGCATGGTGGAGTCACTCCTAAGTACCAAAACCATCCCAGAACAGTTGAAAATGTTTATCCGGGAAAAGGCGGAGGGGAATCCCTTCTACCTGGAGGAAGTCATCAACTCGTTGATTGAAATGAACACCCTGATCAAAGACAAAGATTCCTGGAAACTTACCCGGGCCCTTACTGAAAAAGATATTCCTTCCACGGTGCAGGGTGTCATTTCGGCGAGACTGGACAGACTGGAGCTGAAGACTAAGCGGATTCTTCAGGAAGCCTCCGTTATCGGCAGGGCGTTTTTCTATGAGATACTGAGAAGGATCAGTAATCTAAATGAGTATATTGATAAAAGCCTTATTAACTTGGAACGGCTGGACCTCATCAAGACACGATCACTTCAGCCGGAACCGGAATATATCTTCAAACATGCCATGACCCAGGAGGTAGTTTACAATGGTCTCTTGATGAAAGAGCGTCGGATGATCCATGAGAAAATCGGTCTGGTCATGGAGGAACTCCTTCATGACCACCTTCCTGAATTTTATGAAACTTTGGCCTACCACTATTCGCAGAGCGATAATTTCCAAAAGACCTATGAGTACCTGAAGCTCTCTGGGGACAAGGCGGCAAAGAACTACGCCAACAATGAGGCCATCCGCTTCTACAGGGAAGCGATCCGGATACTGGATGTCCAGCCGGAGAGTATCGAGAATAAAAAAAACAAGTTGGCCGTGTCCCTCAAGCTATCTGCGCCATTGCTGTTTTTGAGTTTTCCTGAAGGCAGCCGTGAAATCCTTCAAAATGCGGAAAGTCTCGCTTGTGAGTTAGGGGATGAGGAAGGCCTTTTACAAATTCATAATCAATTGAGTACATATCATACACTCACAGGCAATTCATCCCTCGGTCTGGAATATGCCGAAAAGCATTTCAGTTTGGCGGAAAAGATTAAGGACTTTGGACTTATGGCACGAAGCGCATCCCGGCTTTGTTTGGCATACTGGTTTACAGGTGACCATATTAAAATTGTGGACATCGGAGGTAAGGCAATCCGTCTCCTTGAAGAAA
Source organism: uncultured delta proteobacterium (assembly GCA_963812045.1). Classification (GTDB taxonomy): domain Bacteria; phylum Desulfobacterota; class Syntrophia; order Syntrophales; family Smithellaceae; genus Smithella. The sequence continues at coordinate 274,758 of CAWETF010000001.1, forward strand.
AGCATCTGGAAAAGGACGTCTTTGAAATGGGGATGAGCACATACACATTTATCTGTGGGTATTACGGTACGTCTTTAGGATGGATGGGAAAGTTCAAGGAAGGTAGCGATTTTATAGAGAAGGGATTCCAGAACGCCTGTGCGGTCAATGATAAGTTTGGGATGGGATGGACACAAATGATGCATTCTTCCGTAACTTACTGGGCAGGACACGGGGATGATACGATCAGATATGCACATGAGGCCATTAAAATTTATGAGGAAGCAGAAATTTCTGTGGGACTCGAAGTTGCGTGGTTTTTGCTCGGGGGAGGTTATTATCTTCATGGAGAATATGAAAAAGCAATAGCTGCGGGAGAGAAGGGACTTAATCTTGCAAAAGGGATTTCCGTGCCCTATATGTTATCATTGGGCTATTGGTTCCTGGCCATGACTCTCAGGGCTGCAGGTAATCTGAAACGTGCCAAAGAGTGTGCCGAAGAGGCTTTAAAAATTTCACAGGAGTTCAACGTAAAAAGCGTTGCAAGTATAGCACAGATACTCCTTGGATGTATGGTGGAGAAATTGACCCCGACTATCCTCGAAGAGGCACACCACCAGATTAAGCATGATATTTTAATATTAGAGGATTGCAAATTAAAGCTTTTGAGCGCTATCGGGTATCTTCATCTCGGTGAGTTCCTCGCCAGTGCAGGTCAGAAGGAAGAAGCTTCGCAAAACTTGAAGAAAGCTGAAACTCTCTATCACGAAATGGAAGTCACTCCCCAAAGCTACTGGCTCACCCGCACGAAGCACGCAATAAAGAATCTTGGACCCGTAGAAGGCGCAACTTAGCATAATGCATTGTGAATTTATACATCCATCCTAAATAAATGGTCTTTCCCATATGCGGATGGTATTCAAAATTGTCATGGAGTAAAAATGGATAAAGAGATCATCAATTTCATATCATACGTCCCGCTGTTCTATTCTCTTCCGTCGTCAATTATCGCGCAAATCGCCGAAAGAGTTCATTTGAAACATTTTCCTGCAGATACTGTTGTTTTTCGAGAGGGCGAACCGGGAGATAGTTTCTTCATTATCAAGTCAGGCCATCTGCAATTGATTCAATTATCAAAAAACAGTAAAGAAGTATTGGTTATGGCACAATTTGATCCCGGTGATACATTTGGAGAACTGGCGCTTCTTCTCGGGCAACCACGATCAGCAACGATAAGAACCAGTGATGAGGTAGAGTTATATCAATTAAGGCGGGACGATTTTTCCTATCTGATGAAGCACAATCCGGAACTGCTCATCCAAATGAATAGACTTGTTGATCAAAGAGTTTCCCTGCTGGAAGTTCCTGCAAATCAAAAAGAAGATGCCATTTTCCAGGAAAAATTCAATGCAACCCGCCGAGTGGAAGTTGATCACATAATGCTTGATCTGGTGTTCAAGTTGAATATGGCCGCCGGAGGAGTGGCACAGGTTGAACATTGCAAAAGTACAGCCATACTGGCGCAGGAGATGAGTAAAATACTATGTCCCATGGTCAATAAAGAAATCGTAAGTGGAGCCTACCTTCACGAAATTGGGAAAATATCGTTTTCCAAAACTTTGGTGGAAAAAGAGCGGACCGGTCAGCATCTGACGCCAGAAGAGGAAGAAAACATATCAAGGATGTGGTATTATGCGTTAGAAATTCTTGAGTCGCACAAGTTGCTCCGGAAACAGATAGAATTTATTGCTTTCATGGGAAAAGAAAAATTTGAAGAAATGCCATTGGAAGCGCAAATCTTAAAGGTGGCGGATGATTATCAGCAATTCATAAATCCGCACTACAGAAACATTCCTCCTGACAAGGCTCTGGAAAAAATAAAACAGGCAAGCGGCGTTTTGTACAACCCAAGAATTGTTAAAGCCTTGGGAAACGTATTGGAAAAATTCAAATCCATTTTGGCAGAAAGGCAAAAAACATACATGCGCTGTATCAACAGAGCGCTGGATATAAAAGACAGTTACACGCTCTCGCACAGTCAACATACTCAGCAGATGTGTCTCCAAATGGGAGAAAGAATGGATTTGAGCAGGATGGAAATGGATATGCTGAGCCTGAGCGCTGAACTTCATGATGTTGGTAAAATATTTATCGAGCAGGAAATTCTTAACGCGCCGGGAAAACTCAGTGATGAAGAATTTACAATAATGAAAAAACATTCCATTTGGAGCGCTAATTTTTTTACTGAAATTCCCGGAATGGACTATCTGGCAGATATTGTCAGGCATCATCATGAAAAAATTGACGGTTCAGGATACCCGGATGGTTTGCGTGGAGAGAACATCCCTAAACTTTCCAGAATAATGACCGTGGCCGATGTCTATTCAGCCCTGTCTACGCCGCGCGTGTACCGAAGGGACGCACAAGGTAATAGAAAGGCGTTTCAATTAGAAGAAGCTTTGAAGATAATGGAAAGCATGCAACCGGGGCATTTTGATCCGGATGTGCTGGCATGCTTTAAAGAAATTATGTTGACGCAAAAGAAATGACGCAAAATTATAGAGAAGCTGACTTTAGAGGGTTGAGCCATTAAAAAACACAGCATTTATTCCATACGACTGCCTTTCTCTTTTTGTTACTTTACAAAGTGTGAACAACAACATGCATTAGATGCCGGTATGTCCTATCCTGCATTTTTTTACCGGCTGTCATCAGGTCAGAAGCGTTTCAACCCGGTATTCTGCTGATCAACATAAATAAGCAGGCTTATTGTATCTTTGACCGCTCTCATGTAGCGCTCAGTATAAAAGCTGTCGAATGTGTTTCTGGTATACGAATGGCATGCAGGGCTTTCGCCAGGTGGTATAATGCCGAAGGCATTCCCATATTCTCCATAGGTTTTAAACCCGGAACGTTTATTATCTTCCGGCCCGCCCCAAAATTTCATCCACGTTTCATTTTCAATTGTTTTGCCGTCATCAAAAATAACATTTTCGATAACAGCCTTTAATGTTTTCTGGGCTGCTTGCTCTAACAGGTCATGCGGGTTGCAAACCGTAACACTTACATCTTTGCGGATGGAAGTTATATCAGGGATTACAAAAGGAGCAGGGATGTAACTGTCAAATTTGTCGTATATGGTGTGAAAAACAGGCATTGCATGGGGAGGAGAACTCATGTCCTGTATATGGTGGGCAACCCGGCCTGCAATTTTGTAGATTTCTATGTTGGGTGCTTTTGACTTAAGCAAGCCGTCTAATGTTTCGAGACGTTTTTTAAAAATATGCTCGTTTGACCCATTGCAGTAAAAAATAAACATCCAGTAGCGGAGTATCCTTCCGCCATTATAATAGAAATGCCAGTTTAATAAGCGCGTTAGTCCTAAATGATCTTCATCAACCGACGCTTGCGCAAAGGCATCTGACAATTCTTTGGAAATAACACGGCCGGTACATGTTTCATAAAGGGATGTTGCGTGACTCGATATTAGTTTATGTATGTGAGGATTCATAGTTAGTCTATACCTTTGTTAATGCCCCTTCTTTATTTTCTCAAGTTCTTCGCTAAGCCAGACGACCTCAAGGCGTGCCCCCATCGTGTCTTGTTCTTTCGCCGCATCGTAGACATCGGCTGGTGTGATCGTTTTGCGGCGTAAGAAGCACTTCATGAAGGCATGGTCCTTCGGCCGCAGACCAATGTAGCAATGAATGCTTTTGTAGCAGTAATAGACAAACTCCGAACAGCTGAAGACGTGTTGCTCCTTGATGTCGCTGAACTGAAAGTCATATAATGAGCCGATCTTGCCAAGCGCGGAATGGCGAACTGCTTTGATTACGTCGTCCCTGCCCACGCTATTGCCCTTCATCAGACTTTGATGGATGGCAAGCGCTTCAGCGCCAAGTGCATCTTCAGGTATCAGTCTGGTATTCCCCTCGTTTTCAATGTCGTTTGAATCGCACTGAAACTGATTCCCGACCACGCGGATGACGGCAAGGTAGTCGCAGCGCAGAAAAGTCAAAATGTCTTCGACGAAAACACCCTTGCTCATCGAGTGGATGACCATTTGCCGTCCCGGCTGATAGTAAAGCTCTGAGTTGCGGATAGCATCCTTCTGTGCCTCCGTGGCAGGCTGAAAGCTCCCGGCGGCGTCTGGAATTTGCAGTCGGCGTGCGGCGATCGGCTTGTCATTTACGTCATCGATCCCGCCAAGGTAGATCGCCGCGTGCGAAAAATAGGTCCCAAGCCCCTGCCCGTCTCCGGTCTTGCCGATCAGCGCTCCATCTACATAGCCATCGAAGCCGCGCAGCAGGATATCGCCCGTTTGCAGTGTGCTGTCGATCAGTTCCCGAATTTCCGGGCCTTTGATCTTGCAGGAACCGGGATCGGTAACAATGCTGAGCGGCGAGGTGAAATACTTTAACGTGCCGACCCAAGCAATCAGCTTATCAATGCGTGCATTGACCCAGCCGATAACGCCGGCATATTTCTGGAAAGGATTTTTCTTATCTATGTCCTCTCTGCCCCGGGATTGCAGATAAGCCGTAAGGAGGATCAGCAAGCCGATCAGCAGGCAGGCATAGCCATCGAGGGCGTCCACAGTGGCGCGGATGGAGTCAGGCAGCCCGAAGACTTGGATGGCACTGGCAAGGATAATGGCTGCGATCAGCGTATAGGGGATGAGACAATAAGCGGCGAAAATTATTCTGGCAAAAAAAACAACTATGAGCAAAAGCAATTTTTCCAGCATGATCGACCATTTCTCCTTTGTAGTATTTTCCCATCTTTAGATAGTTCCGATTTTCTTTTTTCGTCCATAGCGAATCACTAATCCTTTTTTTTAAGAATGCCCTGATTTCACAATTCCCATTTTGCTTGTCTGAACTATACAAATTTCTTTTATATGTCAATTAAAGTTATCAAATTAACGGCCTTCATATCATCCACAAAGAAATTATTGATTGGCATACCGGCCGGCTACATCAGATCCGAAACAGGACCGGAAGTGTCCTCCAGATGAACGGCGAAATCATTATAGGCCATCAATGTCAGGATTGAGGATATTCTCACCCGCTTACTGAAAATTCTGGTCAATAACTTCATGATGAACTTCGACCGTTCTATATTGCGGGAGAAGAGCATGGTTACAAGGCGCAGAGCGAAGATGACGCGGTATATAAACTTTACCGGATCTAATTCATTGGAACGTTTCCAGAAATCGATATCCCAGTAATAATTTAGTTTTTTCCAGATGGAATCAAATGAGTAAACTTCCCGGACAATTCTCCTGTACCCTGCGGCAAGTTCTTCCGGGGTCTGATAACGAGGAGAAAAGACAACGTTCTTTGTGTCATATTTATTCCAGTCCCTGTGGAGAATCCGGCCTTCCTTTTCCAGCCGATTGAACAACTCTGTTCCGGGAAAAGGGGTAAGGATGTTGATGAGGGGCATAAGGAGGTTTGTATTCTCGATAAAGGTGATAAGTTCATTGAAGGTTTTTTCCGAGTCATAATCATAGCCGACGATGAAAGAGCTGTGAACCAGCATTCCGTAGGATTGAATCTTGCTGATTGCTTTAACATAATCAAAACGTTGATTGACATCCTTATGCATGGCTTTGAGGTTATCTGCGGAGATAGACTCGAAGCCGATGAAAATCGCTCCGCATCCGCTATCCCTCATCAGAGACAGCAGCTCGTCTTCCTTGGAAATATCGATCGATGACTGACACATCCAGTTAATGTTATGAGGTTTCATAGCCGTAAAAAGTTCACGGGCGAATTTTCTGTTGGCGATAATATTGTCATCGGCGATAAAAACGGCTTTCTTCGACTTGTATTTAGAGCGGGTGCCGTTTATGTCGATAATCTCCTGAACGACCTGATCAATGGATTTATGTCTGTTTTTTTGGCCGTCAAAGACATAAACAGAACAGAACTCACAGTGGAAGGGGCACCCTTTGGTGGTCTGAAGGATATCCTGGAAATACATATTTCTCGAAAGGTTCTTTCGGTAAATCGCCGGAGATCGGCTTAAATCGGTGTACGATCCCAACCCATAGCGTTTTTGCAAATGACCTTCTTCCGCGTCCTTGAGCAGTCCCGCCCATACATCTTCAGCCTCACCGATGACAACGCTGTCACAGTGATTCAAGGCCTCATCAGGACACATAGAAGGATGAATTCCGCCGAGAACGGTTTTAATTCCCAGGTCTCTATACTTCTCTGATATGGCGTAAGCCCTCCTGGCGAACATTGTCCTGACGCTTATGCCGGCAAGATCAGCTTGCCACGAGTAGTCGATATTCTCGATATTTTCATCGAACACCCTGATTTCGTGATGTGGCGGAGTCAACGACGCCAGTGTCGGTATGGCAAGGAGATAGGATATGTATTTCCTTGAAAGAAGAAAAGAGGAATAGAACTTGTAATCATAAAAGCTTCTGGAGCCTTCAGAGTTGTTCCTGGGAATGATGAGGGCAATTTTCATGTCACAGCTCCCTTCATGTACAAAACTTTTTTTATATCACTTTTTGATTGATCTGCCTCCGGAAGATTTACCACATATTAAGCTAGAGTTCAGGTATTTTTTTGATGATTATCGATTGAAAGGTTGAATGATTTTCAAGACCGAAGAATTGAGGATTACTTATTAAAAGAGAGTAACTTCCCTCACCCTTTTATTCATAATAAAAGATATTATTTCCGGCCACTGTATAAAGAAACTGTCCCAAACAGGGCATTGACGCTATCATGCACTTGAACATCCTTAAATCCGGCGCTCTTTATGTAAAAGGGAATCAATCCCTTGGTGTTGTCAGTGATCGGTTCAAAATATTGCGAAATGGCGTAAATAAATTTCGCATACAAGTTGCGAGCAACTCCAAGGTCGCCAATATGCAACTCACCATCGGGTTTTAACACACGATGAATTTCTTTTAGCACAGATTCTTTCTGGCTTTTCGAAAGATGATGAAAAACGAGCGACGAAACTACCCGATCAAAATAACTATCCGGGTACGGCAACCGGTCACCTTCATATAATTCAAAAGAAATTGGCTGGTTTAATTTCTCTGCTTTGTTTTTGGCGATGTTCAAGATTTTCTTGTCAATATCAATGCCAATTACATCAGCACCTGGATACATTTTCCTCATAAGAATCGTTGTTGATCCGCTTCCGCAGCCAAAGTCTAATACGGTGTGGCTGTCATTGATATTCATTTTTTTAATAAGTGCCTTTCTAAATGTAATTTCCGGCATTGTTAGCCTTATAAAAAAGTCAAAACAAGGAGTAAGAATATGATATTTAGACGCCGGTATATATTTCTGCTTCTGTCCTTTCATGATAGCCTTCTTTTTTCAATGAAATATCGATTGTCCTGGTAAGCTATAATAAACTTAATTTTATGTGTCAATGAAATACCGGCCACAAAACATGTTGTGAATAGTTTTTATTACTGATGGTAATCTAGAAGCATAAAATCAGAAATTGATAAACCGAAGCGTAGGAGGAAGCAATCAATAAAAAAGGCAGAGCCATTTCTGATCCTACCTTTTTGCGATCAAATCGTTTCTGTGATATCATTTACAGAAACTTATTTCTTTTTCTTTGTATCTGCCTGTGATTTGTTGGAAACAGGGGAAAAGTATTTCAGGCACCAGATATTCTCATCGAAGTATTTCTTGAATTCGTCGCTGCCATTTTTATAATTTGCAGCCATTTTTTCTATTATCTTATTCAAATTCTGGAACATCCAGTTGTTTTTGTTTAAAAAAATATCGAGTTGTTTCTTGGTCTGGTCTTGGAATGTGGCCATTATATCGTTGTCGACGAATGATTCTACATGGGAGTATCCTTCATCAATGGCTTTCTTAACATTTTCACGATTTTTCTTATATGCATCAGTCCACTTATCCATGATTTCCCTCCCTCCATTGTCCATTCCGGGGATATACTTGACAAAAGTTATCATAAGATTTTCTGCCTGGTCTTGAAGTGTTACCATTGTTGAAAAGCAGTTCCCAAAGGATGTCTTGTGCAAGGCAATCATCTGTTTCATTATTTCCTTATTTTCCATAATCAACTCCTTTCTCTGAAATAAAGATTTTTAAAAATTAGAAAACCCTTTACTGTCTTTTATTTGAATAAAAATTTAAAAAAACAAATTAGGGGAAATTATTTAAGAGAAAATAGAAGGTTCCCAAAGAGGTATGATAATCTCCATGGGAACCACAAAATAGGTAATTTTCGATAAATCCTGTCCACGACGGACTCCTTTATGGCGGACTCAAAAAAAGTTGAAGGTTAGTTGAGGTGTTAACAATTGGAAATAACTGTAGTTTCAGATACTCCTTCAGTAATTAAATGTCAAGAGGAAAAATTGCCACCTAGAATTGGCCAAATTGTATGTCTAAGATTAAACATTTCTGTTTGATTTTTCCCATTTTATGAAAGCTGATAGCCCTTTTTCCTAAACAATCTCAGGCAGGCATCTGCAACAACATTGTCATAAAGAATCCCTTTATTATTTTCAATTTCCGTCAGCGCACATTCAAGTTCCAGCGCTGGTCTGTAAGGACGGTAGGATATCATCGCATCGACTACATCAGCAACGGCAAGTATACGGGCTTCAATGAGAATATTTGTATCTTTTAATCCCTGCGGATATCCGGAACCGTCCACGCGTTCGTGATGCTGGTGAACTATATCGGCCAAGGGCCAGGGGGATTCGACATCTTTCATGATTTCGTAACTGTACTGAGAGTGATTTTTGATAAGAGAAAATTCAAGTTCGGTCAGAATTGACGCTTTACAAAGAATTTCCGACGGTACCGAAATCTTTCCGATGTCATGAATGGCGGCGGCCATGCGAATTGCCTCAATTTTATCATGAGGAAGTTTCATCTCTGCGGCAATGGTTCGGGCAAGATCAGCAACCCTTCTTTGATGACCTGCCGTATAAGGATCTCTTGCATCCGATACCGTGCCTAATACCTGAATCGTTGTTTTAATAGCATTTCGCAAGCTTTTTAATGTTTCATTTAGTTTTTTTTCTGCCTGTCTGCGCAGTGTAATATCCTGATAAATAACTTGAGATTGTTTTTCCCCATTCCAAAATATTTGCTTGCGGAAAACATAAAGATTGCGTACTTCGCCGCTTTTTCTCACGATGCTCACTTCGTATTCAGTGGGACCTGATTCGCCCCGCGATCTTTTTTGCTTTCTTATTTTAAACTCAGCATACGTCTCTGGTGTATAGCGTTCATGTATAGGCATATTTTCCAATTCTTCTATATTGTCATAGCCGTATATATCCAGAATCGCCCTGTTGGCGTAAAGAGTTTTTCCTTCTATTGTTGATATGCGAACGCCCAAGGGGGAATCGTCAAGAGAGCGACGGAAATTTTCATTACTTTGACGAAGTGCTTCCTCCGCCTCTTTACGCTCGGTAACGTCTCTAAAGGTAGCTGCTCTTAACGTGCGGTCTTTGTATTTACACGGTTTACCGACCATTGAACATATAAAAGTTGAGCCATCCTTCCTTACCGCCGTAATCTCGTAGAACTTATCGTATCCTGAAGCAATATTGTCAGAAATAACCTTCCATGATTCACGGGTTGCGCCGTTTTTCACATACTTGCCGATTATTTCGGACAAATCATATCCAAACATGCGGGCAAGCGCCTGATTAGCCTCGATAATGACACCGTTGTCGTGAATGGCTATTCCCTCTTCGGCTGCTTCGGACAGTAGACGAAAACGTTCCTCGCTTGTTCTCAGGTTTTCGTTTGTTTGATTTTGATGGTTGGAAGTATTCTGGGACCTCGTGTTATTTTTATCCAATACGTCGCTTTCATTTTTCATTATTCCTCCTTTTCGCAAGCACATACGTACAGCAGTAGTAGTAGTAGATTTCGGTTCAAGCTTATGTTGGATTATATTAATACGTGGTGCAATATATCAAAAAATGATTTTTCATCAAAGGAAATAATGTGAGCATTAGATATTTGCCGCCGGACGTGAATAGTGTTTATTGCAGATTGAAATGTTGTATGAATTCAAAAAGCAAGAAAAACAATATTAGCCAAGCCATTTAAGTAAGATTAATTTCAAGGTTTTCGCGGATTCCCTAATTCTAATAAATTAAATTTTATTCTTGCATATTCATGCATCCAAGAATACAATTTTAAAAAATATTTAATCCCAATAATCATTATTAGGAGATTTAGATATGAACATAAAAGGCACCGCTTATATTACACGAAAGGATACAATCATCAAAACTTTCGGTGAGGACCGCTGGAATACTTTTAGCGCCAAACTGGCAGCGAAGGACAAATATTTTAGCCAGACGATTATGAACATCACGCTCATTCCGCTGGATAAATTCATTATATTTCTTGACGATGTTTTAAAGGAATTCTTCAACAACGACATTTATTACCAGTTTGAAATATCCTAGCACCAGTAACTAACGAACGGCAGTAAGTAAAAAAATAACTAAATATTTGCTTACTGCGATTACCGTAATTTTTTTGATCTTGAAAATAACCTTGGGATGAAGGCGATTCGGGGTTGCCAGATTAAAAGTTTCAGTAGAGAGTGGTTATCATAGTTGTAAGATTTAGTTATATTTCGTTGCGTCCGCTGCCTTTTAACCAATCTTTCGCCTCATCAATATTGTCAAACCATTTCACTTCCAGAAAAGAACCCCAGGGTATTTTTTCAATAAATGATTTGATGTATCCATTTTCCGGAATATCTAAAATCGCTGTTTTGCCTGTAGCCTTATCAGGAATTTTTAAATGATAAATGTCTGCATGTGTATATGTTTTACTCTCAGTAACGGGACGAATGTCCACAAGAATAATGTCCCCTTTTTCCGATCTGAGCGCCTGTATTTCTTTTTGTATCTTGGGAATCTTATGACCGGATATCTCACCTGTAAGGGTAATTTCAAGAATCCCGTCATTTACGGATGTTGAAAGTTGGTACAAGTCTGTAGTTTCCATTTGTTAAACTCATTCGGTATCTTATGCAGTAATCTTTGTGATTACTAAATTAAGATGAACCGGTATTCAAAAGGATATTTTGTATAAGTTGCTAAAATTTATTTATTGAAAAGTCAATCCCTCAAAAGAGGGATTCTTTGTTTCTTTACGATTGAAATATTTAATATTTTCAAGACTAAAGAATTGAGGATTACGGATTAAAATAGCGTGAGCACTGCATTAGTATAATTCATTACCTCTTCGACCGACAGGATCGTTGCCAAACAGTTCTTCCAGTTTTTCAGGGATTTTATCTGTAAGTATTGAGAGTGATGCCATGGCGAGTTTTAATTTTTCTATAAAAAGTTCACAACTGTGTAAATAGGGTTGATTGACATCTCCGTTAAAATAATAATTTATATTCAAACAAGAACCCGTCGTTCGGCATACACTGAAATAATCACATTGAAAACATGTTTGAAAACGGTTTTTAATACGGTTGAGAAACTGGTTAAAGCGTTCCGAATTTATTCCGGTTTCCACATTTCCAAAATTAAAAGCTTCAATTCCCAAAAACGAAGTACAGGGATAAATATCTCCGTTGGCAGAGACAGCGACTTGTCCATGAGCAGCAGGGCATCCTCCTGAAACTTCATGGTTATAATACAGGCGCTGCATAAGTTTAAAAAAACGATTAAAAAATGTTTTTTTATAATCCAGACGGCCAAGAGTAACCTCATCAATATATTTTAATGCAAGGCGTCTGTATTCTTCGGAAAGGCAGGCAAAATCCTTTTCGCTGTTGAAAAAAGTTTTTTCTCTTTCAGCAGTGATTTTATGACAGGCATCTTCACTTTCAAAGAGTTCAATACGTTCAAATCCAAGAGATTTCAAGAAATCGTAAAGCGCTGTCATATCCGGGTAAAAGGGAGTTACCGTTGTTCTTCCAACGAGTTTTTTTCTTATACTTTCCGGCATTCCTTCCAAATTATGCGCGATGGTTTCAAAGCTGCCTTGTCCTCCGGGAAAAGGACGATTATGGTCATGAACAGGCTTAGGGCCGTCAATACTCACGGCAATTTGAACACCAATGGAAATTAATTTTTCTGCTACAGATGGTGTAAGCAATGTCCCATTGGTTGCAAGAAGAAAATGGAAGTGTTTATCCGTAAGCTTTTCTTTTTCTCTGCAATAAATTACAGTCTCTTTTAAGGTTTTAAGATTTTTAAGCGGTTCTCCTCCGTAAAAATCAACAACTAATTGTTTTTCGTCACCGCAATGAGCTAAAAGAAAATCAACGGCTTTTCTTGCGGTTTCAATCGACATGTCTTTGGGGGTATATGAAGATTGTCGAAAGTTTTCGTTTTTGAATTCAGGATTGGAATAACGTCCTTGGTCATTCCAACAATAAACGCATTTTAAATTACATTCGGAAGTAAGATTTAATGTTATATCAGTAAGAGATGCCTCCATACCAAGTTCAGAATGAATCATTGTTTCATTATTGCATAAAGGGAAAAGAGCTATAAGATCGGATGGAATGGATAATTTTGTTGCGATTGTTTGAATCGTTTTTTCGGAGTATGAATCCAAAAGGGAAAGTTGTCGATTTAATTCTTGAAGGGCATCAAATGCATCAGGAGAAATATCATAAAAATCTCCTGATGCCGAAGAAATTCCTATGCATTTACCAAGTTTCTTGAATAGAATTACTGGTAATTTACTTTTTGAAATAATAGACATTAAGGATTAAAGTCTTTTTACCACAACACACGGCCGGAACGGCAATATCTGGATAATTTTTTTGATGACGTTACTTTTTCTTTTTTATTAATTCTTTTTGCCGTCATAAAAAGAACTCCTTTAATTGAATTGATAATAATTTGCTTCCTCTATGGTCGCGATTAAAGCACCGAAAATAAAATAAAGCAAGAATAATTTCGGAAATTTACAGGATATTATGAAATTCTGAATTCTGGAGACTGACCTACTCTAAAAACTTCTACCACATGTTAATCTAGAGTTCAGTGGTTTTTTGATTGTTACCGATTGAAAGGTTGAATGATTGTCATGATTGAAGATTTGAGGATTTCACAAGAAGTCCTTGCTGAGTTTACTTACAAGTTTTTAGCTATTGCGAGTAAAATATTTATAAATTTGTATTCTCTCTGAATCGCCTTGAATACTCCGTCCAGTCGTGAGTCGCAATGGTCGTGATCCGGTCTCCCCGTTCTCGTAAAAGTGTTCTTATCCGGTCCAGTTGAAACATAGCGGCCGCGTGATTCATGTGCGCTATGGACCTGAAGCACCGAACCCCCAGCGGAGCCTTCTCGCCTTCGGCGAGTTCTTTGCTCGTATAGTAGGTGTCTCCGCAGTGTAGCAGCCATCCCTTGTCGTCTTTCACTGCCACCCCGCAGTGGCCGCGGGTGTGTCCGGGCAATGGGATCAATACTATCTCTGGCGGCAGGCCATCTATTTCTCTGATGCACTCCATGCCAAACCAATCCTGTGATGAAGTTGCCTCGTGTGTTACCCATTTGGGATTGTGGCTGAAGTGGCACTTCCTATACCGTTCCCTCTCTTTTAGCGTAGGGGGATCGAGTGCACTGTCCCGCTCAATCCGCATAACGTGAACCTTCGCTTCCGGAAAGTCAGAAAGACCTCCAGCATGATCCCTGTCCAGGTGTGTGCATATGATGTCTGTAACCTGCGAAGGATTGAAACCCATTGCCTTGATCTGATGTAACGCGGTTTGTTCTTTGTCACACTGGGCGTTCAGGAGCACGTTGGAGTAACCCAATCGTCGATAGGGGGCTTCCATATCCCTCGTCCCCAGCCCGGTATCCACCAAGATAAGGCGCTCTTCGTTCTTGATGAGCAGACACAGGCACGGGCAAAACGACATGTCGGGGATAAATATTCGAGTTCCCCGTGGCCGCATGGTGCCGCAGTTCAAAACGTGGATTCTCATTTGTTCTTTCCTCGCTGTTCCTTGATAAGATAGTGCTTGTTTGTAAGTGAACTATAAAATTGTCGGTCTTATATGTCAATTAAATATTGATTGCCGCTTGAAAACAAGTATGTCGGTGAAAAAATCTTAACGCTCACTTTCAGGAAAAATAGTTCATGTTGTTACCTACAGGTCGTCAACACGATAATATTCATAAACTCGACTTATAACCTGATGAAACATTTTTCCCACCAAAAATAAATCCTTTCTATGATAACCCTTTCGAGCTAATACCTCTGCTACGGCCTTCCCTATGTTGTTTGTCGATCCTGTTACAAGGGCTATCTTTTCCATTTTATCCTCCATGTTACATACATATTAATGTATGGGTCTGTCCTATTGCATAATTCATGTGTTTATTGCTTTCAGGACAGCACTTGAATCCTCCACAATAAAGAGCTTTGACATTATTTCCAAAGATCGCTCATGCCCATTTCTATCCATCGAGGAAACGCAATCTGAAACCACAAGCGGATAAAACCCCCTGTTGGAAGCATCACGTGCGCTTGATTCAATGCCCATTTCAGTGGCGATTCCTGTGAATATGATTGTGTTGATCGAACGATAACGCAACATAAACTCGAAATTCGTACCGAGAAATATGCTCGCTGTGGATTTTTCAAAAACTATGTCAACCGGCTTAGGCTCAATCGTTTCGGGTATCATACGTTCCTTTGAACCAGGCGCCATGAATGAAGGTAACTTTTGAATGTCATCCACTCCAAACCGCCTCATCATTGAATAGTAATACCATGAAGACGCGAAACCCTTAGGCAGTGGCGTAATCAATGTATAGAAGATGGGTATTTTACCCCTCAACGCCTCGACGAAAAGTTTCAAAGAAGACATAAATTCTTCCCTGTTGAATATCCGGTCTACCAGGCCGTTCTGTACATCCCATACAACAAGACAGGAATGTTTAGAATCAACTATCTCTTTGAGATTTTCATATATGGTAATTCCATTTATGGTCTTCATCTTGGATATCTCCTCGATAATTTTGGCGGTCTTTTAAAAGGCTTATATTAAATGCACTATTTATTATCTTCTTTCCCGGCTAATCGAACACCCATTTCAAAGGCTCTTGCACAGTCAACGGGAAATACTTCCCGCCGCCTCTGTGCCTTCTTCTCAGGATCGAAGCGTGGGGCAAACACTTTTGAATAGTCTTCAAACTGATAAGTGTCATAACTGCACAAAGACTCCGAAGCGCCGAATATCCTTTCCATGATCGTTTCGTTGAAGCTGATGTAATGATGAAAGCCACGTTCCTTCGACATCTCCTCGGTTGCCCCCAGGGTATAAATGAAGCCAGTCTTAATTTTTTTGGGGAAGATCGTACTTGGCGGGTCTGTGTAGGGAAGAAAGGGGAATACCAAGCGCTCCATAAAGGATCTCATCTGTCCTGTCGCCGTTCCCAGATAGATTGGTGATCCGAGAATGAGAGACCGGGCACCGAGAATCTCCTTAAAGATGGGTGTCAAATCATCCTTTACCGCACACCTGCCATAGCTTTTCCCGTTCTTCATCTTGCAGGAGAAACAGCTTATGCACCCTTTATAGTTCAGATCATACAGATGAATGAGCTCAGTTTCTGCTCCTTGTGATGACGCTCCTTCCAGGGCATTTTTAAGCAGTGTTGCTGTGTTCCATTTCTTTCGAGGACTTCCGTTGACTGCAATCACCTTCATGCGTTTCGACATTTCCTACGCACCTCCATAATTTATTTTATATAGTATTATAAAAAAATATTTCACGCACAGAAAATTCTTGGCTGCAAACCACTAGACGAATGAGTGGCAAAGATGATTTTGTCAGGAATCAACGGGTTTGAATAATATCTGCCTGACCATCTGTTCTATCTGTGCCAGATGAGGACCCTCAAGCTCCGCGGCTACTTTTTCCAGCTCCGTGGGGATATCGATTTTCTGCGGACATTTTTCCAGACATTCCCCACACTCAACGCATTGGGATGCATAACCGGGCTTTACGGTCAAAGAACCGCCCGTTCTCATGACATATATGAAAGGAGCTTCGGCGGTTGTGTTGAACATATGCATATTGTTGTAAATATCAAAGCAGCTGGGAATTAAAACATCAGCCGGACAAGGCAGACAATAAGCGCAACCGGTACAACCAACCTTCATAATTTTACGGTATGCCTGTGCCGCTTTTTCTATAAGCTGCAACTCACTTTCCGCAAGAGAATTGGGATAAGCATCCTGAGCGATAGCGATGTTTTCAGCAATATGGGACTCCTCATTCATTCCGGAGAGCGCCACGGTGACTTCAGGGTGATTCCAAACCCAGCGCAGCGCCCATTCCACGGGAGACCTCTTTCGCTTAGCCATATCCCATACGTCCTTAACAGCGGGAGGAGGAGAAGGCCTTCCAAGGCTCCCACCCCGCAATGGTTCCATAACGATTACGCCCAATCCCTTGGATGCCGCATACTCAAGCCCTTTCTTGCCTGCTTGAGTTTCCGTATCGAGGTAGTTGTATTGAATCTGACAAAATTCCCAATCATAGGCATCTACAATGTTTTGGAAAACATCTGAAACGCCATGAAATGAAAATCCGGCATTGACAATCCGCCCATCCTTTTTCGCCTTCTCCAGAAAATCCAGTGCATGAAAGGAATTCAACGAATCCCAGAGAACTCCGTTCAAACCATGAAGAAGATAATAGTCAATGCGGTCGGTATTTAGTTTTTTAAACTGGGCATCCAGATACCGGTCCATATCTTCCCTTGCTTTTATCAGCCAGGAAGGTAGTTTTGTGGCCAAACGTACTTTATCCCTGTATCCTCCAGCCAGGGCTCGCCCCACAAACAATTCGCTTTCTCCCCCATGATAAGGCCAGGCGGTGTCCACATAATTCACTCCCTGGTCAATTGCATCTCTGATCTGCCTGGTTGCCCTCGCTTCATCGATCTTTTGATCTTTTTGGGGAAGACGCATGGCTCCGAATCCCAGAATCGAAAGCGAGTCACCGTTTTTCTTCATTGTTCGATACAACATTGTCATTTTTCCTTTCTCCGCAGAGATGTTTTCTTAGAAATTTTTACAGTACTCTGCCAAGAATTATCTAACGATTACTGGTTGTAACCTGGTTTAAAAAAATTCTTCACTTTGAAAATGATTTTATTGTGGTGCTTTATTATACCCTGCCTTGATAGCATCAGCTTCAGAATCAAATTCTACACGGTGATAAGCCTTTACGGCGTTGTAGTATTTCATGCCTGGGAGATGATATCTCTTACTGTCGCTATTACCAATAACTTTTATTTTCTGCTTTGCTTCCGGAACTGGCGTTGTTTTTGTCTCTGGGGCTGGTATTATCTTTGGCACTGGAACCGGTGTTGCCTTTACCTCCGGAACTGGCGTTGCCTTTATTACTGGAGCAGGTGGTGTTGCCTTTGTCATAATATTTGTAACAAGCGACCTGTCAAATTCAGGAATATAGCCGAATATTTTTAGCAGAGCGACGATCAAGATAATTGTACATAAAGAAATTGTCACCATTTTTATCCATTGCTTATTCTTAATGGGGAGTTGTTCTTTAGTTTCTGCTTTGGTTATCTCTTTAGATTTAATTGGGGGATGTTCTTTTGTTTCTACTTTATTTATAGCACTAGAATCTATGGGGGATTGTCCTTTTTTATTTAATCTCTCTTTTAGTTTCCAAGAGATGTATTCATCGAGCTTTTTAATTGCATCGTTGGGAACACCGCAGAATTCTACACCAGCCTCATAAGACTCATCTTGAATGATAACCTTAACCCATTTTACTTTTGCGAGAGTTTTTATCTGTTCCCGCAAACCTTTTGATGTGAACTCTAATTCAATAAGCGTATCTACGGGCAGGCAAATATTGGTTTTAATTCCGGCGCCGAACGCAGAAATATCCTTAGTATAGTTATCTATAAAAACATCTCTTATTTTTTCTTGCGAAAGATCATTTTCTTCGGAGTTGATTGTTATGGTAACCTGATTCTCCTCCGGCATTCTTGGCGCTTTTCTTCTTTCTTCCATTCTTCCATCCCTTTTAGAATGCTTTTTTCTCACTACCAACGTTACTTATGTTTGAATTATAAAAATTTCAGCTTAAGATGTCAATAAATATGAAGCTAATTGTGTTGATTGCTCATTGTAACATATTTTCAATTATTACCGATTGAAAAATTGTATTTTAGTTCGGATCGTCGATTTGCGACTTTCAGGAAGAAAACGCGGGAGCCACTTACAACTCCATAGTATTTGATGGTCGTCCGAATTACACAAATATTTTACTTGACACATAATTTGCAACAGCGTATTAGTTCGACATTGTCGAACATTGTTCAAATAACAAACAAACGATATATGAAAAACAAACGGCTGATCCAATCCATCAAAAAGGCATCTGATATTTTGGCTTTGTTTCATAATGCCAAGAAGCCTCTCGGCATTACAGATTTTACAAAAAAGCTGGGATTGCCCAAAGCGACCATCGCCACGATTGTCGCCACCCTTGAAGCTATAGGCTATCTGGAAAAAGACCCTTTTAGTCCAAAGTATCGGCTGGGACATCAATTATTGCAGCTTGGTCTTAAGAGCGTGGCCAGCCTGGATATTATCGCTGTCGCCAGAGCGTGGATGGAGCGTTTCAGTTTCCAGTTCATGGAACCCATTAATGTGGGAATGCTGGTGGGCGACAGCGTCACGATCATCATGCGCTTCGAACCGGAAAATCGTTATATTGTTTTTCCGCAGTCAGGCTCAACCATCCCCCTGCATTCAACATGTATCGGGAAAATAATTCTTGCCTATATGGACCGTGCCGAGCGTGATAAGCTACTGAAGAATTATCCATTCATTCAACTGACTCCCAACACCATAACATCCCGGACACAGTTTCTGAAGGAACTGGCTCAAGTAAAAAAAACCGGTGTAAGTTTTGATAATCAGGAATCCATCAATGGTCTGGCCGGAATCGGCGGCCCGATTTTCAACCACAAAGGAATCGTCATCGCCGGCTTTGCCGTTACCGGAAGCGCGAACAGGATCAAGAAATTATCAGATGAAATTATTAAAGCCGTTAAGTTTACAACCGAGCAGGTATCCGCCCAGATGGGATATGCCCCGTAAATAAAAGTTTCAGCATCTGAGGAGGCGTGAGAAAACAAAACTCGCGGGGATATCAATAAATATTAATTTTTCAATAAATATATCAAGAGGATTCCATTTATAAAAAAATAATGAGGAGGTCTTATGAGCAAACCTAAAAGTCAAGCGATTTTCGACGAAAGCGATTTTCCAATCTGTATTGCTCGACGTTACATTTTTCAGGGCACCGGTGTGGACCTCAAGGAAGCCACGGAAAAACCCTTCATCGGAATCGCCAATTCCTTCACCGAAATTAATCCCGGCCACATGCACTTAAATACGCTGGCCCAGCGCGTCAAGGAAGGGGTCCATGCCGCTGGCGGACTGCCGTTCGAGTTCAATGTGCCGGCACCGTGCGATGGAATGACCGAAGGACATGAAGGCATGCGTTTTGTTCTTGCCCAGCGCGACCTCATCGCCGATATCATTGAGACCCACGTCCGCAGTATGCGCTACGATGCTCTGGTTTTCATCGCCAGCTGTGACAAGATCATACCGGGCATGATCATGGCGGCAGCCAGACTGAACCTGCCGGCTATTTTTGTCACGGGCGGCCCCAATTCCTGGGACATCCGCTTCAAGCCAAGTAAAACATTCGCAGCGGATCACAAATACTACACCGACCCGCTCGACAAGCTGGCAACCGTTACAGCGGCCACATGCGGATCTTGCGAGGTCATGGGCACGGCCAACACCATGCAATGCCTTACCGAAGCTATGGGACTGGCATTGCCCGGATCGGCCAACATTCCGGCATTTCATTCCAGCCGTCTGACCATTGCGCGCATGGCTGGAAAACGGATCGTGGAACTGGTTAATGAAGGTTTAACCACCTCAAAAATTATCACACCCCAGTCACTGGAAAACGCCCTTATAATAAATCTGGCAATCGGAGGATCAACCAACGCTGCTCTGCACTTGCCGGCCATCGCCAATGAACTAGATTTGAAATTCCCCCTTGAGCGTTTTAATGAGATGGGCATGAAAATTCCAACTCTGTGCGGAATATCTCCCAACGGACCGTATGGATTGATTGATCTTTATATGGCGGGTGGCATTCCGGCTGTTATGAAACGTCTGGCCGACGATTTGAACAAGAAAGCCCTGAATGTTGCCGGCGTCACCGTGGAACAGATTATCGCTGAAGCGGTCATCCAAAATGAAACCGTCATCCCGGATAAAGATCATCCCTTCCAGGCCCAAGGCGGCACGTTCGTTCTCTTCGGTAATCTTGCTCCCGAAGGTTCGGTGGTGAAAGCCTCGGCCGTTGCTTCTGAAATGCTTGTTTTCAAAGGCCCGGCACAGGTATTCGACGGCGAAAAAGCGGCTCTGGCAGCCATTCGCGGGAAAACGATCAAGGAAGGTTCCGTGATCGTAATCCGCTATGAAGGCCCCAGAGGCGGACCGGGTATGCCCGAGACGCTGGCGGTCACTATGGGGTTGGAATTGTACGGCTACAAGAATGTAGCGCTCGTCACCGACGGCCGCTTTTCCGGCGCAACGGCAGGACCGTGCATCGGACATGTTTCCCCGGAAGCCTATGTAGGCGGTCCGATGGCGGCGCTTGTTGACGGCGACGAAATTATGATCGATATCCCGGCGCGTTCCATAAACGTGGCCATGAGCGATAATGAAATGCGGGAACGCTTGAGCAAATGGAAAGCGCCCGAACGTGATATCCCTGTAGGATATATGCGACGGTACGTTAAGATGGTAGGTTCAGCCGCCAAGGGTGCGGTGCTGGGTTAGATTTATGCTAGGAGGGGAATGACTGCGTCCATCTATAGCTGAACCTAGCTGAACCACATGCGCCGCGCTGAAAAATAGATTCTCTTATTATTCAGCGCGGCACTATATGATCTCATCCGAGTGCTTGTTACAAAAAAAATAATGCCACGCCGCACAAACTGATGATCGTGCCAATGATCTCCCGAACCGTTATTTTATGCTTAAAAAGTAAAATACTAGGCGGAATAATAAAGATCGGCACTAATGCCATAATGGTTGAGGCTATACCGGTGGAAGTATGCTGAATGGCCAGCAGCGAGAACGACACGCCTAGAAAAGGTCCGAAGAAGGAACCTATGGTTGTGGAGGTCATCGCCTTTTTGTCCATCAATGCAGAGCGGACCGACACCCATTTGCCAAGCAAGGTAATGAGAACAATAAAGCCAATGATGCCCGCAATAATACGAATTTGTGTAGCCGCAAACGGACTATATTGTTGCATACCGTATTTACTGAAAACAATGCCCAGCGCCTGTCCCAGTGCGCCGCCAAAAGCAAACAGCAATCCGGCAATTGGTTTGCTAACTGCTGAATTCGTGTTCTTGCCCTCTGGTCTGAATACGACCACTACAATACCGGTCAGAGTAATGAATATGCCGGCCAAAGACACTATGCCCAAACGCTCATCGAGCAAAAGCCAACCAAACACTGCGGCCATCGGAGGTGCCAGTGTCATGATCAGCATGGCCAGCCAGGCACCAATCACCGTAAAAGACTTGAATAATAAGAAATCCCCGATGACAAAACCGATAAGACCCGATACTGATAGCCAGATCCAATTGTGAAGCGAAGCATCTGTGGGTAACAGTAATCCCCTGCTCATCCAATTCATTACAGAAAGAAAAGCAAAACCGATTATCAACCGGATAATATTGACAGGAAGGGACCCAACCTTTTTGCTGGCCGCCTCGAAGGACAATGCTGTGATTGACCAGAAGAAAGCCACCATCAAAGCAGCTACTTCACCATAATGACTTTGTATCATTATTCGTTTTTATGTTAATTATTTTAATATGGCAATGCTAAAAGTTAAAGAAAGAAAACATTGCTGCTGTATTACTCCAAGTCTTTGTATATTTCTTCAATGATATCTTTTCGTCGTTCGGAAATGAATTTGCATTTGACCTTCAGAAAAGAAAAAGGGACATTGAATTTTTATCCCGCCTCGCACCTCATGCGTTTATCATTGGCCAGTAAGAATCTTTTTGAACCAGGGGTAAAAGAGCGTCATGCTGGCATCTTTCACCCAGACACGATATTTTTCCTCTAAAGGATTCATATTCAGTATCTGCGCCTGACATGATCTTGATCCTATCAGGGTTATCATCAGGCCGTAAAAGCAGTAGATGAACATTTCTATTTCGCGGTTCGATCCCCGCAAGGCAAGTTTTTCCTCCATAATGCGCCTCATGGCTGCCATACTCATCAGAATAAAACGGTATCCCGGTATTTCCTCGATATTGCCGATATTCACGGCATTCAAAGCAGCTATGCGCAGGGCGTCCGGCTTAGCCATGGTATAATTCAGCATCCGGTCAATGAAAAGTTCAAACCCGTCACGTAATGACATCTTTTCAAGGCCATCATACCAGGATTCCTGCACGGGAAGGGTTTCGTTGTAAATAGCCTCAGCCATCGCGTAGAAAAGTTTTTCTTTAGACTCGAAATAATAATGGATCATCGGATGCTCAACACCCGCCTGTTTGGCAATCATTCGGGTACTGGCCGCTTTAAAAGAATATACCGTAAAAACTTCTCTGGCCACCTGCAAAATTCTTTCCCTGACGTTTCCGTCATGGGCAGAAGGACGGCCCTTAGCTTTCTTCTTTAAATGAATCGGGCGGGAATTTATACCTAATGCTCCTGTCTTTTTTTCTATTCTGACCATATATCCATCTCTTTACAGGTTAAACCATACGGTAAAATAAGCTCCAAAATATTTTCAACTTTAGCTAATAATAATTTAATGCCTTTAAAAATATAAATCAAAATAGTATTAAGTCATTGTTTATATGAACTTAATTTAATTATATCATAAAATTTAAAACAAAAACAGAAATATTTTAAAAAAAATGTTGACAGATTTTATATTTTTTAGTATTTACCATACGGTAAATTAAATCCAAGTACAAAAAAATATCATCAAAATCAATTGGAGGTAAAGTTAATATGGCAAAATTTAACGTTCCCAGTAATGTAAGTGTAAATGATTTTTTCGAAAAGCATGTACCGGACCAGTTCAAAGAGATTACCGCCGGAGCGAATCTTTCATCTTTGGCGGGCAAAGAAGTCAATCTTCAGTTTAATGTAAATGATCAGAGCTACTGCCTGAATATTAAGGATGGAACAAATCTGGAAGTTATTAAAGGCGGGGTGGCCAAACCGTTGCTGACCCTGTCATTGTCCGAACAGATTTTTCTTGATGCCGTAACCGGAAAGATTGAAGGAATGATTGACCGTTTCACTGATCCTGTCGAAATCGCAAACCCCGGAAGACTCAATGCCCTAATGGGCACAAAAGGCACTTTGAATCTTAATTTAAAAAAAGATGGTAATAACATACCCGTAACAATGATCTTTAATGGAGAAGCGAAACCGAGCGTAGACCTAAGTCTCGAACTAAAGGATTGGATAGCGATACAGAATAAGGAAACCACCGGGCAGAATCTGTTCATGAACGGCAAAATGAAATTTAACGGCGACATGGTTCTTCTCATGAAATTGCAAACTCTTATATAAAAAATGTGACGCGCAGCCAAGGAGAATATTATGGAAGATAGAGGATTCAGCTTTAGCATGTCTGAAGAACAAAGCAGCATGAAGGACACTGTTGCAAAACTGGTCAAGAGCATGGTCGCGGGAAATCCTGCTCATGACATGGACGAAGAGAGAAAACTTTCCCGGGAAATCATTGACAAGGTGTGGGAAATGGGCGCAACGGTATCCATGGTGCCGGAAGAATACGGCGGATATGGAATGGGATATTCACCCATTATGAATACTATTTTTCTGGAGGAACTTGCCTGCGGCGATATGGCGTTGGCGATTGCGGCAACGCTGCCCTCCATGTTTATTTTCACCATTCTGGACATGGGCACGGAAGAGCAGAAAAAGAAATATTTACCGTTATACTGCGACGCGTCCTATAAAACCTCTACTGTCGCCATAAACGAACCGCGTTTCCAGTTTGACCCGGTGTCGCTGGAAACAAAAGCTCAGAAGAAAGACGGCAAATATATTCTCAACGGCAAAAAGTGTTTCGTTCCCATGGCGAAAGATTCCGGCCATGTGCTTGTAGCGGCCGACGTTGATGGGAAGATGGATTTGTTTGTTGTTGAAGGAAGTAATCCCGGTTTCAAAATCGGCGACCGGGAGAAAAATTTAGGCCTGTACGCTCTGGAGACCTATCCGGTTGCGCTGGAGAACTGTGAGGTATCTGCGGAGGATCGAATCGGAGGAGACAAAGGCTGCGATTACAGCAGATTTCTTCAAAAGACACGTATCGCCATGTCCGCCATCGGAACGGGAATTTCGCGCGCCTCTTTCGAATATGCCCGCGATTATGCCAAAGAACGTGTTCAGTTCGGAGAACCGATAGCAAGCCGGCAGTCCATAGCGTTTATGATTGCTGAGATGGCTTACGAAGTCGACGCGATGAGGCTGATGACATGGAAGGCGGCATCGGCAGTGGAAGCTGGCCGTGATGCGAAGCGGGAGTCTTACCTGGCGAAACTTTATGCCGGTGAAATGACGATGAAGATAACTGATTACGGCGTGCAGATCCTGGGAGGACACGGTTACATCAGGGAAAATCCGGTGGAAAGATATTATCGCAACGGCAGAGGCATCGCCATTCTTGACGGCATGGCCATGGTATAGGAGGGGAAATTATGATTAATCTGGAAATGACTCAAAAGATGCTGGATGTTAAAGGCGGAATGAATAATATGGCCACAAGCATGCTTCGGCCTATTTCGCGTTACTATGACGAGAACGAGCACAAGTACCCGCAGGAATTGGATGTATTCCGTTCCATCAAAATCATGAGCCGGCCGAAGAAAAAGAAAGCGGGCGAAGAAGTCAAACCGGACAAGCCGGATACTAAAAAACTGGGAACAAATCTCTCCACTGTTATTGTTATTGAGGAGATGTGCTGGGGCGATCTTGGTCTGCTTTTATCCCTGCCGAATGCCGGCCTCGGAAACGCGGCTATTGCGGCTGTGGCTACAGACGAACAGATGGAACGATTCGGAAATAAATGGGCATCCATGGCCATTACAGAACCGGGATCGGGTTCAGATTCGGGATCCATTACAGCCAGAGCCACTCTGGACGGCGATGAATGGGTGCTAAACGGTGAAAAAATATTCGTAACCTGCGCGGAACGCGCCGAAGCAGCTGTTATCTGGGCAACTGTAGACAAGAAAGCCGGCAAAGCCGGAATAAAATCGTTCGTGGTGGAAAAAGGACGTCCCGGATTCAAACTGGAAAAACTGGAGCATAAACTCGGTGTGCGCGCCTCGGACACAGGAACTTATGTTCTGGATGACTGCCGCATACCAAAGGATAATATCCTGGGCAGCGCCGAAATAAAGCAATCCACGGAAGGATTCAAGGGCGCCATGAAAACTTTCGATAATACCCGTCCATTGGTAGCTTCAATGGCTTTGGGCGTAACCCGAGCCGCCCTTGATTTGACGCGTGAAAAAATCGAAGAAAGCGGCATCCAGCTTGACTATGAGAAAAATCCCAATAACGTAAGCGCGATGGAAAAAGAATTTTACATGATGGAGGCCAATCTGGAAGCGATGAGGCTTCTGACGTGGCGGGCCGCATGGATGATGGACAATGGAGAATTCAACAATCTTGAAGCCTCCATGTCCAAGGCAAAATCAGGCCGTTGCGGAACATTGATCGTCCAGAAATGCTGCGAGCTTCTCGGACCTTTGGGTTTCTCCTGTGAAAATCTTGCTGAAAAATGGATGAGAGATATTAAGATTACGGACATTTTCGAAGGCACCGGTCAAATCCAGCATTTGATCGTGGCGAGAAATGTCCTGGGATATTCGAGCAAACAGCTTAAATGAAAATATAATTTTGTCAGCATAAAACATCTTCTCCTCCTGCGTAGCACACCTGGCCTGCGCATGTATATGCGCAGGCCAAGCTTATTTAAATACAATTCGGATTTCTTCTTTCCACGGAAAATACTTTCAAACACTTTTCATCAGCTACTATAAAATTTATCGTACAACATCCCACCTGCTGAAATAATTAAAATTATGTAATTAAATCGTGTCATTCTGAAATAAATGTGTTATTATCCAATATCTTACGGAGGATAAGATGGCAGATAAATCAAAGATAGGGATGGAATTCCCTGCCTATACTTTCAAAGTTGAAAGAGATAAAATTATTGAATTTGCCATTGCCGTTTCTCAAAAAGAAAACAAGGAAGAAATAAATCCGATCTACTATGATGAAGACGCCGCTAAAAAAGCGGGATATCAAGGGATACCGGCTCCACCGACTTTTGCGACAAGTTCCTTTTTCTGGACAGGCGGCGGGTTGATAGGCACAGTTAAAACTTTGGGGATTAATCTTGGCAAGCTCTTAGACAGAGAAGAAGAATATGAATATTTCGGCAGTATTTTTGCGGGTGATGTCATTACCCGCAAAATGAAAGTTGTCGATATGTATACAAAAGGAAAAGGCAAAAGAACAATCGATGTTACCGTGCTGGAAACAGAATTGATTAATCAAAAGAACGAACTGGTCATCAGGTACCGCACAACACTCATGGAAATATAGGGGAATACGGCGTTGAATTATAATGATATTGACATTGGATCTGAAATGCTTGTTTATACTTCCGAACCCATCACCAGAACGCATTTAGTCCGTTATGCGGGAGCGTCGGGTGATTTTAATCCGCTGCATCATGATCAGACTTTTATCAAAATGATTGGTATGAAAAACGTTATCGCTCACGGAATGTTAATCATGGGCATTGTCGGCGAAGCCATAACGTCCTGGATCGGAAACAGGCATTTAAGAAAATTTAACGCTAAGTTTCTGAGCATGACGGAACCGGTTGATTGGGATGATGTAGAAAATACGAAAGACAGAGCAACCATAATTGTCAGCGCAAAAGTGGTCAAAAAATTTGAAGAAAACGGCGAAAAAAGATTTCAGTGCGATATTATCGCTCAAGATGCTTTGGGCAGCAAAAAGCTCTCGGGATTTTTCATTGCGGCCCTGCCTTAACAATCTTCTTTTCTTTATATAATTATTTTCATATCATGGAGAAAGGAGCCGTTCCAGAAGACAAGTGATTTTATGAAAAAACGTATTTTAGTGATTGATGATGACGCGGTTGCCTGCGAATTTTTGCAGGAAGCTCTGCGTCTCGACGGCTATGATGTGACAACTTTCACTTCCGCTCAGGAAGCTCTGACGCAGGATCTTTCTTCATATGATTTGCTCATGTCCGATATCCGCATGCCTAAAATGGATGGTCTGCAGTTTTTAAGTGAGGTACAAAAAAAATGGCCGGATTTGCCGGTTATCCTCATGACCGCTTACGGTTCTCTGGAAACAACAATGGAAGCTATCAGTCTGGGCGCCTGGGATTATATCAGCAAACCGTTTTCTCCCGAAGATTGCCGGGCGATTGTTAAAAAAGTGCTGGAGGTCAGGGAACTTCGGGAACGGCGTTTAAAACTAGACCTGCCGGAAGAAGACAAAGTATCGACACTAATCGGATCATCGGCGGCAATGGTTGAATTTTACAAACAGATTGCCCGCGTTGCCGACGCGCCGGCCAGCGTTTTAATAGAAGGCGAAAGCGGAACGGGCAAAGAACTGACCGCCCGCTCTCTGCACAATATGTCTTCACGGCGTGACAAACCGTTTGTCGTGGTTCACTGCGGTGCTATCCCCGATAATCTGCTGGAATCGGAATTGTTTGGATACGAGAAAGGGTCTTTTACCGGCGCTTCTCATCAATATGTCGGATTACTGGAATCGGCGGAAGGAGGAACGGTCTTTCTGGATGAAATCACGGAAATGTCAACGGCCTTGCAGGGCAAGTTTTTGCGGTTTATGCAAAATGGCGAAATAAGAAAAATCGGAAGCCATGAAGTCCACCATATCGCTGTCCGCGTGGTTGCCGCAGCCAATAAAGATATTGACAGCGAAGTAAGCGCAGGCCGTTTTCGTCTGGATTTGTTATATAGATTCATTGTCCGCTTGCATGTTCCGCCTTTGAGAGAACACAAAGCAGATATTCCTCTGCTTATTGAATCATTACTGAAGAAATTCGGCTATCCTAATGTGCGCGTTTCCGTGGAAGCAATGGAACTGCTCATGACTTATGACTGGCCGGGCAACGTGCGGGAAATGGAAAACGTCCTCCAGCAGACACTTCTGCTGTCTCCTTACGCGATTATCCTGCCGGAAAATCTTCCGACACGTTTTCAGCAGCGGGAAGAATTTACCAAAAGCGATGTTACCGGTGATCTTTCACCGCTGGAGATTGCTGAAAGAGAAAAAATTCTGCAAACTCTGCAATCGACATCCTGGAATCAATCCAAGGCGGCTCAAATCTTAGATATTGACCGTAAAACACTGCGCTTAAAAATCCGCCGTTACGGGTTAATTAACGAGAAGAATCCATAGATAAAGAAATTATTATGGACTGGAAATGCCTTCCTGCCGGGCCACAGGCAAAACAAGAGTAATGGAAGTTCCCCGTCCCTGTTCGCTCTTTATTTCCATTGTACCGCCGTGAACTTTAACAATGTCGCGGACAATAGCCAGTCCCAGTCCCCGCATTCCTTCATCCTGTTTTGTGCTGAAAAACGGGTCACACACTTTTTCAATCATATCAGGTGTCATTCCCGCGCCGGTATCACTGACAGTTATCGACGCAAATTTTTTTGGAGAAAGACTTTGAGCCGATATATTTATTTCTCCGCCTCGCGGCATTGCCTCCAAAGCGTTTTGAATTATATTCATGAGCGCGGTCTGGATACGATAACGATCCACGTATAAAGGTTTTACACCTTCATCAATAGTCACTTTCATCTCCGCTTTGTTTTTTTGCATAAACGGTTCCACCAGCGGCAGTGTCTCGCTTAAAATCTGCTGAATGGTTAAAACTTCAAAATGAGGTTCCGGCAAACGTGTGGCTTTGCGCACATTTTGAATCACATTATCCAGGCGTTGAGTCTGCTGGACAATCAGATTCAGTTTATGCGTTACATCCGGAGGCCAGCCTCCACGCTCCAGAAGCAGGTTGGCCAAACCGCCGATGGAATGAAGCGGTGTGCCCAAATCGTGAGCCAGATTAGCCGTCAATTGCCCTAAGGCAGTTAATTGCTTCAAATCAGCGACTTGTTTCTGCAGCTGAACCACTTTAAGTGTTTCTTCGCGGACACGATCTTCCAGATGTCTGTTGAGATCGAGGTTTCTATTCATTACATTTTGAATTTCATCAGCCATAACATTGAAGTGTCTGGATATCTGTCCCCATTCGTCAGGATGAACTATGGGAATCCGGTTTACATATTGTCCTTTTTGAAATTCATCAATTGTTTGAATGATCAACTTCAGTGGTTTGTCAATGATCCAGCGATAACTTAATCCCAATACCAGAAGAATGAATATCAGTAATCCGACACTGCTGAATATCAGCAATTGTTGAGCGCTATTTATAATTTCGGCATTCGCGCGCGAAAATCCTATGACACCCACAACAATACGCGAATTCTTCGTTTCTCCCGAAGCAGGATAAAGCAGACCCAGCGCCGGACCGCTTTCCGTATCTATTTTTACGTAACGCGGTTTATTTTTATCTTCTGCGGAAGCAACAATATTATCCGGCCATTCATACTGAACACGGCTGGCTCCCGCCACATAATCAACATCGTTACGGCTCGTATCAAAGATATCAATTCTTGCGAGACGCACATCGGATTGGATGAAGTCCTTAAGAGCTGAATCGAGAGCGAGAAGACCCCGTTTTGTCGGAAAATACTGGTAAAAGGTGCTGATTGTATCAGCCACACCTTCAAGTCTTTTCGCCTGCTGATCAATCAATATTCTATCCAGAGCGGTAAGCTGAACGAAGCCCCAAATAGCCATAGTTAAAGCAAGGCCGACAACAGCCAGCGCAATCAGTCTTACACGCACCGTCAATTGATCATTATAAGCGATTATCTTATCGAGAATTTTCTTGAACATATCTTAGATATATATCAAAAATAGAAATAATCAACCAGCAATACCAATATAAAAAAAGAAGGGACAGGTTAATTAACCTGTCCCTTCTTTCCAATCTAATAAAGTTTTTACAACCTTATTTTGCCGGAGCTGCTTCTTCAGCTTTCTTCTCTTCAGCTTTCTTTGCTTTTTTGGCTTTCTTTGCTTTCTTTGCTTTCTTTACATCAGCTTTTTTCACATCAGTAACTTTTTTGTCTGCTGCGGGAGCTGCGGAAGTAGCTGCCATATCAGCTGCCATAACGGTGGTGCAAAATGCGAAAACCAATGCTACTACGAACAATCCTAAACGCTTCATCTTAAAATCCTCCTTGTTAACTTACTTTTTTATTTTAATAATACCCCTCAAAATTAAGGGACTCCAACTAAACTACAACTATTTTTTATCTGAAGCAGGCTTTGCTTCAGATGGTTTAACTTCTTTTTTCTTTAAAGTGACTTTGACCACTCTCAATGCTGTTAATTTGCCGTCTTTTTCTGTGTAAGCTATTTTCACTGAATCATTTACCATGATTCCTGCAACTGGTTTATCTAAAGCAAACTCCATGTTCTCAATATCACCTTTTACAGTACGCTCAATCTTAATAGCCTCATCGGAAATTTCTACAACTTTTCCCGTAGCATGCATTTTAGCGGCCTTAACGATGTTTGTTTTAACCGTATCGGCCGTGACAGATGAAGCCGTCTTATCAGCGGCAAAAGCCAAGGTTGTCAAAAGAAAGATCGCGCCTACCAAGTACCATAAAACTTTCTTCATGATGAACAACCTCCTTATTATTTCTAGCGTACTTAAAGCAACTTATATGCCAATATAGATAAACACACAGATTGTTTCTATATTGTTGAAATCAATTACTATTTTTTTTACGAGAAAACGACTTTTATTCCCCCGTTCGATAAATGGGGAGTGATTACCCTGCGATGGGGAATAATTCATCAGACATATTCCCTGATTGACCAGTCACATCCTTTCATGTTACGCCCACTGGCGACACGGTGATACAAATATATGAATGCAGAAGAAAAAACAGATGGTGATATTATTGTTGTCGGCGGCGGAGCAGCAGGCCTCATGGCCGCGGGTCGCGCGGCTGAGCGCGGCGCCAAAGTTTTGCTTCTGGAAAAAACAGACGGCTGCGGAAAAAAAATTCTGGTCAGCGGCAAGACGCGCTGTAACCTGACAAATTCAGCTGAATTGAATAATTTCATCTCCATGTACGGACAAAACGGACGTTTTCTCTTCAGCGCTTTTCATAAATTTTTCCGTCCTGAACTGCTTGATTTTTTTAATAACCACGGTCTGGCTACCAAACTGGAACGCGGCGGCAGAATATTCCCTGTTTCTGACGACGCTCATGATGTCGTGCGCGTGTTTAAAAAATACCTTTCCGAAAATAATGTCCGGGTAAAACTCAATACTAAAGTTGCCGGCATCATCATAAAAGATAACGTCGTTTGCGGCGTTAAAACGCAGGAAGGAAACTTTATCTCCAAAGCAGTCATCCTGGCAACGGGTGGCGCAACCTGGCCATCTACCGGTTCTACCGGCGACGGCTACAGAATCAGCGCCGATCTGGGGCACAATATCGTAAAACTTAAACCGGCATTAGTGCCGCTGATTGTGCATGAACAAAAACTTGCGCAATCCATGCAGGGAGTGAGTCTACGCAATGTCCGCGCTACGGCCTTTCAAGCAGAAGCGAACGACATCGATTCCAAACTCACGCCTGACTGCGTATACGGGCGCGGAGAGAAAAAATCGCCAAAGCATCCTGTGATTGAAAGCCGTTTCGGGGAAATGCTTTTCACCCATTTCGGATTAGGCGGACCGATTATTTTATTGATGAGCCTCTCTATTGTCGAAGCCTTGGAGAAAGGCCCTGTCTCTATACTGATTGATTTAAAACCGGTGCTGACCAGAGAACAATTGCACAAACGACTGCAACGGGATCTGGACCTGCTCAGCAAAAGAAAAATTTCCGGCATCATGAAAGAATATCTGCCATCCAAGATGATTGAACCGTTTATTGAACTGACCGGCATTGACAAGGAAAAACTGGCGCATCAGATTACCGCTTCCGAAAGAGGGAAAATTGTAGAATTATTAAAAGCCCTGCGCTTTAACATCAAATCACCGCTGCCGTTGGAAAAGGCGATAGTAACCGCGGGCGGTGTTTCTCTTGAAGAAATAGATCAGCGCACAATGGCTTCCAAATTAGTTAAGGGACTTTTCTTTTGCGGTGAGGTGATGGATATAGACGCGGACACCGGCGGTTACAATCTACAGGCCGCTTTTTCCACCGGATATGTAGCCGGTGAAAAAGCCACGGAATTTGTAAACAAGTCAAGGATAATATAAAGGTTATACCACGTTTATTTAAAGGATAACGCGGCGGTAAGGAGGAGGCTCCGCAGGCGTATTAATAATACGTTGAGGAAGCCGACGACGATGCCAACAAAGTTAGCCGAAGAAGAAACGTGGTATTATAATTCAGGAGCGACTGACGGAACTAAACAAGCCAAAATCAGTAACTCTTTGCCGGTATTTCTAACCTGATGTTCCTCATCAGGCGGCATGAAAACAGTATTTCCCGGTCCGATAGGATTCCACTTGCCGTTGCCGTATATTTCTCCAACTCCTGAATGAATAAACATTTCATGTTCCCATGGATGAGCGTGCTTCGGCGTATGGCCTCCCGGCGCAATCTCGAAAATCCGCATACAGAAATTATTCGCGCCGTCAGCCTTGCCAGCTACCACACGGCCAGCGACGCCCTTGGCAGCGTCATTGTTAAAATGCGTCGGGGGAACAGATGTATAATTTATTAACTTCATAATGAACTCCTTTTCCAGTTTTAAATCAAAGCGCTCTCTTTGTTGGCTGCGTCGTCAGTTTCCTCAACGTATTATCATATACGCCTCGTCACATCCTTCTCGCCGCCTCGATATCATCTTTGATTTAAAAATGGAAGTATGTGTTGCGTCCTCTAAATTGACCGAATGCGACTTGGTACTCAACCAATTAGTGGTGCAAATATTTCGCTTAGTGTTGGATGCGGAATAATCCAATTACGCAATTGCTTTTTGGTCATCTCATTCGACACCGCCAACGCAAGCGGCGCAATCAAATCGGCAGCATCTTCGCCGACAATCGTCGCGCCGATCAGTTTATCCTGAAGAAAGATCGCTTTCACAAACCCCTGCCCCATTAATTCAGCGCGCGCAATAATATTGGCGCTGTAATGGGATTTGACAACTTCCACCGCAAGACCTTCGTCTTCCGCGCGTTTCTGCGTATAGGCCACCCGCGCGATCTGCGGATGGCTGTAGACAACCGATGGAATAAAATTCTCGTTATAGGAGGCGTCTCCATCACCAAAGATATTTTCTGCCGCAAATTTTGCCTGATACTCAGCCCGGTGCGCCAGCATCATTCCACCGGTAACATCGCCTACCGCATAAATACCGGCAATATTCGTCATCATTTTTGAATCAACCTTGATTCCGGCTTTTGTATATTCAATGCCGAGTTTCACCAGTTCTTCCGTATTCAACAAAGGTTTTCTGCCCGTGCAAAGAAGCGCGCAGTCGGCGCTGATTCCAACCTGCTTGCCATCTTTTTGAGCGTCCATTACAACCAAACTGCCTGTATCTTTCAGACTCTCCAGTTTTGTCGAGGTGTTAATGACAACGCCCATTCTTGTTAATTCCTGTTTGAGCAAATCGGCGCATTCCTGATCTTCAAGAGGAATAATCCTGTCCAATATTTCCACGATGGTTACCTTTGCGCCCAGTTCGGCAAAGAAGGTGGCAAACTCTACACCGATCACACTGCCACCGACAATGATGATGCTCGACGGCAATGTATTCAAATTCAGAATGCCGTCCGATGTTAAAATTCTTTCGGAAAGACTGATTCCCTGAAGCACCTGCGGCACGGAGCCCCAGGCAACAATGATATTTTGAGTAAAGAATGTTTCGCTTTTCCCTGATCCATCAGTAAATCTAACTTCACCTGAAGAAATAATTTCGCCTACGCCCTGTTTAGTTTCCACCCCGGCTTCGGCAAGAACTTTTTGCGCGCCTAAAGCGGACACTTTCACAATCTGCTGTTGATGTTTTTTAATGGCAGAGAAATCGATGGACGCATCCGTAATATTTATTCCCATCCTCTTAAGTTTTTTTAAGTCAGCAAAATATTTGCTACAGCTAAGCAGAGCTTTCGTCGGAATACAGCCTCGGTGCGTGCATGTACCGCCCCAACCTTCTTTTTCGATAATAAGGACCTTTTTCTTCTTTGCCGCGGCAACTATCGCCGCCGCCACTCCCCCCGGCCCACTGCCAATTATTATCAAATCATATTTTCCAGACATCTATTTACCTCTTAAGCTCAACACATTTAAAGAACTTTTAGTTTAATTTTTTATTTTTTTAATTTTACTAATGATACTTTCTATTTGAATTCGACGTTCTTGTGTTTCTTCCTTTGCCGAAGTTTCCAATTGTTTCATAACTGTCTCCACACTTATCTCTGGATAATCATAAATTTCTGAATTTATCTTCCATCTACCTTTATTTTCAACAAGTTTATAATTTATAGTTATTTTTTTCGATACAGGGTTAAAATCTTCATCGCCAACGCAATATAAACCTAATCGTATATAGGCAACCGGTATTGTAATTTTTCCTTTGCGTTGTTTTGATGGGCCTATGTTGTACTTACTGACAACCCATTTGCAGTCCCATGCAGGTTCATCTGGCCATGTAATATATTGTGAATATTCTTCCCAATCAGCATCTGAAAGACGTAATTCAATATATTTTCTCAACGTCTCACTAGCTGATAATTGCCCCTTATTCGAATCATTAGTTTCACTGAACACTTTAGATGGCTGCAATAAATTAACAATAATAAAAAAAATAGCAAAGAAAGATATTATTTTAATTGTAACTTTTTTCATTGCATTAAACTCCTTGTTTCTTTATTTAGCCTTTGCTGCGTGATAGGAACTACGCACGAGCGGGCCGGATTCCACGTATTGAAAACCTTTCTGATAAGCGATTTCTTTGAACTCGGCAAATTCATCCGGGTGATAATATTTGGCCACCGGCCAGTGCTTCAGCGTCGGCTGCTGATACTGCCCGATGGTCAGGCGCGCACACGATACTTTTGCCAGGTCATCCATCAATCGCAGGATATTGTCGCGGCTTTCTCCGAAACCTATCATAAAACCGCTTTTGGAAACAACATTAGACGAACTTATATCCCCGAGCAGTTTTAGCGAAACATCGTAATTGCCCTGTGGCCGCAGTTTCGCAAACATCGGTTTCACAACTTCCATGTTGTGATTGATGACATCGGGCCCGGCCTGAATAACTTTTTGCAGCGCCGCAGAATCTCCCTGAAAATCGGGAATCAATACTTCTATTTTGCATTGAGGGACAGCTTCCTTCAGCCTACCAATACAGTCAGCAAATACCTGCGCTCCGCCATCCGGCAAATCATCGCGTGTCACGGAGGTAATCACAACATATTCGAGTTTCATTTTTTTTACGGCATCGGCAAGATGATTAATTTCATTTTCGTCAATCGCCGCGGGCTGGCCGTGTTCGACATTGCAGTAAAGGCAGTCGCGCGTGCAGATATTGCCCATAATGAGAAATGTTGCGGTACCGGAGGCGAAACATTCGGCCATGTTGGGACAGGCCGCTTCCTGACAAACGGTGTGCAATTGCAGGTCATTTAAAGTTGATTTTATACTGCGGCATTCATTGGAATATGGAGGGCGTACTTTTAACCAGTCGGGCTTGCGGAGGATTTGCGATTTTTCTTTTAATTGATTCATACAAAACCCGACATTTTAAATTAAAAGATTGGCGCTCAGGCATTTGTGCAACTAAAACATCGTTTACAATTTAGACCGGGTACATCGTTTACACTTTATCAGTTGCGAACAACCTTGTTTCTTTTCAAATCTATGGAACCCAGAACATAAAAACTAAACTGAACTTGCCAAAACCCATCTTCGATTTCTCTAAGTCCAACAGACTGACCAGCCAATAACTCTGTTAAATAATAACTTTTGCTCATAAATCTAATTTCCCCGCCACGAAGAACCTTCCGAACCAAATAATTGCTGTCATAATCCGGCAAATGCGGATTTTCTATATAGGGTTGATTCGACTTTTTATAGTAATCACTCGGTGTCTTATCATGGAGTGATTCATGAGGCCGATGATTATTATAATCATACCGGTAAACATCAAAGACCTTCTGTTGTTCTCTTAAATTTCCGGCAACAGGATCTAAAGCATCGCTTTTTAAAGTGCGATGCATACGTTCATGCCGTCCGTTCTCCTGTGGGTGTCCTTTCCTTATCCGTTCCGGGATTATTCCCAAGAGTATCCACCAAACCATCAACCGACTTAATCCACCAATACATCTTCCTGCAAAAGGTGTCCCGTTATCGCTACGGATTGCTTTAGGTAGTCCGTTCTCTCGAAAAATTGATTCCAGGAAACGCCACGTAGGATCATAACGGGGTCCTTTCAGCGCCTTACAACCCAAAAGAAAACGGCTATAGTTGTCGCTAAGCGTCAAGGGGTAGCAAATTTGTCCATTCTGCATATGGAATTGCCCTTTATAATCAATGCTCCAAACATCATTGGGCTCCTTGCAGGCTGAAAAAGGTTCAGTATACGGCGGAACATGTAATCGCTTCTTTCGACGCTCTACAAGACCTTCCTTCTTAAACCAGTAGCCTATCGTGCTGACTGCCGGTAACTCAAGCTCAGGATGCTTGCGTTTCAATTGTGCCCGAACTTTCCGAGGCCCTCGTTTCCTATTACGCAGTTTCTCCTCTATCAATATAGCCAATATTACTTTGGATATATGATGAGGGCATCGCTTCGGTGCACGACTCTTTTCCTTGAGTCCTTCAATTCCATACCGCTTATATCGCTTAAGCCATTTATATATGGTTGGACGGCTTACACCATATTTATGAGAAAGATCAGTTATACTGAAATGTCCGGCATTCCAGTCTTGTGTAAATGCTATCTTTATTTCCATCTGGTTTATCACTTTCCACGGCATTGAGTGTCCTCCTTGCCGTATAGTGTAAACCATCTACCCGGTTCCTTTTGTAAACTATCTTACCGGTTTGTACCCATTGATAATCCCCCTCTTTTCTAAAGAGGGGCGAGGGGAGATTTTATGGATTTAAATCAAATAAAAAAATCCCCCTTGATCCCCCTTTAATAAAGGGGGACATTTAAGATTTAAGGTTTCTTCCAGCAGACATCCGGTTTGCGCGCGGCGAGCACTTCATCGAGCCGGCCCACCGGCGTTGTCACCGGCGCGTTTTTCACACCGTCGGGATTTTCTTTGGCCTCTTTCGCTATGGCAATCATGGCATCACAGAAAGTATCCAGAGTCTCTTTGCTTTCTGTTTCGGTGGGCTCAATCATGATGGCTTCATGCACAATGAGGGGGAAATAAATGGTCGGCGGATGATAGCCGTAATCAATCAGCTTCTTGGCAATGTCGCTGGTATGAACGCCGTTTTGGGCAACCTGCCTGTTGCCGGAAAAAACGCACTCGTGCATGCAGATCCGGTCATAAGGCAGATCAAAATATGGCTTCAATTTTTCTTTGATGTAGTTGGCGTTGAGCACGGCCATTTCGGTGGCACGCTGCAAACCTTCGGCGCCGATGGAGCGTATATAGGTGTAGGCTTTTACAATCACATTGAAGTTTCCGTAAAAAGAACGGACACGCCCGATTGTACCGGGGAAATTTTCCGACAAATCATATTTATCATCCGTTTTGATTACACGCGGCACCGGCAGAAAATCAACAAGCGCTTTACTTACGCCCACCGGACCACTTCCCGGCCCCCCGCCGCCATGTGGTGTGGAAAAGGTTTTATGCAGATTAAGCTGAATGACATCAAAGCCCAGATCACCGGGTCTTGTTTTGCCCATAAAAGCATTGGCGTTGGCGCCGTCGCCGTAAAGCAGGCCGCCTTTCCCATGGACGATGGCCGCCACCTTTTCGATATTGCGCTCAAACAACCCCAGCGTGTTGGGATTAGTCAGCATCAAAGCCGCCACATCTTCCGTCATCAATGACTCCAGATGTTCGATATCCACGCCGCCCTCGCTGTTGGAACGAAGCTCCACAACTTCAAATCCGCAAAGCGCGCTGGATGCCGGATTGGTCCCGTGAGCGGCGTCGGGTATCAAAATAATATGACGTTTCTGACCTTTCTTTTCGAAATATTTTTTTATCATCATGACGCCGGTCAGCTCGCCATGCGCGCCCGCCGCCGGTTGCAGGGTAAATTCCGCCATGCCGAAAATACCGCATAAATATTTTTGCATTTCATAAATCAGTTGCAGATTACCCTGCGCGGATTCAGTATCGGCGTAAGGATGCAATCCGGTGAAGCCGGGAAACGCCGCGACATTCTCATTAACCTTTGGATTGTATTTCATCGTGCAGGAACCGAGGGGATAAAAACCAAGATCAATGCCGAAATTACGCCGCGACAAATTGGTATAATGCCGAATCAAATCAATCTCGGCAACTTCCGGCAAATCAAGATCATCCCTAAAATATTTACTGCCGATTGTATTTTCAATATTAACAGCGGGCACATCGCTCGCGGGCACATCCGCGGCGGCCCGTCCGGGTTTGCTTATTTCAAAAATCAGATCCATTCCTACACCCCTATGTCATTCCCGCGCAGGCGGGAATCCACATTTCTTGATCTCCCTTTTTAAAGGGAGATCAAGAGGGATTTTAAAATCTCCCCTCACCCCTCTTTAGAAAAGAGGGGTAAAAAACTGGATACCGGCCTGCGCCGGTATGACATTTTTTTATTTCAATATTGCTACAACCTTATCTACATCTTCTTTCGAAATCATTTCCGTGGCGCAAAAGAGCAGAGCATTTTCCAGTTCCGGACAATCTTTTTGTAATTCGTAGCCGCCGATGATTCCTTCACTCTTCAGTTTTTCATTTACCTTTTTGGCATCGGGACAGCGCAAAACAAACTCGTTATACACAGGCGCGGGAAATACTTCTTTCCAACCGGCAAGTCCCAGAAGTTTATTTTTTAAATATTGCGTTTTATAAATGTTCAATTCGGCAAGCCGCTTCAGATTTTTGCCCAGAGCGGCCAGATACACGCCCGCCGCCAGCGCGCAGAGCGCTTCATTGGAACAGATATTGGATGTCGCCTTTTCCCTGCGGATGTGCTGTTCGCGGGTTTGCAAAGTCAGCACAAATCCACGCTGGCCTTTTTTATCCACCGTCGCGCCGACAAGCCTTCCGGGTATACGGCGCATAAATTTTTCCTTGGCGGCAAATATTCCCAGATAAGGCCCGCCGTAATTCAGAGGGTTGCCGAAACTCTGGCCCTCGCCCACAACAAAATCAGCGCCAGCCGCTCCCGCGGGTTTGAGAATTCCCAAAGAAGTGCCGTCGGTAAAACCGGCAACCAGCAGAGCGCCTTTTTTATGAACAGCGTCCGCGACCGGAGCGATATCCTCAACAGTGCCGAAGAAATTCGGGCTCTGCACCAATACCGCGGCAATCTGATCATCAAGTTGGGTTTGCAAAGCAATTAAATCAATCTGGCCGGATGGCGCATAAGGCAATTCAATAACGGTGTAGCCGTTTGCCCAGCAGTAGGTTTTCAAAACCTGCCGGTATTCGGGATGCACCGACCGGGCTACAATAATTTTAGTCTTGTTGGACATTTTCGCGCAAAGCACCGCAGCCTCGGCCATCGCTGAAGCTCCATCATACATCGAAGCGTTGGCTATTTCGGTGCCGGTGAGATGGGCAATCATAGTCTGGTATTCGTAGATCGCCTGAAGCATGCCCTGGCTGATTTCCGCTTGGTATGGCGTATAGGCTGTATAAAATTCCGCGCGCCCTATGATATGCCCGACAACCGCTGGAATGAAATGATGATAGGCTCCCGCTCCCGTCAAAGTGAATTGCGGCAATTTATTCTTCACGGCAAGACCGCTCATGACAGAGACCGTCTCCTGCTCGGATAAGGCGGCGGGAATGTCGGGTATCTGTTTTATTCTGAATTTCTGTGGGATATCGGCAAAAAGCTCATCCAGACCGGCAACACCGATCGCCGCCTGCATTTGCTCTACATCTTCAGGGGTATGGGGGCAATAATCCATTTATTGTTGTTTTTCCTCTTTCAGCATATCTTCATAATCAGCCGCGCTCAAAAGCATTTTCAGTTCAGCGGCATCGGAGAGGCGCATTTTCACAATCCAGCCCTCGCCGAAAGCGTCCTGATTAATCAGTTCCGGAGTGTCTTCCAGTATGGAATTGACTTCGATGACTTCACCGCTCACCGGAGAAAAAACATCGGACACAGACTTCACCGATTCAACAACGGCCACCGTCGCATGCTGCACCACTTTTCTTCCAACTTCGGGCAGATCGACAAAGACAATGTCCGTAAGCATTTCCTGAGCGTAATCAGTTATGCCGACGATTACCGTTCCGTCGCCATTGTCTATAACCCATTCATGATCGCGGGAATAAAGTCTGTCTTTTGGATTTTGCTTGGACATAATGTCCCTCCTTAATTTTTTTGCTACCGCGGAAAAAAGGCCATATGCTTTGTTGCGCTGCATCCATCGTCATTGCAACGTATAAAAAAATACGTTTCATTCCTCAGGACTTGCGCGTCTTGCCTCTGTCTCTTTTTTCTCGGTCTTTAGTCATTTCTCGTTTTATAATTATTATAGTTCATCACCTTTCCCGTTTATAAAAAGGCAGTTTGACGATCTTTGCCTGAATCATCGTATCACGAACGGCAACTTCTATTGGAGTATCCGGCTTGCTGAAATCAACATCAATAAACGCCATGCCTATCGCTTTGTTTAATGTGGGTGAAAATGTCCCGGAAGTCACCATGCCGATTTCCTTCGCCTTATGAAACACTTTGTAGCCGTGGCGGGCAATGCCGCGTCCGGTCACTTCCAATCCGACCAGTTTTTTCCTGATGCCGGCCTTTTGCTTCGCTCTTAGCGCGACAGAGCCGATAAATTCTTTATGCGCGTCAACAATCCACGCGTAAGGCACTTCCAGCGGGCTCACCGACTCATCCATATCCTGTCCGTTGAGCATCATGCCCCCTTCCAGGCGTAGTGTGTCGCGCGCGCCCAATCCCGCGGGCTTCATGCCGCAATCAACACCGACAGCCATCAGTTGATCCCAGATTTCGCCGATAACATTACCCGCGGCGTAAATTTCAAATCCGTCTTCTCCGGTGTAGCCGCTACGGGAAATAATTACCGGAAATCCTCCGACATGAGATTCGCAAAAATGATAAAAACGCAGGGCTTTCAGATCGGCATCCGTCAGCTTCTGCAAAATTTCTTCAGAGCGCGGACCCTGCAAGTCGAGCTTCCCCGTATTATCGCTGATATCTTTTAAATCGCAATCAAATTTTTTGGACTTTTGAATCGATGTTATCCATTGCCAGTCCCGTTCTCTGGGTGTGGCATTGGTGACCAGCATATAGGAATTCTCTCCCATTTTATAGACGGTCAAATCATCAATAACTCCGCCTTCTTCGTTAAGCAGAGCGGACAGTTTAACCTGCCCGATGGTTTGATCCGCCAGATTTCTGGTCAAAACCAGTTGTAAAAGATCAAGCGCCTGCGGACCTTTAACTTCAATCTCCCCCATGTGGCAGATATCAAAAAGACCGGCGGCGCTTCTGGTTGCCTTGTGTTCCTCGATGACATTGGTATATTGCACCGGCATTGCCCAGCCGCCGAAATCAATTATTTTGGCATTCAGGGCAACATGTTTTTCATATAACGGCGTTTTTTTCAATTCTATCCCCTCATCTGTATCTTAATCAGCAGATTAATATTTAAAAAGCTTTTCGAAGAATTGTTGTTTGGTTTTTGGATAATAAACCGTGCCTTCGTAATCAACAATCAATTTGCCGTCCAGATGGTCAATTTCATGTTGAATAACGCGGGCGACATAATCTTCATATCTTTTATTAACTTTTTCCCCTTTGGCATCCAAAGCGCGCACTTTAATTTCGGGGAAACGGCTGACTTCAACCTGAATTTCGGGGCAGGACAGACAACCTTCAGGCGCCGTTACTTTCTCGCCGCGTTCCTGATTTATTC
Source organism: uncultured delta proteobacterium (assembly GCA_963812045.1). Taxonomy (GTDB): domain Bacteria; phylum Desulfobacterota; class Syntrophia; order Syntrophales; family Smithellaceae; genus Smithella. The sequence continues at coordinate 317,144 of CAWETF010000001.1, forward strand.
GCGGATTAACCAAAACCTCGAAATCGTTTATATTTCTTTTCTTGGGATCTTCGTCAAAGCCTTTATTACGGAAAACAATGACCCTTTTATTAATGCCTATTTGCGGCGCGGCCAGTCCCACGGCCTCATCTTTTTTTTCCAGAAAAGATTCTATCAACGTCTGGATTATTTCCCGCGATTCTTTATCCAAAGGTACGGGTAATTCAACGGATTTTGTTCTCAAAACAGAAATATCCTTGGGATTTTCTCCCTCTTCATTCCATAGTGTTAAAACTCTTTTGGAGGACATGAACATTCACCGGAAAATTATTTTTGCAGCCATTTACCACCTATTCTTCATTATTTCAAGGAATTGTAGCTTGCAATTATCATATATCTTTTGCTAAACAATAATAACTATTTGATTTCTTCGGCTAACTTTGTTGGCTGCGTCGTTATCCTTTGAAATCGAAATGTTATAATATGCACTAATATAGGATTGATACTTGATTAATGAAATAGTTACCAAAATCGCCAAGCGTGAATTCGCCCGCTCATTAAAATTTGAGGAGGGTGTCCCGCCGGAGTTGCCGCCATGCAGCGATGAAAAACAGCGGCTCCTCTATCTTCACATCCCTTTTTGTGAAGAACTCTGTCCTTACTGCTCCTTTCACCGGGTAACCTTTGAAGAACCGCTCACCCGCAAATACTTTAAGGCTCTGCGCCGGGAAATTAAAATTTACCACGAAAAAGGCTATAAATTCGAAGGCATTTATGTCGGCGGCGGCACCCCGACTGTGCTGATTGACGAACTTGCGGAAACCTTGAAACTGGCGCGTGAACTTTTCCTTATACGGGACATTTCCGTGGAGACAAATCCCAATCATTTAACAGAAAAAAATATTGAAATTCTGCAAAAAAGCGCAGTCAAAAGACTTTCCGTGGGAGTGCAGACCTTCAATGACGATTTACTCAAAAAAATCGGCCGTTACGAAAAATACGGTTCAGGCGAAGAAATAGCCGAGCGGTTAAAAAATACTATGGGCTCTTTCCACACTTTAAACGCCGATATGATTTTTAATTTTCCCGGCCAAACCATCGAGATGCTGGAAGATGACCTCGCGATGATTCTTAATCTCAACATGGATCAGGTGACCTTTTATCCTTTGATGATTTCTGAACTGACGCAGGAAATCATGAAAAACACCGTAGGCGATGTTGACTTCAGCGGCGAAGAAAAATTTTACAAACTGATCGTCAGACGTCTGGAAAAAAATTATGATTTTTCTTCCGCCTGGTGCTTCTCGCGCAAGGAATCGCTGGTTGACGAATACGTTGTCGAATTTGAAGAATACGCGGGCCTCGGCAGCGGCGCCATCGGCTATCTGAATGGCACCTGTTATTCCAACACATTCGATATCGGGAAATATATTGCTTCTCTGGATGCTGGCAAACTGCCGCTGCAGGCTTCCCGCAAGTTTGATCTTCACGATCAGATGAGTTACGATTTTATGATGAAACTTTTCAGTACAAAACTGGATATTGCCGCCCTGCAGAAAAAATATGATGGCAATTTTCTAAAAACTTTGTGGAAGGAAATAGCCGCTTTTGAGATTGTCAGAGCGTATCGTTATTTTCCTCCTTATCTGCATTTAACGCCTTACGGCCGTTATCTGTGGGTCATTATGATGAGAGAGTTTTTTATTGCCGTAAATAATTTCCGCGATTTCTGCCGCAAACAGGTGAACATTGGATGAAATAAATATTATCCCCCTTTAGAGGGGGTGTCGCAAAGCGACGGGGGAGGATTAAAATGGGAAAAAATTTCCACCCCCTGCACCCCCGCCAGCGGGGGACAAAAAAAGATGAGGACATTACCTCTGCCATGCCGTTGCAGAACGGCATCCAGGAAATAACGAAGGCAGAAAAAACTTGTGTAAGCGTATTTATACAGAAGAAAGAAATTTCTCCCTTTTCTAAAAGGAGATAAAGAGGGATTTTAAAAAAGAGAGGATCAAAATAAAATCTCCCCTCGCCCCTCTTTAGAAAAGAGGGGGATTATCAATGGTACAAACCGGTAAGATAGTTTACAAAAGGAACCGGGTAGATGGTTTACACTATACGGCAAGGAGGACACTCAATGCCGTGGAAAGTGATAAACCAGATGGAAATAAAGATAGCATTTACACAAGACTGGAATGCCGGACATTTCAGTATAACTGATCTTTCTCATAAATATGGTGTAAGCCGTCCAACCATATATAAATGGCTTAAGCGATATAAGCGGTATGGAATTGAAGGACTCAAGGAAAAGAGTCGTGCACCGAAGCGATGCCCTCATCATATATCCAAAGTAATATTGGCTATATTGATAGAGGAGAAACTGCGTAATAGGAAACGAGGGCCTCGGAAAGTTCGGGCACAATTGAAACGCAAGCATCCTGAGCTTGAGTTACCGGCAGTCAGCACGATAGGCTACTGGTTTAAGAAGGAAGGTCTTGTAGAGCGTCGAAAGAAGCGATTACATGTTCCGCCGTATACTGAACCTTTTTCAGCCTGCAAGGAGCCCAATGATGTTTGGAGCATTGATTATAAAGGGCAATTCCATATGCAGAATGGACAAATTTGCTACCCCTTGACGCTTAGCGACAACTATAGCCGTTTTCTTTTGGGTTGTAAGGCGCTGAAAGGACCCCGTTATGATCCTACGTGGCGTTTCCTGGAATCAATTTTTCGAGAGAACGGACTACCTAAAGCAATCCGTAGCGATAACGGGACACCTTTTGCAGGAAGATGTATTGGTGGATTAAGTCGGTTGATGGTTTGGTGGATACTCTTGGGAATAATCCCGGAACGGATAAGGAAAGGACACCCACAGGAGAACGGACGGCATGAACGTATGCATCGCACTTTAAAAAGCGATGCTTTAGATCCTGTTGCCGGAAATTTAAGAGAACAACAGAAGGTCTTTGATGTTTACCGGTATGATTATAATAATCATCGGCCTCATGAATCACTCCATGATAAGACACCGAGTGATTACTATAAAAAGTCGAATCAACCCTATATAGAAAATCCGCATTTGCCGGATTATGACAGCAATTATTTGGTTCGGAAGGTTCTTCGTGGCGGGGAAATTAGATTTATGAGCAAAAGTTATTATTTAACAGAGTTATTGGCTGGTCAGTCTGTTGGACTTAGAGAAATCGAAGATGGGTTTTGGCAAGTTCAGTTTAGTTTTTATGTTCTGGGTTCCATAGATTTGAAAAGAAACAAGGTTGTTCGCAACTGATAAAGTGTAAACGATGTACCCGGTCTAAATTGTAAACGATGTTTTAGTTGCACACAGAGAATTGGTATCAAAAAGGATATTCTATGGATGATTTTAAAAAAGAAATGTTGAAGCAATTGCCGAAGATTGATGAAATTATTCTTCTTCTGGAGAAGCAGGATATTTATGATCTGGCGCCGCACGAAATCGTCAAGGAAACCTGCCGCAAAGTGGTGCAGGATCTGCGCGATAAAATCATGAATGCCAAAAAGAAACTGCCGGCGGAATCCAGCCCCGACGCGTCAGCCGTCGCCAAAGAAGTGGAAAAATCAGTCAAGGAACTATACCGCTATAGCATGCGCCGTGTCGTCAACGCCACCGGCGTCATCCTGCACACAAACTTGGGACGCGCGCCGCTTTGTCCCGAAGCACTGGAGAGAATCGTGGAAGTGGGCAAGGCCTACTCCAATCTGGAATTTGATTTGGCGAAAGGCGAACGCGGTCAGCGCTACAATCATATCAGTTCTCTTCTTTGCGCCCTCACGGGAGCCGAAGACGCACTGATCGTCAACAACAATGCGGCGGCTGTTTTGCTGGTGCTCAATACTCTGGCCGATAAAAAAGAGGCAATCGTATCGCGCGGTGAGCTCATCGAAATCGGCGGTGAATTCCGCATCCCGGAAATCATGAAAAAAAGCGCTTCCAAACTGTGCGAAGTGGGCACCACCAACCGAACAAGACTTAGCGACTACGAAAAAGCTATCAGCGATAAAACGGGCATGATTATGAAAGTGCACACCAGCAACTTTCGTATCGTCGGCTTTACCGAAGAGGCGGATATCGAATCTCTGGTTAATCTGGGAAAGAACAGGGGCATTCCGGTAATGGATGATCTGGGCAGCGGCTGTCTGATTGATCTTGACCAATACGGTCTTCAGCATGAACCGACCGTGCGCGAAGTTTTATCAACCGGTTGTGATGTCGTCACCTTCAGCGGAGATAAACTGCTGGGCGGTCCGCAGGCGGGAATCATTGTCGGCAAAAAAGAGGTGCTCACAAAAATCAAAAAGAATCCACTGAACCGCGCGCTCCGCATTGACAAATTTACGCTGGCCGCTCTGGAAGCCACTTTAATGCATTATCTCAATCCAGCCGCCGCGGTAAAAGAATTAAGATCATTGAAGGCTTTGACTGAACCGGTCGCGGATGTTAAAAAACGCGCCGAGGAACTCATCACGAAATTGAAGAAAGAAAATTTCGACTCACTGATATTTTCACTGCGGGAAGATTTCGCGGCAGCCGGCGGCGGCTCTCTGCCCACGCAACAGATTCCGACTGTTTTAGTCAGCGTAAAAAATAAAAAAATGCCGGCAAGCAAAATGGAAGAAAAGCTGCGCAGGCTCGAAGTGCCCATCATCGTCCGCGTGGATAAAGACGAAATCCTTTTCGACCTGCGCACCGTCGCCGAGGATGAATTTGTTTTCATCATTGAAGGGTTGAAACAGATAGACACCTAACGCTTTCATTCCTGCGCGGTCGGCATGCGCCGGAGTAAACAGCGGGAATCAGGGAAACAAATGTAAAATGATAAAACGGTGCACTCGCAAGTAGAATGTATCTTTCTAAAATTAATTTTGTAAGGATTTATTTTCATGAAAAAATTCTGTTTTTTAATAGCATGCTTCATTCTTTTTTATCCTAGTTGGAGTTATGCATCAAAAGATATTGATGGTGCAAGAAAATTCATGATTGAATTTTTGGAAATGGAATATATTGGTAATCCATTTTTCAGAGTTGATAATGTCATGTATTCTCAAGAAAGGAAATCATGGGTTGATAAGAAATATAGTGATACGAATGCGGAATTAAACAGGTGGGATGGTGACCAGCTTTGTGTTGTAGATTCATATGAAATAAAAGAGATTAAAATTATAAATCAAAGAGCAATCATCGAAGTGGTATTTAAAGAATTTGCACATACCGATGGGAAAAAAGGATATGGGGATAGTCCGCTCATAAGAACTGAAAAAAACAATAAAGAAACATATCATTTGAGATATAAAAATGAAAGGTGGTGGATATATGATCCACCGATACCGCGAGTTTCAAGAAAAGCATTAATAGAACATAATAACGACATTATCAAACTTATGAAAGATTGGATTAACGAAGAAGGAAGTAATGTGCAGAAAAAATATTATCATAACCTCATTAATACAAATGATATGTTGAAGGGAAATTAGATTGCCACAACGCCTGAGAGGCGTTTCGCAATGACATAATAATTGTCATGCCGTTGAAAAACGGCATTCAGAAAAAAAATAATACTGGATTGCCCAATCGAGTTGGGCAATGACAAAGGCAAGAGAAAAATCGGAGAAATAATTTGACCATCAAAGATCAAAAATCTACAAAAATAAATTTTACGATAGATAAAAGCCAGATCGGGCAGAGGCTGGATATATATCTCGCGCAAGTCGAACCAACTATTTCCCGCTCGCATGTCAAACAAGTCATTGAAGAAGGCGATGTGCTGGTCAACGACAAAGTTCCTAAAGTGAGTCAGAAACTCAAAGAAGGCGACGTCGTCATCCTGACCAAAAGGCCGGCGGTAGAGGCGGCGGCAGTGGCGCAGGATATGCCTCTTGATATTGTTTACGAAGATGAAACCATTATCGTCATCAATAAACCGGCGGGATTGGTAGTGCATCCGGCGCCGGGCAATCCTGACAAAACACTGGTCAACGCCCTGCTGTATCACTGCCATGATTTATCGGGAATCGGCGGCGTCTTGCGGCCCGGCATTGTTCATCGGCTGGATAAAGACACCTCCGGCCTCATCGTCGCGGCAAAATCCGATGATGCGCATCGAAGTCTGTCGGCACAATTTGAAAAACACGATGTGCACAAAAAATATCTGGCGCTCGTCTGGGGAGACGTAAAAGGCAATAGTGGAGAAATAGTTTTGCCTGTCGGCAGGCATACTAACAACCGCAAAAAGATGTCCACAAAAAGCAAACACGGCAAGGGAGCGCTCACGCTCTGGAAAGTGCGCGAACGCTTCGGCGTGGCAACGCTTCTGGATGTGGAGATTAAAACCGGACGCACGCATCAGATCCGCGTGCATCTGTCCGACCGCGGTTATCCGGTTGTCGGCGATGCCGTTTACGGCAACTCCGCCAAAATCAACACGGTTAAAGATCCCCTGCTGAAGGCAAAGATCAAGGAATTTAACCGGCAGGCTCTGCACGCCGCCCAGCTTTCTTTCATCCATCCGCAAAAGAACGAGCGGGTGGTATTTACAGCGGATATGCCGCAGGACCTGGCTGATTTGTGTGAGCAGCTGCGTTTGGGCATCAAGCCGGTTAACTCAGATAAAGATATGTGGAAAAATAAGTTGAGGTAGGGGAAAATGTTTCGTCTGAATAAAATACATTCCATACAGTATTACGAATCTTCATTTTTGAGCGGATGCGATTTTTTAACTCACGCCTTCTGTACCAGAATCGGCGGGGTATCGGAAGAAGATTACGAATCTTTGAACATCAGCTTCAAGGAAGGCGATATGGAGAGCAAGGTTCTGCAAAATTGGAATCGCCTGGCCAGGGCGTTTGCCATCCCGCTGGATAATTTTCTCACTTTAAATCAGGTTCACGGCGATGATATCTTAGTTATCAAGCCCTACGGCGATTATCTGCCGGAGGACAAGGCGCTGAATTATGACGCCATTGTCACCACCCGCGAGAATCTTGCGATCTGCATCAAGACAGCCGATTGCGTGCCGGTTTTTATTGTTGATCGCGCGAAAAAAATCATCGCCGCCGTTCATGCCGGCTGGAAAAGCACGGCGCTGGAAATCACGGCCAAAGTTATCCATCTTTTCCTTGATAAATACGGTTCCTATCCGCGGGACATTCTGGCGGCGATAGGCCCCTCCATCGGCATGTGCTGCTTTGAAGTCAACGAAGAGGCGGCGGATTCTTTCAGCAACCTGCAAGATCACGGAGAATTTCTATTCACCGGCAACCGTCCGAACAAATGGATCGTCGATTTGCCTGAAGCCAATCGCCGGCAGATGATTAACTGCGGCATTCCCGAAGCCAATATCGATCTTTCCCGTTTATGCACATCCTGCCGTCAGGATTTGTTTTTCTCGTATCGCGGATCGGGCGGAATAACGGGACGGCAGCTTAATTTTATAATGCTCAAGGGGGAAGCCCCCTGTCGTGTTTTAACAGTCGGCAATGAATTTTCGCAGATTCAATAAAGTATTGACAGTATTCATATTCAGTATTAATTAAGACCATCGCCTTTGAAAAACGATTCCGTTTCTAAATCAATGATGATATCGCGGCGGCTAGGAGGAGGCGACGAGGCGTATTGTACATACGTTGAGGAAACCGACGACGATGCCAACAAAGATAGCGCTTGATTTAGAAATGGAATAAAGGAGCAAAGCAAATGATTATCGTCACAGGTGGCGCCGGATTTATCGGCAGCGCTTTTGTCTGGAAGCTCAATCAGGAAGGCATTGATAACATCATCATTGTTGACTGTCTGGGAACATCGGATAAATGGAAGAATCTGGTCAACCTTCGCTTCGTTAATTACATTCATAAAGACGATTTTCTTGAAATGATTTACAACGACACTCCACCGTTTGAAATAAACGCGATCGTCCACATGGGCGCCTGCTCCTCAACGACAGAACGCGACGCGGATTATCTCTGGCACAACAACTATGTTTACACGAAACAACTTGCGGAATTTGCGCTGGAGCACAATATCCGTTTTATCTACGCCAGTTCGGCAGCAACTTACGGCGACGGCACTCAGGGATTTTCCGATGACCACAGAAAAATCCATGCCCTTAAACCCATCAATATGTATGGCTACTCCAAGCAGGTATTTGATCTGTGGGTTTTGCGCCAAAAGCTGGAAAATAAGATAGCAGGAATCAAATTCTTCAACGTTTTCGGACCCAATGAATACCACAAGGGCGACATGTCCAGTGTCATCTTCAAAGCCTTTCATCAAATCAAAGAAACCGGCAAGGTCAAACTCTTCAAATCCTATAAAAAGGAATACAAAGACGGCGGACAAATGCGGGATTTTGTATACGTCAAAGACTGTATTGATGTTATGTGGTGGCTTTTTAAAAATCCGAAGGCCAACGGCATTTTTAACCTGGGCACAGGAAAAGCGAGAACATGGAACGATTTAATCAAGGCCGTTTTTTCCGCGATGAAGAAAAAAACAAATATCGAATATATCGCCATGCCGGAAGCTCTGCGCAATCAGTATCAATACTTTACTGAAGCCCAAATGAGCAAACTCAAAAAGGCCGGCTGCCCGGTGAAGTTTTCTTCTCTGGAAGATTCCGTGCGGGATTATGTGGTTAACTACTTGCAGAAATCCGACCCGCACTTGGGGAAGTAGCAAGATTCAGAACATAAACTATATGTATTATTTTCGATTATACTGTTCGAAAAGACTTCGTAAAAAGCTCCAGAGACAAGGCGCGCAAAGACTGAGGAGTGAGGCCTACCTTTTCGTAGGCCGCAAGGACGAAGGATGCAGTGCAACGCAGTATATGGACTTTTTACGGAGTCATTAATGAAGAGAGATATCGTTTGCATTATCCCATCACGTTATGAATCCAGCCGTTTTCCGGGGAAACCTTTGGCTGATCTGTGCGGAAAACCGATGATTCAGCATGTCTATGAACGTGTCGCCAAAGCCAAGGCTGTTCCTTATGTGGCAGTGGCGACTGATGATCGGCGGATATTCGACGCTGTAAATAAATTCGGCGGTAATGCCATTATGACGGCAGGAACACATCGTTCCGGCACGGACAGAATTTCCGAAGCAGTAAAAACGCTTGATCTTTCCGCCGACGCGATTGTCGTCAACATTCAGGGTGACCAGCCGATTTTCGAGCCGGTGCAGGTGGACGAAGTCATCCAGCCGCTTATGGACGATCCGTCCATCAATATGTCCACCCTGATTTATAAAATTATTCTTGATGAGGAGATAACCCATCCGCACGCGGTCAAAACCGTTTTTGATGATCAGAACTTCGCTCTTTATTTTTCACGCGCGACGATCCCTTTCGTGCGCGACAAAAAACTAAAAGCCGACTACTACAAACATCACGGCATTTACGCCTACCGCCGTGATTTTCTCGACATCTTCACCAAACTGCCGGAAGGTAAACTGGAAAAACTGGAAGCCCTCGAACAACTGCGCGCGCTTGAATACGGCTACAAGATTAAAGTTGTCATCACCCCACATGATTCCGTGGAGGTGGACAACCAGCAGGAATTGGAAAAAGTCCGCCGGATACTGACTGCAAAAAAATAATTTCGAATGGCTTGGCATCAAAGACACCGACTAAATATTTAACCGGCGTGATATGTAAAGAATCATATGGTTAGTTTAAATTGGAAATAGTTCATGACAGAAATTAACGATAAAAACACTTTCCATTTCGAAGATTTAAATGCAGATTCATTATTTAAAACACCATTAATACAAGTTATCGGAGAAGTGTCTTCTATTCAAAGTAAAATAGACCGTTGCTTTTCCCAATATGATAAAGTTATCGACGATCGAGCGTTAGCAATTATTGGCATGTTACTTATTGAAAATGAAATTGATGATTTTCTCTCAATTTCTATCAAAGGTTATTCAAAAATAAAAGATGATCAAGCCATGACATTTTCTTTTAAATGTGATTTAGCAAGTTCATTAAAGATCATGCCGAGTAAAATAATCAATGCTATAGAACCGATACGACAAATCAGGAACTTATTTGCACATAATCTAGAAATCAATAGTTTCATTGATGCAAAAAAATTTGTAATTGAGAAGAAAAAGAAAAACCCTTTCCCCTTATTATATAATAAAATAAAAACTATTATTTATGGGTGGGATGATAATGATGACAAAAAAACGTACAAGCAATTATTAATTGCCATCATTTTAGGTATTCATGTTTATTCCAAACATATAGATCAAATTCAATCATTTATTTGGAACAAAAATAATTTTGAAAAAATAATCAAAAAAACCATTTAGGGCTGTTCAAAAATGCTCAGATGCAAGGCGCGCAAAAAACGCACCGCGAGGCGTATTGTGAGCATACGTTGAGCGGTGCGGTTTGCAGCGCAACACAGCAGGTGGGCATTTTGGGATAGCCCGCCTAATCTTTGAAGATTGCCCCCGTTGAGGCTGAGGTAACAAGTTTCGCATACCTCGCCAAATAACCTGTCGTAATTCTCGGCTTGAACGGTTTCAGAGCTTTTCTTCGTTTAGCTAATTCCTGATCGCTGACTTTCAGATTCAGTTTCTTGGCCGGGATATCGATGGAGATGATATCGCCTTCTTTCACCAGTGCAATGGTTCCGCCTTCCGCGGCTTCGGGCGAGATATGGCCGATGGCCGCGCCCTGTGTGCCGCCGCTGAAACGACCGTCCGTCAAAAGCGCAACGGTTTTATCGAGCCCCATACCGACGATTGCCGATGTGGGCGAAAGCATTTCTCTCATACCCGGGCCGCCTTTGGGACCCTCAAAACGAATCACCACAATATCGCCGCCTTTAATCTTGCCGCCCATGATTGCGGTAATGGCGTCGTCTTCGCAATCAAATACGCAGGCTCTGCCTTCGTTTTTCTGCATGGCCTGAGCCACCGCTGATTGTTTTACCACAGCTCCATCCGGCGCAAGATTGCCGCGCAAGATTGCGATGCCGCCTTGCTGTGAATAGGCATTTTTCAAAGTTCTGATAACATCCGTATTCAAAACACGGGCATTTTTCAAATTGCCGCCGACAGTTTTACCAGTTACCGTCATTGCCTTTTCATCAATGACGCCAAGTGAGCTGATGACTTTCATCACGGCTTGAATGCCGCCTGCCGCGTCAAAGTCTTCAATATGATGGAAACCTGCGGGACTAAGTTTGCAGAGGTTGGGAGTTTTCTCGCTGATTTTATTGAAGAGGTCCAAGTCCAGTTTGATGCCTGCCTCATGGGCGACGGCGGGGATATGCAGCACGGTGTTTGTTGAGCAACCCAGCGCCATATCCACGGCGATAGCGTTTTTAAAAGCGGAGAGCGTACAGATGTCGCGCGGCCGGACGTTGCGCTTGAGCAGATCCATGATTTTCATTCCTGCATGTTTGGCAAGCCTCCGACGCGCAGCCAGCACCGCGGGAATTGTTCCGTGGCCGGGCAACCCCAGACCCAACGCTTCCGTGACACAGTTCATGGAATTGGCCGTGTACATGCCGGAGCAGGAGCCGCAGCCCGGACAGGCGCAATCTTCCAGTTGCTTGAGCGCGGCGGCAGTCATCTTTTTGGCTTTAACAGCGCCGACGCCTTCAAAAACACTGATGAGGTCAACAGCCTTGCCCTGTAGTTTGCCCGCCAGCATCGGGCCGCCGCTGATGAAAATGGCCGGGATGTTCAGGCGCAGAGCGGCCATGAGCATACCGGGAATAATTTTGTCGCAGTTGGGAATGAAAACCAAAGCGTCAAAAGGATGAGCATTGGCCATGATCTCGATGGAGTCGGCAATCAGTTCGCGGCTGGCCAGCGAATATTTCATGCCTTCGTGTCCCATAGCAATGCCATCGCAAACGCCGATGACTGGAAACTCCACCGGTGTTCCACCGGCCATACGGATTCCCGCCTTGACATCCTGAGTGATTAAATCCAGATGAATGTGTCCGGGAATAATTTCATTGGCCGAATTGACCACACCGATCAACGGCCTCGCGATTTCTTCATCCGTGTAGCCCATCGCTTTAAACAGTGAACGATGCGGCGCCCGCTCAAAACCTTTTTTCATGAGATCGCTTCTCATTGTTTTCTCTCCCCTAATTCAAAATATTTATAAAAATATAAATCTAAAAGGGTTTGTAAAAAGCTCCAGATGCAAGGCGCGCAAAAAATGTACCGCGAGGCGTATATTTACATACGTTGAGCGGTGCGGTTTGAAGCGCAACACAGCAGATGGATTTTTTACAAATCCTGCACTATTTCTTCCTGCGGTTTTCCGGACGTAACTCGCGTACCGCGGCTCCCGCCTTCCACATTTCCGAATCACGCATTGCTTTGAGTTCTTTTTCCAGTTTAACTTTGTAATCCGGAGCGCTGTTGGCCTTCAGAACGATCGCTGTTTCTTTGCCCGTGGCAACCGATTTATAAAGTTTGGCAAAAACGGGCGCGACCGCCTTACGGAACGGGTGGCGCCAATCCAGCGCGCCGCGCTGAGCCGTGGTAGAGCAATTGGCATACATCCAGTCCATGCCGTTTTCCGCCACGAGACGGATCAGACTCTGAGTAAGTTCTTCAACCGTTTCATTGAAGGCTTCGCTCGGAGTATGGCCGTGTTTGCGCAGTTCATTGTACTGTGCTTCCATGATTCCAGCCAGCGCGCCCATGAGCACGCCGCGCTCACCGGTCAAATCACTGTAAACTTCCATCTGAAAAGTTGTCGGGAATAAGAATCCGGAACCGATGGCAATGCCCAGAGCCAGAGTTCTTTCCATGGCTTTTCCCGTAAAATCCTTATACACGGCAAAGCTGGAGTTGATACCGCTGCCGTCCAGAAAATTCCGGCGGACAGAGGTCCCCGAACCTTTGGGAGCGACCATGATGACATCCACATAAGGAGGCGGCACAACGCCTGTCTGTTTCTTGTAAACAATGGAGAATCCGTGAGAAAAATAAAGCGCGTCGCCTTTTTTCAAATTGGCTTTGACCTTGGACCAGAGAAGTTTCTGCGCCGCGTCGGAAACCAGATACTGAATAATCGTGCCGCGCTTGACGGCTTCCTCGATAGGAAAAAGCGTTTTGCCCGGAATCCAGCCGTCGGCGATGGCCTTTTTCCAATAAGACTTATCTTCCTTGGCCTGACCGATAATGACATTGATACCATTATCTCTCATGTTAGCAGCCTGCGCCGGCCCCTGAACACCGTAACCCAGCACTGCCACCACTTCATTTTTTAAAACCTTCTGAGCCTTCTTCAGCGGAAATTCTGTCGCTGTAATGACATTTTCAATGACGCCTCCAAAATTAATTTTTGCCATGATAACCTCCTGTAATTTTATATTAATAAGTTTGTTAATTTTCCAGATTCAACGCTATAATTCCGGTTCTTGTTATATCAGCGATACCCAGCGGCGCAAGTTTAGCCAGAGCAAAATCAATTTGCGACTGATCGCCGGTTATTTCCAGAACGATATATGTATCGGCGGACACTATTACCTTCCATTTATTGGTGTCAACCGTTTTCTTGATCTGCTCTTTTTTGTCGGCTGTTAAATTCAGGCGGACCAGTATCAGCTCGCGATGAATGGATTCCACATTGGTTAAATCATCAATCTGAATAACATCAACAAGCCTCTGCAACTGGCCTTCGATTCTATTGACCGTTTCCTGAGTGCCCACGGTGGTCATAACTATCTTTGATATTTCGTATTGTGTGGTCGCATTCACGCTGAGGCTTTCAATATTATAGCCCTTGCCGCCGAGCGTTCCGGCAATTCTGGCCAGCACGTCAGGCTTGTTGTGAACAAGTATTGAAATGATATGTTCCTTTTTTTCCATTATTTACCTCACCATTTATAAATTATTAACATTCCCATCATGACTTCGTCAAAAGTCATTAGTTGATCATCTCCCTGCTACCCAGCGACATATTGGCAATTGAATCACCCGGATGCACCATCGGGTAAACGCCTTCTTCCCGCGCCACCCGGAAATCCATCAGCACCGGCTTGTCAAGAGCAAGTCCCTCTTTCAGAATGGCCTCCACTTCTTCCGGCTTGGTAGCGCGCAGGCCGACAACACCGAACGCCTCCGCCAATTTCACAAAATCGGGGGCGTAAGTCATATCGGTATGCGAATAGCGTTTCTCGTAAAACAACTCCTGCCACTGACGAACCATTCCCAGATAGCCGTTATTCAAAAGAACTATTTTCACGTTGATTTTGTATTGGGCGGCGGTGGCCAGCTCCTGAATATTCATCTGGATACTGCCGTCGCCGGCTATATCCACAACCTGCTTGTCCGGGAAGGCGCATTTGACGCCGATGGCCGCGGGCAGGCCGAAACCCATCGTTCCCAGTCCACCCGAAGTAATGAAGGTATTGGGTTTATCAAACGGGAAGAACTGCGCCGTCCACATCTGATTCTGACCGACTTCCGTTGTGATCATCGCTTCGCCTTTGGTTAATTTATACAGCGTTTCAATCACACACTGCGGTTTGATCACCTTGCCGTTCTGGCAATATGTCAGCGGTACTTTTTCCTTCCATTCGGCAATCTGCTTTAACCATTCCTGCCGCTCGGATGCTTCATAGGTGTAATTATGTTCATCCATGAATTTGATCAAATCCTTCAGCACGGCCGCTGTATCACCGACGATCGGCAAATCCACCGCAACATTTTTATTAATGGAGGAGGGATCAATATCAATCTGAACGATTTTGGCTTTGGCGGCAAATGTTTCAATCGTGCCGGTGACCCTGTCGTCAAATCTCACCCCTACGGCCAAAAGCAGATCGCAGTGGCTGATGGCCATATTAGCATAGTACGTGCCGTGCATTCCCAGCATTCCCAGCCAGAGCGGATCGCTTCCCGGAAAAGAGCCAAGTCCCATCAAAGTTCCGGTAACGGGAATCTGATATTTTTGGGCAAATCTAGTCAGAAGATCGGATGCCTTTCCCAGAACAACGCCGCCGCCAGTCATAATCAGAGGCATCTTCGCTGAACTCAGCATATCAAAAAAGCTTGCCATCTTTTTGGGAGCGGGTCTATATGCCGCTTCGTAATTTCTGATTTTTATATTCGCGGGATCATAGTCTGTTTGGGCCGCCATCACATTCTTGGGTAAATCAACCAAAACGGGACCCGGTCTTCCCGAACGGGCGATATGAAACGCTTCCTTGATCGTTGAAGCAAGATCTTCTACATTGCGCACCAGAAAATTGTGCTTTGTACAGGGACGGGTTATGCCGGTGATATCGCATTCCTGAAAAGCGTCATTGCCGATAAGTCCCGTGGGCACCTGTCCCGTGAAAACGACAAGAGGAATCGAATCCATATTTGCCGTGGCAATGCCGGTAACGGTATTGGTGGCGCCGGGACCCGATGTAACCAGGCACACTCCCACTTTTCCTGTAGCGCGGGCATAGCCGTCAGCGGCGTGCACCGCTCCCTGCTCATGCCGGACCAGAATATGCTTCATATTGCTTTTATAAAGCTGATCATAGATATCAAGAACGGATCCTCCGGGATACCCGAAGATCATATCAACCTTTTCCTCTTCGAGCGCCTTGAACAATATTTCTGTTCCCTTCAGCTTCATTCCCTGTCCCCCCTATTTATATCTAATCTGTTAGACCCTTAAATAATTATTAATTTGTCATTTCGACCATAGAGAGAAATCTTATAACATGTAATGCAAAAAAAGATTTCTCGTCGCTTTACTCCTCGAAATGACACACAGAGCAGTTTATCAAAATCCCCAATCCTTTATTCAAACTAAAAAAGCCGCCAGTTTCTTTTGGAAAAAGCGGCCTTTGCCTGAAACAACAAAGCCGCGGGCTTCAGGAGCCTGCGGCTTGTATCTTTTGTTTTTAGTTCCTAAAGATACAGAGCGGCAGACCCCGTAAGTACGACTACTACGAGTACCAATACTTTGTTCAGTATCCGGATATTGCCGCTTTTCAGAACTTTAAGAAACATAAATATTCATTCCATCGAATTGTTTTGATCACCTAATAGCGAAAAACAAAAAGTTTGTCAACAATATTTTTTCGTTCATATTATAGTATTATTTCGACAATATTAAACCATCGCGTATGCGATGGCGGAGCGTTTAGGAATGTAAAGGTCCTGCGGGCGGTTGTTGAAATATCGTTTTCCGGCTTCTTCATTCGATAGAACAGCAATGTTTTTAAATCCCGTGTCGCGTAATTTTTTTTCAATTGCTGCGGGGGTAAAGAAGCTGACGAAAGGTTCTCCGGAGTTGGTAACGACTTTTGAAAGCGAAGAATGAAATTTGCTTTCCACGCCGGATAATAAATCCGGAGGCTGGGTAAAGGTGAACACTATTTCGCTTTGCTCTTTAAATCCGGCGACTGTCCGGAGCACCGCATCAATCGCTTCTTCCTGAAGATACATGGTAACGCCAAGCCAGGAAAAGAATGCCGGCTCGCTCATGGATACGCTATGCCGGCAAAGCCCGTCATACAGTGATTCCCTCTCAAAATCAATTTCGGCAAAGCGCAGGTTTGAAGGAATGGCCATACCCGCGTCAGCCAGCCGGGCGCGTTTCTGAGCCTGTGTCGCCGGCTGGTCGACTTCGAAGATTTTTAAATTCCGTGCCCATTCGGGCTGTCTGAAGGCAAAGGTATCGAAGCCCGCTCCAAGGATTACATACTGTGCGATTCCCCGTCCAACCGCCCCGGCAAGCCGGTCCTCGGCAAAACGCGAACGCAGGACAACATGGGTGCGCAATGCGCGCGCTTCCAGCGTGCGATGGTGTTTAGGGTTTTTCTTAATCTGCCGCACGGTATCTTCCCCCACAAGCGTGAGGGCGGCAGGATCATCAAGAATCAAAGGCTTGGCGTCCAGCAATTGATGCACCGCCCGCATATACAATGTTCCGAAGGCTGTTCCGCTCGCGCTGCGCTCTGCCATTTTTCAAGTCTCCTTATTACCAGTAACTAGAATCATCAAAAACCTTTTTATTTATTATTAGAATTAACGAAATTATTATGTGATCAAAAAAAGATTTATTTCTCACGGCGTTTTGCCACCGTAATTTCAAGATTAAAGATTTACGCTATATATAACAACTCTTAGGGAAAGGTTTAATTTTATCGGAACAAATCTTCTTTTCCTTCATTCATGCCGCCGGCTCTTTCTTTCGGCGCGGCGCCTTCCATGAAGGATTCGGAAATAGTTCCCGGACCGCTGGATGGATTCCCTGTTTGGGCGTTAACTCTTACAAACACGATGCCTTGCGGCACCGGAAATGATTCCACCGGCATTTTTTGCAGGACATTTTCCATAAAATAAAGCCAGACAGGGGCCGCCGTTTTACCGCCGACTTCCTGTTTTCCCAGACTGGCTTCCTGATCAAAACCGACCCAGACACCTGTAATCAGCGAAGGAGTATAGCCGATAAACCACGCGTCACGACTGTCATTGGTCGTTCCGGTTTTAGCGGCAACAGGTCTTCCTATGCTCCGGACAAACGTGCCCGTGCCTCTTGTCACAACATCCTGCATGACATGGGTTGTTATAAAGGCGATGCGGGGATCGATAACCTGTTCCGATTGAACCTTGGTCTCTTCAAAAACATTGCCGGTGCGGTCAACTATCTTTTTAATGAAGTAAGGCGTTACTTTTTTGCCCTGATTGGCCAGAACGTCATAGGCCTGAACAAGTTCCTGCAGCGTCACGCCGGATACGCCCAACGCCAATGATAATGTCTTCACCAGAGGTGAAGTAATCCCCATATTCGCAGCGTAGGACACCGCGTAATCCACGCCGATTTCCTGCAAAATTTTGACTGTAACAACATTACGGGAAAGAATCAGCGCGGTCCTCATGGTAATCGGCCCCATGAACTTATCGTCAAAGTTTTTCGGTTTCCAGATACCGTCCGGCTGAGAAGGATCTTCCAGAGAAATGGGCGAATCGACAAACACCGTTGCCGGCGTCAACCCCTTATCGAAAGCCGCCGTGTAGATTATAGGTTTAAAAGCCGAACCCGGCTGCCTGCGGGATTGTGTCGCCCGGTTGAATTCGCTTTTATTGAAATCACGTCCCCCGACCATCGCGCGAATAGCGCCTGTCTTCACATCCATGCATAAGAGCGCGCCCTGAACAAGACCGGGTTGATATTTCTCCCTGTCTTCCAGTTCCTTCAAACCTTTCTCCATGGCTTCGCTCGCGTATTTTTGCGCGTTCAAATCCAAAGTCGTGTAAATGGAAAGGCCTTCCTTGTACAGAACGTCAGCGCCGTATTTTTCCTGAACATAGCGGCGGACGTTCTCCACGAAATAAGCGGCAACTTTATCTTTGGGTCTTATCGGCCGCAATTTCAATGGAGCGGCGATTGCTTTTTCCATTTCTTCCTTGGAAATGTAGCCGTCTTCCATCATGCGTGTAAGAACGTAAATCTGTCTTTGCTTGGCTTTTTCATAATGAAGAAACGGCGAGTAGGTGCTGGGAGCCTTCGGTAAACCGGCCAGCAGAGCCGCCTCATTCAACTTCAGTTCCCTGGCGCTTTTACCGAAGTAACCCAGAGATGCCGATTCTAGTCCATAAGTGCCGTGCCCCAGGTAAATCTGGTTTATATATAAATTGAGGATTTCATCTTTATTCAGATACTTGTCAATTTTGTATGCGAGAATCGCTTCCTTAAGCTTACGGGTATAATTCTTTACAGATGAAAGGTACATCATCTTGGCCACTTGCTGCGTAATGGTACTGCCGCCCTGGACGATATGACCTGCCTCAACATTTTTTAATGTTGCCCGGAAAATGCCAAGAATATCCACACCCTTATGCTCATAAAAGCGGGAATCTTCCGCGGCAACAAATGCATTGATCACCATCTTCGGAACTTCGTTGATCCGGACAAGCTTTCTATCCTCGAGGAAAAATTCATCAATTAACTGGTTGTTGTCATCATAAACGCGGGAGGCAATACTGGGGCGATAATCTTTAAGAGCGTCAATTCCGGGTAAATCCAGGGTAAAAGCATAGTAAGTAATTGCTCCACCAACTGTCACGAACAAAATAGCAACCATGATGCCCAGAAAAAGATTAAACAACG
The DNA here is from genome assembly GCA_963812045.1 of uncultured delta proteobacterium. Lineage (GTDB taxonomy): Bacteria > Desulfobacterota > Syntrophia > Syntrophales > Smithellaceae > Smithella. Next base: position 336,259 of record CAWETF010000001.1, read on the forward strand.
AGGCAAGTTTTTTAACTTCCCCCTCATCGTTCCTTTTAATTTTTTTATTTGATCTTTTAATTCGCAGCGGCATAATCTTTACTGACCATTTTCTTTATTTTCTGATTTTGCTTTTCCCTTTTGGGCAAACTTTGAAACAAATATACTTATTACATACAAAAACATCAAGGGAATTGCCATCAATATTTGACTTACAGCATCCGGCGAAGGCGTCAGGATGGCGGCAACTATAAATATAATCAGAACAGCGTATCTCCATTGATTGGAAAGCATTTTGGCATTGACGACGCCCATTTTGGTCAGAAAAAAAACAAAGATCGGCAACTCAAAAGATATCCCAAACCCCAGCAAAAATGTCACAAAAAGAGACAGATAATCCTTAAAGGACAACATCGCTTGCAAATATTGATTATTAAAACTGACAAAGAACTGAAACGCTGGAGGCAGGGCGACAAAATATCCGAATAAAACACCGCTGACAAAAAGTAGAGTGGAAGAAATCACAAAGGGAACTACATATTTTTTTTCTTTCGCATGCAGGGCCGGCGCTATAAATTTCCATATCTGATAAAGCACATATGGACATGTAATGATCAGAGAAGCAAAAAAAGCCACTTTCATGTACGTAAAGAAAGCTTCCGTTAATCCGGTATAAATCAGATAGCTGTTCTTGGGTAGCACCCGGGTCAGGGGTCTGGTCACTATATCGAAAATAAAATCTTTATAGTAATAACAGATGCCGAAACCTATACCAATTGCGATTAAAGAACGGCTGAGGCTTTTGCGCAGATCTATCAGATGTTCAGTTAAAGACATTTTCCTGTCTTCATGATTTTCTTCGTTTTTATTTTCTTTATTATCTTCGTTATCTTCCATAATTCAACGTTTCGCTTATTCTCTGCTTTACAAGCCGGGAAAATCTATTTTTAACCTTATTATTTATCGGAAGCTTTATTGACTGAATCTGATTTGGATTCTTCAGAATCACTTTGTTTAGACAAAAGCGAATCTTTCAGTTCATCGTATACGGGCTTTTTCCCTTCAGGTTTTACTTCATGTTGTATTGTTTGTTTGAAATCTTCAGTTGCTTCATCGAGGGCTTTGCGGAATTCACCATATGCCCGCCCCAAAGCTTTGGCCACCTCAGGCAATTTTTCAGGACCGACAACGAGCAAAGCTATTATCGCAATTACAATTAAAGCCTGCATTCCTAAAGCTCCTGAATTCCTGCGCAAAGCATTGATAATTAATCCTCTATTTCAATAATTAGGCATACCTATATATTGATTGCTGTTTTTGTCAATGTTTTTGTAATCTGCATTGATCGGGATTCCATCAACAGAATGCGAAAAATCAGGCATTTAAAACAGGGGAAATTCTTTGCTCTTTGAAGCTATTTATGCTAAACCAACCAAAATTTAATTAAACGGCTATGAAAGAAGGTTCGTTTGTCCAGAAAAACAGGCATTGTCACGGATAAAAGGTATTTACAGCATTCGGCTGGATTTGCTCATCCGGAAAGTCCGGAAAGGCTGGCGGCAATTTATGAAATGCTGGATAACCCACTGGAATCATGGAAATTCATTCACATAGAGCCGCGCCAAGCTTCGCATAAAGAAATCGAGGCGATTCATTCCCCTTCTTATGTGGAATTTATCGCGAGCACCGCGGGCAAGCGCAGTGTGTATCTTGATCCTGATACGGCCACATCTCCCGAAACCTACGAAATAGCGAAACTGGCGGTTGGCGGAGTCTGCAATGCCATTGACAGCGTTATCGGAGGCAAGGTGGATAATGCGTTCGCTTTTGTGCGGCCCCCCGGACATCACGCGGAAAAAGACACGGCAGCAGGTTTTTGTGTGTTTAACAATATTGCCATCGGAGCAATGCACGCCATTGCAAAATACAATTTCAAAAGAATATTAATCGTTGACTGGGACCTGCATCATGGCAACGGCACCCAGCACAGTTTTTACAGCGATCCGCGTATTTTATATTTTTCCACGCATCAGTATCCCTATTATCCGGGAACGGGAAATCTGCAGGAAATCGGCCGGGGACAGGGAGAATATTATACCATCAATGTCCCGTTGAGCATGGGAGCGGGAGATTCTTCTTTTGTAAAAATATTTCACAAAATTCTACAACCGGTGGCTCTGGAATATAAACCGGAACTGGTTTTACTATCAGCCGGGTTTGATACTTACTTTCAAGACCCGCTGGGCGGCATGCGCGTGACACCGAAAGGATTCGCCGCCATGACGCGCATATTGCTCAATATTGCCGATGCCTGCTGCCAGGGACGTTTCGTAGCCGTGCTGGAAGGCGGTTATCATGTCATCGGACTGACCAAATCGGTCAAGGCCGTTCTACGGGAAATGACGGATGAAACACATTTTTCAGAAGAACAACTCTCTTCGCTCGGAAAAGAGTCTGATGGGGAAGCCAGTGAATTAATCATCAATAAAGTTATTTCCAGAATCAGTCCCCACTGGAAAGTGTTTTAAAGGAGGATGTGCTTTGAAAATAAGCTCTAAAGAAGTTGAATATGTGGCTAATTTAGCGCGACTGGAAGTAACAGACAGGGAAAAAGAAAAATTCACCGCTCAGCTCAATGATATTTTGCTATACATTGATAAGCTTAATGAACTGGATACCAAAGGCGTGGAGCCGATGAGTCACGCCATTGCCATAACCAACGCATTTCGGGAAGATAAAATATTGGATTCAATCGGCACGGAAATTTCATTGGCTAACGCGCCGGACGCGCGGGGGGAATTCTTCCGAGTACCAAAAGTCATAGACTGAAGACGCCGAAAAAAGTTCATACTGCTGCGTTGCGCTGCAACCTTCGTCACTGCGACGTACGAAAAAAGTACGCCTCGTTCCTCAGGCTTTGCGCGCCTTGCATCTGAAACTTTTTACGACGTCTTCAAATTTTATATTTTGAAGTATAAATTAAAGATTTAAGGAAGATTATGGAGTTATATCAGTTAACCATTCATGAATTGCAGGAAAAAATTAAAAACGGCAGCGTGTCGGCAACTCAGCTTACCGAATCCGTTTTTTCACGGATTGACGCGGTAGAGGGACAGGTACATTCCTACATTCGCCTGATAAAGGAAGACGCTTTTGCCGCCGCGGCAAAAGCTGATGAGAATATTAAAAAAGGCGATATAAAACCATTAACCGGAATTCCCATCGCTCTCAAAGATATTGTCTGCACAAAAGGCATCACCACGACATGCGGCTCTCACATATTGCATAATTTCGTTCCGCCTTACAACGCAACCGTTGTGGAAAAACTTAAGGACGCCGGAGCAGTATTTGTCGGCAAAACCAACATGGATGAATTCGCCATGGGTTCTTCCACGGAAACTTCATATTTCGGCCCCACCCGTAATCCCTGGGATCTGGAAAGAATTCCCGGCGGTTCCAGCGGCGGTTCGGCGACAGCGGTTGCCGCCGATGAATGTATCGCTTCCATTGGTTCCGATACAGGCGGTTCTATCCGCCAGCCTGCGGCGCTTTGCGGCATTGTCGGCCTGAAGCCGACTTACGGCCGCGTGTCGCGCTTTGGTCTTATCGCGTTCGCTTCTTCGCTTGATCAAATCGGCCCTTTTACCAAGGATGTGGAAGACTGCGCCATCATGATGAATGTGCTTGCCGGTTATGATCCGAAAGAATCAACTTCCGTTCCCGCGGAGGTTCCCGATTACCGGCAATTTGTAGGGAAGGATATTAAAGGCTGGAAAATCGGCATTCCCAAAGAATACTTTATTGAAGGCATCGATCCGGAAATTAACGCCGCCATCAAGAAAACTATCGAGGTGATTGAACAAAGCGGCGGGCAGTGCGTGGATATAACGCTTCCGCACACTCAATACTGTGTGGCAACTTATTATATTATCGCGCCGGCGGAGGCCAGTTCCAATCTGGCGCGCTATGACGGCGTCAAATACGGCTTCCGCGCGGCGGAAGTCCGCGATCTTTTGGATATGTACAAAAAGACGCGCATGCAGGGATTCGGCGCGGAAGTTAAAAGAAGGATCATGATCGGTACCTATGCCTTGTCCGCCGGTTATTACGATGCCTACTATAAGAAAGCCTCTCAGGCACGTGCTTTAATCAAGCGGGACTTTGAAGAGGCCTTCAAGATTTGCGATGTTATCCTGACGCCGACGACGCCAACACCGGCTTTTAAAATCGGCGAGAAAACCGATGATCCTCTGCAGATGTATCTTTCCGATATTTTCACCATATCAACTAATTTAGCGGGAATCCCCGGAATTTCCGTTCCCTGCGGTTTTAGTACCGGCGGCCTGCCGATAGGGGTGCAGTTTCTGGCCAGCCATTTTGAAGAAGGCAAATTAATTCAAATCGCCTCGGCTTACGAGAGAAACGCCAAAATTGAAAAGAGGAGACCTAAACTGTAATGGATATTTTTTGTCAACAACATTACAAAATGGTTATCAGCTACTGGATTGAATAGTAACTTAGAATTTTAAGGGCGTCCCCATGTGTCCAGATGATATCTATTTTAAAGAAAATATGAGCATTTACTAATGAAAGTAAATTATATAATTTTAATAATATTAAATTTGGGATTACTAATCGTTAGTCCTGCATATTTTATTAAATATGCGAAAAATAATTCTAAGTATAGTGGTCGAATAAAATATTTATTTTTATTTTCGTTCATTTGTCTTACATTAGGCGCAGTATTATTTTTTTTTAAATTTTTCTTTTTACATGAATACATTGAACTTAGAAAGCAGATAAATATTTTTCAAATAATTGTAAAATCAGTAGGTGCCATTATTCTTATTTTGTTATTGAGTGGTATGATTAAAGAAAATTAAAAAATAATAACAAGGTGAAGGACAAGTCTACTCTTGTCTCAAGTTAAAAAAACACTGGATACCTCCGGCATTCGCCGGACTCCGGGCCGTTTACTCCGGCACATGCCGGATGCGCGGGAATGACAAAAAGGAAATATAAGGATTCAAAGGAGACACACACTGTAATGGATTTTGAAACAGTCATCGGGCTGGAAGTGCACGCCCAAATGTTAACGGATACAAAAATATTCTGCAATTGTTCCACGAAATTCGGCGGAGCGCCCAACAGCCACACCTGCCCGGTTTGTCTGGGCATGCCCGGAGTTCTGCCGGTGTTGAATAAAAAAGTCGTGGAATACGCCATGAAGATGGCGCTGGCGACGAACTGTGAAATCAACAAATCCTGCGAGTTTGCGCGGAAAAATTATTTTTATCCCGATCTGCCCAAGGGCTATCAGATATCCCAATACGCCTATCCTCTGGCAGAGCACGGCCATGTAATACTGGATATCAACGGCGAGCAGAAAAAAATCGGCATCACCCGGATTCACATGGAAGAAGACGCCGGAAAGCTTGTTCACGACGAACACAACCCTGTCAGCTATGTGGATTTGAACCGCACCGGTGTTCCGCTGATTGAAATTGTCAGCGAACCGGATATGCGCTCGTCCGAAGAAGCGGCCGATTATCTCAAGCGATTGCACGAAATTCTGGTTTATCTGGAAATCTGCGACGGCAATATGGAGGAAGGATCTTTCCGCTGCGACGCCAATGTTTCCATCAGACCGAAAGGCCAGAAGGAATTCGGCACGAGAGCGGAATTAAAAAATATGAATTCCTTCCGCAACGTTCAGCGCGCGCTGGAGTATGAAATCAAGCGTCAGCAATACCTTGTGGAAAATGGCGGCACCGTGGTTCAGGAAACACGCCTGTGGGATGACGCGCAGGGAGCCACCAATTCCATGCGCAGCAAAGAAGAAGCGCACGACTATCGTTATTTCCCCGATCCCGATTTAGTTCCGGTTTTTATTGACAAGATCTGGATTGAAGAAATTAAAAAAGATATGCCCGAACTGCCGCTGGCAAAACGGGAAAGATTCGTCAAGGATTATCAGATTCCCGCTTACGACGCCGGTGTGTTGACCTCCGATAAGGCGCTTGCCAATTATTATGAAGAAGTAGTCAAACTCTGCTCCCAGCCCAAAGCAGCCAGCAACTGGGTTATGGGCGACGTTATGCGCTTTCTCAACGAAGACAAGCTCGACATTCGTCAATGTCCCATCACAGCCAAATCTCTGGCCGACATGGTCCGGCTGATCGACGAAGGCGCTATCAGCGGAAAGATGGCCAAAGAAATAGTCGGCGATATGTACAAGACAGGTAAATCGCCACAAACGATTATCGAAGAAAAAGGCATGGTGCAAATCACTGATGAAGGCGAGTTGATTAAAACAATCACGTCTATCATCGAAGCAAACCCAGGTCAGGCCGCTGATTATCGCGGAGGCAAAGAAAAGGTTTTCGGCTTCTTTGTCGGTCTGGTCATGAAGGCTACCAAGGGTAAAGCCAACCCGCAGCTTGTCAATGAACTTCTCAAGAAGATGCTTGCCGGATAATGATTAAGACAATTATTTGGAAAAATAACTCCGTCGTTTTAATTGATCAGAACGCTCTGCCGCTTGCCGAAAGATATGTTGTCTGCAAATCCTATAAAGAAGTGATTTCCTGCATCAAGGACTTAACCGTGCGCGGCGCTCCCGCGATCGGTGTTGCCGCCGCGATGGGCGCCGCTTTGGGAGCATTAAAACTTCCATCTTTGCCTCAGGATAAATTCCGGAGAAATTTTTTTGCTATTTGCGACGAAATCGCGCAGGCGCGGCCGACCGCGCGCAACCTCTTCTGGGCGCTCGAACGAATGAAAAAAGTTATCGACCGTACAGGTAATACCAATTTGCAGTCAGAAGTATACCGAGGCGGCAAGAAAGAGGCGACGCAGGCGTATTCAAATATACGTCGAGGAGCCGATGACGCAGCCAACAAAGGTAGACGAATGAATGCGAATTGGTATCAGGCAAGCCAAAGCAATCTGGTAAAAGAACTGATTCATGAAGCCAAATGCATTTGTTCGGAAGATATAGAAATCAACAAACAAATGGGGAGATACGGAAACCCGCTTCTTGCCGACGGGGATAACATTTTGACCCACTGCAACGCAGGCGCGCTGGCAACAGCCGGGTACGGCACGGCGCTGGGTGTTATTCGCGCGGCCCGCGAGCAGGGGAAAAGACTGCATGTTTACGTGGACGAGACAAGGCCTGTTTTACAGGGGGTAAGACTCACCGCCTGGGAATTGAAGAAAGAGAAAATCCCCTACACGCTGATTACGGACAATATGGCGGGATTCTTGATGCAGCAGAAAAAGATTGACAAGATTATTGTGGGCGCGGACAGAATCACCGCCAACGGAGACGCGGCCAATAAAATCGGAACCTATTCGCTGGCCGTTCTGGCACGAGCGCACGGCATTCCGCTTTACGTGGCCGCGCCGCTTTCCACGATTGATATTTCTTTAAAAACAGGCGCCTCCATACCTATCGAAGAAAGGGAAAGCGAAGAAGTGACGCATTTCAAGGGAACTCGCTGCGCGCCAGAAGGAACAAAGGTTTATAATCCCGCGTTCGATGTGACGCCGGCGCGATTTATCACGGCAATCATCACGGAAAAAGGAATCCTTAAAAAACCTTTTGGCTTATCCATTGCCCGCGCATGTAAAGGGGAAAAACGTTCATGAAATTGTTTCTTTTCGATTTTGACGGTGTGATTGTTGATTCTCTGGCTGTTTATGAAAAAACAGTCAAAGATAACCTCCAAAAAATAAATCAACCCATCGTAAAGAGCAGAGAAGAATTTCTGGAACTCTTTGATGACAATTTTTATGAATCTCTGAAAAATAAAGGCATAGACCTGGATATGTTTATGAAAGCCGCGGAGGATATTCTTGCGCAGGTAAAAATAAAAGACATGAAACCTTTCCCTGAAATCGCGCCGGTTATAGAAGAACTGCACAAGCAACATTGCCTTATCGTTATTTCTTCCAATGATTGCGCCTCTATTAAAGAAGCCTTGGAATTTTTTAATTACGACGGATATTTCAAAGAAATTCTTGGTTCCGATTTCATGTTCAGCAAAAAGGAAAAAATACTCTACGCCGCGAAAAAATACCAGGCTGATCTGCAGGACATTTATTACATCGGCGACACAACCGGTGATATCAAAGAAGGAAAGCAGGCCGGAGTCAAAACAGTGGGTGTTACCTGGGGCTGGCACAGCAAAGAAAAAATGGCCGCCGCCAAACCGGATTACCTTTTCGATAGACCTCAAGAACTTTTAACATTAAAATAATACATCACTGGGATCTTTCAAAGGATTTCAGATGCGTTTCCAGCAGACGTTGCTCGTCAAAATCCCTGAGCTTAAGGTATTGGGGCGAAGTGCCGGTGAAAGCGCATTTTGGCGCAAGGCCGATTAATTCCGATTCCAGTATCCCGACGCCGTGCCCGGCAGCCAGCTTTTCCACCTGATCGTAAATAACCTTAAAAGGTGTTTCCCTGCAATTAGTAAGGTTCATGGAAACCTGCGCGATACCGCGGCTCTTCAAAATTACACCTATTGCCCGAACATGTTCCAGTCCGCCGTTTTTCTCTCTGATTTGCGAAGCAATATTGCGCGCCAGACGCAAATCATCAGACATTAAATTAATATTGTAGGCCACCAGCGGTTCGCGCGCGCCCACAACGGTGGCGCCGGCTTTCTCGTTAAACTCCGGTTTACCGATATCGGGGACGTCATCAGGATTGATCAATTTTCTTTGCAGCGCTTCATAACCGCCGTGACGGACATCGGCCAGTTCCTTCCTTCGGGGCGACATTGACGCCTCTCCATAGAAATACACAGGGACACGGAAACGCTCATATAATTCAAGTCCGAAAGTATGGGCTAAATCAACGGCGTCTTTCATCTTCGCTTTGCCCAGTGGAATAAAAGGCACAACATCAACAGCGCCCAGGCGCGGATGCACTCCGGCTTGCTCGCGCATATCAATCAACTTCAGAGCTTTGCCGCAAGCGGCAAGCGCCGCTTCCAGCACATCTTCCGGCTTTCCCAGAAAAGTAAAAACACTCCGGTTATGGTCGGCATCACCGCTGAAATCAACCAGCCGCACTCCGGGGAATGATTTAAAAACCCGGGCAATCGCCGCGATTTTTTTGGAATCGCGTCCTTCGCTGAAATTCGGCACACATTCGATAATTTTCATATCTACGCCTGATAAATCTTTACTTCGGGCAGTTCCACACAGGTAAGTTTTCCACCATAAACCGCTCCGGTATCTATACCGATCATATTCTTGTTGATTAAAGGATGATTTAAAGGCGTATGGCCAAAAACAACTGTTTTACCGAAGTCATACTCAGATCCTACGAATTCATGCCGTATCCACAACAAATCATCTATCGTCTGCTCTTTCAACGGCACTCCCGGCTTCAAACCGGCATGAACAAATATGTAATCATCCGTCTCATAGTAAGGTAAAAGGGATTCGAAGAATACACGGTGACTCACAGGAATTTTACGCTTCCTTTCTTCAACATCATCCGAAAGAAGAATTCCGTAAGAATGAAGTGTGATCCTGCCGCCGTTTGTCAAGTACATATCTTCATCCACACCTTCCAGATAATTCGCCAGCATCTGTTCATGATTACCCATGAGACAGATTACTTTTTTATATTCGCTCTGCAGCCGGATAACATAATCCACAACCTCCGGGCCAAATTCGCTTCGATCAATGTAATCGCCAATGAAAACTACTGTATCATTCTGATGATCAATCTTCATCTTCCTCATCAGCATACTCAGCTTTTCCAGACAGCCGTGAATATCACCTATGGCAAAGATTTTTTTCATAAGACCTTGTCGATTTCCGGTAATAATTTAATCCAAAAGCGCTTTGATAAAACTATCGCTGTCAAAAACGCGCAAATCATCCAGCGCCTCACCGACTCCGATATATCGAACAGGAAGCGCCAGTTCACTGACAATCCGCACAACGACGCCACCTTTCGATGTTCCATCGAGCTTAGTCAAAACAATACCGGTCGCTCCTATTTCTTCTTTAAATATTTTTGCCTGAACAACGGCATTCTGGCCTGTTGTCGCGTCGAGAACAAGCAGTACCTCCGGCGACACGTCCGGCAGTTCCCTGTTAATAATTCTTTTTATTTTTTTGAGCTCTTCCATCAAATTCACGCGGGTATGCAGCCGGCCGGCAGTATCCACGATAACAACGCCGGTGAAACCGGCTTTGATTTTTGCCACAGCGTCAAAAACAACCGCCGCCGGATCGGCATTGGTTTTATGTTTAATGACCGGCGCGCCCACGCGCGAACCCCACACTTCCAACTGTTCGACAGCCGCCGCCCGGAAAGTATCCGCGGCAACCAGCATAATCTCGTGGCCGTCATTTTTCAGCAAGTTCGCCAGTTTGCCAATGGTGGTTGTTTTGCCGCTGCCATTGACCCCGATCGCCATGATAATGAAGGGCTTCCCCTGAGGAATGGCCAGTGGCTTCTCCATCTTTCGCAAGATAGAAGTCATCCGCTCCTGTAATACTTTTTTTATTTCGTTGGCGTTGTTCAGTTCATTACGGCTGACGCGCTGTTTGACATCATCAATTAAATCGTAAGCAAACTGGGGTCCCATATCGGCCGAAATAAGAAGCTCTTCGAGTTCGTCAAAAAGCTCTTTGTCTATGATCCTTTTACCGAAAACAAGATTATCCAGATTCTTTGTCAGAGCATTTCGCGTTTTGCTCAGACCTGTTTTTAATCTTTCAAAAAAACTCGTCTTTCCCATAGCAATACCTTTCCTGTGTGATGATTAGTTAATAACTATTTTTTGTAAAGAAGTAAAGAAATGGATTATGCCGCTTTTAAATCAAAGATGCTATTGAGGCGGCTAGGCTTAAGGCGACGAGGCGTATTATACATACGCCCCGGAAGCCGACACCCCCGGCCTGCGCCGGGGCAGGCTGTGCCAACAAAGATAGCGCTTTAATTTAGGAATGGTATCAGTTAAGATTGACGGAAACCAGCGTTGATATTCCCTGTTTCTGCATAGTCACGCCAAAGAGCGTATCGGCAACTTCCATCGTACTCTTGTTGTGCGTAATCATGACAACCTGAGAATTGTGGGCAACATCCTTTATCAACCGGTTGAAGAGATTGGTGTTGGCATCATCCAGCGCCGCGTCAACTTCATCTAAAATCAAAAACGGCGATGGACGGTACTTTAAAATGGCAAAAATCAGAGCCACAGCAACCAAAGATTTTTCACCGCCGGAAAGCAAATTGACATTTTGCTTTCTTTTTCCCGGGACCTGAATATCGATATCCACGCCTGTTTCCAGCAGGTCATTTTCATCCGTCAGCAACAGCTCTCCGCGGCCTCCGGGGAAAATCTGCGCGAACACCTCTTTGAAACAGGCATTGACGGCGTCAAAGGTTTCGGCAAAACGGGCACGGGAAATTTTATTAATGCGCGTAATCGTCCTTTGCAGCACATTGAGGGAAGAACTCAAATCGGCCACCTGCTCCGACAGGAAGGTGTAACGTTTGTCCAGTTCTTCATATTCATTGAGCGCGAGCAGATTCACTTCGCCGAAAGTGTCGATCATTTGTTTATTGTTTTCCAGCAAAGCAATCAGTTCGGCAAGTTTTTCTTCTCCAATCTTTTCAAATCCCGAAGCCATATTGACCAGATCGACACTGTGTTTCTCGGCGATTACTTTCTTCAGATTTTCACTGTTTAAAGTCACTTCCCTGCATTGAATTTCCATTTCATTGATCCGCTGGCGCAGTTCATCGAGCCTCTTTTTAGTTTCCCTGATTTCATTTTCTTTAACTTTCAATTGCGCATCTTCACGATTTTGCCCCGCCTTCATTTCAGCCAGAAGCCCCTCTTGTGTCGCGAAAGTCTGATAAAGCTCCTTGAGCGACTCCTGCTCGTTTTCGATTGTCTGATTCAATTCCACAATCTGTTTTTCACAGGAAACAATTTCTTCGCTCTTACTGTTCGTTTCATTGGCTATGGCACTGATATCATTTTGCAACCGGGATATCGTCCGCAAATCAGCTTCCTTCTTCTCATCCAGAGAAGCCATTTCCACTTTCTTCGCCGTTAAATGACGTTCCTGTTCGTCAATTGCCGTACGGGACTGTTCCCTTCTGACGTTAAAGACGGAAATAATTTCATTGATTTCTTTTTCTTCTTCATCCTTACGCAAAATATCGGCGTTAAATTTCTGCAACCTTCCTTCAGCTTCAGATTTTTCCGTGTTAAGGGTCTGCCGGTTAAATTCTAAAACGGCAATTCTCTGTTTTAATCTGTTTGTCTCGGCTCCAAACCGCTCCTGATCCTTATTCCTGCCGTTAATGGCGATTTCGAGGGAATGAATATCCGTCTTTACCTGACCGAGTTCCTCTTCCCAGCGGGAAATTGCGGCAACAAGATTATTTTTTTGATTTGTTTTTACTTCCAGATCGGCAGCGAGCGCTGATACTTCCACTTCCAGTTCGCCAATTTCTCTTTTTGTCGCCAGAAGACTTTTTTCCACCGCCGCACCGCTGCCGCCGGTCAATACTCCATGCGGACTAATGATATCTCCCTCCGGCGTGACAAAAGTTCCCTTGAAGCCGTTTTTCTTCCACAGAGAAATGCCGTTTTCAATTGTCGGTATCAGCAGGACATCGCCCAGCAGGCAATCAACGATTTGTTTATAATCTTCATTGACTTTAACCTTTTCCAATAAAGGCTCAGCCTCATTGAGGTGTTCATCGCCGTAAGTTTTCGCGTTATGATTTCTCAAATCGACAGAAACAAAACTGCCTCTGCCCAACTGATAGTTTTTCAGATAATCAATTGCGCGCACACCGTCTTCCTGACTTTTGACCACGACATACTGCAATTTTTCTCCCAAAACCGCCTCTACGGCGGCCTCATATTCGCGGGGCACACTGATATGATCGGCGACTACTCCGTAAAACTTATCGCTGTGTTCCTTATTTTCTATGATGGTTTTAACGCCTTCGTTGCACCACTTGTACGCTTCCTGAAATTCTTTCAGGGAAACCAGCCGGGAGGATTTGACGTTTACATCTTCCTTTATTTTCGCGACATCCTCCTCATTTAACTGCAAATCCGATTTAGATCTCTCCAGTTCGGCTGACGCCAGCGTTTTCTTTTCTTCCAGTCTAATGATTTGGTCTTCATCTTTTTTCAATTCTTCATTGACCGCATAGAGCTGCCCCAACAAATCAGCAAACATCTTTTTATCTTCTTCCAGCTCGTGAGTCTCTCTTTCCTCGCGTTTTATTAAATCCTCAATATTTTTGCTAAGACTGGAAACCATATTTTTCAGCTTGGCTTTTTCCGTCACAATATCAATATATACAATCTTCTTCTCTTCCAGATGATTGATTATTTCTTTGTTGGCATTGATAAGTTCCTGGACTTTTTGCTGACCTTCTTCATGTTCCGTTTTAAGAGCGGCAATTTTATTTTCGGCTTCAGCGGCGCTTTTTTGCAGATTTTCAATTTCGGCGATCAGATCATTCTTCTTTGTTTCCAGCATTTGAATCTCTGCCACATCTTTTTGCTTGCGTTCGGTAGTATCAAATATCTGGCGGCGGGCAAACTCAATGCTCTTCTCTTTGATGCTTATAGTGTTTTTAATCTCGTAGAGGTCATGCTGGCACTTGGCTACTAATTCCTCATTTTCCAAAAGCTTCACTTTCAGTTCATCTATGGCTGATTCTTTAGCCTCAATATTCGCGTGGATGACGGCATCCTGATTCTGCAGATCCGCGCGCACATCCAGCAGGGAGGATTCTTTTTCGCCGAGTTCAACAAAGCTCTGCAGGGCAATCGTTAATTCCGTCTCCTTGCTTTGCTGTTTTATGTTTTTATACTGCTCCGCACGCTTCGCCTGACGGGATATTGCGTTGAGCTGGGATTTTACTTCCTTGAGAATGTCGTTGAGCCGAACCATGTTTTGCTTTGTCGCTTCCATCTTACGGACGGCGGCTTCCTTGCGGCTTTTGTATTTGGAAACACCGGCGGCATCTTCTATAAACAATCTTCTGTCTTCCGGCTTGGCTTCGACAAGATTAGAAACATGGCCCTGTTCAACCAGAGAATAGGTTCTGGCGCCGACACCGGTGCCCATGAAGAATTCCTTAATATCCAGAAGACGGCAGGGAGCCCTGTTGATATAGTATTCGCTCTCGCCATCCAGAACAACCCTGCGGGAAATGGATATTTCATTCAGATCGGAATAAGCGCCGGGAAAGGTGTTGCCATTGGCAACCAGAGTCATCGTGATTTCCGCCATGCTGACCGGCGCGGAATCCTGACTGCCGTTAAAAACAACATCATCCATCTTTTTCCCGCGCAGAGCCTTGACTCTTTGCTCGCCCATCACCCATCGTATAGCGTCAACGATATTGGACTTTCCGCAACCGTTGGGACCGACAATTCCTGTTATGCCATTGGAAAAATCAAGGACAACCCTGTCGCGAAACGACTTAAAACCGGATATTTCTAGCCTCTTTAAATTCATAAAAACATCTTTAAGAATACCTGTAAAGTTTGTGGAAGCGTAACAAAAGATTTACCCTTTGTAAAGAAAAAAACACAACAAAATGTGGTATTATCATAATTACACCACAATATGTAGTGCTTTGATCTTTTTATATTTTTTGCCAATCTTTCTGATTACATTGTAATTTAAAGCAAAAAATTTATCAGAAACCTACTCGGAGATAAAAAGGCAGGGGTGTGATTCCCCTGCCTTCAAAAAACTACTATAATATCCTGAAAATCAATACCTTCCCGCAATATAATTGCTTAAGTGATCAATCAGTATATCTTTCTCGGAAATAGTGGACTTCACAACGTCTCCGATGGAAACAAGCCCCATAAATCTGCTATTTTCAAAAACGGGCAGGTGTCTTATATGCTTACCTGTCATCAGTACCATGCACTCCTCTACGGAAGTATCGGGTTTGACCCTGAACATTTTACTGGCGGGTGTCATTATTTCCTTTACAAGGGTTTTCGGAGATGTCTTTCCTTTCAGAACAATTTTTCTCGCGTAATCCCGTTCCGTGATAATACCGGCAACCTTGCCCTTTTTATCGAGAACCATTAACGCCCCAACTTCTTTCTCCGCCATAAGCTTCAGAGCATCAAATACCGAAGCGTCCGTCAGAATCGTCCACATCTGTTTCGTCTTGCTTTTTAAAATATCGCTGACTTTCTGCATAAGCAAACACCTCCTATATTTATATTTACCTCTGCTTTACAGTTATTTTAAAAGAAACATCATCAGATAGCAAGCGATTATACAAACCTCAAATGAGGGATTGGGATACTTGTTACCTCATGGACAGACTCTATCCGGTTTCCGAATATTCAAGTAATATTTCATATTGCCGATTATAATTTGGGATTTAATGCCTAATCTTGCATAAAATAGAATTCGAGAAACTGTTTATTACAGGAAAATTAATAACCCTGGTCTATTCAAGAGAAGTCCATTGGCAACTGATGATTTAAGTCTGTTTCGTAACAATACCCTATCGATACTTTGTTTACAGATTAAAGGCAAACTTTATTCACCTGTTCATAATCGGTAATGCCCTGAAAGACCTTCTGTATGCCATCCATCCTGAGCGTCCTCATTCCCTCTTCAATAGCCAGATCCCGAAGTTGCTCAACGCCGATGCTCTTCTTGATAGCCTCCTTGATGTTTTTTGTTCCTACAAGAAGTTCATGAAATGCTACACGTCCTTTGTATCCTGTGCCGCCGCACTTTTCACAGCCCTCCTTCTTCATAAAGGAAAGTTCGGGAAGGTGGAAGGGCATCTTGTGAGCGGCAAACCATTCCTTGCCATAACCGTGGACAATGTCTTCATACTCTTCGCGTTCCGGATGATAGGGTTTCTTGCAATGCTCACAGAGTTTGCGCGCCAGACGCTGAGCCAGGATGCCGAGTAAAGCATCGGCAAAGTTGAAAGGGTCCATCCCCATCTCTATCAAGCGGACGGCTGTTTCCGGCGCGCTATTGGTATGAAGGGTGCTTAAAACCAAGTGTCCGGTCAGGGACGCTTCTATGGCGATTTTGGCGGTCTCCACGTCTCGCATCTCTCCGATCATGATCACATCAGGGTCGGCGCGAAGAAAGGAGCGGAGCGCATCGGCAAAATTAAAGCCTATCTTGGGATGTACCTGTACCTGGCGCAGACCCGGCTGTGTAATTTCTACGGGGTCTTCGGCAGTCCAAATCTTGCGGACAGGCGTATTGATGTGCCCGAGAGCCGAATGGAGTGTTGTGGTCTTGCCTGATCCGGTCGGGCCGACGCAAAGAATGATGCCGTAAGGTTTCGCGATAATTTCTCTGAATTTGGCCAGATTTGTGCTGGAAAAACCCATAGCATCTAAAGGAAGAGGCTTGGAAGCGGCCAAAATGCGAAGAACCGCATCCTCCTGAGAACCAACTGTCGGGGTGATCTCCAGGCGGTATTCGATCTTACGGCCTTCATACCGGAGCATGATCTTTCCGCTCTGTGGTCTGCGCCGCTCCGCGATGTCCAGATTGGATATGATCTTCAGTCTCGAAAGAATAGCCGCTTTGTGTGTGGAATCTATCTTGTGAGCTACGTAACATTCCCCGTCCACACGGTAACGGATTGTGAAAGGTTCCTTGCCCATTCCCGGTTCAAAGTGGATATCGGAAGCTCCTTTTTTATAGGCGTCGATAAGAATCTGGTTGACAAGAGCAATCATCTTGGAATCCGGTTCCACCATCCCTGATCCCTCCGACTCCTCATCATCCGCAACTGAAGCCTGTAGCGCCCCCATCTCGCTGATCAGGGTATCGACTTGCGAGGTCTTATGAATGTTGTAAAATTTATCTATAGCTTCCGCAATCTGGGCCGCAGTGGCCACAACTAATTCAACATTCCGGTTGGTTATGAAACGAAGGCGGTCAATAATGGTCGAATCTGTCGGCGTTGAGGTGGCCACCACAAGACGTCTGTTACTTGATTCAATAGGAAATACCTTGAACCTTTCTATTATGGTTTTAGAGAGAACTTTTATGGTTTCGGGGCTGGGTGTTTCCTGTTCCAGATCAACCATACGAAGCCGGAATTTTGCAGCCAAAGCGTGAAGAAGTTGTTCTTCGGTTATCATGCCTTTTTCAATGAGAATCTCGCCGATTTTTTTATTTTTATCCTTCTTCTGAATTGTGAGAGCAACTTCCACTTGCTCACGGGTTACCAGTCCCACTGACACGAGAATTTCGCCAATCCGAACATGAGAAGGAATTTTACCTGCGTGATCCTCCATGATCTTTTCGATATGTTCCTGCTTGACATTGGCCGTTTCCGCTATAATCTCTCCGACTTTCCTGGTACGAAGTTTTTGCTGGAGACTCAGCGCCTCGCCGATATCTTTGTCACTGACCATACCTGCGTCTGAAAGAATACGGCCAACCAGCAGTTTATGATTGCGCATTTTAATGCCATTGGAAATGAAAAAAGCGTAACGCCAGAATTCACCTTCTCCGGCAGGAACTGCATAAAAACCATTAGGAAACTTTCCGTCGATCTCGGCATAGACAATATATTTTGTGTTGTCGAGCGTAACGACATCTTCCAGATTCTGGTCGGACTGTTCCATAGGGACGGGACATGAACCGTCCAGAAAGAGAATGGCACTAAGTTCATCAAGAAAAATAGACTGCTCTTCGGCTTCAGCCGTCATGACCGCCAACTTGTTCTCCTCGCTTCGGAACGGGTGGGCGAGACAGAACTCGAGTTTCTGGCCGTCTTTGAAATGTAGTATGACATTCTTGTTCATTGGTCTATCCCCTTTCTTGTCAGTTGTTGCGCGTTGACTTGCAGAACATTCGTTTTTTTGCTCATCATAAACAATTTCGCAACACTATAAGAGTGAAAGATTATTACTTACTCATGGTTGAATTATATAATGTTGAAACACAACCAGTCAATTCCTCGTTATTCGCAAGGATAGAATGATAAAAGGATTAGCGCTAATCCAATCCGACCATATGGAGCGCCTCCGCAGCCTCCAGCCATGTGCCAATGACATATTTATACCCGGGCACACCAATATAGCGCGCATAGTAATTATTGATAAATTCAGTTGCCTCTGCCAGTTTAGACGGATCAAACTCAAATATAGATATGCCCTTAATTCCAACCCCTAATTCGCTTGTGAAATAAGGTCCTTTCTTATTTATGTATGGAGGTATCTCCATAAAACGTCTGCCCATTTCTTTTGAACTTTCCGTGGGAAAAGAGATCATTCCTATGATAACCATTTTTACCTCCTTTTTTACAGACAGCCGGATGCCTGAATTTTTTTTATGAAAAAAAAGAGGTTTTAAAAATCTTAAATTTTAGTTTCCTGTGAAGGCACGACAATCTCCGCAAAATCCAAAATATTGGCAACTTCAGGAAACTCTTCTTCATAACTTACCTCACATGAAGAAAGGCGCAGATTTTAGAGATGTAACTTAGATAAAAAATACCCTTATCATCCTTGGTAGTCAAGAAGAAAGATTTTATAAAAAACATGTTTTTTTACGCCGCGCAGGACGAGTGGCAAGGCAGGAAAGCCTAATATCTTTCCGGGGGAGGGTATGCTGATTGTGGTGACGAATTAATCGGATTCAGCCTGCAATATCAAGGTTCCATTCGGCGGAATCGTGAAATTTGATTGTACGCCAGAAAGCTCTATTTTTAACATGTACTATTTTAGGGGAAGCTTACGTAGTAATATAATATTGTCCTAAGTCGGCAGCAAATCAAGATAGACTGGAATTAGCGGCAAGAATCATTATTTTGAGTTACATACAACGCTTTACAATTGCCCATCGAGCATGCCTTTTTCACATCGATACAACCTGATATTTTATCGCCCTGACTAAAATATAAAAATGCTCTGTTATTATATGCTTCAGTATAATCCGGTTTAAGGCGAATTGCTTCGCTATAGTCTTCAATTGCTTTTTGATGAAGACCAAGCTTGGCGTAACATGATCCTCTATTATTAAAGGCAATTACATAATTTCGATCAATACGGATGACTTCACTAAAATTAAGAATGGCGCTCTGATAGAGGCCCAGGGAAGCATAAGCAATTCCAATATTATTGTAGGGTAAAGGATCATATGGATTGATTAGGATGGCTTTTTTATAATTTTCTATTGCATCTGCGGTTTTCCCTTCAGCAAATAAGGCAATGCCTAAATACCTGTGTGCAACATCATTATTTTTTGTTACCATCAATGTATGCTGCCATAGTTTTGTGCTATTTCTCCAATAAGAGCATTGCCTCCATGTCAGAGCCGACAGAATGCATAGGATGACTATTGCTGTCAGAAGTAAAAGATTTTTACGTAAGATTTTTCTGGGAAGAAAAAAAGGAAATCCCCATGCCAGCATTATGGCTATGCCGATAGAAGACAGATAAGTATAGCGATCGGCCATTGCTTGAGAACCAACCTGTACTAAGCCAATTACTGGAACAAGCACTCCCAGGTACCAAAACCAGCCGACGAATAAAAAAGGCCGTTTCTTTAAGTAATATAAAATAAAGATGGTAATTACCATGAGAACAATGCCGGAAATTATAACTCTCGTAAAAGAGAGGTGAAAATTATAAGGATAAAGCACCGCCAGATCAACCGGCCAGAAAATTTTTTCTAAATAGAAAACATAAGCGGTGACCGTATTGGTAAATCGTTTGCAGAAGGACAGATGTTCCACGGAAGCAACTATACCGCCTTCACTTTGAGCGTAAAGGGTCGCTATACTGGCGGCAATGCTTAAAAATATAAAAGGTATCTTTTCCGCTATCAGTTTACCGGCCGAATAAACATTATCTTTAACGGATGAGGATACGGCTTTTTGCCAGCGCTCCAGAGGCCAGTAATCAAGAAGCAGCAGTACAAAAGGCAGTGTAACAACCATAGGCTTGCTCATCAGTGCAAAGACAAAACTCAAAAGAACTGCAAAGTATTTTTTCATAACCGGCTTCCCGGTGTAATGGACATATAAACAAAGAGTAAGCATCCAGAAAAATGCGGCAAGTACATCTTTGCGTTCGGCAATCCAGGCAACCGATTCGACATGAAGGGGGTGCATACTGAAAAAAGCGGCCACAAAAGCACTCTTCCAGACAGAGCCGGTACAACGGTTCAAAAACCAAAAAAGCAATAAGGTGTTCAATATATGCAGGATAAGATTGGTAAGATGATACCCACCGGCATTCAAACCACAAAACTGAATATTGAACATCAGGGACAGCCACGTTAAGGGATGCCAGTATCCGGTATGAATTGTGCTAAACGCCCAACGCAATCCGTTTAGTGTTAATCCTTTTTGTATATTAGTGTTTTGCGTGACATAGGAGGGATCGTCGAAATTAATGAAGTCATAATGCGCCACCTGCCCGAAAACCGCAAGTATGGTTAATGTCAAAACAATGTATATTATCCAAATTTGTTTCCGGGTACTGATATTCAGCTTGCTTGACATAGTAAATTGTCCAAATATTTTAGTCGGAGCCTGGGCATGCTTAATAAGATTAACATTTCGGGCACATTTATTGTCGTTCAGGTTCATACTGTTGATTCTATAGCCGTAGCGCTCTATCAAAAGGTTACAGATGGAACAAATGTGCGTCAATGTTTTCGAAAAAATGACTGACCGGACGGGCCATGTAATCTACGGCGGCAATCAAATGAGGACAGAGAATCTTGGACAGGTACGGACGGGCACTCAGATGATCCATCAGATATGCGTCAGCCACCGGATCGAGTACTGCGCCGGCCCGTATGTAGAAAGATACTGATGCTATCACCAGCACAATAACGGCGGCAATCAAAGCCCACCGGGAGGTATTATGACTCAACACTCCATTATCCATGATTCTTCCCTTTGTTTGAATTCCTTACAATATTTTATTGAACGAAACAACTTTATTTTCATCTTATGTCTCAAGAAGACTCATGCAGATTGGTTTTAATGGATTAAGTTAAAATCTGGTATAAAATAAAAATTTAAAAACCGGCATCTTTGAAAGTATCGGCCCCGGTGTACATTTTAGATTTTAATGGAACTGTTGTTCTCCCGGCTCCACTTCTTTAACCTTTCCGAATTTTTGTTCATATTTAGTTAAGTTATCGTTCAATGCCGAAATTATTCTTTTAACATGTCCCGGGGAAACTATAATTCTGGAAACCAGATGGGTTCCGGATGGAGAACTCAGCAACCAATCTATCATAAATTCTTCAGGACTATGAGAAATTATCATCGTATTGCTGAATCGACCTCGTGACATTTCATCGCCGGTATTGATCATCTGAAGGGGATTCTGTGGTTTATTTTGCTCATCCATAATTATCTCCTTTATTATTTATCTTAGAATTCAATTCATTAAATTTGATACAAACGGTTATTTTTCTTCTCTAGCATAAAAATAATAAAATTTAAAAATAAGACTTGGGAGGAATAAATTATTTAAAAATATATTGTTCTAAAATACACCTTCCAGTTCAGTTCCGCATTCGGCACATTTATTTTCTTTCAGGTTCATGCTGTTGATTTTATAACCGTAGCGCTCAATCAAAAGATTGCCGCAATTAGAACAATATGTGTTTTCGCCTTCATCGCCCGGAACATTACCGCTATAGACGTATTTCAATCCGGCTTGCTTTCCAATCTTCACCGCCAGATGCAATGAAGAAAGCGGAGTGATAGGCAGGTTCTGCATCTTGAATTGCGGATGAAAGCGGCTGATGTGCCAGGGAATCTCTGTGCCAAGTCCGGCAATAAATTGCGCAATGTCTTTGAGTTCTTCTTCGCTGTCGTTTAAAGTTGGGATAAGCAGTGTGGTTATTTCCACCCAGATTCCCGCCTCTTTCATTTTCTTCAAGCTTTCCAAAACCGGATTCAATCGGGCACCGCATCGTTTTTTATAAAACTCATCACGAAAAGATTTCAAATCCACATTGGCGGCGGCCAGATACGGAGCTATCGTTTCAATGGTTTCGGCGGTCATAAAACCATTGGTGACAAACACATTTTTTAGATCGTTCTCACCGGCGATTTTCGCGGTATCATAGGCCAGTTCAAAATATACAGTTGGTTCGGTATAGGTATAGGCGATTGTTTTCGCGCCGCTTTTTTTTGCCCGGGCGACAATTTCCGCAGGCTCAATATCAATGCCCGTTATCATATGTTCTACACGCGGCATCTGTGAAATTTCATGGTTCTGGCAAAAATCACAACTGAAATTGCATCCCGCGGTGGCAATGGAATAAGACTTTGATGCGGGCAAAACATGAAAGAACGGTTTCTTTTCAATAGGGTCGATGTTTTCAGCAATCACCGTTCCATAAACCAGTGAATACAAAATGCCTTCTTTGTTTTCCCTAACACCGCAAATGCCCCTTTTATCGGGTTTTATTGCGCACCTGTGCGCGCACAAATTGCAACGTACGTTACGGCCGTCAAGTTTTTCGTAAAGCATCGCTTCTTTAATCACTTATTCACCTGCCTCAACATACCACGGACTGCCTCGGGAGCCGTGTCGCGGGCTTCAGCCTTGAGTTTAAATGAATTTACAATCGGGTTTTGCGTTGTCCGGTAAGTGTATTTCACGGGAAAGGTCAGGCCGACGAAAGCGCCGAACGGATTTTTCCGGACAGGAAACATCTCTTCCAACTCTCCAAAAAAATCATAAACAATGCCGGGGAAATAAATGACGCTGCCCCATTTAATGGCAGTGTCGCCGGTTGAACCCTCCACCATATTTCTAATTTCCGGAAAACTGAAAAAGCGCATTTCCTGCGAAAGAGGAAACCCGAACATTTCTTTTAATCGCTGCCTCGTTCCCACAAAGGAATAGTTATTTAAGAATCCGATAAAAACACGCCCACGGCAGACTCTGATTGCTTCTTCAATGACTTTTTGCGGACTATCGGCTATTTCCAGAAAATTAATGATGGTGACGATATCAAATTCATCGTCGGAAAAAGGAAGATCGCTGGTTTGACCTAATATAAATTCAGCGCGGTCACCATATTGTTGCCGGGCAATTTCCAGTTTTTCTTTGGAAGAATCAATTCCCGTAAAAGAACACCATTTTTCACGAAAGAATTGCAGATTGTTTCCGGCGCCGCAACCTATATCAAGGATTCGCTCTCCGGACAGTGGAACCACCAGATCCAGAACAAGTTCTTTTTGCCGCGCAAAGACATAATCACCTAGCGGCGTCTTCAATCTTTCACCGGAAAATCCGGCCGTTTTTTGATCGAAAAACATTTGAGCCGTCCCTGGCTAAAATTTCACATTCAATCGATGGTAAATTTATTGGGGATTCGCCAATATGGCATTTCCCTCCCGCGTCTCTTTAACGCTGCTATTTAATATATCCTTTCAATCATTGTTTTTCAACCGCCAATCTCCGACATGGTCCGGTAACATTTTTTCAAACTGCTTTCCGTGCATACCAAATCATGCTGCTTTGGTTTTAATAATACGGCGTCCCGGATAAGCTTCTCCAGTTCCGTATCGCTGGAATTTTCCCGTAGCGCTTTTTTTAAATCAACCTCCGCCTCATTCAGCAGGCAAACGCGCAATTTCCCGTCGGAAGTGAGGCGCAGGCGGTTACAGGTCGAACAAAAATGGCTGCTCACCGGATTAATAAAACCGATCTCACCACGTCCGCCTTTTATCTTAAAAATCCTGGCCGGGCCGTCTGATTTATTTTTCTTATTTTCTATCTGCTCCAGTTTGTAGCGTTTACTGATTTTTTCAATTAATTGAGCTGCCGGCATATAATCTCCGACGCAATCCGAATTTGCCTGCCCGACCGGCATTAATTCAATAAACCTTACCTGAAAGGGTTTCTCCTCGGCTAATTGAGCAAATTGCAGAATTTCATCGTCATTGAAACCCTTGATGGCAACCGTGTTGATTTTTATCGGGGAAAAACCCACTTCTTCCGCCCGGGCAATCCCGCGTAAAACAGCGTCTAAATTTCCGCCGTTGGTAATGCGTGAATACTTATCTTTATCGAGCGAATCAAGACTGATGTTGATGCGGCAGATGCCGGCATCGAAAATCTTCCGGGCGAATTCTTCCATTAAAATACCGTTTGTTGTAAGGCTGATGTCCTGCAAACCGCTGACCTTTTTCAACGCGGCAATAAAATCAATGAAGCCCCGGCGAACAAGCGGTTCGCCTCCGGTTATCCGCACCTTGACTAATCCCATTTTAACAGCGATGGAAATAACACGTATTATTTCCTCATAGCGTAGAATATCCTCATGTCCCTTCAAAGAAATCCCTTCTTTGGGCCGGCAATAAAGACAGTGCAAATTACACCTGTCGGTAATGGAAACACGCAAGTAGTTTATTTCTCTATTGAATTTATCAAGCATAACTTTTTAAAAACCTTAATTATTCATCTGGTTTTAGATAGCATAATTGGATGAACAGAGCTATTAAATGTTTCTTGACAGGGTACTTATTCTCTATTAAACAAAGACTTCGTAATTATCCTGCCCGTAGTTTTGAACAATCACGTCAGGAAATAATCTGGAGTTGCTATGGAAAAAGTACCTATTACTAAAGCCGGTTTCGAAAAAATTAAAAAGGACATAGAAACAATAAAGAACGTGTCTATTCCTGAGAATGTTCGTGATATTGAAGTCGCGCGCGCCCATGGTGACATTTCCGAAAATGCCGAGTATTCCGCTGCAAAAGAAAGACAGTCTTTTCTATACGGGAAAAAGCAGGAACTGGAAAATCAGTTGGCCACGTCCAATGTTATAAATCTAAAAGGTTTGAAAACCGACAAGGTTGTTTTCGGCTGTTATGTCAGTCTCGAAGATATCGACAGCGGCGAGAAAATAAAATATCAATTACTCGGCCCTTATGAATCCGACATCAACCAAAATATAATTTCTGTGACATCTCCTATCGGTAAAGCCCTGATCGGTAAACGTATCGGTAATGAAGTTACTGTTCAGGCGCCGGGTGGAACGCGCAACTTTGAACTCATCGATATTTCGGTTGAAGAAGAATAACTTAAGGTGTCCTGACTTATTTTTTACTTGACAGACAATGGCTAATTACGTCTTGACTTGATAATCATTTCACAAATCCACATTATGTTGCAGTCATCGGAATTGAGGATTACGGGTAGAAAGAAACGATAGAAAATCAGCGACAGTTTCTTTTGCGTTTAGCTTTTTCTAACAATTCACAGCTTCCCAATTCACAGGCTTTTTGTGCATCACGGCAACCACGCGCATTATTTCCTTTTGAAAAATAAATATTACCCAGGCTGCTATAGGCAAAGGCATTATCTGGTTTCAGGCGGATGGCTTTATTAAAATCCTCAATAGCACGCTGATACTGACCGAGGCCATAGTAAGCATCAGCTCTGTTGTTATAGGCAAGGACATTATCTGGTTTCAGGCGAATGGCTTCATCGTAGTCCTTGATGGCATGCTGATACCGGACTAAACCAGAGTAAGCACTTCCCCTGTTGTTGTAGGTAAAGGTATCATCCGGTTGCAGGCGAATGGCTTCATTGTAGTCCGTGATGGCATGCTGATACTGGCCAAGTTTATAGTAAGCGTTTCCACGGTTAATATATGACTCAGGATAACTCGGTTTTATGCTGATGGCCTTATTGTAATGGTCAATCGCCTCATTAATTTTATTTTGCCCAACCAGCATAAAAGCAAGATCGTTATGTAAGAGATAGCTGTTTGTTACTAGACAAGCATGTTTATAAAGTTCAACGCTGTCTTTCCAGTAACCGCATTGTCGCCAAGTTAAAAATGACAGTATGACCAGAATGGCTGTTGAAGACGGGAATAATATTTTTGGGCGGAGGTCTTCCCAGCGTAGAAGAAATGGAACGCCCCATGCCATCATTATGATAATGCCAATGGATGGCAAATAGGTATAACGATCAGCAAAATGGCTTCCCGGCTGAACAATTCCGATAACCGGCAGGATGGTTATTGCGTACCACAGCCATCCGACAAAGAAATAAGGCAGACGTTTTGCCATAATGATGACGGCGGCACTGATAACGAAAATCAGCAAAACCGCTCCCAGAACCTGCCCCCAAGGGGGTTGTTCTGAAAATGGATAGAAAAAAGTCAGATTGTGAGGCCAAAATATTTTTTCCAGATAAATCACAAAAGAAACAGGCGCATTCGCGATTCGGGAACTCAGAGGATAAATTTTGGGTGATTGACTGTATTGAGTACAAAAAGTGATAATAGAAAAAACTGCCGACAAAATAAAAAAAGAAATTTTTTCCTTCAATTGCCATAGAAACCATTTGCTTTTCTTTGATTCAAAACGCCCCAGCGGCCAGTAATCCAGAAGAATCATTATCACAGGCAAAGTAACAACCATTGACTTGCTCATGAGAGCGCAAAGAAAGAAAAAAAGAACCAGCAGATATCTTCTGATCGCCGGTTTTTCCGTGTAATAGATATAAAAGCATAACGTCAGCATCCAGAAAAAAGCGCTTAAGACATCTTTGCGTTCGGCAATCCAGGCAACCGATTCAACATGCAGCGGATGAAGAGAAAACATAGCGGCGACAAAAGTGCTCTTCCAGACGGCTCCGGTCATACGATTAAAAAGCCAGAAAAGCATCAACGTAGTTAATATATGCAGGATAAGGTTTGTCAGATGAAAGCCGCCGGCGTTGAAACCATATAGTTGAGAATCGAGCATCAGGGAGAGCCATGTCAGAGGATGCCAGAATTCACCATAAGTCGTAACAAAAGCCCAACGAATTCCATCCAACGTGATTCCGGACTGGACATAATTGTTTTCTGTTACATAAATGTGATCGTCGTAAACAATAAAGCTGTGTTGATGCAACTGCCAATAAACGGCAAGAGTAGCAACCATCAAAAAGATATAAACGATAAGTATCCGTCTATTAGGATTAGTATTTATCTTATTTAACATGGTGACCTGTTCCTTGTGCTTGTATCACATGTTAAGTCGGAGTTCAGCCATTTTTTGATTACTTCCGAAGGTAGAATTCTCTGCAAGGCAGTAATCTATATAATAAAAATATTCAGACAAGAGAGGGCTGATAAGAAATGCAATATGATACCGCATCGCGGGATAAAGCTCTTAATAGTTTATCTTTTGATAGAATATTTTTTTTGCCAGTTCCGCCGTTAAGATATAAAGCGCCATAATGATTCCCAGTATCATAAGAAACGACGCGGGCAGGTATACAAAATCAAATATCTTCCCGACAGGTGTAAAAGGGAGGATGAGCGTGGCAATAACAACAGCAACTGTGGCGATAAACAGGTATTTTCCGGGCATGCTCTTAAAGAATGGTCTTCTGCTGCGGATGACAAGCACAATAATTGATGCGGAAATAACAGATTCCACGAACCATCCTGTTCTAAATTGCGCAGGTGTTGCATGAAGGATGAACAACAGAACACCGAAAGTCAGATAATCAAAAACCGAGCTGATCAAGCCGAATGTGATCATAAATTTTTTAATAAAAGAAATATTCCACCGTTTCGGTTGATTGATCATTTCAGCGTCTGTCCGGTCTGTGGCAATGGTCATTTCCGGAAAATCAGTCATTAAGTTCGTCAACAGAATTTGTTTGGGCAACAGAGGAAGAAAAGACAGAAACAGAGAAGCGCCCGCCATACTGAACATGTTTCCGAAATTAGCGCTGGTAGCCATAAAGACGTATTTCATCGTATTGGCAAGCGTAGTCCTCCCTTGATGTACGCCCTGCACAAGCACCTCCAGATTCTTTTCCAGAAGCACGATATCGGCCGATTCTTTGGCCACATCCACTGCCGTGTCAACAGAGATGCTCACATCCGAGGCATGGAGGGCGGAAACATCATTGATGCCGTCTCCGATATAACCCACAACATATCCTGCTTTCCTGAGCGCAATGATAATGCGTTCTTTTTGATTGGGCTCCACTTCCGCGAAGATGTCCGTTTGGGCTGCTTTTTGTAACAGAGCGGCAGCGCTTATTTCGCGCAGTTCGGCGCCGGTGAGGATTTTGGCGTCAGGCATTCCCACATCCTTGCTTATCTTGGCGGCGACGAGACGGTTATCTCCCGTGATGACTTTCAGGGAAACGCCAAGTTGCTTGAGGCGGCCGATTGTTTCCAAAACTCCTTTTTTGGGCGGATCGAAGAAAAGCAGGAAACCGAGGAATGTCATATCCCGCTCGGAATCTTTATTGATAACGGACTCGGTTCCCATATCCCGCATGGCAACGCCAAGCACGCGGAAACCCTGATTGCTAAGCTCCTCGAACTTCTGCTGAATCATTGGCCCTACTGTGTTTGCATCTGTCTTATCTCCGGCCTTGTTCTCCGCATAAGGACAGACAGCAAGCACATTCGATAGAGCGCCTTTCGTAACCATGAAATACCGGCCATCCTTTTTGATCATGATACTCAAGCGTTTGCGGATGAAATCATAGGGGACCTCGTCAACTTTTTCATAACTGGAAATATCCTGCTCTCTATAAGAACGGATCGCTTCATCGATAGGATTGGAAAAACCTTTTTCATAGAAAGAGTTCAGATAGGCATGAAAGAAAACCCGGTCGCTGGGATTGCCGTCGATGTCTATTGCCGAATGCAGGCGGACAGTCCCGTCAGTCAGAGTTCCCGTCTTATCCGAACACAGAACATTCATGCTTCCGAAGTTTTCTATGGAGGCAAGCCGCTTTACAATGACCTTTTGCTGGGCCATTATTTTAGCGCCGTGAGACAGGTTGATGCTGATGATGGCCGGCAGCAACTGCGGCGTCAGTCCGACAGCGAGAGCCAGAGAAAAAAGGAAGGACTCCAGAACCGGCCGGTGAAAGAAAACATTTATGGCAAAAACGGCAATGACGAGCAACAGAGTCACTTCGAGCAGTAAATAACCAAACCGCCGGATGCCATGCTCAAATTCAGTCTCCTGCGGTCTCAGTTTCAGCTTCTCGGAGATTTCGCCGAACTGGGCCTGCTTTCCCGTGAAAACCACAACAGCCTTGGCTGTGCCGCTGATGACGTGGGTCCCCATAAAAAGGCTGTTGGCGCGTTTGGCAAGAGGTGTTTCCGTGGGCAAAAGACCGGCGTCTTTTTCGACGGGGAAGCTTTCGCCTGTCAGGGTCGCCTCATCCACGAAGAGATCTCTGGATTCCAGAATCAGGCTGTCGGCGGGAATCGCATCCCCGGCATTCAACAAAACGACGTCACCCGGAACAACTTCTTCCAGCGCAATATCACACTGGCTGCCGTCTCGCAGAACAGTGGTCTTGATCCTGACTATCGCCAGCATCTTTTCCAGAGCATCAGCGGCGCCCTTTTCCTGCCAGAAACCCAGAAGGCCGCTGATTAAAACGATGGTAAGAATAATAATGGCATCAGCCGGGTCATGAAGAAAAGCAGAAAGCCCTGCCGCAAAAATCAACGTCAGGATAATAGGACTCTTGAATTGGGCAACCAGCAGTGCCAGCGCGTCAGACCGTTTCGCCGGCCTCAGAAGGTTTGCGCCATACTGTGCCAGACGTGCTTTTGCTTCCTCAGAACTTAATCCTTCCATCTTCGCATTAAGCTGAGTCAACAAATCGGATTGGGTAACACTCCAATATTTAGGCGGCTGCTGAATCATATGAACGTATGTTAAAGAGACAACCGGACATTGTCAATTAAAATTATAATAAGACTTTTTGATTGTTTCCGATTGAAACGTTGTATTTTTGTCACGGCTGATGATTCGAGACCTTCAGGAAGAAGTTCATAAAAGACTTGACATGAATTGTCTGGTCAAATTGTGTTTAGAATATTTAAATCTGCTTCCTGTAAAAAAACATTTCACTGCTCATCTCTTATACGGCTGAGATTTGGCCGAAAATAATTTAATTGCCTGCAGGATTTCCTCTTTCACTATACCCGTGCTGTCTTTGATGAAACCTTCTAATGCGGCCATCGCTTCCAAATTGCCGATGCGTCCCAGCGCCCAGGCGATCATGCTTCTGACGCGCTCGTCAGAATTTTCTTTGAATGCCTTTATGAGGTCCGCGACATAAGCCGGATTATGGCTATTGCCCATGGCGCGGGCGGCATTCATCTTCCAGCGCCAGATATCATCATAAGACATATAGAACATATGCGGCCAGATTTTCTGCTCGAAATATGATTTGTCCATGTGCAACAGACGGGAAAGATCGAAATCGAAAGCCTTGGCGGCAACACGTGGATTGGCGGGTTTTTCTTCGGTAATACGGTTCATATTACGGGGACAGACATTTTGACAGCGGTCGCATCCGTATACATACAAACCCATCGGTTCGCGAAGTTCAAGCGGAGTGAGTCCCGCACCATAATACGTTAAAAAGGATATACAGCGGCGCGGATCAATTTTTCCATCTCCCTTGAGGGCGCGTGTGGGACAAGCCGCCACACAGGCATTGCGGCACCAGTCGGGACAACCTATGGAAACAGAGGATTCATCCGCGGCAAATTCTTGATCAATAACAAGAGCAATGGGAAAAACAAACGAACTTTCGCGGGCGACACGCCGCGCGTAAAAAAGACAATTCTTGCCGAAAGTTCCCAATCCCGCACGGGCGGCTGATAGTCTGTGCGGCAGATTAAACGGCACTTTGGAATCAATACCGTTTGCCTGAAGAAACTTTCGGAAAGCTTTGATTTTAAGCGCCAGACGGTCTTTTGTAACCCGGTCATCATCAAGATAGCAACGGCCGAAATGACGCTCCATTTGCAATGGGAAAGATTCTTCAAAATAAGATTCCAACAGCACAATGATTGATTTCGCGCCGGAAAGAATCGTTTTCGGATCGGTCCCGGCAAGCAGCCCCAAGCCCACTGCCTCCGCCCAGCCATATTCTTCCTGATGCGCCATCAGATATTCTTTCTGGGACGTGAATGGTTCAGCGCCGGTGAAACCGATATCGGCAAATTTCAGCCGTCCGGCTTCCGCGATGACTTCCTGTTTTGTCAGCATAACGTTCCCCTTTATTTCTCTCTGTTTCGTTTCAGATACTTGCTTCTATCCATCATAAAATCTTTGTACAAGCGGTAGTGGCGGGTTCGCTCGTATTGAATCCGCTGTATCGGAGATTTATCAAAAGTGAGTATTGTCGCCCCCGGGCAGGCCAGAAGAATCGGGGAGTGCGTGGCAATAACGAACTGTGCATGTCCATCGGCGCTCATATCTTCCAATATATTTAAGAGATCCAACTGAGAGTGCGGCGACAAAGCTGTTTCCGGTTCGTCCAGAAGATAAAGTCCTTTTATCTTATAGCGGCTGCGGAAAAAAGACATTAAAGACTGGCCGTGAGATTGGGTAGTCAAAGACTTTCCGCCGAAGTAATCCAGTTGACCCCGATCCGCCGCCGCCCACTCGTCAAGCAACTCGGCAAAGTATTGAAATACTTTTGATCCGAAGAAAGAACCGGGCACGCGGCCATCCGACCAGTCAACGGATATATACTGATAAAATTTATCCTCATAGGGATTATAATCCGGTCTGCTTCTTTGCGTATCGCGCCATATGTGAATACCGCACGCGACGGCAAGAGCTTCCAGCAGGGTTGATTTACCGGTACCGTTCTCACCGACAAATAATGTTACGGGTGAATTAAATGTTATTTGTTTTGTCTCATGGAAAAGCGGCAGATTGAAAGGATAGCGATCCACTGCCGGATATTGATGAGAATGAATGGATACTTTTTTCAAATGCATTGTTCTGTACCGATACCTTACCTGTGGAATTTATACATTAACCATCAGGCGATTACAAGAACATACATTGATTGAAAAACAGTGAATGCCCGGCGTGAAAAGATTTGACAATGTAGTTTATTGTCTAGTAAATATATTCAAAAGGAATAAAAAAATATTCTTATCGCCGGATTGCTCAAAATGAAATTGAGATACTTATTCATCATCGTTTCCGTCATCTTCATTTTTTGGGGCTGCGCCTCATATAATGAGCAGGTTAAATATGTTCCTGATTATCTTATCCCCGGTAAAATTGAAGAACTGAAACAACAGCTCATCACAAACGGAGTGCCCGGAGAATGGTTCGATCAACAGATTAACAGTGAAACTTTCCAGCTTCACCCCGGTATAGGCCAGTATTTTCACAAATCAGCGGAAAAGCAGACAGATCATGATAAGAAACGCAATGTGGCCTGGTATTTCAAGCGCATAGGCGTGGATGCAAAAATCAAAAAAGGAAAACCCTTCATTGAAGACCACATCGAGATGTTCAACCGGGCGGAGGCAAAACACGGTATCCACAAGGAGTTGATCGCGGCTATTATCGGCATTGAAACCAATTTTGCCGATCACCAGCAGCGGGGCAAATTTTACGCCTTCAATTCCCTGGTCTCTCAATATATTTTCACTTACCGGACACAATTTGCCGTCCGGGAAATCACGGCGCTATATAAATTGTCGCAGATGACAAAACAACCGACGCAGTATTTTACAAGTTCATACGCGGGAGCAATCGGCTGGGGGCAGTTTATTCCATCGTCGCTGATGTCGTTTTTTGTAGATTCAAACGGGATTAACGAAGACATCGATCCATTTTCAATAGAAGATACTATCTTCAGTGTGGAAAATTATCTTTATAACAGTAACCTGACAGGCAAGAACATCGGCAACTACAAAAGTAAGTACAAAGCCGTTTTTGCTTACAACCACAGCGATGTTTACGTTAAGGCAGTTCTCTATATTTACAAGGGATTACGGGATCATTTTTCCCCGAAAGAGGAAGCTCGCGCAGAAGAATGAAATGGAAAAGAAAGATAAGCAGGTAGATTTCTCAAAAGTTCGGATGGCTAATTGTTATAAATAAAATAAAAAAAGACGGTAATTAAATATGCTTGCTTTATACTACGGTCTGTTGTGGATTGGTATGCTCATAGGCAGCATATCGCTGACAGTTTTGATTGTTGTTCTGGCAGTATGTCTGAAGAAAGTTTTCTGGCAGCGACTCTGGCCAATACTTACCGTTATATTAATTTCTTTGTTATTAGTTTGCCTCGTAATAGTCGCCGGATTATTATTTTTCAGTAATATTCAACCTAAATGGCTTTTCTGGTACAGTCTGGCATTACTGCTGGTTTATCTTACCGCTTCAATCTGTATTCTTAAACATGGGTTGTCTGCAAGAAAGATTGAAGAACAAAAAGAGATAAAATCGCCGCATATTAAAATTGCTGCAGCTTCCATATTTCTCATTGTTTTTAGTTTAATCGTCGTGGTTTACAGCAATATTAAAATGATTGACAAGTATGCTCATGTTTATGGTGCAATCACAAAAGAGATAAACAGCATGCTGCCGGTGCGTGTTCCCGAGTCTCAAAATGCCTGTCTTTTTTATGAGCAGGCATCAAAGGTACTTGAAGCAAAAGGGAAACTGCCGGAGTGGTTTGACAATTTACCGCCCAATCTTGCACAAGTCCAAGTGCCTCCACATATTTTTTCCGCCGAAGTGTCAGCTTTTGTAGCTAAAAATCAGGACGCATTGATAATACTGCATAAAGCCTTATCCATGCCTTATTATTGGTATGAAATAAAAGCGGACAAATGTTTCATCGAGTCAGATATACCAAGATTTATACCTTATAGGCAAATGGCCCGGCTGCTGAGTTACTCCGCCATTGCCAAGTCCGATACCGGAAATCATACCGCTGCCTTGCAGGATTTAGCCGCTATCGAAACCATTTCTAAACATGTAAAAAGCTATCCAATGTTAATATCATTGATGCTTAGCATAGCTATAGATTCGACCAGGGTATCGTCACTGGAATATATTTTGGCTACATCATCAAACTTGTCCAGCAGTGCGATCAAGTTGCCGGTAAAGGCACACGTCGCTTCTGTGCAAGAAACACAGAACGTTTTTCGCTTTGAATCTCTGGGGTTATTGCAAATGCTATCCCAAAATGGAGCAAATATAAATTTTTTTGAAAGCACATACCGCATGCCTGATGATACTCATTTTTCTGATTATTTATGGAAATATATTTTAGATCCGATTAGTAATTTGGCTTACAGCGTTTTTTTATACCCTTTAGAAATAGAAGCTCAACTGAAAACTATTCCGGAAATATCCAAGCAGGTCACAAGCTATGAAGAATTATATCATCGTATAGACATAGTTAATCAAATTAAAATCTCTGAAGGCGGCATACTTTCAATTATGTCAATCACACCGTACGTCACTTTTTTTGACCATATAATGAGTAATGATGCCCGAAACGGACTAGCTGATTTAGCTTTGGCTGTTACTGCCTATAAGTCACAAACAGGCCGCTATCCGGAAAGAATTGAAGAATTGGTTCCTGAATACATTGATCGTCTTCCTATTGATCCATACGATAACCAGCCCCTGAAATTAAAGCACATCAAAGGAGGCCTTGATCTTTACAGTATCGGTTACAATCCGAAAATGAATTTAAAGAAAAAGGAAGATCCCCAAAAGATAATTCATTTCTATCTGGGCAAAGATGCATATGAGGAATACAGGTTAAAACCGGAACGGGAAAAACTTAAGCAGAAAAAATAATCATGAAGAAATATAGAGAACAGGTACCTTTATTGTTGGGGCTTGTACGATCCCAAGCCGTCTCCGAAAACCCTCCACTTTTCCGTACTGTTCTTTAGGCCTTAAAATCGGAAGATGCCCTTTTATTTTTCCGATAAGACAGGAAACTGTGCAGAAACCATCCGATAATAAAACCGGCTAACAGAGAGAAGAAAAGCAGTATCGCGCGCGACATTGATATTTCCCAGAACAAAAAGCTCACCTTGACGACTTCCACATTCTGAGCCAGAAAGATAAGAATGACCAAAGCAAGAATAGCAACCAGACCGATTTTGAAACTCATCTTTTCATCCTCCTCGGTATATTAATTAATAGTCCCCAATAATATTGTCAGGCCGTACATGATCCGGCATCCGGGAAACCATGAATACCGGCTTTCGCCGATATGACGGGAGTGGGATTACTATTAAAAGGGTAAAAGTTTATTGATTACCGATAAGAATATCCCCCTGGTTTATTGAGTTTTCGTTTCTATACTTCTTTGAGATCCTTCCGATATTTCCGACATCCGATGATTCTTCACGACATCCATCTCATCAAAAAGAATGCTTAATTGATTGATGTACGTTGTTATTCCTTTATAGAATATTATTTTCGCTTCACTTTCTTCAGTCCATTCATAAAAAAACATCTTTCCATTATCCGTAGTCTTTGTTGGCGTGCCAAACTCAAGCAGAACTTCCTGTTTTGTTGTCTTGCCGTCAATGATACTTCGAGCAACTCTATCCTCGCTTATTGATACACCATGTTTAATTGTTTTGTAGCCACAGGAAGAAACCATCAAAAACACGATACAGAAAATAAATAATGGATAAGGATATCTTTTTGCATTCATAATTGTTCCTCTATTTGAATGTAAGAATTCAAATCGTTTTGACGAATTGAATCATAAACGAAGTTAGAATTTCGTCATGTATATAATACTATTTTTACATTTAATCAATCCTCAATCAGGCATGGGGGCCAGTTTACTCTTGACTCATGTTAGCAGTTTTTGGGGCTGTTCAAAAAGACCCAGATGCAAGGCGCGCAAGAAATGAGCGCATCCGGCATACGCCGGATTCACTCCGCAGATGCGTAGCCCAGCGTATGCTGGGAGCGTTTTTCAACAGCCCATTTACTTCGATTCCCTGCGCAGATTGTATTTGATCATCTTCAATTGCAATCCCTTGCGACTCATTCCCATTTTTTTCGCCGCGTTACTGACATTGCCGCCGGATTCTTCAAGGCACTTGATAATCATCTGCCGCTCAACATTCTCCACGTGACCACGCATATACTCTTTAAACGGTTTTTCTTTTTCTTCAAATGACAATTTGAATTCGTAAGGTATTTCCCGCAATGTGATAAGATTGTTTTTCGCCATGAGCATCATTTTTTTAACAATATCTTCCAATTCCCGAACATTGCCCGGCCAATTATAGCGTAAGAGCATTGCCCTCACTTCTTCCTCCATCTTCACGGAAAGTTCGAGTTTCCTGTTGAACTTATCCAGATAATAATCGGCCAAAGTAAGAATGTCTTCTCTTCTCTCCCGCAAAGGGGGAATATCGATGGAGAAAGCATTCAGGCAATGAAATAAGTCTTCGCGAAAGTTTCCGGCCTGAACCTGACGCAGCAAATTTTGATTGGTGGCGGCGATAATGCGCACATTGACTTTAATTGTCCGCAATCCCCCGACACGCTCGAATTCCTGTTTTTGAATGGCACGGAGAAGTTTTATTTGGACATCGCATGGAATTTCCGCCACTTCATCGAGGAATAAAGTTCCCGTGTCGGCAAGTTCGAATTTCCCCGGTTTGGTCGAACCCGCACCGGCAAAGGCTCCTCTTTTATAACCGAACAATTCGCTTTCCATCAGCGTTTCGGCAATGGCGGCGCAATTCATTTTAATAAGCGGATTATTTTTACGCGGCGAATTGTAATGAATCGCGTCGGCAACCAGTTCTTTACCCGTTCCTGTTTCACCTGTAATCATGACTGTTGTCGTTGTCTGGGCCACCCGTCTAATCGCGTCGAATATTTCCATGGTTTTTTGACTTGTACCGATAATGCTGATGCGTTCAATTTCCCCCGGCGGCAAGAAAATCTCGCTTTCTTTCAGTGTGCGCGTTTTCACGGCTTTGGAAATGACATTTTTCAGATCATCGAGATCAAAAGGTTTGGTAACGTAATCAAACGCGCCCTTTTTCAGCGCTTCAACAGCAGTGGCTATGCTGCCGTGAGCGGTTATCATGATGACGGGAATTTCCGGATACTGCGCGGAAATATTTGTAAGTAATTCCATGCCGTCCATATCCGGCATTTTCAAATCGGTTATAACAACGGCTACTTTATCTGATTTCAAAATTTGCAGAGCTTCAAGTCCGTTGGAAGCCGAAGTAACTTCGAAGCCTTCTTTCTTCAGTACGGCGGACAACACCAGCCGCATATTCATTTCATCATCAACGATTAAAATTTTTTCCATGATTTTTAAATTATTATTATTTTGATTTTAAATCAAGCCGGATTCCATTCATGCCGATTCGTTTTCAAAGGATAACGCGGCGGCAAGGAAGAGGCTCCGCAGGCGTATAGGATAATACGTTGAGGAAGCCGACGACGCAGCCAACAAAGTTAGCCAAAGAAAGCGAATTGGCATCTAGAGGGTTGTTTTGAGTTTGATAGTGAATACCGTACCCTGCGACGGAATTGATTTAACGCTGATATGGCCGCCATGTTCTTTAATGATCTTCTGGCAAATGGCCAGTCCCAAACCGACGCCTCTTTCTTTGGTTGTGAAAAACGGCTTGAAAATGTCTTTGACTTCTTTCTTGCCTATTCCCGTTCCCGTATCGCGAATCGCTATACTTATTTCTCCATCAGCCCCTGATTCCGTACCTGACGTTCGGAAGGTCAAGGTGCCGCCCTGCGGCATCGATTCGATAGCATTCAACGCTATGTTTAAAATTACCTGCATGAATTGCTGTTCATCTACTTCCACCTCGGGAAGATTTCCATCCAGATCCTGAATGATGGTGATTTTTTCCACGATCTTGTTTACCGCGATAATGGAAATGGCTTTTTGAATAATCAGGTTTATGTTTTGAAATTTAAGATTGATCTTGTAAGGACGGGCATAATCAAGGAATTGACTGACAACAGCATTCAGCCT
Source organism: uncultured delta proteobacterium (assembly GCA_963812045.1). Classification (GTDB taxonomy): domain Bacteria; phylum Desulfobacterota; class Syntrophia; order Syntrophales; family Smithellaceae; genus Smithella. Next base: position 374,082 of record CAWETF010000001.1, read on the forward strand.
GTCCGTTCCTTCAACAATCACATTCAAGAGCGCCCGCTGCTCATCACTGGCAGCTTCTTCCTTCAGATATTGCGCCGCCCCTTTTATCGAACCGAGCGGATTGCGGATTTCATGAGCGACAACCGGCGCCATCTCCGCCAGCATCAGGGCTTTTTCCCTTTCCAGTTTTTCATCAAATTCATAAAGAGAAGTAAACACATCTTTGCTTTCGGGATAAAAATAACTGAAAATATTTTTCATAATGATTTTTATCGGTGTTAAAGAAATGACGATCAGAAAAGATGCCAGCAATAATCCCGTTATGGAGGGTGGACTGCCTCTGAAGAAAGAAGCCGCGAAATAAAAAATAACGGCGCCGGTAATTGTGCTGACAAAAATTACCAATGTGCGGGCGAAGAAATCGTGCAGTTCACGCAATTGCGGATAAGCGATGACAAGCAAAACAAAATAAAGCAAAGCGGATAAAACAATACCGTTAATGACCGGCAGGTTGAATCCCCAGTAATTCAACAAATCGATATTTCCTAAAATCAGAGACATGGGGCACGCGACAAGCAAATAACTCAAGCGTCTTTTTTCATTGCCGGACGGCAACATGTTTACATGCCGCATCAGAGCGATATAGCAGAGTCCTAAGGTAAAGAACGTATAGTATAATATCGCGGCTTCAAAATAAGTCCTTTCAAATAGCGGCGTTAAAATAAGAACGAAGCCGATAATACTGACCAAGGTAAAAAATATAATCAGTCTCCGCGAAAGAAAAGATTTATTTCTGGTCAAATGGCGGAGAAACTGAAGAGCAAAAGGAGCAATGGCCAGAATTCCCAGATATTCAATGTTCGGTAGAAATTTAAAATGAAAAACACTCCGTAAAAAAATAGCTATTTGAGAAACAAAGACAGACGCGCATAATCCGGAAAAAGATGATTGAAGCTTGTCCTTCTTGCCGGTAATCATCAGCGAAACGGAGATAATAAAACTGGTCGCGGCTAAGATAAACGTATCCATGAATACCTTCTACTAATTCTAAAGGAAGTTTTCGCCATTTTGACGAAAATTCTCGGTAATGTAAGCTTCTATTTATTATGCGCTCTCCTTAAAGGAAAGCGCTCCCGATCAAAGCGCTATTTTTGTTGGCACAGCCTGCCCCGGCGCAGGCCGGGGTTGTCGGCTTCCTCAACGTATGCATAATATGCCTCGTCGCCTTAAGCCTAGCCGCCTCAATATCATCTTTGATTTAGAATTGGTATTGAGGCGATTTGATTCAAATGAATAAATATTTAACAATTAGAAAAATTTTGTAATTACGAACATGAACAACTGTTCAGATTATTTTCCTAAATTAATTGATTCAATTTTTTCTTTAAGCCATTCCACATTTCTATAATTCCTTCCAAAATCCAATAATGCAAAACGCATATAAGGTCGACTTTCTATATGAATCCTTATGAACTGTTCATTGGAAATATCAAATCGCAATATAATATCATCAACACTTGAAAACATTGTCATCTTTGTTCTTGCAGATATCATCATTTTTTCTTTTATTTGATTTACCGATTTTACAGCTTTCAATTTTTTTATTATGCTCAAACATTGCTCGAAAATATTCTCGAAATTTCCTTTAATTTGAATATCTCGCTCCTGATGAACATGTATGGCTTCTTGAGGAAGTTTTCTTGTCTTAAGATAATCTATAAGAATATAGATGATAATAAATATCACAAGATTAAAACTATTTTTAATAACAATTACAGGACTAATTAAAGTCCCATAATTTATTATTAAACCCAACCATATCAATGCCATGATAGTAACACTTAATATTAAAAAAACGTTTATATATTTTCTAATTCTTGCCATTATCTACCCACTCCCCAAATTTTTTATTTACTTCCCTGTTTGCCGAAACCGGCCAGTGAGATTTTAAACATCAATCTAGTATCGTCAGCAGTCTGGCTAAGATCCAGTCCCATGTTCCAGCATTGTTTGTGATAAACAAGTCCCACTGTATTTTCTACTGTTTGGGAATTAAACATATCGTATCTGGAAATAATTGTACCGTCGAGATGGGGGGTAATGACAGCTTTTAAGTTAAAGTTGACTTCCTGAATAGAATCTATTGTATAACGATAACCTATCGTCATTGTATCTCCGCGCCAATCTTTGAAATTAAAATCATAATTCGTTTGCGTCCAGCCGTCATAAATGCTGTACTGATCACGCGTAGTAAAAGAAAAATATTTATAAGGAGTAAAATCAATTTCTATTCCCATATCAGAAAAAGGCCTTCTTTCCAGAGCGGCTGCGTCCATACTTTTATTGGCTTCATGGATGTCATAAGTCTGATATAATTTAAGCCTCAGAAACTCCAGATAGCTGTAGGCGCCATTTTCATCCTTTACTTTGGCCATAAAAGTATTGGTAAGGGACCAGGCAACGGCGTTTTGCTCCGCTAAAGCGTCACTAGATACAGTCGTAACGGGAGTTGTGCCGGATATTATAAATGGCGAAAAAGCGGGCACATAATAATCAGGCACGTTATCCTCGGATACACCGGGAACATAGGAATAGATTATTTCCGGTTTTATTTCGTGTCTTATTTTTTCCCAACCATTTACATTAACATCGAATACGCGGGAAAGCTGACTGCTTAAAGATACCGACGCGTCAAAAACAGTTCTGTCTGCGGTCTTGCTTTTGGAATCTGTTTCATTGTCATCCCGGCTCCAGAATGTTTCTTTAAGAGCAAGTTGCGGCGTAACTTTAAAATAGCCGGCTAAATCAAAAGGCATGGAAACAGTCGGCGAAAAATCAACGAAGTGCCCTTTATCTCCTTCTCCTCTGTATAAATAATCATAAGTTCCGGTAAATTCATAATACAGCGGCGTATCCAAGAATTTCTGTTTAATGCCTGTTAAAACGATCTCCGGATATTTTTGCAAAGTTTGATCATTATTCAGGGCATTAAAATCTTCAGTTGAGTTGATCAATCCTGTTATGTTGTAATTAGACCATCCTTTAAATACACGGGCAGTTGATTCCAGATAACGAACGGTCTGATCGCCCTTGAAAGGTACATCTTTAAAATTGTCCTCCGCCGTTTGGGCATAATTATCAAGGTAATAATTTTGAGCCGAAAAATCTTTAAAATACCATTTGTCGGACACTTTTATTAGATCGGTCCTTACATAAAATTGAGGATCAAAGTTTGTTTGATCATTCAAATAATAAGACCAGCGCTTATGCATTTCCTCCCAGTCTCGGCTGGTTGCCATATCGGTTGTGTCGGTGACATGCTCCGTATCTTCCATATAATCGCCGTAAAAAGTCCCACGGGTATTATTCCCCAGATAGTATCTGAATTCCGCACCCTCCTGGAATCCTCTTTTTTCGATGTAGTGCTGGTAAAAGGTGGCGTCCATCTGGGGAGAAATAGCCCAGAAATAGGGGATCCCGATATCAATGCCATCATTTTTAGAAGAAGAAAAATACGGAATAAGAAATCCCGACTGACGTTCGGTTTTCGCGGGAAAAGGAAGGATCGGCGTATAGAAAACCGGCAAACCTTTTACAAGAAACCGGGCGTCTTTCATTAAGCCATAGCCTTCCACTGTCACTTTCATTTCACTGCCGGCAATTTCCCAATCAGGATTCTCGCCGTTACAGGTTGTCGCTATGGGTTGTTTGATAAAGTATGTATTCTCGCCGGTCTTCTCAATTATATTGCCTTTGATATAAAAATTATTCCTCGCGTAAAAAGCATCGGCCTGATAAGCGGCGCCGGTTTTGTCTTCAATATTGAGAACAATTTTTTCGCCCCGCAGGGTATCTTCTCCCATTTTCAGAAATGCGCCGCCCTGGGCAGTGGCAACATTACTTTTATTGTCCAATTCCACATCATCGGCGGAAAGATTGGCTCCGCTGTAATTGATGTTTACTTTACCCTTAGCGTGATAAGCATCGCGAACATTGTCGTAGTCCATGCTGTCGGCTTCGATCTTCACGGGATTCTTATTGCTACCGGCATCCAAATTTTTCGGAAGAGCATTGTTCTGAACGGCAGCGGAATCTTTTTTATTCATCAACTCATCGTCACCGGCAGAAACGGCGTCGCCACTGTAAATGACGATGGTTTTCCCCTTAACCTGGTACACATCATAAGAATTGCCGTCATCGGTGCTTCCGGCTTCGGCGGAAAAAGCCGCGGGAGATATAAATAAAATTATTATCGCAACCCGTAAGGCCATCGTTAAATAGAAATTTGTGCCGATTTTTTTTCTCTGATTAACTTTAACAGAATTCATCATTTTGCCTTTTACAGCTAAGATTTCACCTTGCCGGTCACATTTTTTATTATCATATAAGATTATTTTATGAAATGGGATTGTTTCACTTCACCGGCCAGATAAAAAGAGCCCGTCGCGCAGATTAAATCCTGCTTCCCCGCCACGCTCAGCGCGCCCGCAATTGCCTGATTGACATCTTGAGTAGCAATTGCCGTATAGCCTAATTCCTTCACCGTTTTCATCATATCGTTCACAGGCACTGCCCGTGCGGTTTTTATTTGCGTCAATATTATTATTGAGGAGAGAGGCGCTATTTTTTTCAGCATTCGCCGGTAGTCTTTATCGGCAAGGGCTCCAAAAATAAGAATTAAACGGCGGAAGGAAAAATCGTTTTTTAAAGACCGGCATAAAACATCAATGCCCGCCGGATTGTGAGCTCCGTCGAGAATGAAAAGAGGCCGGTTTTGTATAATTTCCAATCTCGCTTCCCAATGTGTATTATTGAGTCCCGCGCGGATTGCCTTGTCATCAACGCTAAATCCTTTCTTTTCGCAAAGTTCAATGGCCGCCAGTGCCAGAGCGGCATTGGATAACTGATGTTCTCCGCGCAAGGGAATTGTCAGATTTTTTATATCACGATGAAGTCCCCTGTAAGTGATCAGGCCATCCTTTTGTTTATTTATTTTTATATCACGTCCAAGGCAGAAGAGTTTAGCGCGGCGGCGCAGGCATACGCTTTCCAGAATCTTCAAAACTATTTTTTGTTTCGCGGCTGTCACACAAATGCCGTTTCGCTTGATGATTCCCGCTTTTTCATAAGAGATCGATTCCAGCGTATTGCCCAGATAGGCCGTATGATCAAAAGCAATGTTAGTGATGACAGAAACAAGCGGTTTACAAACATTTGTCGCGTCGAGTCTGCCGCCCAAACCGACCTCCAGGACAGCGATATCTACTTTTTCATTTTTAAAATATACAAAGGCGACGGCTGTTAAAAATTCAAAATAAGTTACCGGCTGCTCCATTTTATTTTTCACATACGCTATCGTCCGGTTAAATTCCTTTAAAGGGATTTTCTTTCCGTTGATGACAATCCTCTCCCGGACATCAACCAGATGAGGAGAAGTATAGAAACCAACCTTATAACCGGTTTGGGTTAAAATCGAAGAGGCCATCGCCGCGGTTGAACCCTTTCCGTTGGTGCCGGCAATTAATATTGTCTTGAAGGAATTCTGCGGATTTCCCAGTCGTGACAAAAGTTCGGTAATTGCCTTAAGACCGAAGCGCATTTTATCAATATTCAAACTGGCAAGATATGCGGAAGATTTTATTTTATTCATGGACGTACCGGCTGTTGTTAACTATTGTAATCATATTTTATATTTAATACTGTTTTGCTTTCAAAGGATAACGACGCTGCCAACAAAGTTAGCCGAAGAAAGAAAAATAGTGTTGTAAAGTAGCATACCTTATTTTGGCAGGCAACGAATTTTAAAGATGTGTGGAGTGTTAACTTTATTCGGAGAGCAAACTTAGCCAGGTATGCCGCTCAAGAAAAGATCCGGGAACATTTTGTTCCATTTCTTCGAAGAGCGCGAAAGGCGCGGTGAAGGTCATCAAATGAGGATCGCCAAGCTGCTTGCGAACGTAAACGCGGGCGGAAAGATCGGTAAGGCCCACAACGGCTCGCGGCTTCTTCGACTTGGCTTCACGATAAGGATATATCCCGATGGTTTGGCATCCGGCAGCGTAGGGAATAATGACGTTCTCATTGTCACCCCGTCCGTAATTGGCAAGAACGGTCAGAGCGGAGAGCTGATCGGGATTAACAAAGAAAATAACCGACTGAGGTTTTTCTTTTGCCGGATCGATATTCACCAGCGGTTGAAAAACAACGTAGGTTGAAGCTATCTCCGTTAAAGGCAGGGCGTTGACAAATTTTTCGACAAGTTCCGGGCTTTTGATATAGCGCTCACCATGCAGAAAATTATCGTAACTTTCTTTGGTCATGTAGGGTTTGATCTTTTCGGCAATTTCTCTTCCACCTTGACGCTCAACATTGCCGCTGGAAAGAAAGTGACAAAAGCCATCTTCACCACCGGGAAAGTTTTTATACTGATTGCCGAAACCTAATCCCACACCGCCGCCAAAACATCCGAATGTTTTTTTATCGGCCACAGCCGCTTTGCCTTTGGCGGCATGAACAGCCAGCCACATAACACAACCCCATTTGCCCTCAATAAACTGCATGGCGTCATCCGGTTTTTTATCGGACCACAAAAGCGCCACCGGCTGGTATTTTAATTGAATCGCTTTGGCAATCGCACTTTCCATATCGTTTCCAAATCATCCTTTTTGATAATACGCTTTTTCTACCAGCGTTCCAGAATTTCCTTCGTCAGTTCCGAACGAATGGCCTGATCCAGATGCACGCTGCCGAAGAGACGGCTGCCCGCCATCTTCGCGTTGAGAACCGAAAGACCGTTGGAGCGTTCGTCCAGCCAGGGAACGTCAATCTGGTCGTAGGAAAAATCACCGGTAAAAACCATTTTCGTTCCCTCGCCTCCGCGTGTCGCAATAGCCTTGACGTGCGACGGAGGAAGATTTTGAATTTCATCGACGATCACGTAGCATTTTTGAATGGAACGGCCGCGAATTTTGTCCAAATCCAACATTTCGATTTTCCCGTTGGCCAGCCAGTCGTTGATTTTTTCCTTCATTCTGTCGTCAACAAGACCTTTGATGGCATTGATGTTGTCGTAAATCGGATGCATCCAGGGTTTCATTTTCGCGTCGATATCTCCCGGCGAATAGCCTAGGCGGTCCTTGTTTCCCAGTTGAATTGTGGCGCGGCTGACCAGAATCTGCCGGTAATGCGACGCCTGTTCAAAAGCGGCAAGCAGCGCGAGAAAGGTTTTGGCGGTTCCCGCCTTGCCGGTGAGCGCGACCAGGGGAACGGATTCGTCGCGCAGCAAATCCATAGCGATGAATTGTGCCCAGTTGATATCGCCGTTGTTGGAACGCGGTCTTATCCCCAGCAGGTGAATGTCTTTTTCGATAATCCGGAAATAGTCGCCTTTGCGCACGGCGGCAAAGGCCGCCGCCCAAGCTCCGTCGACGTCGCAGTAACAAACAATGCCTTCGTTAAACCGGACATGCTCCAGTTGAGCGGCCAGTCTGGCTTCGGGAAGTTTTAGTGGAAAAGTTTTGTCGGAAATCCAGCTTCGTTGAATGTTGATGGTTGTGCGGGTGGTGTGATGCTGTTTAATTTCCGTTTGATGCATTTTGACGGATTGAACATCGAGGCCGAAATTCAGGGCAAGGGCTTCGAGAGCGGCATCCTGGGTGACGAGAATGACTTTAGCCTCGCCCAGTTTTTTCCTGGCGTTGAGCGCGGTGGCAATAATACAATGGTCGTTTTTATCAATTTTGAGGTCGGCATCTTTCACCAGTTTGAAGTCATATTGAAAAAAACGGACGGAATGATCTTTGACCCGGAATAAATTACGGACATTGCGAATAACATTGCGGGCGATGTCCGCCTTAAAATCGTTACCTGTTTTATGACTATCCAGTTCCTCCCAGGTCGCGTAAGGGATCAGCACACAGTTGCGTCCGCCCTGACGCAATTTTTCAAATACATCCATCCCGTATTCCAGAGCGCTGGTATCCACCACAAAATATTTCTCCGGAATCTTCTCCTGCGTTGCGACTGCCTCTATACCAATAGCCTGTGCCCGAACTCTTTTCGCATTCGTCATGACATCGCTCCTGGATATGATGAATTGTGATTGATGATGAGTAGAGGTTCTGCGGGTACACCTCCTGACCCGGTCTCGCCGGTTCGGTTAAAGAGTTGAGAAGAACTTCCCTTTGTCAACTTCAGTATAAGAAACGTTATCTTTTGTGTCAAGTGGATTTTGACTGACAATAGATTGACTTAATAAGTACTTATAATTTTTGGCTTTAGTTGAATGGCTTTATTGAAATCAGCCAGAGCCTTATCTTTGTCACCTTTTTGTTGCCAGATAACCCCCTTGCAGTAGTAAGCCTCAGCGAAAATTGGCTTTAGTTGAATGGCCTTATTGAAATTAGCGAGAGCCATATCTTTGTCACCTTTTTGTTGCCAGATAACTCCCTTGTTGAAGTAAGCATCAACATAATCTGGCTTTAGTTGAATGGCTTTATTGAAATCAGCCAGGGCCTTATCATTCTCGCCTTTTAATTGCCAGATATACCCCTTGCAGTAGTAAGCTTCAGCATAATTTTTCTTTAGTTGAATGGCTTTATTGAAATCAGCCAGAGCCTTATCATTCTCGCCTTTTAATTGCCAGATATACCCTTTTTTAAAGTAAGCCTCAGCAAAGATTGGCTTTAGTTGAATGGCTTTATTGAAATCAGCCAGAGCCTTATCTTTGTCACCTTTATTTAGCCAAATAATTCCACTGTAGTAGTATACCATCGCTGGGAAGAAATAGTTATACAAAGGGTTAATCACGTTCAGTGTTATAATAAATATGCTAATAACCAAAACACCTTTAATAAATATTTTTTGGGCATTTATATTTTTCGCTTTCTCTTTTTGGTAGTTTAAAAATAAACCCATAATAGAGAGAAGACCAACTATAAGAGTTATAAATAGTACAATCGTATTCGTCATAATACCTCGGAATTCAAATCCAATATAATGTGGAGATCTGATTACCATCAAATCTTGCTGCCAAACAAAACAAATTTAAGGATTGGAGAAAACCTAAGTACCCATGAAATACCCAATGAAAACAATAAAACAAATAATGTGACAAATATCAATGCAGGGTAAATTCCAAGATTCCAATTTAATATCAATACAGGATAAATTCCAAGATTCAACCATGAAAACATTTCATGGAGAACATAGATGTCCAAAGTATACAAACCCAAATATGAAAGTGGTTGGGAAATCCATTTATTATCTAGCCAACTGATCAAAGAATATGATGCCGCAATCCCTAAAGAAGCGATTAGAATCTTAAGAGCCAATGGCGCTGGTGATACTGTCGAAAAGTCATAGATATTATATTTATGATAGGGATACAGGAAAAAAATGGCAATAAAGGAACCAAAGAATAGTAACTTTTTTTTGGCATCGATAATGGGTAATTTATCTCGGTGTTCCGCTATTAAATATCCAGCTAAAAAAAATGCGTAATACCATCGCAACAAGATTAACCAATCATTTTGTATAGGCTGAATATATAAATACAAGAGTATCCAAATATATACAAAATATCCCAAGTATTTTTCTAAATGTTTAATCACTAATAAAATACAATAGAATATGAAAAGAACCATTAAAAACCAAGGGGCATTAAAAGGGTTCATAGTGTTTAGCAAACGAACTTGTAACCCAGACCACCCGTTAATAAAGAAATAATTAATAAAATCAAATTGTCTATAGGCTGACCATATTAAGCACCAAATGAAAAAAGGAATCAAAAGTCTTTCGACCTTTGACCATAGCCACTTACTCCATGGTTTCCTTATTGAACCGAAGCTAATATACCCGCTCAGAAACATGAAAAGAGGCATGTGAAAAGTATAAATAAGTATATAGATTTTATTGTATGCATAATCATTAAGATTATTCTCAATTACATGACCAAAAACTACAAGAATAATTGCATAGCCTTTTAGTGCATCAATGGTTTTATTCCTCACCATAAATATCCTTTAAAAAAACTTCTATATAATTATAATGTATTTACGAACTTTGCTTCTGAAGGTGGGGCAGGTATCTATTTAGCACATATTCTTTTTTCTAAAAAGAAGAAACTCAGCATTATTGATTACCAATCGTAACATTAAATATATCTCTAATATAGTAATTTGAGAAAGAAAAATGCACCTGCAAATCCACAATATTTGAAGGTCGTCTGAATTGAGGATTACCAGTGCAAAGTGCATAAAAAGGGCAGAGTCATTGCTGTGCTTCTTGATGGTAATGAATTACCCAAACATGTCTGGACCACAGCTAATTTTGGACGTGTAGAACCATGTTGTTACTGCGCGGGCCTTTGAAGTTGGATCACCATGGGAGGCAGCACGCGCTTCGAGTCAGGCCCCCGCTGTGTTCCCGGGACCATGTAATCACGTTCGACGAACGTAGCCTGGACGCCGGGCGGAATCGCAAGCTCTGTGTCTTTCACCGATAAGCAGAAGCCGTGGGTGAGCTCTTCCAAGTCTTCACAGCGACGGGTGAAATAGTAGACGTAGAACTTGTCCAGATTATTTACTCCAGGGTACCAGCGTGGGTCCGCGCTGCCTACGAGCTTAGTGCCTTCGACGTTCTCTGCGCCAAGCCTCAGGTGGAAGTTGTTGACTCCCAGGCTAACGTAGGTAGCATTTCCGGTTGCCGTTCCCAGGGTTCCTACCACGGCATAGACTTCGTCGTTGTCGAACCCGTAGCCGCCCCGGAACTGGTAACTTGCATCCTGAGTGTCGGCGAGACAGTCCATTCCGATGTTGTCGCACTTCGGCCCCACCAGGTTAAAATCGGGGGTCTGCGTGTCGATGAAGCGTGCGGCCCTGCCCGAGCACATGGGATCGGGGCATGCTTGCCCCCATGCTTGGCTGACTCTCTGCACAAGGCGGTTAAGATCGGTCTCCAGGTACCATTCGTCTACCGCCCTCCTCTGTTCGGGGCTGTTACCCTCCCATGCCGGATAAAGCCAAGGCCGGCGGTGCGGTTGAGCGTCGCGGATGCGCAGAAGCGTCAGGGTCGGGTTGTGTCTCCATTTGTATGAGGCCGTGCCTTCCTTGCCGCCATCATCTGGCATCGAGTAACGAATGCCCGACGCGAAATCATCGGCATCTGAGTTAAGACCAAACCTCATATTCGAGGGGATGCGCTCAGTGAAGATGTCCTTATCCGCAACAGAGAGGCTGTGCAGGACCTGTCGGACCTGTTTATCCATGTACTGGTCGGGCGTGATGATGAAGTAGCGGAACTGGTTGAAGCTTCCGCCTGACTGCCGATCGATGACCACGTTGTTATTGCTGTTGCTCAGGCTGTCGAAAGACCCAATGCGAGCTTGATTATGCGGAACCTTGTGGAAGAACACTTCCTCTGCCCCGATTTTCACGATCAGGTCGTAAGTAGCATTGTTCGTCTGGAACTCGCCCTTTCGCGTGAACAGGTAGCTCTGTAACCCAAAGTAGGCCGCCTTTGGAGGCAGGAACCCGAATATGACAATCGCTTCATTCGGGTCGAAACGGAAGGTTGCGCCATAGCCGGGGTCGGTCGCGCCGAATGCGCCCAGGGTTGCTGGGTCGACAAACTCATTCGGCCAGTAGGGAACAACCGCCATCACATAAGGAGCGGTGGGGTTGTTAAAATAGCAAGTCCCCATCACTTCAAAGGATTTCGGGCAGTCCTCGATACTCCATAGCTGGAAATAGCCTTGGGCGACCTCAAAGCCGCCTTTCTTCAATTCAGCCGTGATTTGATGGACGCTGATGCCGACCCTTTCGGGTGCTCTGTGATCGTTGCATGCCAGAATCGTGGTCAGTACCACAGGATCCTGAATCGGTGATTGTGCTGCCGCGCTATTGAGCCCGACGCATAAGAGAAATATACAAAGGATGCAATTGAAACAGCTTCTTTTTATATGAAACATATGAGATATCCTTGTTTATATGGATCTGTTCTAATACAGTAAACGCTGACGATTTTTGGTTGTACTCTAGCATAAAAATATGATTTTGAAAAATGAGGATTTGAGGAAGTTATCCATACTTCCGTTCACTCCCGTGATAAAAACCATTTATATAAAAAGCTTAGCGGTCACCCTTCCAGAAATATAAAAGAAGGTATACAACTATTACACTATCCATAATAACGCCCCCTTGGAAACCTGCGGAGAATGAATGGTTGATGTTGAAGAGATAAAGGTAAACATAAAAAACCTTTTCAATGGCGCTGTAAATCAGGATAGGCATACGCCATGAAACTTTAAACGCCGATATAATCATGAAAACGCCTACTAATAATACCATCATACCCCAATGCTGGACAAAGATGGTATAATTTTCAGCAAATGGCAATTTGAAGATATTCTCAGTTGCAAATTTCGGTAAGAATGCAAGCGTGCCTGCTGTACAAGTGCCAAATCCGGCAATGATTAAAAAAGGTTTGATGGTTTTGTCTATAAAACTTTTCACGGGTAACCTCCTTTATTGAATTACTTGTCAGTAGTAATAGATTTAAGGATAATCTAAAATTAAAATCTCCGCACTCTTTTTGATCTGTACTAAATGCTTATACTACATGTTAATCTATAGTTCAGCCATTTTCTGATAATTACCAACTGAAAGGTTGAATGATTATTATGATTGACAAAGTAAGGATAAGGAAGGAAACCGCAGGAACGACCTACTGATCCAGAATTTTAAGCGGTCTCCAAAATGCCCCTTGCTCTATAGGAGAGGACTAATTATATTGTTATATGAGGTATTATGAAAAATAGATATTCTCCCATTTTCGTAATGATCCTGACATTTGGATTTATATGGGTATTTTTACTTGCGACTGTCAAGACTGAGCAAACGAAAGGAGGAAAAATTATGGATCAGAAAACAATTCGGAATACGGAAACGGCGATATTTGCTGCTGGTTGTTTCTGGGGAGTGGAAGAATATTTCAGCCGTGTAAAAGGAGTAATAAAAAGCGAGTCCGGCTATACTGGAGGGACAAAGAAAAATCCCACTTACGAGGAAGTCTGCACGGGTAAAACGGGACATGCCGAATCTGTTCGGGTCATTTTTGACCCGAAGGTAGTAAGTTACGAGAAACTGCTTCAGCATTTTTGGGAAATACACGATCCCACGAGTTTAAATAAACAGGGTAATGATATAGGAAGTCAATACCGATCCGCCATATTTTACACTAATCAAAAACAGGAGACGGCAGCAAAGGCGTCTTTGGAGAGATTGGCAAAGTCCGGCAAGTATTCCCAAAAAATAGTCACTGAGATTTTACCCGCAAAGGAATTTTATCTAGCGGAAGAATATCATCAAAACTATTTGAAGAAGAACCCCCACGGTTATTGCCATATCGATCTGAGAAAAGCATCCAAGGAATGATCCTCTAAAGAGTGACTTATTTTACCCAGAGTTTTTTGATGATTACCGATTGAAAGGTTGTATAAGTATCAAGGCTGAGAACTTGAGGAAGGAAGAATTGCTTCACATACATTATATTTTATTGACAAACAATTTTTTTGCTACTTATACTTCCACAGTTAGAAGTGTAATTTTATCAAGAAGAAAATTTGAATCTGCCAAAAAATAATAGTGGATTGTTTATGAAACATCAAGATAGTCAGCAAAAATTTACACCTGAGAAAATCGCAATTTTTTATCCTCTATTATATTCGCAGAAACGATTTGATGAGTGGTTGAGTCTTTTCGATGAAAGGGCAATGATCGTGAGAGTGGAATACGGTCAGCCAGTCTCATGCCTGAGCATTATCGAAGCCATGCCAGAACAGCAGACATATGCCGCCGAAAACAAAATCTTTTGTGAAAAATGGCATGAAGTTGAAATCAGGAAATATGGCAATGTTGCCATTCTCACAGCCAATTATATTCTTACTACAGACCACGAAATCCGCAAAGGCGTGGATGTGTTGACCTTGTGCCGCGATGATCGAGGATGGTTAATTACTACCCTTACATACGAGCAGAAAGAGCTTAAAAAATTTTGATCAACATCTTTATTTCAACATTCCATACATATACCATCAAACCATTCCTTAATACATGGTCTAACAAAGCAGCGTCTCATATCCGCCTTATTCCTTATGAAAAACTTTATCGAATTAAGAGAATTTACCCTGGTTTATTTGTTTTTTCTGATATTGACCGCCTAACGATTGAACAACATCAAATGGCAAAGCAACTCTGCGAGCAGATTTTAGCGAATTTTGGAGAAAATATGATTTTTAACAATCCAGCCAAAGTTTTGAGCCGCCATCAATTATTGTCACTGTTGTGGAAGCATGAAATAAATAAGTTTCGTGTTTTTTCACTTGGCTATTTTGAAGAACCTATACGCTATCCCGTTTTTATAAGACGTGCAAATGATCATACCGGTTCTTTGACAGACCTAATTACAAACGAACCAACTTTTCACAAGCAATTTCAGCGATTGCGAGCTTCCAGTGAGAATCCGGCAGAATTGATTGCCGTGGAATTTTGCGATACACGAAGCACTGATGGACTTTTTCGTAAGTACTCTGCTTTTCGTATAGGCGACGCTATTATTCCGGCTCATATTATTTTTTCCAGTGATTGGGTAACAAAAGACATGCCACCGGAATTTCTACGGGAGGAAGAAAAGCAATATCTTGAAAACAACCCTCACCGGGAAGAATTAATGCGCATTTTTGATATGGCAAATATCAAATATGGCCGAATTGACTATGGCTTGTTAGAAGGAAAAATTCAGGTATGGGAGATAAACACAAATCCTGTTATTATCCAAAAGCGCAGTAAATATGCTAAAGATAAACTTCCACTTAAACAGAAACTTGTTGATGAATTAGCCGAAGCATTCTTAGCAAGAAACGCTCAAGTGGAAGAAATTATGACGCAATCAGAATCTCTTGATGTGAACTTAGCTTCGTCAGTTTTTCTAAATATACCGCAACAATTTATACGGTTTGCTTGTCCGCTTAAGCTATAAAAATATCGAAGCAAATTTCTTGCTGATCTGCTAACGAGAGTATAATCATTCCATTGATCACGGGTTGCAGCCTAGCATAAAATTATAATTTTGGAAATTTAGGATTTAGAAGATTATACAAAATTCAACCTTGTTTATACTTTTCACATCTGGTAATTAAGACGAAATTTTTTACGAATGAAAATTTTTCAATCCAGGGCTTTTATAATTGAACACCAAAAATCACGACATGGATAGCGAGAAAAGCCAGTTCGGTCTTTTGACCGTCAGGAGATTCGCGCCGTTTTTCTGGACGCAATTCCTCGGCGCCTTCAATGACAATGTTTTTAAGAATACCCTCATTCTTTTCATTGCCTATAAAATGAGCAAAGAGCTCGCATCGCGCTCCGACATGCTCATCAATGTTGCGGCGGGCCTTTTCATTCTTCCGTTCTTCCTCATATCGGCCACCGCGGGACAGATTGCCGACAAATACGAAAAATCCATCGTGATACGATACATCAAGTTCGCGGAAATTATCATCGCGGTTCTCGCCGCTTTCGCGTTTTACTACAGCAGTATTACCTGGCTCATGATTCTTCTCTTCCTTCTAGGATGCCAGGCTGCGTTTTTCGGTCCGGTCAAATACAGCATTATTCCCCAGCACCTCAAAAGCAGGGAGATTGTGGCGGGCAACGCGATGGTAGAAAGCGGGACCTTTGTCGCCATTCTTCTCGGCACGATTGCGGGCGGACTCATCGCGCAGTCCGATAAAGGCGATATTTGGGTCGGCGGCGTCATGATCGCCGTCGCTGCCGCCGGATGGCTCGCCAGCAGGATGATTCCCCATGCTGAAGCCGATTCACCGGATTTAAAGCTTGATTTCAACCTTGTAACCGAAACGTGGAACACCATGAAGATTCCGATGGAAAGAAGATCGATATTTCTTTCTATCCTTGGAATTTCCTGGTTCTGGGCCCTGGGCCTCGCATACTTAAGCCAGTTGCCGAACTACACCAAATACATTCTGCACGGCGCCGAACAGGTGGTCACTCTTTTGCTGACCATGTTTTCCATCGGCATTGGCATCGGTTCGCTTCTTTGCGACCGTCTTTCGGGCAAGAAGGTCGAGCTCGGCCTTGTGCCGCTGGGTTCCCTGGGCTTAAGCATCTTCGGAATCGATGTCGCGTTTGCCGCGCCCGCTGTGCCGCCCGATCTGCCGCTGATGGGCATAAGC
Source organism: uncultured delta proteobacterium (assembly GCA_963812045.1). Lineage (GTDB taxonomy): Bacteria > Desulfobacterota > Syntrophia > Syntrophales > Smithellaceae > Smithella. The sequence continues at coordinate 390,313 of CAWETF010000001.1, forward strand.
GCGTTTTTGAGCATACCCGGCAACACACGGGTATTGATTGACCTGCTGATGATCGGAGTTTTCGGAGGCATGTACATCGTGCCCCTCTATTCAATGATTCAGGTCAGGACCAGGCCCGAAGTCCGCTCCCGTGTGATCGCCGCCAACAACATTATGAATGCCCTCTTCATGGTGGGAGCGTCCGCCATCGCCGCTCTCATGCTCGGCTTATTTAAATTCACCATTCCTCACTTTTTCCTATTCCTCGTGCTGATGAACCTGATTGCGGCTTACTATATCTATTCACTGGCGCCGGAGTTCGTCATCAGGTTTTTGATGTGGGTGCTCTCCAAGATTATGTACCGCGTGAAAAGATATAATATCGATTTTGTGCCCGATGAAGGCCCGGTGGTTGTCGTTTGCAACCATGTCACTTTTGTTGATACGCTTTTTATCGCCGGCTCGATACAGAGAAGGCTGCGGTTTGTCATGGATAAAGCCATGTTCAATATCCCCGTCCTGAACTATATTTTCAGAAAGGGAAAAGTTATCCTGATCGCCTCGAAAAAAGAATTTCCCGATGTGTATGAGAAAGCTTTTGAAGAAATTTCCGCGGCGCTCAAAAAAGGAGATCTTGTCTGCATCTTTCCCGAAGGAATGCTGACCCTTGACGGCAACATCAACGAATTCAAGCCGGGCATAGAAAAAATCATCGCGCGTGATCCCGTGACCGTGGTGCCGCTGGCGCTGCGCGGCTTGTGGGGAAGTTTTTTCAGCAAAAAGAAAGGCGCGGCCAAAACCCGCTGGAGCAGAGGCTTCCGTTCAAAGGTGGAAATCATTGCCGGCAGGCCCATAGATCCGCAAAAGGTAACCGCCCAATATCTGCACGACGTGGTTTCCAAACTCCGGGGCGACATGGCGTAATCAAAATTAAATATTTTCTTCAATAACGCGGATGTCTATTGAAGAGCCTGTCACTGTGCTTCTGCCATTGTAAAGAAAAACAATGACCCATAAAATCATCAGGAATATAATCATGCCGGGACTCCACAGAGATTCAATTCCGGTCATCAGATTCGGCAATCCTTTATGGAATTCTTTGATAAACGGCATAATCAGGAGAATATAACCGATGCCAAACAGTGCCATAATCTGGTAAGCGGAAATAAAACCATTTCCCCGGTAATCAGCCCGCATAAATTCAGAGGCGAAACGCCAGCCTTGCGTAACGACAAGCGCGATTATCAAAGACGCCTTCGCGAATCCTTTCAGGAATAAATAAAAACTCAAAAGTCCGGTTGCCGTGTATAAAACCGCCGTCAGCGCCTGAACGGGAACAACCGCACGGCCTTCGAGATTATGGGCATAGGCGATTTTTTTCGTGCTGCCCCGAAATACCATATGCCGCTTGCGAAAGATTTTTTGAATCAACGGATGGCACTGATCAAGAGGTTTTCCGTAACAGCAACCGAAACTGAGGCAGGCAAGCCGCCCCGTTCCCTCACCAAAACAATAGGCGATAAAAATTGCCGCCAGCATTTCCAGAACCGGCAAGTGGAACTCCAGCAATCCACCCAGTGTCATATTGACCAGTAATATCATCCAGGGTGCGATCAGAATACCGGTAAAGGAAGCGCCGCCAATGGAAAATGTGTGACGCTTGTTTTCCACCAGGCGGGCGATCAGTCGGGAAGAAAACAGGCAAACAGTCAGCAGCGGTATGACAAACGACAGCGTGCCGGCAATCCTGATATCCAGTGAACCGGTCATGATAAGGAACATAACAACGGCAAACAGATGCGCCGAAGCGTCGAAAAATCCGTAAAAGGTAAAATTGACGCCCTGCCAGACACCGTCCGGTCCTTTCCGCCGGGGCACACACGCAAGAACCTGCCAGTTCTCTTCAGGCAATGCTCTGAATGCCCATGTGAATAAAACAACTATTATTCCCGCCAGCGTCAGGATGAATATTCCGTCATACATGATTATAGGATATGCTCCTTATAAACGGTCGTCTGTTTTTTCTTTTCCCGATCATTTCACATTCCTCCTGGCATTCGACACACAGCTTACTCATCGGCTCGGCCAGAAGTCTTTTTTCATGGATAACCCGGCCGCAGTGATCGCAGATGCCGAAAAGACCGCTGTCGATGCGCATGATGGTTTCCTTGATATCGATCATCAGTTCCCGTTCTCTTTCCCTGCAGGCCAGTTCTACAGACTTATTGGTCTCGACAGCGGCCAGATCAAAAGGATCGGCAAAATTGCCTTCGGCATTTTTCATTTTGGAAATCGTATTGTCCGCGCTCGACCACAGCGCTGCCATTTTTTTCACAAGCACATTCCTGATATATTGTATTTTTTTTTGTCTCATGGTCGTTACCTCCGCTACCTATTTAAGAAGAATATCGTTTCATTTCCATGGAAGTGGCAATATATGACCTGACCTTGACATCCGTCTCGACCAGAGATTTGCCAAAACCGCGGCTAAAAATACTTTCGGCTTCCGGATAAAACATATTTGCGGCTATATCATCCGCAAAACGCACCCGGTCTTTCTGAAATATGAGAACCACCGTGGAACTGCCGGGGCGGAAAAGGCTCTTGGGAACTCCCTTGCTTACGAACATTCCGGTTCCCACCGGAACGGGACTTTCATATTTTTTTTCACTGTAGCACTGAACGATGTCGCCGATCATCAGCGCGACCACTTCAATCATGGCCACAAGCCCCGCTTTTGTTCCGCCTTCCACGTCGGTATCGATAATCGTGACAACGCGCTTGTTTTTGGAATAAGGCGTCACGACGGAAACAACGGCGTTGGGATTGCATGCGTGATAAGTGCCCTGGATCTGATAAAAGTCTATGATCTTTCCGGAAACGGGCGTGTGGTTGTAATGATATTTTTCCGGCGTCAACCGGAAAACGGCAAAATCGCCTCCCGCAAAGGTTTTAAGCCACGTGCGTTTGTCACAGCCGAACATTTCTTCATAATCAAAAAATTTCCCCTTAATAAACAAACCTGACTCTTCCTGAAATGATCCGAAAAGCATCCGGGAATCAGCCGGAGACACAATGGCGCATGGATCGTTGGGCATCGGACGGCATTCCCAGTAGCGGATTTTCCGTTCAAAAATTTTTCTTAAAGAATCGAGGCTATCCGGAGTGTCAACGCATTCCTTCGGGTCGATATTTAACTTTTTATGCAAATCAAAATATTTCTTCATCCTTTCGGCAAGAATTCCGTCATAGTTCATATAACTGAGAACGCGCGATACTCTGGCGCTGGTCAATTTGCTGAACAGCCAGGAAGACCGCTCCCGGATATCGGCGTACAGAAACTGTATGGTCTGATCGCCGTAAAACTGTTCCGTCTTTATACTGCGGGTATCCCGCTCAATGTAATTATGCCGCATGGTTTTCCTGTACCTTTTCATCCTGAAATTTACGGTTAAGCTCGGTCTTGTAATGGATATGCACCAAAACAAGGCCAATCATCTTCTCCAGTATTTCCATGGATGCCGTCTCCCCAATAATCTCTCGTTTGGCTTGATCGAGAAAATTCGCAATACTCGTTTCCCGCAAAACGCTGTAAATCAGACTTCTCATGTCCTGCCGCAAACCGCCAAACGCATTATCCAGTTTTTTTATATCTTCGCCGATAAGCCCGAATGCTTCCCCGATATGACGTTTGCGCAGATCCGTCCTGTAATATTTTTCCGCCGTCTGATTAAACTTATCAGCGCTTATATCAAGAGGAGACCTGGCATCTGCCGCGTTTAAAATACCACGTGTCAGCCTGCCACAGGTGGAATAACGGCCGGGCTCATCAATCCTGTATTCAAGGTCTTCAATGAACTTCCTCATGGACAGCATTTCGATCAGATCGGCCGCATCTTCGCGCAGAATTTTCAAAAGCGCCTGCCGGTATTCGATGTTGTAAATACGCATATATCCCGGATAACGCCTGCTCTGGCGTACGCGGCCCGTCACGCCGATAATCTTTTTTATCAGCGCGTTGCCGGTTTTATTGTTCACGAAGAACGTCGGAATACCTATTGCCGAACCGAAAAATATCTGTCTTCTTTCGCTTTCCACGGAAGGATCATCGGGAATATCGGCGTGACTGATCTGGCCGGACAAGATATATTTGAATGCCAGAAGATAAAGGAGGTTCTGCAGCGTTATGGCCGGCCCCATATCCTTCTCAAAACTTTCAAAGAGACTGTAATGACGCCCTTCAAAGCCGGTGAAACCCATTGTTTCGCAGTCGCGCAGCTTATCGAGAAGATAAAGCGACATCTTGGCATCGAACACACCGAGATCGGCGAGGTCTTTCTTTAGAGGCGTGCTGTTAAATAATTCGCCGTTCAGGGCGGGACTCTCATCGGTGCTCATTAAAACCACCAGATAATCAATAAGACGGAAGTCGGAAATAAAATCACCTTTCAATTTGAAAATAATGCTGATTAAATTATCCAGCCACGGGGGGCCGAAAGGGGTGACTGACTTTCCCAGTATATTCAGACCGGCCTTCTTCTGCCATCGCCGCCACAACATGCGCAAATGGGTGTAGTCCAGTTCATGGGGAAGAAAACCCAAAGCTTTCTCAGGATGAAAATCGGAAAAATCCATGCGGTAAGGCGCGGCGCTGTATGTGCCGACAAAAAGCGGCAGAAAATGCTCCACGATTTTAACGACCAGATCGCCGATGTATTTTTCTTCTCTGCGCGTATAACCTGAAGTCGGGTCCTGAAGCAACTGGCTCAGTTTTCGGCTTCCCAAGCTGACATGTGTGCCATTATTGGCGAGGCTTATATTGGATAAATTGGGCAGGGATACCAGATTGCTGGTGATGATTCCCGCTTCCCTGAGTTTCAGAACGGCGTTGAACTGGCTGCGGCTGAGCACGCGATGACACAAATGCATGTATTCATATTTTTCCTCACCTTTGTCCCAGCCGGAGAGACAGGGATTCATGAAAAATTCCCGGTAAAAGGCGTCGGAAACACAGTTGCTCAAAAATTTCTGTCTCATCGGCGGGTGCGGCGAAAAAAATATCATCGCCTTCTGTCCGGTTTCCTCCAGGGAATATTTTTTATTGGCATACATGACCAGAAGCTGGCTCAATAAAAAACGAACAGCCATTTCCTTGGCGACGACATGTCCCATGCCCGTTTCCGACTGCATGGAAGCCACATAGAAAGACGATGTTTCCGGCGATGTGTTGTCATTCAGGAAATACTGCATTATATTTAATCCGGTTTTGTTGATCAAAGGATGGACTTTCTGCCGAGGATCGATCACCTCCGCCAGCGCCAGCTTCATCAGATAGCTGATTGGAACGCGGACGTGTTCAGCATCATTCTTTTGAAAAATGAACCTGTTCAGATCAGAACGCTGCCCTGAAGATACATTTTGTTTATCCGCCAGAATATCCTGCTGAAAAATACTTTCGGCTAGATTTCCCATTTTGCTATGGGGAAAGCGCACCCAGCTGTTTTCCCAGACGCCTTCCGTATTTGTATTCAGATATTTTTCCAGATCTGTCATGACTCTGGGAGACGTGTCCCCGGACTTTGCCCGCCGTTTTGTATTGGCAAAATATTTGGATTGTTCAATGAAAAGGGGCAGGTCAACGCTGTTTCTGCTTCCGGCCACGACCGTCTGCATTTCCGATTCACTGCCTGCGGTCGTGTCCCAAGGTGTAAAAGGCAGTGACGCGACATTTAAACCCAGATGGTCATGCTTCACCCCGATTAATTCCGAAATTTCCCTGATTGATTTACAGACAACAAAATCCTGTTTCGCCGGATAATTCAAAGTGCTGTTTGATTTACTCAATTGCTGTTTCCTCCCTGCATATTCCTTTAGCTTTGCGGGAGGATAATAACTTTTCAATATTTCATTATGATGAAGCAAAAATGAAGATTTGATTACACAACCGTATATGAATCGCTTGCGGAAACGACCTTTTAACTGGTTGTTGTAATTGGGGATTATTATAGGAAAGGTAAATAATTTTTAGGATGCTAATCCGTTATTTTAAGACCTGACTCAAGCATCTGAACGAACTCATAGTAGGAGGAAGTTATCGATAAAAATTCAATTCCCGAACCGTCGGAATTATTTCTTGCACGTACAAAGATGCAGTTTTTTGTCGCTATTAAAATAGAAGATTACCATTTGAAAGGTACCCTAGTTCAGCCAAGTCTTTTTTGATCTGGCTGTTGGATAATAGATATATGAACGGTCGAGTCAAAATGACTTAACTAAATTTGAGTTGGCATAACAAACATCACCAGCTAATCTTATTTTAATGGAATCATGAATTCCAAATACAGTCGTAACTCATTATCTGAACTTTTATCGGCTTCCCTCCACATACGCAAGTGATCCGCCTCCATTTGTCTTTTACATTCGCCGTCCGGCATTTTACTGCATTTCAGCATTTCCGGAATCATTTTTTCTTCAATGGCGAGCATTTCTTTTTTGCATGTTTTTTCGCGCCCCTTAGAAGCTTCTAAATCTTTCCCATTATCTGTTTGAGTCGATTTAATCAGTTCGCTGCAGTAAGATGACAGTTTTTGACGCATTTTGCGCTTAACAACTTTTTCGCATTCTATATCAGAACTGTTTCGATATTTATTGACACAATCAGAATCCGGCTTCGGCAGTTGTTCCTTTTGTGAAGATTCAATACCGTCATTTTGCAATTCGCATTTCATGCCATCCTGCGGCATGTCAGTAATGATTATGTTGCCGTTTGGGTCTGTAACATTTGTATATAGCTCCCGCAAATGCAACGTTTAATAAAACGGCGAGCAAACACAGAACTGAAAATATAATTTTCATGGAATCTCCTGTAATGATGATTTGATAATTTGATGATCTTAGGTTAATGTTTGATAAATAATAAACGCTAGCTGAAATAAACCTCATTATCAATGCCAATAGTATTAATAATCTCCCGCCCTAATACGACTTGATTTTATAATATTGTCAAGATTACCATCTGTTGCATATATATCTAAGATAGGACTTAGTTCTTTACCACAACGACGTATTTTAATATTTGAGTTATTTTTGAGGTTCTTATCTAAATCAATATAATTCTCTTTATTTTTTTTAATATAATTGGCAGCAGCCAATCTGACATAAGAATCATCATTAGAAAGCATCCTTTCTAAACTTTTCAATTCAAGCTTGTATTTTTTTAATTGAGCAAGTTGTATGCCTAATACAATATTGAAAGCATCTGCTGAGCTGAATAATTCTTCTATTAACTTATCAATTTTTATGTCGTTATTAGTAATAATTCTCTCAAGGTCTCTTTGAAATAACTCATATCTACCAAGTGAATTTTGCATAAATATCAAATTCAGTAATTGCAGATATTGTTCTTCATCCTTGATTTTTGCAGACAACTCAAGATTTATCAATACATTAAATGCAAATTCTGAATCGAATCGATTCATTAAACGATTATTTATAATATTAGTATGGTATGCAAAAGCATTCCTGCAGGCACTTCGGGCGATTTCGTCCGATGGATTGTTCATAGCCAAACTATATGCAGCATAAAGATATTCAGGATATTTGTTATGAGATGCAAAGTTTTTTAGCTGACTGATGATTTGAGGTGTGTACTTGGATGGATAAAATGAATAGGAATAAAGCGCAGCCCGGACCATCATTTGATCCTGCGAATTAGCAGCTTGTTCCAAAACGGGAAAAGCCTTATTTGAATCGATTCCGGAATACCAATCGATCATCGTTGTGCTTTCAAATTTGTCGGTAGTTGTGCCTAGAAAAAATGCACGATATTTTTTTTCAAAGATCATAATAGGCGGGGAATATTTCTTTAAAACATTCGTCAGTCCTTGATAAGATCTATCCGTTATTTCCCTGTCCCAGTCTGGCATGCTAATTCTCCGATAACCTTGTTTTTGCGCGGGGTAACACTTTCCCAGATATTCCGTTAATATAAACAAATTGGTGTTTTTTAAAGTATGAATATCTTTTTCGAATCTTTCACATAAGCATTTAATAGGATATTTAGGAGGGTACGTATAATATATGCTATTTATTGTTCCGCCGTTATTGCAAATATATTCGTTAAAAATTTGTATGGCCTTATTTATGGGAAAGTAATCTTCAACCCCTTGCCAAATTGAACCTCCACCATTATCAATATTCTTCATTTGTGCTTTTGTAGCAGAAACACTAAATTCGGATACAATTTTATTAAATTCATTAGGGCAGATTGAGTTAAGGTAAAACATCCGAGCCCGTGCTATCGAAAAATAATCTTTTTTTAAATTAGTTTTCATTTGTAAATCATCGTAAACATCCGAACACAAAATATTTAACCTACCCTCCACCGCGCCACGTAAGGCGGCTCTCTTCCCCTCTATATAACTATTTATATCTATATTTTTTTCATATTCCTCTGAATATATTCTTCGCAGTACATCTTCAGCGGAATGTCTGTTTACAAACGACAAGTTCCTAACCAGCCATCTATAAAAATATGGACTGGTTGAAGTTTCTTTCAGGTAAGCTTCAATCTCATTTTTTATTTTTTCCGTAACTTTGGGCATTCTTGTAATCAAGCATTGTTCAATCCCAAGATCTTTCCCCTCCCCGGTTACTGTATTCCATGCTGTTGTTTCTTTTACATCCTCTGCAAGAAATGCGTTCATTAAATTTTTCTTGTCTTTTAGAGATGTGACTAAATAGTCATATTCTTGCTGCTTATAGAGATACAGCAAGTATTTTCTAATCATACTGTTTTCTTCTGTATTATAATTCTGTAATAAAATTTTAACTTCTGCTGTAAACATTGGCGAGTTAAGATCAAAAAGTTCATTTGCTAACCGGTTTTTATCTATTTGCCAATTGTAGATCTGTCGCGCTTCTTTATCCAGATTATTAGCAGATGCTACTTTATAAAGGTTGAATACATAATCCGCATACTTACTGCTTTTAGAATATTTTTCCTTTAACTTGTAAATTACAAAAGTAAGAGGATCTATGGATGGCGGACGATCTATCAAAAAGTTATGTGCATTAGAAATATACTTTCCGGAAAGATAATCCCAATAATCATCTAATGAAATTCTAATACCCACATCATCGAGAAATTTAAGATAGCTATAGGGTATATTAGTTGAAATAGGCAGTAATTCATCTACACTGTCGTCTGCAATATTCAATAAAGCAGAGGCTATTGATTCTTGCCCTATATAATCTCTTGATCTACGTGCTTCATTGTCTCTGAATACTTTCTTATATAGTGACAAATATTTATTGTTCATAATGTCCCGAAGAAATGGGACAGCATTTATATTGGAAATAAATGCAACCTTTTCAAGGAACTTTTCCAAATTATCTTCATGTGAGTATTCTTCTAAGAGATAATACTGTTTATTTCTTTCATTTATCAAACTAAAGTTTTCTTTATATTTTCCTATATCAATAATATATTTTGGGTAATTTATATTGATTGGTGATAATGTTTCCAAGTATCCTAAACGTTCCAGCGCTATATCAATATTATTATCCTTTACTTCTTTTCTGTATGTCGCATAGCCTTGTTCATTTACAGTAATATATAACTTTTCTGTCTCTATATCTCTTGTCGGACAATTAACAACTTTTAGAACCAGCTTGGTTCTGCCTTCCCGATCTGTTGTCGAATCTATTTTGCCTTCACACTCATAGTTTTCATTTTCATTCTTTCTTTTGTCAGCTTTCATTTTTTTATTATAATTCAATGTGACTTGAGAACCCCACAAAGAATTCTTTGTATCACTGTCGTACACTTTTACATTGACTTGTATTTCTTTAGTAGATGCAGAACCCATTATAGCATTCCATAAGTCCGAAGCATAACCACTTTCGGCAAATGGTATTAATGAAGAAAAAATAATCAATGTTAAAATAAAAATGTAAAGAAAGATTTTTTTCATAAAATTCTCCCATTTGTTGTAAAGGCAAAAACCTTAAACTATAATATAAATAGATTGCTTAACGATTACTGGTTGCAACCTAGCATAAAATTAAAAATTTAGGAAATAAGACTTTCAGGAAGAACGAAACGGTTAAGGCGCGATATGTATTAAGACAAATTTTCATGCTTTTTTGCAGGGGAAGGAGAGGGAAACTTTAGTGCCGCGGCCAAACGTGCTTTCGATTTCCATTTTTCCGCCGTGAGCCATCATCAGATGCTTGACAATAGAGAGCCCCAGGCCCGTGCCACCCAGTTCACGCGAACGAGAGCGGTCAACGCGATAGAAACGTTCACCCAACCTTCCGATTTCGTCCTGTGGAACGCCGATTCCCGTATCGCTTACCGATATCACGTTATGATCACCGGTTTCATCCTCAGAAATTACCACCGTGCCTCCCTCAGGCGTGAACTTGACCGCGTTGTCCAGCACATTGACAAATATCTGCGCAAGCCTGTCGCGATCCGCTTTCACAGGCGCCATGTTTTCGCGCATGTTGTTCTGAATCGTAATATTTTTCAATTTCGCTTTCGCCTCCATTAACGATATAACGTTGTTCATGGATGCGTTCAGCGAGATATCTTCCAAATTAAGTTTTGTCTCTTTCATTTCGATATTCGATATGATCAACAGGTCTTCGACCAGCCGGTTAAGCCTCTGCGCCTGTTTTAAACTTATTTCGATGAACTTCTTTGTCTCGTCGACATTATTTATTGCGCCGTCTTTGATCGTTTCCAGATACCCGATGATCGCTGTCAGCGGCGTTCTGATTTCGTGAGTGACATTCGCCACAAAATCTACTCTTATCTTTTCGAGCTTTTTCAGCCTGGTCACATCGTGAAAAACGATCATCGTTTTTTCTTCGTCCGGATGGTCCTGAACCGCGGATATGCTTACGTTCAAAATGACGGGATCGGTATCGCCCATCGTAATTTCGCGGGATATATTTTCGCGCTTTTCCTTATATTCGATAAAAACTTTTTGCAGATCAACGCTCAGGAATGCTTCCATCAGCGTTCTGCCGCTCACGTCTTCGTACTGGATAGCCAGCATGTTGCTCAACACGGGGCTCACAAATTCTACCACGCCCTGTCCGTCAACGATCAACACCCCTTCGTTCATGCTGGTGAAGGCCGTCATCAGCTTGCTTTTTTCTTCGTTGGCAAGTTTGATTTTATTTCTCAGTTCTTCCACAAGATAATTGATATTGCCGGCAAGAGTCGAGGTTTCATCTCCCGTATTCAAAATAATCGTTCCAACGGGATCTCCGAGCCTGAGCCTTTCGGTAAATTGTTCCATTGCCTTGATCGGACGTGATAGCCGGTAAGAATAGATCAGGGCGATGATAAGCGAAAGCGCCGCCACGACAATCATGGAAACAAAAAATGACCGATACACTTTTGAGATGACATTCTGCACATCATGCAGGGGACGCGCCAGCCGCACGTAGCCGGTAATTCTTCCGCCAGCCTTGATCGGTACGGCGACATAAATCATTTCCACGCCGAGCGTCTGACTGTAACGCATGGAACTGCCCGTACCGCGCAGTCTGGCTTCCTGAATTTCGGGGCGGTTCAGGTGGTTCTCCATGACAGTGACGTCCTTTTCCGAATCGGCAGACACGACGCCGCGCGCATCGACCAAAGTCACCCTGGCGTCCGCTATTTCGGCGATGCGCTGTACCTGCGCCGAGAGTTTCTCCGTTGGATTCAAATTAATCAGTTCGGTGTCGGCCAGCAGTTCTCTCTCGATCTTGGCCGTCATGAATTCCTTTATTTCATCGCGGATAAAAACATTCAGGACAAAAAACGACAGGATGATGATAACCAGATACGAGAAAAATATTTTCGCAAAAAGGCTTCGCTTCACTTTGCCGTCCCCTCATTCGTCCTGAAATAACTTCCGGTGACGCACTGATTCACCTGTTACCATATATGTAACCATATCCGCAATGCCTTTGGCGTGATCGGCAATGCGCTCCAGATTTTTGGAAACCTGCATGATCATCAGCGAGCGGTGTATTGATCTGGAATCCTCCATCATAAAGGTCAGCAGTTCGCGGAAAATCTGTTCGTTGATTTCGTCAGTCGTTTGTTCTATCTGCCGGACCTTCTCGGCCATCTGCAGATCACCGCGTATAAAACTGTCGAGCGAGGTCTTTATCATTTCTCCCACTAAAGAGGCCATACGGGGCAGATCGATGTAGGGCTTAAGCTGAGGCTCTTTGTTTAGATCGATTACTCTCTCGGCAATATTGACGGCCATGTCGCCGATTCTTTCCAGATGCCCGGTAATTTTTATTGCTGTGGTGATAAACCGCAGATCTATGGCCGTAGGCTGGCGAAGCGCGAGAATGCGAATGCAGTGTTCTTCCATTTCGGCGTCGAGCCTGTCTATTTCATCATCGTCTTCGATAACCTTGCGCGCCATGCCGGAATCCCTGTCAGAGAGCGATTTCATGGCGTTCTCAATCGCCTTTTCGGTAAGAATGCCCAGATAAATCAGGCTGTTTTTTATTTCCTGCAATTCTTGTTCATAATGCGAGTTGGTATGTTTTTTTTCTTTCATTGCCTCTCCTACGGTTTATTCTTAACCGAATCTTCCCGTGATATAATCTTCCGTCTGTTTTGCATCCGGATTTGTGAATATTTTTTCCGTTTTATTGTATTCGACAAGATTCCCCAGATAAAAAAACGCCGTTTCATCGGAAATCCTGGCCGCCTGCTGCATGTTGTGCGTAACGATAATAATAGTATAGCGCTTTTTCAGTTCTTCAATCAACTCCTCAATTTTTGCCGTGGAAATGGGGTCGAGCGCGGAAGTAGGCTCGTCCATCAGAAGCACATCCGGCTTCATCGCCAGAGCGCGGGCAATGCAGAGCCTCTGCTGCTGTCCGCCGGAAAGGTTCATCGCCGACTTGTTCAGAAGATCCTTGACCTCGTCCCACAGCACGGCCTGCTTAAGGCTCTGTTCGACCAGAGCGTCCATGTCGCCGGTTGCGGTACCCGTCAGCTTCGGGCCGTAGGAAATATTGTTATAAATAGTTTTCGGAAACGGATTGGGTTTCTGGAAAACCATGCCGATATTGCGCCGGATTTCCACTGGGTCGACACCGGGCGCGTAGATATTTTTGCCTTCGAAAAGAATTTCGCCTTCAACGCGTGTCCCGTCAATCAGATCGTTCATCCTGTTTAAAAGTCTCAGCAGCGTGGATTTGCCGCATCCCGACGGCCCGATGAGCGCGGTCACTCTGTTTTTTCCGAAATTCATCGAAATATCCGTCAGTGCCCGGACCTGTCCGTAATAAAAATTTACATTATTTATTTTGATAATATCCGAATCCATTCCTACCACCTTTTATTTCTTCTCATATAACCGCGGATAACAATCGCGAACAGGTCTATGCCCAGAACCACGGCTATCAGAACCAGCACTGTGCCGTACTGGATAGGACGGGTTGCTTCAATGTTTGTCCCTGCCGTGGCCAGCACGTAAATATGATAAGGCAACGCCATCACCTCGTCAAACACCGACGAGGGAAGCTTCGCTGTAAAATACGCAGCTGCCGTAAACATGATGGGCGCTGTTTCCCCGGCAGCGCGGCCTATTCCCAGAATCGAACCCGTGAGAATGCCCGGCAGGGCGTTGGGAAGAACTATCCTGTAAATCGTCTGCCATTTGGAAACACCCAGAGAAAGCGATGCCTCACGAAAGGTTTGCGGCACAGATTTGAGCGCTTCTTCGGACGCGCCGATAATCGTCGGCAGAATCAGAAATCCCAGCGTCAATGAGCCAGACAGAATGCTCGACCCGAATTTTAAAAATATCACAAAAAAGCCCAAACCGAAAAGGCCGAAAACAACGGAAGGAACACCGGCCAGACAATTGATGCCGACCTTTATAAATCTTATAATCCGCCCTTCTTTGGCATATTCGGTTAGATAAATCGCCGAGGCAATGCCCAGGGGAAGTCCCACGGCAATCGCTCCCACCGTAAGATATATAGTGCCTAGAATCGCAGGCATGATGCCGCCTTTGGTCATTGAATCTGTCGGAGGCTTTGTTATAAAATCCCAGTTGATGACGGAAATGCCGTTTACGAAAATATATATAATGATAAATCCCAGAACAAGCGTTATGGTAAGGGCGGAGGCCCGCACCAGCGTAAAGAAAACGCCCTGCTTAAAATACCGCCATTTCATGGAATTCATCTTATATTGCATATTAAAGGGTCCCCGATCCGACCTGTTTGAATTTGTGCGAAACATAATCGGCAATCAGATTAAAAGCCAGTGTCAGAAAAAACAGGACCATGCCGATGGCGAAAAGCGCCTGATAATGCGCGCTGCGGAAAGGCGTCTCGCCCATTTCCGCGGCAATGCTCGCGGGCATGGGGCGCGCCGGATCGAACAGGCTGTGCGGAACGGCGGCCGCGCCTCCCGCGACCATCAGCACTACCATTGTTTCTCCAATCGCTCTGGCCATGCCCAGCATGACGGCAGTGGAAATGCCGGACAGAGCGGCAGGCAAAATAACCCTGACAATGGTTTCATATTTTGTCGCGCCCAGCGCGTAGGATGCTTCCTTGAATTCGCGCGGCACGGCGTAAAGGGCGTCTTCGGATATGCTCGATATCGTGGGAATTGCCATAATGGCCAGAATCATCGAAGCGTTGATGACGTTAAGGCCGGTTGGCAGATCGAAAGTGTCCTGAAGCCACGGGGCCACGATCACCATGCCGAAAAAACCGAGAACAACCGAGGGCAATCCGGCCAAAAGTTCTATTATCGATTTGAGAATTTCCCTTACTGCATTAGGGGCGATCTCGGAAATATACACGGCTGTCAAAAGGCCGAACGGAACGGCAATAATCGTGGCAATAATTGTAACAATCAAAGATCCCGCGATCAACGGGAAAATGCCGAATGACGGGGGATCATAAGTGGGGTACCATTCCGTGCCAAAAAGAAAATCCCAGACGGATACTTTGCCGAATATCGGCAGGCCCTCGCGAAAAAGGGAAAAGACGATAAGTCCCAGAACCGCAATTGAAACCAGTGAAAAAAGGAAAAAGATATATTTGATGATGATTTCCTTTGTCTGTCTGGTCATAAAATCCCCCGTCAATCACCTCTCCGTTGATTTTTTATTTCTTCTTGGTTTTGCCGCTCTTATTTGCAGCCGTAAGGGGAACAAAGCCTTCCTTGACGACTATTTTCTGACCTTCAGCAGATTTGACAAAATCAATATATTTCGCCACGTCGCCCTTCGCCTCGCCGTTAGTATACATGTAAAGCTCGCGGGAGAATGGGTATTCCTTGGATATGGCCGTCTGCACGGAAGCGGTAATGCCGTTTACCTGCAATCCCTTGACGCTCTTATTGACGTAACCGAGTCCCAGATAGCCGATGGCGTAACGGTTTTTGGCAACCGCTGTGACGATCGCGCCGTTGGAAGCAAGCATCTGCGCCTGCGGGGCAACTTTAGCTTTCTTCATAACGAAATGATCCCATGATTCGAACGTGCCGGAAGAAGAATCGCGTGAAATGACCACAATCTTTAAATCTTCACCGCCTACTTCCTTCCAGTTCGTGATCTTGCCCTGATAAATCTGACTTAACTGATCCACCGATAAACTCTTTACTTTGTTTTTGGGATGCACAACAGGAACAATCGCGTCATTCGCGATTACATAGGCAACGGGCTTTATGCCTTTTGAACCGGCCAGTTCAATTTCTTCTTTTTTAATCTCGCGCGATGAATCGGCAATGTCCGTCGTCTTGTCGATCAGCGCTTTGATGCCTTCGCCAGAACCGCCGCCGGAAAGAGACATCTGCACGTCCGGGTGCTTTTTCATGAAAGCTTCCAGAGTCGCCTGCGCGATGGGCAAAACGGTGGTTGACCCCTTGATGACAATTGACGAATCCGCAAACACCATCCCACTCATAAGCGTGAAAACTACTGCGGCAAGTACCGATTTTTTAAATATTTTCAACATTGATATTTTCCTCCTGATTTTAATTTGGATGTATTTTATATCGCAAATGTTACAGTTTGATGACAATAACATTAAAGAATGAAAACAGAATTCTGGCCGCATTTATCATATAAAATACGGAGGCTTCCCGCATTCGTTAATGCGGGAAGCCTGCATATCATCGACGGCTGATGCGACACCGTCTAGCCTAAAAGGTCAGGGTCAGTTTATTGATGAGCAGATAGTCGTTATCTATATTATTGTTTCCGTTGGTGCCTTTGAAGTAATCGCCGGTGAAGAGATATCCAACGCCCAACATATAAGACAGATTGTTGGTGATTTTGTAAGTGCCGGTAAGATCAACTTCCGTACCATAGCTTCCTCCAGTAAAACCTGTAGGTTCCCGGTCAACTTTTGCATAAGAAAGTGACAGCATTATATCCAACTCAGGCATCGGCTTAACACCAACTCTTCCCTGGAAAAACCACGCATTAGACATAGGACCATCAACCATGCTGGTACCCGCTTTACCCGGAGCGGTTGGAGCTGTGGGATTGTAACCATAAACAGGGCCAACCCAATTAGTTAAATCGTAATAGCTAAACAGAAGCAGGCAAGGATTCCAGTCCAAGCCGCCAGTCAGCGTACCGCCTTCCTGTTTGTCGGCGGTGCTGGGATCGTCGCCAGATACGTAAGCAACGGTGCCGCCTACATAGAATGGAGCAAAGTTGGCGGTGGCATCAAGAAACGCGGTCAGATTTGAAATAGAAACGTCTGTTTGATTACTGCCACTATCATATTGTTTATATTTGCCGATGGCATAGTTTACTTCAGCCTGTACATTTACAGGACCGATTTTAGCCATAACATAAGGCGTGAAAACAGTATATTTTTTTGCATACTCTTTTGACGGTGTTGGATTCTGTTCAGGATCCGCGTAATCATTATATTGGATTTTCATACCTGCCTTGCCGTCTTTCCATGTGTAATATCCTTCAAGTCCGTATTGATTGTCGTCATTATTGGTATAGGTGACTTGATTATTATAGTAATAACTATTATCCGCTACTTTTGTTATATCAGCCTTAATAGTAAAGGGGCCAAAGGGAAGAGAAGTAAATTTTATACGTCCTCCGGGAGTAGTGCTGTTGCCGAATACCGTTCCTGTGTTTCCAACTTCCTGATAACCTACATCAAAGGTTCCGATGGGCGATACGTAATCAATATAGGCCCAGTCGAAGGCGATGTTTTCATTCTCCGCCGGTGTTCCTGCAGAATCTACTGCCAAAGGAGAATAGGCAGGAGACAGAGGCGCTAAACCTCCATAACCGGGAGCACTTCTTGCTCCGCCCCAGACTCTTTCCAAAGCGTCAAAGCGAGTTATTAGTTTTAAGCTGGGAGATACGATAAAGTCTGTTTCAACGCGCAGTCTCTGATAAAAGAATGCCGTGCTGGGATCAGCACTCGATCCATTATCTGCCACTGCAACCTTGTTTAAGTACATCCCGCCCACATAAAATGATCCACTCGTCTTGATATCAACCGCAAATGCCGACATGCTGAAGGCCGCAACCATTGCAATCGATAACAACATTAACCAAAATCTCTTCATTTTTTTCCTCCTGAATTATAATTATTTTTTTGCAATTGCGGCAGGAGGTTTACATACTTTGTGTTACATCTTGATGACAGTGAGGTTAAAATACGAAGATGATTGTTGCGGCGCCTTGCAGAGCTTTACGCCTAAGATTCAGGAGAAAATATCGAATCCCTTTTAAAGAAATGCGAAATCCAAATTGAAGCGATTAATCGAATTTTATAGGCCAGAATATAAATTATTTCTTATCGGCAAATTTATAACCGAAGCCACGGACTGTCAGGATATGGACGGGGTTTTCCATGTCGTCTTCTATCTGCGACCGCAGGCGCCTGATATGAACATCAACGGCGCGATCCGTGATAAAAGTATCGTCGCCCCATACATTGTCAATAATCTGATTTCTGGAATAAACCCTTCCGGGATTCTGGGAAAGAAAAAAAAGGAGTTTCAGCTCCGTCGGGCTGAGCGTTGCCTTCTTCCCGTTGACCGATACAAGACACGAGGCATAATTGATTTTGAGCCCTTTATGGATAAACTCTTCTTTACCCGTATATTTCTCGCCTTCCTTCATGCGGCGCAGGATGCTCCTCACCCGTGCGATCAGTTCCTTAATACTGAAAGGTTTGGTCACGTAATCGTCCGCTCCCACTTCCAAACCGGTGACTTTGTCAATCTCGTCGCTTTTTGCCGTGAGCATGATGATCGGAAGCCCGGCGGTTTCGGGATTGTGACGTAAAGTCCTGCAGACATCAAGTCCGTTCATCTTCGGTAACATTAAATCAAGTATCATCAGATCCGGTTTCTGCGTTTTGACCGATTTCACGGCAGCTTCGCCGTCATAGGCCTTTGCCGTTGAAAATCCCTCCTTTTCCAGATTGTAGGAAATGAGATCAACGATATCTTTTTCATCATCAACAATCAAAACTTTAGACATAAAAATTTATACCATTGGTAGGATGCGCTGAATATTGCATTTTGGGCGCATCCCCTTCCCTTCGGGAAATTGCACTTTCCATCTCGTTATTAAGTCATCCTTACTTTCTCTGTTACATTATAACAACGACGTGTCAATATTGTCGGTATTGTCAATTTTTTTGTGTAAAATTGAGCTATAAAGTTACTGTAATTACTCTTCATTACCTGTCAAAGAATGCGCTTAATATCTACAACCCACGGTTCATAGCGATTCCCATAATTTAAAATGACCTTATAGTAGGGATCACGATTTTTTTTATCATAATAAGAGCCAAAATGAAATTTAGAAATGCTTACTGATTCCGAATTGTCTTCTTTCAGGAGATTTTCCAGCACCGGTCTTTTTTCCGGTGGAACATGAATCTCGTTTGTTAGGACTTCCAGGATATTTACGCTAAGTGTAGCCAATTGTGTCTTTTTACCTTTACCGTCACAGTCACAATCTTCTATGGGCTCATTGAAATAAATGTTTACCTTAGCCGGCGTAATAATATACCGGCTTACATCCGTATATTTTTTCCTGAGACTAACCGGATCATTGGATGCGTCTATCGCAAAAAGATGTGAACTAGTTTTTAAGTAATTTGCGACTTTTTCTTTTGCATCGTCATATTCTTCTTTTTTTATTTCATCTCGCTGTTCTTTTCCGGCCGTCTCTTTAAGATAGGCTTCGACATCTAATCGGGCATTTTCCCAGGCCTTGCCTTCATACTCAAGAACAACGAAAGTTTTTCTTGCCAACATTTTCTCATAATGCAATTTTGCCTTTGGGCTGGATAACGGCATAGAGCAATCGAAACCTATTTCTTCGAGTTTCTTTTGATTGAACCAATTGTAATTTTGTGAAGCAAAATTATAATGCTGCTGCCATGAATTATTGCCCAATTCAAGACGCAGTGAAAGGCCGGTATTTTCCCTGTCTTTGTAACTAGTATATGAGTCAAGAGGAAGTTCTCTTTCCGTAAGCTCTATTTGCCCTTTGGGTTGTCCCGCCCGATTATAAAAAACTCCGCTTATTACAAAAGCATTAACCAGTAAAGGCAATGCAATGACCATAATTAAACCGTATTTCTTCATGTCCTTACCTCCGAAAGCGCCCGCAGTTTTTTTAGCAATAAGAGCAAAAAAACCGCCACTAGTCCCATGATAAGAAAGAAAAGATACTTGGGCATCAATTTCCACCACCAATCATAAAATTTGGTATAAAGATAGATTGCGAAAAAAGTAGCACCTAGATTGGTTATTGCCGGCCATTGCTTCTTTATTCCAAGCCATATTACAAGACCCGCAATTATAAAACTGGCCACCTGATATATATGCTCTACCTGTTCGGCTGGTATCAAGAAATAACTACTCATACCCCATTCGGCCAAGCTGAGAATAGAAATAAACACTGCCAGTAGTCCGAAGAAACGGTACATAAAAGGGAAATCGGAATATTTTTTATGCGGGATAAATGATATGCCGAATAATACAATACCTGAAATAATGAAGTTCTCCGGACGTTCACCGAACGACAGCCAATAGCATCCGCTCCATGTACCAGCTTCCGCCGAAAGATAACCCATAAGACACAGGATGCCGACTATCTGAAGTATTTTAAGTCCATATGTATATGCCAGAATCAGGGCAAAGACAGACCATGCAAGAAAGGCATTCGGCGATGGTATAATATTGAATATCGTTCCTAATACGCTCAGATTAAGAACGAAACAGGCGAATGCCACCAAACCCACAATAGTAGCGAAGTACAGAGTTTTTTCTTTCCTGGCTGAAAGTTCAACTCCTAAAGTCGCCAATATCGGCGACGCGATCAATATTATTACTTGCAGGGGCGTTGTAATCAACCCCCAAAAACGGTAAAAGAAAAAGAATACCGCGGCGGAAATTGCGGCAGCGCCAAGAAATGATATGATCCGCATGCCCCAGGACAATTGTTTTTGAACACTGCTTGTATCAACATCAAATTGACTTGCCAGATTTTTTAGAACTTCATCATGATAAGCAGTAAGTTGTTTTTTCTGATCTTCAGCAACAATTAATACACCGGCTTGCTCAAGACTTGCCAACTCATTGCGAAAAGCAAAGATTTGGTCTGCGCGCTTCTGAGCATGTTCTTTTTGCATATGATTATCATTCTTATTTGTTGCCATATTACATAACAATCTCCTATGTTCTCGTTCTTATTACCATCATAGATTAATTTAATCTAATGCGATCATAACGACACAACGATTGTCGACATAATAGAGTCATTACTTTAATGAAAATAGATTTTTAACGATCTAATCTTGTAAATTAGCATAAAATTATAAATTTGAAAATTAAAGATTCCGGTAGTGAGAGAATATCCTTCAAACGCGTGGTTTCAATAACGTAAGACCTCAATCGCTTATCTCGAATACCATTTCTAAATCAAAGATGATATTGAGGCGACGAGGCGTATTATACATACGTTGAGGAAGCCAACAACGACGCCAACAAAAATAGCGCTTTGATTTAGGAATGGTATAATTAATCCGGAATGATCTTGAATACCTCGTCACCCGGCCGCACGCGATCGGAAACTTTAATACCGATGAACTCGCCGGCTACAGCCTTTTGTACCGATTTATTATCCACTTCCATGGATTGGATAACATCCGTAAATTCGGTCGTGTGTCCGTAGAATTTTATGCTGTCGCCTACCACCACTTCACCTTCCATGATCTTTACCGCGGCAACGGAAGGTTTCGCAAAAAACTTCATTACTTCGCCAATCTTTTTTTCTGCCATAATAAAACCTCCACCACTTTTAATTTGCAAATTAGCAAACAATCAATCAAAGGACATCCATAAAAACATTTGTTAAGTAAATACATTCTTTGCCGCTAAAAAACAACAATAAAAAAGGCAGGGTTAAAACCCTGCCTTTTTTATTTTCTAATGTATAAACAAGCTACTCAGCTGTCTTTTCTTTTGCTTTTGATTTCGCTTTGGTCTTTGGTTTTGCCTTTTCCTTTTTTTTCTCGTCAGGAATAAATTCCAAAATGGAAACAGGAGCGTTATCGCCGTAACGATAACCAGCCTTGACGATTCTTGTGTATCCTCCTTCGCGGTTGCGATAACGTTCGGTAAGTTCGCCAAAAAGTTTGCCAACCATGGCTTCATCCCGAACAACAGCCAAAGCCTGACGGCGCGCATGCAAGGTTCCTCTTTTGCCTAAAGTAATCATCTTCTCGGCTAGTTTTCTTAATTCTTTCGCCTTCATGTCCGTCGTACGGATACGTTCATGTTTTATAACAGAAGTCACCATATTACGAAGCATCGCTTCCTTATGGCTGGAAGTTCTGCCCAGTTTACTGCCCGCTTTACCGTGGTGCATCGCTTATGTCTTCCTTTCCTGACTGATTAAATTAAAAATTAATTTTCTATTTTTTGGAATCAAAATCCATTCCAAAAGTAAGATCATATTCGCCGAGAATATCTTTTATTTCGCTTAATGATTTGCGCCCGAAATTCTTTGTCTTGAGCATTTCCGCTTCTGTCTTCTTCACCAATTCGCCAATGGTGTTGATTCCCGCATTCTTCAGGCAATTGGCTGAACGAACGGAAAGCTCCAGATCTTCCACCGAACGTGACAGAACTTTACTTACATTATCCTGTTCGTCGAGTTTTTCGGGTATAATTTCTTCTTCAACTTCCTCGAAGTTAATAAACACATCTAACTGCTGTTTTAATATTTTCGCGGAATAAGCAATCGCGTCTTCCGGTTTTACACTGCCATCTGTCCAGACTTCCAGAGTCAGTTTATCATAATCGGCAATTTGGCCTACGCGCGCATAGGAAACGACATAATTAACTTTTTTAACCGGTGAAAAAATAGCGTCAATATTAATCGTTCCTTTAGGCTGGTCAATGTCCAGTTCCTTCTTGGCCGGCATGTAGCCCTTACCCATTTTAACGGTTAATTTTGCCTTAAAAGAACCGCTGGATATTGTCGCAATATGATGATCAGGATTCAGAACCTCAACGGTACCGTCTGTCACAATATCGGCTGCCGTTATGTTTCCGACACGGCTCACATCAATAGTGACTTCTTTTGATTGCGCCGACCCCATTTTAAAGCGAACACCTTTTAAGTTCAAAATAATATCTGTTACATCTTCTTTAACTCCGGGTACCGTTGAAAATTCGTGCAACACGCCATCAATCTTCGCTGAGACAATAGCACAACCCTGAATAGAAGAAAGCAACATTCTTCTTAACGCATTTCCTAAAGTTATACCAAAACCTCTTTCCAGAGGCTGAATGGCAAACTCTCCATATGAATTCGTATGAGTCGCTTCGTCAACATCAATACGCTTGGGACGAATCAAACTTGACCAGTTCCTTTGCATAATTAAGCCCATCCTTTAGTAGCTGGTTTATAAAACAGTTTATATTATTACTTCGAATAAAGTTCGACAACAAGTTGTTCCTGTATAGGCATTGTCAAATCTTCCCGCACAGGCAGCATTTTAACGGAGGCCTTGAAGTTATCCTTATCCAATTCCAGCCAATGAGGAACACCACGTCTTGCCACCGTTTCAATGGATCCCATTATACGGGTTACCTTACGGCTTCCTTCTTTAACAGAAACTTCATCTCCGGCTTTAAGCAAATATGATGGAATATTTAACGGCTTGCCATTAATGAGAAAATGGCCATGACTGATTAACTGTCTTGCCTCAATTCTGGAATTAGCAAATCCCATGCGGAATATCATGTTGTCCATTCTTCTTTCCAAAAGCAGAAGCAAATTTGTTCCTGTGATACCCTTTTGCTTATCGGCCTTTTCAAAATAGCCTCTAAACTGCTTTTCCAAAAGCCCGTACATTCTCTTGAGCTTTTGCTTTTCGCGTAATTGTACACCATAATCAGAACGCTGCTTTTTATGCGTCTGACCATGATCTCCCGGAACATAATCCCTTCTTTCAAAGGAACATTTTTCCGAATAGCATCTGTCGCCTTTAGAAAATAGTTTTAATCCTTCACGTCGACACAACCTGCATGAGGAATCCGTATATCTTGCCAAAAAAGCCTCCCTTATTATCTAAATTATTAATCGTTTATTATTCCACTATACTCTGCGGCGTTTCGGCGGCCGGCAACCGTTGTGCGGAACAGGCGTCACGTCGCGAATCAGAGTAATCGTGAGCCCGGCAATCTGCAATGAACGCAGAGCCGATTCTCTTCCGGATCCGGGACCTTTTATATATACCTGCACCCGGCGCATTCCCTGCTCCTTGGCTTTACGCACTACATCTTCCGCAGCCATTTGTGCGGCAAAAGGAGTGCTTTTGCGTGAACCCTTGAAGCCCTGTAGTCCGGATGACGACCATGCAATGACATTACCGCTCAAATCCGTTATCGTAACAATTGTATTGTTAAACGTGGATTGAATATGAGCAATGCCATCGGTAATATTTTTCTTTTCTTTCTTTTTGCCAGTTTTTCTGACTGCCTTAGCCATTATGCCTCCAAATTACTTTTTCTTGCCTGCAATAGCGCGCCGTGGACCTTTTCTGGTTCTTCCATTGGTGTGCGTCCGCTGTCCTCTGACGGGAAGTCCCTTACGGTGCCGCAATCCCCGGTAAGCGCCAATATCCATCAGACGTTTGATTGACATGGATACTTCACGGCGCAGATCGCCTTCCACCTTACCCTCTTTATCGATGATACCTCTGATCGCCGATATTTCGGAGTCGGCCAGTTCGTCAGTTTTTGTATCCGGGTTGACACCCGAATCTTTCAGGATTTGCTTTGCCCTTGTTTTGCCGATACCATAAATATAAGTTAAAGCAACTTCCATTCTTTTATTTTTCGGTAAATCAACACCTGAAATTCGTGCCACCTATAAACCTCCTGAATGTAAAAAACTAGCCCTGACGCTGCTTATGCTTGGGGTTTTCGCAGATAACGCGCAAAACGCCCTTGCGTTTGACAATTTTGCATTTCTCACATATTTTTTTCACTGACGATCTTACTTTCACGATTTTAACTCCTTATTCTCAGTAAAAAAATATTTTTTACTTAGTCCTGTAAGTAATTCTTCCCCGGGTCAAATCATAAGGAGAAAGTTCCACCGTCACTTTGTCCCCCGGCAATATCTTGATAAAATGCATGCGCATTTTACCGGATATATGAGCTAATACCTTGTGACCGTTCTCAAGCTCTACCCTGAACATTGCATTAGGTAATGGCTCAATAACCCGACCTTCAACTTCTATTGCTTCCTCTTTGGCCATACTTTTTATCTGTCTTGCTTAACTTTCACCTGTCAAATTAAGAAAATCATTAATTCAATTTACTTAATATGTCCGGTCCGTTCTCAGTTATCGCCACCGAGTGCTCGAAATGAGCCGATAAACTTCCATCCTCCGTAACCACTGTCCAGCCATCCGGTAAAACCTTGACTTTATATTTCCCGGCATTTACCATCGGCTCAATGGCCAAAATCATACCTTTTTTGAGTTCTACTCCTCGTCCTTTTTTCCCGAAATTGGGAATCTGCGGCTCTTCATGCAGATCTTTACCAATTCCGTGACCAACAAAATCCCGAACCACCGAATAACCGGCATCCTCTACAGTAGATTGAACTGCAGCGGATATATCACCCAGTCTGTTGCCATCCTTCGCTTGTGCGATACCAGCATACAAACTCTGCTCGGTAACCTGCATCAGTCTTGAGGCTTTTTCGGAAACTTTACCTACCGGCAATGTTATTGTCGCGTCACCGAAAAATCCCTGATAGTCAACGCCAAAATCCAAGCCTACAATATCGCCTTCTTCCAATATACGCTCTGAAGGCATTCCGTGTACAACTACTTCGTTTATCGATATACAAAGGGAATACGGATAACCATGATAACCTTTAAACGCCGGCTTTGCTCCTCGTCTCTGGGCTGTTTCTTCGGCAAATTTATCCAGATCCCTTGTTCTAACACCCGGTTTTACTTTTTCCCTGAGTTTACTTAAAACCTCTGCAACGATACGATTACTTGCTCTTGCTTTTTCAATTTCATCCGGAAGCTTCAAAATTACCATTATTATTAATAACCAATCTTCCGTTATCTTCTGCGGACTATATGCCCCTTCTTCATGAATCCTTCGTACTGCCTTGTCAGTAAATGCGATTCGACCTGACTTGCCGTATCCATTGCAACACCAACAACAATCAAGAGCGCCGTTCCACCAAAATAGAAAGGAACATTCAGCTGAGAAATCAATACGCTCGGAAGCACACAAACCGCGGAAACATAAATGGCTCCGCTGAAAGTCAGTCTCTCCAGTATGTTTTCAATATATTCAGCTGTCTTTTTGCCCGGCCTGATTCCCGGAACATAACCGCCGAATTTTTTCATATTCTCGGCAACATCATCGGGTTTAAAGGTCACAGCAGTATAAAAGAAACAAAAGAAAAAGATGAATGCCACATAAAGAATTTCATAAACTAAATGACCCGGTTTTAAATGCCCGGCAATATTCTGCATCCAGCCCTGCGGCGCAAAATTGGCAATGGTTGCCGGAAACATAATCAATGAAGAGGCAAAAATCGGAGGAATAACACCAGACGTATTTATCTTCAAAGGCAGATGTGTGGTCTGACCGCCATACATCTTACGCCCAACTATTCTCTTGGCATATTGCACCGGAATGCGACGCTGTCCGCCTTCAACAAAAACGATCGCGCCGACCACCGCCACCATTAATAAAACAATTAATAAAATGACCAGTACGCCCAGTTCACCGGCGGTAGCCAATCTGTATGTATTACCAACTGCAGCGGGGATTCGACAAATAATACCGGCAAAAATGATCAGCGATATGCCGTTGCCGATGCCCTTTTCCGTAATGGTTTCACCCAGCCACATGATAAAGGCGGTACCGGAAGTCAACGTGATAACGGTCAGGATTATAAACGACCAACCCGATTGCAAAACAATCGGAGCCCCCGAGGGACCACTCATCTGCTGCAAGCCAAAAGCAATACCAAAACCCTGAATCATACTTAAAAGAACCGTTCCGTAGCGGGTGTATTGCGTAATTTTACGCCGCCCCGATTCTCCCTCTTTGGAAAGCCTTTCCAGATGGGGAACCGCAATGGTTAACAACTGCAAAATAATTGAAGAACTGATATAGGGCATGATGCCCAGAGCAAAAATTGAAAAATGACTGAAAGCGCCACCGGCAAACATATCCATTAAACCAAATAAGGAACCTTTGGCATGCTCAAAATAAGCTAATAAAGCGATATTATCAATGCCCGGAGTGGGAATATATACACCGATCCGATAAACACCTAAAAGAAGGACGGTGAATAGAATCCTTCTTTGCAATTCCGGAATTTTGGTAGCAGTGCCCAGTCCTTCTAACAAATTATATTACCTCTTCTATGGAACCACCGGCGGCGGCAATTTTATTTTTCGCGGCCTGACTGATATTAGTTATTTTTAAAGTCACGGGGAAATTAATTTCTCCCTTGGCTAAAATTTTAATGTTGCTGCCTTTTTTCTTTACAATGCCGCTTTGCAAAAGAGCTGCTTCATCAATGACGGCTCCTTTCGTGAATTTACGGCACAAGTCCATAATATTTACCGCAACAAATTTTTCACGGAAAGGATTGCGGAACCCCCGTTTGGGCAAGCGGCGGGCCATCGGCATCTGTCCACCTTCAAATCCGGGTCTTACCTTCCCACCTGAGCGGGCCTTCTGTCCCTTATTACCTTTGCCGGATGTTCCGCCGTGACCGGACGCGTCACCGCGTCCCACGCGTTTCCTTTTTTTTGTCGCACCGGCAGGAGCCGTAAGCGTACCCAGATCCATATACTACTCCTTTGACTCTTCCACAGAAACTAAATGAATAACTTTATTTATCATACCGCGCGTCTGCGGAGTATCCGCTAAAGTTACAGTGCTGTTTAATTTATTCAGACCCAATCCTCTTAAAACCTTTCTCTGCTTTTCAGGACGGCCTATTTCACTTTTCACTTTTTTTATTTTTAACATCTTACCCACGCTAATCCACCTCATCGTATGGTTGACAGGACTACTTTCCTCTTTGCGCCGCAATTTCCTCTGGATTCTTCAACTGACAAAGGCCTTCAAGAGTAGCTTTCACCAGGTTATGCGGATTATGGGACCCCAGGCATTTTGTCAAGATATTATGGACGCCCGCGACTTCCAGCACCGCTCTTACAGCGCCGCCGGCAATCAAACCGGTTCCTTCTGACGCCGGTTTCAGCAGAACTTTGCCTGCGCCGGCGCGACCGATTACTTCATAAGGAATCGTCCTGTCCACAATGGCAACCTTCACCATGTTTTTCTTGGCCATGTCCATGCCCTTGCGAATAGCTTCCGGCACTTCATGAGCTTTACCCAATCCCGTCCCGATCATTCCCTTGCCATCGCCTATGACCACAATGGCGCTGAAACGAAAACGCCTGCCACCCTTGACCACTTTTGCCGTTCTGTTGATGGCAACAACCCGGTCAAGGTATTCCACATCTTTCATTTCTTTCTTATCCAAAGATTTTTCCTTTTATTATCGATTATTATTTAATAAATTTAAAATTTCAGACCGCTTTCTCTTGCGCCTTCTGCCAATGCCTTCACGCGTCCGTGGTAAAGAAATCTCCCTCTATCAAAAACCACCTTATCAATTCCCTT
Organism: uncultured delta proteobacterium; assembly: GCA_963812045.1. Classification (GTDB taxonomy): domain Bacteria; phylum Desulfobacterota; class Syntrophia; order Syntrophales; family Smithellaceae; genus Smithella. The sequence continues at coordinate 418,547 of CAWETF010000001.1, forward strand.
GGCTTTTAATCGCTCTGCGATTAATTTGCCTACTTCCCTGGCGACATCAACCTTGTTTTTGTCTTTAATTTTCTTTGCTACTTCTTTGCACAGAGTGGATGCCGTTGCCAAGGTAGCCGCCTTAGTATCATTGATGGCCTGAGCATAGATATGCCTATCACTCCGGAATACGGAAAGACGAGGCTTTTCCTGTGTTCCGACAAGTTTTGACCTTGTTCTTTTTTCTCTTTTCTCTCTTATTTTTAATGTCTTTTTGGAAGCCAATGTTCTACCTCTTTACGGCTGTAATAAATTTTACTTAATTAAGCGCTCGCCGACTTGCCGGCCTTGCGCTTGATATATTCATCAGCATATTTTATGCCTTTGCCTTTGTAAGGCTCCGGTTTTTTCAACGCTCTGATTTCCGCGGCAACTCTGCCGACTAATTCCTTATCGATACCGGAAACGACCAAACTGACCTGTTTGTCTATCTTCACATCTATTCCTTTGGGAACATCGTACTGCACCGGACCGGAAAAACCCAGAATAAACTTTAAAGTCTTATCGGCAAATTCGGCCCTGTAACCGACGCCGGATATCTCCAGTTTCTTTTCAAAGCCGGTCGTAACACCCGTCACCATGTTTCCTACCAGGGTTCTTGTCAATCCGTGAAAAGACCGAACACGTAATTCATCAGAGTTTCTTTCAACCACCACATTGCCGTCGCCAATTTTGATGGTGATTCCTTCAGGCAATTTGGAAGACAGCGTCCCTTTGGGACCTTCCACTTTAACCAAGCCGTTACCCTGGCTGATTTTAACATTCTTGGGGAAAGTTATTATTTTTTTACCTATTCTCGACATGAGAAAGCACTCCTGCTTAATATCATTTATTCAAATTACCAAACGTTACAAAGAATTTCACCGCCGACATTCAATTCCCTGGCTTCCGCATCAGTAATGACGCCCTTTGAAGTTGAGAGAATAGAAATTCCAAGACCGTTTAATACCTTCGGGATACTGTCGGAAGGAACATAAACCCTGCGTCCCGGTTTGCTGATTCTTTTAATACCTGTGATCACCGTACGCTTGGCATCCGGATATTTAAGGATTATTTCCAACATCTGCTGGCTTTTTTCACTTTTCACTTTATCATAATTACTGATATATCCAGCTTTCTTCAATACTTTTGCAATGTTAACATTCATCTGGGACATATTAACATTGACCGTTTTGAAACGAGCTTTATTCGCGTTTCTTATTCTAGTTAACATATCGGCAATAGGATCCGTCATCCCCATGCTTTTTTCTCCTTAAACTGAAGTTACCAACTCGATTTAATTACTCCGGGAAGCTCTCCGTGCAAAGAGAGTTTGCGCAAACAGATTCTGCACATATCAAATTTTCTGTAATATGCTCGCGGCCGTCCGCAAAGCGGGCAGCGGTTATATTCCCTGACCGAAAATTTATTTTCTCTTTTCGCCTTCGCTATCAATGACTTCTTAGCCACTCAAAATACCTCCGGAGCTCCGTTAATTTATTGCTTGAAAGGCACCCCCATCATCTTCAGTAAAAACCGTGCTTCATTATCGGTTTTTGCCGTCGTCACGATGGTGATATTCATTCCTTTTATTTTTTCAACTTTATCATATTCAATTTCAGGGAAAATAATCTGTTCCTGCAAACCGATAGAAAAATTTCCCCTGCCGTCAAACGCATTCGGCGATATGCCGCGAAAATCCCTGACCTTGGGCAGAGCCGCGTTGACCAGACGATCAAAAAATTCATACATGTGATTTTTTCTCAGGATAACCGAACAACCAACGGGCATGCCCTGCCTCAGCTTAAATGTCGCTATGGATTTCTTTGCTTTGTTGATGACCGGTTTTTGTCCCGTAATCGCGGCCAGTTCCTGCACAGCGCCATCAATGATTTTGACATTGGAAATGGCTTCGCCAAGACCCATATTGATGACGATCTTTTCCATTTTGGGCACCTGCATCGGATTTTTATAATTAAATTCCTTGATCAGAGCCGGAACAACTTTTTTCAAATAATAATCTTTTAATCTTGCCATTTTAATTTAACCCACATTAAATTACGTCGCCGCACTTGCTGCAGATGCGTATTTTCTTTCCATCATCGAGCTGTTTGCTCTTTATCCTAACGGCGGCATTGCATTTATTACAAAATAATCCCGCTTTAGAAATATGAATCGCCCCTTCTTTTTCTACGATACCGCCTTTGCTTTTTTGATCAGGTCTTTTATGTTTCTTAATCAGATTAACCTTCTCTATGACTATTCTGTTTTTCTCCGGGATAACTGTCAACACCTTACCGGTCTTGCCTTTATCCTTGCCGGCAAGAACTTTAACCATATCCCCTTTTTTCAATTTGCTTAAACTCATTTTTTCCCTCTCTATAAGACTTCCGGTGCCAGAGATATAATTTTCATGAACTGCTTTGCCCTTAATTCACGGGCTACAGGCCCAAAAATTCTTGTTCCGACTGGTTCCATCTGATTTGAAATCAAAACCGCCGAGTTATCATCAAACTTAAGATAAGACCCATCCGGTCTTTTAACTTCCTTAACGGTGCGCACGATAACCGCTTTGATTACGTCGCCTTTTTTAACTTTGGAGTTTGGGATCGCTTCCTTGACTGAAACCACGATAACATCTCCCAAGCTCGCATAACGCCGCTTCGATCCTCCCAGCACCTTGATACAGGCAACCTTTTTGGCGCCGGAATTATCCGCAACATTTAGTATGGTCTGCATCTGAATCATAAAAAAATCCTCTTCGAACGACTTGCTATTTTGCTTTCTCCAGAATTTCCAGCATCCGCCAGCGTTTTTCCTTACTCAACGGCCGGGACTCAATAATTAAAACAGTGTCTCCCAATTTACTCTGATTCTGTTCATCATGAGCCTTATATTTTACATGTTTACGCACATATTTATGAAAAACAGGATGCTTCACTAAACGTTCGGCTTTAACCACGATTGTTTTATCCATCTTATTACTTATAACTACGCCCTTAATAGTGCGCTTATTTCCACTTTCAGCCATCTGTTAACCTGCAGCCTCCTTTTCTTTCAACACGGTGTTGACACGGGCAATATCCTTGCGGAAGCGCTTCAGCATCACTGTTGATTCCAATTGCCCGGATGCATGTCGAATCTTTAATCGAAAAAGTTCTTCGCTTAATTCAGCTATTTTTTGTTTGAGCCCGTTTATATCGAGAGCTCTGATTTCGTTAATTTTCATCAGATATCTCCCTGGATAAAAATTTAGTCGCTATGGACAATTTGTGCGCTGCCAGGCGGAAGGCCTCTTTCGCAACATCTTTCGATACGCCTTCCATTTCATAAAGAACCGAACCGGGTTTAACCACGGCCACCCATCCTTCCGGAGCGCCCTTTCCTTTACCCATACGAGTTTCGGCGGGTTTTTTCGTAATGGATTTATGGGGAAATACCCGGATCCAGATTCTTCCGCCACGCTTGACATGACGGGTCATGGCAACACGCGCCGCTTCAATCTGCCGGGAAGTAATCCAGCCGCATTCAGCCGCCTGTAACCCATATTCGCCAAACGCGATCGAGCTTCCTCTGGTTGCTTTGCCCCCCATTCGGCCTTTCTGCAATTTTCTGTATTTTACCCTCTTCGGCATTAACATAAGCTAAAACTCCAGTTGTTCCTAACTACATAATTCCTTAGCCGGTATAAGCCGGACAAATAAACCGGCTGGCAGGAATGTATTATTTTTTATCCTTAGTCGGCAAAATTTCTCCGTGGAAAATAAAGACCTTAACCCCTATCAATCCATAAGCCGTATTGGCCTCAGTAAATCCATAATCAATGTCCGCCCGCAACGTATGCAATGGCACCCGGCCTTCCCGGTACCACTCCGAACGAGACATTTCCGCGCCGCCCAGTCTTCCGGAACATGCTATCTTTATTCCCTTGGCGCCAAATTTTAATGCATACCCAACACACTTTTTCATTGCGCGGCGAAACGCGACTCTTTTCTCCAACTGCATCGCGACGTTTTCCGCAACCAGTTGGGCATCCACTTCCGGTTTGCGTATTTCTAAAATATTGATGATAATTTCCGCCTGCGTATATTTTTCCACGTCCGATTTCAGCTTTTCGATCTCGGAACCTTTTTTTCCGATGATTACACCCGGTCGGGCAGCGTAAATATTAACTTTTGCCTTATTCGCCGCTCTTTCAATTTCGATCTTAGAAATTCCTGCATGATACAGTTTCTTCTTCAGATACTTTCTGATCTGTAAATCCTCATGCAGCACTTCGCTATATTTTTTATCGGTGAACCATACTGATTGCCACTTCTTGATGTAGCCTAATCGTAATCCAACCGGGTTAACTTTCTGACCCAATATATACCTCCTTACATTTCATCCAAAATAACTGTGATATGTGAACTTCTCTTTTTAATGCCTGCCGCTCTTCCCTGTGCTCTTGCCCTCCAGCGTTTTAACGCAGGTCCTTGATCGACGAAGATTTCTTTTACATAAAGTGTATTTTCGTCAATGTTAGGATTCTGGGCGGCATTGGCAACAGCTGATTTCAGCACATTTGCAACAACACCCGCCGCATATTTTCTGGTGAAAAGAAGGATATTACGCGCTTCCTGCACCTTTTTTCCTCTGATTAAGTCAACCACAATCTTTACTTTCTGTGATGACATTCTTATATGTTTTGCAACAGCTTTTGCTTCCATGTTTATCCTCTATACCTTCGGAATATCTCTAAGCGTGGACTTTTGTCTTACGATCTCCTGAATGTGAATAAAAAACTCTTGTCGGCGCAAATTCACCCAGTTTATGCCCCACCATATTTTCCGTGACGTAAACCGGAATGAATTTTTTCCCATTATGCACGGCAAAAGTGTAACCGATGAGTTCCGGTGTTATCGTTGAACGCCGTGACCAAGTCTTTATGACATTCTTATTGCCTTCGGCCTCCATTTTTCTGATTTTAGCCAGCAACCTTTCTTCAATATATGGACCTTTTTTGATCGAACGCGCCACGCTTATTTACCTCTTCTCTTAATGATATACTTATCTGTTCTCTTGTTTTTCCTTGTTTTATGTCCCTTTGTCGGTATGCCCCAGGGCGTACATGGATGTCTGCCGCCTGAAGATTTGCCTTCGCCTCCACCCATGGGATGATCAACGGGATTCATTACAACGCCTCTATTATGCGGTTTTTTGCCCAACCAGCGTGTTCTTCCGGCCTTGCCGATACTGATATTTTCATGCTCGTTGTTTCCCACCTGTCCGATGGTCGCCATGCAGTCAATAAATATCTTACGCACTTCGCCCGAAGGAAGCCGAACCTGAGCATAATTATCTTCTTTTGCCATTAACTGACCGTAGGCTCCGGCAGATCTGATCAATTGTCCGCCGCGGCCAACCTTCAATTCCACATTATGAATTAAGGACCCCAAAGGTATATTCTTTAAGGGCACAGCATTCCCCGGTTTAATATCGGATTTATCGCCACTAAACAGAACATCTCCGACATTAACCTGCGCCGGCGCAACAATATATCTCTTTTCTCCGTCCCGATAGTTGAGCAAAGCAATTCTTGCCGTTCTATTCGGATCATATTCAATTGCGGCGACTTTTGCAGGAATATCAGCTTTATCGCGGCAAAAATCTATCACTCTGTATTTCTGTTTATGACCACCGCCTATAAAACGAGCTGTAATCCTGCCATAGCTATTGCGGCCGCCTTTTTTCTTCAAAGGCCTCAACAATCTTTTCACCGGCTTGGTAGATGTAATCTCCGCAAAGTCCGAAACACTCTGAAACCTTCTACCCGGTGATGTTGGTTTATATTTAATAATTCCCATTAGTCCAGTCCTTAAACCAATTCTTATACGCCTTCGGCAAATTCGATACTGTTGCCGGCAGCTAAAGTCACTATCGCTTTTTTCCAGGAAATCTTTTGCCCCACGACTCTTCCCATTCTCTTCTTTTTTCCCAAAACGTGCATAACGCGAACGTCAACAACCTTTACTTTGAAAAGCTTCTCCACCGCGTTTGTTATTTCCACTTTGTTTGCTCTGCGATCGACTTCAAAAAAATATTTATTCGTCGTCTCCCGCGCTGCCGTGCTTTTTTCCGTAATCAATAATTTCTTAACAACTTTATTTAGTTCCATTATACCAGCAATGCTCCCTCAATCTTTTTTACAGAGGGTTCAAGAAGGATTAAATGTTCATGATTTAAAATATCATAAACATTAATGCCCTCTGACCTGACCATTTTTACATTTTTAATATTTCGTGACGACTTTAATAAAATTTCATTATTATCAGCCAAAACAAAAAGCGCTTTTTTGAGATCAAAGAGATCAACAACATTTTTAAAGGCACGCGTACTGATTTTTTCCATAGGAAAATCTTTCAAAATCAACATTTTGTTTTCTTTGAATTTCATACTCAAAGCGGATATTAAAGCTTTTTTTCGCACCTTTTTGGGTATGCTGTAGGAATAATCCCGGGGATGCGGACCAAAAACAATTCCCCCGCCCCGCCATATGGGCGATCTCGTTGTTCCCGCTCTTGCCCGTCCGGTGCCTTTTTGACGCCATGGTTTTTTCCCGCCGCCGCTGACATCGCTTCTTGTTTTAGTAGAGGCAGTGCCTGAACGGCGCGAGGCTAATTGCATTTTAACAACATCGTATATGACGGCTTCGTTGACTTCAGCGCCGAATATGGCATCATTCAAATCAACTTCAGCAACTTTCTTCTTTTGAATATCAAAAACATCCGCAACTGCCATGTCTATAACTCCAGATGTGACTTAAGCACTCTTTTTCTTGGCTTTTTTAATTAATAGAAAACCGTTCTTACTTCCGGGAACAGCCCCTTTCAATAAAAGCAAATTTCTATCGGGGCGAACCTGCCATACCTGCAAATTCTGGATAGTCTTACGAACATTGCCCATCTGACCACCCATTTTTGTTCCTTTAAATACACGCGCGGGATCCGCACTGGCGCCAATGGAGCCGGGCGCCCGATGGAACATTGATCCATGAGTTGCCCTGCCACCGCCAAAACCATGTCTTTTAACGACGCCCTGGAATCCTTTACCCTTGGAGGTCCCGACAACATCAACATAGTCGCCAATCTTGAACATATCAGCGGTAATTTCCTGTCCCACCTCGTATTTTTCAGATTGCACCTGAAATTCTTTCACACAACGGAAGAATCCTTTATTGGCCTTATTAAAATGACCTTGCCGGGGCTTGGTGACATTTTTCTGTTTGGTACGGCCATAGCCAACCTGAACGGCATCATAACCATCTTTCTCTTTTGTTTTTACCTGCAAAACAACCGATGGTTCGACCTCAATGGCGGTAACACCGACCGCGGCTCCGTCTTCGGCAAATACCTGGGTCATTCCTATTTTTTTTCCTATAATTCCATTACTCATCTGATATTCCAACTTTTTTTATAAAGTAAAAAACAATCTATTTAAGGATGGCGTCACTCCGACGTCATCCTTAAAAAATCGAAAAACATGCCTACGCTTTTATTTCCACATCCACCCCAGCGGAAAGATCCAGTTTCATCAAAGCATCCACTGTGGCTTGGGTAGGCCCGACGATATCAACCAATCTTTTATGTGTTCTGATTTCAAACTGCTCGCGAGACTTTTTATCAACATGAGGTGAGCGATTTACGCAATACTTATTGATTTCCGTAGGAATAGGAATGGGGCCGGCAACACGCGCACCGGTCTTTTTCGCTGTTTCCACTATTTCCTCTACAGAACGATCCAACAGTTTATAATCGTAAGCTTTAAGGCGAATTCTAATCTTTTGTTCTTTCATTGGTCAAATAACCTGCTTCCTGTTTCTATTCAATAACTTTGCTTACGACTCCGGCACCTACTGTTCTTCCACCTTCACGAATAGCGAATCTCAATTGCTGTTCCATAGCGATCGGGGTAATCAACTCAATCGTCATATTGACGTTATCACCGGGCATAACCATTTCCACACCTTCAGGAAGCGTGGCAACACCCGTCACGTCCGTCGTACGGAAATAAAACTGCGGACGGTAACCGGAGAAGAACGGGGTATGACGTCCACCTTCTTCTTTGGTCAGAACGTAAACAGCCGCTTCAAATTTGGTATGGGGAGTAATGGAACCGGGTTTGGCCACAACCTGGCCTCTTTCAACTTCTTCGCGTTTGATGCCGCGGATCAACAAACCGACGTCGTCACCTGCACGACCTTCATCAAGAGTTTTGCGGAACATTTCCACACCGGTAACAACCGTCTTGATGGTTGGCCTGATTCCGATGATTTCAACATCTTCACCAACCTTGACAATACCTCTATCTACTCTGCCCGTAACAACCGTGCCACGGCCGGAAATGGTGAAAACGTCACCGACCGGCATCAGGAAAGGTTTATCCGTATCGCGTTTGGGCTCAGGTATATAGTTATCAACGGCATTCATCAGTTCCTCAATGCTTTTCACATCGGGGGAATTGATATCATCGGCTTCCAGCGCTTTCAGCGCGGAACCGCGGATAATGGGAATTTCATCACCGGGGAATTCATACTGGGTCAAAAGTTCTCTGAGTTCGAGTTCAACCAGATCCAAAAGTTCGGGATCATCAACCAGATCAACTTTATTAAGATAAACGACAATGTAAGGAACCTGCACCTGACGTGCAAGGAGGATATGTTCACGGGTCTGAGGCATGGGACCGTCGGAAGCGGCAACGACCAGAATCGTTCCGTCCATATGGGCGGCGCCGGAAATCATGTTTTTGATATAGTCGGCATGGCCGGGACAATCGACATGGGCGTAATGTCTTTTATCCGTTTCGTATTCCACGTGGCAAATGTTGATGGTAACGCCGCGTTCTTTTTCTTCGGGGGCATTATCAATCGAATCAAAAGCGCGGAATTCCGCCAGCCCCTTCTTTGCCAGATATTTGGTAATTGCGGCCGTTAACGTGGTCTTGCCATGATCCACGTGACCGATTGTTCCTATATTTAAATGCGGCTTAGTCCTTTCAAATTTTTTCTTTGCCATCTCACCTTTCCTCCTTAACTTTGAATGGTTGGTTTCCTTATCGTTTTATTTTAGTTCCTAAAATTTATAATGGGCAAAAGCCTTATTGGCTTCAGCCATTTTATGCACAGCTTCTTTTTTCTTGATCGCTCCACCCCTGTTATTTGCGGCATCAATCAACTCACCGGCAAGCTTTTCACGCATGGCTTTTTCCGCGCGTTCCTGAGCATTCGATATCAGCCATCGAATGGCCAGCGCGGTGCGTCTGGACGGCACAACTTCTGTCGGCACCTGATAAGTGGAACCGCCGACGCGCCTTGATTTCACCTCAATCACCGGTTTTACGTTATTTACAGCCTTTTCGAAAAGTTCAATCGGTTGCTCTTTTAATCTCTTTTCGATAATATCAAAAGCCCCGTAAAGAATACTTTCCGCGACGCTTTTCTTGCCTCTTTTCAATAAAGAATTAACAAATTTTGCTACCAGTTTATTATTAAACTTGGGATCGGGCAAAATATCTCTTTTTTCGACTTCCCGTCTTCTCGGCATTTAATTATCTCCGTTCAATTTAGCTTGGCTTCTTTGCACCGTACTTCGATCTACCTTGTTTGCGGTCCTGAACTCCTACCGTATCCAACGTACCCCTGATAACGTGATATCTTACACCCGGCAAGTCCTTAACCCTGCCTCCGCGAACCAGAACAACAGAATGTTCTTGCAAATTGTGACCGATACCTGGAATATAAGAGGTAACTTCATAACCGCTTGTAAGACGAACCCTGGCAACTTTTCGCAAAGCTGAATTCGGCTTTTTGGGTGTCGTTGTGTAAACTCTAACACAAACACCGCGACGCTGCGGCGAACCAACCAACGCCGGTGTATTTGTTTTCTTTTCTACTTTAATCCGGCCTTTTCGGATCAACTGACTGATTGTCGGCATTTTCCTCCTAAAATAAATCGCTGCTCTTGCATTGCTATTACCGGCAGCGAACCGGTGGTACGTACCAGTTCAAAATCCTTATGTCAAGCTTTTTCTTAATAAATTTTAATTTATTCAGCAGATGCTTCAGCATCTTCCTCTGCTGTCTTAATACCCAATTTCCTGTACATCACCAAACCGGTGCCAGCCGTTATCAATCTACCCATAATAACGTTTTCTTTAAGGCCTCTTAAATAATCGGTTTTACCGGAAAGTGCGGCTTCCGTGAGCACTTTGGTTGTCTCTTGGAAGGAGGCTGCAGAAATAAAACTCTGGGTGCTGAGAGATGCCTTGGTAATACCCAAAAGCATTGGGTCTCCGACAGCAGGACGACCTCCCTGAGCTACAACCTTTTCGTTTTCTTCCTGAAAGCGATAACGTTCTATTTTTTCATCGGCAATAAACGTTGTATCTCCGGGATCCATGACCTTAACCCTGCGAAGCATCTGACGAACAATGACTTCCATGTGTTTATCGTTAATCTTGACACCCTGCAAACGGTAAACTTCCTGCACTTCATCAACTAGATATCTAGCCAGTTCTTTTTCACCCTTTATGGATAGAAGATCATGAGGATTATTTACACCGGACATCAACGCGTCGCCTGGTTCAACCTGATCTCCTTCCTGAACACTGATATGTTTACCCTTGGCAATAAGGTATTCTTTCTCTTCTCCAACTTCCGGGGTTACTATTATCTTTCGCTTTCCCTTGGCATCTTTACCGTAGGAAACAACACCGCTGATTTCGCTTATAATAGCAAAATCTTTGGGCTTACGAGCTTCGAAAAGTTCGGCTACACGAGGCAACCCTCCTGTAATATCCTTTGTTTTTGTCGTTTCACGCGGAATTTTTGCAACAATATCTCCAGCTTTAACCTGATCACCTTCAGAAACAACCAGATTTACGCCTACAGACAAGAGATAACGGGCAACAGCATTCGAGTCGGCCAGTTTTGCGGTTTTTCCCTTGCTATCTTTAATCGAAACACGCGGTCTTAAATCACCGCCTTTAAATTCAACAATGATCTTACGGGACAGGCCGGTGACTTCATCAACCTGTTCCTGCATTGTTTTTCCTTCGATAATGTCGTCGAACTTAATCGTTCCGTCAACTTCCGCCAAAATCGGAATGGAGAAAGGATCCCATTCGGCAATTAACTGGCCTTTTTTAACAGAGCTGTTATCATCCACTTTCAAATGAGCGCCGTAAGAAAGGATGTATTTGCCGCGACTGCGTTTCTTTTCATCCAGAACGTGAACCTCGCCATTGCGTTTCATAACAACGAGATCACCTTCTCTGGTTTTTACTGTACTCAAATTAACAAACTTAATTACCCCGTCATGATGAGCTTCCAGGGTGGAATGTTCGTCAAATTTCGCCGTACCACCGATATGGAATGTTCTCATGGTCAACTGCGTACCCGGTTCACCAATGGACTGAGCAGCAACGATACCGACCGCTTCACCAATATTAACCAGGTGACCATGAGCCAAATCACGTCCATAGCACTTGGCACAAACACCGTGTTTGGAACGACAAGTTAAAACTGATCTTATATTAACCCGCTCAATACCGGCATGGTCAATCTTTTCAGCGAGAGTTTCATCTATCTCTTCGTTTGCTTTAACGATGACTTCACCGGTAAATGGATCTTTAATTTCATGCAAGGCGACCCTGCCCAGCACGCGCTCACCGGCGGTTTCGATAATTTCACCGCCTTCCATAAGCGCCGACACATAAACGCCATCAACTGTTTCACAATCATGCTCTGTAATAATGCAATCCTGCGCCACATCCACCAATCGCCTGGTCAGGTAACCGGAGTTAGCCGTTTTTAACGCCGTATCCGCCAAGCCTTTACGTGCACCGTGAGTGGAAATAAAATACTGCAAAACGGTCAACCCTTCGCGGAAATTGGCTGTAATCGGAGTCTCGATAATCTCACCGGAGGGCTTAGCCATCAAACCGCGCATACCGGCCAACTGCCTGAGCTGCTGTCCCGAACCGCGGGCGCCGGAATCGGCCATCATGTAAATCGGATTAAAACTTTCAACCTTATGCTTCTTTCCATCTGCCAGAGCAACTTCTTCCGTACTGATATCTTTCATCATTTCAGAAGCTATCTTCTCTGTCGCCTGCGCCCAGATGTCCACGACTTTATTATAACGCTCACCATCGGTAATCAAACCGTCCATATATTGTCTTTGGATTTTCAGAACATCTTTGTCGGCCTGCGAAACAATTCGTTTCTTGTTTTCCGGAATAATCATGTTGCTTATAGCAAAAGAAAGCCCGGAAACAGTGGCATATTTAAAGCCCATATCCTTAAGTCTATCGGCCAAAATAATAGTGGCCTTGTCTCCACACAAACGATAACAATGATCAATTAAGTTGGTCAGCTCCTTTTTGTTCATCAACTTATTGATCATATCAAAGCTGATTTCTTCTGGAACTATTTCCGAAAGGATAATTCTTCCCGCCGTGGTTTCTTTCATTTCCGAGTTAATGCGCACTTTAATACGCGCGTGTAAATCAATCACGCCCGCATCAACAGCTGAACGCACCTCATCGGGACCGGAGAGAACCATTCCTTCACCTTTAACTCCGGTTCTCAATCTTGTCAGATAATAAATACCTAAAACGATATCCTGACTGGGAATAATGATCGGACTTCCGTTTGCCGGAGAAAGAATATTGTTGGTGGACATCATGAGCACGCGGGCTTCTGTCTGTGCCTCAATGGACAACGGAATATGAACAGCCATCTGGTCGCCGTCAAAGTCAGCGTTGAACGCCGTGCAAACCAGAGGATGCAACTGTATCGCCTTTCCTTCAATCAGGACAGGTTCAAAAGCCTGAATACCCAGACGGTGCAGGGTTGGCGCGCGGTTCAGGATAACCGGATATTCGCGCACCACTTCATCGAGGGCATCCCATACTTCGGCTGTTTCTTTTTCTACCATCTTCTTGGCGCTTTTTACTGTAGTTACATATCCTTTTTCCAATAAACGATTATAAATAAACGGCTTAAAAAGTTCGATCGCCATCTTCTTGGGCAAACCGCACTGATGCAATCTCAAATCCGGTCCTACCGTAACAACTGAACGTCCGGAGTAATCAACACGTTTCCCCAACAGATTCTGGCGGAAACGGCCCTGCTTTCCTTTGAGCATATCGGACAGGGAACGCAGAGGTCTCTTGTTTGTTCCGGTAATGGCGCGGCCGCGGCGGCCATTATCAAAAAGAACATCCACCGCTTCCTGCAGCATGCGTTTTTCATTGCGGATGATGATTTCCGGCGCGTTGAGTTCCTGAAGTCTCTTCAGACGATTATTTCTATTGATGACCCGACGATACAAATCGTTGAGGTCGGATGTCGCAAAGCGCCCTCCATCGAGGGGAACCAGCGGACGCAAGTCTGGCGGAATAACGGGAAGGACCGTTAAAATCATCCACTCCGGCTTATTTTTGGATTTACGAAGAGCTTCTACAACTTTTAACCTTTTAACCAGTTTCTTCTTTTTGGTATCGGAAACCGCGGTAACAATTTCTGTGCGCAGTTCATCGTAGAGTTTTTCTAAATCAATTTCTTCCAGAAGCTGTCTGATTGCTTCGGCGCCGATTCCCGCGACAAAACTCTCACTGCCATATTGCTCTTTGGCCTCTTCATACTCTTCATCCGAGAGCAGATCTTTTTTCTTTAAGGGGGTTTTCACGGGATCAAGAACAATCCATGATTCAAAATAAAGAACCTTCTCCAGTTCTTTGAGCGAAAGATCAACTGCATTGCCGATGCGGCTGGGAAGACTCTTGAGGAACCATATATGGGACACGGGAGTTGCCAGCGTAATATGCCCCATACGTTCCCGGCGGACTTTGGATTGAATAACTTCAACACCGCACTTTTCGCAAACTACTCCACGGTGTTTCATTCTTTTATAACGTCCGCAGAGGCATTCATAATCCTTCACGGGACCGAAAATTTTTGCGCAGAAAAGTCCGTCCTTTTCCGGTTTGAATGTCCGGTAATTAATTGTTTCCGGTTTCTTTACTTCGCCGCGCGACCACGAAAGAATCTTCTCCGGCGAAGCAATGGAAATTTTCATTGCGTTAAACTTGACTAGATTTTTCGGTTTTTCAAAGTAACTGAAAACGTCTTCCACAGATTTTCTCCTGTACGATAAAGCTTAAGTGAAATTTGTGAGTTAATTCTTTCCCGCAGCTGGTCAACCTGAGTCCCTTAGGTTAAGCTGTCAGACTCCTCAATCAATTCCACGTCTAATCCAAGCCCCTGGAGTTCTTTAACAAGAACATTAAAGGATTCCGGCAGGCCCGACTCAAATGTATGTTCACCTTTTACAATAGATTCATAAATCCTGGTTCTTCCCGCCACATCATCGGATTTGACAGTAAGAAATTCCTGCAACGCGTAAGCCGCGCCGTAAGCTTCCATGGCCCAGACTTCCATTTCGCCCAGCCTCTGGCCGCCGAACTGCGCCTTGCCGCCCAACGGCTGCTGTGTGACCAGCGAGTAGGGACCGATGGAACGCGCATGAATTTTATTATCAACCAGGTGGTGTAACTTCATCATGTAAATAATACCAACGGTAACTTCCTGATCAAACGGTTCACCTGTTCTTCCGTCAAAGAGAACGGATTGACCGGCCTGGGGCAAATCAGTCTTTTTCAAAAGTTCCCGGATCTGATCTTCGGGACAACCGTCAAAGACCGGGCTGGCCACCAGCATTCCTTTCTTCAGCCGTCCCATAAATCTTCTGACATCTTCTGAGGAAGCCTGATCAATGAATTTATCGAAATCCGGAGACGAATAAACTTTTTTCAATTCATTTTTAATATTAGTCAAATTGGAGTTTTGTTCCCACAGTTCGTTCAAACTCTCACCGATTGATTTCGCCGCCCAGCCCAAATGAGTTTCCAGAATCTGACCGACATTCATTCGCGAAGGAACGCCCAGAGGATTTAAGACAATATCAACGGAAGATCCGTCGGCAAAATAAGGCATATCTTCTTCAGGCAAAATACGTGACAAAACACCTTTGTTGCCGTGACGGCCTGCCATTTTATCACCTACGGAAAGCTTTCTTTTAATAGCTATATAAACCTTGACCATCTTAATGACACCAGGAGGAAGCTCATCGCTGGCTTTAATCTTGTCTAATTTCTCTTCAAAATGAGCATTGACAAAATCAATTTTCCTTTCCAGAGCAGCAATCAGATTATTGATTTTTTCTTCGGAGCCGTCATTTTCAGCAATGGTAATATCTTTCCAACTGGAGAAAGGCAAATCATTCCAAATCTCTTTAGTAATCTTGTCGCCTTTCTTTATAACCGTTTTCTTTTTGGCATCCACTATCTTGGTGGCTGCTGTTTTTCCTATAACAATTTTGGTAATATCTTTCTTGATTGTTTCAGTAAGGATGCGGATTTCATCATCTCTGTCTTTGGTAATTTGTTCAATAGCTTCTGCTTCAATAGCTTGCGAACGCAAATCGCTTTCCGCGCCTTTTCTCGTAAATATTTTAGCGTCAATTACCGTTCCTTCGACGCCGGGGGGAACGCGCAAAGAAGTGTCGCGCACGTCGCTTGCTTTCTCTCCGAATATAGCCCTCAGCAGTTTTTCCTCGGCGGACAACTGAGTTTCACCTTTAGGAGTTATTTTCCCGACAAGTATGTCTCCCGGCTTGACGGAAACACCTATGGAAACGATGCCGCTTTCATCCAGATTTTTCAGAACTTCTTCACCGACGTTCGGAATGTCGCGCGTAATTTCTTCCTTGCCCAGCTTGGTATCACGGGACATCGTTTCGAACTCTTCGATATGAATAGAGGTGAAAATGTCTTCTTTGACAACTCTTTCACTGACTAATATGGAGTCTTCATAGTTATAGCCACCCCACGACATGAAAGCGACCATTACATTTCTGCCAAGGGCTAATTCACCGTTATCGATTGCCGGGCCATCGGCCAGTATATCCTTCTTGTGAATTCGCTGACCGGCATTGATGATAGGTTTCTGATTAAAGCAGGTGTCCTGATTTGATCTCTGATATTTGGCCAGATTATAAATATCGACACCGCTGTCTATACCATCTTCCTCCACCTTATCCGCGCGAACAATAATTCGTGAAGCATCTACACTCTCTATGACTCCCGATCTTCTGGCTACTACAACGGCTCCCGAATCGCGGGCGACAACGGATTCTATACCGGTACCCACAACGGGCACTTCCGGTCTCATCAAAGGCACCGACTGTCTCTGCATGTTCGATCCCATCAAAGCGCGGTTGGCGTCATCATGTTCCAAGAATGGAATCAATGCGGCGGCAACGCTGACGAGCTGAGTGGGCGAAACATCCATCATCTTAATTTCTTCAGGAACAACTGAAATATAGCTTCCGCCTTTTCTGACGGATATCAGCTCTTCGACAAATTTGTTGTGCCTGGTCAGGGGACGGTCAGCCGAGGCAATAATCTGGTTTTCTTCTTCGATGGCCGTCACAAAACGGACATCATCGGAAACGTGACCGCTTTCCACCATCCTGTAAGGTGTTTCAATAAAACCGAATTCGTTAACCCGCGCATAAGTGCTTAAGCGATACGATCAGACCGATGTTAGGGCCTTCCGGCGTTTCTATCGGACAAATACGTCCGTAATGCGTCGGATGAACGTCACGCACTTCAAATCCGGCCCGCTCTCTGGTTAAACCGCCGGGCCCCAATGCCGAAAGACGTCTCTTGTGCGTAATTTCAGAAAGCGGATTAGTCTGATCCATAAACTGAGAAAGCTGACTGGAGTTAAAGAATTCATTCACAACGGCAGAAACAGGCTTGGCGTTAATCAGATCATGCGGCATCATGGTTTCGATATCCTGCAGACTCATCTTTTCCTTGATCGCACGCTCCATGCGCACCAGACCGATACGATACTGATTCTCGATAAGCTCACCTACCGACCGCACTCTGCGGTTTCCCAAATGATCGATATCATCAACATTGCAGTCTCCTACACCATTTTTCAGATCGATCAGATATTTGACCGCCGCCAGAATGTCTTCATTACGCAATACCGTAATATCCGTCGGGACATTCATATGTAATTTGTAATTCATCTTGGCGCGGCCGACATTCGATAAATCATAAGTCCCGGCTTCAAAGAAAAGACTGTTAAAAAACTTCTCCGCGGTCTCCGGAGTGGGAGGATTGCTTGGACGCAAACGACGATATATTTCCATGATGGCGTCCTCTGTTGTTTCAATTTTATCCAAAAGCAGGGTATCCCTGATGGAAGCATTATCCATATCTTCATCAATATGAATAATTTTCAATTCTTTGACGCCTTTTTCTCTGATGATTTCCAGACAATTTACAGGCAGTTCCTCATTGCAACGGAAAATAATCTCATGGGTCTCCGGATCACGAATGTCCTGAGAAGGAATTTTACCGGCAAGTTCACTCTCGCTTACCGCAACGCGCTTAATGCCGGCATCAATTATTCTCTTTAAAAAAGGCTTTGTAAACTTCCTTCCCTTTTTGATAATCGCCTCGGAACTTTTCGGATCCTTGATATCTTCAGGCGCTTTCTGACCGATAAGAGCGTCATCAACCGTAAAATAGATTTTCTTATTTTCAATGACAACCGTATTGACACTGTAAAAATAATTTAAAATAAACTCTGTGGATTTACCCAGCGCCTTCAACAGTATCGTGACAGGCATTTTTCTGCGACGGTCAATCCTCACATAAAGGATGTCTTTGGAATCGAACTCCAGATCCAGCCATGAACCTCTGATAGGAATAACCCGGGCTGAATAAATTAACTTGCCGCTGGCGACAATTTTACCCTTGTCATGATCAAAAAATATACCCGGCGAACGATGAAGCTGGTTAACAATGACCCGCTCCGTTCCGTTGATGATAAACGTGCCGTTTTCAGTCATCAGCGGAATTTCACCGAAGTAAACTTCCTGTTCTTTAATATCCCGTATCTGCTTCACCTGAGCGGCTTCGCGGCTGCTTTTTCCGTCGGAAGGTTTATCGACTTCAAAAACAACCAGTCTGACCACGATTTTCAGGGGAGCAGCAT
Source organism: uncultured delta proteobacterium (assembly GCA_963812045.1). GTDB lineage: Bacteria > Desulfobacterota > Syntrophia > Syntrophales > Smithellaceae > Smithella. The sequence continues at coordinate 436,683 of CAWETF010000001.1, forward strand.
AGGTCATTCCCTTTTGAATGCATTCTTTTACATCATACCGGATATCACCGAGCTTATAACTGACAAATTCCAGGGAACATTTTCCGCTGAAATCCGATATTGGGAACACACTCTTAAAAGCACCTTGCAGACCGAGATTTTCCCGCTTTGCCGGCGCTATTTCCTTTTGAAGGAATTTTTCATAAGATTGCGTCTGAATATCAATTAAATTGGGGATATCCAGTATCTTTTTTACCTGACCAAAATATTTTCTAAAGTCGCCCATAGCATCCTTAAATAATTAAATGTTGAAGATTGCGTTATTTAATCTCAACGGTTCCGCCAACTTCTTCGATTTTTTTCTTGATATCCGCTGCTTCATCTTTGGAGGCACCCTCTTTAATAGGCTTGGGCACACCTTCCACCAAATCTTTTGCTTCTTTAAGTCCAAGGTTGGTAATGGCACGCACAACTTTGATGACCTGAATTTTTTCCGCACCGAAGCCTGTGAGAATTACATCGAACTCTGTTTTTTCTTCAGCAGGAGCAGCGGCAGCAGCACCCGGAGCGGCAGCAACGGCCATCATGGGAGCGGCGGCGGAAACACCGAATTTTTCTTCCAATTCTTTTACCAGAGCGGAAAGCTCCAATACCGTCATTCCTTCAATAAATTTGACTACGTCATCCTTAGTAATAGACATTTTTTTATTCCTTTCTGTATGTTTTAATAATTAGTTTAAAGTTTTTTTCTTATCGCAATAGGCATTGAGCACTTGTACAAAGCTTCTCGGAATGCCACTTAAAACGGTCACGAACGATGTCGGTACCGCCGCCATGACCGAAACTAATTTGCCCAAAAGAACCTCTTTGCCGGGCAATTCCGCCAAAACAGTAAGATCACTCTTCGTTAAAAGCTTCTTATCCAAAACTCCGACTTTGATTTCCAATTCCGGATTTTTCCGGGCAAATTCAACCAGAATCTTAGCCGGCGCCACAGGATCTTTATAGCTCAAAACTACGGCAACGGGCCATTTGAAATGTTCAGCAATAATACTGAAATCCGTGCCGTCTGAAGCAATTCTCAAAAGAGTGTTTTTTACAACCTTCCATTCAGCATTGGACTTGCGCAACTCGTTTCTCAAAGCTTCCATTTTTTCAACATTCATGCCGCTAAAGCTGGTCAGAACGCCCATGTTAGCTTTTTTGAGTTTCTTTTGCAGTTCGGATACAATTTGTTCTTTAGTTGTCCGATCCAATCTATCAGCCTCCTTTCATTTTTTTTCTTGAGGCCGGAGAAACAAGCCACATACAGAATAAAAAAACGGTAACCTCGCCTGATCCGATTCCCGTTTTATAAAAAATTGTTTACCTTCATAAAAAAAAGTAACTTTTTTTATCTTACGAGTCTCGGCAGGCCGCCTTACGTTTAAACTTCTGTACCTGCTGTCTTCGACCTTACTCTATTAAAAAACTCTCAATATTTAAGCAGCTTTAATATCGAGAGGATCAATTTTTACGCCTACACCCATCGTACTAGAAATAGAAATACTTTTAATATAAATCCCCTTACTTGATGCCGGCTTTAACTTAATAATTGTTTCCAGCAAAGCGCTGACATTTTCTTTTAACTTTTCGGCACCGAAAGATACTTTCCCCACTGGCGAGTGAACGATGCCTGCTTTTTCCACGCGGAATTCAACCTTGCCCGCTTTCAGTTCCTTCACTGCGTTGGCCACTTCAAAAGTTACCGTTCCCACCTTGGGGTTGGGCATTAAACCGCGGGGGCCCAAAATCTTACCAATCTTTCCCACGGAACCCATCATATCCGGCGTAGCGATAACACGATCAAACTCCATCCAGCCGCCTTTAATTTTTTCGATGACTTCATCATTACCCACCAAATCAGCGCCGGCATCCAGAGCTTCTTTTTCTTTTTCTCCTTTGGCAAATACCAAAACCCTTACCGTTTTTCCCAGACCATGCGGCAGAACCACGCTTCCCCTCACCATCTGGTCGGCATGAGCTGGATTAACGCCTAACCGAACGGCCGCATCCACAGTTTCATCAAATTTTACGCCGGCCGTTGATGCAACAATTTCCGCAGCTTCTTTTAGCGAATATCGTTTTCCCGGTTCAACTTTAGCCTTCGCCGCCAATATACGTTTGCCTCTTCTTAACATATAAAACCTCTTTATTATTAACCTGTAATTTCTATTCCCATTGATCTTGCCGTACCGGCAATGATATTTATAGCGCCTTCAATATTTACGGCGTTCAAATCTTTATATTTCAATTCGGCAATTTCTTTTACCTGACCGGCGGTGACCGTGCCAACTTTTTCCCTCTTCGGATCACTGGCCCCTTTGGCAATTTTAGCCGCCTGCTTCAGTAACACGGATACCGGCGGCGTTTTTGTTATAAATGTAAACGACCTGTCGGCATAAACAGTAATCACCACAGGAATAATCATTCCTTCCTGACTTTGTGTCATGGCGTTATAAGCTTTGCAGAATTCCATAATATTGACGCCATGCTGTCCCAACGCCGGACCGATAGGAGGTGACGGAGTCGCCTTGCCCGCTTTTATTTGTAATTTAATGTTCGCAATAATTTTTTTTGCCATGTTGAATCACCCTGATCTAAATATTTTTAAAGCTTATCTGCTCTATCGCAGAACACATTAACCTTGAGTTACCTGAATGAAATCCAGTTCCACCGGTGTCGGCCGGCCGAAAATACTTACAATAACTCTCAATTTGCTTTTTTCCGGTTTTAACTCGTCAATAATTCCGTCAAAATTAGTAAAAGGCCCGTCAATAATTTTTACATGATCGCCGACATCGAATTTAAACTTGGGCTTGGGTTTTAAAGTTCCTTCATCAATCCTGAATTTCAGATTTTCCACGTCTTTATCAGGGATGGGCGAAGGCTTGTCTTTGCTGCCTATGAAACCGGTGACTTTAGGAGTATCTTTTACAACATGCCATGCCTCATCATTCATTTCCATTCGGACAAGAATATACCCCGGAAAAAACTTACGTTTGGAATTCTTCTTTTCCCCTGAAATCAATTCCACAACATCTTCTTCAGGGATAAGAATATCGGAAAAATAAGCTTGAGTCCCTGTTATCTGAATTCTTTCCTCGAGACTTATTTTTACCTTATTCTCATAGCCGGAATAAGTATGAACAACGTACCATTTAAAAGCCATTTTCTTAACCTAATATAAATTTAACCGCCTTGGCGAGGACAAAATCAAAAATGCCCAGAACAATTGAAAGAATGAAAACTAAAACTATTACAACTGCCGTAGAAGCCATTGTTTGTTTCGGAGTCGGCCAGGTAACTTTCTTTAACTCAGCCTTGGCTTCTTTTATAAACTGAGTTATTTTTTGAATCACTTCTTTTATTTTTTCCATCTTTAAAATCCTTAAATAAAATAAAAGGAAAATGGCAGGCCAGGAGGGACTTGAACCCCCAGCATCCGGATTTGGAGTCCGGCGCTCTATCCATTAGAGCTACTGGCCTATACCAATATAACTACTTGGTTTCTCTGTGCAGTTTATGCCCCCGGCAAAACTTGCAATATTTTTTCATTTCCAGACGGTTTTGCATGGTCCGCTTGTTTTTTGTCGTCGTATAATTTCTCTGCTTGCATTCCGTGCAAGCCAAAATAATATTATTTCTCATAATTCTCCTTAACTGGAGCCCACGACCAGGATTGAACTGGTGACCTCATCCTTACCAAGGATGTGCTCTACCAACTGAGCTACGTGGGCGCAATCTTTTATAGACTTTCGCCCCTGATTCTATGAAATATCTGGAGCGGGAAACGGGATTCGAACCCGCGACCCTCAGCTTGGAAGGCTGACGCTCTAGCCACTGAGCTACTCCCGCCTATTTCAATTTCAAAAAATCCCTGGTGGTGGGGGGAGGATTTGAACCTCCGTAGGCTACGCCGGCAGATTTACAGTCTGCTCCCTTTGGCCACTCGGGAACCCCACCAGTTTATTCATAATCAAACTGGAGCTGGTGATGGGACTTGAACCCGCAACCTGCTGATTACAAATCAGCTGCTCTACCGATTGAGCTACACCAGCAAATTCCACCTAAACATCTTATAATATCAAAACCTTACAACTATGGGTGCAAAAAAAACACACCCACACCCATAAGCGAATTGTGGAATCTAATTTTTAAAGATGTTTTTGTCAAGTAAATTTTTTAGAAATATTATAGATAAACATAATATTATATAGAAAGCCTGTATCGGCAAACTCTTTCTTATATTTTTACAAATATACTTTCCGGAAAAGATTGCGCCAGCATAAAAAATTAATTCTGCAAGACTTCCGCGGCATTGACTTAATATGTAATATTCTTCGAATTGATTAGCTATCTTTTATACCAATATTGCTGCTTATACCAACCTACACCCTCACTTAATTACCCGTCATCTTAACTTCAACTATATAGATAATCCTATCTCTACGAGCAAGATAATGCAGGCTATCAAACGAATCAAAAATTACACCTCCTTTTCCAAAATTCATAATTCCATCGTACTGCGTTCCCTCTTTTTCATCAACAACCACAAACTGTTTATTATTGTCTGATTGAGCCATGTATACCATATGCCTGCTGTCCGGACTGAAAATCAGAGAACCATTCCCAATATAATCGTATTTCCTCTCTTCTTTCCCATCTACGACTACAAATCGCTTATTTTCTGATTGAGCTGCGTACGCGACACGTGTGCTATCCGGACTAAAAACAAGAGTACCATTCCCAATAGCATCATATTGTTTTTCTTCTTTCCCATCAATAACTACAAACCACTTATTGCCTGATCTGGCTGCATACGCCGTACGTCTGTTGTCCTGACTAAAAATAAAAGCAGAACCGATACCGTCATAATGCTTTGCTTCTTTTCCATCAAGAACTGCAAAACGCTGATTTTCCAATTGAGCAGTATACGCGACATGCTGGCTATCCGGACTGAAAGCAAGAATGAAACCAATAACGTCATACGGCTTGCTCTCGTGTCCATCAACAACGACAAACCATTTACTGCCTGTTTGAGCCGCATAAGCCAGATGTTTGCTGTCAGGACTGAAAGTAAAACCTGCACGGATGATGTCATATTGTTTTTCCTCTTTCTCATTAATGACCACGAACCTCTTTTTCTCTAATTGGGCAGAATACACCACACTCTTACTGTCGGGACTGAAAGCAATAGGCCCCCCAATATCTTCATAATGTTTACCCTCTTTTCCATCAACAACGACAAACTGTTTACCTCCGGATTGAGCAATATATGCCATATGCTTGCTGTCAGAACTAAAAACAATATTTGATCCTATACCGTCATAGTATTTCCCTTCATTCCCATCAAGAACAGCAAAGAACTTTTTCTCCAATTTTGCAGTATAAATCACGTGCCTGCTGTCAGGACTGAAAACAAACGCAGACATAATGCCATCATAATATTTTCCCTCTTTTCCATCAAGAACAGTAAAAATCTTTTTGTCTTTCATTGCACTGTAAATCAGTCGCTTGCTGTCAGGACTGAAAACAAAATTAGTCGTAATAATATCGTAGTATTTTCCTTCATTCCCATCAAGAACCACTACCTGCTTATTTCCAGCCTGAGCCCCGTATACAATATGCCGGCTGTCAGGACTGAAAACAATATTAGGCGCAATCCCCTCATAATGTTTCCCTTCTTTTCCATCGAGAATTACAAACTGTTTATCTCCAGATTGAGCGACATATGCCATATGTCTGTTGTCGGAACTGATTACGGACAACAAGGGAGAGTTTTCAATATTAATAAAACTCTTTTCATAAGCATTCTTTGGGAAAACTTTTTCTTCCGCAAAAGATACCATGATCTTGATAACAAGAAGAAAAATAATAAACAAGTATGTAATTTTTTTCAACATTAAAGACTATCTCCTCGTAGAGTTATTTGAAACAGACATTGCATTATATGCGAATTTTTCGTTTAATTTCTTGTAATAAAATAACGCAAAAAACTTTTTAATTCAAATTGGTTAATTTGAAGTTAAGCATATTCCTTGTTTTTGCGTCAATAAAAATTATCATAATAATTTTTGGCAATTATACGTGAAAATACTATCATAAAATAATTTTAGGCATTTATAGAAAAAATATTTTGACAATATTTTTTTTTTACACTATATTTCGCAAAAATTTTGATAAAGGCTTAAAAACAATGTTGGACATAGCGAAAAATCAGAAATCAGTAATCCGTGTGCTACCTCTGCTTCTGGGACTCGCGTTATTGTGCCTTTTACTTAAGGCCGCCTGCCCATTGTTTTTAGGTCATCAATAGCATTAAAATAATTGATTACCTGAAAGGCTGTGGGTGGAAGAACCCACGGCCTTTTTTTATTATATATTTTCAGAAATCCTAATGAGGAGAGCATGATATGAAAAAGGATAAAAATCGCGTTTATATTTTCGATACAACTTTGAGAGATGGCGAGCAATCACCCGGCTACAGCATGAACACGGAAGAAAAACTGCTTCTTGCCCGTCAGCTAGAAAGGCTGGGCATTGACATCATCGAGGCGGGATTCCCCATCGCTTCAGAGGGAGATTTTGACGCGGTGCGTCTAATCGCCAAAGAAATCAGGAAATCTCAAGTCGCGGGTTTGGCCCGCGCCAACAAACTCGATATTGAGCGCGCCTGGCAGGCAATAAAAGGCGCAGCAAATCCCAGGATTCATACCTTTATCTCTTCTTCAGATATTCATTTAAAGTATCAACTCAAAAAGAGCCGGGAGCAGGTGCTCAAAGAAGCTGTCGCCGCCGTCAAGCTGGCGCGCTCTTACACAGAGAATGTCGAATTTTCGCCGATGGATGCCACGCGCTCGGACAAGGATTATTTAGTCGAAATGGTATCGGCAGTTATCGATGCCGGAGCCGGCACGGTCAATATTCCCGATACGGTCGGCTATGCCATTCCCGAAGAATTCGGCAATCTGATTGCTTATCTTTTCGCCCATGTCAAAAATATGGGCGATACGATTATAGCCACTCATTGTCATAATGATCTGGGTCTGGCTGTCGCTAATTCACTGGCGGGGATAAAAAATGGAGCGCGCCAGGTGGAATGCACCATTAATGGCATCGGTGAGCGGGCCGGCAACACAGCCATGGAAGAAGTTGTCATGGCGCTGCAAACGCGAAAAGACCTTTATGGTCTTTACACAAAAATCAATACCGACCAGATTTATAAAACATCTCGCCTGTTGACGCAGATTACCGGCATACCGGTGCAGCCCAATAAAGCCATCGTGGGAGCAAACGCTTTTGCGCACGAATCCGGAATTCATCAGGACGGTTTGATTAAAGAAAAAATAACTTACGAAATTATGACGCCGCAGTCCGTTGGTATCAGCGATACACATATCGTGTTGGGCAAACACTCCGGCCGTAACGCCATTTCGCATCATCTAAAGAAAATGGGCTATGTTCTGGACGATGAGCAACTCAACAATGTCGCGGCGAGGGTAAAGGAACTTGCAGATATTAAGAAAGATATTTATGATGAAGACCTGGAAGCGATTCTTTCTGAAGAAATTTACCGTGGTGAAGATAAATACAACCTGGTTTATCTGAATGTGGTCAGCGGTAATGTGGCCATTCCCACTGCAACTATGGAAATGCAGGTGGGCAAGGATATTGTGCGGGAAGCGGGATTCGGCAATGGTCCGGTGGACGCGACTTTTGCGGCGATCCGTAATATCACCAAGACGAATTATCCCCTGATGAAATATATCGTCAACGCGATAACCGGAGGATCGGACGCGCAGGGCGAGGTTACCGTTCAGTTGAAATACAACGGACATTCGGTGGTGGGACGAGGCGCGCATCCTGATGTCATTGTTGCTTCCGCCAAGGCCTATATCAATGCGTTGAATCGTCTGGAATTTTTAAAGGACAGCGGTAAAAAGGTTAGAGTTGAAGAAACTTAAGAAATAAGCTAAAAAATTATTTTACTTTTCATAAGCAGTATAAAAGGAGTATTCATCGTGGGTAATACTATTACGGAAAAAATTTTAATGGCTCATGCCGACCTGAAAAAAATCTCAGCCGGCCAGTTAATCAATGCCAGAGTGGATATTGCCCTGGGCAATGACGTTACCGCTCCTATAGCAATTAATGAATTCAAAAAAGCAGGCGGTAAAAAAGTATTCAACAAAAACAAAGTTGCTTTAGTTTTGGATCATTTTACACCAAACAAAGATATTAACTCTGCCCAGCAATGCAAGGCAGTGCGCGAATTTGCCCTGGAACAGAAGATAACTCATTTTTACGAAGGCGGAAATGTGGGTATTGAACACGCCTTATTGCCTGAGCAGGGTATCGTCGGGCCTGGAGATCTGGTCGTAGGCGCGGACAGTCATACCTGCACTTACGGAGCACTGGGCGCGTTTGCCACCGGAGTGGGAAGCACCGATCTTGCCGCAGCGATGCTCACCGGCGAGCTGTGGCTTAAAGTGCCACCATCCATGAAATTCATAATTTTCGGATCTCTGAAAAAATGGGTCTCAGGCAAGGATTTAATTTTGCACATCATAGGCCGCATTGGCGTTGACGGAGCTTTATATAAGGCGATGGAATTTACCGGAGAAACAATCGGCAAACTACCGATGGCGGACAGACTTTCCATGGCCAATATGGCCATTGAAGCGGGAGCGAAAAACGGCATTTTCGCTCCCGATAGAATTACAGAAGAATATGTTAAAAAAAGAGCGACGCGCGATTATAAATTCTATTCATCCGATTCCGATGCCGAATATTCCGATATTATCGAAATGGATGCAGGTAAAATCGAGCCGCAGGTGGCCTTCCCTCACTTGCCTTCCAATGTCAAGCCAATAAGCAAAGCGGGCAGGGTAAAAATCGATCAGGCGCTCATCGGTTCCTGTACCAACGGACGGATTGAAGACTTACGAATTGCCGCGCAGATTCTGAAAAACCGCAAGGCCGAATCCAATGTTCGATTAATTATTGTTCCGGCGACCCCGGCAATTTACAGACAGGCTTTAAAGGAAGGCCTGATAGAAATTTTCCTTAAAGCCAATGCTATAATCAGCCCGCCTTCCTGTGGAGCCTGTCTCGGCGGACACTTGGGAATTCTGGCTGAAGGAGAACGGGCAGTAGCGACTACAAATCGCAATTTCATCGGCCGTATGGGACATATAAAAAGTGAAGTTTATCTGGCAAGCCCGGCGGTCGCGGCGGCATCAGCCGTCCTTGGGCGTATCGCCTCACCCGAAGAACTTTAAAATAAATCGTAGAGGATTTCATACAATGATATTTGAAGGAAAAGTTTGGAAATTTGGAGACAATATAGACACGGACGCGATTATTCCGGCGCGTTATTTAACGACATCTGATCATCAGGAACTTGCCGCTCACTGCATGGAGGACGCCGATCCTGATTTTATCAAAAAGGTGAAGGCGGGCGACATTATTCTGGGAGGAGAAAATTTCGGCTGCGGCTCTTCGCGCGAGCACGCTCCCATAGCGATCAAAGCTTCGGGCGTTTCCTGCGTCATAGCTAAAAGTTTTGCGCGTATCTTTTACCGTAATTCTTTTAACATGGGACTTCCCATTTTCGAGTCAAAAGAACTTGTGGATGCGATTAAAGAAGGTGAAAAAATAACCGTGGACAGCGCCAAAGGAACTATCACCATAGCAAGTTCAAATAAAGTTTTTACAATTAATTCCATTCCGCCTTTTATGGAAAAACTTATTGCCGATGGCGGTTTGATGAAGCATATTGCCGGGAAAAGAGGGAAGAATGAAAAAAAATAATTTTAAAATCGCAGTATTTGCCGGTGATGGTATCGGACCGGAAATAATAAAAGAGGCTCTAAAGATTTTAAAAATTATCTCCGACAATATGAATATCCATTTCCAAATTAATGAAGGGCTTGCAGGCGGCTGTGCCTACGATCATTTTGGAGTGCCCCTGCCAGATGACAGTATGGATCTTGCTCTCAAAAGTGACGCGGTTTTACTGGGAGCAGTGGGCGGTCCCCAGTGGGAGTCGCTGGATTATAAGGTCAGACCGGAAAGAGCGCTTCTGGGTTTAAGGGGAGGATTAGGCATTTATGCTAATTTGCGGCCGGTTGTCGCGTTTGACGAACTCCTGGATACGTCACCGCTCAAAAGAAATATCGTTCAGGGTATTGATATTATGATTGTCCGCGAATTGACCGGTGATGTTTATTTTGGCAAGCCGCGCGGTGTAAAAAAAGAAAAAAACGGAAAACGCAAAGGCGTCAATACCATGGTTTACTCCGAGGATGAAATCCATAGGATCGCCGTTCGCGCTTTCGAAATTGCCCGGACTCGCAGGAAGAATCTCCTTTCAGTAGATAAAGCCAACATTCTCGAAACTTCTGAACTCTGGCGTGAAGTGGTGACTGAAGTCGGCCGCGATTATCCGGACATTACTCTTAAGCATATGTATGTTGATAACTGCGCGTTGCAGCTCATCCGTAATCCGGCTCAGTTTGACGTAATTGTTACATCCAATTTATTCGGAGATATATTAAGCGATGAAGCTGCCATGCTGACCGGTTCCATCGGTATGCTTCCTTCAGCTTCTCTGGGTGAAAAAACTGCTTTGTACGAACCTATTCATGGTTCGGCACCCGATATAGCCGGAAAAAATATCGCCAATCCGCTGGCCACAATACTGTCGTTGGCTTTGATGCTGCGTTATTCTTTTTCCATGCCACCCGAAGCCTGCTTGATCGAACAAGCCGTTGCCCAAACATTAAAAGAAGGCTTTAGGACACAGGATATTTATCAGCAAGACAAAAAACTTGTCGGTACCGAAGAAATGGGCAACCATGTTGCCAAAAATCTGCTTAAACTTTTAAATTAGCCGATGTCTTGTGCAGGTTGATTTCAATCAGTTCTTCTGAGGATATAAAAATGGAATCCGTTGTTTTTCTGGAAAAGATATCAATTGATCCTCCACGCGAAAAAATATATCAGCGACTAGGCTATAAAAAGAAAACAACCGAAATCTCCACAATCCAGAAAGAAGAAACCGAACATTTTATAAATGAAGCTTCTTCACTTATTGCACTCAAGGGCACACTGCTGCGCCTTGCCATCAATCACAATGACGGCGAGAAAATAATTCTGGATGGGAACCTGACGTTCAATAGCCAAAAACTATCCGCTTTTCTGCGCGATTGCAAAGAAATTGTTCTTTTGGGAGCGACGGCAGGCAATATCATTATGGAAGCAATTAAAGAAAAGACCCGTGAGGATAATTTGGCAGCCGCGGTCGTTTACGACGCCACTGCCAGCGAAATGGCAGATACGGCTCTGGATTGGATGATGAATTATGTTAATCAGCTTCTCCGCCGTGAAGGAAAAACTCTTTTACCCAGACGCTTTTCCGCCGGCTACGCTGATTTTGATCTGGAAAACCAGAAAGGAATCTATGAACTCCTCCAAATGAGTACGATAGGTGTGACCATAACTCCCGAATTCATTCTTCTCCCGGAAAAGTCAGTCACCGCCATCAGCGGCATTTGCTGATAAAATCATTTTCCCCTTCTGTAGGAGTGGATTTCCATGAAGCGCAAAATCATCAAAATCAACGAAGAAAAATGTACCGGTTGCGGCTTGTGCGTGCCGGGATGCCATGAGGAGGCTATCAAAGTAATTGACGGCAAGGCCAGGCTGGTCAAAGATGTTTTTTGCGATGGCTTGGGCGCATGCCTCGGAGAATGTCCTGAAGGAGCGCTTTCCATAGAAGAACGTGAAGCCGAACCTTTTGATGAAACATTGGTTAAGGAGAGGATTGAATGTCGGGAGACAGAAGAATCTTGTTCTCAAAACAGCCAATTTGTTCAGCAGAACATTCATATTATGAACTCCGCCGGCGCCTGCCCCGGATCTGTTCATGCCGTATTTGAACGAAAACCTCAGACGACCTCTGGCGCGTTTCCGGCACACATACAGTCATCGGAACTCACACACTGGCCGGTTCAAATGCACCTTGTCAATCCTGCAGCAGATTTTTTTATAGGAAAGGATGTGGTGCTCGCCGCCGACTGCGTGGCCTTTGCGTTCGGTGATTTTCATGAAAAATTCCTTAAGGGTAAAAGTCTGGCAATAGCTTGTCCAAAACTGGATGATGGGCAGGAAAAATATATAGAAAAAATCCGCCGGATGGCGGATGATGCCAGAATAAATACACTGACCGTTATCATCATGCAGGTTCCCTGCTGCCGAGGCCTTATCCAGATTGCTCAGGCAGGCATCAATAAAGCAACAAGAAAAGTTCCTCTCAAAGTTGTGATCATTGGTATAAAAGGAAATGTGCTTTCGGAAGAATGGATTTAAAAGGCATATCCACAACAACAAGATGAATATTTTTGTCTTTTCCGGCCCCAAAATCACACTTGATAATTAAAAAATTGTGTAATAATATTAGAAAGTAATAGAGATCCATACTTTTTGATATTATACAAATTTTCAATTCTCCGACGTCTATTGCCATTATCTTAGTAAACAACACAAAGGAATAAATGTATGGGGAAAAATAACGCATCTGAAATAAGTAATACGCAATCACTTCGTGTATTAATGGTTGAAGATTCCGAAGATGATGTATTGCTTATTATTCGTGAACTCAAAAAAGGCGGATATAATCCGTTGTATGAACGGATAGAAACAGCCGCCGCGATGAAAAAAACCATTAGAGAAAAACAATGGGACATCATCCTTTGCGATTATAACCTCCCGAAGCTTAAGGCCCCTTCCGCCATCGCCGCATTAAGGAAATTAAATATTTATATCCCTCTCATTATTATATCCGGAACCATCGGCGAAGAAAAAGCGGTAGAATGCATGCGTTTAGGAGCCCAGGATTATGTAATGAAATCCAATTTGTCCCGTCTTTGTCCCGTCATAGAAAGGGAATTAGAAGAGACGAAGGCGAAAAATAAACAAAAGCAGGCGGAATCCCAAAGGAAGGCTGCGCTCGAATTATTGCTGCAAAGCGAGGAAAAACATCGAACCATTCTGGAAAATATCGAAGAAGGATATTATGAAATAGATTCTGAAGGCAACTTTGTCTTTTTCAATGAGTCAATGTGCCGAATTCTTGGGTATACCCAGGAAGAAATGATGGGCATGAACAGCCGCCAGTATTCGGACAAAGAAAATGCAAAGAAACTTTTTAAAACATTTAATGAAGTCTATAAAACCGGGAAACCCGCCAAAGGATTCAATTGGGAAGTTGTAAGAAAAGATGGAACCCAAAGACATATTGAAGCGTCGGTATCCTTACTGAAAGATTCGTCAGATAAACCCACAGGATTTAGGGGAATCGTACGTGATATCACCGAGCGCGTGCAGGCCGAGGAATCTCTGCGAAAAAGCGAGGAATTATACACGAAACTGGTGGCAACCATCCCGGATGTCATTATACGCACCGACCTCAAAGGCAATATTCTTTTTGTGAATGATAATACTCTAAAAATCGGCGGCTATCGCTCGGATGAATTGGAAGGTCAGAGCATGATTAAATTCATCGCCCCCGAAGACCGGAACGATGCAATAAAAAATATAACGCTCATGATGGAAGGAAAGTTAGAACCGAAAGAATACAAATTGCTGACAAAAGACGGAAGAGAAATTCTTTTCGAAGTCAACAGAGCTTTTTTGCGGAATAAAGACGGAACTCCTTTCAGTGTTGTTCATGTGGGTCGAGATATCAGTGAACGTAAGCGAATAGAAAAAATTATACGCGAAAACGAGGAACGGTTACGTGGCATCACCCGTAACTTACCGGGAATTATTTTTCAGTTCTTCGCAAAAGACAACGGCGAATACGGAATGAGCTACACCAGTCAACGATTGGCGGAATTTCTGGGAATAGAAGTACCGGCAGATAATCTATTCCCCTTATTTCTTTCTCATATCCATGAAGAAGACAGGGATAGATTTTTAGCGTCAGTTAAAGCAGCGATGGGAACAGAAAAATCCTGGAATTTTGAAGGCCGGGTCACTCTACCGTCGGGAGAAATAATTTGGTTTCAGGGGCTGGCCAGTCCGTCGCGCTACGAAGATCAAGTAGTTTTTAACGGGATTTTATTGAATATAACTGAACGCAAACTGGCGGAAGAAAAATTCCGTAAAATTTTTATGACAACCCCTGATTGCATAACCATCACCCGGCTGAAGGACGCGCTTATTATTGACGTTAACCGTGGATTTGAAGAGATTACCGGATGGAAGGGAAGCAAGGTCATAGGACAAACCTCTCATCAAATAAATTTCTGGAATGACAAAGCCGATTGGGATTTTATAATCAGTGAATTGAGATCCGGCAGGGACATTCTGCATCATGAATTTGAATTCCGGCGCAATGACGGCTCTGTGCGTGCCGGCATCTATTCTGCCCGACCCATAAACATTGAAGGCGAAGCATGCCTTATTTTTATTTTACAGGATATTACCGAACACAAACGGATGAATAAGGAACTTCAACGCACTCTTGACAGTCTGAGAAAAGCATTTGGCGCCACCATTCAGGTCATGATATCCGCTATAGAAATGAGAGATCCCTATACCGCCGGCCATCAAAAGAGGTGTGCGGATCTTGCCAGAGCTATTGCCACAGAAATGGGATTTCCTCAGGAGAAGATTGATGGAATTCGCATGGCAGGGACCATTCATGATATCGGGAAATTATCGGTGCCGGCGCAAATACTGACAAAACCTACAACACTGACGGAAATAGAATTTTCCCTGATTAAAGAACATCCTCAGAGCGGGTATGATATGTTGAAGGATATAGAATCTCCCTGGCCGCTTGCAGAAATAATCTACCAGCATCACGAACGAATGAACGGCAGTGGTTATCCAAGAAATCTGAAAGGGGATGAGATTCTTATCGAAGCCCGCATCATGGCCGTGGCAGACGTGGTGGAAGCCATGTCTTCTCACCGTCCTTATCGCGCGGCGCTGGGCATTGAAGCAGCCCTTGCAGAAATCAAGAACAACAAGGGGGGCCTTTATGACAAGGCTGTTGTCGACGCCTGTATAAGATTATTCAGAAAGAAAGGCTATCAACTTCCCTGAACGGGAAATTGCCGAATAATAAATTGCAGGCGATAAAATCTAAACCCTCCATACTGAGTCTCGGGAATATCCTCGCCGCCAAATTCATTCTCCCTGATAAAATAACAAGCAGGCAATTTGTTGTCTGCCTGTTCATCAAAAAAAATCACACTTATCGATTCAAAGATGATATAAGAGCGTCAAAATATAATGATCAATTTTAGGGAGAATTCCGTGGCTGAGATTTCCAAAATAAAAAGTCTCTTAAAGAAAAATATTATGGTTCTGGACGGCGCCTTCGGTACGGAACTGCAAAAAAAAGGTTTGCCCGGCGGTGTTTGTCCCGAACAGTGGTGTCTCGATAATCCGCAAATTATCCGGGATTTATACTTATCCTATCAAAAAGCAGGATCCCAGATAGTCTATACCTGCACCTTCGGCGCCAACCGCTTCAAGCTCAAACAACACGGCGTAAACAAAAATTCTTATCAAGTAAGTTATGAACTGGCGCAGCTGGCCAGGCAGTCCGGCGGTAAAAATACTCTGATTGCCGGCGACATCGGTCCCACCGGTTTGTTTATCGAACCATTCGGCCCGCTGGCCTTTGAAGAAGCGGTGGACGCTTTTAAAGAACAGGCACAAGGACTCATTGACGGCGGATGCGATCTCATCGTCATCGAAACCATGATTGACATTCAGGAAGCGCGCGCGGCGCTGCTTGCCGTCAAAGAAATCAAAGATATTTTTACGATTGTTTCCATGACCTATGAAAAAGACGGCCATACGTTGGGCGGCACTGATCCGGTAACAGCGCTTATTACTCTGCAAAGCCTTGGAGCAAATGCTGTGGGCTGTAATTGTTCAACCGGTCCCGAAAAAATGGTGGAATTCATCGCGGCCATGAAACCATACGCTATCGTACCGCTTGTGGCCAAACCTAACGCCGGAGTTCCCCGGCTCGAAGGCGGAAAAACCATCTTTGAGATGGACCCCAAAACATTTGCGTCTTTCGGGCGAAACCTGGCCAAAGCCGGCGCAAATATGCTGGGCGGATGCTGCGGAACAACACCGGCGCATATTCAAAAACTTGCCCAGGCAATCGCAGGCATCAAACCAAAATTGCCTGCGAGAAAATCCATCAGCGCTCTGAGTTCTGCCCGCGGATTTCTTCATTTAACCGGAGATCAGCCTCTTTTGATTGTCGGTGAAAGAATCAATCCCACAGGTAAGAAACCCCTCCAACAGGAACTTATTGAAGGGAAAACGTCCATCATTCGTCAGATGGCCGCCCAGCAGGAAAATCAAGGCGCAAACTTGCTGGACGTCAATGTCGGCCAGCCGGGCATCGATGAAGTAAAAACAATTAAGGAAGTCCTCTCTCTTCTGTCGACGACAACCAAACTGCCACTTGTAGTGGATTCATCCAATATCAACACCATTGAGGCAGCCCTGCGGATCTATCCGGGCAGGATGCTGATTAATTCCATTTCCGGTGAAAAAGAAAAGATTGCCAAACTTCTGCCTCTGGCCGCCAAATATGGAGCCATGTTCATTTTACTGCCCCTTACCGGCGGCGAGGTACCGCAGACAGCGCAAAAGCGGCAGACAATTGTCAAAAATATTTTTCAGAAAGCTAAAAAGTTCGGCTTTACCAAAGATGATTTTATTGTGGATTGTCTGGTTATGGCCGTTGCTTCCAATCCCATTGCCGCGCAGGAAACGCTCAAAACTTTATACTGGTGCGCGAATACATTTAGAAGCAAAACCCTTCTAGGACTGTCTAATGTGTCGTTTGGTATGCCCGGACGTCCGTGGCTCAACGCAACTTTTCTGGCAATGGCGCAGTTTTGCGGATTAACAATGGCCATTGCCAATCCTGCAAGTACGGAAATGATGAATGTAAAAAAAGCAGGGGATGTCCTTATTGCTAGAGACAAAGACACTCTTCGTTTTATTGAACATTTTACCGCGCAGGTTAACGTCAGTCCAGGAACTACTGTAAAACAAACTCTCACACCGCAGGAAAAGATCGCTGACGCTATAATTAACGGTGACAGGGAAAATATCCTGTCTTTAATAGAAACAGCGCTTTCTTCCGGCAGTCCGGCTCAAGAACTGGTGGATAAGATCATGATCCCCTCCATCGTCCGCGTGGGCGATTTATACGAAAAGAAAATTTATTTCCTCCCGCAGCTGATGGCCGCCGCGGAAACAATGAAAAAAGCGCTGGCTTTCCTGGAACCGCACTTAAAGAAAGGATCTGCCGGAAACAAGGGCACAATAATACTGGCCACCGTTAAAGGAGATATTCACGATATCGGAAAAAACATCATCGCTCTGCTTTTGAGAAATTACGGTTACTCTGTTATTGATCTGGGTAAAGACATTGCCGCGGAAACGATAATCGCAAAAGCAAAGGAGCAAAATCCTGATGTTATCGCCCTTTCCGCATTGATGACCACAACAATGGTCAACATGAAAGATGTGATAACATTGGCAAGAGCGGAGGGCTTTCAAAAGCCATTTATGATAGGAGGTGCGGTAGTCACTGACGCTTACGCAAAATCCATCGGCGCTTCTTTTGCGAAAGACGGCGTTGAAGCCGTTAAAATAGTTGAAAATTTAATAAAAAAATAAAAGCTTTTTCCCCAATGAAATCTATAAAACTGGAAAAGAAAAACCATGCAATAATATCGGCAGTTTGTATTTCCCTGCTGATTCACTTCGCTGTAGGAGCGCTTCTGATATTTGGTTTGTCCAATAATTCAATCTTCCCTCCAAAATTAAATGGCATAAATCTTGTCTGGATTTCTCTGAATGCCGGAAGTAAAAACAGCAAGGTTGAAATTCAAAATAATCGCACAGAGCAACAATTTACTGCCAAAACCATGATAGTAAAACCGGCAAATGTTGAAAATTCTGCACGCGTACAGGAAACCGCTCCAGCATATGCAATGGCAACAAAGAAATCGATCGACACAACTTCATCCGTAAAACATGAAGCATCCGGCAATGAAGCCAGGGAACTTTCCGACCATATCACCGGTTATCGCGGCGCGAACAATACCTCAGGCGAGACTTCTCATCTGAACACTGTCATTGCCTATCCTTTATATAAGGAAAACGCTCCGCCTGTATATCCGGAAATAGCGCGCGCCCGCGGTTATGAGGGCATTGTTCTGGTATCGGCGGAAATTTTACCGGATGGCCGGGTAGGAGAAATAAAAATACGAAAATCATCCGGATACGCCATTTTAGATCAATCGGCAATCCAGGCGGTAAAACCATGGAAATTCGAACCGGCAAAAAAATCAGGCAATCCATTTACAGCATGGGTGGAATTGCCCATTAAATTTATTCTGCACAATGATGGTTCTCAATCATAAGTAAGATTTTAGCGGAGGAAAAAAGAATGTCCATTAGTAAGATGAAAGAAAGACTGGCCGAAATAATTCTCGACAGATCCTTTAAATATAGTGAAGACCCGCCCTTCACACTCGCATCGGGCAAGAAAAGCAATTTCTACTTTAATTGCAAACCGACAACGCTCGACCCCGAAGGTATGAATCTTATCGGCGCGATAATTTTCGATATGATCAAAGATACCGGCATTACGGCGGCGGGAGGCTTAACACTGGGCGCGGATCCGATAGCCAACGCGCTTGCTGTTATATCTTACCAGAAAGGAAAACCGATAAAATCATTTATCGTTCGAAAAGATATTAAAGATCATGGAACCAAAAGCGCCATCGAAGGCAACGTGGTACCGGGCGAAAAGGTCGCTATTATCGACGATGTTATTACAACCGGCGGCTCCACTATTACCGCCATAGAACAAGCACGCAAAGCAGGACTCAGCGTCGAAATCGTTATCACGCTTATTGACCGCGAGGAAGGCGGCAGAGAAAATATCCTGCAATATGTTGATAATATCAAATCCATTCTTACCCGAACCGAAATCATGGAAATACGCAAAAAGAAAATAACCGGTAAAGATATTAAATGAAGATTTTAACCGTCCATATAGGGGACACAGAAGATCCCAAAGGATAGAGCGGCCGGGGTTCTCATAAAATTAATGTTCCTGGTAATTAAATTAACATATTATCTGCCGTACTCTGTATAATAATTCATTTAACTTGGAATTCCCCGCTGCAAGCAAAGGGAAATTCCGAGTTAAAAGGGAAATCAAAAAACCTCTTTTAAAAAATAATTAAAATGTTATTATAGCATCCATCTCATCGAACAAAATGAAGCCCGGATATCGATTGTTTTACATTTATGAAATACCGGGGATAATTAGTACTCGATACAGCAGTACAACCTGTTTAAGAAAGGAGCTAAAATGATGAAGAAATTGTCATACGTTTTCGCGGCAGCGGGTATTGTTCTGATGATCTGCTCATTTTTCGGAAGGTTCATTGATTCGCCTGCTGTCTTTGGGCGTTTCGTACACGGGGGAATCGCGGCATCCCACGTCATGATAGGAGCTGATACCTTCCTGCTTCTCGCAATCCTTGCTTACCTCTACAAGAAGGACTAGGCTTATCGCCTGAAGATTAATTAGGGGATACAGAACACGCCCGCTCACGCGGCAGTGCATTAACTGTGTGTGATAAGTGCTGTATGTTTTTGTAGCAATACAAAGAAGAATCGAATGAAAAATAACCGAACAGGAATTCTTCAAAATAATTATTCTTTAAAATATTTCAGGCAAAATTATTGAACTCCTTCATTTAACTACATGGAATGAGATTTATTTTTACAATGCAACACACACAATAAGATATTATAACTTTAAAAATGAACTCTTCCCGCTGCAAGCAACGGGGAATTCCAAGTTAAAAGTGATTTTGATAAAGAAATTTTTGTAATCGCAATCGAGCGTTTAAAGCGTTCAGTAGCAGTGAAACTGGAGAGATTTCAAATAACCCGCCCGTGATCAACCAGTGTCGGCTCAAATTATATCAAAACAAATCTAAGATATTAAAATTCAAAACATATTTTAATTGACAAACAAAAACTGCCTTTCTATACTCCCTTCTACAGAAATAA
Source organism: uncultured delta proteobacterium (assembly GCA_963812045.1). Classification (GTDB taxonomy): domain Bacteria; phylum Desulfobacterota; class Syntrophia; order Syntrophales; family Smithellaceae; genus Smithella. The sequence goes on from CAWETF010000001.1 coordinate 456,855, forward strand.
GATTCTTATCAAAAGTAAACTTTTCAAAATCCAGGCATAGGCAATAAAGGATTACCCGTGAAATCTCCATTAATAGAAATCCTGTCTCCCTTTCCTGTCTCTGCAATCTCAATAAACAGTGCGGATTTTTCCCGGTGCGTGGAGCTGGCGCGCCGGCATGGCGTGGAAATGCTTTTCTTTTCCAGACTGAAGAAACAATATGCCGGATCGAACGCTGGTATCGATGATTACCTTAAACAAAACGAGCATTCCTATCTGATTAGAGTGGCCGGATCGATGCGGCAGGAGGCGGTGGAAAAAGAGGTCGTTGCCGCACTCGGCAAACAGGGCATTCCCGCCTGTATCATCAAGGGAAATGAGATCGCCCGGTCAATCTATGACGACCCCAACTGTAGAAGCTCGGCAGATATCGATGTTTTAATTCGCATTGCCGATATAATCAATGCGGATGGAATTCTTTGCGAAAACGGTTTCAGGCGTCAAGACTCACTGCCTTTGTCTTTCCGGATAGGACGATTGCATCATGAAGAATATCATAATAAAAATAATAATTGCTTTCTTGAACTGCACTGGGATTTTGGTGTTCCGTATTTTTTTGATCTGAATTCCGGCGAAATATGGAAGGCCGTGGACAGGAAAGATGCAGGCGTTTATTTCCTCACACCGGAAATGATGATTGTTCTTTTATTCATCCATCATTTCCGGCATGGCTTCAGGCAATTGAAAATACTTACAGACATCCTTTGGAGTTTTTACAGATACGATAGAATCATCAACTGGCGGGATTTCGCCGACAAACTTGCGAAATACGGGCTGATTAAAAGCGCGGTAATTATCCTTAGTCAGATGGAAGACCTTTGGGGATTGAGTGAAAGTCCGCTGGAATCCTTTAAAATTCTGGAAGACCAGCTTAATTCCGCGCCGGTCCGGCCAAAAAAAATTTTGCTGCGATATTTTAAAATAGATATCGAAAAGGAATATAAAACGGACAGTACACTGGATATGCAAATGGTAAAGCTGGCCCTCGATAAGAAATCAAAAATCGTATATTCGTTTGTAAAGATTTTCTTCCCCCTGCCGCAGGAAATCCGGGCATTTTACCCGGGCACGGCAAACTGGATGCTGCCCATCAACTATCTGCGGTTCATCTGCTGGCGTGTAACGAAATTCAATGTTTTTATGAAATAAAGAACAAAGCGGGCGTTGCCTCCCTTTTTAACGGTAATGCTGTGCCTGAATTTCATATAGGTGGGAGTAGAGACCGCCCAGTTTAATCAATTCTTCGTGACTGCCGCGTTCCACGATCCGTCCTTCCTCAAGGACACAGATCAAATCCGCCATCCGGACGGTGGAGAAGCGGTGACTGATAAGCAGGGCAGAGCGGCCATTGAGCAATTTGCGGAAGGCCTGAAAAACATCATGTTCCACCCGGGCGCTCATGGCGCTGGTGGGCTCGTCCAGAATAATCAACTGGGCGTCCCGCAGAAAGGCCCGGGCCAAAGCCACCTTTTGCCATTCGCCGATGCTGAGTTCCACACCGCCATCATACTGGTTCCCCAAAATCGTTTCATACCCATGCGGCAGACGGCTGATAATCCCGTCGGCGCCTGACTGTTGCGCGGCAGAATGGATGCGGTCATCGTCGGGATTAAGGCTGACATCCCCTAGCCAGATATTTTCCCGGACCGTGAGCGGGTAATGTATATAATCCTGAAAGATCATGGTAATTTGTCGGCGCAGGACCTGTATGTCAAAATCACGGAAATCTATTCCATCCACGGTGATACGTCCACCAGCCGGATCATAGAGACGGCACAATAGCTTGGCCAGTGTCGTCTTACCCGCGCCATTATCGCCGACAAGAGCCACAACCTCGCCAGGCCGTATTGTCAAATCGATATCGTGGAGAACCTTGATGCCTGCGGCTGGATACGTAAAAGAAACATGCTCCAATGCAATACCCGCCTGCATGGGCCGGGGAACCGCGACGCAACGGTCAGGTGAGGCCGTCCGGGGTTTCAAATCCAGAAAATCATAGAAGTGATTCAAAAACATGCTGTCTTCATAGAGGCCGGCGAGCCCGCCCATGATATCCTGCAAGTTGCCCTGCGCCCGCTGAAAGGCCTGGTAATACATCACCATGTCTCCTAAGGTCATCGCCCCCTGAATCGTCCGCCCGGCAATGAAGACCAGCATACCGAAAAGCGCTGTGATGGCTCCGGCCTGGGTTATCAGATCGAAAACGGAGCGGCTTTTGGCAAGCCGAAGTCGTTCCCCGCGAAGCATTTCCCGCAGGTCGCTGTGCCGTCTACGAAAGAGATTGCCCAGATCAAAGAGCCGCACTTCTTTGGCGTGGAGTTCGTTCGTCAACATCCAGTGATAATCGTAAGTCCGCCGTTCCGTCTCCGTGCTGCGGGATTGCCATTCATAAAGGCGATCGGCATGATGGATTTTGACGATGATACCCGGCAAAACAGCGATAAACAAGATCACCGCAACAGCCCAGTGCAAATAAAACAGGAGCCCCGCCAATGCCAGCAGGGAGATGCCGTTTTGCCCTAACTGCGTCAGAGCCTGAACTATATGGTTGGGCCTGTGGGGGGCCTCCTGCTGAGCCCGATGGAGAGTATCGTAGTAGCGGGGATCTTCGTAATAGGCCAGATCTACTACCGCCGACTGGCGATGAATTACATCCGTAACATGATCGGTCACCAACTGGCCCTGGTTTTCCCGGATGATGTCGGCCAAAGCGCGGCAACCGTCAGTCAGAATGGCCACCAGAGCGGTCAGACTAATCCATAAAAGTACCTGACGCAGAGCGGCTGCCTTATCCGGGGCGCTTATTCCCGCGGCAACGGCGTCCACGGTCAGCTTAATCAGGTAGAGGGTCAGCAATGGCAGGAACGCCTGAATCGCCATAAGACCCAAACCCGCCATCGTCCATTTCTTGGCGCTATCCCAGACCAGAACAAGGGCGCGATGCAGCTGCATCAGTCCGCGTATTTTTTGGAAATAAGTAACTTTTAATCCCATAACAATTTATTTATCCGGAATATTCGCGGCATCCATCCCCTTCCGCATATTTTCCGCCCTCCTGCGGGCAACTTCGCAAAAGTATGGCGTTGAACCGTCCATCATGCCTGTCTCCAGATGAGCATGAGCGGGACACCACAGGCAAAGATTCACCAGAGCACACTTACGGCAAGCCTCCAGAAATTCCCTTCTCCTTGAGCGTAAATCCCTCACGCGGGGAACAAAGTTTTGCCAGGCGTCTTTCAGTGTTCCCGTTCGCAAATCATACGTGGTACCCTGTGCCCACAAGGAAGAACACAGGCGGAACCGGCCGTCGTAACTCACTGTAAAACTGCCATTGCCCGCGCCGCAGTGGAAAAGGTGGTCACATCCGAAATGGGTGAACTGCTCGTTAATCAGATTATCACATTCTTTACGCAGGGCGTTGATGCGCTGTTCATCGCTGTTTTCCAGCGCCACGATCTGTTCCGGCGTTAAGCGCTGGGCGCGGATTTGATCGTTGCGTTTTTTGTCGCCATCGAAACGCAGGTGCAGTTGAGGATCGAAACGGTAAAAATCCTTCGTCCGGTCGCGGCAAAAATCGGCAATCGCCTTCTGTTCATGAAGATTGGCCTGAATCGCTATCGCCTTGAAACGGACGCGGATACCGTTTTCGAGCAAAGTATTTAATCCTTTCATGAATTTCTTAAAAGATCCGGACCGGCGCGTCACGGCCTCGTATATTTCTTTCGTAATACCGTAAACAGTAATTTCAATATCGCGTGGAGGGTATTTTTTAAAAAGCATGACATGTTCTTCGTTAATAAGCGTGGCATTGGTGAAAACAGAAACCAGCAATCCCAGACGCTTCAAGCTCATGTATATTTCGGTAAAATCTTCCCGCAGGAACGGTTCGCCGCCGGTAATAAGACACCACATCGCCCCCATGCCCGCCGCCTCACTGGCGATAGAAATAATTTCTTCTTTTGTCATCTCTTTAGACCGCGCTTTCTTATTACCCGCCGGCAGATTTATATAACAATGAGCGCAGTTCAAGTTGCAGCGTGCGGTAATTTCGATATCAAAAGAAAGAGGCGCCTGTTTGTATTTAAGTTTTTCCAATAAAGGAAACTGCTGAATTTCGATGGAGTCAGTCATTAAACTATCTCAACTTTTTTCTAGTCACCAGTTTTTGCCTGCCGGTTTTTCAACTTGTCTTCAGAAAAAAATATTTCTAGTGCGAACAGCGCTTTGAAAAACGCAAAATGTAAGATACCACTCGCGTCGGGAAAATCAATATTTGTTTCAGACGTCTGAGCAAACTGCCACGATTAACAATCGCGATAATCACTCCGGTTTTACCGATTCCCAAACGTGCTTCCCTGCCGTTTCGTTCAATCCGGCAAACGCATCCGATGATATTTTCGTTAGATATTATTCCATCCGGTTCCGGGCAATTATCTCCTTTTATCAGCCAGCCAGTGCCTGTTCGTCCTATAATACGATGGATAGCCAGTCTGCCGGTAACTGGCAGAGTAACGGCGACAACGTCTCCCAGAGAAGGCTGTCCTTTTTCAAGCGGTGAAATCGTCAAAACATCTTTATCGCGAATGAAAGGCTGCATACTGAATCCCCGCACTGTCGTGCGTAAAGCAGCGCCTCTTTCCGCCATGGCCAAAAGCAGTTCCATCTGTCCCGGATTGGAAAGACTCAATTTCCCGCCTGGAGAAACGTATTGTGAATTCGATATGTCTGATAATTGATTTTTTTTTGAGTAATCAATTTTGCCCGGCATCGATGTTTTTTCCACTGTTCGGCAAATCAATTTTTAACAGCCAGAATACCCCGGCGGACCATTTCGGCTGCAAAGCCCAGCACATCCGTTTTTATTTCCTCTACAGTAGAGGCAAATTCGTCCGTCAGTTCCACCGCAATCTTTTCCAGCGACTTTTGTCCGTCCAGTCTTTTCCAGATTGCCTTGCCGGTTTCGTTGAGCGTATAGAGCTCATCATCCGCATCGCCGATTCCGGAAACAAGCGGCACAATAATCATGTCTCCTTCAATTTCCCTTGCCACCACATCTTCTGAAGGAACGCAAATAGTATCTGCTGTAACTTGAGTTTCCATAAAATTCTACCTCATAAAGAAAATCCTTACCTTGTGGTTCGGAAGAATTTCCAATTTGTTCTGATTATTTTAGAAACATATCATAGACTTTTAGAATATGCAAAGAGGGGAAAGGGTTCACAAGGCTGAAGATTGAAGGAAATTAGACTGAAAGAAAAATAATCAGGATCATGGTTCAAGGTTTCTTTTTCTTCAGTCTATTTCCCTTCGGACATCGGCCTAATGTGCTTCAGTCTTTGATCTAAACACCTTCAGCCTGAAGAAAAAAAGCCAACTGAACGCCGCATTGCTCCTGCTCTTTATCGGGACATTATGAGTTATAAACTTTATTGTTTGGAATATTCAAAGTTCAGGAAGGCATGTCAGCCAGACATGGTACGCAGGCATGGAGTCTTTTACAACTATTATTCTGACTAGCCGCACCACTGCCACCACCTGGCTTTTTGCATGAAGTCAGTACTGATTCTTCAGGCTTATGACGAACAATTACCTGTATAAATGGTTTATTCCATTTCTTTTTCATTGTTATAATTCCTTCATTATTTTTTTAATATCTCATTATCTCATTATATGCAATAATTTATTTAATGCTTTCTTATATTTTAATTCTTTTTTCTAATATGTTTTGCTTATGCCGTCAAATTATTATCGCACATTTTGTTCAGGTGATTATTCATACCACAGCAAAGGATAGGTTGTATTTTCTGTAATTTTCCATATAGGGGTGGTGAAATCCCAATCTGTATAGGTAGACTGCCTCATCATTTCCGCAGTTGTCTTGCCTATTACGTCTGAATCGGTGCCGCCTCCGATACCTCTGGAAGTACCGGAGGTATTAATATTCCAGTAGCTGCTGACGACCGTGCCATCATTCTCTCCGATCAGTCCACCGACATTGCTTGTGCCGCTGACATGTCCTGTGGCATATGTGTCCTCGATTGTGCCGGAGCTGGTATTCCAGCCGACCAAACCGCCAATATTGTTTGTACCGCTGACACTGCCCGTTGCATAGCTGTTGTTAATGTCCCCATCGTTCTCTCCAGCCAATCCGCCAACCTCGCTAGTACCGCTGACATTGCCCGTAGCGTAAGAGCCATTGATCGTGCCATCGTTCCACCCAACCAGACCGCCAACAGATTGACTTTTGACGCCGCTAGTCACATTACCCGTGGCGTAGCTGTTGTTAATGTAACCATTTTCAGATTCTATGGAATTATACCCAACCAAACCACCAATATATTGACTGCCATCACTGCTGTACACATTGCCCGTAGCATTGGAGTTGCTGACCGTGCCATCGTTCTCTCCGACCAAGCCGCCAACATAGCTATTGCCGGTCACACTGCCCGCAGCGTAGGAGTTGTTCTGGATTATACCGGAGTTGTAGCCCACCAAACCGCCAATGTATTGATTGTCGGTTGTATTGCCGGTTACATCGCCTGTAGCGTAGGAATTATCGATTGTACCGTAATTCTCTCCGACCAGTCCGCCTACGTAGTCGATACCCGTCACGCTGCCCGTCGCATAGCTGTTGCTCGTGATACTCCCATAATTGACCCCGACCAGTCCGCCGATGTAGTGGGAGCCGCTCACACTGCCTTCGGCGTAGGCATTGCTGACATTGCCGGAGTTGTAGCCGATCAAACCGCCGATTTCCCAGTTGCCGCTGACATTACCGGTGGCGTGAACATTATTGATAGTTTCAACAGTTGGGTTACTTAAGTTGTAATAGTTGTTGCCTCCGACCAGACCACCAACGTCACCAATGCCGCTGACATCTCCCGTAGCATAGCTGTTGCTGATTGTACCGGAGGATCCATCCGTCGTGTCATTGTCGTTGAACCCGACCAGACCGCCGACCTCGTAGTCACCGCTAACCTTACCTGTGGCATAAGAGTTGCTAATACTGCCCGTGTTCCATCCGACCAAACCTCCAACAAATTGACTGCCATCACTGCCGGTTACATTGCCTGTAGCATTGGAGTTGTTGCGAATCGTGCCGGAGTTGTAGCCCACTAAACCGCCAATGTATTGATTGTCAGTTGTAATGCCGGTTACATCGCTTGTAGCGTAGGAACTATCGATCGTGCCGTAATTCTCTCCGACCAGTCCGCCTACGTAGTCGATACCCGTCACGCTGCCCGTCGCATAGCTGTTGCTCGTAAAAGATCCGTAATTGACTCCGATAAGGCCGCCGATGTAGTGCGAACCGCTCACACTGCCTTCGGCGTAGGCATTGCTGACATTGCCGGAGTTGTAGCCGATCAAACCGCCGATTTCCCAGTTGCCACTGACATTACCCGTGGCGTGAACGTTAGAGATAGTTACAGTCGTGTCGGCTTCGCTATAATAGTTGCCTCCGGCCAGACCGCCAACGTCACCAATGCCACTGACATCGCCGGTAGCCCAACTGTTGCTGATGGTACCCAAGTCTGAGGCCCCATCCTCAATGTCATAGTTATTAAACCCGACCAGACCGCCGACCTCGTAATCACCGCTAACCTTACCTGTGGCATAAGAGTTGCTGATAATGCCCGCGTTCCACCCGACCAGACCTCCAACGAACTCACTGTTGTCACCGCCACTGACACTACCAATTGCATAGGAGCCGTCGACCGTGCCGGTGTTGTATCCAACCAAGCCGCCGACATAGGTGGTGCCGGTCACACTGCCTGTAGCATAGGAGTTGCTGTTTATGATGGCGTAGCTATGATCATTATTGTTGTATCCGACAAGCCCGCCAACATAACTGTTTCCCGTAACGCTGCCGGTGGCATGGCTGCTGCTGATTGTGCCATCCCAATTGTTTTGCCCAACCAGACCACCTATATAGTTACCCGTGCTGTTGACACTGCCGGTAGCATCGGAACCGGAAATTGTGCCGCCGGTATTGTCTCCGACGAGACCGCCAATATAGTCACCCGTACCACTAACACTGCCCGTAGCATGGCTGTTGATGATTGTACTGCCGTTATTGTATCCGACCAACCCGCCGACGTTGGAGGTCCCGCTGATATTACCGGTGGCATAGCTGTCGGTGATTGTGACAGGATCATATCCCGCCATTCCTACCAATCCGCCGACATTGGAGTACCCGGTTACATTGCCTGTGGCATAGGCGTTTGTGATTGTGCCGCCTTCGTTTCTTCCGATTAATTCGCCAACATCGTAGTAACCTCTGATACTACCACCCACTAATCCCACATTGCTCACGGCACTGCCTTGGGTATATCCAAACAAGCCGATACAATTCCCAGATGGCCTGTATATGTAAAGGCCGGTTATAGTATGGTCAAGGCCATCAAACTTGCCGGTAAAGGCTGTGAAGAAGCTGCCGACGGGAACAAAGCCCGCGCCGCTGTTCCAGGTCGATGTGGCGCTCGCATCAATATCTTTGCCCAGCGCGTAAGCACCGGCCAGATTAGTGTTCATGGCCTGCAATTGAGTCACGTTGTTGACCAGCATCCAGGCAGTATAGGTTGTTGAATCCATGTATGACGAAAAGTCCGTTGGTGAGGCATAGGATGTCGGGTTATAATAAAGGTCCGCCCGACCAGTTCCACCGCTCAGGGAAATTTCCTTGCCTGAGGCAAAGGTGATGGTGCCGGTGCCCGTGCCGGTCATGTCCGCACGTAATACCAGACTGCCTCCGCCGGTGTTGGTGATTGACTCATTAACCTTAATGTTACGATAGGCATTCAGGGTGAGCTTATTGATGCTGCTCCAGGTAACCGCTTCATTGACGAAAATGTCTCCGTTACCCGTTCCTGTTTCCGCAGTTTCAATATTAACATTGCCGGACGCAAGTTCGTAAGCAAGCGTTGCGGCAGAGATGTCTATGCCTATCGTGAAGTCTGTTGGATCGATGAGCCATGTTCCAGTTGTGCCCTTAGGTGCGGCAGTTGTAATGACCGCGCCGTCATTTATTTTTACGTTTGCCGCCGAGGTCTCGATGAATCCGCCGTCCCCACCGTTGGGCGCGGAGGCATCCAGTGTGCCGCCGACATTGACGGCGTTATTATCCATGCCGCCTAAAAGTTTGATGGTGCCGTTTTTGTTCTCAATGGTCTGTGCCTGGATGATTCCTTCGTTGTTTACGACTGTCTTTAAAACATCGCTCGCAACTTTCGCGGACAGAATGACTTCGCCGCCGTTGGCAAGAATAGTTCCTGTATTTACTATGCCCAGAGCGTCTTGGGCCGTTTCTTTATCAATGGTAAATCCGATAAGATTACTACCGGAAAAATTGACCGTTATTTCATCACCCGAGGCAAAATATGTTTTTCCCAAATTAGTTATAATGCTGCCGGAATTGGTTATAGAGGGTGAAAGGAAAACGACATAGCCGCCCTCTGCCGCGTTTATTTCTCCCTGATTGATTATGGATGACAAAAGACCGGAAGAATTAACGAATTTGTAATTGCCGTTTAAAAAGTCATCATTATTAATTTCCAAGGTAGACCCTAGAAAACTGCCCACATTGATTTTTGCGTTTTCACCGACAAGCAGACCGTTGGGATTGATGACCCATACCTGGCCGTTAGCCAATAGCTGTCCATAGATAAGAGAGGGGTCTGAACCTGTAACACGATTTAAAGATATGGAGCTTGAGCCGGGCTGGAAATATTGAACAGTTTCACTAGAGCCTATGCTGTATCCCTGCCAGTTAATAATGGATTTATCCGTTGTCTGGGTAATCTTCAGGGTTGTACTGTTGGGTTGGGAAATGGTCGATGTACCCGCGACAACTTGTCCTGCCTGCGGCAAAGCCCATGCTGAATTGGCCCCGAGCACACATATAACGAGCATCATTCCCAGCAAAATATTTATTTTTTGCTTAATTTCCATTAACATGGCTGTCTCCTATAAATTTATTTCCGTTTATGTAACATACTACAAATTTATCAGAAATAAAATACTATTTGTGCATATGTTTCTGAATTTTCAGTCTTGTATGTACCGTCTATGTTCGGCACCGCATAGTCCAGGCGGGCTGAAATATATTTCCCCGCGTATACTCTTATGCCCGCGCCCAGACTGGTTAAATAATTATATCTGCTCTCGCCCGGCATGAGATCATTTCTGAATACCCCGCCATGATCGGCAAACAAAACAAGTTTGAAAATATCGCCAATTTTTTGATTTAATACCGTTTTCTCAGGAAACAGGGGCGACAAATAGAGCTCCGCGGAAAGAGAATAACCTGAATCTCCGAGTTGCGATGCATCCCTGAAGCCCCTTACACTGCCGACGCCCCCAATAATGAACTGTTCGGCTGTCAAAAGGTTGTAATCTGAAATCTGCCCGGAAGCTTTTAATATCATGTAGTTATATCCGGGAAGCTTCTGGATTCTCATCACATCCGCCGTTAATTTGCTGAATGCCCCATCCGAGTTTTGCCTGCTGGTATCAGGATCATTTTTGTTGTTTCCTCCAAGCAAATTCCGTATCCCCTGATAACCAGTCAGATTGATGATGTTTCTTCCATAAAATCCGTCTATGAAGTTGTACGTTATTCCAAGGTTAAAGACTCTTATATTATCCTTGCTCCATAAGTTATCAAGCATGTATTCATAAACGTCTTTGTAGTCAAAGCCGGCTCTTATATCCAATGCCTTATCCATGGTTCTGATTATCGGATGGGTTACGTAAGTCCCTGCCACATTTGCCCTCCCGTAGATATCAAGGATTGCATAATCCTCTCCTGCCTTGTACACACTGTTCGAGTAGTAAAGTCCCATCTTTGTTCCATTGTAAGCCAAAGGAATCAGATACTCAGCCCTGCCGTAAGAGACATCATTAAAATTTAATCTGTCCAGTCCCGTTAAGCCTCTGAGCATCAACAAATCGCCGCTAGTAATGAGATTGCCGATATTGAATTCAGCGCTTAATCTGTTTCTGCTGGTAGTGGTCGCACCGAAGTTATCATAAGACAAGCTTCCTGATACGGGCCGGCTGTCTTTTACTTGGGCGGTTATGTCTGTCGTCCCGAATTCCCGGCCTGCCTTCAGTGACGCTCTTACGTCAAGCGACGGATATTCATTAAGAATGAGTAACGCTTTTTCCAGCGTATCCTGTTTGACCGAGGGATCTTTTTCAATCTTCTCCAAATGTTTCCGAATGAACTTACTGCTGTATGATTTGTTTCCTGTTACTGAAATTTCCCCTTTTTTACCTTCAACGACTCCGATTTCCAGTACACCGTCTTTAATCTCCTGCTCGGATATATAGGCATAGACAATAATATAACCTTGGGCGCGGTAGCTTGCCGTTATTTCTCCGGCTATCCGGTTTATTTCCGGAAGGGTGAGTTCTTTATTTTCGTATTTTGAAGTAATTACTCTGATTATTTTCTGGGCAAGGAGAGGTTTTCTTTTCTCCTGATTTTTGTTTCGAGCAGTCACATTGATATGTTTGATGAGGATTTTGGGACCGGACGGTATCGGTTGCGTTTCTGCTTCCTTTTCCTTAATAATTATGGTTTCCGGCACTTCTCGGGGAACGATTTCTTTTTTTTCAAGCTGTTGGAGTACTTCGCCGGCCTTTTCCTGAGCAAAAGAGAAAGAGGTATTGATGGCTAAAAAAATAGTAATAATAATGGCCAATGTAACAGCTTTTCCCTTAATGAAAAGGAACATGCGCCAGACTCTCCTTGTGTGGAAGAAAATTATTTTCCTACGTGATTTGACAACAGGCTTTTAACAGAAAAAGAATATTGTATCAAACTAATTTTATACAAAAATTGCCTGAAATAAAATGTTATCATTAACATTTTTATCTCTTCACCCGTTTTTTCCAGTCGCGAATTTCCCAGGCCTTTTCGCCGTCTTTCAACCAGCCCAGCCAGCGGGCCTGAGCGTGGGCGACTTTGCACAGATATTCCACCGGCGTATCCAGAGTCCCATGCTCTGCCCAGGATTTAGCCGGACACTGTTCACAAAGCCCCTTGATGAAACAGACTGCGCAACGATGAAGGTAGTCGGAATTAGTCGCTTTCATTTCAGACAGATTTTTAAAAAAATCCATCGCCTGCGTAAGGGCATTGATTTTTTCGCTCGATGTATTGTTGTCTGATTTTTTCTGTGAGCCGTCCCTTCGGTCCAGTAGACTTTTTAAATTAAAAGTCAACTCCGGCGCGCGCATTTGTAAACAAGGCTGGGCAAACCCATAGGCGTCAATGCATAATTCCTTGCCTGCACCACACTTGAAAAAATTCATGCCTGGAGGTCCCATAAATTTTTCCGCAAAGCATTCCATTTCTTTATGATACTTTGCCGCGTCTCTGTTTAATATTGCCAGACCCTCATCAGGCGAAAGGCGAATCGATTTGATCAGGGCGTTTTTTTCTTCATTGTCGCGACGATTGCGCAAATCAAAAAACATGGAATAGTCCGGACGGTTATCCATCCAGGGAATTGTTTTTGCCCATGCCTCAAATTCTTCCATTTCGGCTTTATTGACTGGTAGAATCGCGCTTTTGACGACAAAAGGGATCCCACGCTCCAGCAGCAAATCCACACCCCGCTTAAACTGTGCAAACGAACCTGAAACACGCGAAACCGCTTCGTAAGATTCCTTATGCATGCCGTAAACGGTAACTTCCATTAATTCAAGCGGCGGAACACGCGCAAGTAATTCTGCCAATTGCGGCGTAATCAGACGGGCATTGGTAAAGATGAGAACTTTTATTCCAAGACGGCGCGCAAAAAGATAGAGCTCCTCGAAATCAGGACGTAAAAGCGGTTCGCCACCCGTGAAGCGCACCCGCAAACAGCCCAGCCTGGCGGCTTGCTTCAGAATATCTTTAACCTGCTCGGCTGTCATCTCGCGGGCTTGAGCCTCGCTGTCATTGGCCGGCAGATTAATACAGCAGTGAATACAATTGTTATTGCACCGCTCGGTCAGTTCAATATCCAGATGCCTCAGCCGGCCGGCAATATTGAACTCATGAGATTTAATTTTTTTTATGTATTCCATTTCACTATCCACTATTCACCAGCTTGATTATCTCCTCCACAATCTTTCCTGACTTATCGAAGTGCATGGTGTAGCAGGGAATATCATTGACAATGCGCTCCAGAATATCTAATTCCTTTTGCCACCATTCGGCGGTCACCATGGGGCGGATAAGCGTGGCCAGCAGATTATGCCAGATCTTTTTACGGTCGGACAAAGGCTCAATTTTATTTTTCCTGTCCTGCTTTAAAAATAAGATTGCGCAAAGAGGCGCCGAAGAAGGCGAGACATCAGCCGTGGTGCCATGGCTCCACGTGCCGTGGACAAGCCACTGACCTTCACCCCCGCCCTTGCCCTGCCCCCTCAAGGGGGAGGGAATTTTCTTTTCACTTTTCACAGAAGCGGAAGACTGATATTGCTTCGCTTTGCTCGCAATGACAGCACCGGGCCAGCAGCGCAGGACGTTACGGTCGTCGCAGAGAATTTCCGCCGATAAAACACCTTCACGATTGGCCGCCTTGAGCAATTCCATCGTCGTGGATTTGCCCGCTTCGGAATGACCGATAAACACCAATCCTTTTCCGTCGACAACCGCCGCCGCCGAATGCAAAAGCACAGCGTTGCGGTCGGCCAGCAGCGGCCCCAACCAGATTTGATCTGTGGGAAAGAGAGAAAGGGATTCCCAACCGTTTTTAAAAATTCTTTCAAGGTCGTCAGGCTGGTTGTAAATCGTACCGTGAACATGGTCTGAATCGAAAACCGCCACTCGATGCAGTGTTTCATCATCTTTTTCGGGGGAAATACCACGGTATAACCAAGCACCATTTTTATTGCGGGAGATCGCCCAGGGCGGCTTACGATAGAGTTCCCTGCCCAAATCCATCCTTTTCAAATCCGGCAACTCGAAGTAATGACGTAACTCGATATTATCATTACCGGGACCTTCCGCGGCAAAAGCCATCAGTTCGTCTTTGAATTTGATTTTGCTGAAATCCACATCGCTCTCTATCCGGACGGTAATACCCGCAACACGGAAGTAGCAGTGATGCTTCTTCTGCCAATCTTCTTTGAATTTACGCGCTTCTTTCGCGACGGCGCATAAATGTTTAATGGGGGCCGAATAACGCCCCGTTTCCAGATATGCATAGGCGGCACACCAACGGCAATCATTTCTATTCTCACAAGAGCCGCAATTTGCCCGCCACTCATCTCCTCCGCGTACTTTATCGGCACAGGAAGGAATGAATTTATCCCAAGCCTCGGTAAATGTCCCTTGCCGTAAATCGTATCTCAGAGTGTTGTCCTTAATAAATGAGCACCACGACATCCGGCCGTAGGGATCAATGTGAAAATCCCGCCGACAGGCAATACATCCGGCAAACAGGCGATCGTTGCCATCCTCAACAATGCCGCAAATCTTTTCTGTTTGATTACTCTCTTCTCTTTCGCAAGTGTGTTTTTCCAATTCGGCCATACGCTCTTCGTAAGTCGGGTCGGGTTTGTCCAGATTGACCACATCCGCAGGCGCTAGCCTCTGTTCCTGAATCTCTTTGTTTTTTTCAATTGAACCGTCACAGGAAAAATAAAGCCAGGGAGCGCCGCAACGCCAGTGCTTACTCAGAGACTTCGCGAGGGCTATCATTTTATCCCACTGATGATAATTGGCGCGCATGGGAATCAGTTGAAGGATAAAACTGGCGTCGGCTTCCTTGAGATATTCAAATCCACGCATCAACTTCTCGAAACCTCCGGGATGGCGGGTAACGTGATCATAAATCTCGGCTGTTGCCCCGTAAAGAGCAATCATTTTTGTGCCTTTGCGGGTTAGCAGGCGAGCGATTTCCGGTGTAATCAGAGTTCCGTTGGTGTTTAGGGTGTAAGAAACAGACTTACGGGTGAGGTAATCGAATATCTCCGGGAAATCAGGTCTCAGCAGAGGCTCGCCGCCGGAAATGTTCCATTGCCGACACCCCATGGCGCGGGCTTCGTCAACGATGCGCCGGATTTCATCGAAACTGAGTTCTTCTTTCTTTTCATGTGCGTTGACCGGCAGAAAAAGCCAACAGTGCCGGCAATTGTTGTTGCACCGGTAAGTCAGATCGATGTCCCCTTCCAGAGGGAGGCGTGGAATTTTATTGCTCATGCAAAACCGGCTTTCTAATATCCTGATAATTGTTGAATCTTGTACGTACTTTTTCATATCAAAAGAATTTAACAAAAAACAGGTTAAATTTAGGCCGAAGGCTGAAGCAAGACTTCTCACATTCGTTCGAAGTGACAAAGCCAAGGTGCCGCAGTTGAAACCGCCCTCTGACCTCCGATCTCCGCCCTCTGCCCTCCGATCTCCGACCTTCAGCCTGACATTCTTAACGTAATAGATTATTAAAATTTATTAACCATACAAATTAATAAATATTTCTTATTTGACAAACTTATTAATATTTAATATTATTTTACGATTTTCAGTTATAAAAGAATGTAAAAAAACCTATTTTTCAAAGCCCCCTGATGTAAGTCAGAGGGCGGAGCTTTATTTAGAGTTATTTAAAGTTTTATCTTCAAATTTGAAACATAGAGCTTGAAACTGAAAATTTTTAATATTGATGTTTTACAAAATATTTCATATGCCTTTAAAGGCCAATCAATGGGGGATTATGAAAAATAAAACAATGTCTTTAGAATCAAAAAGTTGTGGTTATCTACTTGTCCTGTTAATGGTTATAGCTTCATTACTACCTGCCGGCTGCGCCCGGAACCGGTCTCTGGTTTCCGGCACGACGGAAGAAATTCGTGGCAACACAAAAGTTTCTCCCGTGCAAATACCCGAAACAGTTCAGACAGGCGGGTCCGTTGTCGGAGTGGAAAACGTTACCATTCCGCCATTGAGCGAATCACCTCCTTCTCCTGATTATATCGTCGGTCCAAACGATACCATTTTGGTCATGATAAGCGGAGCCCCTGAATTTACAGCACCTGTTCCTGCAAACGAAAACTCAAGCAATTCATACCGCGGCAGCCGTGTGGACGGCAACGGCAACATCCAGATTATGACACTGGGACTCGTCAAGGTAGGCGGTATGACTCTGCCTCAGATACAGGAACACATCCAGAATCTTCTGAAAAAATATTTAAAAGAACCGTCGGTAGCAGTGGAGATGGTCGAATACAGGAGCGCTCCTCTTTATATTCTGGGACAGTTCAAAAACACCGGTGTTTTTTTCATGGACCGCCCCTTTAACGTACTGCAGGGTCTGGCGTTGAGCGGTGGATATACTGACAATGCAAGTCCGAAATCAGCAAGGATTATCCGCGATAAAAAAGTGCTTCCCGTGGATGTTTATGAACTGCTGATGAATGCCGACCAGAATCAAAACATCTGGCTGAAACCTGGCGATACCATTTTTATGCCCGACAACAAAAATCATCCTGTTCTGGTTTTCGGCATGGGAAAGAGCACGACCATACCAATGCCGCCATCCGGTCTTAACATTTTGCAGGCCATAGCTATCTTTGGCCTGGAAAAAAAGGGCTATCATTCCGATCGTGCTTTTCTGATACGCTCTCTTTCTCCCACCAAAGGACAGCTGATGGTGGTTGATATTGATTCCATCATTGAAGGGAATGCCCTTCCCCTGCAGCTTTGCGAAGGCGACGTCATTTACATCCCCAAGAACGGATTGACAAGCTGGAACGAAGCCGTCGAGGAAATGCTGCCTACACTGCAGGCATTCAGCGCCATACTCTCGCCATTTGTGCAGATTAAATATCTTAATAATTAAATAAAACTTAAAATAAACATCATCAGAGGAAATTATGAATCAGGTTAACGCATTGCCTCCACCTACCCCGCCGCCCCGTCAGGTGCGTCCGGTGGCCAACGAAATAGATATTTTCGACTACATCGGCGTTATTATGCGACGCTGGAAAGTAGTCGTTTTAACGCTTTGTATTATCTTTGCCATTGTCGCTTTTGACACTTTTACAATGAAACCGGTTTATCAGGCCACTTCCTCAATCCGCCTGATGGAAAGTCACGAAGACAGTCTGAGCCGAATGACTGAAGGTAACTGGACCGATCCGGTTCAGAGAATGAACACCGAAATTGCAACAATGAAATCACGTTCCATCGCAGAAAGAGTTGTCGAAAGGTTGCATCTCAACTGGCAAGTATCTCAAAAGAGCGAGGGATTCTTTTTTAAAATTGTCGAATTCATGTCAACTGCCAAAAATCCTGTTTACTCTATTAAAATGATTTCGTCCGATACCTATGAAGTCAGAGACCAAAACGGTCAGGCTGTCGGCCAGGGCAAGGCCGGCGTTTTTGTAAGCAACAACGGCTTCAATCTTCTGCTCAATGACATCAAAGGGAAAACCGGCGACACCTGTCAGCTCGCTCTTGTACCTTTGCAGGATGTGGCCATGCAGGTGCAGGGCGAATTCAACGCGACCGAATACGGGAAACAGTCCGACATTATTCTGGCTTCCTACAACAGCACCGATCCCGTTCAGGCACGTGATATGGTCAACGCGTTTGTCAAGGCGTACATGGATAATGCAGTAGAGTTAAGGTCGGAACAGACAAGAAAGACCCTTGCTTTCATAGAGAATCAATTAAAAACTTTACGAGGTGATCTGGACGCTTCGGAAAACAAACTCCAGTCCTACAAGAGCTCTGCCGGGCTTATGGACCTTGGCAACAAGGCCAGCTCTCTAGTAACCACGATATCGGAACTGGAAAAAAGCCTTCTTGAACTGGAAGCGAAAAAATCAGAGATGCTGGCAACATACACGCCGACGCACCGGGCCGTAAAAGCCATCCAACAGCAGATTGTAACCGTGCAGAAAAAACTCAACGCCTATAAAAAAGAAATTAAGAATCTTCCCATCGTCGAACAGGATATGGCAAGTCTTGGCCGGGTTTCCAAAGTCAATGCGGAAAGTTACACTTTCCTGCTTCAGAAACGCGAGGAAGCACGAATTGCCATGGAATCCACAATCAGCAACCTGAGCATCGTCGATGCCGCTATTATTCCCGAATGGCCGATCAAGCCCAATATACAGAGAAATTTGCTCGTAGCCCTGTTGGCCGGTCTGGCGCTCGGAATTTTGCTGGCCTTCCTGCTGGAATATCTTGACGACACCATCAAAGATGCCGATCAGGCCAAGCGGGCCATCGGCCTGAATCTGCTGGCAACAATCCCCCTGATTAGCGGACAGACAACCAAGAAAGAAAACCTTTCCGGTCCCGCGGCAGCGCCGCAGATTACTGCGGACGAAACCAATTTAACAAAGGACATTGTGCCGGTGAATAATGTTCTTGTAACGAAGGAGGAACCGAAATCAATTGCTTCCGAAGCCTTCCGCGCCCTGCGCACAAGCCTGCATTTTTCCGCCATCAGCAAGGACAAGAAGATTTTGGTTTTTACCAGCACCTTCCCCAAAGAAGGCAAGAGCGTCATTTCTTCCAACACAGCGGTTGTCACCGCCCAGACAGGCGCGCGGGTACTGCTTATTGACTGCGATTTGCGCCGGTCCTCGCTGCACTCGAAATTCAACTTCGGAAAAACTCCGGGACTGACCGAGGTTTTGACAAGAGACGTCACCTTCGAACAGGCCGTCCATAAAACCACCATGCCCGGCCTTGATCTTCTTTGCGCCGGAACAACACCGCCCAATCCCTCGGAACTGCTCGGTTCGGAGGAAATGCGCCATTTATTGTTGAGCCAGCGGGAGAACTACGACTACGTCATCATCGACGCACCGCCCGTACTGGCCGTCACCGACGCGCCTGTTCTGACCACAGTGTCCGACCTCGTCATTCTGGTTATGGAAGCCGGCCGCGTACCCATCAAAGCGGCGCAGCATATGCGTGAAATCCTTTCCCGGCTGAACGCGCCGATTGCCGGCATCGTGATGAACGACAAGACCGGCAAGGGAGAACGCTATACCTATTACAACAGATCCTACTACGGCAAGGCGTACGGATATAGACATGGATACGGATACGGATATAGTTACGGTTATGGATATTATTCCGACGAAGCCCCCCGGCACAAAAGAAAAGGCACCCGCTGGAACAAAATCCTCAGCCGTCTCTCCGACAAAATTCGAAAAAAAGAATAAGAAAACCGTTTTAAGTTCAACGTTAGTTAATAGAAAAGTTTTACGTTTTACGTTTTAGGTTTTACGTAACACCAAAAACCCCTAACGGTAATTTCTTAACGTAACATCTGACACAGAAAACATAAAACGGATATTTTGATTTATGGGATATCGGTCTTTTGAAGAGCTTGAGGTTTGGAAATTGGGATGCAACCTGGCTGTTCAGGTTTATGAAACTCTCAAAGACTGTAAAGATTATGGTATGAAAGACCAAATGACAAGAGCTGCTGTAAGTATTTCCAGCAATATCGCCGAAGGGGCGGAACGAAATTCGAAACAGGAATTTATCAGATTTTTACACATCGCTAAAGGTTCAGCTGCGGAGCTTCGAACACAGACTTACATAGCCTACAAAATTGGTATCATAAATAATGACATACAGAAAGAGTTGACAGAGGAACTTAAAAAAATATCTTCAAAGCTGCACGCTCTCATCAAATCTATCAAAATATAAAATGGCCTTTACCTAAAACGTAACACGTAACACCTAACACTTAAAACTTTTGTTTCTTAATACCTAACATCTAAGACCTAAAACGGTTTCTTAAAATGATTGACTTCCACACCCACATCCTCCCCAACATTGACGACGGACCGGAAAGCATCGAAGAATCCATGGAAATGGCGGCTCTGTTGCACAAAGCCGGTTTCCAAACAATTTACTGCACACCGCATCTCATGAAAGGATTCTATGATATGGATAACCGGACAGTGCTTGCAGCAACCTTGAATCTGCAGAAAAAGATCCATGCGGTAAACATTAAAGTTGAAATCCTGCCCGGCCGTGAATATTATCTGGACGAATTCATCGGCAGTTATCTCAAACACCCTCTGACTCTGGGCAAAACAAAGTATATTTTGATAGAAATCCCCAACTATGTAGATGGAAAATTCGTAAAAGAAGTCTGTTTCCGGATAAAATGCAGCGGTTTCATCCCGATGATTGCTCATCCGGAGCGATGCGAACTTTTCGCCGCATCAGTCAAAAAGAAAAAAACATTTTTCGAATTGGGCGGTATCAAAAATAAGAATGCCACCGGAGTGGCAAAAGAATCCGGATTGATAACATATTTACAGGAAATCGGCTGTGCCTTTCAAGGCAATCTTGGCAGTTTTGACGGCCTCTATGGCCATGAAGTTCAGCAAACGGCAAACCATCTGAAGGAAAAGAAAGTGTTCACGCATTTCGGCACCGACGCCCATTCCCTGATGAACATCACCCGCTTGAACCTGTCCTCCGCCGGCGGAGGTGTCACAACGTGACGGAGGTGGAAGTTCACGTTTCACCATTCTCATTTCACAATCTTTATAGGAACTGGATTCCCGATCAACCGGCATTCGCCGGTCTGCGAGTCGGGAATGACAGCGAAAGGGTTTCACCATTAACTATTCACTGGTATTTTTTTAAAACTTGAACGTTGAACCTAGAACTGTTATTTTTTCGGCCTGTTGTGCTTCAGCCTTTAGTGACACTCGCTAAGAGCAAGCGGAGTGCAACTCGAAGCGTTAGTGGTCGTGACACTCGTTAAGAGTGAACAAAGTGAGGCTCGAAACGCAAGTGGAACTATCCAATCCACGATTTATCGGGATTGGGAACCATCCCCGAAGCGAAGCGGAGTGGGACAGCCTAAAAACCTGATTTTCTAACTTTGAACATTGAACTAATTTACTTCCAGTCAAAAAATCTTGCCATAATATTTGACTATGGTAGAAAAATCTTGTAAATGTACCATATGAAAAAAAGATACCTTGTTGACAATATTCGCCGCGATCTGGATGAAAAAATGGTTTTCATCGGTGGCGCCAGGCAGGTTGGAAAGACCTGTATGGCAAAATATATTGCCGAAAATAATTACAAGTCGAGTGATTATCTGAATTGGGACGTCCGGGAAGACAGACGGAATATCATACAGTCAAGCTTCAAGGGCGGAGCAAAGATAATCTTATTCGATGAAATACATAAATACAAGGACTGGAAGAATTATCTTAAGGGTCTCTTTGATAAGCATCGCAAAGATTTCAAAATTCTCGTCACCGGAAGCGCACGGCTGGATGTTTACAGACGCGGCGGCGATTCACTGATGGGAAGGTATTTTTATTATCGTCTTCATCCCTTTTCACTCGCTGAATGCCATGGTAAAATCAATTTATTAGAGCCACCGAATGAAATCAATATCGTTAATGCGCCTTCGGAGGCAAGCAAGGCAATGGCGGCTCTGATAAAATTCGGCGGTTTTCCGGAGCCATTTTTGAAACAGAATGAACGGGACTTAAGACGCTGGCACTCACAGCGATTAGAGCGGCTGGTGAAAGAAGATATCCGGGATCTGGAGAATATCAGAGATTTGTCAGCTATGCAGATTCTTGTTGATCTTATCCCTTCAAAAGTCGGATCTCTCTTATCCCTGAATTCATTGCGAGAAGATCTTTCTGCAGCGCATAAGACAGTGTCAAATTGGATGGATATACTAGAGAGATTTTACTATCACTTCAGAATCTATCCGTTCACAAATAAAAAGATAAAATCGCTAAAAAAAGAACCAAAGATTTATTTATGGGATTGGTCGGAAATAACCGATAATGAAGGCGCTAAACTTGAAAATGTCGTTGCCTCTCATTTGCTCAAATTATGCCACTATCTTCATGATGTTGATGGTTACAAAACGGAATTGTGTTTTTTACGCGACATTGATGGCCGGGAGGTAGATTTTCTGGTAACAAATGACAGCAAACCATGGTTTGCTGTTGAAGTTAAATCATCATCAAAAGACATTTCGAAAAGCTTAACTTATTTTGGTAATAAACTTGACATACCTTTTTTATATCAGATTGTTGATGAGAGAAATATTGATGTAAGAAAAGATAAAATCCGAATTCTAAGCGTGGAGAAATTTCTTTTATCCCTTGTTTAGCAGTTGTGTCCTCCGCCGGCGCGAAGTCGGGAGAATTTAGAGAGGCGTCAGTCCGGCAGCCACGCCCGGCGTATGCCTGGGAATGCCGGATGCCACAACGTGACGGAGGTGGATTCACATTTCACCATTCTCATTTCACGTTTCACGTTTCACATGTATTTGCTTCACTTTTCACAGTTTTGCTAATACTTAAACATTAATTACTTTAAAAAAGAGATAGAAATAAATTGAATTATCTCTAAAAAAGAGATATCATATTCAATATGAAAAATATAATTTCACAACTTATTGATGATTTCCATGAACGGAAATTGCCTGAACCGGTAATTCGAAATAAAGAATTTTCTGAAGTAAAGGGCAAGGCGGATGTCGTCATTGGTATGAGGCGAACGGGTAAGACCTGGTTTTGTTATCAGAAAATAAAAGAATTGATTGCCTCGGGAATAAAAAAAGAGGAGATACTCTATCTTAACTTTGAAGATGACCGGTTGCTTGAGTTTCATGTTAATAATTTTCATGAAATTCTTGATGTCTATTTCGGGAAATATCCCAAACATCGCAACGCACGATGTTATTTTTTCTTTGATGAGATACAGCGGATTGATCAATGGGAAATGTTCATAAGGCGTTTGCTTGATACGGAAAATATTCAAATTTTCATTACCGGATCATCATCAAAGTTACTTGGCTCGGAAATAGCCACCAGTTTACGGGGGCGTTCTTTAGCCACAGAAATATTCCCGTTCAGTTTTGAGGAATATTTAAAATTTCACGGGCTTTTTTCCGGCAGACCAAAAACGTTTGGAGCAAACACGTCCTCCATATTACGCAAGGCAGTAAAAGATTATCTGGAAGCCGGCGGCTTCCCGGAAGTGCAGAAAGCTGATCTCGATCTTCGCATTGAAATATTACAAGGTTATATTGATTCTGTATTGCTGAAAGACATCATCGAGCGCCATAAGGTCAGCAATATTCTGGTGCTTAAATATCTTGTCCGCCATATTATGAATTCTTCCGGCGGCCAATTCAGTGTTAACAAATTCTTCAACACCATGAAAAGCATGTCGATCAAATGCACCAAGAACAGCTTGTACGAATATCTTGATCATTTGACGGATGCATTTTTGTTTTATAAAGTTCCCATTCACAGCCGTTCTGAAAAATCAAGACTCATCAACCCGGCTAAAATCTACACCATTGACACCGGACTTTTAAATGCCATGACCTTTCGTAATTCATATAATTGCGGCCAGTTACTGGAAACCATGGTGTTTATGCACTTGCGTCGCGGGGCGCATGATGTGGAATATGTTACTACAAAAGACGGGCGTGAAGTTGATTTCTTTACGAGGAACAGAATTTCAGGCGAGAAGCATCTGATTCAAGTATGCTGGGAAATGTCGGATAAAAAAACATTTGCAAGAGAGCTCCATGGATTGAAAAGCGCTATGGATGAATTTTCACTTCCGACAGGCACAATAGTAACATGGGATGATGAAATCGTTATTGACAAGAGAATAAAAGTAATTCCTATCTGGAAATGGCTTATAACTTAAAACTTAATTACATAGAACATTGAACGGTGTTTTTCCATTCACCATTCACGCTTCACTTTTCACAGTTTTTTAAAGGTGCTATCCACTATGCACTGTCGTTACCATTCACTATTCACGGTTTCTTAGAGCTACTTAACCCTTTACTCTTCATTGCTATTTTGGTAATCTTACATATAATATAAAGGAAAAGAGTAGGCGAAATAAATGAGCACAGCAACGGTGAACAAATTAGCTACGTAGTGGTAAATTATCAACTAGATTGAACGACACTAAGAGGTTTTATTATGGAATAAATTGTTGCAAAAGATTATATCAAAATACCAAAATGAGAATATAATCTACTCAAGGAAGTTTATCGCACAGTCAAGCGTTAGGCACTTCTCGTAAGGTTTGAAGAAGCTGAGTGTAATCTTTCTATGGGAAAGACAAAAACGATTTCCGTCCGGGATTTTATCAACGCCATATAAATTGAAGGAAAAATGGGGGTTATCATGCAAAAAATAGTTATTAATGTCAAAGATGACAAAAAAATAAATGCTCTAATCAGCTTTTTAAATGAAATTAATTTCATTGATGTTGAAAAAGAAAAACATCACAAATCAATATCATCAAGAAAAGGAGATTTTAGAAAATTATTTGGAATATGGAGATCCCGGGAAATAACACTTGCAGACATCAGAAAAAAAGCGTGGCGGTGATGAAAGATGATGCTCTGTGATACAAACATTATCATTGAAGTCCTTAAAAAGAATCCAGCAGTAATTCAAACAATAGAGAAAATCGGCATTGATAAAATATCCATAAGTGTTATCACGGCAATGGAACTATACTATGGTGCCTTAAATAAGATTGAGCTCAAGAAGATAAAACTTCACTTGTCATCAATCCGAGTTTTTCACATCGACGAAGAAATCTCAATTATAGCTTCGGAACTTATTGAAAAATACGCAAAAAGCCACGGGCTGCAAATACCGGATGCCTTGATTGCTGCAACATCGCTAAGCCATGGTCTTAAGCTTTATACATGCAATAGAAAAGATTTCGTGTTTATTGAAAAAATCAGTTTATTCTAACTTTTTACTTTTCACCCTTAACAGGTAGTCTTTACTTAAAACCTAACACGTAAAACTTAAAACTATTTTTGATTATTCACCATTAACTATTCACGGGTGTAATTTATGAACAAATGCCCTCGTTGCGGCTCGACTAACATCCGCCGCAGCCGTACCAAAAACATAAGGGAACGCCTTTTAAAATTTCTCTTTTTTAAACCTTATCGCTGCAGGAAATGCGGCAAGCGTGGTATTGAGCACGACCTATCTGAACGCGAGAAACGTTTGTTAATTATAAGAATTATCTATATCAGCATCATAGTAATAGCTATTATTTTCATAATGTGGAACCTATCCAAAGCACCGGACGAGGGAAATCCGGCCTCAAAGCAAGAAGATTTAAGAGGAGAAAGCATGTGAATAAGAATTATGTGTGTTCCAAGGAGATAATTGCGACTAAAATGAACAAATTAAAAATAATCTTTATTGTCTTTTCGATTTTATTATTACCGAAAATCTCTTTTGCCTACCTTGATCCAGGAACAGGCAGCTATATCTATCAGTTAATTATTGCGGGTATTGTTGGCGCATCCTATACGGTTAAAGTATTTTGGGGTAGAATAAAAACCTTTTTTATAAAGTTATCCTCTAAAAAATCACACGATGGAAAAGACAATAAATAATAATGAAATTAAAAGCTCTTTTCGTGACCCAAGTGGCTTTCTATTCTTCCATGAGGGAGTCCTCTATCGGCAAATTAATGAAATATACAAAGAGCATTATGATCATTTAATGTCTTCCGGTCTTTATGATGCACTGGTGAATGATGGATTATTAATACCACATGAGGAAATTATTACTGATCACTTACAGCACAATAAATCTTACAAAATTATCAAGCCAGAGAAGATATCCTTTATTTCATATCCATATGAGTGGTGTTTCAGTGAGTTAAAGGATGCGGCATTAACTACTTTAAAAATTCAGAAAAAATCTCTGGATTTCGGAATGACCCTGAAAGACAGTAGCGCTTACAATATACAATTCAGGAATAGCAAACCTGTATTAATTGACACGCTTTCTTTTGAAAAGTACCGAGAAGGCCAACCATGGATCGCTTACAGGCAATTCTGCCAACATTTTCTCGCACCTTTGTCATTGATGTGTTACACAGATATTCGACTCAATCAATTACTTCGCACTTATATCGATGGTGTTCCTCTGGATTTGGCGAGTACCCTTCTGCCTGGTCGCACACGGTTGAGTTTTTCTTTGCTCTCCAACATTCACCTGCATTCCAAGAGTCAAAAACATTTCGCTGACAAAACCTTAAAAGATAATAACCATAAGATGAGTCGTATATCTTTTCTCGGATTAATCGATAGTCTGGAATCTGCCACGAAAAAATTGAAATGGCAAGCGCACGGTACCGAATGGGCTGATTACTATGATATGTCAAATTATTCTTCAGAAGCCTTGCAACAAAAACAACAAATTGTTGCTGAATTTATAGATACCGTTAACCCCAAAAAAGTTTGGGATCTTGGCGCAAACAAAGGATCATTTAGTCGTATTGCCGGCAACAAAGGAATACCGGCCATAGCATTCGACATTGATCCTGCCGCTGTGGAAAAAAACTATCTTGAATGCGTAAAAAAAAACGAAACTAATATACTTCCTTTACTGCTTGATTTAACAAATCCCAGTCCTGGTATTGGCTGGGCAAATGAAGAAAGACTTTCACTGATTAGCAGAGGTCCGACGGACATGGTTCTAGCCCTCGCGCTTATCCACCATCTGGCAATATCCAACAACCTGCCATTCAGATATATAGCTGATTTCTTACATCGCATGTGCAGATATCTGATCATTGAATTTGTAGAAAAAGAAGATTCGCAAGTCCAAAAACTTCTTCAAACACGTGAGGATATTTTTAATAATTATACCAAAAAAGATTTTGAAAATTCTTTTCAAGAATATTTTCTAATACTCAAATACAAGGAAATAACAAATACCAAAAGAACTCTTTATCTGATGGAAGTACAAAATGTATAGTAAAAAACCTTCTCAAAAAATAAAAAATATCACCAGTTCGCCAATTCTTTTTGTTTTGCTTTGTTTTTCCTATCCCCTGACATTCTTAATTCAGGTTAACAGTCACCTTTATTTACTTAAGCAAATTATTTTTACTCTCGTTTTCATGTTTATAATATTTTTGATAGTTACTTTCATACTATCCATAGTCATTTATTATATCGTAAAAATAATTACTTTCATTTTAGAGTATTTCGGAATTTCAAGGGATAATGAACATTCGTCAAAATTATATCGGGCGCTTCTCGGAGGATTAGGAACTTTAATTTTTACCTTATTGTTCCATAAGACGAATGTTGAACTTATACCAATGTTCAGCACTTTTCACTGGATTGCAATATATTTTATAATTTCTATTTTTATAGCAACGTTGATATATCGATACAAAGCTAAAATTTTTAATATAATCTTAGGTATATTGATAATAGTTAATATTGCCGTTATTTTTTTGCAGACCTTGAAATATAATTCAACAACTCATACGGCAAAAAATATTGAACAAAATATTATCTTTAAACAAAAACCCAATGTGTATCTTGTTATTCTTGAATCTTACGCAAGCCTTGATAACAGAGAAAAAACATACAGTATTAATAACGATTCTTTAAAGAAAGAACTTCATAATAAGCGATACACAACATATAAAACTTACGCGAATTACATAACTACATTGCCGAGTGTCGCATCAATTTTCATGATGAACCATCATCACTACAAATTATCGAGAGGAAATGAAGATGGATATTATCGCCATATTATAGGTGGCGCGAATGGTAACAATGTTATAAATACTTTTTTAAGCAATGGATACCGTATTGATTTCAAGAGAATGACACCCTACATATATATTCCGTCAACATCTATTGAAACGGATCTAAATGTGCCACTCCTTCAACCAATAGAAGTAATTAATGGATTCTTAAATTTACCTAATAGAAGTTATGGCGTTTTTTCATATAACATTAGATTGTACAACAAATTACTTTACCTGCCGGAATTGATTTTAAACATGCCCATTAAGAAAGAAATTGTTCCATTAAAAAATGATTTACGACCTGTATTCCATGTAATATATGCCGGAGCTCAACATGGCCCTAATTCGATTGATTTATATCCAAAAGAAATAAAAACCTTAGATGGCGCAAGAAGGATGCCTTTATGGAAATTAAATAGGATTAATAATTATTGGATAAAAACATACAAACAAATTGTTGTTCAATCAGACAATTCTTTGATTACATTAATCCGCAAGATTGATGAAGAAAATCCGGATGCAGTTGTTGTTCTTATTGGTGACCATGGACCATTATTAGATAGAAATAGTTGGATGGGTGCAGATAATGATTTAAATAAAAACATGTTAGAGAACGGCTTCCAGCCTTCAGAAGTTACGAGTGATCTGTTTCAGGTGTTTCTCGCTATTAAATGGCCTAAGAATATAGCATTTGTTGATAATTACATCTCACATGTGAATTTGTTCCATTTTATTTTCGCGGCTCTGGCAAATGAGCCATCTTTAATAGAATCGCGCGTAAGTGATGACTCTTTTATTCTGACAAAGAATAATCAATTGGGGGGGGATAATAAAGTTTACCTTACAATTAAAGCCGGTAAGGTGCTTGACCGATGGGAAACTTATGACGTAAAGAATTAAAGTAAAATACTACACTTATATTACATGGCGTTTTGACACAATAATTGTCACTTCTAAAATTAAATTTTAATCTATAATTTTTCTTCAATCTAAACATCTTTAGTATAATATGCTTAAAAAAATTTCAGTAATCTTCGGAACCAGGCCGGAAGCCATCAAGCTTGCTCCGGTCATTTTAGCATTAAAGTCAAACCCGCAATATGAATGCCACGTCTGTGTTACCGCACAGCACCGTGAAATGCTGGATCAGGTACTGGAAGTTTTTGAAATAAAGCCGGATGTAGACCTTAACTTAATGCAGTTGAACCAAACTCTCGCCGGACTAACAGCCAAAGCCATCACAGCAATTGACACCTACCTTACCGATTATAAGCCGGACATGGTAATCATTCAGGGCGACACCACTACCGTTTTCTGCGCCGCCCTGTGCGCCTTTTATCATCAAATTCCCATCGGACACGTTGAGGCCGGATTACGCACGTGGAACAAATATTCTCCCTTTCCTGAAGAAGCCAACCGCGTTTTGGCCACGCATTTGAGCACGCTTCATTTTGCGCCAACAGAAAAATCAAAAGAAAATCTCATAAAAGAAGGTATCGCACCCGACAAAATCTTTGTCACCGGCAACACTGTAATTGACGCCCTTTATTTAGCGCTTGATAAAATAAAAGCCAACCCGCCCGCAATACCGGAACTTCCCGAAGAACTGATGAAAAGCGACCAGCCTCTTGTTCTGATAACAGGCCATCGCCGGGAAAACTTTGGCGAAGGTTTTAAAAATATTTGTCAGGCAATCGCACAACTGGCAGACAAATATCCTAACATCGCTTTTGTCTATCCCGTCCATCTTAACCCCAATGTCAAAAAACCTGTGTTCAGTTTTTTAAGCAATCACAAAAATGTATATCTGATTGAGCCTCTAAGTTACCTGCCGTTTGTCGCGCTGATGAATCGCGCAAAGATTATTCTAACTGATTCAGGCGGTATTCAGGAAGAAGCACCTTCTCTGGGCAAACCGGTACTCGTAATGCGAGAAACAACAGAAAGGCCGGAAGCGGTTGAGGCAGGTACTGTTTCGCTTGTCGGAACAAAACCGGAACTCATCTGCGCGAAAGCAGAAAATCTTATGAATAGTTCTTCAGCCTATGAAAAGATGGCTCGTGCGCATAATCCCTATGGCGATGGAAAAGCAGCAGCGAAGATCATCGGATATTTAACAAAGATTTACTTATAAAAAGAGTGTTGTTGACATCCACATGTCTTAAGAAACATTAAAATAATATAAAAATAAAATCATTTTCCATTTGTACGAAACTTAATCAACAATTCAAGATATATGAATTCTATTACTAATAAAGATACTGGTGCATCAAATTTGACATCTATTGGACCGTCACGTTTATACCATATTGCACCAATTGCACTATATTTCGCAGTTGTACTGATATTTTTTTCGCGATTTTCTCGAGATATGAGTGTTGACGGCGTAAGCTATGTTGAAATTGCCCGTTTCTATTTAAATGGTCAATTGCATGAAGCTGTGAATGGATTCTGGAGTCCTCTAATCAGTTGGTTGCTTATTCCACTTCTTGCGTGCAAAATATCACCTGACATTGCATTTAAGATAATTACGATAAGCGCAGGGATAATTGCTCTTATCGCTAATGGGGCGCTGGTTGCACACTGCTTAAAGCATAAAAATCTTTCTTTGATTGTACAATGTGCAGCCGCTGTTATGATCGCTTCATTTGCATTACTTATATGTACACCCGATATATTAGGTTTAGCATTTTCCTTACTCTTTATTGCGGCGCTTATTAATAGTTTACGAACAAAAAGGATTTTATGGATATGCATAGCAGGTATGCTCTTAACAATATCGTACTTTGCTAAAACATTCTTTCTTCCCTTTGGCATATGCATGGCATTGCTGTTTCCATCAGTTGGTTTTGTTTTACATCATTCATTCAATAGATTCAGTGATGATATTAAAAATTCGATTCTTATTTGCTGTATAGCTGCAATATTTGCGCTGCCCTGGCTAATCGCTTTGCATGCGAAATATGGTGAATGGACAATTGGTACAGCCGGGAAATTAAATTTTGACCTGGTAGTAAAGCAAGAAAATATAACTAAATTAATTGCTTCAAAAACAGCGGCAAGTCCATTTCAAGATCCAACGCGTTTTGCTTTGTCGAATCACACAGAAATAAATTATCATAATGTGATAAATAATTTATCACAAAATCTTGCCGCCATTGCTAAACGCACTGAGAGACATTATCCTCTCGCGGCTATTAGCGTAATACTCGCATTTTTTACGCTACATCATTCGAGAAAATTATACTGGCGCAATACTCTTATCCTCGGATTGCCGGTATTAATTCTTTGGATCGCATATAGTATGGTATGCGTTTTTGTGCCACAACAAACATATCTTTGGCTAAGTGATATATTGCTCCTGATTATTATGGCTGTTGGTTTAGAGCAAAGTGGAGCACTTCGATATTTCTCTAACCGGTTTTCGAGTTCAGCTATAATGGTTATTATCTTTTTTTTATGGGTCGCTTATCCAATTGCAGAGATGATAGTTCGAAATGCGCAAGGTATGGCGGAGAAAGAGTCGGGCATCTCTCTTAAACAGTATGTCGAAAATAAAATAGTTGTTTCCGACTCATTGCATAATGAGTCACTGATTAGTTGTTTTTGGGCGACAGCTAAGTATAGAGGCCAATATCCTGATAATCTATACGTTGATAACGTTAATAATGCTGATTATTTTCTACGCTGGGACAAATTTTCTAATGTACCACAGGGATTTAAATTATTTGAGAGTACTGATTTAGCATTAGGGCATATCGAGATTTGGAAACGAACGCTCTGATGGTTAAAAAACCTTTCACGCTTTGGAATACGCAAAAAATAAAGGGCGTTTGTTTGTATAATCCATGGATGGTTTTCTTTAAAGAAGATTTTTATGACGTAGGACATTTGAGAGATTCCGGGATTAATAATTTTTTTCTTCAGAGATAACCCGGCTCAGTAACGTTAATCGTAAATTAGCGCATCGTAGGATTTAAGTGATTTTTTTTCAGATACACTACTATAAACAGTTATTCTCGATAATCAAAGCACAACTCGCAGAATCGCCGATTACCTATCGTTTAGCCAGGGGCGCTTTCTGGTCGCTTATTGGAAATGTTGTCTCCCGATTGTTTACTATGGTTTCATCAATCGCCGTCGCTCGTATACTTGGCAAGGAAGGATTCGGCGAGATAGGCATGGTACAGAGCACATTGGGAGTTTTTGGTGTATTTGCCGGGTTTGGTCTTGGTGTTACAGCTACCAAATATATTGCTGAATTCCGTGTTAACGAACCAGAACGTACTGGTAGGATTATGACGCTTACAATTGTTATAGCGTTTATCACAAGCTGTCTAATGTTAGCGGCATGTTTATTGTTTGCGGATTATCTTTCTGTGCAAATTCTTAACCATACTGGTCTTGCACCACTTTTGTCCGCTGGCGCTCTATTACTTTTTTTTTCGACTATGGGAGGCGTACTTTCTGCTGCTCTTTCTGGTTTCGAGTCCTTTAAAGTAATAGCAAAAATAAATATTTGGATGGGAGTTGTCACTGTACCTGCAGCAATCCTTTTAGTTTTGTTATACGGTACTCAAGGTGCAATAGCATCCCAAACAATTATAGCAGCGCTCGGGTTACTGCTGAGCGTCTTCGCCCTAGCGAAAGAATGTAAGGCTCTCGGAATAGTACTTTCCTTTGCTCGTGAAATGTGGCGAGAGAGTCATCTGCTTTGGAGCTTTTCTTTACCTGCCATGTTCTCTTCAATGTTGGTAGTGCCTGTTACTTGGTTAACTAATGCAATGCTCGCAAAACAGCCGAACGGTTTCGGTGAACTTGGATTATTCAATGCTGCAAATCAGTGGCGAATACTTGTGATCTTTATTCCGGCGCTCTTGACATCTGCCATGTTACCTATTTTATCAGAAACCCATGGACGTGCAGACAAGAGTGATTTTGTTCGTACTGTTTCTTTAAATCTTCACTTGACATGGGTGACGGCGTTTCCGTTTGCTGTTCTGGTTATTTTATTGTCTGAGCCGCTCGCACTCCTGTACGGACGAGAGTTTATAAAATGTGAGAACATTATCGTCGTGCTGATGATCTCGTGTTTTTTGGCGGTTGTTAATGGCGCGGTCGGTACAGCACTCGTAGGGGCCGGTTATATGTGGCTTGGCAGCGCGTTTAATTTTGGATGGGCTATTATACTAACTGCATCAAGTATATTTTTAGTCCCACGATATGGCGGTTTTGGCCTCGGCTTGGCATACCTAACAGCATATCTTCTTCATACTATTTGGGTTATGGTCTATGTTGAATTTAAATTGGCCCGTACGGCCATAGGCAACCATAAAAAACTGATATTATTTTCATTGGCTGTCATGTTACCTGCTATTTATATAAGTTTGCGCGAACTAGGAATGGTAGTCGTTCGTGTGGTATTAGTATTAATATCGTTCATTCCCTTACTGCAGATGTTCTTTTCTGGCATAGGTAAGAGAATAGAGGCAACTAGGCCAGTATGAAAAAATGGTTACCATCAGAATTGGAAGAAATTCCCTGCGATTATTGTGGATCAAATGATATCGCCCGGGTGTTTATACGTGGTGATGGTATGCGTGTGGTTGAATGCGCAGGATGTGGATTGGCTTTTTTGAATCCTCGTCCTAAAGCAGAGTATATACCGCGTTTTTATGAAAAAGATTACTTTACAGGGGTTTCTTTTGAAAAGGGACTAGGTGGTTTAAGTTTAAAAGTCGGATTAGAAGAAGAAAACAACAAAAGTCAACCGATGCCACATTCTATTATATTGATTAAGAGAATGTTTGGAACGCTAAGGAATCTAAAGATTCTTGAAATAGGATGCGCATCTGGTGATTTACTGTCATTGATAAAAAGTGAGGGAGCTTATGTAAAAGGTCTTGAGATTTCTGATTATGCTGCTGAATTAGCAAGAAAAAGAGGTCTTGATGTCGTAACTGGTACCATTGAAAGTTTTATAACTAAAACAAAAGAAGTCTTTGATGTCGTTATTGCTTTAGAGGTAATCGAGCATGTGCAAAGGCCTACTGAATTTATATATCTTATCGAGAAATTAGTTAAGCCAGGAGGAATTCTATTATTAAGCACACCAAACTATTTTTGTGTTAATTGTTATGGGCGAAAATGGTTCGGATTTAATGCTAGCTATGAGCATATATACTATTTTTCTTTGAAAGTTCTAGATAAAATCTCATCAAAATGTGGGCTTAGAATAATATATAATGAAACCTCGTGGTTTTTGGGTGGACCTAAGGAATCAATAACATTTATAGGTAGGCAATTAGATAAAATTGTATTTTTCTGGAAAACATTTAAGCATTTAAAGTTGAGTGATATTATAAAACTAAACCAATTCAAGTATGGCCATACAATGATAGTTGTAATGAGTAAAGATCCTGACTTGAAGAAACGTAAGGCTCATTAATATGAATATTTTGTTTAGTAGGATCACAACAAAACTAAGATTATTTAAAAATCGGTGTCGCATAAAAGCGGTCAGTAATACAAAATGGATGAGATCTGTTACTGGTAGTCAGAAAGTTATAAATTCATCAAATCCTAATCTGTATTATAAAGAAAAATATATGAACGAAGAAATATTTTATTGGTTATTCATACCTAAATGGATTTGTGAATTTTCAAAGAAAAATAAAGTTGTTAATTGTTTTGATATTGGTGCTGGATATGGAACGTTGGCTATTTATTCAAAAACAATACTTAACTGCCAGATATACTGCATTGATTTTACGGATAAATATATCAGCAAGCAACTAATTTATGATAACAATATTATCTTTGAAATATGTAACATTGAGATAGACAAAATACCATTTGATTTAAAGTTTGACATGGTTATTTTCACGGAAGTTCTTGAACATCTCAATTATAATCCTGTTAGTACTTTAAAAAAGATTCGCAATATCATGAAACGAAATGGGGTCTTATATATTAGCACACCTGATGCTAGTGCTTGGGGTAAAGTTACCAAATATTACAAAGACCATAACTTGATACCTGAACCAGGCATTATTAAACCAATAATTGATGATCATGTTTATCAATATAATATTGAAGAATTCAGACAAATTATAGATGCAGCAGGCTTTAGGATATCAAAGCTAAAATACTCACCAGGAATTCTAAATAGACATATTAATGCTGAATTAGTCTGCAAGTAATTTGCACAGTTATATATTAATTAGATCTGTTATCAACATTGCGCGAATCTTATGTCAGATGTAAATAAGAAAAGAATTCGAATATTGATGTTTGCACCGATCTTTGCGCCTTTCGCAAATCCGGAAGCTATAGTGAATAATAAACTTGCATTAGCTTTCATAAAACAAGGATGGGATATTGATATTATTACTAGAAAAGTCCCCACAATGTATGGGTATGATTATGGTTCAAACTGGGAAGATCCATGGCTTCCGCTTAAGGATCATACGTATGAGGTTGATTATGAGGTAGGCGGTCTATTAAGAAAGAAATATGAAGCACTAAAAGATGGCCTTAAGATGGGCTATCTTTTGGAGGGATGTAGATGGGCTCATCACGCCTATAAATTAGCTAAGCAATTGCACAATAGAAAGAAATACGATGTTGTGCTCTCGCGTTCGCTACCCGATGCAGGACACATGCCCGCATTAAAATTTTCGAAAATTGCACAATTACCATGGATAGCAAATTGGAATGATCCTACAGGTGATAAAAACCCGCCGCCATCAGGAAAGGGTAGTAATGCAAAACTAGGAATAAACGCACAAAAATTATTAGATGATATAGCAACAAGAGCCGCTTGGCTTACTTTTCCATCAGAGCGGATGAGAAAATATATTTGTGGTTATCTAGGTCATGGCACGTATAAAAAAAGTTGTGTCGTGCCACACGCCGCAATGGAATTCACTTTTACAAAAAAAGTTGATATTTCAGTATTTAATTTGTGTCACGCAGGCAATATTTATACTGCTAGAAATCCGGAAAATCTTTTCATCGCCTTGAAAGATTTTTCTGAAAATCCACATGTGCGTCATGATGTCAAATTTACGATTATTGGAATCGAAAATGTGAATCTTAAAGAAAAAGCTAAAAAATATAAAATTGAGAAAATTATTAATTTCACAGGCCCGCTAAGTTATACTGATACTATAGGTAAACTTGCAGAAAATAATGTCCTTGTCGTTTTGGAAGGTCAATATGATGAGGGCATATATCTTCCTTCAAAATTTATTGACTATGTGCAAATAGGAAAACCAATCCTTGCCATTTCGCCAAAAAATAGCACACTAAATGATATTCTTCAAAAATATAGAGGCGGCATTGCCGCTGACTGTTGCACACCCAAAACAATTACTGCGGCATTGTTTGAATTGTATAAACATTGGGAAAATGGTTCCCTTAATGACGAATATGGATCTCAAAATCTTTATAGTTTATTTTCGCCTGAAACTATCATCGAGCAGTATGAAACTATTTTTAAAAAATTAAATATAATAGACGACGTAAGCAGATTGGTGAACATGCGATAGTTATGCGCTTAATCTCAGTTTAGAAGCATAATAGGCAGAAAATAAAAGAACAGTTCTTGGTATATGTGGAATTCTTACAATGACTCTCGCCTGAGAAAAGATGTCGATTGCTATTTCTTATTTAAGCAACCGCAAGGAGTAAATTAATTGATTGCCAGCGAGTTCAAACATTATGATTATTTTAGGATTAGGTATGGTATTGAGCATAGATGCAGCAAGCTTATGAGTAGGTTACGTGCATATAGAAGCAAGCTGACCGGTGCACACATAGGTAATAACTGTTCTTTCGGAAAAGGCGTTTCGTTTGTTTATGGCTGGCGAACTGCTATAGGTGCACATTGCGTTATTGACGATTTCGTGCAGTTTAAAACACCAACGAGTAACAAGCCCCAATCACAATGTAATATTTTTATCAATGATAATGTTTTCATAGGTCGAGGTACTATAATAGACTCAAACTTGTCTGTAAAAATTGGGAAAGATGTATTGATAGCCCCATACTGTTTCATCACAGATACCGAACATAAGTTTCAGGACACAAACAAACCAATATTTTCTCAAGATTGGCATTATAAACCTGTTATCATTGAGGATGATGTTTGGATCGGAGCTCATGTGGTCATTACTGCTGGTGTTTCTATTGGCAGTGGAAGCATCGTAGCTGCAAACAGCACTGTTACCCGCGATGTACCGAAAAATGCTATTGTAGGTGGAAGCCCTGCAAAAATTATTCGAGAACGTTAAAATCTCATGGGAAACTAAATGATCGAGGTAATGATTGCTATTCCTTGTCTTTCGCGCGGTGGCACGGAGATGCAAACCCTGTTGCTTTCCCGCGCTCTGATTGAATCAGGATATAATGTCGAGGTTTGCTGTTACTTTGAATGGGATGAAGTTGTTGTTGAAGAATTCAGGGCTACTGGCGCTAAAGTTCAGTTGCTCGGTTGGAATCGCGCAATCGCAATATTTACTTTCATCCGCGATCTTGCAAGAATCTTTCGGGAAAAATCACCTGATGTTGTGCACGTCCAATATATGGCGCCAGGATTGTTGCCCATTATTGCCGCGCGTCTGGCACGCATACCGATTATCATGGCAACAGTTCATCAGCCCGGCGCACCTCATGGTTTGAAGAATCGCCTTCTGTTAAGATTTGGCGCCCGGCTGGTCAATCGCTTCACGTGCGTATCGGAAGCGGCAGAAAAATCATGGTTCGGTAATTCATTTTTGCTTGAACCGGAAAAACCGGCAGAGATTTCAGGACGACGACATTTTACTATTCCTAATACCGTTGACATGGAAGGCATAGACAAAGCTCTTGCCTTAAAATCACAAACAGTTATTGAGATAGCAGAAAAATTAAAAGGAAAGATCATTTTGGGAACAGTCGCGCGCCTAAGCAGGGAAAAGGGTATAGACATTTTAATTAAAGCTTTTGCTAAAGTACATAAGGCAGTTTCACATTCTTACCTACTAATCGTTGGCGATGGAGATCAAATGGAAAATCTTAGAATTTTAGCCCAACAGCTTAAAATAGGCGATGCCATTATTTGGACTGGTAAACTTTCATGGTCTGAAGCAATGGGTTGTTTGGGCATTATGGATATTGTTGCAGTGCCTTCACGTTTCGAAGGCTTTGGGCTTACTGCCGTGGAGGCAATGGCCTGCGCAAAACCGGTTGTCGCCAGTCATGTTGATGGTTTGGCGGAAATAATTCAGAATGATGTAAATGGTTTTCTTGTAGCTGCAGAAGATATTAATGGATTTGCTGAACGCATATCATCTTTGTTAAAAGATGAAGAGCAAAGGAGAAATATTGGCACAGCCGCAAGAAAACATGTGGTAGATAATTATTCCTATCCTATTTTTCGCGAAAGGGTAAAGACGCTTTATGAATCGTTATCAGGACTGAGGACGGAGGTCGGAAGACGGAGGCCTGAGAACGAAGATCGGAAAGCTGAAAATAATTTATGATGAATATGCCGGATGATGAAATTAAAAATATAACACCTGCAAATTTGCCGTATGGCTCATTTTCCGAAGAAATGATTGCGCCCGCAGATTACAGCGGGATGAATTATTTTATGCTTATGCTTATCCTGGCGACCATGATTCCGTGGTTAACGGGCAGCTTGGAAATATTAGGATCTAATATATCAGGATGGGCATGGGTTATACCTATGGTTATTTCTGTGTTAATTTGCCTTAGAAATATAGCATATATTACTTTCCCTGTTAGATTATGGTTTTATTGGGCAGTTCTGGTTCTAATTTACTGGTTTTGGGGCCGAAAAAATCCAGATGCTCTTCAAAGCTTTTTTCAGATGCTTTCACCAATAGTTGTTGGTTGCGCGGCATCAATTTACCGTGCAGATAACTGGCAATTGGAAAATATTGTTCGATGGATTACAAGTCTGGCCTGGATTGCATGGATTATCCTTATTATTAGAATGCCGATGCTAATAATCGGGATACTGCCTGGACATGGATTTATGGTTGTGGAAATGATTGGCCTCTTATTTTTTGGCGCTTGTTATGCTTCATTTTATGCCTGCGGCAGTCACCGTCATTTGTACTATTATTTATCCATGTTGGCGATTACGATTGTAGCTTTGGTTCGCGGCCCCATGACTGCGATGCTTTCCTGCCTGCCCTTTACTCTTGTGCCATTAGGCATATTCAAAAGACTTTTTATGATTGCCGGCATTGTAATCTGCGCTATTGTTATTTTTAATACTGATCGCATACAGGAAAGAATGTTCGTTACCGGCAGTGGTGAAATTACAGATATTAGATTCAACAATCCCAATTTTAAATCACAAGCTCGCTTTGCCATGTGGACTTTACTTTGGAACGACGTTGAAAAAAAACCATGGTTTGGAAATGGCTGGAATTCTCATCGCATTACCTTACTCGAATGGGGGGCAAAGCTATATTTACCGCATAATGACTGGCTTAAGCTGTTATATGATATGGGAATCGTTGGCTGTGGCCTTTACCTGATTACTGTCATTTTACAAACGATATTTCTTGTCCGAATTGCACGTTGGTCAACGGGCAATCTGCAAATGCTGACCTACGGCGCGGCAACTGCTTTCGTGCCATACGCGCTCATCATGTTGACTGATAATGTCGTCTTGTATGTCCAGTTTTTCGGCAATCTTCATTTTGCCCTGATCGGCTTCATTTATGGTGCGCTGCGAAGAGAAAGAGAGGAGGATTTTTTAAATGCCAGTTGATGTTGGCAAATTTTCAGTCGTTATGCCTCTTTATAATAAAGAAGCCACTGTTGAACGAGCAATCAAATCTGTTTTCAATCAAACCGTTCAGGATTTTGAGATTATTATTGTAAATGATGGATCTACAGACAACAGCGCAAGTATTGTCGAATCACTCAAAGATCCTCGAATTCATCTCATTCATCAAGTGAACCAAGGCGTATCTGCCGCGCGCAATAGAGGCATAGCAGAAGCAAAATATGAATTAATTGCTTTTCTTGATGCAGACGATGAATGGTTGCCGGAATTTCTTGAAACTATCCGGCGTATGGTTACCAATTATCCTGACTGCGGTCTCTATGCCACACGCTACTTTTTTAATTATCCTTCCGGAAACCGGAAAAAAGCTATAATTAATGGTTTCCCCGATAATTTCGAAGGGCTACTGGATGACTATTTTAAAATTGCAGTGCGTTCGCATCCCCCTGTATGGTCAAGCGCCACTTGTGTCAGCAAAAAAGCGATAAATAAAATTGGCGGATTTCCCATAGGTGTAAAATCAGGCGAAGATCTTGTAACATGGGCGAAAATTGCTATCTGTTTTTCTATAGCATATTCTATGAAATGTGTTTCTATTTTTTACCAATCGCCGGCAGAAATCTATGAAACGGCGCCCAGTCGAATTCCTGATGATGATGATTTTGTCGGCAGAGAATTAGTAAAACTTTTAGAGACTGTAGAAAAAAACGAGAAATACTATTTAAATAAATATTGTGGTCTTTGGCACAAAATGCGCGCATCAAGTTATCTGCGGCTTGATATGAAAGAAAAAGCACGTTATGAAATATTTAAGGCTTTTAATCACACTATAAGTATAAAATTACTGACTTACTTAGTTCTGAGCTTCCTGCCTGATCTAATCATTAATAAAGTTTTTCGATGGGGATCATCGCATCGTTGAATAATTATCAGCGTAAATGGATTAAGCCACTATAGATACCGTCTACTATTTTTTCGCACCAGGTCGAAAGGGCCAGTAATATGAAACGGATAATTTTTTTTACTTCATCGCACAAAATGGGATTAACGGGACAGTTAACCGAACAAGCGCTATGTTTAACTAAAATAGGGCAAAGCGAATTTCTTTTTATTTCAGGAGAAAATGAACAATTTCCAGGTCTATTTAAGCGCCTGGACCAGGGTATGGTACCTTACAAAACAATTTTAGGTATGGATGAGCATAGCGAATTTCCAAGATTGATTCGGGAATTTAGAAATATCGTCGTACAGTTTCACCCTGATTTCGTTAAGGTACATACCAACTGGCAACTTGCTATTGCATCCTTCGCACGCATTCTTACTGGCATAAACTATTCAATAGTTTATGTCATTCATGGTTATCGACATAATTATCGTTTTCGATCAATTATAGCCCGTTACTTGATCGGGACATCGCTATACTTCTTCGCTAATCACGTTATTGCGCCATGTAACTTTCTAAAAAAAAAGTTTGGTTTTCTCAAAGAGAAATGCAAGGTGATTTTTCTTGGAGAAGATGAACTACTTTTTAAAGATTATCCATTACCTTTATTTACAGGACCCTTACGTTTTATCTTTGCCGGCATGTTCAGAACAGGGAAAAATCAGGACCTTTTAATAAGAGTATTAAAAAAATATATTATTGAGAGTGGCAACAGTAATGTAGAATTATACTTGCCGGGTGATGGTCCTCTCCTTAAAAATTGTAAAGATTTAGCTAAAGAGCTCGGCATTGAAGATAAGGTTTTTTTTCCGGGGCTCGTTAATCATAATAAAATAATTGATCTCTATCTGAACTGTCAATTTGCTTTTGCGCCAACTAATGTTGAGACATTTGGACACTGTATAACCGAACCATTTATTCTTGGTCGTGTAGTCATTACCAGACATATTGGCGTGGCCGATGATATTATACGTGATGGGGAAAATGGTTTTTTCTATGAAAATGAAAATGATCTCTTACAACTTCTTTTAAGAATACTTTCTGCCCCGCATCTCTGCGCACGTGTTTCAGAGAATGCTAAAAAGGAAAGGAATCAATTTAGATGGGAACTACTTTGCCAAAAGCGATTCGATCTGATTTATAATGCCCCTACCCAAAAATGAAGATATTGATTGTTCATAATGCTTATGCACGCATCAGTGGTGAAGAAATTGTCATTGATAATCTGGCCGCTCTTTTAAAGGCACGCGGCGTTTTTATCTCGCGCTTCAGCAGATCCAGCGCGGCGATTGAAAACAAAAGGATGGGGAAAATCTCAGCTTTTTTTTCCGGTATTCACAATCCTTTTTCCAGAAAAGCGTTTGGTCAATTCCTCAAGGATACATGTCCGGATGTCGTCCACATCCACAACCTGTATCCACTTATTTCTCCTTCTATCCTACCGGTGTGTACTGAGCAGGGTGTTCCCGTTGTGATGACTGTGCATAATTTCCGTCTGGCCTGCCCCACCGGACTTTTGATGTGTCGCGACGAATTGTGTCATAAGTGTCTTGGCGGGCGGGAATACTGGTGCGTTTTGCGCAATTGTGAAAATGATATTT
Organism: uncultured delta proteobacterium; assembly: GCA_963812045.1. Lineage (GTDB taxonomy): Bacteria > Desulfobacterota > Syntrophia > Syntrophales > Smithellaceae > Smithella. The sequence continues at coordinate 498,833 of CAWETF010000001.1, forward strand.
TTAAAAGCACCGGTTACGCGCTTAGAGCCGCAGCGGCTCGTGTGCTGCGCCGCTATTATGATCATGTAAATCATTTTATATGCCTGACCAATTTTCAGCGCGATATTCTGATTAAAGAAGGACTGCCTCAAGATAGAGTTTCCGTATTGACTAATCCTGTAGAGATTAAAGTTTCTGAACAATCAATTGCCGATAAAAAAGATAACGTCTTATTCGTGGGCCGTGTCAGCAGAGGAAAAGGTATCGCATTGCTTTTTGAAGCAGCCAGAATTTGTCCTGATATTCCTTTTGTTGTTGCCGGAAACTGCGATGCCATGCCACAAGCTCGCGAATTGGCGCCATGTAATGTTACATTGCTGGGCGCTTTGCCTTCGCAGGAGTTGGGCGTGCTTTATGATAAAGCCCGCATCTTTATTTTGCCGAGTATTTGGTATGAGGGCTTTCCTACAGTATTGCTGGAGGCAATGTCATTCGGTCTGCCGGTAGTCTGCTCGCGTATTGGCGGTTTGCCGGAGATTGTTGAGGACAAGAAAACAGGACTTTTGTATGAACCGGGCAATGCTGAAGAGTTGGCTGATTGCATACGGACGCTTTGGCGGAATCCCGACTTGTGCAAAAAGCTGGGTGCGGCGGGGCGGCTCAGGGTGCAGGAAAAATACGCAGCAGAAAAGTTGCTGAATAGATTGATAGGGATTTATGAGAAGGTGATTTCGGAAAACGGAGAGCGGAGGCAAACAACAGTGAAACGTGAATGGTGAATGTTTACACCAGTGGATAGTTTATAGTGGATGGTGGATGGAAAAAACTATGACTGGTGAAGGGTAAATCCACCTCCGTCACTTCGTGACACCTCCGCCAGCGGAGGACACAATCGTTCTATGTTAAAAACCACCGCTTGTCATTCCCTCGGAGGCGGGAATCCAGGAAATAGATTTTAAAATATCCACCTCCGTCCCTTCAAATATATCACTTCGAACGAATGTGAGAAGTCTTTATCAAGTCAAATTTAAGATTGCCACGACGGCTGAGAGCTGTCTCGCAATGACATACTTGTTTTAAGTAATTAAGTTTTACAAATTGTGAAATGTGACGAGTGGATACAGGCGAATGGTAAAAAATAGCAGGCAATGGTTAGTTTACTTCGTTAAATACTGGCTGCCAGTTATTATCCTTTTGAGTGTCATATTTTGGCTGTCGGGTAGTAGCTTTACCGATGGACGCACATCTGAGTTCTTCTTCCCGATTATCAAATCCCTTTTCCCTCGATTGTCACCGGAAGAGGTAACTTTTGTTCATGAGTTGATCCGGGCATTTGCACACATCGTAGAGTATTTTTTGTTGGGATTGCTTCTGTCATTTGCCATTATCCGGCTTCCTTTACGAATATCAAGTTTTAAAAAAGGGGTTCTGATTGTTGTTCTGCTTTCTTTGTTTGCAGTGGGCGATGAGGTCCATCAATCGTTTGTTCCTTTGAGAAAAGCTTCTCTTGTTGATGTTGGGCTTGACTTATTTGGGGAAATGCTGGCGATAATAATAGTTCTAGGTTAAAAAATAAGGGAGTTAGATTGAGGGCTGAGGGCGGCGAGCGGATGTCGGAGGGCGGAGAGCGGAAGACGGAGGACGGTAATGCAGATTAATTCAGTAAAGGATTTGGATGTTTATAATCAGGCGTACGCGTTGGCAATGGAAATATTTCAAAAGAGCAAAAGCTGGCCGGCTGAAGAAAAATATTCCCTTACTGATCAAATCAGGCGCAGTTCACGTTCAGTGTGTGCTAATCTAAAAGAAGCCTGGTCTAAGCGTCGTTATTCTGCGCATTTTATCAATAAACTTACTGACTGCGACGGTGAAAACAGCGAAACAAGCACATGGCTTGATTTTGCTTATAGTTGCGATTATCTTACATCCGAAGATTTTGAAAGGCTATCGCAACTGTGTAGACAAATTGGCGGCATGTTGGGTGCTATGCTGAAAAATCCATCACCATTTATAATAAAATCTGATCTCTGATTTCCGATCTCAGGTCTCTGATCTATGTCGAGTACGACTTTTCTAAGATTTATTGCGATTGTATTGATTACGAATTCGCATCTTGATAGCTTATATCCGATACCCGCGTTTGGTACCGGTGGCGCCATAGGCAATGCGCTTTTTTTCATGTTGTCGGGCTATGGGCTGTTTATCAGCGAAAAAAATCAGATCAAGCCTTTTCTGCCGTGGTATAAACGGCGAATTATCAGGATTTATCCTTCTCTCATACTGGCCACAATTCTTTTGACTATTATTCCTCTTAAAGTTTGGAATAAATGGGTTTTTATAGACTATATCAAGATGCTTATATGGCCGACAAGTTACTGGTTTATTTCCGCGCTGGTGCTTTTCTATATGATTTTCTTTTTTATTTTAAAAATGAAAAATTATAAATATTTTCTAACAGGTATTTTTATTCTGGTAATTCCTTATTTGTTTTTTTACATAACAAAGGTTGACCTTTCCAAATATTCGATTGAAGGTCCCGGTTATTTTAAATGGATATTTTACCTGCAGACGATGTTTTGCGGTGGTTACATGGCGGGGAGAGGAAAATTTACCCAGACAAATTTTATTAGGGACGGTTTTGCTCTTATCTTCTTAATAGGGCTTTATTACGGTATATTGATTTCGATGAGTAGATTCGGAGGCTGGCAGTTTCAGGCTGTAACTCAGTCACTGATGTTTCCCATTTTGTTTTTGTTTCTTAAAGTCTCTCAGTCCGATGAAATAAATTCGCTGATGACTAAAAAATATATCAGTTCGTTCATTTATTTGGTTGCGGGTCTGACTCTTGAAATATACTTACTTCAATATTTTGTTTATAGTCGTCATATAATACAAAGTATGATTTTCCCCTTGAACATTATTGTCTTCTGGATCGTTGTGATTGTTTTGTCGTTTTTTCTGAACAGGGCATCGCGCCTGATTACAAAGCGATTAAAGTTCTGAGTTCAGCACAGTAGACGGAGGTCGGAGGGCTGAGGACGGAGGACGGAGGGCAGAGAGCGGAGGTCGGAGGGGTAAAAATAGTGCATAGTGAATGGTAAATGGTAAATAACAAAGAAGATATTCTTGGATATAAGGTAAATACTTTTTCCGTTGATGCGTGCGTCGATGGGATTTTTCAATCTCTGCTGGCCGGCAAAAGAACATGGCTGGCCTGCTTTAATCCGCACTCTTATTTTGCAACGCTTGACGATAAAGTTTTTGCCCGTGCGCTAAAAGATGCCGATTGGCTGGTTCCGGATGGCGCGGGCGTTGTGCTGGCTTCGCGCTCGCTGGGAGGCAGTGTGCGGGAAAGGGTTACGGGTTCCGATGTTTTTTCCGGTTTGAACAAACGGATGAATACCGTGGGCTCGATGCGTGTTTTCTTTCTGGGATCGACTCAGGACACTCTGGAATTGATTCAGAAGAAAATGTCGCTGGATTACCCGAATATTAAAATCGCGGGTGTGTGTTCACCACCGTTTAAGGATATTTATTCGAGTGCTGAAATAAGCAATATGATTAAGGCGGTTAATTCCGCCGCGCCTGACGTTTTATGGGTGGGTCTGTCCGCGCCGAAGCAGGAGAAGTTTATTTTTGAAAATCGCATGCGGCTGAATGTGAAGTTTGTGGCCGCGGTAGGGGCTGTTTTTGATTTTTATTCCGGAAATGTTAAGCGTGATAAAGATTCATGGCTTGTTAACCATGGCCTGGAATGGCTGCCGAGGTTGATTCAGGAACCCCGTCGTTTGTGGAAAAGGATGTTTGTTTCCGCACCGGTGTTTATGTGGCATGTGGTTAAGCAGAGGCTGAAGAAATAAAAGTTCTAGGTTCAGAGTTCAGAGTTCAAAGTAAGAAGTGAGGGGAAAAGAAAAATAATGTCCACCTCCGTCACTTCGTAACATCCGGCATTCCCAGGCATACGCCAGGCGTGGCTGCCGGACTGAAGCCTCTCAGAAATTCTCCCGACTTCGCACCAGCAGAAGATGGAAAAGAGTTAAATAAAAAAACAGTCAGGAATCAGGGAAATCTTGACATGTGTTTCGTCATATGGCATTTCATTTGACAACTATTGAGTCATAATTAATACCTATGAAGAAAAAATAGAAAAGTCCTAAGTTCTAGGTTCAAGATTAGAGGTTGGGGATTATATGGCTGTTGTTTTTGGCGCATTCGTTGTTGCTCTTATTTTTTCGCTCGTTCTAACGCCCGCGGCGCAATGGTTGGGAAATCGTTTAGGCGCCGTTGATTTGCCTTTGGCAAGAAATATCCATTCCACTCCCATTCCCCGCAGCGGCGGGCTGGCTATATTTCTGTCGTTTATCCTGGCGCTGATCGCAGTGTCATATTTACCGAGCCAGATCACGGAGCATTTGTCCATGGACAGGCTCAGATCTTTCGCCCTGCTCGGGGGTGTTATTGTTTTCGGTGTCGGATTTTTCGATGATTTCCACCGGCTTAATTACCGGATCAAACTTGCCGGCCAGATTTTAGCCGCCTCACTTGCATATTACGGCGGACTTCGGATAGAAGTCTTCGTATTCGGCAACCATGTCTTTCAGTTAGGCATCGTAAGTTACTTTATTACTGTTTTCTGGTTTCTGCTGTTGATCAACGCGATAAATCTTATTGACGGCCTCGACGGTCTGGCGGCCGGTATTGCGTTCTTTGCCTGTTTTGTTTTGTCTATCATAGTCGTGATGCGCTCCGATTATCTGATGGCCATGGAATTTGCCGCTCTTGCCGGCGCGCTTCTCGGCTTTCTCCGCTATAATTTCAATCCGGCAAGTATATTTATGGGTGACGGCGGAAGTTACATGATCGGTTACACAATCGCTGCTTTGTCCGTTTTGGGTTCGATTAAAAGTTCGTTGGGCACGGCATTGCTTATACCTCTGCTGATGCTGGGTGTTCCTATTTTCGATACGATTCTCTCGCCGATTCGCCGCTGGCTGCTCGGACGCAAGATGTTTCAGCCGGATAAAGGACATATTCATCATCAATTGATGGAGAAAGGAATTTCTTCTAGGAAGACTGTTTTAATTATATACGGCATTTCCTGTGTATTGTGCGTCGCCGGACTCATTATGGTTCATCTCCGCAATGTTTCGGCGAGTATATTGCTGGTCGTATTGCTGATAGTGCTCTTTATTGTCATTCGGAAACTTGGGTATCTGGAATATCTGGCCATAGATAAATTCTTCGGATGGTTCAGGGATTTGTCATACGAGGCCGGCATCGCGCATGGCAGGCGAAGTTTTCTGAATATTCAGCTGGACATTGAGCGCTCGCAAAACATGGAAGGAATGTGGGAACACTTGTGCCAGGCTTTTCAGATAATGGATTTGGACCGGGGAGAATTGTATTTCCATCAAAGCGCAGAGGAAAAAGTGCAAGAAAATAACGTTCGGAAGTTTTCAAAAATATGGACACGCGACAATCATAAAATACGGGAAGGAAATTCTGATCAGGGAATTTTTCTCATCGAAATTCCGCTGATGAACGAAAAGTCCTGCCGGGGAAAACTGGTTATGATGAAGGACGTGTCTCTGAATCCCATTCAGCCTTATACTCTGCGCCGTGTTGAATATCTGCGGCTCTCAATAAAAGCGGCAATAACATCAATAAAGTTTTAACACATGGAAGTTATCGCAATGATTTATTACAATCGCCAATAATTTATTCCCAGGGCACGCGCCTTCACGGGATCAAACATCGCCTTTATATCAATCATTATCGGGCTCTCTTTTCGGCAGAGTCCGATAATTTTTTTTAGTCCCATCTGCGAATAGGCGCGATGTGCCACGGCCAGAACAACGGCATCAACCTCATGAATATCTTTTAACGGAGTAAGATCCACGCCGCAATGACGGCGCGCCTCTCCGGGAAGCGCCAGCGGGTCATGCACCAGAACCTTCACTCCGTATTCTTTCAGCTCGTTAATGATATCCGTTACGCGGGTATTGCGTATATCCGGAATATTTTCTTTAAAAGAAACTCCCAGAATCGCCACGCGCGCGTTACGCACCGGCTTGTGGGCATGGATAAGCATCTTGATTATTTTTTCGGCGACGTATTTTCCCATATTGTCATTGATGCGCCGGCCGGATAAAATCACTTCCGGACGATAGCCGATACTTTCCGCTTTGTACGTCAGATAATAAGGATCAACGCCTATACAATGCCCACCGACAAGACCGGGACGGAAAGGCAAAAAATTCCATTTTGTCTCCGCCGCTTCCAAAACTTCCAAGGTATCAATATCCATTTTATTGAAGATCATCGCCAGTTCGTTCATGAGCGCTATGTTGATGTCCCTCTGAGTGTTTTCAATGACCTTGGCCGCTTCAGCAACTTTTATCGAGGAAACGCGGTGCAGACCTGCTTTTACGACTGTGCCGTAAATTTCCGCAAGGAAGTCCAGCGCGGCATCGCTTGAGGCGGAAATAATTTTTACGGTTTTGTCAAGCGTATGCACTTTATCGCCGGGATTGATCCGTTCCGGAGAATATCCGACAACGAAGTCCCTGCCAAATTTAAGTTTCGATTCTTTTTCCAGGATGGGAACGCAGACATCTTCGGTGACCCCGGGATAAACCGTTGATTCATAAACAACGCATGAACCCGCCCTTAAGTTCCGGCCGATGATGGCGGAGGCATTCTCCAGCGCGCTTAAATCCGGAACGTGAAAATGGTCAACCGGCGTGGGCACGGCCACAATGAAAAGACGGCATAAAGCAAGATCAGCCGGATCAGATGTAAAACGAATGCGGGATTTCTTCAGCTCTTCATCCGTCAGTTCCATTGTGCGGTCATGACCTTTTTTAAATTCGGCAACATTAACCGGATTGTTGTCATAACCGATTACTGAAAAATGGCGGGATAAATGGGCGGCCAGGGGCAGGCCGACATATCCCAAACCCACGATGGCAATTTTATCTTGTTTAGAAAAGAAAGATTTGGCAGTCAGCTTCTTCACTATTTATTGATTCCTTAATATTTACTGGATTAATATTGGGTTAAAAAATTAGGTGTTACGTTTTCCCGCGTAACACCTAATTTTTATCACTCAATCGTTGGTTTATTATTTATTAGTCGTTTCAAAAACAGCTACAATTCTGCGGTTTTTCTGCCGGCCTTCTTTCGTCTTGTTGCTGGCAATGGGTCTATCAGGTCCATAACCAAAAGCTCTTATACGGGAAGGCTCAATGCCGAATTTCTTGATCAGGTATTTCCTGACGCTGTTGGCACGGGCCTTGGAAAGCAGTACATTCTTGCTATGATTGCCCTGATTGTCCGTATGACCGACGATCGTAGCGGTTGCATCAGGATGCAACTTCATAAAATTGGCCACTCCTGCTATCTCTTTATGGTACTTCTTGTTGATAACCGCTTTCCCGCTATCGAATTCAATTTTTATCAACAAAGAAACTTTCTGCGGTAATTCAGCTTCCGGCTTCTTTTCTTCCACCACAGGAGGCGGTTCCACAGCCTTGGGCGGAACAATCTCCGGCTTCTTTTCTTCCACTACAGGAGGCGGTTCCACAACTTTGGGCGGAACAATCTCCGGCTTCTTTTCTTCCACCACTGGAGGCGGTTCCACAACTTTAGCTTGGGCAACCTCCTGCTTTTTCTCCACCACAGGCGGCTGTTCCACAACCTTGGGCGGGGCAACCTCTTCATTATCTTTATCACACGTCTCCGATTCTGCTTTTATCTTCTTGTGTCCGCCGAAGGAAAAAGTGATTCCTGCCGTGGCAAGGAAATTATTGTAATTGTCATTCTGGGGCATAACGTGACGGACATCGAACCGCAAAGCAACATCGTCCGCCAGGAAAATTTTCATACCGGCGCCGTAATCAACGGTAAATTTGCTTGATCTCTCCGCTTCGGGATAACCGTAATGAATCCCTCCTACACCCAAAGCGATAAACGGAACAAAACGCCCATCGGGCATGAAATGATAGATCCCTTCAACACTGCAACCATATATGTTTTGAGACGGTTCTCCGGAAACATCTTGAACTGCCGACTTCAAGTAGCTGACCATTCCTTCCAAAGCAATATTTTCCGTGAAGCTGTAAGCGGCACGAAAACCGGCAATAGCGGAGTTTTTTAAATTTTCACTATTCTCAAAGAAATACCCCCCCGCAAAGGGAGTAATCGAAGCAGAACCGGCCCTGACTTCTGCCTGGACTACGGTAACAAAAGTTATAACTATTATGGCTGCGGCTAGAGAAATTATTTTTTTCACTACCCTTCCTCCTTTCATCCTTTCTTAAAGTAGGAATGTAAAATCCCAATCCCTTTTCTATCAGGGGAAGAAAAATCTTATACCGACAACACCGGAAACATTGCTGGGACTGAATGACCCAACAACAACATCAGCATTACCGGGATTTTTTAAGGTCATATCACCGCTTGCGCTATACAAGTATCTGAACTCGGCATTTAAAGCGATGTTGGGGGTTATAAAGTAATCAGCCCCGATAGCCAGATGACCGCCATAGGTATTATCAATATCAATGGATTCACCGGATGTTGTGTATGCGTCATAAAGATCAAAGTTATTGATCAGCAAATCAATACCCGCGCCGATATAAGGGACTAAATTTTTTTTCGGTTGGAAACGCCACTGGGCGCCGAAAGAAACATCAATCGTTTTACCTCTTCCAAATGTCTGGTCCCCTACTCCGGATTTAGTCCACGATGTCTCGACTTGCGTGTAAATCACATCAAAGTCAACGGCCAGATTATCCGTAACCCCATACATAAAACCGCCGCCGACAGTCCATCCGACTCCACCCTTGATTGTCGTATTGACATCTAAATTAGCAGCGGCTGCGTCTGTAAATTCGCTGTTAAAAAATTCATCTATCCCGCCGCGTGCCGTTACACCAAACTTATGGGCAACGCTGTCAGCCGTGGCAATATTGGAAAACAGTAATAATGCAGCACAAGCAAATAAAAACGTTTTCTTCATATAATACCTCGCAAATAAGACGGGATTTCTACTATTTGTTATTTTTTATCAAAATCGTTTTAAAAGTCAAGGATATTATTACTAATTTAATATGACAATCGGGAGGGTGGGTAATAAAAAAACAGCTTTACGTCAAAGTTAAAACGTAAAACCGTCTTTTTGCCCAAAATCTTAATACTTGTTATTTAGCGCTAACAGCTTCCGCGGACTTCTTATCCTGTTTTTTAAAAGCAGTAATGATGGATTCTGTCGCTCCCTCCAGTGAAATTTTCTCCGTATTGATAATCATATCATAATATTTAGGGTCAGCGATATCGGCATTGAAATACTTTCTCACAAATGCCTTGCGGTTACCGTCTCTCTTGACAATATACTGTTCCGATTCTGCTTTTGTATACCCCCTGTCCTCTATAAAATACTTGATTCTTAACTCCATGGGAGCAATGATCCTGACCCGGAATATCCTGTCCTGCGGCAGAACGTAGTTGGCGCCCCTGCCGATAATGATGACATTGCCGAAAATACCTATCGTCCCGATCACCCGGGTCAAATGATGCAAAAATTCTCCCGGCCAGGGGCGATTTTCCCCGAACAGGGAAGAAAGAAGCGTTTCCCGAAAAGTGACTTCCCGTTCATCAAGGGTTTCGATGACCTTCCTGCTCATCTTGGCGCTGTCGGCGACATGCTGAATGATCTGGCCGCCGATCAGATCCATTTCCGTGGCCTTGGCCAGCCTCCTGGCGATATCGCTTCCTCCGGCTCCCGCCTCTCTGGATACGGTGATAACGGGACCTCCCTTGAAGTTCTCCGCCTTCAGGCCCTGTTTCATGGCCCGGTCAAAAAGCTTGCGCCATTTGTCCACTTGCCGCTGAACCATCCTGTCCATGATGATCTTTTCGTCTTCATCTTCATCCGAAGCGGCCACCTTGATGGAAAGGTCCCTTGTATAATCAGGACAATGACTCCCGATAAATCCGTCCTTGGCCAGTTTATACTTCTTTGAACATTCTCTGCGCCAGGCGCAAATACCGCAAATGTGCATTTCTACTGCCATGATTATCACCTTCTTTCTTGTTGACAATAGCTGTTCATGTTTTTAACTCAACGCCTCAAAGCCGGCAACAATGTCCAGCAGTTCTTCGGTAATTGTCATCTGACGCGTACGGTGAAACTGCACGTGCAGATCCTGCAACTGCTCCTCTATATTCTTTTCCGCGTTTTGCATCGAAGCCAGACGGCTGGCGTTTTCACTGGCCAGCGACTCGGCAAACGCGCGGTAGAGCGAGACAAAAAGATATTCGCGAATCAGCGAAGAGAAAATCTTATCAGCATCCATCCGGAAAATGGGAAGGGATTTGGAATCCCATTTCTTGCGGGCGATTTCCTTGAGCCAGTCCCGATTCACCGGCAGCAGTTGAACCTTATAAGGGTGATAATTCGCGCCGCTGATATACTTATTGTAGAACAGCATAAAGTGATCGACATTCTGACGGAAATGCCATTCTTCAATAATCATGATGATTTCCTGAACCAGCGGCGTAATGCCTGCCGTGGAACTTGGTGTGGTCATCAATTCATCCACCGGCTGTCCGGCATCTTCCACATAATCCGCCACCCGTGCGCCCACCGCCAGAACTTTGCGGTTTTCTTTTTTTACGCCGGTTTCTTTGAAATGATCCAGCGTGAAGACGGAAATCTGTTCATTGAGCTGTCCGCACAGCCCCTGATCGGAACCAAACACTATCGCTCCCAAACGCTTTATTGTATCACCCTTGCGCCGCATCGTCGCGCCCATGCGTTCCTTGAGCACAATTTGCAGTCCCATCTCTACGGTTCGGTTGTAGTCGTCAAGAGACTCCACGGCTTTTTGATATTGCCTGATGCTTACAGCGGCCAGAGCCTTCATGGTTTTGACAACCGACAAAAGGTCACCCGCGCTTTTAATTCTTCTTTTCAGGGACTCAGTTGTTTGCATTGGCTTCCTCGATTTCTTCAAACGGCGCTATGGCCGGTTTGATTCTATCCATAATGTGATCCCGATCTGTCATTTCCAGTTTTTTACCTTCTTCGATGCGTCCGCACAATTCCGGCAACTGCTCATTGACCGTTTCCAGTAGTTTCGTTTCCACTTCACGTATCTTATCGATGGGAACATGATCCAGCGCGCCGCCCGTCACGGAAAGCAGACTGGCAATCTGTTCTGACGCGCGCAGAGGCTTGTATTGTCCCTGCTTGAGGATCTCGCGCACGCGCCAGCCTCTCTCCAATATCCGCTTCGTGCTTTCATCCAACCGAGTGCCGAAACGGGAGAAGGATTCCAGTTCTTCAAACTGCGAGTAAGACAGACGCAGGTCTCCCGCCACGGAACGATACGCGGGCAATTGCGTTTTGCCACCGACGCGCGACACGGATTTGCCGACATCCACCGCCGGCAGAATACCCTTGCTGAAAAGCACCGGTGACAGATAAATCTGTCCGTCCGTGATGGAAATCAGATTGGTCGGGATATACGATGACATGTCCTGCGCTTCCGTTTCCGTAATGGGCAGGGACGTCAGCGATCCGCCGCCCAATTCCGGCCGCATATGCGTGGAACGCTCGAGCAGTCTGGAGTGAATATAAAATATATCGCCGGGAAAAGCTTCGCGCCCGGGAGGCCGCCGCAAAAGGAGCGACACTTCCCGATAAGCACGGGCATGCGAGGTCAGATCATCATAGACAATCAGAACATCACGTCCCTGCTCAACAAAATATTCTCCCATACTCGTCGCCGCGTAAGGCGCGATAAACTGCAGGCCCGGCGTGTCTTCACCCGTGGCTACGACGACGATGCACGATCCCATAACGCCGTGATCGCGCAGTTCGGCAATCACCTTGGCCACATCTGCGCTTTTCTTGCCGACGGCGCAGTAAATGGAGATGATCCCCGTTTTTTTCTGATTGATGATTGTATCGACGGCGATGGCTGTTTTACCGGTCATTCTGTCGCCCAATATGAGTTCCCGCTGGCCGCGCCCTACGGGAATCAGCGCGTCAATCACCTTGATCCCCGTCTGCAACGGTACCGTGACCGGCGAGCGGTCCATAACCGCCGGCGCTGGTCTTTCCACCGGAAGACGCATGACGGTATTGACTTCGCCCAGGCCGTCCAGCGGTCGTCCCAGGGGATCAACCACCCGTCCCAGAAGCCCGTCTCCCACCGGCACATCCAGCACGCGCTTGGTGCGATGCACTTCCGATCCCACTTGCAGATGCTCACTGGGATCCAGAAGAATCACACCGATTTCCGCCGGGTCGATATTAAACACCAGCCCCATATAGTTGCCTGTAAAGCGAACCAGCTCCTCCGCGCGAATGTGCGGCAGTCCGCCGACCCTGGCAATATCCCGGCCCACAAAATTGACCGTGCCGATTTCATATTGACGCAGTTCGGGATTCTGCTCGTCCAAGACCTTTCCCATGGTGTCAAACGTATCATCCAGAAAAGTCTTTAATTCCTGATTTTCCAATTGGCTAGCCTCTTGATTCATTCTAAGCCTCCTGACATCTTTGCCATTTTTCTATCTGCTGCGCGTCATTTCACGCTTCACGCTTCACGTTTTAAGCCGCGTGCGCCTCTTTCTGGAGCGTCTCTGTTAAGTTCTCCACCAGTGTCTCCAGATACTCATTGAGACTCCAGGCGACTTTATGCCCATTCACCCGCATTTCAATGCCCGACACAATCTCCGGCTGCTCCAGGTAACGGATCGTAAAGCCATTGGTTATCTGCTTTTTCAGAACCTCTTCGATTTGCGCCTGCCTCGACGCGGAAATATTAAAAGCGCTCTGGATAACTACTTTGTTGCCGCCGCCGCTGATCGCTTTGCGCATCTGAACGCTTTTTTCCTCATCGAGCGCTTTGATGCGCCGGAGAAATTCTTCGACAATTCTATCTTCCAGATCGGCGTCCGCCAAATCGCTCAACGCCTTGCGCGCCGTGGCGTATAATTGCTGGGCCGCGCGCTGGCGCAAATCATAGAAAAAGGCGTCCTTTTCACGCAACAGCATATCCTGCCAGCGCACCTTGACCTGATCGACTTCCACCCGGACTTTTTCCATGAGCTCCTTACGTTTGGCATCGGCGGCCATCGTCGCCTCATTGAGCATCTTGTCTTTGGTTTCGCTGAGGATCTGATTACGCTTTTCGTAAAGTTCGGCGGCCTCGTTTGCCTTGACTTTCAGTTCATCGGCTTCGGCAAACCTTGCGGCAATTTTTGCTTCCCGGTCATCCATGGCCTTGATGATCCGCCCGTAAAGAAAGCGTTTCAACAGGTACATGAGCAGGAGGAAATTAAAGATTTGCGCTAAAAAAACAAACCAGTCGATATGCATGGATCATCCCCCTCACTTAATAATGAAAGTCCAGAAAGGATTGGCGAAAATAAGAATCATCGAAATAACAAAACAATAGATGGCAATGGATTCAATCATGGCCAATCCGACAAAAAGCGTTCGGGTCAGAGAATTTCTTTCATCCGGTTGCTGAGCAATGGCAGCCAGAGCCTGGGCAATGGCCTGTCCCATGCCCAGTCCGGGACCAATTGAACCGATCCCCATTGCCAAACCTGCGCCGATAATCGAGGCCATCGCGACGAGACTTACCTTATCCATAACAACTCCTCCTTTAATCAAATTGTTTAGGCTATAGAGCCTTCTTCTTTTACTTCTTTTGGATAATCATCCTCAGCGCTCAGCGCTGAAGCTATATAAACCATGGAAAGTATCGCAAAAATGTAGGCCTGAATTACGCCGATCAAAAGCCCCAGTATCTGCATGACAACGGGGAACAGGAAAGGCGTAACCGCCAGCAGGATCCCGATTACTTTTTCATGACTCATGATGTTGCCGAAAAGTCGAACCGTCAGGGCGAGAGTCCGGGATAGTTCCCCCATCACGTGGAAAGGGAAAAATATGAAATTCGGCTGAAAATATTCCTTAACATAATGGAGAATGCCGTTGCGGGAAATGCCATAGAAAGGAACTGCGATAAAGACGCAGGTGGCCAGCGCGGCTGTTGTCGTAATGGAGGATGTCGGCGCGACATATCCCGGCACAATAGCCAGAATATTTGACAAGCAGATGAACAGAAAGAGCGTGCCGACCAGAGGAATATAATGATCCGCGCCTTTTTTTGTCATTTCACTTATTTCGCTGCGAATAATGGAAATGATCACTTCCAGAAAATGCTGCCAGCGCGAAACATTCATTTCCGATGAAAGGTTGCGCGTAATCAGCCAGGAACCGACGACCAGAATACCCATGACCAGCCAGGTATAAAGTATTGTCACGTTGAGGGTGATAAAACCCCAACTCCAGATGACGACCTGGTCCGGGCTAATCTGATTGAGAGATACAATTTCCATATCGAATCCTCAGGCGGCGTTTATTCCTTTTTTATTTAAGTTGACCGTTTCCACCACGTTTTGCGGTCCCAGATGATATGTCAAAATCTTTCTCACGATGATGAATCCCAGCATGGCCGCGGCCAGACACTCCCAGTGTCCCACATCCATGATCAAATAAAATCCCGCCAACACGATTGCCATCCGTAGAATTAAACTTCCGAGCATCAGTCGCGCGGGATGATGAGCGGCCGGCACTCTCCGTACGGTGTGCCACAGCGCGGTAAAATAAAACGCACCAAGTGCCAGACCGGCAGAAAAAGCCGCCATCAGAGTCAGTATCATTTTTTCATCAAGGTTGAATTTCATCATCGTCGTCTTCCTCAATAATTTTACTGCGAACTTTTTTCACCCAGTAAGCCGCGTTGATGCAGCCGACAATCACTCCGGCAATAAGAAACATGAGCGCCCACGAATACTGACTGGGCCAAGTGCGGTCAATCCATAGACCAAGGGCAATTCCGATCAGCGTGGGAATAGCGACCGCCCAGCCGACAATGCCGAACATGCCCAGACCGAACCAAACGGTCTCGCCTTTATGCCGGAGGCCCCTGAGTCGCAGCGCCTCTTTTCTGGCCACCTGCTCAGCAAAACGATCCGCCACTTGCCGGCGCCGCTTATTTGATGTTCGTCTTATTTCAACCATGTTCAATCCTCTGAGATTTTAAGTTCTATGTTCAAAAAACTACCGTTTTAGGTGTTACGTGTTACGTTTTAAGTAAAAGCACCATTCAATGTTCCAGGTTTTTTATTGGCTTGTTCTTAATTACTTAAAACTTAATACTTAAAACTATTTTTCTATTTTAATTCCACAAAACGTCTAATCAGACTCGCCTCCAGTCTGGCCGAAGCAGACCGGACCATTTTTTCCCGTTCATCCAAAGTGTCATATTGCTGGACAACGACCTCTTTTAGTTTCCCCAGATCAGGCGCACGCACGGCATTACGTGTGGAAACCAGCACATTGGGTCCTTTTTTTATCAGTGTTCCGACGTCCATCGCCAGCAGTTCCTGCCCTCCAGCGGTCAGTTCATACGTGAATATGCCGGGAGCCAGTGTGGCGACAAAATCGATGTGGTTCGGCATCAGACAGAAAGATCCGTTTTCCGCCTCGGCGACAATCTTTTTTACTTCCTGCGTCAGCAATACTTCCGCCGGCAATAAAATTTTAAGCATCATGGGAAATCTTCGCCTCGTCAATGGAGCCGATCATATAAAGCGCGCGTTCCGGATACTCGGCAAACTCATCGTTGAGTATCCGTTCGCAACCGTTGAGCGTTTCTTCACGTGACACCATCTTGCCTGCCGTTCCCGTGAACTGCTCGGTCACAAAGAAGGGCTGGGTAAAGAATCTTTCCAGTCTGCGGGCGCGGAACACGGTGCGCTGATCCTCGCGGGAAAGTTCGGAAATGCCCAGCATGGCGATGATGTCCTTGAGGTCTTCATAAATGGCCAGTGTTTTGCGTATTTCCTGCGCGATTTTATAATGACGTTCGCCGGCGATATTCGGCATCAGCATCTTGGATCCGGACTGAAGCAGGTCAATGGCCGGATACAGACCTTCACTGGCACGTTTTCTCGAAAGCGCGATGGTGGCGGAAAGATGGCCGAAGGTATGCACGGCGGAAGGATCGGTAAAATCATCCGCCGGAACATACACCGCCTGTATCGACGTGATCGCGCCGGTTTTAGTATTACAGATCCGCTCTTCAAGCTCGGCCAGCTCCGTGGCCAATGTCGGCTGGTAACCAAGGCGCGAAGGCAATTGTCCCAGAAGGCCCGACACTTCCATACCGGCCTGAATGAACCGGAAAATATTGTCAATCATCAGAAGCACGTCCTGCTTGGCGTCATCGCGGAAATATTCCGCCATCGTCAGCGCCGAGTGTCCGACCCGGAAACGCGCTCCCGGCGGCTCGTTCATCTGACCGAAAACCATGACGGTGTTTCCCAGAACTCCGCTTTCTTCCATTTCGCGGTAAAGCTCCTCGCCTTCGCGGCAGCGCTCACCGATACCGCAAAATATACTCATGCCTTCATGGTGGCTGACGGTATTATGAATCATTTCCGTGATAAGCACTGTTTTGCCGACGCCCGCTCCGCCGAACAAACCTGCTTTTCCGCCTCTCTCCAGCGGCGCCAGAACATCAATGGCCTTGATTCCGGTCTCAAAAATTTCCGACACCGTGGATTGATCACGCAGGGGGATCGGTTCCCTGTGAATGGAGCGCAATTCGGCCCCTTCAACTGCTGCTTTCTTATCAATTGTATTTCCAAAGACGTTGAAAACCCTTCCCAGAAGCTCCCGCCCCACGGGAACCTCAAATGGTTTGCCCGTATCAATGACCGCCGATCCCCTGGCAAGACCCTGGGTGGGCGTCAGGGCAACGCCCCGGACAGTGTTATTGTCAAGCTGAGTAAATACCTCGATGATGACCTGTCCCTCATCACCCGCCTTGAGAACATTACGAATCGAAGGCGCCGTCGGAAAGTAGACATCAACGACACTGCTGCGGACGGATAAGACTTTCCCTTTATTGATTTGCTCGCTTTCCACGTTTATCTCCTCTTTTTATAATTTATGTCAAAAGTTACTAAACATTTCTTTTACTTTTCTGACATCCTCCATCAGCCAGCCCACGATGCCCCCGACCATTATGAACATGAAAGCGCGAATAAGATCCTCCGTATACGGCACTCCTTTAAGGAAAATCGCGTGACTGACCAGAATCATAACGCCCAGCACAACAGCTACAATGATGCCCTTTCTGCCGCAACAAATTGAAGCCAGAACAATCGGAATGTAAAACAGGTGGGTAAAAACAACTCCCGTTCCGAGAATGGAATGGCAATAATAGGTTAACATAAGAGCAACGACGACCAGCAGAGTCATCAGAGCAAACTTAGCGGCGCTCTTCTCGCTGCCGATACAGCCCTTCATCATCAGCGTTTCAACGGCGTGAAGCTTTCTCCCGACATCATTGACGGTCAGATCATGGTACTTTTCCGTAACCTGATAAGACACATAATCGAACATGAGAATTGTCCGGTTCAGACTTTCCACCGCCTGCTGTTTTTCCAGGGCGGTAACAAAAGTCCCCTGAAATTCCGCGTAAAGCCAGAGGTTTCTTCTCATCAGCATCAGCGCGTAAATTGCCTCCTGCAGAGGAATTTTTTTCCGGTACAAATTCTCGGCATATTTCCAGGAAAATGTTTTGGCTTCTTCATAAGGATTTTCCGCCAACGACATCCGGCGGAAGAGTTTGTAAAAATCGATTCCCTGCTCGACGACCATTTCCTTCGGCAGAGAGTGATACGAGAGCGTTCTGTTATGCTTCATAACATCATCGGCCCATTGTTTGGCAATACTCTCAGCCTTGCTTTCTATCAGATCGATTAGTTTTGCGGCATAAGCTTGCATTTTTTGTCCCTCTTTTCGTAAAACAATTATGTTAAAAAATATTACTTATTCGAAACCATCACCTCACATCACTTCCTGATTTTTTCACCTGCAATTCCAGCTTCATCATCCGCCAGAACTGCCTGGTCACAACATACATAATGTAATCGAACATGAGAATCGTCCGGCTGAGACTCTCCACCGCCTGCTTATGTGCAACCTCTTCGTTAAACAACGACTGAAATTCCGCGTACAACCACATATGTCTTCTCATAAGAATCAACGCGTACAGAGCTTCGTGCAACGGGATTCCTTCTTTGTATCTTTCCTCCGCGTATTTTTCGAAAATTTCTTTCGCCTGTTCGTATGGCGACTCGTTGAAGAACATCATTTGAAAATTGTTATAGAAATACTTTGCCTCGCGAAGAATCTTTTCCTCGGATGCTTCATGGTAGGTGTAGGTTTTCTCGTTGTTTTTTACATCTTTTGCCCATTGCCGGGCGATCGTATCGGCATTCTTTTGAGTCAAATCTACGAGTTTTGCGCTAAAAGCTTTCATCGCGGATTCTTCCTTTCAATAAGAAACAGAGCAACGGCCGTGCCATAAAATATTTTTCGTGTTTGAGATTCCGCATGTAACCTTTGGACTCCGGCGCAAATGCCCGGCGTATTGCGGAGAAATCAAGTATTGTCTGATGCTTGTGGATTTCAATGCCTCTGAAATGATACGGCGAAGAAACAACCTTCTTTACCACTTTTCATCCGATATTCAGAAATAATTGAAAAAGGGAAAAAGCCAAGAATGCGAAGAAAAAGTCACCGGCAAAAAAGCAGAAAGATACTGAAAAATATTTGAAGAGAAAAATTTTATTTAATTATAAGCGCTTACTCATGGAGACATTTATGTCGCGCCTGACGACCTAAATGTCGCGCAGGATTGCTTCCCACTGAGGATTTTTTTTCATGGCGGCAATTTTCCTCTGAAGCTGCCTTAAGGTTATTCCAAGAACCTGCGCTGCCTTGCCGTGATCGCCATTGATATTCTTCAGAACATAAATAAGATGCGCTTCGTCGTTTTCCTTTAATGTGCACAATTGCCGCGACAAAACAGGCTGACCGGTTGATATCATCCCCAGATGAGATGGCAAGATAAGACTGGAATCAGCCAGTAAAACGGCATTCTCAATAATCTGTGCCAATTCCCGGACGTTGCCGGGATAATCTCTGCTGTTTAACATGTCCATTGCTTCCGGACTGAAACCGGTAATTTTCTTTTTATGATTATTACACGACCTGCGCAGGAAATGGAGCGCAAGCACTGGAATGTCACCCGATCTTTCCCGCAGGGAAGGAAGATGTATATGAACCGACTTTAGCCGGTAGAGCAGATCCAGCCTGAAATTGCCTTCCTGGCAAGCCTGTTCGATGTCTCTGTTGGAGGCGGATATGACCCGGACATCAACCCATACCGGTTTTGATGAACCGAGAGGATAGAAGGATTTTTCTTCCAGAACGCGCAGAAGTTTCGTCTGCAAACCGACCGGCAACTCCCCTATTTCATCAAGGAAAAGCGTCCCGCCGTCCGCCTGTTCGAAGTAGCCGTTATAAGGCGTATCCGCGCCGGTAAAGGCCCCTTTTGTATGACCGAAAAACTGGCTTTCAAACATACTGGCGGGAATCGCGCTGACATTGACTGCAATGAAAGGCCCGCGGGGCATCGGTCCTGCCTGATGAATACCCCTTGCCACCAGTTCCTTTCCCGTCCCTGATTCTCCGGTAATCATGATCGGGTTACCGCCGCCGGCCATCACTTGAGCATAGGACAATAGGGAGCACATCTGCGGACACTGGGTGATAATTTCCGAAAAAGCAGGCGGAACTTTGCTTTTATTATCGCCTGCCGTTGCCGATAAACCGATAAGCAGTCCCCTGCGTTCATAGGCTCTTTTAATGGCCAGGAAGAGCAGATCACTCTCCACCGGTTTAACCAGATAATCATAAGCGCCCAGGCGAATCGCCTTCACCGTGGTGGGGATATCATCAATGGCCGTGAGAATGATGAACTCCGTATGCGGACGGAAAGGCTTGGTCGCTTCCAGAACCTGCAGGCCGTCAATATCCGGCATGAGCAGATCCAGAAGAACAATATCGAAATCCGTTTCCCTGATTTTGGCAATGGCATCCTTGCCGCTTGAGCAGGTATCGACATTTCTGATGCCCCGCCATTTCAAAAGACGTTTGATTGAATTCAGGGCGACTTCTTCATCATCAACAATCAGTATCCTCATAGTCTTTGCCTTTCCGTTTCACGAATGATGCTCTGGAGTTGCAATATGCCGAAAGGTTTCTTCAGCAGATGATCAGGTTTAACGGCTCCTCTGCCTTCCGGTTTGCCGGTCAGGGGATCAGCGGAATAAAGAATGACGTACAGCAGGGGAAAACGTTCCTTGATTTTTCTGCACAATTCCCATCCATTCATTGCCGGCAGATTTATTTCCGAAATGAAAATGTCTATCTCCGGATGCGACTCGATATACGCGATAACATCTTCACAGCAATCCTGGGATGAGCATTGCCAGTCAATCACATCAACAAAACTCATTTTTATTTCATCCAGATGCGCAGCATCGCTGTCACAGCAAAGGATCGCCGGACGAATATGTATCTGTGTTCCGGCATCCAGGGGGAGATAAATGGAAAACTTGCTGCCGATATTGGGACGTGAGAGAACGCCTATGATTCCCTTATGCTCTTTGATAAGTCCGTAGGATATGGATAGTCCCAGTCCCGTTCCTTCCCTGTCCCGGCGGGTTGTAAAAAAAGGCTCAAAAATATGATCCAGCACTTCTTTTTTCATGCCGATGCCGTTGTCTTCAATTTCAATCAGAATCGCGTTGAGCCTTTCCATATTTCTTGCGGTCAGGATGATTCTTCCCTTTCTGTCGGGCGTGATGGATTGATGCGCGTTAATCAACAGGTTGGCAATGACCTGTTCGATTTTCTGAAAATGTCCCTGAATGGGCGGCAAATCGCTGTCCACGAAAATGTCCATGCGGGAGACCGTTTTGCGGATCTGAGCGCCCACAATAATCATCACTCCCTGAATGACTTCCTCAATTTTGACAGGCTTCTTTTCCACGGCCTCATCGGTTCGGGCGAATTCTTTTAGCCCCGAGATGACGCGCTTAATCCGCTGGGAAGCTGTTTTGAACTCATCAATGATTTCTTTCATATACATGCAGACTTCCACGAAGCCTATGCCCTTGTCCCCCCAATCCGGATGCGAAGCTCCGTCGCTTGCCAGTATCGGTTCAACAGCCGTCCACATCTCCTCCAGAAAAGTAATGTTATTCGCGATGAAACTAACCGGATTGTTTATTTCATGGGCGACTCCCGTCACCACTTCACCGAGGGCTTTTAATTTATGGGACTGGATCATCTGTTGCAGACGGAGTTCTCCTTCCTGACGGATTCTCTTGTCCTCGGTGATATCCTGCCATGCCCCGACCATGTAACTCCGCAAGCGATTGCTCAATTTTATCAGACGGCGATGATCGGAAAACCAGCGATAGGAGCCGTCGGCCGTCTGAAAACGATATTCAAACTTGTAAGTCCCTTTCCTGGCGGACGATTTCAATTTCTTGAGAATATTCTGCTGGTCTTCAGGATGAATGTGATCCTGCCAGAAAAAAGGATCGCCGGTAAACTGGATGGGGGTGTATCCGGTAATTTCCCTGACGCGTTTGCTGACAAAAGTAATTGTCATATTATCATCGGCATTGCAGGTATAGGAAATAATGGGCAGGAACTCCAAAATAAGAGACAGGTGATCCGTCGTCTCTTTCAGGGCCTTGTTGGCTTTTGTCAGACTGCGCGTGCGTTCCTTTACTTTGATTTCCAGTTCTTCATGAGCTTTTAATAAAGCTTCTTCCGCCCGTTTGGCCTGAGTTATATCTTCCAGCGTTTCCACGGCTCCGATAACCAAGCCTTTTGAATTCCGTATAATGGCGGCGGTAAAGCGCAGCCATCGCCCCCTTTTGCCAAGCTCGGGGAAAAAATCGGTCGCTTCATAAGCGCCGGTGATTAATTTTGATTTGATGAATTTACCGGAATACCATTGAGGAATTTTTTTCGTAAATTTATCGACCAGCAGGTCGGCCATGCAGGGCCTTGCTGTTTTATAAAACGCCCGCCACTGCTGTCCGGTTCCCACCACCTCTTTGGCCTTGATCCCGCTGAGTTCTTCCAGGGCCTTATTCCAGTAAATAATCAGATGGTCCTTCCCGATAATAAACGCGGGGATGGGAGAACTTCCGATAATACTTTGCAGCGATTGCCGGCCGTCGCTGAAAACTTCCCGCGCCCATGCACTTTCAGAGCGTTTGGGATTATTTTTGACTTTCTTTCCGGGACTTTTATCTTTCATCTTCTCTTACAGGAAAATCAAATGTAGCTTTGCTTGAACGATTTCATGAAACATTTCGCAACTCCGGAAGATCCGGCGCCTACGGTGAATATGATGTTATCTGGGAATTTATAATTTAAGTTAATTATAAGGAAGAAGGCGTTTAAGTGTCAAGGAAATTAAAAATAAAAAAGCTCCTGAGCCTTTAAAAATGCTCAGGAGCGCTGAGTTAATAAATTATATCCACAGTTAGAATTTAACCTTGGGAGCTTCTTTGGCTTCCTTGGGAGCTTCAAAAAATGCAGCGTCCTTAAAACCAAACATGCCGGCAAGTAAATTGGCCGGGAATGATTTTATCGCCTGATTGTAAATTTTTACTGCCTCGTTATATCTCATTCTTTCCACGGCGATCCTGTTTTCCGTTCCCGCCAGTTCATCCTGCAGCGCCATGAAATTCTGATTGGATTTCAGATCGGGATATTTTTCCACGACCACCATTAACCTGCTTAGAGCGCCGCTCAATTCGTTATTGGCTGAAATCTTATCGGGAACAGGCGCATTAGCGGTTCCGCCTACTTTGGCGCGGGCTTCAGTTACTTGCACCATAACATCTTTTTCCTGTTTGGCGTACCCCTTGACGGTTTCCACCAGATTGGGAATCAGATCGTATCGCCGCTGCAACTGATTTTCCACCTGTGACCAGGCATTTTTTACTCCCTGATCCAAACCGACAAATTTATTGAAACTGCCCGCAAGAAAGATGCCCAGAATGACAATGACAGCCAGCACAATAATTAAAGTTTTCTTTGTTGAATCCATCTCTTTCCTCCTGCATATTTTTAATGAATAAACTATAAAGCATTAACGATGTTGCAAATCTTTTCAATTTCCCGCAGATATTTTCTGAAGACTTCCCCGACTTCTTTTCCGGAAAGTTTGTCCACGCCTTCTTTAATATCTGCGCAACTCAAGAATACTCCCGCGTCAACCGCAAAAAGTCCGGCCATTTCTTTTATCGTATCGCGTCTATGACGCGGCGCTGATTCCTTTTTTAGATAAAGCATCGCAGTGAATATGGAATTAAAAGCAGTAAATGACCGG
This sequence comes from uncultured delta proteobacterium, assembly GCA_963812045.1. GTDB lineage: Bacteria > Desulfobacterota > Syntrophia > Syntrophales > Smithellaceae > Smithella. The sequence goes on from CAWETF010000001.1 coordinate 522,181, forward strand.
CCGATCAGCTGCCTTAGTTGCCGCGCATTTCCTCCGGATTCCAGAAAACCATTGCGCAGCAGGATTAATTTTCCTATCAGTTCCCTTTCAATTTGCAGGCGCAGATCTTCCGGTTTAAATTTTAAACCCTCCAGGACATTCTCGCCGTAAATTAAAATGTGGCTGTTGCGCATATTCAGGAATTCTATCGGGTAACAATCTAGAGAACTTTCAATCAACGCCTTGGTCATAACCAGCGGCACGGCAACACGGCTTTTCTTCCATGTATTCACAGTATCCAATGCGTCCGCAAGTTTCTCCATGCCGGCGGACGTGAGCACAACCAACAGATTAATGTCCGACTTGCCTTTAACATAGTGACCGCCGGCGGCGCTCCCATACAGAATGAGAGCAACCAGATCCTTGCCGAATATTTTCTGATAGTCCCCGGTTAGTTCAACAAAAATGTCTTGTGGTTTGTCCGGTATTTTTGCCATTTCATACTCCCTTTTGCTGAATTAAAAACCCCGGCCGGCTCCGCCGCCGCCGCTCATGCCGCCGCCGAAGCCACCGAAACCTCCGCCGCCACCAAAACCGCCAAATCCTCCGCTGAAGCCACCGCTACCTCCGCCGCCACCGTAATATCCGCCTCCTCCTCCGCGTATTCCGCTTAAGAATAAAAATAGCAGTATTGTTCTTCCGGTCTTTGAGCACAAAAGAAGAATAAATATAATAAAGAAAAAAAGAACTTTATATATACTGATATCATTATCCTCTTTGTAACGGTGATGTCTATATTGATACGGCACGGGAGCACCGGTCAACTGAACACCGGCGTCTTTTGCAATGTATTCGGAACAGTTGTACATCGCGTAATAAAGTCCTTTGCCGTAGTTGCCTTCTTTCAAAAATGGCATAACGTATTTATCCAGTATTTCGCCCACGCGCCCATCGGGCAGAATTCCTTCCACACCATAACCGGTCTCTATCCGGATTTTTCTTTCTTTTAAGGTAAGAAAAATTAAAACACCTTTATCTTCTCCTTTTTTACCGATACCCCATGCCTTGTAAAGGCCGTTTGCGTACATATTGTAGTCTTCGTTTTCGCCTATTGCCGGAACGGTCGCGACAACAACGGCCATGCCGGTTTTTTCCAGCACTTCCCGGGCAAGGGCTTCCATTTTCGCGGCGTTTTCCGGATCAATAATATTGGCAAAATCATTGACCGCTCCCCGCGGCGCCGGATATTTATCCGCCGCAAATGTTGTACCGGCAACGAGTGCCGTAAACAGCACAGCAGCCAGAGCCAATATTATTTGAATTTTACCGTTAAAAGATTTTATCTTCACAAATTCCAAAAGATCTTATCAAATTTTAATTAGTTGTGCTGACTATTACGTAAAGATTAGCTCCTGTCAAGCAGCAAATATTGTGAATAAAATTGGTTTTTAATTAAGTTTAATATATCGTACCGGAGCTAACACTAAATTAACTTCTTCTGTCTGATATTCTTGTAAACATCATCAAGTAACTGGCATAATGCAACCTGAATATGGTATGATAATTTTTATGAGTAATTCTTCAAACAATCCATATCGACAGGAGATTTTATGTATATAGGCAATGAACGAAGGCAGCATGCTCGTTATGGAGCGGGAAGCTTGTCTGCAAGCATTTCATTTCAGGATAAATCAAGCGGGGATGTCTACGTTGAGAGTGTAAAACCGTTTGATTTTAATAGTTCCGGTATAGCGATTGAAACGAATCTTGATTTTGAAAAAGACAGTAAAATTTCTCTCAATATATCTCATGGAGGGATTCACGCCTCGGATATTATCTGCAAAGTGATTCATGTGGTGCATCAGGGCAACAAAAACAGGTATGGATTACTTTTCGATTTCGCCGCAAATGAGCGTATGTATGAAGAGGTGGAAGAGCTCCTGGTGAATATTGAAATGACCCTGAAGAAGAAACAGAAACTTCCATCCAGAAGAACCTTTCGCCTGAAAAAATCCATAGAAAGACAGCGCCGGATTAAAATGATCGGCCGATAAGAACCCCGGGATTATTGCTATTAAATAATCGCATCTTCTCTTTTTTAGTTTTTCCTAACTTTTTTCCGGCGGAGCCTACTGGTACAGACTTTCAATCTCCGGCTTGAAATGTTTGATCACTTCGTTGCGCTTGACTTTCATGGTGGGCGTCATCTCACCATCGTCCACGGTCAGTTTTCGTGTTAATATAAGGTATTTTTTGACGCGTTCGTATTCCTCAAGCTCCACATTGACCTTCTGGATGTCGGCATCGATAAGAACCTTCAATTCAGTCTTATCAATGAAATCCTGACCCACCCGGGTACATATTCGCGTACCGTCGGCCTCGGTAAAAACGAGAGCGTTCTTGTTATAGGAGATGCCCTGTTCATCAAAATGGCGGATAAAGGCATCAAAGTTCGGCACTACAAGCGCCCCTACATACTTGCGGTTGTCGCCCACCGGCATGACTATTTCAATGAATCGCGACAGCGAGAACTTGGCCTCGATTTTGGCAGAAGGCACATTCTTGCCCGTATCGAGCACAATGAGGCCCTTCTTGCGATCCACAATTTTTAGGTAGCCGTCGGCCAGCATCACCACGATGTCTCCCGTCTTGTAAAACCCGTCCGGGGTAAAGGCATCCCTGGTGGCCTCGGGGTTGTTCCAGTAGCCCGCAAAGATATTCTCCCCCTTGACCAGCCATTCGCCGTCTTCGGCAATTTTGCCTTCCACACCGGGCGCCACGGGCCCGACCGAGCCGGGAAGAATTTTATTCACCGGATTGATATTGATGGTGTTGCAGGTTTCCGTAGCGCCGTAGCCCTCACATATACGGATGCCCATCGCCAGAAATACCTTGCACAAATCCGCGGGCAGGCTCCCCGCGGCGGAGAAGGTCAGGCTCAACCGTCCGCCCATCATTTCGCGCACCTTGGAAAACATAATCTTGTCAACAAGCTTGTACCTGAGCTTCAGGGAAAGGGATACTCCCGCGGTAAGATCAATGCCCTCGGACATATCGATGAACCCGTTCTTATCGGTTCGGGCTTCAATGAGTTCAAGGCCGGTCTTTATGGCATAATCGAATATGGCCTTCTTGACCGGCGAGCTTGCGGTGCGGGACTACATGGTCATATAGATGCGCTCGAAGAGCCTGGGCACGGACATGAAGAGCGTGGGCCGGAAGATCCGCAGATCGTCCACGAGCGTCCTGGGATCGGAATAAGCGATCGTGATAGCGCCGTGCATGGCGCAGCCGTGTCCGCATTCGCGCTCGTAGGTGTGGGACAAGGGTAAAAAAGACAGGCAAACATCATCGGCATTGAACGGCCTGGTGACCGTGAGATCGCGCCTGCAGGCGGCGTTTATACTGCGGTGGGTGTGCGTCACGCCCTTGGGAAGACCCGTGGTTCCGGAGGTGTAGACGATCGTCATGGGATCGTCAATTTTTACGGAACGCCAGCGCTGCTCATAAACAGCGGCATCTTTGGAAAGCATCTCACGGCCTTGTGCTTTCAGGGTGCCGAAAGAAATTACCCGATTATCCCCTCCCGTATACTCGTCTTTCATGAAAATCACTTTTTCAAGTGTCGGCATGTCCGGCCAGACGCTTTTAATTTTTGTCAGGTTCTCTTCGTCGTCAACATAAATGAAGCGCGCTCCTGAATCGTTCACGATATGCCTGATCTCCGCGGCGGAAACCGTCGGATAGATGCAGACGGTAATTGCTCCGCCACAGAGGATGGAATAATCGGCCCACACCCATGGAGGGCTCGTATGCGCCATAATGCAGGCGCGGTCTCCTTTGGCAAGGCCGAGCTTCAAAAGGCCGCTGGAAAATTCGCTCACCACGCGGGCAAGCTGCGAATAGGTAATGGATTCCGTGTTCGTTCCTTTGGTCTTCCACCACTGGGCGCGACGGGAACCGAACTGCGTTGCGTTTCGGTGCAGGAGTTCGGGAAATGTTTGAACGGTCAGGTACCATTTATCTAATGCTGTTTTCATAGAACCTCTCCTCTTGACGGATATTTTGCCTGTATTTTATTTAATGAAATCTTTTCATTATTCCTTCTTAAGTTTTGGGATGTGCCACTTACTTCTCATATGGAGGCTTTGCGATCCCGAAGACTGTTACGGACAAAATTAATGTGCGTGCGCAATATATAGAACTGGGTGCCGTAAGAGGCCGGCACTTTCATTTTATTTACTTCTGATTCTATTTCATCGATCCGTCGCGTCAGCGCATCGATCTCCCCGGGACCAAGTGGCGCCATCGACTCCTGCTCAATCAGCATTAATAGCCGATACCACTTATTGATACGCAGACTCATCCGCAACCGGAACAGCGCAGGGATGTTTTTTACTCCCGGAATCAATATAATAATGAGCGGCACAAACACGACAAGAATCCGGTTGATCAGGCTGGCAAGCCAGAAAGGCAGGTAACGATAAAAAAAACTTTTGCCGGATTTGTAAAAACGTTTCGCGTCGTCGCTGATGCGGTATTCGTTTTCCAGGGGCGCCGGAAATTCATCGCGGCTCTGAAACAGGGACGCGCGTCCATGTATGGTCATGGCAGCGGATAAAAGCAGATCGGACAGCGCCGGATGCAAATTGTCCCGCGCGATCAGTTCCACCGTAGGACTGACTAAAACGGTATCCTGCGCCGGAATATTTTTGCCAAAATCCATCGCGCCTTGCGGAATGGTGAGCTTCTTCAAATAACCGATACGGCGGATATAGCCGTCGGCCTGTCTGAAACTGACCAGTTTGACCTCCGGTGTTTGAAACAATGCTCTCATTGTCTGTGAAGAGGCGGAATCAGCCATCAAAAAAATAGCATCTGCTTTACCTGTGAGCAGGGCTTTGGCCGCTTCTTCCCCTTCCATATCCATAAGTGCCGTGGCGCCGCCGGGCTCAATGCCGCTTGCAGCAAGCAGCGCCAGTGCCAGCGCGCGCGTTCCGCTTCCTTCCGGGCCGATGGAAATTCGCTTCCCCTTGAATTGTGAAAGAATCTCAACAGGCTGCGGCAGTCGATGAAAAATCAGAAGCGGTTGATAGGAAACACTGCCGAGAGAGACCAGATGAGTGATATTTTGCCCCTTTGCCAGTCCCGCCTGAACAAAGCCGATATCGACCTTAAATTTCGGATCAGTAAGACGTTTAAGATTCTCCTCTGAACCTGCGGAAGGCAGAATTTTCAATTTCACACCGTCTCGCGCCAGGATTTCGGCATACTTCTGGGCAATCTTATAGTAAACGCTGTCTTTCTCGCCGCTGGTTATGGTAATTGTTTTCGGCGGCGCGGAATGAAAAAACCAGAAACACGAAAAGACAATCACCAGACCGACAATGATCATGACAACAGTGGACGCCGTGCGGTTCAGTCCGAAATTATCCATGAATGTCGCCAGAATCCTGTCTATATATCCGTTATCGGGCTGTTTGGAGGCAGCTTTCATTTATATTCTCTCTTGTATTTGTGCGAACAGGTTAAAATAATCATCATTAAAAATCAACGGAATGTTTGCGGTGGATATTTTGGTTTTTATTTATTTGACAGGATTGCTTCTTTAATTTTTGTTTTCAGGATGTGACCGCCGCGGCTGTTGAGATGAACATTATCCGTCAAAAACTGCAATCCGCGGCGCTCAGATATCTTATCCCAGCTTTGCAATAAAAGATAATGAAACGCTATGGCGCTATACATGGCCCATTCGTGAGGATCATATCCTGCGACATTTCTTTTACCGTGCTTGATTATCTCATCTACAAGCGCCTCGTTAAATCCGATATAACCGACTTTCTTCTTCAGCGCCATGTCCTTTATATAATGAGAATATTCAATGGATTTTTCGAACGGGATGCTGTCTGCTTTTTCACTTATCGGCGGAATGGATATTAAAGTGATTCTGGCTGATGTGCGGCTTTTTAACTTTTCTATCAGATTTTCCAGATTAGCGGCAAACCACTCTTTTGTCGGCTTAACCGGCAAATTCCATAGTCTGTTATAACTTTCATATTTGTCATCAGATAACGTTGCTATACAATCATTCGAACCAATGAGTATGAAAATGTCATGCGGTTTGGTTTTTGCGACATTATCAATCTTGTTAAGCAGGTTGTATGCTAATTGACTGTTAATACCTTCATTTATAAAAATATAATTGCTGAGCTCTTTATCACGGGAGAACTCCCCGACATAGTTATAACTTACCGCTCCGTGCGTAATGCTGTCGCCCATGACGACCACGATCTTTTTGGATGAATCATTTTTTGACGCTATAAAAGCTTTGGCATTGTTGGCGGGAATTTTTGTAGCCTGATAATAAACATTTCCGATAACAGCAGCGAGAATTAATAAGACCGCCGCGGACAGCATTATATTTTTTTTCATCATGGATATCACTCCAGCGCAAAATAAGAAGAGACTCGACCCATCGTTTCACTTCCCCAGAAGAGCCGGAAGTATTTTTATGAAAACATCCGGTTCGATGGTGAATTGTCCGGTAAAAGGATAATCCAGAGAGACTATTGTGAAAAGCGAAAGGGCAATTATCGCGGCCAGAGCCGATGACATGATTAAATGTTCGATAAAATTTTCTGTCCCGAAAAGTAAGGAGAAACCAATAGTAATAAAGCTTCCGGCAAAGAGAACAAGATATAAAATCGGGTGAATACCGGAACTGGAATAGAGAATGCGCTGCCTTCTCAATTCACTGGCCTCATTTAATTTCTTGACTGATTCAGCCAAAAATATCTTCTGTGTTTCGTTTCCCGGCTTGAAACTGCTGTATAGTTCGACTATCCGTTCCTGAATTTCATACACCCTGGCGCTTCTTTGGCCCCTTTCCATTGTCTTCCATTCATCATGAATAATCGCGTCGACATATTCCGTCAGTTCACTTTTAAGCCGGGCACGAAATTCAGCAGGGAAAGACATTGTGTCCTGATACAGAGAAGCGATGCAATTAGCTTCTCTGCTGGTGATATCATCGGCCTTGTCAAACTGTTCCCATGTAACAACAACAGTGAAGGCAAGAATAACGGCGTAAATAACGCCGAGAGTGGAAAAAATAAAACCGGCAATATCGTTGTGGTTCTTGCAGCGTTCATAAGGATAAAATTTCCTGATAATGACAAGACCTGCAATGGTTAAGGAAACGTAACCGCCAACCATGAAAAAACCAAGCAAAGAAGTCGGTACTCTGATAAGAAGATACTGGATAAAGGACATAAGAGTCTCACATTTAATTAAAACTGATTATTCCGCTACATTCTACGTTATCTTTTTTATAGTATTGAATTTATACGTCAATATGGAAATAAGTTCAACCAATTAATAAAATATTCTTCCCTTTTTAAAAAGGAAAATCAAATCTTGCATCGGACCGGCTTTAGAGGAAATTTTCAAATTTTAATTTAATATGTGGTATAAAATTCGGAGGCAGGTTAATCTAAATCATAAAATTACCGCCTTTTTATGAAAACACCGGCAACAAAAAACTTGCTTTTTTTCTGCGGAACCTGAATACAAAGGCAAATTGAAACTATAAATAATCGCCTGAAATTAAAATATTTAAAAGTGCTCGAATGAAACTTAAAACGAAAATACTGATCGACAGATGGCTTGGACATCCCCTTGTATCCGTAATGAATATCTTTGCCTTTTTATCAGGTAAATTGTTAAAGCGTCGTCATGATTTTGAAAACAGCCGGGTTATTGTCATTTGTAAATTGCTGGGACTGGGGAGTATTATTCAAATCACACCTTTGCTCGTTTCACTACGCAAGCGATTTCCATCAGCACGGCTTGTTTTTTTGACACAAAAGTCGAACGCGGTCTTGTGTAATCGTCTCGACACGATAGACGAAACCCTTACGCTGGATGATCATTCCCTGATCTCTCTCATCCTTTCAACATCTGTTTTATTGAAAAGATTATGGCGTATGAAGGTCGATATTTTTGTTAATCTTGAAATCTATTCGCAGCTGGGATCTTTGCTGGCTTTTTTGAGTCGCGCGCGCAACCGTATCGGTTATTATCAACATACCGGCGATGTGCGGGTTCACGGCATTTATACGCACATGATTTATTTCAATCCAAGCGCGCCTATCGCCCAGATCTATTTAGAGGGGGCGCGGTGTCTCGGCATTACAGAACTGCATCACAGCTTAATGCCGCCCCGGATCGATCAATCGAATCAAACCACCCTGAGGAAAAAACTGGAAGCGCTAGGCGGTGATTTCGACAGGTCAAATTACATTATCGTCAATCCTAATGCTTCCGATTTGTGCAGAGAAAGGCGTTGGCCGGCCCAGCGTTATGCTTCCCTGATAAATCGTTTCCATGCGTTGCATCCGGATATGCAAATATATTTGATTGGCGCGAAGGAATGTGAACATACGGGAGCGGAAGTCGTCAAATCTCTTTCACTTCCCGCCGGTCGTTTCTTCAACCTTACCGGTCAGCTCTCTTTACCGGAACTGACCGCATTAATCAGCGGTGCGCGTATCTTCATTACCAACGACAGCGGTCCGATGCATTTGGCCTTTGCTCTTGGCACACCCACCGTTGCTCTGTTTGGACCCGTTACGCCGGCACATTACGGCGGCACTGACGGAAATTCTCAAATACTGCTGTTTCGCCATGTGTATTGCAGCCCTTGCGTCCATCATTTCCTGGAAGCGCCATGCCACGGCGACAATCAGTGCATGAAACTAATCAGCATTGATGATGTTGCGGCAGCCGTTGAGGTTCTGCTGACCGGCAAAAAAACGCCCGCAAACGATGCTGATTTACAATATCGTTTGGACAAAACGGCTTTCAGCATGTAAAAAAAGGTTTGAGCGAAGATATCCGGTGAATATGAAAACTTCTCAAAATGAACGTTACTACTTGATAGAATGGTGCCTGTTAATCATTGGCGCAGCTACAGGACTGGCGCTGGCATGGATATTGGCCGGTTTTCAATGGAGCGTTCCGGGCGAACTGGAACGCTCGCGGACACTGGGGATGGTCAGTCTTACCACTCTGTCGGGTTACGCAAAATCCAGGGATATATTTAATTACATTTTTACCCTGATTTTACCGGTGATCAGCGCGATCGTCTTTTGGCATTTCAGGCCAGGGTCTTCAAACCTTGGCGGGAATACCTTGTCTAATGGTTTCAACCCGCCTTCAACGAAAGTATGGTTATACATAATCCTTGTGCCGCTGATCACAGGATTTTTATCCTGGCATTTATCAACAATGATCGTAGCCGGATGGAATCCGAATTTCGGCGCATGGATATTTCTTGGCGAGCGTGGACAAACACTTGCAGGAATTCAGAATATCACAAACGGCGGTGTATATGGCCGTGATTTCTTCTCTCTTTACGGACCGATGTTTATTTATCCCCTTTACTGGCTGATGAGCTGGCTGGGAAATTTCGCGTATATGGAATCCATTTACAAGTGGGGACTGGACATCATTGCCTTCGCCTTACTTGGTTTTATATTGTTGCGGACGATGCGAAGCCGGTTCATGGCTCTGTTACTAATCATCATTATCTTTCTGATGTTTCCCGCCCGACAAATCACCACGGCAAATGCTACAATTCTAAGATATATTTTAGGCATCTTCCCAATCGCCTGTATAGCCTTATGGATAGATACCCGACAAACAAAATGGTTTCTTTTCGGAGGATTGGTTGCCGGGCAATCGCTGTTGTTCAGCCAGGAAAGCGGTATCTGTTCAATATTGGCGATCACAATGATTTTTATTCTCAACAGCCTGGGGAAAGATAAGGCTGTGCCGTCCATGCTTCGCACCATATCAAAATTCATCATGATCATACTTTTATCCATGGCTCCGATGATGATATTTCTGGTTTTAAACGGCGCCGGTCGGGGTTTTCTGGATTGCGTACTGGGTTATTCCCAAATGGTCACGCTCGGATTTAATAATATTCCCTTTCCTTCTCTGCGGGATTGGTTGGGTCGCTATTTTATTGAATCATGGTTGCATTATGCGGTTATCAGTATTTATTGCGCGTCAATAATAGCCCTCTTTGTATTGTGGTTTCGCAAAGTCCGGTCGGCTCGATTTTTCTGGACATTAGGTTTAGTGCTTTATGGTATTTTACTTTTTCGGGTCGCTCTGGGTCGCTCCGGGGATATCCAAACCATGAAGGTAATGATTCCTGCCATGATCCTTTCGGCCGTCTGGATGGATGAGTTATGGATAACTTTACGACAGCATTCTAATATCAATATGCAAAAAATAATGTTATGGGTATCTCTTACGGCATTTTTGATAAATTTCATCAATGGTATTTGCCTTAATCAAACTGCTGGCAATTTTCTCCTGTCGTCATTTCAGGATACATTCAAAATAGATGGTAAATTTTCTGTTGTACAAGGCAGCGAAATAATGATTCCGGAAAAACGACTGGGGATGTATGTTGACGAGCTTACAGCAATAAGCATAAACGAAATTAAGTCCTTTATCGAACAGTATACTAAAAAGGGAGAGTATGTCTATTTCTTCCCGAATGAGGCTGCTTACTATTTCCTGTTCGATCGTAAAAATCCAACCCGTTATCCTGTTGCTTATTTTGCTGCAACGTATGAACGGCAGGATGAAGTGATTCATGATCTTGAAAAGAATAAACCGCATTATGTGGTTTACAGCAAGCTAACATGGCGCATTGACAATATTTACGAGCAGGTGCAAATACCTGAAATTGTAGATTATCTTAATAGGCACTACAAAATAATAAAGTCTATGCAAATGGTTGATATATATGAAAGAATTTCTAGAAAGCAGATATACTAACGCTTTTTGTAATTTTGCGGAGCGGGTTCTGGTGGAGATGAGGGGGATCGAACCCCTGGCCTCGGCGTTGCGAACGCCGCGCTCTCCCAGCTGAGCTACATCCCCAACCTTGAAAATTCCTGCCGGAAAAAACGTAGGGGAGCATATATTATTGATTGTCTTAGTGTCAAGATATTGTTGATATAATTCTTAGATTGACAAAATAATTGTTTTTTTTCATATTTACAAATATTTTTTTAAAAAGAATCTTTGTAAGAAAGCTCTTTTGCGGGAACAAATTGATTATTTATTAAATATTTGATTTTCTTCCTGCTGAAAAAATGCTAGAAGACAGTTAACTCGTCTCAAGGAGAAATTAAATGGCAAAAATCGACGCTTTTTTTCATCTCATGCACGAGCAGGGCGCATCAGATCTTCATCTTGTCTCCGGTCAGCAGCCTGCTATTCGAATCCGTGGTGATATCGAAAGGATTAAATACGATGTCCTTACTAATGATGCTTTAAAAGTGCTTCTTTACGAAATCACACCGGAGCATAAAATTAAAAATTTTGAAGAAACCGGCGACGTTGATTTTGCGTATGAGGTTCCCGGTCTGGCGCGCTACCGCGTTAATTACTTTCGGCAAAAAAACGGCGTGGGTGCTGTTTTTCGTGAAATACCCGATAAAATTTTATCTTGCGCGGATTTGGGGCTTCCTTCTGTAATATCAAAGTTAGCGGCTCTTCCACGCGGGCTTGTGCTGGTCACCGGTCCTACCGGCAGCGGCAAATCCACAACACTGGCAGCCATTATTGACGAAGCCAACCGCCTGCGAAAGGACCATATTATTACCATTGAAGACCCTATTGAATTTGTTCATAAAAGTCACAGTTGCATAGTAAATCAACGGGAAGTGGGAATTCATACTAGAACTTTTGCTGCAGCGCTCCGCGGAGCACTGCGTGAAGATCCGGACATCATTCTGGTCGGTGAAATGCGCGATCTGGAAACCATTTCGCTGGCTATAGAAGCTGCATCCACCGGCCATCTGGTTTTCTCCACCGTACATACGACCAGTGCGGCAAAAACAGTGGATAGAATTATAGAGGTTTTCCCTTCAGACCAGCAGCTGCAAGTACGCTCCACGCTGGCTGACGGATTACGCGCGGTTATATCGCAGGTCCTGTTTAAGAGAGTTGACCAAAAAAGCCGTTGTGTTGCTCTGGAAATTTGTATTGCCACACCTGCAGTGCGCAATTTGATCCGTGAATCCAAAACTTATCAGATTCCGTCCATGATGCAGACAGGCAAAAAATATGGCATGCAGCTTCTGGACGATGGAATTATGGATCTTTACAATCGCGGCTGGATAAGCGGCGATGATGCTTATATTAAAGCCAATGACAAAGCCAGATTCCGTCCGCTTTTGAGACAGGCGCCGACAGATTTTACCGAAGCATAAATCATCGCGAGGATCGCCATGAGAAAACCGGAAATAGATCATATACTGACAAGAATGCTGGAATCCCATCCGGATATTTCCGACTTTATATTAACCGTGGATAAACCTTTGCAGGTGTATTCCGCCGGTCAATTAGTCAATGTTGATTTAAAGCCGGCTTTCGAAAAACTCACGCCTTTTCAAACAGAAATTATTGCTCTGAACCTGATTAATCAGGATCACCGGCTGATGCACGCTCTGCTTAAAGAAGGCTCTTGCGATCTGTCTTATGAGTTGCCCGGCCTTGCCCGTTTTCGTGTAAATATTTTTTCTCAGCTGGGCAACTATTCCATCGTTTTAAGAAAGCTTGAATCAAATATTCCTTCATGCGCCAGCCTGGGCCTGCCCCCTGCCTTTAACAAAATTGCTAATGAAAAATTCGGCATTGTTTTAATAACAGGCGCAACCGGAACCGGCAAAACTACCTCCCTTGCCGCGATTATTAATGAAATCAATGAAAATAATTCCGTGCATATTATTACATTGGAAGACCCTGTAGAATACACGCACCCTCAAAAAAAATCCACGATAAATCAACGCGAACTGGGCAAGGATTTTGATACCTTTGCGAATGGTTTAAGGTCAGCCCTGCGTCAGGCACCAAAGGTAATTTTTGTAGGTGAAATGCGCGATCGGGAATCAGTAGAAATCGCTTTGAGCGCCTCGGAAACAGGTCATTTGGTTTTAAGCACATTGCATACGGTAGATGCAGGCCAGACGATAAACCGTATTATCGGTATGTTTACCATAGAGGAAGAGAATCAAACACGCGTGCGTCTTGCCGATGCTCTCCGATGGATAGTTTGTCAGCGTTTATTACCCAAAATCGGCGGCGGACGAATCGCGGCTTTCGAAGCTGTGAGCACCAGCCTGCGGGTTAAAGACGTTATCCTGCATGGCGAGTCAGAAGGAAAAACATTTAACGATATTATCATTCAAGGAAAACCTTTTGGGATGATGACCTTTGATGATTGTATTATTGAACTTTTTGAAAAAGATCTGATTACTGAAAATACCGCTCTCTCTTATGCTTCTAACAGAGCTACTGTCGGCCGTGGGATAGACTTGATAAAAAAGACCCGCGGCGAAAAGACTTCAACTATCGGCACGTTGGAAGTTGACAGATCTTATGGCAGACCTGCAAATCCATGGAAAAAATAATTTTTACACAGCTTTAACCAATTCATTATCGGGGAATTAATATGAAAGAAGAATATTCAATGCCGGAGCAGGAGCCAGAAGAAATAGATTATTCGGGACGCCCCTTTGATTACCGGTATGCAGACAGCAATACATCCATGGTTTGCGAACGCGATCCTGCAATCGCGCAAAGGATAAGTGAAACCTTGAAATCTCTTAACTTCAACGTCGTTGAGGCGTCGACATCCAAAGATGCTTTAAAGTTTACAACTTTTCACACTTTTAATGTCGTTGTCGTCAATGAAAATTTTGATATCGGACGGGATGGAGTTAATAAAGTTCTCAGATATTTTGAACAATTGCCTATGGCTATGCGCCGGAAAGTTTTTATTGTTTTAATCAGTTCAACTTTCGCGACGATGGATTATATGAACTCATTAAATAAAAGTGTAAATTTAATCATTAATGAAGATGAAATTTCGGCGCTTGGTCTGATTCTTAATAAAGAAATGGAAGAAAACGAATATTTTTATCATGTCTTCAAGGAATATCAGCGCAAACTCGGGAAAGCGGATTAAATTTAATCTTATTTGATTTTATTTAATTCACACAAAATCTCATCAGCCTGATCGGCAAGCCCCATCCCTTTATAAGCAGAAGCCAGACTAAAATAGTAAGGACGCGCGGGTTCATAATTTATCGCCGACTGAAACGCCTCCGCCGCTTGTGAAAAATTTCCGGTTTTCATTAAAACATTGCCCAAACGATTATAGTATGCTCCGGCTCCTAAATTATCACATTGCACAGCCGTTTCGTAAGCCTTCAAAGCTTCCTGTATTTGCGCCAGACCAACAAAATTATCTCCCAATGAACAATAATATAGAGGATTGGATGGATTTGCAGCAATGCATTTATTCAATAATCTTTCTGATTCTTTATAATTTCCCGCCTGCTGATATAAAATAGCGATTCTAAAGTAATACCGATCAGATTGATCAGAGTCGATCTCGCCAGCCTTCAGATGTGCCTTTTCACTTTCTTTATTTAATCCAGCCGCAAATAAAGCTTCGCCCCATGAGCAGTGATAAGCGGGATTGTCACTTTCCATTTTGATGAGCTTTTCATAAATATCACAGGCCTTCTTGGCCTCGCCGGACTGCAGATAAGCATTGCCCAGTTCGTTAAGAAGCCCGGTGTCTTCCGGCTGCGCGCCAACAGCCCTTTCACAAATTTCAACAAGCTTGCGGAAATTTTTCTCCTGTTTATATATGCGTACGAGTTCATCAAACGCAAAACCGGTAAAAACTTTTCTTTTAAGCTCCCGCTCCAACAGTATATTTAAACATTTTACGGCCTGCTTTGTATTGCCGCTGTCATAATACGCCCATGACAACATCAGCATAACGGACTCTTCTTCAGGAGATGTTTTGCGAATTTTTTCGAGCAGAACAATCGCCTCGTTGTATTTTCCCTGCCGGAGAAGATTTTCAGCCAAATCAACTTTTGTTTTATTTTTTTCAATCATGATGTCAAAAAAAAGGGGGGGGAAAATTCCTCCCCCGGAAATTCTAGCAACTGCAACCTGAACCGCAGCCGCCACCTGCGGCGGAAAGCGCGGACGTCAATTTAAAACCGGCTCCCTGTGGCGTATCAATAAAATCAACATTGATGGGCTGTGCCTGATTTAAAACATCCTTGTCGACAATAAACTTTGTTCCTTTCTCTTCAAATACTTCATCATTATTTGCTGGCTCATCCAGAGCCAGGCCCAAAGCGGGACCTGATCAACCAATCGATAATGTAATCCGTACGGCCAGATCCGTTTTCTTCTCTTTGATAAAGTTTTTAATCATTTCCAACGCTTTTTCCGTAACTGTAAACATCAAATATCCTCCTTTTCGATGAATACGTCCTGCTTCATCGTTAGCTTAAGATAGCCATCCTTATAAATATGTCAATTAAATTCTGGAAAAAGATTTCACCAAGATTTTCAGAGCGTTTTATTGCCAGCAAAAACAGCTCTTTGAGTTAATATTTGTATAGGAATCTCCAGAGCGCGTCCCTGTGTTCTTTTTGTGCATAATCAATCCCTATCCGGGGAGTAGCGATGATGGATTTCTCCGGAATTTTCTTGTAATTCTCCACCCACAATTCTTTACCCAGCGTTACATCCCAACCGTTTAAAGACTTGTCTATTGACAACGCCTGACACAGCTTGGCCGGACCGTTGGTTAACTGCGCGCCTTTTTTCTTCCGGCGGGCTTCCATTGCTTCAATTCCATCCAACGGCACAATCGCCCTTATCAAAACGGCGCAGGGATTTTCCTCTTCCTCGGTTACCAGATTGAGCATGTAGTGCATACCGTAAGTAAAATAAACGTAGGCATGGCCCGGCTTGCCGAACATGACCTCATTACGCTGCGTCTTGCCACGATGCGCGTGACAAGCGCTGTCCGCTTGACCACAATAAGCTTCCGTTTCTAAAATCATACCGGAAAGCTCAAGGCCGTTAACCCGGCGCAATAATTTTTTTCCTAAAAGCGCACGGGCCACTTGCAACGTATTTCGATGATAAAATTTTCTATCTAATATATTCATAAAAATGCTTGGTATTTATTATCACAAAATACCCGATGGTTAAAATTTAATTATGTTGACTTCATGCTGTAAATTCTCTTTTTTATTTTTTTGAATTGAGATATTATCGGACAATAAATTGGAAAAATTTTAGCAGATATATTAATTATTAATTGCTACACTTTAATTAAAGTTAATGTATTTCAGAAATCGAATGTTAAATAGCAAAAAAAATTGGGATACAAATACGGAGATTAATATTGTGGCGGTGCTCATTAGTACCGTGGTAGTCATTGTTCCGATTATTTTTCTGTATATTTTTATAGGAAAAATTTTTTGGAAAGTACTTTTCATTATAGGGTGTTGTTTGATAACGATTCCTTTTGCTATCTCTTATGGTCTTGGTCGGTCGGGTGCTCCAACAACTCCAAATCAATTATTATCAGGCATACTACGTAGTGTGCAAAAAAAGACGGTGAACGCGAGTAAAACTAATGTTGAAACAAAAATAACAATCATTGACATTATCAAAGGCGTACTATTTTCAATATTCTTGCTTTTTATATACTTTATTTTAATTTGGCTTTTTGGCGTTTTGTTAACCAATGTTTTGAGAGGAATTCAGGGGACATAACACTTCAGAATTCGAGAATTCGGAGGACATAACACTTAATTTCTGTCCATTGAATTCTAATAATTACTCTACCAACAAATTAATTTGAAAAATTGCCCCTCCGGTGCTAGATTGCGACCGACAGTATTTTTATACCGCTTTGCTTTCAAAGCATTACAACCCGGCATACGCCGGGCGGGAGTTAGACGAAGAAAGCAAAATGGTGTCCCGGAAGGAGATATAGTTTTATGGAACACACTCATGAAATTGAACAAATGTGCGTGGTCGCCAAAGGCCCGAAAAACGGCCCCGCCCCGATTCCGCAGGAGGGCAAATGGACACAGGTGAAAGAAATAAAAGATATCAGCGGTCTTACACACGGTGTGGGCTGGTGCGCGCCTCAGCAGGGCGCTTGCAAACTCACTCTGAACGTGAAAAACGGAATCATCGAAGAAGCGTTGATTGAATGTATCGGCTGCACCGGCATGACTCACTCAGCGGCAATGGCCGCCGAAATTCTGCCGCATAAAACAATTCTGGAAGCGCTTAATTCCGACCTCGTCTGCGACGCGATCAACACTGCGATGAGAGAAATATTCTTACAGATTGCTTATGGCCGCACGCAAACAGCTTTCTCCGAAGGCGGGCTGCCCATCGGCGCGGGACTTGAAGATCTGGGTAAGGGCATGAGAAGCGTGATTGCCACCATGTACGGCACCAAAGAAAAAGGCCCCCGTTACCTGGAAATGGCCGAAGGCTATGTCACCGAAATCGGTCTCGACAGCGACAACGAAATCATCGGCTACAAATTCGTTCAGTTGGGCGTCATGATGGATCATATAACAAAAGGCATGGAGCCCGCCCAGGCTCTCACGAAAGCAAGCGGAACTTACGGCCGTTTTGCCGAAGCCGTAAAAGTTATTAACCCACGTAAAGGATAAGGAGTTTAACAATGGCTATATTTGAAGGATGCGACAGAAGAATAAATCAGATCACTCCTTTTCTCGCGAAATATGGAATTTCCTCGCTGGAGGAAGCCGAAAAAGTATGCCTCGAGAAAGGCGTAGATGTCAGAAAAATAGTGAAGGACATTCAGCCGATTTCTTTTGAAAATGCCGGCTGGGCCTATCTTGCCGGCGCTGCCGTCGCAATTAAGAAGGGGCAGAAGATTGCCGCCGATATCGCCGAGACTCTCGGCGAAGGACTTCAGTCTTTCTGCATTCCCGGTTCGGTCGCCGATGATCGTCAAGTAGGCATCGGTCATGGGAACCTCGCTTCCATGCTTCTCAGAGAAGAAACGACCTGCTTCGCTTTCTGCGCGGGACATGAGTCATTTGCCGCGGCGGAAGGCGCCATCGGTCTTGCCAACTCCGCTAATAAAGCGCGCAAGGTTCCTCTGCGGGTAGTTCTCAATGGACTGGGAAAAGACGCCGCTCACATTATAGCACGCGTAAAAGGATTCACCCACGTGACAACAGCTTTTGACTATAAAACGGGAAAAGTTTCCATAGTTAAAGAAAAAGCTTATTCCACAGGAAAAAGCGCGGCTGTCCGCTGTTACGGCGCCGATGACGTGCGCGAAGGCGTGGCCATCATGCATTTGGAAGACGTCGATGTCGCCATCACGGGAAATTCCACCAACCCGACCCGCTTTCAGCATCCGGTTATGGGCGTTTACAAAAAAGAACGTCTGCTCGCTGGAAAGAAATTCTTTTCCGTGGCCTCCGGCGGCGGAACAGGAAGAACGCTGCATCCCGACAACATGGGCGCAGGTCCTGCATCTTACGGCATGACCGATACGATGGGCAGAATGCATTCGGACGCGCAGTTTGCCGGTTCGTCTTCCGTTCCCGCGCACGTGGAAATGATGGGATTGATCGGAATGGGCAATAACCCGATGGTAGGGGCTTCGGTTGCGGTTGCGGTTGCTGTTGAGCAAGCAATGAAGTAAGACTTAAGACCTTTTCAAAATGCTTAAAAAGTGTCATTTCGACCGAAGGGAGAAATCTTGTAAATTAATATTTTTTAGATTTCTCGTCGCTATGCTTCTCGAAATGACAAAACTCAAAGGTCTCAACTCATCAAGCAACACTGCCCGCCAGCGCGGGCAGTGTTGCTTTCACCACGTCTTGGAGGCAGTTCGATGACTCAAATGAAAGCGCTTCAGGCAAATATCGTTACACTTGAGGTTGACGCGATAGTCAATGCAGCCAATTCATCGCTTCTGGGTGGAGGCGGAGTGGACGGCGCGATTCACCGCGCCGCAGGTCCCGAACTTCTTGAGGAATGCCGCAAGCTGGGCGGATGCAAAACCGGAGAAGCCAAGCTAACCAAAGGATATAAACTGCCCGCGAAATTTGTCATTCACACTGTGGGACCTGTCTGGAGAGGAGGGCAAAAAGGTGAACCGGATTTGCTGGCTTCCTGTTACCGCAACTCTCTGGCCATCGCCGCCGAAAACGGATTACAATCAATCGCTTTCCCCAGTATCAGCACCGGTGTTTATGGATATCCGATTGAACTTGCGGCAAAAGTTGCTGTAAACACTGTCCGTGACGTTGTTCAAAAATCGTCGAGGCTGGAGGAAGTGATATTCTGCTGCTTTTCTCAAAAAGATATTGAAGTTTACGAATCTCTCTTATATAATTAAAACGCATTTAATTAACGTCTACATTTACCGCCTCGTCTCCAATACCCATAGGGAGACATTATGAAAATATTTTTTCATCAATTATAAGGTTTTTATTCGTAACAGCAGCTCTGATGTGTGAATACGAAAGTGACCAGAAAATAGAAAAATGCAGCGAATAACAGCGATGATAGTTCCCACCACTTTATGAGGTTATTATGTTCGCAAAAATTAATTATTTTTTCTTCCAGAAATACGAAGACAGAGATTTTATCATCCAGCAGAAGGTAAAAATACTTTTATCCATATGCGTTACCCTGGCCCTTCTAATCCTCACCGATATGGTTACCTTAATTATTAATGGAGAAACAGACCCGGGAGTCATTCTCCCGCTCATAGGCGGCATATTATTTCTTACTTGCGGCATAGTGCTGATTAAATACGGTTATTTTTATATTGCGGCACAGATAATACTTTTCTTTTCAATGGCTGTAGTCTGGATTACTATGTTCACGGATAACGGCACCCTGCTTGCCCGCCTTGACACGGTGGCCGTAGTCATCGGACTCATGACGTTTATGTCCCTTCTTGTCTCAAAACACAGTTCGGTTATAATCGGGTATATCATTGCAAATATCCTTTTGTGCATTGGATGTACCTTGTATCAACAACAACAATTGAAATTCACCAATGAAGTCATGTTCGAATATATTGTCGATACACTTATTGGCATGGTGAGTGCCGGCGTGGGATCACTTTTGGTATTCACAATCAACAAACGCGCCCTGCAAAAGGCCGATGAATCAATAAAAATCGCCGAGGCTGAGGCCGAAAAAAACCGTGAGTTAAATCTTACCCTTGAACAGAAAGTCATCGAACGCACCAGGGAACTCCAGGCAGAAATGGAAAAGACGCAGCACATGGCCACACACGACGCTCTGACAGATTTGCCCAACCGTTTGATGTTCGGCCAATTACTGAACTACGCCATTAAATCCGCAAAGCGTTATAAGCGTCGGCTTGCCGTGTTATTCATCGACTTGGATCGTTTCAAGATAATCAATGACACTCTGGGGCATGATGCGGGAGATCAATTGTTGCAGGAAATTGCGGCTCGCTTGAAGGAAACGCTGCGGGCAGCGGATGTTGTTGCCCGTCTGGGAGGAGACGAGTTTGTAGTATTGATTGAAGAATTCAGCAATGAAGACCAAATCGGAATAGTGGCCGGCAGACTACTTTCCGCCATTATTAAACCTATTACGCTTATGGGTGAAGAGTGTCGTGTAACCGCGAGTATCGGCATCAGCGTTTTTCCAAAGGATGCCGAAGACGAACCATCCCTGCTGAAAAATGCCGATATGGCCATGTATCTTGCAAAAGAGGAAGGCAAAAACAATTACCAATTCTATTCCAAAGATATTCAATCGCAATCGTTAGAACGTCTCTCGATCGAAACACACCTGCGCTTTGCGCTGGAGCACAATGAACTCTCTTTGCATTATCAGGCCCAGGTTGACTTTAAAACAAACACAATTAAAGGCGTGGAGGCGCTTCTGCGCTGGCAGAATCCATATCTCGGCCCGGTAACCCCCACACAATTCATTCCGGTGGCGGAAGAATCCGGGCTAATCATACCCATCGGCAGATGGGTATTGAAAACAGCGTGCGCCCAAAATGTCGCCTGGCAAAAGCAGGGTCTTCCTCCTGTCTGCATGGCGGTAAATTTGTCCCTTCGGCAACTCACAGATGAAAATCTGATGGATGATATCAGAGACAGCGCTTAATGATTCCGGCATGGCGCCAAATCTGCTGGAGCTGGAAATTACCGAAAGCATGATGATGCATAACCCCACGCGCATTATCGCTGTGTTAGCTGAAATCAAGAAATTGGGTGTACGTCTGGCTATTGACGATTTCGGCACCGGCTACTCTTCTCTTGGCCAAATCAAGCACTTCCCTGTTGATACTCTGAAGGTGGACAGATCCTTTATCCACAATATTCCTAAGGACGCTGAGGACAAAGCAATTACCGAAGCGATTATAGCGATGGGCAAGACTCTAAGCCTTACTGTAATCGCCGAAGGTGTAGAAACCTTAGATCAAATGAACTTCTTAAGGGAGCACTCCTGTGATGAGATGCAAGGTTTTTACTTCAGTAAACCCATTGTGCCGGAAAAGTTTGCCGATCTGCTGCGGGAACATGTTCCTTCTCCACAAAAGTGAACCTGAACATTTAAGCTGCCGGATATCGCCGGAAACCGTGTTCCCGTCTGAAAAATTAACGGCAATCTCTCCTGGCTTGAGCAGCTTCCAATATTGTGCAATTCCCTAATTCACACGCCTTTTGCGCATCATGGCAGCCAAGTTTAAAGTTTCCCTGGTTTAAATAAACGGCACCTCTCTTTCTGTAAAAATCGGCGCAATCATGTTTCAGGCGGATGGCTTCACTAAAGTCCTCAATGGCGCGTTGATACAGACCTAGTTGGGCATAAGCATCCCCTCTGTTATTATAGATTATCATGTGATCCGGCATGATGAGAATGGCCATGCTGTAATGATCTATAGCTTCTTCGACTTTACCTTCTTCAAACAACGCAAGTCCCAAATCATTATGCGCCAGATAATTGTTCTTTGTGACTTGCAAAGCGTGATTGAAGAGATCAATGCTGTTTTTCCAGTAACTACATTGTTTCCATGTTATAAATGACATTATTAAAATGAAAACTGCTCCCAGCGGGAATAAAATCTTTTTGCGCATATTTTCGCGGCGGAACAAAAGCGGTGTGCCCCAGGCAAGCCCAATGCCTATGCCGATTAACGGCAGATAAGTATAACGGTCGGCCATCGCTTGTTTGCCGACCTGAATGATTCCAATAACCGGCAGAAGAGTTATTGCATACCATAGCCATCCAACAAACAGATACGGCAAATGTTTTGCCGCTATAATGACCGCAACGCTGATAACAAGAATCAGAATGGCAGCTCCCAGGACTTGCCAAATCGGAAGTTGATCTAAAAAAGGGTAAAAAACAGCCAGCTCATGCGGCCAGAATATTCTCTCCAGATAAGTTACAAAAGAAACAAGTGCGTTGGCTATTCTGAAACTCAATGTAAAATATTTTGTGGTTGGATTTTGCTGAGCCAGAAATGTTCCAATGGAAAAAAACGCCGACAAAATAAACAAAGGCGTTTTTTCCCACAGCAGCCATAAAAAATTCTTCCCCGTCTCAAAACCCGCCAAGTTGTTTTCTGTGTTATTTGACTGAAAACGCTTCAGCGGCCAATAATCAAGAAGAAGCATAACGACAGGCAAAGTAACAACCATGGACTTACTCATAAGCCCGCATACAAAGCATAAAAAAACAAGCAGGTATCTTTTCACAACCGGTTTTTCCATGTAAAAAATATACAGACAAAGAGTCAGCATCCAAAAGAAAGCGCTCAATACATCTTTGCGTTCCGCAATCCAGGCAACCGATTCCACATGCAGCGGATGAAGAGCAAAAATCGCCGCGACAAAAGCGCTCTTCCAAACGGCTCCGGTCACACGGTTCAAGAACCAGAATAGCAGTAAAGTGCTTATGATATGCAAAATAAGGTTGGTCAGATGGAAACCTGCGGCATTAAGGCCATAGAGTTGACCATCGAACATCAAAGACAGCCATGTCAGAGGATGCCAGAATTCCCCGTAAGTTGTAATAAAAGACCAGCGGAAGCCATCCGGCGTTATGCCGGAGCGGACAAAATTATTTTCTGTAACATAAATATTATCATCGATATTGACAAAATCAAATTTATTCACCTGCCAAAAAACAGCAAGGGTGGCAAATATTAGAACGATATAAACGATCATGATTTGCTTCTTGGAACTAATATTTATATTATTTAACATAGTCAGTTCTAGTTTCCTTCTGTTACAGAATAAACCTGAATCAACGGCAGTATCCTCTAATTTTAGCCGCTTCCAATGTTTTGCAATTTCCTAACACACAAGCTTTTTGCGCATCATAGCAGCCAAGCTCTTTGTTGCCCTGAATTAAATAAACATCTCCTATTTTATTATAAGCATTGGCATAATCCGGCTGTAGGCGGATTGCCTGATTATAGTCTTCGATAGCATGTTGATATTGACCGAGTGTGCCGTAAGCAATTCCTCTGTTGTAGTAAGCTTTTATATGATTGGGGCTAGACCGATAGCCCTGTTGAAGTTTTCTATGGCACGTTGATACTGGCCGAGTTTACCATAAACAATCCCCATGTTATTATAGGCATTGACATAATTGGCATCCAGGCTGATCGCCTTATTATAATCGTTGATGGCCAGTTGATACTGACCGATTTTGTCGTAAGCAATCCCCCTGTTGTAGTATCCGTTAGTATAATCCGGTGTTATATGCAAAGTATGACTGAAAAGTTCGATGCTGTTTTCCCAGTAACGACATTGCTTCCAGGTTAAAAATGCCAGGATGACCAGAACAACTATTCCTGCCGGGACTAAAATCTTTTTGCGTATGTCTTCGCTCTTAATCAAAAGTGGAATACCCCAAGCCAGCATGATGACAATGCCGACAGATGGCAGATAAGTATAGCGGTCGGCCATCGCATGTTTTCCTATTCCTACATGAATGATCCCGATAACCGGCAGAATAGTAATTGTATACCACAGCCATCCAACAAATAGATATGGCAAACGTTTCATCACGACAATAACGACAGCACTTATAGCGAGAATCAGCAAGACTGAGCCACAAACTTGCCACACTGGAAATTGATCTGAAAAAGGATAGAAAAAAGCCAGATCATGCGGCCAGAATATTCTCTCCAAATAAGTTACAAAAGAAACAGGCGCATTGGCCATCCTGGAACCAAAGGGAAAGGGGAAATCCTTAATGGATGATTTGTATTGAGCATAAAACGTGATAATAGAAGAAATTGCGGAAAAAATGAAAAAGGGTGTTTTCTCCTGCAATTGCCATAACGGAATTATCCCCGCAATCTTAATTTCTGATAATTTATTATTATTGGATTGAAGACGGCCTAACGGCCAGTAATCGAGAAGAAGCATCACCACTGGCAAAGTAACAACCATGGATTTGCTCATAAGCCCGCATACAAAGCATAAAAGAACAAGCAGGTATCTTTTTACGACCGGTTTTTCTGTGTAAAAAACATACAGGCAAAGAGTCAGCATCCAGAAAAAAGCGCTTAAGACATCTTTACGTTCGGCAATCCAGGCAACCGACTCCACATGCAGCGGATGAAGAGCAAAAAGCGCCGCAACAAAAGCGCTCTTCCAGATTTCTTTGGTCATTCGTAAAAAAAGCCAGAAAAGCATCAAAGTGCTCAATATATGCAGGAGAAGGTTGGTCAGATGATAACCTCCCGCATTCAGGCCATAGAAATTAGAATCGAGCATCAATGACAGCCATGTCAGAGGATGCCAGAATTCAGCATAGGTTGTAATAAACGCCCAACGAAATCCGTCCAGCGTTATTCCGGAGCAGACAAAATTGTTTTCTGTAACATAAACAGCGTCATCAATATTAACAAAGTCAAAGCGATTCACCTGCCAGAAAACAGCAAGGGTGGAAAATATTAGAACGATATAAACAATCAGGATTTGCTTTCGGGGCTCATTAAGCATAACGATTTAGGCTAATCCTTTTAAATATGGTTTCATTTATGTAAAGATCATGATGGTTTGTCAAGAAATATTGACATTAATGCGGAAACTTTGAATGGAGTATCTCTATAAAAAACTTTATTTCTAATGAACTGCGGCATTCGTTGGAAAATGCCGCAGTTCATTCATGTTGCTAAACTAACTTCAGATAATTTTTCACCAGATATTCCGCGGTCTGTAAAGCGCCCTTGGCCGCGCCCAGTTTGGTATTATGCGCCAGGCAAACGTACTTGATTCCGTTCTCGATAATCGGATCTTTGCGAATGCGTCCGACGGTCACCGTCATGCCGCCGCCTTTGTCACGATCCACGCGCGGCTGCGGACGGAAAGGATCATCGGTGACATCAATGAGATGCGCCGGCGAACTCGGCAGATGCAGTTCGGCAAAGTCCTTGCCATATTCGATCATCGCTTTTTTCACGTCCTCCGGAGTACAGGGTTTTTCAGTCTGTACAAAAGCGCACACCAAATGCCCATCAAGCACTGGCACGCGGTTGCAAGCGGCGGTAATGCCGAAAGGCGCGTTAACTATTTTGTCACCCATGAGCTTACCTAAAATTTTCTGCGGTTCGGTTTCGACTTTCGGCTCTTCCCCTGAAATATACGGGACAACGTTTTCCATCATATCCATGGCGGAGAGTCCGGGAGTACGGCCTGCGCCGGACATAGCCTGAAGCGAAGTCATCATGACCTGTTTGACACCGTACTTATCCAAAATCGGCTTTAAGGAAACAACCAGTCCGGCAATAGTACAATTTGATTTGGGCGAAATGAAACCTTTCCAGCCGCGGTTCTTCTGCTGAACGGAAAGCAGCGCCGCATGATCCATATTCACACCTCCTACAAGAATGGGAGTGTCGGCTTCATAGCGAAACGCCGAAGCGGTGCTGATAACCGGCGTAGTCTTCGCGTATTTTGGTTCCAGTTCTTTGGCCGGTCCCGCATCCATGGTGGAAAAAATGATATCCACCGAAGTCGGATCAAAGCTCGCCGCTTCTTCAACAACCATGCTGGCGATGTCTGCGGGAAGTTCCTCGGGACACCACCAGCGGATCGAACCGTTTGCGTCCCTTAAAGCGTCAATATATTTCTTATCAGCCGAGCGCTCCGAGGCAACAAGCTTGGTAATTTTAAACCACGGATGTCCAAGCAAACTGACAATGGCCTGCTGACCGACGATACCGGTTGCGCCGACAATAGCAATTTTTAACATTTTTCAATAACCTCCTCTAAATTCTTCAATAATTAATTTTTTGTATTTTTGAGCAAAATTGATTTCGCTTTTTCCACATCAGCCGCGATCTGCGTCTTCAATCTTTCGGGACCATCAAATTTGATAATGTCCCTCAACTTCTCCACAAACTCGGTATTTAGTCTTTTACCTTTCAGATCACCGGAGAAATCCAGCAAGTGAACCTCAAAAGTAAAAGTATAATCGGCAAAAGTCGGCTTCTCGCCGATATTTAGAGCTGCCATAAAACGTTTTCCTTCCACTTCAACAAAGGCGGCATAAATACCACCAGGCGGCAGCAATTCTTTTTCCGGCTCTATGTTTGCCGTGGGAAAACCAAGTCCGGCACCGCGCCCCTTACCCGAAACGACAAGACCGGCGACATTGTAACATCTCCCCAGCAAAGCAGTTACCATCTTAATATCGCCTTTGAGAATCAAATTTCTCACAAGCGTACTGCTGATAATCTTATCTCCCATTTTAAAAGCGTCAACGACCTCAACCGCAAAACCCATCTCGCGTCCGCAGGAAATCAAATAATCGCTGTTGCCTTTTTTCCCCTGGCCGAAAGTGTAATCATGGCCCACCATGATTTTTTTAATCATCAGCTTTTGCCCGAGGAAGTCCCTGACAAATTCTTCAGCGGTCATTCGGGAATAATCCAGAGAAAAAGGAATTACCAGCGTACCGTCAATCCCGCAACCCTCCAGTAATTTCAGCTTTTCTTCCAAGGTCGTAACTAGATAAAAAGGCCGGATATTGGGATGAAGAATCATTTTGGGATGCGGGTCGAATGTAATGATCAGTGATTTTGCCCCCGCATTTTTCGCCTCGTCAGCAAGCTTGCGGCAAATAAACTGGTGACTTAAATGCACCCCGTCAAAATTGCCGATAGTGACAAATGATCCGCGAAAATCTTCTGTTATGTTTTCTATCCCTTTAAATACAATCATCATTCTTTACTTAAACTTAACATAATAGGCTTGGTAACATAACATTTTGGTTATTAAATTCAAGCTCATTTTATCTTGACAAGAACATGCTGATAGGTATAGTGCTCTTTCGCGTGCCGAAGTGGCGGAATTGGTAGACGCGCTAGGTTCAGGGTCTAGTGGGTGTATGCCTGTGCTGGTTCAAGTCCAGTCTTCGGCACCATAAGAATAACAAGGGGATAGCTGATTCATCGGTTGTCCCTTTCTTGTTTTTTAGGGACTTGGTCAACGTTTTGGTCAACATTTTTCTCTGTAGTCAAAAAATCATCCATTTTACATACAGCATGTCGCTTATCGAAAGTATCAACGGTGTCATATCTAAGAAACATTTCCCGTGTACTATGACCGGTGATCTTCATGATAACACTTTCCGGCACTCCTGATTTACGCATGTTGGTATTGAAAGAATGTCTCGTATCGTGGAACACAAAACCGTCTTTGATTGATCTACCGTAAGGTATGCCTATTTGCTTACATGCCCCTTCTAAAGCCGTCCGTATATCCCTGACAGGTTTACCCTTGAAAAGAAAAACATGGTTATCATGAATTGCATGTGGAATAGCATTCAGGATTTCATACAAAGATGTGCAAATCGGGACTTGCCGCTTTTCTTTGTCCTTCGTATCACAAGCGTCAAGATTAATAATCCGGTCTTTCATGTTCACCTTATCCCAGGTCAGACCAAGAATTTCTCCACGCCGCATACCAGTATAAAATCCTGTAGCAACAATGCCCCTTGTATGCGGTGGAAGATTATCAAGAAGCCTGTCTAATTCATTTATGGTCAATATTCGGTCACGGGCATTTGCATTATGTTTCAAAAGTTTTTTAATTTTTTTTGATGAAAATATACGGACAGCGTAACCACCGATAAGGTCATTATAAAAAGCCTTAGTGATCATTGTCCTAGCCGCGCCGATGTGTTGATCGATATAGCTATCTGACAAGCCTTCTGACTTTCGTTTAGCCTGATAGTTCTCAAGGTCGACAGGTTTTAATTGATTGATTATCGTGTCGCCAAATACCTCATTAAAACTTTTCAGATTATATTTTATTGTTTCGTAATAGTTCAGCCGCTTCACACCTTCAAGGCCAATATACCACTTGGCGAGTTCATTGAAACTTATTTTTGAATCAGGTTTTATATCAAAAAATCTATTCTCTCTGATTTGAACGTGCCGCTTACCTTCCGCGTCTTTTGCTACTGCAAGTGAATAACCTACTGCTTCACGTTTTGCCTTGCCGTCCGGCTTTCTGTAGTTTATCCAAAACCTAACCCTTTGTGCTTTTTTTGCCCGGTCAAGATTTTCTCCACAGTTGCAACGCTTATTTCTGATGCTTTGCTTTTTGTGGCAACCCGGACATTCTGCTAAAATTGCCATTTTTGTAACCTCCTTTCTTTTTATTTCGTTTTAAATTATCCATCTTTTCATTTGTCTTACCGCACGATTTTTTAAACAGACACTGCATCCATATTTTGTCAAGAATATTGTTCGCAGCCGCTACAATTAATTTGTTATGTAGTTTGCAGTTTATCAAGATAGGCATCTAAATCTTTTATATCAAAAAGTACCCTGCTGCCAATACGCTTAGGCTTGATCGGAAAAGGCTTTGTTGCTTTCCGTCCGATTCTATTGCGGATCGTTTTAGTTGCAAGCCCGATATATTTCGCAGTCTCATCAACCGACAACATTCTTGGCGTGATCTCTTTTATAACTCTGATTTCATTTTTCATAGAGCCTCCTTTTGTAAAAGTTCTTAAATTTTTGCATGTCTCAATATCTAAAAAAATATCTTTGAAGTCACAAATTGTGACCTCAATTTTCGCCATCCCAATTAATTATTTTTAGCTTTTAAACAAACTGTCAGCCTGTGCAGTAATAAAAAGTAAGCTGGTATGACAAACGGGATTGACCAAATAAAAAACCAAAAGAACATGGCAAATGCTTCAAGAAAACCATCTACCGGTTTAGCAAAAGTAGATATGAAAGGAAGAATAAAAGAGACGGCAAATGATATTACAAACATATTAAAAAAATGCCCTCCGGGACTTTCAATAAAATTTTTCCAGATAACCTCGCTTTGGCGTGATAAATTATCCTGAACAAAATTCAATTTATTTCCCATCCTGAAGATATCTTCACTGACTTTTTTAAGATCGCTGTCTTCATTTCTTCTTGTTTGATTCATTGAATCCAGCGCTGTCACCAGTGCGGAAAAATGTGATTCAATTAGCGCAATCTTATCGAATAATTTCTCATCTTTTTGAGATCCATTTTTTGAAGATTGTTTTTGAATCATCAGATTCAATTTTTCAATTTGCTCGGAAATAACATCCATCTTGAAAGGGATTTTATAATTGTCGTCGAATAGATATTGAGTCAAAATGTTTTTGCCAATCTCTGCCGCTGTGGTATTTTCTTTGGCAGCCATTTCGTTAATTTTCGTGCTCAATTGATCTCCTAGTTTGATATGAACTACCTCCATATATCCGCTCCTTTTTTGTTTACATTTGTTTAAACTATATTAACGTAATAAATACATGTAGTTATGTATTGTTTTGTTGTTATTCATTAAAACGTACTCGCCAAATAAACATATCATAATTTCAATACCTTATGATTTGCCGGTTCTTAATTCGTTTACATTCAGCAACCGACGTTTGCGTAACGTGTCCTAAAAACACGCGTCCTCCTGTACATTGAATCCTCATCCCTTAAATCTCTATTTCCATTGACGCAGACGGCGCAGGCAATCTCTTTGCAGATTGCTCTTTCGTCTCAATAATAAATTCGTCTTTTTGATTTATTTCTAAACCGGATTCGTGATCAGCTTTAGATAAAGAATGGTCAATATTGATGGTATCTTTTTTAATTCTGCTATCAATATTGAGCGATAAATTTTTGTCATTGTGATCGAAAGTTGAACTTTTTTCCTGTTCAATTTTTGATCTTTCTATGTATTGATTCTTATCATCAACATAGAGATGCAGATCGGTTATTGAACGTGAACCGGCCACATAAAACTCATTCCGGTTTGTCCGTTCGCCTGATCCATTAATGATAACATTGTGACGGCTTTCGCCCTGGCTTTTATAAACAGTGACGGCCCAGCCGCGATCAAAATATTTATTGTTTTGCGGATCGATAATTACTTTTTTGTCGCCTTCCAGAGTTGCATGTATTCTGCCATCATGGTCGATTGAATTTATTGTACCGGCATAGCCGTTTTTTACTTCGGTAAAACTTTTGCTATCATCACTTAAAACTTTATCTCTTTTGTTCAAAATGATTTGTTCGCCTTCGGCAAAGGCTACTGCTTTTTCCTGATAAACGGAAAGCCGATCGCCATATAATTTTGTGTCGATAGAAATAATCTTTTCTGACAGTTTTTGAGATTGATCTGGTTTATTTTTATTTTCAATCCGGCCATAAATAATGTTCCTGGCCGAATCAATCTGGACTATTTTTGCCTCGGCGCCGGAATTCATTTGCGGTAGAGGTTTCGATGCAAAAATATAATCATTTGTTTTATAATTGTAGGCAAAGCGCTTATTGGAATCGGTTACATTGATGGGTTCCCGGACGGTAATTGTTTGTTCATTTTTTAAAATACCCCGGTCGACTTTCTCCTGATGAATCATTTCATTCAATTCATTGCGGTCAACATTAATGCTGGTCAGAATAATTGTGTTGTCTTTTGTGCAGGCATTGTTTTTTATTGCTTCGAGCCTTTCAGCCCGATCTTTTATTTCGTAGAGCTTTCCGGCCTGTTCGATTATTTCAACGGCTTTGGGTATATCCTGACTGGCAGCATGCTTAAATATCTCCCTGGCGTAAGCTGTTTTTGCCCGGATATTTTCATCTAAATGGACAATTTTTACCCCGCTTCTATCCTGAAGCTCATTAAAAGGTTTTCCTGCGGAAAGACTCATCAACTGGAAACGATCTCCGACCAAATCGATTTGCAGGCCATCTCTTTGTGCTATCTTTAGGATTTTTAGCGTCTCCCGGCTTCCGGTCATCGAACTTTCATCAACAATCAGTTTCATCCGTTTGGCATGGGGATTTGTTGATTTGTCACCATACTGTATCAAGAATTTATCTATCGTCATTGCCGTATCAACAGACTCTGCAAGTTTGGCAGTTGCTTTCCCTGTTTTGGCTATTCCGATAACGGTTATGTCTTTTTCCTTGCATGCTTCATTTATAGCTTTTATTGCCGTTGTCTTGCCCGTTCCTGCATCACCCTGCACAATAAGATTGCCGTTGCCGCCAATAGAGGCGTAAAAATACTCTTTTTGACCGGCAGTGAGATTAATTTTATTTTTTCGTTCGTAACGCTCCAGATATTTTTCCGCTTCCGGTATAGACAACACTTCTTTAAATATCTGGTCTGATGTCTGGAAAACTTTCTGGATATTGTTCTCTATCGCAATCATTTCTTTGGAACTATAAATCTGCTTCTGGAAATCAAGATTTTGAATCGTCCCGGCTTTAATAAGCTCGTTAAAGGCCTGCTTTACATCTTTATCCAGCAATGCGCCCATGCCGAGATAAAGGCCTTCTCGCAGGGCATCTGTTCGCGTAAAACAGCTTTCCCTCGCCGTGAGATCGGCAACGGCCATGGAAACACAATCAATGGCAGACACTTCTTCCTTTTTAGAAACATCATGGCCGGTTCTTGCAATATTTTGCTGGATGGTTTCCGGCGATATGCCGATTTCTGCATGCTGGGCATGCCAGGAATCTTTTAGCTCTTCTTTAGTAATGGAAGTATCTTTTGCCGGTCGGCTCTCTAATGTGGCGATGTTATTTATTTGATGATCATTAGCATAGGGTAGAGTGCCTGCATCTTTCAGCGCTTGCTCTGTTTCTTTGATATGCTGATGTCGTTTGGAAAATTGGTCCAATACTTCCTGCGGATAGCCTTCAATCTCAAACTTCCCGTTCCCGTGGTTGACAATGCCATAGCCGAGTTGCTTCAAGCCATAAGCTTCTTCACTTTTATATACAGCGTCGAGATAACGTTGATCGGCTATTATCCTGAAATTGTCCAGTGCACGATAACCATTGCCATCGTTACGCTCAACGATGTTTAGTATAATATTATGGTCGTGCGACTGCGGATCATTCTCCCGGCTGGTGGAGTGCTGGAATCGGGCAATTAATCCGCCGCTGATTGCTTTAACTGATTTTGTAATGCCTTCAATTGTTTCCCTGTAATATATCCGGTCCTGCAATTCATTTATAAAAACCTCATAGGCTTTATTCCGGACATCATCAATTCTGCGATCATCGAGTACAAGCCTCGCATGGCTTACGCTTTTCGGATCGGACAAGACAAGATCAAGACCGGCCCTGTGCTCAGTTCGATTAGTTTCCTGATCGGCATAGGTAGTTTTTATTATTTGGTCTTTCTTTAAACTTTTACCCTCACAAAAAAGCTGAAAATCCCTGGAGAGAATTTTTTCTCCTTCCTTCAGGCCCAAAGATTCGCAAAGGTAACCGTGCCAGGAAGTATTTTGCTGCTGCCCATCGGAATTAAGAATAGGATCGCGTTCGTAATAGTATTTTTGAGCGCCTTTGGATGTAATGTTTTTTGCTCCGGCCATGATTCCTCCTTTATTAGTCCTGATAACAGCATTTGACGCAAATCAAACTGTTGTTTTTACGCATCATATTTTCTTCTGGAAACTCTTTTCCGCAACTTGAGCAGGTAGCTTCCTTCTTCAATGATTCGGCAACAATAAAACCATCAGGAATTTCCAACTCCCCTTGGAGAGCTTTTTTGGCAAGATGGTGTTTCAGGCCGTTGGGATTTTTTATGGTAACCCCGCTGCCGGTGTAATATTTAATGACCCGTCCGGCAATTTTATCGGCTTCTTCTTTGTTTTCTGATTTTGGAAAATACAAATCACCACAACTACTGTTTGTTGTTGTGGTAGTCTCTGTTGTATTCTCTGTAATAGAAGAAGAGGTCAAGTTGGCCTTTTGCATGAGGTCAAACTGGCCTCTTGCATTTTTCGATTTGGGAAAATCGAGAGCTTTCAGCTTTTCATAGTTAACGGTGTACCACTTGATACGGTTCAGGGCGGAGTTGTTATAATTTTCAGATATTAAAATCTCATCCTTCTCCAGATTTACAAAAATGCGCTGAACTGTCTTTTTGGAAAAGAAAGGAAATATCTGCTGCCATTTTTCGTAGGAGTTATATGTCCAGACCCGGTCATCGCGAATATTGCGCCCGGCATGGTAATTTAACCCCAAGAAGTAATGAATCTGTTGCAAGACAATTGCCTGTTCCTGGCCTACTCGGATTGCTAAAGAGGGCAGAACGATTAACGGCGGTTCGTCCAAAAGCAGCGGTGATAAATTAGAGAAGTATTTTTTAACATCATTGTTGTTTTGCATATGAATGCCTTTTTTTTAAATATTAAATAATTTTCTATGTATTTTATTAATTTTATGGTACTGTATCGTCTAACAGCAGCACCTATTGTAGACATATATGTCTATTTGTCAAGATATTTTATTCTATGGAGATTAATTTATGGAAACGCCTGGCCAAAGATTAAGAATCATTAGAACCTCACTGGACATGACTCAGAAAGCTCTGGGAGAGCGGCTGGGACTGTCCTGGTACCAGGTTAAAAACATGGAGCTGGGAACAGTTAAGGTTTCATCTGCAATGGCTAAATTAGTCTATTATGAAACCGGTTATAATGCCGATTGGTTATTAACCGGCGAGGGCGAAATGAAAAGCTCTCCCGCGAATAAGGACAATGTTGTTTATCTCGATATAATCGAAAAAACGTTAGATAAAGTTATGGATAGAACAGGCATCTATGTTGAAGGGGATGAAAAACAATTAATCCTAAATATTATAAAAAAAGAATTGAAAAAGGAATTGTCCAAAGCCGAGGAAAAAGCAGAAGCCAAAATATTTGATTTTCTTAAAATCGTAAGGAAATAATATGAACACGGACAAGCTTGGAGAAATAACAGACGGACTGGCAGAACCTGTGCTATTGCAAAGACAGGCAAAAAAAATAATAAAGAATTTTCATCTGATAATTTTCAAATTTATTATTATATGTGCAACTGTTGCGATTGTAGCGTCGTTCGTTTATGCCAGGATCACACGTAAAAGTTCCACAGAGCTAGCCGATATTTTATTGATGTTTTTGCTTTTAATATTTTTTTTATTTTTTCTGGTATTAAAATCACCAAAAGTGAGAAACTGGTTTTCCAGGGAGATTTATAAGGGAAGCGATGATTGAAATAGGATTTTTAGATAAAAGAAATGGAATTAGAAAGCTAGAGACTTAAATATAGACCATCGTACCGTCAAATATTGGTTTAAATCAAAGAGTATTCTTCAACGAATAATTAAGAAATATGCCGGGGTGGGTGAATGACCATGTTACCCTACGCACACCTTATTTTTCGTACACTTTATATATTGAAATCATTGATGTTTTTTCATCGAAATTTGGGGGTTCGAGATATGAAATGCAGACCGGTGGAAATTTTAAATAAATAAAAGGTCAGAAATCAAATCCGGGATGAATAATCATACTGAACGTAAATAGAAAATTTAAGCATGATCCGCCGCAAGAATCATTCGCTGTTATACTATTTCTTGCTCAAACAGGTTAAGCCTTTGTCGGTGGACACCAGCATAGTCCATGTAACATTTTTCGTAATAAATATTTATTGATTAACGGTTATAAGGTGCGACGGCGGAGTTAACGGTTTCCGGTCTATCAGACCTGCGGACAACTTCCAGAAAGTCTCATTTTTAAAAATCTTAATTTTATGTTATAAACAGTAATCGTTAAAAATCCATCTTCATTAAAAAGTTGTGTATAAAGATAGATCATGACCTCGCAACATCAGAAAAGTCTTGAATTGATTTATGCCAAAAGAACAGGTGAGTTGCTTAAAGAGTCTTGGGACGTAGCGCCTTCTCCTGATGAAGTCAGTTGGCCTGACCTGATGGTGACAACAGAATTTGGAAAATTTGGGTTAGAGGTCAGAGAAATATATCTCGACGAGTCAAGCAAGGGATCTACAAAAAAAGCTAATGAAAAGAATAACCTAAAAAATATTCAAAAATTAGCCGATACTTATTACAAATCAAATTGTTCAACCATTAGAGTTAATTTATTGGGTTATATCGGTCATCACGATAAGTTATTGAGCGCGATCACAAAGGAGGTATCGCAACTATCGGAGTTCAAACAAAAACGGATCGAGCCCTATAACGGTTGTGTAATTTACGTTTTAAGACTTCCAGATCAGTTAGGTGAATACAAAAGATGGAATTATGTGTCTGATACAGTCGGTTTTGTGAGTAATATTAATAAAGACATTATTGACAGAGCCGTAGTTGGAAAAGCAAAAAATCTTCAAAAGTATGCAAAGAATATATCAGACATAAGGTTGCTCCTTGTGAGTGACGGACTATTCAATTCAGGCAAAGCTCGCTTGAAGGATAATATTATATGTAATACCTATGGTTTTAATTTTATCTATTATCTTTCATATCCGGAGTCGGTTTGGAAATTAAACAGTTAACGTGGCATTCCACCGGATCGCTAACGCTCCCGGTGACCTCGCCGTTCGGTTCAACAGGAAAAGATACAATGCCTCAATTTAGTATTAGGTTGCCTGACAAAGTGCTGCAAGCTGACATGATTGCATCGGTACGTGCCTTTGCTGAACGCACTGACTGGACAGGGCTACCATCCTCGACGCATTTGCATGCTGGGGTTATTAGTGTTGTATTGCGTCCCCCAGATACGGATACTTCTATTGCAGAAGAGGGCTTGCTTTTGCTGGCGGCGCAACGAATAATTGTCTACCTTGAGTCCCCCATTAGGTCAAGGTCTGTTGACCTCCATCTTTGGCTTGCATGGATTGAAAGGATAGAGAAGGTTACTACCACCTATAAAGATGAAGAGAGTGATGCAAATCGATTGTTTAAGGACAAAATGAAGTTGTCGATAGAATTATTTGAAAAAGCAAAAAGCCTTCTTCATAGTGACAATCTGGCATTTGAAGTGCTTTACGCCAGTGCTTGTGAGATTGGTGAATCCGCGAATATTCAAACGGCAAATGATTCTAGAGAACGAATAAAGTCGGCTTTGGAGGTCGCTAAAATTGCCAAACTGTATTCTTTTGATGAACATAGTATAACTCACAAGCCATCCATAAGGAAGCAACCAATGAACGTTCTCAAAAGCATCAAAGCGTTCTTTACAGCGCCCGAGCCCGATCCGATCGCTACTGCCAACCGCAATCTTTTTAGCGCAGCAAGTGACGCCTTCGATGCTGCATACGCCCATGGCGAAACGCACACAACGCGAGCAAACCATCGCTACAACATCTTCATGGCGGCGCGTTCCCCTCACGATGCCGACGCATACAACGAGGAGATTGCCAGATACACCGACCCCGCCGACTTCGATCCGTACACCGCCGTGGACCTAGATGCTCACACCGCTATGATTGAGAGCCTAACTATTGCACTCGACAAA
The DNA here is from genome assembly GCA_963812045.1 of uncultured delta proteobacterium. Classification (GTDB taxonomy): domain Bacteria; phylum Desulfobacterota; class Syntrophia; order Syntrophales; family Smithellaceae; genus Smithella. The sequence goes on from CAWETF010000001.1 coordinate 558,907, forward strand.
CTTACCGCCGCGTTCACTGCCTTTAGCCGCACTGACCACCTCTACAAGCCGGTTGCTGCCGTTTACAAGGGAACCACCGCACTTTACGTCTTCGCTACGGACGCTTATTCCCGAGCGGCGCATCTCGCGATGACCACCGCCTTGGAGGGCAACGTCCAAGCCGCCAAAGACAATATCGAGGTTATGTTGCTTGAGATCGGCGCTGCTAACGCCGAGCCAACCGACACGCCCGACGCCAACGCAAAGGCCACCGCATACAAAGCCAACGCCACCAAAAACGCTGCGACAGCAAAGCGCCTAGAACAAAAAGCCACTGAAGCACAAGCGAGAGCAGAGGCACTCTGCGCCAAGGCTAGCTCTGCTGCCGATAACGCCGAAGAAGCTTTGGAGGACGCACATTGAGCATCGCGCTCCGGTTACAAACGTACCCCCTCGTTAGCCGGGTCGCTGAGCTGGGGTCGTTGCTTTCAAGAGGTTATCCGGTATGTTCAAGAAACAGCTCACTGGTTCTCTTTGCGTTGGGCAGGAAAGCATAAGTTCAATAATTAGGTAGTTTATAATATGTCAAACAGACCGTATTTTAAATATACAGGGGACCAGATAAGGCAAGTTTCCGAAGATAATCAAAATAACCTTGAAGTGCTTAAACTGGTATTTGCTGAGTTACAACACCGTTCAACGCCGAAAATGAAAGTTTTGCGTTCCAAGGTTGAAGAAAGGATCGAAAAACTTGCGAGTTGTGGTTTCAGCACAAAGATAGAAACGTCGCTAAAGAACAACACACCAAAACATGAACCCCGCCAGCCTCAGGCTTCGAAGCAAGAGCAGAATAGCTTGTTTGTTAATGATGACAAAACACAAAGAGAAGCAAAAAAAACTATTAGGTCTTCTACTGATAAAGCTGATGCTGAAGATAATTCAAACAACAAAAAGGCAAAGGAAGAGCCTATACGCGAACCTCGCATGGGGAAAATGCGAAAGCCGGGCAAGTTGGACGGAGTTCCGATTAAACGGCAGTTTGACTTCAAGGATGATGTTAAACTGGAGTTTAGGAAAGATGCCCCTTTAGTCGAGCGATATGAAGCAGGGGTCAAAGCACTTGTTGCTGAAATGCGGCGCAAGAAAACAGCCTTTAAACAAATCGTGCTCGAGAGTGGCGTGCGGGTAAAATTGGATGGCAAAGAAAACGGATACCAATTTCCATACAACGAGGATGCTGAACTTTTCGAGGGTGCGGCAGTCATAGCTATAGTCGGGGGCACCCAGTCGGAAGGTCGTATAGTTGCATTTTTAGGCAACCAGATAGTGATCTCTCTACAGGATGACTTTGGACCGCGTATTACCGCATGCATTGTACGGATTGACAATACTGCCATGCTGGAGGCTCTTCGCAATCGTCTGGAAAAGATTGCGAAAAAAGAGGTAACAACTTTCAATACCAAACTCGCCGAGTCAGTCATTTTCAATATAGGTAATGAACTCGCTCCTGCATTCGTATCAGAAGAGCATGTTAAGAACCTTAATAACTTTCAGAAGGAAGCCGTCGCAAAGATACTCGCCAACGAGATATTCTATCTGTGGGGTCCGCCGGGAACCGGCAAGACAGAAACCTTGAGCGCTCTATGCCTAGCCCTTATCCAAGGAAGTAAGCGGATTTTTCTTTGCTCTAATACAAACAAGGCAGTTGATCAGGTGCTCCTAAAGCTTTGCAAAAGATTTAGCAAGCAACATACGGCAGTTGAGGAGGGGCAGATCATCCGAGTGGGAAAGATTGCCGACAGTGAGCTTGAACAAGGATGGGCAGAACAAATCACCGTTGACGGGATTGTCGAGAGAAAATCGCAGACACTTCTTGCTCGAAAAGACGAACTAGAGGTACAGCTCGAACGGATTAACGCCTCTGTGGCTCATGCCACAGAACAGATGAAGTCATTTATCGTCGTGGATGGTCTTGTTGCCGACAGGGAACGCGTTACAACTACATTTAAACAAGCCCAGACTGAACGTAATTCGGTTGCCGAAAGGAAGCGAACTTTAGAGAAGCGGTCTGAAGCCTTGCAAGGAGAAAAAGAGAAATTTCAGAAGGCAGGCACTTTAAAGCGTGCATTTTTGCGTTCGCTTGATGTTATCGAGAAAGATATACGACTGGCAAGTACCGAACTAATTGCGATAGAAAAACAACGTGACTCATCAGAACAGAAACTCCGCGACTTCAATGAACGCATGAGTGAAATAGATACTTCTATCCATCAAATGAAGCAGTCCATTACGGGTGTAGATCGGAAGCAAGTTGAGCACCAGCTTGAACAAGCTGAAGATAAGAAACACCCGCTCATTGAGGAAATATCTGACATCAACAAACAGCTTGATGATATCAGAAAATCAGTCTTGGATCGGGCCCGCATTATTGGAGCAACTGTTACCAAAGCATACCTTAGCCCTCAACTTTTTAACGAATTTGACGTGGTGATAGTCGACGAAGCATCTATGGTGATGCTGCCAGCCCTCTTCAACGCAGCGGGTCTAGCTAAAGAGAAAGTAGTGATTTCAGGTGATTTTAGACAGTTGGTATCAATCGTCCAGACAGAACAAAAGGCAATTTCCGAAGCGGTTGGTGGAAATGTGTTTCACTCTTCAAAAAATGATACAATGAAGGAAGAGAAAAGTAAAAGACTTGTTATGCTCAAAGAGCAATACCGAATGGACGAACAGATATGCCGCTTAATCTCGCCGCGGATGTACAATAATATTTTACAGACCGCTACTGGTTATCCGACGTCTGGCGAATGTCCTCCACAGCCGTTCGACAGACCTCTCACAATCATTGATACGTCGCCAATCTGGCCCTTTGTAAACCGCGATCCTTTTAATTCTCGCTACAATTTAATGAACGCTTTAGCCGTGAGGAATCTGTGCCGTTTTCTGGAGTCCTGCGGTTACTTACAAGATATATCTAGAGTCGGTGTTTGTACTCCATATGCTGCACAATCCAAAGTGTTGCAACGCATTCTTGCCGGGGTTGGTCTGAACACTATGATCGAGGCCGGTACTGTGCATCGTTATCAGGGTGATGAAAAACAAGTAATGATCATGGACATCCCCGACAGCCATGGAGAGCAACGTGCTGGTATATTCCTTGATGCGGACCACGTTGAAGATTCAGGTGCAATGCTTTTCAATGTTGCCGTAAGTAGGGCCAAAGGCCATCTGATTGTCGTTACCAATCTCGCGTACCTAGACCAGAAACTTCCTAGCTTAGCGATCCTACGCGGCATCTTATCAGAGATGCAGGATCGTGGAAGGGTAGTCGATGTCCGTGATGTACTGGCGATGTATCCTATTGCTGAGGATTTACGTCGCCTTGGCAGGCCGTTTAATTTGTCGCCGGACGCTGAGAAAACAGGGCTTTTCAATCAACATGATTTCGAACAAGTCTGCATGGCAGATCTCGATTTGGCCAAAAAAGGCATCGCCATCTTCTCCGGCTTTGTAACAGAGCAGCGGGTTGCCGCTTACGAGGCGCTTTTCCGACGAAAGAAGGCAGAGGGCATTGCTATTCGCTGCGTGACTCGGCCACCGAAGAACAATGGCAGTATTCCGGTTGAGCAGGGGAAAGCCGCTCTTGACGGGTTAGAGCATATGGGCTGTGTTGTGGACACGCGAGGAGAAATCCATGAAAAAGTCGTTGTTATCGATGATAAAATTGTCTGGTTTGGTTCGTTAAACCCGCTGTCCCACACCGCACGTACTGATGAGGTAATGGCACGGATCGAAGGAAAGGACTTGGCCCTTCAAATTGCAGCCTTCATGTCTCTTGATCGAGGCGTGCGGCCTGATACTGCAGAAGGAATATCAACGAGGGCAGAAAACCCTCGATGCCCTGAATGTGGGGCAAGAAGCTCATATCGTAAGGGGCCATATGGCTCCTATTGGAATTGTGAAGAATGCGATTGGAAGGAAAACTTCGATAAACTCCGAAGAGAGGGTAAAACTACAAAACATCACACGGGAGAACCCCCTAGATGCAACAAATGCGGCGCTCCAATGTTGCTGCGGAGTAGCAGGTATGGCCAATTTTATGGTTGCACTGCCTTCCCAATATGCAAAAATAAAATGAAAGTCAATTGAATGCGTAATGCTTCTAGTGTAGTGCGTCTAACGCTTCTTTACATTTGGCGATCTTCGCCAAGATTTTTTCCACCGGTGCGCTCCAGACGAACACTTGAGGATTTTGATTGTGATTTTCCAAATATTCGTTGATGGCCGCAATCAATTCCGGGACGCTGGAGAAAGACCCACGCCGGATACGTTTGTCGGTGATTTCGCGGAACCAGCGCTCGACCATGTTGAGCCACGAACTGGAGGTCGGCGTAAAATGCAGATGAAACCGCGGATGGCGCTTGAACCAAGACTTGACTCGCGGGTGCTTGTGCGTGGCATAATTGTCCACGATCAGATGAAGGTCCCGATCTGCGGGCGTTTGCGCATCGATCTTCTTGAGGAACCGGATGAACTCCTGATGCCGGTGGCGCGGCATGCAATCGCCAATGACCTTGCCGTCGAGCATGCTCAGAGCGGCAAACAACGTCGTTGTGCCGTTGCGTTTGTAGTCGTGAGTTTGCCGTGCTGGAATACCCGGTCTGAGAGGCAGCAGTGGTTGCGTGCGTTCCAGTGCCTGTATCTGGCTCTTTTCGTCCACGCACAGAACCAGCGCCTTGTCCGGCGGGTTCAGATACAGACCCACGACATCGGTCAGTTTCTCGACAAAGTTTTTGTCGCGGCTGAGTTTGAAAGTCTCTATCAAATGAGGTTTGAGATTGTGCATGTGCCAGATGCGACGAATGCTGGCCTCCGACAGGTGTTGCGCCTTGGCCATGCTGCGCGTGCTCCAATGCGTCGCATTGTGAGGCTTCGCATGCAGGGTGGCTTCGACAACGGCCTTGATTTTGGCTGGCGTGATGCGTTGCTTGCGGCCCGGACGTGGCGCATCCTTTTCGAGACCGGTCAACCGCAAGGCCAGAAATCTTTCGCGCCAGAGTTGTATGGTCGGACGCGACAGACCTAACGTGGCGGCAATGTCCTGATTGCTCACGCCATTTGCGGCCATAAGGATGATCTTGGCGCGCTGAACTTGTCGCAGGGGTAATGAACGGCCTCGTGCCCAGGACTCCAATGTCGCCCGTTCCGTGCTTTCGAGTATGATGGGTTTTGTTGTTCGGCTCATGAATATACATATTACATTTCCATACTAATATGTCAAGCTATTTATGACGCACTACACTAGATGAGAAATAATGTTATTATGAAATTGAATTTAATCGGAAAAGCGAAATTCGGATATTAAAGGAGACTATATGAGGAAGTTAATACCACTATTTTTGTTGGTGGCTCTTTTGGGCTGTTACAACTTCCAAAAATCTATTGTAAAATTGTCACCTGGAGATTCCAAGGAACGAGTTATAGAAATTATGGGAACCCCACACGACTCTCAATTCAATGGAGACTTAGAGGTATTTCAATACTTCGGTGTCGTAAGTTTCGGAAGCTGTGACTTTCGCCAACTTTGGTTTCGTGGTGGACATCTTATTGGAACGACTTCATACCGTTCATCTTGTGCCGGCGGATGCTCCCCATGCTTACGAACAATCGATTGGAGCAATCCTCCAGACCAAATAATAGAGATTCGTCGTCGTTAGGAGTTTGAAAAAGGGTCAGTAAAAATTCTCAACTGTAGTGCGGCGTTTGCAGTATTAGCACCGATCCATATAAACACTGTTCGCCAAGACGGGAGACAGAAATGATTACAACGGAGCAAATTAAAGAATCACTAAGTGCCTTCAATGGCAGGGCTGATTTCGTAGCCTCAGATTTCATAGTGGCAAGGGCATTTTCTGAACCCGTTGATCTGGTTTCTCATTTTGCCCGAGTTGTGATTCTGGATGGGCTGTTCAACACGTCCTTGCGCCAATCTAGACCAACGCGAGGAAGACAACGGCTCGCTATGGTGACGATGTCGGAGAACATCAGGCTGCGCCTTCCTGACATTGTTTGTCTGGTCGAGGGACTTCCCGCCCGGTCATTGTTCGGTTTGTCCTTCATGGAGTTGCAGACCCGACAGGCATTCAGCACATGTGTAAGAACGGTAGTTGAGTGTCTGAACAATAACTCGATGTCGTTTGCTGGCAAATACCTTCATTTCACGTTCCCTGATTTGTTCCCTCCTTGGGATCGACTTGTTCCACAGTGCATCAACCGGCTATGCAGCCGTGAAGTCTTCACCTCGGCGGACTTGCAGTCGAACGAGCCGGAATCATATGTGAGGCTATGTGAGCAGTATCAGGTGATCCATAATGGCCTTACCGCGGACGAGCGTGTGGACATTCTGCAACACGACTTCTGGAGTCAGCCCGAAGCATGGCGCCGAACGAATTCCCTCGTCAGAATCTTCGACAAGGCGCTCTGGATGAAGGAAAAGCTCCTTGCAGGAAACAACGGCGAACAACCAACTCACCCTTGAGGAGTCCGCTGCGCGGTCTCCTCAAGGGTGAGTTGAAGCGTTATCCCTAAAGATGAATACATAGAGGTAAGAGGCAAGATGAAAGATAAAGGTTTCCAAAAAATTGATGATTGGCACTTAAATAAGAGCGGAAAACTCGATATCAATTATCCTTCTTCAATTTGTAATGTCTCTGGGGTAATCGCTATCCTAGTGAATAATGAGCCAACATTTTTCAGCTCAACAAGCCACTATGGGCCAAGAATAAGAGACTTCAAACATTCGATAAACGGAAAAACAACAAGTGCAAGAATTCATGCAAATATAATAGAAGCATTAGAAGCCAATGACACCGTAAGCCTATGGGTAAAGAATTCTCCTTCGCCGGGGACAGATAAAGGTGCATTGTTGAGAATATATAACCCAAAGTGGAATTTATAGAAACAGGGTAATTAGCCATGACAAGGCAATCCAGCCGATCGCAGCCCAATGGGCTGCTCCGGCTGATCTTTTCGGTTAGAAATAAAAAAGAAGTGAATTTATGAAATCATTTAAACTTGAATCTTTATCAGTGAATATACCTTTCTTAAATATAAATTTTAAAATAGCTGACGATATAGAAGGAGAAATCGTAAACGAAATCCTTATTCACTCGGAAGATAAAAGATTTTTAACGTCATGGCAATGTTGCTCAAATTGTACGAAGCATGCTATCGATTCCGTCCTAGAGTATAGAAAATTCTTAGTAGACCAAAAAGTTAAATTGTCAAAAATTAAAAAATCACAATTCATAAAAATCGTTGATTACTTATTAGTAGAAACAAAAAAATTTCTTTCAATATCAGAAAAGTGCGATATTCACCGAGACCAAAAACATTTATCTATGCAACTTGAAATATTAAGAAATAACATCCTAAATACCTTATGGAAATTTTGTAATGATACAAAAATAGATTATCCTAAAAATCTTTTTGCAATGATGAAAAATAAAAATTTCTCAAACCAATACAGAGGATCGGCAAGCTAAGTCCACCTCCAGCTGATTTTTTCGTTGAGCCTGTAGAATAAGTCGGCAACCGGTAATTTTTAGAAAATGCAAAAAATATGGACGCGTAGGATGCGCCACAATTGACGATTGTGTGATGGGAAGGGGTAAAGAGACTCCTGAAAATAGCGTAATAATCATTTCGTGGAGTTTTTCTACAGGCTCGTTAGGTGGAGATAATTTATGACTTACGTAATTGTTGCTCTAGTGGTCGTTGTGCTCGTCGCAATAGCCCCATTCGTGCGTCGACTTTTGAGAGGACAACGCTTGATCTCATCTATGCTCAGTGGAAAGTTCGATCAGTCACCGGTTGGGCAACAATTCGCAGCATGGTTTAATGAGCGTCCAGAACGCGAAGAACAGCGCAAGCTATTCGTTGACCTCGCCTTGGCTTTACACAGCCCTAGCGGTATTGTCTCTGAGCGCCTCATGCACTGCATTATGGAGGCATGGGGTGGGCACGGGGCCCGGTTTGGTGACTTGCTGGCTCATGAGATTGATCGCGCCATCACATTTCCGGAACCCAAAAGTGCAGAACAAGCGGAGCAGAGGCGAATTGCCCTAGAGGGGTTGGTTGAAATCAAAACTCGTTTACGTGAGCTTGACTAGTCCCTGTTACACTATGCGCCTAATCAGCAAATGCAGCCGACGGCTTACAGCCGCGGCTGATCCACACGTTAAACCTTCCAACCAGTAATCTTCAATTCAGACGACTGCTAAATGTTGAGGAGTTGTAGGTGTAACAAAGTCCCGCCGCACCTGTATTTTAACAAGATCAAACTTAATGAATACCATGTGAAAGATTGCATGCCGTCGAGAATGACGAATTACCTATAAGAAAACTCTTAGTAAAACGGAGAGGGATATTTTGATGGGTGCAGGGAAGAATTAACGGGGATTACAATCCCCTTAAAATACCTTCCCTGCGGCGGCCGCCAGGACTTTGTAGCCTTGTTAGTGTTAAATATGCCCGTTTAGCCGATAGCTTAGCTTTTCAATGTTAATAATTATTGATTTACTCTTAAAATATAATCAGCGGCTTTTTGCGCCTGTGCCGCTGCCATAATTACAAGCTTTTTGTCGTCTTTAAGAGCTTTCAGCCAACCTTGAATATAGGCAGCGCTATTATTAAGCGTCATGTTTTCAATTCCAGCAAAGCCGCAAAGAAAAGCTGCTCCCATTTCCGCCACGAGCTCTTCTTTGGAATATTCTTCATTGCCAAAACTGCTGATATTATTATTAAGCCTGTTTAAGCGGCTCTGATGACCTGTCGAGTGGATTTGCTCATGGTATAAGGTGGCGTAAAAATTTTCGGCAGTGTCGAAGCTGTCAAAGCGGGGCATGCTGATAATATCAGTTGAAGGATTGTAAGACGCTCTTTGTTTCCCCTGTTGAATTTCCGGGCAATTAGGCATGTTAGTAATAATAGCTTCGCATTCCGCAATATGATCAAAGTCATTATGAACTACAGGAATAGAAGGGATTTTACTTTCATCAATGTTTTCGCATTGAGCGACATTATAAACCGTATAATATCTCATAAAAGGAATATTCTTTTCATTCCCTTCATCGTCAATTTGATTTATCCAATTCCAAAAAACAACAGGCGTGCCCTTTTCATCTTTCTTTACATTACCGCCTAATTCTTGAGCTTGTTTAAATGATAACCAGTAAGGGCGTTCATATCCCTGAACCGCAAGCATAAAAACATTTATTCCCCGATATTCTTTTTTAGAAATCAAGTTTTTCGGCATACCTTCGACAGATTGCCAGGGCTTATGCCAGGGAATTATCCCCGCCTCCAACTTTTCAATAATCCTGTTTGTAATAATTTCGTAAACTTTCATTTTTCTTTTCTCCTTTCGTTAAATGGTTTTCCCTCTAAAAACATTTTGAAAAACCAACTTCACAGAAAAGGCGGTGCAAAGAGCACGAAAGAGCCGAAAGGCGCTTCTATGCCATGCCCAGAGGGTATTGCGAAAATATTGTTCGCGCTTTTTAGAAGAATATTTTTGTAACGATAAAGATTTTCACCGAAGAAAAATTAAAGAATAAACAAACAATAAAATCTTTATTGCCGAAGGCATGGAATAGAACTTTCGTGCAGAAGGCACCGCTAGTTGGTTTTGAAAAAAAGAAATAATAAAACATCGGGGGATATTTTGATGGGTGCAGGGAAGAACTAAGGGGATTACAATCCCCTTAAAATACCTTCCCTGGAATAAAAAATAACAGGGTGGGAATAATGAACGGGATAGGCGTGAAATGGCTGTTTATTTGTGATTAGCTGAATATGTGTGTTGATTATGAAGCGGCAAGCGATGTGCTGCAAGCCTCGGAGCGATAGCGGAATAAGCGGCACACTTTTTCAGCGGATAAAATCACAAATATGCTTACAGCCTTATCATGTCTATACCAACCTCAAGCAGGGCGGGACAATAAAGTTTTTACAATATTGATTTGACATATCTTATTTATGAAGGATGGTTGTGCCCAATCTGCCGGAAAAATTAAAGCTGAAAAAAGAAAAACGGCAATTGGAAAGTAAACATGATGAAGCCTGGCACGAGTATGATGGAGCCGCCAAAGAGATTGAAAAGAAACTGAAACAAAAAATATCCAAAGAGAAATTATTTACAATTTGGTGGAAAAGTGTGTAATATAAAAAGTGGTGTTAATATGGCAATAAATCATACAACTATTAAAGAATTTGACGGCTGGTTGACTCAAATTGAAGGAGAGAACCTTGAGTTCAAGACGGCAAAGAATTCATTTAACGAAAGCAAAGATTTGCCTGACTATTGTGCTGCTCTGGCTAATGAAGGCGGTGGGAAGCTGATCTTGGGTGTTGATCCTTCGCGCAGTGTTGTTGGCACAAAAGCATTCCATGAAACGCATAACACTCTTTCCCACAAGCTTCTTTCCTCATTAGGCATAAGAATTGATGTCGAAGAATTAAAACACCCTAAAGGTCGTGTTTTGATTTTTCATGTTCCGCCGCGGCCACCAGGCCAACCAGTAAAATCAACCGGGAAATATCATTATCCCATGCGTGCTGGTGAATCGCTGGTAGAAATGGACGATATGACATTGAAATCAATTCTTAATGAAACCATGCCGGATTTTTCCAGTAAAATAGTCGAAGGATTATCATTGTCTGACATGGACGAAACCGCTCTTGAAAACTTCAAGGTTCGGTGGGTACAGAAAGCAGGAAGGCAGGATTATCGCGATTTCACCGCTGATAAAATGCTGCGAAATATTGGTATAATGTCAGACAATGGAATTAATTATGCTGGGTTGATCCTGTTTGCTAGAAAAGAAAAAATAGATCGTTACTTGCCGGGTAGCGAAATTATTTTTGAATGGCGGCAAGCTGCAAGCAAGATAGCTCACGACTATCGTATCAACTGGCGGGAACCTTTTTTTAAAATATACAACGAAATTTGGTCAAATATCAATGCCCGCAATCTTCGAATTCCTTTTCAGGAAGGTCTTTTCCAGCGGGAAATTTTCGCCTATAGCGAGAAACCCATCCGCGAAGCAGTGCTTAATGCCGTTGCTCATAGAGATTATAATATCAGCACACAGTCCATTTTCATTACAGCCTCACCGGAAAAATTTACTATAGAAAGCCCTGGCGGATTTCTTCCGGGTATAACGCCTGAAAATGTCCTATATAAAAGAGAATGGCGAAACCGGTGTATAGCGGAGACACTGGAGAAAGCGGGATTGGTCGAACGATCCGGCCAAGGCATGGATGATATCTTCGAGCAAACAATCAGGGAAGGAAAGGGTCTGCCTGATTTATCAAAAAGCGATAATTTTAGCGTTCGACTCATCATACCTGCACAGGTAAAGGATAGAAATTTCGTTTTATTTTTGGAAAAGATCACCAACGAAAAACAAATAACCCTGTCATTTGAGGAAATATATCAACTGGAGATTATCAGAGAAAAACAGCCGGTAACCAAACCGGGATACAAAGACAAGTTTCTGGAGTATGGGATTATTGAGCCAGTCGGCAAAACCAGAGGACGGCAATACATTCTTTCCCATCGTTACTATGTTCTTGAGGGAGCATTAGGGATTCACACACGCCTTACAGGATTATCACGTGATCAAAAAAAAGAGCTTATAATTAACCATCTTAAAAAAAATAAAAAGGGCCTATTCAATGAGTTCCTTGATGCATTTAGCGATCTCAAACCTAAAGATGTCGAAAATATTCTTCAGGAATTACGAAAAGCTAAAAGAATTAAGTATGTCGGTTCGAAGCGTTCTGGTTATTGGGTTTTAACTGAAATTAGTTAATAATTAGGGTAAAAACTCGCTTGTAAACGCCTTTATTGCTTGTAACAAGCGTAAATTAATGAAAATTTTTCAAGATTGAAATTAGGGATAAACAAGTTTGTTTGCATTATAAATAGAGAAAAATTTAATGACTTTGAACGAACATAAAACTCAAATAGGTTCTGGTGTTATCGTGGATGATTTTTCTCCATTCTGTGATGGTGATATAGAACCTACACTTAACAAAAAAATCTACAGTCTCATTGATGCCGGAGATGATTATATTGTGTACGTTGATAGTGATTTCTATGTTCAATGGTCACTCACAGAAAAATATGGCGATGTAATACCAAGCTTTGGAAGTATTGCTAACAGATTGTGTCAGCTCGAAACTCTTTCACGAACATCATTACGTGAATCCCAGATTAAAACTTTTGCGGGATTTCTTGCCGAAAGCATGGCACGCATCATAGGCGATAAAGACGAGGTGAACGCACATGAAGTTCTGGGTATGGCCGAATCCTACCTGTTCGCAAGGTCGGCAGAGAATGCACGCACTTGGTATGTGCGTGGAGCCACAGTTACTGCCTTGCCGACTTTTTTGATTGCATGTACTTTGTGGTTGCTAAAATCACAATCCGTTCTTTTTCTTGGTAATAATGCGTTTGAAATAATCATTGGTGCTTTACTCGGCGGCATTGGTGCTTTGTTTTCCATACTTAGCAGAGCAGAAAAAATACAAATGGACCCAACTGCAGGATCTTCCATCCATTACATCGAAAGTGCTTCCCGAATATTGGTTGGAAATATAGGTGCTCTTCTTATCGCCTTAGCAGTGAAAGCAAACATCTTCCTCGGGTTTACCAAAGTGACGGATTACTCTTTTGCTTTATTGCTTGTGATATGCATCTGTGCCGGAGCTAGTGAAAGGTTTGTGTCGGGATTCATAAAGCGAATCAAAACATCAGTTAGTTCGGAGAGTAAAGAAGATAAATAATGCCTAACAAAAAGATTCAAAGGTACCGTATGCATCTGAACACCGCTACCCGTGTAGTTGCATTTGTAGATATTATCGGCTGGAAGAGTGCCTTTGATAATCCTGCCATCGGTCATGAAGGCTTAGTCAAAATCGCGACGTGGATTTCTAAGCACAGTAAACAATTCTCTCTTGAGAAAAAGAAGGAATTGAGAGAATGGGACAAAAATCACATAGGGAAGCAACTGGTCATAGGCAGAGATTATTATGACATTAGTTTTTCTTTCTTATCTGATAGTTTTATAATTTCTGCATCACCTAATCATTTGCATAGTCTATTCGGTGTAATTCAATGGGATTGCATGCAGTTACTCCAAATGCACGGACTCTTAACTCGTGGAGGTATCACTATGGGAGAGTTCACTCATGATATGTCAAATGACATCGTAATTGGAATACCGCTTAACGAAGCTGTTGCGATTGAGCGGTCAACAAAAATGCCTCGTATCGTGGTGGAGAGTGAAGTGGTGAAATTAGCCAAACAATCTTTAAACTGTGAGCAGTTCATATATTATGATGGTGAATGCAGCGTTTTGAATATTACCAATAGGTCAACCACTGAGGTTTGGCTGAGGGAATCCAAGGAACAAATTGATACTGCGCTAAACTCTGATCTTAGCGCCTACAAAAAATGCAAATGGAAATATATCTCCGAACATTTGCCTCGAATGAACACAACCGCAAAGTCTAAGCCCGTCTAATTAGCGCAAGGCATGATTTTAAATATGTCTAACTACCTTTACATCCTTAATTCTGAAAAATGCCCACCACTGAACATTGATAAGATGAACCAATTTACCCCTCGTGCATTGACCGAGAAAGAGATTTCGGTTTACTGAAATGAAGGGGAGTGGTTCTGGTTTACCCCCTCCCCTCTACTCATTTTTTGGTCAACATTTGGTCAACACTTTCCCCAATATACCCCCCTGTTTCCCCCTATTTCGGCCCCGTATCCTTAATCAAGAATTTTGTCATTTTCCTTGAAATATCATATTGTTCTCATTATACTTGCATTTACCTGAATGTCCTTAATTATGGTTTCAGGGTCTAGTGGGTGTACGCCCGTGATGGTTCAAGTCCATTCTTCGGCACCATTTAGAAAACAAGGGGTTAGCCAATTTTATTGGTTAGCCCTTTTTTATTTAAGGGTTCATGGTTTACGTTTGGGTACACACTTTTCAGAAATATTTTATTTCTATTTTTCGGTCATCCTCAATTCAATGGCCTTGGTGTTTAAAAAATGCTTCAACCCGCAATCTTCAGTTTCTTGATTTCTAATTTTATGCTAATTTACCTGAAATAAATAAGATTCCTCCATTGGGGGATTGACAATATTCATCGGTATTAGTATCATTTTTCTATCCGCGAGAGAAGAATCTTCTTGGCCCGGCAGGTAGAGTAGTGGGGGCATACTTCTTTTGCCTCTTGTCTCACGGAATTAAATAAATAAAAGAAAGTTCTTGATGAGCGCAATGGAAGAAAGAAGAAGATCTCAACGAATTCAGGAAGACAGTGAGATTATTATCACCGTCGGCGCCCAAAGTGATAAGTTTCAGAAAGAAACTGAAATGAATAATCGTGGCAAAGATATATCTACTTCAGGTATTAGAATCAGTACGAATATTTTTTTACCTATCGATACCCTTCTTATGATGGATATAAAATTAAAATATCTGCAACAAAAGATAAAAGCTCTGGGAAAAGTAAAGTGGATTAAGGTCATCATTGAGGATGAATCTTATGAAGTAGGAGTGCAATTTGTCAGTTCAACACGTGATGCCACCCACAAACTTGCAGATTATATTTCGTGGAAGCTGAATCATAATACAGATTAGCATATACTACCCGCACCGGCTTCCCCATTCATTCATTCATTATGGCATTGCCAGAATGATATCACGAATTAATGATGACCGGCATGCGCCGGTCTTCGATGGCGCTACGCTTTTTACTTGACGCCTTAGAGCAATTTCTCTATCTTGTCAGCAAGCAACATCAAAATAAAGGCAACGGTTAATGATTGAAAACCTGATCAATAATTTATCATTATATTTGCACCATTCGGTGTTTTTAGCTTTTCTCGCATCCTATATGGGCGGGCTTGTTATCAGCTTTACTCCCTGCACTTATCCCTTGATTCCGGTAACTGTCGGATTGATTGGCGCGCAGGACACATTGTCAAAACCTCGCGGATTTCTTCTTTCGCTGTTTTATGTTGCAGGAATCGCGCTGACTTATTCCATTCTGGGCGGAGCAGCAGCCTTGTCAGGCAGAGTTTTCGGACAAATGCAGACAACGCCCTGGACATATTTCATCATGGCTAATTTATGTCTTGTCATGGGGTTGTCGATGTTTGATGTTTTCAATATTTCTCTGCCTGTTCCGCATAAACTTATAAAGCTAACCGGAAACAGCAATAAAAAAAGGTTTTGGGACAGCTTCTTAATCGGCGTCGTATCGGGCGTTGTTATCGGTCCGTGCACCGCCCCCGTTCTTGCCGTTTTACTGGGATACGTGGCACTAAAGACGAATCTTTTTCTGGGCATGAGCCTTCTTTTTGTTTTTGCGTTCGGCATGGGCACCCTGCTGATTATTGTCGGAACATTTGCCGGGGTTATTGCCGCCTTACCTAAATCGGGAACATGGCTGACAAAAATAAAATTTATTTCCGGAATGATATTAATTGGCGCGGCGGAATATTTCCTGTATACTGCAGGTGTTTTATCCATATAAAAAAATGGGATTGTGTTGTGATGAATAAAAAAATATTAACCATCCTTATCCTTCTAATCGGCATTCTTGTTGCTCTGTCCTTCGCGCAATACAGATCTTCTGATTCTTCCAGACAGGAAAAAATTGCTGCGCCGGATTTTTCGTTGGATGATATCGAAGGAAAACCTTTCAAATTAAGCAATCAGAAAGGAAATCCGGTCATCATGTTTTTCGGCGCGACCTGGTGCCCCGCCTGTCGGGGAGAAATGTCGAGCTACAAAGCACTGTATGATAAATACGCCAAAAGCGGATTAAAATTTTTATATATTGATTTAAACGAATCAACCAGAAAAGTGGCCAGTTTTGCCAAAGAAAATTCTTTTCCTTTCGTTGTTCTGCTGGATTTGGACGGCAGTGTGGCCAGCAATTACGGTATTATTGGTGTACCGACCATCATTCTCGTGGACAGGCAGGGAAACATTATCGGCGCGGGTCATCGTACATCGGATCTGCCGGTGGACGATCTTTTTTCTGCAAAAAAAATAAACTAAAATTGTAATAAGACGAGGCCAAAACAATGACTCAGAATAACTGGCTGCGGAATTTAACAAAATCGGCCAACGATAAATGGATTGGCGGTGTTTGCGGCGGCCTGGGTGAGAGGTCTCCCATTCCGTCATGGGCGTGGCGTCTGTTTTTTGTAACACTTGTCCTGTGTTTCGGGACAGGCATATTATTATACATATTACTTTGGATTTTCATTCCGCAAGCGTCCAACATACAGGAGTAACCATGAGATTAAAAAACGATATCTATATTTACGAGTGGACAAATCCATTCGAAAATAACTGCAACAGCTTTTTTATCGGCGGCAATGTAAACGCATTGATTGATCCGGGACTGACAGGCTATGTTCCGGATTTGCTGGCTAAGATGTCGGCTGACGGCATTCATCAAGAAGATATCCGGTATGTCATCAACACCCATTCGCACCCCGACCATTTTCAGGGCTCCGAAGTTTTTGATCAGGAAAAAGTAAAGGTCGGCTTGCATGTCAAAGAAATTGAATTTTTACACGGAGAAGGCGGCGAACTATACAGCCTTTTCGGAATCAATGTCCCCCGGATGAATGTAAATTTCCCGCTGGAAGAAGGCAATGTGGTTTTAGGAGACCAAACATTCAAAATAGTTCTGGCCCCCGGACATTCCCCCGGCTCCATCGGCCTTTACTGGCCTCAGCAAAAAGCTTTATTTTGCGGCGATGTAATTTTTGATCAAAGCGTGGGACGCACTGATTTCCCCGGCGGCGACGGCAAGCTTTTAAAGAAAAGCATCGTTAATTTTTCCGGACTCGATCTGGAACTTATTCTTCCCGGACACATGGGAATCCTCTCCGGGCAAAGCAGTATTCAGAACAATTTCAATTTAATCATTCAGGGAATATTCCCTTACATTTAAAATCATTTTTTGCGGAGAGAAACCTTTTATGGCCAATGAAGGAAACAAAGTAATTTACTCCATGATCGGAGTAAGTAAAATTTATGAAAAAAAACCGGTGCTCAAGGACATTTATCTGTCTTATTTTTACGGAGCAAAAATCGGCGTTATCGGTTTAAACGGTTCCGGTAAAAGTTCTCTACTGAAAATTCTTTCCGGCGTAGATACTGATTTTCTGGGTAAGACAATTCTATCGGCAGGTTATACCGTCGGTTATCTGGAACAGGAACCGCATCTGGACGAAACCAAAACCGTGCGGCAGATAGTGGAGCAGGGTGTGCAAAGCACCATGGATTTAATCCACGAATATAACCAAATAAACGAGAAGTTTGCCGAGCCGATGTCGGGTGACGAAATGGCCAACCTTTGCGAAAGACAGGGCACCGTGCAGGAAAAACTCGACGCCCTTGACGCCTGGGATATAGATTCCCGTCTGGAAATGGCCATGGACGCTCTGCGCTGTCCGCCCGGCGATGCACTCATCAAGGTTCTTTCCGGCGGTGAAAGACGCCGCGTAGCTATGTGCCGCCTGCTTCTGCAGAAACCGGACATATTGCTTCTGGATGAACCGACGAATCATCTCGATGCCGAATCCGTCGCCTGGCTGGAACATCATCTGCAAAAATATGAAGGCACTATCATCGCCGTCACCCACGACCGTTATTTTCTCGATAACGTCGCGGGCTGGATTCTGGAACTGGACCGGGGACAAGGCATTCCCTGGCAGGGGAATTATTCCTCCTGGCTGGAACAAAAACAAAACCGTCTGAAGAATGAAGAAAAATCCGAAGGTGAAAGAATCAAAACATTAGAGCGGGAACTGGAATGGATTCGCATGTCGCCCAAGGGCCGGCACGCCAAATCCAAGGCGCGCATCAGCGCTTATGAGGAACTGCTGGGGAAAAATCTGGAAAAGGAATCCGGCACACGCGAAATCTTTATCGCGCCGGGTTCACGTCTGGGTGATCTGGTGATTGAAGCCACGGATGTGAACAAAGGTTATGGTGAAAAGCTGTTGGTGGAAGGCATGACCTTTTCACTGCCGCCCGGCGGCATCATCGGCGTAATCGGCCCCAACGGCGCGGGCAAGACCACTCTGTTCCGCATGATCACCGGTCAGGAAACACCGGATTCCGGCGCCATCCGCTTAGGCGATACCGTAAAACTGGCTTACGTTGATCAGAGCCGTGACTCGCTTGACCCGAACAAAAATATCTGGGAGATGATTTCCGGCGGACAGGATATTATTCCCATCGGAACGAGACAGATCAATTCACGCGCCTACGTGTCGCGTTTTAATTTTTCGGGCACGGATCAGCAGAAGAAAGTGGGAACGCTCTCCGGCGGTGAACGCAACCGCGTTCATCTGGCGCGCATGCTCAAGGAAGGCTGCAATGTTCTGCTGCTGGACGAACCGACCAACGATCTGGATGTCAACACCCTGCGCGCACTGGAAGATGCGCTGGAGAACTTTGCCGGATGCGTTGTCGTCATCAGCCACGACCGCTGGTTTCTGGATAGAATCTGCACGCACATTTTGGCTTTTGAAGGCGAAAGTCGTGTGCTTTTCTTTGATGGCAACTATTCCGAATACGAAGAAGACCGCAAAAGAAGATTAGGCGCCGCCGCCAGCCAACCTCACCGCATCAAATATCGCCAGCTGACCCGCAGATAAATAGAACAAAAACTAAAGAGTAATTAAAGCATATCTATATCGAAAAGCTATTGTGTGCCCTGAGCAGAACTTGACCCAACAATGATTATCAAGACAATCAATAACTTCCTATACTCTTCATTGTATCAATTTCCAATTTTATGCTAGTTTATAACCGGTAATCATTAAAAAATGGGTGAACGCTAACTTAACATATGGTATACCGCTTATGAAGCGGTCACAGCCAAGCGGATGTGTGAAGGATACCGTCATTCAATTAAATCGCCCTATGAAAAAGAAACTAATGATGTCAACCAGAGAATCAGACGGCAACGCAAAAAACAACTTCATATACTACGCCACCCTGTCTCTCTTCGTCTTATTAGAAATTTTCGTTTCTTCTTCGCTTCTTTTCACAGGGTTGCTTTACGATCCTCTCCAACATGGATGGGTCGATGTCCCCTTGTTGTTGATCTGGTATTATATCTGGTTTCTGCTGTTTAACGGATTACTCATTTTTATTACCTCAAATAAAACGAACTTCTTATTTCGGCAGAGAGTCAATCCCTTCTATGTTTCCCTTCACTTATTCACCTTCTTCCTATTGATTTTGTGCTTTCTCTGGATGGGTCATCATTCATTTCAACCCCTCAAACCCGGCAAGTTCCTTTTTGATTTTTTACAGTTTTTGAATATTTCCTCCTCCGAATGGACCATCAGGTTCGGAATTCCACTCCTCTTCCTTATTGCGGGTCTGCACTATACGCTTATCCTTTCCGCTTTTGACCATAAAAAAATTTATACGCTCTACCTGTTATCCATTGCACTCGTCCTTCCCGGCTTTCTGCTGTTGAAATTATTTCACTATTCACATCAATTGAACTATTTATATCGGTGGATGCTTCCCAATGTGACGAAGGTCGTTTTCTTACTGATCAAGCTGACAGGTTTGAAGGCCTACCTGTACCTCTCGCTTAACAACTCTCCGATCCTTGGAACAGATATGTTCAAAGTGAGTATTGCCCCTCAATGCTCCGGTTTGGAGGGAATAAGCACTTTCCTGGTAGCTTTCTTTGCTGTTGTCCTGGTCAATCTAAAAAGAATCAACCTAATTCATTCCATTGTGGTTGCCTATGTTGGAATATTGATCATGTATCTGACCAATATCATGAGGATCTATATCCTGATCTTGATTGGCCACTTTTACGGTCCCGGATTAGCTGTTGATCTCTTTCACGTGCAGGTAAGCACCTTCATTTATGCCATCATGGTGATTACGATATTGGGTGTAAGCTATGAATGGATGCAGGAAGTATCAGTGCAAAAGACAGCCCCCCCAAATACCTTACGATCATAGGGTACAAGGAAGCATGGGAAAGGGTCGCTAGATCAGGGGCTCTGCCGAAATAGAAACTCACTTAATCTTTTTTTGAGTGATTGTTCCTTTTGCGTCTTACAAAAAATACAATCCGACCAAACCTAGAACGGCCAGCGACGATGGTTCAGGGCCGGGAGGTATGGCTTGCGCATTAGGCACGACTGAGATGGCCGAATTCCCCATATGAATGTTTACGGGAAGACTCATCAGGATGAGTAAGAGAATTGTTACAGACGTTACCATGATTAATACTTTGGCTTTCTTGCTCATAAGCTCCTCCTTGCTGGAAAATTTAGATAAAGGTAATCGGTTATAGGCTTCTCCCTTTGCTAACAAACTTAATTAAAAAACGATGGTTTGTCAAGGGGGAACAGCAGACTCGTGACATTTACAGCTGTTTTTTCTCATTGCACATTTCATCAGTAATCCTCAGTTTTGATGAATGACGACCACGGAACAATTGTAGGTGCATTCAACAATTCTGAAAACCGGGAAGTAGTATTTTAAATCAGTATTTATTTCTTCCTTCCTAAAATCAACACCTTAATGGTTTTTAAAATATTTAACATTACAAACAGCAATCCTCAACTCCGACTGTTTGGTAATTAGATTTTTATTTCTTCCTTAAGTGTTAATCGATGAATTCTGAAAATTACGCAACTCCACCTCGCCTTCAGTTTATAAGGCTATACATTGAGTTGTATAGCGACTGAAGATTGTATCTTAATTTATAATTGGAATAAATTAAGATACCTTTTTCAAAATCTCGTATACTTTTTTGCTGATATCGCGGATTTGGAATTGAATTCCAAGGTTAATCAGCAAGAGCAATGCAACAATAACAGCCACAATAGTGTCTATCATAACAAATCCTCCTGATTTTGAAACTTGGATAAAACTAACATGCCAGTGATAATAAATCAAATATTATTGTTTGTAAAATGTGAAATCTGATAGAATTTACTTTGCATCTTTCAGGTGGTGATACTCACTCTTGCTGTCTTCAAATATGGTGGATTTGTAGATATCATTCAAGAAATCCGCCGGTTCGGAAGAAGTATTTTAAATTATTTTTATTTCTTACTTCCTCCTCCTCAATTTTCAAATATGTAAATTTATGCTTCTAGGTTGCAAGCGGTAATCATCAAACAAACTTTTCACAAAATCTCCCTTTCGAACCCAGTCGAAACGGGCCGCGCACAAGCACGCGACAGGGTGTGTTACAAATTTATATCTGCGAGTTACATGTTGACATTCTTATACGCACTGACACATTGGTTGGACTTCGCGCACGTTGGTCTTCCTGCTTGGATACGCTGGATCGGCGCATTAGTTGAGTTCTCTGGCATTGCGATGTTATGGTAGACACACAAAACCTAGGGGCGTAACTGATCCGGAATTTTAGAATTACGCGAGAACCACCGCTTAATCATTGACGGGCCATATCGCTACATTCGTCACCTAATGTATACAGCCTTATTGATTCTGTCCGTTGGAATGGCTTTGATAACCGCTAATTTACTGCTCGCTCTGCTACTGATCAGCACTACCACGGCGATGTATTTGGCCCGTGTCACCGACGAAGAAGTAATGATGATCGAGCGTTTTGGCGATGAATACCACGGCTACATGAAACGCACTGGCCGTTTGTTCCCACGTTTGCGTGATGAATAAAATACTTGCGAAGTATTGCTTCCTCAAATCATTAATCTCCACAATCATACAATCTTTCAATCGGGAAGAAATATAAAAACCTGAAAACTGCACTTGATGAATTTTTATAAACATGCAAGATTATCACCGCTAATATTTAGTTTTAAAACTAAGCAGCAAGCGGATATGATCCGTAACTTGAAAAATTGTAAAATACCACCATCATCATATCCTATTTTTTCTGTACAATGAGGACTATTAAATTTGATCTTCTGAAGCGGAGGTTAGGAGGCTGCAATGATAAATAGCAAATTCTTCATGAAGAAAAAAACTAAAAAAGCTCTCCTGATGAGTTATCTTACGTTGGCTGTTATATTGACATTCACATTTATCGCATTCACCTCTGCACATTCGGAATTGTTTACGACCCCGAATAGCCAAATCAGCGATGGAAGTGTGAGCAAAAGCTCCGTCATTAAGATTAGCTATGAGAACATTAATTTGTCCAACGATCAGTTTATGGGTATTGTAGGCACAACTTATCTGATCGAGGTTGGCCACGGAATTTATGTTGGACCGGCTGTTTATGGCGCCATTACGGGCAAACAAGGTGGTTTCTTTACCGGAGGGGGTGAATTGGCATGGCATTACCCTCTGTTCTCAAAACTTGAACTACAAACAGGAATTTACGCAGGCGGCGGTGGCGGTGGCGGTGGAACACCGCAGTGGGGTGGAGGATTGATGTTGCGTCCTCATGTGGATTTCCTATGGGATTTTGGGAAATTTAAGGCTGGCATTACAGCCTCCAATGTGAGTTTTCCCAACGATGGGAATGTGCATAGCAACCAGATCGGCTTTACGATTGCCATCGATAGTAATTTTTCCTATTACACGCCTGACTATGTCGGAAATCGGCTCATGACTCAAGACCGTCAGGGGTTTGGCGGAGATCGCATAATGGCAACGGTGGGCAGCTATTTCCCCAGAACGGGTGACCGCATGGGTTATATCGGGGCGCGTTATGAGCGATTTATGACGCCCTGGCTGTATTTGGGTCTTGAAGGTGCCGGAGCTTTTTCAGGGGATGAAGGTGGATATGCCGAATACCTGGGCACCTTGGGAGTGGAGACATCAATATTAAACAACTGGTTGATGATTGGTTCCCGTTTTGCCTTCGGTATGGGAGGCGGGGGCGGTGTGTCAGTTGGGGGCGGTCTGCTTGGCAAACTGGGCGCCTATGCTACCTACAACGTGAGCCGCAGTATGCATTTTTCCCTGGAAGGAGGTTATGCCATTGCTCCCGATGGCGACTTCAGAGCACCCTATTGCTCGGCTAATCTTGCTTTCGATTTGGATCATCCTTTTGACATTTACGCTCAAGGAATTGTGGATGGTTATGAATTTGTTTTCGGGTCGTCACATTATTTTGATGCTGCCACTAAGAATGGAAGCAAACACGATATAGATTTGGTTACTATCAAGGCTAACCGTTATCTTAACGATTACATTTACCTGACTGGTCAGGGTCATAGCGCCTATAATGGAGAATCAGGCAGTTTTTCTGCTGGCATGATTGGTGCTGGTTATCGTTCGCCGGAATTTGCTGGTAGACTCTCGGCCGGTGCGGAAATGCTCGTGGGTGCTGCAGGTGGTAGTTCGCTGGATACCGAAGGAGGCATGGTGGTACAACCGATGGCTTATCTGGGCGCAAAATTAACAAAAGCGATTGGAATCAAACTCAGTGCTGGTCGTATCATATCAATCAAGGGATCATTGAACTCCACTGTGCTTGATCTTGCGGTCTGTTTTGACTATGGCGCTAATAGCAGATAGGAAAAGAGGAAGTTCAGATAAACCTCTCTAAAAAACTATATAGGACAATAAGGTGTATTTTAGTCTGATAAGATCCATGATGCTGACTTTCAAATGGGAATCTTCATCCCAATTAGGTATGAAAAATTATGGATAAGGAGACGCCTTCAGCAAGTATTTCTTTCCGAAATCCTTATTTTTCATTTCTGTAATTTTATGCTTCTAGGTTACAATCAGTAATTATCAAAAAAATCCATCTTCATTAAAAGTAGTATAAGATAATTTTGGGGGTGTTTGCAGTATTAGTAATGATAAAGATAAACATTATCGGTATGCAAGAATACGAAAAGATATCAAAGATAATTTGTTACTGGAAAAAGTCTAAAACCGGAGGGAAAGTCGCATGGATTTACTTAAACAAGTAGATATGAATATTCATAATAAATAATATCCCCTCTTGGAATTTTAGTCAGGTTGATCTCATCCGTGAATTTAAAAAACCACAGGTTTTCTTAATAATTTTTGATCTACATTCTTCTTTTTAGTCGATTGCTGCTTGCTTTTACTTCCGAAAATCATGTTCTTTAATTTTCTCATCGCAAAAGGAATGGGGCGCCATATCAGCGTGAACCAGTCAAGATCACCAATGCACGGCAGTTCAGTACCTTCTCTCCATGTCGGATTGACCTCCTCAAAAAATGCTATTTTGGGATATTTCTCTCTCAATTCATCCGTTATTTCAGCAACGTTTTCTTTTAATTTTTGATAACCTTCGCCGAATTTCAAAAGCCCAGATTTCTCATCATAGTATCCTTCAAAGAAATGATTTGAGAAAATCTTAACAATTTTCTTTCTTTTCTCATCATTTTGCCTGTCATAGCGTGGATAATAATTACGCCAGTTATTGGCCATAAGAAGATAGGTTTTGTAACCTTTCGTTATCAGAAACCAGTATAGATTTACTGTCGGACACTTTATTCTTGTTTTTATCAAAAAGCGTAGAAATGCTGTTTGAAGATTAGGCAATCCCCAATATTCCTTCTCTATAACCGTGTCGCCACTGAATATCCCCAAGCATTTTTGATTATCAATTGCTTTTTCAATTATTCCTATGGTGGAAAAACCGATAATAGTTCCATCATCCTTCTTGACCATTATCGCTCCTATCTTTTTCTTCAGATCCTTTACGAATGTCTGATAATCGGCATTGTGATAGTACTTGATAAACACGTCATGCATAGCCTTGACATCGTCATCGGTTATCTTTTCCAAAGGATAAAAATATGCTCCAACCGCCCCGTATTTCTTTTTCATACTCTCCTATAGATAAAACCATTACACCAAATCTTCACTCTTTTTGAAAAGAGATAAAACTATTTAAACGAATAATCTATTTTAAATCCGCGGCAAGTTTACTCTCCCTGTTTTTTTATTATTAATGATTTCCGAGCACCTCTCTTTGCGCTTTTTCGGCTCTCTCTTCCATAGTCATCCCGGAGTTTTTATCGCTGAACATGGATTCCAGCAAATGCCGGGTAGTCTTTTCTTCCTCTCCGTAAAAAGCTGCCGCTACATCGGCGCCGAAATGCTTTACCCGCAAGTCGTGCATTCCCTTAAGTTGTTCAAACGCTTCTTCCTTGCTCGAAGGCGCTTCATCGGGATCATAAACTTGTTTAACTTCTCTCGTATAGTGATCATAATAATCTATCAGATTAATCAATTGACGATACGCCGGAGGAGGTAACTCCGTCGAAAGCTTTTGAAGTTTTTCAGCCAATTCCGCCCGGGTATACAGCAAGGTCAGCTTCTCAATGTTTATACGTGTATTTTCATTTAACATAAGATTGTCACGCTCATCTGCCTGAAACATCTTGTCGGTACTTTCTTTATCGGATATTGTATTTGTTCCGACTGTCAAGCCCGGTAAGTTGAAGGCGGTGGATTCATTTGCCGGCATTTCCGGGGATTTTATACCCAGTAAGGTTATGAATGTTTTTTTACTTTCTTGTAGTACTGGTTTGTCACGCAATAAGTAGATCGCTGCACTGCCGGCAATCAGCAATATTAACAAGATCAAAATGATTCGTTTCTTCATTTTCACCCCTGGTACTTATTATACAGCATTTCTGATAATTCGTAATAAAATAATGGCGGTCCGTGTCAGCACCGCCATCCGTTTCTTGCTTTGTTCAGAATGCACCAGTTATCTTCCGGTGCGTTCTCCATTTTTAAAATGGACCATTCGACGTATATGAAGTGAAACGAGCGCTCGTGTTATACGCCGTAGCTTCAGCGCCAGACAGGAACGGGGTGTAACGCGTATCTCCGTCCAGAAAACGCTTGGCAGCCACAACGGCGTA
This sequence comes from uncultured delta proteobacterium, assembly GCA_963812045.1. GTDB lineage: Bacteria > Desulfobacterota > Syntrophia > Syntrophales > Smithellaceae > Smithella. The sequence continues at coordinate 584,843 of CAWETF010000001.1, forward strand.
ACGGCCGACACGTTCATCAATCGTGCTTGAAATATACGCAAAATGGTCGGCGCCTGTTAACACACCCAAAACCTTGGGAATTGAATTCGGAATATTATTATAAAAGAGTTGCGCGTTTGAACTGACGGGAGCAACGGTATCTTTTTCACCACCTAACATCACTGTGGGGGTTTTGATCGTACTACAGAAACTACCATTACTACCATCTTGTCTATACGGAGCCATTGCAAAACCGACTTTATACGAAGAATCCGAACTGAGCGTCATCACGGTTGCTCCACCACCCATTGAATATCCGGATACACCGATGCGACTGAGATCCATGCGTGCTTTGACGGTGCTGTCTGTCACGCCGGTTTTCATATATTTTACTGCTGCCTGCTGTTGAGTGGCGCGGAGAGGAGGAAAATCAATAACACTATTGGTGTTCATGTTCAACACCACGAATCCGTGCGTTGCGATTCTCTGGGCAACGGGCGCCAGCGAAGTCTGCGTGTTTGTAAAACCGGGACACATGACAATAACACCGTACGATCCGGCGGTTGACGGATAGTAAATCGTGCCGCCGCCAAATCCTATCGACGAACTCTTGGCAACTGCCAATGACGATATCGCAAACGGTCCATTCCCATCCACAAGTGCGTCTGTCGGATCAGGACCGATTTGCACCGCCTGAGCGATACTGGCTATTAAGAATAAACTTAACGCTACCAACAAACCGATTTTAAATTTTTTCATGCATACCTCCTTAGTTTTTAGCATCATAATCTTTATCGTTTGAATACACTATTAAATAGAAATCAGATAGCATCAACCCTTAAGTGACGAAAAGATTGATAAGGTGACAAAATGGTAATAAACAGAGGTAAAATGCAAAATGTTGAATAACAACTAAATATCTATTCCAATATATGCTGTCGAGGGTATTAAATTAGCATTACATTTGTTTGAAAAAATGTAAGTATTGACGACTGACGGTGAGGGCGTCTGTTCTGTTTTTAAGTTTCAGTACGCCACGGCCGGTAATAGAGCGTCCGACATTTTCAATTCTGGATACATTGACAATTGTGCCGCGATGGATTTGCCAGAACTTTTGCGGATCAAGCTCCTCGCTTAATTCTTTAATGCTTTTTTTGATCAGCGATTCCCCTGCCGCTGTTATCACCAGAGTATATTTATCTCCGGCCTGGAAATAATCAACTTCTTCCACAGGTATCAGGCGGACACTTTCTTTGTGTTGCGTTTTAATCCATTGCAGATATTGATTTGCATTTTTATTTTCCGGCAAATTGGCAAGAACCTGTGTAATAATTTTGGTAAGATCCGCCGGTGGTTCGGGGGATGATTGAAGTTGTTTTTTAAGACGGGTTATGGTTTGCAGTAATCGCTCTTTGGTCACCGGCTTTACCAGATAATCCACCGCTTCGCGCTCGAACGCCTCGACGGCATATTGATTAAAAGCTGTGATGAATACGATCCGGCAGATGCCGGCGATATTTTTAGCTACATCCAGACCGGAGAGTCCAGGCATCTTAATATCCAGAAAAACGATATGCGGAGAAAAAGCATCGATCATCTTCAGAGCTTCCTTGCCGTTTGCCGCTTCGCCGCAAATCTCCAACTGCGGCCAGGTTTCGGCAAGCATGCTTTTGAGATAAGCTCTCAGTTCTTTTTCATCATCAACAATAATGGCTTTATAATTCATTTACCGGCACCTCTATTGTGGCCCGAACACCGTGAGGTTTATTTTCTTCTATTATCAATCGTCCCTTTTCTCCGAAAAGCAAACCAAGGCGTTCCCGCACATTAGCAATACCCACGCGAGGTTTATCGAAATCGGAAAATCCCAGACCGGTATCCGCAACTTCTATTTTTAAAATATTATTTTCCTGAATTGCCCTGATGACGATTTCTCCCCCTTCCTCTTTAGGTTCCAATCCATGCTTAATGGCATTTTCGACCAGTGGCTGCAATAGCATTGGCGGGAAAGAATGTTGCCAAAGATTATCCGGAACGTCAATCTTATAATTCAAGCGTTCGTCCATTCTGATTTTTTGAATATCGAGGTAAGCTTTGATCATTGAAAGTTCTTGAGACAGCGTGGTTTTTTCCGGCAATGTTCGGGATAAGGAGGTGCGCAGATAGTTAGTCAAATCCAGAAGCATTGATTTGCCCTTGTCCGGTTGGGTATCGATCAGGCTCAAAATATTGGAAAGGGTATTGAACAAAAAATGCGGCTCTATCTGCGCTTGCAGCATTTTGAGATTAGCTGAAAGATATTCTTTCTCTATGGCTGAGCGTCTGGTTTTTTCCTGTTCGATCATATTTTTGCTATGTTTCAATCTGATTTTTGCTATTAAAGAATAAAGAATGATAAAGCTGTAGATAAAGCTGGCAATAATAGCCGCTCCCCCCACATTATTCGTTCGCCAGTCCACAACAATATTAAAGAAATGCTGTACGACGAAAGAACTAATCTTCAGACCGATGACAGATGCAAAACAAATGTCGATGCCGGAAACGAGTAAAAATAATTTCCATGTGCGCGGCCTGATAATCAGCAATGAAAACAAAATCGTTAAAGCAATAGTAAAGCTAATTGAATGTTCAATTGTAAAGTTGATCCGAAAGTCCTTAACGGGACCGGGACCGGTCCCGGTCCCGGTAATTATAAGAGCAAACAGGGTAACGACTACAGAAATAATAATTCCATCTATTAGAATATTAGTAAGATTTGACCAATATTTATAAACAAATTCAGTTTCGTATCTGTCTTGCATCATGCTGAATAATCTGCCTTTCCTAATACTGCCAGCATCGGTGAGATTTAGTTTATCACAGTCTTATAATCAAGTCATTACGTAATTAATGAAAACTTAGGAGGAAAAGCGGGACGCTGGTAAAAAAGTAAATAATGAGGAAATTTTATCTTATATTAGGTAGACTGAGCAGCCCTTGATAAGGCACAAAAGTGAAAAATAGTTGCCCAACCCCTATAAGGCCTCTTCTTGTCAAGAGCAAAAAATTCCCTTCACGGGAAAAGGTGATTGCAAGAACAATTTTCGCCAGGACACGGAGTTGCCATAACAGAGGCAGCGATGCCGACAATGCTGACGATTCAAGAGAAAAATTGATCAATGCGGCCGATGAGGCTCTCTATATTTCCAAACGCAGAGGTAAAAACTGTGTCAGCCTGTTTAAAAGAAACCTATCTTGAAAAACTGAGAATACCTTCATAACAAAAGAGCAATGAAAATCAAAGGCGTCTTTGTCTCGCGCTGGCGGAGATTGAAAATAACGCTGGAATTCTCTATGATCGTGAAATTGCAGAAGTATGTTTAAAACTGTCCCGTGAGAAAAAATTTAAGTTCGAATAGTCTTATACCAATTTGGCATCAAACGCTAAAGATAAATTATATATTATGAAATATAATGAAATAGTTAACAAGACCATTACTTGATGTTTAATTGCAAATTGGTATTATAGAAATTATTAATATCTTATTTTTTCTACCGGATTCATGAGTTGCCGGAAAATATTCCAAGTTCAATTCATCGTTGACTTCACCAACATTATCAATGTTAAAATTAAACGAGCAGTTTTTCCCTTGAAAATAGAGGTCTCATATATTGATATTATTCCACTCAAAATAAAAGGTGTCGACACGGCTATTTTCATCCTCCTTTGTGACAGTATGCTGTCATGTAGATTTCAACCGGTAATCTTCAATTTTGACAGCCTCTCAATACTGTGGATTAGGTAGGTGAAAGAGTCGTCAAGGAGTATTTTGATTGGACAATATTTGTAAAGTCAGGAAGTGGTTTCGTTATTTTAATGAACCTTCAGTTCCTGTTATATGGGGCCACTACTAATTATATCCTTCATCGCAGGCAATCAAATCCAGATGCAGGGTTGCAATATCTTCAACATCCAGGTTAGGCTCTTCGCTTGATTTCGGTAATTCGACAGTTTTGATATATCGGCGGCATTTATTACAGACATCAACCCGATAGCGTTCCTCGCCTTCCACTTCAAAATAAGCCAACGAATGCTGTTCCTCATTGCCGCAGAAGGGGCATTTTATCCTATGGAAATACCATTTATAACCGCATTGATGACAAAACAGATATCTCTTTCCTTCTTCATCATCTCTTATTTCACCAATTTTCGGTTCTTTACCGCAGATGGGGCAATATCCCTGCGACCAGCCGGATTTTTCCACAATTGCTCCATACTTTTGGGCAACGCTTTCCAGTTCCGGTCGCAAACTTTCCTCAGTCAAAAGATCGATCAGGTCGATATTCTCTTCGGTTTCATGATCTGCCGGCAATCCGTGAGCATAAGATTCTTCAATTCTGTGGTCAAAAGAAGATCGAATAATTTTCTCCCAGTTGAATTCAGGATTATTAATGATATCGGCAATGCTTTGCGCCATTTCGGGCATTCTTTTTTCAGCGATGGAAATTAGAGAATTAAAATATTCTTTGGGATGCGTTAAATCATATACCTTTCCCGTAAAATCAACTAAAGGAAGTCCTCCTTCCATCTTTTGAGCGATTAAATTTTCTTCGACCTGAAAAATGGAATCTTTCATCTTGTTGCGGTATTCTTCACGCAAAATCAATATGTCTGCCATTATATCTAAAAGCTCGGTGTAATGCGGATTAGCGGCCTTGTAATCCTCTATGGTTTTTAAAGAATTGCGCAGGGTTGCGACCATTTGTGTTACTCCTCATGCTAAACGTAATTCGATTTGATATCCTGAATGCGAACGAAAAATTTAATTTTCATTAGGATCAAACTATAAAATCTATATCTGCTTTACCGGGCATCTTCAAGAAATATTTTTTGCATAAGTATTGATTATTTTTTAATAAAATAAAAAAGTCATTAGAATGAATAGAACAACTAAGATGGGGATGGAATATTTAAACATATATCCGAAGAAACTCGGCATTTTTACTCCTGCTTCTTCAGCCATGGATTTTATCATGAAATTAGGTGCGTTACCGATATAGCTGTTGGCGCCCATGAATACGGCCCCCGCCGATATGGCCGCCAGATAAGGGATTTTTTCTTTAATAAGAAGTGCCACTGCCTGCGCCTCAGGAATACCGTGATAAAATTTGCCCAAACCTAAGTTAAAAAAAGTCAGATAAGCGGGAGCATTATCCAGGAAACTGGATATGATTCCGACTGACCAGAAATACTTGGCCGGTGTATTTACCGTTTTGATCAACCATGTGAGTGCTCCCTGTTCTCCCGCTTTCAGAATTGCCAGTGCCGGAATAATTGTGATAAATATACCGGCGAAAAGATAAGCCACTTCCGTGATTGCCGTCCAGTTAAAATCATTGTCATCATGGACTTCCCGTCTTGTTAAGACGAGAGATAAGATTCCCGTAATGATAATAACAGCATCTCTGATTAAATTCTCCGTCTTCTGATGAATGCCACCGATGCTAATTTCTCCCAGTCTGACCATTCCGCTGAACAATACTGCGGCTACAATAACTGCCAGAAAGATAAAGTTATGGGAACCGTCGATTCTGAAAGGTTCAAACCCGTTATCGGGCGCAACAGTTTTATTTTCTTTTTTAAAGTGGTAAAAATCCAGGATGAAATAAAGCACCAGAAGAATGGCGCAGGCAAACGCCATTTGCGGCAGGATGTGCATAGTCCAGAAGAACGGGACGCCGTGAAGAAATCCCAGAAACAGAGGCGGATCGCCCAGCGGTGTAAGCGCGCCGCCGATGTTACCGGCCAGAAAAATAAAAAAAACTATCGTGTGTGTTTTATGGGTACGCCAGGCGTTGGAACGCAGCAGCGGACGGATCAGAAGCATGGAAGCTCCGGTGGTTCCTATAATCGAGGCTAGAATTGTTCCCGCAAGCAGAATAAGAGTATTGACGGGGGGCGTTCCTTTTAGTGTGCTTCCAATGTAAATGCCGCCGGAAACCGTAAACAAACCCCAAAGCATTATTATAAAGGGGAGGTAATCCATGAACATGATATGCGCTATTTCATGAAGTGCCGTTTCCTTGAAGAAATAAATAAACGGTAAGGCGAAGACCAAAGCCCAGAAGAAGGAAACATAATGAAAATGACGATACCAGAAGCGGGGAATAATCAGCGGCATCAAAGCTATGGAAAGTAAAATGCCGGCAAAAGGCAAAATAGACCAGATGGGCAACAGGGAGCCCAGAGCGGTTGAATTATCTGCTGCGAGACACGACAAGGGAGCGAGGAAAAAAAAGAGCAGCGTTGTGCAAAAGATATGAAGATTTTGTTTTCTTCCGGTCATGTGATTGCCGCTTTAAAAAAAGCGGCAATCAATCATTGAAATTGTAAGGATTCATGCCGCAAATTTTCAGGTCGGGAATGCGCAAAACATGACTTTTCTTTTCATAGCTCATATCTTGCGTTGGATTGCGTTAGGTAAAACCTGATGGCAGATCCGCAGGTGCTTGCGAGCCTGCCATCAGGGTGTGTACGTTATTCTCCCTTGAAGTTCGCTTCTCTCTTCTCGAAGAAAGCGCCTATGCCTTCCTGCGCATCCTTGGAGCTGAAGAGCCGTCCAAGTTCTTCCCGCTCGATCTTCAGGTGCTGTTCGGGTGTAATATTCTGGCTGATGTTGCACAGCTTGGTGACCGCCGCGACGGAAAGCGGCGCTCTCTTTGTAATCTTGTTGGCCAGTTCGAGTGCGGCATCCAGAACGTTTCCTTCGGTTATGTGGTCCACAAGACCGATGGCAAGAGCTTCATCCGCCTCGCACTGCTTGCCCAGGAATATCATTTCCAGGGCTTTTGATTTGCCGACGAGCCGCGGCAGCCTCAGGCTTCCGCCGTATCCGGGCATGATTCCCAGATTCGTCTCGGTCAAGCCTATGCGCGCGCCCTTCTTCATGAAGCGTATATGGCAGGCCATGGCAAGTTCGCACCCACCGCCCAGAGCGTGCCCGTTGATCGCCGCGATGACCGGTTTCGGGAAATACTCGACCTTGTTCCAGATGTCCTGGCCGCGTTTCAGGAAGTCGACGGCACTGAAATCACCGAACCCGCTCGCAAGATCGGCGCCCGCGCTAAAGGCCTTCTCGCCCGCGCCGGTAATGATTACGCACCGGATTTCCTTGTCGGCTTCAACGGCGTCGAGATGTTTCCGCATGGCTTCGAAAACTTCGCCGCTCAGTTGATTCATCTTCGGTTTGTCAATTGATAATATGGCTACTCTGTCTCTTATTTCTTTTGTTACTGCCTCACCCATGATAGTCCTCCTTATGTTGTATTGGTTGGTTTCGCCCGGTTTGAGAGCCGGGGAACCTGGTAATCAATTATCTTCCGATCATTTCATTGACGTTGATTACAACGGGGTGGAGTATAAGAGACAGGTTGATGTGTGTCAAGGGGATTTTGGCCGAATTTGGGTCAGTTATTTTACTTGAAGGGGGAACAAAAAAATGATTACATCTTCCAGGTAAACAAAAAATCAGGAGGATCAAAATGGCTTACAATAATATTACCGTTGAAACAAAGGATTTTGTTACGGTTGTCACATTAAATCGTCCGCCGATGAATTCCGTAAATCTTGGCATTCGCGAAGAACTGGATCAGTTAATAACCGAAGTGCAGACCAGCAAGGAAACCCGGGTTATAATCTTAACCGGTTCCGGAGAAAAGGCTTTTTGCGCGGGAATGGATGTTTCCGACGTCGCGAATATTGACAAGGGACCGAACGGCATTGACGTTTGTAATAAAATCGAACGCTCCCTCAAACCCTTCATTGCCGTGATCAACGGCCACGCTCTGGGTGGAGGATGTGAACTGGCCATGGCCTGCCATTTTCGCTTTATGACAGACAACCCCAAAGCGCAGATCGGATGTCCGGAATTGAATCTGGGGCTGACTCCCGGTTGGGGTGGTATACAGAGAATGCCCAGAATAATCGGAAAATCCAAAGCTCTGGATTTTATTTTTTTCAGCAAAAAAGTCAGCGGCGTCGAAGCTCTGGCGATCGGCCTTGTGGATAAGGTCTGCCCTGCCGCCGATTTAATGAAAGAAGCCATGAACTACGCGATTGCACTCTCCAAGAGAGCTCCCATTTCAGTCAGTGCAGTGCTTGAAGGAATGACTGTCGGCCTGGAAAAAGGACATCAATGCGGGTCTTGAAATCGACAAAAAATGGATTGAGAAACTCAAAACAAGCAGTGACGCGGTGGAAGGCATGACTGCCTTTTTTGAAAAACGCGAACCGAAATTCAAGGGCGAATAATTCTCCAAGGTTTGTTTGATAAATTCAAACCTCCGTTCCCAGGAAAAGGGAACGGAGGTTTTTTTATTTTCTTAAATTGTTCTGAACAGGATTTTATCTGACAATTAGCAAGTATCAACTTCTTCTAATCTCCAATTCCCAAACTCGAAAATTTATGCTAACTTAGAATCTCAATCACAAATATTCTTCAAATGAAGAACCTTTCATAAGTGATTTATTATGCCGGATAAGATAAAGATGAGTCCTAAAAGACAGATGCTGATCGTTTATATCTTTCTGACATTGGTCACGCTTGCTGTTTTTTGGAAGGTCAATCACTACGGCTTTTTCAATGTTGATGACCCTGTATATGTCACCAAGAACAGTCATGTCCAGTCTGGAATCACATTGGACGGAGTTCGTTGGGCATTCAGTACAACCTATGCCGAATTCTGGCATCCTTTGACATGGTTATCTTTGATGCTCGATGGTCAACTCTATGGCCTCAATGCCGCAGGGTATCATATGACCAACCTTGTCCTGCATATATTGAGCACTTTATTGCTTTTCTGGCTCTTTCACCGTATGACCGGAACCATCTGGAAAAGCGCTTTTCTTGCGGCATTTTTTGCGCTTCACCCGCTTCGCGTGCAATCCGTTGTCTGGATTGCCAAACGACACGATGTCTTGAGCGCTTTTTTCTGGATGCTTACTTTATGCCTGTATGTCTATTATACGGAAAAACCGGTTATCAGAAGATACCTTCTTGTTCTGTTAGGTTTTGTCTGTGCGCTCATGAGTAAGTCTATGGTTGTCACTCTGCCCGCGGTTATGATTCTTCTGGATTATTGGCCGCTGGGAAGATTTAAATCCAGGAAAGGCAACCTGATTTTATGGCAGTTGTGCGAAAAAACACTTTTTTTTATTTTTTCGGCAATATTTTCTATCATTACCCTTTATGCTCAGTACAGACCGAATTCTACACTGTTTCCCTTGGGTTTACGGATCACCAACGCGTTTGTTTCTTTTGTGACGTATCTGGAGAAAATATTCTGGCCTCATGATCTGGCTGTTTTTTATCCCTTTCCGGATCAACTTCCAATCTGGCAGGTTTTAGGAGCTGTAATTTTTATTATAGTTATAAGCACCATCGTCATTCTAATGATGAAACGTTTACCCTATCTTCTTATCGGATGGCTATGGTACGCGATAACTATTCTGCCTGTTATCGGGATATGCCAGACCAACTTAATCGTTGCGATGTCTGACCATTATATTTATCTGCCTTCCATCGGTATAGCCATGATGCTTGCCTGGGGTATTCCTCCCTGGTTTCAGCGTCAACACACGCGCAAAAATATTTTGTTTCTATGCGCAATGGTCTGCCTTGCAATCCTGACACTGCTAACCTGGAAGCAATGCGGTTACTGGAAGAATAATACAGCGCTTTGGAATCATGCTTTAAATGTAACAAAGGATACTATGGCACAAAGCTATCTCGCCTATTCGCTGGCTGAAGAAGGTAAATTTAATGAAGCCGTGTATCATTATGGCGAGGTCATACGTCTCCAACCGGATTATGCCAACGCTTATTACAACAGGGGGACAATTTACATAGAATTGGGTCAATACAATGAAGCTATCCATGACTACAATGAAACCGTCCGAATAAAACCTGATTATATGCTGGCGTATTTTAACAGGGGGATGGTTTACTCCAAGCTTGGCCGGTACCAACCGGCAATTAAAGACTACACCGAGGCTATCCGTCTTGCGCCGGATTATGCCGACGCATATAATAACAGAGGCGCTGTTTATTTAAGTTTGGGCAACACAAAGAGTGGTTGTATGGATGCTGCAAAAGCCTGTCAACTGGGGAGTTGTAAAGCATTAGAGTTAGCTAAAAGCAAAGGAGACTGTCATTGAATTTTTAATATTGCTCGCTTGCAACTCCTATTAATTTATCAGTCTTGAAAATTATTCAACCTTTTACTTGATAATCCTCAATTCTAACGGCCACAAAAGACTAAGCAGGAACACAAGGTATCATCTATATCGAACAAGACTTCAATTTTTCACTATCCGTCAAGTAAAATAATATAGCGCGGGTCGTTTAAATCATGAACATGGCCAGCGCCTCGGCAATGCAGGCCGGTTTGTCCTGACCCTCGATTTCAATCGTGTGCGTGGTCGTCACGAGAAGCCTTCCGGGGTCTTTTTCTTCAACTCCCGAGATGACCATTTTGGAGCGCACCCGGGAACCCACCAACACGGGAGTAATAAATCGCACCTTATTCAATCCGTAATTGAGAACCATTTTCATCCCTTCCGGCAGATATTTGCCTGAACTGCTGAAAAGCGGGGTCAGGGAAAGTATTAAAAATCCGTGCGCGATTGTGACGCCGAAGGGTCCCTTCTTGGCGTTTTCGACATCCACGTGAATCCACTGATGGTCGTCCGTGGCATCGGCAAACCGGTTGACTCTTTCCTGATCGATCAAAATCCAATCGCTTATACCGTTATCCTGACCAATCATTGTCTTCAGCTTTTCTACAGGTACCATTTCAAACATTTTAATCTCCTAAGTTTTTTAATCAGTTAGAAAAATATCAAATTTATATGACACTATATTTTTTAAATCAAAGATGATATCGAGGCGGCAAGTGAAACTCGAATTACAGTTTGTAAGTAGAATTATCCATGCCCTCTGGCTACGGGAAACTGTCCCGCTTCAGCGGCGCCAGGATAGCGCCCGGCATTCGCCGGGGTCCCCTTTGATTTGGAAATGGTTTTAATATTCTATTCCCGCGCGGTCTTTGATGCCCGCGTTGTAATGATGCTTGATTTCTTTTACTTCGCTTACGGTATCGGCAAGGTTGATAATCTCCTTCGGCGCGTAGCGGCCTGTCAAAATCAAATCAATCGCGGGCGGTTTGTTTTTAATCAGGTTAATCACTTCATTTAAATCTATAAGTTTGAAATCAAGAGCCACATTGATTTCATCGAGAATAACCATATCATATTTACCGCTCATGATTGCTTTTCGGGCGACTTCCAATCCTTTTTGCGCCAGTTCAATATCAATTGCCGCCGGATTGTCGCGCATGACAAAGCTATCCAGACCGGACATGCGTATTGCTAAATTAGGGAGATATTTCACCGCGGCAATAAACTCACCGTATTTTCTTCCCTTCATGAATTGCAGAACGAAAACATGATATCCTTGTCCGATGGCGCGCAATACCTGGCCGAATGCGGCGGTTGTTTTTCCCTTGCCGTTTCCTGTAATAACTATGACCAGCCCTCTGTTCTTTTTGATCGCAGGTTTTTTCGTTGTTGTGGATGGAAATTTCTTCTTTGTTATTTTAGGGATGGATTTTTTTTTGTCTTTTACAGCTTTCATGTTTTACCCCGCTTTTGAAAAAACTTTTCAGTTATTTCTTCCGCCACGGAATAAGGATCTGTTTTTCTATTTCTTATCTTTTCGGTAAGTTTTTCCAGTTCGCCGCTTTCAATGAGCGAGTGCATGACCGGCTCCATCAGGCATGAGCTCACAGCTTCCTTAATTTCAGCCATCGCTTTGCGATGCATTCTTTCCGTGAGTTTTCCGCTTTGTTCCAGATAGACATGATGCTTCTCAATCTTTTTCGCAAGCTCGGCTGTGTCTTCAGCGAACGTTGCCGGCTCAAAAGCGTCTCCCACCATAATGATCGGCGGTTTCCAACCGTTAGCGGTTTTTGGAGATAAATTAAGCATGGAAGATAATTCCATCTGCAATTGTTTAGCGCCGGCCCGATTGGCTTTGTTGATGACAAAGACATCGGCGATTTCCATCAAACCGGCCTTCATAGTCTGAATTTCATCGCCCATTCCGGGAACAAGAACAACCACAACGCTGTGCGCGTGATTGATAATGTCGATTTCCTGCTGGCCGATGCCTACGGTTTCCACAATAATTATATCCTTCCCCATCGCTTCCATGACGTGAATGGCGTTGCCGGCGGCCAGTGAAAGGCCGCCCAGCGCGCCCCGTGTTGCCAGCGACCGGATAAAAACGCCGGAATCTTCCGCGTGGCGCTGCATACGAATTCTATCTCCCAGAATGGCTCCTCCGGTAAAAGGGCTGGTTGGATCAACGGCCAGCACACCAATAGTTTTATTTTTTTTGCGGAATTCATTGATCAGCGCGTCAGTCAGAGTACTTTTACCCGCACCGGGAGCTCCGGTTATTCCGATGATGAAAGATTTGCCGGTGTGGGCGTAAAGTTTTTTTATTTTTGCTTTGGCTTCAGGAAGCTTGTCTTCGATATCCCTGATGAGGCGGGACGCTGTACGAACATCACCTTCACAGATTTTCTTTATTATAGAATCCATATTTGTTTGCCGTTTTGAGACAGCGTCTAATGCGGTTTTATATTTGTTTTAATCCATTCCACAATTGAATCAAGCGATGCGCCGGGAGTGAAAATAGCTTTGATGCCGGAATCATAAAGCACGGACATGTCCTGTTCCGGTATGATACCGCCGCCGATGACGGTAATATCCTCAGCATCTTTTTCGCGCAAAAGTTCCACAACCCGCGGGAAAAGCACTCGATGAGCTCCCGAAAGACAGCTCAAACCGACCAGATCAACATCTTCCTGAATGGCGGATGCTGCGATCTGTTCGGGCGTTTGATGACAGCCTGTGTAAATAACTTCAAATCCGGCATCGCGGAAACAACGTGCAAGAATTCTGGCGCCGCGGTCGTGACCGTCCAGTCCCGGTTTGGCAACCATCACGCGAATTTTTCTTTCCGGCATAAAACCATCTCCTTAGGTGACTTATTACTACATATCATTTTTTATGCTTTTCTGCATTTTGCTAACGCACATATTTATTTCTTAACATTAATATCGAGTCGCATTCATCAGGATACCGCGGCGGCCAGGAGGAGGCGCCGGAGACGTATATGAAAATACGTTGAGGACGCTGACGACGCAGCCAATAAAGGTAGCCGTATGAAGGCGGCTTGGTATCAGTATAATCCCGGGTCTCTATATTCTCCGTAAACTTCACGGTATATGTCGCATATCTCCTGCAAGGTTGCCAAAGCTTTTACCGCTTCAATGCAATGCGGCATAACGTTTTCTCCTTTTTTGCAGGCACTCTTTATATTGTCGAGAGATTTTTTGACGGCTTTATTGTTGCGTTTGCGGCGTACATCATTGAGCCTTTTTACTTGTTCCTCGCTTATTCTTTCTTCGATTTCCACAAGCGGGATGGGGTATTCATTGCTGCTTAAATATTTATTAACGCCCACCATGATCTTTTCGCTTCTTTCCAGCTGTCCCTGAAATTTATACGCTGATTCGGCAATTTCCATTTGCGGAAATCCTTTTTCAATGGCGGCAATCATTCCGCCCATCGCGTCAATTTTATGGATGTAATCCCATGCGGCCTCTTCGATCTGATTGGTCAGAGTTTCTATGAAATAAGAGCCGGCCAGAGGATCAATGGTATTGGCCACACCGGTTTCCTCAGCCAGAATCTGCTGTGTGCGCAAGGCGATTTCCGCCGCATGTTCGGAAGGCAGACAAAAAACTTCATCCAGCGAATTGGTATGCAGAGACTGAGTGCCGCCCAGAACAGCGGCCAAACCTTCCACGGTTGTACGAACAACGTTGTTGTATGGTTGCTGTGCGGCCAGCGAACATCCCGCCGTCTGCGTGTGAAAGCGCAGCCACATGGAGCGGGGATTCTTCGCATGAAAACGGTCGCGCATGATTTTTGCCCAGATGCGGCGCGCCGCGCGCAGTTTGCAGATTTCCTCGAAGAAATCAATGTGCGAGTTAAAGAAAAAAGACAATCGCGGAGCAAAATCATCAACATTCATTTTTTTGCGGCGAATCACGTCTTCCACATATTCAATGCCGTCGCGGAGAGTAAAGGCCAACTCCTGAACAGCCGTGGAACCAGCTTCGCGAATATGATAACCGCTGATGCTGATGGTGTTCCAGCGCGGAACAAATTTTGTGCCGAATTCGACCGTATCGCTGATTAGTTTTACCGAAGGTTCGGGCGGACACATGAATGTTTTTTGCGCAATGAATTCCTTGAGCATATCATTCTGGATAGTGCCGCCGATCCTGGTGAGAGGCACGCCTTTTATATCCGCAGCCGCGCAGTACATTGCCCATAAAACTGTCGCGGGAGGATTGATGGTCATGGAGGTGGTAACCTCATCCAGAGGAATTCTTTCCATGAGAACAAGAAAATCTTCCAAAGTATCTATGGCGACGCCGCATTTGCCCACTTCACCCAACGCTTTGGGAGAGTCGCTGTCGTATCCCATGAGCGTCGGAAAATCAAAAGCCGTGCTGAGCCCGGTTTGACCCTGGTTAAGAAGCATTTTCCAGCGCTTATTGGTGTCTAGCGCGCTGCCCATGCCGGAAAACATGCGGAATGTCCAGTACCTTCCCCGGTAACCGGTGACCTGGTTGCCGCGCAGATAAGGAAATTCACCGGGAACGCTGATGTCTTCAGCGAAATTGATATCTTTAATATCTTCCGGAGTATAAAGCCTTTTTATTTCCATATCCGAGACGGTGGAGAAACGATCTTTTTGATCCGGATTATTTTTCAATGTCTCTTGAACATTATCCTCCCATTTCTGGGTGAGTTTCAAAGACGACTCTTGCATTTCTTTCGAGAAATACACAATAAACCCCCGTATTATTCGGAATAATTAGAAATACCCATGATAAAAACTAAAAGGCACTAACTCAAATCTTTTATTTTTGTCAAGATATATTAAAAGTAAAGAATATTATCAAATCCGGATGTATTTCGGAATTTCCCGCGGTTAAATTTGTTAAACTTAAGCGTAATCAGTTATTCGCGTTTGAAAATTATAATTGAGTAAATAATATTCCGAATAGAGTGATAAATAATAAAACACTCCCGTAATCAATGTGCGGGAGTGTTTTATGTTGTATGAATTCTTATAATGGTTTTACGTTTTCGGCTTCCAGGCCTTTTTTGCCCTTCTGTATATCAAAAGATACACGTTGTCCTTCCTTCAGTGATTTAAACCCCTCGGCTTGAATGGCGCTGAAATGAACGAAGACATCTCCACCTTCATCATTTTCGATAAAGCCGAACCCTTTACTTGCGTTAAACCACTTTACTTTCCCTTCTGGCATAGCTGTACAACTCCTTTAATAAATTTCCCCCTCACTGATCGGATTAACACCATGACAGAATTTGAAAACCTGAAATACTTTAAAGAATGCAAGATGATTATCTTGGCGGGATTAAAATCTATCAAACTTTAAATAGTATAACTGATTAACTTTGTACTTCAAAATGTCTAAATCCGACTTCTTCCTTCGTAATTAAAATTTTACGAACGTATTCGCTTTTAAATGTAATAACAAACAAAGTCAAGATGTATTTAAATTATTTGTCGGGCTTAATATTTTCTTGACACGATAATGATATTAATTTATAGACTGGCAGTCATATTAACAGTATTATGGGCAAGTGTAAGTAATAATTTCCTATTTGATAAGGGTAACGAAATTGAGCCTGGAAGAAAAAAGAAGAAAAAAGAAAGAAAAGGGAAAAGAAAATCGGAGAAATACGATTTTGAAAGCGGCACGAAGACTTTTCTTTGATCGGGGATTCAAAGCCGTAACGGTTGACAGTATTGCCGAGAAAGCAGAAGTCAGCAAAGGCTCTATTTATCTTTGCTTTGAAAGCAAAGAAGAAATCTACACGCAAATCCTGATTGCCGATAATATCGCGCTTAATGAAAGAATAAGGAATTTTTCATTAATAGAAGCTTCAGCTGCGCAGCTTCTGCAGGAATTTTCCCGTATTTATGTTAATTATTTCCTGAGTGACAAGGAACTTTTCAGAATACTCATGACTTTCATGATGCAGACAGGCCAGATGCATCTCACGGAAAAACAAAGCGCTGAACTCATTAGATCAACGAATGAGAATATAAAGCCTATTTCCGAAATTATACAGAAGGGAATTGATTCCGGTGAATTCGCTCCCATGAACAACATACGGCAAATGCAAAACGCCATTTGGGGTATGTTAAACGGTGTTATTTCGCTTTATCTTTTTACGGGTAATCCGATTAAGCGCATGGAGAGAATTCATGCTACAGTTCAAGATAGTTTGAATGTTATTATAAAAGGTATGAAGAAATAAATTGCTTCTTAAAGATGCATAGAAAATGCTCTTCAAGGCTGCAATTGTTGTAATCAGGATTTACTTATCACCATTTTTAAATAATTTATTAAAGTCCTTATTTGCCGTATCCAGAACGGCTTCCACGTCTTTCTCAAGTTTTTCAAATCGTTTTATGATTGCTTTGGCCTTTGCTGTAATATGCAGAGATTTTTCTTCCGTACTGGTTTCAACCAGTTTTTTATCCATTCTTTCTTCGGAGGCTTTTAATCTTCCCCACGCTGCGCGGTAAGACATTCCCAAATATTTAGCAGCAGCATTGAGGCTGTGCTGTTTTTCAATTGATTTAAGAATATTATCACGGCCCTTGCCAAAAACTACCTTGCCGTTCTCTTCAATCCAGATTTTATATTTAATTTCCATCAGGTGTCCCCTATTGCTTTGACGCCATTTTTCTTATAGATAAGATAATCGTAAGATGTCAATGAAATTCCTCAGGGCAAGGATGGTCTTTTACTGAAATATTTTGAATTGATCAGCGCTCTTTTTGCGACAATATTTATTTAACTTGGTTTAACTCAAACTCTTTGGCTAAAAGTATAGCGTTTTCTTTTTCCTGCTGTATATATTCTTTGATATATTTTTCAATCATATCAAACTTGCCATCCGTAAAAGAAGTTACACCCTGAAGAAAGAAGTTTAAGTTTACTCTTAGACTATCTTTGCGTCGGTATAGAGTCGCAAATTCCATGCGTCTTTTGCTCGGCCAAAGATTGAGGATCATCTGCTCCAGAATTGGATTGCCGACTATCTTCATGCAGACTAATGTAAACTGAAACATGCCATTATAATAACCTTCAAAATCGGATTTATTCGCGCATTCTTCCATTGATTTCACAATGGGTATAACCTGATCTAAATCCGCCGGGGTTGCATTAGGCAATCCTTTCTGGGCAAGAAGAACATAAAGAGCGCTAAGGATATCATACAAATATTCAATAAATTTTACGTCGAAACCGGCCACTACTGCTCCGCGGCGCGGTAAAAATTCCACAAGAAATTGCTTATTGAGAATATAGAGTGATTCCCGGACAGGGCTGCGGCTAACTCCAAGCTCCTGGGCAATTTTAGCCTCAAGAATGCGTTCTCCGGGCTTTATTTCCAGATGAATAATCTTTTCCGCAAGATATTGCGCAATTTGATCAGGTAATTGAGAAGCCTTTTTGAAAGTCATAAACCTACGTAACCTCAAACTTTTTTTACATTACCAAAAGTGTCGACAGAAAACAATAAAAAAATATTGACAACATTGCATCATTGTATTATGTCGACAATCGACACAATACG
This sequence comes from uncultured delta proteobacterium, assembly GCA_963812045.1. GTDB lineage: Bacteria > Desulfobacterota > Syntrophia > Syntrophales > Smithellaceae > Smithella. The sequence goes on from CAWETF010000001.1 coordinate 602,622, forward strand.
CTTCACCAAATCAAATTAACAAATTAGGTAATCAATATGCGGTTAGACATCAAATCGGTAATTGAGGAATCAACAACTCCCAAAAAGCCGAGACGTCTCCTTGCGATTGGAGATTGGAGAGGAGAAGGTCTTACTAAATCATATTAATATAAGGGAGGGGATGTATGGGAAATATTGATACTTATCATGAAATAAAACCATCAAAAAAGTGGCTGAAAACTCAAGTTACCAGATTATGTCTTTATTTTTTAGGTATGGGGATTGAGACGGCATATAAAAATATACCGGAGGTTAAAAAGGAAATGGATTCTTTGCCGCATCAATTTTCTTTTTGTCTCAATGTTCTGAACGGACCATCGATGATGATTTCGAAAAATGGAAATGAGGTCAGGTATGCAGGCGAAAAAGAAGCATACCATACAGATCTGGAGGTGGTGATCAAGAACATCGAATTTGCGTATCTGGCGATGACGGGCAGAATGAGCACGCCTGATCTGGGCTGGCATAACAGGCAGTTCATCAAGGGAGAGCTCCATTACATGATGGTAATGATCAGAGTAATAAACGTCGCGCAGACGCTTTTATTTCCTAATTTTCTTTTGCGATTTTACATTAAGAAAGTTCCCCCGTTAACCATGAGCACAATGGTAAACCGAGTAAAGGCATACACTAATGCGACCATCGGATTTTTTGCATAATACCAGTTGCATTCTCTGGATAACTTGGCGGCTGTATACGCAGGTTTCTCAAGCGTATGTATCATGCGTTCCCGCCCTTTCCTGCTTGCAGCCTCGTTATTCTTTGAATGCGACTTGGTATAACCATGATAATACTTTAGAAGGAGAAATATTGTGAATACTCAAAAGAAAGAAGCACTGCCAAAATACTATGAGTTTTTCAATTCAGTCAAAATTGTTTCAGGTTATAAAGCGCTGGAGAGCATGTCCTATGAACTTGATCTGCTCGGAGCAAAAATGCCGATCATTATTACCGATAAAGGCGTGACCAAAGCGGGATTAGTTGAGAACGTCGTCAATAGTTTCGGCGGCACCAACATAAAAATCGGCGCTGTGTACGATGATACGCCAGTCGATTCTTCCAATGTCGCCGTAAACGAAATTGCTTCAATATACAGACAACAGGGTTGCGATTCAATAATTGCCGTTGGAGGCGGTTCGGTTATCGATACGGCCAAAGGCGTAAATATAGTGATATCCGAAGAGACTGACGATCTGATGAAATTTACCGGAAATAACCGGTTGACGAAGCCGATGAAACCTTTTATCGTCATACCAACCACAGCGGGGACAGGGTCTGAGGTTACCATGGCGGCAGTTATCGCCAATCCGTCTAAAAATATAAAAATGCAATTTACGTCGCCTCTGATACTTCCGAAATTGGCTGTCCTCGATCCGGTTATGACTGTGAGCATGCCTCCGAAAATCACGGCAGCCACGGCAATGGACGCATTGACTCATGCAGTTGAGGCATATATCGGCCCGCAGAAAAACCCGGTCAGCGATGCCTTTGCTTTTTCCGCCATCGAGATGATTAACGAAAATATCGAAAGCGCGGTAAAAAACGGCAGCGACAAGGATATTAGACTTGCGATGGCCAATGCCGCGCTTTTAGCGGGTGTGGCTTTTGCCAACTCGATGTGCGGCATTGTTCACGCGCTTGCCCATGCCACCGGCGCGCTGTGCCACGTTCCTCACGGGATTGCCAACGCTATTCTTCTGCCTCATGGTCTGGAATTCTATATCAAGAAATCACCGGAAACGGAAAAGCGTATTGGTAAGCTCCTGCGCTTACTGGCCACACCGGAAGATTACGCAAAGGTTCCCGTCGGAGAAAGAAGCAAAAGCACCGTGGCCGCAATAAGCAGCATTAACGGCAATCTCAACAAGCTCTGTGGAATACCCTTGACGCTAAGCCAGGCCGGCGTGACGAAGGACAAGCTGGAAGCGATTGCGCAAGCCACCATCAATGACGGCACGATATCTTTTAGTCCCGTTGAGGTGAGTTATCAAGAAGCTTTAGAGGTTTTGCAGGCAGCTTTCTAGATGAGCATAAATATCTAATGTTTCAATATAAAGGGAATATTATGACTTCACAAGTTTCAAGCCAGGCAAGGCATTTAGAATTAGTTAAAGAAGTTCCTGCTCCGGGAAAAGAAATAACTGTTTGCACCAATCCCGCGACAGGTGAAGTGATTGCCGAATACCCGGTTAATACTGTCGATGATGTAATAAATGCAGTGAAAAAAGCAAGGTTGGCGCAACCGGCCTGGCAGGCGCTGTCAATTAAAAGAAAGACCGAATATGTAATGAAATTTGCCGAATATATTCAGAAAAATTCGGCAAAAATAGCAGAGATGATCTCACAGGACACGGGGAAGACTCTTTTTGATGCCATGTTTGCGGAAGTTGGGCCTGCGGCACTGGCGACGACATACTACTGCAAAAACGCGGCAAGGTTTTTAGCAGATAGAAAACTCAAGTTCGGCAACATTATGATGATTAACAAACGAAGCCGCATCGCCCGTGTGCCTTATGGTGTTGTAGGTATTATTTCTCCCTGGAATTATCCATTTTCCATTCCTTTTTCCGAAATGGTCATGGGATTGCTGGCGGGGAACACTATTATTTTGAAGGCAGCGTCGGAAACACAGGTAGTCGGTCATGTTCTCAAAGAATGTATCGAATACGCCGGTCTTCCCGAAAATGTTTTCACTTATATTAACATGCCCGGAAGCAAAGCCGGAGACGCGTTGATAGATGCCGGCATTGATAAATTATTCTTCACAGGTTCTGTTCCCATCGGAAAATATCTGATGAAAAAAGCGTCTGAAAGATTGACTCCTCTTGTGTTGGAACTTGGCGGCAACGACGCGATGATTGTTTGCGATGATGCGGATCTGTATCGCGCCGCGTGCGGCGCAGTGTGGGCCGGGATGCAGAACGCGGGGCAGTCTTGCGGCGGTGTCGAGCGTATCTATGTTGATAAAAAAGTCTATCATGAATTTTTGGCGATATTAAAGAAAAGGGTCGAAAGACTGCGCGTCGGAGAAGGAAAATATCTAACGACGGACATCGGCGCCATGACTACCAGAAAACAAATGATGACGGTTCAGGAACATATTGGCGATGCTTTAGCCAGAGGAGCTAAAATCTTTGCGCAATCAAAAGCGCCAAACAACAGTAAGGGAAATTTTATTTCCTGCATGGTCCTGACGGATGTTGATCATTCCATGCTGGTCATGAAGGATGAAACATTCGGACCGGTTGTCGGAGTTATGCCCTTTGAAACAATAGATGAAGCAATAGCATTAGCCAACGATTCAAATCTCGGCCTTAACGGTTCGGTGTGGTCAAAAAACAGAAAAAAAGCCAAACAGGTGGCTAGGAGGATCATGGCTGGCGGCGTAATGATAAACGACCACTTGATGAGCCATGGTCTTGCGGAGACGCCCTGGGGCGGATTCAAAGAGACAGGTATCGGCAGGACCCATGGAGATATCGGTTTTGCCGAAATGACCCAACCTCAGGTTATTGTGGATGATATATTGAGTACCATGCCCTTTGTTCGAAGAAACTTCTGGTGGCATCCTTTTGAGAAAATACAATACGATGGCACGAAGGGATTAATTGACACTTTTCACGGCAAATGTTTTTGGGAACGTTTTGTAGGTTTCAATAAATTGTCTCACGCTTGGTACAGAACATTCGTAAAAAAATAAAAAGTTTAGATAAAACTCCCTAATATTTAAACAAATATCGGGGAGGTTATTTTTATGATTAGTGGACAATTGTGTTATGTTTAACATAACATATCGAATTAATTCCCAAAAATATTTTAATAAATAAAATTCTATGTTGACAGACTGCTGGTCAAGTTGTATTAGTTACCACCCAATTATTATAAGCTATATCATTAATTATATTATTCTTTTACTTAAGGTAAAAAACATGGGTGATACATTTATTTTAAACGGAAATGAGACCCCGTTTAAAATGGGTCAGATGATTCTGGAAGCGGCGAGAAACGGCGGTATTGAAATTCCTACCCTCTGTTATCTGAAAGGATCTACGCCTACCGGCGCTTGCCGAATTTGTCTGGTTGAGGTTAAGGGCGCTCGCTCGCTTGTGGCGGCCTGTTCCACGCCGGTCACGGCGGGCATGGAGGTATTCACATCCAGCGAGAGCGTACGCAAGGCCAGAAAGTTCAATGTGGAGCTCTTGCTGAGCAGTGGTTCTCACAATTGCCTGACTTGTGAAAAAAGCGGTGATTGCCGTCTTCAGGATCTGGCCCGACAGTGCTGCCTGGATGAGGTTGCGTTTCGAGGCCGGTGCGGGCAAGTATCCTGTGGAGAAGGACAATCCCTTCATCATCCGCGATTTCAGCCGCTGCATTCTTTGCGGCCGCTGTGTGCAGGCCTGCAATGAAGTTGTCGTAAACCGCGCCATCAGTTTCGGTTATCGGGGGGCGGCAAGCAAGATCGTCACAGGGGGTGATGTGCCTTACAACGAAAGCGAATGCGTTTTCTGCGGTCAGTGCGTGGAGGTCTGTCCCGTAGGCGCTTTGATGGAAAAGAAGCCAAGCGGCCTGGCGGCGTCCCGGGAAATGGATAAGATTCGTACAACCTGTCCGTATTGTGGCGTTGGCTGTCAGCAATGGCTCCACGTTAAGGACGGCAAGATAATAAAAGTAACGGCCGTTGAAGACGCCCAGCCGAATCAGGGGCGGCTTTGCGTGAAAGGCCGTTTCGCTTATGATTTTATTTATTCCGAAGAAAGACTGAAAACACCGCTGATTCGTGAGAAAAACGGTGAGTTCCGCGAGAGCCTCCTGGGATGAAGCCCTCGATCTGGTGGCCTCAAAGTTTAAAGAGATTATCAAAAAAGACGGGCCGGATGCCATTGCCGGTGTCAGTTGCGCCCGCAGTATCAATGAAGATTCCTATCAAATGCAAAAACTTTTCCGCGCGGTGATCGGCACCAATAATATCGATCACTGCGCGCGTACCTGACACGCTCCCACTGTCGCGGGTCTCGCGACTTCATTCGGTTCAGGCGCGATGACAAATTCTTTTGCCGATTTCATGAAGGCGAAAATGATTATTCTTAGTCGGCACCAATATGACCGAGGCGCATCCGGTTGCCGCAACTTTTGTCAAAGATGCGGTTCTGGCGGGCGCCAAGTTGATTGTGATTGATCCGCGGCGCACAGATATGGTTGATTTTGCCGATATGTTCATTCAGCTTAAAGTCGGTTCTGACGTGGCTTTGATCAACGGCTTTGATGAACGTGCTCATCAATGAAAATCTTTACGATAAAGAATATGTCGAATCCTGCACGACAGGATTTGAGGAACTTGAAGAAAGAAGGTCATGGAATATCCGCCGGAACGGGCCGCCGAAATCAGCGGCATTCCCGCCGATACCATTCGCGAACTGGCCCGCACGATGGCTTCGATAAAACCGGCGATGCTTATGTACACGCTGGGCATTACCGAACATATCTGCGGCGTGAACAACGTTATGTCCTGCGCTAATCTCCAGATGCTTTTGGGCAATGTCGGCTTTGAATGCGGCGGCGTCAATCCGCTGCGCGGACAGAACAATGTTCAGGGCGCCTGCGACATGGGCGCACTGCCCAATGTTTTTCCCGGCTATCAGCGCGTGGATAACGCGCAGGCGCGGGAAAAATTCATGAAGGCCTGGAATGTTCAATCGCTTCCCGAAAAACCGGGAATGATGATGCCGACGATGATGGAGAATCTGAAAACGGGAAAAGTGAAAGCCTTTTACGTTTTCGGAGAAAACCTGGCCAATACGGAACCGGATATTCATCATGTTGAAAGCTGTCTGAACGCGGCGGAATTTCTGGTTTGCCAGGATATTTTCCCGACGGAAACAACGCGCTTTGCTCATGTCATTCTGCCGGCTGCCGCCTGGAGCGAAAATGACGGAACCTTCACCAGTTCCGAACGGCGCGTCAACCGTGTGCGCACGGCAAGTGTTGCGCCTGGCGATGCCAAACCAAACTGGTGGATATTCAAAGAACTGGCCAAGAAGATGGGACATGAATGGACATCCAACAGCGCTCAGGAAATATGGGATAATGAACTATCCGTGTTGGCGCCGTCCATGGCGGGAATCAAATACGCTCGTCTGGAAAAGGACGGCATTCAGTGGCCGGCTCCCACTGAAGATCATCCCGGAACCCCGACGCTGCACAGAGACGGGAAATTCACCTGCGGTCTGGGTGTGCTCAAAGCCATAGACTGGATACCGCCTGCGGAAGTTCCGGACAAGGAATATCCTCTGGTGCTTTCCACCGGCAGGCGTCTGTATCATTATCATACAAGGACACAGACGGGACGTTGTCAGGGCATCAATGATCTGCTGGGCGAAGAAACGGCAGATATCTCCGCGGCTGACGCCTGAAAAAAGGCATTGCCGACGGAGAAAGAATTTGCGTCAAATCCCGAAGGGGCGAGGTTGTGGTCAAAGCTCGCGTAACCAGACAGGTTCCGGAAGGTTTGGTCTGGATGGCTTTCCATTTCCGCGAAGCCTGCGCCAACTGGCTGACCAATCCTGTTTACGATCCGATTACGCAGACGGCGGAATATAAAGCTTGTGCCGTGCGTATAGAAAAACTTAAATAATAAAAATAAAAAACTTCCCGCTTTTAAAAACGGGAAGTTTTTTTGCAGCCGCATATGCTATTTGTAACATATAGGGAAAAATGTTAAGGAGATGCCGCATGATGAAAAAAATTCATATTGTCATTGCGCTTATTCTGATTGTTTTGATGAATTCCGTTGTCCGTTTTCGCCGGGGAAAAAATTTCCGTCGCGGTAGCGGCAAACTTTATTTCTGCGTTTAAAGAATTGGCGGCTGATTTTGAGGCGAAAACGAAAATTAAAGTGGATGGCACTTTTTCCTCAACGGGAAATCTTTACAGCCAGATAAAAAACGGCGCGCCGTATGATTTGTTTTTATCCGCCGATGAAGAAAGACCTGCCAGACTTTACAAAGAAGGCTTGGCGGAAACGCCATTTATTTATGCCAAAGGACAGGTGGTTCTGTGGTCGGCCAATAAGGATTTCTGCAAGGCAAAAACCTGGCAGGACGCCCTGAAAAATGAACAGATTAAAAAAATAGCGATTGCCAATACTCAAAGCGCGCCTTACGGAGCCGCGGCTAAAAAAGCATTGGAAAAAGCCGGTATGTGGGATGCTTTGCAGTCTAAGCTGGTCAACGCGCAGGATATCGCGCAATCGTTTCAGTACGCGTCAACATCCGCGGTTGATGCAGGATTCTGCGCGATGTCGGCTACCGTCAGTTCTGAAGGTAAAAAAGGCTGCTTCTTTGTTATCAATGAAGCGCCGGAGATTATTCAGTCGGCCTGTGTTTTGAAAAGAACAACAAACCGCGCCGCTGTGGAGAAGTTCGTGAAATTTTTGAACTCGCCCTCGGCGAAGGAAATAAAAAAGAAGTACGGTTATCGTTAAATGGATTATCTCGCGCTTTACGTGACATTAAAATTAGCCCTGGTTACAACCGTCTTATTGATGGTTATTGCGGCGCCTGTCGCCTACTCGCTGGCTTATTACCGTTTCGCGGGGAAATCGTTTCTTGAGGCGCTTATCTATCTGCCGATGGCTCTGCCTCCCACTGTTATAGGATTTTATCTGATTATCGCCATGGGGCCGAAAGGTTTTGTCGGTAAAACATGGGGGATACTTACCGGCAGTTCACTTTTGTTTACTTTTATCGGAATAACGATTGCCTCTATTATTTACAGCATTCCCTTTGCCGTTCAGCCGATGAAAGCGGCCTTTTCCAAGATAGACCGTAGAATGCTTGAATCCGCCTATGTTCTCGGTCTTTCGAAGCGCGCAACATTTTTCCGGGTTATTATTCCCAACTCCGTAAGCGGCATTGCCGCGGCGGCAGTTTTAGTTTTTCTTCATTCGATTGGCGCGTTCGGAGTTCTCTTAATGGTCGGCGGCAGTATACCGGGACAGACCAAAGTAGCCTCCATCGCAATTTATGAGGCCGTGGAAATGATGAATTATCAGGCCGCGGGGATGATAGCGCTCAGCTTCATTCCGATAAGCTACGCTTTTTTATTATTGATTAATAAACTTAATGAGGGCTCCCGCACATGACCATTGCCGCGTCCTTCAAAAAAAGATTAAAATATTTTGATCTGGATATATCCTTTTCCTTCGCGAAGAACAATATGATGGTGATGATCGGCCCTTCAGGCGGCGGCAAAACAACCATCATCCGAATGCTCGCAGGCCTGGAAAGACCGGAAGAAGGCCGGCTCGCTTTTGGGGATGAAGTCTGGTTTGATTCTATGCGAGGTATTAATATCACGCCGCAGAAACGGCGTCTGGGGTATGTGTTTCAGGATTATAATCTTTTTCCTCATCTCAATCTCCTGGACAACGCGGCCTTTGCCGCCGTGGACAAAAAGCAGGTTGATGAGCTCTTCGAGATTTTCAAAATCAGCCATTTGAAAAAACGCAAGCCCCACATGGTTTCCGGCGGAGAACGTCAACGCTGCGCGATTTGTCAGGCTCTGGCCAGACACCCCCGGATACTGCTTCTGGATGAACCTTTTTCCGCGCTTGACGCTATGACGCGCCGCGGCCTGCGTGAGGAATTGAAAAATTTAAAGAGAGGCATGTCTTTCCCGATTATTTATGTGACACATGATATAAATGAAGCTTTATATCTGGCCGACGAACTTCTGCCGGTCATTGAGGGTAAAATTGACAATCAATGGATGCAGCGAATGATTACCCGTGAGCCGCCTACGGACGTATCACTGCGGGCCGCGCGTGAACCGCGCCTGTCGCTGGTGTATTAGTATAATGCTTTAATGTCATATCGACCAGAGGGAGGTATCTTGTATATTCTTACGACCATTAAGATTTCTCGTTACGCTTCGAAATGACAGATTTTATAAATATTTGCAGGACACTACATCGGATATGAATGATTTAGGAATGAGATAAGGAGAAAAATATGAACATCTGTACCTATTCCTACGAAGAGTATCTCCAACTGGTTAAATCCTTTCACGGCAATTTGGCGCCGGGCCTGATTATCGGCGGCTTTATGGTTGATCTTGCCATGAAGAATTTACCGGAAGGAGAATTTTTTGACGCTGTTTGCGAAACGCCGGTTTGTCTCCCCGATGCCGTGCAGATTCTGACGCCCTGCACGATCGGCAACGGCTGGCTCTCCATCGTCAACTTCGGCCGGTTTGCCGTGACCCTGTATGAGAAATACAGCGGCAAGGGCGTGCGTGTTTATCTGGATACAAAGAAACTGGAAGCATGGCCGGAGGTGCGCGATTGGTATTTGAAAAAGAAGAAAAAGAACGAACAGGATAAAGATCTTCTGATAGCGAAGATTAAAGAAGCGGAACACGGACTGCTCAGTGTTCAGCGAGTGCAAGTCAATCCGGAAAAAGTCCGCCGCAAGAAAATGGGGCCTGTGGGAATTTGTCCTGTTTGCGGCGAGGCCTATCCGTCAAAAGACGGAGATAAATGCCGCAATTGTCAGGGAGAGACGCCCTATACGGCAGTATCCGAAATTAAAACGGCAAAGTAAATTGTATCGCAATTTCTAAATAGTGAGATTTGCATGCTGAAAACAGGAACCATTTTGGCCAGGCTCTACGAAGATATTTTGCCGGAAGCTAAAGATCGCAAAGTTGCTGATTTCCGGATCGGACTTGGCTACCTAGGCGTCAGACTGGAAAATGGTGACACAGGAATTGCCGCTGTTTTATTTGATGTCTTGCCGCAAGGTTGTATGGTTTTGCCAGCCGCAGAAAATTTTGCCGGTTCTCCTGCAACGAAGCTGCTGCAATATCTTGTCGCTGGAAAAAATCCTCTTGAAATAGCCATAGGACTGGCTTGCGCCAACGCGCTGATTAAACCGCCCGCGGATGCTGTGGATGACCGCGAAGCGACAACCTATCTTAATTTGCAAAAAGGAACAAAGGTAGCCATGGTCGGGCTATTCTCTCCTCTGGTTGAACGCATCAAAGCCACTGGCGCCGAGTTAACCATCATAGAAAAGAATTCGGCGCGAATGGAAATACTAAGCGATGAGAAAAAGAAGGAAGCTTTAAAAAAGTGTCACGTTGCCATCATTACGGCAACCACACTGCTCAATTCAACTTTTGAAGAAACCATAAACCTGCTTGGGAATCCCCGCGCTGTGGCTGTTATGGGACCATCCACGCCGCTCATGCCGGAAATTTTCCAGAATACGCCTGTGACACATCTGGGCGGAGCGGTAATCACCGATTCCGAACGGGTGATGCAGATCATTTCTGAAGGCGGCGGCACACCGGCGCTGCGTCCATTCTTAAGTTTTGTTAATTTGATGATAAAATAGGCGACAACGATTTTATTTTTCCGTCTTTTCCGTCAATAAAAGCATAATACCCGACAGTGCAAGATAGGCCACAGCAAGCATGTAGTGTGCATGGGTTGTTGTGATGCGCCAGGGCAGGTAAAGTTCGCCGGTGGGCATTACCGAATGGATAATACCGAAAAGAGTCAACACGGCACAAACCGCAGCGCAGAGGGACGCAAGCTTTGCTTTGTGGTCAATTAAAAAAGCCAGCATGCTTCCCCAGAAAAGCCCCGTTATGATAAACCCGTTGCTGAGCATCGTCAGTGTCTGATACATGGTTTGCAAACGCACAGAAAGCTTGTCCGGCGTGGCATTCAGCGCGCCGATGAACTGGCTAAGAATTATCAGCACGAGAGAAGCGACAACAGGCAGGATGCTTAAACTCACCGCCGGAGAATGAGCAGGCGGCGAATCATTATAGGCCTGACGCATGATTTCAAAGCCGATAAAGATAAAAATCGGCGCAATAACCGCGCGCGGGATAAGACTGACAAAAAGCGAAAGCAGTCCGACCACGGAGCAGACGCCGATCAGCACTCCGGTCAGCAATGTGTACCACCAGGTCGCGCCCATCTTTTTGTATGCGGGGTGGCCGATATAGGGTGTGGTTTGCGCCACGCCGCCGAAGAAAGCCGCGATGAGCGATGAAAAAGCTTCGGTAAGCAGGATGTCTCTGGTGCGGTAATCGTCGCCCGCGAGCCTCGCGCTTTCCGTGTTATTAATGCCGCCGATGATTGTTAGAATACCGAAGGGGATGGCGATTGTCAGATACTTAACACTTTGCGGCAGTGTTTTCAGAAACGCGATGGAGAACGCAGGCAGCGAAAAAGTCATTTGCAGCGTCGGCGCGGTAAACTCCGGCAGGTATCCGCCATATCCCAGCGCAAAATGAATACCGGTGCCAACAACAACCGCCGCCAAGACTCCGGGCAGCCGTCCCGGCAACTGCATCTTGCTCATCAGCGCTGTGAAGATCAGCCCCAGCGCCACCATGCCCACAACTGCCTCGTTGAATATTTCAAGCAGTGGCAGAAATCCCAGCAGTAAGAGCCCGATTCCGGCGAGCGGTCCCAGTAGTCCAGCTGTGGGAATAATGCGCGGTACCCAACCGCCGAAAAAAGAAGTAAAGACTTTGACGGCACCGATCATGAAAAGCGTGGCCATGCCGATGTGCCAGGTAAGCTGCGCGTCGCGCGTGGCAACATATGCCGGGCCCATGACGGCATATGCAATGCCAATGGTGGAAGGCGTATCAATACCCAGAGGCATCGCCGTAACATCGACTCTGCCGGTTTTTTTTCTTAAGCGGATGGCGAGCCACGTATAGACTAAGTCGCCCACGCAAATTCCGACGGCCGTGCCGGGGATCATACGTGTCAGGATAATTTCTGCCGGATAGTTGAAAGTGAAGACGAGAATCGCGCTGAAAAATATCAGCACTCCGACGTTATCGAGAAACAGGGCGAGAAAAGCGGTTGTCTCTCCCCAGAAACTGTGCTGACTGCCGGTGCTTTCAGTGTTCATTATGCCTCCTCAAAATTTCATTATCCTTTGTGTCACTTCGACCGAAGGGAGAAGTTTTGATTTGTAATAATCTTAATTTATGCTGTAACTATATAAACAAAAATGCACTATTTGACAATTCGTTTTCTTTATCCACTGTCATTCCCGACTCGTTGTCCGGCGCATGCCCGGATGATCGGGAATCCAGTTTTTTTGTTATTCTAAAAAATATTGACAAATAATAAAGAACGGTGTTTTTATTTCTCCAAGTCTTTTCATATTTTCAGATTCACGTTTATATTTGTAAAAAGTTGTTGAAGTAACAGATCTAATCAATTAGCTTTTTTAAAAAGGTGGTATAATAACCTCTATATGTTTTTATGTCTTTGATAAGTATTATACCGCAAAGTTGTGTTGTTTCGGTCATTGAGCTAGGTATGAAAAATTGTTAGATCCGTATAAGGGGAATTGAATATGTGTACATTTATTCAGACAAATTGGCAAAAGATCTCGGCATTGATTGTTGGCATTTATGCTCTGCTTAAGTACTTCGATACACGCAAGAGAGAGCTTGCATGGCGACGCACGGAATTTATTTTTGAACAGGCTCGATTTCTTGATACAGATGTAGATTTGTCAGATGCAATCCTTATTTTAGAAGACCGTCATACAGAAATTAATCTTTCGGATTTATTTGCCGTGGATAAAAATCCGTACAATAGTTCTCCCCATTCACAGTACTATCAAAAGATGGACAAACTCCTAAACTTCCTTGATCGTCTAGCCTATGCAACGTTGGATGCAAGAACATTATCTCTCTCGGAAGTCGTAAATTTTGGATGGTACTTCAAGAAGATTTATGCGCATCAGAAATTGAAAGAGTATTGCATGGATAATGGGTTTAATGACATATTGATTTTAGCTAATAAAATTATGGAAAGCAATACTTAGCAAAATTGGACGAGAAAATGAGAAGAAAAATGGGGACGTTTCTATTAAAAAATATTATAATCTTTCAATCCAGCTGATCGCTACGCTCCGGCTGATTTTTTCATTATGTTTCAAAAACGAGGAATAAGATGATGAAGATTGAATACGGAATCGCAACTATAGAAGACTTGCCTCGCATAGTTGATATGAAAGTGGCTATGTTCAAAGAAGCGGGGCATGCGGATTTGTTAAACGACCGGGCCAGACCTATCATCTTGAAGGATTACCGGCAACTTTACCTTGAAAGCACAGCTGTTCATTTCATTGCGCGAGATAAAGACCAGATTGTGGCGTCAGTGGGTGCCTTTATTAAATCGGATCTGCCGTTTCGGTATTTTTCGCCTGCGATTTACGGATTTGTTGGAGACGTATTCACCGAAAATGCATATCGCGGCCGTGGAATATCAACCGCACTGAATCACGAGGCGTTGATATGGTTAAAAAGCAAGGGCATTGTTATGGTACGTCTATTAGCTTCGGAAACAGGAAGACCCCTCTACGAACGACTCGGATTTAAGGCTACCGATGAAATGGCTCTTATACTTGAAACGTAGCACGTCAATCCCGTAGATTCGCTACACTCCGGCTGATTTCTTTGTTGGACACTGCATTAATCATAAGGACGTAATACTTATTTAGATAGATGCGAGAAGTTAAGCGTTACGTTCCCTAAAAAGTTAAAAGAAGGTATTCACATGGCAAAAAAATCATTTCCTCTTTCCAAGGTCTATGGCTTGCTCGAGCCGGGGCCGGTTGTCATGGTCACGACATCCCGTAATGGCAAGCCAAACATTATGACCATGTCATGGCATACAATGATGGAGTTTGATCCGCCTCTGGTGGGTTGCGTCATCAGCGGCAACTATTCTTTTGATTTATTAAAGACAACCAAGGAATGCGTGATCAATATTCCTACAGTTAAGATAGCTGCAAAAGTTGTGGGCTGCGGCAATACGTCTGGTGCAGCTATAGACAAATTCAAAAAATTCGATCTCACGCCCAAGCCTGCGTCACAAGTTGGCGCGCCGCTCATTGATGAATGCTATGCAAATCTTGAGTGCCGGGTTGTTGACACGAGTATGTTAAACAAGTATTGTTTCTTTGTACTTGAAGTAGTGAAGGCCTGGATTGATCCCAAAGTGAAAATTCCGCAGACGATTCATCATCGGGGATACGGCAACTTTATGATTGCAGGTAAAACCGTCAAATTAAAATCAAAAATGAAGTAGTGTGGAAACCAAAGCAAAAGGATTAGTACAATGGAATTATTTCTCTTTCTGATAGTCGCCGGGCTTGTTGCTGTCGCTTGTGTTGTTATGTTCAGAGCAGTGGCATTTTCTTCCAGGCAAGTTCAAGCAATTCCCGCAAACGGTATGAGCCTGGATACAAATGCCCTGGCCGGAAGATTAGCAAGAGCTTTGCAGTTCCAGACTATTTCATATGAAGACCGGGCCCAATTCGATAAAGAAGCGTTCGTAAGCTTTCAAAAATTCCTTGAGCAATCCTTTCCGAAAGTTCATGCCGCGATGAAGAAAGAAATTGTCGGCGATTACAGTCTTCTATACACATGGAAAGGCCGGGACGACAAGGAACTGCCTATTCTTCTTGCCGCCCATATGGATGTAGTTCCGGCCGAAGCTGAGCAGGGAAGCAAATGGACATATCCTCCCTTTCAAGGGCGCATTGCCGATGGATTTATCTGGGGAAGAGGCGCGTTGGATGACAAGGAAAGTATTATGGGCTTACTGGAGGCAGTGGAAAGTCTTCTCAAGGAAGGGTTTGTGCCCCGCCGGACCATTTACATGGCTTTCGGTCATGATGAAGAGATAGAAGGTTCGCATGGAGCGGCAAAGATTGCTGAGCTTCTTAAATCAAGACAGGTGAAATTAGATTATGTGCTGGATGAAGGTCTCGCCATCATTGAGAAATCAGTCCCGGGTATTTTCATGCCCGTTGCTCTGGTGGGAATAGCGGAAAAGGGAGTCTTGAACATAGAGTTGCGCATTGACAGCGAAGGGGGGCACTCCATGATGCCGCCAAAACAAACGGCCATCGGTATTCTTAGTTCCGCCGTAAGCAGGATTGAAAATAACCCGTTCCCTGCCAGGATGGAAGTTCCGGTGCGTAAGATGTTTGAAACTCTGTTACCGGAAATGCCCTTTGGTATGAGAGTAGTCTTTGCAAATCTTTGGCTCTTCGAAGGTCTTGTGAAGAAAAAGCTTACCTCTGAACCCAAAACAAATGCGATTGTCAGAACTACCGTTGCACCCACGATATTCCAGGCCGGAGTGAAAGAAAATGTTCTGGCCACTAAAGCGCGGGCGGTTGCTAGCTGCCGGATTTTACCCGGTGATACCATCGATAATGTTCTGGTGAATGTGAAAAAAACCATCAACGATCCCAGAGTAAAAGTTACGGCATTGGAAAGGTTAAATAAAAATCCAAACTATATGGCGGATACCGGATCAAAAGGTTACAGGGATGTAGAGCGGGCTATTCGTCAGGTATTTCCGCAAACACTGGTTGCTCCGGGGCTTGTTATCGGGGCTACAGACAGCAGGCATTATTCTGTTCTGACGGACAATATTCTGCATTTCACTCCGGTAAGCATCATGTCTGATGATTTGAAAAGATTTCATGGCACAGACGAAAGAATATCGGTTAAAGGCTATGAGGATGTTGTCAGATTCTATGAGCAACTCCTCCGGAATGAAAGCATAAAATAATTGTTTAATGACTTTATTTCATATGTGGATTCAACCAGCGCTTACGTTGGACTATTTATAAATTAAAGATTGGAGTCTTGCTGCGTTTAATATCGTGTGATGGTAATAATTTATGAATGAAATAAGAGACAGCAGTAAAAAAAATGTCGGGCTTGTCAAAGACGGAAACAAATTCAGAAGATTTGCAATTAAAATAATCGCATGCTGTATCACAATATTGTTTTCTCTATTTCTTTTGGAAATATTGATGATAATTCTGGAACCTTATGTATTTAAGGGATTTTATCAATATGATCGCGACCTCGGATTCAGAGTCCGTCCTTATGCAAACGGTTCAAACCGGTTTGGATTCAATTCCCGTGACTATTCGCTCAATAAGGCTCACGGCGTATTTCGTATATTGGTTGTGGGCGATTCGTTTAACTGGGCAGGGGGCAGGGAAGGAAATTATACGGCGCTCCTGGAAAAGAAATTTGAAAAATATTACGGGAAGCATCGTATCGATATCATCAATGCCGGGTATCCGATGACGCATACGGGCGAACAACTTGCCATGCTGAAAAAGTACGGATTGCAGTATCATCCGGACATGGTCTTCTTAGGATTTTTTGCCGGCAATGATTTTCTTGACGCAGATCCGTACAGAAAGCGGATTGTGGTCAATGATACGTATTTTGATATTGATACCCGGCACGAAAAAACATTTTGGGGATATCCGGTAATTCTTAAATCAAGACTGTGGTACTTTATCAAACAAAAAATCATTGCCTTCCGGAAAATCAACACGGACAGTGCTCAACAGCAAATGGAATGGCAGCCGGGGGATAAAAACAATGCCTGCACATTTTCTGAGGAAGATTTTCTTGATATTGAAAAAGGCCGGTTGGAGTTTTGCAATATCTCATCCCATCAAAACGGGATATATAAGGAAAATGTTGATTACATTTTTCAGAGCCTGTCGGAGATGCAGCAAATATTAACTGACCGTAAAATAAAGCTGGTTGTCGGGATATATCCTGACGAATTTCAGGTAAACAATGATCTTTTGCTTAAGATATTGCGGTCTTTTGGTTTGAAAGAAAACAATTATGATGCCGAATTAATGCAGCATATTTTGAAAAAATATTTAGAATCTAAACATATTCCCTATATAGATCTTCTGGATTATTTTAAAATCAAAGGAAATAAAGAACCGTTATATTTGTGCAGAAACACCCATTGGAATCGTGCAGGAAATGAATTGGCCGCAACTATTATTTTTCAGTATTTGCTTCCTCGGGTGGGTTCTATGATGAAGCAGTGCAAAACATGACTAAGTATATTTCACAATAGGGTTTCCGATAATGGGTTCGACATCCATCATGAGAAGCTGAAGTCTCTTATACGGCTTGCGTACGCCTCGCTCGGCCGAGCAGGATATTTCCTTGTCTTTCTGATCGAGCGCCTGCCGGTAAATCTGGATCGCCTGTTCGCGGCGGCCGAGAAGATCGTTGCAGCGCGCAAGCCAAAGAAGTGATTCCGCCTTCATTCTCGAATCGCGGTAGGAGTAGTCGGCGTTTTTCTGGAGATGGGTGAGCGCGTCTTCAAACCGGTGCATCTTCAGGAGAAACAAACCGGCCACGCGGTCGAATATCGGTTCAT
Source organism: uncultured delta proteobacterium (assembly GCA_963812045.1). Taxonomy (GTDB): domain Bacteria; phylum Desulfobacterota; class Syntrophia; order Syntrophales; family Smithellaceae; genus Smithella. Next base: position 619,936 of record CAWETF010000001.1, read on the forward strand.
CCGGAAGTATTTCCGCTGCCCGCCGCAGGTGGAATATTGCCCGCGAATCGTCAAAATGATCCAGATGTTCTGTCCACGCCTGCTCGTAGTGTTCAAGAGCCACTGCCTCTTTTTCCGAGAGTCTGCTGCGGCCGCCGGCAAGATCGCCTGCGTCTGACGCATTACCGCCGCCAAACAGCGCGCTTATTTTAAGCCCCACATACTTTTCACCGAAGCACACGGGGAATGCGCCGTTCGATATATAAATAGAGTCATCGCCGGGAGAAAGCACTATCGACATGGCGTTGTTTATGGCGGCGACTATATCTCCAACAACGCGTTTTCTGCCTTCGCGCGGATCGACAAAATCGGTCATTATTGTGACTGCATCGTCGAGAGTAATTTTTCCGTATTTCTCCTTGATAAGTTCGGTGATTCGCATGTGTCTGGCCGTGCTGTGGCGCCACCATGCCGTTGGCGCAACCTGTAGTTTTTTCATTTCCTCGGAAACATGATGGTTCGTTCTGACGAGAAAATCGTTTTCCGGCCTGATGATTTCCGCATGATGCGCGGTAAAACCGAATACAGCGGCGTCACAAGCGCGGGTGTCACATATCAGAAAAGACAGTCCGCCGATACGCGGACCCGCTTCCATAATGCTGATTGCTTCGTTTAAGTTTGTCGCATTGGCAAGAATTTCTCCGGCAAGCGTGAAAAGCGGCCTTCCGCTGAGGGCAACATCCTTGACAAAATTCGTAAACGGCATGATGCACACACCGGACTGATTCATCGCGAACCCGCCGACCGGTATGCCTGCCGCGCCTATCCAGAAAAACGGCTGGGCATCCTTCGGATGAAATACTTTAACGCACTGATAAGCGTCCCACAGCCCCCGCCCGTAAAAATCGAAATTGCGTCCGAGCATTTGTTTGCCGCCCTCCGTTACCGCGCCGTGCGCGAAAAATGCCGAGCATCCCATCACCGGCATTGCCATCGGCGCCATCGATCTGCCCGCCAGAAAGTGCAGTATGTCCGCAAACAATATCACTCTTTCACCGTCTTTGGCCGGTAGTCCCAGCGCGTCGGTAAACCCTTTTTGAAGCTGTTTTATCGGCTCACCGATATTATTCTCGTTCGCTTTGAAGAAAATATAATAAAGCAGCTTTGCGATCCGTGGAGGAAGCAGATGCGAAATTTTCGAAACCGCGCTGTGCTCCACCATCACTTCTATCAGGTTGCGGTAATATGCCATGACGTAATCATCCAGTACACCGCGCACCAGTTCGCCGTGCTGCCGTCCCATCTCTTCGTATGTGCCTTCAAGGTGCATTACGAGCATTCCTTTTTCAGAATTCAGGGATGCCGGACCGCATTTTCTGGGAAGAGGGAAAGGTGCACTGCCGTTCGTTTCTTTTGTCATCTATCGTATCTCCTGTTGATAATCGATCATTGATAAGACATTGCTTTCTCACGTCGAAAGCATAGGACAAGACGGTCTTGTATGTCAATGAAATATTGGTCGCAGTGGGGATGTTGACCGGGAGCGCATTCCCGTAGGGAGGCGCAATTATAAATAGTCATCTTCCTTGCCGGAAAAAGCCAAAGGCTTTACAAAAGGCTCATCTGCTGCGTTGCGCTGCAAACCGCACCGCTCAACGTATGTATAATACGCCTCGCGGGTCGGTTTTTGCGCGCATCTGAACATCCCATATCAAGTACGGGACAAGCTTTTGAACAGCCCCAAACTTGGAGGTATGCGGAGAGTGGAAAAATTTTATTGACATATAATCGTGTTTCCTATACTTCCCTTCGTAAAGCGAAATTACTAATCAACTGAATGATCACAGGTTTAAACTTCGGGACGAGGACATGCCGTGTCAATGACACTCTTGTGTTGCAGTATGTCCTTTGTTAAATGGCTCCGGATTTATGATTTTCAATCTGCGAAATTTGAGCCGGAGATCAGCGGTTTGATAATGTAAAAATAAAAAAAGGCAGGGTGGCGTAAAATGAAAATGAAAACCTTCTCGAGCATTCAGGCGGCAATTCAGGGCGGAATCTTCTTGTTTGTGGGGATACTTTTTTCAATCATCGGGATGTATCTTAACTTCAAGGTGGACGGAAAAGTCAGCGCGCTTGCAATGACGATTTACATCGTAATGACCGGCTTCTGGGCCGGTGTAATTGCGGGCCTCGGTGGCGGCAATATCTCCCGTATGGACTGGCTTAAAGGCAATATAAAGTTCACACCCGAAGAAGAAACAAAAATGAAAAAGGCCAAGCCTCCCATCGCTCCGATGTGGATCATCCCCCTGATTTACGGCACCCTACAACTGATGGTTGTTACTGTTTTGGCAGCTGGCTTTTGTTTCGGGCTTTTCCCGGACGGACTGCCGCTCTATGCCATCATACCGGTAAGCGCAATCCTCATCGGCGGTCACGCCGCGCTCGCGGCCAAGGTGATGAGCACCCACCTGCTTTACAGATACGTCAACAACCCCAGGCCCGAGCCGGTGCCCTTCAAGCTCAACGTGGTGCGCGAGCACCTTATCAGCAATGTTCTGGCGAACATCGTCATCAACGGCGCTTTAGGTTTTGCCCTTTATCATTTAGTTTACACAAACCCGGATAAACCGATGCCACTGGTATTGATGATCGGCGATATGATCGTAACCAGCTTTTTCGTGTCCATCCTGGTTCCGGCCGGGACATCCATGCAGGCCGAGAACGAGGCCAAAGAAAAATGGACGGTTGCTCCGGACCGTGGTTCCAAACCCCTGCCCGGCCTCATTGCCCAGAACCTGCGTTATATTCTTGTGAGTGAATGCATCGGCGCCTGCTTTATTGTATCGTTCCTCGTGTTGGGAATACAATCGTTTAGCATCTGGCCGATAGTGGTAATCAAGGCCATCCAGCCCGCCATCTCCGGCGGAGCTGTCGCGGTAATGGCCGCCTATTGGGGTGCGGCAAAGGGAAGCCAGAAATAATAAGGGCTGAGACACCGGCATTCGCCGGTAAAAAAAGGTTTAATAAAGCTGGCTGCACGGTTTTTTAGCAGAGCCGTGCAGCCAATTATTTTTTGATTCAAGCGAAAAGATACTTCTCTTTGGGCGGCCACGTAAAAGCAGACGCCGGTTAGAAAATTAAAATCAAAGTTTGTTTATTTTACAATTTTAAAAAATTCTTTTGCTTTCGGATCGGCAGCGGTGTGCAGCATTTCAAACAAAACCATTTCGGTCGAGGTAATTTTCGCGCCAGCACTTTTCATCGCTTCTATTCCGATCTGGCGGTTTTCCGGTGTGCGCGATGAAACGGCGTCGGCAACCAGATGAACTCCGTAGCCGTTGGATATGAGATCGACAGCGGTCTGGTAAACACAAACATGGGTTTCAATTCCCAGAAGCACTACATCCTTGCGCCTTAAAGCACCCAGTTGTACCTTGAAATTGTTTTCCCCCCAGCAGCTGAAAGATTCTTTGGCTATAGGTTTGAGATCATCAAATTCCGCGTCTATCTGCGGCAGCGTTGGCCCCAATTTTTGCGGGATTTGTTCGGTGATGATAACCGGCACGTTCAGGACATTAAATCCTTTAATCAATTTTACAGCATTGGAGAAAAGATTTTCCTTGTCAAACATGGCCTGGGCGAGGTTGCCCTGAATATCAATTATAACTAATACTGCATCGGTGCGACTGATCATTTTAACCCCCCTTTTTTTGCAGAGTGTGTTTTAACATGTTTCATTATACCATTTCTAAATCAAAGATGATATCGAGGCGGCAAGGAGGAGGCGACGAGGCGTATATGTTAATACTTTGTTGGCATAGCCGACCCCGGCCTGCGCCGGGGCAGGCTATGCCAACAAAGATAGCGCTTTGAGTTGGAAATGGTATCATCAGGACGGATGAATGCCCAGTAGCACGCCGCCGTCAATTACAATTTCAGCGCCGGTGGTATAGCTGGAAGCATCGGATGCCAGATACAGAGCGGCTCCCGCTATTTCATCTGGATCGCCGATGCGGCCGGAGGGCAGCATTTTCTCCACCAATTCTTTTACTTTCTGAGCGTCTTCAGGCGGGAGGTATTCCCAGTTGGATTTCAACATTTTGGTGCTGATTGGTCCTGGAGCGATAGTGTTTACCTGAATGTTGTAACGGATAAGCTCGCTGGCGAAGGTTTTTGTCAGCATTCTTATTCCGGCCTTGGAAATAGCGTAGATACTCAGGCCGGGTTCCGGTTTATGGCCGTCCACGGAAGCGATATTGATTATTTTTCCGCCGCCCTGCTTGACCATGATATTGGCCGCGGCCTGGCTGATGAAATAAGCGCCTTTTAAATTTATATCCATGAGTTTATCCCAGAGGCGTTCGTCGCATTCGAGCACCGAGCCTTTGGCGGGGCTGGCGCCGGCGTTATTGACGAGAATATCAATCCGGCCGTATTTTGCCATTACGGCATCGATCATTTTTTTAATTTCTTCTTTTTTTCCCAAGTGAGCCGGAAGAGCAAAAGCATCGCCGCCGAAGGCTTTAATTTCATTTGCCGTTGCTTCCAGATCCTGTGCCTTGCGGCTGGTGATGACTACTTTGGCCCCGGCCTTGGCGAAAGCGAATGCTATGGCCTGACCGATGCCGCGGCCGCCGCCGGTGATGACCGCAACTTTATCTTTTAATGAAAACCGGGATATATCGAACATATTTATTCTCCTTAAAATATTCACATCAACTTATCCCGCTTATTTTGAGTGAACGGGATAAGTTGATGTATCCTAATATCTGCTGGGTTTCTTTGCCACTTTTTTCTTCTTATTAAAAACTTCGCTGTAGTTGCCGCTTATACTATACCCGCCAAATCCTTCACCAGCCTCTTGCGCTCCTTGATGTCGTATTGGGATGTAATGGCAATCTGCTCCATTATGGGGGATCCGCCGCCATGATAGTTTCCATAATTCATGACACCGGCCATGGTGCCAATGGTATAGTCGCCAAGAGTCATCCAGAATTTAATCTGGTCTTCCACGGGAACCTTGGGATTCCGGTTGAGGTACTTTTCCAGAACCGCTTTCAGGTCGGGATGGGTGAGATCGCCTTCGTAGGGGAAGGTAGATGGTATGCCGCCGGCGATCCGGCAGATGAGTTCCTGCTCATGGAAAACCGCTTCACCCGTCAGGCAGCGGCCTACATTGCAGTAGATGGAGTTGGGGATGTAGCTGCCCGGACCGTAGGGGCAACTGCCCATACCCGGGATGATGACTTCGGGCTTGCCCAGGCTGGAGGCCGTGAAGCCAGCGGCATAACCCAGCTCGGAAATCTTGATGATTTCTGCCAGCATTTCCTTAACATGTGGCGTTTTCTCGATGCCGTTGTATTCAGCCGCAAGGGCCGCCAGGCCCAGGAAGACATCACCGATGGCGGGTTTGCATCCCGAGTAGCTATGGCGGTGGAACAGAGCGAACAGCAGGGCGCACAGGCCGCCATGATCATTTTCGCCGCAGAGAAAGACCCGTTCCCAGGGAATGAAACAATCTTCGAAGATGATGTAGGAGTCGGAGTAACCGATGTCTATGCCGCGCTTGATGTGTTTGCGCTTGTGCTGGTTGTGGATGGAGACAACCTGCTTGATTCCTTCATAATCGGAGGGAACGGCAAAGGCCACTGCGTAATCTTTCTCGTCGGAACCCAGGGCGCGGGTAGGAACCACAAGAATCTCATCGGAGATCGACGCCTCGGAAATGTGGAGTTTGCAACCCCGGACGACGATCCCGTCGCTCTTTTTCTCTACAACGTGGACGTACATGTCCGGGTCCGTCTGCTCTGCAGGGCGCTTCATACGCTCACCCTTCATGTCGGTCTGGGCGCAGCTTCCCACGAGATCTTCTTTCTGGAATCTTTCAAGCCATTTGAGAAAGTTCTTGTGGTACGAAGTATTCCCGCTGTTCACCTTGTCTGCCTCGAAGGAAACGGCATTGACGGCGTTGAGGGCATCCGTGCCCATACAGCGCTGAATGCACATACCGGCCTTCCGGCACAGGGCGCGGGTCATATCCTGTTTTTTATGCAGATCGTCCGTGCTTTGATGGACATGGCAGAAGCGGTTGATCGTTTCTCCCGTCAGATGCGATTTGGCGGTGCACAGATCTTTCAATTCGGGATCATTAACGGCGTCAAAAGTAATCCCCATCACGTTGAGCACGGGGGCCTGAATCTCGTCATCACGGTCGATCTTTTCGCCGTCGTGATATAGGTTCCGTCTCATCTTCCGGAGCCCTGCAATGTATTGTTCTCTTGTTCTCATGGTAATACCTCTTTTTGTTGAAAATGATTATTTGGTTTTATCTTTTGAGGATATTCCTCCATCTTTTTTCTTCATAATTTTTTCTAAGACGCCGGCATCTTCCAGTTTCAGGCAAAATGTCATACCGGATTCTTCTTTCTTGGCGCGTATTCCTTCCAAAACGATTTCGATTAAAGAATCGAGCATATCCACGATGCTTGTTTTGCGCTTCGGCATTCCCTGCATATGCCAGTGGATAAATAAGTGCTCGACGGTGCCCATGAACATGGAACGAATCAAATAAGGATTGGAGTCTTTTTTAAACGTGCCGTCGGCAATTCCTTCTTTGATGCAGTCCAGAAGGGCATGAGACGATTTGCGTATCGCGGCATGAGCGGGTGTATGGCGAAATCGTTTGTTCGACATCAATTGGAGCAAAACCAGGGCGGAGTAATTTGGATTGGATTGGTAAAGCTGAACATAAAAAAGCAGTATAGCCCTTATCTTTCCCTCAACTCCTTTTATATATGGAATGACTTTTGATGATGCCTCAAAGGTTTCATTGGTTATCTTTTCGGGAATGGCAAAAAGAAGATCTTCCTTGGTGCCGAAATACTCATAAATGGTTGCTTCGGAAACCCCGGCTGCCTTACTGATTTCGGTAATGGTCGCGTTCTGAAAACCTTTCTCGGCAAAGATGCGCAGGGCGGCATCCATAATCCGGTCTTTTCTGGTCTTGGTTTTGTTTTTATCGGTCATCATTTTGCCTTTCAATGACTTTTGTTTTAATATACAAAATCATAGTTAGACTGTCAAGTAATATTTGATTTCATAGTAAGACTATGATATGTGAATATCATTATGAGGCTAAACTATGTTAAAATCAATCAATTTGGGGAGAAAAACGGATAATATATTGCAGTAATATTAATATGATCAGTAAAAAGACAACCGGCGGTCATAAAAATGTTTGCAATAAAACCGGAATGTTGGTTTTAAATATACAGGTTTAGATTTAGTTTTATCAACCGTTATCATTAAGGAGGTTTTTATGTCGTTAAATCAATTAGTAGATTCAAGAGATGTGCGGTTTATTCTCTTTGAAATGCTGGAACTGGAAAAATTAAACCGTTTTGACAGGTTTAGAGATTTTGATAAGTCCGTGTACGATGACATTCTGAATCTCGCGGAAAAAATTGCCATTGATCAATTCTATTCGTCCAATGCTGACGGTGATAAGACCGGATTGCAGTTTAATCCCAAGACCCATGAAGTCAAGGTGCCTGAATCGTTCCGCAAAGGATTCAATGCCTACGTGGAAGCGGGTTTCCAGAGCCTGTCGTTTCCGCCGGAAATAGGGGGGATGGGCATGCCCTCCAGTATTTCCATGGCCGCCGCGGAATATTTTAACGCGGGCAACACATCATTGACCATGTATTGCGGCGCGATCACCGGCGTGGCGCACATCATTGCGCTTTTTGGTTCGGAAGAAGTGAAAGAAATGTATCTTCCCAAACTGATATCCGGGGAGTGGGGTGGCACGATGTGTCTGACCGAACCAAGTGCGGGTTCCGATGTCGGGGCTTTGAAATCCAAGGCCGTAAAGCAAAGCGACGGCACCTATCTCATTACCGGACAGAAGATATTTATCTCGAACGGCGAACACGATTTAACCCCCAACATCATTCATCCGGTGCTGGCCAGAATCGAGGGCGATCCCGAAGGAACAAAGGGAATCTCAATTTTCCTGGTGCCGAAATTTCTTTTCAACAAAGACGGATCGCTGGGCGAACGCAATGATGTGATTTGCACTGGCGTCGAACACAAGATGGGGCTGAAAGGAAACGCCACGTCGTCACTCAGTTTCGGCGACAACGGCAAGTGCGTCGGCCATCTTCTGGGAAATGAGCGCGAAGGCATGAAGGTCATGTTTAAGCTCATGAACGCGGCCCGCATCCATACAGGTGTTCAGGCTGAAGCCGTTTCCAGCGCCGCATACATGCACGCCGTCACGTATGCCCGGAACCGCATCCAGGGGTCGCATATCACTCAGATGCTGAATCCCGGCGCGCCGAAGGTCGCGATTATCGAGCATCCCGATGTCAAGCGCATGCTGCTTTACATGAAGAGTACCATTGAGGGCATGCGGATGCTCACACTTTTCCTTGCCTATAACGAGGATATCATGCATCAGTCTTCAGATGCCGGGGAAGTCAAGGAAGCAACGGCTATCGTCGAAATCCTTACCCCCATCGTCAAGGCCGGCATTTCGGATGCCGGATGGCTGGTAACCGCTGAAGCCATGCAGGTTTACGGCGGGTATGGCTATTGCCAGGAGTATCCCGTTGAGCAGTACGCCCGTGACGTAAAGGTTTTCTCTATCTATGAAGGCACCAACGCCATCCAGTCGCTTGATCTGCAAATGCGCAAGATTCTCATGAATCCGGAAATGTATAACTACTCTATCCTGAAAAAACATATCGCCCAGGTTATTGAAAAAGCAAAGGGCGTTGTTGATGATAAATACATTGCTCCGGTCAAACGCGGTTTCGAGAAGCTTGAAGAAGTCATCAGTATGATGCAGGGTCAGATGAAGGAAGGCAAGTACATGGCTCTGGTGTTAAATGCAACGCCGCTGCAGCAGGCTTTCTTTCCGCTTATTCTGGCCTGGCTGCACCTGTGGAGTTTGACCATTACCATACCGAAGATGAAAGCCATTCTGGGAGATGCCAAAGGTGATCAGAGGCAGAAAATGATTTCGGAAAACAATGAGGCCGCCTATTACAGCGGCAGGGTGCTGTCATCACAGTTCTTTATCGGTTCGGAATATCCCAAGTATTTCGGGAAGATGGAATGCATCATGCTCAATGAGTCGGCAGCCATCAAAGTGGTGCCGGATAATTTTACCGGAGCGCTTAAAGAATAACTAACCGGAAATAGAAAACATAGAAAAAGGGGCTGATGTCAGTGAAATCAGCCCCTTTTTATTGAATTTTATTATAGATGAAATCAGACTTGCCAAATGCTATTTTATTTAATACATTATAATACTATGCAACCGTCTTTCTTTTAAAGAGGCATTCAACACTTTTTTATAAGAAAGCATATTAAGTGTTACTAAGTGGATAAGAGTTTGGTTCAATATGGGCAGTAAAGAAGATAAACTATACAGGAAGCTGGCCGATGCCAGTGATGCTTCCGCTCAAAACCTGCTGGGCATGATGTACCAGCATGGCAAGGGCGTTCCTCAGGATGATGCCGAGGCCATGAAATGGTATCTCAAGGCCGCTGAGCAGGGTTATGCCGATGCCCAGAATAATCTTGCGATGATGTATCAGCAGGGTAAAGGTGTTCCTCAAGATAATGCCGAGGCCGTGAAATGGTATCTCAAGGCCGCCGAACAGGGCCATGATGAGTCCCAGAATGAACTGGGTAAAATGTATCAGCAGGGTACTGGTGTTCCTCAAAACGATATTGAAGCCATCAAATGGTATCTCAAGGCCGCTGAACAGGGCCATGCCAATGCCCAGAATGAGCTGGGCATGATGTATCAGTATGGCAGGGGCGTTGTGCAAAACGAGGCTGAAGCCATCAAATGGTATCTCAAGGCCGCCGAACAGGGTCATGTTGATGCTCAGAATAAACTGGGCACGATGTACCAGAACGGCAAAGGCGTTGCGAAAAACGAGGCTGAAGCCATCAAATGGTATCTCAAGGCTGCCGAACAGGGCCATGCCGATTCCCAAAATCAACTGGGTATCATATACCAGAACGGCAAAGGGACTTCTCAGGACAGAGCTGAAGCCATCAAATGGTATCTCAAGGCCGCCCAGCAGGGTCATGCCGATGCCCAGAATAACCTCGGTATGATGTATCAGCATGGTAAAGGTGTTCCGCAAAACTATGCTGAAGCCATGATATGGTATCTCAAAGCCGCAGAACAGGATCATGCCGATGCCCGCAATAATCTGGGGATGATGTACCAGCATGGTAAAGGGGTCCCGCAAAACTATGCTGAAGCCATTAAATGGTATCTCAAGGCTGCCCAACAGGGTAATGCCGATGCTCAGCATAATCTGGGGATGATGTACCAGAATGGTGAATGTGTACCGCAGGACGATGCTAAAGCAATAGATTGGTATCTCAAGGCTGCCCAACAGGGTAATGCCGATGCCCAGAATAGTCTTGGTATGATGTATCAGGCTGAAGCCGTCAAATGGTATCTCAAGGCCGCCGAACAGGGTCATGCTGATGCCAAGTCCAATTTGAGCTTGATGTACGATATTCCGTTGGGCAAAAATGCGAATGTCACTAGCGACTTGGGAGAAAGTAAAGATGTTGCGCAAGACAAGCCGGCGGCTGTCAGTCAGATTAAAGAAAAAGGAACTACAGACGAACAGCCAATAACTGATTTGGTATTAGATGAAAATAAGAGTGCTCCGCGGGATCATACAGAGGCTGTCAGCGAAGTTGAAGAACAAGGGAATGGAGATGAACAACCCGATGTTCATTTGGTGTCGGATGAAACCAAAGATGTTGTGCAAGATGAAACGGAGGCTGTCGGTGAGGTTGAAGAAGAAGGAATTACAGAAGAACATCCCGTTACTGGTTTTATATTAGAAAAAGATAAAGATGTTGAACAATACAAGCCGGAGCCAGTCGGCAAGGTTGAAGAAAAAGGGACAGCAGACGAAAAACCCCTTACGGGTGCGGTATTAGAAAAAGAGATTCCGGAAGATAATCCAGAGACTGTTATCAAAGAGGCCGCAAAAGGTATTGCTGTTGCCCAGAATAAATTGGGTATGATGTTTCAAAACGGCAGAGGCGTCGGGCAAAGCAATACAGCGGCAATTAAATGGTTTCTAAAAGCTGCCGAACAGGGTAATGAGGACGCCAGGAATAATCTAAACACAATGTACGAAACCGGCGGAGGTGTTCTGCAGACCAACGCAGAGACCATCAAATGGTGTCGCAAGGCGGCTGAACAGGGAATCGTATCTGCACAGTTCTATCTGGGTTTGGTATACGAAGAAGGCAGAGGCGTTGATCAGGACAATTCTGCGGCAACCAAATGGTATCTCAAGGCTGCTGAACAGGGCCATGCCGATGCCCAGTATCATATGGGACTGATGTACAGTCAGGGATTGCAGGACTATGCCGAGGCTGCAAGGTGGTTTCTAAAAGCCGCTGAAAAAGGAATTGCCGATGCACAGTTCAATATTGGTTTGATACTGGAAGAAGGCAGAGGCGTTAGACGGGATTCTGTTTCGGCAGAGGTTTGGTACGGTGAAGCGGCTGCGCAAGGGCACGAGGAGGCGCAGTCAAGACTCAATAAGATGAAAAAATAAAGAACAACAGCAGATAAAATCAGCAAGCACTTCTCCTTATTATATGCCACAAGCAGAACTTGACCTTGTAATGAGTGTCAAGGCAATTGATAACTTCCTGAAATCCACAATTTATAAATTTATGCTAGATTACAATCAGTAATAAACATTATTTGTGCCCGACAGTCTTCGATACCGTCCATCATATTTTATGGTCAAGAATCCTTTAATTCAAACTGGAAATAAATATCATCATTGCCCGATGAAAGACTTCTGACCTGTTTCGCGACAGTTTTCTTCCCGAAAATTTTGAGGGCCTGTCGATAGTAACCCATAAGGAGTTTTTCGAAGTAAGAATGTTTGATTTGAATCCCGGTGATTTTGAGATGAACGATATTGTCCTTAAGCAGTGTGGTAACTTTACCTTCGTCAAAATAGGTCGACCAGAGTTTAGGCAGGACCAGGTCAACGAACTGTTTAATATCTTTTGTGAGCAGATAAGCTTTGTAGGGCCCTTCAGACGACAGGGCAAATTGAGCGGCTACTTTTCCAAACGTCACGTACTGCATCATATCGTTGTTGAAAAATTCCTTAACCATTTCGTCAAGAAAAATGATGAATTTCTCCATCGGAATGGCAGTAACGGACCAAATTGCGTTGCTGTAAAATTGATCCTTTGCCGCAAGTTTTGGCATAAAGGCATTCCATTGCTCCTCGCCAAAAGCTTCAACGATAGTAGTCTTTCCTGTAAGAAAAATGATGCCTTTTACGTTCATATCTCAACCTCCCAATAATGCCTATGTGTATTAAAAACATTATAACATATATTTTGTAGTACATTAATACGCAAGTATAATATTTATTTTATTAGAATAGTGAAAATCTTTCGGTTTCCAATGAACTCTCCCCGCAGCAAGCTGCGGGGTATCTTTAACAGCAAGGAGGGGATTGCATCCCCCTTACCCCTGCACCGCAGAATGCCCCGCCATTAATGGCGGGGCATTCTGCGAAAGTTTCATAAAATATACCTGCAGCATCTGAGTATTATTTTTATACTCTTGCCTGCCGATATAATTGCATTTTCTTTTGTTCCTGAAAACATTAAACCGCATGGTCTTGTAGACGCAGTATATTTCAAATGCAAATTGTGATAAATTAGTATTTTCTACTGCAAAAGCATAAAAGGAGTATATATGCCTGAGATTATAAATATACATGCAAGAGAAATTCTTGATTCACGAGGTAAACCAACTGTAGAAGTGGAAGTTACAACAGCATCGGGAATTCGAGGAAGAGCGTCTGTACCTTCCGGCGCTTCCACGGGTGAACATGAAATGCTGGAATTACGCGACGGTAATAAAAAAAGATATAACGGATTGGGCGTAGAAAATGCTGTGAAGAATATTATATATAAAATCAGTCCGGCAATAATTGGCATGGATTGTCGTCAGCAGAGTAAAATTGATTTTGCCATGATTGAACTAGATGGAACAGCCAATAAAGGCAAATTAGGCGCCAATTCAATTCTTGCTGTTTCTCTTGCTTGCTCAAAAGCGGCAGCTGAAATATCCGGTCTGCCACTTTACAGATATTTAGGAGGTATCCATGCTAAAGACATGCCCGTGCCTCAGTCAAATATTCTAAACGGCGGACAGCATGCTGACAATAATGTTGATATTCAGGAATTTATGATTATGCCCGTGGGAGCGCCCAGTTTTAAAGAAGGCATTAGAATGAATTCGGAAGTCTTTTATTCTTTAAAGTCAGTGCTCAAAAGCAAAGGCTACAATACTTCCGTTGGTGATGAAGGTGGATTTGCTCCTAATTTAAAATCAAATGAAGAAGCTCTATCACTCATAATGATTGCCATTGAAAAAGCAGACTACCGTCCTGGACAAGACATGATGATTGCGCTTGATGCAGCTGCGAGTTCATTTTTTTGCAAGGGGAAATATATTTTATCCTCGGAAAAGAAACCTCAAAAATCTGTAGAAGATATGATCAGTTTCTATGCCGAACTTGTTAAAAAATATCCGATTATTTCAATTGAAGACGGGTTAGCAGAAGATGATTGGACTGGCTGGAAATATTTAACCGATGAGCTTGGCAGTAAAGTTCAGATTGTTGGCGATGATCTTTTTGTAACCAATATTAAGCGGCTCGAAAAAGGTATCTCTCTCTGCGTAGCTAATTCCATTCTAATTAAATTAAATCAGATTGGAACACTGACCGAAACACTAGAAACAATTGAACGTGCCAAAGAAGCTGGTTACACATGTATTGTATCGCATCGGTCAGGAGAAACAGAAGATACCTTTATGGCTGATCTAGCTGTCGCTACCAACTGCGGCCAGATTAAGAGCGGTTCTGTTTGCCGCTCGGAAAGATTAGCCAAATATAATCAGCTTCTTCGCATAGAAGAAGATCTAAGTGACACTGCAAACTTTCTTGGCAGAAAAGCATTCTATAACATTAATAATCGCAAATCAGCCTTCAAAAATAATCGGTAAATGAATTGTTGAATAATATAAATTCAAGTAAAATACCAAAGGTTGTAATCATCGGTGCCGGCTTCGAAGGCCTGTGAGCAGCACGCACACTGGCAAATCAGTCCGTAGATGTTGTAGTGATAGACCGCAATAATTATCACACCTTTCTGGCTCTTCTTTATCAGGTAGCCGCTGCCGAACTCACTGCCGAAGACATTCCCTATCCAGCGCGCAACATCTTTTGGAAAATATCGAATACAGATTTTATTCTGGCACAAGCGCGGCGGATTGATTTGCAGAATCATCAAATTGAAACGGATGGTGAAAACATATCTTATGATTACCTGATTCTGTCAAACGGTAGTGTCACATCAACTTTCGGTGTGCCAGGTGTCGAAGAGTACGCCTATTTTCTCAAAACACTGGAAGAAACCGTCGCCTTGAAGAATCATATTATCTGCTGCTTTGAGGCGGCGACGAGAGAAAAGAATGCGAAAAGAAAAAATTGTTGCTGACATTTGTTATCGTTGACGGCGATGCGACCGGTGTGGAATACGCAGAAGCCCTTACGGAACTTATTCACGGTCCACTGACAAAAGATTACCCGAATATTGATATTTCCGAAACGCGGATAATTCTAATTGAAGCGGCGGAACAATTGGTTTTGTCCATGCCTTCGACCGTCAGAGATTATACAGCCAGACAACTACGGGAAATGGGTGTGGATGTGCGCCTAAAAAAAGCTGTGTCCGAGGTATATCCAGACAGAGTAGTTTTAGAAGATACGGAGTAGATTGAGACGGGCACTGTTGTTTGGACGGCGGGCGTTAAGGCAGAAGGATTTGCCGCCGCTTCAAATATTTGGTTACACATGATGGCCGTATGGCAGTTAAAGAGACGCTACAGATTCATAATCAGCAGAATATTTATGTGATCGGTGATCTAGCGGCAATCAACGATGGTCAGCGAATCCTGCCAATGGTCGCACAAGTGGCCATTCAATCCGGCGTTGCATCTGCACAAAACATATTAAGACAGATTGCGGGGCCGTCGTCACAACCTTTCATCTATAAGGATCACGGTTCAATGATAACCATCGGCCGCAAAGCCGCCGGAGTCGCCATCGGTTCGCGGACATTTACTGGATTTTTTGCCTGGGTGATGTGGTTGGTCATCCATCTTTTTAATCTCATCGGTTTTCGCAACCGGGTTATGGTTTTAATCAACCGGGCATGGGATTACCTGCTCTATGAACGGGCCGTGCGCTTTGTTTTTCCATCAGAAACAATCTCTAATTCTAAATCATCTTCCTGTTCTCCCGGAAACAAGCCTGACAATGATTTATCCAGAGGAGTATTATCATGAGCATCGGATATACTTTCTTTCAAGTAATCATCAATTTCATCAACTTCCAAAAACTGAAGATTTGTGAAATCCACAATTCAAACCACTATTCAACAACGATTTTGTGATAATATCCTTGCCAATCCGATAGGCAAGAAAGCGTTATGTTAATTCAGAAACTTACAGTGGATTGCAAGTTTTCGATTCCCATGCACTCCCGCCATATCTATTTATGATCATTATATTTGATTTAGATAATGTCTGAACAAAAACTGAACAAAAGACAAACATTTTTCCTTCCTGAAAATGATTATTTAAGATTTTTCATGAACATGCTTTCTTTCAAGCCGTAATGAACATAATTCACGCCAGACGGCAAAAAATAAACCCAACATTTGGTTATTATTTGCTTTGACATATAATAATTCTTTGTATAACCTTTTAACGTCAATTATAATTCAACAATACGTTTGGTCGTTATCTAAATAAGCAAATGGTTTTGTGATAATGAAAAAAAACGACAAAATAAGTATTACCAAATCCCAAAAGACTTCCCAAAAGAGCAAGCAAGCCAAAAAAGTGTTCGAAGAGTCGGAATTAAAATACCGGTCGATCATGGATCAATCACTCCTCGGTATTTTGATAATTCAAGACGGACATATAGCCTATGTGAACAATATGCTGTTGGAGAAATCGGGATACAACTTCGTTGAAATGACGTCTCTCTCACCGCAACAGATGCAGGCGTTGATTCATCCCGATGATCGTAACGTGGTGTGGAACCGCATGCTCAGCCGTCTTAACGGTCATGTGGAACCGGCGAGAAATGAGTGCCGTTTTGTTGTTAAGGACGGTTCCGTGTACTGGGCTGATGTGCATACCAATGTGATCGAATATTCAGGCAGGCCTGCCATCCAGATGTTCATCTCGGATATCACCGAACGTAAGCGGGCTGAAGAATTGATTCAGTTACGGATGCGATTGCTGGACTTTTCCATGAAGCACACATTGGAAGAGGTTCTGCAAAAGACGCTGGACGAAATCGGCGGACTTACGGGCAGTCCAATTGGTTTTTATCATTTTGTTGAGGAGGATCAAAAGACGCTTTCCCTGCAGATGTGGTCAACCCGCACGCTCAATGAATTTTGCACGGCGGAAGGGACAGGAAGTCATTACAGCATTGAGCGGGCCGGCGTATGGGTGGATTGCATACATCAACGCCGCCCAGTCATTCACAACGACTATGCCTCTCTGCCACACCGAAAAGGAATGCCTGATGGACATGCTAAGGTCGTCCGTGAGCTTGTGGTGCCGATAATGCGTAATGAACGCATTGTGGCGGTACTGGGCGTGGGCAACAAACCGTCGGACTACAACGAAAAAGACATAGAGCTTGTTACATATTTAGCGGATGTAGCATGGGAAATTGCCGAGCACAGAAAAGCTGAAGAATCTCTCAGAAGAAGTGAAGAGCGTTTTAAGGCGCAATATCAGGGAAGTTCAATTCCGACATTTACATGGCAGAAGAAGGGCGAGGATTTTGTGCTTGTAGACTATAATATTGCAGCGGACACTGCATCAGAAGGAAATGCACGGAAGTTCCTCAATAAAACTGCAAGCGAAATGTATAGCGAGCGGCAGGACATTCTGCAAAACCTTCGCAAATGCCTTGAAGAACAGGTAAGCATCAAACAAGAAATATTATCTGAGCGTTTCATGCCCGGACGGTATACTGTAGTCACATACTCCTTTGTGCCGAATGATCTTGTTTTGGTGCACGTTGAAGATATCACCGAGCGCAAGCGGGCGGATGAGGAAATCAGAAAGCTCAACGAAACACTGGAACAGCGCGTGCGCGAACGCACCAAAGAATTGGAAGCCTATTCCTTTTCGGTTTCTCACGACCTACGGGCCCCATTAAGAACGATTAACGGATTCAGCCAGGCAATTTTGGAAGATTATAAGGACAGGCTTGATGCTCAGGGCAAGGATTATCTGACGAGAATCAAAGCGGCTGCGGAGCATATGGGAGAACTCACCGAAGACATGCTGAAGCTTTACAAAGTAACGCAAATGGAAATGGACATCATAAAAGTAAACCTTACTAATATAGCCGAATCCATAATGGAAGACCTTAGGAAATATCAGTCTGAACGTAAGGTGAACGTCATAATAGCCCCGGGACTCCAGGCATCGGCGGATCCGAGATTAATGCGCATGGTTTTGGAGAATTTGCTGAGCAATGCCTGGAAATTTACTGGGAAAGAGGAAAATGCGGAAATTGAGTTCGGAACGACAAGTAAAAACAGCAAGAAAATATTTTTCATTCGAGATAACGGAGCCGGTTTCGACATGGAGTATGCGGATAAATTATTTGCACCTTTTCAGCGTCTGCATAAAGATGAAGAATTCCCCGGAACGGGCATTGGGTTGACCATCGTCAAGCGGATTATCAGCCGTCATGGAGGTGAAGCCTGGATAGAAGGCAAGCCTAATCAGGGAGCAACTTTTTATTTTACACTTTAATTTGGAGATGGAGGAAGAAAGATATACTGCGCTTACTAACAAACGGCTTTAAAAAGTTCCTAAGGGTATTCGCTCAGGTGCCCAAAGTTGAAGCCCTTGGCCCGTAGCTTATCGATGAGCTGTTTGAGTTCGCTCTCTTCCCAACTCTTCCGGAACATCTCGTCATGGCAGAGGATCACAAGATGATTCTCCGTGACGGTTCGTTTTTCCGAAAAGTACTTTTCGATCAGGCTGAGCATATCGTCCACCGTCTGGATGGGAACACCACTCGTGGGATCGTGGCGCCATTCCAGATCCCATCCAAAAACTTTAAAACCGTTGACAAAGAGTATATTTGCCGCCTTGGATCCGCTCTTAACGTCGTCAATACTGCGGTCATTCAGGCGCCACATATTTCTTCCCGGCATTCGAGCTAATTTGCCGGCAAGGTTGAGTGTCTTCTCATTCTTGAGGAAATCCTGTAATACGGTGTCAGGATTTTTATAGAAAGCGGAGTAGTCATTATGGGCGTGGCTAAAACTGTGATTGCCGACTTCTATCCATGAATTCTCTTCGTATAGATGAAGATATTTTTCCAATCGCTTACTTTGTTGAATATTGAGACCCACAACAAAGACATTTATCTTTATCTTCTCGCGAAGAACGGCATCATTCACATCTTCACTTCCTTGCAAAGGTCCGTCATCGAATGTGAGGTAGATCGTCCGTGTCGGCGGAACCGCTTCCTTTTGTTTTTCCTGCGCCGCAACCGGAAGCCGGATAATGCCGATGAACAGACAAGCCGTGAAACAGATAAAGATGCGCCGCAAAAAAGATACTTCTGAACCATTTCTGAACGATACACCGGACAGCATGTACTCAAACCAATTAATAAGAGCTCCCTTTTTCATGGTGTCAGTATATGAAGAATGATTTTGCAAGTCAAATAAGTATTTTCCGCAAAATGCAAATTAAAGACCCGCGCTCAAGCGCGGGTCTTTACCGGCGACAGGTCGTGTATTATTTATTGGCCATGTTTTTTATTGTACTTTTCCCGATATAGTGGACACAATGAATTGTTGTCTAATGCTGGCTAATATCACGGTACACCACATCTTCCACCATAAAATTCCTTACTTTTAGAGAAAACAGGAAATCCTGATACTCGCTTAGGGATTTATAGGGTCCGTGAATGCCCCGCATGACTTCCCAAGCGGCGCTCGTGCCATAATCCATTATGAACATTTTGCCGTCCAGTGTGAAAGCGGTGACCCAGTGATGGGGAGGTCCCAGCTTGTTTTTAACAAATACCGGCCGCGCTTTATACTTGGGATTTATTTTGTTGAGAGCGTCTATGACAAAATTCGCGGAATCATAGCACGCACCTTTTTTGAGCTTGAAAAATTCGGCAGGACTCAGTGGCTCTTTACCTGAACGGCCTTTTCTTCCATAATCATAACTGAAATTATTTTCGAGCCAATTGTAAACATCTTTGTAGGATGTCCATTTTGTCACCGCCATGTTGTATTCATCCTGTGATGAATCGCAATTCCCAAGTAATGCAAAAGAAGTTATAAAAACACCAAATAGCATAGAAATAATTAAATTTTTTTAAAATTGATCTTTGTCATCTTTTTATCTCTCCAAAAAAAATGATATTACATTCCAGAAAAAATTCTTACTAGTGGAGATCTATTTTTTCAGATTTTTTCTTCGTTGTTTTTTTCGCCGCCGTCTTCTTTGCCGCCTTCGGGAGAGCTTTTGCTTTAACTTCAGTTGGGGGGGGCGAAGCGGCCTTTTCGTTTTTCATCCCTTCAATTTTGCCCAACTGCCATTCGAGTTTTTTGATTCTGGCAAACGCGGCTTTTACCTTCTTGTCTTCATCAATGCTTTTATTGCTGTTATATACATCGTAAACCCTGCCGCCCAATTTCGTCATCTCATTCTGTATCTTTGTCTGCAAATCAAATATATCATACTGTTTTTTGGCTGCCGCCTTGATTTCGTCAACTTTCCCGTAAAAGGCATTCGCTCCGTCTTTTAATGCGGAAACCCCTTCCTCGATTCCTTTTTTTAAATCCTCTTTGATTTTTTCAAAAAGACTGTTCATGGTTTACTACCCCTGATTTAAATCCGTTTTTGATTTTAATTATAACATATAACTTTCAGGTGTGAATATTTAATTAAACAGCATCCACCTCCGTCATTCAGGTAATGCTCCACCAGCGAAGGACATTCAGTGACTTTGCAGAATTGATTATTGCGGGATGAGGACAAGTGCTTGGAGATTTTACCATCCGGGGGTGAGGAGCATATACCCCCGGATGGTATTTTAAAAAATTAATCTACACTGCAAACATACTTCTCTTGCCGTATACCGGATTTATTTTCCCCCGGTTCAGCACCAAAGTATACTTCTGTCTGCCAAATCGCAATGCCTTCGGGTACGAAAGCATATAGACGTCAATATTACCACGATTCTTGTAACTGGTGCGATCCGTGATTTCAAAAGTCCCCAGATCCGCTATTTGAATTTTGGTTCCCAGTTTCAATCCTTTTCGCTCCAGGTCCCGGGAGACGGCCACTATGCCCGGTCTGACCATCTGGCCGGAAGCCGTCTTGCCCTTGTTGTGGTAACACTCCTGCAACGTGTACGCTGTCACTGATATTTTGATTTCCTCCGCCCATACACTAACGGAAGAAACACATAGAATACAAATTCCTAAAAGCACAACTTTTGCTACTAATAGGTTTATTCTTGTCATAATGACCTCCTTGTGTTGAAAGAGCAAAAATCGCTCTTCGCACAGATTGGGTTATGGCTACCTTTGCCTACCCGTAGCTCCTCTATATATACACTCTCGCTGGAGAGTGGGATACGCTTATGTCTTTATTGCCGCACACCGATCAAGCCAGGAAGAATTTCAGAAGACCCAAAGGAAAACTATTCTTGATATAAAGCCGGTGCGCTTTTAACATTCTATATGTTGTATGTCAAGCAAAATATTACTACTACATATTGTGGGAGATTTCGATATGATTTCCGGCGGTAACTATGTTCGTTTGATATGTAAAGGTTTAATAATTCCGGCAACCGGATTTTTACCTGTTTAAAGAGTTATTTTGAGTACTGTCAACACCTCAGAAGTCGCAGTTTTCTGTAGTCTTCAAAATGGAGAATTAAGGAACGGAATTCCTTAACTTTTCTTTAACCTGAAGAAAGACAACGGAATGTCAAAATGATTTCGCGTGTTTGAAAAATGCGACATGCAAGAAACCATTTATGTGCGAAGTTAATTATGCTGACGGGGGAAATGTTCTTTTTCTTGTGGATAGAAAGACTGCAAATTGCCCATATCGACAATTATTCGCAGGACGCGAGATATGCAAGTGTCCGACTTATTTTGCAATATACAAAAATAATCAATCATGATAAATTGATTTACCCGAGTTAAGGAATTATATCATGAGTTCATATTTCTCTTTTAGTTTCAAAGGCGAATACATCCATATCACGCATCAGCCGGACTATAAACTCACCATGGAAAACCTGAACAAATTTTGGACAGAATTATCCCAAGCATGTAAAATACATAAATGTCTGAAAGCCCTTCATGAAGGCCCCGCCCCTAAGAGAGAAATGAGTTTTCTTGACTCATTTCGATCAGGAGAAAAAGTATAGGAATCTATACCGGGTTTAAAGTTGGCGATCTGCCTATACGGCTATGTTCCTGATGAATCGACCGAT
Source organism: uncultured delta proteobacterium (assembly GCA_963812045.1). Lineage (GTDB taxonomy): Bacteria > Desulfobacterota > Syntrophia > Syntrophales > Smithellaceae > Smithella. Next base: position 641,601 of record CAWETF010000001.1, read on the forward strand.
TTATTCACAAATGCCGCTTATAATCGCGGTGTGGAAGTTGAATTTTTCAAAGATAGAAGAAACGCCCTCGAATGGCTCGGCATCAAAAACATCGACTAATTCCTAAAGAAAATTTAATATACATAATCAAAAAAGATATATCAAGTTTGAAATTACCTCATTGATAATTACAGTTGACAATCATTATTTTTCATATTGTCAATATTATGATAAACTGTAAATTATAACTTATTCTAAAATAATTAATTGTATATTTTGCATTTAACGGAAGGGAAAATATTGAACATCAAAATATTATATTGTGTATAATATTCAAAGGGAGGAACGGCTTTGTATGATTAACGAAGGGTCTGTCCGGAATCATTTAAAAACAAAACAGGACAAAGACAATCTGTTGTACGCGGCTCAAATGCATCTGCCGGAATTTGAAAAACTCGACCGGGGAAAAACTTTGTTTATCCTTCCTGTTGGAGCGCTGGAAGTTCACGGACGTCACCTGGCGAACTGCGCCGACATGCTCGGCGCCGAAGTCATGGCTGAATATTCGGGAAATCTGTTCGCGGACAGGCATACGGACTGGAAAGTGGTTATTCTGCCGCTCCTCAACATTGGGGCAGATGAGCTTCCTCTTCCCGGCAGCATTAACTTTTCACGATCTACGGTATACCGGGCGCTCGTGGATTACGGACGCGCTCTTTCCGGATGGGGATTCAAAAATCTGGTCCTGACAACAGCTCACGGCGGATTGGCGCATAATATCGCGATGGATGACGCCTGCCGCACATGCAACAGAAAGTACCATATGAAAATGATATCCCCGGGAACTCTGGTCTTTCAGGACTACATTTACGGGAAAAAGTTTCCTGAAATGGAAAAGGAACTGGGAAGGAAACTGTCAGAGGCGGAAAAAATCGGCCTCATCGACCTGGAACATGCCGCCGGTTGGGAGACTTCGATTATGCTCGCCAAACATCCGGAATGGGTGACACCTGAGTACAAAAAGTTGGGACCGACAAATATACAGTTGTCCCCGTTTTTTAAAAAGCTCGGACAATTTTTGGACGGAATAATTAGAAAGATCCCTCTGGTTGGCGGGATGCTCAAGAACGGCGGTGTTACATTTGACGAATCGTTAAGGCTTCTCAAGATACAGAACATGATCATGAAAGGTCAGAAAAAGGAAGAGTTCTGCTACTGCGGAGACCCAAGCGTCGCCAGCGCGGAAATCGGCGCCGCGTGGGAGGCCGCATTATCGAAGGATTTGTTTTCTCTGTATGAAGATGTATTTATAAACGGCAGCAAAAAACCGAATGAGGTGCTTTCGCGTCATTCGGCGCTTTTTATATTAAGACACTCTTTTATCGTATCGTTGGGATGGATACTTTTTGCCGCGGCAATTATCGCAATAATATACCTACATCTGTAGGAAACTTTTGGAATAGATTTTTTGCTAGTGTTGCATCTTACCCTCATTGTCCTTGACATTCAATGAAGCGCTGCTCTATACTTAAAATTAGCAAAAATTGAATTTCATCAAATCTTGCCGGGAGGAGAAGATTCATGACCAGCAGCAAAGAAACTCAGCCCATTCTCCTGGATCATTATAATTACGTCAAGACAAAAATCGCCACTGAAGTCACCCGCAAAACACTCGTGTTGGTACTGGCGGGAGGAGAGGGTTCCCGGCTGGGTGAACTTACCAAGTGGCGCGCCAAGCCGGCGGTGCCCTTCGGCGGCAAATACCGAATGATTGATTTTACCCTCTCCAACTGCGTCAATTCAGGTCTGCGTCGCATTGGCGTGCTGACACAGTACAAATCGCATTCACTGATCCGGCACTTGCAGCAGGGATGGAACTTCATGCGCGCCGAGATCGGCGAGTTCGTGGAGATTATTCCGGCCCAGCAGCGGATGAGCAAGGATTGGTATCGGGGCACAGCCGACGCCCTATATCAGAACATAGATATTATTCACCGCCACGCGCCGGAATATGTACTGGTTCTGGGAGGCGATCATATCTACACAATGGATTATTCAAAAATGCTGATGCATCACGTCACATCCAAGGCCGATATGACCGTGGCTTGTATTGAGGTGCCGCGTCCGGAAGCGCGCGAATTCGGTGTGATGTCAGTCGATGAGAATATGCATATTTTCCGTTTTACCGAAAAACCCGCTGAACCGGAAGCCATGCCCGGCAAGCCGGATACGGCGCTGGCCTCCATGGGTATTTATGTTTTTTCCACGAGTTTTCTCTATAACACGCTGATTGCCGACGCCAACGATAAAACTTCCGTTCACGATTTCGGTAAAAGCATCATTCCGCATATTATTCATAACAGCGTGGCAATTGCCTATCCCTACCGTAACGACGATGGTGAAATAGGATATTGGCGTGACGTGGGTACTCTGGACGCATACTGGAAGGCAAACATTGAACTTTGTTCTATCAAACCGGAACTGAATCTGTATGATAAGGATTGGCCGATCTGGACTTATCAGGCTCAACTACCGCCGGCAAAGTTTGTTTTTGACGATGAAGGTAAACGCGGTGAGGCCATCAATTCCCTCATCAGCGACGGTTGCATTATCGCCGGAGCGCTGGTCAGGAACTCCGTTATCTTTTATGCAACCCGCGTTGAAACCTGCAGCATCGTCAATGACAGTGTCGTGCTGCCCGGGGCATATATCGGGAATAACTGCCGCATCAATCATGCCATCATCGATAAAGGGACCCGCATTCCCGATAATACCGTCATCGGCGAAAACCGTGCCGCAGATGCCGCACGTTTTCATATCAGCGCCGAAGGGGTTGTTCTGGTGACACCGGAAATGATGGGACAAGATATCATGCACGATGGCACGCCCATCAACTGAGTTGCTGCCGGTATCATCAGTTAATTCGTTAGCCTGCGGAAGCAGACGGCGTTTCTAGATGATCCGTTCAAAGGCTGCTGATATTTTTTTGACCCGGTTTTCCGCCGCTTCGCGGGTGGATTCACGCACGAAGTAATATATTTTTATCTTCGGTTCTGTCCCGGAGGGACGGATGCAAATCCACGAAGAGTTTTCCAGGATCAGTTTGATGGCATCGGCTGCCGGCAGAGTTATGTCCGATACCGTGCCGTCGGAAGCCGTCCGCTTGCGTGAAAGATAGTCTTCCTGATAGAGCACGGCAAAATCTTCGATGGATTCGATTGTTCTGACGCGCAGTCCGTTCATGATCTCCTTCATTTTGTCCATGCCGTCAAGCCCCTTGAAAGCGATATTCTTTACGTGTTCGACGTAATAGCCGTACGTTTTATAAAGTTTTTCCAGCACATCAAGCAGGGTCAGGGACTGGTTTTTGTAATACTGTGCTGCCTTGGATAAAAGCAGCGCCACCAGCACGCCGTCTTTATCACGCGTAAAATTGCCGGCAAGAAATCCGTAACTTTCCTCAAAACCAAAGATGAACTCGCCGTTCTGTTGTTCATTTTTTGTAATCAGTTCGGAGATGAAACGGAAACCGGTCATGACGGTGTGGGAAGTTACACCGTAATGGCGGGCAATAGCATCTGCCATATCGGTGGAGACGAAAGACTTGACAATATAATCCGATGGTCGGAGCGTGCCCGAGGCGCTGCGTCTTTCCAGTAAATAATTGACCAGCAGACATCCGATCTGATTGCCCGTCAGCATGGTAAATGTACCGTCGGAACGGCGCACGGCCGCGCCCATACGGTCCGCGTCCGGATCCGTACCGATGGCAATATCCGCCTCCAAACGTCCGGCCAGATCGATGGCCATTTTCATGGCATCGGGATCCTCGGGATTCGGAGAATTCACCGTCGGGAAAAGACCATCCGGGATTCTTTGTTCCTCGACAATGTGCAGATCGTTGAGCCCGGCGGCGGGAAATACGTTTTCAGCCGTACGCAGACCCGACCCGTGCAGGGGTGTGTAGACAACTTTCAGTCTGCCTTTGATTTCCGATTTGCAGAGTGAAACGATTTTATCGTAGTAGACGTTGTCAATTTCCTTGCCTGTTTCAACAATAAGACCTTCCGTCAAACCTCTTTCATAATTCATTCGTTTGACATCCGTAAACGGATCGAGCTTTCCAATGCAATTCAGCACCGCCCGACTCTCCTCCGGAGAGAGTTGTCCTCCGTATGCGGCATACACTTTGTATCCGTTGTATTCATGCGGATTGTGACTTGCCGTGATGACGACTCCGCCGTTTGCTTTTAAATGCCGAACCGCGAAAGACAGTTCCGATACGCTGGTAATTTCTCTGAAGATAAAGGCCTTGATGCCGTTTCCCGCAAACACCGAGGCCGCCTCTTGGGCAAATTCCCTTGAGAACTGCCTTGAGTCATAAGCGATGACCACACATTTTCCCGTTTTTCCGTCGGCATGCAGATAGTCGGCAAGTCCCTGCGTCACCCGCCCGACAACATAGCGGTTCATACGCATGGTTCCCGCTCCGATGACACCCCGCAAACCCGCCGTTCCGAAAGGCAGGTCGCCAAGAAACCGTTCTTTGATCAATGAATCGTCATTTTTGATGGCTTCCAGTTCGCGCAATAGATATTCTTCCCGAACGCTGTTTTTCCAGTGCAAAAATGTTTCCTGATACGTCATCATTCACTCCCGATAGAAAATTTGATGATTCTGCATCTTCCAATTCTATTTAGACAATCTGCAGCCAGACCGCGCTCAGGCCATTCAGCGTAATTTCCAGCAGGCCGTCGACCAGCAGATATTTTTCTCCGGTCAACCGGCAGGAGGCCGGACCGTCAAAGGCAGAACGTAATATTGTCTGATGTTGAGCGGCAAAAAACTGATTCCTGTTCAGGAAATCGAACACAACGGTCCGTGGGGTATCTGCGCGATTGACGGCTATAAAATAAACCCCCTCCTGTGCCGGCCGGTCCAGCGCATCATGACCTGAGACAACATAACGCAATACCCCGATACAGTCGGGATCGGGGGCAAAGAACACTGCGTAACCAGTTTGCAGAGCGTCGGCTGATTTACGTAATCGCGCCAGATGCCGGTAATCCTGCGTCATGTCGCACGCCCCTTCCTTAAAAGTTTGCCTGTTGAAGGGATCGAGGAAACCGTTCATGCCTTTTTCATCGCCGTAATAGATGCAGGGCACGCCGGGAAGACCATATTGCAGGATAACCGCCAGACGCTGGTGTTGGGAACCTTTTTGATTCTGAACATCGCTGATTGTGAAAGAGGCCTGTTGTTCCCGCGAAAGTTCATGGGGATCCATGCGCACACTCAGAGCAGTGTGCACCCGCTCCACGTCATGAGACGACAGCAGATTGGCGAGCGCGTAATACATGGGTCGCGGATAATTGGCAGCCTGATCCACCAGAAAGCATTTCAGCGCTTCGGCATCGGCCCTGCCGTTTAAAAAACCAATCAGGGCGTTGCGCAAGGGATAATTGGTGACCGAGTCGAGCATGCCGCCCAATGCGTACAGGCGTTTGGCGCCGTAACTGTACTTTGTGGTCGCGTCTTCCCAAACCTCTCCGAGAAGCACGGCTTCGGGATCGGTCTGCCGCGCGGCCTTATATATCATCATCAGTATTTCGTCCGGCAGTTCGTCGGCCACATCGAGACGGTATCCACCGGCGCCGGCCTTGAGCCAGTGCCTGATGACGCTGTCCTCGCCGCTAATGATGAACTGCTGCCAGCTTTTTTCGAATTCATTGACTTCGGGCAATGAAGAAAATCCCCACCAGCAACGGTATTTTTCGGGGTAGTGTTCGAAATCATACCATGGATAATACTCTGAATCCGGACTGTTGGCGGCTCCCAGAACTTCGTAATGGCCTTCTCTGTTGAAATAAATGCTGTCGGAACCGGTATGTGAAAATACGCCGTCAAGAATAATGCGCATTCCCATCCCGGCGGCCTTGCGGCAAAGCGAATCAAAATCGGCGGCAGTACCGAGGACGGGATCGATACTGAAATAATCGGCGATATTATAGCGGTGGTTGGAGGCGGCTTCAAATATCGGATTCAGATACAAAACGTCTACACCCAGATCCCGCAGATATTCGAGCGACTCTTCAATGCCCTTGAGCGTTCCTCCGAAATAATCGCAGGGATTGTAATCCTTTTCACCGGGCAGCGGACCGAAAAGCGGCGTTTCATCCCAATTTTCATGAAAATAAACTTTGCGGCCTTTTGCAAGGTGGTAGGCGATGCCTTTTTGCGCCGTTTCGTCGTCGCTGCGACGGAAGCGATCAGGAAAAATCTGGTATAAAATGCTCTTCTGAAACCATCGGGGCACGGTCAAACCGGGATCATAAACGGTCAGCTGATAGGAGGGGGGCTGCATGCTGTATACGCAGCCGATGCCTCCGGTTCGTCTTCCCTGGGTACCGTAGTAGCAGACTTTTCCTCCGATATTGACGGCAAAGTAATACCAATAGACTTCAGGAAGCGCAGGCGCCTTGATGTCGATCTCCCAGTATTCACCTGCGTACCGCATCAGGTGTTCCTCACGGAAATCCTTTCTGAAGAGACACAAATAAACGCCGCTCACGTTTTCCAGTCGCGTGCGGAAACGTATGGTAACCGATGTTCCGGTGCTGACCGCACCGACCGGATCCCGAAACAAATCCAGCGATGAATCGTGCAGCATTTCGTTCCGGTAGTTGATCGGCATCATTAATCTCCCTTCATGGTCTTAGAGAGAATCCAAGCCCCATATGCTACGGTTGTATTCGTCGATAGTTCGGTCAACGCTGAAATATCCCGCACTCGCCGTATTGAAAGCAGCTTTTCTTGTCCAGACTTTTTCATCCGCGTATGCGGCCATCACTTTCTCAAATTCTTTGCGATAGGCTTCAAAATCATACAGCACAAAATATTTGTCCGCACGGTCATAATGGCCGAAAAGCAGCGAATTGTAAAGGGCATGAAATCTTTCATGATCAACATTCGGAAGCGTTCCGTCCATCAGACGCGAAACCGCCCTTTGAATATCCACATTCTGATCAAACAGCTTTTTCGGGTTGTAGGTATTTTCGCTTTCCATGCGGGCAACTTCCTCCGCCCGGGCGCCGAAAATAAAGATGTTTTCCTTTCCCACTTTTTCGAGGATTTCCACATTGGCGCCATCCATGGTGCCCAGCGTCACGGCGCCATTGAGCATAAATTTCATGTTACCGGTGCCCGAAGCCTCGCATCCCGCCGTTGAAATCTGCTCACTGATATCTGCGGCAGGAATCAGTTTTTCAGCCAGAGACACGTTGTAGTTTTCCAGAAAAACAACCCGTATTTTGTCTTTTGTGCGCGGATTTGATTCCACCAGCGCCGCAACGGCATGAATGAGCCGGATGATATCCTTTGCCTTGCGGTATACGGGAGACGCCTTAGCCGCAAAAATAAAAGTTACCGGCCGAGTCAGAAAATAATTCTCATCGCCGGTCAAACGATTGTAAAGGTATAAAACGTGGATGACTTTCAGAAGCTGCCGTTTGTATTCATGCAGACGTTTGGCCTGCACATCGAATACCGATTTTGCATCAAGGAGAACTCCCTGCTGTCTCATGACATAATCGGCCAGACGTTTCTTGTTCTGTTCTTTAACGCAAGCAAAATCAGCCAGAAACTGCTGGTCGTCCACCAAAGGCTTTAGCCTTTCCAGTTCTTGATAGTTGCGGATGAATCCGTCGCCGATATAATCGCAGATCAGTTCGCACAAGGCCGGGTTGGCTGCCGCCAACCAGCGTCTGGGGGTAATACCGTTGGTAATGGCTGTAAATTTCTTCGGAAACATGACATAAAAATCGCGGAAAGTGCGGGTTTTCAGTATTCTGCCGTGCAGTTGGGACACGCCGTTAATTTTGTCGCAAACCGCGATACACATGTTGGCCATACGGATTTCATCGTAGGCGATGATGGACATGTGTGCGATCTTGTCCCGGTCGTCGGCAAATTTTTTACTCAACATCCGGATGAACCGCTCATGCAGCTCGGAAATGATCATATAAATGCGGGGCAGCATTGATTTGAAAAGTTGTTCGGGCCAGGATTCCAGCGCCTCGTGCATGACCGTGTGATTGGTGTAATTGAAGACGCGGCTTACGATACCATACGCCTCATCCCAGCCGAGTCCCTCTTCATCAAGCAGAATGCGCATCAGTTCCGGAATCGCCAATGCCGGATGAATGTCATTGATCTGAATGACGATTTTTTCAGGCAGGGTGCGGACATCCTCATAGAGCTTTTTATGTTCGCGCACGATGCACTGCATCGTCGCGGAAGACAGGAAGTAGTACTGTCTCAGGCGCAGCATTCTTCCGGCAATATGGTCGTCCTTCGGATAGAGGACTTTGGAGATGGATTCGGCGATTTCCTTTTGCTGAAGCATATAAGAGAAATCGCCCTTGTTGAATGATTGAAAATCAAACCCGGCCGGATATTCCGCGCGCCACAAACGCAGTATCGCCGGTAGAGAACTTTTATAACCGGCAACAATCATATCATAAGGCACCGCGGTAACCCTCTGGAAGTTTTTGTGCACGACCGTCAGACCTTCTTCCGTCCAGATTTCTTCAGCCATGCCCTCAAAACGGACTTCGATTTTTTCTTCGCGCCGTTCGATTTCCCAAATGTCTCCCCTGTTCATCCAGTTGTCCGGCACTTCGGTTTGTTCGCCGTCCACGATATGCTGACAGAACAAACCGTACTCATAACGGATCCCGTAACCGGTGACCGGAAGATTCAGCGTGGAGAGCGAATCGAGAAAGCAGGCGGCCAGACGGCCGAGTCCGCCGCTGCCGAGAGCCGCTTCATTTTCCTGCTCCTCGAGCTTTTCCAGAGGATAGCCGATCTCATCCATGACTGCTTTGTAATCTTCCAGGACGCCAAGGTTGATCATGTTGTTGATAAGCGCCCGTCCCATCAGAAACTCGACCGAAAGATAACAGAGTTTCTTCAGGCCTCTGGTTTCTACTTCTTTACCGGCATTTGCCCACTGTTCCACGATCATGTCGCGAATGTTCAACGCTACCGTCTGAAAAATCTCTTCATCCGAGGCATTCTCGAATGTGCGTCCGTAATGCCGTTTTAATTTATTTTCTATGTCTGCTTTGATTCTTTGAATTCTGTCTTTCGCCATTATATCATTGCCGGTCCTCTCGAAAATACCGGCAGCCTCCGTTGTATTTTTTAACTTTTTATTTGACGAATAAATTTCTGTCAATAAAAAATCACGGGATTTATTGTGCGGCCGTTGCTGCATACAGCCCGGCATAAGCCAGGGCGCTTTTTTTAAAGCTCCAGTCCTGTTTCATAGCGCGTTTCCGAAGCGATTCCAATCTAATCTGCTGCCGGTAAATACCCAGAGCATAGCGTATGGCGTGAAGCATATCGTGCGCATTATAGTTGTCAAAAGAAAATCCATTGCCTTCACCGGTGTATTCGTTAAAAGGACAGATTGTATCCTTGAGCCCGCCGGTTGCGCGGACAATAGGCAGCGCTCCGTAACGCAATGCGATCATTTGCGCGAGTCCGCACGGTTCAAACCGGGATGGCATCAGAAAAAAATCGCTTCCCGCGTAGATACGGTGCGCCAGTCTGTCGTCAAACACGATAAATCCTTTTGCCCGGTTATGTGAACGCTGGGAAATGCCGCGGAAAAATAATTCGTAATCTTTTTCGCCCGTTCCGGTCATTACAAAACCGGCTCCGGCGTGAATGATTTCGTCAAAGACATGCAGCACCAGATCAATGCCTTTTTGCTTCGTCAGCCGCGTCACCATACCGACAATCGGTGTCTGGGGGGCAATGTCCAGTCCGAGCTCAGCAATCAGAGTCTCCTTGTTTTTCTGCTTTTGAGCAAGTGAATCAGCATCATAAGGATGGGATATCAGCGGATCGGTTGCCGGATTGAAAACGTCGGTGTCGATGCCGTTAAGAATACCGGTCAGGTCACCGGAACGCGTCCGGAGAATGCCGTCCAGTCCTTCACCGTAGTATGGCATCCGTATCTCCTGCGCGTAAGTCGGGCTGACGGTGATCAGTTTATCGGCAAAAACGATACCCGCTTTCAGAAAATTGGCGTCGCCGTGAAACTCGATATGATCCTGATGAAAATATCTGCTGTCGATGCCCAGCAGATGGGATGCATAGCCGAAATTAAAGCGTCCCTGATAACCGAGATTATGAATGGTCAGAATGGTTTTACATTTCCCCTGTGGATACATAGGGTACTGGATCTTCAGCAGCATCGGGACGATGGCCGTATGCCAGTCATTGACGTGAATGATCTCCGGATTAAAGCCGATAACCGGCAGAGCGTCGATCACGGCGCGCGAAAAAAATGCATATTGTTCACCTTCGAAATTTCCTCCACAGTAAATGGCATGACCGAAGTAATGTTCATTATCGATAAAGTAAATCGGAATTCCTTCCCAGTCGTAAAATTCAACCCCGGCGTATTGCGGCTGTCCTCCGACATTGACGTTGAAATGGGCAACATGCTGAACGTGTTCATGGTGCTTGTCCTTGATCACGCGGTGAAACGGCAACATCAGACGGATGTCATATCCCAGAGCTTTAAGTTCCCTCGTCAGTGTCCCGATAACATCCGCCAAACCTCCGACTTTGACAAACGGCGCACATTCCGCTCCGGTCATCAATATCCGGGGAAGGTTATTTCTGTTTTCTTCATTCACCCTTCCTGGCAATTCCACATTCATTTTACGATCCGGTTTCCTCTTCATTTTCGTTATAATCAAAAAATATCGCCGAAAGCGGCGGCAAGTCGATGGCCGCCCTGCATGGCTGGCCGGCAAATTCCCCCTCGGCGGATGTGACGGTTACAAGGTGACGACGACCGCCGCCGAACTGCACATCGTCGCTGTTCAATCGTTCCTGCAGTTTGCCTCTGCCGGGCAACCCGATGACAAATTGATCGACCGGCACCGGCGTGAAGTTGAAAACGCAGACGCAAATCTGTTTCCTGCCGCCGGCGCAACGCATAAAGCCGAGAGAACTTTGCATGGCATTATCCGCGTTAAGCCACGTGAAGCCTTCCCAACTGTCTTCGATCTCATAAAAAGCGGGGCATTCCTTATAGAAATTATTGAGTGCTTTCACATACTGCTGCATCTGGCGATGTCTTTCATAATCAAGCAAGAGCCAGTCAAGCGGTTTTCGGTAATCCCATTCGATGAATTGTCCGAACTCGCTGCCCATAAAAAGCAGCTTTTTGCCGGGATGAGCGTACATGAAACCCAGCAGAGCGCGCAATGAAGCGAATTTTTCGTCATAAGAACCGTACATTTTATCCAGCAATGATTTCTTGCCGTGAACCACTTCGTCGTGTGAGTAGGGCAAAATAAAATTTTCAGAAAAGGCGTAGTACATTGAAAACGTCATTTTGTCATGATGATAACGCCTCAGAATGGGATCCATCGACATATACTTGAGTGTATCGTGCATAAAGCCCATGTTCCATTTAAACATAAAACCGAGTCCACCATTATAGGGAGGTTTGGTAATCAGCGGATACGCCGTCGATTCTTCCGCTACGGTCATAACGCCGGGATGTCTCGTCAGGACAACGGAGTTGAGTTTTTGCAGGAAGGCCACCGCGGATTTGTCGATATTGCCCCCGTCTGCGTTGGGGACATACTCGCCATGATTGCGGGCATAATCCAGGTAAAGCATGGATGATACCGCGTCGACACGGATTCCGTCGATATGGTAAACATCAAAAAAGAACATCGCGCTGGACACCAGAAAACTGACTATTTCGGGGCGACCGTAATTGAAAATCAGAGTGCCCCATTGCGGATGATTTCCTTGCAGCGGGTTTTCATGCTCGTAAAGACAGGTGCCGTCGAACCGGGCGAGACCGTGCTCATCCTTTGGGAAATGCGCGGGCACCCAGTCCATAATCACACCGATGCCTTTTTTGTGCATGGTATCGACAAAGTACATAAAATCCTGCGGTGTGCCGTAACGGCTCGTCACGGCATAAAAGCCAGTCACCTGATAACCCCAGGAATCATCAAGCGGATACTCGGTGACGGGCATGATCTCAACGTGCGTAAAACCCATCCAAACCAGATAATCGGACAATTCATCGGCCACTTCCCTCAGATTGGCAAAATGATATTCGTCGCGCTTGCGCCACGATCCGATATGCATTTCATAAATGGCCATCGGTTTTTGCAGAATATTTTGTTCCGGGCGTTTGCTCAGAAATTCCGCATCGCGCCAGTTATAGCCGTCAAGGCTCCAGACCTTTGAGGCTGTTTGCGGCCGGACCTCGGCATGAAAAGCAAACGGATCAGCTTTGAGCACCGTTTGTCCGTCGTAACCGTCAATCTGATACTTGTAACAATCTCCGTCCTTCAGACCGGATATGAAAGCGACGAAAACGCCTGTATCGAGCCGCTTCATCGGATTTTTTTCCGCATTCCAGCCGTTGAAATCTCCCGCAACACCGACCTGTCTGGCATTGGGCGCCCATACTATGAAGCGATGCATGCCGAGTTCATCGATCCGGTGGCAACCGAAAGTGGCATAGGCCTGCTGCGCCTCGCCGGTGTTGAAAAGGTAAATCTCGTCTTTATTTACATATTGTTCGAAATCATTCATGGGCATTTGTTCCGGAATTTTATTTCATCGCTAACGGCCGAATAATCTTGTCACGTAAGCCAGCATCCGCACGGTTGCATCGTCAAACTGGCCGGGCCGTAGCCGCCAACGCCAGTTGCCCTGGGATGTCTGCGGTGTGTTCATGCGGGCGGATGAGGGCAGTCCCAGCACATCCTGCATCGGAATCATACATACATCCGCAACCGAACCCATCGCCAGCCTGATCAATTGCCAATGTATGCGCTTTTCATCCACACCATCAAGGTAAGCGTCCAGGAAATCACGTTCGTCCGCACCAAGTTCGCTGTACCAGCCGGTCGTTGTATTGTTGTCGTGCGTTCCCGTGTAAACCACGCAATTTCTTTCGAAACGATAAGGAAGATAAATGCTTTCGCTGTCCGGCATAAAGGCGAAATGAAGCACCTTCAATCCTGGAAAGCCGGTTGCCTTGAGCAGATCGAACACCCCCTGTGTTAAAAAACCAAGGTCTTCGGCAATAAGCGGCAATTCGCCAAGTGCTGTTTTCAGACAGGAAAAAAAATCCATCCCCGGACCCGGAATCCATTGTCCGTTTATTGCATTGCAATCACTCGCGGGTATCGCGTAATACGCTTCAAATGCGCGAAAATGATCAATTCGCAGATAATCATACAGGGATATCTGATGAGCAACGCGCCTGATCCACCAGTCATAGCCGGTTTCCCGTAAGGCTGCCCAGTCATACAACGGATTCCCCCAAAGCTGCCCGGTTGCGGAAAAGTAGTCCGGCGGACAACCGGCAACGCGCTCTTGTTTATCCAGTATGTCGCATCGTGCCCATGCGTCGGCGCTGTCCGGCGCCACATAAATAGGCATATCGCCGATAATGCTTATTCCTTTCCCGTTTGCATATCTGCGCAGGGCTTCCCATTGCCGGAAGAAAAGATATTGAACAAATATATGATAATTGATGTCACTTTCCAAATGCGCGGCGGCGTTCGCAAGGGCGTCTTTTTGTCTGGTACGAAGTTCTTCCGGCCACTCATGGAATGATTTCATTTCGTGCGCGCATTTCAGCGCCATATAAAGTGCGTAATCATAAATCCAGCCGGAGTGCCTGTCCCTGAATGCTTCCAATTCTTCCTTCAGGCGCAAAGAGCTGTACTCATAGGCAAGGCGCAGGATTTTGGGTTTCCCGACATATTGCGCGTAATAATCAACCGAACCGTGATCATTTCCGAAAAGTCCTTCACACATATCCAGTGCGCTTTGCGGCAGGAGATCTTCCCGATATAAATCGTCAAAATCGATAAAATACGGATTGCCTGCGAATGTGCTGAAAGTCTGATAAGGTGAATCGCCGAATCCCGTCGGCGAAACGGGCAGAATCTGCCAGTAGGCCTGCCCGCTCATTTGCAGTCTGTCCGCAAATTCGCGCGCTCCGGCTCCCAGAGTTCCTATTCCAAATCGTCCAGGCAAAGATGCTATGCCCAGCAATATGCCGCTTCCTCTTTTCATAAGTTAATATCATACACGATTTTCACGTTCATGCCTATAATACTTTTTTCTTTAAGTTTACATTCGACAATATCGAAACACCTCTTTGAATAAAAACATCCGGAACATTGTCCAAGTTTCTTAATAACATTTGCGATCTCAATGAAAATTCCCCCAAGACGTACAGTCACCGTTGCCATGCTTCGTGCTTAAAAAAATCTGTCATTGACATACAGAATCATTCTCTATATATTTGAATTGAACTTATTTTTTACGTATAAAACATATGCCTGAAGAATCAAAACAGTCGAGTAATCTGCCTCCCGAAGTCAATGATGTGATGCGTACTCTCGTCACCGGCATCAGGATAGTGAAGCTTTATCCTCCAAACAATCCCGTTTATTCCCAGTCGGTAAAGGACGCTCATAACGCGCTTTCTCTTTTTCTGGATAACATTCCGGAATGTTATGTCGGTGTGCAAAAAGCATATTTTACATATGAACAAACTCCGGTCGGAAAGGACACTGAAGCGAACAGATCCATCGCCCATGACTTGTTCACAAAGGGCATTCGAAGCATTGTCTTCGGCAAGGATGTCACCGTAAAGGAAATGCTGGATCTTTTCCAGGCGCTGGCCCTGCAGGCAAAAGATATCGGCATGCAAAACGGGGTCGCTTCGATCCTCTGGGAAAAAGGGGCATCTCATATCAATGTCACTGAAGCGGGGCTCGACGAGATTATAACATCGGACACAAAGGCGGAAAAGGACAAGGATAGCATCCTGGGCGCCGCCAAACAGGCAGCCGGAGGATTTACAGGCCATACGCTGGTTCTGGACAATCTTCTGAATGACCATGCAAGCTTCGCCGCGGCCATGCTCACGCTCGCACAAGAAACGAAAGGCAAACACGAAACTGTTGAGGATCGTTTATTTTCACTGTATCAGGAAGCCGCTGAAAAGATTCTAAAAGAACATCCCGACCAGAAAGACGCTTTATTTGAGGCGCTCGCGCTGTCCGCCATGTCGCTTGAACAGCCCTACCGCGACGCGCTGATTGCCGGAAAATTCTATGCCGGTCTGGATTCAAAACAGACGGAAAAACTCAAATCCGAAACAGAAGAGAGGGTCCCCAACGTAGTTCATGAAATGATGACCGGACGTTTTCTGGATTTATGGACGGTCAAACAAGTTTCGGAACTCTTAAAAAAATTAACGGGAAGGGAAACGGGAACGCCGGATTTGACGCCGTATGATTTATCCGGAGTACCGCTTTTGTCCGATACAGTAGCAATCGCGGATGAAATTAATCAGCACCAGAAGGAAGATATTGAAGCTTTAAAATCCATGAGCAGCGCGATAAATGAGCAGGGTATTCTCGATGCCACGATGCGTGCGCTTATTGCTCTGATACCGCTGGTAAAATCTCCGTATCACGATACCCCCAGCGATAAGGAAATCGCCTCGTTTGCCGGAATTATCCGCCAGTTGGAGGAAATGCTGAATTATCTTCTAAACAATAAAGATTATGACCGCGTTTCCACCATCTCTTCGGCCTTTCATATTCCCGTTGATCCGGCTTTCAAGCCAAGAATGCTGGAGGCATTGAGAAAGACTTATTCCAAAGATTTCATCATTTCCACCATTAAAGATCTGCAGAATTACGCCAAGGGATCTTTTGAATACGTATCCGCACATTCCTATTTATCAGCAATGGAACGTGAAACAACCGGCGTTCTGCTGGAAATGCTGACAAAGGAAACCGATAATAAGTCAAGAGCGTTTTTTCTGGAATTGCTTAGAGACTTCGGCAGGAGACAGATCTCTTTACTGGGTGATCACCTTGCCGGCGGCAGTCTAGCTATCGTCCGCGATATCATAAATATTCTGAGCGAAATAAAAAGCGACCAGGCCGCTACCGTTCTGCATAAGGCCGCGGAAAACAAGAACGTCAAAATACGGCAGGAAGTGATTAAGGGATTGGTTTCCATCGGGGGAAAGAAGGCGGCCGGCGTCCTGGGGAAATTATTAAAGGACGAGGACGGCACTGTTCAGTTAATGGCAATCAGGGGATTTGGCGAAATCAAGGAAATAAGCGCTGATGATGCAAAACCTCTGATGACCTTTCTCGCGGATCGTCCTCTTAAGAAAAAGGACCAGGAACTGATTTTGGAGGCGATAAAAGCGCTCGGAAAGGCGGGTGGTCCCGCCGCAGAGGATTTATTAAACGGTTACACAAAAGTCAGCTGGTGGAGATCCCGCAAGCTTCAGGTCGAGCGGAAAGAAGCGGCGCTGAAGGCCATGGCGGAAATCAAGAGAAGGAGGGGTGCCGGTGGAACAACAAAACGGTAGCGGCAGCGAAGCACGACAATCATTTTTCGCGAAGCAGCGTTTACTCGACACGGCCAAGCTGGCTTTCCAGCAGTTGTCCGGCCTTCTGAAGAATGTGACCATCTATCCGGAGTCCCATCCGTTCCTGTTGTCTCTGATTGAAAAACTGATGCTCACCATTAACGGGTTATTGACGGACAGAAAAGATGTTGCGTTCTATTTTGTAAGCGGAGAATTATTTTTTGGAACCCATTCCATGCCCATAGATTCCAGCATCGCCGCGCTGGTTGAACAGTTTACCAGCCGGGACATCGGCGGAATCGTATTCAAACCCGGTATTACCAGCGAGGAATTCGTCAAACTGGCCGTTTTGATAAACAGGGAACCCTCGGCGCTGGCCGAACAGGGCGGCATTCTCGATGTTTTCTCCCGCGAAAATTGTATGCACATCACCCTCCACAGCGTCGTACTTGTTGATAAAAAGGAAAGAGGCGGCGCCAGCGAAGAAGAAAAACAAAAAGCGGTAAAACTCTTTCTGGAATCGATTGCGGCATTAAAGGAACTTGTGCGAACCATACATCTCGGTCAGACGGTCAATACGCGGAGAGTAAACAAGGCTATCCAGGATATGGTGGACAGCATACTCGACAACCGGGATTCCCTTATTGCCCTGACCAACCTGAAAATGCATGACGAATACACTTATGCCCACTGCGTGAACACATCCATTCTTGCCATCTCCCTGGGCGCTATTATGTCGCTGGAAAAACCGCAGATTGCCGCACTGGGAACCGCCGCCATGATGCACGATGTCGGCAAAATACACATATCTCAAGATATCATCAACGAAACGGGTGACGTTACCTATGAGGAACGGGAAGCTTTTTCGCGCCACCCGATCGACGGAGCGCTGATTATATCGGACATTCCCGGAATAAAGAAAATAGCCATGGTGGCCACGTTTGAGCACCATCAGCACGGCCCCAACGGCTATCCCAAAATAGAAGGATATGCCGGACAACATCTGTTCTCGCAGGTTATTTCTCTTGTCGACGCCTATGATGTGCTTACGGCCCTGCGTGTTTACTATAACAAACAAATATCGCCTGATCGGGTCATCGGTACTCTGATAAAAATGCGTGAAGAAAATTTCAACACGGTTCTCCTGAAGACCCTTGTTAATATCGTAGGCATGTTTCCCATCGGCACCTTACTGAAACTTTCCAGCGGAGAAACCGGAGTTGTCACGCATCAGACAGGCAATTTCATGCGTCCCCGTGTTTTGCTGTTGTCAAAATTCGACGGTTCGGAAAAAGACTCCGGTGAAGAAATTACTCTTCTCGAAAAAGCGGAAGGCAAATTTAAACGGAATATTGCCGGCACCATCGATCCTCACACCGCGAATATCGATGTAAAACAATACTGGACATAGCTTTGCTGAAAAACAAAAAGGTTGCCTGCGGCACATGGCCGAAAGCAACCTTTTTTAAAATCCTCAAAAAGTTATTTGTCAACGCTTCCAACTTACAGGTATTTTTTATGCCTGAAGCAAGTGAGGGGTTCAAATAACAAATTAAAATTGCTTGACGACATCCCATTTCCCGGATAATTTGACGGCTAACATATCCTTGCAAGTAAAAAAACCATGACCGGAAATCATAAAGAAAAAATTGAGTTAAAATATCCCTGCACGTGGATTTATAAAATTATCGGAGCCGACCCAAACGACATGAAATCCGCTGTTTTGGAAATTATTCAGGATCGAGCCTGCACAATCACCCATTCCCGCAGCAGTGAAACCGCCAAATACCATTGTCTCAATGTGGAGATTACGGTCGAAAGCGAATCGCACCGGAAAACGATCTATGAAGCGCTGAAGGCTCACCGGGCAATAAAAATGGTTTTATAAAACATTGTGATTTCATAATACGTTGCGAAAGACATTGACATGTAAACAATCCTTCCTTGTACCTTGATTTTAGGAAGATAATATTTTATCAAAATACATGATGATAAAGCATTCAGGCAATTGGCAATCCATCAGAAAATACATGGCAGGGCACTCTTCCATAATTTGGTTCCTTCTGAGCGGAAGTCCGTTTGCACGCGAATATGACAACGCTGACAATGTTGAGGGAGTGACGAATACGTGAAACACATATCTTTTCGCCTGATAGCCATATGCCTCGGCGTAGTCATAAGTCTAGGACTGGCCGAATTGACACTGCGTTTTGCTGATTTTGAGCCATGGTCATCTCCTAAAGATTTGGGTGAACCGATTATACATGAATTTGATCCTGTTCTGGGATGGAAAAATAAACCGGGGCATTATAGCTATCCTGCATACAATGGAATCGGTTTGAATGTCGAAATGACTTTCCTCGATAACGGCTCACGCGTAACATCGGTTAATCACACACGCAAGAAAAGCGGAAAGAATGTTGTGCTCGTGGGGTGTTCTTTCACGGAGGGATGGGCCATTTCCGACCGCGAAACTTATCCATGGAAATTGCAGGAAAGATTTCCGGATGTAAAATTTTATAACTTCGGCACAACAGGTTACGGCACCTATCAGTCATTACTGATGCTGGAGCGAGAGCTGCCGCGCATTAAATCGCCTGCAGTAGTAATTTATGGTTTCATCATGGACCAGGAATACCGTAATGTGGCTTCAAATGACTGGCTGAAAATTATATCTGCAAATTCCCACAGAACACACTTATATTTGCCTTATGTGACCATTGACTCAAACGGCAATCTGATTCGTCATGCACCGGAAAAGTATACAACTTTTCCGTTCCGCGAATACTCGGCACTGGCGGCCTTTGCCGAAGAAAGATATATGCGTTTCAAAACACGCGGACGACTGGAGCAAAGTCATGAAGCCACGGAAAAGCTCATCCTGGAAATGCAAAAACTTGTAAAAAGTTACGGCGCAAAATTCATTGTCGTTCTGCTCGACGATTCAGTAGCACAAAGATACTTCTACCGGACATTCTTTAATATGAACGGCATTGCAAGCATCGACTGCAGCGTTCCTCTAACGGATGAATTCAGAGTGCCCGTTGATGGACATCCCAACGGCCGCGTGAATTCGTTGTGGTCACAGTGTATCAGCATCCGCTTGCAGGACGCACTAAAGTAATTTCTTTAGTAATTATATTGATACTCAACTTGCTCTGCAAGTTGCATAGGCTCCCCATTTTGCACCCTTGGACTTTTGGCAAGGGGAAAGTACTATTGATTAGATTCGGCAGCAAGCTGATGAAAATGGGCTTGCTGCCGAATCTAATTTTATACCGATAAAATGGTCTCGCGGCCATTTGCTTTGAAGCTTTTCTTTATTTTGTTGAACTCATCAGGTGTGAGTTTGTGATAGGTTTCATCGCCGCGTTTTTTGAAATAAATCTGCATGCCCGGGTTCTTTTCAATATTGAAATTCTCACGTTTAAAAGGCCGCACAATAACTTTCTGCGTATCGGTAACGGTAAACTTATCCACGATGCGTATGTAATCGGGCATCCACTTGGGATCCATCCCTCCTTCTTTCTGCTGTTTTGTAAACCATGCATAAACTTCATCGGGATTAAACTTGACGCCGTCTTTAAGCTGAACCGTAACCATGACCTTTTCATCGGACACTTCGCAGGGAGCGCCGTAGGCTATGGCGCAATCCACGCATGGAACGTTCTGGGCAAACCCGAGAACGTTCTCGGCCGAAAAATTCTCTCCGTCCTTGCGGATCCAGTCATCGGTGCGGCCGTTGAAAAACATGTACCGCTTGCCGTTCACAATCCTGATGTGTCCCAGATCGCCAGAATGATACCAGCCCTTGCGGAACTTCTGACTGGTCGCCCCCTCATTGCCGTAATATCCTTCGAATCTGATATTGTGATCGCCTACCTTGCGGCAGATTTCACCAACCGCCTTGTCATAATTGGCGAGAGCGCCGCTGGCGTCCGTAATACCGGGTTCGCATTCGCGTCCCTCTTCATCCAGTATATGGATGGAGGAATCCACCCGGCCTACCGAATCAACCGGGTCTCCAGGACGGTTGGCTGTGGTAATAACCGCTTCGGTCGAACCGTAGATCTCATAAATATGATCCATGCCCAGACAGCGTTTGAGTTTTATACGGTCGTTAACCGTGGCTCCGTTGCCGTATGCTTTGCGGAACTTGTTGCGCGGATCATTGGCCAGCGCTTTTTCCACCGCTTCACTGCTGCCGTATTTTCGTTCCAGAGCGTCAATAATATAATGAAGCGGCTGGCCGACGTAGTTAAGGAAAGTAACTTCATATTTAAGCATATCTTCTTCGAACGCGCTCGCAGAAAAACGCCTCTTCAGTACGAAACTGCCGCCGACAATCATCTGCGGCAATATTCCGATATACCAGGCGTTGGAGTGAAACAGAGGCATCGAAATATAACCGCGGTCGTTTTTGTTGAGATGAACCGCCGATTGCACCATAAAGCCCGCTCCAAACAATTTGATATGTGTGCAGGGCACTCCTTTGGGCAGGCCTGATGTGCCTGAAGTATAGATCACAATCACCGGACTGAAATTATCCACCTTCATACGATAGCTTTCAGGCACAGTTAAATGTTCCGCTTCTTCAACCGCCTTCTCCAGCGATTTGAATCCTGTTGATTTAAAAGCGCCCGCATCCCCCACGAAGTAAACATTTTCCAGACCGATCACCGATCCGTTTTTTATCACACCTTCTACTTCTTTCAGAGTGCTGGCATTGATAATAAGAAACGCAATGCCGGCCTGTTCCATGACCTTGGCCAGCGTCTCGCCCCGAAATCCCGAATTAATGGCGAACATGATGGAATTGCTAAGACCGGCGCCAAAAGAGGCGTAGAGAAATTCGGGTTTATTCTCCATATAAACGCCGAAAGCGAGTCTCTTGTCTTTGCCGAGCTTGCCGCTGTCCACCAGTTTCTTTCTTACACTCAGAAAAAAATGTTCGTAACGCCGGGATTGCAGATAAACTTCCCGATAGGTATATTCACGGCCTTCAAATATGAAAAACACGCGGTCACGCCTGAACCAAAGCCACCACATGGTCATCTTTATCATATTGCCGAAATTTATAAAGAAGAACACCTTTCGTATTATAGGTTTAAAATTCATTGCACCCGTCCTCTCCCGAGAATAATTGTTGCATGCCTGACATTCTTCGATGATTGAAGCTCTTCGCGGCAGGCCATCGCAAACCTTCAAATTTAAGGTAAATCATCATTCTTAATCTGCTCTCTTAACTTGTAAGAAGTGACCCTGCCAAATTCAAATTAATCTTTGTATTTATAATACGTTGATTCCGACGGTAAGAAATATAAGAAGAGGGCTTTTATGTCAATTAATATTTACCTTGTGGCCCGGCGTAATAGCGAGAAGACAAAAAGCTTGATAAATCACTTCTCAAAATGATTTGATTGTGAAAGAATACATTAAATTATCTCAATGGCCGATTGATGATCGCAGATATAGTTCAGATCTAATTCAACAAGGATGTTTTTAAAGGAAAACTCTTTAATAACAACTTATGGAAAATCCAAGAAAGATTGAAGGAATAAAACAAAGCCAAACGCAAGAAACAAACGTCGTAAGGATTACGTGGCTGGGCACCGCCGGAGTTTTGATATCGGACGATGATACGGGCATTCTTATTGATCCCTATGTCAGCCGATTTGGAATGATTCAAATAGCCTTGGGCTTACCTTTGCGGCCGGATAAAAAAGCTATAGAAAAATGGGCGGCCCGACTCGGGAGAAAAAATATTCAAGCTGTGCTTGTGAGTCACTCCCATTTCGATCACTGCATCGACGCTCCCTATTTCGCAATGGAAACAGACGCAATGCTGATGGGATCAGAAAGCACTCTTAATATCGGAAGGGGAGCAGGGCTTGCGGAAAAATATCTTAAAACAGTTATCCCTGATCAAACGGTAACGATTGGATCCTTCACGCTTAAATTTATTGAAAGCAATCATGGACCGGTCATTATGGGCAGAGTTCCTTATCCCGGCGCAATTGAAAAACCGCTGACTCCACCCCGTCCCGCCAGGGATTATAAATTAGGAAAGACTTATGCTATTTTGATAGCACATGCTTCCGGCACCATCATTCATCATGGCAGCGCCGGATTTGTAACCGGAATGTATGATGCCATAACAGCGGATGTCGTTTTGCTGGGCATCGCCTGCTGGGGCAATACTGAAACATACATCAAAAATGTGCCGCTGAAACTTGGCGCAAAACTTGTCATTCCCATACACTTTGATAATTTCTTTATACCGCTTGCAAAAAATATGAGACTTCTTCCCACTGTAAAATTCAAGGAATTCTTGAGGGTAGCAGACCGTTATAGAGCGAGTTTTGAATTAAAGACCTTGTCAATAGGCGAAAAGGTTGCCATTCTGCCCATAAAAAAATAAAATTTCAGTTTGATTACTTACTTCTTTCTAAACCGCACGTATTACCGGAATCTTAAATTAAAAGTATTCACAAATGTGCGCACACCCGTGAGTCCCACGGGCAATATCATTCGTGATCCCAGTATATCGGTCTTTGCTATGCGGGCATCCACCGGATTTGAGTAACCGGCAATTAGATCTCTGATCGGATCATAATCCGAATGTCTGATATCCAGCGTGGCTTTCGCGGTGTAAGATTCGTGGATAATTTCTCTGGGTTTGAACATCCAGATCGGATTGACGGAAAAGGATTGCCACATTCCTCCAATGTTGAATGTTTTTATCTGGAGAGCTGGAGCTGGATTAGCCTCTTTTTTTACGCGTTCCGCCGAAACAGAAATTACTTCAACGCCGCGCCGCGTCAAGCTCGCTGTTATCTTT
Organism: uncultured delta proteobacterium; assembly: GCA_963812045.1. Taxonomy (GTDB): domain Bacteria; phylum Desulfobacterota; class Syntrophia; order Syntrophales; family Smithellaceae; genus Smithella. The sequence continues at coordinate 664,892 of CAWETF010000001.1, forward strand.
TTTCCGTCATCATTGAATGGAATATCGGCCATTTTTTTGGGGTAGCCGAGAAGTTCGCGGCCGTAAATCATGGCCGTATCGTCATTCACAATCATCCAGGGGCAGTAGACTCCTTTTCCCAGCGGAGTGCAAACATGCACCAGCAGCGCCGCTTCGTTATACGCGCCGGTAAATGCGGTGCGCGGGTATTTGGCAATGAAAAAAGTTGCCCGGTACGGTTTGTCCAGACACATGCAAAGCGGAAGAATCTTTTTTGCTTTATCAGGATTGAGAGGCAAATCTACCAGAATAAAAGTTGTGTCTTCCCAGAGCTTGACTTTCAATCCGTTGAGCGCAAGCATTAGCTTGAATTGTTTCCAGACACTGTGATCTTTTTCGTTAACCGGAAAAGGCACATCAACCAGCTTTGCTTCTCTTGTCATAATTTTTTCCCCCATTATTTGATTAAAGCTATTTTAATTGAAAATTAGATTATCTAATAAAATTTGTCCACACCCTTTCTTCATTTTCCGGAAGTTTAACACCGGCTTTTTTGCCCGCCGCGATTGATTTTAAAAGCCATGCCATATTTTTGCCGAGTGTCCGCATCGTCTGTAATCCTTCCATATCCTGCATCACTTCCTCGGGCGTATTGCCATGAACCATATTCCAGTACTGGGATGACACAACCGGCATATTATTGATAGTAAAATATTTATTGAGTTGTTCAAACGCGGCGGTCGCGCCGCCCCTGCGGCAGCTGACGATTGCCGCGCCCGGTTTGTACGCGAAAAAATCACTGCCGGAAAAAAAGCAACGGTCTAAAAATGATTTTATAAAACCGGAAGGCCCCGCGTAATGGACAGGAGAGCCAAAAATAAAACCGTCCGATTTATCGGCCTTATCAAGCGCGACATTGACGGCGTCATCATCAAACACGCATTTATTCAGTTCAAGACATTTCGCGCAAGCTGTACACCCTCTGATCGGTTTTTGTCCGATGTAAAATATCTCTGTTTCAATATCATGCTTATTTAATTCTTTTTCCACTTCACAAAGGGCGGTGTAGGTACATCCTTTTTTATTCGGACTTCCGTTAATCAATAATACTTTCATTTTATGTGCCTCCTTCCATGATTGCGATTTCGGCAGGCGTGAGAATGATGTTTAACGAGATGACATCAACGCCACATGCCGCACTTGCGCTTTTAGATTCTCGATATATGACTCTCTCGGCTGGACAATCGTTCCTTTTTCATCGTATTCTTTTCTTGCCATGGATTGAATGGCATCATCGATATCACCGTTCGCGGTATTGAGATATGTCTCAATCAGCTCTCGATATTGGGGAGTGGCCTCAAGAGATCGCCGCAAAAACTCAGCGGCGTCATCGTCGGTAAAGACCCACATGTGCCCCATGCAGAGAAGTTTCGGTTGAAGTCTGATAATCTTATCCAGCGATGCAACATAATCATCATAAGAAGATAAAAACTCGACCTGTATTGGACTGTCTTTGTCGCTTTCGGGGACACCGCATGCTTCTCCCGGAAAGAGCGCCCGGATTTCGGGGATGTAAAAGGCCAGCGAGTCGCCGGTATGCCCCGGCACCTCATAAACTTCGCAGGTCACGCCACCGAGATCAAACCTGTCTCCCTCTTTGAGATTGAACTCAAAATCCACCGCCTCGATATAAACGTCCTCATCCCCGACAATGTTTTTGAAAAAACCTCTTTGAAGATCGCTCAAGTATGTCATCAGATCGAGGACAGATTTCTTTTTCATCAACTCTCCGACACGCTTGAACGCGCCCGCCTGAAGATGAGGAATTTTTCTTTTGAGATAGGGAATCGCGCCGAGGTGGTCGAAGTGGGAATGGGTTGCAAATACATAGTCCAGAGCGTTTTTATCCCCGAAGATCTTTGACAATGAAGCGATATATGCCGGACCCATCAGGTTGATTCCGGCATCAATCATCAAATGCTTCTTTCTACCTTTAATGATATAACCCGGATAGAAATGGTTTCCTCCAATGGTTATCCATTCGCCGAAATCGCCATCCGCCTTTACTTTCATATCTGCTCCATTGTATCACTGACTTGAGATCAATGCGTGTCCGCGGTAAATTTCTATTATTTTATTGAACTCTTCACACGGCGTTTTGGCTTTTCCGGCGCGAAGAGGTTGGTGTATTTCTGATACAATTCAAATAAAAACGCTACGCGCCGCGCTTCACCTACTTCAACGCTTTCTTAACTTCGTCGGCAGTCTTGTAACCTGTGCTTCTGCCAAGACCACTATCTGAGTTTAACGGCGAAGGCTTGAATGGCACTCTCGGCGTGATGATTTTTATCAGCGCATGATCGCTCTTACGGTAAAATTTTATCTCGGAACCGACAATGCCAACTCCTTCTAAAAATCCGCCCTTCTTGTACTCGGTAAACTTGCCCTCTACCATCAAGGTATTTGCCGCCGCGGAATCAGGCACAGCAGAACCTTCATCGACAATCTGCCCTGCCACGTTACCTTTTGCCAAACGGTCACGTAAATTATCATAGAAAGAGTTTATAAATTCCTGTGAAAGACCCAGCCCATCCACTTGCGTGAAATGTTTTACCTCTATAATCATGACCTCGCCGGTAAAAGTTTGCAATTCCTCGGTTGCCTTTGAAGTTGTTTGTGAAACTGTTGCCGACACCGACGGCTGTTGAACTTGTTCCAATTTGCCTGTACTTGCAGTACCACTCTGTTCACACACAACAGGTATGCCGGATACCAATTCTATTTTCGGATAACTGCTAAAAGCAGGCCAAGAGGCCATGAACTGATAAGTCATTCCAGCGCCAACACATATTTGGCTAAGTGGTGTACGGAATTTGGGCGCATCCGCATGAAAACCAACTAATTGCATGGGCCCTGCAATCCTATCCCACATGAGTTGGCTATGAAGACCAACTTCTCCAATCTGTTTGCCGTTGTCTGTAATGCCGATAGGAGCAGCTGATCCGCCAAAACCACCTTCTCGTAAAACTATTATTCGTGCTGAGTTTGAAGGAATTGGTCCTGAAGCTACTGGCACTATTTGCTTGGTCGATGCACAGCCAGTCAAGAGAGCAACTACCAGATAAACTGAAATGCAGATATGTATAAAAATCCCGCGATTCATTCGATTGCCTCCCTGATTAGATATTTGACAGTAAATATAGTTATAATATGCATTGTTCTTTTGTCAAATCATTCAAGGTAGCGCACCGAAACTGCCAATGCTCGGGTGACATAAGTGGCTGGCGCTTCAACGTACTTAATTTCAATTTTTTTGCCTTCAACGGGTTTAGGCGCACCGCCAAAAGAACCAAGAATGCCCATTTCTTTACCATTTACATCATAAAAGACTGTGGCATTTGCTCCGCTTCCAACAATAAGATAATCGCTTTTCCCACCATCATCGGAAACAAGTCGTATCATACCGCACGGCCACAACGGTGGTCCTGACTTGAAACGCAGACCACCGATAAAATAGGATTCAATTCTGCCGACAATTTTTTTGGATTCAGTTCCCTGTGGTGTCAACTGTTGAGCCTGCTCCACCTTTCCGGTACTTGTGTTCGCATCATTCTTCACTGATGCGGCAGGCGCGGAAGCGGATTTATCGAAATTAAAATCATAAGTGGCGCCGAAAGGATGATAATCGCCCTGGCGGATTTCACTCAACGCATTGTCAGCCCAGCGTATCCTTAACTGAACAGTGCTACCGGTTGTAAATGTGCAGGGCGTCTGGCATTCACGCCCCCATTGTGTCCATCCAAAGGCTCCACGATTGTATGACGCCATTACATCGGCTCCTGAAGGTTTTGAGTTAACATGGACGGTTGTGCATCCGCCGAGCATAAACAATAAAATCATCAGCGCCAGTAAATTCCAGCATGTTGTTCTTGAACTTGTCACATAGAAAGACGGCTTAAAAATTTCATGATTCATTTGATTGTCTCCTCCTTTACAGGATGGCGATTTTGACGTGTTTTGTATGGCGCGCTAAACACGCATCCCCTTTTCCGCAAAGAGCAAACGAGGTAGATTTTAAAATCTACCCTAACCCTCCTTCACAAAAGGAAGGGATACAAAGCTAACCTTGTCCTTCAACGATTTTTATTTCTTCTTCCGTCAGGCCGTAGAGTTCATAAACCAGTTTGTCAATCTGCTTATCGGTCGCGTCAATTTGGCGCTGGATTAATGTTTGTTCGTGGCCGGTTTTTGCTTCGACCAATTGCTTATTCAGAGGGAGCATTTGTTCGACGAGTTGTACCATATTGTCATGCATTTTCTTTTCGTGATAGTTATTGAAGTCGATGGTGCGGATGGGAATCATCACCAGATACTGATAAATAAATCGTAAATAGCCACCACGAAAGGTGGCCGATATAGTTTTATAAAAGAATGTTATAAGTGATGAGTTCAGAATGCCCAACAGGTATTGATCTGCGCTTGATATTATGTAGGCGGTATTGACACAATACTTTCCTCCTACACTATCCAGCGCAAAGTTGCCGCGCAACGAAATATCAGGGAGCATAATCTTTGGTTTTTCGAATTCCTCGTAATAGTCACAGGCACGGAGTTCCCACCAATATTCTCCTTTGTCGCATCTATTCTTTCCTTTTTCGGCAAATGGTAAAAGATGTTTTGCTATCGCTGGATATTGTTTGCTGAGCCAGTTCCATGCCTCAGATATGCCTTCTGATTTAATACGCGTCCAACCCTTCGGCATTAATATCAAATAAATGTCGCTCACCGGCGGTTGATACCGTTTCAAATCACGGCCTAAAAGAAACGGTTTGATAATTTCTTTACTTTTTTTATCTTCCGCAATGAGCCGGGCTCTTGTTTCCGCGTCGATTACAAAGGCTTCATTAAGGCCGGTTTTTATGCCGTAATAGATTTTCTCTTTTACATACTCTCCAAGGGGCATACCTAATTTCTTGATCTTGTCCAAAAGTTCCTGCGTGCGGTCATCGGATAAGGACCAACCACTATCGTCAAGGTTGGTTCTATCCATTGTGTAATGTTGCGCTGCCACGTATCCCTGAAGATCTTGAAAACAGAGTGTCTTGGCAGAAGTGACATTCATTTTCTTACCTGCTTTGTTCTTTGCCACGCGGATGATGCATGGATAGGTCGTTGCTTTTTGAAAGACAGGAAGATCGCCGAAATCGACGATCTCTTCAATACTTTGTGCTTTGAGCCATTTCCTTAAAGCCTCGCCATAGTTAGCCCGCATCCATTTATTGGCAACAATGAAAGAAAAAATGCCCTGTTCCTTGAGAAGCATCAGACCTCTCTCGATGAAGTAAACATAGAGGTCCGCCGTACCATTAAAGACTTTATAATGTGTTTGAAAATACCCCTTGAAATCGCCGATCATCTCTTGCCGTACATACGGCGGATTACCGATTACAGCGTCGAAGCCGCCTGCCTTGAATATTTCCGGAAACTCCGTCTGCCAGTCGAACACATTGACACGCTGTGCTTCCTCCGTGTCGAGCATGGTCATTTGTTTACCTTCGTAGAAATCCGGCCCGATAAGCGAGTTGCCGCATTTGATGTTGCCGCCCAGATTCGGCAAAGCGCGTTCGTGAAAGAGTTTAAATTGATAATTGAGCGTTTCACCTGTTTCGTCTTCGAGCACTTTGAGCAAAAGAGAGAGCTTGGTTACTTCCACCGCCTGAATATCAATATCTACGCCGTAAATGTTATTAAGCAAAATCCGTTTGCGTTCGGCTGTCGTCAAATGCCACGCGCCGCCCTGTCCCTTATACAAAATGGGCTTTTTGGCTTTGGCGTGTTTTTCGGGATCGTTTTCGGTGTACCATTTCAAATGCCAGTCGAGAAGATTCTGATAAGCGCCCAACAGAAATGAACCGGAACCGCAGGCGGGATCAAGGATGCGCAGTTTCTCCGCTGTCTTCGGCGTTTTTCCATCAAGAAGTTTTCCCACGGTATTTTTGACGATATAGTCAACGATGTATGTCGGCGTATAGAAAACGCCACCCGCTTTTTTGACTTCGGGCTTGTCTTCCACCACGGCGCGGTGGTCGCTCGTGAGCCGGATGACCTTCCCTAAAAATTGTTCGTAAACCTGTCCCAGAATGTCGGCGGGCAAAACGGAAAACTCATAAGGGGAATCGGGATAATAAAGGCGCTGGAGAATTTCCTTGAGCGTCTTGTCGTCAATGATAAGTTTCGGCGTCAGATTGTCGGGCGGTTCCGCTTCATCTTTTTCATGACGGAAGTGAAACAGGCCGGAGTTGTAACGGTCGTCGGCCTTGTAAAAAAGTTCCTGCAATCTTCCATAGGTATTGTTGCCGTTGCAAAGCGAACGCAGTGATCCGTAGTCTTCAATACCCCTGTCTTCGGCAATGCGCAAAAAAATGATGCGGTCAATGGTGCGCTGGACGGCGTCGTTGAGTTCGCGTACGCTCAGCGTGTTGCGCAGCGCGATGTTGCGGGCGAGCGCGTCGCGCCAGCTTTCTATCTCCGTGAGAAACGCATTATCTACTTCGGATGTGCCGCGCTTGGCTTTGCTGGATTCGGCAAATTTGTCAAACGAGCCTTTAAGAATGGCGTCCTTGGAAAAGACGGCGGCGATTTCATCCCATTTATCGGCATACTGGCGATAGGTGTAATAAATAATGCGGGCTTTGTCGGCCTTGTCGTTCTGGTCGGGTTTTATTCTACAGTCATAAACGGCGAATTCTTCAAAGTCGGTAATGATGGAAAGCGGCAGTTTGCCCGACCAAGCATAACGCCTGATCTGAAAAGCGGCGGCGGGTTCGTCTTTGAGATTGACGGAAGGCTTCTTGGCTTCAACAAAAAACTTGCGCTGTCCGCCGATGCGGAAGGAGTAATCCGGCGCTTTGGTGACGCCGCTGACTTTTACAGCGTCTTCATGAATGACGTCCTTGTAAGTTTCGGCGTTGCCCGCTTTGTTGTCAACATCCCAACCCAGCGCTTCAAAGAAGGGATCAATAAATTCACGGCGCACCTGCGTCTCGTTGTATTTGCCGGATTCGTAGGCTTCAATGTTTCGGTCGAATCTTTCAATCAGTTCAAGAATTATCTGCGGTGCGGCCACTACTGCTCCTCTTTTGGAAGCATCTGTTATTTTACTTTTACAGCAATCTACAAACTTTTAATCTTTTTATCAAACAAAATTCTATTCCCTGCGGACACCGGCTTATTTGGTTTTATTGCTTTCTTCCAGAACCTTCATGAGTTGCGCCTGTTGAATCTCCATCATCGTGTCTATCTCGCCGGTAAGAAAGTACGAGGAATCAACAAGACTTGGCGTCCGGGGAGCTGTGTCAGGATCAAATTTCTTCCCCTCGGGCTGCGCGGCTTTGAGTTTGCTGATTTCGCGCATATACTTGCGTGTCGCCAGAAATCTAGGGATTTCGGCGGCGGCGCAATTATTCGCTTTCTCAAAGAGTTTTGTTTCCTCGGGAGTTGCCGGAGGATTCAGTTGAGAAAGAACAGCATTCCTGTCCGCAGGTTTTCCGCAATCGTATTGCAGGGGATGTTTGAGGCCGCAGCGCGAATCGCCTGTAGGCCCAAGTTCTTTTGCAGCGCCGCCGCATCCGCCGCAGAGCATGCAGACATCAAATATTTTAAGTTGTTCATCAAAAGTCATCGCATACGTAACGTCAACGCCCGCAGTCGGCTGGGGCGCGCCGTGCTTTACGCTGGAATACTCAACGCCAGGGGGAATCCCGGCAACAAACTCCGTCATCTTACGCACAAACTGGCGCGTCTCAATAAAGCTCTGGACTTTGTTTTTATCGCCGCTTATTTTTTTATATTCGGCTATTTCGTTTTTTGTTAATGGCGGAGTAAATAATGATGATATGCCATCCTCTGACGACGCCGCATAAGTCGCGCCGCCGGATACCGCCAAAATAATAAAACATAGAAAAAGAATCTTTCCTTTCATCGTTTCCTCCTTACTTTCAGCATGATATGCCCGTGTGCGTCACACAATATATTTTTCGCGTTAACAAACAGACCTTTTCCTGCTTGCATTAAAAGCGCTCATGATGTTAATTACTCAGCAATCTATAAACTTTCAATCTTTTAATCAAATAAAAAATATGCTGTTGTAATCTGGTAGCCGTTTCTCCAGGATAAACCGCTTGTCAAATTCCTTATGCAATCCTGATAACTATCCACCATTGAATAGTTGCAGGCGAAGAAAACTGTTTCGCCGGTTCAAAAATCGGATTTTTATTTTTGCCTGTTATATAAATGAATTATTTTTTCTTTCATGACTGTGATATAAGTGATTGTAATATTATCTGTTGTATTGTGATAGGTTGGTAAAAACGACGGGAAGAGTTGATACTACTCAAACAAAACATAAGAAGAAATGTTATTTAACTCCATTGAATTTTTAATTTTTCTTCCAACAGTATTTTTACTGTATTGGTTTGTCTTTCAAAAAAATCTAAAATTACAGAACTTATTTGTTCTTGGTATCAACTATCTTTTCTATGGCTGGTGGGATTGGAGATTTTTATCTTTGATTATCCTGTGCTCAGGAATAAACTATCTTGCAGGAGCGGCATTAGCCTCTCATGAAAACCGGAGGAATAGAAAGTTAATACTCGCGCTATCCTGTGCTTTTAGTTTAGGTTTGCTTGGCGTTTTTAAATATTTCAATTTTTTTATTGATAATTTCATAAATGCATTTGCTTTAGTGGGCATCCATTTACAGGCGAGAACTCTCCACATCATCCTTCCTGTCGGAATAAGTTTTTATACTTTCAAAGCGTTAAGCTACACGATTGACGTTTATAAAAGGAAGCTGGAACCGACAAAAGATGTTATCGCCTTTTTCTGTTTTGTCTGTTTTTTTCCGCAACTGCTGGCAGGACCTATCGACAGAGCAACCCATCTCTTGCCTCAATTTTATACAAAACGAACTTTTGAATATGATAAGGCCGTTGACGGTATGCGTCAGATTCTATGGGGCTTTTTCAAGAAAATTGTGATTGCTGACAATTGTGCCGCATATGTAAATCAAATTTTCGCGAACTACGAAATATTGCCAGCCAGCACATTGGTGCTGGGTGCTGTATACTTTTCATTTCAGATATACGGAGACTTTTCCGGATATTCAGATATTGCCATTGGAACTTCCCGATTGTTTGGTTTTAATTCAACGCGAAACTTCAGCGTACCTTATTTTTCGCGGGATATTGCTGAATTCTGGCGAAGATGGCACATATCACTTACTTCATGGTTCAGAGATTATTTATACATTCCTTTGGGCGGCAACAGAGGAAATAAATATCAGGTGGTCAGGAACACATTTATCGTTTTTTTAGTATGCAGTTTTTGGCATGGAGCAAACTGGACTTTTATTGTTTGGGGATTAATCAATGCTCTTTATTTTTTGCCGTTGCTCTTGTTGGGAAAAAACAGACAGAATATGGACACGGCGGCACAAGGCAAAATATTGCCAAGTATAAAAGAATTGTTTCAAATGGGAACAACGTTTGCGTTTGCCACGCTGGCATGGATATTTTTCAGGGCTGACAGTATTGGTCAGGCATTCTCCTACATCAGGAAAATCTTTTCAAAATCATTGATTGTTTATCCCGAAGATTTATGTGGGATGCTTGTTTTAATTCTGTTATTAATCTTAGTAGAATGGCTGCAAAGAGACAAAGAACATGGATTAGATTTCAGTAACAGAAAAATCCCATTATTTGTAAGAATTATTATTTATTATTCTTTGATGATTATGATTATGCAATTTGCCACAGATCAACAAACATTTATTTATTTTCGATTTTAAAACTTTAAACAAGATAAATAAGATGAACAACCAGCATATCTTTACATTTCTAAAAAAGTCAGGCTTATTGGCCATTCCTTTAGTTGCTGTTGTTGTCATTTACCTTCTGGCGGACCCATTTAAAGTCATAAGGAATTATCCTGTTTTTTACAAATCAGGTTATCCTTGCTATATCTCTTTAAATCGAGACTATGTCAGCACAACTACGTTTGATAAGTATTATTCAACTAATCATTATAATTCTTTTATTCTGGGAAATTCTTGCTCTATTTTTTACGAGGTAAAAGACTGGAAGCAACACTTGAATAGTAATCCAATTTGCTTCCATTTTGATGCTTTTGCCGAGAACATATATGGAATTTACAAGAAGGTTAAATATTTAGATAATAAAGTTTCTAACATAGATAATGTTCTGCTGATACTGGATTATCCAACATTGTCAGTGACTGAACCGGTAAAAAGTCACTTATTCGGAATATCGCCTCAATTAGAGAATAATCGAAATCTTTTTGAATTTCATTTAGAGTGTTTGAAGGGTTTTTTAAATCCCAGATTTTTATTTGCCTTCGTTGATTTTAATCTTTTTGGTAAAATAAGAGATTACATGAAAGACACATATATCTTTGATGATAGACCTATTTTTTATGAATTAAGCAGCAATGAAATACGCTTTAATTATTTTGAAGAAATAATAAGTATAAATCCAGGTCTTTATTATGGCCCGCGCGAACATGTGTTCTATCAGCGGACAGGAGAAGTTAAATATTTTCCTCCCTGTATCGATGATAAGCAAAAAATGTTTTTAGAACAAATCAAAAATATTTTTGACAAACACAAAACCAATTATAAAATAATAATAAATCCACTTTACAACCAAATTGGACTAAATCCATATGATCTAAGATTTTTATGTGAAATTTTTGGAAAGGAAAACGTTTTTGATTTTTCAGGAATAAATGAGTTTACAAACAATAACAGAAATTATTATGATTTGATACATTACAGACCACTCGTTACCCGTAAAATAATGGAGAAAATATATAAAAATGTTAGAAAATGAATGGGAACGTAGAAGATTTAATTCGTAAGGCAAACCTTTTAGGGGGGGCAATATCCCGGCCAGAAAAAAACTATTTAATATTTAAATATTGCTATTAAACTACAGCCGAATAATGCCGTTGCCGGCTGATTCAACAACGGCGTGCCATTCATCCACAACTTTCGCTATCGCCCCTTCTTCATTATAAGCAGGCATGACCATGTAAAGTTCATTCATAAACATCCTGTTGCTGTGCAAAAATCCGCGAATCCTATGTCAGCGCGATTGCAATATTTTCTTGAATGAAGGATCCATTACGGCGCCCATTTGCTCAATGGTTTGCACATCCCTCTTTGCTTCGATAATGCGTCCCAGTTTTTCATATGCTAAAGCCCTGTTCAAATAAATGACGGGATTTGACGGATTGAGTTTTATGGCGAGATCATAATCCACAAGCGCCTTTTCATATTGACCCATTTTGAAATATATCAGCCCCCTGTTACCTAAAGCAGCCGATATGTTGGAATTCGAAACGTTACCCCCGGTATCATAATGGAGCATAAGGTCGAGGCAACGGTTGTAATCCTGAAGAGCGTTTCCTATGTTATTTTTTTGCAGATAAATAAGGCCCCGGTTCATATAAGGCTGGAAATAATTGGGGTTAATCTCTATAGCCGTATTTAAATCTTCAACGGCTTTATCCGGCCGGTTGTCATGATACCAGTATTGCGCCCTGTTAATATAGGCAAGCGGTATCTGCCGCGGATACTTTTCAATCACGTGAGTCCAGAGAGTTCCGCTGTTTTTCCAGACAGGAATATATTTTACCGTCATGACGCCGAATATCAACAATAATGTAACCGCAATACCCACTGCCGGCAAGCGCAGCGACGGGAATCCCTCCGATAACCGCTGCATGGCCATAGCTATCACAAAGAACAGTCCTATATAGGCAACATATGTGTACCGGTCATTAAGAAAAGTTGATTCTCCCACTGCCGATGCAAAAGGGAGAAGAAAAACATTTAAAGTAAAAAATAAAGCTCCGAAAGTGATGAATCCATATTTACGCCAAACCGCCAGCGCGATCAAAAGCATTGAAATTGCTGCCGCCGCGCCCAGCCAGTGCTCTGTATGGAGTGAAGCAGGAAGGGGATATAAAACACTGTTTACGTATGGGAAAACAGATTTCACAACATAAACCGAGCAAGCGTATATGCTGAGGGGAATCTGTTTGATAAAGGAAATAATATTGGTGAAATCGATAGAACCCGGTTTTTTGAACAGATAACCAACGCCTACGGCAAAGCTAACACCGATAATCAAGGCACCGGTGAAGAAAAATAATTTCTCTGTAATGACTTTCCAGCCTATTTCTCTCTTGAAGTACCAGTCCAGCAGCATCAGTACAAACGGCAGAGTGATTGCCTGCACTTTGGAGTATAATGATAGAATAAAAAATACAAATGCCAGCACACAATGTGCCATTCTGCCGGAAGCAATATAACGTATGTAGGCCAGCAGAGACGCAAGATAAAATAAAGTATACAGAAGATCCTTGCGCTCAGTGATCCAGGCCACTGACTCAACACGCATTGGATGAATACCGAAAAGCAGTGCGGCAAATCCGCTCCACCATAAAGACAAACCCATCCTGCGGAAAAAAAATAATGCCAGCGCTGTGCAGAAGAGATGAAGCAGAAAATTATCCAGGTGATAAAGGAATGGCTTACCTTGCACAAGTTTCCATTCGAGCGCGAAAGAAGAAATAACCAACGGGCTATAAGTATTATAGTCGGCGGGATCTGCGGGCAGGGTGATTATATTTTTCAGCACTCCTTCCGTGACTGATTTGTTGCCATATACATATAAATTGTCATCCCAGTTGGTCCATTCAAGTTTCAGGCTGCCGGAAAAAACAGACGCCGTAATGATAAGAATCAGGACAAGAACAGAATAACTGTGTTTTTCCAAATAATTAAAGTTCCCTGCCCCGTTTTCTTTGATGAGAAGTTTTTTCTCCATGTTAAAAGTATATGAAGATTGATCCTGTGTGTCAAAGAAATATTTACTTTAAAATATATTGTGATGCGTTGATATCTCAATAAAACGCGAACGTAAACTACAACACGGAATATGCGGCAGTGCTGCGTTTTTGAGGCAGAATTCTGATCAGGGTCATGAAGATGTACCAGGGAAGAGAAAAAACTCTCGGATGCCGGGCAACTAACATCAGAAGCCTTTTAGGATTTTGATAAAAGCGTATGTAGGCGCGCCGGAATATTTTCTGTAAATCATGATCCGACATTGCCGAAATATTAAGTCTGCTGGTGAAATAATTCATGTTGTAAGGGGCAAGGGCTTCATCTCTGTTCTTCAGGATATTTGCAACCATGTCTGCCAGTTCAGTCTTCGCAAATGGCATGGTATGAAAAAACGTTGCACGGTGCAGGGCGGAGCGGACAGCAAACTCGACTGTAGCGGAGGCCTCTTCATATGATTCTGTCGGGAACCCTATCATAAAAAATCCGGATGAGTAAATTCCCGCCCCGGCAGCCGCGTTTATGATTTGCAGGGCTTTTTCAATATTCAGATTCTTGCGAATCATCTTTTGCAGCCGTGGGCTTGCAGTTTCGATGGCAAAGCTCACGGACACGGTTCCCGCCTGCTTAAAAAGGGTCATATCTTCGGTTTCAAGCAGATCTGACCGGATACCATTCGGGAAATGCAATTTGACATCGCCAATCCTGTCCCGGATGCAAGACAGGATTGTGCACATTCTTTCACGATCCAGATTGAAGCAATCATCAAGGATCTCAACTTCCCTGAATCCGCATTTGAAGCGAAGTGCCTCCATTTCAGCCAGAACCGATTCAACAGACCTTTTTCGGAAAACTTTTCCCATGGTCCGATGGCAATAAACACACTTGAACGGACAGCCACGAGAAGTAACTATTGACATGTAAGGCCTGAAACCAACTGTGGCCATTGAAGACATTTTTGCGTACAGGCCGTGATCCAGCAATTCCCATGCTGGAAACGGGAGTGCGTTTAGTTCATCTTCGGTAAGATAACGTCCCGGATTTATTTTTACCTGTCCGTTGACCACAGATGCCGTTCCGGGAACTGACTTTGTGGGAAGTCCTTTGTTTACAGCATCAATCAATTCAGGAAACACCCGTTCCCCTTCGCCGATCACCACAAAATCCGCGCCAAATTTCTCGATCGATTCTTCGGGATTTGCCGATGGCCAGGGGCCGCCAAAAGTTACACAAACATCCGGCAGAATTTCACGGATCATTCCCATGGTCTGCTTTGTTTGTTCAAGCTCGGTGATAATAATACTGATGCCGATAAAATCAGGTTTCCAGCCGGTTATGATGCGCCGGAGGATATGAAGGTCTTTGTAGTCTGCGGCACAATCGTGAATCTTCGGTTCGTGACCCGCGCTTTTCAGCGCAGCGCCGACGTACATAAGCCCCATAGGCTGCGTTATTGTCTGAAACTCGGGGGCAATGAATCTTGGTTTGATCAGCAGTATCTTCGACATCTAAAAAATCTCTCAGCGCATAACTACATTATTCAATTATGCTCAGTATGGCAGGCAGTATTTTGTCATCACCCAAAAATCGTTTTAGCGCATAGATGAGTAAGTAACCGCCGCCCGGCAATGGCATCTCATGCGGCCAATTATTATTAAAACTACAGCAGAGCTTATCAAAACCAGCCGCAAGACAAATATCATTTTGTCCTTTCCAATCGGATCCCATAAGTTGTCAAAAACATCAGAAACACTGATGGATCAAAACTATCTGCAACCTGACAAGTATAATTGCTCATATCTATATTCATCAGCGCCGTTGCCGATGGTTTTTCTCCAAGATGAGATCTGTAAAAATATGCGTTGTCTAAAGAAACTTTGGGGGGATTTGAGTCAAGCCGGGAACAGTATTTTTTGTATTCTGAAAAAATAATTTCGACTCTTTTTCTAAATTCATCAGGACTCATTTCTGTGTTAATTCCTGATTTAATGACCTTTGCAGGAGATCCTACCGCCAGTGTATGGGCCGGTATGGAAGTCGTGACGGTTGAATTTGCTCCTATAATGGAACGCCTGCCAATAGTTACTCCCGGCATAATAAAGACCCGCCATGGCAGCCATACATGATCTTCAATGGTTACCGGACCAAGCTTTACCGGACCATTATGTAAAAAATCAGACCAGGCGCCATGCGTGAAGATAAGCGTATACGCTCCGATTCCAACCTGGTCACCTATGTAGACCCCCTCGCCCGGTTCAATCCAGCAAAATGGAAAAACTCTGGAAATTTCCCCTATATGGAAGCAGGCGCCTTTAATAAGTTGTGCCCGAATAATTACGCAAGGCGCAATTTGCGCAAAGGCCCCCATTCTGATTTCATAAGCTTTAAGAATACAAAATGGCGCAACAGAGGCGCCTCTTCCTAAAAATAAATTATTTGTCAATATAAAGGAAAATATGTGAATTTTTGCTCCACTTTCAACCTTTTGCCCCAGCAACCGGCGAAGGGCGGCATTGAGAGGGTGCGGAATGAAGAAAAAAAACAAGGCTTCAATAATTTTTATCATAATAAACCATTTCCGTGGTTGGCCGATTCCAGTTCAAAACGCAACACTTCAAGCTTGACAAAAGACCTTATATGTTATCTGGTAATTAAAATAATTTTTGCAAGGATTATTTATTTTTTTGACAACTAATGCAACATCTTTTTCTTAAATATTTTTAAAATTTGTTTTTGTATTGAATTTCGCAGTGAGCGTTTTACCGTGGCTCGCCGTGAAAAGATTCAATATTTTTTCAGGTATAATGTCATCCGAATTTATTCGAAAGAGAACCGGGAGAAAATTAAAAGCGTCGCCGTGAAATCAGATAATATTATTTAGTAAATTAGTCTCTTTCAGAGATCGCAGGAAAACAATTAACTTAATTCCAAATCACTATAAATTAATGAATTTTATTTTTATTAATCCGCCGCTTAATATCGCCAAAAATAATATATGGAGTATCATTAATTCCAAAACTCCTCCATTCGGTATCGCTTTATTATCAGCCATCTGGGACAAACAAGGTCATACTTCACAGATAATAGATGCTGACGCTTTGCAACTAAGTCTTACGGAGATTATTGCCAAAATCACCCCCCATACTGATTTCGCCGGTATTTCGGCGACTACTGTGGAAATTTCGACAGCTTTGGCGATTGCCCGGAAGATTCGTGAATCTTTTCCGGATATCAAGATAGTAATGGGCGGCGTTCATCCCACCGTGTTTCACAAAGAACTTGTTCGGGATAGGCATTGTGATCTGGTTGTTCGGAAAGAGGGCGAAATTCCAATTATAGAACTGGCCAAGGGTACTCCCTATAATCTTATTCCCAACCTAACATGGCGAAATTCCGATAATGAAGTAGTGGTCAATCCTGATTGTAAAATATTTGTGGATTTGAATGAATTGCCTTTACCCGCCTATGACAAACTGCCAATGCATTTATATCATTCTGCGCTGGGTGCGGCAAAGCAACAACCCTCTATAGGTATGATTACCTCCAGAGGATGTCCAGGCCGGTGCAGATTTTGTTTTTCGGCAATGTTTGGTTCACAAATAAGATTTTTGTCTCCTGCCGGAATCATTGCACATATTGAACATCTGCAAGAAAACTACGGCATCAGGGAAGTATCTTTCTATGATGATACATTTACTGCCAGCCAAAAGAATGTCGCCGAATTGTGTCAGTTAATTTTGGCAAAAAAAAACAGGATAAGCTGGTCTTGTTTCGCCCGGGTGGATACCGTAACTCCGGAGCTGCTGCTGCTAATGAAAAGAGCGGGATGCCATCAAATAATGTATGGTTTTGAAACTGCGGATGAAAGTATTTTAAAAAATATTAATAAGCGAATAACTTTAGATCAGTTGCAATACGCCATTGCATGTACGAAAGCTGCAAAAATTGATATTCGTGGAGCTTTTATGCTGGGCAATCCCGGTGAAACTGCGGCCAGCATGGGAAAAACCATCAATTACGCTAAAAATGCCGGGATTCAATTTGCTATTTTTAATATTACAACTCCTTATCCCGGCACAGCTATGTATGATGAATTTTCACAGAAAAATTTGCTTCTTCATCGAAACTGGGATCTATATAATGGGGTTCAACCGATTTTGAAGCTGGATACCATATCCGATGAAGCAATCAAAAAATACTATTACAAAAGTTACCTCGATTTTTACCTGCGTCCGGGTTTCATTCTGCGGCATATGCTGGCCATACGCACTTTTTCTGAATTATTGACGCACATTAAAGCGGGATTAAGAATCACTGTCTTTCTCTTCAGAAATATTTTTCAAAACAAAACTTACAAAAAGCAATAGAATTTTATTTATATTGTATTTTGAAGAATGTTTGCTATGGTGATCAACATATGAACTGGGACGTCAAAAACATATTTATGACACAGCCTATCACCGGAACAACGATCAACTCTGTTTTTCTGTCACCGGAGTTCAGGATTATTATATATATTCTTATTGCTGTCATTCTGATATTCGGAACCATCCTCTTTACAGGAAAGAAAATTGCCCTGACAGCCGCATTTAGAAAAGCAATTATTGCCGCATTTTTCGCGTCCGGCCTGATCTACGCCATTCATGCAGATATTGCTTGGACCACGTGGCTTATTACCGATGCAAGAGACTTCTGGGGCCTGTCGACAGAAGATCGACTCAAGAAAATGGATTTGGTTCTGTATGAATTCATTCTTCAAGCAAAAAAGATAGTCAATGACGACTACCAGATATACTCATCTAATGATTACGCTAAAGATCGCATAGAATATTTCCTGCTCCCGCTGCACAAGCGTGAGCAGGCATCATACATCATTGTAATCGCAGATAGTGAGTCTCATTTTGACCACAACACCCGTCTTTTTACACGGGGAAAGATAAAAATTGCTGATGCAAACCCTGTGTTAGTATTTGAACAAAACGCTTATATACTTAAAAGGCCATGATCATTCAAACGTGTATTGCCATATTCTTGCCAACGTTGCTGGGGTTTTTTATTATAGCAGTAATCCTCAGAAACAATAAAGATACTTTCTTGGGTGAACGTATCGGTCTCTCCTTTCCGCTTGGAGCAGGCATTCTGACACTGCAAATGTTCCTGCTGGGAATCTCACGTGTTCCATTAACGCTCCTTAACACCACCACTCCCATACTGCTAGAACTGGCCGGGCTGGCGATCTGGATATGGAAGGATCAAATTCCATTGAATTCAAGCCCGTCGTCCGGTCTATTCACTGAAATCACTTTTCCGGAAAATCATTGGGCTAAAAAATGTGCGCTCGCTATCCTTACCTTATGGATAGGGGCAAAGCTTGGTTCAGTATTTGTGGAGGCTTGCCTCAGACCGATCTATTCAGCGGATTCATGGATGGTCTGGTCCGCCGGCACAAAAGTATTTTTTAACACTCATAGTTTATTACTGGATGCTCCCACACAGGATTTCTTTGGTAAAAGTGCTGTCCGAAGATTAATCTTTTATCCCTTACATACTAATCTCATTCAGGTATGGATGTGCCTCTGGATGGGTACATTTGACGAAGTATTAATAAAGTTTTACAATCCGGTATATCTTCTTAGTATGGCCATTGTTTTTTATTACATCTCTGCAAGTGAAATCAACAGGATAATGGCACTTGCACTACTGGTAATTATTCTGAGTTCGCCTCTGTTGTCTTATCATGCCATCGAAGGAAATAGTGATCTGATGATTGGCGTTTACCTTTTTCTTGCATCTGCATCTTTTTTAAAAGCAATGCGGGGGAAGGCAGCATACTGGATACTGACCGGCATATTTTCCTCGGAAGCTCTCTTCACCAAACAAGAAGCCTTCTTTTTTATTCTGCCCCTTATTATATCAGCAATCGGATATTTTAAAGTTAATATGAAAAAAGGTGACAAAAAAGTCGCACACATCGTTCGTTTGCTGATACCATTTCTAATGGTAATCTCCTGGTACATTTTCACCATCTATTATGGACTTGGCTGGGAGAAGATGAACGACTGGATCACCAATTATACTTCTAATATTCTTGTAAATGATTCTAACAGAATTACAAAGCATCTGACTTTTCATCCGGAAATAATTACAGGATATTTATACTGGCTGGTATCACTGGAAAATTTTAATGTTATTATTTTATTTTTCCCTCTTCTCCTTATAACAAAGAGAGAGATTCATAAAGAATCTCTCCATCTTATGTTTCCTGTTGCTTGTTATATGATATTCTTTCTTTTTGTCTATATGTTTACCAGTTTTTATGCATGGTTTCTGATTGGCACCATATTTCATCGTAACATTCTCACATGCTACCCTACCATCTGCCTACTTATTATATTGCTTCTAAAAAAGGATAATTCTTTCAGCCAGAATATTGAAAAGCTCCCAAGTTAAACGTAATAAAGAAACAGCTGCTTATTTAAAAAATACTGTCAAGGCCTTGCTGCCCTTTGAAAAATAATTAAATAATTCATTACCTGATCTTATTCTGCAAAGCAGTTTCAGCATATATCCCGGTCTCAGATAGAACTTTCTCAGGGCTTTCTTTCTTAACTCAAGGAGCCTTTCCTTTTTCAGATAAAGCGTATCTATTGATGGAAGACCATAAGCGCCTTCCCTTCTAAATCCTTTTTCCCTTATTAATCCTTCTTGAACAGCAATTTCATAAAATTCAGTTCCTGGAAACGGATAGGCTATAAAAAATTCTACAACCGATGGATCAATTTCAATCGCAAGCGCTACGGATTCATTAACCGTCTCTTCAGTCTCCCATGGAAGTCCTATGAGGAAATAAGCAAAACTGTCTATTCTGTATTTATTGCATAGTCTGAAAGCATTCCTGATTTGCTCCACTGTTATGCCTTTCTTCATAAGATCAAGCATTTTCTGACTCCCGGATTCTACGCCAAAACTAATCCCCCAGCATCCCGCTTTTTTCATCCAGCGCAATACGTCTTCATCTATGGAATCGACTCTGCTTGTACAAACCCAGTTTATATTCAGTTTTTCATCTATTATTTTTTTACAAAGTTCTATAACCCCGTATTTATTCGCGGTGAATATGTCGCTTCTAAAATGAAAATCTCTTATTTTATATTGGCTGATGCATTCCTTTATCTCGGCAACGATATTATCAGAAGTACGCTGTCTTAATTTCCGTCCCGACACCTGACGGGTTAAACAATATATGCATTGACCAAAACACCCCCGTCCGGTGTCAATCGTGGCCTGCGGACGTCCATTATCCATTCTTGTATAAATTTCATTCTTAATTAAATGTCGTGCCGGAAATGGCAGCTCATCAATATTGTCGCTGAAAGGCCTTGCCGCGTTTCTGATTATTCTGTCTTTTTCCTTATATGTTATCCCTTTTATTTCCGCTAAATCCAATCCCCTCACGAGTTCTTCCAGAACCTCATTTGTTTCCCCTCCGATTGCTATATCCAGATTATTGAAGCAGTTGATAATATGTTCATCGTCCTGAAGAAAAATTGTTCCTTTGGCCACAGTCACAATATTTCTATCAATTGCTTTAGCGAGGTTACAGGCCTGTAAATCATTCTCAATCGTTGAAGTTGTTGTGCTTATTACGAACATATCCGGCTGAAAAGTTTTTATCTCTTCGGCCAATCGTTCCCACCCAATTTTCTCCATCGGGCAATCAATTATTTTGCAGATAACCTTTTCTTTTTCAAGAGATGCCGCCATGCCTGCAAGATCCATGGGTGGCCTCATTGCTATAGTCGGCAGCTCCTCTATAGAACTCTGGCATCTATCCTCTCTGATGTATAGCCCTGTTGGCGGATTTATCAGGAGACACTTACTTATCTTCTTTATTATCATTACTTTTATCGATTAAATTTTAATTAATAAGAATTTATTTTCTAAAGCACAACGCCACCATTTCTTAATCAAGCATTACATTAAGGCAGCCAGGGCAAAGCGATGTTATGTTATGTACATACGCTGTTGAATAACCCGATAATGAAGCCAACAAAGAAAGCGCCCTGATTCAGAATTGCGGCAAGTATATGAAGAATGATCTTACATGTCAAAGGAATCTTGGCTCTGTTGTCGTTAACAAGAGTTTTGTGATACGAATAATTGACTTTTCCCCTGTTCCTCGATAGTATGCGCAGAGAATCATGAATAAAACCAATGCCGTCCGCAACAATTTTTTCTATCCCGCGCTGAAACAGTTGACCAGCTTAAGATTTCGTTGGATATTCCGGCAACTATCCAAAGTCATCCTGCTCAAATTCATCAACCCCCTTCTCCCCGTGCCACGCAATGCCGGCCCAATCATAAGTATTTTCATTTGCACCTATTCCTGCAACTGCAACTGTCGGATGTGCAATCTCCAGACCAGGGCGTCTAATCATACGACCATGGGATTAGAAGAGGCAAAACAGGTGATCGATGCGTTAATTTCCATCAATAGCTCCGGAATTGGTATAAGCGGCGGCGAACCCCTTTGTTACCCGTATATATTTGAACTGCTCACTTATAGCGCCTCGAAGAAGATCCCGGTGGCTCTCAATACTAATGGCTGTTTCCGCGGCAACAAGGCTGAAGAGATCGTCGAAAAACTGTCCCGCATCCCATTGACTAACATAAACATTTCTATTGATAGCGTCAACGCGACCCAATTCGACAGACTCCGCGGCACTCTTGACGGATTGGCGACCGTGCTGAATTTCGCCAAAAAAATGATTGATGCGCGCAAACGAAGCCGAGGTTCGATGAAGATAACCGCTATGTGCGTAGTAAGCCGTGATAACGTGGATGAGATTCCGGCAATTGTAAAGAAAACCAGAGAAGTGGGCTTTGATTCACTGGGGTTCATGCCGCTTCACCGGGAAATAACGTCAGGCGGTGAGCAGCGTTTACTATGCGAAGATGAAATTTGCCTGCAACGTTTCTCCGAAGTATTGGCAAAAATAGACGATCTCTCTTTCATTGATAACAGCACTGACTATCTACGGACATTTCCTGCGGCGTTCGCCGGCAAACCCTTCCCCTATCCCTGTACCGCCGGATTCACTGTCGTCTTCGTTGACTGCGGTTGCAATGTGTACTACTGTGGACCGGACTTCGAACTCGACAAAAAGATCGCAAACTTCAGTACGCAAGACACCACACTCAAGCAAATTTGGAATAGCCCCCTCTATACGGAAAAGCGCAGAAAAATGTCTTCATGCCGTTGCTGCTATTGGAATTGTCAGGCCGAGCTGAATGTGCTCTTCAAATAATATTCTATTCGAATACCACTTTTATTGATTAAATTTTAATTGATAAAAACCTTTTATAAAAAAGATCATACAAGGTATTTATATCTCTGATTCAAACAATAAGTACCGTCATAAAATTGATTGAATAAGTTGTTCTTTATTTAAATACGATATTAAAATCGCCAACAAAGATACCGCAATCTGTATGATAAACGGAAGAGATGGGATTAAACAGCGATCGATGTCATTAAGACCTGCAATAATTATAGAAAGGAATTGCCCCCATACAAATAAAATGCAAAAAGTCTGCACCCACGCTATTTTTTTATATTTTACAAACGCATATAACAACTATCGACTGCAGAACAAATAGAAGAAACAAATTTCCATAAGCCAGAATTACATCTATCGCTCTTTTAATCATGTAATGGTGATATAACATAGTCCATTTGGATTTCTTTACAAACTGATTGATTCTGTCAGGTAAATCATAGGGAGTATGGGTAAGCTCAAAAAAAGAGCATATCATCTGTCGGCGGCAGGTATTGAGGAAATTTTTTATTATAACTGGAATAACTATACAGAACATCATTATTGATCAGAAAGGTGGAAGTGTAATATCCCTCGTGTCTTGTCGCGTCTATAATGTCTATGAACTCTTCATCGCCGCCCTGTCTGTATGCCCTGCTGGCAGCAATATGAGCCAGCGAATTG
The DNA here is from genome assembly GCA_963812045.1 of uncultured delta proteobacterium. Lineage (GTDB taxonomy): Bacteria > Desulfobacterota > Syntrophia > Syntrophales > Smithellaceae > Smithella. The sequence goes on from CAWETF010000001.1 coordinate 687,800, forward strand.
TTTAAATAAATATTGCTCAAAACGAATTGCCCATTGTGCCTGTCATTCATTTTGCAATATCCCAATCCTCCGGCTATGGAAATAATCAGTCCGAGCAATCCGCAGGATAATATTTTCCTCTCTTCTCGAACGAAAATAAATCTTAAAATGCAGCCTCTCCACTCTTGTTTCAACCGGTTTCCTGTCAAAAACGTTAAGCAGTAACGCTGCTATTTAAAAATAATCGCCAAAGCTTTATAGAAATAATTAAATAATTCATTCCCCGACCTGATTCTGCGAAGTACTTTCAGTATGTATCGCGGCCTTAGGTAAAATTTCCTCCTTGCTTTCTTTCTTAACTCAAGGAGCCTTTCCTTTTTCAGATAAAGCGTATCTATTGATGGAAGACCATAAGCGCCTTCCCTTCTAAATCCTTTTTCCCTTATTAATCCTTCTTGAACAGCAATTTCATAAAATTCAGTTCCTGGAAACGGATAGGCTATAAAAAATTCTACAACCGATGGATCAATTTCAATCGCAAGCGCTACGGATTCATTAACCGTCTCTTCAGTCTCCCATGGAAGTCCTATGAGGAAATAAGCAAAACTGTCTATTCTGTATTTATTGCATAGTCTGAAAGCATTCCTGATTTGCTCCACTGTTATGCCTTTCTTCATAAGATCAAGCATTTTCTGACTCCCGGATTCTACGCCAAAACTAATCCCCCAGCATCCCGCTTTTTTCATCCAGCGCAATACGTCTTCATCTATGGAATCGACTCTGCTTGTACAAACCCAGTTTATATTCAGTTTTTCATCTATTATTTTTTTACAAAGTTCTATAACCCCGTATTTATTCGCGGTGAATATGTCGCTTCTAAAATGAAAATCTCTTATTTTATATTGGCTGATGCATTCCTTTATCTCGGCAACGATATTATCAGAAGTACGCTGTCTTAATTTCCGTCCCGACACCTGACGGGTTAAACAATATATGCATTGACCAAAACACCCCCGTCCGGTGTCAATCGTGGCCTGCGGACGTCCATTATCCATTCTTGTATAAATTTCATTCTTAATTAAATGTCGTGCCGGAAATGGCAGCTCATCAATATTGTCGCTGAAAGGCCTTGCCGCGTTTCTGATTATTCTGTCTTTTTCCTTATATGTTATCCCTTTTATTTCCGCTAAATCCAATCCCCTCACGAGTTCTTCCAGAACCTCATTTGTTTCCCCTCCGATTGCTATATCCAGATTATTGAAGCAGTTGATAATATGTTCATCGTCCTGAAGAAAAATTGTTCCTTTGGCCACAGTCACAATATTTCTATCAATTGCTTTAGCGAGGTTACAGGCCTGTAAATCATTCTCAATCGTTGAAGTTGTTGTGCTTATTACGAACATATCCGGCTGAAAAGTTTTTATCTCTTCGGCCAATCGTTCCCACCCAATTTTCTCCATCGGGCAATCAATTATTTTGCAGATAACCTTTTCTTTTTCAAGAGATGCCGCCATGCCTGCAAGATCCATGGGTGGCCTCATTGCTATAGTCGGCAGCTCCTCTATAGAATGCTGGCCCCTATCCTCTCTGATGTATAGCCCTGTTGGCGGATTTATTAAGAAACTCCTGTTTATTTTTTTTATTTTCATAACCCTGATTAAATTTTAAATTTACAAACGGTTTATATTTATACAGAATATTTACATTTATTATTCAAACAATTCCGATGGAAGGAACGGTGTCATAAAATAGCTTCAACAATTTTTTCTTTTTTCAAAAACGATATTAAAATTGCCAGAAAGGATGCCGCTATTTGTATTATAAAAGGATCAGAGGGAATTAAATGACGATCCATGTCATCAAGTCCCACTACCGTTATCGAAAAAAACTGTCCTAAAATAAACAGCATACAAAACCCCTGCGCCCACGCTATTTTTTTGTGTTTCACGAAAGCGCCGATAATAATCGCTGACTGTAATGCAAATAAAATAAACAGATTACTATAGGCGCCTACTACTATATCAAATACACGGTTAAGCATGTATTTACCATAAACAGTTGTGCGCAGAGAATTCTTTACAAACCTTTTGATTCTGTCCGGCGGATAATTGACGGTGTTCGGGAAATTCAAGCAAAAAAGCATATCATCGGTTGGCGGCAGATATTGAGGAAATCGTTTATAATAATATGACATATTATCAAAGGCTTTATTATTACTAATGATAAAAGACGCGGTATGATAACCAAGATGTCTGGTCGCGTCTATTATGGCAATGAATTCCTCATCACCGCCATATTTATATGCTCCACTGTAACTGATGTGAGCCAAAATATCGTGCAATGCTATGTTACTCAAAACAAATTGTCCATTATGTCTGTTATTCATTTCGCAATAGCCAAGCACTCCAGCTGTGGAAATAATCAATCCGAACAATCCGAAGTACAGCAGTTTTCTTTCTTCGCGAAAAACAATAAATCTGAAAACAAAAAAAAGAAGCACTACAAATATCAGGATTAAATAAGTCGGTTTCAGCATTATTAAAAAGAAAGGGAATAGGCCGAATGACAGAGCGGTGATTTTTCCCGGCTTCTCCAGATATTTAACAAAGATGAACAACAATAAAGTCGAACCGACAAAACACAAACACTCCGGATTAATATGAACATTCTGAATTATGATATAATGCCAGCACCCGTAAAAAAGAGTTGCTATAATAATCAGATATTTATTTTTAATGATACTTTTGGAAACGAAATAAAAAGGCATTATGGACAAAAATGATGTTGCCTGCTGAAAAAGAAGAAGATTTTGAACCAGATTATCTTTTGATATGTATTCGAAAAAATTAATTACATATGGATATAAGGGCGTCCGGTACAGATCAACAACGCCCCTGAATATATCAACGGGAACAAAATATGAGACGCTGTCCGAATTGTACAAAACCATACCCGGATGCAAAAATTCGAAATAATAGACTCTGTATAAAAAACAAACGACAAGAATTACGCCTAAAAAGACATAATCCGGTATGCTGCCGATTCTTTCCCGCATCTGATTAATTTTATCCATGATCCTGCATTCCGTGCTAAGTTTGGAATATCTATTTTTTTATCAACGATTGCAATAAAAATAATTCTATTCACCATTCACCATTGACATAACTCATCAATTTACCTATGCTCGTTTTGCAATAAAAAAGTCCTCATATACATAAGGAGGTTAAAATGTCAGGACGTTTAAATGGTAAAGCAGCAATTATAACAGGAGCTTCCAGTGGAATTGGCCGCGCTTCCGCTCTGCTTTTTGCCCGTGAAGGAGCCCGTCTGTTTCTCGCCGATATAAATGAAGATAATCTTCATCAGGTACAGGAGGAAATTAAAAGAATCGGTGGCGATGTCATTATACGTAAAACCGACGTTTCGTCAGAGGACGAAATCAAAACTCTGATTAATTTTGCGCTGGAGAAATTCACGAATATTGATATTTTGGTAAATAATGCCGGAATCGGCGGAGGACTGTATGATCTGGAAGATCAACTGTCTGAAGAATGGCATAAGGTATTTGATGTAAATGTAATGGGACCTGTCTGGGCCACTAAATATTTAATCGGGCATATGAAGGCACGGCGATCGGGATCGATTATTAATATCGCTTCTGTTGCCGGTCTCCTTTCCGGGGCGGGCGGCAATGCCTACAGCGCCAGCAAGGCGGCTCTCATCAACTTCACCAGAACATCAGCATGCGAAGTGGGGCAGTATAATGTGCGCATCAACGCCATCTGCCCGGGTCTGATCGAAACGGGCATGACCCAGCCCTTTTTTGACTGGGCCCGCAGCGCCGACAAGGAAAATCAGCTTGGTAAATATTGCGAATTAAAACGTGCAGCTGCTCCCGAAGAAGTCGCCTGGGCCATACTTTTTCTGGCCTCTGACGAAGCAAGCTACATCACCGGTCAGGCTCTGCCCGTAGACGGCGGCATTACCGCTTCAATGAGTATACCGGGACGAAAGATTTAAATAAATATCAACTTTTAAAAAGAGGATGCAGTGATTAATTATCGCTGCCTTCTCTTTTTAATATCGTAGCTACCTGTGAATCTTGAAGAAGTAATGTTAAAAAAATACGTTAACCTTAACCTCTACTATCCGTTTGCCTCCTGCAATTACTCATTAAATGAATAAAATGGCGACGTTTAAATGTCACTATTTTAACTGGCTGTTGTTTTCGACTCGATTATAGCTACAGTATTATATTGGTAATAAAGCTTCTACCTTGTAACTAAAAGAGAAGTGCTAACCCATGATTTTACCAGTGGGTTTCAAGTTATCATGGGAGACATTACCATTATGGCTTTTGTTTCTCCGGTTACATCTATATATCTCTAATTAGAGCCGGTGGTGAAACTCGTCGAATACGGTGCTGCCATGTAATTCCCTTCCTGATCTTGTACACCGTTTATCGTGCAGGTGTACGTCGTATTTGTGGCCAAACTGGCAGGATTAAAGGTCAGTGTTGTTCCATCGGCATTCCAGTGAGATGGTCCCGACCCAATACTCGGAGAACAAGAACAAGTATTACTCGTGAAAGAATCTTCATCCATTGGCTGGCTAAAGGTTACTGAAATGGTAGGATTAATACTGACACCTGTAGCGTTATTTGTTGGAATCATAGAAATCACAGTCGGGGGGCCATATATTGTCGTAAAGCTCCACGTATGCTCAGCAGCCATTGGGTTGCCAACTGAGTCTGTCGCGCCGGTGCCGACAGCACAGGTATATACCATATCATTGTCCAAGTTGGCGCCCGGAGTAAAAATCATTACATTCTCTCTCCAGGTGACGTTTCCACCCACCTCAATGTTTGATGCGTCCGTCATGGTAAACGCGTTTTGTACAGATGTTTCATTCATTGTCTGGCTAAAGCCTACCGAAACCGTAGATGCGATAGGAATAGCTATAGTCTCATTATCCGGGATCGTAAAAATTACGGTTGGTGCAGAGAAAGTAGAAGACCCCGTGGCCGTGGTAAAATTCCATGTCTCTTCCGCTTGCAGTAAATTTCCCGACAAGTCTTCTGCGTTGACACCCACATCGCAGGTGTAAGTTGTGTTGGCAGCCAACGCTGTTGATGGAGTATAAATCATTATATTTCCAATCCAGCTAACGCTTCCACTCACCACCTTCTTCGATGAGTCCTTCATCGTAAACGCGTTTTGCGCAGATGATTTATCCATTCCTTCGCTCCAGGTTACTGAAATGGTAGGAGAGGTAGCGACATTTATAGCGCCAGGAGACGGGGTTACTGAAGATATTGTTGGAGGAGTTGTGTCATCGGAATATAAAGATGTAAAGCTCCATGTGTATGCAGATGCGAGTGCGTCCCCGGAAGAGTCCACTGCACCCACACCAACAGTGCAGGTGTATACCGTATCATAACTAAAATTATTCTCCGGAGTAAAAGTCATCGTATTCCCACTCCAGCTACCAAAGTTTCCGCTCACCGAATTACCCGATTGATCTACAATTTTAAACGCGTTTTGTGCGGATGTTTCATTCATTGTCTCGCTGAAAGTTACCGTAATGTTAGCTCCAAGAGCGACATTTATAGCGCCATTAGACGGGGTTACTGAAGATACTGTTGGAATAGTGTAACTGGGAGAAGGATTACCAAGTTTTGAGCATCCTAAAACAAGACTAATCAGTAAAACTGCCGACAAAACCAGAAACATTTTCTTCATAAATGATTAATCCTTTGAAAATTTTTAAATGTGAGAAGCAATTGCATATCGTATATTGTAAAATAACATGGCTGTCAAAGAGAAATTCGGAGAGAAATAACAATGGAAAATCCTGTTCCGGACAATGGTTTATCCTCTCTTTTTACGATTTACGATACTACAACTGACAACATTCCTTTCAAAAAAGGATTTAATTTAAAGAATATAAAGGGGCAGCGAAAGCTATTCGCTGCCCCTCACTTTTTTGCTATTACTATAAAAACAATTTGAAACAAAGAAAAACCAGTGGTCCCCTCGTTACTTACTGACAATCACCCCAGTCTTTCCTTTAACGCTTCAAATTGTTTTTTAAGTCTTTCCGGTAAACGATTCCCAAACTGAGCAAAGTGCTTTTCAATATCGGGAATTTCCGCCCTCCACGCCTCGACATCAATGTACAGCAGGGCATTGATGTCCTGCACATCAATGTTCAACCCTTTCATATCAAGGCCATCAGCGGCCGGCTGCAATCCAATGGGTGTTTTAACCGCATCAGCCTTGCCGTCTACCCGCTCACACATCCATTTCAACACTCTGCTGTTTTCTCCGAAACCGGGCCAGAGCCACCGTCCATCAGATGTTTTTCTAAACCAATTGACGTAGAATATGCGCGGCGCCTTATCGCTGAGTTTATCGCCCATATCGAGCCAATGCTGGAAATAATCACCCATGTTGTAACCGCAGAAAGGCTGCATCGCGAAAGGATCGCGTCTTAAATTCCCCACTGCGCCGATATTAGCCGCCGTTGTTTCGGAAGACGCGGTAGCGCCCAGGAAAACACCGTGGTCAAAACTATAGGCTTCATTGACCAGAGGTACAACGCCGGCGCGTCGTCCGCCGAAAACAAAAATATCAATGGGAACACCCTCAGGTTTCTCCCAATCCGGACAGATGACCGGACACTGAGCAGCAGGCGCCGTAAAACGGGCGTTGGCGTGAGCCGCGACTTCCCTATTCTCAGTAGGCCAGTCGCGTCCTTTCCAGTCAATGGCGTGCTTGGGAGGCTTGCCGTCCATCCCTTCCCACCAGATATCGCCTTTGTCAGTTAAAGCGCAATTGGTAAAAATGACGTTTTTCTTGATGGTATCCATCGCCATGGGATTGGAACTGTATGATGTGCCCGGCGCCACGCCGAAAAATCCTGCTTCGGGATTAATCGCATAGAGCCGCCCGTCGGGGCCGATTTTCATCCAGGCGATATCGTCGCCGACGCACTCACACTTCCAGCCTTCAATTGTCGGCTGCAGCATGGCCAGATTGGTTTTACCGCAAGCGGAAGGGAATGCCGCGGCAATGTGATATTGTTTACCTTCGGGACTGGTCAGCCGCAAAATAAGCATGTGCTCGGCCATCCAGCCTTCCCTTTTGGCCATCGCCGACGCAATGCGCAGGGCCAGACATTTTTTACCCAGTAGTGCGTTGCCACCGTAACCGGAACCGTATGACCAGATCAGATTCTCATCAGGAAAATGGCTGATATATTTTTTCTCGATGGGCGCGCAGGGCCAGGAAACATCTTTTTGTCCTGCTTCAAGCGGAGCGCCTATGGAGTGCAGACAGGGAATGAATTCACCTTTCTTACCCAGCTTTCTGAGAACTTTTTTGCCTACGCGGGTCATAATGTGCATGTTGCAGACGACGTAGGGGCTGTCGGTTATTTCTATGCCGATTTTAGCAATAGGCGAATCAATCGGACCCATGGAGAAAGGAATCACGTACATCGTGCGTCCCTTCATGCAGCCCTGATAAAGAGATTTCATGGTCGCCTTCAATTCATCCGGCGCCACCCAGTTGTTTGTGGGTCCCGCATCAATCTGCTGAGGATAGCTGATATAGGTCCGGTTTTCCACTCTGGCCACATCCGAAGGATCGGATCGAAATAAAAAACTGTTTCTTCTTTTCTTTAGTTTGATCGCCATGCCGCTTTCTTCCATGAGCGACATTAATGCGTTGTATTCTTTTTTGGAACCGTCACACCAATATACTTTGTCGGGTGCGCACATCTCGGCAACTTCTTTTACCCAATTTTTTAATTTCTCGTTTTTTACAGCTATTTCCATAAAATATTTTTCCTTTTTTAATTAATCTGGGCGCCGGATTTTGTGATCCGGCACCATATGGTTAATTATCTTCGTGACTTCTTCGCTTTTACTTTAACTTTGACTTTTGTTTTCAACTTTGCCTTTGGTTTTGGCGAACTCTTTTTCTCATTTACCGCGGCCTGTGCGGCGGCCAGACGCGCAATCGGCACCCGATAGGGCGAACAACTGACATAATTCATGCCCGCGCGGTGACAGAACATGACGCTGGAAGGTTCACCGCCGTGTTCGCCGCAGATGCCGACCTTCAAATCCTTGCGGGCTTCGCGTCCCCGCTCAATGCCGAGTTCGATTAATTGACCGACACCGGCCTGATCAAGAATCTGGAATGGGTCAACCGGAATAATTTTCTTCTCCACGTACTCCGGTACAAAAGCGCCGACATCGTCGCGACTGAATCCGTAAGTCATTTGAGTAAGGTCGTTTGTTCCATAGCTGAAGAATTCGGCTGCTTCGGCAATCTTATCAGCAAGCAAAGCCGCGCGCGGAATTTCAATCATGGTGCCTACCATATACTGTATTTTCTTAAGTCCGTATTTGGCAAGCACTTCCGGATAAATTCTCTTCACAATCGCCGCCTGATTTTTAAACTCAGCCACATCGCAGACAACCGGAATCATGATTTCAGGCAACGCTTTTTTGCCTTCTTTGATGAGTTCCGCCGCACCTTCCAAAATGGCGCGGATCTGCATTTCGCTGACTTCAGGATAGGTAATGCCCAGACGAACGCCGCGATGTCCCATCATTGGATTGGTCTCGTGCAGTTTTTCCGCGCGGGAGTCGAGTTTAGCTACTGAAATACCCAGACTCTCCGCCAGACGTGCGCGTTCTTCGGGGTTTTCCGGAACGAATTCATGGAGGGGCGGATCCAGCAGACGAATGGTCACCGGTCTTCCGGCCATCACTTCCATTGTCTTTTTGACATCATTTTTAACGAACGGGAATAACTCATCCAATGCCGCGCGGCGTTGTTCCTCGTTGTCCGAAAGAATCATCTTGCGTAAATAAAATAATGGTTTTTCGCTGTTCTCGCCGTAGAACATATGCTCGGTGCGGAACAGACCGATACCTTCAGCGCCAAACTGTACGGCTTTAGCCGCATCTTTCGGCGTTTCAGCATTTGTACGGATTTTCAGACGCCGTAACGAATCGCAGAGCTTCATAAAAGTAGCGAAGTTTTTATCATCTTCAGCGCCGCTGATCATAGCTAGAGCTCCCTTATAAGCGCGGCCTTTGGTTCCATTGAGTGTGATAATTTCACCTTCACGCACTTCCTTACCGGCAACCTTCATTATTTTGTTATGTATATCAACATGCAGAGAGCCGGCTCCGACAATACAGCATTTGCCCCAGCCGCGCGCCACCAGTGCCGCGTGTGAAGTCATCCCGCCGCGAGCGGTAAGAATTCCCTCAGCCGCGCGCATACCTTCCACATCTTCGGGATTGGTTTCTTCGCGCACAAGAATTACCTTCTTGCCTTCTTTCTTTAAATTAACAGCTTCTTCTGCTGTGAATACGACCTCTCCCACAGCTCCGCCGGGACCGGCCGGCAGACCTTTGACCAAAAAATCTCCTGAAGCTTCAGCTTTAGGATCAACCATCGGATGAAGCATTTCATCGAGCTGTGCCGGGGTCACGCGGGAAACCGCCTCAGCAGCGCTGATCATCTTTTTCTTGTACATTTCCACGGCCATGCGCACTGCGGCAGGACCGTTGCGCTTGCCCGTGCGCGTCTGCAGCATCCAGACACGTCCGTCCTGAATGGTAAACTCAAGATCCTGCATATCCTTGAAGTGAGCTTCCAGCTTATTGCGGATTCCCTTAATCTGAGCGTAGGCTTTAGGCATTGCCGTCTCCAAGCTGGGATGTCCTTCAGTATCGTCTATCTGGCGTGTTTCTTCATTGATTGGATTGGGTGTGCGGATTCCCGCCACAACATCCTCGCCCTGCGCGTTGGGCAACCATTCGCCGTAAAATTTGTTTTCGCCGGTAGCCGGATTACGGGTAAATGCCACGCCGGTGGCGGAATTATCGCCCATGTTGCCGAAAACCATCGCCTGCACATTCACCGCAGTCCCCCAATCATCGGGAATTCCTTCAATCCTTCTGTAAGAAATAGCGCGTTTGCCATTCCAGCTTTTAAAGACCGCGCCAATCGCTCCCCACAACTGCTCATGGGCATCATCGGGAAATGGTTTGCCGATAACGGCTTGCACTTTGGCTTTGTAAATTTCGGCAAGCTCGGCAAGGTCTTTATCGGTAAGATCAACATCCAATTTGGCATTGCGGCGAGTTTTCATAGCCGCGAGTTCTTTCTCCAACTGCTGGCGAACGCCCATGCCCTCGGCCGGTTCGAGACCTTCAGCCTTTTCCATAACTACGTCTGAATACATCTGAATCAGGCGGCGGTAAGAATCCCAGACAAAACGGGGATTTTTTGTTTTCTCAATCATTCCGGGAATGGTCTTCGAGGTAAGACCAATGTTCAGGACCGTTTCCATCATGCCAGGCATGCTGCTGCGCGCGCCTGATCGGGCTGAACACAAGAGAGGAGCCTTCGGATCGCCAAACTTCATCCCCGAATCCTTTTCCATCTTCTGCAGCGCTTTGAAAACCTGTTCTTTTAATCCTTGAGGATAACGGCCTTTATTCGCGTAGAAGGCCGTGCAAACTTCTGTTGTAATTGTAAAACCGGGAGGAATAGGGATTTTGAGATGCGCCATTTCCGCAAGCCCGACTCCCTTGCCTCCCAAAAGATTCTTGCTTTTTCCATATCCTTCCGAGAAGGAGTATACATACTTAGCCATAACTTTGCTTTTCAACCTCCTTGATTAATCCAGTAAATTTTAATGCGCTATATCGACACAAGATTATGCTTATTGTCAAGATAAAATTGTATTTATCCAAGGGAATCATCATTGCTATTATCTTAAATTAATTCAGTAGGTTACCTACATAACCGGCCTGGCACAAAATTGTTTCATTCGGGAAGTAATTTTGGCGGCAAGGAAAGAAAATAGACATACTTTAACATCATTTTGCTTACATGCTTTATAAATCGCAATATTTTGTTTGATAATATTTATTACTGAATTATTTGATACGCCGCCGAATCTCATTTTGACAAATATTTTCGGGATATAAACTGATTTAATCTGAAACCGCTCTAAAAATCTCGCCAGCAAATCGACATCCGCTGCCAGCGGATAACTCAAATCAAACAAGCCATATTTTTCATAGATCAACCGGCGGACAAAAAATGTCGGATGCGGCGGCATCCAGCCCCGGGAAAATAATCCTTTTTTAAAATCAGCCGATTTCCAATATCTTACAATTTCATCAAGGTTGCTTTTATCGACATAAATCAAATCCGCATAACACGCGTCAACGGAAGCATCATCCATGGCCGCGGAAACATTTTCCAGCACATGATCATCGTAATACAAGTCATCCGAATTAAGGATTCCGACAATATCACCGATTGCCATTCTGAGGCCTTTATTCATTGCGTCATACATGCCATGATCCGGTTCGCTGATGAGACGAACAGGATACTTTCCCCATTCTTTAATGATGGCCAATGTCCCATCTGTTGAACCGCCGTCAATGATAATGTGTTCCAGATTCTTATACGATTGCGACGCGACGGACTCCAGGGTGTCTTTGATCGTCGCCGCGCTATTGCGGCAAACAGTTATTATCGTTATTTTCTTCATCTCCGGTTAAGATACCATCTAATACAAATTATGTAACTTTTTCCCGTCTATTGTTTTCTATGAAATCCATTTTACCTGATGATAATATCCAGCCGTTTTTCAACCGGCCATAATCTCTTAGATTTATAAATCTTAAATAAAGATTTGGATATATTCGCATGATGCCGAGAATAAATTTTTTGATTAAATATTTGACTATTGTAAAATAATACTTATTGCCGGATTCAAATACCCTTTCCCGTCTGAGTTCTTTTAATGTCTGCAAATGCGCTTTATTTGTATCAATTGTTTTTCTTAAATTGACATCCCTGTCCTCCTGATAAATTGTCAATGCGTCTTCAAACCATAATCCCTTGTATCTTAAAGGAAGTATCCATAAAACTCTGGCGTCTTCAGCGGGGCCACCAATTCCTTCGGTTATTTTGTATTTAATACTTTCGGCGATCTCTTTCTTCAGCGCAAGAGTTGGATGAACAAATGTTCTGGGCAGACAGCCGAACGGCTCATGGAATCCTCTGATGCCTTTTATTTTCAAATTATTATCTACGACCACCGCATATGAACAGAAAAAATCGTAATGTTGCTTTCTTGCTTCATTGATGATTTCAAGACGCTCCGGGAAATTTAAATCATCAACATCCCATATAACAATCCAATCCCCCATGGATTCCCTGATGGCCAGATTCCGCGCGTATCCTCGCCCTTTATTTTGTTTATATGAAAATAGACGAACACGGGTGTCGCTAATTTTCTGAACAATTGCCGCCGTACCATCTGTTGAGCCATCGTCAACAATAACCCATTCCCAATTTTCAAATGACTGTTTGAGTAGATTATTATAACATCGCTCCACAAAATCAGCGCCATTATATACCGGAGTTATAACTGAAAGCTTTGGTCTTTTATTCATATCATTAAAATATTTCACCGATTCTTATTCAAGAAATTATAATCATCAGTATGAGACGAATGATCGTTTATTTATTCAAAGCATTGACTCTTCTTTTCTCCAAGGAGAATAATCTGGTTTTCTATATAAAACGATCTCTTTTTAATAATTTATATATCACGATCAGGCCGTGTCTTATAGTTTTCGGCAGCAAACAGAAAATGAACAACAGCCATTTCCTTTTCAAAAAATATTTTGTTTTGCATTCTTTCAAAATAGATCTTGCCGTAGATAAATCATCTATTTCCGCAAAAACTCTGGCCGATGTCAGCATTTCCAAATACATATATTCTTCCATATAATGTCTTTTCTCTTCCGGCATGTTCCTGTTTAGAAGCGCTTCTCTCATTGTCCGCAATATGACAGGATCACGTTCGGTGTTAGGAATACTGCAGGCCCTGTTATCAGCATTACAGCAATACATGGCACTCAGGGAGGTACTGAAGGCGAGGGGATAATCGAAAGCAATTCTCGCCCACATATCCGTATCTTCACCTCTTGCCACGCCGGAAGAAAAAACGCCGACTGTTTCAAATACAGTCTTTTTTACAACCGTCGCCGATGTAGATAACGGGGGATTGCCTAAAGCAGCTTTAAAATAATCCGTAATAATTCCTTCCCATGGTGCTTTGGGCATGCCATTGAACCGGGGAACAAACACCATACCGTCCGGCGTAGTCACTTCGTAAGCGGTTGCATACAAACCCGCATCGGGATAATGATCATGAAGTCTCTTTATCGTTCTTAAATGATCCGGCTTCCAGTAGTCATCGGCATCAAGAAATGCGATGAGCCCTGCATTCGCGGTTTCGATACCTCTATTGCGCGCAACGGAAACGCCGGCGTTTGCCTGCCGGATAAGATGAACGCGCTTGTCAGAAAAACTTTCAACAACCTGAGCGCCGTCATCCGTTGATCCGTCATCAATTACAACAACCTCATGATCCTGCATCGTCTGCGCCAGTATGCTGTTCAGTGCTCTGGTGATATGCCTGCCTTTATTGTAAAGAGGAATGATTATTGAAAATTCGGGCATTATGACTCCATGAAAATATTTGAAATATTGTTTATTCCATTTCCTCCGGAAAATCTTCTTTACTCAACTGAAAATTGCGGGGACTAAAATTAAGATCACTGCTCGCGGCTCTGTGATCAAAAATCATATCCTGATTCATCCTTTGGGCCATAGCGGCTGACCAGTGGCGAAAAGGAGGGAATATTCGTAAGATAAATATTGCAAGCCGGAAAAGCCAGAGAGGGAACTCGACAAATCGCGGTTTCTTATCAACGGCAAAAAAAATCTGACGGACCATTTCCCTGTAGCTGATTATTTCCCCGCCGGAAATATTGTAACACTTATTGACAGCCGCTTGTGCGCTCAACGAAGCAGCACAAGCCGCTGCCACATCCTGCGCGTGCACCGGCTGACGAAGTCCGTTTGCCGAGCCAAACGCACAAAAAAAACCAAACCGCCGGACAAAAGCGGCTATCACACTTATGTTCCTGTCTCGTCCCGGACTGTAAATAAGGGTTGGCCTCAATAGGGTATAAGTCAATTTATTTGCCTTCGTCCAACACTCTATACGATCCTCATCTTCAGCCAGACTCTCCGCCAACTTTCTTTCCATCGGATCAGAAGACTGTCTCTTGGTAAATCTGCTTGTTGATGAAAGAGCCACGATATGTTTGGCGCCGTAAGTCAGGAGCATGGGGAAGTATTCCGGCAGGACTGCAATAGGAGCCAGACTAATCCAGAAAGGTATCTGTTTTTCTTTTTGATGAACATCGATGAAATTCGGTAATTTTGATTTAGCAAGCAGTTGCCAGAGAATAGAGCGATCTTCCGCCGGCTGTTTTACATATCGCGCCTGACGTGAGAACGCCGCGACATCCCATCCTTCCTTAACCAATAAGGGCAGGAGATATGTTCCGATGATACTGGTTGCGCCGAGAACGCCGACGCGTCCTTTATAAACAATCATGCTTCAAGCCATTGTTTTAAATGCCTTGCGCTATGGTAAATGGCCATTGCACTGAATCTTAACCAAACACCAAAGCCAACAAGCCACAATAATCCCCCAGGATACTGATGGCGGAAGAATTTACCGTAGAAGCGAATCATTCCTTTGTGTTTATGCCATTCAACAAAAATCGGCCGTGTTTTGCTGCAAACACCTTTGTAATGAATTACAAGAGCGTCGGGCACAAACATGATTTTCCAGCCCCTCTGGTATAAACGCATGCACCAGTCCAAGTCTTCGCAATGTAAAAAATAACCAGCATCCAGAAGGCCGACATCCAGCAACACATCGCGCCTTATCAACATGCAGGAGCCGGAAATGGCTTCGACCTCGATTGGGCCGTCCGGCAAAGGCTTTTGATGCAGAAGAAAATCCGAGAAGAGCCGTGGATATTTTTCACCAAGAATAGACAAACCAACAGCGCGAACAAAAGACCGCCACGGTGTTGGCACGGCACGCCGCCCTCCTGCCTGCTCTGTGCCGTCAGGGTTGAGAAGCAGCGGCCCGGCCATTCCAGCTTGCGGTGATGATTTAATACAGGACAATAACTTCCCCAGAGCATCCTTATCAATAATACAATCTGGATTAAGAAAAAGGAGATAATCGCTTTCTCCGTCGGCAGCGATACCTATATTGCAGGCTTTAGCGAAACCTAAATTTTTACTATTGCGTATGCAAACGAGACGGGATTGCAACCCGGCGAGGTTCTCAATGTCTTTCAAACTGTTATCTTTGGAATCATTATCAACAACAATTATTTTAGTTACAGAAGCTGAACACAACAGCGAATGGACAGCCTTGTTTAATATGGGACCGGCATTATAGTTGACAATAATGGCTGATATTTTTGACATTCAAAAACACTTTTTCCTGATTTATTTTAAGCCAATTAAAAACCGCTTATCCAGAGTCTTCCATATTTCACTATCAGAGGCGGTGCGATTCTTCTGGATATCGCGCCGCTGCCGCCACATACGGGGGATACCGCGGAGAGCATCCCTTTTTGCTCTGAGAATCACCATGCCTTGTCCATATAAAGAAAACCAGACAATGGTTATAAGGTTCAGAACAATGTGCATGGGGAGCAGCAGCCAGAAAAGGGCTCCGGGCATGTTCTTCACATACGTCCAGACCAGATTTCGGTGACCGTGATAAACGGCAAAATCACCACGCATACCTCCTGTTGTCGCTGATCCGACGTGATACGCCACGGCATCTGGCACCAGCAGGCAACGATGACCGGCCAGCCGCAGACGGAAACCAAGATCGACATCTTCAAAATAACAAAAGAAATCTTCATCAAATCCTCCTGCTGATTCGAACACGTCGCGCCTGTATAGCGCTGCCGCCGCACAGGGAGAGAATACCTCTCTGGGTTCAACTGCATCTTGCGATATGGTTTGACCATGTCCTTCGCGCCAAGCCAGACCGCTTATATGCATCGTATCGCCGTCACCGTCAAGTATTTCATGATTTGCAGCTTGCACCAAACGAGATGCGAAGAAGGAATACTCGGGATGTGCAATTGCGGCAGAAAGCATTTTGTTCAGCCAAACCGGTTCCAGAAAAGCATCCGGATTCACCAACGCTATCCACTCATATTCTTTTGTTTTTTGGAAGAGCAGGTTGTTGCCAGCAGCAAACCCGATATTTCTGTCGTTTTTATAAAATTTAACCGAAGGGAATCTAAAATATAATTCTTCCGGTATTGAATCATCACTACCATTATCCAAAACAAATATCTCCGGCGTTATCAATTCCTGTTTGACAATGCTCTCCAGACAACGCAAAAGCATATTTGGTGAATTCCAATTGATTATTAGAACAGCAACTCTTTTTTTCACAAAAATAAACCTATCTATTCAAAATAAATTATGCCGTCGGCAAAAGTGTAATAATCAAGTTTACACAAACAGCATTAATAAATGTAAGCATGATGAAACTGGAGCCTGAAATAAATGACCGTCCAATAATCTTATACTTTGAAACCTATTTAAGCAAAAACACTCTAATCCTATTTTTTGCAGATGGGATTTCTTAAGCAACCCAATAGCGTGCGTATAATATCGAAACGGCTTGCCAACTGAAATACGCCCATGCCCCAAGGCAAAATATCAACCAGGATAAATAGTATGGTTTTGTAAGGCGTATCGGCAGGAGACTATAGAAAGCCAGCAATAGAAATGGCAATAGGGGAATGAAATATCTTCCCTGTATGCCTTCCAGAGATACAGCCCCGACAACGTTCCATGATAAATATATGCTGATAGCTATGATAAGCACTGAAATTAATAAAAACATCAGCAGAAAAAACCTTGCCCCTAATGGGAGCACTAAATTATCATTGTTTTCAGCATTTAACGCCAATGAAGATTTTTTTCTTTGAAGCAAAACCAAAACAGAGGCGAAGCACAGACAAATATAAAAGGCCGCATTTCTGTCAGGCAAAGGTGTATCAAGCCAGCCTAGAGATCCATACATCGTGTGGATGTAAATACGCAGATTTTTATAAAATATATCCTTAAGAAAATACGGCATTAAGATATGCCAATTATTTATAAAGTATTGCCATTGAGCTATGGGATCAATATGCATCCCCTTTCTGTGTGGCACATATATGTTTTGCGCATACTTACTCCATAACAACGTGGGAACTATAGCAGATGCGATGACCAGCGCGATAAAGATTATTTTTTTAAAAAAAGATTCCGGAATGGATTTCCAGAAAACAAAACTTATACAGGGCAAAAAAGCATATGTCTGTTTACATAAACCAAGCAAGACACTGCTCGCCACAAGAATGACATAAGCCCTGCGATTCCATTCCAAACTTAAGTTCACGACACAAGCGAACACCAAAACGGCCAAGGAAAAAGTAATGCTGTCAGCGCTAAGGGACATCAATTCAAAAGTCATCATCGGCATTCCGGCAATCAGGAATAGCATTAATTGTAATTCGGGCAGGCGCCGCAGTAACTGCATTGCACAGTAAATAAAACCTATTACAGCCAGCAAGTTAAACAATCTTGCCATGTAAAATCCATTCAACACGGTCATGGAAAAAAATCGGGAGACTGCTATTCCTAATCCTGAAAACAAATAAGGAAGAGGGGGATATAGCGCCGTATTGGCGAAATCAAAAAAATCTCGTTTTGCCAGACTTTTCGAGGTCATTGCCGGACTTTCTTGTATCATAGTAAGGTACTGATTAAATGAAAGTTTACGTTCCGCAAAAAAAGGGAGTAATTTGAATTTCACTTGATCTAATTGTATAATCTCAGGCAGCATACCGCCCAGTAAATTCCCTTGTTTTACGGACATCATTGTAAACTCTGAAACCTGAAAAGCGCGATTATAATGCGCAAATTCATCAGGAACCTGAAATGGCGGCGTAAGAACAAGAATGATCACCCCCCATAAGCCCAGCAATCCCATCAACAAGGCCTCGCGATGCTGTAAAGCATTATTAATAGCATGTTCATGGCGTCCTGCGAATATTACAAAATAATTTAGAAAGATCATGATTAGCAGACTCAATAGTCCGCAGCCAATAATTATCCATCCCCGTTTTGCTATATAGTCGTTCCAACTGTATTGATCCTTAATGGAGGAATTTTCTATTTCTATTATTGGATCGTTTGCATTTTCCAGAGTATGAATAACCAGCTTACCGTCCCTTACATCCATTTTATCAATTTGCTGTATCGATCTGAAATCCTGGAGTGGAAATTTTTTGACAATATCGCCCTGCCTGTTTTCAATCCTCGCATCTTTTATTCTAACTACGGCGGGCACATTTATCGGATCAAAGCGGATTGATCGTATTAACTTTGAAGGCAGGGGTGAAAACGTGTACTTTTGCGAAGTTCCATTTTGAATCGCGATTGAACAGGAATCCGCCTCATTGTAGCCCTTCCCCGCATCATAGAATACCTGACTTATTCCCGATGCGGATGTCTCCAAATCAATAACAAAACTTAAATGACTATAGGCACAGTAATCATTATATCCGACCACCCCTGCTATAGATAAGGAACAAATAGCCATTGCAATGATTGCTATGCGATTAAAAATCATAAATTACTTATTTTACTCGTATGCTTTACGCTTATTTTGTGCCAGAGCCGCGTACCCATGTGCCTTGCTCCTGAATTTTTATTTGTTGAAATCCCGCTTTCTTTAGATAAACTTCTATTTCCTGCGGAGTTGATGATTTGCCGATGTGTGGGGGGCGGTAACGCGGATAGTTTCGCCGATGGATATCAAATACGTTCCATCCCTCCGTTGAGCACAAGTTGAAATTATCCACAAAAATCCGGCCTCCTGAACGAAGCACACGGTGCGCTTCCAGAATGTAGTTGTAACGATCCCATTCATCTAAATGCATAAACACCACCGTGCAATAAACGAGGTCAATCGAATCTTCAGGAATCGGAGATAAATCGAACCCTGATATCTCGATTAATTTTACATTATTAAAGGACGTCAACCGGCTTCGGGCGTGGTTGAGCATATTGACAGATACATCACAACCGATCCATTGTTTACACAGGGGCGCCAGCGCCTGACCTACGCGTCCGATCCCGCATCCGATTTCAAGAACGACATCATCGGGTTTAATTCCAACACTCGCCTCCAAAACTTTTTTTGTTTCTTCTGCGGTTGCTTGTATTTCATTTTCTCCCACATCACCAATAACATGCATAGTTGCTTGCCGAAAGGTCTGCGACAAAACATTCCATGTAGATTTATATTCATGTCTGCCTTCCGGTAATGCGGATTGATAATCAATACTGCCCTCTGGTAAAGTGGATTGATCTATAATTAAATTTTTATGGATTCTTGTTCTAAGACTTAAAGGTAATATCTTAGTCCATAGCTCACTCAGATGACTATACATAGTATTTCTTGAATGTTTTCTCCGCATTTTACCACCTAATCTATTTTTTCGCACAAACGGCAAACGAAGGACCATTCGGATGATCTAAATGATCAAAACCAATTTTCACATCAGTAAATCCAAAATGTTTTAATACTTTAATGATGCTTTCCCTTGTCAGCCATTTACTTATTGTATTCGATCCTCCACAAAAACCTGACCAGTCCAAGGCTTTTTTATACGATTGCGTGGAGTACTCATAAGTAACCCCGTCATACTCAAACGAACTTACGCTGCTAAATTTATGCGCAAGGTCATCTCGGCGGGGAATTATATTTTTGTCATAGTAATGTGTCCACAAAAATACTTTGTCGGATACCTTCGATATTAATTTTAACAGTTTAACGGGTTCTTCCATGTGATATAAAATACCGCTGGCAATCACCAAATCATATCTGGATTTTTCATTATCAAGAAAAGGCATAAAATCACCCAATTTATACTCTACTTTATCAAGCTTAAATATTTCCTTGACACATAAACATTTTAAAAATGCCCGGCTATTGGCCTCAATAGCGATAATTTTTTTTGCTCCCATTTTCTGCATCATGTAGGAGTGCCCTCCTTCAAGCGGACCAAGTTCCAGGCAGGTTTTTCCGGCGAAACCACCCAACATCTCTGCGGCCCAATCAATTCGTGCATCCTCAAAAAGCGCTGCATAGCCTGGTGCCGTCACAAGATTGCTGCCGGCTGGAAGGCGCGAAGACCACTCCCCCGGAAAGATATCAAGTATATTTTGTGAACTGGGCATTTTGTTTACATAGGCATCGAGTATTGTCATAGCGTCTCCATTTTGAATTGAATCTTTTCATGAACTTTATCTGCCGGATGGAGGAACAAACCAACCCGCGGTGGCCAGGCCAGACCGAAGTCCTGATGATCTAAAGTAAGATTCGGACTATAGGCGGGGTCGCTTAGCAGAACATCATTCCATTGTTGCTTCATATAGTCTACTTCTTTTGTAAAACGTTTTTGTCTTTCCGGTGTATTTTCATAACCACGCGTAGCGGACTCGTAGTGATAGAACTCAGCATAAGGCGTCCAGATATTACGATAACCTGCTTTCCCCACGCGCAGACAGAAATCAACGTCGTTAAAGGCAACCTGAAGATCATCTTCGTTGAATCCTCCTACTTCCTCATAAACAGACTTTCGAATCACAAGGCAAGCGGCGGTCACGGCAGAAAAACTCTGGATGACACTTGCACGCCCAAGGTAGCCATAATGATGCCTGGGCATATAACAGTGCGCGTGACCGGCGATTCCGCCCAAGCCCAATACAACTCCGCCGTGCTGAAGTGTTTCGTCGGGATACCACAACCTTGCCCCAACAGCTCCCACACCCGGCCTCAGTGCATGGCTAACCATTTCGGACAACCATTCAAACGAAATGACTTCTAGATCGTTGTTAAGCAATCCCACAACTTCGCCCCGCGCCAATTTCACAGCGGCATTATTCAACGCCGAATAATTAAACGGACGGTCGTCCCGCACAACACGAATTTTAGGGTCGGATTGCATTTTTTTAAGGTATTGAATCGTTTCCGGATCATCTGAACCGTTGTCAACGATCAGTATTTCATAATTTGGGTAGGTCGTTTTCTTAAGAATGCTTTCAACACATCGCTGAAGCAATAACAATCCGTTTCTCGTAGGTATAATCAAGCTGACCAGGGGCAACTTATCCGGCAAAGCGTAACGTATTCGATACATCCCGAAATCAAGCAGATCAGCCGCGGCACTTACGCCTTGCCGCTGAAAATGTTCATCCAAAGCTGTTTTCCCCGCAGACAGAGCATAGGGTTTTGCATTCCCGGATTTTGCCGTGCTTCCTACATGCATGCGCCAGTGATAAAGCACCCGCGGAATGTGATGAATCTGTTTGGGTTCAATACGTTCAATGCAGCGTAAGGCAAGATCGTAGTCCTGAGAGCCTTCCAAACCCTCTCTGAATCCGCCGATTTCTTTTAAAAGGTCAGCCCCATAAACTCCTAAATGCGTTATCAAATTATGCGAATAAAACAAATCGACATTCCAGTCACACTTGAAGTAAGGATCAGACCTCATGCCGGAGTCATTGATTTTGTCTTCGTCGGAATAAATTAAACAAGCATCCGGATTTTGATTGATGGCATCAGCCACACAGAACAGTGCATGCTCTGCAAGAAGATCATCTTGATCCAGTAACGCCACCCACTCTCCAGCAGCCAGTTGCAAGGCGCTGTTGGAAGCGGCGGAGATATGTCCGTTCTTTTTACGAAAAATAATTTTTACCCGTGGGTCTTCTTTAGCATAACTCTCCAGAAGCGGGCGGATGCCTTTATCCGTTGATGCATCATCAGCGATACATAATTCCCAGTACGGATAGATTTGCCTGTGAATTGATGCGATGGCTTCAATCAACCATTCCTGTTTAGGATTATACACAGGCATTAGCACCGAGATCAATGGCTTAAGCGGAAAGTTTTCTATCCGGTCTCTCATGGCGGCGCGAGATTCGGAAGTCAGCGAGTCATAACGGCGAATCCACTCGGTGTAGTCATTTCGATCAACCGCTGCCGAAGTCAGGTCCGGTCTAATCTTTGAACTAATGAATCCATTTCGATTACCGCCCACAAAAAGAATACGCCTTTTTATTCCACCCCAGCCTTCCCTGAAGAAAACGCGCCACGCTTTCCCGGCGCTGCCAGCTATACCGCCGCCAAACCGGATAATACTTGGCAACAGTTTAATTACTGCAACAAGATTTTTTATTTTTGAAGATACATAACGCATCGGCGCGGTAATGCGCCAACTGGAACTCCCGCGAATCTCTTCAATGGTTCTTAACGCTTCGGCATATCCGGCCATCACTTGACTTAGGCCGGCTATCTGCTCATCATGCTCGACAACAGCCGCATCCTTCTTTGCCAGCTGTTCGGCTAAGGTTTGTATCATCTGATGACCTTCGCTAAACATTTGCTTGAGACTGGCGATTTGTGCATCACGAGCAGTCACTGCGGCTTCCATCTTTGTCATCTCTTCGGATAAAGTTTGTGTCTTTTTACAGAAATTAACAATCTGCCTATCTCGCTCGGTCAACGCCCGATTGAAACCGTCTATCCGCTTATCTCTTTCTGCGATAATGTCACCAAGATTGGAAATCGCTTCTCGTGAAAAGATGTCATGCTTCGCTGTTAGATCGATAAAACTCATGTAATCAAAATCGTAAAGTCGCTTAATGTTTACTGATCGAATCGGATCGGAAATCACCTCAAATAAAAGATCCAATCCAAAAAGTTGCGTGAAAGTGAAAGGCTTTCCCTCCAGCGCGACCATAGCTAAAACGAAGTGCATGTCAGTTTCTTTTTTACGGTCGTACTTTTCCGCAGTGGGAAAAATTTTTACCAGATCTTCAAATCTTTTTATCTCTTTGTAGTGTTCCAGCGCCTTGTAGGACTCATACATCAGGCGAATTCTTGTTTCCGGCCGGTTTCCACTGGCATTGGCCTCATTGTCACGCACCCGGAATCTAACCAGCCTATCCGGTAAAATATAAATTTCGTGTTTTAAACACAACCGTATCCACATATCGAAATCAGTGACCTGAGCAAAACCGAACCTGTAGAAACCGCAGTCCGCATAACATGACTTGCGGATTAAAACGCTGGGATGGCAAAGAGCGTTGCCTTGATAAAGAAATTGATTCAACCATGCGTACCTGGTCTTGTTTGGCTGATCGAAAATATTGAAATAAGGATGTTTCTCGTCCGCCAACGGCGAACCATCTTCGGCAATGACAGTGGCGTTGCTGAAGACCGCACCAATGCCGTCATTTGCATCCAGAAAAGCAACCTGCTTTCCCAGCTTTTTAGTTTCCCATATATCATCGGAATGATGAATGGCGATGTATTTACCGGCAGCGACCTCGGCGATGGCTTTGTTTATCCCCCATATACCTCTTTTTCTTACCTCATTACGAAACGCCTTAATGCGGGGATCGTCGTATTCATTGATCACACGCCATGAGTTATCGGATGAAGCGTCATCCCATATGATCAACTCGAAATCCTTGAAGGTCTGATTAAGAACGCTATCAATCGCTTCACGAAGATATTTTTCATGATTGAATGATGTCAGGATTACAGAAACTAACGGCTTATCTTTCATATCTGCAATTACTTTCCGCCGGTGACTTCCAACGCAGATTTCGAGATCCGCCTGGCTGGGTTCCCGATATATACTCCATCTGATTCTGTATCAGATATTACAACTGCTCCGGCTCCTATAAAACTTCGTTCGGCTATGTTCAGACCATCACGAATGACGGCGCCCAAACCGATAAAACAGCGTTCGCCAACAGTTACATTACCGCCAAAAGTGGCTTCCGCTGAAACAAATGAGTGCTTCCCTATTACGCAATGATGTGAAATATGCGCGCCGCTGCGAATAATTACGTTATCCTCGATTATAGTGAATGGCTGTATAATAGCATGTTCATAAACGAGACAATTTCTACCGAAGTACTGATTTGGCCATACGCTCGCCCTGCTCGAAATATAACTAATAAGTTCATAACCTGATTCAGTTGCCTGCTGAAACCGTTCCATTCTCAATCCGTTGATCCTAGTATACCCAATCGGAATTAAAAATTTTGTGGTGTTTGGCGGATAAACATTCAACAAATCTTCAAAGGGTATTACTGGCAAACCTTCATGCATACTCTTGGTTAAAAATCTTTTATCAACAGTGAATGCCTTCACTTTCCACGGGCTATCATTTGTCAGACAAAACCAAGCCAGACTAGAGAAGGTTCCGGCACCAAATACAACAACGGATTTAGTTTTCATTGTTTAACTCCATAAGGCTCATTATTACCTGCTTACCATTCAGATTTTAATACTTGATTCAATAGCGAATCATCAAATTATTGACGAATAGGATTGTAAGAGTTTTTCCAATAGCCTTTTATCCCTCACCAAATTCAATAGAGTATTTTTTCAAAAGATTCTTCGTGCCTTCAATACCGTTAAACATCAACACATCAATGATTGATAACGAAGACTCGAAATTACCTCTTTGAGAATAAGTCATGTCCTGGGATTTCAAAAAAGAGAGAGTAATGTTACTGGAGGCAAACTTCGCCCCATCAAAAAGTTTTGCGCCGGACGCAGGGTTGATATACTCATCAGCCCCCATTTGTTCTGCAATTCGAAGCGCCCACTCCCCTGCGTTGCCAACCTCCGAGTAGTCGAAATTTTTCTCAGATGAAATAATGATTTCCTTAGCTATATCCAAATACGCGCATAATTTTTCTATGATGTAAAAGTTAATCGTGACCATCTTTTGCTCGTTATTACTGAAGATGATTTCTCTTATCATCTCATTTGTTTCCTCAAAATATCGTGCTTTTTTTTTGTAATGCGCCAACTGCCTAACAATCAGTTCTTTCCATTTTTTATCCGGATGTGCTTGCACGTTTTTGATTAACTCCATCCTAGTATGTTTTTTAAGGGGCGCCATGATGTATTGCCATCCCCCACCGGGTTTTAGTATCCGGTTCCTGATTGACCCATCCATGTCTTATATATTGAACGTCATCAAATAGTACAAAACAATCCGCAGCGCAGATCAACTGCCAGTAGCCGATATAAGGAAAGAAATATGGTTGCATAATGGCAAGCTTCACTGTCGTGCATCTCCGCTTTGCAAGCAACGTCTGATGACACTGCAAATAACCTCGACCTCTGCTTTGCCCAGTCCAAAAAACAAGGGCAGACAAAGAACTCGCGAAGAAATATATTCTGATATGGGACAGCTTTTTTTCAATGCAGGCTTCAAAAAGGGCATGGTATTAAGTGATGGATAGAAGTATCGCCGTGGGCCGATACCGTTATCAAAGAGTGTCCTTCTCACTTTCATCATAATATTGTGTGAGGAGAAAATGACCGGGTAGTAACCATAGTTATATTCAAGGCCGATTGAAGGCACGGGTCTTTGTAAAGGGCAATTTCTGAGCTCTTCATCGTACCAGCCGGAACACTCTTTCTGATAGGCAATAATGTCATTCACCTTCGGTAATATGCAAAGTCCCATAGCCGCGTGTAGTTCGGACATTTTGGCGTTGATGCCAATATCCAGATAGTCTTCTTCGCCAATGTGACCAAATTTCTTCATCAAAGAAACGCGTTTTGCGGCTTCGGCGTCTTTACAGACCACGGCACCACCTTCAACCGTATGAAATAACTTCGTAGCGTGGAAACTCAACGCAGAGATTTCACCATGCTGCAAAATCGATTCGCCAGAAAGCATCACCCCAAAAGCATGCGCAGCATCATAGATCACTTTGAGTTTGTATTTGTCTGCAATCCGCTTAATTTTTCCAACGTCACACGGATAGCCGTAGACGTGGGTGGCCAGAATCGCCGAGGTTTTCTCAGTAATGGCGGCTTCGATCAAATCAGGGTTTATGCAGAAAGTATGATCCTCGATATCCACAAAAACCGGCTCGCAGCCCTCCCACAAGATTGCGTTAGTTGTGGCGACATAACTGTATGGCGTTGTGATAATCTCACCTTTCAACTCAAGCGCTTTGATGGCGAGTTGAAGCGCCAGTGTGCCATTGGCTGTTATCTCCAGGTTGGATACTCCAAGATAATCTTTTAAATCATTGCTTAGACGGCGAGAAAATAGACCATTATTCGTAATATGACCGGTTTGCCAAACCTTTTCAAGGCAGGAGCAGTATTCATCAAGAGACGGCAAATAAGTTTTAATCACTGTAATCAAAGCATGCCTTTATCTGATAGGATGGTATTCAGGGAAAATGCTTAATAGCATCTTTTCTTTGTCCGCATATTTCATCATATTATCGTTGGACCAAAACTGATAACAATCATTTTCATTCTCTGTCCGCGAC
Source organism: uncultured delta proteobacterium (assembly GCA_963812045.1). Taxonomy (GTDB): domain Bacteria; phylum Desulfobacterota; class Syntrophia; order Syntrophales; family Smithellaceae; genus Smithella. Next base: position 714,181 of record CAWETF010000001.1, read on the forward strand.
ACATTTAGCTTTCTCTCGGTATCTATTACAGCAAGCCTCTTTTCATCGAATCCAAACTGTTTCAAGAAATCTTTTAAATCGCTGCGCAAACTATCCTGCCTTAAAAATGTTAGCGAAGGAATGAGGGCGGCAGCGGTATCATTGCGCTCGTGTGTTAACAGTTCCAAGAGGCATGTTCTCGGATCAGCCGAATAGAATGCAAAGAATTGGATTGTTTGAAATCCGATTTCCGTATTTAGATCAATCCCGTGAGCTAACAGTATATTTCTCTTGGAAAATCGATCAGTCATTTCCAGAAAATCTTCAAAACTGAGTTCTGGAAAACTTGGATAAAAGCGCAGCAGGTTGCATACCGGCTCCGGGGGGCTGTGTGAATACCATCTAAACTTCCATAAGGATACATACCGATCAAACGGATTTCTGAATATACTCACAACTTGACGACTACGAAACTCCAGCGGTATCGATGAAAACGTTCCGTGTTGGGTTGGCTTCTTGCTGAGCAGGTTATAACTTTCTGAAAATAATAACTCCTCATAACGCCCGGAGTAAAGTTCCTTAATCAATTTTCTTACAAAGGTTGTCCCTGTTTTGGGATAATTGAGCAACACGAAATCATCAGTGATAATCACCGGCAGCCTCCGATTTGGCCTATTGTGAATTTCGGAAACACATACACCCTTGCCCAGACTGGCGACAAGGCCTTCCTAAGATCTAATCCATGAAACGGAACCGGATAATCTGCACGATTGCCGATATCGCGTCCTTCCAGTTAATTTTTTTCCCTTCCTCATAGGTGCGCCCGGCGTAGGAAATACCCGTCTCATAAACACGCACTCGTTTGCCGTTGAGACGCATGCGGGCAATCTTGGCGGTGATCTCAGGCTCAACTCCGAATCGCGGGCTTTTGATTTTAATTTGATCGATCACATCGCGCACAAAAACTTTATAACATACTTCCATGTCTGTAAGGTTCAGATTGGTCAGCATGTTGGAAAGAAGATTTAATACATTATTGGCAAACTGATGCCAGAAATACATCACTCGATGCGGTTCGCCGATAAAGCGGCTCCCGAAAACCACATCGGCCTTACCATCCAGAATCGGCTGTAATAATTTGGGATAATCCGCAGGATCATACTCAAAATCAGCATCCTGGATAATAACAATATCTCCCGCAACTTTGGCAAAACCATCCCTTAGTGCCGCGCCTTTTCCTTCATTTACCCGCTTATTAATCAATTGAAATTGGATTCCCGGAAATTTATTTGGCAATGACTGCATGATGTTCCACGTATTATCCTTTGAAGCGTCGTTAATTAAAATCAATTCCCGTTCCAAACCACAGGGAAGAGGCTGGGCAATTACTTTTCTGATGACAGCCTCAAGATATCTATCCTCGTTAAAGACCGGCACAACAACTGATAATTTTTCAAAGATGCGTCCTTCCATTGAGTTATCCTCTTTTTAATATTTAACATTAAACTCTCTTTTTATGTAAACTTAATATTCGCGACTCAAGTTGATTTATCCCGCAATATGCTGCCATGGTCCATCATTATAACCCGATTACATATCTTATTTACCTGTTCCACAGAGTGTGAAGCCAAAACCAGTATGGAAGATTTTTTGATAAACTCTCCGAGTCTGTCTTCCGCTTTTTTGCTGAAATCAGCATCTCCGACAGCAAGCCATTCATCCATAAGAACAATATCTGCAGGAAATGCCGTGCATACGGAAAAAGATAGCCGCAGATGCATCCCCGATGAATACGTGCGCATCGGCATTTTTATATAGTCGCCCAGTTCTGAGAACTCTACGATCTCATCAATATGTTTTTTTATCACTGACCGCGGAATCCCCATGAGAACACAACGTATAAAAATATTTTCATAACCGGTAAATTCTCCATCCATACCTAATGATAAATCGAGCAGTGAAGCAACAGACCCGTTGACCTGTAAACTGCCGTAGGTCGGCGCATATACTCCCGCAAGCGCCCTGAGTAACGTGGATTTACCTGCCCCATTATTCCCCATTAAGCCTACCCTTTCACCATGTTCGATGGAGAATGAAATGCCGTCAACAGCGCGCACACTGATACCGCGCGCGTCATTTGCTATACGGCCGCCGGTTGCAGCTCTTATTAGCGTCTTTTTTAATGAACGGCTTGAAGAATCAAATATAGGGTAATCTATTATCAGGTTTGTGGCCTTTATCAGAGACATAATTTCACCTATAACCAGTACGACACGCGATGTCTGAATTTTTTCAGAAAAAATAGAGCCATGACAGCCGCTATGGCAATATATGCCAGCATATAGGCCCAGAGAATCCACGGAGGAGCTGCTCCAAGCAATGGCGCGCGAACAATTTCAATAATGTGATAAAACGGGTTGAAATCAGAAACCCACGAATGCCTGCCGGACAACACTTTTTTCATCCACAAAATCGGTGTAAAGAAAAAAATCAGCTGCATAAAGACCGCGACAATCTGAGTTATATCGCGGAATCTGGTGCAGATAATACCGAGCATAATAGATATCAGAAAAAGTAAAAGTATAATTAATATAAACGCAGGAATTGCCAATAAGATCACCCAGGAAATTTTATTATATATAAGCAGAACGATAATTATAATAATAAAATTATGCCCGAAAAGAATAAGATTACTCCACAAATTGCGCATTATATGAACGGACAAAGGAACCGACATCTGCTTTATTACTGATTGATACTGAATAAATGTCGTACAGGATTTGTTGATCTGAGTTGAAATAAAGAGCCATACAGTCTGTCCTGCTGCAAAATACGGCAGGAATTCTTGAGTCGGTGATTTAAAAATAGTTGAAAACATAAATCCGATAGCGCAGACCATAACCCCGGTGCTTAAAGTTATCCATAAAGGTCCTATAAGCGATCGGCGATATTGCTGTTTAATATCGTACCATCCCAACAAAAACCACATATTAAAATATTTTGCTATTGCTGATATTTCACTTATCGTCTTATTTTCGGGCACACTCATTTTATGAGTCCTTAATTATTGAAATTACTGATTAATATAGTTTCCTTCGTTGCTCCAGTGTTTGAATTATAATAAAAATATTAATTTGTACCGAATACAGATTTATTTAACATTGTTTCTACGGCATTTTGTACTTTTTCAACAGGCAAATTCTCAAGACAAATACTTCGTCCTTTTCCATCACAACCCTTTTTACGACAGGGGACGCAATCCATGTCCGGCAGGACAACCATGTTTTTATCTCCGATCGGCGCCCAGTCGCGCCAATCGGAAGGACCATAAATTGTAATGGTCGGAGTACCCACCGCCGCCGCTATATGAGGTGCCGCGCTATCCACTCCAATATGCAAACGGCTCATTTGCAAAAGAGCGGCCATTTCCCGAAGTGTGGTTTTACCGGCAAGATTATGTATTGGAGATTTGCTTTCAAAAGCCAACTCATCAGCCCGCTTTTTCTCCGCCGCTGAACCGTTAATGATCACCGGCATTTTATATGTTTGCCAGATAAAAAAAGCCAGTTGCTTCCATTTGTTAATATCCCATTCTTTATAAGCCCAGCGCGAAAAAGGATTAATGCTGACCCACCCATTCTTTGTCTCAACCTTTTCTTCAATCAATAATTTTGACATCTCATTTTTTAACTTTTCAGCAACAAATATTCGGGGAATTGAAGTTGATTCTTTTATTCCGAATCCCCGAATAATTCCAAGAGATTGTTCCGCCGCTCCCAATATTCTTTCTTTTGCGGGAAGCGGATCGATAAGATGGGTAAAAATTCTGTTGCGCCAGGGTATGGTGGAATAATATTTTGCCGCTTTTATTTTCGCGCCACTGAAAAAAGAGATGAAAGCTCCGCGATCATCGGAGCGCAGATCAAAGAGCAAGTCGAATTTTTCCCGGCGCAGATTTCTTACCAATTGAAGCCCGCTGAATACGCTTTGAGTGGTTACTGTAAATATTTTATCTATGTGAGAATCATCCGAAAGAAAATCTCCGTTGTGATTTCTAACCAATACAGACAGGCTTGCTTGCGGAAACGCCGCTTTCAAAGACCAGAACGTGGGAATGGCCCAGACAACGTCGCCGATATCGCCTAATTGAATAACCAGTATTTTTTTTACCGGAATATTTATTTTATGCAGAGAAGAAATCAACATTTTAGTAATTTATGAAAATATCCTTGAATCCGCAATTCCTTCAAAGAACAGATTCGTCATACTGCGGAATATATTCGGGAACCATTTCCCGAAGCTTTTTCTTAATAGCATTCGCATCGTGAACAAGGGAATATTTTTTCAATTCTTCTATATCTTCGTCAAGCTTCTTTTTCATGGACTGCCAATAATCCGGTTCACCGGTATGTCCATTCGGACGAAGAACCATTATTTTTTCATGCACAGTCGGCAGAATATCTTCTCCCACCGTGATCAATTCTTCGTGTAATTTTTCCCCTTCACGCAAACCGGTATAAATAATTTTTATATCAACATCAGGTTCTTTTCCTGAAAGATGGATTAAATCTCTGGCCATATCGGCAATTTTGACAGGCCTTCCCATTTTTAAAATAAAGATTTCCCCTCCCCTGCCCATGGCTGCGGCCTGCAATATCAACTGAGACGATTCGGGAATAGTCATAAAATAGCGGCTCACGTCCGGATGAGTAACGGTTACAGGCCCGCCCTGCTCGATTTGCCGGCGGAAAATAGGAATCACCGATCCGGACGAACCGACAACGTTTCCAAACCTCACCGCGATCAAACGGGTTTTGTTGTTGTTCCGGGATTGCATAATCAGTTCGGCAACTCGTTTGCTCGCTCCCATCACGTTTGCAGGACACACTGCTTTATCCGTGGATACCAGGACACAACATTCGGCATCATATTCAATGGACTTATCAATAACAACACGGCTGCCGACAATATTATTAAAAACCGCCTCCCACGGATTTTTCTCCTGCATGGGCACATGCTTGTAAGCGGCGGCGTGAAAAACTATCTGTGGCCTGTATTTTTTAAAAACAGCGTTCATTAAATTTTCATCCTGCACACTCCCCAGCACCGCTTCATGGGCGCACAACGGTGTCGCGTTTTTAATTTCCATTTGAATGTTGAAAAGATTCAATTCACCGGCATCAAGCAGTATCAGAAAGTGTGGCTGAAATTTTAATATCTGCCGGCACAACTCCGCTCCAATGGAGCCGCCGCAGCCGGTAACTAGAATCGTTTTGTTTTCAAGACAGCAACCGATGCCTTTGATATCCAGATTTACCGGTGACCGCCCCAGAAGATCTTCATAATCAATGTCTCTGAGCATCTTGACACTGACTTTGCCGTCAATAAGATCGCCGATTCCCGGTAAGATTTTATAGGAAACACTGCTGTCACGGCAGGCGTCGGCAATGCGCCTTATTTGATCTCCGCTTGCGGACGGAATAGCAATCAACATTTCCTGAATATTTTTTCTTTTAACAATTTTGGCGATTTTTTCCACATCCCCCAGAACACGGACACCGTGAATTGATCTTCCATTTTTTGCCGGATCATCGTCAATGAAACCTTCAACCCGATAATCCAACCGGTAGTTTTCAAATATTTCCCGCAGTATTTTCTCTCCGGCATCTCCCGCTCCGACAATCAGCACTTTCTTTAAATTAATTTTACCGGAAAAAGCTTGACCACCCAGGGAAGTAACTGCAGCATAATAGGAACGAATCATCATGCGCAGTCCGCCGGCAAATAAAAAAGTTAAAAAACCATCCGTAATAAAAACAGCGCGGGAATATCCTTCAAATCTGTTCAGATAAAGGATAACGAATATAATAATCAGTGTCGCCAGGAAAGACGTTCTCGCCAAAAGCCAGAAATCATGAGTGCTTGTATAACGCCACATCCCGCGGTAAAGTCCAAAGGAAAAAAACATGAACAATTTAAAAGGAACGACCCAGATGAGCAGATTTTGAATCTGATGAATTCTCGCGGCATCCAAAAAAAATTCAAAGCGGAACAAATACGCGGCAACAAGAGCAATTACAAACAAGATCGCATCACTGAATACAATAAAATAAAATTTGGGGTTTTTTAGCTGCTGATACAAATATAGATTCATATTAATAAGTGATGCCTTCTTTCTTAATAACCTTGAACACGGTCTTCCATAAAATTTTCAAATCAAAGAAAAAAGACCAGTTTTTTAAATAATACTCGTCATACGATACTTTAACGGAAATCGATATATCATCTCTGCCGTTTATTTGCGCCCAGCCGGTAATACCGGGGGTGAGTCCTGAAATTCCTTTTTCCGTTCTTAATTTTATCAAATCATCCTGATTGAAAAGCGCCGGGCGCGGCCCTACAAAACTCATATCGCCCTTAATAACACTCCAGAGTTGAGGCAGTTCGTCAAGACTGGCCGTGCGTAAGAACGATCCCAGCGGAGTCAAATAATTTTCAACATTTTGCAGAAGATGCGTTGCCACCTCCGGAGAATTACTGTGCATGGTGCGAAATTTAGGCATAAGAAAAATTTTATTATCCCTGCCCACTCGTTCCGACCAGTAGATCGCCGACCCCGGCGAAGTAAGTTTTACCAGAATTGCTATAACGGCAATGGGTATGGCCATTACCATCAATATAATTAACGCGGCTGTAAAATCAAAAATACGCTTCATTGATTCCAACAACTATTTCAACCGGTACCATAATTGAGCGATAATTTCTCTAAAGGCAACCGATGTTTTGCAAAGCTCCTCCGATTGCGGAATATACCGGAGAACCACATTTCCTGTGGGAGAAGAGTACAAATAATGAGCAGGCAGGGGCCATACGTTATTAAAATACTTTTTAAATTCCCGCTCGCTTCTTTCCATATGAAAGGCCGACGTGACAAGTCCGATATTTAAATTTCTATTATTAAACATTTCATGCACTCCCGCTGCATTCTCGCTTGTGTTTCTGGAATTCGTTTCTATTCTTATTTTTTCCCTGGGCACACCCAAACTTACCGCCAATTTTGCCATGGCTTCCGCTTGCGATATTTTCCCTTCTGACTTGCCGGAGCAAACAAAATATTTCGCGCCGGTTTTATTATAAACAGCAACGGCATGCATAAGCCGGACAGATTCTATCTCCGTATTAAAAGTCTCTTTCATGGAATTTATTTCTCTTGTTCCCGATCCCAGTACAACAATGACATCAATATTACTTTTTAAACCGTCGGCAGGTTTGTGGATGTAATCTTTTTCCAAATAATAGCAAAAATGATTGGCCACGGGGGCAATACTTGCTCCATAAAGAAAAATTATGCACAAAAGCAGAATCAGCGAATCGCTTTTTTTCTTGCAGTTAAGCAAAAAAACAATAGAAGATATTATAAGCAAGACAAAAGCAATAAAAAGAGGGTCTAGAAATCCTTTCAAAACAGTAAAAACTTCATCCATAAATTTATCCGCCTCCTCTTTCTTTATGTTTTTTTATTTAAACAATTTTTTACCGGCGTGTTTTCTACAGCTCCGCCCTCTTAGTCACACTATTAAAATACTTGTAACTTATCGAAGAAATTATTGATTATTACTAAAATCATATTATAGTGTCAATATATTACTTGAACCGTTTCGTCCTGAAAGAAATCACTTTTTTTGAAAATGCCAGAGGATCAATTCCGAGTATGTAATTAATTTATTGCGGGCCTTTTTGTTAAGTCCCAGAGTCAGTAAAACAAATAAAAGATTGAATACTTCATCTATCAGCAACCGAAGGAATATTATGCCTTTAGCCACAACATAATAGGGAAGATCGTGCCATTTTATTAAAAATTGATATCTGGAACGGAAGAATTCGATGCGCGAACGGGCCTGATGACCTATGCTTTGTCCCTGCAAATGATAAATGAAAGCATCAGGCACCTGATAAATTTTCCAGCCGTTGCGTCGCATTTTGTAAGCCAGATCGGTTTCTTCAAAGAAGAAAAAATAACGTTCATCAAATCCGCCTATCTCTTCCAGAGCTTCTTTTCTGATCATCATGCAGGCGCCGATTACCGAATCAACTTCAATCGGTGATTTATGCTCGTATCTTTTACTGGGATACCGCCGGGGAAACAAATATTCCAGCAAAGAATTATTGACAGCAAGTGTAAGCAATGACGGGAAAGACGCAACTGAATTTTGCTTACTTCCGTCAGCATTCAATAGTTGTCCGCAAACAATGGCGGCTTTTTCATTAGACTCACAAAAATCCCATAATTTTTTTACCGCATGCGGCTTCAATACGGCATCAGAATTTAATAGAAGAGCATATTCTCCTTTCATGACCGGAAAAGCCTGATTATTAGCCGCACCGAAGCCTTTATTTTCTTTGTTGACTATTTTAATAACGGACGGAAATTCCTTCTCCAGCATCGCGACAGAACCGTCGGAGGAAAAATTATCAACGACAATAACTTCAAAAATAAGCTCAGAGACGGTTTTATATACAGAATCCAGACAATTTCTTAAAAGGTCTTTTGTGTTCCAGTTGACAATAATGATCGACAAATCAATTCTGTCAGCCGGACGGTTGCCATAGCGTTCATTCATTGATCATTTACCGACATGGTTTGTTTTTGTAAGTTCGCTTAATTTCGCGTATTTAAAAAATTTGTTAATTGAATCAGTGACAGCCAGGGTTAAGCCGGGCATGCCGTCGAAAAACCCAAGACGGAAAAAATAGTCCTGAACAAATGTGAAGAAAGCGCGCAGGAAGGCGCCGCCTGTTGAAGATTTCTTCCCTTCTTTAAAAGCCGTTTCGGCGCCCAGGGTTGAATATCTGTCAATCTTTTGGATTATTTTATTCAACCGGCTTTCGGTATAATGTTCAATGACGACATCCAGATCGCCGATCACTCCCTGCACCTCCACGGATTCGTGGACCAACGCTTCGCTCATCCTTCCCGCACCTTTGCGGAATAAACGGACAATCCGATCCGGCCACCAGCCGGCATGTTTGATCCATCGTCCCTGAAAATAATTCTTGCGGGGAAAGCTGAATCCGGATTCTTTGATATTTGAATTAGATACAATCTTTTTTAAAACATCCGCCGTATCCGGCGCAATACGCTCATCGGCATCCAAAACCAGTATCCAGGGCTCATTGCACTTATCAATTGCCGATTGTTTTTGCGGGCCAAAACCGCGCCACGCCTCATTGTATATTTCACAATCAAACTCTGCGGCAATATTCAATGTCGCGTCGGCGCTTCCGGAATCTACAATAACAATCTGTTGCGCGAATGCAACGCTCTGCAGGCAGGCGCGGATATTCTCTTCTTCATTTTTTGTAATGATTGCCACTGATAAGGGAATCTTTTCCAAAGTTTCTCCTTAAAAAAACAGACTTATTAATTTATCTCTAACACGTTTGTCACTTTGGGTAATTTATAATTTATTTGCCCATTTAACAACTATAAAAATAATCACATAAATTATTTATTTTTAATTTATCTGAAACTCAAATTCCATTGATTAAAACATGATTTTTTCACCTTTCTATGTTAAGGCTTATTCATTGATAAAATAATAACGATATCAGGATATTTATGCATAAAATTGCGGTAATCATACCTAAATATGGTCTTGTCGGTGGAGCAGAACAATTTGTATCCGAATTAACCGGCAGGCTCGTTGCTTCAACCGGATATGATTTCCACGTATGCGCTAATCAGTGGCAGGAATCATCTTTACCGATAACTTTTCATAAAGCGCCTATTATCTCTTTTCCCAAGTTCCTGACCACACCCAGCTTCGCTTATGCTGCCGGGCGCAAGGTCAATCGTGGTAATTTTTCTCTTGTCCACAGTCATGAAAGAATCTTTGCCGCCGATATTTTCACTATGCACGGTATTCCGCACCGATACTGGATTCATAACATCCGCCACAAGCATATGAATCTGTTTGATTCAACCACAGCCTGGGTGGAAAAAAAAATGGTTTATGAAGGAAACGTCAAAAAATTTGTCGCCGTTTCCAACCTAACCAAAGACATTTTTCTGCAGGAATATAAAATAAATCCGGATAAGGTTGCCGTTATTAATCCGGGCGTGGATTTGAACGACTACGCGGGCCAGAATAAAGATTTTATCCGCAGTAGTATTCGCAACGAACTCGGAATCAATATCAACGATCCGTTGATTATTTTTGCCTCGATGAATTTTGAGATTAAAGGCCTTGATGATGTCTTATCGTCTCTTGCCAAACTCAAAGTTCATCATAAGAAATTTAAACTGGTTGTCGCGGGAAAGGGCAATGTAAAAAAATACAAACAACTTGCGCAGGAAGCCAATATCATTTCCGATATAATCTTCACCGGTCCTGTAAGTAAAGAAAAGTTAATCAAAATTTATCTGGCGGGGGATATTTACATCATGCTTTCCAGATTCGACACATTCGGCATGGTTGTTTTGGAAGCCATGGCTGCCGGATTGCCTGCCATCATCAGCAGCAATGTCGGCGCGAGAGATATTATAAAAGAAAACGAAAATGGATTTGTGATCAGTGACACATCCAATGCTGACTATGTTGCGGCAAAGATAGAAATATTACTTAACAACGATATTCGCAAGAGGATGGCCGCCGCTGCCAGTCAGACAGCAACGCAAAACACCTGGACTGATGTAACGAAAAAATACGCCGCCATTTATGAAAATATACTGGCAAATTATCCCCGTTAATATTAAAAGCAGAAAAACGGAGGAAGGACTACAAAAAATGGATGTTTCTGTTATAATTGTGTCTTATAATTCAGCTGCTTTTCTGCCGACGTGCCTTGCCTCACTGCGGACATCAAACGGCACAAACAAGGAAGTCTTCGTCGTCGATAATTGTTCAAAAGACAATAGCGCAAAAATCGTGGCTAAAAATTTCCCCGAAGTCAAACTCATTATCAACACCGAGAATAAAGGTTTTGGCGCAGCAAACAATCAGGCATTAAAAGAAAGCCGCGGGCGCTATATTATTTTTCTCAATCCCGATACAAGAGTAAATCCAAATACACTGAAAAATGCCGTAACATTCATGGATACAAACCAGCATATCGGATTGGCCGGGGCAAAAATTCTTCATCCGGACGGAACTTCGCAGGAATCAGTATCCTATAAATACCCCGGCGAAAAATTTACGTCCGGCGAAACTGACCATCTTAAGGGAAACATCGCCTGCGTTATGGGTGCTTTTATGATTGCCGGCAAGCCGCTTCTTGACGAGTTAAAAGGATTCGATGAAGATTTTTTCCTTTATGGAGAGGATCAAAATTTATGTTGGAGAATTCGCAAAAAAGGATTGTATATCGGTTACATTGAAGACGCCGTCATCTTTCACTGGGGTGGACACAGTGAAATCAACACATCGTATGTTGATTTTTTCGGAAAAAAACTTCGGGCAGAGTATTTATTTTATTCGAAACATTACACACCGGAGACCATCGCCCGTATTAAATGCGCGGAGAAATTAAAAGCCATTTACAGATTAATCACTCTGAGAATGACTAGGCCTTTTGTTAAGGACACGATAACGCTTCAGAACAAAATTGACCGATATCGACTTATTTACCGGATGACAAAATCATGACATTGCATTTTGTATAATTTTATTATCTTTTCGTCTGTAAAACAAAAACCGGGGAAATTTTTGTACCTTCATTTATTGCTCGTATCGTTGCCGGATTTTATTCTGGAAACAGCTATGTGGTAGTAGCAAAAAAGAATACAAGTTGACAATAAGCATTATATTTAATTCATGCTGTTTTATTGACAAACAACTTAAATAGATATAGCAAGTATTAATTCTTTATATAAAATATCTTTCGATAATCTAACTGATTCGAAAAAACATTTTCAACAAAGTAAAAGTTATCTATGATTACAGGGAAAAATGAAAAATACAAAATCCTATCTCTTTTAGCTCTTGTCCTGTCGGCGTTTGCTATTCGCGTTTGCTCTTTCCACAATACAATGATGATGAATCTGGATGGTCCGGTTTACATCCATCAGGCCAGGGCCGTTTATCATGGACTCTGGGGAGCTATCAGTACCTGCTCGGGCGTTGATTACCTGACTTTATACACCATCTTCATTGCAGCAGTTTACCCTGTTGCCGGGGACTGGATGCATGCGGCTATGGCAATCAATCTTATATTCGGAACATTGATGATCATTCCTCTTTATCTTTTCCTGCGCCGTTTCGTTGATGAAAAGAGCAGCTTTGTCACGTCCTTTATTTTCGCAATGCTGCCTCTCTTGGTGGTTCAGAGCGTAAATGTAATACGGGACCCGTCTTTTTGGTTTTTCTCAATTTCGGGATTATACCTCCTGGTATATGACAACGAAAAAAGGACTCCCTTTTTTCTTATTCTCAGCAGTCTTTCCTTAATTATCGCCACCGCAACACGTGTCGAAGGTATTGTCTTTATTATCGGCGGCTGCGTATACACCATGTCGGTTTTCAAAGAGAGACGATTGAAAGCAACCATGATCTTTCTCTCACCTGTATTTTTGTCTCTTGGTTGTTTTATAATTGTGCAGTTGATTAGACATCCGGATAAACTCTACTGGTACAGATTTCAGGAAATACCTTTAATCCTGATTAATACACTGGAGAGATATCGCCATATAGAAGCAAATCTTACCAGGATCTTTTTTGATACGCCTCCGGGCAGCATGAGAGGATTCATCGAAAGCTCCCGAACCCTTATCTGGTTTACGGCTATCGGAGTTATTTTAAATAGCGCGTTGGAAGCTTTTTTCTATATTTTCTTTCTTGTGTTTCTTCTCGGTCTGCCAGAAATGATCAAGAGAATGCGAAATGACGTCAGAATACTGCCCTTGGCAATCACTACGGTGATCAGCCTGGTTGTTTTATATTTCTACTGTTTGAACACCTGGTCGATGGAAAACAGGAGGCTCGTTATGGCCATACTGCCTTCTGCAATTATTGTCGGTTTTGGCACGGAAAAAATTATCGCCTGGATGCATAAAAAGTTCAATTTATCCGCATCCGTCGTTGTTGCAATTCTCTGCGTATTGATTCTTTCGATCACATTATCTAAAAATCTGAGAATACAGGAAGAAGATAAACTGGTATTCAAGGAAATAGGAGAAACGGTCGCTCTTCTTGACGGTGGTACGGGGGAAATCGAAATGATGACGATGGGAGACCATTTCCGTTGGAATAATTACTACGCTAATCTGCATGTTGCGGGAGCGCCCTGTCCGGATAAAAATGATGATTGGCGCAATGACAAAGGTATTATAGACGGCCGTTATAAAGATTTCATCAGCAATATCAGAAAAAAGAAAATCTGTTACATTATATGGGAAGAAAAAAATTGGCCAGTAAATTCGTTTTCTTTTTTAAAATCTGTGCGGCCGGATGATTTGAAGCAGTTGAAAGAATGGAAACATAAAGATACGGGGAGGATTATACTTTACCGTGTTGTGTATTAGTGAAAAAAAAACATGTTGGACGGAACGCCGGCAAATCTGTTCTTTTGATTATGCAATAAATTCTATCCCGGCGCGCACCTTGTCGGGTCTATAGTTGACCGGAAATCGTTACTTTGATAGCAGCAATCGGGGAAAATGCCGTATACCCGAACTCCTGTATCTCTGAACCTTCCCGTCAGCCCGTCTGCAGGTAACCGGATCGGGTATGCAAAAGCCAACAGTTTTTGTGCTCCGCGCCGATTTATAGCGTATGCAGACGCTAAGCCGGCATCACCTCTGAATGAAGCACAATAATATTTCTTATAAATGGCTGGCGTCGGCGTACTCCATCTTCTCCAGAATTGCATCTTTTGTTCCGCATGACAAAATAAAAAAATTTCCCAATCTTTAGGAGCTTTGTTCCAGTTCTTCAATATTGCCGGAAAATCATTATTGATTACAGTATCATCTTCAAATATTATTACCCTTTCAAGCCCCTCATCAATAATTTTATGATAAATACTTAAGTGACTAAGAGCGCAGCCGATTTCCGCAGGGAGCAATTCCCTTCCCATTGCCATCGTAGAGGCTGAAGCGCTGTATTTACTCAAATGATAATTGTTTAAAGCACTGCCATCAACAGCATCGACAAATTCAAAGGCAAGTCCCAGGTTGTTTAATTGTTTGCTTATGGATTTCCTTCGATCCTGTGATCTTTTTAAACTAATGACAAATATTTTGCTAAAATCCGTTTCTCGCAAATCAGATATCCTTTCATTTAATTAAATAAAACAGGTTATATCTTTATCAATCCGTTTTCACAATAGACAGGAATTTTTTTCCTAAAAAAATATTCTGCATTCGCGCCTTCTTTCCAGTGTTTATCGCCTATTTCCTTCGGATGCCAGAGATGTAAAATACGGGCGCTTTTAATAACCGACGTGCCGCGAAATCCCGCCATAACTAAACGCATGGCCATATCCTGATCCTCACCGCCCCAGCCGATATAGTTTTCATCATATCCATTGACAGATTCTATATCTTTTTTGTGAATAGAAAAATGACCGCCGAACGTTTGCTTTCTGGGCGAAGCTAAATGTAACTTCCGCAGGATTCCATAACGGACGAATTCATTATACTCTTTCAGAATTGGTTCTTCCGGCAATTCCGTATAAATATTTTCCAGTAAAGCGGGAGATATCTCTACGGAAAATATTCGTCGTGTCTGTTCTTCTGTCGAATATTTGCAGCGGCCCGCAGCAAACCAGCCGGGTTTTGCCGCATCAACGTGACTTTTTATCGCGCCGGGCAAAACGGCAAAATCCGCATCCAGAAAAACAAGATAATCGCCAGATGCATGCCGTATACCGTTATTCCGGCAGGCTGCGCGTCGTGCACCTTCCCTGGAATGCCAGGTATGAATAATCGGAAAAGAATAATTATTTATAAATGTTTTTACTCCATTGACAACTGCTTCGCCAGAGCCGTCATCAGCAATAACAACTTCATCGAAATCATCTGAACAACTTCTCAGTGAATCAAGACAACATTTCAAATAATTAAGATTTTTATAGAAACAGATGATAATACTGGTTTTCATTTTTCAGTTACCAGTCCCTTCAACTTTTGCTTTTATATCCGCCAAACTGCTTTTTTGATTCCCATGTTTATTTTGAATAATCTTCGTTTGATATGAGTGCTTATACTTTTTTTATACGGTGGAATCAAGGTTTCTATTTTATTTTCATCTTTTGTATGACAGGATTTAATTTCCTTGGCAAAATGAGGAAACAGCTGATACTGGTTCAAGACTTTTTCCCTTGCCAATTTCAAAGCAGGCAGTCTCTTTTCCCATTCGTTGTTTTTAATGGCTGTTTTAATTCGATCTATGGCAATCTGGGGCTTGTCTATATCGATCCGGATGAAAGATTCTTCAGGGAAATATTCCTCCAGATTTGTACATCCATAGTAAAACGGAATTGTCCAGGCTAAAAAGCAATCGGCCAATTTTTCAGTCCAGTAATCCGGGCTGCAACTGTTTTCTATCGCCAGAGAATATTTATATGGCGCAAGGCCGTCCCATTTATCTTCAATTGCATGAACAGCCCGCCCGTATAAATCGATATCAATCGGAAATTTGTTTTGTATGAATCTCAAGAAAGATAATCTTTTTAAATGCCCGGGAATATCCAGAGCATTGCCCACAATCCAGGAAAGTGTTTTTGATTTTTCAGGAATATCCATATGAGACAGCTGGTCGAATGATTTGTTGACATGCCAGGGAAGCGCCGGTTGCGAAACTATATATTTCGGATCATCAGACGGAATGTAATGGGTATAAACCCGGGAAAACAATTCATGACCTTCAACCATCCAATCCGTGTGTCCCTTAACATAGGGTTCCTGCATCAGCGCCCAGATATTTTCTTTCGGACATCTGACGATACTCTCACATTTCATAGCATTGTTAAGCATCACAATATAATCGCATTCTTCAATAGGATTAACCGTGAACTGAATATTATCCCAAACGCCTTCATTACGCGGCGTTTGACGCAAGAGGTCAGGCCAATCCCAATTTTTTATAATGCGGACAATGGTCATTTGTCAGACTTTAAGATTCAGTGTTATAGTGTTATGATGTCTAATAATCAGTTCTAACTTTAATTACTATTTGGCCTTTTACCATGTCATCTTTAATCACGCAAGCTCAACGGGTAAAACAGATGTTCGGAATAAAAATATTTGCAAAAATTACGGCAAGATATGGTAATGTCATAAAAACAACTCATAAATTCAGGAGCAATTTTGATGTCTTCGTTTAATTTTTTCGATTTTATTTATAATTCCTTCGTTCTGAAAACTAACAACGTTCAATATGGCTCCGGTTTGACAATCAACGGAAGAATCTGCCTTGATAGCAATGGAATCTTGAAAATCGGCAATAGGGTTACGATCAATTCATCCCTCAAGAGCAATCCCATTGGCGGAGATGCAAAAACATTAATCAATGTTCACAAGGGCGCCAAGCTGATTATCGGTAACCGTGTGGGCATGTCGAATTCTACAATATACTGCACACAGGAAATCATTATTTCCGATGACGTTGCCATCGGCGGAAGCTGTAAGATATACGATACTGATTTTCACTCCATTTACTTTAAAGACAGATGCCTGGACGGAAACATCAACATTCACAAGGCGGCGGTTTTTATCGGCAAGGGTTGCTGGTTGGGCGCTAATGTAACCATTTTGAAGGGTGTAACAATAGGAGAATATTCGGTCATCGGCGCGGGTAGTGTAGTCTCCCAAAATATTCCACCAAATCAGGTGTGGGCGGGAAACCCGGCCCGATTCATCAAGACGATAGAACAATAACCCCGCTGTAAATTGAATCCGGATAAAAGTGTTTTAAAATAATTATTCCATAATATTTTTTGCAGCATCGAGTGTGTTTTTCATCAGCATGGCAATGGTCATGGGACCCACACCGCCGGGAACCGGCGTAATATATGAAGCTTTTGCGGCAACCTCATCAAAAGCTATATCGCCGGCCAGTTTGCCGTTCTCCAGACGATTAACACCGACGTCAATTACAACGGCTCCTTCTTTCACCATATTGGTCTTGATCATATGGGGTTTCCCGATGGCTGCGATCAGCACGTCGGCTCTTGAGGTCACTGCCGCCAGGTCTTTCGTTTTGGAATGGCACATCGTCACCGTGGCGTTTTGCGCCAGAAGAAGCAGCGCCATGGGCTTGCCGACAATATTGCTGCGACCGACAACCACCGCTTCTTTTCCGGCAAGCTCAATGCCTGTGCGGAACAGCATCTCCATTATGCCTCTGGGCGTGCAGGGAACAAAAAGCGGCGTACCGGTGATCAGGCCGCCTACATTATAAGGATGAAAACCATCAACGTCTTTGTGGGGATCAATGGCGGCAATGATTTTCTCCGTAGAAATATGTTTGGGCAGCGGAAGTTGAACCAGAATGCCATGAATCAGTTTATCTTTATTTAATTTTCTAATAATTTTCAGGAGCTTTTCTTCATCTGTCCCCGCGGGAAATTTGTATTCGCGGGAGAGAAAACCAACTTCTGCGCACGCCTTTGCTTTTCTTCCCACATAAACCTGTGAGGCAGGGTCTTCGCCGACAAGAATAACGGCCAGCCCGGGCACAATTCCCTTCTGTTTCAATTCAAGTGTGCTCTGACGCACCTCATTACGAATATCCTGTGCAATTTTATTACCGTCAATAATACTGGCCATCCCGCCTGCATCTCCAATCAATAATATTAAGATAGCTTTGCATCATTTGCTTTGTGTCATTTCGAGGAGCAAAGCGACGAGAGATCTTTCTTTTATGTTATTCCTTTATAAGATTTCTCCCTATGGTCGAAATGACAAATTAATAATTATAAAATGTTTCTATATATAAAATATTCCCCCTCGAATCTCATTGAAGAAACCGAGGGGGCTGATTTTCAAATTACAGGCAATTTACTCGGAATATTTTTTTATCAATTCGATAATATTAGGAATATTTTCCGCCGGAGTTTTACCTGAATAAATGTAACGAACGATTCTGTTTTTATCAACCAGAATTGATGTGGCGATTTTGTGCGGAGCCCCCCAGAGATTGCCTATTGTAAAATCCGGATCGAGCAGAACAATGGCGCCGCTGCTTTTTTGCTTGTGTTTGGCTACCATCTTGATAACAAAATTAGGCACATGACTGTCCTTTTCATTCCCTATACCCAATCCAACATATTTATTTTCACTCTTCAGACGCATAACGTCCTTGTCGGCATTAATTGCATTGGTTACATGATCATTGTCGTCGGCTGAACTTGTGCTGGCGTACACTATATATACAGCTCTGCCCGCGAATTCCGGTGAATTGAGACTATACTCCTTATCATCAAGAGCAGCTTTAAGTTTGAAGTCGCCTAATTTATCGCCCACTTTCAAATCTGCCGCATAAGATACAAAAGCGCTGCACAGCAAAATCAATAAAACAACGGAAATTATTTTTTTCATTTTTCCCTCCTTTTAGAAAAAACTCCACAAATTACATAAAAAAATTGTTTTCTGGACTTAATATTTGTAAGTCGCGGAGCATTTATAAATGTTGCGGAATTATAGAGTAAAAAAATAGCTCAATCAAGCAAAATAACTTTTTTGTCTGTAAGTCGTTATCATTTGAGAAGATATTCAATAAAATATTTTTTTAATTTTTTTATAAATCACAATAAAAAAGGTTGAAACCGACAACCAGTTATGCGAAAGTTTCTCTGAATTTATTATCTTGTTTTCCCTATAAATCATAAAGTGAGAATGATGGAAGAACAGGCAAACCCTATAAATACAGGCAAAGGCGTCCACCGGCTGTGTCCTCTGTGCGGCACTAACAACACCGGAGTCACTCCTTCCGTATACTCCAAAGATCAATGGATTATAAAAAAATGCGCCGGTTGCCGTTTGGTTTATCTGGAGAATCCTCCTTCTTATGAGGAACTGGAAGAAATTTTCGCCTGGGAAAAGACATCGCATCAGGTGGCGCAAAAGAAAACTGAATCCACTCTGCGTCGGGGCGTGCGGGTTATCGAACGTTACAAAGACAATTTGATTCGCCGGGATAAGCTCATTGAGTTGGTCAAACAATACTTCCCCGCCGGGCCGTTGATAGATGTGGGTTGCGGAGGAGGAGAGGTCATGTCCCGTCTTGACAGAAAATACACTCCCTTCGGCATCGAAGTATCAAAAGAGCTGTCCCAAAGGGCGCAAAGAATCGCCGAATCCCGCGGAGGCCGTGTTTTCTGCGGCAACGCCTTGATGGGATTGGAGACTTTTGAAAAAGATTTTTTTACCGCGGCAATCATGTCGGCGTATTTCGAACATGAATCCGCGCCCCGTGAAGTTCTTCAAAACATTCTGCGAATATTGAAGCCGGGTGCTCCTCTTGTTATTAAGGTGCCTAATTACGGTTGTCTTAATCGTATGGTCACGGGAGGGAAATGGTGCGGGTTCCGTTATCCCGATCATGTCAACTATTGGACGCCGAAAACCTTAAGAAAAGTAATCGGAGATACGGGCTTCGAGATTGTCCGGTTCAATATCTGGGATCGCTTCCCAACCAGCGACAATATGTGGCTGATAGCCCGTAAACCGGCTTGATGCATCAGGTATAATTATGAACATTTTAGGCATATCGGCATTTTATCATGACAGCGCCGCCTGTCTGGTGCGTGATGGCGAAATTATCGCGGCAGCGCAGGAAGAGCGTTTTACCAGAAAAAAACATGATTTTTCCTTTCCGGAAAAAGCGATAGAATATTGTCTGGAAGCAGGGGAAATAAACAGTGCATCACTGGATTATCTCGCTTTCTATGATAAGCCCTTTATTAAATTTGAGCGTATTTTGGAGACGTATCTAGCCTATGCCCCTCACGGCATTCAATCCTTTATTATGGCCATACCTCTCTGGATAAAACAAAAATTATGGATGAAGGAATTCATTAAAAAACAACTGGGTTATGAGGGGAAAATCATTTTCCCGGAACATCACGAATCGCATGCAGCCTCGGCATTTTTTGCTTCGCCTTTTCCCGAGGCGGCATTTCTCACCATAGACGGCGTGGGAGAATGGACAACCACCAGTTATGGCGTTGGGAAAAATAATCAGATCAATATCCTGTCGGAAATTCACTTTCCTCACTCCCTGGGGCTTCTTTATTCGGCATTCACTTATTACACTGGGTTTAAAGTCAATTCCGGCGAATATAAAGTTATGGGATTGGCGCCCTATGGTCAGCCGAAATACAAGGATTTGATACTCTCCGAACTGATGGATTTAAAAGAAGACGGTTCATTTAAATTAAACATGAAATATTTCGATTACTGCGCCGGTCTCACCATGACCAACAGGAAATTTGACAAACTTTTCGGCGGGCCGCCGCGTAAACCTGAATCTAATGTCACTCAAAGAGACATGGATCTGGCCCGCTCCGTTCAGGATGTAACGGAAGAAGTGATGCTGCGCATGGCGCGTCATATCCATCATGAAACCGGGCAGAAAAATCTTTGTCTGGCCGGAGGGGTCGCTCTTAATTGCGTGGGCAATGGAAAGATTCTCCGTGAAGGGCCGTTTGACAATATATGGATACAACCGGCGGCGGGTGATGCCGGAGGCGCTCTCGGCGCGGCCCTTTTTGTCTGGTATCAGTATCTGGACAATCAAAGAACAGCCGATGGTCAAAAAGATTTTATGAAGGCGTCCCTCCTGGGTCCTGAATATGGCGATGAACAGATTCTTGAATATCTGAATGCCAACAATATCCCTTATAAAAAGTTATCCGCCGGAGAAATGCCAACCAGAGTAGCCGATCTGATTGCCGAACAAAAAACCGTCGGATGGTTTCAGGGAAGAATGGAGTTCGGACCGCGCGCGCTGGGCGCCCGTTCAATTATCGGCGACGCCCGTTCTCCGCAGATGCAGGAAATCATGAATTTGAAAATAAAATTCCGGGAAAGTTTCCGGCCTTTCGCTCCCAGTGTGCTCAAAGAAAAAGCCTCTGATTACTTCGACATTGACTCTGAAAGTCCCTATATGTTAATCGTCGCTCCGGTTAAAGAAAGTATCCGCAGGGCAATGACAAAAGATGAACAAGGATATTTCGGATTGGATAAACTGCACGTAGTTCGTTCCAGTATTCCGGCAGTAACGCACGTGGACTACTCAGCCAGAGTACAGACCGTAACCAAAGAAAGCAATCCTGTATACTACGAAATGATCGGCAAATTTGCCGAAAGACACAAATGTCCGGTAATTATTAATACATCCTTCAATGTTCGTGGAGAACCTATTGTGTGCGCGCCTCAAGATGCTTATCTGTGTTTTATGAGAACGAACATGGATTATCTTATCATGGGCAATTATCTGTTAAAAAAAGAAGATCAGAAACCTCTGAACAATGATATCAATTGGCTAAAAAAGTTTGAGAACGACTAGCGATGACGATTAGCGATGAATTTAAAAATATTAAAAGTAACAAGTCCGAGTGGAAAAAATTCGGAATCACAATGGGTATAATTTTAGCTATTATAGGATTTTACCTGATATGGAAAAGGAATAATCATTATTGCTACCCTCTTTCTTTTTCTGCGGCTTTTTTTATCATAGGTTTATTTCTACCGTCTCTGTTGAAACCTGTTTATAAAGCATGGATGATCCTGTCCGTGGTCATGGGTTTTATGATGACCAAAGTAATTATGGTTATTATTTTCTACCTGATACTGACTCCGCTTGGGTTAATAGCGTCTATGACCGGGAAAAAGTTTCTGGATATGAAGATTGATAAAAACGTAAAAAGTTATTGGATTGCCAGAGGGCAAACTCAAAAGCTAAAATCCGATTATGAAAGACAGTTTTAATTAAAAATAATTTAGAGAGGTATTATATGAGCAAGTTATCAATATTATCGGAATTATGGGACTTTCTAAAAGTCAGAAAAAAATGGTGGATGCTTCCTATTATCATTTTTTTGCTGATCATCGGCATAATGTTGTTTTTAGCAGAAGGCACAGTAGTGGCTCCGTTTATCTATACATTATTTTAATATTTCCTTAAAGAAAAGAGCTTAACAATGACGACTCAGGAAAAATCATCTATTCGGAAGAAAATAACAGGTTATTTAATAAATATATTGGTACTCATTGTTACTCTTTTTATCGGAGTTATTATTGTTGAAATAACTCTGCCGATTCTAAAAATCCGCAATATCGAGGAGGCTGTTTATCAGATAAGACGACCTACCGCTCAAGGCATCTATGGCGCTTATCATCCACGCCTTGGCTACACCCTGCAGAAAAATCTTCACAACATCAGGTTACTTTATCCCGGTCAGCTTGATTATACATTGGACACCAATAATCAGGGGTTCCGCGGTCCGGACTGGGATTTGTCGGCAGATAGAAAAAATATTGTCATCCTCGGAGATTCATTCGCTTTCGGATGGGGCGTTCAGTGGGAACAGACTGCCGGAAGAATTCTGGAAAAAGAGTTACAGAAACACGATCCGTCTTTTCAGGTTATAAGCCTCGCCATGCCGGGATGGGATATCGATTCAGTTATCCGTTCTTTTGAATTCTATAAAGACCTGTTAAAACCAGTCGCGGTAATTTATATATTTTGTCCGAATGATTTATTATGCGGCATCAAAAAAATATCAGCCAATGAGTATGATCTGGAACGTCATCCGACACCGAATGAAGAAAAGGATTATCAGCAGATGGTTGCCCGCCAGCAGGCCGGTTACTGGTCATGGGATAAATTTTTCCGCCGGTCATACGTCAAAGCTTATCACGCTCGTGTTCTCAGGCGATTATTCGATAAAAGAATAAAAGCCTCCTTAAGTATGGATAAGCCTCCTGCCGGTTTTGATTTTCCCCCGCCCATTAATGCGCCTGCTGAAAGCACTCTGGATACGGAGCATAAAGATTTTTTTATTTACTGTCTGAATCGTCTCCAGAAAGATGCCGCAGGCAGCCATATTTATGTTATTGATACTTCAGATAAGTCGATTTTATATTTGAAGGATAAACCTGACAATCGAAGATGGGTTCTGCGTGAGTTTGCCGAAAGACACAAGCCAACTTTTTCTTTTATTGATTTTGAAAGTTTTGTCCGCAAAACACCGGATGGAAGGAAGTTTTATCAGGATTATGACGATCATTGGTCTGCAGCCGGTCATGCCGCAGCGGCCAACCTGCTTTTAAAAGAAATAAAAATATAAATAGCGAGTTCTTTTACTCCGCCCGCATCAACTGCCGGATGCCATAAGCTCTAAAGAAAATGATTAAAGATGACGGCTTAGAAATTATCCGATTCAACATCTGGTATCGCGTCTTCACGAGAAACAATATGTGGTTAAGACCCCGCAAACCTGTTTAATGCATTTTATTAAAAATTATGCTAAGTCAATTTCAAATCTCGAGGAGATTTTTAAATTATTAATTTAATCGTATTTCCCCATAAGTAATGCCCGTTCTCACACCAGTGAGAGAAAATGGGGCTTTAAAAATATTTTTACATAAAAGGAGTTAAAAATGAAAGAGGTTGTAATTGTGAGCGGCGCCCGAACGGCGGTAGGCGAATTCGGCGGTTCGTTAAAAGACGTAAAAGTTGTTGATATCGGAGCTTTGGTTATCAAGGAAGCCCTCAAACGCGCCGGATTGAGGCCGTCCATTGATGATTTTCATAGAAGCTGCCGCGCTGACGCCCTGGGCAGTTTCGAAATGACGGAAATAAACAAAAAATATTATGATTATAATGAATCCCTGAAGCCTGTTTATGTGGATGAAGTCATTATGGGCAATGTTTTACAGGGAGGACTGGGACAAAATTCCGCACGGCAGGCTTGTATTTACGCCGGTATGCCGGAAGAAACCAATGCCTATACTATAAACAAAGTTTGCGCCTCGGGAATGAAAGCCATAGCTCTGGCGACACAGGCCATTCAATCCGGTAATGCCGAAATTATCGTCGCCGGCGGCATGGAAGTAATGAGCAACGCACCGTTTGCCGTTCCGCAAGCCCGTTGGGGATACCGCATGAGCATGCCCTTCTCCCAGATTACGGACTTAATGGTTTATGACGGTCTTTATGAAATTTTCAACGGCTATCACATGGGTATGACCGCGGAAAACATCGCGGCTCTTTACAAAATTTCCCGTCAGCAGCAGGATGAATTTGCTTTTCAAAGCCATCAGAGAGCGCGGGCGGCAAACGCATCCGGCGCGGTAGCGGATGAAATTGTGCCTGTTGTCATTCCTCAGAAAAAGGGCGATCCCAAAGTATTTAAAGTTGATGAACGTCCGATGGACACCTCGCTGGAAAAAATGGGTAAGCTAGCCACTGTTTTCAAAAAAGACGGCACGGTCACGGCGGGAAACGCATCCGGCATTAACGACGGCGCGGCGGCGGTTCTAATAATGAGCGCCGACAAAGCCAAAGAACTGAAACTGCAACCGCTGGCTAAAATCAGCGGCTTTGCCAGCGGTGGTGTCGATCCTGCTTACATGGGTTTGGGACCGATTCCGGCAACACGCAAGCTCTTCGAGAAACTTAGTCTAACTGTCAAGGACATTGACCTTTTTGAGCTCAATGAAGCCTTTTCCGTCCAGGCACTTGCCTGCATGAAAGAACTGTCAGTTGACGGGGAGAAATGCAATCTGAACGGCGGCGCGGTTTCCATCGGCCATCCCATCGGCTGTTCCGGCGCCCGCATCACCTACACGCTGGCCATGAATATGAAAAAGAAGAATTTGAAGCGCGGCCTGGCATCACTGTGCATCGGCGGCGGACAGGGCATGTCCATGATTTTGGAAAACGTTTAATTTTTATTCAAATCAACAAAAAAAGGGCGGGGTCTTGCCGCCCTTTTTATCTTTTCCCACAGGATAAACCATCGGGCAGATTTCCCCACATTACTCATCAATCGAAGCTGTATCTTTCATACGGCAGAGTTTCTCTCGACATCCCACGCAGCGCAGGCTCAAATTAAATCGTTCGCTGAATCTTTCGGGATGGCGGTTAAAAACAATTTCCCAGCGAATTAGCAGAAACAACGCGAGAGCGCACAGAGTATATGCGAACCAGCTAGGGATAAACAACAGCGGTGTGCATAACATAATGCTGTCCCAGTTAAATATACGGCAGGTCACGCAGCAGCGATTCTTCATAAAGATTTTTTGAAACGGACAGTAAATAATCACACAAATCACATCGGAGAGGAAATAAAACATGCTGATAAGCACCAGCATTCCCTGATTAATAATTTCGGCAAAATAAAGAGCTCCAATAAATAAATTAAGAACAACCCAGGCAAACAGAACCAATAGAGCTCCCTTGTTTAGTTCTCGCTTCTCCTCAAGCAATATTGCGTAATTTTTGCTACCCTTAAAGAATTCCGTGCTGAAAACATCATCGCTCAGATCAGCAAGATCTTTTCCGAGAAATTTCTCGACAGGTGGCAGATGAAACAGCCCTTTGAATTGTTTGCGGCTGCCGATACTGGTTACGGCCTGAGGAAAAAACTTCTGTATCATACTCAGAATGATAAAAAGCCACATGATATTGATGAGACTTATCCCGGCACCTAATCCGAACCGGGTATGCACATTTAGCTCCTCCGGTGCCCAAACATAAGCGCCTAGGCCTGCTGCTAACAAAGCCGACCTTAAGGCAAGCTCCATAACGTAGACGTTGAAAATATGGGAAAAATTTCGTGAATGGCTCTCGCCTGATGATTGATTTGCCGGATGATCTGTCAATGTATTTTCTGCCAAATGATAATTATTGTAACGAAAAGTTTCTTGCCAAAGCGCCAATAGACAAGCCCGCGTAACAAAAAAATCACCTAAATCCTTGTATCATATGTTAAGTTTAGATTCAGCCGTTTTCTTCATGATTTTATATTGTACGATGTTTATTTTACCGTGACATCTCTTTTCTTGACCAAGCATTTACTTTTGTCTATAAACAAATATATGAAAAATTCCAGACGGAATTAATGCGAGGAGCGAAGCAATGTCTTTACATCTCAATAAATTAAAATCATTTCATGGGAGAAAAGGCCCCCTGCTGCTGATTATAATGGATGGTATAGGCATAGGCAAAGCGGATGAATCGAATGCCGTCTACATGGCGGACACACCCAATCTCGATCTATTATTCAAATCCGATCTGTACACGCAACTTAATGCCCACGGCACGGCAGTCGGACTGCCTTCGGATGACGATATGGGAAACAGCGAGGTAGGACACAATGCCATGGGGGCCGGCAGGATCTTTGATCAGGGCGCCCGTCTTGTAAATGCGGCGCTCAAAACGGGAAGAATCTTTCAATCCGAAGTCTGGGACGACATCGCAAAGTGCTCCCAAAACGGAGGGACGATCCATTTCATCGGGTTGCTTTCAGATGGAAACGTCCATTCACACATTGAACAATTATTCATCATGATCGACAAGTGTGCCGAGCTGAATTTCAAGAGAGTCAGGATCCACGCCCTTCTTGACGGAAGAGATGTGGGGGAAAGGACCGCCCTTGATTATGTGATTCCCACAGAGAAAAAACTGGAAAAAATTTCAAAAGAAAAAGATTTTGATTACGCCATAGCCTCGGGAGGCGGGCGCATGAAGGTAACCATGGACAGATATAATTCCGACTGGAATATCGTCAAGAGAGGATGGGATGCCCATGTCCTGGGCATAGGCAGAAAATTTTCATCCGCATCCGAGGCGATCAAAACTTTTTACGAGGAAGATCCGAAAGCAACCGATCAGTATTTGCCGGCGTTCGTCATCACCGA
The DNA here is from genome assembly GCA_963812045.1 of uncultured delta proteobacterium. Classification (GTDB taxonomy): domain Bacteria; phylum Desulfobacterota; class Syntrophia; order Syntrophales; family Smithellaceae; genus Smithella. The sequence goes on from CAWETF010000001.1 coordinate 741,029, forward strand.
TAGATCGGGAAAGCCTGTCGGCCCCATTCGTGACGGGGATACCGTCATTCTGTTTAACTTCCGGGGAGATCGCGCCATCGAAATATCCAGGGCATTTACCGAAAAGGATTTCACCGAGTTCGACAGGGGACATCTTCCGGATATCTATTACACGGGAATGATGGAGTATGACGGAGATGCTCATATTCCGCCCAACTTTCTTGTGCAGCCTCCGGCTATCGATCGCGTCATCAGCGAATACCTCTGCGCGGAGGGGGTAAAAACATTTGCCGTATCCGAAACCCAGAAGTTCGGCCATGTGACATATTTCTGGAACGGCAACCGTTCCGGCTATATCGATGAATCGCTGGAGAAATATGTGGAAATACCTTCCGACAGGATTGAGTTTGACAAAGCCCCGCAGATGAAAGCCAAAGAGATAACGGATAAAGTTATCGAGTTGCTAAGAAGTGGAGATTATAAATTTGGCAGGACAAATTTCCCGAATGGCGACATGGTCGGTCATACGGGTAACATGCAAGCGGCCATTACCGCGGTGGAAACCGTCGATAAATGCGTCGGAGAACTGCTGGCTGTTATCAAGGCAACAGGAGGCGTTGCCGTTATCACTGCGGATCACGGCAACGCCGATGAGATGTTCACGATTGACAAAAAAGGTGTGAAATCAGTGAAGACCGCGCATTCCCTGAATCCCGTTCCTTTTATCATTTATGATCCACTGTATCAGGGAGAATACCGGATGGCGGATATCAAAGAAAAAGGACTGTCGAATATTGCGGCGACCCTCCTGAATCTTCTGGGGTATGAGAAGCCGGAAGACTACGATCCGTCACTGATAGAAATAGTGTCCACCGAAAATTAATTGCCAGGAAAAGAACTTGGCTTGTCAGTGAGTGTCACTGATAATCGATAACTTCCTGAAACAAACAAATTGTCTACCATAAAGAAAATACAAGATTTCAATCTGAACTGTACATTTTGCTGTAATTATTTCTTTACATACAAAATCTTTTTTTATACATTAATGCAAAGTTCGTTTCTTGTTTAAAGATGATTACATATAGTTTTCACTAATTCAACTAAAGGAAATAAAATAATGGCTAAAACAAAACTTTTCTCACTCATTGCTGTAATAATGTTATTTTCAGGCTGTGCCTTAAATAATTATCAAATTGAGAAACAATATACGCCTGTTTCACAAAAATATAATGATGTCGGAAAATATTCTGTTTCTACAAAAGTTAGTTTTGAACCTGAAATTCCAACAGAACTAAAACTTGTGGCTGTTAAGAAAAATGGCTATGGTCAGGAAACTGCAAAAATTTATTTATCTGAAAACGTGGATGAATGGATAAAGAAAGGTTTTGATCAACAACTTAAGATGGCCGGATTTAATGTTGAGAACGGTCAGGATAATATTCAAATTACTCTAAAGATAGAACAATTATTTCTTGAGCCGTGGGTTGGTTTTTGGAGTGCCTCCCTAGTAGGAATATCTAAAATTGAAGCTAAAGTAGAAATACCCCACAAGTATTCATATTATGTTAGAAAATTTGTGACTTATAATAAATCGACAGCAATAATATGGACAGATGGGATTATGGAAAATAATTTTTTTGACATAACACAACAAAGCTTATCTGAAATAGTTAAAGAAATAAGATTTTTATTATTAGAAAAGAATAAATAATTATAAAAGAGGATATTAAAAAATGATTAAAAAATATACTATTCCACTGATTATTTTTTTAGGATTGTGCATTTTTTCATGTTCATATGATTTAAAACATATAACCCTAGATCAAAAAGCAGATACTGGATGGACTGAAGTTAAAACATCTAACACTTCAGGTTCTGCCGAAATGACAAAACCTGCTATTTCAACTCAAACAAATTCAGATACTAAAGCAAAAAGCTCCAATTCTTCGGAATAAGCTGAAACACTATGGGTCATTCGCCAGTAATTATTCTTCACACTATTTTTGGTTTGACGAATATTTTATGGAAGCTTAATGTTCTCCTTATGACAGAATACTGTCATGTATGTTTCAACCAGTAATTCTCAATTCAGGCGACTGCCAAATATTGAGGAGTTGTAACAATTGTCAAGGCACATCTTGATTGGACACTATTTATCAAAAAGTTCTACGTCATAGTTTGAACAATTTCTTCTAATTTATATACCAAGTTTCTCAAAGGATAACGAGGAGGCAAGGAGGAGGCTCCGCAGGCGTATAATTAATACATTGAGGAAGCCGACGACCCCGGCCTGCGCCGGGGCAGGCTTTGCCAACAAAGTTAACCAAAGACCGGGAGTCGTCCCACAAGGGAGCACATATCAAATAAAGTTTTTACCTTACCGGTGATTGCCATCTGCAAGATAGTAACTTACATGCGACTCGGTATAAGAACTTTGGACTTTTACTTTCCTGTAAATACCGGTTTTCTTTTTTCCAGAAACGCCGTCATGCCTTCTTTCTGATCTTGTGTGCTGAAGCACTGTACAATGCAGGCTATTTCCAGCTTGTTGGCGTTATCCAGCGACAGATCATAACCGTAATTCATCGCGTCCTTGGCCATCTTCATGGCAAAAGGAGGCAACTTGGTCAACTTTGCGGCGAATTTTCTTGCTTCTTCCATAAGATTTTCCGGAGGAACTACTTTATTGGCCAATCCTATTTCATAAGCGCGCTGGGCGTTAATCTGTCCGCCGCCCAGAATCAGTTCCTTGGCTATGCCCATTCCTACCAACCTGGGCAGACGCTGTGTGCCGCCCCATCCGGGAATAACACCGATCAAAATTTCCGGCTGGCCGAAAACGGCTTTCTCCGACGCAAACCTGATATCGCAGGACATCGCAAGTTCCGTTCCACCGCCCAGCGCAAAACCATTGACTGCCGCAATGGAGGGTTTGGGCATGGTTTCAATCAATCTAAAAACACGATGCCCCAATTCCATGACGGGAACCATTTCCAGTGATGTGGAGTTTTGCATCCGCGCGATATCCGCTCCGGCCACGAAAGCCTTGTCCCCCGCGCCGGTTAAAATCAATGCTTTGATTTTTCCATCTTTCTCGCAAATAGTTGCCGCGTCCAGAAGTTCCGTCAGAACTTCAAAATTCAAGGCGTTTAAAACCTTAGGCCGGTTAAATGTGATGGTTGCGATTTCTTCTTCGACGTTAAAAAGTATGTTTTTGTATTCCATTTATTCCCTCTTCCTTCATAAAAAACATGGAGACGCCATACCACGCGTCTCCATGTTTTTTATTAATTTATTATTTAGTTTTTCTTTTCTTTAATTCTTCCGCCCTCAATTCCTTGCGCAGTATCTTGCCCACAGTGCTCTTGGGAAGTTCGGTGCGAAATTCAACTTCCGTCGGCAGCTTGTAGGCGGCCAAGTGAGCTTTGCCGAATTCAACCATTTCTTCGGCCGTAGCCGTCTGACCCTGCTTGAGAATAACAAAGAGTTTTACATTCTCTCCGCGCTTCGCATCGGGAATACCGATGGAGCAACACTCTTCCACTTTCGGATTGGTGTAATAGACTTCATCGATATCACGGGGATAAACATTATAGCCACCGGAAATAATCATATCTTTCTTGCGGTCAACGATATAAAAATATCCGTCCTCATCCATTGTGGCGATATCTCCCGTATATATCCAGCCGTCTTTCAGAACATTGGCCGTCTCCTCAGGCATTCCTTTGTAGCCCCTCATTACCTGCGGCCCCTTGATGATCAGTTCACCCGGCTTACCGATGGGTATTTCCGTCACACCATCATCAAGATCAACAATTTTAGCAAGGGTATCGGAAGCAGGAAGGCCTATACTGCCGACCTTCTGTTTGCCGTTAAACGGATTCATATGAGTAACCGGGCAGGTTTCCGTCATGCCGAAACCTTCGGAAATGAATGCACCTGTCTGTTTCTGGAATTCCTGAATGACCTCAACAGGAAGCGGTGCGCTTCCGGAAAAAGCGCCTTTGATACAGCTCATGTCCGTTTTCTTTAAATCGGGATGATTCAGCATACCGATGAACATCGTCGGCACAAGAGGCGCAAATGTCGGTCTGTATTCCCGAATCGCTTCGAGCAGCGGTTGCGGTTGCGGTTTGGGAATTAAAATTTGATTCCATCCCATCTGAACGGCATTGTTCATGGAACAGGACATTCCGAAGACATGGAAATACGGCAAAGCTCCAATCATGATTTCGTTACCTCTTTTGAAAGTCGGGAACCATGCTTTGATCTGCTGTACCTGTTTACTTAAGTTTCCATGAGTCAGGATAACGCCCTTGGAAACGCCGGTAGTGCCGCCGGTGTACTGATACATGGCAATATCGTCGAAGGTTAATTTTACTTGCGGCGGGTTGGGCTTATATTTGGCAATGCAATCCATCCAACGATACACATCGGGAGCCGCTTTCACATCGGCAAAGGGAAATTTCTTCATCTTCTTTCCGAGAAACCTTTTTATTGGATTAAGGAAGTCGCCGATTCCCATGTAAATGATCTGTTTGATCTTTGTTTTCGGCCGCAAATCAATCATGCGATTGCCCAGAGCATCAAGAGTAATCAGAACTTTGGAATCGGAATCATTGAATTGATGTTCGAGTTCCGGGTCTGAATAGAGAGGATTATTCAGGACAACGATGGCGCCTATTTTCAAAATGGCGTAATAAGCCACAACGCAGGGTATACTGTTCGGCAAGAGAATAGCAACGGCATCGCCCTTCTTGATGCCCCAATCTGTAAGGCAGGTGGCAAATCTGTCCACCTGATCCTTGAACTGGCGGTATGTCAACTTATAGCCGACAAATACCATCGCCGTGCTATCAGGAAAATCTTTTGCTGATTTTTCAAGATAATCAGGCATGGTGAGTTCTTCGTATTTAACATTTTCCGGAACGCCTTTTTCGTAGGATTTCAACCAAGGTTTGCTATCATAAATACTTGCTGCCATTGTTTACTGACCCCCTGTTCTTTTTTCTTTTTTAGCATTATACTCTGCCGCTATTTAAATTCAAATACAATTTTATTTTTTTTCATAAAAAAGCCCGGGCTGTATTCAGTCCGGGCTTTTTTATGAATTTTAACTAATTATCAAGTGGCACATGTATCAACGGGAGCTTTTGCTTCTTCCAAGCCCATCGCTTTGACAACGATTTCCGCAATATCCAGAGCAATCATGCTTTCTGTCTTCTGTCTGTCTTTGATGCCATCAGAAATCATGGTCAAACAGAACGGACAGCCGACGGCCACTGTGCTTGCATTTACCGCTATAGCCTGATCGGTACGCGCGTTGTTGATTCGGTCGCCATGTTCCTCCATCCACATCCTGGCGCCGCCGGCGCCGCAACAGAAACTCTTGGAGAAGCTGCGTTCCATTTCCGCAAGATTTACACCGGGAATAGCGCTCAAAATACTTCTTGGCTGATCGTATACCTGGTTGTAACGTCCGAGGAAGCAGGAATCGTGATAAGTAAATGTTCCACTCTGCGGCTGGGTGAATTTAATCTTACCCTTGTCAATCAGATCGGCGATAATTTCTGTGTGATGGTACACTTCATAGTTGCCGCCGAAGTTGGGGTAATCTTTCTTAATGCAGTTATAACCATGCGGGCAAATAGCAATGATCTTCTTTATGCCGTAGCCGTTCATAATCTCGATATTGGCCTGGGCCTGAGACTGGAACAGATAATCGTTGCCGCCGCGCATTGCCGAATCACCGCAGCAGCCTTCTTCAGTTCCCAGAATACCGAAACTTACTCCGGCCGCCTGAAGAATCTTGGCAAACGCAACAGATATTTTCTTGCCACGGTCATCAAAAGATCCTGAACAACCGACATAGAAGAGATATTCCACGTTGGGATCTTCAGCCAGAGTTTTCACACCCAGTTCTTTTGCCCAGTCAGCGCGCATATGAGCACCGATACCCCACGGATTGGAGTTGTTTTCCATATTGCGGTAAGTCAACTGAAGTTCCGGAGCGAAATCCGCTTCAGTCAGAACTTTTAAGCGGCGCATATCGATGATCTTCTGGACATGTTCAATAGAAGCTGAGCAGTTTTCCATACAGTACATACAGTTCGTGCAATCCCAAACCGTATTCAGATCGATCACCTCGCCGACCAGTGCTTTTTCAGGTGCGGCTTCAGTCGAAGCCGGTGCTTCAGCGCCTTCAGCGGCTGGAGCGGCCGCAGCCTTTGCCTTAATGGCGGCAGGGGCTTTTTCCAGCCAGTGGGTCTTGATGTCCTGAACCAGCTTCTTGGGAGATAAATGCTTGCCGGTGAGGTAAGCCGGGCATCCGTCCTGACAACGGCCGCACTTGGTGCAGGCATCGGAATCAAAAATCTGCTTCCAGGTAAATTCTTCCAGCTTGGAGACACCAAAGGATTCCTGATTTTCAATATCACGAATCGGTTCCACATAGCCGGCGGGTTTCAAAGAGATAAAGAAATGATTAGCCGATGTGGTAATGATATGTATTAACCTTGAGTATGGAATGTAGGCGATAAAACCAAGTGCTATAAAGGTATGTGTCCACCACATAATTTTGTGAAGCGTTTTAGTTGTCTCTACATCAAGGCCGCCAAGCAGATAAGTGGCAATTCCCCAACTGACAAACCTGACCGTTTCCCAAGGAGTCTCCTGATAAGTTGCATGAATTCTTAAAGCGCTGATAAGGAAACCCGTGACAACAATTCCCAGAATAAGCAAAAGGGCGATTGCATCATCGGCGGTATTGTCCGACTGTCCTTTATAGGTGAGGCGATCCGGTTTGAGCACGTAGCGGCGGAAAAAAGCCATTAAGACGCCGATCAATACGCAGAGACCAAAGGCCTGCATCAGAAAAGCGAAGCCTAGATAGAAACTGCCGCGATTGAAAGACCAACCGAACAAAGGTTCCGTTATATGAAATTCGCCGGCGTCAAAAGCGGCTCCGAAAATCAAAACAAAGAAACCGAAAAAGATTAAACCGTGCATGATGCCCGGGTAGGCGTCTTTCCATGTTTTGACCTGCAGGAGAGCATTCATGATCAACGATTTGATTCTCAGGGGGAGCTGGTCCCAGCGCATCTCATCTTTGCCCATCGCCTTCCACATCTTCCAGCGTTGATAAACTCCGTATGCAAATATTGCTACTGCAATGGCAGTAAAAAGAAAAAGAAACGTCTCAAAACCTTGAGCGTTCCAGAAAACTTCGCGGCCTTCATTGCCTATTCCTATCGGGCTTGTCTGTTCCATTGATCCTCCGAAATAATTGAGGGTAATATTATTTAATATTTATTTCCGGTGACGGCTTGTAATCCGGCCGTCACCGGAAACTGTTATACTTAATATCTTAGGCCACCAGTTTCTTGCAGGCCGCGGTCAATTCGGGAACAACCTTGAAAAGATCATCCACGACACCAAAATCAGCTTTCGTGAAGATGGGAGCTTCCGCATCCTTATTGATAGCCACGATGCACTTGGATGAACTCATCCCCGCCAGATGCTGGATCGCTCCTGAAATTCCGCAGGCGATGTATAGATTCGGAGAAACAACCTTTCCGGTTTGTCCGACCTGATCTTTCTGCGGACGCCAGCCGGCATCAACCGCCGCGCGGGAAGCGCCGACAGTGCCTTTGAGCACGTCAGCCAGTTCTTCCAGAATCTTGTATTCATCCGGGCCCTTCATGCCGCGTCCGCCGGACACGATGATCGTTGCTTCGGTCAAGTCAACCTTGCCGCTCGTGTCTTTCTGAACTTCCAGAACCTTGCTCTTCTGGGCGTCAACAGCAACATCAACCTTGGTCACTGCGCCGGCTTTGGCATTTTCCACAGCCGGAAACACATTGGGACGCAGAGATGCCATCGCCGGAGTGGTGTTGAAGACCACTTCGCCAAAGCATTTGCCGGCGTACATCGGGCGAACGGCAACCAGTTTGCCTCCGTCGATCTTCACGTCTGTGCAGTCCGTGGCCAGGCCACCGGCCAGTTTAGCGGCCACGCGGGCGGAAAGATCCTTGCCCTGAACGGAAGCGCCGAACAGAGCGATTGCCGCATCGTTATCTTTTAATATCTTGGCAACGACCTGAGCGTGAGCTTCGGTAACATAGGGTTCCAAAACCGCGTTATCGCCGACAAGAACTTTATCTACACCGAATTTACCTAATTCGGCAGCCAAACCTTCTATACCTGAACCGAGCAGAATGGCGCTGACCTCATCTCCCGTCTGGTCAGCCAGTTTTCTGGCCGCGGAAGCAAGCTCGAAACTCACTTTACGCAGGGCGCCGTCTCTCTGTTCTGCAATTACAAATATTCCTTTTGCCATTTTTCAATTCCTCCGCTTTTAAATTAAATTGCTTTAGCTTCTTCCCTGAGACACCGGGCCAATTCCGCCGCTTTCTGAGCCGCATCATCACCGCAAATAATCTTGCCGGCTGCTCTGGCTGGAGGCGGAGCAAATTTGGCTACTTTGGCTTTTACGTCTGTGGCAATTCCCAAAGCTGCCGCGTTTTTCACGTCCACTGGTTTCTTCTTCGCTTTCATAATTCCGGGAAGCGACGCGTAGCGGGGTTCGTTAAGGCCTTTCTGCGCCGTTACCACGCAGGGTAAGCTGGTTTCGATGGAGAGCTGTGCTCCTTCAATCGGCCGAATTACTTTCACGGAAGATCCGGCAAAATCCAGTTTGGTGACCAGAGTCAGTTGAGGAATTCCCAGAAGTTCAGCCAGCATGGCTCCCACCTGGCCGGAGTCATCGTCAATGGCGCGCTGTCCGCAGAAAATAATGTCATGGGGCAGTCCTTTAATAGCGGCAGCCAGAGCTGACGCGGTCACAAAAGCATCGGCGGTATCCAGAGCGGGATCACTGATATGAATACCTTTGTCCGCGCCCATGGCCAAAGCGGTCCTGATTGTTTCCATTGCTCTTGCGGGTCCCACGGAGACAATAGTTACATCCCCGCCGTTTTTCTCTTTCAGTTTCAGAGCTTCTTCCACACCGTACTCGTCATAAGGATTCATAACCCATTTGATCTGAGAATCATCTATCCCTGATCCGTCAGCTTTGACTTTGATCTGGGCTTCCGTATCCGGTACTTGTTTTACACATGCGATAATGTTCACTTTATCCAACCTCCTTCTTCTGTGTGCAATTCTTTCGGGAAAAAACACACATTTTATTTTTCTATTGTAGGTTTTATAAAAAAGTCCGGTTCCCCTTAGTCAAAGGAACCGGACTTTATATTTTACAGCCTGTTTTTAACGATATCGTCAACAACAGAGGGATCAGCCAGCGTGCTGGTGTCACCCAGATTACTGACGTCGTTCGCGGCGACTTTCTTCAAAATTCTTCTCATGATCTTGCCGCTACGGGTTTTGGGAAGACCATCCGCCCATTGAATCTTGTCGGGGGTCGCGATGGGTCCGATGACCGTACGGACGTGAGCGATAAGCTCTTTCTTCAGAGCGTCGGATTTTTCCACGCCGGTCTTCAGGGTAACGTACGCGTAAATGCCCTGTCCCTTGATTTCATGGGGCATGCCGACAACTGCCGCTTCGGCAACACTCTTATGAGCAACCAGCGCGCTTTCGACTTCGGCTGTTCCCATGCGGTGACCGGAAACATTGATAACATCGTCGATACGGCCGGTAATCTGATAGTAGCCGTCTTTATCGCGGCGGCAGCCGTCACCGGTTACATAGTAGCCGGGGAACTGCTCGAAATAGGTTTCCTGGAATCTCTTGGGATCGCCGTAAACGCCTCTCATGATGCCGGGCCAGGGAACTTTGATGCACAGAGCGCCGCTGGCAACTGTATCGGTGAAGGGTTTGCCTTCATCATCAACCAGCACGGGCTGTACACCGAAGAAGGGCAGTGTCGCCATACCGGGTTTAATTTCAATTGCGCCGGGCAGCGGGGTAATCAAAATTCCGCCGGTCTCGGTCTGCCACCAGGTATCCACGATGGGGCATTCGCCGCGGCCGATTAAATTGAAATACCAATTCCAGGCTTCGGGGTTGATCGGCTCGCCGACGGTACCCAGAGTCTGCAGAGAAGAAATGTTGCATTTCTTCACGAAATCGTCGCCTTCCTTGGCAATAGCGCGGATAGCGGTCGGAGCGGTGTAGAAAATGTTGACCTTGTATTTTTCGACTACCTGCCAGAAGCGGCTGTAGGTCGGATAATTGGGAACGCCTTCAAACATAACGGATGTAGCGCCGTTGCACAGAGGCCCGTAAAGAATGTAGGTGTGACCGGTGACCCAGCCCAGATCGGCCGTGCACCAGTACATGTCGCCGTCATGATAATCGAAAACAATCTTTTGGGTGTAGGAGCCGTAAACCAGGTAGCCGCCCGTGGTGTGCATAACGCCCTTGGGCTGTCCGGTGGAACCTGATGTATAAAGGATGAACAGAGGATCTTCAGCATCCATCCATTCCGGTTCGCACTTGGCGTCAACTTTTTTCATCTCTTCATGGTACCATTTATCGCGGCCGGCAACCATGTCACATTTTATTTTGTCACCGACTCTGTTGACAACGATTACGGACTTGATCGACGGGCATGATTTTAATGCTTCATCGGCAGTCGCTTTCTGGGGGACTGCTTTGTTGCCGCGGAAAGTTCCGTCGCAGACAACCAGCACCTTGGCTTCGCCGTTGACAATTCTGTCACGAAGAGCGTCGGCGCTGAATCCGCCGAAAACGATGCAGTGAATGGCGCCGATGCGGGAGCAGGCCAGAGCGGCAATGCCCAGTTCCGGAACCATCGGCATATATAAACAAACGCGATCGCCCTTCTGAACGCCCTGAGCCTTCAGAACATTGGCGAACTTGCAGACTTCTTCATGCAGTTGTTTGTAGGTTATTGCTCTTTCTTCACCGGGCTCGTTTCCTTCCCACTGAATCGCAACCTGATTGCCGCGTTTTTCGAGATGTCTGTCCAGACAGTTGTAAGAAACATTGAGTTTTCCGCCTTCAAAAAATTTCACGTAGATGGGGCCTTTTTTAATATCAAAGTTATAGTCCATAACCTTGTCCCACTTCTTGAACCAGGTTACCTGCTGCTCGGCGATTTCCGCCCAGAATTTCTCGGGCTCTTCCACTGAACGTTTCCACATCTTGTCGTAAGCTTCTCTTCCGCTTACCCAGGCTTTCTTCCTTGCCTTCTCGGGAATCGGATATATATCCTTTAATTGAACTTTCGGTGCATCAGCCATGATAATTTATTCCTCCCTAATTTTTTTTATGATTTAAACGTTTTTATTACGCTTTGATACCGCCAAAACAACTGCCCTAACTGATTGTAAAACATGGTGTTTTTGAACACAGGTCACAACTTGACTGCAAGTCATATCTGCCTTGGATTCCCCCTACCTTAAGATCATTCTGATGTCAAGAAATATTTAATATCTTTTGATCTTATTTTTTTCTTCTTTTGAAGACGGCTCAAAATTATCAATTATTTTTTATAAACACGACAGGAATTTAAAAATATTTAAATGTCTGATAATTATTATCGTTTATTTCTATTAACCAACTGCTTAAAATTACGATATCTATATCTTATCGAGGCATTTTAAATCACCTACACTTATTATATTTCTTCTTGACAAAATGTTCTATCCAATGCTATTCGTTGCGAAGCGTATTGTGACGTGTGGGTTGTGATATGTAAATCGTAAAATACGCTGTATAGTTGTGGAAGTCGTTTTTAGAAAATGCCCGTTTTCTAAAGGCGGAAATTATTGATTCTCTTTAATCAAAGGAGGAAAAAATGAAGAGATTTTGGTTAGTGTTGTTGTCACTGGGGCTGGTCATGGCCTTCAGTGTGTCAGCCTTCGCGGTTGACGTAAAAGTCAGCGCCGAATATTACGCCGCTGGTTTGTATTTAAATAAAGTTACTGTAGATAACGGCTTCGAGAATTGGGCGGGTGAAAGAGGATCCGTTCAGCCCAGCACTGCTTTCTTTTATCAGAGACTGCGCGTGGGAACAGACTTTGTCGTATCTCCCTGCCTGAAACTGGTCACCCGTTTTAACGCAATGGAGAGAATCTGGGGCGGAATGAGATCTGAACCTTTCTATTCTGATCCGGGTCAGCGTATTACTGATAATCCATACTCTGCTGCCTCAATGGCGGAAAATGAAAATATCGGCGTCGATACAGTTTATATCGACTACACATCTCCCATCGGTCTGTTCAAAGTCGGTTATATGCCTGATTACGTGTTTGGAACAGATTTTGCCAACAGAGCAAACGGAGTCAATTCTGGACAGATTCAGTATTTTATCCAGAAAGGCGCTTTCATCGGTTTCCTCGGATATGCCAAGGAAGCGGAAAAAAATTATAGCTATCTTGACACCAACATGGCAGGAACGGATGCCGACTATGATTCTTACAGGATCGCAGGTATTTACAACTTCAAGGGTGGCGAAGCCGGTGCTCTTTTGCTTTGGGAGCGCGACGCACGCTGGAAGGGTGGATTCCCCGGTTGGCCTGACAATTATCTGTCCAACGTCTTCGTGTTAGATCCTTATGTCAAAGCCAAGATCGGTCCTGTTGCTCTGCAGGCTGAATTGTTATACTACTTTGGTGACGCAAGGAAATATGAAGACAATTCTACCAACACCAATATGAGCATAAGCGCTCTGAGCGCCTTTGTTGATGCCACTGCCGATTTAGGTATGTTCTATGTTGGCGGTTCGATTGCTTACCTCTCAGGAGATGACGAAACTAGAGATGATACCATATCAGGTTCAAATTTGCATGTAGGTCAAGTAAACACGGCCGGTCTGGACTGGAATCCCTGCTTGATAATGTTCAACACTGAAACGTTGGCTTATTGGGTAGGCCCGGTGTATGGTCACAGCGACACAGTGGTTGACAACGAAATGTCCAATGCCTGGTTCTTCCAGGGCAGAGTTGGTGTGAAACCCACTTCGCAGTTGGATGTCATGATGTCACTTTCCTACGCAACAGCGGATAAGAAACCCGTGGGTGTACCTGACGGCGGCTATGGCACGGAAATCGACGTGACCGGTACTTACAAAATCACCAATAACCTGTCCTATATGCTGGGCGCAGGTTATCTCTTCACCGGTGATTACTTCAAGGGTTATAATTCTTTCCCATGGGGTGGTTCCAAAACTAGCGATGATTTCATACTCATCAACAAACTTACTCTTAACTTCTAAGAGAGTGAGTTGCCCCGGCGCATGCCGGGTTTAACCTTTAAACTTAAACCCCGGGAGGACGGGCAACCTCCCGGGGTTTTTATATAAAAAATTCATTTTCACTTGATTCCTCAAAAAATATCCTTGACAAAATATACTTTTAATTTTAAAAGTTTACAGTTTATTTTGACTATTGATTTACATAAAATACGTGTAAATCGCAAAACAGACAAAAGAAGTAAAAATTGCGGAAGTCACTTTCGGGAAATACCCGTTTTCTGAAAGTGGAAATTATTAATTCTCTTTTATTAAGGAGGAGAAAATGAAGAAATTTTGGTTAGTTTTGTTGTCGCTTGGGCTGGTCATGGCCTTCAGTGTGTCAGCCTTCGCGGTTGACGTTCAGGTTAGCGGTGAATATTACGCCGCCGGCGTGTATTTAAATAAAACCACGCTGGATGACGGCCGTCTGCATGGCTGGCGTAATAAATACTGGGAAGATACCACAAATCCCAGCACTGCTTTCTTTTTCCAGAGATTGCGTGTGGGAACGGATTTTGTGGTTTCTCCATCTTTAAAACTGGTCACCCGTTTCGACGCCATGGAGAGAATTTGGGGCGGAGAGAGATCACCCGTCACCTGGTCTGATCCGTATTCCGCAGGAACCTCGGCGGAAAGCGAAAACATCGCTTTCGATCTGGTCTATATTGACTACACCTCGCCCATCGGCGAATTTAAGGTCGGTTATCAGCCGGATTATGTTTTCGGAACGGTTTTCGGCGACAGATACGCCGGAACTCCTTCAGGCCAGATTCAGTATTTTTATAATAAAGGTCCTTTTACTCTTTTCCTCGGTTACGCCAAGGAAGTTGATAACAGTTACTCTTATGTCAGCGATTCAAGTAAAACCGACCGCGACCTTGATTCCTATCGTTTAGCCGGTATTTACAATTTCAAGAACGGTGAAGTCGGTGCTCTTTTACTTTGGAACCGTGACGCGACTGCTAAGTCTGAAGTAGATTACATGGTGGCATGGAACAGCAGCGACCATCATTACTTCCTGTCCAACGTTTATGTATTGGATCCTTATGTTAAAGCCAAGATTGGACCGGTTGCTCTGCAGGCGGAAGTACAGTACTGGTTTGGTGACGCGATGAAATGGGAAGACACTCCGCATCTCGTTTACAATCCCGCTAACGTCAGCGTAAGTGCTCTTTCTGTATTTATTGATGCCACTGCCGACTTTGGCATGTTCTATGCCGGTGGTTCTTTCGCTTATCTTTCCGGTCAGGATCCCAACAAGAAAGATACGGTTACAGGTGGAATCAACACTGCCGGTTTGGACTGGAATCCCTGTCTGATTCTGTTTAATCAGGATGTTGTCAACTACTGGGTGGGCGGCATCGGCGGCCACGACGATACATGGATGGACGAGATGTCCAATGCCTGGTTCTTCCAAGGCAGAGTCGGCATCAAACCTACTCCGAAGTGGAATGCCATGCTGTCAATCTCTTATGCGACGGCAGACCAGAATGGTTTCTACAAAAACTATTTGTTGTCTAACCATGTGGACATATATCCTGGCAAGACCTACGGAACTGAAGTTGACATTACCGCAACCTACAAGATCACCAATAACCTGTCCTATATGCTGGGCGCCGGTTATCTGTTCACCGGTGATTACTTCAAGGGTCAAGATCGCGCGGGATATGACTACTCGATTACCAATGATTATATGCTCATCAACAAACTTACTCTTAACTTCTAAGAGAGTGAGTTGCCCCGGCGCATCCGGCATTCGCCGGAGTTCCTGCCGGGTTTAACCTTATAACAGACTCCGGGAGGGCGGGTAACCTTCCGGGGTTTTTTATGGCTTTTGACTAATCCCATAAAAGTATGTTAGATTAATATTATAAGGCATTTTCTTATCCTCCCCTGGATGCGCTGGGCTCTGCGCTGGCGCGAAGTCGGGAGATCTTACGAGAGGCTTTAGTCCGGCGCATGCCGGATGCCCCAAAGTGACGGAGATGGATATTGTGCGTAGAACATTTTCAAAAGGAAGTAACCCATTAATAAAATTTCTGGAAATACGGCGGGATTGCGCGCCGCGCAAATCAAACAGATAGAACGCCTGGGTCACAAAGGCATCCCGCCGGAAAATATCATCACTCAGGATCTTTCACGGCAACTGTCTTCTATATCCCGTGAAATCAACCGGCAAATCGGCCTGCTCATCAACCGCAAAGGAGAAATCGTCACCGTAATTGTCGGCGATCATAAAAGCATCCTCATACCCGATTTAGAAAGATTCCGTTCTTCATCAATGCGTTTCAAAGGATTGCGGCTTCTCCACACGCATTTAAACAGCGAAGACCTTTCCGATGAAGATTTAACCGACTTATCGCACCTGAGGCTCGACCTCATCGGCGCGTTGGATGTACGCGAGGACGGATCACCCGGATTATTGCACTGGGCGCATCTCATCCCGGAAAATCCCGCGGGAGATTACTGGCTGATGATGAATCCGCAAGAACCGCATCAGCTCAAATTAAATTTTCTTTCCTTCATTCAGGCTCTGGAGGATGAATTCGCCAAAAAACAGAAATCGCGAAAAATGGACGCGGCCCAAAAAGCCATTCTTCTGCGTGTGGAAAAAAATCCGCTGGCCGATGCCGGAACATCGCTTGAGGAACTCGCCCGGCTGGCACACACCTGCGGCGTGGAGGTTTTCGATTCCATAGTGCAGTACCGCCCGCAACCCGATCCGAAATTCATGGTGGGACGCGGCAAGCTGTCAGCCATTGACCTGCGGGCATCGCAAATCGGCGCAAATATGCTTATCTTCGATCACGAACTATCGCCTGCGCAGGCGCGTTCCATCAGCGATTTTACCGGCCTGAAAATAATTGACCGCACGCAGGTTATTCTGGATATTTTCGCGAGGCGCGCCCATAGCCGTGAAGGCAAGATTCAGGTGGAGCTGGCGCAGTTAAAATATCTGTTGCCCAGACTGACACATATGGACACGTCCTTTTCCCGTCTGGCCGGCGGCATCGGCGGCACCGGCCCGGGCGAAACAAAACTGGAAATTGACCGCCGCCGCATTCGTGAACGCATTCACCGTCTGGAGAAAGATTTAAAAGGGATAACAAAATCGCGGCGCCAACGCTACGGCCGCCGAGAAAAATCGGGACTGCCCATTATTTCCATCGTCGGCTACACCAATGCCGGCAAATCCACGCTCCTCAACGCGCTCACCAAAAGCGCGGTTCTGGCAGAAGACAAGCTCTTCGCCACGCTGGACACGAAAAGCGCGAGACTGCGTTTTCCCCGGGATGCGGAAGCAATCATCACTGACACGGTGGGCTTTATCCGTAATCTTCCCCGTGAGCTGTTTACCGCTTTCCGTGCGACACTGGAAGAACTGCTGGACGCCGATATTCTTCTGCATGTCATTGACGCCAGCAGCAATCAACTTGAAGAACAGATTGCCGCCGTGGAAAAAATTCTGGAAGAACTGGAAATAAACACCAAACCGGTCATAAGAGTGCTAAACAAATCCGACCTCGTCCCTGATAAGGATTTGCTTGCAAATCTCTGCCGCCGCCTCGATGCCATTGCGGTTTCAGCGCTGGATAAACGGACTCTTTTTGAACTGATGGAAAAGATAGAATTAATGCTCTCCGGTAAACATCTCTTTTCACTGCGCTGATTTTATGCTATTGAAAACCGGTTGAAGATGTGATTCCTCACTTTTGAGAAAGGGATCTAATATACAATTTTCTATTTGCGTATTTGTATGTGTGAACTTATCTGGACGGCCAGATCATATTTGCAGCCTTCCAAATAATGCCCCAAACAGCTTATTTGCAAAGTGTCCCGGCAAACGGACATTTCCAGATTAAAAAATAATCAAACATACAGATTGGAAAGTTTTCATGAATAAGGATTTTATTGAAATACGCTGGCACGGCCGCGGCGGTCAGGGCGCTATAACGGCGGCAAAGATTGTAGCCGGCGCCGCTTTCGTCTCCGGCTATCCGGGCGTGGTCATGGCGCCAACATTCGGCACGGAGCGCAGGGGCGCGCCGGTCATGACATCCCTGAAGCTCTCCAGGGAAAAGATATATGATTTATCACCGATTGAGACTCCCGATATCGTTGTCGTCCTCGACCACCTGCTGCTCAAAGAGGCTGATGTCACTCACGGACTTAAACCCGGCGGGATCATCGTCCTGAACACACCCAAGACGCATGAGTCATACAATTTTAAATCCTTCCGGCTGGCCACCGCGGACATTACAGCCATATCGGTTGAAGCAGGCCTGCCACACGGGATGGTCAATTCCGGAATTATCGGTTCGCTGGAGCGAGCCATGAACCTTCTGGGCATTGACATTTTGATTAAAGGAATTGAAGAGGAATTCAGCACACGAAAGCCTGAAAAAAACTCAGCGGCTGCAAAAATTGCCTATGAACGGACTGTGGCGGGAGGTTAAAAAATGGGCACCAGAAATTACAAAAGAAAAACATCGCACAGCGAACATGGACCCGGCGACGGCGGAAGGACAGGATCGTGGAGGGTAGAAAGGCCTGTTTTCGACCAAAGCCTCTGCATCCCCTGCAAAAGAAATAAAGAAGCCTGCTTCATATGCTGGTTATTCTGCCCGGAAGTTGTCATCTCTCGGACAATTCCCCCGACGGTCAACCTGCAATACTGCAAAGGATGCGGCATCTGCGCTGAAGAATGCCCCACCAAAGCCATCACCATGGTGGACGAGGTCCGTTTTTCAGAAGAAGAAAAGGACAAGGAGTAGACGCCATGCATATTATAGAAAATGGAAACGTTGCGGCGGCTCTGGGCGTCAAGCTTTGCCGCGCCGGAGTTATCGCGGCCTATCCTATTACTCCTCAGACTCCGCTCACCGAAAGATTATCCGAATACGTTGAATCGGGAGAAATGAAGGCCGAATACATTCCCGTCGAAAGCGAACATTCTGCTCTTGCTGTCTGCATTGCGGCTTCATCGGCCAGCGCGAGAACTTTTACGGCCACCAGCGCCAACGGCCTTCTTTACATGCATGAACAGGTGCAGTGGGCGTCAGGCGCCAGACTTCCCATTGTCATGTGCGTGGTCAACCGCGCGGTAGGCGCGCCATGGAATGTCTGGAACGACCAGCAGGATTCTATTTCACAGCGCGATACCGGCTGGATACAGATCTACTGCTCGGATCACCAGCAGATTATTGATTCCGTCATCAAGGCTTTCTGGATTGCGGAGATGGTAAGCATACCGATTATGGTCTGCTATGACGGATATATCCTTTCCCACACATACATGCCGTTTGATCTGCCCGAGCAGGACAAGGTTGATGCGTTCCTGCCGCCGTTTAAACCGGACTATGCCCTGAACCCTGATGATCCCGCAAACCTCAATACCGTAACCCTGCCTGATGTCAGGCTGGATGTTAAAGGGGAACTTGCTCACGGCTACATGGAAATCCGGTATCTGCTTCAGGAAGAACTTCGGTCAACGCTTGCGGTGGCAGCCGATGCGGAAAAAAGATTCGGCGAAATATTTGGAAGAAGCAATGATCCGTATATGGAGCATTATCGCTGCGATGATGCGGATTACGTTGCCGTGGGATTGGGATCGGTTACCTATCAACTTCGGGTATGTGTTGACGCACTAAGAAAAGAAAGCATCAAAGTGGGCGTCATGGGTATTCGTCTCTACCGGCCTTTTCCGGATGCTGCCGTCGCCGACGCCCTGAAAGGGAAAAAAGGCGTCATCGTCTTTGAAAAAGCATTGAGCTATGGTTATGAAGGCGCGCTGGCATCGGACTTGAAGTCCGCGCTTTATGAACATCTCACCGGTGCAGGTTCTCTGCCGTTCGTCCAGAATTTTATTTTGGGAATCGGCGGCCGTGAAATCCATACAGACGAATTGACACAAAATCTCAAAGCGGCGACAAAGAGTCGCGTCTCAAAAGAACCCACATGGATCGGGCTTAAGCTTTAGGAGAATCACATGCAGGTTAAAACCAATATATTGAGTTTGCCAACAGAAGAATTTGTCCATCCCGGAACCAGGGCATGCACCGGTTGCGGTCTGGCCATCGCTTACAGAGTCGGCCTTAAAGCTCTCGGAAAAGATACCATCCTTATCGTACCGCCCAGCTGTCTTACAGTGCTTCAAGGGCTTTTTCCGGTTGCCTCGACAAAACTTCCCTGCCTGAATGTGACATTTGCTTCAACGGCCGCTGCCGCGACGGGAATTCTGGCCACTCTCAAAACTCAGGGGAAGGAGCACATCACTGTGGCCGCCTGGGCGGGCGACGGCGGCACAAGCGACATCGGGTTGCAGGCCCTGTCAGGCGCCGCGGAACGGGGTGATAATTTTATCTATTTCTGCTATGATAACGAAGGCTACATGAACACCGGGGTGCAGCGCTCGGGCACTACTCCGATCGGTGCCATCACCGCGAACACGCCTTTCAAAGGAAAGTTGCAGCAAAAAAAGGACGTGCCGGCCATCATGGCGGCGCATAATTTAAGCTACGTTGCCACCTGTTCGGCGGCATACCCGCTTGATCTATACGACAAAATAAAAAACTGCATGCATCTGCCCGGAACAAAGTATTTCCATATTCACATCCCCTGCCCGCCGGGCTGGAGCTACGATCCGCGTTACGGAATAAAGATCGGCAGGCTTGCCGTGGAAACCGGATATTATGATCTCTACGAGATCGTCAACGGCGAATTCAAACTGACTGCGGCGTCAGAAAAACTTATTGAGAAACGCAAGCTGGTGCCGGTTCGCGAATACTTCCGCGCTCAGTCACGGTTCAAGATTCTAACGGATGCGCAGATAGCCGATATTCAAAATCAGATTGACGAGAAGTGGGAAGGATATTATAAAAAAGATGAATGATGAATGCCGGGCCATGTTCAACCTGCCATATGTTGCGGGATAAACATTAACATTTTCATGCTGTCTATAAAACATCCATTAAAGTAGCTGGCATTTTCATCGAAATACCAGACTGGGCTTCTTATAATATTTAGCATTAAAAAATTATTACAAAATATAGTATAGTAAATGACCGGTTTACCTTATACAATTATCACATGGACGTTCTCTATTAATGAATAAAAAACATTATTATATAATTATTATATTTTTAATGGCTGTTTCATTTGCCGTATTTTGCAGGATAGCTGAAAATGACTTTATTAATTTCGATGATCCTGAATACATTACCAATAATTATCATATTCAGTCCGGATTCAATTCACAAAGCATCAAATGGGCATTTACAGACGCTTTTATGGGCAACTGGCATCCTTTAACGATGCTCTCTCATATCCTGGACTGGAACCTGTTTAGAGCAAACCCGGCCGGGCATCATTTAGTCAATATTCTTCTGCATATTGGCGCCGTGGTCTTTCTGTTTTTATTTTTGAATAAATCAACAGGTAATCTCTGGCCTTCGGCTTTTGCCGCCGCTTTATTTGCGCTGCATCCGTTGCGTGTGGAATCGGTGGCATGGGCTGCTGAAAGAAAAGACGTTTTAAGTATGTTTTTCAGCATGGCCTGTTTCTATTTTTATGTTTTATATGCTGAGAACCATAAGCTTTCACGATATTTTATTTGCCTGATATTTTTTGCTTTGAGTTTATTGAGCAAATCCATGATGGTCACCCTTCCTTTTGTTTTTTTACTCATTGATTATTGGCCTCTTCGCAGATGGCAGAGTGCGCTTTCTGCGCCGGCTGGAAGCAGATCTAAGTATTTTAAAAAGATTATTCTGGAAAAGACACCTTTTTTTCTTTTGACCATAATCTCAAGTATCGCGGCAATCTGGGCACAAAACAAAAGTAGTGCTGTTGTGTCCATTGCGCAGGAATCAATTCTTACCCGAATATTTAACATGATCATTTCTTATGTTTCCTATTTAGAAAAAATTTTCTGGCCGGTTGACCTGGCCATATTTTATCATCCGGTACATTCTTTCCCGTTATGGCAAATCCTGTTTTCCTGTTTTGTACTGATCGCCATCACCATTGCCGTAATGTATGCCATTAAGAATATGCCTTTCTTATTTGTCGGCTGGTTCTGGTATCTTGGGACACTGGTCCCCGTTATCGGTTTAGTACAAGTCGGGTCCCAAGCGATGGCTGATCGTTATACTTACTTGCCGTCTATCGGCATTGCCATCATGGCGGTCTGGGGCATTCCTTATTTATTTACAAACATCCCAAAAAGTAAAAAGATTCTATTCTTGGCAGGAATATCTTTCTTATCCACTCTGGCAGTTTTAACGTGGCAGCAATGCGGTTACTGGAAAAACAATATGGAACTTTTTAATCATACCTTGCAGGTAACGAAGGACAATGATGTGGCACATAACGGTTTAGCCATGGCCCTGTTTGAAAAAGGAAAATTTGAGGAAGCAATTGATCATTATAACAAGGCCATTCTTATATCACCGCTTTACTCACTGGCATACAGCAACCGTGGAACTGCTTATGCAGGCCTTGGCGAGTATCAACAAGCCATCAATGATTTCAATAAGGCGATCAGCATTTCACAACATGACGCCAATATGTACAGCAACAGGGGATTTGTTTATTTGCGGCTGGGCAACAAAGAACCGGGTTGTCGAGACTTGCAAAAAGCGTGCGACCTGGGAAAATGTAAAATGTTAAAAACCGCAAACCTCAGAGGGAACTGTCCTTGATATTATTTTAATATCATCCTCTTTCAGTTTAACATCCCAGTGCGGTCTTTACGGCGTCCACGGTAATGTTGCCGCCGGACATAATCATAACAACTTTTTTCCCCGCCAGACGGTCTTTTATCTTGTAAGCCGCCATCAGCGCGACGGCCCCGGCGCCCTCGGCCAGATTATGCGTGGCAGTCAGCGCCATCCTGATGCCTTCGAGTATCTCGTCTTCCGTCAGGAGCACAACATCATTGATCGCATCCTTGAGAATGATGTACGGCAGATGAAACACGCTTCTTGCGGCGAGGCCTTCGGCGACGGTGTGCGCTTCATCCAGCGTTACAATTTCTCCCTTTTTCCACGAATTATAAAAGGATGGAGCATTGGCAGCCTCCACGCCGATTATCTCTATATCGGGATTGATCGCCCGCGCTGTTTTTAAAATCGAAGCGCAACCCGCGCCGCCGCCGATAGGACAAATGATCGTGTCTACTTCCGGCAGGTCTTCCAGGATCTCCAGTCCCATGGTGGCCAGGCCGTTCAAAATTTCCGGTTCGTTGCCCTGCTCGACATAGTAATAACCCGCGCTGTCCACAAGCTCTTCGCAATATGATTGCGCGTCGTAGAAGTCCTCGCCGTGGACAATCAATTCCGCGCCGTAGCTTTCTATTGTCCGGTTGATTTCAGGATTGTTGCCCTCCGGCACAACAACCGTGCAGGGCACATGAAACCATTGTCCCGCCCAGGCCATGGCCAGACCGTGATTGCCCCGGGTCGCGACAAGAATACCCGCCTCCAATTCCTCCCTGGACATGTGATGAAAAAAATTAAGCGCTCCTCTGATCTTGAATGATCCGGTCGGATTGTGGTTTTCATGCTTGACGAATGCTTCACAGCCGATAAGCCGCGATAGTTCCGGATAGTGTGTTAGGTTTGTCCTTTTTAAATATCTATCAATAACTGATCGTGCCGTGAAAGTTTTCGGCAGATTGACCTGCTTGCTCAACAATTCATATTTTTTCAGCATAAAATTCCTCCTTGATAATTTAATATCATTGTCGATCCGGACATGAATTCATCACGGCAAAAAATCCTTTATCATATCGGCGTATGCGGCGGAAGCGCCAATGTTGGCCAGAACAACTGCCTTACCCCTCTCTCCCCGGCTTGCCAGTTCCTCCGGGTGTGCAAGCATTTGAATAATTCTCTGAAGTAACTCATTTTCATTTCTTATGGTTATACCGCAGCCGACTTCTTCCAGAAGAGTCCTTTCCTGACTGAAATCTTCCATGGAAGGTCCGTAAAAAATAACCTTGCCCCAGGCCGCAGCTTCCAGAATATTCTGGCCTCCTTTCGGCACCAGAGAACCGCCGCAATAAACAATGGTGGACAGAGAATAAACTTTGAACAGTTCTCCGATAACATCAACAATAATGATTCGTTCATCTTTCCTTGGTTTTCCTTTATTTATATCTTTCAGCGTTATGACGTCCTTAAAACCTGCGTAGTCCAAAAGATTAAGAACATCATTGGTTCTTTCAATATGCCGCGGCACAATAATCAGTTTAAAATCCGGATAAAGTTTAATAATTTCTTTATAAACATTAATGATAATTTTTTCTTCACCTTCATGAGTGCTCCCCGCGACAAAAAACTTTTCGCATTCACGCGCATTGAAACGGCGCGTAATTTCTTCCCGCAGGGCCGGTGAAACCATTGACGCCAGACCGTCATACTTTGCATTTCCCAGCACCTTTATTTTTGCCGGGTTCATGCCTATATCTTCCAGCCTTTCCGAATCAATCCCGGAAATCATTCCCGCGGCGTCCAGGTCATTGAGAACTCCCTTCCAGAAAAACCTTGTCAGGCGGTACCGGCGGTAAGAACGAGGGGAAATCCGGCCGTTAACCATCAATGTTTTTATCCCGCGCGTTTTACAGGCCCGAAGGAAATTAGGCCAGAGCTCCGTCTCCACCAGGACAAAAACGTCAGGACCCGCCATTTTTATGACTTTGTTTACAATGGGAAGAATATCCAGAGGGAAATAAATAAACGCTTTTGCTTCTTTTATAAATTTCCGCGCCATTTCCCGGCCTGTTTCCGTGGACGTGGAAAAGATAATTTCCACATCCGGCCTTTTCATTTTTAAAGAAGCCGTGATTGGCGCCGCCGCAGTCACCTCGCCAACCGAAACCGCGTGTATCCAGACGCGCGGCCCGTTTTTTAAACCAGCCAGTATTTCTGCCTGTCTGCCGCCAAGCTTTTGAATAAAACTTTTGCGGTATTTGCCGGTAAAAATTATTTTCAGCAAATAATAGGGCAGGATAATTATCGCGGCGGCAAACAAAATAATATTATATAAAATATGCATAAAAGTATTTTTAGATTTTTCTGCTCCAGTGTCAAGCACCTTTTATTTATCAGGGCAAAAGAAGTTCAAAAACGCATTTATTGACAATGTTTGTTCTTTAGTATATTTTACCTGCACAACTAAGCAAAGGGGGAAAATAAACAATGAAATTAATAGCCCCTTCAATCCTTTCCGCAGACGGCAGCAAACTGGGCGAGGAGATTCTCGCCGTGGAAAAAGCGGGCGCCGGCTGGATCCACATTGATGTCATGGATGGTCATTTCGTCCCGAACATCACTATGGGACCTTCTATAATATCCAGTTTGAGAAAGATAACAAAGCTTCCCTTTGACGTTCATCTGATGATTGAAGATCCCGACAGGTATATTGAATCTTTTTACAAAGCAGGGGCTGATGTTATTACTGTTCATGTGGAAGCGTCAGCTAATCTGAGCCGAACTGTTGAATTGATAAAAAGTTACGGCCTGAAGGCAGGCGTTTCCTTGAATCCCGCAACTCCCCTGACACAAATTGAAGAAATTGTCCGCCATATTGACCTTTTACTGATTATGTCCGTCAACCCCGGATTTGGCGGACAACAATTTATCGGAACATCGTTAACAAAAATTACCCGTGCGAAGAAAATGCTGGACGGCCTGCCGCGGCGACCTTTACTGGAAGTTGACGGAGGCGTAAATCTGAAGAACATCGGCGATATCTCCGAGGCCGGAGCCGATGTTATCGTTGCCGGAGCAGCTATCTTCGGCAGCGGAGACTATCAGAAAACGATCTCTTCAATGAAAATAATCATCAACAGTCAAATAGCCTGATAAAAAAAGTGAAAAGTTAAACGTGAATAGTGAAATTCACTTTTCACCATTTACCCTTCATCTTTTTTATAAGGAAAGAAACAAAGAGGATTTCGTTAACTTCATTTTCGCCAGACGGAAGGAAAACGCCGTCCGCAGACAGCCAAACCCGTATTCCGTGCTTCGTTTGAAATTAATCGATGACGCTTCGGCAAAATAACTTGTAGGACAACTTACTTCCGCGATCGTATAACCAAACCAGACGATCTGAGCCAGCATTTGATTATCGAAAACAAAATCATCGGAATTATTTGCAAGCGGCAATTTTAGCAGAAGCTCGCGGGAAAAAGCGCGGTATCCGGTGTGATATTCGGAAAGTTTCGCGCCGATCAAAATGTTTTCTGTAAGGGTCAGAAAGCGGTTGGCGATATATTTCCAGACGGGCATGCCGCCTTTGAGCGCATAGCCGCCGAGGATGCGGGAACCGAGTACGCAATGATAAAGCCCGTTGCCGATTAACGAAGCCATCGCCGGAATCAGCATGGGCGTGTATTGATAATCAGGATGTACCATAATTACAATATCCGCGCCTTCTTCCAGCGCCAACCGATAACAGGTCTTCTGATTACCGCCATAGCCCAGGTTTCTTTCGTGAACAAAAACTCTCGTCAACGGAAGCCTGGCCGCCACCTCCGCAGTATTATCAGGACTGGCGTCGTCAACAAGAATAACCTTGTCCACGACGCCTTGAGCCATGACCTCTTCGTATGTTTTAAGCAGGGTTTTTTCGGCGTTGTAAGCCGGCATGACCACTATTACTTTTTTATTATTAAACACGCCTCATCCCAACCGCCCATCTAAGAAAAATGAGCGTCAAGTTTCTGCTGTTGTTTCTGTGCTTGGGCCACCATTCTTTCCATCAGTTCGGCGACGGTCGGTTCATCGTGAAGCAAACCCATCACCTGCCCTACGGGAAGCACGCCTTCTTTCGTGTCGCCGTCTTCCGTGGCGACCCTGATCGCGTGGAAACCGTTTGCCATGAAAGCCAGTTGTTTAGAGGTTTTCCAGCCGGACAACAGAACGCCCACAAACAGTTTGAAAAAAGGTAATTTTAACTGCTTGGCGATTTCCTGCGCGTTGAAAAAAGCTGCCGGCAGATTCAAGCCCTTCTTGATGGCTTTTTCCGCGGCCTCCGTCTTCATGATACGGCAGAGCAGTCCGTCGAACCGGTCCGAATACAAAGTGTCTTCCACATCTTTCTCCATGGAAAGTTTTTTATAAATATCGTGAAGCGGGCTTTCCTTGGTTGTCATAAAACGTGTGCCCATCGCGATGCCTTCCGCGCCCAATGCCAGCGCTGCCGCGAGCCCCCGTCCGTCGCCGAAACCGCCGGTGGCAATCACGGGAATTTTAACCGCGTCGACCAGCGATGGAACCAGCACCAGCGATGTCACATGTTCGCCGTGCGCCGCGGCTTCGTGACCGGTGGCAATGACACCATCACAACCGTAATCCTCCGCGCGTTTGGCGTGGCGCGCATTAACCACCGTGGCGATGACCTTGCCGCCGTATCCGTGCGCCTGTTTTACAATCCAGTCGCCCTTGCCCAGAGAGAAATTAATCACCGGCACTTTTTCTTCCAGAAGTACTTTAGCGTTTTCGTCGAGCCCCCGGAAACAAAAGCGTTGCGTTGGCGCCAAAAGGTTTATCCGTGAGGGAGCGGATTTCTTTGATTGCCGCGCGCGTCTGTTCCGCGTTGAACGGACCGGTGGCCAGGATTCCCAATCCGCCCGCGTTGGAAACAGCCGCGACCATTTTGGGCACGCTGATCCAGCTCATGCCGGATAACAGGATGGGATGTTTGATACCGAAAAGTTCTGTAATTTTAGTTTTCATAAAAATTTTTCTCCGTTTTTATTTCTTGGTGTAATCGTAAACGCCCTTACCTGTCTTGCGTCCGTAACGGCCGGCGCGGACAAGTTTTCTCAACATCAGCGCAGGACGATACTTGTCACCCAGCTCTTTGTATAAATCTTCCATGATATGCAGCAGCGTGTCAAGACCGACCAGATCGGCCAGCGCCAGCGGCCCGATGGGATGATTGCATCCCAGCATCATGCCCTTGTCGATATCCTCGGCGGAAGCCAGACCTTCATCCAGCGCAAAGAAGGCTTCATTGAGCATCAGGCAGAGGATGCGGTTGACGACAAACGCCGGAGCTTCTTTCACCACGATAACTTCCTTGCCGATTTTCTTGCCCCAGGCTTTAGCGATCTCGAGCGTCTCGGCGGAAGTCTGATAACAGCAGATTATTTCCAGAAGCTTCATGACGGGAACCGGATTGAAGAAGTGTGTGCCAATGACCTTGTCCGGACGTTTGGTCACGGAAGCCATTTCCGTGATGCTGAGTCCCGACGTGTTCGTGAAAAACAAGCAATGCGGAGGAACGACTCCTTCAAGTTCCGCGTAAACTTTTTTCTTTATTTCCATCAATTCAATAACCACTTCCACGACGATGTCCGCCCCTGTTGCGGCTTCCTTGATATCCAGAGTGGGCTTGATCCGGCCAAGAACGGCTTCCATTTGTTCTTGGGTAATTTTACCTTTTTCCGCGTCGCGGCTGAGATTTTTTTTAATCGTATTCATACCGCCGTCAATAAATCGCTGTTCGATGTCGCGCATGGTGACTTCATATCCTGCCTGCGCGCAAACCTGAGCGATTCCACTACCCATCAGACCTGCACCCAACACACAAACTTTCCTGATTTCCATTTTACTTCCCCTTTTATGAGTATTGTTTTATTCGGATAAAGTCAGTTATCCGATTATTTTTTAATAACCGCCAAAAGACGCTAGCAAACTATTTGAGCTAAAGTCAAGATAAAACCCCATATCGATAAAACAGTAGAATTTCATTGAATGAATAGGCTGAATATGTAATTATGGCATGTTGATTTGAAAGGGTAAGCCCCAGCAACTATTGTCATTCCGAGGAACGCTAGTGACGAGGAATCTTATGACCTTTACGAAAAGCTACTATGTTTACTTGGTTTACTTGCTTACTAACTGGAACAACAGGGTAATATATGCAGGCGTAACTAATGATCTGAATCGCCGCATTTATGAACATAAGAACAAGTTGATCCCCGGTTTCACTAAAAAGTATAATTTGGATAAATTGGTTTACTTTGAAGAAACAAACAATATTAATGCAGCAATATCCAGAGAGAAAGAAATTAAGAAATGGCGTAGAAAAAAGAAAGATAATCTGGTTAATAAAATAAATCCAAACTGGCAGGATTTGAGCAAAGGATTAAAAGATTTCTCCCTTCGGTCGAAATGACATAAGGGCCATATTACAATGAAACTGTCATTCCGGGAAACGTAAGTGACAAGGAATCTTTTAAATTTACGCATCAAGACTTTTCCCTACCGGTCGAAGTGACAAAGGGTGCATATGCTGATATTAATTGACGGCTATAATTTAATCCGGCAATCAGACGCATTGCGCCGTTACGAACGCAAAAGTCTGGAAGAAGGACGCAGGGCATTAATAGCCAAACTTGCAGAATATGAAAAGAAAAAAGGGCACAAAATTACCGTGGTTTTTGACGGTGGCAAAAGCGGCTGGCCGGATGAAGGCAGAGACAGGGAAGGTAAAATTAATATTATTTATTCCCGGCACGGAGAAAGAGCTGATGACGTCATAAAACAGATGGCGGCGCACACCATGGAAGAAACTATCGTGGTTTCTTCCGATCGCGAAATATCCACATATGCCGCAAAGCTTGGCAAAACTCCCCTTACTTCACCGGAATTTGAAAAAATTATGAGTAACGTTGTTTCTCCGTCTTTCAGAGCAACCTCTATGGAAGATAGAACCAGTAATGAACGGCAACAAAAAAAGAAAGGACCTGCAAAAAGATTGCCTCGGGCTCAAAGACACGCGCAAACTAAAATCAAAAAACTTTAATTAAGAAACGGCAATCATTACGGGAAAAAAACTTCAGCCAATCAAAAAAAAGGTTGAAAAACAATAACCTTTCTGATAAAATTAAATGTAAACATAAGATATCTTATGTATCTCTTTAAAAAAGGGGATTAAAATGACAAAATTAATTAGTGCTAAATTATTGCGGTCATTACGGCTGCTGATTTCTTTTATTGCGCTTTGCTGTCTTATCGCCTGCGGCGGAAGTAAAGATACGAGTTCTTCTTCAGGCAGCAACACAACAACAACCTCAGTCGCTTCTCTTGTTCTAAGCGCTCCGTCCACTGTAACGTTTGGACATCCGATAACAGTGAGCGCTGTACTCAAAGACGCCAGCGGAAACCTGGTAAACGGATCCATCGTAACCTTCACCGCTTCGGATTCTTCTCTTATCACTTTTACTCCCACCGCGGCAACGGCCCTGACTGACAGCACAGGCACGGCTTCTATTATCGCGAGCGCTGCAAGCACTTTTGCCGCCGGTGCTACATATATTTCAGCAGCAGCATCTATTACAGACTCCTCAGGGAACACTACAAATGTGACGGCTGTGCCGCTCGGCATATCGGTCGGCGCAGTGGATCTCACGCTGGGCTATATTGCTCTGGGTTCCAATACAATTTCAGCTTACGGCACCACCAGTGTAAGCATACCGGTATATATCGATGGCGCAAATGCCACCGTGCCTATCTCGGTATCATTCACTTCCGCCTGTGTCATTAGCGGCAAGGCAGCAATGACGAGTCCCGTGAACAATAACACCAGCACAGGCATCGCAAGTACCACGTATAAGGACAACGGATGTTCGGGAGCAGACACCATCATAGCCTCCTTGAGCAATGGTTCGTCTTCCAGTGCATTACTAACGGTCGCCACACCGGCCATTTCCAATATTCAATTCGTGTCGGCAACACCGGCAATCATTGGAACTTCAACTGCCAGCGCCGCATCACTTCCCAAAAATTCTCTGGTGAAATTCAAGATAGTGGATATAAACAATAACGGCAAAGAAGGGGTTCTTGTTGATTTCAGCCTGATACCTGCCAACGCCCCCGGCGGAATTACGTTTACCCCTGCCTCGGCAACATCCGATGCCGATGGATATGTGACGACTTCAGTTTCTTCGGGAACGGTGCCGACTCCTGTCTGGATTGTGGCAACAGTGCATGGTTCCAGTCCGGCAATCCTCTCTCAGTCCAACACATTAACCATAACAACAGGATTGCCTACCGAAAACTTTTTCTCACTTAGTATATCAACCCCCAATATCGAAGGCTATCGATATGACGGTACACAGGCCACAGTAACTATTATCGCTTCGGATCGCCTGGCCGATCCCGTGCCTGACGGGACAGTGATCAACTTTATTGCTGAAGGAGGGCATTTTAACAACTCAGGCACCAGCACCGCAACGTGCAACACCATAGGCGGAACCTGCTCAGTCACATTCTTAAGTGCCGACTACAGACCCGTTGGAGAAACCATCGTTAATTCCAGCGATGTAACAGTGGGCGCAGTCGCGGCGCTGGACGGAAGCGGCAGTCCCATTACGATTACCTATAACAATGGCACCAACAGCGGACCGCTTTATGTTCAAAACAATCGTACGACTATACTGGCTTATGCCCTGGGCGAGGAAAGTTTCGTTGATGCAAACGGCAACAATAGTTATGACGAAGGAGAGACCTTCTACGACCTGGGAGATTTGTTTCTCGACTCGAACGAAAATGGCATCTGGGATTCTAATCCGACACAACCTAATCTTGCAGAGCAATATATCGCTTACCCGGCCGCTGTGGGGACGTCAGCCTGCCAGACCCATTACTGGAGCGGCGGCACCGAATACACGACAGACCTTCCATCTGGTTACGGGGATGTGCCCAGCAAGCAAAATACCTGTGATGGCGCATGGGGACAAAACTATGTTCGTCGCGACGGCGTGATAATCATGTCCGATTCTTTCGCTCAAGTATCACAAGCTAATTTTACGGTTTATCAAAACTGCTTTGGCACATATACTTTCTGGTTAATGGATGGATACTACAATCCTATGCCGTCTGGAACCACGGTGGCTGTTGATTCTAATTACACCAGTATTAACTATACATATTATGGCACTACAGGTATTACGGCAACACCAGCAGCAGTTAATGTTGCGGGAACACCTGTGTTAAATTCCACTCATGCCGGGGGAACACCGGTAACCGTCATCGTAAGTGGTGGTTCCGGTTGCTACGCAGCAGAAACTGCAGGCACTCTTATCGACTATCCTCGAGGACCAATGGCTATAGACGTTACGACCCCCAAGGGGAACCTCACAACTATTCCCATTAATATAACAAGTCCCACCCTGACCTTAACGGCCAGTTCATACTCTGTGGCAACAACAGGGACGAGCACCTTAACGGCGAATTTTAAGGACATATATGGCAATGCAGTATCCGACGGGACCGTCGTAAACTTTACAATATCAACCAATCATAGCGGCGCACATCTAAGCAGTGCAACGGCCACTACCACAGGCGGCCATGCTTCTGTAACTTACACGGCAGGAACAACTTCAGGTGTATCGGATACCATCCAAGCTTCTGCGTCGTACGGCGGATACAATGCATCGAGATCTATTAGCATTGCCGTAACGCCTTAGGAAATCAAAAATTGCATTGTTGTAATTTAAGGAAAGCCGGCTTTGAGCCGGCTTTCCTTTTTGACCACAGCTTATTGTTATTTGCTTTCCATTATTTCGCGCAGGATTTCATCAGAAAATTTTCCAGAAGTAATTGCGGGCCGGAAGCTGAAGATTTGAAGGAGCGCTCCACCTCCAGCAATTCATCAAGAAAGTTTATCAGACGGGGAGCAGTAAAACGGACACAGTTGCGCAAAGCGTTATAAACGACAAACGGATGCTGACTGAAAATCAGGCCTTCACGCTTTGGAGCGGAAGTGTTCAATTCGCCGATAGCGGGATAAAGCGTCTTCTGGAACCAGCCGTACTCCATGCTGTTGGTGAATTTTGGCAATTTACCCGAATCCACTAAAATCCGTGCCTGCAGCAGAAGCCTTACTTCCCTGACGATCATGGTCAAGATGATCAGATGATGCGTTCCCTGATCCAGGATATTTTTCAGTGCATCCAATGCGGCCAGTTGATTTTTCTCGCTCAAAGCGGTTGTCAGGGCAAAGATGTCATCTTCACGGGTTGTGCCGATGGCTTCTTCGACATCATTTTTTTCCACAGTCGTTCGATCACCGACGAAAAAAATAAGTTTTTCCAGCTCCGACATCGAGCGCCTTAAATCAAATCCTGTTTTTCTGCCCAAGGCAATCCAGGCAGCAGGCGATAACTTTTTCCCGTAACTATCCAGCAGTTGCTGTGCCTGTCTCTGCAGCGTTTCTTTTTTGGCGGTTTCATTTTTAACCTCGCCAAAGTGGAGCACGACACCCTGCTCCGCAATTATTTTGTAGAGCTTTTTTCTTTTATCCACGTTTTCCGCTGTGAAAATCAGACAGTTTCCCGCAGGCAATCCGTCTTTGAAAATTCCTTCGAGACGATCCTCCTTATCGGTACCGGAGGCGGAGGTTAGTCCCTCGGCTTGACAAATTTCCAGAATACGGGGCAGCCATTTCTGACGGTCTTCTCCTGCATCGCCTTTTACGATTTTATTCCATTCATCATCGGCAATTTTCTGCCAGCCGGAGTTCATTAAATCCTCGAGAGAAAAACCGGCTATTTTTAAGAAGGCTAGAAAATATTTTGCTGCTTTGGCCGGATTTTCAGTTATATTGCCGCGTATCTTTTGAGCCAGTTTGGACAGATCTTCACGGGATGTAAAAATAGTGGTGTTCTTTACCACGATAACTTTTTTGCCGCCCAACAGAGAGGGTGTCAGGATATTTTCAATCAGATTATCCATGTCCGTATTTTCGCCGTCCTGATAAAACAGGCTGAAATCACGGTCGTTTTGCGGCACAAGCAGATCCAATATTTTGTTGAGATTTTCACTGACGAGATATTCTTCTTCCCCGTAAAGAAGGTAACAGGGCGCAATAATACCTTTTTTCAAATTGGCAAAGGTTTTTTCCATGATTCTAAAGAACTGAATTAGATGATTACACGATAACGTATTTCTTAATGAGTTTCACAACTTCTTCCGGTTCATCAATAACCTGAATCAATTCCATATCCGCAGGACTGATTTTTCCTTCCGCGAGCATTTTATTTTTTAACCAGTCAATTAAGCCGCTCCAGTATTCGCTTCCCATCAGAATCAAGGGAAAGGGCTTTGTTTTCTTTGTCTGAATTAAGGTCAGCGCTTCGAAAAATTCATCCATCGTACCGAACCCGCCCGGCATGATCACATACGCCACGGCATACTTGACAAACATCACCTTGCGGACAAAGAAATATTTGTACTCAATATGAATATTAGCGTAGGGATTGATCTTTTGTTCAAAGGGCAGATGAATATTCATTCCCACGGATTTCCCGCCCGCTTCACTGGCGCCTTTGTTGGCCGCTTCCATAATTCCGGGTCCACCGCCGGTAATCACATTAAACCCATTCTGAACCAGAAGTTTGGCCAGGCTCTCTGTTTTCTGATAGTAAATATCATCGGGTTTGACTCTGGCAGAACCGAAAAAAGTGACGGCATTGCCGATTTTAGAGAGCACTTCAATACCCTCGACAAATTCCGCCATGATGCGGAACATCCGCCACGATTCATTAACGGAAAATGAATCAATGATATATTGTTTTTCTTCCATAAGGCGATACTCCCCCTTCAAGGGCAATTTAAATTATCGCGATAAATTTTCGGGCTTAAAACTTACGGCGTCTTTGAACTTTAGCCAGCCGGCGCTGTGCTTCAATGGTTTTTCTTTTCTGCTTCACCGAAGGTTTTTCATACGCACGGCGCACTTTCAATTCCTTGAACAAACCGCTTTTCGAAAGTTTGTTCTTCAGAATTTTTAAAGCCTTTTCCACATCATTGTCAAATACCTTTACTTCCAAGTTAATTCCTCCTTCTTTTCTTTATTAATATTGTTGTTTTTTAGCAAATCCCAAAAACAGAAACAGGGCAGTACGGCAAAGCAACACAACTTTTCTGCCGTAAACTACCCTGCGATGTTCAATAAATTTTAAATCACGCTCCTTACTTTCGGGTGACGCTTTTTAATGCCTTCAGAAAGGTTTCGTTTTCTTTCTTATTGCCTACGGTAACCCTCATGCAATTGGGCATCAGCGGCGGTATATTCAGATTTTTCACCATGATACCTTCCGCAATGAGTTTGCTATATATGCGATTAGAATCAAAAGAGCAACTAAAAAAAATAAAATTTGCACGGGATGGATATGGTTTAATTCCGCTTATTTCTTTCATGCCCCAATAAAGTTCCTCTCGCCTTTTGGCTATCTCATCGATTTGTTTGGAGAATTCCCTCTGATAATCCAGGAAAAAATTGGCGGCTGTTTGCGATAACGAATTGATATTATAAGGCAATCTCACCTTATCCAATTGAGCAATCATATCTTTATTACCGACTAAAAAGCCAAGGCGAATAGAGGCCATTCCCAATTTTGACAACGTGTTTAAAAATATTACATTATCGTATTTTTTTATCAAAGAAAGCAGGCTCCTGCCCGAAAAAGCGGCATAAGCCTCGTCGATTACAACCAGCCCGGGAGTTTTTTTAATAATGGCTTCTATTTTCCTTGTGCTGAAGAGATTGCCTGTCGGGCTGTTGGGATAACTTAAAAAAATCAGCGAGGGGAAATTATTTTTTATCCTGCCGATTATCGCGCCAACATCGAGATCGAAATTTGTGTCCAGAGGAACTTCGACCACTTTATTGCCGGTGTTCGTTGCGATAATTTTATACATGGAAAAAGTGGGAACGGGAATCAGCACGCCCTTTATTTTTCCTTTCATCGCCGTACAGAGGATTTGAATCAGTTCGTCAGAACCGTTACCCGGCATGATCATATTTTTATTTACACCGTAATATTTGGCGAATCTTTCGCGCAACCGGGGAGCGCCGGCGGCAGGATAACGGTTTAAATCAACTCTACCCATTTCCTGGAGCAGTTTTTTTCTTAGAGGCTCCTGGATAGTAAACGGATTTTCGTTGGCATCCATCTTTATCGCGCAGTCAGTCTCCGGCGTCATGTAGCCGCTTTGATCAAAAATGCCCTTCACCACCAAATCCTTAATAACCATTTCAACAATCAACCTTTTAAAAATATTTTCCCCGTTCTATATTCCAATTCACATCAGTGTATTTTTTTATCAATTCATTTTTTAGAGCGTCTTCGGCCGGAGTCAGCGTGTCCTCTTGTAAATCTATTCCCAGTTCTTCAATAAAACTTTTTTTTAATTTAGAACAAATTTCCCGCGCGCTAACCGGAGAAACAAGCTCTTCATTTATCGCTGTTACTGATTTTTTTAATTTCTCCAACTGCTCCGGCGTGCGCAACCGCATCAGGAAATCCGCCGTCTTTTCCGGATTAAAAGTCAAGGGCAATAATCCGTGTTGTAGAAACCCTCCGCGTCTCCTTATTTGAGCGCTGCCGCAAATTTTGCGCCCCCTAACCAAAAGTTCATTTTTTGAAGGAACAACAAAGCAACAAGACTTCATCTCTTCTTCTTTTGTCTGATAACGGCCCTCTTCAGCCAGATCAGCCTTTATTCCCAAATCGCGAAGTCCCCGCGCAATACATTTGCTGATGACGTAATATGTTCCTGAAATATCGGCCGGAAATGCTTTTTCCTGATCACCGGCAGCGATACTATATGTAATTTCATTAACATGGAAAACCGCCCGGCCGCCTGTTATCCTTCTGGCAATATCGATCCCTTCCCTGCGGCATTTTTCAATATTTAATTCCTTCTTCGCGTCTTGAAAATAACCGATGGAAACTGCCGCAGGACCAGAGCCGTAAAATCTAATCGTGGGATGTTTCTTATTTTTTATGGTTTCGTCAAGAATCGCCTCATCGATGGCCATGTTTTCAAAAATATTATAATATTGAAAATCCAGTAATCTCCAGGCCATAAAAAGGCTTAGTCGCTTTCTTCCTGCGTGATAAAATCATGGTAATTCGAAGCGGCCAGCAAGTCCTCCAGTTGCTCCAGATTATCCATTTCAACAACAACCAGCCAACCGGTATCATATGGATCTCTGTTTACGATGCTGACGTCTTCGAGAACATCTTCATTAATAACGACAACCGTGCCGCTGACCGGGGAAATCAAGTCCACTACTTCTTTGACAGACTCGATAGAGCCGAATGTTTCGTCACGTTCCACATAAGTATCGGTTTCAATAAATTCAACGGAAAGAATATCTCCCAATCTTTCCTGAGCGTAATCCGTGATACCGATCGTGGCCATATATCCGTCCACCCGCAACCATATGTGTTCACAACTATAAATAATATCTTCCGGGAATACCTTCATAATAGGACAACCTCTTCCTTTATTCTATTATTGTGAGTTCTTTATTCATTTTTGTCAGCTTTTCGCAACTGTTTTTTTTCACCAACACAGTGTCTTCTATTCTTATGCCCCAAAGCCCCTGAATATATAATCCGGGCTCGACGGTAACTACCATACGTTGTTTCAAAATATCACTGGACATTGAGGACAGGCGTGGAGCCTCATGCACTTCCAAACCAACGCCATGCCCTGTACCGTGCACAAAATACCGGCTATATTTTTTGCCAAAAATTTTCCTGGCATACCGGTCAATATCAGCGGCAGGAACCCCTGCTTTAATACGGTCCACCGCCCGATCATGAGCGTCTTTAACGATCTGATATGCATTTTTTTGCCGGTCTGTCAATTTCCCAAAAGCAATCGTACAGGTTTCATCCGAGCAATAGCCTTTATACTTAACGCCAAAATCAATGACGATAAAATCTCCCTTTTTTATTTTTCTGTCAGTAGGCCGGGCATGAGGAAGAGAAGAATTTTCTCCCGAAGCGACAATAGCTTCAAAAGCAAGCCCGTCAGCCCCGTATTTCCGCGCATTCATGTCCAGTTGCCATGCCAATTCTTTTTCCGTGCGTCCCGGTTCGATCTGGCCGACAAGCGACTTAACCGCTGATGAAGAAATCTCTGCGGCTTTTTTCAAAAGAGTAATTTCGGATTCATCTTTGCATGCCCTGATTAATCTCAAATGATTACCAAGAGCTATAAATTTCTCTTTGGGAACGCCTCTTGCCAACCGGTTATACATCTCCAGCGTAATTGAATTTTCTTCAAAACCGACGCGTTCTAATCTCAACTTCTTTATCGCCTGAATGATTCCTTCAACCTTATCTTTATATTCTATTACTTGAATATCCTTTGCCTCCAGGCCGGCCTGAAAAGTATAGCGGCCATCAACAAGCAAACTTGTTTTACCGGCGCTGATTAAAAGAACACCGTCACTACCGGTAAATCCCGAAAGGTAACGAATATTGTTCATGTTAAAAAAAATCAACCCATCAATTTTCCCGGCAGAAAATATTTTTTTAAGTTTATCTATTCTAACAGACAGATCTTCAGTTTCCCTCAGCATTTGTTTTTAACCTTTCGATATTTTCCAGCCAGGAATAAAGCATATTGATCAGATCATTGTGCTTGGAAAATTTTTGATTTGCCGGTGATGGTGAAACCAATGAAGCTTTGAGTTCATCAAGCATGAAAATGGCCTGCGAATTTTGAGGTTCTTTTTTTATTATTTCTTCCAGAATGACTTCCGCATCCTGCAAATGCCCCTGTTTGATATATAATTGGGCTAATGTCATTGTAAAAAACTCCTGTTCAGGGATATTCTCATGCTCAATGACATTATTTTCAGCTGCTGATATCGGATTGTCTTCCTGCTCCAGAAGAAACATTTTCCCGATAACTTCTCTTGCCCTGTCCGCTCCCGGATGCAGGGAAATAACTTTTTCGTAACATGCGGCCGCATCCTGATGAAAACCTTTTTCCCGATAAGTATCTCCGGCCTGTTCATAAACATGAGTCAGCCTAGAAATAATGCTATCCACGTCCCGCAAGGCTTCACGCGCCTCATCAAGCTTTCCCATACCGATAAGAGCGTTACATATTATTATATAAGCGTCTGCATCTGCGGGAGAAGAGCGCAATCGTTCATTGGCAAGATTGAATGCTTCAAGAAAATCATCCTGCCGCAAAAGCTTTTCCGCTTCGTTTAGAAAATTGGTGCTTCCTTCAAAAGTATTATTTCTCATATTTCAAGGCTGACCCGTCGAATAAAAAAGGAGTTGATTTTGCGGTAACTAACACAGCCGATATAGCGTGTCAAGAATGGAAAGAATTTATTATTGCAGGCGGATTATCTTAGCGACTGTATATAATTTTGGGCCCTTTGACCAAAAGAAGATTCCGGCGATAACTTGATAACAGTCTGGAATGCTTTTTTGGCATTATTATTATCTTTAATTTTTAAATAACTTTGACCCAATAAAAAATATGCGTCAAAAAGTGAAGAATCCAATTCCACTGATTTCTTAAAATGCCGTATGGCTTCCGGAATATTATCCTGATCAGAATAAATAAGCCCCACATTTTTCTCAATTTGCGGGCGCAATCCGGTCATTGGATCAATATTGAGCGCCTCCTGATATCTGGCTAAAGCCGTTTTATAATCCTTTTTTGAGTAATATGCCCATGCCGAATTATAAAGAGCCATTGACGGCGTATCGTATAAATGATTACTGAGAGCCTTGTCAAATTCTTCAATCGCCTGATCCCATAGTTCTCTATCTGAATACAACGTGCCTAAATAATTATGCGCTTCGGAATAATTCTCATCCAGAGATATCGCTTTTTTAAACTCCTCAATTGCCATGTCTTTCAGACCCTTGCGATGATAAGCAATACCCAGGTAATAATGAACTTTCGGATTACCGGAATAGTATTTTTCAGATTCCAGCAGGTCTTTCAAGGCATTGTTATATTGTCCTACTTCTATATAAGAAATGCCCTTGTTTAAAAAAAGTTCTGATTGCTGTCTATGCCAGGGAGTATAGGTACAAGAGGAGCAAAGGAATATCGCCCCTAAAATAAAGAAAAAAGCCGTTTTGCTTATCGTCAGTTTCATTTTACTTCAAACTTTTCTTAAACAAAAAATCACGCATGGATAATAATTATGGATTCTTTATTTTCTCCGAATTTTCCACAGATTTATCGTCTTTTAGTATTCTAGGCGTTATAAAAATTAACAATTGTTTTTTTGTATTACTATAGTCCTGTGTTTTAAATAACCAGCCCAATACGGGAATATGTTGAAGAAAAGGAAAACCGCTGTCCTGTTTCTCTTCATCCGTCTGTATAACTCCGCCGATAACAATTGTTTCTCCATCAGCAATAACAACTTTTGATGCAATTTCACTTGTCTTGATAGGAGGATTACCCTGCACTTCATTGGCATAATCGGGACTGTCATTGCTAGCCAAGATTTCCATGGAAATTTTTCCTTCATCGGTTATTTGAGGAGTTACTTCCAATTTCAACAAGGCTTCTTTAAAAGAAACGGTTGCAGGTGATGTGCCAGAAGCAGGAGTTGTATAAGGGACTTCAGCGCCCTGTTTGATAGTAGCTTTGATACCCTCCATCGTCACGACCTTGGGTGAAGAAATTAATTTCCCTGTAGAACTCGTCTCCAGAGCGGCCAGTTGAGTTTCGAGAAAGCCCGTTGCGCCGCCGAATACCAGACCGATAGCCGGAGAAGTCGTAGCAGCCGGAAAATTTACCGCGGCCATGGTCAAACTATTTCCCGAAGTATTTTTAACACCTATTTGAGAAGGATAAACTTGTGAATATGGGCTTGTAGTTCCCGACGATGGATTGCTTCCACCTACCACACCCAAACCATAAGTGCCGCCGCTGATTTTCTGCTGATTTCCAAAACCCCACTGAACGCCAATATTTCTGATAAAGCCTTCTGTTGCCTCGACAATCTTTGCCTCAATCAATACCTGCTTTAATAAGCCTTTTTCAGACATTCGTTTTAGTTCTCTTGCTTTTCGTGTCTCCTCCGCTTCTACTAAAGATTTTTCAGCATCTTTCCTTTCACTTTCCTCTTGCTTCTTTCTTGCTAACGTTAACACACTAACGACATTACCCATTTCTTTTTTGGCCAAACCATTCGTGTCCAGTATTGTGTCCAAAGCTTGTCCCCAGGGAACATTTTTCATGGTTAACGTTACAGTGCCTTTCACATCTTCTCCCCAAACGATGCTTACATTGCCGTACTCAGCCATCAGACGCAAAACGCTCCTTATGTCCGCATCCTGAAAATCAAGAGATATCATTCGTTCTGTATATTTTTTTATTGTCTCTTTATTAACAGGCACTCCTGTATCATTTTTCTTAACATCCTCAACTTTTTCGGCGGGCTCTGCGCTAACCTTTGCGACCACTTTCCTTGTTACGTTTTTGGGAGAATCACTGACATTTTTTTCCTCCAAAGCGGAAACATTGAAATCAATTAATATATTGGTTCCTTCCTGCCTTATGGAATAAGGGACAATCTTATTAGCGGTAATATTTAAGTAAACCCAGTGTTTGCCGTCAATAACTTGTTGTGAAGGAAGCACGTTTATAATATTGCTTAATTCCCCCTCGCCCAGGGAACGGCGCAAATTTTCCGGTACCAGCATGTCTTCCATTTTAATCAAGTAACTGCCGTTAACTTTACTTTTTACATCAACCAACGGCTGTTTAGAAACAACAATGTGAATCCTCTCTTTGCCGGGTAATTTGGCAAATAAAACACTTTCCAGATTGCCCAGATTGGCAGTATCAGCCGCTATCTTATTTTCAGGCGCTTTATCATTATCCGCTGTTGCGGCGGCAAAAGAATATCCCGTAACACCTGCAACAATCGAAGCAATAAATACAAAGATGCTGAATATTCTGGATAAAT
Organism: uncultured delta proteobacterium; assembly: GCA_963812045.1. Lineage (GTDB taxonomy): Bacteria > Desulfobacterota > Syntrophia > Syntrophales > Smithellaceae > Smithella. Next base: position 782,007 of record CAWETF010000001.1, read on the forward strand.
ATTTTTTCATGATTTTACCTCGTTCTAATTTTTGCGCAGTTTTAAAATTATTCTTTTTGGTTTTTTATTTTCAATTTCCTCAACGATAACACGATCAGCCAAGATCTCAATCACTTTACCATCATGTAATCCGATTCGTGTCCCAATTAATAAAGGATAATACTTTCTTGAGGAGTCTTCACAAATAGCCACTCTGCGGTCTTTGTCACCGGCAATTCCCACCACTTTGTATTTATCCGCTTCGGCTCTCTGCAACGGGAAGATAGAGAAAACAGCTTCCTGTTCTTTCTTTTCGATCTTCTTTTGTTCAAGTATTTCAATCGAAATAAAAGGCAGGAAAGGATCCGGCTTCCCCCATGGATTATAGCTATAATTATCCACCGGAGGAGGGGCGGCAACAGAAGTAGCTGCAGGAACAGGAGTTGCGACAGAAGTAGCTGCAGGCAAGACTGCATTATTATTCGGCCTTGTTGCCGGAGCAGGCATAGCACCCGGTGCCTTTGGCTGGGCCGGTTTTTGAACCGGGGCTTGTTTCGCAACGGCCGCTTTTTTTGAGGTTGAAGAAGCCGTCCAATTGAAAATATTTTTTATGTCGAAGGCAAAAGCAAAAAATACCATCGTAAGTATAATTATAATAATGTTAAAAGAAATAAGTATTATTTTTTTCATTTTGTTTTTTCAGTCGTTTTTTCAATTGATTTTTCTTTCTTGTCAATAAACATGTACGTTTTAATCGTACATGTTAACGTAATAAGTTCCCCTTTCCCTTTTACTTCCTTTCTCTCTCCCATGGAAATATCAGAAATATTGATAATACGTGACAATTTAGCCACCTTGTCAAAGAAGTAAAGAATATTCTGAAAAGTTCCCATTACCGACACGGCTACCGGTATTTCTTCATAAAGAGGCTCCTCGGCATCGGGCGCTTTCTTAACATCAGTGGCTTTGGAGGCATCCGCGGGTTTCTGGTCATGCTGATCAGAAAGCTTTAATGATGACAGCGTCCTAGACACGGATGCTTTGGGTTCAAATAATAAAAACTCAACGCCTGCATCTTTGCCTGCTAACGCCACTGAATGAAAAAGACTGGGAATTTCCCGCTGGTCGGGAAGCTTTTGCAAAGCCGTTTTATAACTGTCCTGCAACTTCGCAACATCATCCATGTATCCTTTAATCTGCTCGGCAATTTTTGTTTTATCTTTAATTTTTTCCTGCATCTCCGCAAGTTGCGCACTTTTGGAATTTTTCTTTTCTATCGCCGCAGACAAAAAGTAAAACCAATCCAAATAACAGACCAATAAAATTAATAGCAAAACAGCCAGGGCTTTGGCTTGGGCAGACATTTTTTTTATATCGCTAAAACTTATGGCCATATATTCAGAATCCTTTTTTCAAAACACAGGAAAAAGTAAATTGTTGCACCGTGAAACCGGAAACATCAGTTTTTTTGGAAGAAATGAGATCCACCGATTTTATCGGATCAAAGTTTTCAATACTTTTCATAAAATCAGCCACAGCGATATTGTCTCTGCCCATTCCTTCAATGTTAATGTTATTTCCTTTTTGAGTTATCTTAACCAGCCAGATATCGTGTAACGGAACAAGCATGGACAGATTGTCCAAAGTCTTTAATGGAGCCAAACGGTTTTCTTCTAATGTGGCAATAACCCCTAATTTTTGTTCCAGGTCTTTTTTCTGATTTTTATATGTGTCCAGACCACGTATTTTGTTGTCTAAATCGTCTAAGGTAGATTTCGATTCCTTTATTTTATCTTCTAAATTACTGATTGAAGAACTTACCCAAATCTGCAACCATACCAGAACAAGAATAACAAAAATGAAAACGCCGACAATAATAACTGTTTGCTGAACGAAATTTTCCTTTTTTATCTTCTCGCGATAGGGTAAAAGATTTATTTTAATCATTTGTCGCCTATTTTCCTTAAGCCCAAGCCTATAGCCGTTGCGGCAACCGGTTTTATATCTTCCAAGTTTTTCACATCAATGCTTCTTTTATTGTAGCCGATTTTCAAAAATGGATTGATCAATTCAGTTTTGACATTAAGGGTTTCCGATAAATGCCTCGCTAAATTGTAAACTTTAGCCGAACCGCCGGCAAGCAATATTTGCTTGATATCTTCACCGCCGAAAGTTGAACGAAAATAATCAATGGATCTTTCAATTTCCAGGCAAATCGGCTGGGCAAATTCCAGAATGCTGTTTTTTAAATCCAGGTTATCCCCTTCACTGCCATGGACTATTCCTTCTATTTTCATTTTTTCTGCTTCTTCAAAAGTCGTATTATATTTTTGTTGCAAACTTTCAGTGATTGCGTTGCCACCCAAAGAAAAATCTCTTGTAAAAATTGACATGCCGCCTTTGATGACATTGATGCCCGTTGTGCTCGCCCCGATGTTGATAATTACAACGATTTCATCATTGTCAAATTCATAATTGGCTTCATACAAGGTTTCCAGAACAAAAGGAGCCACATCCATAATCTCAACGCTCTGACCGGCGGCCGTAATGGCCTCAAGATAACTGTTAACCACTTCTTTTTTGGCAGCGACAATAATAATATCCATCTGATTAGGATTGTAGTTGTTCTCACCCAGAATCTGAAAATCATAATTAACATCATCCATATTATCAAAAGGCAAATATTTGCCTGCTTCATCATGGATTAAATCACGGAATTCCGCTTCATTCATTTGTTGTAATGTCAATTTTTTTATAATAACGGAATTGCCCGCGATGGAAGTAACAATTCCCTTTTTACCCCAACCGGAATGCTTAAAAATTTCTTTGATTTTTATAGATAAAGTACTGGCATCCGCCAAAACACCATCAACAATTATTCCTTTGGGAAGAGGAAGCTCCGAATAACGGTTAAGATAATACCCCTTGGAACTGCTTATTACCTCAGCTAACTTTAAAGAACTGGAACCGATATCCAAACCAATAAGTCTCTTCTGCCCTGAAAAAATTTCTTTAAAATTCAGCATTAAAACACCATCATATCATTTTTAACCAAGCATGCATTTCCTATCATCTTGCCCACCGGTAAACAATATCGCCTTTTTTAACCATGCCTAATTCATTACGGGCCGTCATTTCTATATAGTCAATATCGTTGCGCAGCAAGATTATCTTCTTTCTCAATTCGTTGTTTTCCATTGTTATCTCTGCGGTCTGCAATTTTAATTGAGCCAGACGTTTGCTCATTAAGTAATTATCAACAAATCCTCTGTTGCCGAAAGTTATCAGTAGAGCCATTATCAGCAAAAAGAATATTAAATATCTGCCTATTTTCATTTGGTGTCAATCCCTTTTCAAAATAACCCTTAAGAATATTTCTTTTACTTTCAAGGGAATACTTCTTCATACGGTTTCTGCAATGCTTTGGCTACTTTTAATTCGGAATTTTTTCTTGTAGAAAAACCCTTTTCCATTTTGGACAATGTTTGCGGAGTCAACCCCGCCTTCCTCGCCAATTCAGATATGCTCAAAGGAATTGTTTCCCGAAATTTTTTTACGTGATTTTTCTTTATATTATCTGCCATTATTAAAGCGATACCTCATTTGATGACTATAAAAAACTAATTTAAAACAAAAGTCAAGGATATTATTTAATATTAATTAATATTGTTTAATATTAATTAATATTACAGGTAATTATTAATTATTTCAATATAAAAGAAAATTTGTTCAAACTGATGAAAAAAAGATAAAAAAATGTAACTAATAATTAATTTCAGTAAATCAGAGGCAATAAGCTAAAAAAGAAATCCGCAGTGTTCGATAATTACATTTTAACAGAAGGTAGAATCTCTTGCGGCTCGCCCAGAATAAAACGACCGCTTTCGATCCACTCTTTTAATATATTGGCAATTTGTCTGGCCCTGTAATAACTGGAAAGAGGAGCGGTAATAATTTTCTTCTCATTGATAACAATTGTTCCGCTACGCAAATCCTTATAATTGACCTCCGCCAAAGATTTGGCCACTCCTTTGGGGTAATCCATACTGTAATCGAAAACCTGAGTATAGATATTTTCGTCTTTTACCGCTGTATAAAGCGCCATTTCCTCGTCCAAAACAGGAATAGGAATGCCTATTCCTACAAAAAGGGAAACTCCATAGCCTAAGATACTTGCCCCCGTCAGCCATTCTGGCGACATTTCTTTAAGATTACCGACGACCGCGATTGTTCCGGCCCCCTCTTTTGGAACTCCGTTTGCTCCGCGAAGTACATCAGGGTTATGTTGTGTTCCCGGCCACGCAACAAATCCCTGCGCTCCGCCTAAAAATATCCGAGTACCGATTCCTATTGTACGGTAATAAGGATCATTAAATAAAGGACTCAATTGTCCCGATGTAGCATAGGCAGCATTAGCCATTTGCGGACGGAGCATCCCCATGTATGTATAAATTGTCCTGTCGGATAAGTTAACTGCACAATTGTAATTTTGATAAGCATTGCGCGGATTAAACAAAATAGCGTTCCGCAAATCTTTTATAGTAATGTTCTTTTCGAACTTTCTTGCCGGATAACAATCAGTTCCATAACCTTCGGCGCGCAGTTTAACAACATTTCCGGCAACGAGATCTTCAATAACATGACCGCCGCCGTAATTAAATTCTCCCGGATAAACACTGTTGAGAGGATCGTTTTCAACAACTTCCGTCGCGCCGATGTAACAATCCACAGCGGCAATGCCGCCGTAAGCCGCGACATCATTCAACCATACTTTGGATGCCCGAATGCGGGGGGATGTATGACCAAAATTAAGAAAAGCCCCCGAAGAACACATCGGGCTGAAGGTTCCGGTAGTAACAACATCTATTTTACGGGCAGCTTCAATCTCGCCATGTCTTTCCACAACATCGATCATCTCTTCTGCTGTGACAACTACAGCTCGCCCTTCTTTTATCTTGTCGTTAATTTCTTTAAATGTTTTTTTAACTTTAAATTTCTTCATATGTTAATTCTGGAGCATGGGATAAGTTTTGAATCTTTCATACCACTGTTTAACGCCAATTGCAAAAGCGAAGAAGGTGTTTTTAGGTATGGCCAAATCCGCCGCTACCCCGGGAAGTATTACTCAGCTCTGTAGTTTCCATCCAGTCAACCTGAAGAATTTTCTTCACCACCATTTGCGCCAAACGCATGCCTCTTTTAACAACAAAGGGTTCTGCACCATGATTAATAACAATTAATGCGATTTCTCCTCGATAATCAGCATCAATTGTTCCCGGCGAATTAAGCAGCGTTATTCCATTTTTTAATGCCAGTCCGCTACGCGGTCTTATCTGCGCCTCATAACCTTCAGGCAAGGCTATCGCAATGCCTGTTGCAATCTTTTTCCTTTGACCCGGCAAAATAATTTCATCTTTAATAACGGCGGCAAAGATATCCATTCCAGCTGCCTGACCAGTCATATATTGAGGCAAAGGAATGTCCTCGTTACCTGAAAGTTTTTGGATGCTAACTTTTATTTTTTCCATTTTCTAAGCTAGAAATATTTATATCGAAGGGACTAATTAAAATACTTGATTAAGAAATCCGTTCCGCACTCAAAAATTAAATAAATGCGGAACGGTTTGTTTTAAACAATGATCACCGGTAAAAACTATTTGACTTCGGCGCCCAAAGCTTCCTTGCGGCTGAGACGGATCTTGCCGGATTTGTCTATTTCCAGAACTTTCACCATAACTTCATCGCCTTCCTGCAATACATCTGTTACCTTGGCGATTCTCTCCTTGGCAATTTGTGATATATGCAGCAGGCCTTCCGTACCGGGCAAAATCTCGACAAATGCGCCGAAATCAACGATCTTCTTGACCGTGCCGCGGTAAATCTTGCCGACTTCCGCTTCTTCAGTCAGCCATTTGACCATTGCCACAGCACGCGCGGCAGCCTCGGCATCGGCGGAAGCAATGGTTACCGTACCGTCATCTTCCACATCAATGGTAACTCCCGTCTCGCTGATAATCTGACGGATGTTCTTTCCGCCTGAACCGATGACCGTGCGCACCTGATCTTCCTTAACCTTGACGGTCGTAATGCGTGGCGCATAAAGCGAAATATCGCCCCTGGGCGCTGTCATCGTTTCGCGGATCTTACCAATAATATGAATGCGGCCGGCTCTGGCCTGAGCAAGCGCTTTGCGCAGAATATCTTCAGTCAGTCCATCAATTTTAATATCCATCTGCATGGCCGTCACGCCCTTTTCCGTGCCACAAACCTTGAAATCCATATCGCCGGCATGATCTTCATCTCCTAGAATATCGGACAAAATCACGACCTTATCGCCTTCCTTGAGCAGGCCCATGGCAATACCCGCGACAATATCCTTTACCGGCACGCCACCGTCCATCAGACATAAAATGCCACCGCAGACTGTGGCCATTGAAGAAGACCCGTTGGATGATAAAATTTCCGAAACAATCCGGATAGTGTAGGGAAATGTTTCGGGAGGAGGAAGCACCGGCACCAAAGCTTTGCGGGCCAGAGCGCCGTGACCGATTTCTCTTCTGCCGGGACTGCGCTGACCCTTTGCCTCACCCACGCTGAAGGGGGGGAAGTTGTAATGCAGTAAAAACGACCTTGTCTCCTCGCCACCGACATAGTCCATGCGCTGTTCATCAGAGGATGTGCCCAGCGTGAGCGCGGCCAATGCCTGCGTTTCTCCGCGATTGAAAAGTGCCGAACCGTGAGCGCGGGGCAGCACGCCGACTTCCGAACTTATCGGACGAATGTCGGTTGAAGACCGGCCGTCAATTCTCTTCTTTTCCTGAATAATCATGTCACGCAGAATGCGGGATTCGAGGTGTTCGATAATCGCCGCCACTTTTTTACCGAGAACCGCGTCATCTGAGCCGATATTTTTAATCACAGTCTCCCGCACATTGCCTAATTTACTGTAGCGTTCGAGCTTGCGAGGCAGACTGTAACCTTCTTTCAAACCAGACAAAGCTTCGGCGCGCACGCGGGCGACAAGCGCCTCATCCGGCGCGACTTCTTCAACCGGTCTTTTGACTTTGCCGATAGCCGCCTGAATCTGATCCTGTAAATCTATAACCGGACGGATGGCCTCCAGTCCGAATTTAATGGCGTCCACAATGATGTCTTCCGGAACTTCCTTGCCTTCACCTTCCATCATCACCAGCTCGACATCATAGTCCTTCCCTGATTTGCTGGGCGTCACCTTACGTCCCACCAGGAAAAGGTTCATCTCGCTTTCTTTCATTTTTTCCGGTGAAGCGTTGGCAATCAATTCACCGTTGATCCGGCCGACGCGCACCCCGGCAATCGGTCCTTTAAAAGGAATATCCGATATTCCTAAAGCGGCGGATGCCGCTATCATGGAAGCCACATCAGGGTCGTTTTCCTTATCCACGGACAAAAGCGTGGCCACTAATTGCGTTTCTGAAAAATATCCCTTTGGAAACAAGGGACGAATCGCGCGGTCAATAATACGCGATGTCAGAATTTCTCGCTCGTTTGGACGCCCTTCGCGTTTGAAAAACCCGCCGGGAATTTTTCCCGCGGCAAAGGTCATTTCCTGATAATCAACGGTCAGGGGCAGAAAATCCACTCCTTCCCGTATGCTTTTTAACGAAACGGCGGTAACTAAAACAACCGTGTCGCCATAATAAGCCAGTATCGCCCCATCGGCTTGCGCGGCTACATAATTTGCTTTGAGCGAAATATTGCGCCCGGCAAATTCCGTACTAAATACATTACTCATTAATTTTTCCTCCATTTTAATTTTAGTGCTGTCATAGGAAATTCAAGGGCGAAACGCATAAATCAACATCCGAAAGACGTATTTTCCGTCTCACTCATGGAATGTTGCCTTATGCCTTCCGCCCTTGAATAAACTTTTTATTTTCTTAATCCTAGACGCTTAATAACATTTCTATATCTTTCTATGTCATTACCCTTAATGTAATTGAGAAGTCTTCTTCTCTGACCAACCAGTTTGAGCAGACCGCGGCGAGAATGATGGTCTTTTTTATGTGCCTTAAAATGTTCCGTCAAATACTCTATTCTGGCGCTCAAAAGAGCAATCTGGACTTCGGGAGAACCCGTATCCTTTTCATTAAGACGATAATCCGCAATGACTGCTTTCCTCTTCTCCGATGTTAACACGCTTTTTCCTCCTTATAACCTAATTAATTGTTTGTTATGTTTTTTTCAATTACCTAATTATTAAATACCCTGACAATTCTGGCCGCCTGCATTTTCCCGTCAAATTCAGAAAACTTGTTTACCGGCGCCAGCATTTCCGCAACCGCCAGAAGATATCCCTTATTAACGAATTTTACCATATCTCCAGCCTTAAGCAAGGGGAGATCATGTTCTTTCAGCATTTCCACGGAAGGCTGCCATCCGTTGCGCAGTTTTGCCGCAGAATTATCTTCCAGTTCTATTGAGCACAATAAAGGCAACAACTCCGTCATCGGTAATATCTTTGCCGAGAGTTTATTTCTTTTATCACTATCAACATAATCACTCAGACAAACTGCCATCTCTTCTGAAAAGATTCCGCTCTTCAACCGGCGAAGGCTCTGTAGGCACGCTCCGACTCCAAGTATATCTCCGATATCTGAACAAAGCGCCCTGATATACGTGCCTTTGGAACAAACAACCCGAAAAGTAACGCGGGGGAAAGAAATATCTTCAATAGCAATACTGTAAATCGTCACCTTTCGCGGCTTTATATCCGGAAAAACGCCGCTACGCGCATACTTATACAACGGTTTGCCGCCATATTTGACCGCGGAATATGCGGGAGGAATCTGTTCAATTTCTCCTGTCATCCGCGAAACAACTTCTTCTATTCTTTCCGCGGATATAAAATTATCCGACCGGCTGATAATTTTCCCTTCCATATCCAAAGTGTCTGTTTTGACACCCAGCAGCATTGTCGCCCGGTATTCTTTGTTTTCGCCGGTCAGAAGATTTGCCAGTTTTGTAGCTTCATTCAAGCATACCGGAAGCACTCCCGTAACCATGGGATCAAGCGTCCCTGTGTGGCCAGCTTTTTTTACTCCCAGAATTTTTTTCACTTCACTGACAACATCGTGCGAAGTTTTACCCGCCGGCTTGTCAATGACGATCACTCCGTCCATCATAAATACTAAATTTCCCTTACCGCCTGTATAACCTGCGACTTGATTGAATCAATATCGCCTTTAATCCAACAGGACGAGGCGTGAATATGCCCGCCGCCGCCGAATTTTTTTGCCACTTTTTCCACATTCACTTGGGCTTTGGAACGAAGACTCAGTTTGAAACTGTCTTCCCCTCTTTGAGTGTAAAGTACGGACACTTCAATGCCCTTGACCGTGCGTGGAATATCGACAAACCCTTCCGTGTGTTCCCAGGCGGCCCCTGTTTCCTGTAAATCTTTCTGTGTAACAACCATGGACCCGACTTTGTTTTCCAAATCCAGAGACAATGTTTCCAGCGCCTTGGCCAGCAATTTTAATCTTGCCGGAGAATCGCTTTCATAAACATTTTCCGCTATCCATTGCGGATTAGCGCCGTTTTCCACCAGATGCCCGGCAGCCCAGAGTGTTTCCTTTGTAGTGCTTGAGTAACGGAAACTGCCGGTATCCGTAATGATCGCCGCGTACAAATTGGTGCATATATCCCTGGATATGTCAAAGCGCATTTCCCGCATCAAACGGAACAGCAATTCGCCGGTCGAGCTGGCCTTGGCATCCAATATTTTCAAAGAGCAAAAACCATTATTGGAAACATGGTGATCAATATTTATAAGTCTCTTTATCTTTTTGATATTTTCAGCTTCATCTCCGATTCTTGTCAAATCACTGCAATCAAGAATAATGCCGGTATCATACTGCTCTACATCACTTATATTATGAACTATATTGTTTGCCGCCGGCAGAAACCGGTAACGCTCCGGTGTGCGGTCATGATTATAAATAACCGCCTTCTTCCCCAATTCTTTTAACATAAGATAAAGGGCCAGTTCCGAGCCCAGAGCGTCTCCATCGAGCCTTACGTGGGCGGTTATTAAAAAATTATGCCCTTCATTTATCGCTTTAATAACCTTACTGATCATTTTTATTTTCCTGCTCAGCTATCTGGGCCAATAATTTTTCAATGCGGTTGCCATATGCGAAAGATTCGTCATGAATAAACATGAGTTCCGGCACTACGCGCAACTGCAATCGTTTGCCCAAAGCCCTTCGTATAAAACCAGAGGCCTGAGTTAGTCCTACTTTGATTTCAGGGGAACATTCATCTTTTCCCATTTCCACAAAATAAATCTTCGCGTTGCGCAGATCATCACTTATCTTCACCGACGTTATCGTAACCGAATGCAGGCGCGGGTCTTTCACTTCTTTCATTATAATATCAGACATATCCGCCCTGATTAATTCGGCTACTCTGTCCGCTCTTTTAAAGTTCATCGTACTTACTTGTTTTCCATTCAGTTGCTTCTAGAAAACTGGAAACAACCATGATCTCTATTTTGCTGTTTAACATTTCAGCGACATGCAGATTATCAATAAATCTTATCAAATGATCGACTTTCCCATTAATGTGGCGCGAATCATTGCCAACAACAGCGAAGCTTATTTCAGCCAATTTGTAATTATCAAGATTTCCTGTCTCCGCGATCGAAACATTAAACTCGTTTTGCGCGCGTCTCAAAATCTTGCTCAGAACGCTTCTTTTTTCTTTTAAAGAGCCGCTTTCCGGAATTCGTAAACTTATGATTCCGTATCCAATAACCATAAAGTTTTTCCCCGAATTCAAACAACCCTGGAAATTCAGGAATAATCAATAAAGAACTCTAGGGCTTTTCAACATTCTGCTCTAATTTTTTTTCCATTTCCTCTATCACATAGGCTTCAATGACATCGCCTGGATGAATATCATTAAATCCGTCAATGCCGATACCGCATTCAAAACCGGCCTGTACTTCCCTGGCATCATCTTTAAACCGCTTCAGGGACAGAATTTTCCCATCGAAAACCACTACGCTGTCACGGACGAGCTTCAAATTGTTACTGCGCATTATCTTCCCGTCTGTCACATAGCAGCCGGCAATCGTGCCGACTTTGGGAACCTTGAAGAGTTCGCGGACTTCGGCTCTTCCCTGAACAACTTCTTTATATTCCGGCTCGAGGAGTCCTTCCATGGCCGCGCGCACATCCGAGATAACGTTGTAAATAATATCATAGAGCTTGATCTCCACGCCCTCCTGCTGAGCAATATCCACTACCCTTGCGTCAGGTCTTACATTAAATCCGATAATAATGGCCTTGGAAGCCGAAGCAAGCATGACATCCGTCTCGGTGATGGCGCCGGTAGAACTATGAATAATCCTGAGTTTTATGTCATCGTTGGAGAGTTTATTCAAAGCGTCGGAAATCGCTTCGATTGATCCCTGTACGTCGGCTTTGATGATAACATCGCATTCCTTTACGCCTTCTTTTATTCTTTGATAGAGTTGTTCCAGCGTAACTTTGGAGAAAGAAGAAAGCTCTTTTTCTCTCGCTTTTCTGGTCCAGTAATCAGCAATGCTGCGCGCTTTCTTTTCATCTTCCACGCAGAAAAATTCCGCTCCGGTTTGCGGCACGCTGGAAAAACCGATGACTTCCACAGGCATTGAGGGTCCGGCCTCTTTAATACGCCTGCCCTGATCATTAATCAACGCGCGCACACGACCGAATTCAGTTTTGGATACAAAAGAATCGCCTTCCCTGAGCGTTCCTTCCTGAATCAAAACGGTCGCCACCGGACCGCGTCCCCTGTCCAGTTTGGCCTCAATAATGATTCCGCGGACAGGACGGTTGGGATCGGCTTTTAATTCCATAACGTCGGCCTGCAGCAAAATCATTTCCAGCAGTTCTTCGATATTGATTTTCTTTTTGGCGGATACTTCGCAGAAAATCGTGTCACCGCCCCACTGTTCGGACAATAGTCCATGTTCGGTAAGCGACTGCTTGATTTTTTCCGGATCAGCGCCCGGCTTATCAATTTTATTAATCGCCACAATAATCGGCACACCGGCAACCTTGGCGTGATGGATCGCTTCAACTGTCTGATTCATTACACCATCATCCGCGGCGACGATCAGAACAACAATGTCGGTTACCTGCGCTCCGCGCGCCCGCATCGCCGTAAACGCTTCGTGCCCGGGAGTATCCAGAAATACTATGTCCCGGCCGTTGATATGTACATGATAAGCGCCGATGGCCTGGGTAATTCCTCCTGTTTCGCCGTCAGTAACGTTGGTCTGTCTGATGGCATCCAGAAGAGATGTTTTGCCGTGATCAACGTGTCCCATAATAGTAACAACCGGAGCACGCGGCTTGAGATTTTCCGGAATAGACGGAGTTTTTAATACGGATTCGTCAAATTCCACTTCCGCCGGTTCCACCTGGAAACTGAATTCAGCGGCCACAAGAGTGGCCGTATCGTAATCGATGGCCTGATTGATGGTCGCCATAACACCCATCGACATTAACTTGTTGATGATTTCACTGACCTTGATACCCATTCTTTTGGCCAACTCGCCGACCGTGATTGTTTCTCCTATTTTGATGCGTCTTTTAATCGCCTTGGGAACAGTGATTTCCGTTTTTTTCATTTTGGCCGGAACAGTCTTTTTGATGTCCCGCCATTTTGTATAAACTACTTCCTCATCATCCTGCTTCTTCAGGCGCTTTTCGATTTTTCTTTCTAAAATTTTACGCTCAGGTATTTTCTTTTCCTCTTCAATAAATACCTCAACCTGGGCTTTTCCCTTCTTTTTCGGCTTTTCCGGCGTGGGAATGGATATTCTTTCACCGGGTTTAAAAGGAGCTTTTTGAGGAGCAGTCCGGTCAGTTTCCGGCCTGATAATTTTATGTTTAGAAATGATAGCGGGCTTTACGGAAACGGGAGTCGGCTGTTTGGTTTTATCCACTACAGTTGTTTCTGCCCCGGATCCGGCGACGGTTTCTTCTTTTGTTTCAATCTTCGATATTTTTTCTTTGGGGTGTTCAGGAACTACCGCCTCTTTCTTAGAAGCAGGGGTTTCAGGAGCTTTTTCCTTTTTAGCTTGATCAACTTTTGCCGAAGGCTGGGCCGGATGCGCTTTATGCGGTTTTTCTTCCGCCAAATCTTTCTCCGATGGTTCTGCCTCTGTTTCCACAGCAGGAGCTTCTTCAACAGGCACTTCTATGGGGGTACGGACAGTGCGACGCCTGATGACCGTGGTTTTTATTCTTTGCTCCACGACCTCGCGAAGCTCGCCTGCTGTCAGCTCCTTTTTCGCTCTCTCCACTTCAGCTTCATCCAGAGAAGAGGAAGCCGACTTGACCGGAATGCCGATTTTTTCCAAACGAGCTATCAGAACCTTGCTTTCCAAGCCAAGCTCTTTGGCCAACTCATGAACCCGCTTTTTAGGCATGCGCAAAAATCTCCATATCAAATTTCTTAGTTTTCAGATTACGAATCACCCTTGTTACCGAGTACTTCTTCGCTTAATATTTTACCTGCCGTCTCAATCCATTGCTGGGCAGTCTTTTCGCCAATGCCGGGAATCTGAGCTAACACTTCGGGTTCGGTCGCGGCAACCATCGCAACACTCTTAATGCCCTTGCTGAAGAGTTTTTCCGCCATAGCCGGACCCACTCCCGTGATTTTTGTCAAATCATTTTGTCCTGCTTTCCCTTCTTCCTGAGCGGTCACCATGGATTCGCTCTTCATGTCAATATTCCAGCCGGTAAGTTTTACCGCCAGCCGGACATTTTGGCCGTTTTTACCGATGGCCAGAGAAAGTTGATCATCAGGAACGATGACCGTCATGGTATGATTTTCATCATCAACAAAGACGCGATTAACTTTGGCCGGAGAGAGGGAACTGCTTACATATTTTGCCGCGTCATCACTGTAAGGAATGATGTCTATTTTCTCGCCGCGTAATTCCTGCACTACGCTCTGAACCCGCGAGCCTCTCATGCCAACGCACGCGCCAACAGGGTCAATATCCTTATCCTTGGACCTGACGGCAATTTTCCCTCGTTTGCCCGGTTCCCTGGCCACATTGATAATCTCAATAAGCCCTTCGGAAATTTCCGGGACCTCCACTTCAAAAAGCGCCCTGAGAAATGCCGGATGCGTACGGGACAGAATGATCTGCAATCCTTTGGCATTCTTTTTTACCTCAACAATATAGGCGCGGATTCTTTCGCCGCGTTTATACGTTTCGCGATGAATCTGTTCCGCCGGAGGCACAATGCCTTCCGCCCGTCCAAGATTGACGATAATGCTGCCGCCTTCAAACCTTTGGGCAAAGCCGTTGACAAGTTCGCCTTTTCTGTCTTTATATTCATCGTAAATATTATCGCATTCCGCGTCTTTAACTCTCTGAATAATTATCTGTTTGGCCATTTGCACGGCGATCCGGCCGAAAGCGCTTGTTTCAATTTTCATTCCCAGACTGTCACCGGGCTCGGCTCCTTCATCAAGAGTTCTTCGTGCTTCCTCTTTGGAGATTTGTGTTTCATGGTCCAGAACCTTATCAACAACAGTTTTGAACTGAAAAACTTCAACCTCTCCGGTCTCGTCATTGTAATGGGCTTCGATTTCAACGTTTTGTCCGAATTTTTTACTTGCAGCCGTAAGCATTGCCGCTTCAAGGGCTTCGACAATAATTTCTTTATTTATACCTCTGTCCTTACCCATCTGCTCGATCAGACGTTTAAGTTCTGGCAACAACATTTACAAAGTCCTCCCTTTTCTTAGCTGATATGTATATTAGAATCTCAGCCTGCCGGCATTAATTCTCTGTTTAATAATTTATCCGATATCGGCCAGATTTGCTTTTACAACATCCTGTCTGGGAATCCGGTAAACTTTTCCCGCTATGTCTATCAAAACCAGTTTCTGGCCTGCCTCTTCAATATAATCCTTAAGAATGCCGCGAAAATTCTTAATTCCTTCAATTTTTTCGCTTGTTTTCACAAGCACCATGGAATTCTTGTATTTTACAAAATCCTGATCGCGTGATATCGGCCTGTCCAGACCGGGCGAAGAAACCTCCAGCGTGTAAGAACCGTTAATGACTTCACGAATATCAAAAATATCGCCCAACTGACTGCTTATATTGGCGCAATCATTAAGTGTAATGCCGCCTTCCTTATCCAGGAAAAGTCTGATAATCCAGCGAGAATGCATCTTTATGCACTCCACATGAATCAATTCCATTCCTTCAGAATCAACAACCGGCTCGGCTAACTGCCGGATTTTTTCTTTTACATCATTATCCATATAGTCCAGAAAACAAAAAAGTGGGCAGGAGCCCACTCATCAATACAACATTATCGATGGTTTGATATTTTGCTAGCATATCCCTGTGGACAAAGCAAGCAAAAAGATTAAGGCGGATTACCGCCGTTTTTGTTAAAAATGGAGCGGGCGACCGGGCTCGAACCGGCGACGTCCAGCTTGGGAAGCTGACATTCTACCACTGAATTACGCCCGCTCACGAGGGGCTAATGTTATTTAACAGAATTGTTTTGTCAAGGTGTTTTTGCCTATTAATTTAGATGGTCTAGTAAAAAATCAGATTTGACCTTTTTGTTATTTCAAGAAGAGACTGTGTCGCAATAATAAATATAGCCATTTAATATCCTCCGCTGGCGGAGGTGTCACGCAGTGACGGAGGTGGATAAAATTCATGTAATGCGTAACTGACTCATATTAACTATGTTTCAAAAATTTCCACCCCCTGCCCCCGCCAGCGGGGGACATTACTTATTACGCACAATCAATATTTGCAATTGCGACACAGTCACGAAGGTGGAATTTACAGCTTAGAGATTTTTTACAGGTTTATCATTCGACGATGAACGGATTTCCAGAATCCGATCCACGTTAAAGACCCGTTTTTGATTGCGCTCCAGACAATAGGCTCCCAATCCCAGAAACGAATGTCCGTTGTATTCCATATCCTCTATCACCACGGGCTTGATCAGACGCTTTGATTTTTCATCTTTTGCTTTGAGATAAACAATCTCGACGGTTTGCTTTTCTTGAATCGCCGTCGCCAGCATCTTCAGTTTGTCCTCGCGGGGTAAGGCAAGAGCTGCTTTGGCATACTGCAAACCGGTTAAGAATTTGACCACCCGCCAGTCCATCAAAACATGGCTTTTCTTCAACGGCGAGCGCAGCACCATGCCATCGAGTGTTGTACAACGGGAAAGAGCCACATACATCTGCCCGTGGGCAAAAGTGCCGTGCCCCACATCAATCACGGCTTTTTCAAAAGTTTTGCCCTGGCTTTTGTGAATAGTCACGGCAAAAGCCGGCCGCACAGGATACTGGAGAAAAGAACCGACCTCTTCCGAGCGCAGTTCCTCGTCTTTGAGAAAGAATTTGTATATTTTCCAGGTATAGGGAGATATTTCCACCATTTCGCCATTGTCCAGATCGGCGACAATCACATCTTCTCCGTCATCGTTTTTGGCAAATTTCCTGACCTTGCCGATGGTCCCGTTTATCCACTGCCCGTAGGAATCATTATTCAGCATCATAATCTGAGCGCCTTTTTTCAGTTTCAGTTCGACCGCCGTCGGCAGATATTCCCTGCCGAACTCGCCATCGATTACTCCTTCGGCCCTCCAGATTTTTCCGGGCAGCTCAGCCAGCCGTTTTTCATTAATGCTGTCCGCCAGATCATTGGTGCTGGTCAGCGAAATATAAAATTCATCGGATGACGCTTCAAAAGAAGGATCACAACGCTGATTGAACAGCGCGATATCTTCATCCGTTATGGAATTATTTCGAATGGCGTTGAGCAGGCGGACAAATTCGTCATCCTTCTGCCGGTAAACCTTTTCCAGTTCGATAAATTCCATCTCCAGATTTTCCATGACGTTGGCGCTGAAAAAATAAGGACTGGGGTAATGCGACCGGAATATTTCGCGCTCTGTGCCCGAAACAACAGGCGGCAGTTGATAGAGATCGCCGATAAAAATCATCTGCACACCGCCGAAAGGTTGTTTGGAATGAGGACCATTGAGTCGCAGAAATTTATCGACACAGTCCAGCAGATCAGCCCGCACCATGGAAACTTCATCAATGACGATAGTTTTCAACTTTTTATAGATAGATGTTTTTTCTTTATCGGAACTTCTTTTTCTCTTGATGGCGGCAAGCGTCACATTCGGTTTGAAATGGAAAAAGGAATGAATGGTCTGCCCGCCGATATTAACGGCGGCAACGCCCGTCGGCGCCAGCAGAACAGCATTTTTCTTCATATTGTTATAAAAATAATTCAGCAGAGTTGATTTGCCGGTGCCGGCCCGGCCCGTGATGAAAATATTTTTGTCCGTCTCTTCCATCATCTCCAGCGCGTGCTGGAATTCAGGATTGAAATCTATTTCGACCGGTTTGGATTTTTTATTCATTTAAATCAAACTTTTTAATCTCTCTGGGTATAATTCCCCACCGCTTGCGGCGAAAAGATGATATAGTAAGTGTATGTCGAAAAGCAAGTACCTACACAAGTCACACAATGAATCGGTGATATTGTATCATTACGTATGTCCGGCAAAATACCGGAAAGTAGTATTCAGCCCGGCAGTTGATAAAACGATAAAGGGAATCTGCCTTGCAATCTCCAAGCGATACCAGGTGCATTTTCTTGAAATAGGAATAGACAAGGATCATGTTCATTTTTTAGTTCAGTCGGTTCCGACGTATAGTCCGACGAAGATAATAACGCTCATAAAGAGCATAACGGCACGAGAGGTATTTAGGCATCATCCGGAAATTGAGGCGCAACTTTGGGGTGGTGAATTTTGGACGGATGGATATTTCGTGAACACAGTAAGCAAATTTGGAGATGAAGATACAATATCAAAATATGTGAAAGAGCAGGGTGTAGCAAAAAGCTATAAAGTGTTACACAAGTCAAAACAACTCGTCCTCTTTTAGAGGGCACTGGATACCCCGCTGCTTGCGGCGGGGTTGTTCATTTATTTTTTTCAGGACTAAGAAGCGCGTCCAGCGGGCTTTTCAGGTTGCGGATATCGCGGGACATCACGTGGGTGTATATTTCGGTGGTCTTCACATCCGCATGGCCAAGCAGTTCCTGGAGGACGCGGATATTGACTCCGCCCTCCAGCATATGTGTGGCGAAACTGTGGCGTAGCGTGTGGCAGCCAACCCTTTTATTGATTTGGGCTTGTTCGGCCGCCCGCTTTACCGATTTCTGTAAAACGGATTCAAGAACGTGATGACGCATTTCCTTGCCGGAGCGCGGGTCGATGGATCGCAATTTTGCGGGAAAGACCCACTGCCATCCGGTCGCCCTTAATGCTTTGGGATATTTTCTCGCCAGAGCTTCCGGGATATAGACATCACCGAAACCCTCCTCAAGATCTTTGTGATGGAGAGATTTCACCGCCGCAACTTGTTTGAGCATCTCGTCACGCAGATTTTTAGGCAGAACGGTTGTCCTGTCTTTTCCGCCCTTGCCGCCTCTGACGAAAATGAGGTTCTGACCGAAATCAATGTCCTGGACGCGCAGACGGATGCATTCCATGAGTCTCATCCCGCTGCCGTATATCAACTTTGCCATGAGCGCCGGCTTGCCCTCCATGGCGGCAAGAAGGCGCTGAACTTCGGCTTGGGTCATAACGGTGGGTGGACTTGTCACGCGCTTACTGCGCACCGGAGTGATCTTGTCTTCCAATTGAATATCGAGGACATGTTTGTAAAGAAAAACCATAGCGTTGAGCGCCTGCCTTTGAGTTGAGGCGGTCACCTCACCAACGCTTGCCAGATGGGAGAGAAACGCCTCAATATTTTTAGCACCGAGAAGCCGCGGATGGGTTTTACCACCGAAGTAGTGGATATAACGAAGTATCCATTGACAATAGGTCTGTTCTGTGCGATAAGAATAATGATGATATCGAAGGACCTCGCGAACCTGATCCATTAATTTGAGTTTCGGATTTGGGTGGAACTTCGGTTTATTTGTAAGATCCATATTTAAAAGCAGCAAACAATATAACCTAAAGGTCACACGTTAAATATTTGTATAAAGAATCCCGTCAAAAGCGGGACCGTTGGCAGTGGGGCTTACAACCATAATTTTCCATGTTTGCCCCTTTAATAGCGTAATAAGTGGAATTTGGCAACTGAAATTGTAATAAGTGGAAAATTAAACGGCCATTTTTCCATGTTTTATGCTTTAATATCATAATAAGTGGAAAATCTTTCCATCTATATGGTCTGATATGGCGGAACATTTTCCACTTATTACACTGTTCGGCAGACAGGGCACATGACCAAAGATCATATCCTTTCCGAGATTCGACGAACGACCGCGCAAAATGGTGGCGTTCCCTTTGGCATTCAGCGCTTCGCGACGGAAACCGGAATTGGGCGCCACCATTGGTTCGGCAGGTACTGGACGAAATGGAGCGACGCCCTCCGCGAGGCGGGACATGCGCCGAATCGATTTGGAACAGCCGTTCCTGAAAACGAGATACTCGAGCACCTCGTCTTGGTGACGCGGGAGCTGGGGCACTTTCCCATCGAGGCGGAGTTGCGAATGAAGGCGCGAACCGTGCCGGATTTTCCAAGTCACTCGACTTTCAACCGCCTGGGCAGGAAGGAAGTCCTGATCGCGAAAGTCCACTCGTTCGCCGTTTCGCAAGGCTATTCCGATGTCGTGAGTCTGTGCGCGCCACTTCTCAAACCAGCGAAGCCGGGGGACGGCGCCGAAGACAGTGCTCCTGGGGCCAAGCCCGCGGTAGGTTTTGTCTATCTCCTTAGACACGGAACTCGCCGGGAGTTCAAGATCGGCAGGACCAACAACAAGCTCAGGAGAGAAGGCGAGATCGGAGTTGAGCTTCCACAGGAGGTCGCACCCATTCACGTCATTGAGACAGATGATCCGCCTGGGGTCGAAAGCTACTGGCACCGCCGGTTCGCTGATAAGAGGCTGAAGAACGAGTGGTTCGCTCTTTCACCCGAGGATGTTCGTGCCTTTCAACGCTGGCGAAAGATTTACTAGCGACGATGCTGCCGAACAAGGCGTTGAACGCGACGGGCGCTGCGCGCCCGCGCGTTAACGCCAAACCGTTCGGCAGACGTAGACGCTCGTGAAGGAGAAATGGATGCAGCATTCCGGTTGGGCTTCTCGAGCATACCTCGTCGTATTGGGATGGTTCTGCTCGTGCGCAACGGGACCGAAGGGCCCCGTTCCCAGTCAATATGAAGACAGTCGCTTCATCCATCTGCAACCGCCTCACCCGCCTGACGAGCACTTCTGTCGTCGCGACGCTGATTGCACTATCATCAACTCAGATTTCCGTGAATGCTGCCCAGAACAGCGGTTTGAGCCCTATGCGGTTTCTCGAAAAGCTCTCGACTACTATCAGTCTCGATGTGAGCCAACGTGTCCCGCTCTCGACATCTACCCTGATGAACCTGCGGATCCTGAGGGTTTCGTCGCGGTCTGCATCGGCCAGGCCTGCGATAGACGGCAAAAAGGAGTGAGCCACGACGAAGCCAATGGACAGCGACCAGGTGAATCGCTGCCGAACAAGCCGTTGCAGCGGACGACCCCGCCGCAGGGACATTGGTGTAACATCAACGAACCGTTCGTGCGGCGGTGTCGCCGCTGAACGGCAAATCGTTAGGGCTAAAAAAAAATGAAAACGTATAAATTAATATGTGGGTTTCTATTATCTTTATTATGCTTGCAGTTGGCACATGCTGTTTGCTTAGACCCAAAAACATTAATATCTGGTTATAAAGTTCCTTTAAATAATGAAATCGTGTCTAGCGAATCAATTGTTGTCGGAAAAGTTATTAAGAATCTGGATCTACAAGAAGATAAATCGGACCCTCAAGGTATCACAGCCACTTTATACACCATTCGTGTCGAGCAGGTACTCAAAGGAGTTATTATTAAAACAATAAAAATAAGGTCTGAAAATGATTCCGGTCGGTACATCATGGATGACGGAGAAGAGCATCTTCTGTTCCTTACAAAAAAGAATAGATACTTTAGTGTGGATAGCTGCGGTAACTCTTCCGTATTACCGAAAGGAAATAAAACATTAAAAATGGTAAAACAGTACTTAAAGAGGCCCTAACCAGTCAATACAGCCGATCGCTACGCTCCGGCTGATTTTTTCGTTAGCTTATAAAAGGAGGCAATCGAGCATGAAGTTTATTCTTGGCACTATTATTATTTGCTTAATTTGTGGATTAAACTGCCCGACAATGGCTGCAACTGAATCTGAATACTATATGTGTTATGACGAATTTATTCGTGCTGTAGATGCAGGGCAAATAAAGACAGTAAAATTAGATCGTTTTTCAAAAATTACAGGAACACAGCGTATGAATGGGGGCGAGCGAACTTTCATGTCTTATGCTGATACTGGTTCTGCAAACGACCCATTACTATTACGCCTACTCAAAGATAAGGGTATTCAGATTACGTTAGACAAAAAGCCAGAAAAAAATGATCGTAGTCACATTTGGTTTTCTAGTGTAATGTTTGGAATACCAATAATCACTTTACTTTTTGTTTTGCTCACATATTGGAAAGTAACTCTTATTAATAGGCAAAAGAACAGCTAACAAAATCAATACAGCCGATCGCTAACGCTCCGGCTGATTTTTTCGTTAGATTTAGGGAGAAAAATTATGACCAATAAAAAAAGCTTTTTCTATTTCCCAACATGGACTCTGATTCTTCTTAGTGTTTGTTTTTTAGGCGCGTCTATATTCGGCATTTATCTAATCTTTAACCTTGAGTCATTCAAAGCAATAACAATAGACGGAGTTCTGTATGGAAAAGGCTCTGAGCAATATCAATCGGGTATTCAAACGATGAAATATATATTTGGAGGCGCGGCATTGTTTGAATTGATAATCTGTTTATTAACTGGTTGGCTTGGATATAGAAGAATAAAAAACAATAAAAATTGAATCTAACAAAATCAATACAGCCGATCGCTTAACGCTCCGGCTGATGTTGTCGTTGTGCCGCATAATGAAATGAAAACAAAAGACAAAAAATATTATATTACTGCTCTCTTTTGGATTGTTGCTGGCTATCTTTGCTGGCTAGCTGGCCTCTACGCCTTTTCCTATGGTATTTCAAAAGTTGTATACACAACTACAAAATTAGTAAGATCAATATCACCAAATTTAATTTATTTAAGTAATTTCATTCTTTTTCATTTTGGAGATTTCGCTTTAATATTTCTCTTTGCTTTTGCCTTAGCGTTAATTTCAGGGAAAAAAATGATGTGGTTTATTGGATTTATGATTTGCCCTATTGGTTTTGGTCTGAACTTTATAATCTCAAACATGAAATACTATATGGGGCTTTATGCTACATTACCATCATGGGTAATAAATTTATTAATTGAATCAATTATTGCATATCTTTTTTTTACACCACTGGTGGGATGGCTTGGTGTAATTTTAGGCAATAAATTGTATTTAAAAAGAATAAACGCAAAACCCGTCGCTACAGCCGATCGCGCGCCCGTGGCGCGCTCCGGCTGATTTTTTCGTTATGCCCTTTGATACTAAAATGAAAAGGAGAAGTTTATGAGTAAATGTCTTATTATAATAGATTTACAGAATGATTATTTTGCAGGTGGTATAATGCAACTTACAGGTATTGAGGATGCGGTAGAAAATGTTCGGAATCTCTTGGCTGAATTCAGAAAAACAAAATCAACTATCATTCACGTACAGCACATTTCTATCTCTCCTAACGCTTTCTTCTTCTTGCCTGGAACAGATGGGGCAAAAATAAATGATAAGGTAGCCCCGCAAGAGGGTGAAGAAGTTGTCGTAAAAAATTATCCAAACAGTTTTCGTGATACACCCTTATTGGATATTCTAAAGAATTTGCACATTGATGATCTCGTAATCTGTGGCGCTATGAGCCATATGTGCATTGACGCAACTACTCGTGCAGCTTTCGACTTGGGCTTCAATTGTGTTGTTGCAGAGGATGCATGCGCTACAATGGACTTGTTCTTTAATAACAAAATTATAAAAGCATCAGAGGTTCATGCATCCTTTATGGCTGCATTATCATTTCCTTATGCCAAAGTAGTTTTAACAAGAGATATTATAAAAGGCGTGGCATAACTACGCAATCCACAAGGACTTGCGTTCCGCGGGCCGGTGATCGCCACGTTATACATAAACATTAATACATTATAGCCATACATATACCCATACTTTTATATTGCAATGTTTACATAAATTTGGCATAGTAAGCTCATGAAAAAAGCGACCTTTGAATGGGATGAAGAAAAGGACAAGGAAAACCAATCCAAGCATGGTGTTTCTTTTTTAACCGCACAACATGCTTTTCTTGATCCCCATCGTGTTATCGCGGAAGACATTACCCATAGCAGTGAAGAAAATCGATATTACTGTATGGGCATTGTCGACGAAGGTGTTTTAACGGTTAGGTTTACGTATCGTGGTAACGTAATTCGCATCTATGGCGCAGGCTATTGGAGAAAAGGAAGGAAAATCTATGAAGACCAAAACAAAATATACTGAAGAACCCATGGGTAATTTGAGAGTCGTTAAAGACTTTCTCCCGCCCCCTGATAAGTTGGTGCTGAAGGAAGATAATGTGAAAATTACACTATCTTTAAAGAAATCCAGCATCACTTTTTTCAAAAGACAGGCGAAGACGCAGAAAACTTCTTACCAAAAAATGATAAGAGAAGTAGTAGACTGGTACGCTTCGCATTATCAAAAAAGCGCTTAACAAAAGCAATATCGCCGATCGCTGCGCGCCGGTTGATTTTTCCGTTAGAATCATTAGAATGCGACTTGACACATATGCATAAATGATGCATACTATGGCATCACATTTATATGAGGTAAAAATATGAGAACAACTTTGAATATTGAAGATAACTTGATGGATAAAGCATCCAAAATCACTGGAATTAAGGAAAAAACTGCTCTCGTTAAACTTGGTCTGGAGGCGCTTATTGCCAGAGAAAGCGCTCGCAGGCTTGCAAAGCTGGGTGGAACCCAAAAACATCTTCAGGCAATACCAAGAAGAAAAGGAGCATGACAGCTCATGGTTCTGGTGGACACATCTGTTTGGGTCTCGCATTTGAGGGATGGGAATGCTGAGTTGGCAAACTTGCTCAATGATGGAAGGGTATTATGCCACCCATTAATCGTCGGTGAACTGGCTTGTGGAAATCTTAAAGACAGAGCTATTATTCTTTCTTTTCTTCAACTTCTACCCATGAGTATTCAAGCCGAACATGAAGAAGCATTATCCTTTATTGAAAATAACCACTTGATGGGAAAAGGCATCGGCTATGTGGATGTCCATCTGATTGCATCTGCTGTATTGATGGGCGTTCCAATTTGGACACTTGACAAGAAACTCGCGCAAGTTGCTGACGGACTGCAAATAAAATATAAAAATTGATAACAAAATCAATCCACCCGATCGCTGCGCTCCGGCTGATTTTTTCGTTAGATTTAGAATGGAGTTGATATGACAATCCAATACAAAGCAGAATTTGATAAGCTTGAATGGGAGTCACCTATTACGGGAGTCAGACACAAGTATATTGACCAAAATAATTTACGTATTCGTCTTGTTGAATACTCGAAAGAGATGCCGCTCCATTGGTGTGAAAAGGGCCATTATGGCTATCTGATCGAAGGACAATTGGAAATTGAATATGAAAATGAGAAGATAGTTTATAGATCAGGTGATGGAATCTTCATTCCTGATGGCTCTGATCACAAGCATCGAGGAAGAACTCTTTCCGAAAAGGCATTGGTTTTCTTTATGGAAAAAGTCTAACCCGTTAATCCCGCCGATCGCTTACGCTCCGTCTGACTTTTTCGTTTATGCAAAAATAATTAAATCTTGACAACTGTATATGATGAGCATATACTGCATCTATGGGGGAAGAAAATAATAAATTAGATATCCTATCAAAATGCATCGGTTTTGAATGGGATGAACATAATTCTAATAAAATCTGGAATAAACACCATGTTTCCCCTTCCGAATGTGAACAGGCAATTTTAAATATTCCGCTGATAATTTTCGATGATACAGAACACTCTTTCATAGAGAAACGTTTTTATGCATTAGGTGCTACTGATGGAAAAAAGTATTTATTTATTGTTTTTACCGTAAGAAATCAAAAAATCCGGGTAATTTCTGCCAGAGATATGAATCGAAAAGAAAGGAAAGAATATGAATCCCATAAAAATAAAGAAAATACCAAAATTTAAAAATGAAGATGAGGAGAGAGCTTTTTGGGCGGCTCATGATTCAACAGAATATATTAATTGGAAAAAAGCAAAAAAGGTTATGCTATCGAATCTCAAGCCTTCGGTAAAATCAATTTCACTTCGTCTCCCTGAGTCAATGATTGAAGAACTTAAGCTTCTTGCAAATAAAAAGGATGTTCCATATCAATCATTGTTAAAGATATTTCTTGCTGAAAGAATCGGAGAAGAATTAAAAATTTAAAAATTGCATAACCCGGCAATACAGCGGGCGGCAGGCTACACCTGCCGCCCGCTGATTTCTTTGTAAATAAGGCTAAGGTCTTGTCCGTATGAAAAAACTGAACCTCAATAAAGCTTTTACGTTGATTGAATCCGGTCCGGTTGTTCTTGTCACAACGCAAGACGGAAAAAAGAACAACATCATGACGATCTCGTGGACGATGGTTGTCGATTTTACTCCTCGATTTGCCATAACCACGGGACCATGGAACTATTCCTTTGCCGCTCTTAATAAAACGAAGGAGTGTGTTATTGCAATTCCTACGGTGGACATGATTGACAAAGTCATTGGAATCGGAACATGCTCTGGCGCCGATACGGACAAGTTTGAAAAATTCATGTTGACGCCCCGGAAAGGGAAATATGTCCGGGCCCCGTTAATAGCGGAATGCGCGGCGAATATCGAGTGTAAGGTCGAGGACATCATTGATAAACACAATATCATCGTTCTCGAAGGCGTCGCTGCATACGTTGATACCTCACGAAAAGTGAAACAGACTTTTCATGCAGTCGGCGACGGCACTTTCATAGCAGATGGAAGTAAGATAAGCCGAAGAAAAATGATGTTGTCGAAACTTCCGGCCGGGGTTTAGGATTATAACTATTTAAGGGGCTTCTTTGTTCCCTAACGATTACCATCCCTGTATCGCGGATTGAACCGTTATTTGCCCGGTTATTCGCTTACGGCGATCGCGATGCCTGGTACCGCTCCGGCTTATTTTTTTATTAGGTGTTGAAGGGAGAAACAGAGATGAACAAGATAGCAATAATATTGTTTCTGTTTTTAGCTGGTTGCTACGGAATCCCGGAAAATGTCAAACCAGTTGATAATTTCAAATTAGAAAAATATTTAGGTCAGTGGTACGAAATTGCCCGTTTGGATCATTCTTTTGAACGGGGGTTGAGCCAAGTAACGGCAAACTATAGTTTACGAAACGATGGCGGCGTCAGGGTTTTAAACCGCGGTTACTCTGACAAAGAAAAAAAATGGAAAGAAGCTGAAGGAAAGGCCTACTTCGTTAAAAGACCAGATCAAGGTTATTTGAAAGTTTCTTTCTTTGGGCCCTTTTATGGTTCTTATGTCGTATTTGAACTTGACCATGAGGATTATCAATATGCGCTCGTGTGCGGACCCAATAAGTCTTATTTGTGGATTCTGGCTCGAAGCCCCGAAATAAAACAAGAGCTGAAGGATATGCTCATAGCTAAAGCAGTAACGCTAGGTTTTGACACTAGCAAGTTGATATTTGTCGATCATCCGTGAGCGAACCGGACGTAGGCAACAGATTATTCTGCGTGCATTGGTAATACTTTTATAAAGGCTCAACAAAGGCCATACAGCCGATCGCTGCGCTCCGGCTGATTTTTTCGTTAGACTAGGAAAGATATGAGTAAAACAGATTTTAACCCCTCATATGTGGGGCAAAGACCAGATATTGAAAGGTTGATCCCACCCGAAGCAAAGCTTATTCTCGATGTAGGGTGTAGTACTGGTATCTTGGGTGCGGCAATTAAAGCGAAAACAGGAGCTCAGGTATTTGGAATTGAGTGGTCCGAAGAAATGGCAAATGAAGCGATTGATCGTATAGATAAAGTTTTTGTTGGAGACGCAACGGAGATTATTTTAAGAGGGAAGCTCAATGGCTATTATTTTGATGCAATAATATTTGCCGATGTGCTTGAACACTTAATCGATCCTTGGGTAACCCTAAGTGCGGCAGCAACCCATTTGAACTCCAGAGGCATCGTCATTGCTTCAGTTCCAAACATAAGGCATATAGATACAATATACAATCTCGTAGCAAGAGGTTATTGGCCATACAGAGACCGCGGAATTCATGATAGAACACATCTTCGTTTCTTCACAAAAAAGAATGTAGATGAGCTATTTGAACATGCCGGTCTATCAATCGATATTGTTGAAACGAATTACCGGCTGTTGGAAATTCCCCACAGAATAAATCGCTTTGCCAAGTTCTTGGCTTTGCCAGGAATTAGAACCTTTCTCGCTTTTCAATACTTGATACGAGCTCGTCTAACAAATCGCTCCATCTGACCGCTATTCCGCTTCGCTCCATAGCGGCAGGTGAGCTTGTCGTTCAGGACGGGTCAATGGTTATAGACTTGATAATATTCCCTGTTTCCGGGCGCCATAAAATAATACTTGCAAATTTTTGAAACAGATATATTTATGGGCCTGCCACAGTTTAGCATTACTATGATCAATATGGAGAATAGATGATGTTGAATTCCTCGATACTGGCCTGTACACAAAAAGACATCGAAATTTTAGTCCACACTATTCGAAAATCTTTCCGGAATGTGGCAGAGCGTTTTGGTTTGACACTGGAAAACGCCCCCCTCCATCCATCCAATTGCAATGAATACTGGATTCAAGCGGACATGAATCGCGGCGTCACCTATTTCGTTATGGAAAACGAAAACCAAATTGCGGGCTGTGTTGCTTGCGAAATGACAAGCCCGGATGTATGTTATCTTGAAAGACTTGCCGTGCTTCCCGATCACAGACAACGGGGTTATGGCAAAGCGCTGGTTCATCATGTTTTATCAAAGGCCAGAGAGCTCGGAGCCAGTTGCGTGAATATCGGAATTATCGCGGAACACACTGAACTGAAGAACTGGTATAGAAAAATCGGGTTTGTTGAAGAAGAAAGTAAAAAATTTCTCAATTTGCCTTTCAGCATTACTTTTATGTCATACAAATTTTGAAACTTTATTAAGAAACAATGGAATTTTGATTTTAAAGGATAACGAGGCGGCAATTTACAATCGGAATACGACTAATATTTTTTCCCGACATATAGACAGGCAATACCGAAAGTGCGGGGGAATATTTCAACTTCGGATATGCCGGCATCCCGCATAAAGGCGGCAAATTCCTCTGGCGCTGGAAAGTCCATGATGGAATCGGCAAGATAGTAATAAGCCGCGGCATTTTTTGAAAATATTTTGGCGAGTAACGGCAGCAGGTAATTAAGATAAATGTAATAGGCCAATTTGAATAAACGGTTTTGAATAAACGTCATTTCCAAAATCATGATCTGTCCGCCCGGCACCGTGACACGCAGCATTTCCCTGAGCGCCTCCGCTCTTTTGGGAATATTTCTAATCCCGAAAGCCATTGCCGTAACATCAAAAGAATTCTCATAAAATGGAAGACTAAGAGCATTCCCCTGTGCAAAATTTATCCTGCCGGAAAGATTTTTTTTCTTCGCCTTTTCGTTTGCCACCTGCACCATCGGAAAAACAAAATCAACTCCCGTCACCGATATATCACGATGATTAAGACAGGCGTTGATGGATAAATCACCCGTGCCGCAGGCAACATCAAGAAATTTTTTTGTCTTAAAGAAAATCATTTTTTTGACCGCGAAACGCCTCCAGGCAATATCACGGCGCAGGCTCAGAAAATGATTTAAAAAATCATACCTGCCGGTAATGGTCGAAAATATTTCCTTAACCATCCCGACGCGCTGCGCGTCGCTAATGGTTTTTACCGAAGGATACTTGCTGTTGCTTGATTTTTGCATTTGTGTGAAAAATAATTATTTGCTGCGGACAAGAACCGAATTGGCGTGAGCATCCAATCCTTCCATACGGGCAAAATGCGCTGTCTGCCTGCTCAATTTCATAAAAGCTTCCCGCGAAAAGGAAAGAACGCTCATACGTTTATAGAAATCATAAACACCAAGCGGAGATGAAAAACGCGCAGTTCCTGCCGTAGGCAAAATATGGTTTGTGCCAGCCAGATAATCACCCAACGCCTCCGGCGTAAAAGAGCCCAGAAAAACGGAACCCGCATTTCTGACCTTCGCTAAAACTTTTTTAGGGTTTTTCACCATTAACTCCAAATGTTCGGGAGCAAAACTGTTGGCAATATCCACGGCCTCGTCAACGCTTTTTGTAATAATGATCGCGCCGTATTTAGTCAGAGATTTCTCAGCTGTTGCGCCTCTAGATAAGGTTCTCATTTGCAGATGAATTTCCAGCGATACTTCCAGCGCCAAATCTTCGGAATCCGTCAGAAGAACGGCCGCCGCCATCTCATCGTGCTCAACCTGCGCCAGCATATCCGCCGCGACAAAAGAAGCATTTGCTGTTTTATCGGCAATGACGGCAACTTCACTTGGTCCGGCGATCATATCTATATCCACCTGACCGAAAACGATTTTTTTAGCAGCGGCCACGTAAGCGTTTCCCGGCCCTACTATTTTATCCACTTGAGGAATTGTTTTTGTACCGTAAGCCAGCGCAGCTATTGCCTGCGCGCCGCCCATCTTAAATATGCGTTTTATTCCGCTGACGTCAGCCGCCGCTGCAATGAGAGGATTCAGAATACCTTTTTTGGCCGGGCTTGCCAGAATAATTTCTTCCACTCCGGCAATGCGCGCCGGAATCGCCGCCATCAGGATTGTTGAAGGATAAGTTGCTTTGCCGCCTGGAGCATAAATGCCCACGCGCCGCAAAGGTAAAATACGCTGTCCCAATTCCACACCCCTTTCCTTTTTAATCATAAAGCTTTGTGCAATCTGATGGCGATGGTAATCTTCGATGCGCTTCGCCGCCAACTTGATAACTTGCATATCTTTTGGTTTGACCTGCGCCAGCGCTTTCTTTTTTTCTGCGGCCGTTACTTCCGCCGTTGCCGCGGTTAATTTATAACCGTCGAACTTAGCCGTGTATTTAAACAAAGCCCTGTTGCCATAAGCTTCGACATCGCTGATAATCTTTGCCACAGAAGATAAAAGTGCAGGCGTTTGGACGCCGCCTCTGAGACGCAATTTACGGAAAAAATCTTTAAACCCGGCAGCGTTGGATTTTATTATCTTCATTTATTTCACCCTTTTTATGTCCGCACCAAGAGCGGAAAATTTTTTCTCTATTGACTGATAACCGCGATCGATATGATAAACGCGGGAAATTTCCGTTGATCCTTCCGCCACCAGCGCCGCAAGAACAAGAGACGCCGAAGCCCGTAAATCCGTAGCCATGGTTTGCGCTCCCCGCAGCTTAGGAACCCCCCGGACTACTGCGTTACCGCCCTGAATGACAATATCGGCGCCCATTCGCAAGAGTTCGCTCACATGCATAAACCTGTTTTCAAAAACGGTTTCGGAAATCACGCTCAACCCGCTGCCGATACACATATAAGCCATCATCTGCGCCTGCAAATCCGTGGGAAATCCCGGGTAGGGCAGCGTTTTAATATCAACACTGTTAATCTTTTTTGCGGAAGAAACTTTTAGGCCGTTTTTAACGGGCGTTATCTTCATGCCCGTGTCACGCAGTTTGTTGATTAATGATTCCAGATGGTGGGGATTGCAGCCGATTACATTTATTTCACCGCGTGTCATTCCGGCGGCAATCATGAATGTTCCGGCTTCAATGCGGTCGGGAATAATCGAAGCTTCCGTAGGTTTGAGAGAAGTAACACCTGTTATCGTGATAACGTCCGTTCCGGCGCCGCTGATTTTCGCTCCCATGCCTTTTAATACTTCCGCCAGATTAACGACTTCCGGCTCGCGCGCGGCATTGTTCAGAACCGTCGTGCCGTGAGCAAGCGTCGCCGCCATCATGATATTTTCGGTGCCGGTCACGGTCTGTATGTCAAAATAAATATCCGCGCCTTTTAATTTTTTAGCCTTTGCTTCAATATAGCCGCTGTTGAGTTCGACATGGGCGCCCATATCTTCCAGCGCTTTGAGGTGCAGGTTCACCGGCCGCGCGCCGATAGCGCAACCGCCGGGCAGTGAAACACGGGCGACACCCATCCGGGCAACAAGCGGCCCCAGAACCAGAATGGAGGCACGCATGGTCTTGACCAGATCGTAAGGCGCGTCGCAACCGGTTATTTTATCGGCATTGATCCGACAGACCTCATCGCCGTCAATCTCGGCCCCCATGTTTCTTAAAAGTTTTTTTATTGTTTTAATATCCACCAAATCGGGAATATTATGAAATGTATTTGTTCCCTCAGTTAAGAGCGCCGCTGCCATAACCGGCAGCGCGGCATTTTTCGCCCCACTGATCTGAACATCTCCATAAAGCGGTTTGCCGCCTTCGATAACTATTTTATCCACTGACTTTTCTCCTCGCCCTGATCACGCGCGGCAGGCCCGCGTAATCGCGCCGCATTTCAATATTATCATAAAAGCCGGATGCTTCCATGATCCGGCGGATATCTTTTTCCTGTCTAGCTCCAATTTCCAACAAAAGCCAACCATTTTTTTCAAGATGGCCCGCCGCCTGATATATTATTTTTTCGTAAAATTCCAGGCCGCTTTCACCGGCAAACAACGCTTCACGGGGTTCGAATGATCTTACACCTTCAGGCAGTTCTTCATATTCCTGAGCTCCAATATAGGGCGGATTGGAAACGATTATATCAAAAAACCCTTCCACCGGCTCCAATAAATCACCCTTCCGGAAATCAATTTTTTTTTGCAGCCCCAGATCTTCAGCGTTTCTGCTGGCAACTTCAAGTGCGGCTATGGAGATATCCGTGGCCGTAATGGATGCATGAAGTTTTTCGGATGCCAGAACAATAGCTATCGCCCCGCTTCCCGTCCCAATATCTAAAATTTTGATTGGGGCTGTTTCGGATATTTGCGCGATACTAAGGACTTCTTCAACAATGATTTCCGTTTCCGGCCGTGGAATCAAAACATCTTTGTTTACTTTCAGAGTGAATGTCCAGAAATCCTTGCGCCCTGTTATATAGGCTACAGGCTCCTTCCGTAGTCTTCTGTCGATTAATTTTTGAAACGCAGTCAGTTGCATTTGGTCTAATTGCATATCAGGATTTTTGAAAAATTCGAGGCGGTCGCAACCAAGACAAAAAGCCAGCAGCACTTCCGCATCCAATCGGGCGGATGGAATATCCGCACCTTCCAGGGCTTTTGCTGACTCATTGAGAATTTCATGAACGGTCATGGTATTGCTTCCTGCAGGAATTAGTGGAATGATAAAATTATATATTATGATTGAAAATAAAATGTTGCAAAAAAAATGTCAAGTGTTTATAAATCCAAGCTATTAATATTTTAAAAGAATTAACTCGCAGAAACGGGCAGAAATCTAAAACTAAATTGGTGAGGAAAATCATTATGAAACCGGGCGCAAGTCACATGGAACGATTCGATGGCTGGTTCGTTAAACCAATAGAGAAACTTAAAGAACTGCCGGAAGGAGATGGGGGTTTTCTTGCTCTTTCAGCAGCGCTCTTCCTTTGCGAAAGGTATTATCGTGCTTTGACAGATACGCTTCATGGAAAAAGAGACGATGAACAATTTAAGATTGAAGCGGCAAAAGATTTTGGAATGAGCCTGGATGACTTTAAATGTTTTTGGATGGTTTATCGAAATGGTATGCAGCATCAGGGAACACCCCGGAAATACTTAGATAAGCATAGAGTGAAATATTCCTCGCAGATTGCTGACGAATTTAATGCCATTCCGGAAGTCTATAAGATAAACGCTTATAAACGCGAAATACGACTGAATGTATGGAAGTTTGCAGATCTTATGATTACCAAATTCAAAACCAATCCAAAGGTTTTTGAAAAAGCAATCGCGCGCACATTTCCCGAGGTTGTTAACGATAAAAATGAATAACTGCGTCTAAAAAATATTCATATGCAAGAACATTGGAGCCATGATTCAAATCTAATTTAAAACTTTATATTTATTCTTTATGAGTAACTTGAGAGAAAGTGTCCATAAATGGACAGGAAAATATTCACTGACTAATTCTGAAAAATCTAAATTTTTATCGCCAGTTTAATATCTTGGGAACGATTTCGCCGCGGTTATGGACCCCGATTACTTTTAATACTTTTTTCATGTAATCTTTTACCGTATTTTCCGTAATATTCATCTTTTTAACAATTTCACTATTAGAATATCCACAAGAGCCAAGAAAAGCGACTTCCTGCTGACGTGGAGATAATTTGTATAGTTTCAGTTTCTCCTTAACACGCTCAGTTTCCGGCAATCTTAATCTAAACAATACGTCGTCTTTATGCTTGCTTTTGGAAATATCACTTACAACAGATAAGAAAAAAGAGTTTTCCCCCAGCTTTAGAGAAAATATATTAAATAATAAATATTGGACTTTATTCTTTTGGGGTCTTGATTCCAATTCTATGTTCTTAGCGTATCCTTGTAATTTTATTTCCTCAATAATTCTTTGTCGTGTCGCCGGTGTCATGTGTCCAACTTCTGTAGATTTGCGCCCGATCAATTTTCTCCTCGAAAATCCCATATATCTGGCGGCAGCTTTGTTTATTTCCACATAAGTCCCGTCTTCAGCCCGGGTTATCGTCATCGGATGCGGCGCCTCCATGAAGAATGCGCTAATTAATTTATTCTGTAATTCTTTAAAATTATTGTCTTTCATATTTTCTTCTAAGTCATAAATTTTTCACACAAGTAAAATAAACTCCGTTATGAACCAATACCCCCCCAATGGGGGGATTGAAAATTATCGATGATAATAATAAAAAATACAACCCGAATAAAATATTGTCAATTAAATTTCTTCGGGAAATAAGCGGAGTACTGAAACCAATAGAAAATTATTTTAATACGTAAGGAAGTTCAAAATGGGAAATATGGAAAAATGTCAAATTTCAGCGTCCATGAATGATGGAATTCTTGAAATGGTTATTGCAGGTGAATTAACAGATAAAAATGTTGAAGAGGCTTTGAATGAAGGAAATGCTATCGTAAAAGCAAGCAAAGCAACGAAAGCTATCGTTGATTTTCGTACCTGTAATACCCGTTTAGATGCTTTAGAATTTTATCGTTACACCAGAAATTATTCTTTTGCTATTTTTGAGATAAAATACGCAGTAGTCTCCCTTCCTGAAAAGGCTTACTATAGGGAGGCGGCAATAAAGGCAGGCCTCAAGTCGCTTATGTGGTTTACCGACATGGATGAGGCGAGAGTTTGGCTCAAAAGCATACAGTAAAGAATCAGCTTAACTTTTGGTTTGTTCCATCCATTGACATATTCAACCTTTTACTAATAATCTTCGGTTTCTTGATTTTTGATTTTATGCTAGTTTACAATCTGCAATTGTTAAAAATAGTAGAAATTTAATTTAAATTGTCATATTCAGAGTACAGGTCACCTGATTTAATTTTAACAAGGAGGATTTTATGAAAAGAACAGCATCTGTATTTTCCGGAATTCTTATAATGTCTTTGCTATGCAGCGGCTGCATGGTCGCTGAAAGCAAATACACGGCAAAAGTCAGCGAAGCGGACACTTTGGCTAAACAGGTGGCCGCGCTGACCGACGAAAACACTTCCCTGAAAAAAGAAATAGCAACTCTCACCGGGGAAAACGCTTCCCTGAAGACGGATCTGGCAAAAGTAACCGGCGACAGGGATGATCTGTCTAAAATTTTACAGGCCAAAACGGACGACTTGTCCAAAAATGCCGCTGAAAGCCGCCAGAAGATTGCCGATCTTGAAGCCGAGAACACCAAACTCCGCGAAAGCCTTGACGAGTTGAAAGCAAAATCACAGGAAGCGGAAAAAGAAAGCGGCACCTATAAGGAACTTGTCAAGGAAATGAAAGGCGAGATCGCACAGGGGCAGATTACCATCACGGAACTGAAGGGAAAACTGACAATGGATGTCGTCGATAAAATCCTTTTCGACTCCGGTCAGGCTGTTGTGAAAAAAGAGGGAATCGATGTACTCAAAAGAGTCGTCGATATTTTGAAAAATGTGAACGATAAAAACATCCGCATTGAAGGACACACGGATAATGTTCAGATCGCTTCAAAACTGATCAAGGTTTATCCGACCAACTGGGAACTGTCCGCCGCACGGGCAATCAATGTTGTGAAATATCTGCAGCAACAGGGGATCGATCCGAAAATTCTTTCCTCCACGGCGTTCAGCGAATATCAGCCGCTTGCAGATAACTCGACGCCTGAAGGCAGAGCGAAGAACCGCCGCATAGCCATTATCCTGCTGCCGAAGGATTAATGGTTTTAAAAACGGTGAGAAACTCAAATAAGGGCAGATGACATGAATCATCTGCCCTTATTTGTATCATAATAATGGAATCGTGCCCAATTAAACACAGCATGCGCCGGCCAGAGCATTAGCAATACAGTTGCCCCTGATCCTCCACTTTGGAACAAAACGGACGTAAATTGTGCTTATACTACTATAAGCTTGTGGAATTGATTCGTGCGAGTTGCACACCATGTGGGGGCGACGTTTATCGATGGATTTATTTCAACGATTCGGCTTGATGATGCGCCGCCAGCGCGTCAAGCACAGTACTTATATTGCCGTTGATAAAACTATCCAAATCGTAGCGGGTCAGATTGATGCGATGATCAGTTATCCTTCCCTGCGGGAAGTTATAGGTGCGGATGCGCTCGGAACGGTCGCCGCTGCCGACCTGGCTTTTGCGCGACTGCGCCTGTTCGGCGTTTTGCCTTTGCACTTCGGCATCCAGGAGCCTCGCCCGCAATACCTTCATGGCCTTGTTTTTGTTTTTAAGCTGTGATTTTTCATCCTGGCAGGTTACAACAAGTCCCGTGGGCAGGTGGGTTATTCGAACGGCGGAATCCGTTGTGTTGACGCTTTGTCCTCCGTGACCGGTGGAACGATAAACGTCAATCCGCAAGTCGTTGGGATCAACGTTGATTTCCACATCTTCGGCTTCCGGCATGATGGCCACGGTAACCGCCGACGTGTGAATGCGTCCCTGCGCTTCCGTGACGGGTACGCGCTGAACGCGGTGGACGCCGCTTTCATATTTCAAACGGCTGTAAGCGCCCTTGCCATCTATCTGCGCGATGATTTCCTTGAAACCGCCGACCCCTGACGGCGAACTGCTGACGACTTCTACGCGCCACCCCTGAGACTCCGCGTACTTCGCGTACATGCGAAATAAATCTCCGGCAAAAAGACCGGCTTCATCTCCACCTGTGCCCGCTCTGATTTCTAGAAAAACGTTTTTGTCGTCATTCGGGTCTTTGGGTATAAGCAAAATTCTGATTTTTTCTTCAAGCTCATTTCTTTCCTGCTGCAATTGCGGTATTTCTTCCTTGACCATGGCCTGCAGTTCGTCGTCGTTTTCCTTCATCAGGTCGGAATATTCATCGATACGGGCTTTGATTTTTTCATATTGGCGGATGGTTTCAACCAGTTCGGTCAGATCGGCGTGTTCTTTGGCGAACTTCTGATACATGCCCGGTTTGGAAACGATTTTAGGGTCGCTGAGCTGTCCTTCAAGTTCCCGGTAGCGTATTTCAATATCGCGAAGTTTATCCAGTATAATATCCATGTTATCTCGTTATAAAAAATTTTTTATTTTTAAGGTAAATTTAAAGATACCATTTATAGGTTTCCTGCAAAGCGGGAAGATCACCTATAAATGGTGACGGCGGACAGAATTCAAAAAATATTCCGCCGGGCAAAGAGAACTGCCGGAAATGTATTTTGGCGGTTTTAAACAACACTGACAACCGGACGAAACCGGTTTCGCGCACAAAGGATGAAATTTTTTCATCATAAGAGCAGATTCCAAATCTTTCCTTCTGTTTCAAGGGAATTATTTGATTATTATTTTGTTGCTTTCTTGGCTGCTGTTTTTTTGACCGGCGACGCTGCCGCTTTGGTTTCGTATTTCTTCTTGAATTTCTCAACACGGCCCGCGGTATCTAAAACCCTTTGCTTACCAGTTATAAAAGGATGGCAGTTGGAACAAATTTCCGTTTTGATATCTTTTTTTGTCGATCTCGTGTTAATCACATTACCGCAGACACAAGTAATGGTTGTTTCCTTATATTCCGGATGAATTCCTTCTTTCATTTCTTTTACATCTCCTCCCTGACGTTTATATACAATTAATAATTAATGTTTTTTCTTTATTTTTAAAACGTTTGTGGTGCCTTATAATATATACGGGAAAAATTCAAGAAAAAACTAGAAAACTTGTTTCATGTATGGTTACGCGTTCATTGAATCCAGAAATTCCTGATTTGTTTCTGTTTTCTTGATTTTGTTGATGATAAATTCCATGGCATCAACAGGATTCATTTCCTGCAGCAGCCTGCGCAATATCCAGACGCGATTGAGATTGTTTTTAGGAATAAGCAATTCCTCTTTTCGTGTTCCGGAACGAATTAAATCAAAAGCAGGGAATATTCTACGATCGGCTATGCGGCGATCCAGATGCAGTTCCATGTTTCCCGTTCCCTTGAATTCTTCAAAAATGACTTCGTCCATTCTGCTTCCGGTATCAATCAGAGCCGTAGAAATGATCGTCAAACTGCCTCCATTCTCAATATTTCTGGCGGCGCCGAAGAAACGCTTCGGCTTATGCAAAGCATTGGAATCAACACCGCCGGAAAGAACTTTTCCGCTGGGAGGGACAACGGTATTATACGCCCGCGCCAATCGAGTGATGCTGTCCAGTAAAATGACAACATCCTTTTTATGCTCGACAAGACGCTTGGCTTTTTCAATCACCATTTCCGCCACTTGAACGTGACAGGAAGCCGGTTCATCAAAGGTGGAAGCGATTACTTCACCGGCAACACTGCGCTGCATATCGGTTACTTCTTCCGGACGTTCGTCAATTAGAAGTACCATTAAAACCACTTCGGGATGATTGGCGGTAATGCTGTGGGCAATATCCTGCAAAAGAACTGTTTTACCGGCACGCGGCGGAGAAACAATCAGGGCGCGCTGTCCTTTGCCGATAGGCGCGAATAAATCCAAAGTTCTCGTTGAATAATTCTTGGGATCATATTCGAGATTTAATTTTTCCAGAGGATAAAGAGGCGTCAGATTGTCAAAAAGGATTTTGTCGCGGGCCTGTTCGGGGCTCTCGAAATTTACGGTGTCGACTTTTAATAGAGCAAAATATTTTTCCCCTTCTTTCGGAGGACGGACTTCGCCGGAGATGGTATCTCCTGTTTTTAAATTAAATCTTCTGATTTGCGAAGGTGAAATATAAATATCATCAGGACTGGGCAAATAGTTGTAATCAACGGCCCGTAAAAAACCAAAACCGTCAGGCAGAATTTCCAGGACTCCCGAACCGGAAATAACACCGTTTTGTTCCGCCTGCGTCTGTAAAATAGCGAAAATCAATTCCTGACGCCGCATCGCGTTGGCGCCGGGAACTTTTAACTTTTTACCCAGGTCGTTGAGCTCACTGATGGGCAATCGCTTAATATCTTCAATGTTCATAAATACTTCCTTGCTTTAAATTATAATCGGACAACATAAGAGTCATTCCGATATTACATTTTGCCTTTGTTTTTACTGCATTAGTTTAAAAGAAACACAATAAAGATAAATAAGATTTTTTTAGTAGTTACGGATAAAATCTCGGCTTGTTATTTGAATACTTGAAACGCTCCAAAGGGTAGAGACTCAAATAGTCTCCATTAAGTGAGAGAAACTTTATATTAATATAATATAGCTGTCAAGAAATTTTATTGTTCCCGTCAAAAACGCTTAACCTGCCTGATTTATTAGACATTACGAGTTGATATTTATTTATGCGCATTATGAAATTTTTTTTGCTTCTTCCACCAGCATGACAGGAATATCATTCTTGATTTCGTAGAGCAATTTACATTGATCGCAAATGATGCCGTTGATCTCTTCATCAAAGCGAACCTTCCCGCGACACTGCGGACAGATTAAGATTTCAAGAAGTTGTTTATTTAAAGACATTGTTTCTTCTCCTTTGTTATTTTTTCTACTGCGGCAAAGACTTCCTCAACGGAAATATCCTCCATACATTTTCTTGTCGCACATTTTTTCAAGAAACAGGGGCTACAGGGCAGTTGTGCCCTTATTACTGTGTGACCGGAACCATAAGGTCCGGTTCTCGCCGGATCGGTTGGTCCAAAAAGGGCGATAACCGGTGTTCCCACCGCGGCGGCCAGGTGCATAGGACCGGAATCCGTTGATACGACCATTTTTGCTTTTCCATACAGGCAGGCAAGTTCACGCAATGATGTTTGCCCGGCCAAATTTATCGTTTCAGTAGTCATGGATGATGTTATTTCCTCGATGGGTTCTTTTTCGCCTCCGGTAAAAATAACTTTAATCTTCAGCTTATCATTAATCAAGTCGGCTAACCGGGCAAACTTTTCATTATTCCAAAGCTTCGTTTCCCAGAAAGCGACAGGACTGATAACGATAAATTTTTTATCTTCAAGACCATATTTGCTCAATAAATTTTGCACCCTTGCGTGAACTTCTTTATCAGAAGGCAAAACAAACTGCACGTCGTCTATTTGGGCGCCCAGATAACATGGAAAATCCAGGTAACGTTCAACAGCGTGCTTGTTCATATCCTCGGGAATTTTCTCATGAAGAAATAATCCGCTTAATTCCTGCAATGAATCATAACCCAGCTTCCTTTTTCCACGGCTGAGAAACACAATCACTGAACTTTTAAACAGGCCATGAAAATCAATCACCAGATCGTAATGACGCTGCCGTAAAGTCTTAATGAATGACCTTATTTCTTTGAGCGGCTCTCTGAACCGGCCGCGCAATATTTCTTTGCTCCAACTTTTACGCCGGGAAACCAGAACCACATCCAGATAAGGATGGTTTTTAATTAAATCGGCCGCGGCTTCTTCCACAACCCAGGTTATGTGTGCATCGGGATAAAGCCGCCGTAACGCGGCAAGGGAGGGCAGGGTTTGAATTACATCGCCTAAGGCACTGAGCTTTACAATCAGAATATTCACGCGCTATCCTTTAATATCCATCTGACCGCATCCAGAATGTCCGCAGCGATGAAATCCGGTTTGTTATCCGGCGTCGCCTTATCCGGACCGTCATCCTGCAATAAATCTTTGCCGTACCCTGTCTTGACCAGAATCCCTTTGACGCCGGCTTTTTTCGCCGCTTCTATATCGAGGAATCTGTCTCCCACCATATAAGATAATTTCAGGTCAATATTCAAATCACGCGCCGCAGCCAGAAGCATTCCCGGAGCAGGTTTTCGGCAATCGCAAACCTGGCGGTAAGGCTCTTCACCTTCCGTGGGATGATGCGGACAATAGTAGAAATTGTTTACGTAAGCTCCTTGCTCCCGAAGAATAATCTGTAAATGATTATTTGTTTTCTTCACAAATTCTTCCGTCAACAACCCTCTGGCCACACCGGCCTGATTGGAAATGACCACCGTCTTCATTCCACTTTCATTTATCAATCTGATGGCTTCATAAGCGCAGGGAATTATTTTAAGCTTATCCAGGCTATCCAGATAGCCGACTTCTTCATTGATTGTTCCGTCTCTGTCCAGAAAAACAGCCGCATTTTTTTTCATTGATTTTTATTCCTGTTATTTTGAAATAGATCCTGGGCAACCCGCAAAACATCTTCCACAGAAACCATGCTCATGCAACGAAAATCTGTGGGACATGTCTTTTTCAGACAAGGACTGCATGACATTTCCTGACGAACGATTATAGATTTTTTTCCCATGGGCGCAGTGGTGACAGGGTTGGTCGAACCAAAGATAGCAA
Source organism: uncultured delta proteobacterium (assembly GCA_963812045.1). Classification (GTDB taxonomy): domain Bacteria; phylum Desulfobacterota; class Syntrophia; order Syntrophales; family Smithellaceae; genus Smithella. The sequence continues at coordinate 823,165 of CAWETF010000001.1, forward strand.
CCGTGGGAATATTCAAGGCTCCCGCTACGTGCATTAATCCAGAATCATTGCTGATAAAGAGGCGGCACTGCGAAATCAGATAAATCGCTTCCAGCAGATTCGTTTTGCCGGCAAGGTTAATTAATGGAGTGCGTGCCAGTTTCTGGACATCCAGAGCCGTTTCTCCGTCAGATTTTCCTCCCATGATAATGACCTGCGCGGAATACATTTCACTGAGTTTATCCGCCGCTGCGGCAAATCTGTCAGGAAACCATTTTTTAGCAGGACCATAAGTGGCGCCGGGAGCAATACCAATTATAGTCTTCTTTGTTTCGGGTATAAATTTTTGTAAAACATTACGGGCATCTGTAATATTTATTTTTGTTTCCATGTGCATATCTCGATCAACAGAAACACAACCCAGGTTCTTTACCATTTCCAGATAATAATCAACCTGATGAACTTTTTTTATCTCCGGAGTTCGCCGCACGGAATGAGTAAGAAGAAGACCACGGGCGTCAGAGTCGTAACCGGCGCGCAGTGGAATTCTCGCCGCCACAGCGATGATTGCGGCTTCTACGGCATTTTGCATAAGTATCGCCGCGTCAAATTTCTTCTCTTTGAGTATTTGGGCAAGCCGAAATACACCGGCAGGATTATCAAATTTTTTTTCATAAATGATTATTTCATCAATATCGGAAAACAGTTTGTAAATATCGGCCACCCACGATTTCGCAAGAATGGCAATATGAGCCTTCGGGTATGTGGCACGAATAGATGCCACTGCAGGCAATGTCATGATGGCGTCGCCAATCCAGTTGGTGCCGCGAATCAAAATTCTATCCATGCCCTGCCGCGGCATTTTTTTAATATCCGGTGACTTCAAGTGATCGTCCTTTTTACCTTGCCTGAACTGATTTTATCTTTTCAATGATATAATTTTCAAACGACTGCGCGGAAGGTTTCATTTCCATTTCCACTCGCAAAATACCGAGCATTTTTATAAATTCAGGATTGTTCTGAAGGCGCATGGCGTCTTTTTCCGTTGTCATCAAATAATCGGCACGGCAATCAACAAATTCTTTTTTGATTTTTGCCAGTTCGCTTTTGTTATAGCGGTGATGATCCGGGAAAATATCAAATGACGCGATCTGAGCTCCCCTACTCAATAAAGTTTTTCTAAACGAATCGGGTTTTGCAATTCCGCAAAAAGCATAAACCGTTTTCCCTTTAAGTTCGGAAATCGGTTTCGCCGCGCTGTAATCCCCCGTGACAATGTCTTTCGGTTTATGAATACTTTCAAAAACAGGAATCCTTTTATCCTTCATTAATTCCCCGACTTTTTTATCTGTTTGTACTGTTTCCTCGGCGCGCGTAAGCACAATAGCATCCGCACGTTTTAGTTCCTTCATCGGTTCCCGCAATCTTCCCCGCGGAAGAATATGATCATTTCCGCTTAAACTGCGGTTGTCCAGTAAGATCAGATTAATATCTCTGAATATTTGTCTGTGCTGCATTGCATCGTCACAGATAAGCACATTTGCCCCGAATTGATTGATGGCCGCTTGTCCCGTAGCGATTCTTTTTGCTCCGGTAATCACAGGCACCTTATTTAATTCCCGGGCGATCAAATACGGTTCATCTCCCGCTATTTCACTGTCCAGCATAATTTTTTGACCATCCGACACAATATTAACGGCATTGATTTTTTTACCCCCGTATCCACGGCTGATAATTGCCGGCTTGAAACCATTGGCTTGAAGCATTCGAGCAAGCATGATTACACAGGGAGTTTTACCCGTGCCGCCGACAGTGATATTGCCGACGCTGATCACAGGACAGGGGAGTTTTGCTTCTTTGAATATTTTGTGATCGTAAAGCCAATTACGACAATTGACAACACCGAGATAAAAAAAAGACAGGACGGATGCAATTATTTTGACTGGGCAATAACAATTCGTATTTCCGTCATCATCCCATATCCTTTGCCAATTGATCATTTTTCTCATCACTTCCTTCATCTTTAAACTGCAAATTATACAGACGGAAATACTCGCCTTTTTTCTTCATCAGTGTTTCATGATCGCCTTCTTCGACTATTTCTCCGTTGACAAGCGCGATAATTCTATCGGCATTGCGAATCGTGGATAGTCTGTGCGCGATGACCAGAGTAGTGCGACCCTTCATCAGATTGTCCAGAGCGTCCTGCACTTCAATTTCCGCTTCCGTGTCCAGCGACGATGTGGCTTCATCAAGAATTAGAATCGGAGCGTTTTTTAAGAGCGCCCGGGCGATGGAAATTCGTTGTTTCTCGCCGCCTGAGAGCTTCGTACCCAGTTCTCCTATATTGCTGTCGTACCCTTTTGGCAGGCGCATGATAAAATCATGAGCGTTAGCCGCTTTGGCGGCATTGACGACGTCTTCTTCCGTTCTCTGGATATCGCCATACGCAATATTATTCCTGACGGTGTCATTAAAAAGAATGATCTGCTGGGTTACTATGGCAATCTGCCTGCGCAGCGATTGCTGCGAAACATCCCTGACATCATGCCCATCAATCGCAACACGGCCTGAATTAACATCATAAAATCTCGGTATCAAATTAACCAACGATGTTTTTCCTCCGCCGCTCATACCCACAAATGCGACAACTTCACCCGCTTTAATCGAAAGGTTGATGTTTTTCAAAACCGGTTTTTCATCATAGCAGAATGTTACATTTTCAATATTGATGCTGTTTTTAACAGGCGGCAGTTCAACCGCATTCGGTTTATCTTCAATATCCGGCACCCGGTCAATGATACTGAAAATACGATCGGCACCGGCGATGCCCTGATTGATGGTGTTATTGATATTGGTAAGCCTTTTTATTGGTTCATACAGCATCAGGAGCGCGGCAATAAAAGCAACGAACGTGCCGGGAGTGGAATAACCCTTCACGACGTTGTATCCGCCGTAAAAAATTACAGCAGCCATTACCAGTCCGCCCAGAAAATCCATAAGCGGGCTGGAAACGGCGTTTATGGAAACGGCTTTCAAGTTGTATTTGAATAACTTTTCATTTTCCGCGGAAAATCTTCCGCCTTCGTATTTTTCCATGCCGAATGCCTTGACAATGCGCGTTCCGGAAATGGTTTCCAGCAGAAGCGAATTTAAGGTTCCCATGGTAACTTGCGTGGATGTAGTCAGACTGCGTATTTTTCTGCCAAACCAGGAAATAGGATAGATGCTCAGGGGAAAGACGATCATCGCGATGAGCGCCAGTTTCCAGTCCGTATAGAAAAGAACACATACCAGTGATATAATCATAGTGTTGTCTTTGACTAGCGCTGTTATTGCCTCCGTCGAAGCCGTCTGGACGGACTGAACATCATTGGTAATGCGTGACATCAGTATTCCCGTGGGATGCTCGGTAAAAAAAGACAGGGACTGTTTTTGAATCTGTTCGTAAAGTTTATTGCGTAAATCTGTAACAATACGCAGACCTATGGAACTCATTATGACGTTCTGTCCGTAATTGCATAAGTCTTTAAACAGGAATATGGCAATCACCGCAAAGGGAATCCATTTCAGGGCGTCACTATTTTTACTGACAAATATTTCATCAACGGTCTGTTTAGCAATCAGCGGCAGGGCGGATTGCAGACTTCCGGCAATGATCATGCAAATAGAGGCAATGATGAAGCGAAGATAATATTGCTTTGCCATGAGCAGCAATCTTTTGAAAATTTCCATGTTATCCCTATATCATATCGCAGGCGATTTGCGCAGCCCTTATTGCAGCCCCGGGCTCGCCCAGCTTTGCGCGAATCGCCGTCAGTTCTTTTATTATTTCCTGTTTTCTTTCTCCATTGGCTAAAATAGACAGGGCTTCCCGGGCAATGTTTTCACCACTTGCACCGCTCTGAATCAATTCCGGAACTACTGTTTTCCCGGCGACAATATTGACAAGACCGATATTTTTCACATCCACGATCCATCTGCCGATGAGATAAGAAAGCCGGGAAATTTTATAAACTATAATCATGGGAACTCCCAGCAGTCCTGTCTCCAGCGTCGCCGTGCCCGAAGCAACTAACGCCAGATCGGCGCAGGAAATAACATCGTATGTATGACCGGAAATGACTTTTACTTTCACACCAAATCCATTAATAATTTCAGTTACGCTTGTTTCTTCCAGCGTATCGGCTAGTGGCAGGACAAATTGTATATCAGGAATTTCACGCTTTAATATCTCGGCCGCCCGCAGCAATTCAGGCATTAATTTCCTGACTTCCGAAAGTCTGCTGCCCGGTAAAATCCCAACCGTAACTTTATCTTCCGCAAGATTAAATTTATTTTTCGATTCCTGTTTTGAATAATTCAATTTTACCATATCCAGTAACGGGTGCCCGACATAGTCGACTTTGAAACCCTCTCGGCCGTATGTCTCTACTTCAAAGGGAAGGATAACAGCCATTTTGCTTACCGTTTTTTTTATTTGCCCGATTCTTCCCTTGCGCCAAGCCCAGACCTGCGGACTGATGTAGTAGAAAACTTTGATTCCTTTTTTTTTGGCAGCCCTGGCTATAGACAGATTAAAGTCGGGATAGTCGATCAGAATAACAAGATCAGGTTTCCGGTCATCCAGCGATCTTTTCATCATTTTCATGATTTTTAAAATATCCCCTAACTTGGAAACAACTTCCGTCAAACCGACAACAGCCATGTCGGAAGCGTTGGCAAGAAGCTCCACTCCTTCTTCACGCAATTTGCTTCCGCCAATGCCGTAAAAATTGAGTGCCGGATTGATTTTGAGCATCTCCCGGACAAGGTTGGCGCCATGCATGTCGCCGGACGCCTCGCCGGCTATAATCATTACGGTTTTATTTTTCATACGCACGGCATTTATCAACGGGACTGGATTTTTCTCTTCAAGAAACATTGTTAATAACATCGGCAATAAGCCGGATTTCTTCCTTGCTCAATTCCGGAAACATCGGCAGGGAAAGAACTTCCTGCGCGCATTTCTCACTCTGTGGCATCTTCTCTGACGTATTGTATAATTTCACAAAAACTTCCTGCCGGTGCAGGGGAACAGGATAATAAACAGCAGAAGCAATATCCTTTTTCTGAAGAGCATCAGCCAGGACATCACGATTTTTCGCGCGAATGGTAAACTGGTGATAGACATGTTCACAACCGGACGCGGCCGTGGGCAGAATTATATTCTTATTATTTATGGCCGTGCAATAGGCAGATGCATTTTGACGGCGAGCCTCATTAAATTCATCTATTTTTTTGAGTTTAACACGAATTATAGCTGCCTGAATTTCATCAAGGCGGCTGTTGTGACCGATTTCATGATGATAATAACGTTTCTCGCTGCCATGGTTGTGCAGCATTTTTACCTGTGATGCTATCTTTTCATCTTTTGTTATGACCATGCCGCCGTCGCCGTAACCGGCCAAATTCTTGCTGGGGAAAAAGCTGAAACAACCCACATCGCCGATGGAACCGACCTTCTTTCCATTATACTTTGCTCCGAAGGCCTGCGCGCAATCTTCGATTACCTTGAGGTTGTGCTTGCGGGCTGTTTCCATAATCGGCGTCATGTCGGCAGGATGACCGAATAAATGCACCGGAATGATTGCTTTTGTCTTTGCGGTTATTTTTTCGGCGAGTTTGCTGCAATCTATATTATAAGTATCAGGACAAATATCGACAAATACTGGTTTGGCTTTTAAAAGAGCGATTACTTCCGCCGTGGCAATAAAAGTAAAAGGAGTGGTAATAACCTCGTCACCTTCTTTAATCCCGCAGGCTCTGAGCGCCAAAAGCAGGGCATCCGTGCCATTGGCAACTCCGATCGCGTGAGGCAGGCCGTGATAGGCGGCGACTTCTTCTTCCAGCGCACGGACATTAGGTCCAAGAATAAAACGTGTTTGCTCCAAGACATCGCTGATTACGGTATCAATTTCTTTTTTCAGATTGTGGTACTGTCTTTTCAAATCAACCATTGGAATCATTTTAATATTTCCTCGGCAACTTTCATCTTTTTTATTATATCAATGGCCAGCTCCAGAGATTTGCGCGCGTCTTCGCCGGAGATAAGCGGCCGGGAACGATTTACGACAGCGCTGACGAAGGAACGTATTTCTTCTTCCAAAGGATCATGGCTGCCCACTTCTATGTTATTTTGTATTATTTGAAGTTGACCGGCCTCATTGTTTTCTCCTTTCCCCAAAGATACAATTTCCCTTTTCTGGCAATCCACGGAATGATATCCTTCAATTCCGAAAAAACGTATCTTCTGCATGGTTTTACCGCTGATGCGGCTGGCGGTAATATTGGCGATACAGCCGCTGGCAAAAGAAATCCGCGCGTTGGCAATATCAATTTTATCGGAAAGAAGAGGAACACCAACCGCCTCCACAGCGGTAACCGGAGAATTTACAAATTTTACAATAATGTCGAGATCGTGAATCATCAGATCCAGAATAACGTCGACATCTATGCCGCGCTCAAAGAACGGATGCAGCCGGTGGGATTCGATAAAGAGCGGTTTTTTAATGACCTTCTCCAGAGCCATGATCGCGGGATTGAATCTTTCGACAAAACCGACTTGCAGAATAAGTTTCTTTTTCTGCGCCAGTTCGATTAATTCATCCGCTTGGGCCAGCGTATTGCAAATTGGTTTTTCGATCAGAACATCGACGCCCGCCGCCAGGAAATCTCTGGCAACCGTGTAATGATCGCTGGTCAAGACGGCGATGCTTACGGCGTCAACTTTACCCAGCATGGCGCGATAATCGGAGAAGGCGGCACACTGATAAATTTCCGCTGCTTTTTGGGCGCGATCCATAATAACGTCAGCCACAGCGGCAATTTCACAATTTTCCAGCTTCTGATATTTCTGAAGATGATAATTGCCTAAATGGCCGATTCCGACGACACCGACTTTAATTTTCTTTTTTTTCATTTTGGGATAAATTAGCGGCAAACGCCTCTTTCCGATTCTTTAATGAATTTTATAAAATGATTTACTTCCGGCAGACTTTCCACCTCGGCTTCCGCCTTTTTTATAGCATCTTCCAAGAGCAGCTTGGAACGGAAAATAATGCGATAGGCGTCACCGATCGCTTTAATAGTTTTCTCAGAAAAATTTCTCCTTTTCAAACCGATCAAATTCAAACCAAAAAGTTTGGCGTGGTTCCCCTGAGCGATAACATAAGGTGGAACATCCTTAACGACGGCGGATGCTCCGCCAACCATACAATGCGCGCCAATACGGCAGAACTGATGGATTCCGGTCAGGCCGCTGATAATGGCATAATCTTCGATATGAATATGTCCGGCCAGAGTCGCCGCATTGGACATGATAATGTTATTGCCTAACTTACAGTTATGGGCAACATGGGAATAAGCCATGATCAGGTTATGATCTCCTATCATTGTCACTCCGATATCAGCGGTCGTTGCGCGGTGAATGGTTGCAAATTCCCTGATCGTATTGAAGTTGCCGATAACCACCCTGGTTTTTTCTCCGCTGAATTTTAAATCCTGCGGCGGCGCGCCGATGGAGCAAAACTGAAAGACGTGATTGCCCTCTCCGATATGCGTGTAATCATCTATGACTGTATGCGGCCCGATCACTGTGTTTTTGCCGATCTTGACGTCACTGCCAATAATACTGTAATGACCGATTTCCACACCCTCTTCCAAATGGGCGTCGGGTGAAATAATTGCTGTGGGGTGAATTTTCATTTATCAAACCTTTTTACGAAAATTTATTTTTTCGGCTGGAGTTCATCCACTTTTTTTACTAGATCTTTCAGAGTCGCTCTCATCTCGGGCAGTTTTGTCCGGCAGGCTTCGACCTGCAGCCATTCTTTAAAAGGCATTTGCGGAGATCCACCGACAACATCACCGGATTTGATATCTTTATGAATTTTTGATCCTGCCGCAATCATGACATTGTCGCCGATATTAATATGTCCGACCATGCCTGTCTGTCCGCCAACCATTACACTCTTGCCCAGTTTTGTGCTCCCGGAAATGCCGACCTGGGCGGTAATGACGGAATTCTCACCTATAACTACGTTATGGGCAATCTGAACAAGATTATCAATTTTAACATTGCGCTGAATCCATGTTTTGCCCAAGGCGGCGCGATCAACTGTCGTATTGGCGCCGATTTCCACATCATCATCAATTTGCACAAAACCAACCTGCGGAATTTTCGTATTGCTCCTTCCGGGAGACGCGAAACCAAACCCGTCAGCGCCGATTACAACCCCGGAATGCAGAATCACCCGATTACCAATGATACAGGAATGATTGACAGTGACATTGGCATACAGTATTGAATTTTCACCGACAGAAGAATTCCTGCCGACGAAAACACCCGGGTAAATAACAGTTTTTTTGCCGATTTTTGCCCCCCTTGAAATAAAGGCTCGGGGAAATATTGTAGCTTCACGAGATACATCAGCGCCATCTTCGATAAAGGCATCAGGGCTTACACCACCGCGGCCGTGTTCCAAAGGATAAAAAAGAGCCAGTAATTTCCCCAAAGCAACGTAAGGATCAGACACAATAATAAAATTCTTACCCTCCGCCGCCGTTTGCGAAGAGACAAGAATGGCAGACGCTTTTGTCGACTTTAGGTTCTTCAGATATTTCTTGTTGGCAATGAAGGTGATGTCGCCTGCATCTGCTTCTTCAATGGAACGAATGCCGCTGATAATTACATCATCCGCTCCATTGACGGTGCCTCCAAGAAAAGAAGCTATCTCCGCAATCGTCATTTTCATTGAAAGAAGATTGTCCCGTTACTTCGTTTTATTGAATTCGTCGATAACTTTATTGCTGAAATCGTTTTCTTTCGCGTAGTAAGGTATCGGCATGGTCGCCACATCAATCACCAAAGTATATTTCTCCTTTTCAGCGATAGAGCGGATAATTTTAATTATGCCGGGCATCAGTTTCTGAGTCATCTCCTGATCGCGCTTTTTAAGCTCTTCGTTTGTATCATTAACCAGCAATTGATAATCCCGTAATTTCTTCTGATAAGCAGCTTCCTTTTCGCTTCGCGAGCTCTGAGTCATGATGGAACTTTGTTTTTCCAGATCTTCCTTCATTTTCTTTAATTCTGCTTCCGATGATTTAATTTCTTTTGTTTCTTTTTCGTAATACTTTTTGAACTCTTCCGCAGCCTTCTTACCTGCATTGGAATTTTGCATTATTTCCTGCAAGTTGATAAATCCTATTTTATCCGCAGCCAAAGAACTGGCGCTCCATACAAAAACCAATAAGGTAATGACTGTCATCAGGTAAATACTTCTTTTCATATATAATCTCCTCTCTGAATTATTTGTGTTTAATATTTTTTGTTCACTCTATTTTCTTTACATGGGCGCTCCAATCGTAAATTCAAAGCGGCCGGAGGCGTCATCATTTATTCCTCCACGATTCACTATCCAACCATACTCAATTCTTAAAGGACCAATCGGTGAATACCAGCGCAGACCTAAACCCACGGATTGTCGCAAATCGTTAATGTAATAATTATCATTCCAGGTGTTACCGGCATCGTAAAAAGCGACCAGTTTCATACCGGAATCCTTGATAAAAGGAAACACCAGTTCGAAATTAAAATTTAACATGCTTGTACCGCCAATGACATCCTCAGTTCCCGGATTAGTGGGACCGACGTAACGAAATCCACGCAGAGAATTAATTCCGCCCAAAACATATCTGTCATAAATAGGAACTTCTGTCCCATCATGAGCCTGAATATAGCCGATTTTGCCTTTCGCTGCGAAAACGACATTTAAAGGCAGAGGGAAATACTGAGATACGCTTGCTCCATACTGTGTAAAATTGGCGTCGCCTTGCAACAATATCCCTCCGGCTTCCGTAACGGAAACACTGGCCTTTGTTCCTTTGGAGGGGAAAATATAATCATCGGTCGTGTCGCGGTTTAAAGATAAGGTCACGGCGCTTGTCATGATTTGACCTTCCTGATCTTTAATCTGAACGGGAGCCAAATCTGAAACATCACCAATATTATCGGCTGTAAGTTTATAACCTATGTAACCCACAATTCTTTCAAAAAGGGGATAACCTAAAGTAAATCCAATACCGCGAGAATCCAGAGAGTAATAATCATAATCCTTTTTATATTTCCAGATGTCGAATTTACTCCAGAGGGGCAGATCAAAAAGCCACGGTTCTGTAAAAGACAAATCAATATCATTAGTCGTGGAACCTAAAGAGGCCTTCAGGCTTAAAGTCTGTCCGTATCCCAGAAAGTTTTGCTGCGTAATCTGCGCCATAATGACAGCCTGATCAACAGCGCTGTAACCGGCGCCCACCATAAACGTACCCGTACTTTTTTCCTTAACCCTGATATTGATATCTTCTTTGGTTTTATCGGCCCCCTTTTCGGTTTGAAAATCCACCTCTTCAAAGTACCGCAGACGATTCAGATTAGCATAACTGCTCTTTAACTTACTGCTGGAATACAGATCTCCTTCTACCACATTCAGTTGACGCCGTATAACTTTGTCGCGAGTAATATTATTACCGAAAATATTAATATGATTAATGTAGACCTGTTCGCCTTTCGTGATTTGATATTCCACATCAACCAGTTGTTCGTTCTCCCTGGTGTTGATTTTGGGATTAATATCCGCATTGGCATAACCTTCATCATTGCAGGATTGCGTTAAGAAATCTATGTCTTTCATGATGGCTTCGCGACTATAATTATCGCCTTTTTTTGTTTTCAGAGACTGCAACAATTCTGCTTTGGGCTTTTGCAGCGAATCACCGGAAATTTCGACTTTATCGACTTTAAAACGTTTTCCTTCCTTGATTTTAATTTTTATGTATATCCCTTTTTTATCGTAAGTTATTTCCGGTTCACCGATTTGAGAGTTGATAAAACCATTATTGAAATAATAAGATATTAATTTACCAATGTCCTGTTTAAGTTGATCACGTTTGAGTAAACCGGAATCGGTAATCAAGTGGAAAATGGTGTATTCGTTGGTGGTCATCATATTTTTCAATTCTTTTGAGGTATATGCTTCATTGCCTTCAAAAGATATTTTCTTAATATAGAGCTTGTCATTTTCCTTGATGTCAACAATTACACGGAAATCCTTTTCTCCATCCCGCTCAACCCGGTCTTTTATTTCGGCATAGTAATAACCTTTAGCGTCATAAAGAGCTTTTATCTTTTCTATGTCAGCTTTTATCTGCTCCTGATTCAGGCTTTGCTTGGTCTTGGTCGCCATAGCGTCCTTGATATCATCCTTACTCAATGCCTTATTACCATTAATACTGATTTCTGAAATAAGTCCTTTTTCCTGTACAACAAAAGTGATGATTTTCCCTTCCGGTGTCGATGTTTCCTCCGCGGTTACGTCCAGGAAAAAACCCATTTTAAAAATCGTTTTAATATCAGCAGCGACATCCGCTTCGGAGAAAGTATCGCCCACTTGGCTTTTGATTTTCGTGGTGATAGCCGAGGAATTTATTTTCCGGTTGCCCTTAATTTCAATCTTCGCTATTTTTTGAATAAATCCGATATGCATAAAAATATCGGTCTTTAATTGTGCGGCGACAGCGCCAAGATTAGTCAGACCTTTACCTTGAGCGGAAGCGGTGGACAAAACACTCTCTTTGGAAACATCAATTATTTTGGCATCAATATTCAGCGATTCGCCGAACTGGGTCAAACTGCCTGTAATAACGAAATCAGCGCCCATGGCGGTTCCTGTAGTAATTGCCTTTTTGTCGTCAATTTTAATAAAGTTTTTAAGAAAGTCATCTGCCGGAATTAATTGAATGGATTTTTCTTTTTTGAATTCCTCAGACAATTTTTTATATAATGATTCCCGGATAGCGGTTTTATCGTAGTTGGTGTAAATCTCAAAAGGCATTATGATTATTTTTTTTGATTCCAGACAATGCGCCTGCGGAGTAAAAAAAATAAGTGAAAACAAAAATATTAAAAACGTGTGACGCATTATTTTATTTATATTCATAAATTTTCCCATCATGCAGAACAATCCTTTCGGACATTCTTTCTGCCAGCAATTTGTTGTGAGTTACAGTAACAAGAGTGATCCCTTTTACCGCATTTAAGTTTACCAGAATATCTTCTATCTTTTTTCCCGTTTCCGTGTCAAGATTTCCTGTAGGTTCATCAACCAGTAAAATTTCGGGTTCCATAATCAGAGCACGGGCAATGGCCGTCCGCTGTTGTTCGCCGCCTGATAGTTCTCCAGGTTTGTGTTTGATTCTATGCTCTAATCCAACTTCCTTCAATAATTTGCAAGCTTTTTCTGCCGCCTGCTTCTTCGGTATTCCTCCGATTAAAGCCGGCATCATGGTGTTTTCCAGGGCACTGAATTCCGGAAGCAGATTATTAAATTGAAAAACAAAACCTATTGTCGAGTTACGCAAAGATGCCCTTTTTCTTTCTTCCCATTCAAAAACTTTCATGCCGTCAATGGAAAGACAACCTCCTGTCGGGTGATCCAGCATCCCCATAATATGAATGAGGGTGCTTTTACCGGCGCCGGAAACACCGAGGATTGCCAGCGACTCACCTTTATTAATTTTCAGGTTCAGGCCGCGTAAAACCTCAATTTTATTTCCATCTTTTAAAAATGTTTTTGACAAATTTTCCAGTACAATCATAAATTCTTACATTAGCTGTTTTAAATTTTATTCATATCTCAAGGCTTCAGCAGGATCTGTTTTGGAAGCCCTTAAAGATGGATAAATTGTCGATAAAAAACAAAGAAGCAAAGTGCCTATAACAATAATGGCAACATCGCTGTAATTAACTTTGGACGGAAGTTCACTTAAATAATAAACGTCTCCCGGTAAAATTTTAAAGTGGAAAACTTTCTCAACAAAAAGCGATACTTTTTGTAAATTCAGGGCAACAGCAAGACCGGTAACACATCCCAGAGTCGTGCCGATGACACCGACAATCAAGCCCTGATAAATGAATATCTTCATAATACTTCGCGAAGTTGCACCCATTGATTTCAGAATAGCGATATCCTTGTTTTTTTCCATTACAATCATTATCAATGCGCTTATTATATTAAATGCGGCAACAAGGACAATTAAACTCAGGATAAGAAACATGACGCGTTTTTCCAAATTTAAAGCGGAAAATAAGTTCTTATTCATTTGCATCCAGTTTTGCGCCCAGAAAGGAAACCCCAATCTATTTTGAATTTTCCGGGCAATGCTGTCTGCCTTGTAAATATCATTAACTTTGATATCAATTCCTGTAACCGTGTCGCCCATTTGCAGGAAATCCTGACAGCTGTTTAAAGATAAATAGACCAGTGTCGAATCGTATTCGTAGAATCCGGATTCAAATATGCCCACAACAACAAATTTCTTCATACGGGGCACCATTCCCATCGGAGTGGAAATGCTTACCGGCGAAATAATGGTTATAGTATCATAAAGAAAAATGCCCAGATTTCTAGCCATCTCCTTGCCGATAACAATCCCATCCGGCGGCGCGCCCTCGCTTTTATAATTCAGAGAAATGTCCTGTGGAATTTTGTTTAGATACTCGATATTGCCTTCTTTTATTTTTCCCAGATTGATCACTTTAAAAGCGCTTTGAGTATCCAAAGCGCGAATGACCACGCCATTAACGCCATTGGCGCTGCGTATCATCGCCTGGCTGTAAATAAACGGCGTGGAAGCAACAACTCCTTCTATATCGGCAATTTGTTCGCGAATCTTCTGGTAGTCTTTCATGGAGCCATTCATATCGGCCGTCAGTTCAATATGGGATTTGATTCCAAGAATTTTTGTGCGCAAATCCTCTTCAAATCCGTTCATAACCGCCAATACAATAATCAAAGCCGCCACACCCAGAAAAATGCCAAAAATAGATATAAACGTAATTACTGAAACAAATACTTGTTTACGTTTTGCGCTTAAATAACGTCTGCTTATAAAAAGTTCATAGGGCATCAGAATATTACATCCTGTAACTCAAGATAAATCCGGTTTTTCTAGATAATTATTAATCATCATTTTATTCCTGTTTGGTTTTTAACAGAGGAAATAAAATGACATCTCTGATGGAAGCTGAATCCGTAAAAAGCATTACAAGCCGGTCAATACCGATACCTTCACCGGCGGTAGGCGGCATGGCGTATTCCAACGCCCGGATGTAATCTTCGTCCATTTCGTGAGCTTCTTCGTCACCGGCCTCCTTTTCCTGCAATTGCTGCAGAAAACGATCTTTCTGGTCAGAAGGATCATTTAACTCGGAAAAAGCGTTGGCGATTTCTCTACCATAAATATAAAGTTCAAAACGATCGGTGAGGTCAAGATCATTTTTTGATCTCCTGGAAAGAGGTGATATGATCACCGGATAATGTGTCACAAATGTCGGTTGAATGAGTTTTTCTTCGACAACCTCATCGAAAATTGCCATTAAAATTTTTCCCAATGGATCGTTGTCTTTTATTTTGCAATTCTTTTTCTGAGCAAAGGCAAAGGCTTTAGCATGATTTTCCACTTCAGCTGGTTCCATTCCCGCTATTTGAACAAGGGCATCTTTTACGGAAATGCGCCTCCAGGGGGGTGTCAAATCAATTTCCGTGTCCTGATAAATGAATTTCAATCCGCCAAATGTATCTTTGGCGATAAAAGCAAATAACTCTTCAGTAAAGGACATCAAATTCTCATAAGTGCTGTATGACTGGTAAAACTCCATCATCGTAAATTCGGGATTATGAAAAGTGGAAATACCCTCGTTGCGAAAATTACGATTAATTTCGTAAACCCTTTCCAATCCACCGGTAACGAGACGTTTTAAATAAAGTTCCGGAGCAATCCGAAGATAAAAATCAAGATTCAGAGCGTTATGATGCGTTTTAAAAGGACGGGCTGCGGCGCCCCCTGCGCGCGGCTGCATCATTGGCGTTTCTACCTCCAGAAAATCATGTTCATCCATAAATTGCCGAATCAGTTTTATAATGCGGCTACGCCTATAGAAAATCTCCTTAACCTTGGGGTTGGCAATCAAGTCCAGATATCTCTGGCGGTATCTTGTTTCTATGTCGGTTAGGCCATGCCACTTTTCCGGCAGAGGGCGGATGGATTTGGAAAGCAGGATTAAACTCTGGGCTTCAATCGTCATCTCATCGGTCTTTGTACGAAACAGTTTACCGGAAATGTAAACAATATCACCGATATCCAGTTTCTTAAAAACAAAATAATCCTCAGCGCTTAGAATATTTTTAGCGATATAACCCTGAATCTGACCTTTGTAATCCTGAATTTTGATGAACGCCGCTTTACCGAAATTACGCACGGCCATTAAACGTCCAGCAATGGAAAAACTATCTGTTAACTTCGTCAGAGCTTCATTGCCGGCCTTGCCAAATTTCTCCAATATTTCCGCGGTTGTATTTTGGGGCTTGATATCATTGGGATATAAATCAATTCCTGCCGCTTTTAGGTCCGATATTTTTTCCCGGCGGATATTTAAAAGTTCATTATCTTCCATAATTTCTCCACTTTTACAAAGTTTGTTTAACTATATTTTTTTTGCCAAATAGTCAAGTCTCATCATTATTGTGTAATTCCATATAATGAATAATATTTTTTGAAATTTTCCACATAAATTTAGTTTGCCACAATCAGTAATGTTATGTATATGAAAACCATCTATCAACGGGAGGTCAACGAAATGGTAAACAAGGTAATATTGATTGGAAGACTGGGGAAAGATCCTGATGTTCGTTATACGCCCGATGGCACGATGGTCACAAATTTTAATTTAGCCACGGATGAGCAATGGAAAGATAAAAACGGGGAAAAAGTTCAAAAAACAGAATGGCACAGAATAGTTACCTGGGGAAAATTAGCGGAAATATGCGGCAATTACCTCGTTAAAGGCAAACTTGTTTTTATAGAGGGACGCATTCAAACACGTTCATGGGAAGATAAGGAAGGGGTTAAACGTTTCACTACTGAAATTATAGCGTCCAATATGCAGATGCTCGATTCCAAAGGACAAAGTAAAACAGACGACTCTTCCTTTGATGCCGCGGCTACAAATCCTAATAATGGTAATGCGCCGTTGGATGACGTTCCATTTTAATCGTCTGCGCATACTGCGCTTTTACCGTTAACCGCATATTTTAAAAATCTATTCAGAATATTCTTTGAATCTATCTGAAAACAGAACAAGTGTAGTTTTGTGTAAAAATTACAAATAATTTATTTACTTCAAACATTGCATGGTAATATTTATTTTTTTTCGTCTTCTTTCTTTGGCAGCTGATTTTCAATTTCGCTATTATCATTCATCGTTTTCTTGAAATATTTAATTCCTTTACCCAAAGCGGAACCAATTTCCGGCAATTTACCTGCGCCAAAGATAATCAAAACAATTACCAATATTACTATTAATTCCCGCATGCCTATTTCAGGCATAATGCTACCTCTTTTATTTTTATTCTTTTTAATTATGGCAATCGCAAGTGGACTACCTCGCCCGGCTTCCCAAGGTTTTCTATACTCTTGCCTCTAAATTGTAATTTAACTCCGTTTGCATTGCCAATATCAATATTAAAGCTCATTGCTCTGCGTTCAAGTTTTTCTCCGGGTTTTAACAAAACCTGAAACGATGGGTTTTGATCGGCTTTTATCCGCATCCATGTTTCTTCAGTCGCTTTAATAATCAAAAGACTGGTTTCTCCGCTAGATGCAACCTGGGTATTTTCAACCAGTAACGAAATTTGTTTTTTAAAAGGTTTTATGTCATTATTTTCACTACCGGCGTAAGTGGAAGCCGTTTGCGTCTTAACCGGCAATTGTTTATTTTTTTTGTTTTGCGCTAGCGCGGGATTAGATTCTATCTGCTCAGTCGCGGGAACCGCCGTATTTAACGAAGATTTTACATTTTGCTCTTTATTTTCCTGAACAGCATTAGTGATACTGTTGCTTGAGTTAATTATATCTGGAGATGATTCATATTGTCTGAAAATTAACCAAGAAACAATGATAACGGCTATTAAAACAAAAATAATCGACACATAAGTTTTTAGACTGGTGATTTGCGCAAAAAGATGTTTTTCCTCCAACACATCTTCCGGCGTCTGTACCGGCGCTTCTTTCCGGGAGTTAAGATAATCTTCGTATTTTTTTATTATCGGTCCACTATCAACCCCTAACGCGCGGGCATAAATTTTTATGAAATTCTTTGCGTAAATGGGAACCGGCAGTAAATGAAATTCTTCATTTTCTATAGCTTGCAGATAGACAACTCTTACGCGTGTTTTCTTGAACAGATCTTCAAGAGAAAGCCCCAGAGCTTCTCTTTTTTCCCTTAACCGTTGCGAATTATCATCTGGCGTTTTTTCTACAAACATATAAAATCACCGGTAACAATATTATTTTTGTTTATTTAGCATTAATTCTATTGTAATACAACTATTTAAAATTAAACTGTTTATTATTTTGTAGGTTTAACGATGTTAATTTTTATTACTATAAATTAATACCATTTCGATTTCAAAGAATAACGAGGCGGCAAGGAGGAGGCTCCGCAGGCGTATTAATAATACGTTGAGGAAGCCGACGACGAAGCCAACAAAGTTAGGTGAAGACCGGAAGCGCATCCCGTAAGGGGAGCGCACAGTAAATAACATCTGTACCTTACCGGTAATTACCGCCTGTAAGGTGGTAATTACAAGCGAAATGGTTTGGTAGGAGTCTTTTTATATGTTGCAATACAAAACATTTGCTGTTGAGTTGGCGCGAAAATCCGGCGCGTTATTGAAGGGAAAATTTACCAAGACGCACAAAATTCATTACAAGGGCAAAATTAATCTGGTTACCGAAGCGGATAAAATGTCCGAAGATTTGATTATTGAGGAAATTAACCGGAAATTTCCCAATCATGGAATTTTATCGGAAGAATCGCCGGCAATTGCCGGCGCGGGTAAACTGCGCTGGATAATTGACCCTCTCGATGGGACGACAAATTATGCTCACGGATATCCCGTCTTCTGTGTTTCCATCGCACTGGAAAAAGACGGTAAAGTAATTCTGGGAGTAGTTTATGATCCGATGCGGGACGAAATGTTTGTTGCCCAGCATGGAAAAGGTGCAAAATTAAATGGTAAGAAAATATCCGTTTCTCCGTTAAAGAATATTTCCCGCAGTCTTCTGGCTACCGGGTTTCCTTATGATATCAGGGAAAGCAAAGAAAACAACCTTGATTACTTTAAGGCGATGGCTGTAAATGTTCAGGCCATCCGGCGAGCTGGAGCGGCGGCCTTGGATCTTGCTTATCTTGCGGCCGGACGGTTTGACGGTTTCTGGGAATTAAAACTCAAACCCTGGGACACGGCCGCAGGCTGTTTTTTGGTTACAGAAGCTGGCGGCGTTATTTCCGATATCGCTGGGAGCAAGTGGAATTTGCAATCGCCGAGCCTTCTGGCCAGCAACGGCTTGATTCATAAACAGATGATTAAAGTTTTAAGTCTTAAGTAATTAAAGGTTGCGCTTGCTTCGGTATTAAATCGTTTTCTACTTAAATCTTAAAACTTAATTGCTTAAATAAGTTAAGATTGTCGTAAAAGTATTGCTTGCACCTACCAAGGTGCAGTTTTTTGAGGTCGTCAAATTTGAGGATTTCTGGATGAAAGTTGCAATACAATAATCACCGTCCGGAGGAATGAGAGTCCGGTGAATTGTTCGGTTTCGCCATGGCTTTGTCTAATTCTACTTTTATTTCGTCGAACATATCGTCAATCAGAGAACTTGCGCTTAAAGGTGACCCGGCCACGAATTTGGATTTTAATACGATATCTCCCGAAATATTGTCGGTAACAAATAAGTTAAACTGCTCACAAGTGTAGTGAATCACGTCCCAACCGCATTTGCCGTTATAGTCAACTATCAATCCTGCTTCTTCTTTGTTTTCAACGATGTTAAATCCCAATTTGACAAAGTTCTTTCTAACAGTAGAATGTATATTTGCTTTATCATCATTGCCATAGATAAAAATATTTTTATTTTTGTTTATTAGGTCTGGCCGGTTCACCTGCGCCTTGTTTAATGCACACCCTGAATAAAAAAGAGGGGCAAGCAGGATCGCCAAAAAAAACAGAATGGATTTTTTGTTGAATAATTTCATTGTTTCTCTTGTTATTTCTTCAACTTAAGTCCGCTAATAAACGCTTCAGCTTTTTCTCTAAAATTTTTATCCAGTTCACCAGATTTTCCTCTTTCAGAATAGAACACATTGATAAGTTGAGTTTTTTTGTATGGGTGGATAAAAACGTAATTGAGTGTTTCCATTACAAGATAAGGTGCATCACCTAAGTATGCGGCACCATGATCTTCAATCAAGGAATAATATGTAAGTGATAAATCCCCGAATTTATTATTTGGCTCGATTTTTTCCTCGATTATTTTGTAACGGCGAGGATCAAACCCAACTTCTATCATGTTCTTGAAAAAAGACTGGAATTGTTGAAGTGTATCAAATTTTGCTGTTGAAGGAATTTCCTCAATCTTTGCGTAGAGCGTGTGTGTTCTTGTATTTTGTGGCAACCCCAAAAATAAATAGTGTTGCCCTATTTCGTCTTTCTCATAGAAAATCCATCCGTCCCCCTGAGGTGAATATATCGTATAACTTGGACGTTCAAACGGCGTGTTGGGCTTTTCTATTTTTACAAAATGAGAAGCACAACCACTTAATGAAAATAGGAACATTATAATGACGGTAAATTGATAACGTTTCATGACAGTTTCCTTATTTTTAGTACAACATTTTTTATATGAATCGGTGTTAATATTGCAAATGCTGAAGGTTACAGGTTGTAATCTAGCATAAAAATTTAATTTTGAAAATTGAGACTTACAGGAAGAAAAAAATAATCTAGTTAATCTTAATTTTAGGCAAAATTAAGATTAACCGGCAATAATTGAGATCAAAACTTTTCTTGTACGGGGGCCGTCGAATTCGCAGAAAAATATTGATAACAAGAAGGAAGCCGCAGGAGCAACCTACCAATCCACAGTGTTTGGCAGTCCTCTAAATTGATGATTACCGATTGAAAGAGGGTACAGTCAACATAAGCAATGGTTTGACATTTATTAAAAAATAAGAGAAAAAAAATTGTGAGCAAAGTAAACGCGGATAAAAAAAATCAGCAAGGCCATGACCCGGATAATACCCGAAACCATTACACATCAATAATATATTCTTTCTTTGCTTTCTCGCAAAAATTGACTTCTTCCCGTTGCATGAAATGGGTCGTGATAGCGCTTCTACCCGTGTTGATCCTGCTGAGATATCCTGTGAATAAAGTAGATTATGACTTATGGTGGCAAATGGCGCTGGGTAAATATTATCTGACCCACCACACCCTCACGATAGACCATTCAATCTTTTCCTGGACACCTGCTGATCCAACTTGGATTTACAATACTTGTTTGGGAAGTATCTCTATTTACCTGATTTACAGATTTATGGGCGGGTTTGGCTTGTGGATCTTTCAGTGGCTCGTATTTCTGGGAATTTTTCTTTCATTTTATCTTTTTCTCCGCTTGATCCGCCAGCGATTAGATGTAACCACTGTCTCTCTTATTGCCGCCATTGGTATCGTCTGCTCCATGGCCTGCAACTACTATAAGCCGGAATTGTTTTCATTCTTACTATTTTGCTGGACTGTATTTATCTTTTTTTGCGTCAAGTTGACGCGCAAGAAATTCCTTTTTTATCTTTATCCTTTTATTTTCGCCATCTGGGTTAATCTTCACGGCGCCTTCGCTGCCGGTCTTGCCTTTCTTACTCTGGCCTTAATCGGCGAACTTTTAAACAGAATTTTCTTTCCCCGGGAATCATTTACTACTGAAGAACTTGTTCATTTCGGAGCTGCATGCGTTTTATCCGGGATGGCCACTCTTCTGAATCCTTATGGCATGGATTACCTGGTGTGCACTTATGACAGGCTAACTTCCGGCGAGCTCTTACAAAACCAATATACCCGCGCCCACTTAAGCCTCTGGCCATACTTGAAGGATATCAATGTTTTCTTTTCAAGGCTGGGTCAAACCGCCTGGATGATGACTACGATGCTGTTTTTTCTGGGTTGCCTTTTTCTCTATGAATTAATCAAAAAGAGAACCTGCGACTTTACCTTACTGATAATCAATGCCGCTTTATACTGGAAAGGCATGGAAACAGGCAGGGCATCTTACTTCTTCCCTTTGGCCTTTTTTTTCTCATTCTTCTACCAGATACACCAGATGAAATTGAAGAGCATCCTCGACAGAGCAACTATCTTATCTCTGCTCGTCTTTATATTCTTTTTTATTAACATCTCCTATTTCACTCTCAGATATGGTGTTGACAACAAATGGTTCGGCGCCGGACTCGATAGTTGCGTTCCGGCAAAAGAAGTGTCTTTCCTGAAGAAATGCCGGTTGGAAGGTCCGATCTTCAACGACTATGTCATCGGCGGTTACCTGCTATGGGATCTCTATCCTGACTACAAGGTCTTCATCGATCCCCGTTTATTGCCTTTTAGTAAACAAGTTGCTCCTGACTACTTTGTATTTACCAGCGGTCCTGTGACCAGTGAGGCTATAAGGCGTTTTACGAAAAAGTACCCATTCAAAATAGCGATAATTCATTACCGGGAACTACCCTTGATTTTTGCCTTTCTAAAATCCGGAGATGAATGGCGTCTTTTATACTTTGAAAAGAATGCCGCCATCTTAATCCACAAAACACTCCTTCCCTCTATTCCGCCGGAAATTCGCTTTGTTAATAAAAGTCCCCTGCGCTTCAGTGATGTCAAAAATCCCGAGGTTCTTCTTAGTGTTTTCAATTTTTATGTTAATCTGAATCCGAATGCCGGCCGGGTCATCTACGATATCTACAAAAAGAATGTCAGCGATTTTTACAAGCCCAAAACAGAACAACTGCAAGCGATGGAACTTTACATACTGCGGAAGGAACACGAATATTAAACAATGAACAAAGAACCTGCGTTAACTGCCTTTCCCCGTTTGGTCGCCACTCCTAGGCACAGATAATTGGTTGCAATAAATTTTGTTTATTACAGATTGAAACATACATGGCAGTATTCATTTGAAGGTATAACGTCCGATATAAGGCAAGGCGTCATTTGTCATGTTTGATTCCCAGTTCTTACAGTGTTATACTATAAGAAAATTTTCGGGGAGGTGTATTATGCCAAGTTACCAGTGGATTCAACACAAAGGTAAAATGATTCTTTATATGGACATCGCCAGCCAAACGACTGAAGAGTTTATAGACATAACGGAACGTATAAAAAAGGTGGTTGTAAAGGAGCCTCCAAAGTCAATATATGGCCTGATATACGTCAAAGACGGAAAATTCAATAATGAAATAAACCAGACTATCAAAGAATTCGCCAAATATTGTGACCCGTATGTGAAAGTAGTCGCTAGTGTAGGGGTTGAAGGCCTTATGAAAATAGTACACAATGCTGTTATTATGTTCACAGGAAATAAAAGTATAGTTTTAAAGAAAACAAAAGAGGAAGCCCTGGATTGGCTCGTTGAGCAGTAAATACTATATATTTCTATTCATGTCTGATTAAGCAAAACTCCCGCAATGGTATTTGATTATCGTCATTTGAAATATTGTATCAACTGCTTGAATTGATCCTGGATCAAATTATTTTCAATTAAACAAAATTATTCCAAGTTGATATGGCGAAGCGCCTAGGAATCGAACCCACGTGAAATGGTTTTATCGCCCCACGCTATAAAATAACTGTCAACGATAAGACATTGCTTCTGTAATTGTTAAACTATAGGAAGTCTCGTCTTGTATGTCCATTAAATATTGATTACCAGTTGAAAGAAAGTATATTTAAAAAAGATAATTATTTGAAACAGGGGAAAACTAATTTATTTTTTTATTGGCGTAAAATATAAAAGATTGTTAACATTGTAAGTAATTGGGCAGAATCATAAATTGATATGGTTCATAGAAAAAAGAATCAGGAATATCATGCCCATTGTTATTCCCGTACGGGCGGAATCTAGAAAAAATAATACTGGATCACCCCGTTAACAGGCATGCGCCGGTCTAAGAACCGGGTAATGACAAACGAAATAGAAAGATTGCCACCCGGCATACGCCGGGGTTCCCTGTCGCGCGAGGCGCTCTTCGCGATGGCAAACGCAACTTATAGATTTAAGTAAGGAGTATCAAGTATGTATGAGCAAAAACCGTGGTTGAAGTTTTATCAGCATGTTCCACATACAATAAATTATCCCCGTGTTACCATGTATGAAGCGTTGAAACAAACGGCTGATCAAAATCCCGATTCCATAGCCTATGATTTTTTTGGATACACTTCCACTTACCGCAAGTTTATATCAGAAATCGATCACTGCGCCGACGCGCTGGCCGCGCTGGGTCTGAAAAAAGACGAGAGAATAACCATCTCCATGCCAACTTCGCCGCAGGGCATCATCTGCTTTTACGCCGCCAACAAACTGGGCGCAGTCAGCAGTATGATTCATCCTCTGTCTACAGTCAAAGAAATTGAATTTTATCTTAACGTGGCCAAAAGCCGTTTTGCCCTGACGCTTGACGTTTTCTACGACAAATTCAAAGATGTTAAAAAAACGACGCCACTTGAGACACTGATTCTGGCACGCATTCCCGATTATCTGAATCTTTTTAAAAAAATCGCCTTTAATTTAACCAAAGGCCGCGACATTCCTAAGGTGCCGCAAGATCCGATGGTCCGATGGTGGGCAGAGCTCATGAAAGGCAAATACGCCAAAGCGCCTCAGGCACAAATGGATACCGATGATCTGGCGGTGGTTCTTTACAGCGGCGGGACAACCGGCGTTCCCAAGGGCATCATGCTCTCCAACATGAATTTCATCAGCGAAGGGATGATGGTCTCCGAATGGGGAAAACTCTCCGGCGCGGATTCAGTTCTGGCCATTCTGCCGATATTCCATGGCTTCGGGCTGGGTGTTTGCGTCAACGCCTGCTTTATGGGAGGCGGCAAAAGTATTCTTGTTCCGCAGTTCACGCCGGAGACGGTTGCTCAACTTATTCGTTCTCAAAAGCCTTCTTTTGTCGTTGGAGTCCCCACATTGTTTGATGCGTTAAGCCACGATCCCAAGATGCAGAAAGCGGACTTAAGCTGTCTGCGGGCTACTTTTTCCGGAGCTGATGCCCTGCCCTGCACAGTCAAGGAGCGATTTGAAGAAATGGTAAAAAAACAGGGCGGCAATGTCCAGCTTCTTGAAGGATACGGCCTTACCGAAGCGGTAACCGCCATTATGGCTATGCCTTTAGGCCATTATCGGGAAGGAAGTATTGGAATGCCCTTTCCGGATATGCTGGCCAAAATTGTCACGCTGGGAACAAACGATGAAGCGCCGCTTGGAGAAGATGGTGAAATCTGTGTTTCCGGCCCGGCGGTGATGATGGGATATCTGGATCATCCGCAGGAAACAGCCCAAACACTGAAGAAGCACGCCGATGGACGAATCTGGCTGCACACCGGAGATATCGGAACAATGGATAAAGACGGTTTCTTTTATTTCAAACTGCGGCAAAAGAGAATGATTAAATCCTCCGGCATGAATGTATATCCCGCACAGGTGGAGGAACTTCTCTACAAGCATCCGAAGGTTCGTGACGTCTGCGTGATTGGCGTGCCGGATGAAGCGCAGGTGCAGGTAGTGAAAGGTTTCGTTGTCCTGAAGAATCCAGGCGAAGCATCCCCTGAAACAGAAAAGGAACTGATTAATTATTGTCGCGAACATCTGATAAAATGGAGTTGCCCGCGTTCCATAGAATTCAGAGAAGATTTGCCTAAGACGCTTGTCGGCAAAATCGCCTTCAACGTGCTGGAAAAAGAAGAAGTCGAACGCTTAAAGAAAGAAGGGAAATATTCGGGCAACTGCTAAAGGAGAAAATACATTTTTTATTATCATGCCGGACAGGAACTCAGAAGAAAGCCTGATGATCCTACATCCAGACCTTCTTCCAATTGACAGGTACGTCAAACCATGTTAAATCGCGACAACTTCTATAAACGGCTGCCCCTGTAGCTCAGCAGGATAGAGCAACGGATTCCTAATCCGTGTGCCGCGCGTTCGACTCGCGCCAGGGGCACCAATATAACCAAAGATATGCGTTACTTTATCTGTGACTTTCAGGGAGCTTTCTGAAATAATCTTTCGGAAATCGAAATATGGAAAACTTAATTTGCCGGGAATGTCCTAACGGATGCAATCTAACGCTTGTGTGGGAGAACACGGAAAATGTTTTTATTGCCGGGAATAAATGCGCAAGAGGCGTCGTCTACGCGGCGCACATAATCCATAAAGATAAAAATGCGCATATTCACGCCAGCCAGAAAACTCCTTTATTCAGCAAAGAAATACTTAAAACTGTGGCCGAGCTGTGGCAGGTACAACTTAAAAAATTACATTATAATATTCCCGTTCAGGGAAGTCCCGAACGCTCGGTTTTCCGCGTTGTTCTGGAAGATAAAGATGGCCGTTTTTTTGTGCTGGAGCAAATACCCGCGAAATCTTTTGAGCACAAAAAGCAGATTGCCGTGATTCTTGATTTTTTAGCCAATAAAAATCTCGCTCATATCCAGCCGTATTTAGCCGGTGAAAAAGGTGAATACGTCATTAAACACAAAAATAATTTCTGGCAGATGATTCCTTTTGTAAAAGGAGTCCCTCTTAACCGGCAAAAATACATGTATGAACAATGGCGCGGCCATGCGCTGGCAGCTTTTCTCATTGAGTTGCGCCAAAAAGCGAAAAAGCTGCCTTTCCCCGATTCATGCAATATATTTTCTCTCAAAGACTACATTTACAAATTGATCCGCGAAATTAATCTTTATAACAAAAACATCAAAAATGAGATTAATGATATCGCCGGTTTTCTGGAAAAAGATTTTATGTCCGCGTATGAAAAAATTCCGGTTGCCTTCTGCCACGGCGATTATCACCCGATGAATGTTATCTGGTCTGCCGATGACATTAAATGCGTGATCGACTGGGAATTCTGCGGTTTCAAACGGGAAATATATGACGCGGCTAACTTAATCGGCTGTGTCGGGGTTGAAGATCCTCAGAGCCTGACCGGCGAGCTCGTTAAAAGTTTTATTTCCGATATGAAGGCGGCAAATATTATCTCCAAAACAAGCTGGAAGTATCTGGTGGAATTTATCGTGGCGCTTCGATTTGCGTGGCTCGCGGAGTGGCTGCGCCGCAGGGATACGGAAATGATATCTCTGGAGCTCGATTATATGCGGGTGCTGATTGACAACAAAAATATTTTACAAAAAGCATGGCTGTGATAAAAGTAATTCGATATTTTGTTCGCACTGAGAAATTTAAATTTCGAGGACTTGTTTGATATGGATTCTATACCGATTGAATTACTTTTTAACGAATTAAAAATCGTATACGAGGAAAGGATGCCTTTCAATAAATATCTGGGCATTAAAATCGATTCTATATCAACCGAGGGAGTTGTCGTGCGAATCGATATGCGGGAAGAGTTGATCGGCAATTTTGAAAAGAATACCATGCACGGCGGAGTCGTGTCGTCCATACTGGATTTAACGGGCGGTATCATCGCGCAGATACATGTGATCAACGAGATGAAAGACGCGTCTTTGGAAAAACTGGTTAAACGCCTTGCCAACATGGGAACAATTGACATGCGGGTGGATTATATACGTCCGGGAAAAGGCTCCTATTTTCTGGCCACCGGCCATATTCTAAGACTGGGACACAGGGTCGCCGTTACGCGCACGGAATTTGTCAATGACGAGGGTGTGTTGATAGCCGTGGGAACAAGTACTTACATCGTGGGATAGAAACTTCTCTTTGATTCCCGTCGAATGCGTCAATCGTTTTTGTCCATCAGGTAGCTTATTTTTAACTTGGAATTCCCCGTTGCTCGCTACGAGGCAAGTTCATTCCTTTTCTTTCAGATCCGATGTGAAAGGGATTGTCAGTTCGTAGATGCCCCTGGACAGAACCGTCTGAACAGGGAAGGGCGACCTTTCATACACTTTCAGCATCGCTTTATTCGTTGCCAGCACATCGGCGGTAAATCCCCTGACACCCTCCTCCCGGGCAGTACGAATCAACAATTCAAAAAGATACGAGGCGATGCCTTTGCTATGATACTCTTCGTCAACAATAAATGCCGTATCGGCAAAACTATCCTGCTTTGTCCGGACGTAACGCGCTTCGGCAATAATTTTTTCAGCGCCGGCAACCTCGACAATGCCTACAATAGACATGACAAGATTGTAATTCACATTAACATATTCCTGCATTTTTTTATGGGGCATTGTTTTTATGGAAGTGAAATACCGGGAATAGACAGCCTGATCCGAAAACCGGTAAAATAACAGGCGCATCTGATCCTCATCAGAAGGTTTAATTGGCCGGAAAGAAACCTTCAGACCATCTTTAAATTCATGGGTACAGCATACCTTGGAGGGATAAAGAGATCCTGATTCGGGGAAATAAATCTGGTCGGCATAAAGTAATTTTTCCTCTTTGGCCTGTCTGACCAGTGCCGCCCGGTCATCGGGATGCGCGATGTCAATCAGCGCTTGCGCTCGTTCCCGCATGGTTTTGCCCATGAGATAAGCCACACCATACTCCGTCACGACCAGATCCATGGATTCACGATTGGTGAACTGAAAAGGAAGATTGTCAACAGACAAAACAATATTCGGCATGCCCTTGAGGTTACGGCTGGGAAGACCGAAAATCGTCCGGCCTTTTTTCGACAGCGCCGCGCCCATAAAAAGTTCCTGCACATTTCCCGGACCGGCGGTGACATCTCCCTTACCTGTGTGCAGGGCGACGTTCGCCGTAAGATCAATTTTCCTTGCCGGAAGAATGGCTATCATCTTATCATTGCTGCCGATCACCTTCGGATCGGTAATGACGTCTTCCGGCTGAAAGTCGACAAGGGGATTGTGATCCAGCCACTGCATCAGCTTTTCACTACCCAGCAGATATGACGCGGAACACTTACCACGAAAAACACCTTTAAGCCGGTTGGTCACCGCGCCGCTTTTTACAAGGTCCATCAAGGCATCGGTGAAAAACGGAGAATGAATTCCCAGATTTTTCTTTGAGGCCAACTGCACGGCCAGGGCTTCATAGAGACGTCCTATGCCGAGGGATATACAACTTCCGTCTTCAATGATGTTTGCAATGTTCGCGGCTATTTTCAGAAAAATATCTTCCACTGGCCACCGGGGTATATAAAGCGGAGATTCCGTCGACTCGACAAAATAATTGAATTCATCCATATGAACCAGAGTATCACCCATGACGCGTGGAGCATGGGCATTCACTTCACCGACGACGAGATTTGCCGCATCCATGGTCTGTCTTTCCACGTCCACTCCGAGTAAACAAGCGTAACCGTTTTCATCCGGCGGTGATATCTGAATAAAAGTCGCGTCAATGTGGATGGCGCCGGATTTAAAAAGCCCCGGTATACGTGAAAACCTGCTGGGAATAAGGTCTATTCTGCCCTCACTGACAGCCTCGGAAGCAATCCAGCCGGAAAAGAAAGTCTTCAGGCGGAATTTCCGGGAATACCTTTCATCAATGGGTATCGTGTCACCAAGGCTCACCAGTTGAATCAATTCCAGATCCTGAAGATTCGGTTCTTCCGAAGCCATAAGATGCTTAACCAGAGTCCGCGGTTCCGCCATGCCCGTACCCAGAAAAATGGCCATGCCCGGTTCGATTTTAGAAAGAACTTCTTCGGGAGTTATAACTTTATACTTCCACATAAAATTTTATCCTTTTTGGGCTGTATGGTTTAAAATTATATCCTTATTATACAATGTTGCATTCAAAGGATAACGCGGCGGCAAGGAGAAGGCTCCGCAGGCGTATTTCTAATACGTTGAGGAAGCCGCCGACGCAGCCAACAAAGTTAGCCAACGAATGCGACTTTGTATTAATTATATGGAGATGACTTTCCAGAGTCAAGAAAATAAAGCCGCGTCAAAATATAAGCCGGAGCATTGATTTTCTCTTTGCATCCGCGGGTAATTACTGTATAAGCGTACGCTTTCAATATAATTACAGGAGGTTTGCATGATCAAATTCTTATCACTTCGCTTGTTTCGTCTGTATTTTATTTTAGTACCTCTTCTGATTATAATTCCAAATGTTGCTTTTGCCGTTAATTTTTATGACGGCGCACGCGCTCAGGGAATTTATTTTCTTACCTACACTTCAGTCTACACAGCCGATGAATTTACCAATAACAACGGAAATACTACCGTAAAAAATTTCGATTATTTCAACGCACAGGAATTATTGCGTCTCTGTTATTATTCGCACGATTTTGTCGCAACCGCTCTTGTCCCTTTTGGCGAGACGGATATTCACTCCATGAGTCAGAACTCATCGGGCGTGGGCGATATTAATCTCGGTGCCGGTTATTTTCTGCCGTTTAAAACGATTGATATTCTGCCGATGCTTTTTGTGAAATTTCCCACCGGTATTTACGACGCCTCAAAAACGGCCAATATCGGTTCGAATCAATATGACATTAAACCAACAATTTTTCTTTACAAATCATTCGGCGATTTCAGCATTGACGCCGCAGTGAAATATTATTTCCGGTTGAAAAACGAACCCACCAATACCCTGCCGGGCGACGAGTTATACGTGCAATGTCTTCTGGGTTATAATGTGACGGACAAGTTCAAACTGGGACCTTCGATCAACTGGATGATCAGCAGCAATAAAAATCAAAACGGAGCGGCGGTAAGCGACAGTGCCAGAGAAGCGCTTTCCGTGGGCGCCGATGTTTATTATCGTTTCTCCTGGTTAAGTGTTACCTTCACTTATCTTTACGACGTGTATGCCGAAAATTCAACCAAGGGACATTTCTTCCAGCTTAAAACTGTTTACCATTTTTAATGGTTGTAAGTTTTAAACAGCCTATCGGGAAAATAAAAGGTCCCGGCTTCCATATACGAACCCGGGACCTGATTATATTTGACAAACAGCCGTCTTTGCTATCAGCTTAAATTAAGAACGGCATTCCGTGCAAATCGTCAGTTCGCTAAGCGGCACTCCTGTTTTTTTACTGATAAATTTTAACTGATCAACCGGAGCGAAGAACTTGCCGCACTTATCGCAGGTCTGCATCTTGAATGTGCGTCCCCATATTTTACGTTTGTCGCCTGTTGAAGTCATTTCAATATGGCCGGTAGGACAAACATAGACACAGGCGCCGCAGCCGATGCACACGTCCGATTTTTCATCGTAAGGCGTGCCGACGGTTTTCTGAGAACCGCGGGCGAAAAGGCCGATGGCGCTCACGCCGACAACTTCTTCGCAGACACGCACGCAGGAACGGCACAAAATACACTTGCCTTTATCCGTATCCGTAACAAATCTTGCCTGCGGCTCTACACAGAGTTCTTTAGCGAGCTTTTGCAGAACTTCGGATTCGGGACAACGCGCTAAAAGCAATTCCATAACCAGACGGCGGACATTCAGCACTCTTTCGCTTTTGGTATCCACAACAAGCCCTTCTTCAGCGGCATAAAGACAGGACGTGACTATTCTGGTCCGATTCCCTTTTTTAATTTCGACCACGCAAAGTCTGCAAGCGCCGGAACGCGAAACGGCTTCGTGCGCGCACAGGGTGGGAATAGAGATGCCCGCGCCGCGGATTGCTTCCAGCAGCATTGTTCCTTTGGGCGCTGATATATTTTTTCCGTCAACAGTCAAATTTACCATGATTTATCCTACCTCTACTTCACGTTGATTGCATCAAATTTACAGCTTTCAATACACGCGCCGCAACGGGTGCACTTATCATTGTCGATTTTATGAGCTTTCTTCTTTTCACCGCTGGTGGCCTGCGTGGGACAGACCTTGATGCACAGACCGCAGCCGGTGCATTTCTCAGGATCAATGCTGTAGGTAATAAGCGCTTTGCATACGCCCGCGGGACAGCGGTGATCTTTGATGTGAGCTTCATACTCTTCCCGGAAATATTTGATGGTGCTGAGCACCGGATTGGGAGCACTGCCGCCCAGCGCGCAAAGTGAGCCGTCCGCCACGCCGGTGGCTATTTTTTCCAAAAGCTCCACGTCTCCTTCACGTCCTTTGCCCGCGCAGATATCATCGAGAATTTCTCTCATGCGGCGAACACCTTCACGGCAGGGAACGCATTTGCCGCAGGATTCATCCTGTAAAAAGGCGGTAAAGTATTTGGCAACATCCACCATACAGGAGCGGTCATCCATAACAATCATACCACCGGAACCCATCATCGAACCGATTTCATAGAGTTTGTCGAAATCAACGGGAGTATCGAGCAGGCTCTCCGGTATACAGCCGCCCGAAGGACCGCCGGTCTGCACGGCTTTGAACTTACGGCCATTGGGGATGCCGCCGCCCATGTCGTAGATAATTTCGTAAAGAGTCGTGCCCATGGGAACTTCAACAAGACCGGTGTTGTTAATCTTGCCGACCAGTGAGAATATTTTTGTTCCCTTGGAGCCTTCAGTGCCGATGGAGGCATACCAGTCCGCTCCTTTATTAATGATCAGAGGAACATTGGCCCACGTTTCCACGTTGTTGAGAACGGTGGGTTTGTCATAAAGACCTTTTTCCACGGCGTGGACATATTTGGCACGCGGTTCACCGGCACGGCCTTCAATTGAAGCAAACAAAGCGGATGATTCACCGCAGACGAAGGCTCCCGCGCCTTTATTAATCTTAATATCGAACGAAAAATCGGTACCCAGAATTTTTTTACCCAAAAGACCATTTTCTCTGGCGGCTTCAATCGCCATTGTCAGATGCGTTACCGCCAGCGGATATTCGTTTCTGACGTAGATATAACCTTCGTGCGCACCAACGGCATAAGCGCCGATAATCATGCCTTCGATAATGCTGTGGGGATTGCCTTCCATGAGGCTTCTGTCCATGTAAGCACCGGGGTCGCCCTCATCGCCGTTGGCAATCACATACTTGGGTTCGCCGTGCGCCTTACGCACGCCTTCCCACTTGACGGCCGTATGAAATCCGCCGCCACCGCGGCCGCGCAAGCCGGCTTTCTTCACCTCAGAGATGACACTTTCAGGCGTCATCTCTGAAAGAACTTTAACCAGAGCCTGATAACCGTCAATGGCCAGATAATCGTCAATTTTTGTCGGATCAAGCATTCCATTGGAGCCGAACACCACACGAAGCTGTTTCTTGTAGAAGGGCAGGTCCTCTTCCCTGAACAGGGTTTTTTTCGTTTCCGGATCGCGGTAGAGCAGACGGCTGATAACTTCTCCTTTGCCTACTGTTTTGGAAACTATTTCCGGCACGTCTTCCACTTTTACCGACTTGTAAAAATATTTATCGGGATGGATTACAAGCATTGGCCCTTTTTCGCAAAAGCCTAAACAACCGGTGGCAAGGACTTCCACTTCCATATTTTGTTTTTTTATTTCGGCTTCGAGCGCTTCTTTGACCTTGAGACTGCCGTATGCTCGACAGCCGGTACCGGCGCAAACAGTAACAAACTTTTTATCGGGACCGTAATTTAATCTCAATTCTTCCATAACCTGGTGGGCTTGAACATCAGAAGCTTCTTTCATTGCTGCGCCCCCTCTTCGTTGATTTTATCGATAATTTTATCTATCTTTTTCATGGTCATTTGACCGTGATATTCGGTGTTAATAACCACAACAGGTCCCAGCGCGCAGGCGCCCACACAGTTGACGGTTTCCAGCGAAAACTTATTGTCCTTGGTGGTTTCACCCGGTTTGATGCCCAGCGTGCGTTCGAACTTGTCCTCGAGGGCGGAGGCGCCACGGACATGACAGGCAGTGCCCATGCAGATTTTGACTATATTTTTACCGCGCGGTTTCAAACTAAAGGCTGTGTAAAAAGTGGCCGCTTCATAAACACGGCTGAAAGGAACTTTCATCGCTTTAGAGGCTGTCTTCAACGCTTCTTTCGGCAGGTAATTGAAAGCTTCCTGAATATCCTGCAACACGGCAATCATCGCACTTTTATCGTTTCCGTGTTTTTTTACTATTTGTTTTGTTTTTGCTGCAACACTGATGGCTTTGGTCATTCTTTTTTCACCTCGGTATTCTTTCAAACTTACTTATTGCCTATTTGAGAAATTTCGCTTTTTCCGTCAGCTTCTTGAATTCAGTGGTTACCTTCCCCTGAATTGTATCAATTTCCTCGGCGCTCAAGTGGCGGAAACGTCCCTGCCCCTTGAAGTAATCCTTAATCGGTTTTAGTTTTTTCGGCATATCCGGCGAAAGACGATAATGTCCGTCTTCTACTTCATAAAGAGGGAACACTCCCGTTTCGACAGCCAGACGTCCCATGGAAACCGCCATATGCGAAGGACAGCGCCAGCCTGTCGGACACACAGAAAAACAATGAATGTAGGACGGACCTTTGATGCTTTTGGCTTTTTCCATCTTGCGGATAAAATCCAATGGATAGCTGGGGCAAGCCGTTGCTACATAAGGTATGCCGTGGGCAACCATGATTTCCGGCATGTTCTTTTTCCACGTTTTTTGTCCTGAACTTACTTTACCTGCCGGGGCAGTCGTAGTGGAAGCGCCCATCGGCGTACCGCTGGAACGCTGAATGCCCGTGTTCATATAGGCTTCGTTATCAAAGCAGACGTAAATCATATCGTGACCGCGTTCCATCGCTCCGGAAAGAGCCTGGAATCCAATGTCCATAGTGGCTCCGTCGCCGCCCATGCCGACGACTTTTACATAGCGGTCGTCAATCTTGCCTTTCTTGCGCAGTGCTTTGAGGCCCGCTTCTATACCGGAAGCGACTGAAGCCGCGTTTTCAAAAGCGACGTGAATCCAGGGAACATTCCAGGCGGTCGTGGGAAACATACTGGATACGATTTCCATGCAGCCGGTCGCGGAGGCAATGACGGTGTTTTCACCCAGAGCCTTTGCCATGAGCCTCACGGCCAGAACTTCAGCGCAGCCGGAGCAGGCGCGGTGGCCGGAAGACAACAATTCTTTCTTATTAATCAGACGCGGGGCAAATAAATCAAAATTTTCTACGATACTCATTATTCTCTCACCCCCCAAAATTCATAGGTGTCAACCAGTTTGTTGGCCGTATCCTTCAGCACTCTTTCAAACATGCCGATAAAATCACTTACCGGAACATCGCGCCCGCCCAGTCCGTAGATATAATCGTAAATCAGAGGACGCTGAGCCTCATTATAAAGAGTGGACTTGATTTCTGAAAACACAGGGCCGCCAGGACCGCCAAAAGAATTGGCGCGGTCGGTCACGATTAGTTTCTTTGCGTTTTTCACCGCGGCTTTAATTTCCTCAAACGGGAAGGGACGCCATAATCTTAATTTGACAAGACCGGCTTTGATGCCTTTGGCGCGAAGCTCATCAATTGCCATCTGCGCCGTTTCACCCATCGAACCCATCGTCAGCATCAGAATTTCCGCGTCTTCGGCCTTGTAAGTTTCCACGGGTTTGTAAGCGCGGCCGAACATTTTAGCCCATTCATCCCAGACTTCCAGAATGACTTTTTTAGAATTTTTCAGGGCTTCGTCTTTTGCTTTCATGATTTCCGGAAAATAATCGGACATGGCAAAAGCGCCCATCGTCACCGGTTTCGCGGGATGCAATGTCGCGTGCGGCACAAAAGGCGGCAGGAATTTATTTACCTCTTCCTGCGACGGCATCTCAAAAGGTTCCACCATGTGCGTTAACTGAAAACCGTCAATATTGATATTGACCGGCAGCATTACATCTTTATGCTCGGCGATTTTAAAAGCAATGATCGACATATCAATGGCTTCCTGTCCGTTTTCCACAAAAATGGAAATCCAGCCGGAATCGCGCTGGGGCATAATATCGGAATGATCATTTAAAATATTCAAGGGACCGGAAACCGCCCGGTTGGCTATGGCCATGGTTATCGGCAGACGCATCGCTGAAGCGATCGGCAGCAGTTCGTGCATATACATCAATCCCTGCGAACTGGTCGCGGTATACGAACGTGCGCCGGTTCCGGACGCGCCGATGACAGCGCTCATCGCTGAATGTTCCGATTCCACCGTCACAAATTCCGCGTCTATTTTACCATCGGCGACAAGGTCGGAGAGATGTTCGGCAATGTGCGACTGGGGCGTAATGGGATAAACGGCCGCCATATCGATATCGCACAGACCAACTGCTTCCGCCACGGCAACTGCTACTTCCATTCCAATGCGCTTGGCCATGTTATCCCTCCTCCACCATTGCTATGGCGCGGGGCCAGCATTCATGCGCGCAAATGCCGCAGCCCTTGCAGTAATCCATATTCGCCGCGAAAAAACCGTCCTCGCCCTGCTGTACGCAGCCTTCCGGACAAAACACGTAACAGATGCCGCATTTGATGCATTTTGAATTGTTCCAAATCGGTCTTTGCGACCGCCAACTTCCTGTATGATATTCACTGGCGCTGCCCGGTTCTATAACAACACAGCCCGTGGGAAGCTCTCTCCATGTTTTTAATGCCATAATGGATATACCCCTTAATTGCTTATTTTAATTTCGTCGTAAGCGCGTTTCATCGCGTTGAGATTCTTCTGGGCGATTCTGCCGAACCGGTGCTCCACCGATTCTTTCATGGAGTCGAGACCCATGACTCCAGTTACCTTTAACAAAGCTCCGATCATCGTGGTGTTGGCAATGGGCACGCCCATTTCCTTGCGCGCGATGCCTGTGCCGTCAACGGTGGCCACCGTGCCGCTGAAATTCAAAGTCTTGCGAATTTCATCCGGCGTTTTCGGCGTGTTGACAATTATTTTGCCGCCCGGTTTCAGACCGTCGGTAACATTGACCAGGCCGATCAGACTGGAATCCAGAATCAGCACCACATCGGGCTCATAGATTCCCGAACGGACGTTGATTTTTTTATCGTCAATACGGGTGAAAGCGGCAACAGGCGCACCTCTTCTTTCCGGACCGAAACTGGGAAACCCCTGAGCATATTTTCCGGCGGCGATTGCCGCTACAGCCAGTAATTCCACCGACGTTACCGCTCCCTGACCGCCGCGTCCATGCCATCTAACTTCTATCATTTATCTTCGTCTCCTTATTAACGTTACAAAAAATGACTGTCATCCATAATATAGAAGCAAAATCCAGTCAACATATTTTCACGAAAATGATAAAGGCTTGTTATATCGATTAGATACGATATTTTTTTTGTGCAGAAGAGTAGAGATCATTGCCTTGAAAATCGTTGATAACCACAAGCGGTAAATCTCTGACCGTGAGTTTTCTAATCGCCTCCGGTCCCAAATCTTCATA
The DNA here is from genome assembly GCA_963812045.1 of uncultured delta proteobacterium. Lineage (GTDB taxonomy): Bacteria > Desulfobacterota > Syntrophia > Syntrophales > Smithellaceae > Smithella. Next base: position 859,581 of record CAWETF010000001.1, read on the forward strand.
AGCGATCAATTCCACTTTTTTGACACATTGAGACATCAGGGCAGCGATGCCGCCAATCGCACCGAAATAGACCGCTTTATTTTTTTTGATGGCTTCCACAACTTCAGGGGAACGGTTGCCCTTGCCGATCATTACCCGAAGTCCGGCTTCAATTAATTTCGGCGTGAAAAAATCCATCCGGTAACTGGTTGTGGGACCGATGGAACCGATGACTTTTTTCGGCGGCGCGGGAGTGGGTGCCGCGTAAAATATAACTGCATGCGACAAATCGACCGGCAGTTTTTCTCCTTTGAGCAGAGCTTCATACAAACGCCTGTGCGCAACATCGCGCGCCGTATAAACCTCACCACTCAACAAAACCATATCACCGGCATGAAGCGAAGTGATAATTTCTTCTGTTAAAGGTGTTTTAATTTTTCGTGCTTCCATTTTTTACTTGTTTGTTATTCCTACTATCATTTCCTTTTAACTAAGGTTAATTTACACGCAAAATCAATGGTTGAATTCTCCTGCCTAAATTAGTCGCATATACTATGCAGACAGAAAGAGTTTCTATCCAAATTAACTTATAGATGTAATTACATACAACAAAGAGAGTGACCACAACGATGGCGGTAAAAATGATCTGAATGAGAGATGCATTGTCATCTTCTATATTATTTTCATCAACTATATGAGTTTTGAACATAAAAAGCAGAACCAAAGCATTTACAATATTCAAAACAGGAAATATTATAAACCAACTGTCTGTTCTGCTTAAGGCGTATACTCCTCCACAAAAACCACTAAAACCATTCAGTGTGACAGCAAAAAATAACATTAAAAACTTTTCTACTTGTGATTTGGGACGATCGGTAAAAGCGTGATACATTGATAAAAGAAGACCCAAGAAAAAAACTAATATCATAAATATATATACAACAGCACCATCCCTATCTAATTCTAAGGTTTCTCCCCAATTTACCGAATGGAAATTGAAAACAAATAACAGGACGCAAGTATAACTCATTGCAAATAAAGTCACTTCATCATATTGTGGAATAATGTAATAAAGAATTCCTTTTGGTTTTGCACTCATAATTACACTCGTGTTTCACCGATGACTATCTGAGAATATTACCTAGTTTTTACTTAAGTGTTTCACAAAACCGCTTCCTTGTGGCGCGCCACATGACACTGTATATTCACCGCCACCGGAAGCGATGCAATGTGGCACGGCATCATTTCGATATGAACGGCCAGAGCTGAAACCATTCCGCCTAAACCTGCGGGACCGATACCCAGATTGTTGATGCTTTCCAATAATTCTTTTTCGATCTGCTCCGCGCGTTCGTCAACTCTGTTTTGTTCGCCAACCGGCCTTAAGAGCGCTTTCTTCGCCATCACACAGGCTTGATCGAGAGACCCGCCGATGCCCACACCTACAATTATGGGCGGACAGGGGTTGGCGCCGGCATTCTCGACAGTTTCGAGAACGAATTTTTTTATTCCCTCAATTCCCGCCGAAGGCGTCAGCATTTTCGCGGCGCTGCAATTCTCGCTTCCGCCGCCCTTGGGCATGGCGATGATTTTCAAATGACTACCTGCAACAACATCCACATGAATGATCGCGGGCAGATTGTCGGTGGTATTTTTTCTCGTAAATGGATCGCAGACGGATTTGCGCAAATAGCCTTCTTCGTAGGCCTGTCTCACTCCTTCTTCAATCGCCGCATGTAATTCTCCGCCGGTTATATGAACATCCTGCCCCATTTCCACAAAAACAACCGCCAGACCCGTGTCCTGACAGATGGGCATTTTTTTGCGGCGGGCGATATCAGCGTTCTCAATTATTTTCTGCAGTACCTGTTTGCCGGTTTCGGATTCCTCACGGGAGAGCGCCTGTTTTAGCGCTTCGACAACGTCTTCGCCCAAAGTGGTATTGGCTTCGATAAAAAGCTTCTTCACCGCTTTGGTGATTTTCTTTACATTAATCCGCCGCAAAGTTGTTTTGGTTTTAATTTCCGCAACCATAAAGAATCAATCCTTTTTAACAAAGGTACAGTTTGGAGATGGGTTCATGAAAAGCGAATTGAAGATTTTTTCGGGCGTTATGCCCGAAAAAAGATTCTGAGCTGAAATGAGCCCATCTCCAAACTTTTCATTACATACCACGTCTGAATTCAAGGGACTTCGAGATTGTCATCTTATCCACATATTTCAAATCTCCACCCATCGGCATACCCATCGCGATGCGCGTCAACTTGATATTTTTTTCTTTGAACATCCGGGTCAAGAGCAACGCTGTGGTCTCGCCCTGAACATTAGTATTTGTGGCTATGATTATTTCTTTGACATTGCCTTCGTTAATTCGCTGGACAAGCTCGCCGATCCTCAGATTATCCGGTCCTATTCCATCCAGCGGCGCCAGAGCGCCGTGCAGAACATGATAAGTTCCGCGGTATCCGCCGGACTCTTCTATCGCCGCCAGGGAGTCGGGATCCTCCACAACGCAAATCATTTCTTTATCTCTGGAGGTGTCGCGGCAAATGTAACAGGTGTCTTCCTCCGTCAGATTCAGACAAGTCCGGCACAGCTTGATTTTTCTTTTTACTTCGATGATGCTTTCCGCGAGTTTTATTACATCATCCTGCGTGGAACGCAGGATATAATTGGCCAGCCGCGCGGCAGTTTTTTCACCGATACCGGGAAGCTTTCCCAGTTCGGCGATAAGTTTCTTGATAGGTTGTGCGTATGCTTTCATAAACGTTCCATTATTAAAATCCGGGAATATTCAATCCACCGGTAATTTTTCCCATTTCCGATGAAGCCATTTCCTGAGCTTTACGGATTCCCTCGTTCACCGCGGCAGCAACTAAATCCTGCAGCATTTCTATATCTTCGGGATTGACTACTTCCTTTTCAATTTTTAATGATACTATTTCAAATTTGCCGTTCACCACCACGCGAACCATACCGCCGCCGGCATCGGCTTCGACGGTTTTCGTCTCCAGTTCCTTTTGCAGTTGCCCCATGCGCTCCTGCATCTTTTTGGCCTGCTTCATGATTGTATTAAAATTTTGCACCTTTTAAATCCTCCTACTGTTTTTCCGTCTGCACTCTGATTTCCACCACTTTGGCATCGGAAAGTTCATCCATTACTTTCTTCAAAAGCGGTTGATTCATCGCTTCACGTTTTATATCATTTAAAATACTGGCATGGCTCTTCACATTATTTCCATTCGCGCCACCATTTTCCGCATTTAACGTTTCAATTTTTATTGTTATGTTTTTCTGAAAAAACGCCTTGGCAATCTGTTCCAGCTTTTCTTTTTGCGTTGTTTTTATTTCCTCTAAAAAAATATTGCTCTTCGGGAAACCCATCGTCAGGCAGTCGTTTTCATAATTTAAAATCTCGGCGGAATCAATTTTTGCCCCCAGAGGCGCGCTTTCTTTTTTAATAAATTTTTTAAAATTGTCGCACAGAGTTTTTAAATCCGTCGCATCATTCGCAGAAGAATGTTTTTCTTTATTGGAATCAGCAATAACATCGGTTCGCGCCTTTGCGTTTGATAGTGTATCGTATGAGGATTTATTTTCTGAAACCCGCGGAGCGTTATTTTGTGCTTCTGCCGGCAATCCCCTGAGCAGTTTTTGTTCAATGTTCTCAATGGTTGAAATAATTTCACCCAGCGGAATTATGGGCGTGAGATAAGCCATTTTAACAATGATGGTTTCCAGTTTCATGCGCGGCTCCTGAGAGCGGCGGAAACTTCCCTCTTCCGCGATCAGAATTTCCATATAGCGCTGCAGGGTTTCGCGCAATATTTCCCGCACCTGATTTTTCAACGTTTCAATTTGTTCCGGCGCTATATCAAATGAAGCACTGTCGTCGCCGGCAATTTTAACCAGAAGCAGGTTTCTGAAGTGCTTCAGCATCATTTGATAAAAATGTTTCATATCTATGCCTGCCAGATATGCTTCCTCGAGAATAATCAGGCACGCGCCTGCCTCCTGCTTCAAGACCGCATCAGAGAGGCGGAAAAGATATTTCCGGTCGGCCAGCCCCAAACTTTCTTCCACATCATCGTCTTTGATATCCAGTCCGGCATAGGAAATGACCTGATCAAAAACACTTTGCGCGTCGCGCATACTGCCGTCGCCGGCTTCGGCAATCCAGGAAAGAGCAATCGGGCTGATTTTGATTCCTTCCCTGGCGGCAACAAGCCCCAAGTTAGCGATTATTTCCTTAAGAGATATTCTGCGAAAATCATAGCACTGGCAGCGCGAAAGAATAGTGGCGGGAATCTTATGGCTTTCGGTTGTGGCAAAAATAAAAATCACATGAGCCGGAGGTTCTTCCAGCGTCTTTAAAAGCGCGTTGAAAGCCGGATCAGTCAGCATGTGTACTTCGTCAATAATATAAATTTTGTATCTGGACGTGGCCGGAGCGAACTTGACGTTTTCCCGCAGTTCCCGGATTTCATCAATGCCGCGGTTGGAAGCGCCGTCGATTTCACGCACATCCATTGAAGAGTTATTGGTTATCTCTTTGCAATTGGAGCAAACATTGCAGGGAGTGGCCGTCGGTCCTTTTTCACAATTGAGCGCTTTGGCCAGAATTCTGGCGACAGAAGTTTTCCCAACGCCGCGCGGGCCGCTAAACAGAAAAGCATGCGCCACGCGACCCTGACCGATGGCGTTACGCAGAGTTTTGACAACAGGTTCCTGTCCGGCAACTTCTTCAAAATTTTGCGGTCTGAATTTTCGGGCGATGACCTGATATTCCAATTTCACTCCTTAATGAACTATACCGTTACAGCTTAATCTATGCCGATTCGTTTGCAAAGGATAACGAGGCGGCGAGAAGGAGGCTCCGCAGGCGTATTACTTATACGTTGAGGAAGCCGACGACGATGCCAACAAAGTTAGCCGAAGCAAACGGATTGGTATTCTGGTGACCGGGTTTACCGCAACACATGGTGGACATTGCTGCCGCTGCTTCCTTCCGGACCTGACGGGGTTCACAAGCCTCCGTTGCGCGGGACCCGGCCACAACTTTTTAAATAAGTTTCTTTGTGGCTTTTAATAGATTACTCAACAGGAATCAACTCAAATTTTTCATGTCGGGTTTTGATGCTGTTTTTACAGAAGATTATTAAATGACTTTCCATATTTTTGCATCCGGCCAAACGATCACAGGTTTTCACTCATTCATTTGTTTAAATACGTGATGGTTATTTGTAATACTGTAACATACGCCATCCAAAGCAAATAAGGGATTTGCATATAGGCTGCCCAATGCATAAGCGGGCAGATTGTAATCATCGCCCAAATTAGCGTACTGAGAATAAGGATAACATCTACAACTGCCCATGGATTATTTTTTGACCCGAACCGTAAAGGGGTAAAAGTAAAATTGAAAACCAAGTTAAGAGTAAAAGGCAGGATAACTACGGGTGCAAATCGATGATACATAACCATTAAAAAAACTTTGCCGAAAGAAATCGCAATCAGAATATAAAGAATTTTCCATACGCGACCAAAAAGCCAGGCAGGAGGCGCCCAGGACGGTTTTACTAATTGCGAATAATCGTAACTGTCGTATTTACTCATGTGTTTAAATTTAACTTTCTGCTCATTGTCTATTGACGTACAACGAAATTTAATTTGCTTCCCTTACCTGTATTGTTTGTGGTGTTTAGTAGATAATTTAGCAAGAATCAACTTTAAATTTTTTGTGGAATTTATTCCCACCGTGTTATTTTGCCTTGAAATCCAGCGAAATTGAATTAACGCAATGCCGCACATTTTTTCGTGTAAAGCCCTCGCCTTCAAATACATGGCCTAAATGCGCGCCGCATTTCGCACATTGGATTTCTGTGCAATCTCCGTTGGTGTCCGGAATGCGCGAAACAGCGCCCGGTATCTCATCATCAAAACCAGGCCATCCGCATCGGGAATCAAACTTGTCGTCAGAGCGATATAATTCCGCCCCGCATCTTTTGCAGCAGTAAGTGCCGGGCGCAAAAAACTCATCATATTCCCCGGAAAAAGGCATTTCCGTGCCCTTGCGGACAATAACATCTTCCTCTTCCGGAGTTAATTGCTTGTGTCTCATAAGTGATAAATTTTCAGAATTTTAATAGTAGTTATTGGATAAAATTGAAACGCGTTTTTCCTGTCGGGTATAAAAAGAAAAATGGCGGAGAGAGCGGGATTTGAACCCGCGGTACACCTTTGGGGGCATACACACGATTTCCAGTCGTGCTCCTTCAGCCACTCGGACATCTCTCCGCAAAAAATTCATTCGTGTAAAGAACAACAAATTTTAAGTCATGGATCCCCGCCGGAGTTTACCCCGTGTCTGCGGGGCGGGCATGACAATTTTAACGTATATTCTGGCGGAGAGAGGGGGATTCGAACCCCCGTGGGAGCTTGTGGCCCCCAAATCGATTTCGAGTCGATCCCGTTACGACCACTTCGGTACCTCTCCGCGCTTTTATCAAGTCGCCGAAGCGGGTCGGGATGTTATCCTCTTTTGTTGAAAAAATCTACTTATAATTTCCCCGCATTCTTCGGCCAGTATTCCTTCGGTTACTTTTACCTGATGATTCAGTCTTTTGTCGGATAGAATATTATATAATGAAACAACTGCGCCGCATTTAGGATCTCTCGCCCCGAAAATCACGCGTGAAACCCTGGCATGAACAAGGGCGCCCGCGCACATAATACACGGTTCCAGCGTAACGTAAAGTTCCGCACCGGTAAGACGGTAATTGCCCATTAATTCTGCGGCCTGTCTTAAAACCAGCATTTCCGCATGAGCCGAAGGATCGTTTTTCGCAATCGGCGAATTATGCACCCGCGCCAGAATATTGCCTTCGCGCACCAGTACCGCTCCTACAGGAACTTCGCCGTGGCGGTAAGCATCTTCGGCTTCCGCGAGCGCTATTTTCATAAAATCATAATCTGATGACATTTTTATCCGATGAAAAACTTTTTTGTTAAATCAATATGGATTACAACGATGCGGCAAGAACGGCGGCCCCTATGGCTCCGTTGACCTGAGCGTAAGGCGATACTTCTATTTTCAATCCCAGTTTTTTTTCAAGGGCGTGAATAACCCCTGCATTCCGGGCGACTCCTCCCGTTATCATAACCGGTTCCTGTAATCCCAGGCGGCCTATCATGGATGAGATTCTGGCTGCAATGGATTCATGAATGCCGGCAATAATATCCTGCCTTGCTTCCCCTTTCGCGATCAGGGAAATCACTTCCGATTCCGCAAATACCGTGCAGAGACTGCTTATTTTAGAAGGTTGTTTGGATTTCAGGGACATGGCTCCGAACTCGTCGAGATTGACTTCCATGGCTCTGGCCATGACTTCCAAAAATCGGCCTGTTCCGGCGGCGCATTTATCGTTCATGACAAAGTTTTTTACTTTGCCTTTATCATCCAGAAGAATGGCTTTGCTGTCCTGCCCGCCGATATCAATGATGGAACGGACATGTGGACTCAGAAAATGGGCTCCGGTGGCGTGGCACATAATTTCCGTATAAGACTTATCGGCAAATTTCACGCTGTTGCGGCCGTATCCGGTAGAGACAATTTTCTTTACGGCATTTTTATCAATGCCCGCCTCCTTCAGGACGTCTTCATAAACCTTGAGACCCGCGGCTTCGGCGTTGTATCCGGTGAAAGTAACCTTCGTGGCAATAATTTTACCGTCGGCCAAAATAGCCGCCTTCGTGGTAATAGAACCTATATCAATTCCTGCTGTTATCATTATATCCTTTTCTGCAATCCGCTTTTCTAATTTTAATTTTCATCTTTCGACATACCGGCAAACGCCGGCATACAGTTACTTGTTCATCATCGAAAAACTTATATTTCAAACCCTGATCCCGTCACCTTTTTGCTACTTCTCCTTCTAATATAAAAAAGTGAATGAATAATAATCCATACTACTAGCCCAATCATGATGTTCATCCAGTTACCTGTATAATAACCAAAGCCAATACAAAATAATCCAACAAATAATATTTGTATCAATACAAGAAGTTTTGGATGCCCTGTTGCCACATCATCTTGCGCTCTGATTAATTTGAATCCTTCCCCTATACCGATTATTATTGGAATTATATATATAAATGCTAGTACAATAAATGTAATTAACCAGTAGCCTTCTTTATATAACTTGCAAGGTAATTCTGACGTTTGCAATAAAAATATTATTAGTACTGCGTAAACGGCAGTAAGAGGCCAGGCAAACAGACTCCTTGTGAAGTCTATTTTGGCGCGGCATAGCTGACCACATTTCTGGCACTGAATGTCAGGTTTGGAAAAAAAGCCTCTTCTATTGGTCATAGATGGTTTTATAAATAAAGGAAATTGATTACCACAATTTGGACATATAAATGAATTCAAGACTGACATGATTGATCCTTATTCGTTCTATCTTGATTGTTTATCATTATTTACACAGCCCCCCAATTTGAGGGGTTGTTCAAAAATGCTCAGATGCAAGACGCGCAAGAAGCGAACCGCGAGGCGTATACAGACATACGTCGAGCGGTGCGATTTGCAGCGTAACACGGCAGATGAGCGTTTTTCAACAGCCCCTCTCATTTATTCGCCTCCATCAGTTCAACAAATCCTTCCACCCTGGTTTTCATCTGCCCTTCGGAGTACGCCCTGGGATCGTTCATATCACACTGGAGGATCAGCACCGGAACGCCCTTGTCCTTCATGATGGCCTCCGCCAAGTCAACCATCCCGGCGCTGGAAGGCCGACACGACATGTTCTCGTGCAGAATAACGCCGTCAAGTTTGTATTCGTCAATCCATTTTTCAAAATTCTCGATTCGTCTTTCAAGGTTGTACGCATATGGCGTGTCCATGATGAGTTTGGCGACATCGCGCAAAGTCTCTTCCATGGTGAGACACTTTTTTTTCACGGGAGCGAATGAATAGGTGTAAGGTTCGAAGGCAATGACAACGCCGTATTGCGCAAGATCATACATGAACCTCATCCTGTACCAGAAAGGGATGCCCTCCCACATCACCCGGAATTTTTCTTTTCCCGCGGGCATGGTTCCCTCGCCTTTTGCCGTAAGGCTTTTTATATCGGCAAGAATCTTTTTGAAAAAATTAATTCCGACCTGCACGCCGGGCAGAACAACCAGAGGAAAGAATGCCGCCGATGTCTCAGCTCCGCTGTAAGGCGACGGCACCGCCTTTCTGTGTTCAAAAATCTCCCGCCACAGGTCGGATAGTTCCGTCGATCGGTTCAGGACTTCGTAAAGCCTCTTCTCGCTCATCTTTTTGCCTGTGTGCTTTTCAACAAAGGCCATCAGGTCATAAAACTGATCCACCACGTAATCAATATTGCCTTCAAGGGTTTTCTCATCGGTGCCACTCACCCACTTCGGAATATCAAACATAAAAAACGGAACGTTCATTTTATCGGCCATAATCTGAAACCACTTCCAGTGGGTATCGCAGATGGCATTTGTGCAGACCACGATATCGGGCTTGCTGATTCCGCCGAGCGTCTTTTTGATTTTGGTATCGTAGGCCCCGATGTTCGTCTTGCAGTAGGAACACAGGTCCCGGGAAAATCCCATACTCTCGGCATGCTCGATAAGGCGCTGGGACTGTTTGCGGGCGGCGGCCACCGTTGCCATATTTTCAGGATGATCGGGAAAAATATCGTAGATCCACATGAGTTCAATCGGGAAAGCGGCACATGTCCAGGCCGTTTTTTTCCAGGGCAGCGTCCTGTATAATTTTTCCATGCCAATCCACCACAGCATCGGCCACTTCAGGTCCTGCGAGTGGGGCAGGGTTTTCAGCATAATCCTTTCGGAATTATCACCGGAATTTTTTACTTTATCCATTATTTCCTCCATCCATCATTTCAACAAAGGCCATGAGTCTGTTCGCAAGCTGCTGGTCGGCAGCAGGAGAAAAGTCCCTTTCCAGGTGGATAAGCTTGTAGCCCCTGTCTTTCAGGGCGTTATTGACGGGTACGGAATCGTAGGCATACGGTTCGCAGAATTTGATGTTTTGCGAAAGCACTCCGTCAACCTTTGTCTCCTCGAGCGCTTTATACAGGTAATCCAGTCTCTTCTGAATGGTCGGTCTTGTCGCCGGTTTGGGTATCCCCATGTAATATTCCATGAGAGCATCAAGCGGATCATTTTTGTCGGGAATCAGTGTCGCGAAAATTCTTTCTCCAACGGCAAGGTCATCACGAACAATCCTGATTCCGCAATCTTCGAGCGTGTCCATCCACTCCACATAAGTGATGTCACTGCCGGTTAAGAGAAATCGTTTTTTGCCGGACGGAAAAGCCGGTCTTGAATTCCAGGCCTTTATCTCCGAGTCGAGCCAGGTAGAAACTTCGTCCACAGGGCCGGTCAGACATTTTATTATTACAGCCAGATAATCACGGTTGGGAATGTCCTTCTGTGATCTCAGCGCGGAGAGTTGTTGCAGTTTTTTCTTTATCTCATTGGACTTGCCGATCGCCTCTTTGATTTTTTCCGATGTAATTTTTATAGCAAATTGTTTTTCAAGATGGCTGATCAATCTCTGAAGTTCCACTCTGTAATATTTCTTGGCGGCGGCGCTGTCGAGCAGGGGAGCGCCGAACCAATGCAGAAAGGGGGTTTCAACATGAACTTTCCATATATCATAGTGTCTGTTTGTATTGTTGCAACCCTGCGCGAAAATAATCCCGGCCCAATCTTTTGAGTCAGTCAGAGCTTCAGTGAGCCAGCTCCTTGCGGCAGGACAGAAAAAGCTGGATAAATATTTATCCGCCGGGTCAGTGGATTTGTGGACATCACCCATAATTTTATATGGGACAAATCCGGCAGCCATTATAATTTCCAGCGGCATCTCATGAGATGTGTCAAAATATGCAATTTTTTCCATTCGCGGGTTTCCCCTGTAAATTTTATTTTTTCAACTCTTTGAAGCATTAAAGACAAACAACCGGTTTTTCTCTTCTATTTTCCACAAGTGCGCGCATTAAATCAGATTGTCACCGGAAAAATCAATCAATATCTTTTGCTTTCTCAAAAATAATTGATATTCGTTAAATTTCGTTGGCAGGGATGCTTTGCCTGGCGCAATATTCTGAAAAATGATAATTATTTAACGTAATAAACTGCAAAGGCAATTAAATGAAAAGAATTAAAATCGGTATTAGTTCCTGTTTGCTGGGTGAAAAAGTCCGCTATAACGGCGGACACAAGTTAAATGCAATGCTTAAGGATATTCAGGGGAAATATAATATAGAGTATGTGCCTGTTTGTCCTGAAGTTGAATGCGGCTTTGGTGTTCCCAGAAAACCCATGCACCTTGAGGGAAGCTCCGATTCTCTCCGGTTAGTTGTAACCGATACAGGGAAAGATGTGACCGATCTTTTAGTCACCTGGGCGCAAAAAAGAATTATTCAACTGGACAGAGAAGATATTCGCGGTTTTATTTTTAAAAGTGATTCGCCCAGTTGCGGAATAAAATCAGTTCATGTGTTCAATGAAAAATCATTGCCTCTAAAAACGGGAACGGGAATCTTTGCCGGAATCTTGATAAAGCACTTTCCCTTACTTCCGGTGGAAGACGAAGAACACCTCAATGATCCTGCCCGGCTTGAAGACTTTATTGAAAGAATCTTTGTATTTGTGAAATCATGCACGAAATAATACCCATTCTAAATTAAAGATGATATCGAGGCGGTAAGAACGAGGCGCCGCAGGCGTATTTAATATACGTTGAGGACGCTGCCAACAAAAATAGCGCTTTAAGTTGGAATGGGTATAAATTTCATCTTGACATCTGCTAATTTGCTGTGTTACGTGTTCGGTCACTTAAAGGAATGAGTGAGCTTAGAAATGCTGAAAGTTTTTTCCAGAAATAACTGGTGGTGGCAGACCTTAAATGTCTGCCCATGAGCTCGGATAAAAAAGAGCATGGGCAGGGAAGCTCCTTCCCATGACTCCGCAATAATTATTAACGCCATGGGAATAAATCATAACCCATGGCTTTTTTTTAGACTTATTCTTAAATAATTCATAAGGAGAGAATAAACATGGAACAGGTAAAAGTCGTATTGCAAGACCGCGAGATACCCAAAAAGTGGTATAACATCATGGCGGATCTGCCCACACCGATGAAACCGCCCCTGCATCCCGGAACCGGTCAGCCGGTCAGCCCCAGTGATCTGGCGGCAATTTTCCCGATGAACATCATCGAACATGAAGCTTCAAACAAACGCTGGATTAAAATTCCGGATGAAGTTCTGCAAAAATATTTATTGTGGCGGCCATCACCTCTTTACCGTGCCTATAATTTCGAAAAGCTGCTCGGTTGTCCGGTAAAAATTTATTACAAAAATGAAGGCGTCAGCCCGGCCGGTTCTCACAAGCCCAACGCCGCCATCCCGATGGCCTATTATAATAAAATGGCGGGAACCAAGCGCATCACTACGGAAACCGGAGCCGGCCAGTGGGGCAGCGCCCTGTCCATGGCCTGCCAGATGTTCGGTTTGATCTGCCGTGTGTATATGGTTAAGATCAGTTACGAGCAGAAACCCTACCGTCGCATGATGATGAACACCTGGGGCGCGGAATGTATTCCCAGCCCCAGCAACCTGACTCAGGCCGGCCGCAATGTTCTGGCGGAACACCCGGATTCTCCCGGCTCACTGGGCATCGCGATCAGTGAAGCCATTGAAGATTGCGTAACCAGCAAGGATACTAAATACGCGCTGGGCAGCGTGCTGAATCATGTATTGCTTTACCAGTCAATTATCGGATTGGAAGCGCAAAAACAAATGCAGAAGCTCGGCGTCTATCCCGATGTCGTTATGGGATGCTGCGGCGGCGGCAGTAATTTTGCCGGCATCGCATCGCCTTTTGTCTGTGACAAAATTCACGGAAAAGATGTGAAGATAGTGGGCGCTGAACCTTCATCATGTCCCAGTATGACCAAAGGGCCCTTCGCCTATGATTTCGGCGATCTGGCCAAAACAACGCCCCTGCTTCCCATGTACACACTGGGACATGATTATGTGCCCGCGCCGATCCACGCAGGCGGCTTGCGCTACCACGGCATGGCGCCGATTGTCAGCCATCTGGTCAGAGAACAACTTGTTGAACCAAGAGCCTATGACCAGCTAAAAACATTTGATGCCGGCGTCAAATGGGCGCGGACTGAAGGATTTATTCCCGCGCCGGAAACCAATCACGTACTGGCGGCTGTTGTGGATGAAGCCATGCGCGCCAAAGAAGAAGGTAAGGAAAAAACTATCCTCTTCAACTGGAGCGGTCATGGTCTGGTCGATCTTGCCGCTTATGACGCTTATTTGGCAGGAAAACTTGAAGCTTACGAATTGCCTGATCATGAGGTCGAAAGGGCATTAAACGCTATCAAGGATTTCCCCAAACCTTAATAAACTTGAACATATCCAACTGGAAGAACCGTCAGGAAATAAAAAACTTGACGGTTTTTCTTTTTTTCGTCAACCTGTGAACCAATGAAAACAGAGCACGACCATAAATTAATCCGTTGTCCGAAACTGGGCGACGAAATGACTTTTGCTTACTGTTTGCGGGAATCAGTTGATCTTCCCTGTTCACGGATTGTACGTTGCTGGTCTTCTTGCTTTGATATCACCGCTTTTTTAAAAGAAATTTTGGGGCCCCGACAATGGGATAAATTCAACAATTTTCAGCCAAACGATAAAGTTACAAGTCTTATCGAACTTATTGAAACGGCAAAGGCAAAAAAATGAAAAATTTAGATTTATTCGATCAGGGAAGCAAGGGAAGTGTAAAAGATTCGGCGCCTCTTGCCGAAAGAATGAGGCCGCAAAAGATTTCCGAATACATAGGGCAGCAGCATCTTTTGAAAGAGGGCTGTTTACTCAGACGCGCCATTGAGGAAGATAAACTTTTTTCTACGATTTTCTGGGGACCTCCGGGTTCAGGAAAAACCACTCTGGCCAGAATTCTGGCGACTGAAACCAAATCGAAATTTGTCAGTTTCTCCGCAGTACTTTCCGGCGTGAAAGAAATTCGCGCGGTAATTGATGAAGCCAAGGAATTGCTGGAGAGAAAAAAAACAAAGATGATTCTCTTTGTCGATGAAATTCACCGTTTCAACAAAGCCCAGCAGGATGCTTTTTTGCCACACATGGAAAGCGGACTGATTACTTTGATTGGCGCAACAACGGAAAATCCTTCTTTTGAAGTAATTGCCCCTCTTTTATCGCGGACACGGATTTTGATTTTGAAGCCTTTCTCCGAAGAAGATCTATTGTCTATTCTCGAAAATGCTTTGAACGATAAACAAAAAGGTTATGGAAATATTTCCGTGCAAATCGATAAGGATGTGCTTCGTTATATTGTCAGTCTGGCCGATGGCGATGCCCGCACCGCCTTAAATAATCTGGAAGCAATTGTGTCCATGGTACAAAATTTGCCTGAAAATGAAAGAGTTCTTTCGCTGAAGTTTGCTCAGGACGCGCTGCTGAAAAAAGCTCTTTTATACGATAAGGACGGCGAAGAACATTACAATTTAATTTCAGCTTTGCATAAGAGTTTGCGCGGCAGCGACCCGGATGCCGCTCTATATTGGCTGGGAAGAATGCTTGCCGCGGGAGAGGATCCTCTTTATATTGCCAGACGCATGGTGCGCTTCGCTTCGGAAGATATAGGCAATGCCGATCCTCAGGCGCTCATTATTTCCATTGCCGCTCAACAGGCTTTTCATTTCATTGGTCTGCCCGAAGGGGAACTGGCTCTTGCTCAGGCGGCAGTTTATCTGGCAACAGCCCCTAAAAGCAACTCGCTTTATGTTGGTTATGGTAAAGTTAAAGAAACCATTAATACAAAAGGATATTTGCCCGTGCCGCTGCATATTCGCAACGCGCCGACAAAATTAATGAAAGAACTTGATTACGGCAAAGATTACAAGTATGCTCATGATTACGCCGATGCTTATGTTCCGCAAGAATATTTACCGGAAGAAATCAAAGGGCAAATATTTTATCAACCCAGGGAGATCGGCTTCGAAAAGACCATTAAAGAGAGATTGAATTACTGGCGGAAAAAGAAAAACGATGCAAAAGATGAGTAATTTAGGCCCGTAAAAAAAGGAAAAGGGAGGCTTGGTTAGGGCCTCCCATGAAGAGGGAAGGTTTAAATACCTTCTGGTTGTTTTGTTGTCGGCCAATCATACCCGTTATTTTTAGTCGACACACTTGACCTTATCTAAAGCATTTATCGTACCATAAATGGAATATTTGTTTTAAATGCTTGATATAATTAGTAAATAATATTTAAATGGTCATTGTTCCTATAAATAATATTTTTTACCGCCGGCAATAAATGTCGAAGAAACTAGTTACTTATTATAAAAAAATATAGTAAATACAAATACATATCTTTATACTATCTTGGCTGTCCACGAATCGACAAAAATGTCGGACTTTTTTGGATTATCCGTTGACTTTTCCCTCAAATAGCTTAGAATTACCGCCAAAATGAAACTCTGAGGATAAGATGCGTTTTTTCAGGAAGAAAGAATTAATCGTTCGCCGAAAAACAAAAAATTACAATGATCCTTTTCTTCAGCCTTTGGCGGTAGCCATTGTCAGCGCTGTGTTTGTAACCTTAATTCTTATTACGGGATTTTTGGAAATTAACAGAAGTGAAAGCAACCTCATAGCCTTTATGGAAGATCAGGCCTTGAGCACAATCGGTGTACTGCAGCGTCTAACCGAAGAAAACTTAAAAAGCATAATCGGTGTTCCTCAAAAAAATGCTCCTAATTTAAAAAAGGCCGGCAGCGAAGAAGCTTCCTATTCCAAACAGTGGGTAATTGAAGCAATAACATCGCAAGCCAAGAATCTGGATGAACAATGGAGGAAAGGTAAAATAAACAATGACTACCTGCGAAAATTTGCGGCAGATAATAATTTTTCATATGTCGGTTTATTAAACTCCAAAGGAAACTCAGTTTACCAGAGCAATCGTTTGCAGACCAATATGCTCAAAGCCGGTGATCTGATAAAAAACGGTCGTAAATTAACCACTCTGGAAATCATAACCAAAATAGGAGAAAAGCAGAGGGTAGGATTCATTGCTTTAAAGCGTAAGGATAACAGCGGTATAGTAATAATCAGTCTGGATAAGACAGGATCTGTTTACTGGATTTTAAAAGTTGCCGGGGAAAAAGGAATGAATAAAGTAGGCGAAGGCCACGGCATCATTTACATGCAAATTATAAACGACAAGAACAAACTCTTGAGCAGTGTCGGTCAACCAGCCCCGCAGTTAAGCGAAAATGATTTCAATATTAAAGAAATCTTAGCTGGGAATGTGAAAATTGTCAGCAGGAAAGTTGACTACGGCGAGAACAAAATTCTGGATCTGGCCGCTCCGTTATTTCTAGATAAAAAAATTGTTGGTATCGTGAGAATCGGTCTCGATCGACGTTCAATGGATAAAAGTCTCATTGAAAACCGGCAACATATTTTTGTTTTCATGTTTTTTATTGTCGTTATCGCTTTATTATCCATGTGGCTTCTCTATCACGATCAAAACCAGCACATGGCAGGCATTGTTGAAATGGAGCGACAGTTGGAAAAGGCGGAAAGACTTTCTTCACTGGGACAATTGGCAGCCGGCGTTGCGCACGAAATACGTAATCCTTTAAATGCCATCAGCATGGCCACGCAACGATTGAAAAGGGATTTTGTTCCTTCCGATCCCGGAAAAGCGGAAGATTTTCAGAACCTTTCCGGAGTTATCCGGGATGAGATCAAACGTCTCGACGGCATCATCGAAGAGTTTTTGACTTTTTCCAAGAGCCGCCGGTTGGATTTTAGTAAATTTTCCACCACGGAAATTTTGCAAAAAATTGTCAACCTGATGAGGGAAGAGGCATCAAGCCGCAGTATTACCATTGAAACAAAATGGCGGGAAACTCCTGCTTTAATTTCCATGGATGTCAATAAGCTCCAACAGGCATTTATCAACCTGATTAAAAATGCCATGGAATCCATAACAGAAGCGGAAGGGAAAATCACTATTGCGGTGGAAAAGGAAGACAAAAATCATATTGTAGTAAAAATTTCCGATACCGGCTGCGGAATGACATCCCAGGAAATCGAAAGTATTTTTAGTCCGGAATACACCACGAAAGAAAAAGGATTGGGACTGGGAGTGCCTTTGGCCTGCGAAATCATCCGCGGTCACGGAGGGGATATAAGAGTCATCAGCACCAAAGGCAAAGGAACGACTTTTGAAGTTATTTTGCCCCGTGAGCGATTCAACGAAATATCCTAGAAGGTAAGGAATAAAAACATAATGCAAAAACTGAGTATTCTGGTTGTTGAAGACGGTCAATCACAAAGGCAAATGCTGCGCGATTTTTTACGCTCCGAGGGCCATACTGTAACAGAAGCGGAAAACGGTGAAGCAGGAATCAAAACCGTTTTAAGCGGTCATTTTGATTTAATTCTTCTGGATTATAAAATGCCCGGTATGGACGGTCTGGAAGTCCTCAAAGAAGTAAAGCGTATCAATCCGGAAATAGACGTGGTTATTATTACCGCGTACGGAACCATAGAAACGGCGGTTGAAGCCCTAAAAGTGGGGGCGATCGATTACATCACCAAGCCGGTGGATCTGGATGAATTAATCATCCTTACCAACCGGATAGCGGAAAGAAGACAACTTATTCAGGAAAACAAACTCCTGAAAGAGGACATGAGCAAACGCGGTGTTACCGCTGATAAAATTATTTATAAGAGTCCGCAAATGGCGGAACTGATTAACATGGCGGGACGTGTAGCGGCAAGCAAAGCATCCATTTTAATTCAGGGAGAAAGCGGAACGGGAAAGGAATTACTGGCGCGACTGATTCATCATTTGAGTCCGCGGGGAAATAAATCTATCGTTGTCGTCAACTGCGGAGCCCTGCATGAGAATCTGATGGAAAGCGAACTGTTCGGCCATGAGAAAGGCGCTTTTACCGGCGCGACGGCGCGACGCATCGGCCGTTTCGAAGAAGCCGATGGCGGCACTCTTTTTCTTGATGAAATAGGAGAACTCAGTCCTTCCACCCAGGTGAAGCTGCTACGCTTTTTGCAGGAACGCGAATTTCAGCGTCTTGGCAGCAATGTTAACCTTCAGGTTGATGTCAGGATTATCAGCGCGACAAACCGTGATCTTGAAAAACAGATTAAAGAAGGATCTTTTCGTGAAGACCTCTTTTACCGTCTGCAAGTTGTAACGATGTTTCTGCCGCCGCTCAAAGAAAGAAAGGAAGATTTAAGTGTTTTAATCAATCATTTCATCGATAAGTTTGCCACGGAAAACGGAAAAAATATTAAGGGATTAACAGCTGAAGCCCGCGATATGCTCTTAAAATACGATTATCCGGGCAACGTTCGTGAACTGGTTAATATCATGGAGCGGGCGGTTGTAATAGCCCGTGACCAATACATAACAACAGACGATTTACCGTTTAAACCTGTTTCTTTTTCGGCTGATTCAGGCAAAAAATCTTCCGGCGCCTTGCGTGAATCGGTCGATGAACTGGAAAAGAAATTAATTATCGAATCAATGGAGAAGACTCAGGATAACCAGACAAAAGCGGCTGAAATTTTAGGAATATCTGAACGAATGCTGCGGTATAAGCTGAAGAAATACGGATTGAAGAGCTAATAGGGCTGTTGACCGGGAGCGCGTTTCCGCTAGGAAGGCGCAATAAAAATAGAAACAATTCCTTGCCGGTAAAAGCCAAAGGCTTTTACAACACGCCCCAGCATTTGCAGAGCAAGCATCTGCGGAACGTAGCGCATGCCGGATGCGCGATGTCTCTCAGGGCTCGCAGGCATTGAATATGGAGATTTTTAAACAGCCCCCAAATTTGATGAAGCGGCTAAAAAAGCTCTCTTAGCTGATATGTTCTTCCTTAATCCATAAATCGTTAAACCTTTCGAACTGAAAACTAAAATATGATGCTTTTGTGGATCATCGGTCAGCTTTAATTTGGCATTGAATTCAGTTTATGCTATAGATTGTCACATATTTATCATTCAGGAGAATGGCAACACATGATCTACAATGAAGAATTTGAAACCCTGCCCCGGGAAGCTCTGGAAGCACTGCAACTCAAAAGACTGCAACAAGTGGTATTAAGAGTTTATCATAACGTCGGTTTTTATAAAAAGTCATTCGATAAAGCGGGGGTATCGCCCGATGATCTGAAAACACTCGACAATCTGAAGCGTTTTCCTTTTACCACCAAACAGGATTTGCGGGATTGTTACCCCTTCGGATTATTCGCCACGCCAATGAGCAATGTCGTCCGCTTGCATGCCTCGTCGGGCACAACCGGCGCGTCCACCGTGGCAGGCTACACAAAGCGCGATATTGAGACATGGGCGGAATTGATGGGGCGATGCTTTGTGGCCGCGGGTCTTACTAAAAACGACGTTATCCATAACGCTTACGGCTACGGGCTATTTACGGGCGGCCTGGGCGCTCATTATGGCGCGGAAAAAATCGGCGCCAGTGTAATCCCGATGTCCGGCGGCAATACCAAACGCCAGATCATGATTCTGCAGGACTTCCGGCCGACGGCAATCTGCTGTACGCCATCGTATGCTCTTAATCTGGTCGAACAGGGACGGGCAATGGGTGTGGATATGCGCGCACTGGCGCTTCGCGTGGGTATTTTCGGCGCGGAACCCTGGAGCGAAAAAATGCGCGAGGAAATTGAAAAAGCCCTGAATATCACAGCGATGAATATTTACGGCTTGTCCGAAATCATGGGTCCGGGAGTGGCAATGGAGTGCGCCGAGGCGCGCGAAGGCATGCACATTTTTGAAGATCATTTCCTGGTGGAAACAATAAATCCGAAAACAGGCGAGGTGCTGCCTCCCGGCGAAGAAGGGGAGCTTGTTTTCACAACGCTCACCAAAGAAGCCGTTCCGCTCATCCGTTACCGGACACGCGATATTTCCCGTTTGAATCCCACGCCGTGCCGTTGCGGACGGACATTCCATCGGATGGGACGCGTCATGGGACGCAGCGATGACATGCTCATCATCCGCGGAGTTAATGTCTTTCCTTCGCAGATCGAAGCGGTGATGGTGGGTATTGAGGGCTTGGAACCGCACTATCAACTCATCGTGGATCGTGAAGGCACGCTGGATACTCTGGAGGTTCAGGTAGAGTTAACAGAAACACTATTTGCCGGTGCCGATGAAGTTAAAGTGCTGCAGAAGCTGGAGAAACGGTTGATCAAAGACATGAAGGATTATCTGGGCATTACCGCCAAGGTCAAACTGGTGGAACCGAAAACCATACAACGTTCGGAAGGCAAAGCCAGCCGGGTGATCGATAAAAGAAAAATTTAGGCCTCAAGAGCAAAGAAGCGGTCAATGCAGGAAAGAAACGTCAGGCGATCTTATAATTGCTTCACCGTGTTTCTCTGCCAAATGGTTACGGTATCTTTTACCTTAACGGAGATGGCGTGAACTACCGAATTCCGCTTCCACGGTTATTCCGATGCCGCCACGCACGGCAAATTCCGCGCTGACTTTGCACCAGCGCGGTTTGAGCACCTCGACCAAATCATCAAGAATAATATTCGTGACGTGTTCATGGAAGACGCCTTCATCGCGGAAGGACCATAAATACAATTTCAGTGATTTGGACTCGATAATCTTTTTGTCGGGTATATACTGAATTTTGATTTTGGCAAAATCAGGCTGGCCTGTTTTGGGACAGACACAGGTAAACTCTTCGGTTTGCAACGTGACCACATAATCGCGGCTTTGATTGTGGTTGGGAAATATCTCCAGCTTGCGCACAGGTTTGGCCTGTTTGCCCAGCAGAGTTAAACCCGCCAGATCATTTTTTTTAGTATTTTTCGGCATCGCTTTACTCCGGATAAAAATAGATCACTCAATTAAAAGATAAATTTATTGTCCGGGGATAACTATTTTCGAAGCTTCCTGACGCCTCATTTCCTCTGCTTCGGCAATCATCGCCTGAACAGTTTTTTCGATAGCTTCGGGTAATTTGGCCGCCGCTTCGCTCAGGTTTTTCACCCCTTCAATTAAACATTGAACAGGAATCGGGCCGTTGGGCGACATAAGCTGGGTCATGCCGGTGAAAATTGTTTCTCTGCTTTCGTCAACCGAACCATTAATCTTGACGGGTGTGAGACGCCTGATTGTGGCAAAGGTTAGGTCGGTGAATGACTCTTCCTTGTAAAGATTATCGGGATTTATTTTAATATCCGTTATTCTGGTTCCGCTTGCGTTACTCATGGTTTATCTCCTTGTGCATATTTGGGGTTATTTTTATTATGCCTCGAAAAACAATGGAAACTGTATGCTAAACGGCCTCCCCTTTTTCGGATCACTGCATTCTCAATGTTGTTAAAAATCAGTTACGTTAAATCAGTAAAAACTTCAATTAATATTTTGACCATCTCTAAAGGGAGATTTCTTGATTTACAGAATCGATTCATATATTATTTATATTAATGAAACATGATATCATTTTCTTTGTAATCCTTTGGCGGGTATGACATACCGGAAAGCGAGAAGAAAATGGAACAAAAAAAAACGCATAAATCAGAAATGCCGTTTCCCATGGATGCGCCATCTATCCCCTTTCCCGAAAGGACACAGGCCTATAAGCGAAAAATCCTGGAAGCTCCCTATGAAATATGTCTGGAGCGCGCCCGCTGCTACACTCAGGTATACAAGAAGACCGAGGGGATGCATCCCTCTTTAAGGGCCGCCAGAGCACTGGAGCAGACCCTGGATACCATGACCTTGTCCATTCTTCCCGAGGAACTGCTGGCCGGTAATCGCTCCAGCAAGTTGTTAGCTACGGTTATCCCCGTGGAGCGGGGCGAGATCAATGCCATTCTGGAAATGTATATGCATGACATTACGACGCGACCCTATAAACCCTTTCAAATATCCGGCGATGAAAAACGCGAGCTCTTTGAAGACATTCTTCCCTACTGGGAAAAAAGGTCCGTGCGCTATTACAAGGAACAGAAGTGGACAAAGAGCGGCCTCATGCTTGGATTTTCATCGGGACCTTTTGCCCACGCACGCCGGGTACGCGCTTTTGGCGCCTCGCAATTGGCCAAGACACTGCGGCCATTTATGGTGGGTCGAAGACGCGATGTGTTCAGAGCAAAAAGGGAAGTGGCCTTAAACAACCCCAATCTGGTCAATAATATTATGGATGTGCAGGGGCACATGGTTGTGGGTATTAACAATATTATCGAGAAGGGTTTTCGCGGGATCAAGGAATCTGCCTTGGAGAAAAAAAATCTTCACGCTCAAGATAAAAAGAAAACCGCTTTTTACGATGCGGTGATTATTACCTGCGATGCGGTAAAGCGGCTCGCCGAACGGTATGCGCGCCTGGTCTCTGATATGGCCGATCGTGAAACGGACAAGCGCCGCGGGCAGGAACTGCGGGCTATAGCAAGTAATCTGGAGAATGTGCCGTGGAATCCGCCCCGTAATTTTTACGAAGCTGTTCAGTCACTATGGTTCACTCAGGTGATTGCGACCATTTGCTATGGTACTGTCGGAGATTCCGCCATCGGAAGGGCAGACCAGTATCTGTATCCTTATTTCAAGCAGGATATGGAAAACGGAACAATCAGCCGGGAGTTCGCGGTAGGGCTCATTGAGGAGCTGCTCATCAGGCTCAGCTGCAATCTCCTTGTCCTGCCTTCTTTCGCCAAGCAGACCGGATCGGAGTTGGGCGCCGACAACAACGCGGTGACCATCGGCGGAGTGGATCGCAATGGAAAGGACGCTGCAAACGAATTATCCCTTATCTTTATGGAGGCCGCCGGGAACATCAAGTGCATGTCCAATTCATTTGCCATAAGGATCCATTCCCAGTCATCGCCGGAATTCCTGGAAAAAGTTACACAACTGGTTTCATGCACGAACGGGCCGGCCATTTTCAACGACGAGACTATTATCCCGTCCCAAGAGGGATGCGGCCACAGCCTGGAGGACGCGCGGGATTATGCCATCATCGGCTGTGTCGAACCAACCAGTTCCGGCAATACCTTTGGCTGTACCGCAGGTAATGACATTTCTCTTGTCGGCGTTCTCGAGATGGCCTTAAACGACGGGAAGCTTTTTATGATGGGTTGCCGCACCGGCGTAAAAACAGGCGACCCTGAAAAATTCCGTTCATTTGAGGACGTGCGGGAGGCCTATAGAAAACAGATGGCCCACGGCGTTGCGTTCATTGCCCGTTGTGTAAATGCCAAGGACGAAATCTACAGGGACCATTTTCATAATCCCTATATCTCATTGACTTTGGATGGTTGCCTGGACAGCGGCATGGATGTTACGCAGGGGGGTGCCCGGTATAATTATGGCTCCATCAGCGCAAGAGGTCTTGCCACAACAGCCGATTCGCTAATGGCTATAAAGAAAGCTGTTTTTGAAGAAAAATGGATCAGCATGTCTGATCTTGTGACAGCCCTGCGTACCAATTTTAGAGACCATGAGGTACTGAGACAAAAATTAATTCATAAAATCCCGAAGTATGGATGCAATTCCGATGAGGCCGACGATATGGCCCGGTGGGTGGCCGATCAGTTCTGCGATGAGGTCCTCAAGCAAAAGCCGGTGCGGGGAAGCTGTTTCCGTCCGGGTTTTTTCTCCTATGGTATGCATGTGTTCGACGGCATGATGCTGGGCGCCACGCCCGATGGCCGCCGGGCCGGTGAGCCTGTTTCCAACAGCTTGTCGCCCTCCAACGGCAGTGAACGCAACGGATTGGCTGCCGTCCTGAATTCCAACGCCCGCATACGCCATGAAAAAATATCCAACGGCAGTTCTCTGAATCTCCGTCTTAGCCCCTCGATGTTTTCCACATCCGAAAGAAGAGATAAATTCATCGGCCTTCTGAAGGGATTTGTTCTGAACGGCAACATGCACATGCAGCTCAATGTCATAGATGGCGAGACACTCAAGGATGCGCAACAGCGTCCGCAGATGTACACGGATATGGTTGTGCGCGTATCAGGATATAGTGCCTATTTCACAGACCTGGGCAGACCGGTGCAGGATGACATTATCAGACGCACGCAGTTTGATAACTATTAATGTCCTCTTCAAGTTGATCCTGGCAAATGATCCAGCTTTACCGGTATCCTGAATATGTTTGGAAGAAAGGTTATCATACTTGTTTTCAACTCTTCAACCTCAGAAAGCATTCAACCTTCCTAAGGTAAATTAATAAAAATCCCTCTTTCGAGGGATTGATAAGCTTTCTATCTCTGTTATTATCGGTCATCCTCGTCAGCTAAAAGAATTTAAAATGATAGGTCTCCTCCTTTTAAATTCTGCTTGGAGGGGGGCTGACGAGGATACTTTTTTTAATTGGCGCCTTTTTCCCAAAAGGTTTAACATTTCGGTTCCGCCAATCATTCAACCTTTTGCATAAAAAGAAATAAGAATGGCAGATTTCTAACTTAACTTGTGGTAGATTTGTCTAAAACAAGGTCAAAATTACGGAGAAGTTATGAATGCGGCTGAATGTTTAGTCAAAACTGCGAAAGAAATGGGTATAGAAGTGTGTTTTGCCAATCCCGGCACAACAGAGCTTCCGCTTGTGGTCGCCCTCGATACGGTAGAGGGCATCCGTTCGGTTCTGGGTCTGTTTGAAGGTGTCTGCACCGGCGCCGCCGACGGTTACGCGAGAATGCTTCAGAAGCCGGCCATGGTTATCCTCCATCTGGGCCCTGGTCTCGCGAACGGCATAGCGAATCTGCACAATGCCCAGAGAGCGCACAGCATGATTGTAAATGTTGTCGGCGAGCATTCCACCTGGCATAAAGCGTCCGATCCGCCGCTGACCATGGATATCGAATCACTGGCAAAGACTGTTTCCGAATGGTATCGCACCTGTAATTCCGAGGACAGTTTCGCCCAGGATATGGTTGACGCGGTCCAATCCGCGAAACACGGTCAGATCGCAACACTAATTGTGCCGTTCGATCTTCAGACAAAAAAGGACGTCGCCGCGGCATTTGTTACAGGCAGGCGCGAAAAACACTCCGTAAATTACGAAGAAATCAAAACAGCGGCGGCGCTGCTGAAAAGCGGTAAAAAAACCGCCTTTGTTTTCAGTAACAGCCACATCGGCAAAAATGAGTTGATGGCCGCTGCGCTGATAAAACAGGCGTGCGGATGCGACCTTATCACCAGCAATTTCCCGGCGCATATTGAACGAGGAGCCTGCCTGCCGGATATAATCCGCATGCCCTATCTTCCGGAAATGGCGATGGACGTGCTTTCAAAGTACGAAGTATTTGTTTTTGTCGGCCCCAAGGAACCGACGCCGTTTTTCGGTTATGAAGGCGTTCCGGCAAACTACCTCAAGGACGGACAGAAGCGGTTTCACATATCCAAACATGATCAGGATCTGCTGGAGATACTCGAAGCCCTGGCGAGCGAACTCGGCGCCCCCCGCCTCGCGTATTCATGCATGCTTCCTCCATCAAAGAGACCGGAAATACCCACGGGCAAACTCGACGGGACGAAAATCTGTTCGGTTATAGCGGCCCTGCAGCCGGAGAACGCAATCGTTGTTGAGGAATCAGTCACGACCGGATTAATGTATTATCCGATGACTTCGGGCGTTCCTCCTTTCAGCCTGCTTACTCTCACTGGGGGAGCAATCGGTCAGGGGGCGCCGTGTGCGCTCGGAGCCGCCATAGCCTGTCCCGACAGATCTGTTATCAATTTTCAAGCTGACGGCGCAGGCATGTACACCCTGCAAGCCTTATGGACTCAGGCAAGAGAGGGACTTAATATTAAAACGCTTATCTGCTCCAACTCAAGCTATGACATATTGAAATACGAGTATGGCCGGTTAGGAGTTTCGCCACAGAAAAATGCATCCTATCTCACTGATCTTTCCGGTATTGACTGGGTGAGTCTGGGTAAAGGCATGGGTGTGCCGTCAGTGAAAGTAATCACAGCAGAGGACCTTGCAAGAGAACTTGCAAAAGCGCTCAAGGACAAGGGACCTAACCTTATTCAAATGGTAATATAGCATTGATTAAGAATCATTTATTCAACTACCTTTATATTGTATGAGCATGAAAGGTCGGTCGTGATTAAATTATTTAATGATCCCGATATAAAAAATCTTTCATCAAACCCCATACGTTAACAGGATTTTTTCGGCGAGTCACAATATGAAATGGAAAATCGCAGACCGCAAAGATATGCTCACTTTATTCGGAATCATTACTTTGATAACCGGTCTGGTAATTTCCTCTTTAGTTTTTGTCTTGGCTGATGATTATAATCCCGATGTTTTGGGTTATGAAATCATCAATGGCAAGGCTTATCCCATTGAGTCCGGGGATTCCAGGGTGTATCAACGCGATCTGCAAATGCTCGGCGGAAAGATGTATGTTCTCATTGATGAATTCCAGCGCTGGCTTTTCGGACTGTGGCATGGGAAATCACTCTCCGTATTAATATTTATTGTTTCAATTCTGATATCTGCCGGATTTTTCTATGCGGCCAACAATCCGTCGTCAGACAATAAATAGATCTTATATTTTAATCTTTTGACCATCCGAAAAAATTATCATGAATATTTTTTATTCGCCTATATGATTTCTTACGGATAATTTTTATCCGCTTTCAGTAATACTATCAGACCAATATATAAATAATATGTAACAATATCCAACCATTCCATTTATTACGGCTCTTGGCATATTTAGTGCAATTTCACGATTAAAATTCGTAACAAGAAGACATGTTCATATGAAAAAATCTTTTATTGCTTTTATTGTTTTAGCTGTTTCTTTAGCTATTATTTCATCGGCGTATGCATTTCAGCCTGACGACAGGCAAGACATGCACAAGAAATTTTGTTTCAAAAAATATCTGAATCTTTCCGATGAACAGATGGCCAAAATGAAAGAGCTGAAAAACAGTTTTCGTAACGACACCAGAGATTTGAGATATAGCCTTGAAATCAAACGAATAGAAATGCGCAAGCTCTTTACCGATCCCAAGACAGATGATGCCACGCTTCTTGCCAAGCAAAAGGAAATAAACGACA
The DNA here is from genome assembly GCA_963812045.1 of uncultured delta proteobacterium. Classification (GTDB taxonomy): domain Bacteria; phylum Desulfobacterota; class Syntrophia; order Syntrophales; family Smithellaceae; genus Smithella. The sequence goes on from CAWETF010000001.1 coordinate 886,746, forward strand.
TTCGGCAGCAGTTCATGGAAAAAAAGGCACAGATGAAAATTGACTGGCGCAAAATCCTTACACCGGAACAAATTGCAAAACTGGATAAGATACATCACAAATGCCATATGAAAGGATGGAAACACAATAAACGGGCGGGTGGTGATCTGTAAAAAGATAAAAAGGCCGCAACTGTCAAAAAGCAGTAGCCCCGTGAAAACGTTTTTTCAGTCCCTGTGAGTGTGAGAACGCGGAGATTCGTGAACAAAAAAAGAGGAATATCGACAGGGCGGGATCTCATCGCCCCGCTTTGGATTATAATTGCTGTCGCTCTGATAAGCTGCGAACCATCATTATGGAATAAATCCGACCAGCCATACAAAATTGCCTCAGCAAGTTATGATATATCTCTGCTCTCTGTGGGAAAATTCGTTGAAGTCGGGAAAGCACTTGAAGAGCAGAAAATTAAAACCGTTTCTGAAGAGGGAGTCAACAAATTTTATTTTGAAGATGATTTGATATCCGTTAGATGGCGTCCGGCACCTGATGACATAGTTCTGGCTATTCATAATAAAACAGACAATCCCGTTAAGATTTTCTGGGATGAAAGTGAATTCAACGATGATAAAGGAATAACACACGGGCTGCTTCATTCAGGAATCGGGTACGAAAAGAGAAACGATATTCATCCTCCCACTGTTATCTATTCAAAAGACACTCTTGAAGATTTCGTGTTCCCTGCAAATTACTGGCAGAAAGAAGACTTTGGCGATGAATCCGGCCATAAACAGGCTTACTGGAGGAGAGAATCCTTTCTTCCCGTTCAAATCAAAGGAACAACAGAAGAACTAAAAATAAAAGCCGAACCTCATATCGGTAAAACTTTTCAGGTAATCCTTGTTTTGCACAGTAATGGAGTTGGCCGTCACTATATCTGCACTTTCAAAATCAACGGAGTGAATGTAACGGAAAAGGAACAACAACCGAAGAAAAATACGGATAACACGGGAAACAGGAAACAAAACAGAAGAGGTGCCTTTTGATGATTCCTTCGTTTCAAACAACTCTTTATGACGTTAACAAAGTGCTTACAAAGAACAGAAAAATGTATAAATTTCGTTTAAGTTATAGGAGTGACCTTTGGTTAACATAGATATTGTCATATCAACGTATAAGCGGCATGATCTTTTGCGGGAAGCATTAATAAGTGTAGTCAATCAAAGCCATCCTCACTGGACATGCTGGATAGTCGAAGACGGTAAATCTCACGAGACCTACGAAACCGTAAAACCTTTTCTGCAGGATAATCGTTTCGTCTATTTATCCGCAATTCATGCAGGGTTCCCTGCTGTTCCCCGCAATAGAGGAATTATTCAGGGAACCTCTCCTTACATTGCCATACTGGACGACGATGATCTCTGGTTGCCCGGAAAACTCGTAAAGCAAATCGCTTTTATGGAAACTCACCCTGACTGCGTATTGCTCGGTTGCAACGCCTTCCGCTGGACAGGCAAGGGAAATTTTACCGATGCACCGTTATATTTTGAAAAGAAAAAAATGTTTGGGAAAATAGATTATATCGATTTTGTCAACCAGAATTATCTCGTTTGTTCTTCCACGATATTCCGGAGATATGCTGTAGAGAAAGCGGGGCTGTTCAATGAAGATCCTTCTCTTCAGCCGGGACAGGATTACGAATTATGGCTGCGTCTCGGCGCTCTCGGCGAGATATGGAACATGGATGAACCGCTTGCAGTTTATCGCGAAACGCCATCCTCTCATTATAAGAGAAATCCTGATCGTCGCGTCAAATACAAGATTTTGGCTAATATCTACTCCCATGCATTAATCGGAGTTGAAGGAGTATCGAATCCCATCCTTTATCCGGGGAATACCGGTATTGTCGCCGCATGCTGCCGCGAGAGAAATTTTTATCTTGCGGGTCCAAGATTTCTTGGAAGATTGAAACATGAAATGCGTTCCAACATAAAAAAATTTGTTAATTCTTCAAAATTGAAAATTTTTTAATGACAGTAAGTAGGTCTGTATTTTCAAATTCCTTAAATAAAGACAAAAGATAACCATTGATAAAGAAAAAAGACAGGGCAAATAATAATTTTGACTTTCTTCTGTACAACTTTCAACCCGTAATCCTCAATTCAGACGACTGTCAAATACTGTGGATAAGGTGAAAGCATTCAAAATTGTTTTCAACTTTGTAATATAACCGTAAAGGATAGGATATCAATTTTTTTCCATTGTTTTATGAAATTTAACTTTCGGCCATTCTTCCATGGTGTGGCTAAGGCGCCAATCGCTTAGCGCCAGATAAACAAGATTCCCTTCCGTGTCGAGGGCAAGGTTGGTCTGATTTTTCTTTTGAAAATCTTCCAGTACTTTGGGGTCGTCGCAGGTAACCCAGCGGGCCGCGGCATAATCGGTTTTTTCATAATCGGCGTAAACGCTGTATTCATCTTTTAGACGCGACATTGTCACGTCAAATTGCAGGGCGCCTACCGCGCCCAGAATGTTGTCCGAGCCCCAAAGGGGTTTAAAAACCTGAATAGCGCCTTCTTCGGAGAGCTGAGTTAATCCCTTTTGCAGATGTTTCATTCGCAGAGGATCTTTGAGCCGCACGCGGCAGAAATGCTCCGGCGCAAAGTGCGGGATGCCTACGAACTTGAGCGGTTCTTTCTGTGTGAAGGTATCGCCGATTTTAATGGTTCCATGATTGTGAATACCGATGATATCGCCCGGATAAGCTTCTTCAATATTGGTGCGGTCCTGCGCCATAAAAATGGTGGCATTGGCAAGAGACACTTCCTTGCCGATGCGATGGTGAATAACTTTCATTCCGCGCTGAAATTGTCCCGAACAAATCCGCATAAAAGCGATGCGATCGCGGTGCGCCGGGTCCATGTTGGCCTGTATCTTAAAAACAAAACCGGAAAAATCATCTTCATCAGGGTCAACATTCCTTGTTGTTGTCGGGCGCGCGACAGGCGGCGGAGCGATTTCCACGAATGCGTCCAGCAATTCCTTGACGCCAAAATTATTAATGGCGCTGCCGAAGAAAACCGGTGTCTGACCTGCTTTTAAATATTCCTTGATGTCAAAGGGATTAGCCGCTCCTTCCAGTAGAGCGATTTCATCCCGCAGTTCACCGGCCTGGCTTTCCAATAATTCATCAAGAAGCGGATCGGATAAATCGTTGATGACAACTCCGCCTTCCGAGCGCCGTGCTTTGCCGGGTGTAAACAGATGCAATTTTTTATCGTAAAGATTATAAACGCCTTTAAAGCGTTTGCCCATACCGATAGGCCAGGAAAGCGGCGAACATTCTATTTGCAGTTTGTCTTCAATATCCGCCAGAATGTCCAGCGGCGCCAGAGAATCACGATCCATCTTATTGATAAAAGTTATGATCGGCGTATTGCGCAGACGGCATACTTCCATGAGCTTCTGTGTTTGCGTCTCTACACCCTTGGAGCCGTCGATAACCATCAGTGCGCTGTCCACGGCGGTCAGCACGCGGTAAGTGTCTTCCGAAAAATCCTGATGGCCGGGTGTGTCCAGAAGATTTATTTCACAGTCCGCGTATTCGAATTTCATGACCGACGAGGTGACGGAAATGCCGCGGTCTTTTTCGATGGCCATCCAGTCGCTCAAAGCGTGCTTGGACGCTTTGCGCGCTTTGACCGCTCCGGCCATCTGAATAGCTCCGCCGAAAAGCAGAAGCTTTTCCGTGAGCGTGGTTTTCCCCGCGTCGGGATGACTGATGATGCCGAATGTACGGCGGCGTTCTATTTCTTTCTGTAAATGCTTGCTCAAATTATTCTATTCCAAACAAACCTATTTAATTAAGCGGCGTATATTAACTATAATGAAACATCTGTCAACAATTATCCCGCTGTTTATTCTTCTTTACGGCTTTTCTGCAGGCGTTTTGTCGCATCCAGTTCCATTTTCCGCAGGCGCACACTTTGCGGGGTTACTTCCACCAGCTCATTTTCAGAAATAAATTCGATGGCTTGATCCAGAGACAAAACTCGCGGGGGCCGCAGAATTATTGTGGCATCGGACGTGGATGCGCGCATATTCGTCAGTTTCTTTTCCTTAGTGATATTGACGTCCATATCGCCTGTACGGTTGCGCTCTCCGACTACCATTCCTCCATAAACTTCCGTGCCGATTTCCACAATCATCTCGCCCCGGTCTTCCATTGCAAAGCTGGCATAAGGCGTAACGCGGCCGGAGCGGTCGGCAACCAGGACACCGGTCGTTCGCTGCGGGATCGGGCCGAACCACGGTGCGTAATCTTCCAGCAGGGAATTCATTACGCCGCCGCCTTTGGTGTCTGTCAAAAACTGACTGCGAAAACCGATCAGTCCCCGGGATGGAATCAAAAATTCCATGCTGACTCTGCCAGATCCTTTATTGACCAGGCTCTCCATACGCCCTTTTCTGATGGACAGCTTTTCGGTAATTTTTCCCACAAATTCTTCCGGTATATCCAGAAATAATCTTTCCACCGGCTCCACCATTTTGCCGTCCTGTTCTTTTGTGATGACCTGCGGACGGGAAACCATTAGTTCATAACCTTCGCGGCGCATGGTTTCAATTAATACCGCCATTTGCAATTCACCGCGCCCGCAAACTTCAAAAGCATTGGTTTTCCCCAATTTTTTTATTTTGATGGCGACATTTCTCAGGGATTCTTTTTCCAACCTTTCCAGCAAATGGCGTGAAGTGAGAAATTTACCTTCTTTGCCGGCGAAGGGACTGTCGTTGACATAAAATATCATGGATATAGTTGGCTCATCGACCAGAAGGCGGGGCAGAGCCTGCGGATCGGTAAAAGATGAAATAGTGTCGCCGATTTTTACATTATCCACTCCGGACAGTGCGATAATATCTCCGGACTCGGCTACCGTTGCCGGTTTTTTTGCCAGACCATAAAAAGTATAAAGAGCGCTTAGTTTGACGCCGGGAACTATTTTATCCAGGGAGCAAAGGCTGTAATTGGTGTTCATTTCCAGTTTACCGCTTTGCAGGCGTCCGACGGCGATTTGTCCGACATAGGGATCGTAATCCAGATTGGTAACCAGAAACTGTGTAATGGCTTCATCATCTCCCTGCGGGGCCGGCACATAATCAATGATCGTCTGGAGCAGCGGCTGCAAATCGGTGCTGTCGTCGCCCAGTTTTCGATGGCTGACTCCGATTTTTGCTTGAGTATAGAGGATAGGAAATTCAATTTGCTTTTCTTCCGCGCCTAAGTCAATGAATAGATCATAGGTTTCGTTAATAACTTCTTCAACGCGGGCATCTTTGCGATCAATTTTATTGATGACTAATATGATCGGAAGATGCCGCATCAAAGCTTTTTTTAAAACGAATCTCGTTTGCGGCAGAGGACCTTCGCTGGCATCAACCAGAAGTATGGCTCCGTCAACCATATTGAGGCTGCGTTCCACTTCGCCGCCGAAGTCGGCATGGCCAGGTGTATCCACGATATTAATTTTTACACCGTTGTACTCGACGGCGGTATTTTTTGCCGTGATAGTGATACCGCGTTCTTTTTCCAGATCCATCGAATCCATCACGCGATCCTCAACAGCCTGATTTGACCGAAATATCCCGGTCTGTTTCAACATGGCGTTAAGCAGTGTGGTTTTACCATGATCGACATGGGAAATGATGGCAATATTCCGCAAATGATTTTTTTTCATTTTCTAAAATCCTTCCGTGTCATGATTTAGACTGAATTGATTGAACAGCAGTTTTGAACACAACCAGTTTTAACATTGAAGACAAGCAATGTAATTGTTTGTTACTATGCTACAATTTTCTTGACTTGTAAATCTCTTTTTCTTATGCTCACCCAAAGTCATGTAAATATTTTATATTTTTAGGAATATCATTATGCTTAATTTTTTACCTTCAAAGGTTATTGGAGCTATCGCGGGATTTCTTCTGGTTGTGAATGTGCTGTTTTGGGTGACTATTTTATTCGTTTTCTCCATTCCGAAAATTCTTATTCCCTGGCCACCCTTGCTTAAAATAATCAACAAAATCCTTCAATGGCTCGGTGAAAACTGGATTTCCGGCAATAGCGGCTGGATGTGGCTTACTCAAAAAATTCAGTGGGACGTGCAGGGCATGGAAGATTTAAATCACGACGGCTGGTATCTAGTTGTCAGTAATCATCAATCCTGGGTTGATATTCTTGTAATGCAGCACCTGCTTAATCGTCACATTCCGCTTTTGAAATTCTTCATTAAACGAGAACTTATCAAAGTTCCTTTTATGGGTTTCGCCTGGTGGGCGCTGGATTTTCCTTTCCTGTACCGCCATAGTTCCGAATATCTGAAAGAACATCCTGAACAGGCAGGCAAGGATTTTGAAGCAACCCGCAAAGCCTGTGAAAAATTTGCAACCATTCCCACCAGCGTGATGAATTTCCTTGAAGGAACACGTTTTACCAAAGAAAAACACGATCGCCAGAAAAGCGATTATAAATTTCTTCTTCGTCCGAAATCGGGCGGTCTTGCGCTGGCGTTAAACGTTCTGGGAGATAAGTTTCATTCTATACTGGATATTACCATTTTGTATCCTGACGGAATTCCAACCTTCGGTGATTTTCTCTGCGGCAGGGTCAAACATATCACTGTACGTATGAAGACAATAGAAATTCCGAAAAAGTTATTGCATGGCGATTACGAAGGAGATCCGGTCTTTCGCGATGCCATGCACAAATGGGTACAGCAGTTGTGGCGGGATAAAGACAAGCAGATCCAAGCGCTTACGAAAAAAGTCAAATCAAAGTAATTACCGGTCCTGGCCGGTTTAAGTCTTAGAAAATTGAAGCTTCTTCGCAACTTTCCGCCAAGAACTTCAATAAATTTGAAAGCTTAATACCGATATGACTTTTGCTGCAATTTTGAGTCAGTGGCGATTCAGCCGCCGGAAGAAGGCTGAAAAAATAACATTACTTAGCTGATTGACGAATTCTAAAAATTATGCAATGTAATGGTAAATTTTCAATTATAATAAAGCAACATCGCTGTAAAGTAATTCGTCTCAAGTGTAAAACAAATTAACTTAAGGAGGCGTTGGTAACTAATGTGTAAGACGTTAGGAAAGATAGCAATCATATTAGCCATTATATTAATAGGGGCTTTTATTGCCGGGAAGTCTTCCCTTGCAGCCGAGAAATTTACTGTAGGGGGTGGAGAAATTGCTAATGATGGCCGCTTCGTTGCGTTTAATGACGGTACGGTATTGGACACAAAGACCAATCTGTTGTGGGCGGCAAAGGATAACGGTAAAAATATAAGTTGGCCAGATGCCAAGTTCTATTGTGAGAATTATAATGGAGGCGGCTATAAAGACTGGCGAATGCCGACAAAGGATGAACTGCTTGGTATATATAACGATTTAAATTGGAACAATGGTCATCATATAACAAAGCTCATAACCCTGACTGAATCTTTTCCGTGGGCTTCTGACGTAAAAGGTTCTGACGCCGTATATGTTGGCTTTGATTATGACCATGAAACATGGGGCTGGAGTTCCATTTCACATAAAAGCAGAGGCCGCGCGCTTCCTGTACGGTATGGCAGAGAAGTTAAAAGGGTTTTAATAGAAGAGAAGCCAAAGCCTGTTGTTGTCGCGGCTGTGGCTCCGCCACCACCTCCTCCGCCTGTAGTAGTGCCACCACCGCCACCACCACCCGCTCCGGTGCAGAAAAAGATTTCCATAACTCTTAATGTGGAATTTGATTTTGGAAAATCTATTATCAAAGAAAAATATCATGACGATATTGAAAAGGTAGCGGACTTTATGCAAAAATATCCAGATACTAATGTTTTAATAAAAGGTCATACGGATAACGTTAACAGATCCCATATCCCAGACCTCAATATCAAGTTGTCTCAAGCCCGTGCTGATAGCGTTCGGCAATACCTGATAGATAAATTCGGAATTGACGCGAAACGTATCACCGCTGTTGGTTACGGACCGGATAAGCCAATTGCCGATAATGATACTGAAGAAGGACGGCAAAAAAATCGCCGGATTGAAGCCGTCATCGAAACGATTGTAACCATGTAATTTTCAATTTCAGAATTAAGAAATAAGGTCCCATCATCTCGTTAAGGTTATGGGATCTTACTTTTTTATATGTCAAAAATATCTTGACAAAATCACGCAATTCTATTTAAATTTAACCAAAAAGTTAAAATGACCGTTTAGTTAAATTATGGTTTGATAAAATAAGTTTCAGAAATCAGCCATTGTCGGAGTTCTGATAGATGAAGGATGTCCGTAAAGAAAAATCAAATAAAACCATTGAACGAATTCTTGCCGCGGCGCGGAAAGTATTTGCCCAAAAAGGCTACAGCGGGGCGCACGTTGATGAAATCGCGGAACTTGCAGATGTCAACAAGGCCACTATTTATTATCAAATCGGCGATAAGGACAGATTATACGCTAACGTCATTCATCAGGTTTTGGGCAATACCGGCAAAAATATTGCAGAGGCCGTGGCCAAAGCCGGGTCAATCGAAGAAAAACTCAGGGCTTATATAAACTGCGTTGCAGAGAATGTGGATAAAAATCCCGAATTGCCGCCGATTATGATGCGCGAGGTTGCGTCAGGCGGCGCAACACTGCCACGCGTTGTGATCGAAGATATAGCTTCAGTCCTGACTATTTTGGTTGGTATTCTCGACGAAGGAAGAAAAAAAGGAATATTTATTGAAACTGTACCTTTTCTCATCCATATGATGATTGTGGGCACGATTGTTTTTTATAAAAAAGCAGAACCGATAAAAGACAAACAGTTATGGCTGCCAGCCCGGCTTAAGGCCCATGATAAAAAATTAAAGGCAAATCTTGGGGAAGAAGTGGCTTCCCTGGTTTTGAAGGCGATAAAGAAATAATCATTGTTATGGTAAAATATCGATAATCGGCGGAGCATCATACTGCAGATTAAAAAATGGAGGATGGGTTTTGAAAAAAAGAATAATTTTTGTCATTTTTATAATTTTATTTATTGCGGTCGGTGCACTCGTCTATATCGGCCAGAAAAATAATCAGAAGAAAGAACTCTATTATTCCGGCACCATTGAAACAACACAGGCGAAATTATCATTTCAGGTGACAGGACAAGTCGCCAGGGTCAATGTTCAGGAAGGGCAGTCCGTAACAAAGAATCAGATCATTGCCGAGTTGGACAGGGCGGAATTTGAATCGCGCTTAGCGCAGGCAAGAGCGAATCTGGAGCGGGCTCAAAAAACAAAAAGACAACTGGAAACCATGCTGGAGTTGAGCAGAAATACTCTTCCTTCGGAAGTAGCCAGAGCAAAGGCCAACGTGACAAGCGCTCAGGACACAGTGATTGATGCCGGGAAAAATAATCAGCGATTCGAAGATTTGTTCGGCAAGGGCGTGGTTACGGAAAAAGAACGCGACAGTGTAAAGCTTGCATACGACGTGGCTAAATCGCGTCTGGCTGAAAGCGAATCCACGCAGAAGCTTGCTGAGGGTAATCTAACAAAAATAGATGCCACAAAACAGGATATCGAAGTTGCCGCAGCGCAGATCAACGCGGCGAATGCGGCGTCGAATCAGGCCGCCATACAACTGGATTATACGCAGTTAAAATCACCCACCAACGGTGTGGTCACCAGCCGCAATATTGAACCTGGTGAAACCGTTACTCCCGGAAGAGAAGTCATTACCATTTCCGATCTGTCCCGTGTGGATCTGAAAATATTTGTTGATGAAACGGAAATCGGGAAAGTCAAACCCGGACAGAAAGTGGAAGTAAAAGTGGATACTTTCCCCGGAAAAAGTTATACGGGATATGTGTCTTTTGTTTCTCCCGAAGGGGAATTCACTCCTAAAATAATCCAGACAAAAAAAGAACGCGTAAAGCTGGTGTATCTGGTCAAGGTATCTATTGAAAATCCGAACTTTGAGCTCAAAGCGGGAATGCCGGCCGACGCCTGGTTGCGCGAGTAGCGGGGGATAAATGACTGCGTCTCCGGAAAATTCCCTGCCCATGGTGGAAGTCAAAAATGTTACCATGCGCTTTAATAAAGTTGAAGCGGTGAAAGACATTTCACTTAATGTTGCCCGGGGAGAGGTTCTGGGCTTGGTCGGTTCTGACGGCGCTGGCAAATCAACGCTCTTAAGACTAATTGCCACCATGATAAAACCGGTTCAGGGAGAAATTTATATCAGTGGCCTCAATATCCTTGCCGAAAGACAGAAAATAAAAAATATAATCGGTTATATGCCCCAGCGATTCGGTCTTTATCAGGATCTGACTGTCGAAGAGAACATGGATTTTTTCATGGATATTTTCGATATACCGCGCAAAGAAAGAAAAAAACGCAAAGAAAAGTATCTGGGATTTTCCAATCTTCTGCCTTTTACAGACCGGCTGGCCGGCAATCTTTCCGGTGGCATGAAACAGAAACTGGGCCTGGCCTGTGTGCTGGTGCATGAACCGCAATTGCTGATTCTTGACGAGCCGACCAACGGCGTTGATCCGGTTTCGCGCCATGAATTCTGGGAAATACTGGGCAGTATGCAGAAAGAAGGCATGACAATTATTGTTTCCACAGCTTATCTTGATGAAGGTGAAAAATGCGACGCCGTTGGATTAATGCATAGTGCAGTACTTCTGGATGTGGCCGCGCCAAATGTTATTCGCGGCAGTTTCAATACTCTGGAGGAGGCTATCATTGAAAAAATAAAGGAAGCGGACGGAGAACTGGCCAATGACACCTTCCACTTCTGATTCCATTTCCGTGACCAATCTGGAAAAAAAATTTGGCGATTTCGTCGCGGTCAATAAAATAACTTTCTCGGTCAAGAAGGGTGAAATATTCGGATTTCTGGGCGCGAACGGTTCCGGCAAGTCCACCACAATTCGCATGCTTTGCGGAATCATCACTCCGACATCCGGCGGCGGATTTGTCGCCGGGCATGATATCATGACGGAATCTGAAGAGATAAAACAATCCATCGGCTATATGTCACAGAAATTTTCGCTTTATGAAGAGTTGACGCCTTTTGAAAATCTGCGTTTTTATCTGGGAATATACAATGTTCCGCAGTCACAGTGGCCGGAGCGTATTGACTGGGTGCTGGACATGGCTCGCCTGCAGGATGTGCGCAACCGTGAAACAAGAGAATTGCCGCAGGGCTGGCGTCAGAGACTTGCGCTGGGCTGTTCCTTGCTGCATAAGCCGGATATTTTATTTCTTGATGAGCCGACTTCCGGAGTCGATCCTGTAACCCGTAGTCATTTTTGGGCTTTTATCAGGCAGCTTGCCGGCGGCGGGATGACCATATTTGTTACCACTCACTACATGGATGAAGCGCGTTTTTGCGAGAGAATTGTTATGATCAATGAAGGTAATATTGTCGCCACGGGCAGTCCCGCGGAAATTATCGCCGGAGCCTGCCCGGGAGAACCCAAAGCCGATCTCAATGACGCTTTTATAAAATTGATGAAGAGGGAAGAGACTTGAAGTTCATAAGACTCAAAGCCATAATCCGCAAGGAATTTTATCATCTGATCAGGGATTACCGCAGCCTTTATCTGGCTTTCGCTATTCCTCTCATCCTGATTATTCTTTTCGGATATGCGCTTAGCCTTGATGTGAATAACGTAGATACGGTGTTTATTGATTATGACAGATCAGAATCAAGCCGTGATTTTATCCGTAAACTCGACGCGTCTTCTTATTTCCATGTTGTTGGATTGCTTCCGCAGACCAAGGATGCCATTCATTACCTCGATCATGGCTGGGCAAAAATGGCAATCGTCATTCCGCCCGACTTCATGAAAAGCCTCAGCGCCGACCGGGAAACCCAGTTGCAAATCATTATTGACGGCAGTGATCCGACTTTCGGTAACATCCTTCGTGGTTACATCACATCCTTTACGGAACAGTACAACCAGAATTTGTTAATGGCATTTCTCAACCGCACCGGCCAGGAACAGATAAACCCTCCGGTCGACGGGCGCGTCCGTATCTGGTTTAACGAAGATCTGGAAAGCCGCAATTTTATTCTTCCGGGAATCATTGCCGTCATCATTATGATTGTCGGCGCGATTCTTACTTCTCTTATCATTGCCCGCGAGTATGAAAACGGCACCATGGAAACCATCAAATCCATGCCGGTAAGAGCCGGGGAGTTGCTTCTGGGCAAAGCCATTCCTTATTTTTTTATCGGATTGACGAACGTGCTGATCGCCATTTTGCTGGGGCAACTGCTTTTCGGAATTGTGATGAAGGGAAATTTCTGGCTGATGATAGCCTCCGCTTCGCTATATTTATGTGTCGCCGTATCTTTGGGGCTTTGGATTTCCAATGCAACCAAATCGCAATTGATGGCCAACCAGATAGCAATTCTAACTACCTATTTGCCTTCGCTTCTTCTTTCCAATTTTGTTTTTCCGGTAATCAATATGCCGAAATTTTTACAGATGCTGACACTGCTGGTTCCGGCAAGGTATTTTATTGATATCTTATCGGGAATTTATTTGCGGGATCTGGGTTTCGCGTATTTATGGCCGAGTATGCTTGTATTACTTATTATGTTTACAGTGCTCACGTTCTTTAACTACAGATCGTTGAAAAAGGAAGGTCTATGAGCTGGCTCAGGATCAGAGAACTGGTTCGCAAGGAATTTATTCAGCTCTTCAGTGACAGGAGAAACCGTGTCCTGATGATTATTTTTCCTTTTATTCAAATGTTCATTTTCGGGTATGTCGTAAATTATGATATCACCAACATTCGCGTGGCGGTTCTCGATTATTCCAGAACCTATGAGAGCCGCAAGCTTATCGACAGCTTTACCGGCAGCAAAATATTCCATATTACTTATAACGCAGCCGATGAACATCAAATGGCCGAACTCCTGTTGCGACAGAAGGTCGATATGGGCATTAAGATCGGCCAGGATTTCGCATCGCAGGTCAGAAAAGGACAAACAGCTTCGGTGCAGATTTTTTTTGACGGCTGTATGAGCAATATGGCTTCCATGAGAGTGGCTTATACTGCGACAGTCCTTGATAAGTTTAACCAGGAAGAGTTACGCGAGATTTATTCTCGAACAATGAACTATGGGAAAATAGATGCGCGCATCAGAACCTGGTATAACCCCAATCTCAACAGTCAGTACTTTTTTGTTCCCGGGATTGTCGCGGTCTTAATCATGGTTACTGCTTTTATTCTGACTTCCATCGCCATCATCAGGGAAAAAGAAGACGGCACGATGGAGCAATTAATAGTGACTCCTTTAAAATCACATGAATTTATTATCGGCAAAACCATTCCCTATATTATAATCTCTCTGGGTCAGATGGTGGCAGTTACCGGTGTTGCTGTTTTCTGGTTTGAGATACCTTTTCACGGGAGTTTCTTGCTGCTTTTGCTGGCCACCTGTTTATTTTTACTCAGCACGTTGGGGATAGGACTGTTCATATCGACAATATCCTCAACCAAACAGCAGGCCATGATGACATCCTTTTTTTTCATTATGCCGTTTTTCATGCTCAGCGGTTTTGTTTTCCCCATTTCCAATATGCCTGAGGTTGTGCAGTGGCTTACTTACCTCAACCCGCTGAGATATTTTCTGGTTTGTCTCCGAAATATTTTTCTCAAAGGAGTGGGGCTTGATATACTCTGGCCGCAGTATCTGGCCCTGACTATATTGGGAACGGCCGTTTTTACCGGCGCAATCAGCCGCTTTAAAAAACGGCTGGATTAGTGAAGGATTATTTTGTAGTATTACCCCAAACTCAATACAGGGATATTAAAATTCATGCTCAAAGTAATCTCCGATCAGACGGCTATAAAAAAATATGCCGGACAATTCAATAAAAAGTTCAAGCCCTTTGTTGATGAAGAAATAAAGGTGAAACTCGGACATCAGGGCGCAGGTTTTGCCGCGAAAGTTTCATGGTCGGAGCGACTGGGCATCTGGAAATTTTCGCGCGCCGTGAAAGAAGTCAGGTACTGGAATGCCTTCGGCGTCGAAAAACCGGGCACATCCGGCGTTCTCTCCATTGCTTCCGAAATTAATTTCCCCTGGACACAGATTGACCGGAAAACAGGAGGCGCGTTTGCCGAAGACGTGTGGGGCAATGTTTTTGTGATTCACCGGGGAAAAATCGGCGGCGGGAAAAAGGGAATCGGCAAATCGCTCTTCGAACATAACTACAGAGGCGTCTGGTCATTTATGGAAGATGGAGATTCCATCAGCCAGGTGGCCGTGATAGGAGATCTCAAATCCGAGCGCTTTGCCCTGCAGGCGGCGCAATTTGTGAAAAAGATAGAAATACTGAAATCATCTGCCGCCGCTTCCTCGCAAACAGAAATCAATTTCTCCGAAATAACTTTTCGGGAAGACCTGATCGGCAGTTCCACGCCTTCTTCCGAAGACGAAATCGTTTCAGCGTGCGACCGCGAGCTGGTTATCAGCCGTTTGGCCGCCGTGCTTCAGAAACAAAAGATAAAAATCGGCAACGACACCGAGAATGAACTTTTTGTGGTTGATACTTCTGAAAACAGAATTTCGCATATTTTTGAAATTATAACGGACACGAAAGAATATAGTTTGTTTGCCGCGGCAGGTAAATTACTTTTGCAGACCTCCGATGCCGCCATAAGGCCATATCCTGTTCTGGTTATGCCGGAAGATAAAATAAGCCATTGGGCGGATGAACTCCAAAGAAATAACATTTCCGTTATTGGGTTTCATTGGAAAGAAGAGAATGTTGTTTTCTCGGGGCTGGAAAAAATAAAGTTCGACTGATACCATTCCGCTTGCTTCGCCTAACTTTGTTGGCAGCGTCGTCCGTCTCCTCAACGTATATATAACGGCAACATCAGTCGGAACGTAGCGATCGGCTGAATGTACTGGTTATGCCAAATTATTATATTGGGCACTTACCAAGATTAAGTGGTCTGTTCATTGTCTCGGACGTGCGAACCTTTTTCTCTTTTTCAAGTATAGTAATGGTGTCTGTGAGTTCCCTTATCTGGTCGGCGTGGAGTTCCTTGATATTCGCGATTTCTTTATCCTTCATTTCTTGAAATGTTTTAAGTTCCGCCTCAACACTAGAGAACTTTTTCTTGACATCATAGATCCGTTCCGTGAGTTGCCCGATTTTCAACGAAAAGACGAATACCAATCCAATCAGGCTTACAACAAGCAAATCAATCCACGGGGCGGGAACGATAGCCAATGTAATCATACTTTCATACCTCCCGAATATGGTGATAAAAGGTTATATCACTGATATTTTTTTGCATGACGAAAAGTTAACTTGGTACGTAAGCGCTCCATGTACTTGTTATACATAGAGCTATTTCTTACCTCCAGAGCGACTCTTGTCGTACGCCTCTTTTACCGCCGAGTACATAAGGACATTTAGCCCGTCGTGCCATCTGCCAGGATTATCTTGCAGGTATTTCGAAAGAATGGCGGCAACTTGTTCGTCGGTCAAATTCTCAACGTAGGATTCAAGCCAACCCATCTTATCTTTTGGTGCCCCCAGGAGAGGAGCGATTATCATCCCGTTGATTGAACCCATTGCATATGCACGCTTTTGAGATTCACTCATTTTGATGTAGTCCTGTCCGGTACCAAATCCATTATGAACCAAAATGGGTTTATCAGCAGCATATAGTGTTGCCGCCGCCAGCAATATTAGGAAAAATACAATGGACTTTGTTTTCATTAAATTTCTCCTTTGCATAACAATTAATGTACCAAGTTAGTATATCATAAATAGTTTGTCCAATATTAATGCAAATGTTTTTAATTTTCGTGATCTTTCTTCACAACACCGCACAGAAGCTTTGTCTCGCCGCAGGAATTAAATTCAAATTGTAAAATGGAGTGGGGTCTTGAAATATAAGTATTCAGTTCCCATTTAACCTTTCATATTTTTTAATGATGCGTGATGCGAGGCAAATAATACTATTTTAAAATAGTAATGCAAGGGGAAAATCAGCCGCTAAAATTGTGAATAAGCCAGATCTGTTTTTTTATTTGTCTTGACAATAATTACTTCTATTTCATTCGAGCGCACCCAATTGGGAATGATGTTGTCGCCGAAATAAATATCAAAACTAAGCTTGTACCTGCCCGACTTAACCATCGAAAATAAACTTCTGTACGGCCAGACAGACGAAATGCTTTTCCCCCATTGCAGTTCTGCCAGATCAACCTGAAACTTTTTTTCTTCTCCGGCGTCCAGGAATAGTTCGAATTTTTCATCGGCTTCAAGAGGCTCGCTTACCGCTCCGAGTTTCACCGGCGCCCAGTATTCCATCCGTCCCATATTGAAGCCCGCTGTAACAGTGAACTTCTTGGCTTCGATAGTTCTGTTTTCTATTATAACTGTAACGGGAGCAGGCAAACCCTTCTTCAGTGTGACGTTGGTCGCGCTTACCGAACATCTTATTCCGTGCGCCATCTTGCCCCATGAAATCTCTTCAGCCAGACAGGAAGTCTGAAAAATTAATAATAAAATAATTAAGGATGTATGGATATATTTCATATTTTAGTGTTCTACGTTCTATGTTCAACGTTGAACTTCAAAGTCAAACCCGAAGGTTCGCACTGCCTTATTTTTGCCGATAATTAAAATGCCGCCGATTACCGGTTGCAACCTAGCATAAAATTATAAATTTGGGAAATAAGCAGGAAGAAAGAAAAATCAGATTCCTTGTTTCTTACACCTATAAACAAATGACTTTGAAAATTCTTTATTTTGTGAATTACGATATGAAAAGCGCAACCGATTATTGTATGGATTATTATTGGGGAGGCGTTATTTATTAAAAAAAGGAGCGTCCAGAATGAACGCCCCTTTGATGATGATATTAAGAATTAGTTTTTGTGTTTACTTACAAAGTCAGCAACATAGATAGCACATAAAATTGCGGAATGCCGTTTCTGGCTATATGATTATTTAGTTGACTACTGGTGTACCTGCACCGGTGAATATCTATCAGCGGTTGTCCCATCACCTAATTGACCGTAGGAATTATATCCCCAGTCCCAGACCGTATTGTCATTCTTTAAAGCTACCGTGTGAGACTGCCCTGCGGCTATCGCCGTAATATTGGTAAGACCAGTTACCTCCACCAGAGTATATCTATCTACGGTTGTTCCATCACTCAATTGGCCATGAGAATTGCCTCCCCAATCCCAAACCGCACCGTCATTCTTTAAAGCTACCGTGTGATACTGTCCTGCGGCTATCGCCGTAATACCGGTAAGACCGGTTACCTCCACCGGAGTATATCTAGTGGTGTTCGTTCCGTCACCTAATTGAAAGTGATCATTCAGTCCACACGCCCAGACTGTACCGTCATTCTTTAAAGCGACTGTGTGAGATTGTCCTGCGGCTAGTGCCGTAATACCGGTCAGACCGGTTACCTGCACCGGAGTATATCTTATGATGAAAGTCCCATCTCCTAATTCACCACCCAGATTCTGTCCCCACGCCCAGACCGTACCGTCATTCTTTAAAGCGACTGTGTGAGATTGTCCTGCGGCTATCGCTTTAACGTCATTTATGTAAACGGGTGTGCTTCCATTATCACCACCACCTTTACTGCAAGCTTCAAGAGATAAACATACAATAGTTAACAACAGAAGAATTAACAATCTACATTTCATTTCTCTCACCTTCCTTGATTTTTACGTGACCCCACTTTTTCTAATGGGTTGCATATCATAATAGTGCTATTTATTATATTAAAAAAGTAAAAATAGACAAACTCATTAATTACTGATTGAAAGCTTGCATATTTATCGAGATTAGCGTTTTATCCACCTCCGTTATTGCGTAACACCTCCGCCAGTGGAGGAAATGCAATGACAAAAGAAGAAATGGATTTCTCCGGCATTCCCAAGCCTTCGCCGGGGTTCCCTGCCGGACTTGAGCCGTTTACTCCGGCGCATGCCGGAATGACAGAACTTTTTTCACCCTCACCCGACATCTCCCCTCGAGGGCGAGGAGTCAATATCTGCAACGAAGATTGCCTTGACATACAAGTGTGAAATTTTTATAGTTCAAGCCATGAAAAAATCGCGTGATAAAAACGAAATAAAAAATATTCAAAGTCGCATTCTGGAAGCGGCGCTCGATATTATCGTCCAGGAGGGTTATCCGGCCCTGACGATGCGGAGGATTGCCTCCAAAATCGGTATGACTGCACCGAATATCTATAATTACTACAAAAGTAAAGATGAGCTATATATTTCTCTGGTCATCCAGGGATTTGAAATTCTTCAGCGGGCACTGATGTCCGTTTATGACGCGCATGAAAAACCCTTCGAGCGCGCAGCGGCGCTCGCCCGCGCCTATATTAACTTCGGACTCAAACACAGCAGTTACTACGATATCATGTTCACCTATCCCACCCCGAAATATGACGACTATGTAGGAACGCCTCTCGAAAAACTCTCGGAGGTTGAATATAAGATATCGATGGATATTGTGACCCTGGCTGTCGACGCTGTGAAGGAGTTAATGGGCGAGGAGTTGGCCAAAGATGAACAGTTTGTTCAAATGCGTTTCATCGCCGCCTGGAGTATGCTGCATGGCATGATATCACTCTACAACAGCAAAATTGTGCAATACACTGTCCAGGATGCGGAGGCCATGTACGAAAAAATGATTACCGAGTTTTTACAAATCCTTTTACGCCGCTGATTATTGTTTACCCGTCAAAAAGATTCAGAAAAATATTGCTTGACATTTAAATTGAACTTAGTTAATATTAACTTAGATAAATTATAAAATCTCAATAAAATTGGAGGTATATATGTCAAAAGTAATCGTTCTCGGCGGGTGCGGAGCCGTCGGTAGTGTTGCCGTGAAAACACTGGCGAAGCAGGATATCATTTCCGAAGTAATCATCGGAGACTGGAATATTGAAAAAGCTCAAAAACTGGCCAAAGAGCTGGGTCCGAAAGTCTCGGCTGTCAAGGTGAACGCCGAAGATGCAGAAACCATCAAAGCTGCCGTTAAGGGATGTGACATTGTTCTTAATTGCGTCGGGCCTTTTTACAAAACTGTGAAGACAATTCTTTCCACCGTCATCAGCCTGGGCATCAATTACGTTGATGTCTGTGATGACGTGGACGTTACCATCGACATTCTGAATATGGACGATCAGGCAAAGAAGGCGGGAATTCTTGCTGTCATCGGCATGGGCAGTTCCCCCGGCATTTCCAATCTAATGGCAAAGTTCGCGGCAGAAAGCCTGTTGGACGAAACCGACTCTATTGATTTTTTCCACGCGCACGGCGGCGAAGCCATCGAAGGGGAGGGCGTCATCGGTCACCGCTTCCACTGCATGACCATCGATGTCCCGATGTTCCTCGACGGCAAACTCACGTATGTAAAATATTTCGAACCGGATGGAATCGCGCTCAGGCAGACATTTGAATTTCCGATTCTGGGAGAAGTGCCGCTGTATCCGTATCCCCATCCCGAACAGATCACTATACCGCGCTATATTAAAACAAAACAGGTCACAAACAAAGGCTCTGTCATTCCCAACGAATATTACAATCTGACACGCGATTTGTGCGGCCTTGGATTAGCAAGCAAGGAACCACTGAATGTCAAGGGTGTCACGGTAACTCCCTACGATTTTGCCATGGCCTATATTATCAAAGAACGTGAGAAAATTTTGAAGAAGCTCAACTTCGGCAAACAACGCGGCTGTCTCTCCATTGTGGCAAAAGGCAAAAAAGGCGGCAAGTACCGCGAGTATCGTTTCCACCTCGCTTCGCGCAGTGAAGCTCTGGGTGAAGGCACAGGTATTCCGGCCGCCCTGGGTGTGCTCCTGATGCAGATGGGCAAGATAAAAGCGAAAGGTGTGTTACCGCCCGAAGGATGTATCAACCCGCTGGATGTTCTGGAGCTTGTTCCGAAGGTCATGAAACTTGACAGCAAGAAAGAGGGAGGAGAATCCTTCGGCGGTGTTATTGTCCAGCAGATTGACGAAAACGGCAAGATTACTAACATAGATATTTAAGTCTCCATACGTTGGCAATATACTTTCGATGATTGTCAACGATCTGTATTGCAGGGGGAAATGATATGGAAAAGTATGTTTTGGCCATTGATCATGGCACATCCGGGTTAAAAACCTCGATCATCTCCATGCACGGGGAGGTGGTAGCCTTTGAGTTTGAAAAGACGCCTATCCACTTTTTCACCGGCGGCGGGGCCGAACAGGATCCGGAGGATTGGTGGAACGCACTTATCACAAGCTCCAAAAGGCTGGTGGCGCGCAATGTAGTGCCTTCAGAACAAATTGTGGCGATCTGCGTGTCGAGCACCTTCTCGAGCACCGTGGCCGTGGATAAAGACGGCAACCACCTGATGAATTCCATTACCTGGATGGATTCGCGGGGAGCGCCATATATCAGTAAACTCATGGGCGGTTTTCCCAGTCTCGAAGGTTACAACTTATTCAAAATTTTCAAGTGGATTCCCAAGACGGCAGGCGGACCGACGCTCTCCGGCAAGGACGACATCGCGCACGTCCTGCTGATTCAAAATGAATATCCCCATATTTATACCAAGACGCACATGTTTCTGCCGAGCAAAGATTATCTCAACCTCAAGCTAACCGGCGAGTTTGCTTCCTCCTATGACGCCATCCATCTCTTCTGGGTTACGAACACCCGCGACTGCAATCATATCTTTTATGATGACGCGCTCATAAAGACACTGGGCATCGACAAAAGCAAACTGCCTCCGCTGAAACATTCCATAGATATTCTCGGGCGTGTGAAACCCGATGTGGCGCGCGAAATCGGTATCAGCGAAAACGTGCAGGTGGTGATGGGCTCCGCCGATCACCAGGCGGCGCTGATCGGATCGGGAGCCGTGCGCAACTACGAGGGACATATTTATATCGGCACCTCTTCGTGGGTGCAGTGCATTGTGCCTTTCAAAAAAACGGACATGTTTCATTCCATCGCTTCGCTGCCTTCCGCCATTCCCGGCAAGTATCAGAGTGTGAATGAGCAGGATGTCGCCGGCGGCACGCTCAACTTTCTTATCAACAATATTCTTTACTATAAAAACCGTTTGCTCAAGGGCGAGATACCCGACGACATCTACGATGAGCTGAATAAAATTGCCGCCGCGGTGCCCGCCGGAAGCCACAAGCTCATCGTCACGCCGTGGATCAACGGAGAACGCACACCGGTGGATGACAACACGGTACGGGCCGGAATCTACAACGTTTCGAAAACCACAACTCAGGATGATATGGTGCGGGCCTTCTTTGAAGGCGTGGCTTATAATACCCGATGGAGTTTCCAGTATGTTGAACGTTTTGTGGGAAGGCGTCTCGATCCCTTGAGCATTATCGGCGGAGGTGGAAAATCTGATCTATGGTGCCAGATATTCGCCGATGTTCTGAACCGCACCATCCGTCAGGTGCAGGACCCCATGCAGGCCAACGGCAGGGGGGCGGCCTATATCGCCGCTGTCGCTTTGGGATATATCAGCTTTGACGACATCCCGAATCTGATCAAGCACACTAACGTATTTCAACCGAATCCGGCCAATCGAAAAATTTATGATATGCTCTTCGGCGAATTCGTGAACATCTACCGCAACAATAAATCCATTTACCGGAGGCTCAATAAAATTTAAGCATTTGAACCCCGGCAAGGATGATAAAGGAGGAACGATGAAAAAAAATACAGGCAATTCTCTAAGCAGACGGAATTTTATAAAAGGTTCGATGGCTGCCGCGGCGGTGGCCGCTTTGCCCGATGTCCCCATCGCCAGCGCCCAACCCCATAAAGTTGTTCCGCCCATCGATTACTCCAAAGAAATCATTCTCAAGAACTGCACCATCATTGATATGGTCAGACCCGGCACAATTAAAAACGGAAGTCTCAAGTTCGTAAACGGCAAAATCATTGCCGTGGACGCTTCTCCGTTTAATGAAAACCATGCCGAAGTCATCGATATGGGCGGCAAGTACGTTACACCGGGCCTGATCGACGCGCATTGCCACACCACGGCGTCCCCTGTTTTCGGCACCTCTCTGTGGCAGATTCCTACAATATTTCGCGAAGGCCAGCGGCAGTATACCCTGTGCATCGAGTCGGGCATTACGACCGTGCGCGATTTGGGCGCGTTCGCTCCCATCCTGCACAGCAATATTAAAAAAATTGAAAAAGGGGATCTTGTCGGACCGCGGGTGGTCTACTGCAACTCGATCATAAATCTCAAGGGATCGCACCCGGATGTAAAACCGGCAGACGTGAGTATTTTTGCCGAATTGATCAAGCCGTTCATCGGAATGATCCCTGCAAATTTCGAAAACATGGAAGATTTAAAAGAAGCTCTCGCGGAAAACGCCAAGGGTGCTTCTTTCATCAAGCTCACGGTGGATAACAAATCTGTTTTCTGCAGGCCTGGTAATATTCCCGTTTACAGCGATGAACACCTTCGCGAAATATTTAATTTTGCCGAGAAACACAACCTGCCCGTTTCCTGCCATAACCACCGCAAATGGGGCTTTGATCGCATCACCCGTTATCCGATTAATTCGCTCGAACATATGATCGGAGATGCCCGGCTCTCCGATCAGGAGATTACGCGTCTCGTAAAGCAGAAAATCGCTGTCGTGCCGACATTGACTGTCGCCCAGTCTTATCTGCTGGATGAGGCCTACTTAAGCGGTATACCAAAGCAGTTTCAGACTGATTTCATTATGAATGAAATCGCTGTGCGCAAGAATTACATGAAGAACGAGGCGCCTCAACATTTTGATCCAAAAATTATTCAATCCACCGTCGACGAACTGAAATACTACAAGACGCTGGGGTGGAATCATTTAATCGAGCACAAAAAATATCTGGTGAACCCCGACCTGTATTTCGGAATCATGCTGTATGGACCTGAAAACCTGCGCCGGATGAAGGATGCCGGCGTTCTGATCGGATGCGGCATTGATGCCGGAATGCCCTATACTTTTTTCGGCGGACAGTACAGGGAATACGAATTGCTCTCACGCGTTGGATTTAAAAATAATGAAATCCTCAAGTGCGTAACCATCAATAACGCGCGCGTCCTCAGAATGGAGGATAAAATAGGATCACTCACCGCCGGCAAACTGGCCGATATTGCCGTCTATTCCGAAAATCCTCTGAAGAAAATTGAGGCGCTGCGCCGGCCGCTGATGGTGTTCAAGGATGGCAGGCTTGTGCATTGCAGATTGGAACGGCTTAAAGGAAGTAACATTGCCGCCTAAGATTATTGATACGATTGTTACTCGAAGCAAATCCTGTCTCTGCCGTTTTGCTTTGCCTTGTACATGAGTTGATCAACCCGGTGAACGAATTCCTTCATCTCTTCATTACGCGTGTATTGCGAAAGACCCATGCTCATCGTCACGACAACCTCTTTACCGGGAAGGGGATTAAAAATCTCTTTTCTGAATTCATTCTGAATTCTCTCGGCTGTTACAAAGCCATCCTTGCTTGTCGTCATCGGTAGTATAATTGTAAATTCCTCACCGCCGTAACGATAAGCGGAATCGGAATCACGCAGGCATCGTTTAATAACCCTACCGAGTCGTGATAATACACAGTCACCCTCAACATGACCATACGTGTCATTGAAGATCTTGAATTTATCAAGATCCAAAAGCAGAAGGGTCAAGGGCTGTCCATAGCGATTCGACCTCTCCATTTCTTTTTCCAGTTGAGCATAAAAATGTCTGGAATTGTAAAGTTGTGTGAGGTCGTCTATGATGCTTAATTCCAGGTATCTCTGTTCGCTTTTCCGCAGCAGATCCTCGGCACGTTTGCGCTCGGTGATGTCACGATAGTTAACAATGATACCTTCAACCACATCATCGGTTATCAAATTGCTTCCCACAGCTTCCAGTGTACGATAGGTTCCGTTTTTATGGCGAAGATGTATTTCGCCTTTGACAACACGGGGACTTGCGACCGAGATCAAGGCATTGAAGGAGTCAACTAAAAATTGAAAGTCATTCGGATGAACAAGCTCAAATCCTTTATAGCCGATTCTTTCTTCGGGCTTGAATCCCAGAACCTGTTCCACCGCCGGATTGATATAAGTTACCGTTCCGGTTAGATCAGCGACAACAATGATATCTGACGAGTGTTCTATTAAAGCCCGGAAACGCTGCTCTTCCTGGTGCAACTTGTCTTCCATGAGCTTGCGATCGGTGATATCACGCGCAATCCCCCTGAATCCAATTCGTTTACCTGCTGAATCTTTTAATAACGCTATGGAACCTTCAACATATCTTTTCGTTCCGTCTTTTCTTGTAATCTGCCAGCCGAATCCATCATTGCGCTTCCCCGTTGTGTAAACCTTATTATATTCCTGATAAACTCTTTGTGATTCTTCTTTATCTATGTACTGACCGTAATTCATGCCCATCAATTCTTCTTTGGTGTAGCCAAAGATTCTGCAAATTGAATCGTTGAAAAAGGTTAATCTTCCTTTAAGATCAATTTCAAAATAGCCTTCCTGTATGTTTTCAAGAATGGTGTGATATTTTTCCTCGCTGTGACGAAGCGATTCTTCCGCCCTTTTGCGCTCGGTAATATCCATAAAACTTCCCAGTGTGGCCCGCTCCCCTTTATACATGACGGACGTGACCATTTCCAAAATCACCATTATTTCATTTTTTTTATTGATGAACCTGTATTCATAAGGTTCAATTTTTTCCCCTTTCAAACGTTTTATCGCTTCTTCCCTGACCATCTCCCTGTCATCAGGGTGAATGTAGTTGAGGGAAGATGTGCCGATAAGATTTTTGTCTGAATAGCCGGTCAGGTTCTGATACAGATTACTGACATAGGCAAACTTACCATGCTGTATGATATATATTCCGACGCCGGCATTTGATATAATGGAATTTGCAAGATTGGATAAATCGTCCTGCTGAGAATCATTCTTCTTGTAATGTTTGCTTGCTGATTTTGCTTTGGTTGTCATTTTTATTTAACTTGCACTATATTTAATAATGAATGTGCTCAAATTATGTTTTAAGTCAATCCAATTCAATGTTTTTAATATATCACAAAGAAATATGAATTACTTAACAAACATTGATTATTAAATATTGTTAAACATTTAAATCTTTTAATTGCTTTTTCAGCAAGGCAATTGCCGGCGCGGCTTGCTGGAAAACCTCCTCCGTTTTACCGAAATCCAGCATCCGGATGCCTTGAATCTCCGTTTGAACATAGATGTCGGGCTTTCTGATTTTCATCTTTTCGGCAAGAGCTGATGCCTGCATGATATTAAAAGCTCCCAGAACCGATTCAAGAGCGCCGGGAATTTCCTTTTTGCCGGGACTGCGTACCTTGCTTACATCTACCGCTATGGTGAAATCAGAACGTTCTATAAGGCGGTCATAGGGCACGAGGTTTACAACACCTCCATCGACAAGAACTCTGCCTGCATGGCTTATCGGAGTAAAAACGCCGGGCACGGCCATGCTGGCCTGCAACGCGGGAAGCAATTCATCTTTTTCAAAAACAATTTCCTCCGCCGTCCAATAATCTGCGGCAATGACTAAAAGAGGAATCTCCAGCTCTTCAAATGTTCGCTTTTTAATTTCACTGAAAAGGTATTCAAAAAACCCTTGAGTGTTAATAAACCCGCCGCGGGGAATTTCTGAGGAAAACGATTTAACCAATTTCAGCAGATTGCTCTTCTTGGCAACAATATCGCGCCAGGTGTCATCCTTCAGAATGAGATTGCTGCTTATACGCTCTCTTATTTCTTTTCCGGACATGCCCGAGGCATAAAGCGCTCCGATAATGGCGCCCATACTTGTTCCTGCAATAACACCCGGCTGAATGCCCAGATCATCAAGCGCTTCCAGAACAAGAATATGCGCCAAACCGCGAACTCCACCGCCTCCCAAAGCCAAACCTATCTTCATAGCGTTAAATCCAATCGTTACAAAATATTATAGTTTAATATCTTTTCATGCAGATGGATTTCCTTAAGATCAGCGGTTGTAACATAACATAAAAATTGAAATATGAAAAAGAAGACTTTCAATAAAGCGCCATTCGATTCCCGAACGAACAGAATTGCTTCAGTGAATTATGATTTGAAAAGAATTATGTAATCAGATAAATGAATATGATACTTCTTCTAAATCAAAGATGATATTGAGGCGGCTAGACTTAAGGCGACGAGGCGTATTGTGTACATACGTTGAGGAAGCCGACAACGACGCCAACAAAAATAGCGCTTTGATTTAGAAGAAGTATAAGGAGGTAAAATGAAGATTACATTTCTGGGCACTAACGGCTGGTTCGACACCGATTGCGGCAATACGATTTGTACGCTTATAGAAACAAAAAAAGCGTACATTATACTTGATGCCGGAAACGGTATTTATAAAGTGGACAAGTATATAAAAAAGGATTTGCCGATTTATTTATTTCTTAGTCATTTCCACATTGATCATATCGAAGGTCTGCACACGCTGGCAAAATTCAATTTTAAAGCGCTGAAGATAATAGGACAAACCGGTACGAAAACGACTATCAAAGAATTTCTGGCCCCCAAATATTCTATTCCCGCCGATAAACTTCCTTTCCCTTGCATGGTGATCGATATTAAAGAAGGCTGGTATAAAAGCCCGTTCAAATTCCGGGCGCTGCAGCTTGTGCACGCTTCAAAGTGTTTAGGTTACCGGTTTGAAATCGACGGTAAAATAATAAGTTATTGCACCGATACCGGTTATTGCAAAAACTCCGAAGAGCTCTCCGGAAATGCCGATCTGCTTATCTCGGAATGCGCGATGCTAAGCAGACAAATATCCAATTCCTGGCCGCACATGAATCCGCAACTGGCCGCTAAACTTGCTCATCAATCAAAAGCGAAAAAACTCATTCTTACCCATTTTGACGCGGCATTATATACAATCATGGCAAAAAGAGAAAAAGCGCAGGCGCAGGCCCGACTAATATTTCCCAAAACGGTTTGCGCTTATGACGGATTAAGTATGATAGTTTAAAAAATATTTAATGGCCGTGACCGCCGCCATGGCCTCCGCCGGATCCGGCTTGAGGCAGTTCTTCGCCGGTATCATTATTGTCCTTGTCCGGCCGGATAATCTGCACTTTATATTTGCAGTTTTCGTTTTTTTCATCCTCCCAGAGCATTGCGCTATAGTCTATCGGTAAAGAAACAAATCCAAAGATCTCGCCGCCAGCTTTTATCGCGTAATTGCTGAAATAGCGGTAGGAATTTTTTTCTATTATGGTCAAATCATCAAGGCTTTTGATGATCTCTTCACGCGGATAATCCGTGCAGACACTCGCGCCCTTTTTAATAAACACCAATCCGGCAAATGCTTTATCAGGCGCATCCATGGAATTATTCAATTTTATAATACGCGCATACTGACCTGCCGGCACCTCTTTTACTTCAGGCATCTTGATAATGGTGCCGAAGCCGCCGCAGCCAATAAAGGCCAACGCACAAAATCCGACAGCCATATTTTTTATGGGGTGAACCTTTTTGTTTTTTTTCATAACCGCACCTCCTTTGCTGAACCAGATTTCGGTAGAGGACAAATATTTCAGCGAATCCTGGGAATAATTACCGGAGTTTTTTTCTTATATTCGCTGTATTCTTTGCCGAAACGTTTCGTCAGTTCCGGTTCTTCAATATACTTAAATTCAAGAATACTCATAATGACAAACAGCGGCGTCATTAGAAAAGTAAGGGTTATTGAGCCGAAAAAGATGCCGATCCCTGCCATGACCACAAAGAGGCCTGTCATCATCGGGTTTCTTGAATAAGCGTAAGGGCCGTCGGTAACCAGCTTCGGAGGGGGATTTACCGGCACGGGAGTTCCTTTTGTTTTAAAGAACTTTCCCGCCGACCATAGCCACAGAAAAATGCCCGTAATCAAGAAGGGTATAGAAATCACTATTTCCAGTGACTTGGGAATAAATTCCGCAAATCTGAAAAACCTGTCCAGAAAAAAAGAAGCGAATATCAAGCAGAATACTATGCAGAAAAAAATCGCGCCGAACAGAGGAGTAAGAATCATCCGGATTCTTTTGGTGCCTGTCGCACACTTATATATAAAGTTGATGATTCTTTCCCTGAATGTGTTCATCCGCGCATCACCTCTGCCTGAAATTATAGCACATTACAGGGAATATTTCCGCATGAGAACTCAAGGAGAGAGATGTTTCAATAATTAGAAGTCTCTTGCCTGACGATGGCGTCCAGTTGGCTTATCGCATCATCCTCTGAGCCGGTGTTTAATATGTACGCATCGGCCATCGCAATGGGAATGGCCGTGCCGTAAGCAAGTTCGCGCTGATCCCGATCATCAAAAGCCTGTGGAGAATCATCTTCCCGGCCTCTGGAAACAATACGCTCCCGCCGCACGTTT
Source organism: uncultured delta proteobacterium (assembly GCA_963812045.1). Classification (GTDB taxonomy): domain Bacteria; phylum Desulfobacterota; class Syntrophia; order Syntrophales; family Smithellaceae; genus Smithella. The sequence goes on from CAWETF010000001.1 coordinate 915,233, forward strand.
CTCGGCGTCAGGAACGCAACCACGACGCAATCAGCCTTTTCACGAATGAGTTCTATTTCCGGCCAGGATCGCATGCCCTCCAGAAAACCAACGGCTGCGCCTGATTTTAGAACCTCTTCCAAAGCCAATTTTGTAACGCCCATTCCGTCTTCGCCCCGCAGTTCATCGGATACTTCGGATGAATTAACGGCATCGGCTTCCAGACCGCGCTCCTTGACTTCAGCCCGAACTATGTCGCCCGTAGCGAAATAGACCATATCCTGAGATTCCGCATAAAGCCGGGCAATATTTTTGCCCGCCGCCGGCATGCCCACGATAATAAATATTTTCATTTATCCCCCTCTGCAAAAAATATTGTATATTTATAATGCAGATTGTCACTGATCGTCCAGTACTTTTTTATATGTTACTTTATTCCCCGTTTATTTCCGTTGACGGATTTTCGTGCCTTCATTGATGGAATCGTCGGGATAAGCAATCACCTTTTCATTTTCTTTCAAGCCGGAAAGAATTTCCGCCGCCATTCCGTTTCTTTGACCGACCTCAACAACGCGCCTATGCGCCTTTCCGTTCTCTTCAACAAACACAGCCCATTGATTGCCCAACCGGAAAAGAGCGCTGGCGGGAATTTGAAGAACATTCTTCCCTTCCCAGATGATAAAGTGCGTTTCCATGCGGTAACCATCTCCGAGAACCTGCCATTTTTCCGGCGGCGATGTTATATCCACAATAACCAGGACTCTCTGCTCTTCCACACCAAGACTGGATATCTTTGTAAATCCTGCCGGCTCAACCAGCCGCACCACCCCAGCAAGCGGTTCATCATTACCCCAGCGTTTGAACAAAACCGGCGTTCCGTTTTTTATTTTGACCGCGTCCGAGGAAAGAACTTCCACGCGCACTTCAAGATTTCCGATATTGCCGATATCCATCAGCGGTTCACCCATATTCACCGCGCCTTCGCTTTCATGGTAAATTCTGCAGACAGCGCCGTTTATCGGCGAAATCACCACAACAGCATCATGTTTTCCGTTTCTTTTGACGGATGTAAAATTCTGCAGAGTTATTTTCGCCCGCTCCAGTTCGGACTTGGCCACATTCACCTCCGCTTCGGTCGAATTCAGAAAAGCCTTCGCCTTCTGTGCCTCCGCATTGATCTGATCAAACTGATCTTTGGAAATAGAACCTTTGGCATACAGGGATTTCAATCTTTCCAGTCTCTGATCGATATAATCGGCGTCAGCCGTTGCCACCCGTTCCCGTTCCATCGCGGCTTTGAGCGAAGATTCCGCCGAGGAAACTGAAGCCTGGGCTGCGGCGCGGCTGCGGGGATCAAGAGCCTGCGACTGCAGCGGTTCCAGAACGGCAACCACCTGCCCTTTCTTCACCGGATCTCCCACCTTGGCATTGATGCGCCTCATATATCCGGCTGTAGGCGCCGAAACAACAAAACGATCTTTCAAACGGGTGCGTCCTTCTTCCTCAATAGTAATCTGGAGCGGGCCCCGTGTAACCTTGACGAGATCAACCTGTTGCGTCTTGGGAAGAAAACCCAAAATAAGTAAAACGACAATTATCAGGGCAATGATGATTATAAATATTTTCCTGCGCAATCCTTTATCCATTAAAATACACTCCTGTAACTTCGTATTATTTTGCTTTATCATATACCATTTCGATTTCAAAGGATAACGAGGCGGCAAGGAGGAGGCTCCGCAGGCGTATACGAACATACGTCGAGGAAGCCGACGACGATGCCAACAAAGTTAGCCAAAGGAAGCGAAATGGTATAACAATTACTCTCTTGTTTTTAACACCTCCACAAGATCCAGATGATCAAGTTTACGGCGTACAATCAATCCCGACATGACAGCCGAAAAAAGGACGACCGCCGCTGCCTGAGCATAAGTGCTTAGTTCTATAACTGTAGGCACGCGGTAAAGATCGTTGCTCACGGAATTTGCAATATAAGCACAGATCCAGTATCCCATAAAAAATCCGATGGGAATGGCAACCAGCGTAATAAACCCCAGTTCTCCCAAAAGAATATAGGCAATTTCACCCCGCGTATAACCCAAAACCCGAAGCGAGGTCAATTCCCGGCTGCGCTCTGACAGGGATATTCTTGCGCTGTTATAAACAACGCCAAGCGCTATGGAGCATGCCATCAGCGTGGCGACAAAAGTAAAAAATAGCATTCCTTTGGCCATCACGTCATAAAAATTATGAATTTCATTATTTCTGACTACAATTTCGGCAACACGCGGCATTTCAACAAACGACCGGAAGAGTTTATCCGTATATCGGTCATCCGTGATCAGATACGCGCCGGAGATGGCATCCCCTTCATCCATCAAACGGTTAAGCGCGTGAATATCCATATAGGCGAATAAGCCCAGATACTGTTTAGCCAGCGCCACAACGGGAACCTGACGGACGGCTTTCGATCCTTCCAGGGTTTCAACCGTCAACAGATCGCCGGCTTTCAGTCCAAAATATCCTGCCAGATAATCGTTTATCATAATACCCGAAGGCGGCAGGGAAATAGTCTTGAATTTCCGGTCGAGCAAAACATTCAAACGGCTGTCCGGTTCCAGTCCGTAAATGACGGTTTTATAGCTGCGATTACCGAATCTAAGCCTCACCGGAACAACCCGGAAACTCTTTGGCGTCGCGAATTCCCTGAGTTTCCTTAAGATCATATATCGCCCGGTAGGAAGTCGGTTCAATAAAGGATATAGTCATATCCTCCTTGTGCGCAAGGATCAATTGGGCATGCACGATATAATCGATGGAATCCTTGAAAAATCCACTGGAAATCATTGTCGAGCAGGCGGCGGCGATGCCGATGATGGAAAGCGCCGTCCGGATATACCTCCTTTGTATATTGCGGACAATGATTCGTGAGGGTTGTGTAAGCCAGCGGTTGATTTTTGTCTTCTCGATGAACGACACCTTGTACTGCGCCGGGGCTTCGGGTCTCATGGCATCGGCCGGAGTCTGTTTCGCCGCCATCCAGAGCGAATGCATGGTTCCCGCGAGAGCCGAACCAATGCTGATAAAAGCGGCCGTAACAATAACCCACGGATGCAATGTATAAATCAAGGCAGGGAAACGATAGGTTTCCATGTAGAGGTTGCTCAGGATCTTTCCAACCCATATCCCGCAGGCGATGCCTGCAACAATGCCTGTGGAGACAATCATGACAACGAGGTTGGCGTAATGGGCAGCCACCTTCATGTTACTGTAGCCGAAGGCTTTGAGCGTGCCGATCTGCTCGCGCTGGGTATTGATGGTTCTGCTCATGACGACATTCAGCAGAAAAGCGGCAACGCACGCGAAAATCGTGGGAAATACTTTCGAGCTGATCCGCAGTTGGTTGAATTCCTGGCTCAGAAGCCGGTGAGAGATCTGGTCCTTTCGGCCGTAAGCGCCGTAACCGCCGTATTGTCCCAGAATGTTATCCAACTCCCGAGTCACGTCTGTTAGCTTGGCATAAGGATACAGGGTGATCACAACATCATTGAATGCGCCTTCCATATCATAGGCTTTGCTGATAGCTTTTCGCGTCATCCACAAAACGCCGTATCGTTTGAAATCAGGACTCAGCGCTCCCGGTTTCAAAAGCATGGTAAACTCCGGCGAAAGCGCGACGCCGGTAATCGTCAGCTTCTTCCATTTGCCGTTAATGACAGCCGCGAATTGATCGCCGGTATTCAAGCGATGCGCCTGGGCAAAGGTTTCGTTAATCGCCACTTCATCGTCTTTGGCGGGATCGGGCAGTCTGCCCTTGCGGATATAAAGACGATTGATCAGAGGATTGCCGTCATCGGGAATCGAAACTATCTTGCCCGTAACGGATTCGTTGTAACCTTTGATATCAAGTTTCGCGCTGGCGGAAACGCGTGTTTCCAGTTGATTGACGCCGTTGATACTGGTTAACTTGTCTTTGAGGCTTTCCGGCGCCCGCTTCAAATTGACAAAAACATCCGCAAAGTTGTATTCCCGGTAAAACTTGTTCCGGGTGAAATCCAGCGAATGCATCGTGCTGATGAACATAATAAAGGTCGCCACACCGCTTGTCACAACCAGCGTAATGGCAAAGACCTGCCCCTTCATATGCCACAGATCCCGCCAGAGTTTTCTGTTCAACGCCTTCATCATGTTCGCTTTCGCTCACCGGTTCTGAGTTCTAAGTGCAGAGTTCATAGTACAGAGTTCAAAGTTTTTCACTTTGTACTTTGTACTATGAACTTTGAACTTTTTTACAAACTAATGCTTCTATCCTTATGCTTTGCCCACCAGGTTTTGTATTCCGTCAGTTTTTTCTGAATGGAAGCTACGTCGTTCTTTTGCTTATAATCAAATAATGCCATAAGATCGGCCTTTGCCGACACGTCGTAATATTTCTGGCGGTAATTTAAAAAGACGCCTATGCTGCGGTCAAGGTTATAGATCAGATCTGTCTGACCAGCCTTTCCTTTCTGAAACTGTGCATTCCATTTGTCGCACAGCCATAAACGACGTTCCATTTCGTCCTTTATCCACTGAATGTTGTGAGCGCTTGCTTTCAGTTCGGTATCTGTCAGTGTAATCGTCGAGGGAAATTTGGAGAGATAAGCTTGTACAACTTCGATGGGCTCGGGCTTGGTGCCCTGTAGATCAGCATACGAAATATTTATAACTACGTTGTTACTGACCCATCTGAAAGTGCCGCCACCAATCCCGATCCAAAAAACTCGCATATTATTTACTTTTCTCATAACAGCACCATCTGTCAATAACCCTAATGTTTCTGTCTCATCATCCCGATAATTATCCTCCACCTCATGCAGCAGCCATCTGTCTGAATCCCCACCCGTGTGCTGGGTAACCTGGACGTCAACACTAACAAGGTTTTTCACTATTTCTTCTCTTGTTTGGAAGCTTCTAACTTCATTAATATTTGAATATTCGCCACTACAAATCGAATCAACATGATCTATTTTAAAATGATCTGCACCCCCAACAACCCCCGCTGCATTACCAAGATGAGAATATTCAGAATCATAAGCAAATATTCCAATATCATTAGTAACTAGACAATCATTCAAATTAGTAAACCCTTGCGCTGTTGAATATGAGAGTGAAATAAACGCCGTTAACAATGCCATTAAAGCAAATTTAAATTTTTTCATTTTCACCTCCAAGTGTTTTGCGCCAAAATATCTATTTTCGCGGCCGTTGAAAGCGTTTTGGCCATAAAATCTTGGCGAAGCGCAGGATAAGCGATTACAAGTGTTTGAGCCGAAGGCGAGTTTTGTAATCGCCCGAAGCGAGCCCTGGATTTATCCAAAACGCTTTCCGGCAGCGAAAATGATTTTGGCGCAAAACTCCCCTCTCTTCACCACGCCAGTTCGCTTGCGGATTTCTTCACCTTGTTGACTTCAACACTGGCGATATGGCCGTTGCTCAAATGAATGACCCTGTCGGCCATGCCGGCAATATCCACGTTATGGGTGATGATCGCCGTTGCCGTTCCCAGCTCGCTGTTGATTCTCTCCAGCGCCTTGAGCACGACGATGCCGGTCTGTGAATCCAGCGCTCCCGTCGGCTCGTCGCAAAGCAAAACGGACGGATTTTTGGAGATGGCACGCGCGATGGCCACGCGCTGCTGTTCGCCGCCGGAGAGCTGTGCCGGAAAATGATCCATCCGTTCGGTCAGTCCGACAATTTCAAGGGCCTTTTCGGGCGCCATGGGATTTTTGGCAATTTCCGTCACGACCGCGACGTTTTCCCTGGCTGTCAGACTGGAAATCAGATTATAAAACTGGAAAACAAATCCGACATGGAAACGGCGGTATTCCGTCAGTTCCTTTTCATTAGCCTGGGTAATGTCCTGTCCGCGGTAGGAGACAAAGCCGCCCGTTGCCGTGTCCAGACCGCCCATGATATTCAATAAAGTTGATTTGCCGCTACCCGACGGTCCGAGAAGCACCACCAGCTCGCCCGCATACAGTTCCATGTTGACGCCGCGCAGGGCGTGTACCTCCACCTCGCCCATTTTGTAAACCTTGGTGAGGTCGCGTACATGAAAAAAGTGTTCTCTTGATCCGTTGGATTCGTCCATCTGCTCCATGTCATCTTCCTTTATTTTTTCACTTACCGCAGGGTGTGTCTTTCAGCGACGGATAGATCAATAGGTGTAGCTCACGGCGGCGCCGGCGGAAAACCTGTCCGAAAACTGTCCTTCAATATTCAGATGAAATCCTTTGGCAAGCGGTATATCCAATCCCGTAAAGCCGCCGATAATGGTCTTGTTCTTAACGGAAACGTCTCCAACTCCGTATTCAAGGCCGGTAATGTTGGAAGTCAAAGACATCTGCGCTTCCGAATAATAAATGTAGGGACCCGCGTAAAACTTTATGCCGCGCGAAAAGGTGATTTGAAACCCTGTCCCGAAATTCACGTCCCAGAAATTTTTAATTTTCAGCTCAGCCGTAAAAGGCGTGCCGCCGCTTGTTCCCGCAACATCATCCGTGTAGTTGCCTAAATAATAGGTGCCCTGAATAAATGCGCCGAGGCCGAATGTTTTGTTGATCGGGGAAAAACCCTTTGCGCCCAGCGTGCCGAAGAATCTCCAGTTTTCCTCAAAATTATCCTTGTTGGTTGAGGTGGATGCGTCCGTTGAACTGAATACGTCAAAAGCCTTTAGATCGGACATGCCGATCCGCGCGTATATTTCCCAGATATCTTTTGAGCCATAGGCGGCCTGCGAATAAATCTGATTCTGCCTGATCACATGTTCCGCGCCGTTCTTGTATGTGTCTTCATGATACCAGTAACCGATGGCGGTGTTGAGTCCGCCGTCGGACTTCGAATCAGTCTGTAACGGACCGAATAATCCTGACGCCACGGCCGGCCTGCCGATTAGAAAATTTAATAATACCGCAAGCGCGATGACCGGAAATTGTTTTGTGAGAAAATCTCTTTTCATTTAATTTTCCTTTTGGGGCAATGCCGGAGTGGCCGGTGGAGCCTGTTCTTGAGGCGGCGCGGATGATGTAAGTTTTGCTTTTCTGGTTTTTACCGACTTGAACCGGTACTGGGCGTAGGCATCGCGAAAAGCCACATACGGATCAATGGCCGCTTCTTTAAGCGCCTCATAATCGCCGATTCTCAGAGATGTGGCATTCACTTCCTCATACGTTCTCACTCCCAGCCACGCATACCATGGAGAAATATATGAGACGGGATACGTAAAATATTCGTCGACAAGGCTTGCGGAATCGCGAAAACTGGAAGGTCCCAGCACCGGCCAGACGATATAAAAGCCCTGCCCCAGACCCCAGACTCCCAGCGTCTCTCCCATATCCGTGTCCTGTTTCTGGAGATTCAATTCTTTGCCGGAAGCAGGATCAAGAAGCCCGCCGATGCCCCAGATTGTATTGATTGTAAAACGTCCTGCTTCCGTGCCCGCGCCGCTGAAATCCGCCTGAAGCAGGCAATTCAAAAAACGGGAGGGAAATCCAAGGTTGAAAAAGAAATTTTTCACACTGATGCGCGCGGGTTCGGGAACAACCGCTTTGTATCCCCGGGCAACCGGTTTGAGCGCCCAGAAATAAAGTTTGTCGTTAAACTGATGCGTGACCCTGTTTACGGGCTCCAGCGGATCGGCAATGTCTACCTTTTCTTCCTTTAACTTATCATTGGCATAATTAAGATCATCATCATCATCGTCTTTATATTCATTACTTACCGCGTTATCTGATTTGTCCGGGATTTTATCCGAGTTGGAAGCGGACAAAATAGAAGTCGATGGCAAAGTTTCAGAAGATGGTTGTGATTCGGCGGCATAACCCGCCGCTAGAAAAACGCACAGGAAAATCAGAGATAAAAAATATTTTATATAATGAAACTTTTTCATACTCATTATAGCAATTCTCAATCCGGGTGATATATTTGCATACCGGCGTATGCCCTCGGCATTGCCGGCTTGCTCGGTGTATGTAAACTTAAACTTCTCCCTGCCATCCCGATACTATTTTTGATGTAAAAGTCTCGACATTCCTGCCCCGCTGTCAAATCATTTTTGATAAAATCTTAACCAGCCGGTTTGTTTTACTGCTTACTTACCTTTTTTCGCAGAGTTTCCAGCAGTTGTTCCGGCGTATTTTTGGTCAGTATATCGTTGAACTGCATGCGGTAATTTTGAACCAGGCTCACATTTTCGACGACAACGTCATATACTTTCCATTTCCCGTCTTTCAAAATCAACCGGTAAAAAATGGGAATTTCCTTGGAAGCGGTAATAATCTTCGTCTGAACCTCTGCCTGAGTATCTGAATTCATGTCTTCTTTATAGAATTCTACCTTTTCATTGGTATAGTCCAGAATTTTATCCACATATGATTTTTCCAGCACCTGTTCAAAAAGGCTCACAAATTCCGTTTGCTGAGCGGCATTGAACTTGCTCCAGTTGCGTGACAGGGTGCGTTTGGAAAATTCATTCTCATCAAACATTGTCTTGTAAATTATCCGGAGTTTTTCTTTTTTAATTCCTTTGGCCGATTCGGCTTTCAGTTTGGGATTACGCAATACATCCAGAACATTATTCACATTGACCTTAACCGTATCCAGCGGGGCGCCGGCGTAAACCGGAAGAGCCAATACAAAAAGCATCATTATCATTACCAATCCCGCGAGTTGTTTCTTCATTTCTTAATCCTCCTGAAATTTCATGATATCAGTTTTACTGTTTTTTTACTTCACCAAACGCGTATTTGCCGATGAGTCCTATGATGTCCACGGGAGCCTGTGTTTCCGTGATCGTTCCGTTGGGCCCCAGAAGCGAGCCGGAACCTCCGGGATCAATACTGATATACTGATCGCCCATCAGGCCTTCCGTTTTAATGGAAGCGATGGCATCGTCATAAATTTTGACGCCCTTATTGATTTTCATTTTGACCACCGCTTTCTGATTTTCCTGATCCATGGCGATTGTTTCCACCCGGCCGACCTCGATACCCATGATATCCACCGGATTGCCGCCTCTCAGGCCGGTGACAGAAATGAATTTGGCCGTGATGGGATAAGAATTATCCTTGAAAAAAGAAACTTTGCCGAGTTTCACGGTCATGTATCCTATACAGAGCAATCCCAGAAAAACAAAGATACCCACGATGGTTTCTATTTTATATTTCTTCATTTTTTCACTCCTTGGCGGCGCATCGCAAACGCCCGATTTCTTTTTGTTGAGATTTGGCCGACACGATAATGGAATCTATTTCGGCAACAGGTTGCCCTTCGGCAATACCCGCCCGAATGGCGAAATCAAAGCATTTATCCGAAGGCGCGCGCTTTAGAGCTTCCGCCCAGATATCGCTGATTCCCTGTTCATGGAAATCTTCAACAAATTCATTCATAATTTTTTCAGCTTCCGCCATATCCGAATAAGGAAGCACCGTGACAAATTCGTTGGCTCTGTTGCGGGTGGAAAAACCGCCTATCGCGCCGAAATGTTTATCAATATATAACCCCATCGCGTGAATGATTTCCTGCGCCGTGTCGTGCCCGAGAACGGCAATGAGTGAGTCTATATCAGAAAGAGTAAAAACCACAACGCAGTAATTTTCGTCAGACTGACCGTGCTTGAGCTGGGCATGATTCAAAACTTTAAACTTGCGCTGGGAATAAAGGCCCGTCAGCTCTTTCTGCAAACTCTCCAGACTATTGATGACTTCATCGGTAAAAGGATGTTTAAAATTGCCCAGTTCCTCGGGTGTGCCCTGAAAAACAATGGATTTATCATAAAGAGCAAGAATCCGGTTGGATATAAAATAAACATCCGGAATTTCGTGACTGACCATGATCGCTGTGAAATTAAATTTCCTCTGGTACTGGGCAATCATGCTCAGGATCGCGTTTTTCCGTACGGGGTCCTGGCCGGTCGTGGGTTCGTCAAACAAAACGATTTGCGGATCGGTAATCAGCGCGCGCGCCAGCGCCGCCCTTTTCTGCATGCCTCCGGAGAGTTCCGAAGGATACCGGTGAACAGCTTCGGTGAGCTCCGTCTGCTCGACTCTGGCCATCACCCGGCGGTTGATCTCCGCTTTTTTCAAATTGGTCGTCTCCCTCAGGGGCAGGGCGATGTTATCATAAACCGTCAGGGAATCGAACAGGGCATTGCCCTGAAACATATAACTTATCTGATGCAAAGACTCTGATATTTCGGCTTTCTTCATTTCATTGATTGGTTTGCCGCGAAAGAGAATCGTTCCTTCATCGGGCTGAAGCAGGCCGATGATGTGCTTGAGCAGAACGCTTTTGCCCGAACCGGACAGACCGATAATGGTGGTTACCTGTCCCTCATAGATCTTCAGATTCACCTTATCCAGAACCGTATGCGATCCGAAGCGTTTGGTGATATTTTTAAATTCAATCAGGGGCGTCGCGTTCATAAATCTCTCTATATCAAAAGCAGTGAAGTTACCACGTAATCCGAAACAAGAATCAACACACAGGAGGTCACGACGGCCGAAGTCGTGGCCAACCCTACAGCCTTGGCGCCGTGGCTGTCCTGACGCCTGTGCACGAAATATCCTTGATAACAACAGACGGTGGCGACGATAACCGCGAACACGATCGCCTTGATAAAACCGTCGCTAAGGTCTTTCATATCCACGTTGGATTGAATGCTGTGGGAATAAACTCCGGCATTTAATCCCAAAAGCATCACTGCGGAAATGTAGCCGCCGATAATGCCGATAAAGTCAAACACGGCCGTGAGCAGGGGAAAACTGATTATCGCCGCGGTAATTCTCGGGCTGATGAGATAGCGAAACGGATCAATACGCATCGTCTGCAGGGCGTCGATCTGCTCCGAAATGCGCTGAATGCCTACTTCCGCCGTGATGGCTGATCCCGCTCTGGCCGTAATCATAATGGCGGTAAGAACAGGCCCCAATTCTCTGATCAGGGAAAGAGAAACCAGGGCGCCCAGTCCGCCCACCGCGCCGAATTTACTCAGAGCATGGTATGATTGCAGACCCAAAACCATGCCGGTAAACACGCTCACCAGCATGATAATCGTTAAGGAACTGGCTCCGATATAATAGATCTGCGCCACAACCTTGGGAAACTGCTTGGGCCGAAATGTTTTCCAAAGCGCCATGACGAGGAAAATAGTCGCCGTGCCCAAAACGTTAATCCAGCTGATAACCTTTTCGCCGACATGGGCAAACGGCTCCGTCAAAAGCGTTCCTTCTTTACATGCTCCTTGGTTATTCACAAGTTGCTGATTATTTTCGTTCTCAGCCATCAACACATTCCCTTTATTGGTTGTTATTGGATTTCTTATCGTGGAAAGGTTGCATATTTATTGAAATTCGTCAACTGTATCTTAGCGGATTTCCGCCAAAAAATCTTTTATGATTTTAGTAACTTCTTGAGGTTTTTGCATGGGGATTAAGTGTCCGGCGTCGGGAACCGACAGATATTTCCCGTTATGTAACAGAGAAACGGCTTTGTGAAGATCAATGAATTCTTTATTAGTGCTTTTCTCCCCTTCCACCACCAGAACCGGGCAGGTCAATTTTTTGAGAAGCGGCCAGGGGTTGGTGCTGTTGCCGCCCATGAACAGCGCGGCTTCGTTTCGCGGAGAACAGGTCAATTTCAAATCGCCCGTCTGCTGTTTCTGCATGCCGTATTTTACATAAAACTCAAGCATTTGCTCGTCCCATCCGGCAAAAAGCGATTTCGACTTCAGATACTCCAGCGCGGATTTTTCATCCTGCCACGTGTCTTTTCTTTTTATCGACTGTGAAGCCAGAGGATGATCCTTGATCTTCATATCGATGGAATAAATTTCCTCCGGCAGAAAAATGGGTTCGAACAGAATCATGGCGCGTGGCTGCATGCCGAATAATGCCGAGGCGATGGTGAGCACCGTCGCGCCCATCGAATGCCCCACGGCCAGATGGTTTGTGATTTTTTGTGAAACACTGAGGCTGATGATGTCTCTGGCGATGACGTCCCAGCCCAGACCGCTTTCCGGATCGCACTCGCGATAATTGCAGATATACGGCACCCAGGCTTCGTGATGCGGCGTCAGACTTTCTATGATCGGATGCCACAGCCAGGGCAGAAAACCGGTGGCATGAACAAAAAGCATGGGCGACGCGTCCCCTTTATAATAAAGGTAGGGCAATTGAGCTCCGCCCACATCCTGAATTTTCAGCGGCGGTATTTCCCGTCTACCGGCAGATTGATTTACTTTTTGCGTCATCATCTAAAAAAAGCAATATCCGGCAGCACATTTCGCCTGCCGGATTCCCCATGAATATTATTTTTACAGCAAAAGATTAACTTAAAAAATAAACACCGCCACGGCAATGACCGTGGTAAATTTATTATCTTTGCAAATCGTGGATTGAGTAACGTTAAGCGTCCGGACTATCTTGCCGCTGATTTTAAAAATTTCCTTTTTCTCATCCCAGCTTTCATCCACGTCAAAATCAATGCCCAGCGTGGAGGCCAGCATGGCCGCGGCCAGATCTTCCGAATAATCGCCCGCCTGCTTTTCGTTCTGGCCGAAAGCGTGGTGTTCGCTGATGTAACCGTATGACGCTTTATCGGCGGGAATAGCGCAACCGACGGAAGCCGCCATCAGCCTTTTGGGTTCGTTGGTACAGCAGCGGCTCATAACGCAATAGGTGATGGCGCCGGGTATCAACTGCTTCAATCCATGAGTTTTGGAAATCATTTTACAGCGCGGCGGAAATATGCTGGAAACCTGCACCAGATTGCATTTTTCTATTCCGGCATCACGTAAGGCACGCTCAAAGGAATGCAATTCATCTTTGTGCGTGCCCACTCCTTTTGTAAAAAAAATCTTCCTGGGCACAAAACTTTCCATTTCTTCACTCCTTAATTCCTTTCCGTGAAAGGAATAATATTTTTTAAATCAGCTTTCCACCCTTCCGGCCGAAAACTTTTTTATTTTTTATATCAGGGATTAATTTCTTATGCTACAAATTTATTTATCGGCGCCGGGTAAATATTTGCCGTTTAAACTTGCTCAAAACATAAAAAAAGACTATAAAAGCTCATAAAACGACGTCAGGGAATTTTTTCATGAAAATAAGACATTTCTATTTTATTGTAATATTATTTTTATTTTCCTGCTGTCCGCCGGCTCCCGAACTTATCAAAGACGAAACGGATCTGCCTCAGGATCACACATCTTATGTTACCGAAGCCGTCAAAGAAAAGTTTGTTCTTGCGGCTGAAGATCAGATAAAAGTCAATGCCGACTACGACAAAACTTACTTTTCTGTCTGGCATATTCATGAGCCCGCCCACGCGTCAGCGGAAAAATTATCCAATATTTTCAAAAAATTCTCCATAAGCCTTGGCTATGGCGAAAATAAAAAGAGACATTCCGCCGCCTGGCTAAAAAGACTTCAGCAAAACGCCGCTCTGGATAATTTTCCCGATACTCTGCAACCGGCGATAACAACAAGAAATACCAGCCTGCGCATGCTGCCCACGCAGGGCCCTCATTTCTACAGCGCAAACGGCGACATCTCCGCCTGGCCTTTCGATAATCTGCAAATATCCGCCGTCACCGCCAATACGCCCATTGTCATATTTCATCTCAGCGCGGATAAATCATGGGCGCTGGTGGAAACCAGTTTCGCTTTCGGATGGATGCCTGTTGAAGATTACGCGCGCGTTGACGACAATTTCGTCAAAACGTGGGAATCCGGCCGTTATGCCGTTGTTATCAAGGACAAAACGTCTATTTTTGATGCCGACGGTAATTTCAGCCTCAGAACATCCATCGGACAAATCTTTCCTTTAGTCAGCGAAACAGCGGAGAAACTGGAAATACTCATTGCCACGGCGGATAAAAACAATTACGCGGTTATTAAACGCGGCTTCGTTTCCCCCGAAGTGATCACACGAAAGCCCATGCCTTTCACCTACGCCAACGCCGTGAAAATCGCCAACGAACTCATTGACGAACCGTACGGATGGGGCGGGCTTTACGGAAATCGTGACTGTTCTGCGATGACCAGAGATTTTTTTGCTCCCTTCGGCATATGGCTGCCCAGACACTCCGCGGATCAGGCTAAAAAAGTCGGGACCTTCATAGATTTACAAAATATTGATCCCGAGCAAAAAGAGAAAATCATCCTTGCACAGGGGATTCCCTACCTGAGTCTCCTGTGGCGCAAGGGCCATGTCATGCTCTACATCGGCGAACAAAACGGAAGGGCGCTCATTTTCCACAATGTCTGGGGACTGCGAACAAGAGATTGCGTTGGCAGGGAAGGCCGGAAAATCATCGGAAAGGCTGTCATCACGACACTGCGGCCCGGAGCGGAATTGTGCGGTCTTGATCCGGAGGAAGGCTTGCTGTTAAAGGCCATCGCGGGAATGACCATTCTGATGCCGGAAAAACCCGTTCAACCGGCTCAACAAAATAATAATATTTCGCAGACGGCTCCCGAAAACAACAGTGTTGGCAAAACACCAACCGTCTATAATTAAAATTACAACAGCTACGTTTGAAATATTTTAGCGTAAAATAAATACTCCATATTCAGGACTGTTCAAAAATGTTCAGATGCAAGGCGCGCAAATAACCGGACTGCGAGGCGTATTTCAACATACGTTGAGCGGTGCGGTTTGCAGCGTAACGCAGCAGATGAGCGTTTTTCAACAGGCCATGAGGTTCATTGATGTATAAATATAAACTTGCAGTGGAATACGACGGCACCAATTACCGCGGCTGGCAAACGCAAAAAAACGCCCGCAGCGTTCAGGATACTTTAATTGCTGCCGCTCAGAATTTTTTGGACGCGCCCGTGAAAGTCCAAGGCGCCGGACGAACCGACGCCGGAGTGCACGCTCTGGAGCAGGTGGCCCATCTGGAATCTGCCAAAAAAGTTCATCCGGAATCTCTGCGCATGGGAATCAATGACAACCTGCCGGCAAGCGTCAATGTTCTGAAGGTGGAAAACGCACCAGCGCTTTTCCATGCCCGCCATCACGCGGTCAGCCGCAGCTATCTGTATCTTATTTCCCGAAGACGCACGGCCTTCGGCAAGCGCTATGTATGGTGGGTCAAGGACAAACTCGATTGTGTAAAAATGCAGCAGGCACTCGGCGTTTTTCAGGGCTTCCACGATTTTGCATCTTTCGCCGACAAAAGAATGGACAAGGAAGCTTCGACACAAGTCAACATCGAAGGGCTGTGGCTAAAGGAATTTGACGACATCGTTGCCATTCGTATTGCCGGCTCTCATTTTCTCTGGAAAATGGTGCGCCGCATTGTGGGAGTGACCGTCGAGGTTGGCCGTGGTAACCTCACCAGACACGACATTGAAAAAATGCTTACGTCGTACTCGGAAATGCCGGCACACTTTACTGCCCCGCCTTCCGGCCTTTTTCTGGAAAAGGTATTGTACGAAGGCGACAAACTGCCGCCCATCAAACCACCGATTTGTTTGTTTTAATCAAGGACGATAAGTCGTTTTTCTTTACGCTGGACAAATTTCCTATGTTTTACCCGCCGGGCTTTTGGTCTTTATTATCGTGAAATACCCAACGTCAAAATTTTCTTATGCCTAATTTAATGATATATTTTTGCTTTTCCTTCTGTCCGAAATAGGGTAGGATTGCAACAAATTTCGGAAAATACCCGGCGGGTATATTAATCGTTATGCAAGATGATAAAAGAAAATGAATAATAATATTGATTACGCCGTATTAATTCTTAGATTCATTTTTGGAGCAATCATCAGCGCATTGCTTATTTTTGTTGTAGTGTGGTTATTAATTTTGATGAATATTATTGTTCCAACGCAGGTACTATTATATATTTGCGTACCACTTATACTAATCGTTGCAACATGTGCCACTATATGGGGCGATGAGTTTCTAACAAAAATTATAGGATTATTCAAATATTTCAAATTTATGACATAGATATGTATAAAGAAAGCATAACAAGCCGCTAGAGCTGATCGCAGCCCGCTGGGCTGCTCCGGCTCAGCTTCTCGTTCGGCGGGAACAGAAAACTGGATTACCCGGTCAACAGGCATTCGCCAGGCTACGATGCCGGGTAATGACATTTTAGCTTTGATCTTTGATCCGGCATACGCCGGACTTCGACTTTGAACTATTTGGATTTGTGCAAAGCCTTCGGTCTTTTTTCTTCGGGCAGTAAACAGCCGGCCGCGCATATATCGGCGCATTCACCGTCACAGGGTTCAATGTGAATATTGATCGATGACTCGGGAAATTTATTCCTGATACTCTGTTCCAATGTTCTGGTAATGTTATGCGAATCAGCCACGGACATCTGCGGATCAACTTTGATATGAAATTCCACAAAGCGGACATGCCCGGCTTTGCGCGTCCGCAAATTATGAAAACCGTAAATCGCCGGCTGATTATTGATAATGATATTGCGGATGTAATTCTCTTCTTCCGGCGGGAGTTGAACGTCCATCAAATCGCGGATTGAGCTTACTGTCAAATTATAAGCGGCGTACAAAATAAGAAAGGCAACGAATATGGCGGCAACCGGGTCTATCCAGTTAAGATTATGCGCGGCGAAAAATTCGTGCCCAATCCAGATGATCCCCATGCCTGCCATAACACCAGCAGAAGTGTACACATCTGTGCGCAGATGCCAGGCGTCGGCCTGCAGGGCGATGGAGTCGGCTTCTTTGCCCACTTTAAAAAGTTTTTGTGAAACACAAAAATTCACGACGGATGAAAAAAACATGACTGCGACACCCCAACCGGCGTGTTCTATTACCTGAGAGGAGATTAATTTTTGCAACGCTTCAAAAACAATCCAAAACGCCGCGATAAAGATAAGCAGGGCCTCCACAAAGCCGGATATGTTTTCAATCTTGCCGTGTCCGAAGGGGTGATCAAGATCGGCGGGAACACTGGATGTCTTTACGGAAAACATGGCGATCACCGCCGCCAGTAAATCCATGGCTGAATGAATCGCTTCCGACATGATCGAAACAGACCCGATGATAACGCCGACAATAATTTTGAATAAAACCAGAAAGGAATTGGAAGCGACAGACAACATCGCCACTCTTTCTTTTTTCTGCTGCCGATCAGTCACTTTATTCCCCCTGATTATTGAATTAAAAAATCTGTTTCCTTTTTTAACTTGCTTTGATTAGCTTTGCAAGCTCCTAATTTTGTGATAGGAGACACACCTTAAATTTGTTCATAAGCAATTAATATATGAAAAAAATCATTCTATCTCACTTTAGGGCCTCTGGCAAAAGACTGGCGGGACTGGCGCTGGCAATTTAAAAACCGCGTTACCAAAATGGAAACGCTGGAGCATCTTTCCGGCATAACGGATTTACATAAGGATAATTTGAAGGCGGTAATATCTTTATATCCTCTGGCGATAACTCCTTATTATTTATCGCTCATGCAAAGCGGCAATATAAACGATCCGATCATCGCTCAGTGCGTTCCCAGTCCGCAGGAAATATCTTCTGATAAAGCGGATGAAGACCCTCTTCAGGAAGACTCCCACATGCCGGTGACCAAGCTGATCCATCGCTATCCCGATCGATGCCTCGCCATCGTTACGGAAACCTGCGCAACTTACTGCCGGCACTGCAACCGCAAACGTTTCTGGTCACAGTCAAATCATATAAGTTTAAAAACACGCTTGCAGAAAATGATACGCTACATTAATGAATCGCCGCAAATCAGGGAGGTGATTATTTCCGGCGGCGATCCGCTGGTTCTCGATGATCATATTCTGGAAAATCTTCTGGCCTCGCTGCGGGCCATTCCGCACGTCGAAGTTCTGCGCGTCGGCAGCCGCGTTCCTGTTGTTATGCCCACGCGTATTACCCCGAAACTTTGCCGGACATTCAAACGCTACCGGCCTCTCTGGTTTAATACTCAGTTTAATCATCCGGCAGAAATCACGCCGGAATCTGCGCGCGCCTGCAATATGCTGCAGGAAGCGGGAATTCCCGTTTCCAACCAGTCGGTTTTACTCAAAGGCATTAATGATTCTCCTGATGTCATGAGAAGTCTGCTCTACGGTCTGCAAAAAATATCCGTCCGTCCGTATTATCTTTTTCACTGCGATCCGGCCAAAGGCTGCTTGCATTTTCGCACGGATCCCAAAGCGGGCATCTCCCTGATGGAAAAAATATGGAAGCAGTGTTCCGGGCTTTCCCTGCCGCAATACGTTCTGGATGTCCCCGGAAGTTCCGGCAAGCTGCCTTTAAATGTGATGTCCGGGGCAATAAAAAAAGACCTGAAGCAACATCAATATTTTTTTGACAAGTTCAAATAAATAGAATAGAGAAGCTTTCGAAGCAAAACATCCAATTTTGTTATACCAAGTAAGGAGATATTTTTATGATCATTCCAGCCAGTGAGTTAAGAAAAGGAATAAGGCTGAAAATTGATAACGAACCCTATGTTGTCACTGAATTTAATTTTGTCAAACCGGGCAAGGGACAAGCCCTTTACCGCACCAAGCTCAAAAATATGATCACCGGCAGCCAGTTTGAGCGCTCCTTCCGTTCCGTTGATACTTTTGAAACAGCCGATTTGCGTGAAAAAAACATGCAGTACCTCTACAAAGAAGGGGATAAATACTGCTTTATGGACAATGAAAGCTTCGAACAGATTTATTTAACGGAAGCCCAGGTCGGCGACGCCGTGAATTTCATGATCGACAACATTGAAGTGGAAATTCTGCTTTTTGAAGACAAGCCTATCGGGATCAGCCTGCCTAATTTTGTCGAGCTGGTCGTGACGGAAGCCGAACCGTGGGCCAAGGGAGATACCGCTGCCGGCAATACCAAACCGGTCAAGGTGCAGACAGGTTATACCATCCTGGTGCCGACTTTTATTACCGAAGGCGAAAAAATCCGGATAGACACAAGAACGGGAGAGTACCTGACCAGAGTCAAAGGATAACTATTTTCTCAAATACTCTTATGCGGAATTTATCCGGCGCATGCCGGATTGCGCTTCAGCCCTCCCCGGCCTTCGCCGGGACAAGCTTGTTGCGACGTATAACAAAATACGCCTCACTCCTCTCGCTTCGCCTGGCCTTGTCTTTGAAGTATTTTGAAAAGCTTTTTAAATATGAACACATCTTATCAAGACAATCAATTTTTACTGGCGCGCAAGTCCGAGGCTCTGCATGCGCGCGCAAAACTCATTCAAAGCATTCGTCTCTTTTTTATCAATCATGGATTTTTGGAAGTAGAAACGCCTCTGAGAATTCCGGCACCGGCACCGGAGGAAAATATAGAGGCACTGCCTTCGGGAGGTTGGTTTTTACAGACATCACCGGAGCTTTGCATGAAGCGGCTGCTGGCGGCAGGTTTCTCTCGTATTTTTCAAATAAGCCATTGTTTCCGCGCCGCCGAACGAGGCGATAAACACCTGCCGGAATTCACCATGCTGGAGTGGTATGTCGCGCAATACGATTATCATCAATTAATGGATCAATGCCAGACACTGGTTCGGGCAGTAGCAGAAGACACAGGGCTTGCCGAAATCATCCGGCAAAATAAAAAAATAAATCTGGCGCAGCCCTGGGAAAAAATCACCGTAGCGGACGCCTTTTTAAAATACGCGCCGGTTTCGCTCCCGGAAGCTTTGGCACGGGATATTTTTGATGAAATTTTAGTCGAGCATATAGAGCCGCATTTGGGCGCAGACAGACCGGTATTTATCTACGACTATCCGGCAAAACTCGCGGCGCTGGCCAGACTAAACCGAAACAATCCGGCGGTAAGCGAACGATTCGAACTTTATATTGGCGGGCTGGAAATTGCCAACGGTTTTTCGGAACTGACCGACGCGGATGAACAAAGGCGGCGTTTTGAAGAAGCTCTGCAAATCCGCGCCGCAAAAAATTGGGCGCTCTATTCCATGCCGGAAAAATTTCTCCATTCGCTTTCGAGCCTGCCGCCCTGCGCCGGAATTGCTTTGGGAATCGACCGCCTGCTGATGCTTTTTGCCGATAAAGAAAAGATAGATGATATTGTCGCCTTTACACCGGAAGAGCTCTGATAAATTATTCTCGTTGCATATCACAGACACCTCTTTTTAAGGGCAGGTTGTAGGGCAGGCAGATGTGGTGCAAATGAAACTGCCTGCGGCAGAAATGGATGTGCCATTACTGCAGTTGCTGGTACCCTTTACTATTACATAGTAATAATAAGTCTTCGTGCCTGTCGTCGGTAATAACCCACGGATGCCATAATAGGAAGCAGAAGTGGCGGTTATCGTATCTGATTCCCATATTGGTTGATTATCGCTATCCTGTAATAATACTATATATTGCGAACCACTATCAGTGGTTGGGGTCCAATTGAACGTGAGTTGTTTATGCAGGTCGTCCCATTTCGTACAAAGGCTTGTGGCCCATTCCACAAAACATGATGCTTCTTCCCATGCACCTGCCGGACCTGTCGAATCAGTTACGGTAAATTTGTAAGTATACGGCTGTGTAGGTGATTTCCCGAGATCAACAGACGTTTCCCATGCCTTATCAGCGTCAATATGAGAGAGGGTTTGTGAATCTGATATCCCGGTGCCTGTTACAGTCACATTTGCTGCCGCATTTCCCGGGTCCTGATAGCTAAGCCGGACGGTATGATCGCCGGTTGACCAGTTAGCAGCATCAGCATTAGCCCAGGCATAGGCGCAGGCAATAATGGTTGCGTCCATTGAAATCGAGCCCGTGGCAGTTACAGCGCCCGTGGAAGAATCTGTCTTAATACTTGTATCGGCAAATGTAGCCGTATAGGTATTCCCTGATTGATCGGTTGCCGTCCACTTCCCTGCCGGATCATTTTCTGTTGCGTTTGTGCTTGTCCATACCATCACACCCGGCCATGTAACCTTATCCGGCCATGTCATCGTTGTGGTTGATATCGTCACTTGTGATTCATCAGTTTCCGTGCTTTTTTGTGGCCAGTTGCAGGGAAAAGTTACTGATGTCCATGTTATCTTCATGGCGCCTGTCGCTGAATCCCATGTATAGGTGCCTTTTGAGGAACCGTTTGTATGAACGGCGTTGGCTACAAAGTTTATGTTGGGAACACTTGCTGTCTTGACAGTTACCGGTGTGGTTGGGGGTTTAAACCTATAACCCGCAAGAGAGGGAGTTACATCAAATGTCTTATTAATAATATTTGTATTGGTGAGAGTGTATTTCCCGTCCTCGTTTGTTACGACTGACAACACACTTGTATTTGTACCTGAGTCGTACGCCGTCATCGTCACATTCGCCAGCACATCACCGTTTACCGCGCCGGAAATAGTATAACCGACCCATTTGTCCGTAAAATCAATATTGGTAGCGCTTACGTAACTGACTGTAACGCTCGCGTTGGCCGGGGTGAATGAATAGCCGTCACGATAGGGTGTTATGAGGAAGTATCCGTTGTCCTGATTGTTAAAGCTGTATTTTCCGCTTACATCGGTTGTTACAGATTTTGTTTCGCTGCCAGTCATTTGGATTACTACATCGTCCACATTATCTCCGGTTACCGTGCCGGAAATAACGTTGGTAGACTGCATTTTGCCGCAACCGGAAAGCGTCATAAACATGATGATAAGAAAACTTAACAACACCAAAATGGCAACTTTTCTTACATTCATGCTTAAACCCCTTTCATTTAAAATAAAGCTCAAATAATCGTACGATTTTTATCCAATGAAAATGTCATCAAGACGTCCATAAATAGCTTCACGAAAGTGCTTTATCAAAAAACATTCCGGACCCGATTAATGAGTGTTCAACAGTTACACCGTAAGGCAAAAATTGTCAATCCCTCAAAAAATCCTGTGGCAGAAGCAATCGCTTGCCCGATTGGAATCTTCATTTGATTGCAGCATAAAGATTCTTTGTTCTTCATACAACGAAGAAAGAGACGATAATTTCCCCCCGAATTAATGCGGAGACTTCCTGGTCATGATCATAAGCGAATATACCGCGGGGGTGGTGTATAAGGTCTGTGTTCCCACCATAAATGTTCCATCATATGACACCTGACCATGAAAATCAGATGATGAGGCAATGATCGCCATGCCTGACGAAGCGACAGAGAGGGTCTCCGAGCCGGTTGGACCGGTGATTTCGCCATTACTGCCTGACACGTTACCAAGGGTCATTACACCTTTGCTGTCAATGCCGATGCTCTGTTGTGCCCATAAGTTCGCATAACCGACGGCCAGCAAATGATTATACCATGTTCCTGCCATGCTGCCGGTGGAGCTGGACTGGTTATCAGTAATTTGAATAATCAGCATAACATATCTTCCGCTGAGCCTGTCAGACGTTGTGCCGACAATCGTCTTTTTATCGAAGGAGAGAAATCCCTCAAAAACAGTATCTTTGGACGTGCTTACAATTCCGTCGCTATTCACCGATATTAAACCGAGATTTTCTTCGGACAAATAAGTGCCGCTGGGTTTGATTTTACTGGTACGTATGACCTCAGAGTTGCCGGCAATCTTACCCGCGCCATACTCCCAGCCATACTCACACGCACGATGATCAGAGTGGGTTCTGCATGCTTTCAATTCATGGTAAACGAAATGCTTGTTTTGCAGATCAGAGTTTGTATATAAAGTTCCCGGCACTTCTTTCTGGAAAATGATGATGCCGGGATGCGAGGTGCCCGAAGCATGCAACGTTCCGGCAATTAATTTTTTATTTGATGCCATGATCAGATGATGATCAGGATTGCGGCTGTCCGTTATAATGCCGGTTGTTTTGTCAATGGTCAACACTGCCGGAGATGCTGAGCCGCCTGAACTGTCGATATAAGAATTAAACGTTGCGCTTCCATCGGCGGCAACCGTTATAATGCTATGGGCCCATCCCGTCGAGGAACCTCCAGTCAACGAATAAGCATGCCAGATTCCGGTAAGATCGGCCTGTGTAAAATTTGTGGCTTTTGCCGTGTAAATTTTAACGATGCTGTAACCGGCAATAAAAGCCAGTACCACCAGCATTAGACCATACAACAAAATTTTAGTGGAAACCCTTTGTTTCATATAGCTCACTGCATATCACTCTGACGAACGATTATTCTTATTCTCATAAAAAATCAACCGGTTTTCTAACACTAAAAGATATATTGACAAGGCCTCCTTTTTCCTTTAATTTACGTTTCAAATTCAATTACCTTCTGGAGATAAAAAAGTGAAAGACATTGGCTCTTTAGATTTAAGCGGTAATTTTCATGGCAGCCTTTTAAGCATGGTTCTCGACGCAGGACTCATGGTTCAATTTGTTTTACTGCTGCTTTTTATTTTTTCCGTGGTTTCCTGGGCAATCATTTTTCTCAAATACCGTTATTATCGAAAGATTAAAAAGGAAAATAAAGATTTCAACGCAGATTATCTGAAGAGCAGCAAGCTTTCCGAAGTTTTGCCTGCGGCAAAAAAATATTCTTATTCTACAACCGCGGAAGTTTTTCGCGTCGGCTACGCTGAATTATCAAAAATAAACAAACAGACAAATGAATCGGCACAGGGAATCGAAGAAATCAGTCTTTCTTCTCTGGACAATCTGGAACGTTCCATGAACAAAGCCAGCAATACGGAAATGACCAAACTCGAAAGCGCTCTCGGTTTTCTGGCAACAACAGGTTCCGCCAGTCCTTTTATCGGATTATTCGGTACGGTCTGGGGGATCATGGATACTTTCAAAGGTATCGGCGCCCGCGGTTCGGCGACTCTTGCTGTTGTCGCACCCGGTATTTCCGAAGCGCTTATTGCCACCGCCGCCGGGCTGGCCACGGCCATTCCCGCCGTCATTTTCTATAATTATTTTCTAAATCAGTCAAAAAATATGGTTCAGGAAATGGAAAATTTTTCCGCTGAATTTTTAAATATTATTGAACGGCATTTTGTCCGTAAATAAAGCAGGGGATATAAATTCTATGCGCGGCTTACGCAGAAAAAATCATCCCAGTAAACCTATGGCCGAAATTAACGTCACCCCATTGGTTGACGTTATGCTGGTATTGCTGATTATCTTCATGGTAACGGCTCCTATGCTTTCCATGGGCATTGACGTCAATCTGCCGCGGGTCAAATCCAAAAGCGTGGATGTCACCGAAGAAAAACTTGTTCTGACGATCAGTGAAACAAAAGAAATCTTTCTGAACAAAACAAAGTTGCCGCTGGGGGAATTAAATTCCAAGCTGGAAGCCATATTTGCCAACAGAATCGATCGTGAAATATTTTTGCGCGCAGATAAAAACGTTCCTTACGGATTTGTTGTTGAAGTCATGTCGGAAGTGCGCAAAGCCGGAGTGGATAAACTCGGAATGATTACGGAACCGCCTGAGGAAACAAAATGACATTCCGGATGCGTAGCAACGGCTACCGCGGCGGCAACGGCAATCTCCGCAACATGATTTTCCTTTCTCTGATAATCCATTTTATTGTTATCACGGCTATTCTTATATCGGTCCCTACCACTTCAAGACATTTAACTTTTGGTACGGTATACTCCGTTCAGCTTGTAGGGTCCGATGCCATTTTACCGGCAAATGATTCCTCATCGGGGCTGAAGGATATGCTGCAGCAAAACGAAGCAGAACGTTCCATCATCATCAAACGGAAGATCACCAGCATTTATTCCACGCCGGTAAAAAATCAGGAAACACATAAATTAAATATTGAAAAAGCGGTCAGCGCCATACGGAAAAAAGAACTTGCCCAATCAAAAACGCCGGATTCGGTATCTGCCGGTAGACAGACGGTATCAAATGCTGAAATCGACGCGCAAACGAACGATTACATAGCAGTTGTCTGGTCCAGAGTTAAGCAAAACTGGACGATGCCGCAAACTTTAATGCCGGAGAAAAACATTACAACAATTATTGATGTTAGAATTTCCCGCAGCGGCGCGCTGGGATATACAGGTTTTGAAAAGCGTTCCGGCAACAGCTATTTTGACGAATCCGCTCTCCGGGCTGTTAAAAAATCAAGCCCCTTTCCGCCATTACCGCAATGGGTCATGGAAAACAGCATTGAAATCGGTATCCGTTTTAATTCCACGGAACTGCGCTGATATTAAAATTTTTGTTCACAGGATATTTTAACGGCAATAGAAAAATAGAAGAAAGGCATGTCCGGCTTTGATGAAAACTAAATTTTTAATCCTGATTTTTATCTTATTATTTTACGCGTTGCCTGTTTTTATAAATAACGCGGCGGCAAAGGTATACATTGATATAGACTCTCCTACATTTAAACAAATTTCTATTGCGATTTGTGATTTCAACAGCAGGACGACGGGCGCGGCCATAACGACGGATTCAGGCGTTTTGGTTTCCGAGGGTGTCAAACAAGATCTTGCGCTGACGGGGATATTTAATATTCTAAACAAAAAAAGTTTTTTGGAAGATAAAGATTCCATCACGGCTGTAACGGTTGAAAAAATCCGCTTTGCCGATTGGACAGCTATCGGGTCAGACTATTTACTAAAAGGAAATATCATCAAAAACGACAAAGAAATTATCGTGGATAGCTACCTTTTTGATGTCACCCGCGGAGAGCTTATTCTTAATAAAAAATACAGGGCCGAGGCCAAAAATCTAAAAACAATTTCCCGGGCAATAGCTTCTGATATCATGCTCGCACTGATAAATGATGAAGGCGACTTTAACACAAAAATCGCGTTTGTCGCCAAGAGGGGAACAAAATCCGATATTCAAATGATCAACTATGACGGTTCTGAATTAATAAATGTCACAAATCATCAAACCATCGTCATGACGCCTCGCTGGTCGCCCGATGGAAAATTTCTTGCCTTCACTTCTTTTAAGGGCGGCCGCCCGGAAGTTTATATCCATAATCTGATTAGTGGCACGGAAAAAGAAGTAGCTTCCTTTGAAGGACTTAATCTGTGCGGATCGTTTTCTCCTGACGGGAAAAAATTATTATTGACATTAAGCAAAGACGGCAATGAAGAAATTTATACACTGGAAACAGACTCCTTGAAGCTTACGCGTCTGACCAATAATTATTCCATAGATGTTTCTCCTTCCTGGTCGCCCGACGGCAAAAAGATAGCTTTTGTTTCCAATCGTTCCGGATCACCGCAAATTTACACCATGGATGCCAATGGCAACAATATAAAAAGGATAACTTATGAAGGAAATTACAACACGTCTCCTTCCTGGTCGCCGCGGGGTGATCGTATTGTGTATGAAGGATTGAAAAACGACAGGTATCAAATTTTTTCAGTTGATGCAGAGGGCAACAACCCCACCCAATTAACTTTCGATAATGCCGATAGCGAATCACCATCATGGTCGCCATCGGGCAGACAGATTGTTTATGTTTCTCAGAAAAACTCAAAAAGTAAAATATTTATTATGAATTCCAACGGTTCAAACCCCAGATTACTCAGCGAACACGGCACGAAATCAGTCATGCCGGCGTGGTCACCAAGATTAAAATAATTGCGTAATATGAGTTTAGGGATTGTTATTTTCCGTCCTTTGCCGTATAAGATACTAACAATAATGATGGAATTATACAGCCATAAGGAAAGAGAGGAAATAATCATGAAAAATAAAATGACTTTTATGGGAATTGTTACAGTAATTATATTCAGTCTGATTATTTTTACAGGATGTGCCGCAAAAAAATCAGTGGTCACAGGCGATGACACTCAGGGGCAGTCAGCGGCACCCGCACCAATACCGGCCCAGACAACCGATACTGCAAATCAAAATAAAACCGCCGCATCACCCGAGACAACTGGTATAAAAGAAACCCCAAGTGAACAGTCTTCCCTTATGGAAGCCACAGCAAAATCTCCCGTTAGCGATATCAACTTTGATTTTGACAGCTTCAGCATTCGTCCTGATGCCCGTGATATCCTTCAGCGCAATGCCGACTATTTTTTAAAATACAAAGTGTCATCCGTCATTATTGAAGGACATTGCGATGAAAGAGGAACTGCTGAATATAATATGGCTCTGGGCCAGCGGCGCGCTCAGGAAACAAAGAAATATCTTGTTAATCTGGGCGTAAAAGAATCAGTCATGAAAACCGTTAGTTACGGATTGGAACGTCCTTTAGATCCCGCATCCAACGAAGAAGCCTGGGCAAAAAACAGACGCGCTCATTTCGTTGTTACTCCATAATATAATTTCATGAGGTGAAAAAATTGAAAAAGTTTATTTATCTTCTTTTATTTTTTGCGATATTTTCCGTTGCGGGTTGCGCTTCCACGCAGGACTTGAGGGCGCTTCGTTCGGAACTCAATCAGAGAATGGAAGAAAAACTTGCCGCCATAGACGCCGATTTGAGCGCGCTGAAAAAGAACGCCGAGATGCTGGAGGCCATACGCAGCGGTCAAGCCAACGCTTCGGCGGATATTACCGATTTAAGGGAAACTCTCCAGCAATTGCGCGGTCAGGTGGAAACCCTGAAAAAGGATTTTGCCGCCAACACAAAAAAGGATGATCAACGTTTTGATAATATTCTCCTGAAAATCAATTTTATTGAAAACTTTCTGGAAATCGGCAAACACGGTTCCAGCGAAACTCCCGAAAAAAATAATAAATCAATAAGCAGTACTGCTGTCAAAGAGCCGGCAAAAACACAGGATAAAGAAAAAACATATTCAGACGCTTATCAAACTTTTAAAGAAGGTAATTACGATAAAGCCCGACAGGAATTTCAAAATTTTCTGGCGGCGTATCCCGACAGCGAATATTCAGATAATGCCCAGTTTTGGATAGGTGAATGTTATTTTTTTGAAAAAAAATATGAAGCGGCAATTTTGGAATATGAAAAGGTAACTAAGAATTATCCCAATGGGAATAAAGTTCCTTATGCCGTCCTGAAGCAGGGGCTTTCCTTTCTCCGGCTGGGAGACAAAACCAGCGCTAAATTGCTTTTGCAGGAAGTGATAAAAAATTATCCGAATACCAATCAAGCGCGCATCGCCTTATCCACCCTGCAGGAAATTAAGTAATTTCTCTCGAAGATCGTCTTCATCGTTTATTTTGAAATTTGCCAAGTATCATCCCAAAATATTTTCAATGGATGTTTGCATGAGTATTATTAGTGTCATTTAAATCAATCTAATGGAATGGGGTCTATGCTAGAAGGAACCGGAAGGTTAAAAATTGATAAATCCTTTGCCTTTTCGATTTTAATATCGGAAAATTTTACTGATAATGACATTTTTTCTTGAGCCATGCTGATGATAATTTTTGCGGGAACGGAATATTGGGCATCATCGTAAATATATTCAACGGTATAGGCTTCTTTCCCGGTCTCATCATTCCGGATTATTTTGAGCAATTTATTATCTTCTCTCAGCCAAACAATCTGTGAACATCCTGATTGCGCTTTCATTTCTATCCGCAAAAGATTATTTTCCTGATAACTTTGATAAGAGATATTCTTCCCTTTCAAGGGAGAATAGGTTCCCGCAAAAATCATGACGGCGTCTTCAATATTAAATTTCCACGGCAGAAATTTTGCCAAATTTACAGCAGAGGGGCGTCCGTAATAAAATTTCCCTTTCGAAGGAATAAACAGGCTCATTTTTTCAGGTGAAGCCGTAAGAAAAAAATCCGGTGTGCCTATAACCGGAATCATTTCTAACCGTAAATATGAAGGTTTTTTTATAATCAGGGCTGCCTTTGCCGGATAATAACCATCAGATGTGCTTGCATTTATTTGAACCACAGCACTTAAAATATCGTCTTCAGACAGAAAACCGGCGATTGATGCGGGAATTTTTTCAGACGGACGATCGTGATAAATTACTGCTTGTCCGACGCAACCACAGGCAAAAAAGGACAATAATAATAATTTTACAGCCGGGAGAAAGGAACTCTTAATAAAGCTTAAAAGAAATTTCCGGGAATATAACATCATGTTGTTTCTATTGTTTTTGCTTGATTAAATCTTCAAGCTTTTTTTGCACGGAGTTGTTTTTGGAATCTATCTTCAATGCATGTTCATACATTTCCCGGGCTTCCTTCATTTTCTTCAATTTTACGTAAACATCTCCCATGTGCTCGATGACATCGACTTCATCAGGCAAAAACTCCAGAGCTTTCTTCAAATATTTTTCGGCGCTGCCTAATTTATTTTTTTTGAAATTAACCCAGCCAAGACTATCCAACAAATAACCATTATCAGGTTTAATTTCCAGAGCCTTGATAATCATTTTTTCCGCTTCATCAAGATTTATACCGCGATCAGCATAACTGTAGCCTATAAAATTAAGCGCTTCAGCGTTTTCCGGATCAATTTCTAAAACTTTTTCCATTTCCTTGATGCTTTCGTCAAGGCGATTTGTTTTTTCATAAATCACGGCTAAAGCATAATACAAATCTATATTACGGGGTGCGATTTTGATTCCCTCGTTCAGGATATTTTCCGCCGCAACCATGTCTTTAGCATCCTCATAAAGTGAGGATAAAAAAAGGTAAAAAGGCGCTTGATCGTTTTTCTTTTTAATAGAACCATTAATTAAAGCAATAGCGTCTGCGATTTTACCTTCTTTTTCTAAAATCATTCCGGCGCGAATTTGGGCATTGGTATATAATTCCGAGGCAATAGAAATATCGCGGTATTCTTCAAAAGCCGGTTTGTTTTCACCTTTTTCTTCATAAGTGGTGGCCAGTAAATATCGAACCTTGTCATCCGTAATATTTTTCTGCAGAATTGCGGCAAATTCAGCCGCGGCCAAATCAAGCTTTTTCATATCATAATACAAAAGACCCATTGCTACTCTTATATCTCTGTTATCGGGATCAATTTTCAAAACTTCCTGAAATTCTTTTTGCGCTTCCTCATATTTTTTTTCTTTAATTAAAAGCTCTGCTATTTTTACATGTAAATTTATCCGCGCGGGGTTGCTTTCCAGGTAATTACGATAAACTTCAATGGCCATATCCATCTTATCCTGTTTTTCGTAAAGCGCAGCCAGGTCAAACAACGCCATTTCAAAGTCAGGACTCAAAGATATGGCTTTTTTAAACATTTTCTCCGCATCATCAAAGCGCATATTTTTTTCCAGCATTTTGCCGTAGTAATAGATACCCATGATATTGTCCGGATCTATTTTTAACATTTTCTTAAAAGTTTCTTCAGATTTATCAAACCTCTTTTCTTCAGCGAAAATGATTCCCAGGTAAAGGTGAGCAATAAGATTGTTGGGGTCCAGTTCAATTACTTTTTTATGTTCGGTAATCGCTTTTGTATATTCGCGAATATTAAGATACAAGCCCCCCATAATTAAATGTAGTTCTACACTGTCAGGATGCTTGGAAAGCGCCTCCTGTCCCAGAGAAATGGCGTTATTAAAATCGCCTTGTTCCGCATAAAGAGAAATAAGTTCCGTTGCCAGATATGAAGAGCCGGGATCATCGGCAACGGCCTTTTTAAACTCTTCTGTTGCCTCCTCGAGCTTTCCATCCAGGCGCAGAAGGACGCCCAGAGAATAATGATAAGACGCATTTGTTGATTTGTTTTCGGCGGGTGCAGGGGAAATCTTAACCTTATGCAAATGACTGCAGCCGCATACACTGATTAGCGGCAGAATGAGCAAGAATATTAAGCAGACATGTCTTTTTTGCATATTTACATCCGTTTCGTCCGTTATCTTTTACTCGTTTACGATTTTTGATACCGGAACAATTGATACTCCTTTTTCACGTAAAACTCTCACAGCGTCTTTGATCGCTCGAATCGTTTCCGGATAAGGATGGCCGATAATAATCTCCGGGAAAACATCACCATCTTTGGCGATATTAATCAAATTATTATAAATTTTATTGTAGTCCTGATTATTATCAATAAATATTTTCCGCCCGGCAATCGGTAAACCGGTTTTTTTAGCAGCGGCAGAAGCCTTTGTATCAGATGACGTGCGCGAATCCACGAAAAACAACTTCTTTTTTTTCAGTTCATTAAAAATTAAAATCAGTTTTTTTTCATCCGTCATGAATTTTGAACCCATATGATTGTTGACTCCGGAGATGTAAGGCACGTCAGCAATATTCTTTCTCAATTGCAATACAAGCTCCTCGTCATTCATATCCGTAAACAGCGCGCCCTCCCCCGGCTTTTCGCGCGGATAAGAAACCGGTTCCATGGGCAGGTGCAAAAGAGTTTCTCTTCTGGCTTTATGAAACATTTCCGCCGCTTCACGGGTATGAGTCTGGAAGGGCAAAATAGCAAATGTTAAATCGGCGTTAATTTTCAGCAATTCCTTTACAGGACTTAAACTAAAACCGATGTCATCAACAATAATCGCCACTTCCCGCAAGTGCACTGATTTTCCAGGCAAGGATTTTGCCTTTGTAATTGCAGCCGCTTTTCCATGTTTTATTTGTTTTGTTTCTTTTTGCGGTTCCCTGACCAAGGAAGGTTCTTCCCGGAATTGCAACACATAGACAATACCTGCCAGTAATACAACAATCAAAAATATGACCGTCGCCGTAAAAATCTTTTTTAATAAACCGTTATTTTGACGCTTCGCAACCAAATTAATTCAGATTCCTTTTCATAATATCCCAGCTTTTTAATATATCCACCGCGGTTTTGAGTTGATTATCATTGGCAAAGTCGGAAGAATCTTTTATCTCTTTAGTCTGAGGTTCGTCAACCTTCGTACCGTCTTCCTTTGCCGGTTTTATGTGTCCTTTAAGATCTTTCTCTCGAATGCGTTCTTCATCCATGCCGGTGTTGTCGACGTCATCCGATGGTTTTATATATTTAACAATAATGTCAGGCGTAATACCTTCCGCCTGAATGGAGCGTCCCTTCGGCGTATAATAACGGGCCGTCGTCAGCTTCAACGCGGATCCGTCTTCCAGAGGAATTACCGTTTGCACGGATGCCTTACCAAAAGTCTGCGTTCCGACAACCAAAGCCCGGCCATTATCCTGTAGCGCGCCGGCGACAATTTCCGCCGCGCTGGCGGTGCCTTCATTAACCAAAACAATCATTGGACAGGTTACTTTATCACCGTTATTTTTGGCTACGGCTGTTGTTTCCATACTTTTTACACGTCCGCGGGTGGAAACAATCACACCTGATTTAAGGAATACGTCGGAAACTTCGACGGCCTGAGTCAATAACCCGCCCGGATCATTCCGCAAATCCAGGATTAAACCTTTCATCGGATTAAGTTTTCCACTTATTTCTTTAAGCTCTCTGCGTAAATCATCGGACGTTCTTTCCTGGAAAGCAGCTATGCGAACATATCCGATATTATCCTCCAATTTTTTAACCTTGACACTCTTGATCTGAATAATGGCACGCGTTAAACTATAGTCTTTTGGCGCGGTCATATTGTCCCGCATGATTGTAACTGTAACCTTTGTATCTTTGGGGCCGCGCAGTTTCTGTACAGCTGTCATAATGTCGATGTTTTTAGTGGATTTGCCGTCAATTTTCAGGATTTGATCGCCTGATTTCAGTCCGGCATTGAACGCGGGAGTATCTTCTATAGGAGATACAACCGTTAAAATATCTTTTATAATCATAATTTCAATGCCAATCCCCCCGAACTGTCCCTGTGTTTCCACCTCCAGCTCTTTATATAAATCAGGCGTCATGAAAGAGCTGTGCGGGTCAAGAGATTTGACCATTCCGTTAATTGCGCCCTGCATTAATACCGTGGGATCAACTTCATCAACATAGTTTTTCTTTATCATGTCGAACACTTCGTTGAATGTTTTAATGTCTTTATAGACATTTTTATCCTTGGCAGGAACATTGCTATCGTCATGAAGTCCTAAAAGAAAAAATGAGCCCACGAAAATAATTATCAGCAAACAAATTTTCGGCGATATTTTTTTCATACAATCCTCACAAAATTAAATATATAATAGGTATTCTTATATCACTTTCTCTAATATTTTCCATTTATTTTCAGAGATTACTTAAAAATATCGAAAGTTTTTTATAGGCTGGAAAAAGCGCAAAATGATATTACTCAATCATCCAACTGGTGCCACTGACGGAATCTTTAAGAACGATATTAAACCGGGCAAGCTCTTTTCTGATGGCGTCTGCTTGTGCCCAGTTCTTCTGGTTGCGAGCAACTTGCCTTTGCTCAATCAGATTTTCAATTTCTTCAATATTCAAGCCTCTTTTACGCATTTCATTTTCCTTGTCAGAAATGAAAAATTGGTCGGCGTCGCTTTGAAACACTCCTAAAACCATGCCAAAATAATAAAAAGTCTTCCTAGCCTCCGCCATAATTTTCACTCTATCGGAAGCTGGCATGTTTTTTTCTTCAACAATAAAATTATTAACTAATCTTACCATCTCAAAGACATGACCCAGAGCCTGAGCGGTGTTAAAGTCATCATCCATCGCGGCATTAAATTTATCAGTCAATTTTTTGAACTTGCCTATATAATCTTCTTCTTTTTCAGAAGGCGTGTTTGTAAGGTTTGTTGCATTAACTGGTAATTTGCCCAGAGCTTCCTTCATAGCCTTTAATGCCGTATAACATCTGATCAAACCGGCCTTCGCCTCGGCAAGCGAACTCTCCGAATAATCAACAGGACTGCGGTAATGACTCTGCAACATAAACAAACGCAAGATTTCCGGATGATAATTCTTCAGGATTTCTTTGACGGGAAATATATTGCCCAGAGATTTAGACATCTTTTCCGAATTAATTTTTACAAAACCATTGTGCATCCAGTAATTGGCCAAAGGTTTCCCCGTGTCC
Source organism: uncultured delta proteobacterium (assembly GCA_963812045.1). GTDB lineage: Bacteria > Desulfobacterota > Syntrophia > Syntrophales > Smithellaceae > Smithella. The sequence continues at coordinate 949,002 of CAWETF010000001.1, forward strand.
GCATGCGATTGGGCGATTTCATTTTCGTGATGCGGGAAAATCAAGTCTTCGCCGCCGCCGTGAATATCGAAGGTTTCTCCCAGATAACGCCGGCTCATAGCGGAGCATTCAATATGCCAGCCCGGTCGGCCTTTCCCCCACGGGCTCTCCCAGAACGGTTCGCCTTCTTTACTGTTTTTCCAGAGCGCGAAATCCAGTGGATTCTTTTTTTTGTCATTGACGTCAACACGCGCGCCGGCCATCATCTCTTCCAGATTACGTCCGGATAAACCGCCGTACTGACTATAATTGCTTATCGAAAAATACACATCCCCGTCCACGCAATAAGCGTATCCCTTCTTTTCAAGGCTGCTGATCAGAGAAATCATTTCTTTCATGTGCTCAGTGGCCTTCGGGGTTACCGTGGGAGGTTGGACTCCCAGCGCCGCCATATCCTCATTGTGCGCTTTAATATAACGCTCCGATATTTCGGTAATACTGACCCCTTCTTTCTGAGCCCGGTCAATAATCTTGTCGTCGATATCGGTAAAATTTTTTACATAAGTTACCTGATACCCTTTTGTCCGCAAGTATCTGACCACAACATCAAAAACAACCGCCGCGCGGGCGTGCCCCACATGACAAATGTCATAAGCGGTGATGCCGCAGACATAAATGCCTACAACTCCTTCTTTTATGGGCTTGAAATCTTCCTTTTTTCTTGTCGCGGTGTTGAATATTTTCTGAGACATAATTCCTCAAAATAGTTTCGTCAGGGATAGAGCGGAGGATTTTGTAAACCGGCGTCTTCATCAAAGTTGCAGATGATATTCATATTTTGCACAGCCTGTCCGGCCGCCCCTTTAATTAAATTATCAATTGCCGCCATTATAATAATATTCTTTGTTCGCACATCTATCGCCAAGCCGATATTACAATAATTCGACCCACAGACAGAAGAAATGTTGGGGTAAATGCCTTCCGGACAAATCCGGACAAACTTTTCCGCTTCATAAAACGAACCATAAAGAGAATGCACTTCAGATAAAGAGATTTTTTTCTTCATTTTCGCATAAATCGTGCTCAAGATTCCCCGCTTAACCGGCAACAAATGCGGCGTGAAAGAAACGGCGAATTTTTTACCGGCCAGAACATTCAATTCCTGCTCAATTTCCGGAAGATGCCTGTGTTTCCCGACTTTGTATGCTTTAAAACCGCCGTCGACTTCACAAAAAAGAGACCCTATCAGGGGTTCCCGCCCTGCCCCGCTTACACCGGAAGCCGAATCCGCAATAATCGTTGATACATCCAAGAGGTTATTTTTAAGCGCCGGTGCAAGACCAAGGATAATACTGGTCGGATAGCAGCCGGGATTGGCAATCAATTTCGCTTTCTTGATTTCCTTCCGGTAGAGTTCAGGTATTCCGTAAACCGCATCTTTCAGTAATTTGGCGCTCACGTGCTTTGCGTACCAGGTTTCATAGGCTTTTAAATCCCGCAGCCGGTAGTCAGCGCTCAAATCAATCACTTTTTTCCCCGCCTTGATAAATTCAGGAGCAATGCCCATGGAAACACCGTGGGGAAGCGCCAGAAAAACAATATCGCAGATACTACTTATCTGGGCAGGTGTCGAATTCTGGTATCTTAATGCGGTAAAACCCTGCAACGATGGAAACACTTCCGCTACCGGTTTTCCGGCAAACCGCCTGGACGTAACCGCAACTAATTCAATTTCCGGATGAACCGACAAAATCCTTGTCAATTCCTGACCGGTGTAACCGCTGGCTCCGAATATAGCCGCCTTTATCATACAAAATCCCCCCAAAAAAAAGGGAGGCAAGAAGCCCCCCTGTTGGAATTTAACGTTTGGAGAATTGGAATCTTTTCCTTGCTCCGGGCTGCCCGTATTTCTTCCGTTCTTTGACTCGAGCATCTCTGGTTAAAAAGCCCGCTTTTTTCAGCACCGATCGCAACTCCGGATCATATTCCAGAAGAGCCTTGGAAATGCCGTGTTTTACCGCGCCCGCCTGACCTGCCACTCCGCCGCCGCTTACATTCACGTACAGATCAAACTGATCTTTCTTGCCCGTAATATCAAACGGCTGTTTGACAATCATGTTAAGGCTGGGACGGGCAAAATATTCCTCATAATTTCTCTTGTTGACTATAATATTGCCACTGCCGGCCTTCATATAAACGCGGGCAATAGCGCTCTTTCTTTTACCTGTTGCATAGTACCGTTGTTGCGTCATGATTTCTCCTGAATACTTGAATAATATATTATAATTTTATATCCATTTAAATGGATAAATTTTCCGGACACTGGGCTTCGTGAATATGGGCATTGCCGGAATAAACCTTCAGTTTTTTCAGCATTTTGCGTCCTAAATTCGTTTTAGGCAGCATCCCCTGTACAGCAATGCGAATCAAATTTTCAGGTTTTTCAGCCAGCATCTTGCCTGCAGTTGTTTCCCTTAATCCTCCGGGATAACCTGAATAAGAATAGTAAACCTTATCAGTCAGTTTCTTTCCGGTAAGGACTACCTTTTCGGCATTAACTACAATAATATAATCGCCTGTATCAACATGCGGTGTATAAGTAGCCTTGTGCTTTCCTCTCAGACGGTGTGCTATTTCACTGGCGAATCTGCCCAACACTTTACCGGAAGCGTCTGCAATATACCATTTCTTATCAGCCGTTTCGGCTTTTGCCATGTATGTCTTCATAATAAAATCACCACTTTGATGAAAAATTTAAAGGCGAACCTTATGCAATTTCAAACTGCTTGTCAAGTAAAATGTTTTATTTTTTAAAATCAACAGCTTGCATTAGATTCATAATCAATTGCAAGGAAAAGAGACTCCTCTTTATAGAGTAACGGACAATCAGAAAATGTTTGATAAGTGTAATTTATTGTATCAGTCAATAAAATTAAAGGTTTATTCGCTCAAAATCTAAACCGTTGTCATCGGCTCGTATTCCACTTTGTTTCTGCCGTTTAATTTCGCCCTGTAGAGCGCCGTATCCGCTCTGTTGATTGCATCTTGAATGACTTCGCTGGGCTGATATTCCGTTACACCGACGGAAATAGTAATTCTGAAATCCGGAGGCATATCTTCAAATTCAATTCTCGAAACCATCTTTCGAATTCTTTCGGCGCAAATCATGGCGTCATTTTTTTCCGAATTTGTCAGAATGAGAATAAATTCTTCACCTCCGTACCGCGCGATATGATCGATATTCCGTAAATTCCGCTGAGTTTCCTGAGCCACGGTTTTAAGAACAATGTCTCCTGCGGTATGGCCGTAAGTGTCATTAACTTTTTTGAAATGATCCAGATCGAATATGCAGATGGAAAAAGGATGAACTCCCCTTTCCACAAGCGATTTCTGATTTTCCAGAATCTTGAACATCTGGCGGCGGTTGAATACCTGAGTAAGGTCATCCATAATGGCAAGCCGTTCAATTGTAGCAAGGGCATGAGATATCTGCGCCCTGAGTCTGGTAATGTATCCGCCCACAAGGGAAAACCAGGGCAGAACCAGCGCAAGAATCACAATATTCAACATGTCGGTTTTGGTAACCAGCGCCGGATTGATTTTGTAAAGCAGAAGTATGACCAGAGAATAATTGATGACGGCAAAAATAGACAGAAACAGAAACCGCCAGACATTCAATCTGAAAAGTCCGAAGATAAAAACAACCAGATAGGTAAGCAGAACCAGACTTCTCATGTTGTCGGCGTAATACGCGATCACCATGACCCAGAATGTGGCTATAATCATCTGGAGAAGAGTCAGGCTGGGATCTTTGAATCTTTTATTAAATCCGCTTCTGATCAACGAATATATAAAAAGATTACAGGCAACAATTCCGATGGCCGCGATTACAAGAACACCGACTGTCCCCCTTTTCATCTCCCCCTGTGCGTAAAACAAGACGCAGATAGCAAGCCACATCAGGTAAGACCCTAAGGCCATGAAAAATCGCTTGAGTCTTAAGGTCTGATTGCGATCCTCTTCCGGAAATATACTGAACATAATATCCCCCTATCTTTTAGAGCCAACCACTTCTTAAGTCATATAATCTATAAAATTAATTACTGTCAAGTCTTCAAATTATTATTATCAATCTTTAAAATAAGGCCTCAGTTCAAGGCATAATTCTTCCGGAACAGTTGGGCAAATAATTTCATTGTGCAGCTTTTCAAAATAATTCAAATCACTCGTGCCCAATGGATTAATCACAAAACGCGGTACGATCTTTCCCTGCACCCAGAAATAATTATTGTTTGTCATTGTAGCATAAAAAGACATATTAAAACTTGCAAAGTTATTAATATATAAATAATTAAACACCCCGGCTAGTCCCGCCAAAAGTTCATTAAAATTGGATTCCGTCAAATCGAAAAATGATGTTTTATTCCGGAAAATAAAATCTATTTCGCCGGCCATGCCCTTGGGCGCGAAGCTTGTAAGCCAGCAGATAGATCCCGTATCGGCGATAAATCTTTTATCCGCTTTCTCTTCCAGAGCAATTAAATTATTCCATAAGTTATCTCCGCTGGCGGCAGCGGCGTAATGTTGTGCGCTGGTCAGAAGTCTCTGCATAAAACTTGTGGGTTTAATGCCGGCAATCGTCTGCAAATGAGGATGGACAAGCCCTCCTCCGGACGGCGGCATATAATTCCAGTTGATTGAACAATATTTATATCCGAGATTCATTTCTACGACACGGTGAAAATAGTCGCCACAAACACTAAAACCATCACGCATAAATTCCGAAGTCAATTCATTCAAAGGAACAAAATGACGGGTCGAAAAAATTGCCACATTGTTATTCTGATCGTAAGGGAAGGCATTCGGGAAAAGATATGCTTCTCCCCTTTTAAATTTCCCTTCCGCAATAACATCGGGGGTAAACCGGGGTGTTGTTTTATCAAAAAGATCGGGACAAAAAGAACACAACGATTCCGGCGATTTTTCCAGATAAAAATTCAAATCAGGCTTTTGGGCAGGGCGAACGCGATAGGGTAAAATTCGGCACGCCACGCCGGTGGTTTCATCATAGCGCGATTCAATGGTAATCTGCTTTTCCTGAAAACCGTTAAAAGGATCCAGATAATGTCCAGTTGTTATTTCTTTTTTAAAGCCGACTTCTTTCATAAATGTTCCTTCCTGGCATTTCAGCAAAATATCAATTGGGATCGGTATAAGGCTTCTGTTCTCTTCTCAGGCTTCGGAAAAGAAACCGCTCGATATTTTCCTGAGATAAATCATCTCCTAAATTGTCTCTTAATAAATCCAGAGGGATTTCCATTCGCGCGGCGCTACGGTGTCCGCCGCCCTTGCCGATCGAACCAAAAGCCCTTTGCGCGATAGTGCCGCAATTCTGACGGTAACCATCCCCGCGAAAAATAATCACGAATTTTTCTCCAATAATGCCGGCCACAACAACATAATAAGTGCCGATTAAACGCAAATAAAAATCAGCGATCTGAACACAAACATCGGCGCTTTCGACATTTCCGAGAAAACAGACCCGCCGGCCGCGAAAATTATTCATGTGATGATAAGAATAATTATAGTATTTCAAAAAACGGTCGGGTGTTTGATTAAGTTCGATCCGGCGGATGAACTGCATATTGGCATATTTTGCATGGTAGGTATAGGCACTCATATCTTCGATAACGGCGGAACGATTGAAATTGTCGGTGTCGGTTTTAATTCCGTAAAGCAGAGCGGTGTGCAGATTACGGGAAATCTTGATGCGGGAACAAAGCAAATATTCGGTTAAAATGCTGGACAAAGCGCCGTAGTTAGGCCGGATATCTTCCAGAGGCGCGTGCCATTCGCCTTCGCGCGGATGATGATCAAAAACAATGTGCGGCTTGATGACGCTTAATTCTTTATAAAAGAAAGATGGCTGTGCGTCTAAGATCGCGATGACACGGAAGGAATTCAGATCCACCTGACTGATTAATTGAATATAGAGATGCAGGGACGAAACAAATTCAATGTTCTGCTGTCTGACTAAAGGTTCCGTGGAAACAAAAGCGCTTTTGGAAAGGCCTTTTGTCCGCTGGATAATTTCGCGCAACGCCATGGCAGAAGCAACGGCATCGGGATCAGGACTGCCGTGCATCAGCATCAATAATGAGTCATCAGGCTGAACGATCTCCATAAGTTTTTTAAAATTCAGCTCTGTGTCTTTTCTAATCGGAATGTATTCTGCTTTCATGGTTCCGGCGTATTCATCGCCGGTTGCGCCTCCTTTTAATAAACAAAAATTTTACCGGGATGATTTTTTACAACTTCGCCTACAATTGCGGCGCCGTTCATTCCGGCACGGTGCATTTTTTCAACAAGATTTTGCGCCTTATCACCGGGCAGGCTGAAAAACAAGCCTCCCGCGGTTTGCGGATCAAAAAATACATCTAAAAGCCACTGCGGACAGGTATCTGCCGCTTCAATCTGGGAAATACGAAAATTCTTGTTCCGGTAAAGACCGCCGGGAACAAAACCGGCTTCCCACAACTCGCGTACTCCCTCAAAAACCGGAACAGCGGAGGAATTGATATTCAGGCCGGCATCACTGCCTTCAATCATTTCGCAGGCGTGGCCCAATAAACCAAATCCGGTTATATCAGTGCAGGCGTGAATATCTCCCGCGCTAATCATGATTTCAGACGCATTTTTGTTTAGCCGTGTCATGCCCGCAATAGCCCGAGTCATAAGATCCTCAGAGGCTTCCCCGGCTTTTATAGCCGTGCTGATAATGCCGGTGCCCAGAGACTTTGTCAGAATTAATTTATCGCCGATTCTGGCGCCCCGGTTGAATAATACTTTATCGGGATGAACAGTTCCGGTCACGGAAAGGCCGTATTTGATTTCTTCATCTTCAACGCTGTGCCCGCCGATAAGTAACACACCGGCTTCGCGCATCTTATCCAATCCGCCGCGCAAAACGTCCCGCAAAGTTGCTATATCCATTTTCTTTATCGGAAAGCAAACTATGTTCATTGCGGTTAAAGGTTTAGCGCCCATGGCATAAATGTCATTGAGCGCGTTGACGGCGGCAATCTGGCCGAATGTAAAAGGATCATCGACGGTGGGGGTGAAAAAATCAACAGTCTGGACCAAAGCAAGATCGCCGGAAAGTTTGTACACTCCCGCGTCTTCCGCATGTTCAAATCCAGTCAGTAAATTCGGATCCTGAATAAGCGGCAAATCGCGCATCAATTCGGACAGATCCCCCGGACCTATCTTACAGGCTCAACCTGCGCTCTTAACTGTCTGCGTTAAAGGAACAATCTTTTTTTCTTTCATTTCTCCTCTTGTCATTACCGTTTCCAGATTAATTGGGAAACGGTAATTAAAATAAAATGCCTAATCCACCGCCATCATTACGTTGGAAGCTTTTATAATCGCATACGCTTTTTTGCCGGTCTTCAAACCAAGTTTTTTTGCCGATTCTTTGGAAATGATCGAGACCACCTGAGCTCCGCCCGAAAGTTTTAAAACTATTTCCGTATTGACGGCGCCCTCGGTAATTTTAACTATTTTCCCCCTTAATACATTGCGTGCGCTTATTTTCATGACATCCCCCTTTTTGGGTTATCTTTTGTTAGATAATGAAATAAAAGGTTGCTTCTGTCATTAAAATTTATAAGGAAAACAGCAGGGTATGTCAAGGGAATATTAACTTTATACCAATTGGTATAAAAATCCATTTGTAGCGGGAAGAACCTGCCACTATATTTGCATTTCGTTTTATAAAACAAATTTTAATAATACCGTTTGAGTTCAAAAAGTTTTTTATCCTGCGTGGATGTGATATGATAAAAACGATCCTGAGGAACATAGATGTAGGGAACATCATCTTCGCGCCGGTAAAGGAAATGAGACAGAATCATCCGGTTGACGGCCTGATGACCGACGATCATAATATTGTTCGCGCGCCTGTTCAAAAAAAACGCCTTCTTTATTCCCTGCGTGATTCGAGGCTTCATTGTTTCGTAACTTTCGCCATCGGGATAAACATAGTGATATTTATCCGCTCCCCTTTTTTGGAAAACGTGCGGTAGCTTTTGCTCGATATCTTCATAAGTCATTCTTTCGCAAATCCCCGCATCGATTTCGTCGAACTCTTTAAGCGAAATGATCCTGCAATCATCCTGCATTGTGCAAATAGCCCTTGCCGTATCTATGGTCCTGATTCTTCCGCTGGTAAAGATGTAGGAAATCTTCTTTCTCTTGAAAAATTGTCCCAGGGCGGCTGCCTGTTCTCTGCCTTTTTGGGTCAACTTCGAATCGCCGCCGATTCTGTTCGCAACGTTATATTCCGTTTCGGTGTGCCGGATAAGAAAAAGGTTCTTTACTTCATCGGTAACAAGATAGTCGCGCAACCTTTCATAAAAGGGAATCACGTCGCTGTGTTTTTCTTCAATAATCATATTTTGCAAAGAATCTATGCGGAGATAATTTCGTTCTGATTTTAACGGCGTATAAATCATCCGGTAGTAATCAATGCGTTTTAAGAATTCTTTTGCCGCTTTCTCCTTAAGATGAGCGAATTCAGGCAGCTTGATCTTTTCCTGAATGATCAGACGCAGAATATCTTCATCGTCATTGATACACTCAATAAATAGAAGAGGATGATTATCAAGATATTTTTCAATTACAGTCCGCCGCTTTCTTTCTGCGTTGGTCGAGTCCAGAATCGCGACCCGGCCGCTATTTTGCAGATATGCTTTGGCCCTTTCCATATTCATGCGGGCGAATCCTTCGCGCAATTCCACGGCGGCTTTATTCTCCGGTGAATAAAATTCGGAACTCGCCGTCTCATTAAGCGGGCGATAACTCCTGCGTAAATTCCCGTTATTAAATGTCCGGGCAGGGACCCCTATTTTCTGGAAAGCGTCTCGCAGTCGCGCGGCCAGCGTGGATTTTCCCCGTGCGGGAAGTCCCATCAAAACAATGTATAATTTTTCATCGCTCATGCAGCACCGCTCTGTCAGGTTATCTTTTAAAGGTAATGTTTAAGGAAGAGACTTACTTCGTTGTGATTGCCGACAAACAAAAAGACGATTTCAGATTTTGTCCACTTAAAAAGAACACGCAAAGTGAGGTCTGTTCGAAATTCCCACAAATCACCTCCGAGTTTTTTAATTCCAAATCCGGATGGAATTTGACGGGTATCCATAGCCAGCATAAAAGAGTCAACTTGTCTTTGCATGGCGACTTTTTCCTGCGTATGGAGACTTTTCAGGCTCTTTTCAAAACTTTTGGCAAAAGCGTAGTTCAACATGGCTTAATTTAAAGCGACCACAAATAGCCGCGAGCCGCTTGAAGATTTTTAAACTTCCGCAACCCTTTGGCGCTTTTCGCTTCTCCCGCCATTTTCGCAATTTCAGTTTCGGAAAACCGGGAAACATAAATGCTGTCAATCGCTTCCCGAACAAGTTGTGAATAACTTTTTCCGGACTCCGCGGCTTCTTTCTTCAAGGCCTTGACCTCTTTGGTATCCAGCAGGATTTGAACTCTTGTCATTACGCTTACCTCCTTTGGTGTGTATACATTGTGTAGCTAAAAAGGTCAAGGTGGTTTTGGTGAAGAGTAGAAACACAATTTTGCCAACAAATGTGCCTGTGGGACTGTTGAAAAACGCTCATCTGCTGTGTTGCGCTGCAAAACCGCACCGCTCAACGTATGTCCACTATACGCCTCGCGATTCGGTTTTTGCGCGCCTTGCATCTGAACATTTTTGAACAGCCCCCTGTTTCCATTGTTTCTTTTTTAGGTACCGTGGAAGCGAAGCGCATCCACCGAGTGTTTCAATAATGGTGGAACCACTGTGCTTGTTCCACCAATCTGATTCTCTTCTTCGTTCACCGATAGATGAGTCATGAGTAGACCTAACCCTTTTTCCATTAGTATTCCATTAGGGTACCGGTTTTTTTAGTCCTCTCATCTTGTTTAGGAGACTGCTATATTGATAAAGGGCTTTGAGTAGCTCAATGGTAAATTCTATAGCGACATCGAGTTCTGGACTACTGATTTGCGCAAAAGTATTGGCCTCGATATGAGCTGCATCGTTACCAAGCAAACGGAGTTCATCCATTGCGTCAAACAACTCCTGTGGCAAAAGTACTTTTGTTTTGAGATCTTTAATACGTGCCTTGAGATCATTTCCACCAGCACCTCGTTCTTCGCATATTTCCTCCAAAGTTCGTCGAATCATTATAGCCGAAGCAACGAAACAGTTTTGTGAATGACAGGTAATGGCCTCTTCAAAAGTCTTTATAATTGATGCAGGAATATTCTCCTTGTTGAAAGCAATATTGCGAGGAGGATATTGAAACAACAGTTTTCCACTTCTATCTAGAATAATGAAAAGGTGCCCCCTGCAAATTTTGTCTGGACAACGTCGTTGTCCACAAATGTATTGACCTTGTATAAACAAGTCTTGTCCAATTACATCAAAAGTACCTTCGTGACCGCAATGCGGGCAATTAGTTTGGATAACACTCCCGTTCAAAGTTGAGATAGGGTCAGCAGCTTTTATTTTCATATTGTTACCTTTTTATTTTCTTATTTCGATATGATAAAAACACTCATTATTTCGACTATTGATTTTTTCAATGTTACACAACTTTTATTATTTATCAATAACACCTTTCAGAAAAAAATACTTGCTACCCTCATTAATAAATAAAAAATATTTTTACATTTAGCGGCTTAAAATTAAATACAAGACTAACCATAATCAATGGCAGTCTCCCTTGTCATTTTAACACTTTGTATTTCCCTTTTCGCCTACAGTCTTTTATGTAAATATTATTAGGTGTTGTCAAGAAATAATAAGGTTAAAACTGGATTGCCCGGTCACGCCGGGCAATGACAGCGGTCGTCTTTTAAATTGATTTTTTTCACAAATAAGTTTATAGATTAACGCCATTTCGAAATCAAAGATGATATCGAGGCGGCAAGGAGGAGGCTCCGGAGGCGTATATGACCATACGTTGAGGAAGCTGACGACGACGCCAACAAAGAGAGCGCTTTGAGTTCGAATTGATGCACCATTTTAAAAGGATAAGTGTTATGTCTATTCGCTACTACAGCACTAATCGTAATTTGAAAAATGTCGCGGGAATTACTCCCTTCACCGGCAAGGTTTCTTTTAAAGAAGCCCTGCTCAAGGGACAGGCTTCAGACGAAGGTTTGTTTATGCCGGATACCATTCCTCAACTCTCTTTAAAAGATATTCAGAAACTGAAAGGCAAGCCTTACAGTGAAACGGCATTGATTGTCGCTCAAGCGTTTTTAGCCGATGAGTTTCCGTTGGATACTCTTCAGAAAGTAGTCAAAGATTCCTACAACTATCCTGTTCCGTTGGAAGAGGTAAAACCCCGCGCTTACGTGATGCGTTTGGATCAGGGGCCGACGGCATCCTTCAAGGATTTTGCCGCGCGCATGATGGCAAGGCTGATGAGCAACTGCCGTCCGAAAGGTGAAAGATTAAATATTCTTGTTGCCACATCGGGAGACACGGGCAGCGCCGTGGGCGAGGCCTTCAAGAGTGTGGCCGGAATTGATGTCACTATTTTATATCCGGAAGCGGAAGTTAGCAGCATGCAGAAAAAACAGCTCGACACAATAGGCGGAAATGTGCAGGCGCTGAGCGTTGCCGGGAAATTCGATGATTGCCAGAACTTAGTCAAGCAGGCCTTCTCCGATTCTGATTTGGTCAAATTTAATCTGACATCCGCCAATTCCATTAACTTCGGCCGGATTCTTCCGCAGATAATTTACTATATCTACGCTTACGCCCAACTTGCCGAAAATGGAGAGCAGGTAATTTTTTCCGTGCCTTCGGGAAATTTCGGCGACGCTTTGGGTTGTGAATACGCGCACCGCATGGGTCTGCCGGTAGCCAGACTGGTCATGCCGACCAATGAAAATGATGAGTTCCCGATTTTTATGGCCACAGGAATTTATAAAAAAGTTTCTCCATCGCGGGCGTGCATCTCCAACGCGATGAATGTCGGGCATCCCAGCAATCTGGCGCGCTTCTTTGATTTGTATGGAGGCACTGTTGACCGTGTGGGCAAAGTTCACCGCTACCCCGATGTGGAAGAAATGCGACGGCATATTTTCTCGGTAAGCGTCACCGATTCGCAAACCAGAGAAACTATCAAGGAAGTTTATGAACGTTACCATGTCGTTTTAGAACAGCATGGAGCCGTCGGTTGGGTTGGGCTCGTTGAATATTTCAAAACAGCGCCCGGTAAAAAACTGGCCATCTCTTTAGAAACCGCGCATCCGGCAAAATTTCCGGAAGAGATTCAAAAACTTTTGGGATTAACCATGCCTCTGCCAAAGAGTATGAAAAATATTGACCTTCGAGCAGGCAGCGCCGTTTCCATCTCCAATGACTACAATGATTTTAAAAATTATCTGAAGAACAATCTGAAGATTAAAGAATAGAAATCAAGTTTGGTATTCAAGAATATATATATCCAATAATACTCAGGAGTCTTTTAGTTCATAGGTAAAATAAATTTCATTGCCGCCCGACGCAATACTGCTGATTTGTTTCGCAACAGATTTCATTCCGAAACCTTTGATAGCCTGCTGGAAATAACCCAAAACACAGCGTTCGAAATGAGCATTTCTGATTTCAAGTCCAACAATTTTAACATGCGCAACATTGTTCTCCAATCGCGCTGTTATTTTACCGCCGTCGAAATAGGCCGACCAGATTTTCGGCACTGAAAACTCTACGAACTGCTTTATATCCTTTGTATTCATATAAGAATGGTAAGGGCCTCCCGGTCCCAGCGCATATTTTGCGCCTGTCTTTCCGAAAAGTTCATACCGTGATTTGTCATTATTGAAGAATTCGCTGCACATTTCATCAAATAAAACAATTAATTTTTCCGCAGGTATTGGAGTAACGGCCATAAGCGTTCTATTGACAAAATATTTATCTTTTTCCGCCAGCTGCGCTATGAAGGCCATCCACCGCTCTTCACCGAAAGTCGCGACCATATAGTCTTTTGTCACAACATAAAAAATGCCTTTTACGTTCATGGAAAAACCTCCTAGGAACGCCTTATATATATTTGGGTTTCCATAAAGGTGCAAGCATAAATTTTCTTACTAATCTTTAATTGGTAATAATCAAAAAATAGCTGAACGATAATTTAACTTGTGGTACAAGTTCCCCGGATAAATCAATTATAAATCAGTGCAAACAAAGAGGAGGCTTTGATATGGCTTACAGACAGGCGCTCAAATCAATAGACAAGCAGGAGAAAGGGAGAGTCCATGGAGTCGTGAACATGATTGCTGTGTTTGCGCTTATTCTGTCCGCGCAAATCGTCTTTGCCGGAGAGGCCCCTAATCCCGCCACAGACATGCCTGCATTGAAACGTATACAGAACCAGCCTCCCCGCATCGAGATTTTAAACTACTCCATGGTCTGCAAACTTATCAATGAACGCTTCAATGATGATCCGACGGCCAACGACCTGCAGCACCGTTTCAATCTGAAAGGCACCGACCTGGGTACTTCCGCGGCCAGCCGCGAACAGGTCTGGTTTTTTTTCGGCGACACGATGGCCTTCAAGGATTCCTGGAAGCCCGGCCAGGGTCCCGACTCGGTCGGTTACGTTGATGCTTCCGCGGAGCGGCTTGCCGAGAACCCGGAGCTTTTATGCGGTCACCTGAATTTCCTGCGCGCCAGACCGCCCGCACAACATGATTTCGCCGCAGGCAAAATGATTCCGCCCGCCGGCCAGCCCCTCTCCATGTACGTGCGCAACCCTGCCGGTCCTAAATTTCCGGATGTTCCGGGTACATTCGAAGTCCCTTCCGGAGCCTTCGCATACGGCGGCGACATGTATATCTTTTATACCGGAGGGCCGGATTTCAGCGTGAAGCCGACCAAAATGACAATTTCCTACCTTGCAAAATGGGAATCTCCTTCACCGGACAAGCAGCCGCACTATCAGATTCTTTATATGATTGATGACCTCAACAGTGGCCACATGGGTGGGCATTTCATTAACGTGGCTCCTGTCATCGATGAGGAGAATGGATATCTTTACCTTTTCGGCAGCGGTTCTTATCGAAGAAGCGCCATCTACCTGGCGAAAAAATCCCTCAAGAGCCTGAGCCAACCCGGCGGCTTTGAATATTTCAGCAGTTTTGGCAAGTGGTCGCCCGAAAGCACGAAGGCCGTCCCTATTGCTGAGGAAAACTCTGTGGGAGAGCTGTCGGCAAGGTATTACAAGCGTATCGGAACCTGGCTGCTCATGTACGCCGCCAAAGACCAGGTCGTGCTTCGCACCGCGCACCGGCCTGACGGACCGTGGTCTGGGGCTGTAAAGATGCATTCCATGCGGGACGAAAATTTCCGGGAACGCTACTGTTGCGGCGAAGGTCCCTGCGAGGGAAAACACATGATTCACTGCGGCAAAGCCGGTGTTTACGCTCCTTATCTGCTACCTGTCATTGCACCGCCGGCAAAGGATGGAACTGTCAGGATCAACTACCTGCTGTCAACATGGGATCCGTACAACACCGTCCTGATGTCCGCAGATATCAGGATCTCCGGCGACGCGCCGGTTCGGGCGCCGCAACCTGCTTATTAAGCAGGACGCTGAAGGCTATTTTTTAACTGGTAAAATCAATACTGCTTTTAATGAAGTTTTAAGGGTGAACTTTTCTTCCTGAAAAAAACAAAACGCCAGCATAGATAAATATGCTAGCTTTCAAACTGAAATAATCAAAACCTGCTGAATTCTAACTTAACCTGTGGTACAAATATCTGCGGCAGGTCGCTATGCTAAATAAAATAAATATCAGCCCCGATAAACAGAAACTGATCGTTTATCTCGTTCTTGCTGTTGTCACATTTGCTGTTTTCTGGAAGGTCAATCAATATGCCTTCATCAATGTTGATGACTTTGTATATGTCACCAAGAACAGTCACATCCAGTCCGGAATTACACTGGATGGAATTCGCTGGGCGTTCAGCACAACCTATGCAGAGTTCTGGCATCCTTTGACCTGGCTGTCCTTGATGTTCGACTATCAGCTTTACGGCTTGAATCCCGGCGGGTATCATCTGACCAACCTTATCCTGCATATCTTCAGCACATTGCTCCTCTTCTGGCTCTTTCACCGCATGACAGGCGCTCTCTGGAAAAGTGCCTTTGTCGCTGCTTTCTTTGCCCTCCATCCCCTGCATGTGGAATCCGTCGCCTGGATCTCTGAAAGAAAAGATGTCTTAAGCGCCTTCTTCTGGATGCTGACTTTATGTCTTTATGTCTATTACACGGAGAAACCGGTTATCCGAAGGTATCTGCTTGTTGTGTTTTCCTTCGTCTGCGCTCTCATGAGCAAGCCCATGGTGGTCACCCTGCCTGTGATTATGATGCTTCTGGATTACTGGCCGCTCAATCGCTTTGAAACAAAAAAAGATAACCCGGTCTTATGGCAGGTGAAGGAAAAACTACCGTTCTTTCTTCTGTCGGCTGTTTTTTCCATTATTACGATTTTTTCTCAGTACAAACCGTCCGAGGAAAATATCCCTTTGGATTACCGATTTGCCAACATCCCTGTTTCTTTTATAACCTATCTAAAAAAAACGCTCTGGCCGCAGGTACAAACCGGTAAGATAGTTTACAAAAGGAACCGGGTAGATGGTTTACACTATACGGCAAGGAGGACACTCAATGCCGTGGAAAGTGATAAACCAGATGGAAATAAAGATAGCATTTACACAAGACTGGAATGCCGGACATTTCAGTATAACTGATCTTTCTCATAAATATGGTGTAAGCCGTCCAACCATATATAAATGGCTTAAGCGATATAAGCGGTATGGAATTGAAGGACTCAAGGAAAAGAGTCGTGCACCGAAGCGATGCCCTCATCATATATCCAAAGTAATATTGGCTATATTGATAGAGGAGAAACTGCGTAATAGGAAACGAGGGCCTCGGAAAGTTCGGGCACAATTGAAACGCAAGCATCCTGAGCTTGAGTTACCGGCAGTCAGCACGATAGGCTACTGGTTTAAGAAGGAAGGTCTTGTAGAGCGTCGAAAGAAGCGATTACATGTTCCGCCGTATACTGAACCTTTTTCAGCCTGCAAGGAGCCCAATGATGTTTGGAGCATTGATTATAAAGGGCAATTCCATATGCAGAATGGACAAATTTGCTACCCCTTGACGCTTAGCGACAACTATAGCCGTTTTCTTTTGGGTTGTAAGGCGCTGAAAGGACCCCGTTATGATCCTACGTGGCGTTTCCTGGAATCAATTTTTCGAGAGAACGGACTACCTAAAGCAATCCGTAGCGATAACGGGACACCTTTTGCAGGAAGATGTATTGGTGGATTAAGTCGGTTGATGGTTTGGTGGATACTCTTGGGAATAATCCCGGAACGGATAAGGAAAGGACACCCACAGGAGAACGGACGGCATGAACGTATGCATCGCACTTTAAAAAGCGATGCTTTAGATCCTGTTGCCGGAAATTTAAGAGAACAACAGAAGGTCTTTGATGTTTACCGGTATGATTATAATAATCATCGGCCTCATGAATCACTCCATGATAAGACACCGAGTGATTACTATAAAAAGTCGAATCAACCCTATATAGAAAATCCGCATTTGCCGGATTATGACAGCAATTATTTGGTTCGGAAGGTTCTTCGTGGCGGGGAAATTAGATTTATGAGCAAAAGTTATTATTTAACAGAGTTATTGGCTGGTCAGTCTGTTGGACTTAGAGAAATCGAAGATGGGTTTTGGCAAGTTCAGTTTAGTTTTTATGTTCTGGGTTCCATAGATTTGAAAAGAAACAAGGTTGTTCGCAACTGATAAAGTGTAAACGATGTACCCGGTCTAAATTGTAAACGATGTTTTAGTTGCACACGCATGATCTCGCTGTTTATTATCCACTTTCATATCCGCTCCCGTTTTGGCAGGTCTTGGGAGCCACCCTTCTGATTACAGTTATCAGTATTATTGTTATTGTAATGTCAAAACGTTTGCCGTATCTCTTTGTCGGATGGCTATGGTATGCGATCACTCTTTTGCCGGTTATCGGAATCATTCGGATAGGCACTCACTGGATGCACGACCTCTATACCTATTTGCCTTCTATTGGCATTTCTTTCGGGCTGGCTTGGGGCATTGCATCTTTGATTAAGAGCGAAGAATCAAAAAATAATATTTTATTGCCGTCGGCAATAGTCTTCCTGTCCATCATTTCATTTTTAAGCTCACAGCAATGCGGTTTTTGGAAAAACAGTACAATGCTTTGGAATCATGATTTAGAGGTAACAAAGGCCAATGTTCTGGCGCACAATCATCTTGCTGATGCCTTGTTTGAAGAAGGTAAATTAGAGGAGGCTATTTATCATTATAACAAAATAATCCTTCTGAAGCCGGATTACGCTGAAGCCTACTACAACAGGGGAACTGTTTACATTGAATTGGGCCACTACCGGAAAGCTGTCCAAGATTATACAGAAGCAATCCGCATAAATCCTGATTTTATCCTCGCATATTTTAACAGGGGGATGGTTTACTCCAAGCTTGGCCGGTACCAACCGGCAATTAAAGACTACAACGAGGTTATCCGTCTTGCACCGGATTATGCCGACGCATATAATAACAGAGGCGCTGTTTATTTAACTCAGGGTAACACTCGCATGGGCTGTATTGACACGATAAAAGCGTGTAAATTGGGACTTTGTAAAATATTGAAATTAGCTGAGAGTAACGGAGACTGCCATTAATATTTTTGTTGCAGGTTACAACCAGTAATCTTCAACTTTAACGACACCAAAAAACTGTGGATTTGTAGTTATCTTTGTCAAGCCAGAATTCAATTTTTTTCTGTCCGTTAAGTCAAATATAGTTCAGAGTGAAACGCCCCGCGGTAAGCCGCGGGGCGCTCTGCAAAGAATTTTCATAGATTATTTTTTCTTCTTCAGCAAATCGCCCAGAGTACCCATGTTTTTTGGCGATTTACCAAGATAACTGCGGAAATCATCATCTTCGCCGGCAGCTGAAGTATCTTTATCGTTACCGACCAGATCCAGAGAAATTTTTCTGTTCTCGCGGTCAATTTTTTCTATCTTCACTTCTATTTCTTCGCCGATTTTCATAACATCGCCGGCGTGTTTAATTTTTTTACCGCGCGCTATTTTGGAAATATGTAAAAGTCCCTCCACTCCGTCTTCCAGCTTAATGAAAGCGCCAAAATTCGTCAGGTTAGAGACTTTGCCCTTAAGCAAACTTCCTTCGCCATACTTTCTCACGAAACCATCCCACGGATTAGGAAGAGTTGCTTTGGCGGATAAGGTGATGCGATTATTTGCCCAATCAATATTGATTACAACAGTCTCAACTTTATCGCCCGGAGAATAGAGCACTTTGGGATCATCAACTTTTCCCCAGCCCATTTCCGAAACCGGCAGCAGCGCCTGAATGCCGCCAATATCAACAAACGCGCCGAAGTTTTGCACGCTGTTAACCACACCGCTTATAGTCATTCCTTTTTGCAGAGAACTTTTAAGCGCACTGACTTTTTCCTGTTCCATTTTTTCGAGAAGAGGACGGCGGGAGAGAATTATATTTCGTCCGTTTTCCGAATATTCGGAAACAATAAACTCAAACTTTTTGCCGACATAAACGGCCGCGTCATCGATTTTCTTCGTATCCATCTGCGAATAGGGACAAAAACCGGTGACATTTTGGTTAATCCTCACGGAAAAGCCGCCTTTAATTTCCTTTTCTACCGTTGCTTCCATTGGAATTTGATTTTTGTAGGCGTTGAATAAAAAATCATCAACGCTTTTGCTTGTCAGCAATTTGGTGGTAAATAGTTTTTCACCGTGATGCGAAGAAACAAAATAGGCAGTGATACGATCGCCTTCTTTTGCGGTAAGGCTGCCGTTCTCATCCAGAAATTCTTTCTTATCAAGATAACCTTCGCTCTTTGCCCCCAAATCGAGGAACATCCAGTCCGATGTAATCTTTACGATAACCGTATCAATTTTTTCCCCCACGGAAAAAAGCCGGGGGGTAAGATTTGTTTCGTTAAGCAACTCCGAAAAACTTTTTGTTTCTTCCATAAACATTCCTCTCTTTTCAATGCCGCGCTTTGAGGCAAAACTTGGCAGACCCGATAACATAAAAAATACAAATTGTCTTTGGCTTTTTTCTAATATTTAAAAAAATCTGGAAATTTGAAAAAATATGTATTATAAAGTAAAACTTAACATCTAAGGGGTTAAAATAGTTATGCGTTTTGAAATTTCCCGCGGCGGCAGCGGGCTGACTTACGAAATACGCAATATCGTGCCCATCGCCAATAAACTAAAAGAATATGGCGTTGATATAATCTTGGAAAATATCGGCGATCCGGTGCAGAAGGGAGAAAAAATTCCCGGCTGGATGAAGGAAGTTCTCACTGAACTAATCAAAGACGATGCGTCTTTTGCGTACTCGCCGACAAAGGGCGTGGACTCGACAAGAAAATTTCTTGCCGACCGTGTTAACGAACGCGGGAAGATACAGATTACACCCGAAGATATAATCTTCTTCAACGGTCTGGGTGACGCCATAGCGCGCGCTTACAGCTCCATTCAGGTTGACGCGCGTATGATTATGCCGGAACCCACTTATTCGACGCATTTCATGGCAGAGGTTCTGCACGCGTCTTTCCCGCCCAATACCTACCGTCTGAATCCATACAACGTCTGGTCTCCGGATATGCGGGAACTGGAACAGAAAGTAAGAAGCCACAGGGCTATTGTTGGGATATTGGTTATCAATCCCGATAATCCTACCGGTTTTGTTTATCCCGAGGAAACGCTCCGGCAAATTGTGCGGATCGCGAAAGAAAATGATCTTTTCCTTATTTTTGATGAAACCTATATTAATATTGTTTTCAACGGCAAGAAGACTGTGCCGCTTTCGGATATTGTCGGCGATGTTCCGGCAATCAGTATGAAAGGAATTTCCAAGGAACTGCCCTGGCCCGGATCACGCTGCGGCTGGATGGAAGTGTACAACTCCGGCAAAGACCCTATTTTCGACCGTTTCATCAACACCATCCTGCATCAGAAAATGTCGGAGGTTTGTTCGACAACGCTTCCGCAACTGGCGATTCCTAAAATAATGACCCATCCTGAATATCAAAAATATCTGGATAAACGCAAAAAGCATTATGAGAAACTCTCAAATATCGCTTACAATATTTTAAAGGACGTTCCCTGCCTGATGGTCAACAGAACCGACGGCGCTTTTTATATGACAATCGTTTTCAATGAATCAGGTCTCAACAGCAACCAGACTCTTCATATTAAGAATAAGGAAGTCAGGGAATTCGTGGAAACTCTGGTCAAGGAACCTATCGAACACGACAAGAGATTTGTTTACTATCTTCTCGCGGCAACCGGCATCTGCGTGGTTCCGCTGACATCATTTTTTACATCGCTGCTTGGCTTCCGCATGACCTTACTGGACAAGGACGAAACGGAATTCGAATACACGATAAGAACAATCGCCGAAAAATTTACCGAATACACTAATTCGTCAAATAAAAGCATACAGACAGCGATACCTTTATCTTGAGAGCTGACGCACTTAGTTTTATAACAACAGGAATTGGGACGCTTGGAGGTGGTTGATAATGTCGATAATAAATCCTCTGGAAAATAAAGAACAATTCTATGGTCAAGTATTTGTCCTTGCTAATGCTTTCCTCATATTTTCCATCATTATGTTCTCTATTTATCTTGTTGCTCCTTTATTGGGGAGCAAGCTATCTATCAGTGCCCTAATACATTACGGAAGTTGGATTCTGGTGGCAATATGGGTGAGAATTATTTCGCGACGGCGAGGAAGAGGCGCCGGAGGCGTATATGAAAATACGTTGAGGACGCCGATGACGAAGCCAACAAAGGTAGGCGAATGAATCCGAATTGGTAAAAGAAAAGAGCAGAAGGTTTTTTGTACACCCTTCTGCTCTTTATTTAGAAGTAAAATTACTTTTTAGTTAATTCTAATATCTTCCACCGCCGCCACGGTTTCCACCGCCGCCGCTTCTCGGGCCTCTGTTAAATCCGCCGCCTGCGCCGCGATTGCCGCCGCCTCTGGGGCCTCCGCCGCCTGCGCCAAATTCTTTCTTCGGTCTGGCTTCGTTGACGGTGATTGCTTTCCCGTCAAGCATGCCGCCATTGAATTTCTTGATGGCTTCCGCCGCGCCTTCTTCCGTTTTCATTTCGACAAAGCCGAACCCTTTGGACTGGCCGCTGAATTTGTCTTTAATGATTGTTGCGGACGCAACTTCTCCCGCTTCACTAAAGTTGGATTTAAGATCTTCATCCGTGACCTTGTAAGACAGGTTGCCGACATACAAATTTTTGTTCATTTTAATCCCCTTTCATGTTGATTAATTCTTGTTCCTTCTTTCCCCGATGGGGCCCCACAAAGCATCAAAATCACCCCCATCCATCTCCTAGTTGAGAAGGAAGGAAAAAGTGAGGGGCTTGTATGCCTTACCTCGAAAGCTTTTTAAAAAAGCTCTTTGCCGCTTAAAGCGAAAAACCACCATGCTCTCCTGAGCTCTGGTGGTTGTGTCTTATCTTAAGAAAAATTTACCATTCTATAATATAAACACACTTAATTTTGCTCGTGTTTTTACTTGGTCACACTACCTATTAATAGTCAAGAACTATTTTCCCGACACATAAAGCATCATTTAATCAATCTGCGGCGCATTTTGAAAATAGCCAGAGGAAACATAACGAGACAAAAGACAATCAGATAGCATAAACCCATCAATGCCTCTGAATTAAACAAGCCAAAACTCAATGCCCGGACAAGGTTGACGAGATGTGTAAGCGGCAGGAGAAGTGCAAAATATTGCGCCCAAATGGGCAGGCCGGTTGCCGGGAAAAATGTGCCGCTGAAAAGAAACATGGGGGTAATGAATAAAAAAATCGGCAGATTAAAAAGTTCTATTCTTGCCACCATGCCGGTGAATAACATGGCCACCGAGCCGAAGGCAATACCGCCCAGAAATGCCGCAAGCACTATCAGAAGTCCTGCCGGATAACTTATCAACCCGAAGAAACTTATCACGGTCAACATAATAACCGTGCCGATAACCGATTTCGTCGCACCCCAGACTATTTCGCCGGTTATAATTTCTTCGGCGTTGAGCGGAGTGGCCATCATGGCGTCAAACGTTTTCTGGTAATACATCCGCACAAAAGAACCGAAAGTGTTTTCGAAAAACGCGTTGTTCATAATATTGATCGCTACAAGCGCCGGAGCAATGAAACTTACATAGGAAACTTTCTGGTGAGCGTAACTGACGGAGCTGATCATGCCGCTAAAGCCGATTCCGAAAGCCAGAAGATAAAAAAACGGCTCCAGGAGCGGCGGCAGAAAATTGACCTTCCAGCTTTCCCGATAAACAGTAAGGTTGCGCTGCCAGATTCTAATAAAACGGGTGGATATATTGACGTTCATTCCCGCAACTCCCTTCCTGTTAATTTCAAAAAAACATCTTCCAGAGTCGCTGAACGCAGGATGCAGATTTTATGGGTAAAGCGGCCGCAGATTTCCCGGTAAAGTTCATGTCCGTTTTCAGTGTAAATAATCAGACGATGCCCCAAATCCTCCTGTCTCGTTTCTTTCGCACTGCAAAACGCACGCAAATCATCTTCCGGTTCGGCGACTTCAATAATATTTTCTCCCGTGTATTCGCTAATCAGGGATTGGGGCGAACCCTGCGCCAGTATCTTGCCCTGATCCATTATTACCAGGTTATCGCAAAGACGCGCGGCCTCATCCATGTAATGAGTTGTAAGTAAAATAGTCATACCCTGTTTTTTCAGACTTTCCAGTTTTTCCCATACCTGATGGCGCGATTGAGGATCAAGGCCTGTCGTCGGTTCATCCAGAATCAAAAGTTCAGGCTGATTGATCAAGGCGCGGGCAATGACCAGCCTGCGCACCATTCCTCCGGAAAGTTCCGTGGCGCGGGCGTCACGGCGTTGTTCCAAAGCGAAAAATTTTAATAAAGACGACGCTCTTTCAACGGCTGTTTTTTTATCAAGATCAAAGTAGCGGGCGAAAACTTCAAAATTCTGCATTACAGTCAGATCAGGATCAAGAGTATTATCCTGCTGGCAGACGCCGATGCGGGATTTGATGGCTCTGTATTGTTTTTTTATGTCTAATCTAAAAACAAAAATATCGCCGGAGGTAATCGGTGAAAATCCATAAATCATTCTGATGGTGGAGGTCTTACCGGCGCCGTTCGGGCCAAGAATACCAAAACATAATCCCTTATCAACACAAAAAGAAATATCATTTACCGCGGTAAAATCGCCAAAAGATTTTTTCAAATTACGGACAGCTATCACCGGCTGAGGACTACTTTTGTCTGACATGAGGTTCTCTTTAATATTGTTCTAATCGTGGATAAACTTATGCCAATCGCGGGAACATTGTCAACAGAAAGAAATTTCACATTTTTATGTTTGACGAAACAGATTCCTTCTATTATATTTACTTAAACTTTATATTTGCATGGCAATTGAGTTTGTATTCTGTGTTGTTTTTGAAAAAATATAATTTATCGTTTTTTTGAAATGGAGGGTTCAACTATGAGTAAATCACAAGACGTAAAAAAAGATGCAAAGAAAAAACCTGCTAAATCCGCCAAAGAGAAAAAAGAAGCCAAGAAGTTGAAGAAAGCGGCTAAAGCCGGTTTTTAATTGACAAGAAACGTAAGCGTAAAACCTGTTTAAAGAAAATTGTTTCACCATCATGAATTAATGGGAAGGTGGGATGGTGTTTCTCCAGCTTCGGAGACGTTCGATCGCAAGTTATGTCAGCTGAAATAAAATTCGTCAAAAAGGATTTTCATGAAAATTAAATTTCTCGGAGCGGCAAGAGAAGTTACCGGTTCGTGTTTCATTGTTGAAACAGACAAAACAAGATTCGCTGTTGATTGCGGTATGCATCAGGGCAGCGCCGAAATTGAAAAACGTAACTGGGATATAGATATATACAACCCGGCAAAAATTGATTTCTTCCTTATCACCCACGCACATATTGATCATTCAGGATTGCTTCCCCGTATGGTGCAGAATGGGTTTCGCGGTCCTGTTTACGCAACTGAACCAACGGGAGACCTGATAAAGATATTGCTTCTGGACAGCGCCCATATTCAGGAAACGGAAGCAAACTGGAAGATGAAAAAGATGCAACGCTATGGCAAATCTAACGGCATTGCGCCGCTTTATTCAACAAAAGACGCCGAAACCGTCTGTCCGTTAATTAAAACAAAAACCTACAATGAAATTTTTAGTCCCGGCAGTGGAATAAAAATCAACTTTCAGGATGCCGGCCATATTTTAGGCGCGGCCATACTGGAATTATTCATCGAAGAAAACGGGGCATCCACAAAACTGGTTTTCTCTGGCGATATAGGCCGCCGTCATCAACTGCTCATGAAAGATCCAGCTACTCTAAGTGACGCTGATTTCCTTTTTATGGAATCAACGTATGGCGACCGCGATCACAAAGGAGAAGAGGACAGCTTAAATGAAATGGCCGAAGCAATTCAGTACAGTTATGCCAGGGGAGAAAAAATAATCATTCCTGCTTTTGCCGTGGAGCGAACCCAGGAAATGCTTTATTCGCTTTATCTTCTTAACCGCGATGGAAGACTGCCTAAAGACATACCCGTCATTCTGGACAGTCCGCTGGCCATAAAATCAACGGAGATATTCCGCCGCTACAGATCATATCTGGATGGAGAAACGCAGAGTCTTCTGAAAAACGGCGAAGACCCTCTGGACTTGCCGCAGCTTCAGTTTTCTTCATCAACGGAACAATCCATGAAAATAAACGATATGAAAGGCTCGGCAATTGTTATTTCCGCTTCCGGCATGGCCAACGCCGGAAGAGTCAAACATCATCTGCGGCATAATTTGTGGCGTCCCGGAGCAAGCATTGTTTTTGTCGGCTTTCAGGCGCAGGGAACTCCCGGCCGTAACATGGTTGACGGCGCGAAAAAAATCCACCTTTTTAACGAGGACATTGCCATCAAAGCCAAAATATGGACCATCGGCGGTTTTTCCGCTCACGCCGGACAAAGCCAGCTTTTGGATTGGCTGGGAAATTTTCAGAATAAAAAAATGCCGGTCTTTTTAGTGCATGGCGAACCTGCCGCTCAAGACACATTGGCTTCCTTGATCAGACAAAAACTGGGATTTGAAGTAACCATTCCCGAATATCTGGAAGAAATAAAAATCAAAACCGGCGCTCAATTAGAACAATTTAAACAACCGCAGGCGGCCCAACAGCCGATTAACCTGTCTCCATTACTGGCTGATTTAAAAGCAAAAATTGATTACATCAATGGTCAAATGGGAAAGATTCAATCACTGCCCGCGGCGCGGCAGTCTGAAGTTCTTGATTTGCTCAAGCAGGCAAATTCAAGCATCGATGAAATAAAACCTCACCTGTAGGCGGAGACTTTCACTATGAAGGCCCAGATCAATTGCGGTGTGGAATTTTAATGTCCGGATGGAAAATTAATGCCATCTTTTCAATGGCATCAAAAATGCGGGGAGATGCCCGACTGATCAGGTCGGTATCTATAAGATAAATTTTATTATTCTTTATGGCCGGTATCTGCGCTAATTTTTGCCAATAACTTTTTACCGCTGTGAATTCTTTATCATTGGCCATCGGCGCAAAAAGAATGATATCCGGCGATCCTGCCATAATACCTTCCGCGCTGTAGCGGGGATAACGGGCGGTATCATGGCCGGCAATATTAATGCCGCCGGCACGATCGATTATTTCACTGATTAATGTACCCCTGCCGGCTGTAATCACAGGTTCCAGACCAATCTGAAAAAAAACTCTGGGCTTTTTTTTATTCCGCGTTTGTGTGGCAATATTGTCTAATCTCTTTTGGAGTTTTTCCACTAACCCTCTGGCGACAGTCATCCGGTTTGTAATTTCGCCGATATGCAGGATGCTCTTCAGAATTTTATCCATATCCAAAGGATTGGTTACATAAACAGGCAAGCCTATCCTTTCCAGTTGATCCACGGTATCTTTCCTGTTGCCGTCAGCGGTGGCAATAATTAAATCAGGTTTCAGCGAAACAATTTTTTCTATGGAAGGATTTGTAAAACCGCCAATACGAGGCTTTTGACGCGCTCTCAAAGGCCAGTCGCAATAACTGGTCACCCCCGCGATTTTGTCGTCCAAACCAAGCGCATAGAGTGTTTCCGTGATGCCGGGGGCCAGAGAAACAATCCTCCTGGGTGACTCAGATATTGTTACACGGCGGCCTATTTCATCGGTCACACTGCGGGCGCAGGATATGTTCACGCAAAAAATAACCGGACAAACGGCTAACAATAATACCAAAGTGTTATTCAGACATATTAATTTTTTGCGCATAAGTTTATATTAAAAATTTAATCCTTGATTCTATAATCGAAAGACGCGATGATATGCAAGCGTGAAAGGTTATAAATTTCCGGCAAGGGTTCGAAAGGCGCGGCATCATGGACAACGCTTACGGCGCCTTCATCAAGTTCCGCAGATCCGGACGAAGATATCAGGGTTGCGCCGGCAAGGCTGCCATCGGCATCAATGGACATTTTTACGACAACAATTCCTTCTTCATTTTTTTCGTAAGCTTTTTGAGGATATTTCCATATCTGAAGAATCTTGTTTTTTATTTTGTTCAAATAAGTAACATATTTAATATCCAGACTGCCTAAGTCAATCGTATCTTCGCGCCATTCATCATCTTTGATATCGACCCCTTTCTCCTTTTGGGCCTGAACAGGTTTTATTTCTTCCTTTGTTTTAATTTCTTTCTTCGGCGCTGGTGCCTTGGGCACTTCCTGTTCCGGCTCTTGAATACTGACTGAAATTATTTCCATTGGGTCAATGGCATCACGCAAATCGATCATCCCTGCAACCGCAAGCAGCGTAACATGAATTAAGACTGATATTATTACAGGCCACAATACGGCTTTGGGATTGTCCATATTTTATGCTTCCCGAATTTCGGAATTCTTTTAAACAAACGCGTTTTATCTCGGCAACCATATACGGCATTTGTCACAAAATCAATAATATGAATTTATATCCGGGAACAAATATTGTTCTTGCTGATAGCCGCTAATGAGTCGGAAAATAATGAAGGAAATAACGCTTAAAAAGAAAACAGGCAGGATGACCTGCCTGTTTTGAAAAAAAATGTGATCCGAATTTATTCGATATTGGCGCTGACAACAGAGGCAATCTGCATCATATCGATTGTCTGGCCTTCTTTTAATTTTGTAAAATCAACAACCTTACCGCTCGAGGTTTTAACTTTAGTATTGTTGATTATCTTGATTAATTTGGCATCAATAACAATGTTTTTCCCGGCGTTTTCCGGCTTGCCGTTAACTTTTGTGGTCTGCAGCTTGTGAGCTTTGATATAATCCCACAGTTTTTTGGTTATCTCTGTGCGGGGAAGCGCTTTAGCGCCCAGCAGTTCAGCCAAATCCGCCTTCAATTTTACCGGTTTACTCAATCCTTTTTTCTCTGCCATAATAATTGCCTCCGTTTTTTAAAATTTTGTTGGTATTTTTTTGATAAGATATTTTTGTGTGGAGTATAAGAACTTTCTGTTTTGTATGTCAAGGAAATATTCAAAATAAAAATACTTGATAAGGAGGTGGTTTCTTTTGAACGAACTCATAAGCAAAAAGCATCACATTATTTTATTGACACGATTCTCATCTTCTTATACTTCAATGTCGCCGTAAACAAGCGCCAAGCAAGAATCATGTAAGGAGAAAAACGATGTCAGGCCGGATAATTAAAGATCGCCCGGTAAGAATTCCCAGGGGAAGCACGTTGCTTCAGGATCCTGCCTGGAATAAGGGAATTATATTTAGTGCGGCTGAGCGCGAAGCTCTCGGTTTACAGGGACTGCTCCCGCCTCGTGTTTTCTCTCTGTCTCAAAGGGCTTTGCATATCATTAACAATGTGCGACGCAAAACAGACAATTTCGAAAAATATCTTTATCTTATCGGTTTGCAGAACCGCAATGAAAATCTATTTTACAGAGTTCTGATCGACAATATGGAAGAGCTGATGCCCATTATCTACACTCCGACAGTCGGACGGGGATGCCAGGAGTACAGCAGGAGTTTCACGGAACCCCGCGGCATGTTCATTACAAAATATGACCGCGGCAATATAAAAAAGATATTGAAAAACTGGCCGCATAAAAATGTTCGTGTTATTGTTGTCACCGACGGTGAACGTATCTTGGGACTCGGAGATCTCGGCGCCAACGGGATGGGAATTCCCGTCGGCAAATTATCTCTTTATACGGCGTGCGCGGGTATTGATCCTAAATTATGTCTGCCGGTTACCATAGATGCGGGCACTAATAATCAGGAACTTTTGAACGCGCCGGATTACATCGGCCTGCCTGAGATGAGGCTACGGGGCCGGGAATACGACGCCCTGATAAAAGAGTTTATGACCGCTGCCTCGAAACAGTTCCCCGGCGTCATGATTCAAATGGAAGATTTCGGAAACGTGAATGCCTTCCGTCTGCTGGAGGCCTTCCGTGATAAATACTGCATGTTCAACGACGATATTCAGGGCACAGCCTCTGTCGCGCTGGCCGGCCTGTATTCCGCCCTGAAGATTACGGGAGGAAAGCTTTCCGAACAGCGGCTTTTATTTTTAGGAGCGGGAGAGGCCGCCATCGGCATCGGCGATCTTGTTTCTTCGGCAATGATGGAAGAGGGACTGTCGTTATCCGAAGCGCATCTCAAATGCTGGTTTGTGGACTCCAACGGTCTTGTTGTCGGCAGCCGTAATGATTTGGCGGAGCACAAACGTCCTTACGCCCATGATTATCCTTTTCACAAAGATTTATTTTCCGCAGTCGATGCAGTCAAGCCGACCGCTGTAATAGGCGTATCGGGTCAACCCAATACCTTCACCCCTGATATACTTAGAACAATGGCCAGAATAAACAAACGTCCTATAATTTTCGCACTCTCCAACCCCACATCAAAAGCCGAGTGCACAGCCGAAGAGGCCTATCGTTATACAGAAAAACGTGCAATTTTTGCCAGTGGCAGTCCTTTCTCTGAAGTCAATATCGACGGCCAGACGTTTGTGCCGGGACAGGCCAACAACGCATATATATTCCCCGGCGTAGGCCTTGGCGTACTTGCATCGGGGGCATCACGTGTCACTGATGAAATGTTTACAGCCGCAGCCAAATCGCTTGTCGAACAGGTTAGCGCGGATGATTTAAAAATAGGCCGCATTTATCCGCCGCTTTCGCGTATTCGCGAAGTCTCGGCCAACATTGCCGTTGCTGTAGCAAAAGTCGTTTTTAATCAAGGTTTTACAAATATGACTAGGCCTGCTGATCTGCCCGGCCATATCCAATCAAACATGTTTGAACCGGACTTTAATCAGTACGTTTAAAAGACACTATGATTTTCTTAAAATTTTCCTATAAAACCTCGTAATTTTTCTTGACAAAAAAATCTGTTTCTTGCATTCTTAATACTGGAAGAATGTTCTTCCGATTTTTTCCATTATTAATGAGGGGATTTTGCGGAAGCCAAAGTTTTTTCAAAGTTGTTCCCAAGGCTACTGCCGCAATGGTAATCAAAGTTAACCAAGAAATTAATTTTAAAATTTTGTCATTTCGGGTGCAAACGATATGAAGTCTTTCGTATTTCCAAGTACTCTGTGTGGCCGAAACGACTTATTGTATACCTGTCAGTATTTTATAAAAAAATCATTATAAAGAAATGGTCTTAGGAAAGGAGTGCATCATGAAGAAGAAAGGTTGGAAAGGTATCTTCATAGGTCTTGTTTTTATGTTCGCGATCATGCCGTTGTTAGTCCATGCCGATGTAACAGTCAGCGGTGGAACCGAATCGAGCATGGTCGATCTGGAGGGCATTAACAATGAAACTGTCACACCCGGCCCATATACTACTCAAAGCGGCACAACCTTAAATGCGGACGTGACAAACACAGGAGCAGTGAACACATCGGATAATTCTGCGCTCTGGGCAAGTGTAAATGGCTGGAGCGTAACCAACGACGGAACAATCACCGGAAATAATTATGGAGCTCTTTTCAACAGCGCTTCTGACGGTTCAGGCACCTTTATGAACGGCACATTGACCAATAACAACGCCATATTCGGTTCCAACTATGGCGTCGCAATGGCTTCCGGTATCGTAACAAATTCCGGCGTTATCGGCCGTGTCAATGATGGAGGTTATATATATAGTGAAGTCGGCATCGGCTTTTACGGTGACGGAGCACTGACATCGACGGTAAAAAACACCGGCGGCATAATCACCGGTTATGAATCAGGTGTTGATTTCCAGAGCGGTGGCGCAGGCACGCTGACGGTGAACAACTCCGGCACCATCGCCGGTTATGGCCCTGAGGATGAAGACTGGGAAGCTCAGGGAGGTGATGCCTATGGTATCAGATTCTCAAGCGGTGGCGCGGGCACGGCGACAGTAACAAATACCGGCGCAATATCCAGTTACGGTGGTTATGCCTATGGCTATAACGATTGGGATGAGGGCGGAGACTCTGAGGGCGGTAGCGCGACCGGCGGCAAAGCCTATGGAGGTTACTTCTCTAATAATGGCACGGGAACAACAACAATCACAAACTCCAGCACGATCAATGCCATTGGTGGTTATGCTTACGGCGGCTATGCTTATGATGATGACGAAACTGATGGCGGTTATGCCTGGGGCGGTAATGCTTACGGTCTATATATCGCCAATGATGGAACAGGAACGGCGATAATGACTAACTCCGGCGTGATCAATGCCTACGGCGGTTACGCTTACGGCGGTGATGCTTACAACGATGGTTCAGCTTACGGCGGAGACGCTAACAGTCTGCCTTCTCTCTCTTCTGCCATTGGCAGCGGTTATGGTGGCTATCTTGGTGATGCTTACGGCATCTACATTGCTGATGTGGCAACGGCGACGGTGACCAACGCAGGCCCCGGTACGATTAACGCTGCCGGCGGCTACGCCTACGGTGGTGACGCCAACTACGAAGATAGTGGAGATTACGGTTACGGCGGCTACGCCTACGGCGGTAATGCTTATGGCATCGCCATCGATACTGCAGTTACGGCAATGGTAACCAACTCCGGCACAATCAACGCCACCGGCGGTTATGCGTACGGTGGTGGCGCCTATTATGATTATAACGACGGTTACGGCGGTTGGGCTTATGGCGGCGATGCTTACGGCATCACCATCACTAATGTGACGGGAGCGGCGAATGTGGACAATTCCGGCAAGATTAGCGCCACTGGCGGTAACGCCACCGGCGGTCTTGCTTATGGCGATTACTATGATGAAGATAACGGTAATGCATACGGCGGCAATGCTTACGGCGGTTACGCCTATGGCCTTTATATGGATACTGTGGGGACGGCCACAGTGACCAATTCCGGTACAATCAACGCGACCGGCGGCAAGGCCACTGGCGGTGACGCTAACGGCGATGCGGCTTACGGCTATTACGATAATGGTGATGTTTACGAATTCGGTTTCGCTTACGGCGGTTATGCTTACGGCATGTCTATCACAGACGTTACAGGAGCGGCAACAGTAACTAATTCCGGCACAATCAATGTTTCCGGCGGTGACGCATACGGCGGTAATGCCACCGGCAATTATTACGATGCATACGGCGCCGATGCATACGGCGGCGACGCTTACGGCATCAACATCGCCAATGTGACGGGAGCGGCGAACGTGGATAATTCCGGCAAAATAACAGCTTCCGGTGGTAATGCGACCGGCGGCAACGCCTTTGGCGACTACTATGATGAAGAGGGCGGCAACGCTTACGCCGGTTATGCCTTCGGCGGTTATGCTTACGGCATCAATATCGCCAGCGTGGGAGCGGCCACAGTGAATAACTCCGCACCGATAAGCGCGACCGGCGGTAATGCGAACGGCGGTGAAGCTATCGGAGATAATTACGAATCATACGGCGGTGACGCATATGGCGGCAACGCTTACGGCATTGCCATCGCCAATGTGACGGGAGCGGCGGAAGTAACAAACAAAGCCGCTGGCATAATTACGGCCACTGGTGGTGATGCAACCGGCGGTAACGCTGCCGGCTATTACGATGCTTACGGTTACGGCGGTTATGCATACGGCGGTGACGCCTATGGCGTATCTATCACCGGTGCCGGCACGGCAACGGTGACAAACTCCGACTTTGCCACAATCAATGCCTACGGCGGTTATGCCACAGGTGGTGACGCCTATGGTCCTTACGCTTTCGGCGGCAACGCCAATATCGAATACGCAACAGATGTCACTAAAAGCGGTTATGGTGGTTATGGTAATGCCTACGGCATCTACATTGCTGAAGTAGCGGGAACGGCAACAGTATCCAATTCCACCCTTGGTACGATCAACGCTTACGGCGGTAACGCCACCGGCGGTAATGGCAACGAAGGTTTTATTGAATTCGGTGGTTATGGCGGGTATGGCGGCTTCGCTAATGGCGGGTATGCTTACGGCATTTACATGGATGATGTGGGGACAGCATCAGTAAACAACGCCGGCCTGATTAACGCGACCGGCGGTGATGCCACCGGCGGTGACGGCGGTTATGGCGGGTATATGGGTTATGACGGTTATGGCGGCTATGGCGGTTTGAGCGGGTACGCTGGTTATGCCTACGGCGGTAACGCTTACGGCATTTCCATCACCAATGTGACCGGAACGGCAACAGTTACGAACTCCGGCAGGATTAACGCCACGGGCGGCAAGGCTACCGGCGGTATGGGTCTTGGCATGCTTGAAGTTTACGGCGGCGACGCTTACGGCGGCGACGCTTACGGCATTTACACGGACGCTGCGGGAGCAGCGAATGTGGACAACTCCGGCACGATCACCGCCACGGGCGGCAAGGCCACCGGCGGTGAGGGTTATGGCGGCTACGGTGGTTATGGCGGCTACGGTGGATACGGCGGCTATGGCGGATACGGGTACGGCGGCAACGCTTACGGCATTTCCATCACCAATGTGACGGAAACAGCGACGGTAACAAATTCCAGCCTCATCAACGCCACAGGCGGTGACGCCATCGGCGGAAAGAGTGATTCAGAATTTTTCTATGGTTACGGCTATGGAGGTTACGGTTACGGTGGTTACACGAGTTTCGGCGGGTACGCTGTCGGCGGTGATGCATACAGCGGTGACGCCACCGGCATCAATATAGATTCCGTGAAGACAGCGACAGTCACCAACTCTGCTACAGGCGGTATCAGGGCCACAGGCGGTAAGGCCACCGGCGGTGAAGCAGATTCATACTTTTTCTCCGGTTATGGCGGATACGGTGGTTACGGCGGGTTCGGAGGATACGCTTTCGGCGGCAACGCTTACGGAATTTCCGTCACCAATGTGACGGGAACAGCGACAGTAACGAACTCCGGCATCATCAATGCGACCGGCGGTGACGCCATCGGCGGCGGTGGTTATGGTTATAACCCTAATGGTGGTTATGGAGGTTATGGTGGCTACGGCGGCTATGGCGGCTATGCTTATGCTGGACAGGCTTTCGGCATCGTCATTGATACTGCGGGGGCGGCAACGGTAACCAACTCCGGCACAATCACTGCCACCGGCGGTAAGGCCACCGGCGGTATAGGTGACGCCGGCTACGGCGGTTATTTGAGTTTTGGTGGAGGAGCCAATGATTATTCCGGTTTGATCACTTTCATTACAGACGGTTACAGCGATAACCCTGGTGATGCTTACGGGATCGCCATCTCGAATATCACGGGAGCGGCAAATGTGGACAATTCCGGCATAATCAACGCGACCGGCGGTGAAGCCACCGGCGGTTACACTCTTGGTTATGGCGGTAACGCCAGTTACAGTTATTACTATATATCCGTCGGCGGTGATGCTTACGGCGGCGGCGCTTACGGCATCGGCATTCAGGAAGCGACAACGGCAACGGTGACCAACTCCGGCACAATCAACGCGACCGGCGGTGAAGCCACCGGCGGCGACGCCCCTGGAGGCTTATATGTTGGCTATGGCGGTAATGCTTACGGCGGTGATGCTTACGGCATCGGCATCATTAATACCGGGACGGCAACGGTGACCAACTCCGGCACAATCAACGCGACCGGCGGTGAAGCGATCGGCGGTAACGGTTACAGCACTGTTGATGAAAGTTACGGCGGCAACGCCATAGGCGGTAACGCTTACGGCATCGCCATCTCGAATGTTGATGGAGCGGCGAGCACGACCAACTCCGGCACAATCAACGCCTACGGCGGTAACGCGACCGGTGGTGACGCTTATTTCGGTTACGGCGGGGTGGATACGGCTTACGGCGGAAATGCCAATTATTCTGAAGTTCCCGAAGTTATCTCCAAAGATGGTTACGGCGGTTACACCGGCGCCGCTTACGGTATTTATATCGATAGTGTGGGAACAGCCACAGTAACAAACACCGCAACCGGAACGATTAACGCCTACGGCGGCAACGCCACAGGCGGGAACGCTTATACGTATGATACTTACGGCGGAAATGCCACAGGCGGTGACGCCTATGGCATATTCATCAATAATGCGGGAACAACGACGGTGACAAACAACGGCATCATAAACGTTTATGGTGGTGACGCCACAGGCGGGAACGCCCAGTATAACGCTTATTATGCACAAGGCGGCGATGCTTACGGCGGTAACGCCTATGGCATATTCATCGATCCTCCGGCAACGACGTCGGCGACGGTAACCAACTCCGGCACAATCAATGTTCGCGGCGGTAGCGCTACCGGCGGTTATGGTTATGACTACGATGGTGAAGCTTACGGCGGTAACGCTTACGGCATCTATATCAATAACGCGGGAACGACGACGGTGACCAACTCCGGCACGATCAACGCTTACGGAAGTGAAGCCAATAGCGACAACTACGCTGAAAACGGTGTTGCTTACGGCATCTACATCGACGGTAACGGTTCGGGCACGGCAACGGTGACCAACTCCGGCACGATCAACGCCACGGGAATTGGAAGTTATGCGGTTTACATATCAAACGCGAATACGGCAACGGTTACGAGCAACCTCGGTGCTACAATCTCTGGAGATACCGGCATTTATGGTGATGGCAATATGACTATTACCAATTACGGCACAGTCACCGGCACGGGTGGAACGGCAATATTACTGGACGGTGATCATAACCTGGTAACACTGGGCACAGGAACCATCATCAATGGAAATATCATAGCCGATAACATCTATGCCGACGAAAGAATTATTTTGGATGGAACAGGAACAATTGGTGCAGACCAGATCAGGCAATTCTCTTCTCTGGATAAAACCGGCGCGGGGACATGGACATTGAATGGAGACAGGAATTACTCTGCTGAATCCTATGATGGTCATACAACGACCATCCAGGAAGGCATACTAGCCATTGGACAACGCGGCGGTGTCGGCTCCGGATACGGTGTTGTTACCGATAACTTTACGCAAAATACAGGCGCATCTCTCGGATACGCCGTGACGGCAACCGGTTCAACGGGGCAGCTAACCGTAAACAATTCAGCAAACTTCAATAACGGAACGGTTGTGGTTATCCCCACAGCAGGCACCTATGCGCTGGATACCACATATCTATCGGTACTAAATATCAGCAGTGTCTCTTCTCCCACTCTATGGTCTGGCGTCACATCCACATCGGCGTTCTTCAGTCCTCAACTGATCGATGAAGGCGGCAGCAATGCAGGCATTTACGACCTTGATCTGAAACGTCTCAGTTTCACAACAGGCGCCCCGCCCAGCAGCGCAGGTTTAGGAGCCGCTCTGGATGGACTGTATAATGATCCCGGGACAAACGGCGATTTGAGAACGTTCCTGGATGAGTTGATTGTTCTGCCTCCAGGCGAAGCGCAACACATCATTTCCGAAATTGGCGGTGGAACACATATTGCTTTCCAGTCCTTGAGTTTCAATGGCATGGGCAGGTATTTGGGGGTTCTCAACAACCATATCGGTGGAGGCGACGGCTTTGCAAACTACATGGGCACAAGATCATGGTATGCGGATAATTATCCGCAGGGTGTTCAGCTGGCATTGGCCGGTGACGGCAACTCTATAAGCGATGCGGCACCCGTACTGCTGGCTGCGGCAGGAAACCTGGTTGGTCAAGGACAGATAGCTTCCGGAACGAATTGGGGTCTCTGGGCTGATGCTTATGGCAGTGTTGGAAATCGCCGGTCAGATGATATTATTTCTAAATACAAGCAGACCCTTTATGGCGGAATGTTCGGCTTTGATATCCGCGCCACGGATAATCTGTTTATCGGTGCCAGCGGCGGCATTTCACGTACGAATCTTGATTTCGACGATCTGTTGGATAACGGCCATATGAACAGCTATCATGGTTCATTCTATGTGGTCTATGACGGTAAGCCCTGGTACGCGGAAGGTGTCTTTACTTACGCGTACAACAAATACGATTTGGATCGTTATATCACAATGGGTCCTACGGTGGTGGCTAATTCCGATTACAGCGGCAGAGAATATGTCGGTTACGCTGAAGCCGGATACAAATTCAATGCAGGAGGAGTCGTGATTCGTCCGTTGGCGGCATTCCAGGTTGACTATCTATCGCAGGATAGTTTCGAAGAAACCGGTGCGGGCATTTACGACCTTTCTGTCGACAAGCGCAACACCGGATCCTACCAGAGTTTCCTGGGTGTCAATATCAGCGGACCCATCAAGATGGGAAGTTTTGCTGTGTTGACTCCGGAATTAAGGTTGAAATGGGCACATGAATTCTCTAATGAGGCACACCTGATCAACGCGCAACTCTCCGGCATGGGTGGCTCATTCACGGTTGAGGAGGAAGCACTGAATCGTGACACGGCAATTATCGGAGTGGGAGCCAACCTCCGTTTCAACAAGCACTTGGCAGCATATATCCAGTACGATGCCGAGTTGAACAGCGATTTCGTGAACCATACCGGTTTGATTGGTTTAAGGCTTGAATTCTAAGCAAAATCGAGTGTAATATTAAAAGAAAAGACAGGGTCAAGGCTCTGTCTTTTCTTTATCAGTAAATATTAAAGGAGAACTTTTCATGAATAAGAAAGACACATGCTTGTGGTTATCGGTGATATTTGTCCTTGTTTTAATAGTCAGCATCAGCTTTGCAAATATCGCATGCGCGGAAAATGCACCTCTCAAAATCGGTATTGTCGATATCAATAAGATAATGAAAGATTCCAAGGCGGGGAAAAACGCCAGAGCAGCTTACCAGAAGGATTTTGAATCCAAAAAGGCTCTGGTCAAGGAAAAGAGCGACAAACTTGCGGCTATGGACAAAGATTTGAAAAATACGAAACAGGATTCCCCTGCCTGGAAGGAAAAACGCGAAAAACTGGCTCAGGCAGTAAAAGAATTGCGACAGTTGCAAATGGACGTGAGTGAACAATTAAAAAACAAAGATATTGAACTTACAAGAAAAATAATTGCCGACCTTCAACAGATTCTGAATAAACTTGTCAAAAGCGAAAGCTATTCGCTCATTATCGATAAAAAATCCGTTCTCGCCGATAAAGACGGCTTGGATATAACAGATAAGGTTATGAAGATGTATGACGCGCAAAGCAAATAATTTACTTTTAAGATTTAACAGCTGTGCAAAACGACATTATTTGTTTTCATAAAGAAAACCTTACGTCAAATCCATCCCCCTGGTAGCAACCCGGGGGATTTTAATTGCACCATTGACCAAGATAAATCGAAAGCCGTATTAAATATATTTCTCTTGTTTTATAATAAATATTTTGTTGACATGCAAAATTGTTCTTCTTATAGTTCAATCATCAACTTTTATAAAGTTTCAACAAACTGAATGTCCGGCATATACAAAACAGCGTCTATAAGGCTTCGTAAACGTTAAAATAACAAAATACAAACCATATGTTCGGCAAAACATGTTGACAATAAAATCCTTTTAAATTAAATAGATTTTTCATTTTTTGGCGAGGAGGTTGATATGCCAGTAAAAATTGCGATTAACGGTTTTGGAAGAATTGGCCGGCTAGTATTCAGGGCTGGATATAAAAACAAAGATGTGGAATTCGTCGCGGTAAATGACCTCGCCGATGCCAAAACTCTTGCTCATCTGCTTAAATATGATTCAACTCACGGAACGCTTAATGCCGAAGTTAAGGTTGGAAATAATTCAATAATCATTGACGGCAAAGAAATTAAGACATCTTCTGTTCGGGAGCCAGAATCATTGCCCTGGAAAGACTTAGGCGTTGATGTTGTTCTGGAAAGCACCGGCAGATTCACGGACAAGGCAGGCGCCGGAAAACATATCGAGGCGGGGGCAAAGAAAGTTGTCATTTCCGCTCCGGCTAAAAATCCCGATGTCACCTTTGTTCTGGGCGTCAATCAGGAAGTGTACGACAAGACAAAACATAACATTATTTCCATGGGATCATGCACCACAAATTGCCTCGCGCCAATTGTCAAAATATTAAACCAGGAATTTGGTGTTGAATACGGCCTGATGACAACAATCCATTCCTACACTAACGATCAGGTTGTTCTGGATGAACCGCATAAGGATTTAAGAAGAGCCCGCGCGGCCGCTCTTTCCATGATACCGACTACCACCGGCGCGGCCAGAGCTATCGCGGAAGTTATCCCAGAAATGAAGGGAAAACTTGATGGACTGGCTATCCGCGTGCCGACACCAAATGTTTCTCTTGTGGATTTTGTGGCAACACTCTCTAAACAAACCAACAAAAATGAAATCAACGATAAGTTTCGGGAATACGCCAAGGGAGCAATGAAAGGCATTCTTATGTGTTCGGAGGAAGAACTGGTTTCTGTCGATTTTAATGGCAACAAACACTCTTCCATTGTAGATATACCCAACACTACTGTCCTCGGCGGTAATATGGTAAAAATTCTCTCATGGTATGATAATGAATGGGGCTTTTCTAACAGAATGCTGGAACTGCTGTCTTTTATAATGAAATAGAAAAAGCAAGGATCAAGCATGAAGTACATTGATCAAATAGAGATGAAAGGCAAAAGAGTTTTTTTGCGGGTGGATTTTAACGTCCCGATGGATAAAGACGGAAATGTCACCAGCGATAAACGCGTGCGGGCAAGCATTCCGACGATCAATTACGCCCTGGAACATGGAGCAAAATTAATTATTGCCTCCCATCTGGGCAGACCGAAAGGCAAGCGAGTTGCGGAAATGTCGCTCAAACCGGTGGTGAAAGTTTTGTCGGGACTATTGCAAAAAGACGTTATGTTTTTAGATGATTGCGTTGGTCCCGCAGTGGAACAAGCAGTCGGGAAAATGAAAGAAGGAGATATCATTCTACTGGAGAATCTCCGGTTTTATCCGGGAGAAGATAAAAATGATGCAGAATTTGCCAAACAACTGGCGGCTCTTTGTGACATTTATATTGATGACGCTTTTGCCGTATCGCACAGGGCAGCAGCCTCCAATTCTGCCATTACCGGATTTGTCCAAACCTGCGCCGCAGGATTTCTTTTGAAAAATGAAGTCGAATATTTCAAAAAAGCCATGGTAAATCCGGCAAAACCACTGGCAGCAATTATCGGCGGAGCAAAGGTCTCCGATAAAATCGGCCTTCTGGAAAACCTTATCGAAAAAGTGGATAAAATCATTATTGGCGGCGGTATGGCCTTTACCTTTTTGCGGGCGGCAGGCTTTGAAATCGGCAAATCACTTTGTGAAGAAGATATGCTGGATACGGCACGCAAAATCGTGGATAAAGCCAAACAAAAAAACGTGCCGTTTTTATTGCCTGTGGATGCGGTAATTGCCGCAAGTGCTACTGCAGAAGCCGAGGCAAAAGTCTGCGGTGTAAAAGAAATCCCCAAAGACATGATAGGGTTGGATATCGGTCCGGCCACAATTACTCTGTTTAGTGAAGCCTTACGCGGTGTAAAAACGATTATCTGGAACGGACCCATGGGTATGTTTGAACTCGCTCCCTTCAGCAAAGGAACCTTTGAACTGGCAGGCGCTGTGGCCAATTGCGGAGCCCTCTCCATCATCGGCGGCGGCGATACGGACACAGCAATCAAAAAGGCGGGGCTCAGCGCAAAGATGTCTTATATTTCCACGGGCGGCGGCGCGTTTCTGGAATGGCTGGAAGGAAAAACTCTGCCCGGAATTGCCGCGCTGGAAAAGTGAGGAAATAAAATATGAGAAAATTTATTGTTGCCGGCAACTGGAAAATGAACAATGTCATCGCAGAATCGGAAGCTTTGGCGAAAGCCATAAAAGACGGAGTGACCGACGTAAAAGATGGAGAGGTAATTTTAGCTCCACCTTTTACCTCTCTTTTCAGTGTAGGCGAAATCATTAAAGGATCGAACGTGTTTCTGGCCGCGCAAAACATGTATTATGAAGACAAGGGTGCATTCACCGGAGAAATATCTCCTGGCATGCTCAGGGATATTGGCTGCACCCATGTGATTATCGGCCATTCCGAGCGCAGAAAATATTTTCACGAACAGGACAATGAAGTTAATCTAAAAGTCAAAAAGGCTCTGACCGCCGGTTTGACGCCCATCATGTGCGTGGGAGAAACCGACGAGGAAAGAGAAAAAGGGGTAACTAAAGATGTTGTCGAAAGGCAGGTCCGGCAGGGCTTGAACCGTGTGGAGAAGATTGAAAATATGGTCATCGCTTACGAACCGGTCTGGGCGATAGGCACCGGGAAAGTAGCCACCTCCGCGCAGGCGCAGGAAGTACATGCTTTCATCCGCGGCATTCTCAAAGAGATTTACGGCAGCGTGGCCAATGACGTTCGCATTCTCTATGGCGGAAGCGTCACCAAAGATAACATCGGCGAATTAATCGCGATGGAAGATATTGACGGAGCGCTTGTCGGTGGAGCTTCCTTAAAAGCGGACGGCTTTCTGGGAATAATCAGATCTATTTCTTCAAAGAAATAACTTCGATAAATCTTATTTGCCGGACTTCAATCGCAGGGATTTACCGGAATCTACATTAAATCGTAGAATGAATCGATATATTTCAAGGTTTGCGATTCATTTTGTGCTTTTTGAGGATCTTTGATTTTATAAAGTTCGATAAGCTTCTTTCTCGGCAGCCTTTGACCGGAGTTGATGGAGAGTGATTTTTCGTAGGCCGCAACAGCGCCATCCATGTCTTTTTTATAAGTTAATAAATCTCCCAATATCTGGTATTTCTGGGCAGCTGCAAACGAATTATCATTAATCTTGTCAAGATAAATATTCCCCTCCTGAAAGCTTCCCCGGCGATAGCACAGATCCGCCAGAGACAGGTTGGCAAAATCGGAATAAGGCCTATTCATTTCCGAAGACTTTTTCCAATATAAAATCGCCTCGTTAACATATCCTTTTGATGCCAATATGATGGCGTGGGTATTATAGTATGCGGTCGTGTCATCCGTTGCTCTGACGGGAAGAAAAGTAATAATCAGACAGACCGCGCAAACCGCCGCATGTTTTGTACATAAGACATACAGCTTCTCTTTGAAGTCGGAATAAAGTTGTGTAATACCTATTGCGGCAAAAGGAATCATCACCGACAACATCGGCAAGCGGTACCGGCCGTTCGTAAAGAATATGATAAGAGTAGCACAGTAAAACAAAAGTACCGTCATCAGCGCTCTCGTTCTCTTATCTTTCCAACTGATGATAACACCCAATATAAAAAGAGGAAACACCATCCAGAAGTTCGGAAATGGTATTTTAAAGAATTTTGCAAAATTGCTTATAAATTTTATATCATAATGGTCACAGGCCTCAAAGCTATTCAAGACGACTAATAACTTTTGCCCTCCCTTGTGGACAAAAGCAAAAGGATTGGAAACGGCTTGTTTAACAGTCTCAGATGTCCAGTAATCCGATGCTTCTTGTGATGTTAACTTTTTTCCAACTCTTCTACTGGCCTCGATGGTAAACTGGGTGCCTTGTTCAAACGGCGAACTAGAGG
This sequence comes from uncultured delta proteobacterium, assembly GCA_963812045.1. Taxonomy (GTDB): domain Bacteria; phylum Desulfobacterota; class Syntrophia; order Syntrophales; family Smithellaceae; genus Smithella. Next base: position 991,187 of record CAWETF010000001.1, read on the forward strand.
CAAAAGGAACGGGACGATAATAGGGATCAGGATTATCAATATTATTAGCAATGAAAAGATTAAAACCTGACTGGGATGTTGTGAGAGCAAATTTTCCGGCAACAGTATAATTTCTCATTACAAAAGGAGATAAGGCAATAATAAGACCTGCAACATATACGGCTGCGAACATTAAAAGATTTTTCCATAAAAATTTATCTCTGCGAGCATACCACAAGAGAAGCAGCAATATTACAGGAACAAGAATGATGGCATTGGGTCTTACATTCAATAACATACCGGCAACCAGCCCGAGAAATCCAATGTCTGCAATATTACCGATTTCCTTTGAGTTGTTCTCGTTTTGGTTGGAGTAGGCATTGATAACTTTTATAAGAAGATAAGCCATTAAAGCAAATAATAACAGTCCTAAAGAATCTTTAAGCGGCACAATGCTGTAGAAGATAAAAGGCTTGTACAGACAGGCGATAATGCAGGCAAGAATGGCAACTTTTCTTCCAGCCAACTCCTTGCTTATAAGATACACAACAAAGCACGTAGAGGTTCCATAAACAATATTTAACATTCTAATATAAAATGGATTAGGGGAAAATAACCAATAAATCCCCGCCATGATATAAGCCGGTAACGGGGAAAACTCATATACTGATTTTGATTTAAATGTGCCTTCAGCTATTTCTCTAGCCCAGCTATGATATATGCGCTCATCCCACAGCAGAAAATCCGCATAGACCGTTGTATCCAGGTTCATCAGGGCAATAATTCGAACTATAAGCCCGGCAGCAATAATGATGAATAAGAAAAAAAGAGAATTTGTTATCTGATCACCAAACGGACTGTGTTGATTGGAAACCACGTCATGATCGGGTGCCTTTTTCTTTTTCTCTTTTTTTTTCTTTGCCATAGTCTTGTTTTAATCCCTGAGAAACAATGATCGTTTTATTTACCGGCACCTGATGATTAACATCAAATTTAAAAGTACAGGTATTTAATCATGCTGTAAACATATCTGAAGGCTACTTTTCTGACAGTGATTTTTGAATACCCTCCCTTTCTCCTGTGCTCATGAGAAGGAATTTCCGCCATGCGATAACTTTTCTTCAAAGTTTTAATGATCATTTCCTGCTCAATCGTTGTAATATTTTCAGAAAGACCCAGAGACTTTATCACTTCAGTTCTGATTGCCCGAAAGCCATTCTGACTTTCGGAAAGAGCTGTTTTAAAGCGATGATTAATACAGGCGGTAATGATTGTACTGCCGATAAGACGCATACATTCATCAAACCCTCCATGAAGCTCGCTTGAACCACCCAGTAAACGCGATGCAGAAACATGATCAGCTTTATTCTCAATGATTGGTTTCACCAGAGCCGGAATATCATGCGGGTCATGAGAACCATCCGCATCAATAAAAACAGTTATTTCCCTTTTAAGGTGTGGAATTACGGACCGGATGGCCTCGCCCTTTCCTTTTTTATTATCATAAATGACACTGGCATCAAGAGACTGGGCGATTGCTACCGTGTCATCAGAAGAATGACCGTCCACAACTATTATATCATTCGAATACTTTTTTGAATTGATTATTATGTCTTTTATCGTCAGGGATTCATTTAAAGCAGGAATTACAACGGTAACATTATTGAATACGTGCGAGTTGTTAATTTCCATAACTATCTAAAACTTCACTTTATTTAAATTTCATTGCAAAAAACATATACCTTTGAATTGATAAAGGGTTATTTTCTTTAAAAGAAAATATAAAAGCGGATTCATGTTGTCAAGAGATATATTCCGCCATGACATGAAGTCTACGATTTTTATCCGATGAGAGTTCTAATGAAATGAATCAAAAAATTGCTGAACAATAATGTAATATGTGCTAAATTCGTACCAAAATCAAAACAAACTGTTTGAAGAGGGCTATGATGATAAATAATATACTCATCATTCATTCACGGGATAACGTCGGCGTTGCTCTGAAGGCAATTGACAAAGGCAAGGCTGTTGTTGCCGGGGACAATGAAATATTTTGCACTTTAGAAGAAATACCGGCCAGTCATAAAGTTGCCCTTCAAAATATCGATGCCGGTGCGGAAATCATCAAGTACGGAGAGCCGGTGGCCGTGAGTTCCCAAGCAATCATGAAGGGGCAATGGGTTCATACACATAATCTCGAAAGCAAGATGTGGAAGAAATGAACGAAATCAGCGGTTTTATCAGGCAAGATGGAAAGGTTGGCATTCGCAATCACGTTCTTGTTTTACCAACCGTGTCGTGTGTCAATGGAGTCGTCAATCGAATTTCGCGGGAAGTTCCCGAAGCTGTATGCGCGCCGCACGCTCACGGATGCGGCAGAGGCGGTCCGCGGGATATCGAGATTCTCTTTCGGATACTTTCCGGCCTGATTCATCATCCCAACGTGGGTGGTGTTGTCTTAGTCGGCCTGGGATGTGAAGTCTCCAGCACGTCCAATCTTTCTCCTTTGATCAATAACACCAGTAAAAAAATAGAAGTCTTGAATGTGCAGAGCGATGGCGGATCTCTGGAAACAGCCAGGAAAGGGGTTTTGGCCGCGAGGCGCATGCTTGAAGAATTAAAAAGTCAGCCCAGAGTTTCCATCCCATGGGAAAAGATAATGGTTGCCATGGAATGCGGTGGTTCCGATGCGATGTCCGGTGTAACGGCCAATGTTGCTCTGGGCGCCATATCGGACTGGCTCGTGGAACAAGGAGCAACTGTTATCTTCGGTGAAGATACTGAAATGATAGGAACGACTAATGCCCTTACACGTAGAGCTAAAAATGAAAAGGTTGCAGAACAAATCAAGGGGATGGTTGACCGCGCCGAAAAACTCACCCGGGACATCATGGGTGAATTGGCCAGCCTTGTAATTTCTCCCGGTAATATGGACGGCGGCATCAGCACCATTGCTGAAAAATCCATGGGCTGCATTTTCAAGGGAGGTTCCGGCACCATCAATCAGGTTGTCGATTACGGTGAAACGCCAACCGAACACGGATTGATTCTGCAGGACGGTCCCGGATATGACGGTGATTCAATGGCGGGGCTGGCCGCCAGCGGCTCGCAACTTATGTTCTTTTCCACCGGGCGGGGAACTCCTGTGGGATTTCCGGTAATGCCTGTGATCAAAGTGGCAAGCAACACCAAAGTTTATGATGCCATGAGCGATGATATAGATATCAATGCCGGTGTCCTGATGGAAGGCCGTAAGCTTCCTGAGTTGCGCGATGCGATGATCAATCAAATGATCAGGGTAATCAATGGTGAACAGACAAAAGCGGAAGCCAACGGCATGGACATATTTACCTTCATGACCGTCCATCCGCCATTTTAAATACTAGAAATAAAAATTGATCTTTCAGGCTTTCTGTTATTTTTGTGCCTTTACCACTTTGTAACCGCGTTTGCGCAGTAGATTAATTAATCCGTCCTGCCCGGCAAGATGAGCCGCACCCACGATAACCATGGTGTTTCCCGGACCATTAAGAAAACCCGTAATATCCGTCATCCATTTGTTGTTCCTGTCTACAATCAGGGTTTGATATAATTTTTTGTAGTTTTTAAAATCCTTAATAAAAAGTTCTTCCATTCCGGCCTCGTCACCTTTTCTCCAGACGGCCAGATATTCTCCCAGTTGGGCTTCGATTTGTCTGAATTCGTCGATTGATTCGATGATTTGATCGCTTCCCATCCCTTCATCCATGGCAAGAAGAAGCTTGAGTTGCTGATCAACCGTTTCCAGACTGCCCGTGGATTTTCCATCCTGCAGAGCTTTTTCTTGGAAAAAATAATCAACGCCTTTCTGAGGATCGGCGCCGATTCTCTTCATTTCCAGAACCGTAAGCATCGTTAAAAACATGGCCGGTTTAAAACTCTGGTATTGCTCCAGTGGATAATTACGCTCTTTGCAGAATGTTTCCATTTTGGTAAAAGCCGCTTGTGTCATATGATCTTTAAGCGTTGTGCCGTCAGTGTACATTGCGCCGTTTAAAAAATCTCCCATATGTTCCAAACCTTCCGCTGCATTGGATGGGACTTCAAAGACAATTTTACCGGAATTCTTATAAGCCGTAAAAAATTCGGCAGGGAGAGGATAATCAGACGATCTCAGTACGTGGAAAGAACCGGCAAGATAAACGTTTGCTTTGGATGAGCTTACCACCCATACGGAACTTTCCGCCCAAACACCGGACGCTGTAAAAATAATAAATAGTGTCAGCGTTATTCGCGATAAATTCAGTCTCATCGAATCCTCCTTTTGGATTAATCAGATATTACTCCACATTCTTAATTCAATCAAGAAGTTCAGGCAGGAGTGAGCTGGTTTTTCCACATCTGATTTGGAAATCAGTCTAATTTACAAAAATTTTATTTGCTTAAAAATAAACGGGTTACGTCAAAACGACCACTAGAAATATTAATATTTTCCGCTTCGGATATTGACTTTTGGGAGTCTTTCCTGTATGTAAATCCTGACCTTTTAAGGGAGATATTTTATGGTCCCGGTCACCACCAAACCGTTTTTAAATAGTGTTGCCTTCATTATTCTTCTGCAGGGTATCCCTGCATTTTTTTTATTAATCACGGAAAAAATAAACAAACATATTACTTCCTGCGCAAACAGGAACAAGGAGGATTTTTATAATGGCAAAAGTTCAGGTGTTTGAAAATAAACCGCCGGTCCTGGGCATCAACAGTCTTGGCAGAATAGGCAAGTTATCCTTATGGCATCACATCCACAGAAAGTATTTTAAGGAAATCGTCGTCAATCTCGGGCGAGAAGCGGGAACCGGCCTTGACGCAATAGCCCAGGCGATCGAGAAAGATACAACCTACGGGCTGATGCACAGATTTTTATACGGAATAAAATCTGAGCGTCTGATTCAGATTATTGACGAAAAGCAGGGGAAAATGATTATTGACGGCATACCGGTCACGATTCTCCGCGAAGCAAGAAATCCCGCTGATATTCCCTGGAGACAATATGGCGCTGACATTGTTGTTGAATGCACGGGAAAATTCAAGGACCCGACAATCGCTTCCAATAATAAAAGCGGTTCCATTCGGGGACATTTGCACGGCGGGGCAAAGGCTGTAATCAACTCTTCGCCTTTCAAAATAAAAAACAACGCCCTGTCCATTCCGGATGACGCGGTAACGCTGATTTACGGCATTAATCACACGGCTTTCGATCAAAAGAAACATCAGATTGTTTCCGCGGCGTCCTGCACGACGACGGGACTTGCCCACATGATCAAGCCTCTTCTTGAAAATGAAGAGACAAATAATATTCTGACGGCTTCCATGTCAACGATTCATGCCGTTACCAATTCGCAGAGCGTGCTGGACAGCACTCCCAAAGCGGGAGAAAAAGATCTGAGAAAAAACAGGAGCATCTTGAATAATATTATTCTAACTTCCACAAACGCCGCCAAGGCTCTGGTAGAGGTCATTCCCGAGGTTCAGCATATCGGTTTTATGGCGGATTCCATCAGAGTGCCCACCAGTACCATGTCCCTGATTGTTTTAAACGCGACTTTTCAGGCGCGGGCGGCTAAACAGAGCGCGGTTATGGCCATCAACACAAAAATGATAAACGACATCTACCAAAAAGCGGCCGATAGTAATCCTGAGAACTTGATCAAATTCACGATGGAACAAAATGTGCCCACCGATCTTATCGGAGTTGATGCGGCGGTCATTATCGAAGGCCAGTTTAATCACACGCGGACCGCTTTCATTAATCTGGATCTTTCACATATTCCCAACTGTCCCGCGGAAATTATGAAAGCGTTTCCCGAAAAGTTAATGAAAGTGCCTGTCGTCCACGCTAAAGTTTTCGGCTGGTATGACAATGAATACGGAAGCTATGTAAACAGGATGGGAGACCTGACGGTTTACATTCACAAGAATCTTTTATAACAAATAATATCCGGTTGCCGGTAATCCATAACACTTGCCGACAACCGGATTCTTTTAACTGCCACTAGAATTATACCACTTCTCAATAAAAGATGTTATCGAGGCGGCCAGGAGGAAGCGCGGTTATTCAGCTTCGCTCTCATGTTTCCCCATATAGACCGTGCCGCTCCAGCCGTCTATGCTGATATAATCTCCTGTCTTTATGGTGCGGTCATCTATCGTAGCGTATTCATCAGTTTCGTAAACCTTGAGTTTGCTGAAACCGACGACTCCAACCTTGTTGAGCTGCGGAATCGTCACCGCGGCATGCGACGTGCTGCCGCCTTTGGCCGTCAGAATTCCTTCAACCTGCAGAAGAACTCCGACGTCTTCCGGAACGGTATCGGGACGCACCAGAATCAGCGGAGTATCGGGTTCCGTGTTGCGGAAATGTTGAATATCCGATTCCGAATAAACCGCCCTGCCGCAGAGCGCGCCGCCGTTAATACCTATGCCCGTTCCAAGAACAGATGATTGCAGTATTTTTGTATCTTTGAAACGTATCCATTTCTGCGTCTGGATCTGATTCATGTCGCGCGTCTGCAGAATATACAGTTTATCTTTGGTCGGCCCTTCAAAGGTAAATTCAATTTCCTGATGATTGAAACCCTTCTCATAAACCAGCATTTCGGACATCCTTAAGAGTTCCGCGTAAATTTCAGGGAATTTCGTTTCCAGCGATATGGTTGATTCTCTGTATTCCGTGACTCTTTGCTTTTCCGAAATCGGATAAGTTTCCACTAAGCCCGACACGATATCGTCTCCCTGAACGCCGAATATAAAATCTCCATACAGGGTAACGTCGGAAGACGAGCTTTTGGGTTCGCGGGTAAAAATAACCCCCGATCCGGAATTTTCGTCAAGATTTCCGAATACCATCGCCTGCACAATTACGGCTGTGCCCCATTTATCGGAAAGAAGCATCTGATGGCGGTAAATTTCCGCCTGCTCGGAATACCATGAATCAAACACCTGCAAAATGGCGTGCCGTAACTGATCGAGAGGCTTATCCTTAAACTCAATGCCTTTATCCGCTATTCCTTTTCTATAGGAAAGAGCAATCTGTTTCATTTGCTCGGGTGGAAACTGTATCTTTCTTTCCACGCTGTATTTGATCTTGAATTCGTTGATGATCGCGTCAAAAAAATTCCGGTCCATTCCCTCAAACATGCCCCACGTTTGCAGGAAACGGCGATACGAATCCCATGCCGCCCACTGGAAGCTTTTCTTTTCGCTGAGATTTTCCGCGATGGTTTCGTTGATGCCCACATTCAGGAAAGATTTCATCATGCCGGGCAGAGAGACCGTGGCGCCGCTTCTCACCGAAAGCAGCAAAGGATTTCGCCGGTCACCCAGTTTGCGTCCCGTCACCTTTTCCAGTTTTCTTATCTCTTTGTTTATCCGAACGGCCAGATCATTGAAAATATATTTATAGCCGTAAACCGCTTCATACGCCCTGAATACTTCCGTCGTTATGATAAACCCCGGAGGCACATTGAAACCGAAAGATATAAGTTTTTTGAGAAAATATCCCTTGTTCCCGAGAAGTATCTGGTTGTCTGTTTTTTTGCTCTTCTTAAAGAAAGATGAAACCGTCAATTCAGGATTATAAGACATAACGACTTTCAGAATTTGTTTATTGTCCTTGAATTTTTCCAATTCCGCATTCAGTGCTCTGATAACGGCGTTGATAAAATTATCCAGAACTTGAATGCCGAATCCCGAAGATATAATTCCTCGGATAAAATTCTCGGAATGCTGATAGATTAATTTCTCATGTTTTCTATGTCCGGATTTTGTTTCAACGCCCGTGTCCTGATGATACACTTGTCCGATAATCACAGACAAATTGGAACTGTGAACGTCAATGTAATAATTACGAATAATGTCCTGAATATCCTTGGAAATAAAACGGAAAATATCCACATACTGTTCCAAGGAAAACTGCTTGACGGCCAAAGCATTTGTCACATACCTTGATTTCGCCGATAGACCTTCCGTGGAAATGCCGTCAATTTCCAAAGCATTGATAAATGGCCAGAGATACGTGTGAATCTTCCGGATGGTTTCCTTTGTGATGAATTTGAGATTCATGGATTGACTCAATTCTTCGAAGAGCATGGTGGCGAGACTCTCCAGTCTCAGGGATAAGCCGACAGCTTCAAATTTCTTCTCGTAATAGGTTCCGTACATTGACGGAATGCCCGCGGCGATATGTCTCTTGTAATAAATATTTTCATAGTACTGCGTTTTCTTCGAAGCAAGAACTCTTTCTTTCAGTAAGGATAAGAATTTTAACACAATGGTAATACTGCGATAGTAATTTTTAGCGTTAAGAGAACGATTAAGCAGTGCAATATCGGCCTTGGGAAAGGCGTTTGCCGCTTCCAGGTCTTTCAACAGATCAATGTACTGCGGATAATATTTTTTATAGATCAACTGATAAATGCGAATCATGATTTTGATTCGTTCCAAATCCCTTTCGTTGATACCGTCTACATGATGCAGCTCCCTGGATACTTTTTCTCTGTCCCATTCCAAAAATTTTATGGGATTGTTACTGACCTTGGGGAAAAAATACTTGAAAGCCTTGTGCATGCCGTCAAAATATTCTCCGGAATTCATAACCTGTTCATAAACCTCTTCCGGCAAGTGAACACGGAGGAAATGCTTGTTGCCGGAATTCCAGTATCTAAAAATGTCCTCTATAAATTTCACAAGCAGACTATTGCTCTCAACATGCGACTGCTTCCGGAAAAAATACACCAGCTTGTCGTTACGGGCGGAAAGCTCGTCAACCTTGGTGGAAATTTCCCTCAGCTCCCCTTCGGCGCCGATTTCGCTGAAGTAGACGGGAAAAATGCGGAGAAGCTGTTTGATCAGATTGTACGCCGGCGCAATATCGGTATTGAGCAGCGTGGAAATATCCTTCTGAATGAGGTCTGTATCGCGGACAAAAATACCTCCCATCTTCAAGTTGATGATCAGCGCCGATATCAGTCTTTTCGTCCATCTTGGCTTCATGCCGATAATTTCGAGCCATGTGCGGATATTGATGATATGGGCCGGATTGGCCTTTACCTGCCATTCTTCATTGGAACCTTTAATTTCGGGATACTGAAAACCGTGCAAAATCAATTCATCGATAAACGTATCCGCGAGAGGATGGCTGTTCTGCGCGAAAACTTCCCTCGCCGTCGTCGTAATGCAATCAAAAACCGCAACGCTGAATTCATACTGGGATTTGTTCTTTTTCAGGAAACCGAATATATTGCGCACAATATCGTTAAGTTTTTCTTTCTCTTCTTCCTGAAAAACCATCTTCAAAGAATGATTGATTTCCCGCAAGGCGCCGGCGTGAATATCGGCCAGATGGGGACTATCCATGATGTTAAACAGGAATTGCAGCTTCACCAGATTCTGGCGTCCCTGATGCGCCTGGGAGTTGCCCAGTTGATCGGCAGCCGCGAGATAGCCGTTTAATATCTGAAAATAATCCGGCATATCAAGATAGCTGTTTATCGCAACTTTGCTCTCCTTCTGTGTTTTGGGATTAATGGTTTCCAGTGTCTCGAGCAGCATGCGGAGATTCTCATGACTCAGAGGCTGGATTAATTGTTTGTAGGCATTAACCGATTCCTCTGTTTCTCTATCTCCCACCGCAAACCATACTGCCGGGTCCGGCTGATCCAGCCAAAACCGGTAATTGATTTTAAAGACCTCTAAGACAAAACCGTCAAACAGCGTCGTCTGGATATCCAGATTTTTCTCTGTAATACTTTTAATAATTTTTTTGAGGTAGGACGAACATTTCTTGAAAAGAACCGCATCTTCCCTGACGATCTCCATAAGAGATTTTACGATCTCCGGCAACAGGGATAAATTTCTCGTCAGAAACTCATTGCCTTGAGTCAATATCGTATCAATATAATCGAACAAATAATGCAGCGCGTTGTCTTTAACTTCCCGATCCGGTGAAGATGTGATGACGTTGAAGTAAATACGCATCATAATGGAAAGAGCGGAACGACCATCCTGGTTATTATTATAAATATAAAAATCTCCAATGGAAACAGACTTCAGCTCTTTGAGAACATATTCCCAGTTAACGAAAGGGTGGTTTAATTCCGTGAGAAGTTCGCGGGTTTTTTTCCGCAGGCCGTAATGGTTGTCCACGACTTTAAGCAGCGGTGAATACTGCTCGGGTATTTCTATTGTCGCGGCAGTTCTTTCTAGATTTACTTTGAGCGCGGACGAGCTAATCTCTTCGCTTTTTTTATCAGGAGTCTTTTTATCTGTCATAAGAAAAAACCTTATGAAAAAGATTAATCAGAATTTGCGCTTTTTTTCAAGCGAAGAACTTACTTCTTCGAAATAACAATGCTTCTTAAGCATGGTTTGCTTATAACGACACAAGACAGGTATTGAGTAGGTTAAAATAAGAACCTGAATAGAAACCCGCTCAACGCAGAATTCTATTCAGGTTAGAGATTCAGCTTACAGAAAACTAATTCCAAAATACCGGCCCAAAAGAACAATACGCCCTATCTCGCTAAGGGCCATATCCTTTTACTCCTTCTGCCGGACGGCAATCCTCTTATTTCTTTTTTGCCTTTTTTTTGACAGCTTTTTTAACTGCTTTCTTGACGGCCTTTTTTACAGGTTTCTTTGCAACCTTTTTGACAGTTTTCTTTTTTGCCACCGGATTTTTTTTAGGCGCCGCTTTTGCTTTTTTGACTACCGCCTTTTTTTTCGGAGCGGCAGCGGCAATTAATTTCTTTGGTTTTGCCGGACCCATATTTACCATCGGTTCTTCACAGCAAATAAGGTCAATCGTAGCGCAACCGCATTCTTCATCCACAATTACAGCCAGTCCGCATACTTCACAACTCAGAACATCTCCAGCCTTTGCTCTCGACATCTTTTTCCTCCTCGTTGTGAGGGATTTTATATTCACCCTCCGGTATTTTTTTTATTTTAATCAAAAATTTTTAAATATTTCAAGTTAAATTGCTGATTTTTTTAAAAAAGACTGACGGCTTGACTTTCATTAATGATTTGATAGTATCCACAAATATGCCATTAACGAAGGAACAAAAATATCGCAGCTGGGTCGAAGTCGATCTTGATAATTTTATCGGCAATCTGAAAGAAATAAAAAGACTCATCGGTCCCAAAGTTGATTTCATGCCGGCTGTTAAAGCGGACGCTTACGGTCACGGCGCGATAGAAATATCGCGTGCCGCGCTGGAAAACGGCGCGCGAATGCTGGGAGTGGCCAATGCCGATGAAGGCGTTCAGCTTAGAATAAGCGGCATCGAGACGCCGATTGTTATTTTAGGGCCTTCAACGACCGCGGAAATTGAACAAATAATCAAATACAACCTTACTCCGTCTGTTTCAGACGCGGCTTTTGCTAAAAAACTCAATAATGCGCTGGGTAAATTCGGCCGTAAATTGCCGGTGCATATCGAAGTGGACACCGGCATGGGGCGCGGCGGAACCATGCACAGCGAAGCGATGAAACTTATCCGTGAAATATCCAAGTTACCTAACATCATCCTGGAGGGAATTTTCAGCCACCTTGCCTCCAGCGAGAAAATAATTTCCTATAATGACAAGCAATGGCAGTATTTCTCGGATTTACTTGCAGATATCAAGCGCGCGGAAATAGATATTCCCATCCGGCATATAGATAACAGCGGCGCCGTACTAAACTATCCCGGATTCAAACTCAACATGGTGCGTCCGGGAATCATGACTTACGGCATTTACCCCTCGCCGGAAAATGAATCCAAAGCCAGACTTGCTCCGGTGATGTCCTTTAAAACCAGCGTTGTTTTGCTTAAAAGTTTTCCCGCCGGTTACGGAATCGGTTACAACAGCGCTTTCGTTACTTCCAAACAAACACGCATAGCGACAATCCCGGTCGGTTACGGAGATGGTTACGCTTTTATCCTTTCCAATCAGGGAGAAGCTCTGATCCGCGGCAAACGAGCGCCCATTGTCGGACGGATTTCGATGGACATGTGCACCATTGACGTCACCGATATCCCCGATTGCAAAGTCGGCGATGAAGTTGTTTTGCTGGGCAGACAGGGCAAAGAGTATATCAGCGCCAATGAAATTGCCGCCAAGGCCCAAACCATCAGCTATGAAATTCTCTGCGCTCTTGGGAAAAGAGCGCCTCGAATTTTTCTGCAAAAAGGGAAAAAGGAGGCTGTCGAGCCGCGCCTGCGGAGGATATTTATACCGGATGAAGAAAAATCCATCTCCCGCATCGATAACATCATCCGCCACTGCATGCAGACACGAGCGCGCGACGAGGAACTGGGCAACGCCATTTACTACGAAATGTTTGAAACCCTCTTCGGCAACGAAGACCGGCGGCTCGAACTGCGCTCCGGCTTCCGCTACAATATTCGCATCGGTCAGGCATCGAAAACGAAAGATTCCGGACATTCCGAAAATTACTTCCATGTCAGCACGCACATCGAATACAAAAAAACCATTCGCGACAACATTTTCATGATCGGCTGCGCTTCCAATAATTTACAACTCGCCGCGCTATTCGAAGACCCGCGCTGCGAATACCGCTGTCTTTTAACCGACGGCAGGAATTTATCTCTGGAGCACGATTTTACAGTCGAACGGGTGCGCATCGACAACGAAGAAATTCCCATTATCGAAACAAAGAAAACGAAACGCGGCTTTGAGGTCTGGTGCGGTTCTGAAAAACTCAAAAAAAAGATAAACAGCGAAGTAAAAATTGAAATAGAAATTGCCACATGGCAGGCAAAAGACAACCGCATATTCCCTGTTTACCTTGTCTATCCGGTAAGAGGTCTGGAAATAAATTTCAACTACGAAAAGGCAAAGCTGAAGAATGTTTTTGAAGAGAGCTTTTTCGCCGGAAAACATCCTCAACCGATTGTTTCAAAAAAGAAAGGCAAGTCCATCAGCGTAAAGATATCCGACAAGGAATGGATTTTCCCGACGAGTGGTGTTATCTTTATCTGGGACATCCAATCATAATTGTCTGGTTTTCATTTGATATAATAACCGGACACCCTCCACACACCATCCTTGTCCATTTTGGGAGTAACTGTCTCAATCCCTGATTTTTTGTTCTCGAATGAAGTGTTAAATTGAATGACGACATACTGCCCGTCGGGCGCTCCGGGTAGAGAAGTTGTGTAAGTGGTACTCTTTACTTTCCTGGAAACCAATTTGCCGAGCGGCGTCCGTACCGCCTGGAGGGCTTGTTCCCACTGGTCCTGCGTAACCGCCTGTTTAAAATATTCAGATGATTCATTCCAGCTCTCAGCATATTTACCTTTATCAACAATGGAGAGCCATTTCTGAGCCGCAGCAATTGCAGCCTTTTCTTTATCAGATCCGCCAGCCATGACAGTGGCCGTGCCAATGATAAGTCCAATCACTACAAAACATATTATTTTTCTGATCATAATTTTATCTCCTTTCGAAATGATGAAGGCTTGATTTCAATTCTTTGCCAGTGTAGTTCCTTGTCATATCGACCAGCGGGAGATATCTTGTACATTCTGACAATCATTAAGATTTCTCGCTTCGCTTCGAAATGACATATTGCATAGATATTTATGAGACACTACACTAATTATTTTTTAATTATTTCTTTCTTTCAGCAGCCAGACAGCCAAAGCAGTCAAAACTATAGCAGCAACCGCGCTTGGCCACACAGGAATTTCCATTCCCGCGGCGACTACTTTGACTTCAAAAAGATAACGGCACAGTTGGGCACATGCCAGAAAAAGAAGTAAAATACCAACAACCAACGACGCCGAACGTTTCATAATTTTACCTCCTGAAATAAAATTTTCTTTCCCTCGAACAAGACATCGTGAATATATTAATTATTATCCTTACGTATGACTTGTTTATGTTACTGTCTATCTTTGAATTCTTCCCACCCTTGATTATAATACTTTGGGTTAGGCCAAAACTCTCCAGCACCAAAGTCTAAGTTATCAGAAAATGGTATGCGATATTCGCCCCAATTGCAGATCTTAATACGATGGCTATCGTACTCATGCCATATACCAACGTATTGATTATTCTTATAGTCATCAGATGAATCTTTTTCTATATCATCATACTGAACGTCACCGTTTTTATCAATTAACCAATATAGCGTCATTATGCCTTCAAATATACCACTGTATTTTTGCGTTTTGTTTTCTTCAAATTTATATTCCCCTAAAAGAATTCCTTGTGCTTTGAAACCTGCGTTTTTAAATTCATCATCACAACCAAAATGCATTTTTTTATACTCTCTTGCCTGTTTAATTAAGATTTGACCTTCAAAATTACATTTATTCTTGCCAACGTTCGATGTGCCTTTGACGTAATACGTATCTGGATTAATTTTCTGAATTAATTGAAAGTTAATTTTTATTCTTTTGTAGTTTGGACCTATGTAACCTAAAAAATTACTTCTTGGCATAAGAAGTTTTGAAAAATCGAATTTAATATATTTTAATTTAAAATCTTCAGTTTTTAATTCATAGGATTTCCATTGTGGATGTTCAAGTTGCTTTGTCCATTTGTCCATTTGATTTCCATAAGCAACCGAAGTAGATAACATTATTAATAATAGAATTATTTTTTTCATTGTATTACCTAGATAATTAATATTTTGACTTCGTAAAACACAGAAATTCGGGGCTGTTCAAAAGCTTGTCCCGTACTTGATACGGGATGTTCAGATGCAAGGCGCGCAAAAACTGAACCGCGAGGCGTATATTTTCATACGTTGAGCGATGGGATTTGCAGCGCAATCCCGATTTTATCGGGACAGATGCGCGCATTGTAAAGCCTTCGGCTTTTTCCGGCAAGGAAGATAACTATTTATAATTGCGCCTCCCTCCGGGAATGCGCTCCCGGTCAACAGCCCTAAATGCCTTCCGTCTTAATCTCCAATTTTCTCTTATGCCTGTCCAGCGCCAGTACAATCAATATATCGAGCAGCACGCTGTACTTCAGACCCGTGGCTTCCCAGAGTTTCGGATACATGCTGATGCTCGTGAATCCGGGAAGCGTGTTTATTTCGTTGAGGTAAAACTTATTGGTTTTCCTGTCCAGAAAGAAATCAACCCGCGCCATGGAAGAGCAACCCAGCGCCAGGTACCCTTCAACGGCAATTTTTCTGATTTTATCGGAAAGGGTTTTATTGATTTGCGCGGGAATATTCAGTGCCGCACCGTCGGGATCGATATACTTGGCCTCATAGGAATAGAATTCATGTTTGGGAATTATCTCTCCGAGTATGGAGCCGGCTGGTTTTTCATTGCCCAGAACAGCGCATTCGATTTCGCGGCACTCAATCGCTTTCTCAATCATGACTCTGGTGTCGAACTGAAAAGCAAAGTTCATCGCCGCAACAAGCGATTCTTTCTTCTTTACCTTTTTCACGCCGACGGAAGAACCAGTGCAGACCGGTTTGACAAAAAGCGGCAGGCCGAGTACTGCCAGCGCGCTCTTCATAATAAATTTTGAATCATCCTGCCAGCGTTGTTTACTCACAGTGATAGAAGGAACGACAGGGATGCCCGCCTGATTGAGCAATCTTTTGGCAATGTCTTTATCCATGCCCACAGCGGAACCGGTCACGTCCGCACCTACGTAAGGCACCATTGCCAGCTCCAAAAGCCCCTGCAGGGTACCGTCTTCGCCGAACGTGCCATGAAGCACAGGAATCACGATATCCACAATCACTTCTTTATTTTTGTTTTTGATATCGTAAAGATGAAGTCTATTATTCTGCTCGAAATGGTTGACCAGCCACATGCCGCTTTTTTTCAAAGCCATTTTTCTGCCGAAATCCTTATCGGAAATAATTTCCGGCTTGTCCTGAACATACCAGCGGCCGTCTCTGGCAATACCGATGGCTATGACTTCATATTTTTTGCGGTCAAGAGCGGAGAAAACAGAAGCGGCGGAGCAAAGAGAAACATCGTGTTCGCCGGACCTGCCGCCATATAAAACGCCTATTCTAATTTTCGCTGATTTTTTAATACTTTTTTTGCGCGCCATATTAATCCTTAAAATATTATTTTTGATGGATGAAGAATTTTTTAATGTGTTATTTTAATTGGATATACGCCTCCAGCGGCCCGGATGTCAATTTAATTTTGGAGCTCCGGTTTGATAATACTTGATCCCAGCAACAGCAAACATCTTTACAAAACATCAAAATAAATTTATACATTCTTTACATATTCAAAAACTGAAACGCGAACAAGGAGATTACTATATGAAAAAGAATTTCTTTACGATCACCGGAACATTAATTTTATTTACGATATTTTTCGCTCCGTCGGTTTTCGCTTTTGGGTTCGGCGCGCGTGCCGAATACTGGATTCCTACTTTCACGGGCGATTTGCGCGTGGATAACAACGGAGTTACGGGCACGGAAATAAACATCAAAGATGACCTGGGAGTGGGTAATGAAAATTTCCCCGTGGTGGAAGCCTACTTCGAAGCCGGCAATCATGAAATCACCCTGACGTATTCGCAGGTAGATTTTTCCGGGGCCAAAAACATAGAAAAGAATATTGTGTTTTACGGCAATACATACAACGTTAACGCATATGTTGAATCGGATTTAAAAACGAGCATGATTGATTTTGAATATCAATATAAATTGTTAAACTTTAAAAACATTCTCGCCGGCTTGTCCATCGGCATTATCGGCAAAGTAAAATATTTGGATGGCGAAGTCAGAATGCATTCATCAACGATAGGATCCGTATACGATAATAAAGAAGATTTCCATGTTCCTGTTCCCATGGTCGGCCTCGGCGCTAAAATCGGGTTGCTGGCCAATATTCTGGAAGCACGAGCAAAGGTAACGGGCATGGGCTACTCTGACAATTATTTTTATGATGCGATGGCGGATATCTCTGTAACACCTTTTCCCTTTTTAAATATCTACGGCGGTTACCGGGCGATGTCCTTAAAAATAGACAATGTCAGCGATATATACGCCAAGATGGATTTTTACGGTCCGTATGCGGGATTGGCCCTCAGCTTCTGATACCACGTAATATTCTTTGACTAACTTTGTTGGCTGCGTCGTCGGCTTCCTCAACGTATTTTCATATACGCCTGCGGAGCCTCCTCCTTGCCGCCGCGTTATCCTTTGAATATTACGCGGTATAAAGAGAAATGGTTCTAAAGTCGCTGTATTGACAATAGTTATTGCAATACATATATTACTGTCAAATTAAGTTATTGCGGTGAGTTTATGCCTCTGTATTTTAACGCGGCGCAGATGCCGATGACAAAAAAATCATTTAGCGATGCCGAGAATCTGGTATCGCGCCAGTTTAGATTGAATGAGGAACAGTTTAAGAATAATCGATATGATGTAAAAACACTGGCTTATCTGGACGAGCAGGAAATAAAAGACGGCGCGTTCGCCCACCTTTGCAAATATTCTTATGAAAAACCGGGCAGAATGTCGGGAAATAGCGAAGCCAACTTTGATTTTTACCGGATCTGCCTGCAGGATAACATCATTCTGGATGCGGTGGAAAGGGCGAATTCATTTATTAAACTAAGTCCCCTGATGCTTTATATTGCCGTGCACGAATTGATTCATGTTCTGCGTTTTAACAGAGGTGAGATTGATTTTAACGCCGACTGCGAAGAAAAGGAAAAAGAGGAATCCATCGTGGACACTTTGACCAGAGCAACTCTGCAGCCTGTCAAAGGCCATGATTTAGAAATAGTTTTGGACTGCTTCAGCAGTCATTATTAAATTTTGGTGATTTGTATATTGGAGGGATGTTTTACTATGCCTATTTATGAATATAAATGCCGGAAATGCGGCAAACAATTTGAGGCGTTTCAGGGAATTTCAGATCCGGAATTAAAAAGCTGCAAGTTTTGCAAAGGCAAGGTGCAGAAAATGGTTTCCCTGTCTTCTTTCAGTTTAAAAGGTTCAGGCTGGTACGTAACGGATTACAAGGGAAAGAAACCATCAACAACAGCCAAGAAAGAAAAAACTCAAACCAGCGAAGGTTCCGCAACCAAAGAAACCGCAAAAGCCGAAACAACCCAAACCGCCGCCAAAACTTCCACAGAAGATTAAAAAAACCTGGAAACTTCAGAGCTCTGAAGTTTTTAAGCGGGAGCAAGCGTGTTGCTTGCTCCTAAATGTTTCTGTACAAGCTGCAAGCTTGAACCGGAATTTAGATCGAGTTTGTTACATGTTTTTCGCGGCCTGCTCGATTCCCTTTCTAATCCCATCCAGTTTTTCCTGACTCATCTTCACCGATATGCCCATAACCAGCGTGCGTCCCAGAATATCTTCAGCATGCGGAATGCTTTCCTTCCTGTACTCCACCTTTCCTTTATAAGTCGGATCGGTGAACGGATATTTTTTGGAGTTGGCCGTCGATTTGGCCAGGAAATGTTCCCAGTTCGGAACATAATGCCATAAATTTCTCTTGTAGCAGACCGTATCAACACCTTCGGCGCTAAGCATATTCTGGAACTTTTGCGCCTGATTTTCATCCGGCATATTAAACGCCAGGAATGTTGCGGAATCTCCTTCGGAGTCGGGTTTCGCGCGGAATCCCACACCGGGAACATTGGCCAGAACATCCATAATGAATTTTTTATTTTTCTTCTGCTCGCCGATAAGGTAGTCCAGCTTACGCAGTTGCGCCAGACCTAAAGCGCCCTGCAACTCATTCATACGGTAGTTGAAGCCAAGAATCGTCCTGCCCTCGAGAGCGCGGCTGACTTTGGGATTATGATCGTGGCCGTGGTCATGATACCACTCCGACCTCAGATAAAATTCCTTATTATTGGTAATCACCATGCCGCCCTCTCCGGTGGTAACCGTTTTTACATAGTCAAAGCTAAAGCATCCCATATCGCCGAAACCGCCAAGTTTTTTTCCTTTAAAATTGGCGCCACAGCCCTGGGCGTTGTCTTCCAAGACCAGAAGTTTATTTTTACGGGCGATTTCCACTATTTTATCAATATTAGCCGCCGATCCGCACATATGGACGGGAATGACCGCTTTTGTATACGGAGTTTTTTTCTTCTCAATTTCCAGAGGATCAAGATTGAGCGTGTCGTCGATATCCACCATAATGGGAACCGCTCCCACTTCCATGACCGCTTCATAAGTGGCCAGAAACGTAAATGCAGGTACAAGCACATCATCTCCGGGCCCCACATCCATTGCGGTGAGCGCAATTTTCAGAGCAGATGACCCTGATGTGACACCCAGGGCATAGTCTACACCGCAGTATTTGGCAAACGCCTGCTCAAATTCCCTGACTTTATAAATTCCCTTTCTTTCCTTATCAAAACCGTAACGCATCAGAATGCCTGTTTCGAGGACATCCATGACTTCCTTCATTTCTTCCTTGCCGATTAGTTCTGCACCAGCCATATTTTTTTAACCTTCCTTTCTTAAAAAGCCTGCGTATAAATCGCTATCATATCTTCTTTGGTGATTTTGCGCGGATTATTCTCCAGGGGCCTGGCCACCGTCACGGCTACATCGGCCAGTGCCGGAAAATCTTTTTCCTTTATGCCGAATTGCGCAAGCGACGCATGTATGCCGCAATCCTCTATTAATGCCTCGACGGCTTCAAGCGCCAGATAAGCCGATTCGCGGACGGGAAGTCCGTCCACGCACTCGCCCATGGCCTCGGCGACATCGGCAAATTTTTCCAGTGCCGCGGGCAGATTGAACGCCATCACAGCGGGCAGCATCATGGTGTTGGCGAGTCCGTGCCCTACGCCGTATTTCCCGCCCAGCGGATAAGACAACGAATGAACCGCCGTTACACCGGCATTGGCCAGACCGATTCCCGCATACAGGCTGCCCAGCAGCATTCTTTCCCGCGCGACGATATTCTTGCCGTCATGAACACAGGTACGTAAATTATCGGCAATAAGCGCTATGGCCTCCAGCGAAAACATTTCGCTCATGGGAGACGAATTAACAGAGGTATAGGATTCTATGGCATGACACAAAGCGTCCAGGCCGGTCTGCGCGGTGGGGACCGGCGGCAGACTGAGTGTTAATTCCGGATCCAGCAGCGCCAGTTCCGGATAAAGATACGGACTGTTCATTCCTTCCTTCTTCTTTAAGTTTTTGCGCAGGAAAACAGCCGTAAAAGTCACTTCACTGCCCGTTCCGGCTGTTGTTGGTATCATGATTTTGGGAAGTCCCGGCTTGGGAACTTTGTTGAGCCCGAGGTAATCAGCCGCCGCGCCTTTATTCGTCGTAATTACGGCGATGGCTTTGGCCACGTCCATCGCGCTGCCGCCACCGATGCCTATGACAATATCGCTCTTGTTTTTTACGGCAATTTTTGCGCCCTCATCCGCCAGTTCAATGGGCGGTTCCGCTTCCACTTTATCGTAAACTGTAAACTTAATCCCCGCAGGGATGAGAACATTGGCAACTTTCTCCATTAAATCCGTTTTGGCCAGATTTTTATCAATAACCACCAGAGGATTTTGGGCGTTGAGTTCCTTGATGTGGCTTGCTAATGATAATATTGATCCGTTGCCGAAAATAATTTTTTTCGCTCCGGTAAAAGAAAATGTTTTTCTCATAATTTAAAACCTCCGAATATATTAACTGTAATTATAATAAGGAAATCATTGCAGTATGTGCAATTCCTATGGGAACTGTTATGTAAAGTCAAGTTTTTTATGATGAGCGTACCACGTAAGCTGACGGCAGATACCGCGCACAATCTTGACTTCGCGGGATAAAATTCCCGCACGCGCAAAAAAGCGGCGCAGATGCATCATCCAATAATCAGGATTTTCAGGATTTAAAAATCCAATATCGGCAAGCAATGTTTTTATCTGTTCGTACATTCCCTCCAGTTCTTGTGATCGCGCTAATTTAGACGCTGTTTCCGTTGCTTTTATCGCCGGAGAAGAGGCAATAAATATTTCATAGCATAAAATCATTACAGCGTGAGAAAGATTAAGAGAAGTGAATTCGCGGGATGTCGGAATTGTAACGACGGAGTGACAAAGACGCAACTCCTCATTGGCAAGACCGGTATCTTCCGGTCCAAAAAGAAGGGCTATCTTATTGCGCCGAGAAATATCGGCAATAGTTTGGGCAGCCGTGCGCGGCGAAATAAAAGGCCCGCGGGCTTTTCCCAAACGGGCGGTTGTGCCTACAATATAATTGAAGCCGCCAAGCGCTTCATCAATGCTTTTACAATACCGGATTTGATCCAAAACATCGGCCGCCAGATGAGTCGATCGCTGCTGCATTTCCTCACGGTCAAAATCTGCCCCTCCCACAACAATTATTTGTCTGATTCCCATGTTTTTTGCCGCGCGGGCGACAGAACCGATATTCCCCGCGTATTTTGGTTTGTGCAACACAACGGTGATGTTTTTCGTTTTGGTTTTTAACATAATTCTTTTTCCTTTGTGCCGGAAGAATAATTTATAATTTAATACGGTAAGATATTGTGTTTTTTTAATGCGGCTTTTCTGTCTTTTTCAAATAAAGCTGGATTTTTCAGATATGGATGTTTACTTCTGGGTTTTTATATCTTTCATCTTGATTTTCCATGAGATGTAATCTCCAAGTTTTTTAATCGCGGCGGCAGGTGTGTTGACAAATTCCACGCCCGCCTCATAGGCTTCATCTTCATAAATGATTTTAATCCATTTTATTTTACCAATGACTGTTATCATCTGGCGCACCGTTTTCAATGTCATTTCTATCATCAGAAGCGTATCAACGGGCAAAAAAATATTGGCCCGAATTCTTGCGCCGGAAACAGAGATGTCTTTACTTTGGTTATAGATTATTTTTTCTTTTGGCGGATTTGTCCCTCCGGAAACGACTGTTATGGTTACCTCGTTCTCCTCCTCCAGACGCGGCGCTTTTCTTCGTTCGTTCATAACGACACATCCCTCCTTATTGGGGTTCAGAATGTCCGTTGACCGGTCTTGACCTGGCGGCTATATAAATTTATGTTATTATCGCAACAGATCAAATAAAAGACAAGCAATATTTGGCAGAAACGGCCTTCTTCTATGCTGACCCGGAGGCGTTGTTTTATACCCACTAAATGTAGCATATTTTCTCTCCCGAAAAAATTTAATCTACAAACAATATTTTGGAATTGATTTCGGTTGTAACTTCCTATAGTATCCGTCCCGAATTTATGGCCCCTGTACCTTGATGAAGGACACTGGCGTTGAATAGCCGCAAGAATCGAGGCCAACACGATTGAACATTATCACGAAGGGATAAGGATCTTATTTTTCATATTGCCTTTACTAAAAATTATTTGTGCATGACGGCAACGAAACGAAAAAATATCGTTTTGCGCAGGTGTTTTTTTTCCGTATTATTTTTTGTCATGATATTACCCCCCGTGGTATTTTCTAACAATTCCTCTTCTAATGAACTCAAACAATACCTTGACGTGTTACATCAACACAATGCCGCTTATGGATGGACTGACATCAATCTTGAAGAAATACCATGGGAATATTACCGGACAACAAAAAACGGGCATCCGCTTATGTTTGTCCATTTCGGCAATAATGCACGAAACTGCATTCTGTTTTTAGGCTGCGTGCATGGCGACGAGTTGCCGACCGTATATTTCATGTTCAAACTGGCCCAGTACGTCAAAGATAATCCGGCATTATTTAAAGACAAGTGCATTGTGATTGCGCCACTGCTCAATCCCGATGGTTTCCTTTCCGAATCACCGACAAGAGTCAATGCCAATGGAGTGGATATCAACAGAAATTTCCCCACAAGGGACTGGCAGGAAAACGCGATTCGTCAATGGATATTAAAAACAAAAAGAAACAAGCGTTATTATCCCGGAGCTAAACCCTCATCAGAACAGGAAACGCTTTTTCAGATCGCTCTAATAAAGAAATTCAAGCCGCAAAAAATATTGTCGGCGCATTCTCCGCTCAATTTTTATGATTATGACGGACCATCATCAGACTTAAATTCTTTTGAACACTGGATGGAGCAGGTATGTAAAGAAGTGGATCATCCTTTGAAAAAATTCAAATATTATCCCGGATCGCTCGGCAACTATGCCGGCCATGAACGCAATATATTTACCCTGACGCTGGAGATGCCTTCATCAGATTATAAACGCGGATCTGAATATTTCCAGAAGTTTCAACCGTCCATTCTGAAATTTATTGACCTGCCTGTGGACGGCAGGCCGCCCCATATAAAAATTGATAAACAATTATAAAAAATCCGGCAGCGAATCTTAATGGCATGTTTTGATACTTTACGTTGCTCTCACAAGATAGCGATATATTTTTTTAGTCCTTCAAACAATCTGCTACCGGGCTGGACGCGAAACACGCTCAACAACCAAAAAATCTTTGCAATGATCATGTGGTTTCATTTTTCTCCATGCCTGCCAACAGGCTCTGATAACCCATAGGGCACAAGAGGAATGAAGGATTTTGTTGTTTCGAACCAATTTATCGTTTGCGGAGGCAATTTTTTTTTGTTATTCATTCATCATGGATCAGGAAATACTTTTACTCCATAAAAATGCGCGGCAATTAAACGTTGCACTCAACGAGCAGCAACTGGCGTTGTTTGATGTTTATAAAAACGAGCTTCTCCAGTGGAATGCCAAAACAAATTTAATTTCTGAAAATTCCTCCCGCGAAATTGTCACGCGTCATTTTCTGGATTCTCTCACTGCAGCGCAATTTATTCAAAAACCTGATTCCCGTCTTCTTGATGTCGGATCAGGCGCCGGATTTCCCGGTATTCCCATAAAAATTGCGCTGCCTGGCTTGGAAATTTATTTACTGGAAGCCAATCGCAAGAAAGTATCATTTCTCAAACACATCATTCGTCTTTTAAAGCTTTCACGCACATTTGTTCTTCACGACCGCATAGAATACATCATCAAAACAGATGAATGGAAAGAAAAATTTGATGTTGTAATTTCCCGTGCTACTCTAAAATTATCCGAACTTCTGCCGCTTGGCAATTTTTTTCTTGCTCCGAAAGGTCAACTTATCGCTTTGAAAGGTCCTAACGTCGACGAAGAAATAAAACTTTGTCCAAAGGATGCAAATCCGTGCAAAATATCTCAATTGATTCAATACGATATAGAGGCGTCTTTTTTGGACGCACCGCGTAAAATTATTATCGGAAAACAGTAAAAAATTCTTCTAAAAATCACTTTTTTATGCTAGTGCTAACGCCAGTTCTTGCAAAAGAATTTATTTTTTTACGCTCAATAAAATAATGAATAAAATTATATGTATAGCAAACCAAAAGGGTGGTGTTGGTAAAACCACCACAGCGATCAATTTATCTGCTTCCCTGGCGGCGGCGGAAAAAAAAACTTTGCTTATAGATGGCGATTCCCAAGGTAATTCGACAAGCGGTATCGGAGTGGATAGAAATTCATTTCAGACGGCCAATTTATATCACGCAATGATCGGACAGGTGCCTCTGGAAACAGTAATTTCCAACACGGCAATCCCGCACCTTGACGTTGTCCCGTCTAATCAGGATCTGATTGGAATTGAAGTTGAATTTGTCGGTCTGGAAAATAAAGAGACGCGGCTGCGTCATTTATTAAACGCTCTGGACAAGCATTACGATTTCATAGTCATTGATTGTCCGCCATCGCTTGGTGTGATGACCATTAATGCGCTGGTCGCGTCCGATTATTTGATTGTGCCTTTGCAGTGTGAGTATTTTGCAATGGAAGGGCTGGGATATTTACTAAATACCGTGAAGCTGGTCAAAGCGCAATTAAATCCAAATCTCGTTTTAGGCGGTATTTTGTTAACCATGTTTGATCAGCGCAATTTATTATCCCATCGGGTCTCCGATGATATACGAAAACATTTCGGAGACAAGGTGTTTAAAACGGTCATTCCGCGTAATGTGCGGCTTTCGGAAAGTCCCAGTCACGGATTGCCCATTATTCTTTACGATATCAAATCGCGCGGCGCATTGGCTTATATGGAAATGGCCGGAGAAATTCTTCAGGGGGGAATGTAAATGGCACAAAAAAATGTGCTGGGTAAAGGGCTGGGCGCCATTTTTCCGGATTTATTAAATGACTTCGACAAAAAAAAGAATGTTTTTTCCTGCGGCATTGAAGAACTGAGGCCCAACCGTTATCAACCCCGCAAAACATTTAACGATCAGAATCAAAAGCAACTTATTGATTCCATTAAAAGCAGCGGCATTATTCAACCGATTATTGTCCGTAAGGCAGACACCGGATATGAAATTATTGCCGGAGAGCGGCGTTGGAGAGCGGCTCAGTCAATCGGTTTAAAAGACGTACCTATTGTCATTCGCGAAGCAACGGATATGCAGGCTGCCGAAATTTCCCTGATTGAAAATATTCAACGTGAAGAATTAAATCCTCTGGAAGAAGCCGATGCCTATGTGACATTAATTGAAAAATTCAAGCTTTCTCAGGAGGAAATTTCTGCACGTGTGGGCAAAGATCGTTCGACCATCGCCAATACCATTCGTCTTTTAAAATTGCCGGCCAAAGCAAAAACAGCGCTGACGGAAAAGAAAATTTCTTCCGGTCACGCCCGCTGTTTACTGGCCTGCAGTTCAACGGAAGAACAGCTTGCGGCGCTGGCTTTAATCTTAAAAAAAGATTTAAATGTTCGGGAAACAGAACGTTTAATCCAAAACGCCAAAAAGGTTCGCACGGATAAAAAACAAGATGTGAAAAAGGACCGCTTTCTCATTGATCTTGAAAAATCACTAACGGCAAAGGTTATGGCGAAAGTGGCCATTAAAGGTTCGGCTAAAAAGGGATTGATTGAAATTCGCTACACATCAATGGATGAATTAAACCGGTTAGCGGATTTAATTCTGGATCATTAAAATATTATTTTATTTCAACACTTATCAACAAGTGTTGATAAGTGTGTTTATAAAGGTTGTTACATGGATGCTTTTTGGGGGAAAACCAGTAAAATTATTCAGGAAAAAATAAGTAAGCAAAATTTTGATACATGGATCAAACCCATCAAAATTGTTGCTATGGAAGACCAGCGCGTTCAACTGGCCGTACCCAATAAATTTTTTAAAGACTGGCTTTTAGATAATTATACCTCGACGATTAAGCAATCTCTTAAAGCCGCCGCAGGTATTGATGTTGAAGTCGATTTCGTGCTGTCAAAAAATCAGGAAAATACATCAGAACATACCTCCAAACAGGTGACGCACACAAAAAATGTGTCAACCACGGTAACCATTAAAAGCAAAAACTTTTCTTTTCTTAACGATAACTATAATTTCGATAGATTTGTTGTCGGGTCATGTAATCAATTTGCTCATGCCGCTTCCATTGCCGTCGCCAAGCAACCGGCTAAAAATTATAATCCTCTATTTATTTATGGAGGCTCCGGCTTGGGAAAAACACACCTGCTGAATGCAATCGGCCTGCTTTCATCTTCTCTCCATCCCTCTTTGAATATTATGTATGTTTCCGCAGAAGAATTTATGAATGAGATGATTAATTCCATTCGCTATGACCGTATGCCTAAATTTAGAGAAAAATATCGCAATATCAGTTGTTTATTAATTGATGACATTCACTTTTTGGCGGGAAAAGAAAGGACGCAAGAAGAATTTTTCCATACTTTTAACACATTACATGATTCAGGAAAACAAATTGTTGTCACCAGCGATAAGTTCCCTAAAGATATTCCTAATCTGGAAAGCAGACTGCGTTCCCGTTTTGAGTGGGGACTTATTGCCGATATTCAACCGCCTGAAATAGAAACTAAAATTGCAATTATTGAAAAGAAAATCCAGGAAAACAAGATTGAATTACCGCAAAATGTCATTCATTATATTGCTTCGCATGTCGAATCAAATATCCGTGAGCTGGAAGGTTTTTTAGTTAGAATAGGAGCTTATTCATCTCTCACAGGACGAGAAATTGATCTGGATTTAGTCAAGGAAGTTTTAAACAGTTTGGTGAAGCGCAATAAAAAAGGGGAAGTCAGTATTGAAGAAATTATTAAAGTTATAGCGGCTAAATTAAATATAAAAATATCAGATATTAAAGCTCATAATAAAAATAAAAATATAGTGTTTGCCAGGCAAATTGTAATGTATCTGGCAAGGAAACTGACAAACTATTCTTTTCCGGATATAGGTCAAAAAATCGGCGGACGTGATCATTCCACTGTAATTTATGCGAATAATAAAATATTAAACGGTATCAAAACTGATTTGAAGTTAAAACTTCTCATTCAGGAAATAGAGGATACTTTAATCAACAAATCATAAACTTTTTTGATAAGAACTTATGAACAGGTGAAGTATAACTTAAATAACTATATTTATTATAATAAAAAAATTAATACACATATCCACAGGTTTTACTATTAATACTAGTTTATATATATAAAGAAAAATATAATTTAAAGAAAATAAACATGGAGGAAATATGGAATTTAAAATAAATCGGGAAACCTTTCTTGATGGTATTCAAAAAACTCTGGGGATTGTAGAAAAAAAGACAACAATACCTATTTTAAATAATATTTTGTTAAAAGCGGAAAATAATAAACTAAAAATAATTGCTACGGACAGGGAAATTATTCTTATTTCTGATTATGAAGTGGAAATAATGGAAGATGGTGAAATAACTATTTCGGCAAAAAAAATGTATGAAATGATCAGGGAAATTCAAGGTGAAACAATTAATTTTGTTCAAAAAAATAATATTGTGAAAATATCCTCTCAAAGGGCGTTTTATAAAATACCCGGACTACCTGCAGAAGATTTTCCAAGTGTTTCTGATGATAAAGATATTCCGCTTTATAAAATAAAAGGAATAGTGATTAAGGATTTAATCAATAAGACATCCTTTGCTATGGCAGCGGATGAAAGCAGAAGAAATCTAAATGGTGTTTTATTGGAAGAGGGCGTTGATGGAGTAGATCATTTATTGAGAATGGTCGCGACGGATGGCCATCGCTTGGCATTGGCGAAAGGTGCGACGTCAGGGCCGTTTCTAAAAACAGGCAAGGGAATTATTATTCCTCGTAAAGGATTAATGGAAATTAAAAAGATTATTGATGAAAGTGAAGAAGTTAAAATAGGTCTGTATAAAAACATGTTTATTGTCAAAACGGACAATACTTTATTAAAAGTAAGTCTGGTTGATGCGGATTATCCTGATTATAAAAAAGTCATTTCAACGGAAAAAGGAATTAGAATTGAATTAGAAAAAGAATATTTTCTTCATGCGTTACGAAGAATGAGTGTTGTCTCATCAGAAAGATATGGGGGAGTGATTCTTTCGTTTTCAAAAGGTAAATTAACGCTGAATTCCACGAATCTGGATGTAGGTGAAGCAACGGAAGAGATTGATATTGATTATGATGGAGAAGTGATTGATAGCGGGTTTAATGTAAATTATTTAATTGATGCGATATCGGTCATTAATAAGGAAAAGATTATGTTTGAGGTTGGAGTGGGATTAAAACCATCCATGATCAAACAGGCAGATGATGATAGTTATTTATGCATCATCATGCCGTTAAAAATCTAGGGGTAGAGAGGAAGTTAAAAAGTATTTATGACACATAAATATGATGCGGACAGTATAAAAGTATTGGAAGGTCTGGAGGCCGTTCGTAAACGACCTGCCATGTATATAGGATCCACCGGCAAAGATGGTCTTCATCACCTGGTGTATGAAGTCGTTGATAATAGTATTGATGAAGCAGCCGGCGGTTATTGCGACACCATCACTGTAAAAATAAGAGTGGATAACAGTATTGTGGTTGATGATAACGGCCGCGGTATTCCCATAGATATTCATAAAACGGAAGGCGTATCGGCGGCGGAAGTTGTTATGACCAAACTGCATGCCGGCGGTAAGTTCTCCAACGATTCTTATAAAATATCCGGTGGTTTGCACGGTGTCGGTGTTTCCGTTGTGAATGCCCTTTCTAAAGCATGTGAACTGGAAGTAAGACGCGACGGCAATGTTTACACGCAGTCTTACAAACGCGGTGTTCCCGATGGTCCTCTGGAAATGGTTGGCAAAACAAGGGGAAAAGGCACCAAAGTAACATTTTTACCTGATGATGAAATCTTTGAAGAAACAGAATTCAGTTTCGATATCATAGCCAATCGTCTGCGGGAACTCGCTTTTTTGAATTCAGGCGTAAAAATCATTTTAACGGATGAACGCACAAGCAAACAAAATGAATTTTTTTACAAAGGCGGCATCGTTTCGTTTGTTGAATACATTAATCGCAATAAAAAGGTCTTACATAAAAATCCAATTTATGTTTCCGGAGCAAAAGAAGATTGTTCAGTGGAAGTTGCGCTGCAGTATAACGAAACATATCTGGAAAACATTTTTTCTTTTGCCAACAGTATCAACACAACGGAAGGCGGCACCCACATGATCGGTTTCCGCTCGGCGCTCACTCGTGTTTTCAATAATTACGCCACCAACAATAAATTAATTAAAGACGGCAAAGAATCGCTGCGAGGCGAGGATTTGCGCGAGGGACTGGCCTGCGTCATCAGCGTTAAAGTAAAAAATCCGCAGTTTGAAGGCCAGACAAAGACAAAACTCGGGAATTCTGAAGTACGCGGTTTGGTCGAAGGAATCATATACGACAAGATAGGCAGCTACCTGGAAGAAAATCCATCCATTGCAAAACAGATACTCAATAAATGCATGGAGGCGGCGCGTGCCCGGGAAGCGGCCAGACGTGCCAAGGAATTGACCCGCCGGAAAAGCGCACTGGAAGTAGGGGCGCTGCCGGGCAAACTGGCCGACTGTCAGGAAAAAGATCCGGCATTGAGCGAAATATATCTTGTGGAAGGAGATTCCGCCGGCGGTTCGGCCAAACAGGGACGTGACCGGAAAAATCAGGCCATTCTTCCTCTGCGCGGCAAGGTCTTGAACGTGGAGAAAGCCCGTTTTGATAAAATGCTGCAAAATGAAGAAATCAGAACAATGGTTACGGCCTTTGGCGCGGGCATTGGAGCCGAAGATTATGACATCAGCAAACTGCGGTATCATAAAGTCATTATCATGACGGATGCCGATGTTGACGGATCGCATATCCGCACACTGCTTTTAACATTCTTCTTCCGGCAGATGCGGGAACTGATTGAAAGGGGATATTTATTTATCGCTCAGCCGCCGTTGTTTAAGGTTGTGGAGAAAAAACAGGAATTCTATATCCAGAATGAGGAACAGATGAAAAACTACATTCTGGAAAACGGTGTGGAAAAAGTAAAACTAGTCATGGGCGATGGTTCTCCGTTTCCGGTTACGGGCAATAAATTATTGGGTCTGATTAAGAAAGTGATGCGGATTGAAGATCTGCTCGACCGTTTTGAAAAGGAAGGACGCGACAGATATCTGGTCCGCATATTGGCCGGTGATCCTACTTTGACGGACGATAGTTTTAAAAGTGAAAAAACACTTTCGTCAATTGCGAAAAGAACGGGGATTGCTCTGGGCGAGAGCTTTACAGATTTTAACATTGAACCGGACGAAGATCACGGCGGATTTAAAATAGTTTTCAATCTGACGAAAAACGGACAAATAATTCCATCATGTATAACCCGGGAAGTTTTTCGCACGCCGCAGTTCGCAGATATCCGGTCCTTGCTGGATCAGGTTGCGATTATGGGAGAGGCTCCTTACAGCGATAAGGGCGAAGAATCTTCAACGCCTGTCATGCTGGAAAGCGCCAAGGCACTGGTGGATCATATTGTCAACTTGGGCAAGAAAGGGCTGGCCGTCCAGCGCTATAAAGGTCTTGGTGAAATGAATCCCGAACAGTTATGGGAAACCACGATGAATCCGGAAAAACGCACATTGTTGCAGGTGGGCGTCGAAGACGCGGTTCTGGCCGATGAAATTTTTACAACACTCATGGGTGATCAGGTCGAACCACGACGTGATTTTATTTATCAAAACGCTCTGGATGTTTCCAATCTGGATATTTAAGAAACACTTTTTTGATTAATGATGAAGCAGCCTTGAAAAATCAGCACGCTTTTTAAAGAGAGGATGAAAATAAAATGGAACGTGATATCCACCACAAGCAAACACTGGTGAATATAGAAGATGAAATGAAAAAATCGTACATGGATTACGCCATGAGCGTCATCATCGGCCGGGCGATTCCCGATGTGCGCGACGGCCTGAAACCGGTACACCGCCGGATCTTATATGCCATGTATGAAATGGGCAACCGCCATAACAAACCCTACAAAAAATCAGCCCGTATCGTCGGTGATATCATGGGTAAATATCATCCGCATGGCGACGCGGCTATTTATGACACGCTGGTGCGTATGGCGCAGGATTTTTCTCTGCGTTACATGCTGGTGGACGGACAGGGCAATTTCGGTTCTATCGACGGCGATCCTCCCGCGGCCATGCGTTATACGGAAAGCCGTTTGGCGCGCATTGCCGATGAAGTGCTGGCCGACCTGGAAAAAGAAACGGTTGATTACGTGCCCAACTATGACGAATCCCTGATGGAGCCGTCCCTGCTGGCCTCCAGGATTCCGCTGCTGCTGCTGAACGGCACATCCGGCATTGCGGTAGGCATGGCGACAAATATTCCGCCTCATAACCTGACGGAAGTTATTAACGGCACCATTGCCTGCATTAAAAATCCGGATATTACCGTTGAAAAGCTTATGCGTCATATCCCTGGGCCTGATTTTCCAACCGCTGGATTTATCAATGGCCGGGAAGGAATTCTGGCCGCCTATAAAACAGGACGCGGCATCATCCGTATCCGCGCGCGCGCGCTTATTGAAAAGAACGCCCGTAACGATAAGGAAACTATTGTTATTACGGAATTGCCTTATCAAGTGAATAAGGCAATGCTGATCGAAAAAATATCGGAACTGGTACGTGATAAAAAAATAACCGGTATTTCCGATTTACGGGATGAATCCGACCGCGAAGGCATCCGCGTGGTTATTGAACTCAAGCGGGATGAAAATTCAGCCATCATTCTTAACCAGCTTTATAAATTCACGCAAATGGAAGTTTCCCTGGGCATCATCATGCTGGCGATTTCCGAAAACAAGCCGCAGATTTTCAATCTAAAAGAAGTTCTCGAAAAATTTATCAGTTTCCGCAGAGACGTGGTTGTGCGCCGCACACGGTTTGACCTGGCGCGTGCCAAGGAACGGGCGCACATTTTAGAAGGCTACATTATCGCTTTAAACAATATTGACGCCATCATTAAAGTCATTAAAGCGTCGAAGACACCCGCGGAAGCATCAGTACAATTATGCGCGAAATTCAGTTTGTCGGAAATTCAGGCTAAAGCCATTCTGGAAATGAGGCTCCAGCGCCTCACCGGTCTGGAACGCGCGAAGATTGACGAAGAATACGCCGAAGTCACCAAACTCATCGCCCATCTCCAGGCGATATTGGATGATCCGCAAAAAGTCCTGCAGGTCATTATTGACGAACTCAATGAAATCAAGGAAAAGTACGGCGACGAACGCCGCACGGAAATTGTCGCCAGTTCCGAAGACATCAATATCGAAGACATGATTGTGGAAGAAGACGTGGTCGTCACCATATCGCATGCCGGTTACATCAAGCGCAACGCCGTCAGTCTCTACAAGAGCCAGCATCGCGGCGGCCGCGGCAAGGTTGGCATGGGCACCAAGGAAGAGGATTTTGTCGAAAAAATCTTCATCGCTTCCACGCATAATTACCTGCTGGTCTTCACCAGCGCCGGAAAAGTGCACTGGCTCAAAGTCTATCAGATTCCGCAGGCAGGCCGCGCGGCCAAGGGCAAAGCCATGGTCAACCTGGTCAATCTCGCGCCTGGCGAAAAAGTCATGGCAACCCTGCCGGTGAGGGAATTCGTTGACGACAAATTTATCGTCATGGTCACTAAGAAAGGCACCATCAAGAAAACGGAACTTACCGCCTATGCCAATCCTCGCTCCGGCGGCATCATCGCCATTTCCATCGACGAAGGCGATGAACTGGTTGATGTCCAGTTGACAATGGGCAATCAGGATGTCTTCATCGCGACCCGACAAGGCATGGCCATCCGTTTCAATGAAGATGACGTCCGCGACATGGGCCGAACCGCCCGTGGCGTGCGCGGCATCACTCTGGATGAAGGCGATGAAGTCATCGGCATGGATATTCCCGCCCAGAACACATTTATGCTCACCGTTTCCGAAAACGGTTACGGCAAATGCACACCGGTGGACGAATACCGTGTCCAGTCGCGCGGCGGCAAAGGCACGATTAATCTGAAGACCGTAGAAAAAGTCGGTAATGTCTCCGGCGTTCTGCAGGTTATCGGTGAAGATAACGTCATGCTTATCAGCAATGCCGGTAAGGTAATCCGTCTGAAGGTTCAGGAAATTCCGGTCAATCATCGCGTCACGCAGGGCGTGAAACTGATTGATCTGGAGCCCGAAGAAAAACTGGTCGGCGTCGCCCGCACCACTTCTGAGACCGAAAGCAGCGGCAACGGCGATGATGAAGCTGACGGAGCTGCCGAAGACAACGGCACAGCGGAAGAATAAAAAAGTATTGCCGTTAAAATATAAGTCGTAATAAATCAGTGTTAGTACAAGAATATTCATGCACACAAGATTCAGCACGTAAGAACTGAATCTTGTGAATTGCGTTATTTCGCAAAGCGGAGGGTCGAAGACCCGTGGAATAACCGTTCTATATAACAATGTTATCGTCAATGAAGGAGAAGCAAATGGGACTGATAGTACATTCATTAGAAAATATCCCAAAGAGCGCGAGACGGGATTATTTCATTTATCTCCTTGACTATGGTTGGCATGAACCAATTAGTCAAGCACTTAGAAATAATTTTGATAATATGGCGCAGATTGCATCTAAATCCAAGGCAGTAAT
This sequence comes from uncultured delta proteobacterium, assembly GCA_963812045.1. Lineage (GTDB taxonomy): Bacteria > Desulfobacterota > Syntrophia > Syntrophales > Smithellaceae > Smithella. Next base: position 1,025,137 of record CAWETF010000001.1, read on the forward strand.
AATAAGAGGCACAAACCTTGGTGATTTTCAAAATGAAGTTTTATCTTGGCATCGAATTAATAATGAAGATGCTAACGATCTTTTACCGGCTTTGTTAGTTACCAATGCTCACCCATCATATTTTCTTGAGAGTAATCAGACTTTTTCGGGTAGGAGGAACATCATCCGTGTTGATAATGAGTATAAGGAAATGAAAATGATCCTTGTCCCTTTTAAAAAGTTCTGCAAATCAACGCCTGAAGTTATTTCACTGATTGAAAAAATATTTAATGATATTTCAAAAGAAAAGGGATTGGCAGATTTTGAAATTGCCAAAGAAATGAAAAAAGGATTTGGGCATGCTCTTGTTGATGCAGTTGTTTTGCAACCCAATATATCTGGTATAGGATTCAATTTTAATAAAATTATTGAATATTTTGGAAAGGAAAAACGATAACAAGCCAATCCAGCCGATCGCTACGCTCCGGCTGATCTTTTATTAGCAGATGATTGGAGATACATATGGCTTACTTTGAACAAATAAATTTATTCACTGACGGTGGTAGCAAAGGAAATCCTGGCCCAGGATCAATTGGAATTGTTGTTTGTGATGGACATAATAATGTCCTTTATGAGTATTCCGAATGCATTGGTCATTGTACAAATAATCAAGCTGAGTATAGAGCACTTATTAAAGGTCTAGATTTATGTGCTCTCTATACTCGTAAAAGAATTACTGCCTTTAGTGATAGCGAGCTTATGATAAAACATATGAATGGTGTTTACAGACTCAAGAACACGGCGCTTCGGTCGCTATTTCAGGAAGTCAAAGATCGGGAACGCATATTTGAAAGTCTTGTTTATCAGCATGTAACAAGAGAGGCTAATCAACGTATAAAACGTGCTGATGAACTTTTAAATCAAGCTCATACTGGTAGGCCATGCAATAAGTGCATTGTAAATTATAATTAAATGCTGACCAGCCGATCGCTACATTCCGGTTGATTTTTTCGTTATAAAATCCTTTGCGATTTGATCCTCTTGTTCAATAAGTAATATTCAGCTATACTCTCTGTCGACCTATCCTTAAAATGATGGAGAAGTAATTCTATGAGCAAGAAAGCAAAGGTCATTGCTTTTTATCTTCCACAATTTCATCCGACCCCTGAGAATGATGAGTGGTGGGGAAAGGGCTTTACTGAGTGGACAAATGTCGGTCGCGCAAAGAAGTATTATCCGGGACATTACCAGCCGAGGGTTCCTGCAGACCTGGGTTATTATGACCTCAGGATTCCTGACGTGCGTGAGGCACAGGCGAAATTGGCCCAGGAATCCGGAATTGATGCTTTCTGCTATTGGCATTATTGGTTTGGAAACGGCCGTCAGCTTCTTGATATGCCTTTGAAAGAGGTTGTGAGACTTGGAGTGCCTGACTTCCCCTTTTGCCTGGCTTGGGCAAATCATCATTGGTCAAGGAGGCACTGGAGCAGTATCGCAAGTCGATTCGATAAGACGTTGCTTATGAAGCAGGAGTATACGGGTATTGAGGATATCGACAATCACTTCCACACCATGTTGCCTGCATTTAAAGATCATCGATACTTTAAAGTAAAAGGACGTCTGCTTTTTTACATCTATAGTCCTGGAGACGTCGCAGCTATTGATCTTTTCATAGAAAGGTGGCGTCACTTGGCGCAGGAAAATGATCTTCCAGGCTTCTATTTTGTCGGTGGTTGTGGTATCAAGAAGAATATTGACAATGATTGCTATAAAAAATGCGATGCGGTTAATCTGGACTTGAAATCTAAAGTTTTTACGTTGCAGAATAGTAAATGGGGACAGAGGCTCTCGTACATACCCATTCCAGTCAATATTGTGCGCTACAAGAAGGCAATAAAGGCCTGGAAAGACGAAATATTGAAAAGGCCAAAAATTTACCCGACCATTATTCCTAATTGGGATCACTCTCCGAGGGGGGGCGTAAGTGCAACAATCTTGCATAGGTCAACGCCTGAACTATTCAAGCAGCATGTGGAAGCTACGCTGGAATTGATCAAAGATAAGAGTGAGGATGATAAGATCATCTTTTTGAAGTCCTGGAATGAATGGGCTCAGGGAAATTATATGGAGCCTGATGTTGTTTTTGGCAAGCAGTATATCCTGGCATTAAACAAAGCGTTAACACAGGAATAGCGATGCGGCTTATTTCGTTCTTACAGAAACGGATTATACTCAAAAAAATTTATTTCCGATAGTCACGTATTATGAATCATATCGTTATTCTGCTACACAAGTACGACAAGTTCGATGGCCCGACATACGTTCTAAACGAGATCTCCAAGGTTTGGCGCGAGCAAGGTTTCCGCGTGAGCGTTGTCCATGGTCTCGGGCCTCGTCCGGATGCTGATTTGGCCATTCTGCATCTTGATCTGACCGTGGTACCCGACGATTATCTAGCCTTTGTCCGCCAGTATCCTGTGGTCATTAACGGGGCAGTCGCGGATATCTCTAAACGTCTAATCAGCACCAACCTTGTTTGTTACAACGATGGTTATCAGGGGCAGGTTGTTGTTAAAACAAATTTGAATTATGGCGGAAATCCCGAAGCGCAGCTTGTCAGGAAAGGATCAATCCTGAAAAAATGCGCGCACGTGCTTCGCAACAAAATGCCCTTGCCCTTTCGATCGAGTTTATCTTCTTCGGAATACAAAGTTTATAAATCGGCCGGACAGGTACCCTGGCCGGTTTGGTATAATCCTGATTTGGTCGTTGAGCGTTTCCGGCCGGAAATGTGCAATGGCGATTACTGTCTGCGTAGCTGGATTTTTCTGGGCGACAAGGAGATTAATCTTGTGGGCTATTCTCATCATCCGATAGTGAAATCCAGCAATATGGTGCGCCGTGAAAATGGAACAGATGTGCCTGATGAGCTGCGCCAAATTAGAAAACAATTAGGATTCGATTTCGGCAAATTTGATTACGCTATCGTTGACGGACGTCCCGTTCTATATGACGCGAACCGGACACCAACGCTGGGCAGTAGTTCCAAAGAGGCCTATCAGGAGCGAATCCGCTTACTCGCTGCGGGCATTCGGGCATACATCTAGAATGTGCTGATCTGAACCGGTTACCGATAATTGTTATGAAAACAAAACAAACCAATTCAAAATATGGAAAAACACGGCAACATTGCGCGGTGAAAAAGGCCAGACATTGGCATAATGTGGCCTTGCTATGGAAACAATGGGTGCAATTAGGATCGCCATTACGTCCGTCGGCTCAGGATCTATCTTTCTTTACTGATGCGATAAATTATTGGGTGCGTAAAAAAGTCGTGTGCCGCGCGTTAATCCTTGGAGTAACACCCGAATTGTATAATCTTCCATGGCCCCAAAGAACGGAGGTTTTAGTAGCAGACTTTTCCGCGAATATGATTAATCATGTATGGCCGGGACCGCGAAATTCCGCAATCTGCGCGGAATGGACTAATTTGCCTTTAGAGAATAATTCCTGCGACATTGTTCTATGTGACGGAGGATTAAATTTACTCTCATATCCGGATGGTCAATGCAAGTTAATAAGGACGCTTCAAAGAATTGTTGTGCCCGGAGGTTTGTGCATTTTTCGTTTGTTTGTTCCACCCCGGAAGAGCGAAACGGTGGAAGAAGTGCTTCAAGACATGCTTGACGCAAAAATTCCCAAAGTTAATGTGCTCAAACTAAGACTCTGGATGGCGTTACAAAAAGACGTTGCCCAGGGAGTCCAGATGAAGAAAGTATGGGACGAAGTTTTTCGGGTAGCACCCGATTTTGATCGCCTTGCTTTAAAGACCGGCTGGCCGATTGAACACCTTCTTACCATTAATTCTTTTAAAGATAATCCGGCAAGAAATTATTTTCTAAATACGGACGAAGTTCAAAACCTGTTTTGTAAAATGCCGGGAGGGTTTGAGTTTTTAGCTGTTCATGTGCCGGAATATGAAAGGGGCGAGTGCTGTCCCACCGTTGTTTTCCGCCGCGCCGCTATCAAATAGCAGATCGCTTTTACGTGAAATGTACCATAATCTTGCCTTCGTCGTGCGCCGCCGACCGCTTGAATGCATCAATAACTCTGTCGAACGGAAATCGCGAAGTAATCATCTTATGCGCCGGAATCCGGCCGGTCGCGATCAGCCGGATGATATTTTCGTAGGTGCCGTAACCGGCGTGGCCTCGCGCCCCCATGATCTGATTGGCTTGGCTGACAAGCGTGTTAAAATGTATTTGAACGTTATCTTCATCACGTCCCAGGAATATCATCTTTCCATTAGGAGCAAGACTGTTTATAATCTCCGGAACTGTTGACGATGCCGCTCCGGCCGCTTCTATCTGCATATCCGCGCCATGTCCGTCCGTCATTTCCAGTACGATTTTTCCGGGCGATGTTTTCCGGCGCTTCAAGTCTAAAGGATTTGCGGCATAATCGGCTCCGAGTTTCATCGCCAGTTCGTTGCGCTGTGCATTGATATCAAACACGTAAACCTTTGCCGCTCCAGCGGCCCGAGCCAGCAACACAGCGCCGAGTCCAATGGGACCGGCGCCATAAACGGTCACGTAAGCGCCGGGTTTAAATCCTCCTCCCACAACGAAAATCCCGTTGTACGCGCAGCCGATAGGTTCTATCAAAGCGCCAACCTCGTATAGTTGATCGTCATTGTGAAAAATATTCCGCAGCAAATCCAGCTTCCAGCAATATTTTTCTTTGACCGCAATATATTCCGCGAATGCGCCCGGTGCGCTTAAACCAAGCAATTCAATACGTCGGCACTGATTATAATCGCCTCTGCGGCAGGTTGTACAGATCCCGCACCACATGATACTTTCCGGTGCGACGGCATCACCAACTTTCAGCGTGACTACTTTCTTTCCCGCCTCTATGACCTCACCTGAAAATTCGTGACCGAGGATCACGGGCAACCTTGCGGGACCGGAAAAGAGGACGTATCCCTTGTCATCACTGGCGCAACAATGGGTGTCGCTTCCGCAGACACCGCATGCCTTGACTTTAATAAGGACCTCATCTTCCCTGATGCGGGGAATTGGTTTCTCCTCGAATTTAAGTTCAGGTTGCTTCCATATTGTATTCGCGTTGATTGCCTTTCGAGTTTTTGTTTCCGAAAGAGTGACTTTGTAAGTAGACTTGGGCTTCCAGGTCGCATTTAACGATAATGCTTTCATTGTTTTTTGCATCAACTCGTCCTTTCGTGAAAACTAATAGGCTTCAATTATGCTGAACGCCATACCGGCAGGAATAATTCTATTTACGCAAAAGCCAGAGGTGTTCAGGAGGTCTCGAAAATCTGTTTCTTTTCGTTCTTGCGCAGCATGCGCAACCAGCATGGTTAGATCATTTCGCATGATCGACTGGTGATCTGCCGAAACCTCCAGTCTTGCGGGTATAACTCTTTCAATAAGCAGCAAACGCTGTTTGTTAGTCATAACGCGGCGACAGTTTTTAAGAATTAAACTGCTTTTCTCGTTGTCCCAGTCGTGAATTACATTCTTGAGAATATATGCATCCGCACCGATCGGCACCGATTCAAAGAAGTTTCCCTCTAAAAATTCGCACCGGGAAGTCAAGCCTGCTTCTTTAAAACGACTCTTTCCGCCCCTGATCACATGAGGCAGATCAAACAGGAGGCCAGAAGCCGCCGGATACGCCCTGAGGATGGACATAAGTAATTCGCCGTAACCTCCTCCGACATCCATGATTCGCTTCAACCCGGAAAAGTCGTATATCTGCACGATTCTCTCAGAAGTAAACCGCGTAAGCTCGCCCACCGCCTGATTGAATACCGCGGCCACTTCCGGATTTTGCTCAAGATATTGGAAACTCTCCATTCCCGTGAGTAATTTTCTGGCACTTTTACCAGTCTTTATACTATACATAAGATTTCCCCAGACCTGCCAGAGGTGGGCACCCCACCATATTGTCCATGTGCGTAGCGAGCCGGTAACATCAGTTCTCAGTAACGATCCCTTTGGGGTTATCTCGAATAAACCATCCTCGCGTTCTCTACAAATATCAATTGTAGCCAGGGCTCGAAGTAGACGATGAAGTGATGGCGCGTGAGTTTCTGTAACGGTGGCAAGATCTTCACTCGTTTTGGGTCCTTCTGCGAGTAAATCCGCAATGCGCAGTTCGGCGAAAACATATATGGCTTGTGTTATCCAGTTGCTATGAATGCTCTCCAGGAGATTGAATCCCAACGATTTGCTCTCAGCATTCTCTATTTTACTTTCCTTCATTTTTTCCTACGCGTTGCAAGTTCATGTACAGGCTGTTTTCGAACCGGATTTTGGCGATCTCGTATAGAAATCGTCATAGTATGTTTCAATATAATTAGTAACATAGTTGATTTATTACAACAAGATTTTTCAAGAGATAGCATTATGAATGAGTTCATCCAGAATTAGGAGGAATGAACTTACAAAAACGTGCGGTTTCCGGCACTTGTTCAATACGAAATATTCAGCTATAATCTTCACATGTTGAAATATAAATTCTTTGATCATCCGGCAGATATAGGCGTTGAAGTTACAGGCCGAATCAGAAAAGAGCTTTTTGTGAACGCCGCCGAGGCTTTGTTTGATGTGATGATTGAAAGCAAAACCGATGAGAAGTCGGAAAAACAGCATAAAAAAATAACGATCGAAGGTGCGGACGTTACCGATTTGCTGATTAATTTTTTGCGGGAGCTTCTTTATCTGTTCAATGGTGAAAAGTTCATAACAGTTCGTTGCGAAATTATAAAATTCAGCAATAAAGAATTACAGGCACGGTTAACGGGAAAATCATTTAACAGTAAAAAACATTTGATTAAAACGGAAGTTAAGGCCGTAACCTATTCCGGTTTAACGGTGGAGAAAATAACATCTGGATGGAAGGCAAGAATAATATTCGACGTTTAACAACCTTGCATAGATGTTATGACGGCATCCGCCGGCATGACATCACTAGAGTGTAGCTATACAATATGTCATTTCGAAGCGGAGCAAGAAATCTTAATGATTACAGAAAAGATATCTCCCGCTGGTCGATATGACAAGAAACACTAAACTGGATTCCCGCCTTCGCGGGAATGACGATTGGAAGAGCAAATCATCATGTCTGGAATTATTTTAGAAAAACTAGACGATAACCGGTGGCTTCTGCCGCAGACGGGCGCTATGCGCGTGCCGGGGATTATCTATGCCAATGAAAAAATATATAATCTGCTGAAAAACGATGAAAGCGCGAAGCAGGTGGCCAACGTCGCGCATTTGCCCGGCATTGTAAATTATTCTCTGGCGATGCCGGATGTTCACTGGGGCTATGGTTTTCCCATCGGCGGCGTGGCGGCTTTTGAACTGGATGGCGGCATTATTTCTCCGGGCGGTGTCGGCTACGATATCAACTGCGGCTGCCGTCTGATGACAACAAATTTAACCATGGGTGATATTAAAGTAAAACTCAGCGAGTTAACCACGGCTCTGTATCAGCATATCCCATCCGGTGTCGGCTCGAAGGGTTCGGTAAAATTATCGGGCAGGGATCAGAAAAAGGTGCTCGAAGATGGCGCGGCCTGGGCGGTGAAAGCAGGGTTCGGTTTACAAGAAGACCTGGAGACCACGGAAGACGGCGGCGCCATCATTGGTGCCGATCCGGAGCAGATATCGGCACGGGCTTTGGAACGTGGCAAAGAACAGTTGGGCACGTTGGGTTCCGGCAATCATTTTTTGGAAATAGAAGTTGTGCAGGAGATATTCGATGAAGAAGCGGCTAGAGCCTTTGGCTTACATAAGGGGCAGATTGCCGTGATGATTCACACCGGTTCGCGTGGCTTGGGTTATCAGATTTGCGATGATTATCTGGCACTGATGGTCAAGCACGCGCAGGAAACAGGCATAGCGCTTCCGGACAGACAACTGGCCTGCGCTTATCTTGATTCGGGAAGGGGCAAAAACTATATGGCGGCCATGGCCTGCGGCGCCAATTACGCCTGGGCGAACCGGCAGATTCTGATGCACCGCACGCGGGAAGTATTCGAGAAAACTCTGCGAATGTCGCCTCGCGAAGTGAACATGAGGCTGGTTTATGACGTCTGCCACAATATTGCCAAAATAGAATCGTTTAATATCAGCGGGGTGCTGAAAAAACTTTGTGTTCACCGCAAAGGCGCGACACGCGCGTTTCCCGCCGGACACGAGGCGATTCCAGAGCGATATAAAAAAGTCGGTCAGCCTGTGCTCATTCCCGGTGACATGGGGACCGGTTCGTATGTTTTGGTCGGTCAGGAAAAAGCGATGTCGGAGACATTCGGCAGCGCCTGTCATGGAGCGGGCAGGGTGATGAGCAGGTCGCAGGCCGTCAAATACAGTCGGGGTCGCTCCATTGCCCGCGAACTTGCGGAGAAGGGTGTTTTGGTCATGGCAGGTTCCAAGGGAACGCTCAGTGAAGAAATGCCCGAAGCGTATAAAAATGTGCAGGATGTCGTGCAGGTGATGCACGATTCAGGAATTGCTAGAAAGGTGGCAAGGCTCAAATCAATTTCCTGCATAAAAGGGTGATAACTCCGTAAAACGCCCATGTGCTGCGTTGTGCGTCAGCCCTCGTCGTTGCGGCGTACGCCAAAAGTACGCCTCACTCCTCGGGCTTTGCACGCCTTGCCTCTGGGCATTTTACGAAGTTATCAAAATGAATAAATTTCTATCTTGTGGAAAAAGAAAAAAAGCTGTTATAAATACTCTTATCAATAAACTGCGGAGAACGACATGACGGGAATCATTTTTGATGAAAATGAAGACTGGGAAAAAAGGATACTGTGCATCGACGAATCCTGTATCGGAGTTATAGGCTCTGACGGCAAGTGTAAGGAATGCGGCAAACCATACGATGGCAAATTACCTGAGAGTCGCGCAATAAAAAGTGTTGATGCGGCGGTTGTAGAAAAGAAAAAGCAAAATTTAGATGTTCCGGAAACGGATGATGATTGGGATAAACGAGTCCTGTGCAGCGACGAATCCTGTATAGGCGTTATAGGGTCTGACGGCAAGTGTAAGGAATGTGGCAAGCCTCTATAATCAGATGATCGTATCGGTAAAAGTTCTTCTTAAGAGCAAATAAATTTATGACTGTTGAAAAAACAAAAACAACCAATATCATTCTTGGCGTTTTTCGACGTGTACCTCTTATCGTGCGCAAGGGATTCTTCAGGATGATCTTCTCACTTTTTTATCATCTGGTTGCCAAAAGCCGCTTGATAGTGCTGCACAATCTCCAGCGTTCTTTTCCGGAAAAAGACACAAAAGAAATAATCCGAATCGCCAAAGGGGTCTATCGTCATTTTGCCATTGTCGCTGCTGAATTTTTCGATATGCCTTCCATTACTAAAGAAAATATCAACCAATGGGTGGAAATAGAAGGTATGGAACATGCCCAGGCGGCCCTTTCACAAAACAAAGGAGCTCTTTCTATCGTTGCTCATTTCGGCAACTGGGAACTTTTGACGATTGCTATTCCGATTGTTTTAAGACCAATGCACATCGTCTACCGGCCGCTGGATAGCCCGGTGATTGATAATATGGTGGAATATGTGCGTACCATGCAGGGAAATTTTCTGATTCCCAAAGGAGGATCGGGAAAAAAGGTATTAGAATTATTAAAAGAACATCAAATTATCGGAATTCTAAGCGATCAGAATGTTGCCGCTTATGAAGGAGTTTTTGTTGATTTCTTCGGCCGCCCGGCCTGTACCGGTGTGGGGCTTGCGGTTATGGCCATGCGCTCCGGCTCGCCTGTGGTTCCGGTTTTTATGGCGAGGCAGAAATCGGGCCAATACAAACTTATTTTTAAACCTTTCCTTGAGGCTGTTTGTACGGACAATTATGAAACGGACTTGCAGGTGAATACTCAACGTTTCACGAAGATTATTGAAGACGTAATTCGTGAATATCCGGACCAGTGGTTTTGGTTCCATCAGCGTTGGAAAACCAAAGAATGGCAAAAAAGCAAGACTTAGAAGATATCTGAATAAAAGCCAGCAGCGCCTAAAACGATGGCCTTTTTATCCGGCCATTATACCGTTTCTAAATCAAAGATGATATTGAGGCGGCTAGGAGGAGGCGACGAGGCGTATTATACATACGTTGCGGAAGCCGACGACCCCGGCCTGCGCCGGGGCAGGCTGTGCCAACAAACATAGCGCTTTGATTTAGAATTGGTATTATTCGGACAGCGCTTTAACTCCTTTGTACTGGTTAAGATCGGTATAGAGCTCGCCCATGTAAGGATTGCGTTTTGTTTTCGCAATTTTGTATATCATATAACCGAATACGGCGATGTTCGAAAGCAGAGCCAGAAAACTTACGACAAACAATGCCGTGGTATCCGGTGTTGCAGAAGTGACTGGATATAAACCTTCTTTGGTCAATGCAATTCCTTTTGCCGCCGCTGCAATTTCCGCGCTGGCGCTTGCCTGTACAGCGAATGGGCCCTTGTCGAGAAATGCTGGAAATGTTTGAGCGAACATACATTCCAGGGCAAGGGTTTGGGCACGATGTTGCAACCAGGCGCCCTTACCTACTGTAAATGCGCAAAGTGTAGGAGCGAGCAATAATGCTAATCCGCAGTACCAGGAGTGGCCCGGCAGGCAGTTGTATGTGTAGGCGAAGTTCCAGAGGTCATAGGCAATAATCCAGAACCACAGCATATCCGGCCACAACATATCCATGCTTCCGTCACTGGCAGTCTTCTTGCGTACGCAGATTCCGAACCAGCCGGTGATGGTGATGATGTTTAAGATGCCGGCGATGGCGTTCATGTAGTTCCATGAGCCGCCGATGTAGTACTGGATTTGATTGTGCAGAAACTCAATGGTCGGCACTGTATATTTTGCGCCTACTTCGAAATCGCGCATAACAGCTTCCAGAATATTGATGGCCAGAATCAGAGGCGGAAAGCATAAAGCCCATTTCTTTTCACTTAACTTCCAAACTTTTCCATTTTTGCCTGTGCCGCGAATATGCCGGATGCACCAGAAACCGATACAGCCTGCTGTGGATGAATAAACCTTGGCCAGATGGAACCAGTCCATGTATGCCGTTTGGCTCAATACCGTCAGCCACAAAATTGTCAGAATGGTGGGCAAGACGACGAACAGGGCAAAACCTGCCCATTTGAATCTGCGGCCAATCTCATTAGAACCGAACAAGGCGACAAATGCCGCAATCCAAACAAGCCACACCAAAATGGAGCTAACGTCTGTACTGAAAGTAAACATATCGTTCCCTCCTGCCGGTTATGTAATTATTATATCGTCATAACTTTTACGCGTGTACAAGTTCGTGAATTCCGGCTAGTCTATGCCGTATACCCTTTTCCGCTGTTTTCAGATCGTAAGACGCCTGCAAGTTAATCCAGTACTGCGGCGACTGGCCAAACGCCTTGCCGAATAACAGGGCCATTTCGGCGGTAACGGGCCGCTTGCCTTTGACGATATGAGAAATTCTCATAGGCGAAAGACCTATGGTGTGGGCAAATCCGGCTTGAGAAAGGTTCATCTCATCCAAAATCTCTTTTAAAAATTCACCCGGATGCACCGGTGGAAGATTATTTTTTGCATTCATGTTTAAAAAGTAAACAATTTGTTTACACTCGTCAAGATGATTTTTACCTTCGCTTTGAAGGATTAATATGGTGTTTGCGGAGGATTAAGTGTTTTCTCCCCGGAATTCAATAATTACGTGTTGTGTCTCTCGGAAGGTGCAAGTGTACTGTTCCCGATCCACTTGATAGTTGGGGGTCTACTACAGTTGACAAAAGATGTACTCCATAGCCTTATCATTTCGTCGATAATCCGAACGAGGAGCGAAGCTGGCAGATGTAACAAACAAAGAAAAAGCGTCTCTTACCTTCAGCAATTTCCAGCCTATCCGTTCGCCACTTTCACTGCCACCTGATACTTGATAGCAACGTAGTATTTCATCTCCGTTCTTATCTCTTCCGTATGCATGGGGTTCGACAATGCGGGAGAAGCCGTGATATCGAAGTTCGAGCATCAGTTTCTCTCTTATAGCTTCAGATATTGCTTCATTCATTGTATACTTACACCATTGGATTATTGATTTTATAAGCCATGTTGTGCGAATATCGATGACCACACGTCGTGCAAACCGTGGTTCCATGATCCTTTGCATCGCTAACCAACTGTCGCTTTTTGTGGTCGTTTTCCCAACAACGCAGACAATAGGGCTCACCTGCCGCATTGCCTTTTTCATCCACAGCATAGTACGCATCGCGGTATCGAACGAGGTTGTTTTTTGACTGAAAGGCCTCTTCAATTTCTGCAATTCGTAGATCTTTTGCCGCGATTGTTTCTTGAATCGCTATGAGTTCCATCTTTGCATCTGCGAGGCTTCCTACAAGATCTGCAAGCTTCAGTTTTAGTTCTGCCTTTTCCAAAGAAAGATCACTTTCCCTAAGGAACTTTGCTATTTCAGTAGCTGTCTTGATGCTGCTCATGATTGCTGCAATTGATGCGATATCAGGCATTCTTCTTTCTCCTTTGTCATGTAACATTTTTTATATGAATCGGTCTACTTGATGGCGCTGGAAAACGCCCAGAGGCAAGGCGCGCGAAGCCGCAGAAGTGAAGCGTACTTTTTCGTACGTTGCAACGACGAGGGCTGAAGCGCAACGCAGCATATGGGTGCTTTACGGTGTCATCAGAATTCGTATAATTTATTTCCCGGTATCACCGTAAACTTGTTTTTCGTCAGAACTTCAATGGCTTTTTCCGGGTTGTCGAAGCGGAAGATGATGACGGCGTTCTGGCCGCTTTTCTCCACGAAGGCGTAAAGATATTCCACGTTGATGCCTTCTTTGGAGACGACTTCCATGATGCTGTGCAGTCCGCCCGGTTTATCGGGAACCTCTACGGCGACAACGGGGGTTTTGCTCACTCTGAAGCCGCTGTCCTTGAGGGCTTTGTTGGCTTTTTCGACATCATTAACGATCAAACGCAGAATGCCGAAATCAGCCGTTTCCGCCACGGATAAAGTGCGGATATTGATATTGGCCTCTTTGAGTACGCGCGTCGCGTGCTCAAGCGTGCCGGGTTTGTTTTCCAGAAAAACCGATATTTGTTCTACTTTCATTTTGACCCCCTTGTAATTTAAAAGCGGCGTTTGTCAATAATTTTTGATTCTGCTTTCTGCAGCGTATTGGGCTCGACAAGCTTTACCCGCGCGGATATGCCCAGATAATCCGTCATATCCTTGACGATTCGTTTTTCGATTTTCTGCAGTTCCTTGACGCCGCCGGAATCGCTGAAAATCTTTTCGTTGACTTCCACCTGTAAATCGAGCGTGTCCAGCGCGCCCGCCTTATCAATGACGATCTGATAATGGGGCTGCAATCCTTCGATATCGCACAGGATGGCTTCGATCTGCGATGGAAAGACGTTGACGCCGCGGATGATCAGCATGTCGTCGCTTCGTTTCAATACCCTTTCCATTTTGACATGACTGCGGCCGCAGCAGCAGGGCTCTGTTATCAGGCGCGATACGTCGCCGGTGCGGTAACGGATGAGCGGTCCCGCTTCCTTGGTAAGTGTTGTGAAAACCAGTTCGCCCTCTTCTCCCTCCGGCAACACTTCGCCGGTTTTAGGATTGATGACTTCGACGATAAAATGGTCTTCAAAAACATGCATGCCATTGCGGCCTTCCAGACACTCCATTGCCATGCCCGGCCCGATGACTTCCGACAAACCGAAAAGGTCCAGCGCTTTTATGCCGAAAGCCTTTTCAATTTCATCGCGCGTTTTATTATTCCACGGTTCCGCGCCGAAAATGCCCACGCGCAGTTTCAATGATTTACTGTCCACGCTGAGAGTTTTTGCTTCCTCAGCCAAATGCAGCGCATAAGAAGGTGTGGCGCAAATAACGGTCGGCCCGAAATCCTGCAAAATCATGATCTGCCTTTTGTCATTTCCTCCGGACATGGGGATGACGCTGGCGCCGATTTTTTCGGCGCCGTAATGCAAACCTAAACCGCCGGTGAACAATCCATAGCCAAAAGCGTTATGAATGATATCGTTTTTTGTGATGCCGGCGGCGACAAGTGAGCGCGCGATGAGATCCGACCAGGTTTCAATATCGCGTTTGGTGTATCCGAAAACAGCAGACCGTCCGCTGGTGCCGGAAGAAGTGTGCAAACGGACAACATTGCTCATGGGCACGGAAAATAATCCGAACGGATAATTGTCACGCAAATCCTTTCTGGTAATAAAGGGAAGCTTTTTCATGTCGGCGATGGATTTGATATCGCCGGGTTTGACCTTGGCGGCGTCAAAAGATTTTTTATAAAATCCCACCGTGTGGTAGACCCGTTCCAGAACCTGTTGCAGTCTTTTAACCTGCAGGGCTTTGATGACTTCACGGGGCATGGTTTCAAATTCTTCATTGTAGATCATGCAGATGCCTCCTCTTTCATATAACAGATGCCGGACTTGCAACGAAGTCTAACAAAACTTTATGCCTCTGGCAAGAAACTTTCAATGAAGAGATGTTTGAGGGTTTTTCAACAGCCATGCTGTAAAAATTTTTCGGCCAGCGTTATCCCCAAAACGGTTTTAGCGTCGATTATTTCACCGTTATTAATTAATTCCTGCGCACGGGCAAAACTGACGGGGATTGTTTCAATGAATTCATCGTCGTCGGGGGTCAGCGGCGCGTGGATCAGATCCCTGGCGAGAAAAAAATACATGTATTCGTTGCAGTATCCCGGAAGCAAATAACCTTCAAAAAGTTTAACAATGGTTTTAGCCTGAAAGCCGGTTTCCTCGGCCAGTTCGCGCTGGGCGCAGACATCCGGCGATTCTTCCTTACCATCGAGAGAACCGGCGGGGATTTCCAGCAGATCCTTTTTAACGGCGTTGCGGTATTGTTTTATCAAAAGCAGTTCGTTTTTTTCGTTGACGGCAACAATGGCAACCGTGGGTTGGTGATCAATCCAGGTTTGCCTGGCAGTTTTACCGTTGGGAAGATCGAATTCTTCTTCCCAGACATCGAAAATTTTGCATTGGTATTTTAAGGATTTGTTTTTTTTCATCAGAGATTTATCATGCCTAGTTCGTCTTGATTATGGATAACAGATGCTGTTCAATTTGTTCTTTGGGCAGCGCTCCGGTTACTCTATCCACCATCTTGCCTTCCTTAAAGAAAAGCATAGTCGGGATACTGCGAATTCCGTATTGTGAGGCGGTCAAAGGATTTTCATCAACATTGAGCTTAACGACTTTTACCGCATTTGCATAATCGGAAGCCAGCTCATCAATAATGGGAGATAAAGTCCGGCACGGAACACACCATGGCGCCCAGCAATCGACCAAAACGGACGAGTCTGAAGTCAGCACCTCACGGGAAAATGTCTGATCCGTTACATCGAAAGGCATGACTTTTTGTTGAGGCATGATCAGCGGCTCCTTGCATTTGCCGCATAAGGGTTTTTGATCCAACCGGTTTTCGGGCATTCTGTTTTTTGTCCCGCACTTAAGACAGCGAATAATCAATTCATCCAGTGAAGCGCCGCACTTGCCGCAAAGAGACCTTCCCTGGAGTTTTTTATGAGGTATTCTGTTTTTTGTTCCGCAATTGAGACAGCGGATGATTACATTGTCCGGCATATTAATTGACCTTGTATCTATTATCGCTTTTTTGCCTTAAAAAGGCAAATTATATAGCAACGCTCACCTCAACCGGTTTGAGTATTCTTACAATTTCAGCAACCGGTATCCGCGCCAGCAGACCGCGGCTGCCCGCGTTTATAAAAATTTCCGGCAAATCGGCAATGGTCCGTTCCATATAAACAGGAAGGACTTTGCGTGTGCCGAAAGGCGACGTGCCGCCAACTTTATAACCCGTGTGTTTTTCCGCCACGGCAGGGTTACATGGGGAAACCGACTTTACGCCGATGGTTCTGGCGAGCGATTTTGTGGAAACCTCCTTATCGCCGTGCATTAAAATAATAAACGGTTTGCCTGTTTCGTCCTCCATGATCAGCGTTTTGATAATGCGGTGTTCATCAACCATCAATTTGCCCGCCGCTGTTTTTGTTCCACCCCTTTCCTCGTAAGGGTAAGTATGCAGAGTAAAATCCGCCCGTTGCGCCTTAAGTGCTAAAATAGCAGGTGTTGTCGGAATCTTTTCTTTAGTCATCAAGCATAATAATAACAACTAAAAGTAAAAAAGCAACCTGCGCCGGAAAATCATTAAGAGGGTTAATGTTATAGGAAGTTTTCCAGACAACAGGTGTAAGAATTATCAGGACTTAAGCTTCCTGTAAGTCTTATTTTCTCGTTCAATCATAAATATCCCTCTTTCGAGGGATTGACTTTTTTTAAAAATTTGACAATTTTTATTCACGTATTTTTTCTTTAAATACAACTAAATATTTAATAGATGCAAACAATAAGAGGAGGTAAATTATGGAATATATGGTTGCTTCCAGCAGAGCATGGGGACCGGAGACAGCAATTAGAGTATTGGAAAAAAAAGTTAATGACTTAATAAAAGAGGGATGGGAACCATTGGGCGGTCTTGTGACAGTGTCTTTCAATGATTCTGTATATCAAACTCTTATAAAAAGAGATTGAATCGTTCAAGTCTCCATTTTAAACGCGGCAATTTTATGTTAAATTATTCAACAATGCGCAATGGAGGACATTTTAAATGCCGGAAGTAAGTTTTATAACGCATAAAGGTGTTCAAATATTGTATGAAAATTTTGAAAACGGTAAACCAGATGAAGCAATCCCTTGGATGGAAAAAGCCAGAGAAGTGATCCGCACTCAGCCTGAAAAATCGGTGCTGGCTCTTGTTAATGTCAAGGGCGCAAGTTTTGACATGTCGGTAACCGCCCCCCTGAAAGACTATTTAAAAGGGAACGAACCGTATATAAAATGCGCTGCGGTTTATGGTGTGGAAGAAAACGTAATGCAGGTTATTTTCAAAACTGTTAAGATCTTTTCCGGAAGAAAAAACGTTGCTCTTGCGAAAACTCTTGATGAAGCAAAGGAGTTTCTTGTTAATTATAAGGAATAAGACATTTCAATTTCATGTAAGCGCTCTACCTTTCGCCTCGTAATTCTCAACAATCTTCTTAGCATTGTATTCAGTGTGACGACTGGTAATAAACAGAATTAATGCCCGTCTTCTGCGTTTATGATTTCCCTGATATAAACATTTAATGTCTAACAACGAAACCATAGAACGTAATATGTATGATCGTTTAGCGATGCTGGATATCGCAATTCAAATGGTGTATTTCATTTGCAATACATACTTGATTTTACTTTTATTTTAAGTTATCTGTGCAAAACGTATTTTTGACGGAGAAAACTTAATTGCAGCTTAATCCCTGTGCCAAGCATAAACTTATCCGCGATTCCGTGCGGCATTTCGCTGAGACGGAACTTGCGCCTATTGCGGCTGAAATAGACCGCAAAGCAACTTTTCCTTTGGAAGTCATTGGAAAAATGAAGGCGCTTAATTATTTTGGCTTGCAGGTGCCGAAGGAATTCGGCGGCGCGGCCCTTGATTCCGTCAGCGCCGCAATCATTGTGGAGGAAATATCCCGTGTTTGTGCGGCAGTAGGTTTGTGCGTTACGGTGCATAACGGTGTTGCCGTTTATCCTTTTCTTAAGTTTGCCACTCCCGAACAGAAAAAACATTATCTCCCCAAGCTGGCCAGCGGTGAATTTATCGGCGCTTTCAGTCTGACGGAAGCCAATGCCGGGTCCGATTCCGCAAGCGTCGAGACCACCGCAGTCAAAAAAAATCAGGAATACGTTTTAAACGGCACCAAAATATTTGTTACCAACGGCGGAATTTGTGATCTGGCCTTGATTTTTGCCCTGACCGGTTTTGAACCGGGCAAACCACAGAGCAGTGTTTTTATTGTCGAAAGTCAATATACAGGATTCTTGCGCGGCGAGCTGGAAGACCTCTGCGGCATGCGCGCCAATCCGGTTTCCTCTTTGTTTCTGGAAGATTGTTGCGTGCCGGAAAAAAATCTGCTGGGAAAAATCGGCGATGGAATGAAAATAGGTCTGGCCACGCTCGATAATGGCCGTATCGGTGTCGCCGCGCAGGCGCTGGGCATTGCTCAGGGCGCATTTGAAGCCGCGGTAAAATACGCCAGGGAAAGACAGCAGTTTAAAAAACCTATTGCGTCTTTGCAGACGATTCAAAATTATATTGCCGAGATGGCAACTGAAATCGCCGCGGCGCGTCTGCTGTTATATCGAGCCTGTGTGCTGAAAGATGAAGGCGCTCCCTTTGGCTGCGAGGCGTCAATGGCGAAACTTTACTGCAGCACTGTCGCTTCCAAGGTCACATCGCTTGCCGTGCAGATTCACGGCGGCTATGGATACAGCAAGGAATATGATGTGGAAAGGTATTTCCGCGACGCGAAAGTTACAGAAATCTATGAAGGCACCAGCGAAATTCAGCGCATGGTTATCGCGCGTTCAATACTCTCTCGATTGATATTGTAGAAAAATATGTTGAATCTGGTTGTTTGTCTAAAACAAGTTCCTATGGTGACCGAACTGCCGTGGGATGAAAAAACCGGCACGCTCCGGCGCGATCTGGCGGCGGGAATGATGAATCCGGCCTGCAAGCACGCTCTGGAAGCCGCTCTGCAGATCAAAGAAAAATTTTCCGCGAAAATTACCACCATAACCATGGGACCGCCGGCCTCCGAAGAAGTTTTACGGGAAGCGCTGGCACTGGGCGCCGATGAAGCAATTCTGATTTGCGACAGGCTGCTGGCCGGTTCGGATACTTTTGCCACCTCACTGGTTTTAAAGGAAGCGATCAAAAAACAATGTCCGAAATATGATTTGATTTTATGCGGAGCTTATACCGCGGACAGTGAAACCGCGCAGGTTGGTCCGCAACTGGCCGAAGAGCTGGATTTGCCCGCAGCGGCTTATGTGGAAAAACTGGAAATTGCAGGCCGGACATTGCGCGTGCGCCGTCTGGTGGACAATTTCCGCGAAACACTGGAAATGGAATTTCCTGCGCTGGTCACTATTTCCATGGAAAACTATAAACCGCGTTATACCGGACTCGCCGGTTTGAAAGACGCTTTTGATGAAAAAGATGTTATTGTGCTGGATACAAAGACTTTAGGTCTTACCGGTGCATCAATAAAAACCAAAGGGTCGCGCACCAAAGTGCGCAGGGTTTTCCTGAGAAAAGCGCAAAAAGGCAATGTGCTCCTGCAGGGCGCGGCTTCTAATGTTGTCAATGAATTTCTCGACAAGTATCAGAGAAAAATCGGGACTGTAATAGGAAAATCCATTGAGGAAAAAAAACTCGATGATAAAAAATAGAAAAAAAAGCATCTGGGTATTCGGCGATTACCGCAATTATTATCAAAACCGTGTGACCCTGCAATTGCTTGCCAGAGCGGTGGCCCTGGCCAAAACAATTCATGCGGAAGTTTGCGCGCTGATTTTCGGCCATGAAATTGACGAATGGATTATGGAATACACGGCGCACGGAGCGGACAGGATTCTGGCGATCGATGATCCTGCTTTGAAAAGTTACAGCACGGAAAGATATCTGGCGATAATCGAAGCTCTGGCTAAAGAAAGAGATCCGGAAATTATTCTGATTGGCGCGACCGATTTTGGCCGTGAATTTGCGCCGCGGCTGGCTAAACGTTTGAAAACAGGATTGTCCGCCGATTGTGTCGGACTGGATATCGCCGAAGACGGATTATTGCTCCAGACCGCTCCTTCCTTTGGTGGAAACATGCTCGCGGAAATCGTTACAGAATTCCATCGTCCTCAAATGGCAACAGTGCGGCCGGGAACGTTTAAAGAAATACCGCATGACTATGAAAGAAAAGCTATTGTCGAGCGTCTACCCCTGATGAAAAATCTGCCTAAATCCCGCGTTCGTCTCATTGAATATGAACGTTCCGTGGAAAAAGAACATACCATTGAAAACGCTTCCGTTATAGTTTGTGGCGGTCGCGGTATGGGCAATAAAGAAAAATTTAAAAAACTACAGGAACTCGCCAAGCTTCTGGGAGGCGATGTCGGCGCCACCAGACCGGTGGTTTATGCCGGATGGGCTGATCACGGTGCTTTGGTGGGGCAGGCGGGCAAGCACATCAAGCCGAAGATTCTTTTTTCCTTCGGTATCAGCGGCGCGATTCAGCATACAGCGGGACTAGGGGAGGCCGATTTCATCGTAGCGATCAATAAAAATCCGCAGGCGACAATGATGAAAATGGCTGATGTGGCCGTGGTTGGCGATGCCAGCGATGTTCTCAATAATTTGATTAAAGAGCTGAAAAAACGAATAAGAGAATAGACGGAGGATTTTTCATGATTAAATCCAGACTTTGCGACATGACCGGAATTAAATATCCCATCATTCAGGCGGGCATGGGTCCTTTCAGCAACAACAACCTTGGCGTAGCCGCGGCCAACGCAGGAGTGCTGGGCTTGTTCTCCACAAGCGGGCTCTGCAATAAGGATTTCCTGCCGTTTATCTACAATGACTGGATCAAGAGTGCCGAGGCCAATCCGGAAGACAACATTATGGTCGCAATGGAGAAAATGCTTAAAAGAGCCTATCGATTGACGAAAGATAAAGGTGGTATATTCGGCATCAATGTAATGGTTTCTGCTGAATTGCTTTTCCAAGCAGAGCTTATCGTCAATGCGGCCATTCAGGTGCGGGCGGCAACTCCGGGCATGGAAAAAAACTTCAAGGTGATTTTCACCTCCGCGGGCGATCCGGTGCCCTGGAAAGAGAGAATTAAGGGAGCGGGTTTTACCTGGATGCATGTCGTGCCTTCTGTCAAGGGCGCGCTGCGATGCAAAAAAGCGGGCGTCGATGTTATCGTGGCATCCGGTCATGAAGGCGGATTCCATACATCATGGGAGCCGGTGCATTCGATGATTCTACTGCCTGCGGTGGTCGAAGCGGTTTCCGATGCAAAGACACTGGTATGCGGAGCCGGCGGCTTCTGCGACGGTAAGACTCTGGCCGCGGCGCTGGTAATGGGCGCGGATGGCGTCCAGATGGGAACAAGATTCCTCGCAACGCAGGAAAGCGATTTCCCGCAGATTTGGAGACAAGGTGTTGTTGATACACCCGACCGTGGCACGCTTGTTGCCCGCGGATTTGTCGGGCCGGCACGCTGGATTAAAAATCCGCGCAGTGAAGAACACGCGAAAAATACTCTGCAGAAATCACCCGGATGTTTTCTGGGAACACCCGATGATATGGCGACGCTCGATATGAATTTGATTATGTTTGAGCTTGAATCTATGAAAGCCGCCTATGAGGGCGATAAGGAGAAGGCGCTTCTGGCGGCCGGTGAAGCGGCACAGCGCATCAACGACATGCCCACAGTCAATGATCTGGTGCAGGGGATGATGAAGGAGACGGAAGACATCCTCAAGAGCGTGCAGACAAAGATGCTCGGGTAGAGGAGCTGGTGAAAAACGCTCATCTGCGGCGTTGCGCGTCGCCTTTCGTCATTGCGACGTATGCACAAAATACGTCTCATTCCTCATGGCTCGCGCGCCTTGCATCTAAGCATTTTTGAACAGCTCCTAAACAGCTGCGACTTTTAAAAACAATAATAGAAAAGCCGGAGATCAACTCCGGCTTTTTTTCTTCATATTTAGCTAAAGACTTGAACAAAAAATCAGCCGGAGCGCAGCAATCGGCTGTATTGCATGGTTAAATATTTATTTTGTATGTAGGGCATGTAATTATTTACAACCTAAACCTTGGATTACATCATTAATAAATGTAGGAAAATCGGACTTTATTAAAATTGGCATTTCAGCGGACGGATTTTTCTTCTTTCCCTCATAATAAACTTCGAGACTCTTTTTTAAGTATTCACACTCTTTTATTTTATCATTTTGTAATGTTTGTGAAATTCCCAATAAGCATTTGGCACGTCCCATATCATCACCTAATTCATCATAGATATTATAAGCACGCTCGAAGTATTGTCTTGATAAATCATAATCCCTATATTTATTTTCCAGCTTACCGACAGGCCCATGCTTATAAAGATTCCCAAAAGCATGATACGCTTCAGCAAGTCCTTGCTTGTCTCCTTTTTCTTTATATATTTTCTCAGCTTCTTCGATAAAGCGTTTGGCAGGTATAAATCGCCCATTGGGTTCCATCATTTCATAGGCATTGCATAATTTTTGCCCAGGATCAGATGTATGTAAAACCAAAGCTGCGTCACAGCCACTGAGTAAAATAATAATTGTAAGTAAGAAAAATTCTCGTTTAAAAATGCATGTCATATTTGCCTCCGTAAAAATATTTAATTTATTTAACATTGTTTATATAGAGATATGTTAATATTGCAAACGCCGACAACTCCTTCGGCATAAAACCCCGCGCTGAAATTTACTTTTTATATTACTTTCAAAAAAATTAAAGATTAATGTTTTTTTTCTGCCATAAAATTAGTAATATGGGAAATAAGAAACGTAGGGGCTGTTCAAAAATGCTCAGATGCAAGGCGCGCGAGTATCGTGGAGTGAGGCCTACTATTTCGTAGGTCGCAACGACGCGAACGGAGCGCAACACAGCAGATGGGCGTTTTTCAACAGCCACTCTATTCAGGGGACGAAGTTCTGAAATAACGAAGGCCGACGAAAATCAGCATGACGGCGAAGATCAGGCGCAGGGTGTCATTCGGGATAATGTTGGCGATGTTTCCGCCGAGATAAGTGCCGCAAATAATTCCGGGGATCAGTCCCCAGAGGATTCCTTTTTCAACATTGCCCATCTTCCCGTGGGTGAATGCGCCGATGGCGCCTGCGGGAACCATGACTAAAAGAGATGTTCCCTGCGCAACATGCTGGGTGAATCCTGCCAGGATAACCATTACTGGAATCATGATTGTGCCGCCGCCGACTCCCATCATGCCGGAAAGAAATCCGGTCAGGGCTCCAGTTGTTAAAAGAATCATTATTTTAGCGTAGCCTGGAACCACTCCGATAAAGTTGGTCAGATACGGTTTCAAGAACAAAAGAGCCGAGCAGAAAATCAGAAAAGCCCCGAAATATTTTTTCAGATTCTTTTCCGTAAGAACATTGCAGTAACGGGCGCCCAACGGCGCGGTGAGTACTGCCGTTACGGCCAAAAGCGCGGCTGCGGTAAAATCAATCGCGCCATTTAAAGAATAGGTTATCGCTCCGCCGATTCCGGTAAAGACCAGCGCCACCAGAGAGGTGCCGTGAGCTTTGTGCTGGGTGAGCTTTAACACTTCGACCATGAGCGGAATCATAATCAACCCGCCGCCGATGCCCAAGATGCCACCGAATACGCCGGCGGTCAATCCGATGAACAAACTAGTGATTGTTGTTGCCATTATGCATTTTCCCCCGCGCAAGCGACGCGAAAATTCCTCCGCCGCAGACAACAGCCAGGATGGCAAAAATAACTTTGGCGCTTTTTAAAAGAAGAAAGCTGTTCGCTTCGGAAATAGGATGGTTTCCTATAATAACGGCAAAAATAAGCATGGTGATTCCCATGCTGGACATTTGGCCGGTAAGCCTCATGGTGCCCAGCGTGGCGGAAGCAACACCGTAATATTTTTTTTCCACGGAGCTCATGGTGGCGTTGACGTTGGGAGAAGAGAAAAGCGCGAAGCCGATGCCCAGCAAAACAAGGCAACACAAAACGTATTCTATGCTTGTTTCGCTGCTGATAAAAATCAATTGGACAAGGCCTGTTACAGTCAGCGCCATACCGATGGATGAAATAATCTGCGGTTCGAAGCGATCAGACAGTTTTCCGGCGAATGGTGAAAGAAACGCCTGAACAACCGGAGCGGCTATCAGAATGATTCCTGTGTGTGAAGGAGTCAGCATTTTGATGTGCTGTAAATAAAGACTGAGCAGAAAAGTAATGGCAAATGTGGCACTGTAATTAATCAAAGCGGCCAAATTAGAAAAAGCAAAGACCTTGTTGCTCAAAAACAAGTGAATGTCAACTAAAGGAAACCGGCTTTTTAACTGCTGATATATAAATAAGGCCAGAAACACAATTCCTATGAGGATCAAAATTCCTGCGTTCCATGACGGTAACTGGGAAAGACCGTATATCAGGGTAAAAAGAGCAATTCCATAAATCAGGGAGCCGGTAAAATCAAAACCTTCACCGTTTGTTTCCGTCCGATCTTCCTTAATCGTTGAAGTAACAACCAGGATGATAATCAAGCCCCAAATGGCCGTAAAAAGAAAAATATATCTCCATCCCAAATGTTGAGTAAGCAATCCTCCGATAAACGGACCGATAGTTAGTCCGATATAGATGGCCGCCGTGTTGATTCCTATGATTTTGCCGCGTTCTTCAGGAGGATAAGCTGAAATAAGCATGGCAGTGCCCGTGCTGAAAATCATTGCTCCGCCGACTCCCTGCAGGGCACGTGCGGCAATCAGGAAAAACTGTGTTGGAGCAAGGATGCAAAGCGAGGAAGCCACGGTAAAAATTAATGCTCCGTACAGGAAAAATGTTCTGCGTCCGTAGATGTCGGCCAGCCGTCCTAAAGGAAGAAGGGTTATTGTGGCGGCCAGAATAAAAGATGTCGCCACCCAGCCCAGAGATAAAGCCGTCATGGATAATTCTTTCGCTATGGCAGGCAGGGCGACGTTGACGGCGGAACCCATGAACGGTGTCAGAAATGAACTGAGGGTTGTAACAATAAGAATGTATAGTTGTTTTTTGTTTGAGGCTATTTTCATAATCAGCGCAAAGGAATAATTATTCGCGGGGGAAAGTTTTTTTAAAGAGTTCAGGGAATTTATCCTTGCCGCAGGCCATCATAAGCGTCAGGGGCATAACCTTTTTTGCTTGTTTCAACATTTTTTCCGTAAGATCGCGAATATCCCACTGCGCGTGTTGATCTGCGCGCAAGCGCGCCAGATGATACATTTCACGGGCATTGAATTTCATCAGTACCCGTTTGCGGTGCGCGTTGGTCAAAACGTAAGCGGCGGCCAGTGGCGCTTTGTGACGGATTTGCTCATAGGCGTTTTGTGTCTGGCGCATGATGTCCATGAAATCCTTTTGCTGG
This sequence comes from uncultured delta proteobacterium, assembly GCA_963812045.1. Taxonomy (GTDB): domain Bacteria; phylum Desulfobacterota; class Syntrophia; order Syntrophales; family Smithellaceae; genus Smithella. Next base: position 1,050,277 of record CAWETF010000001.1, read on the forward strand.
CCGATGGCTTTTATGGACGGAGGCACCGTTACACCGAGTTGAGGATTGTATTCCTGAGCGATAATGGTGGACATGCGGTGTCTTTTTAACTGGGCAAAGCAACTGGAACTCAGGATCAATTCAAATTGCAGATCAACATTTTCCATTTCCCGCAATACGGCATCATGCGCCTGCAAATTGGAAAAAGCTGTTTTGAATAATGCCCTTTTTGCCTGAGGAGTCATTTTGCCAGCTAGGCTCAGACACTTGGAATAATTCAGGTCGGAGGAAGAAAACAGCAATGCGGCGGCAATGCGGTTATCGGCGGCGGGAGAAAAGAAAGTTAAATTCACGGGTGTTACTTTTTTAGAACCGGATGCGTTTTTTTGTAAAAAGACTTCAGATTGGCGGCGCAAATTAAGTCTTACGAATTTGTCGTAATCCGTGGCCTGAGTGTAACGGATAAGAGAAGGCGCGATTTCTTTTGTTACCGCAAATAATTGTTCGCTGTATTCCTGCGCTTCGGCAAACGGCAGGGCCGCCAGGCGTCTCAACATCAGCTCCAGATTGCGCGCATTAATCGTCATGCCCAATTGTGTTTGAGTTGCCATAGATATCGCGTAGCGGGCATCTTCCTTTGCCCATCCTTCCAGCATCGATTTATTAGCCGGGTTTTCTGCCAAGCCTTTGTATTTTTCAAAAACATAAGGTCTGAGTTTTTCATAAAGTACGTGGTAATAATCGTTTTGCATTTCGACGGTGGAAGTAAACAAATCAGCCAAATTCGCTTGTTTGATTTCTTCGGGAATAATAAAATCTTTGTTAAACAAAACATAACGCTGCGATTTTTCTGTAAAGGAACAAAGACGAAACTTTTCAATTTCTTCCACAAGCAACCGGGAGACGCCGATGACATCAATATTGAAAACGGCATGTTCGGCCACGGAACTGTGTCCCATTTCAAAAACGATGTTGCGGTTGGATTGACGCGCCTTGTCCACTTCCTCGCGTGATATTTCACGTAGTTCATTGACCGGCTTCGGGCTGCGGCTGATGCGCGCGTAGGCCGCCGATATGGTTTCAGGAGTTAAATCCTGTTTCAGCCCGCTTTTGTCTTTTAGTGAGCGGATGAGATCGTAATCCAAATTGTAGCCGGCAAGAAGAATTTTCATAATTTATAAGTTCACCAGTTCCACGCGTCCCAGTGTTCTTCCCAGAAAACGCTCACCTATTGTCTGGAAGCGATAGGGCAAATCGCTGACATAAAAAGTATACTCAGGCGGCGCGTCGTTTTTGTTGCCTATATTTTGTTGATCAATCAAATCAGCGGCAATATCAGCCATTGCTTCCGCCGAGTCAATAAGATTGACTTCTTTTCCCATAGCATCCTGCAGCAATGGTTTTAAAAGAGGATAATGTGTACAGCCCAAAACCAGCGTGTCAATTTGTTCGGCAATAACCGATTTTAAATATTCCTGCGCGATGAGCCTGGTTGCCGGATGATCGAACCAGCCTTCTTCCACCAGAGGCACAAAAAGAGGGCAGGCCTGTGAAAAAACTTTGGCATCTTTGTCCAAAAGGTGGATGGCGCGGGCGTAAGCGTTGCTGTTGATTGTTGCCGGTGTCCCGATCACGCCGATTGATTTGGTGCGGGTATTTTTAGTGGCGATGCGGGCGCTGGCGTCAATAACTTCCAGTACGGGAACAGGAGACAAATCAATAATTGTCTGATGGGCGACGGCGGCCATGGTATTACAGGCGACAATTAATAATTTTACATCTTTCTTAATCAGGAATTCGGTAATTTGCGCCGCATAGCGGTTTATCGTTTCCACAGATTTGATGCCGTAGGGCACGCGCGCGGTGTCGCCGAAATAAATGATGTTTTCAAAAGGCAGACGTTCCATGAGCGATCGGACGACCGTGAGCCCCCCGATTCCGGAATCAAATACGCCTATGGCATTGTTTGTTTTTGAATGCATGGATTGTTCTTTACAATAAAAACATTATTTCGCGTCATTCCGAATCCCGATTTATCGGGGTGAGGAATCTTAAACGTTTGAGATTCCTAATATCAAGATTTCTCGCTTCGCTTCGAAATGACAAATATTTAATCCGGAAAATGTTTATCATAACTAATCAAAATATAGCAAGATTTCTTATAATGAATTTACAGGCAAAACCGTTAAATGTAAGTAGTTATTTCATCTTGATCTTTTTGCGATTTAACAATAAAAATCAATATTATTGTTGATGTGCTGAACAATAAATATTTGTTTCCGGAGAGTTTGTATGAGCAGACATGCAAGTCATTATCATGTGGTTGCGGCGGATATGATCGGCAGTTCCCGATTTTTAAGGGATAACAGGGATGAACTATACAAGATTGTGCTTGATGATTTTTATAAAATGGTGCGCAACACCCAGATTGCGCTATCGAAAAAATACCATTTTATTGAGAAGGACAGACTCGCCGGTATTTACCCGATAGGCGGCGACAGTTTCTGGATGTTTATACCGGCTTCCAGGGAAAACCGGATTGTCGGAGATAGTTTTTCTTTCACAACAAATGTAATCCAGAATATCAAAAAAGATTTTACCCTGCGATTCAATGTTTATGGATTGGGAATACGTATCGGCATTCACACGACAGTAAAGGAGAAAATGCCCGACGGATCCACCGGCTGGGTAACACTTGATGAAGGAATCGGCAAATTGAAAAAAGATGAAGTTTACAAGATGCCTGTGTTCAACCGTATATTCAGTCGTGATTTTGTGGTGGCCCGAAGGCTTGAACAGGCATCGGAGGAAAAAACATTCACTTCCAATACGCTGTTTAGCAAAGAATTTGTAGATAGAATGATCGATTACGGCGGCATATCCGGCTCACGGCATCTGGATCAAAAACTTTATATAAAACTTAAAAACGGTTTGAAGCTGGTTTTTGCCCGGCGTTTCAGCTCTGAGGTTTCTTCAGAGACGATCAGAGGAAAGCTTGAAGAATGCCGCGTAAACGAATTTTATGAACTGATATAAGCTTACCGCTTTATAGCTAAATTTTGTGTTTGATGCGGTTTGTTGATTTTGCGGTAATTGCGATAAAAAATAATACGGACGGCAGATAATGCCTTTTACAAGTATATTTTGCTTTTCAGTTTTTTCATGCTTTCCCCGGTGAATTTTTCCATTTCCACTTTGAACGACCAGCCGTCGGATATATCATTTACTATCAAAGCATTGTCCGGACAATTATTGACACATTCTAAACAGGCGATGCATTTTTCCCTGTCGGCTTCACCGGTTTTGGCTTTTATTGCTTCGGTGGGACACATTTCCTCGCACAGCATACACATGCTGCAGCTTTCTCCACCCCTGGTCGGCAGTTGGGTGAGTACGTTAAATTTGAGCGATTCCAGAGAATCAAGCTGTTCTTTGGTATACTGGATTTTTTCCAGGACAGCTTTGTCCTCGCCGGTAAATCGTTTGTATGTTTTTCTGGCAAATTCCTTCGCTTCGTCAAAATAGGAATCGTCCATAATGTCTTCCCTGAATTTCTGGCCGGGACGTCTATAAGAATAAAAACCAAGGAACTCCGCCGAAGAAACAATGGTAAAGTTTTGATTTTCCAGAAGCTGTCCTGTGGAATAATGGGTCGGGTGAACACCGAATCCGCCGTATGTGAAGAAGGTTGAACATTTTTTACCCTGGCCGTTAATAGTTTTTATCCATTCTTTTACGGCTCTGGGGGCCCGCCAGGCATGAATCGGCATTCCAAAAACCACAGCGTTAAAAGGCTTCAAATCAATTGTTTGTTCTCTGCCTGCCAGAGAGGTTATATCATGCATGCTGACCTGGCTGCCAAGCTTCAAAAATGTGGTTCCGATTACTTTTGCGATTTTTTCAGTTATCCCTGTGGGTGAAAAATACAATATCAACAACTTCATTTTACATCACTATATGAAAGCTTTGTTTTTCCGATTTATGATTACACCATGAAACCGGACAAGCCTTTAAAATCTAAAGTGGCCAGATAATCATTTACTGTTTCGGCGCGCCGGATCTGCATGACCTCGCCGTTTTCTCTTAGCAGCAACTCCGCCGAACGAAGCTTGCCGTTATAATTGAAACCCATGGCAAAGCCATGCGCGCCAGCATCATGAATGACAATGATGTCGCCCTGCTCCAGTTTCGGCAATTTGCGGTCAATGGCGAATTTATCATTGTTTTCGCACAGCGAGCCGGTCACATCATAAACAACATTACGTGGTTTGTTGTCCTTGCCCATAACGGTGATATGATGATAAGCGCCGTAAAGAGCGGGGCGCATCAGATTGGCCATGCAGGAATCAAGACCGGCGAATTTTTTATAAGTGTCCTTGATATGCAGAACGCGGGACACCAGATAGCCGTATGGGCCGGTGATATAGCGACCGCATTCCGTAAACAGTTTAATGGGGGCAAGACCGTCGGCGACAATGATCTTTTCGTATTGTTTCCTGATGCCGCGGCTCATTGCTTTTAAGTCTATGCGTTTTTGTTCCGGCCGGTAAGGAATACCCACGCCTCCGCCGATATTGACAAATTCAAATTTGATTTGCAGCTTTTGTGAAATTTCCGCTATCAGTTTGAACAATATTTCCGCGGTTTCTTCAAAATAAGCAGCATCGAGTTCATTGGAAGCGACCATAGTGTGAATGCCGAATCTTTTAACGCCTTTTTCCTTGCAGATTTTATAACCTTTAAACAGCTGCTCCCGCGTGAAGCCGTATTTTGCTTCCTCCGGATGGCCGATAATATGATTTCCTTTTTTCAATTTGCCCGGATTGTAGCGGAAGCAAATCAAGGAAGGCATACCGGCGTATTTCTCCAGATAAGAGATGTGGCTGATGTCATCCAGATTGATAATAGCTTTTAATTGTTTGGCCAGTCGAAAATCTTCAACAGGCGTGTCATTGGAGGAAAACATGATTTCTTCGCCGGTTATGCCGGTTTTTTGCGCCATGATCAATTCCGCCAGCGAACTGCAGTCCGCGCCGTAACCTTCCTTGTGAAGAATTTTCATCAGGTAGGGATTGGGAGCCGCCTTGACAGCGAAGAACTCTTTGAATCCTTCATTCCAGGAGAATGCCTGTTTAAAATTACGTGCGTTTTCGCGAATCGCTTTTTCATCATAAATGTGAAAAGGCGTCGGATATTTATTGATTATTTTTTCAATTTGATTTTTTGTAAAAGGCACAAGCTTTTTCGGCATGAACTCTCCTTGATTAAAAAATTAATTATATGCGAAATATACAACGAAAATAAATTTATGGCAAAAAATAAAAATTATCAATATTATTTTCTGTCAGGATGACGGGAAATATCAACATATAAAATATTTTACGGAAAGATAGATGACAGCGGAAATGGCGGCGGAAACAGGTATCGTTAAAATCCATGCCCAAATAATATTTCCGGCAACACCCCAGCGCACGGCGGAAAGTCTTTTGGTGGCGCCGACACCGACTATTGCGCCGGTTATCGTGTGGGTTGTGCTCACAGGAATTCCGGCTACCGTCGCACCGATGATCGAGCATGCAGCCGCAGCTTCGGCACTGAAACCGCCCATTGGCCGAAGTTTAGTGATCTTGGTTCCCATGGTCTTGACAATCCGCCAACCGCCGAACATGGTTCCCAGAGAAATCATGGTGTAGCAGGAGATAATCACCCAAACGGGAATACGAAAGGTAGGGCCAAGCAACCCTTTACTAAAAAGCGCCATAGCGATGATACCCATTGTTTTTTGCGCATCGTTCATGCCGTGCGCTAATGAATAAACCGCTGCGGAAAAAAGTTGGAGTTTACGAAAGAGTTTATCGGATTTGGCCATATTGGAATTATGGCTCATATTCATGGCCAGAACCATGAAAAAAAAGCCCAACACCATGCCAACAGCAGGGGAAACGATTATAAAAACAGTTGTTTTGGTAATGCCCGACCAGACCAGTGTGCTTGTTCCGGCTTTTGATACTCCCGCTCCGATTAGCCCGCCAATCAAGGCATGAGAAGAACTGCTTGGCAGTCCATAATACCATGTGGCAATGTTCCAGATAATGGCGCCGCCTAAGGCGGACAGAATTACCAGATTATCGACAATATCAATATGAATGATTCCTTTGCCGATAGTCTGTGCTACAGATGTGCCTACAAAAAAGACGGCGGCAAAATTAAAAAAAGCCGCCCAGATGACAGCATGTTTTGGTGAGAGCACTCTTGTGGAAACGACCGTGGAAATAGAATTGGCCGAATCATGAAAGCCGTTGAGAAAATCAAAAGCAAGCGCAGCGATAATAAGGAAAACAACAAATGCCATCGAATCAAGCATGTTTCAGGACAATCCCTTCCACGATGTTGGATACATCTTCGCAAACGTCAATTGCCTCTTCCAGGAGTTGAAAAATATCTTTCCATTTTATAAGTTCGATGGCGTCTTTCTCGTTTTCAAAGAGATTGGCCATAATGGTTCTCAAAACAACATCACCGGCATTTTCCAGCGTGTTGATTTCCACGCAGTCTGCCAGAATCGTTTCGGAGTTTTTCATGCTGCGCATCGCATGGATGATGCTTTTCAATTTTATTATGGCATCCTTTAAAATTTCAGCCTGTTTAATAATTTCATCCGCCGGCTTTTTAACTTTATAAAGATGAATACGGACAGCCGTTGCTTCAATGACATCCATAATGCTGTCCATTTTGTTGACAAGAGCGTAGATATCTTCACGGTCAATCGGCGTCAGGAAAGTCTTATGCATTTTTTCGTAGGTTTTATGAGTAATCACATCGGCTTCATGTTCAATTTCCTTGAGCTTGGCAACCCTCACTTCGGAATAATCGCGGGTTTTTGCCATTTCCAGAAAAAGCGTTCCGCCTTCTTCAATTTTATTGGCCAGCTCTTCAAAAAGTTCAAAAAAATCTTCTGTCTTAGGAAAAAGGCGCATGAGAAAAACCTCCTTGCTCTCCTTTAGGTTTAGTTTAAAAATTTCTGGCAGTGCTCTAGCGAATTATCAGGGAAAATGCAAGTATTAAAACTGTGAAAAAAACGCAAAAAAGTATTAATACTTGTTATTTAAGGGTCTTAGAGTAAATAATTTTACTGTCACCTTCGGAATAAAAATTCTTTAAAAAAGCTTCCTGATGATAACCGCAATTTTCATAGAATTTGTGTGTCGGTTTATACAGGTCCCGCGATGATGTTTCCGCATATACTTGTCTGCCGCCGCCGGCGTGAATCAGCTTTTCGGTTTCGATCATAAGCAGCTTTCCCAGTCCGTGACCGCGCATATCTTTTAATACGGCAATCCAGTAAATGTCGTAACTGAAGTGGGTCGCGGGAATGAGGCCATAACAGGTATATCCGACAACACGATTTTCTTTTTCAGCAAATAAAAACTGATAAGAGCTGTCATGAGGCTGTGTCAACTTTTCTTCCGCCAGTTCAAGGGCGATGTCTATTTCCTCAGCGGAAAAGAAACCGCTGGATTTTACGATATCAGCAATGGCTTCAATATCGGAATGTTTTATTTGCTGGCGATAGATAAAGTTATTCATAAAATTATTTCAAGGCGTTCTCGATTATCAAACCGATTGCTTCGTGATATTTTATTTTTGCTTGCCCCAGCGCGGCGGCAAAACCGGCATCAGGTGACAAACAGGGATTGGAATTGATTTCCAGAACCCAAGGCTTACCGTTATTATCGACCCTAAAATCTACGCGAGCGTACCCGCGTAGAGCAAAAAGATGCCAACAACGCAAAGCGATTTCACGCAACTCCGATATCAGATTAACATCGTTTTCAGGGAAATCGTATTTTCGTATGGTGTTGTTATATTCAAAGGAGTCTGCGATCCATTTGGCTTTATAATCCACAATTTTCGGCTTGTCCGGGGCATAGTCCTGAAATAGCATTTCCGCTATGGGCAATACGTCGACTCCTTCTTTGCCGGATATGAGAGCGACATTAAATTCCCGGCCGTCAATATAGGCTTCGGCATAACAGGAGCCACCAAGCTTTTCTTTGCGAAGATACATTTCCTGTAAAAGATTTTCGTTGTTGATATAAGGGATAAGCGAGTCTTCATCAAGACCGATAGAGGCGTGTTCCCAGGCAGACTTGATCAAATATATGCCGGCGGTGTCTGTCCGGGAGCCAAACCCCTCCTGATCCATCCAGGATGGGGTAGCAATACCGGCATAGTGCATGATTTTCTTGGACAGGGGTTTATTCGATGTTTGAAAGACGGCCTGCGTACCGCAGCCGGTATAAGGGATCTGCAGCATATCAAGAATAGCGGGAGCAAAATAAATCAAACTGCCTTTGGAGTCCAGAGTTTCCACAATATTGAAAACAGCATAAGGCTTTAATGATTTCAACATGGTTATGCTTTTATTCAAATTGAGCTCAAAAGGTAAAAGAACCGGTTCGTAATTAAGTGTACGCAGAGCTTCAGCGATAGCTTCGGCCTGCTGAAGGCAATCGAGTTCATCTTGGCTGGCATCCGGTGAAATGTCACTGTGTAGAATCACAATTTTTTTCATAAAAAGTATTTCGGCCTTTATGGATGATTATTGCTTAGCGCGTTTTAAAGCTGATTCAATGATCGCGCTGATTAACTCGTGGTAACTCATTCCAATTTTAGAGCACAAAATGGGCAAATCCGAGCGAACGGGATTTAGTCCGGCAAGGGAATTAACTTCTATGAAATGCGGGACCCCATTGGCATCAGAGCGCAGATCAATGCGCCCCGCGTCTTTTAAATCCAGTCCGCGCCATGCCCTAAGTGAAATTTCCATGGCTTGACTTGCTTCATCGTCATTGACCAGAACATACTGGACCAGTTTTTCGTAGTGTTCTTTATTTTCATACGAATAGGCATTCTTTTCCGCGCCGGGACGGAGAATTATTTCCAGTGCCCCGAGAGATCGGGCATCCGGCCCTGTTCCCAAAATACCCACGGTAAATTCACGGCCGGGCAAATATGTTTCTATGAGCACTGGTTGCTTAAAGGTCTGCAAGAGTTGTTTGCAGACCTTTTGCAGATTTTTACGGTTGGTTATTTTCGATGTCGACGTTATGCCCTTGCCAGTTCCTTCGGCTATCGGTTTGGTAAAAAGCGGAAAGGGAAGATTAACTGTATCAATGTCTTTTACATTACTGACTACGGCAAAATCAGGCGTCGGTACTCCCAGATCGCGGAGAATATGTTTAGTTGTACCTTTTTGGAGGGATATGGCGTGACCGAGCGGATCGGAAAAAGTATAGGGAATGTTATAGGCTTCCAAAATGGCGGGCACTTGCGCTTCACGGCCGAAACCGTACATACCTTCGGCAATATTAAAAACAAGATCCCATCTGTCTCCGGCCACCAGCCGACGGGTTAAAGCTTTTATATTGCCGATCCGGTCAGCCCCAAAGCCATTATCTAAAATTACTTTTTCAATGGCTTCTATAGTATCGGGAAGATCGAATTCCGCCGTCTCTTCCAGACCATATCCTTCTTTTAAATAGTCATCGCGTAAATCATAGGTGATGCCGATTTTCAGTTTTTTGACTGTGCGGCTCAATTTGAAGATACCTGCTCCTGCAATAATCCCACCGGTTTAATGTATATCCTTCGATTTTGCATGGTTGTCCGGGTAGCGGAAAATGTTGCCTTCGTAATTGCGGAGCAGTAAAGCGCCGTTTTCCCATCCGACGGCGTATTCCGGAAGCAGGGGAATTTTTCCGCCGCCGCCGGGCGCGTCAACAACATAGGTGGGCACGGCATAACCGGTAGTATGTCCGCGCATGCCTTGAATGATTTCCAGACCCTTGCTTATGGGTGTCCGGAAATGAGAAGATCCGGGAATAGGATCGCACTGGTACAGATAATAAGGACGGACCCGGATTTGCAATTGGCCGTGCACCAGTCTGGTCATGGTTTCAACGTCATCATTAATGCCTGCAAGCAGGACGGTTTGGCTTCCCAGCGGAATGCCGGCATCGGCCAGACGAATGCATGCGGCGCTCATTTCCGGAGTCAGCTCTTTGGGGTGGGTTATATGGATACTCATCCATAAAGGATGATATTTCCTTAGCATGGCTGTGAGAGTCGGGGTTATTCTTTGGGGAAGAACAACAGGCACCTTGGTTCCGATTCGAATAAGTTCGATGTGAGGAATTTTGTGCAGCCGCGCCAGCAGCCATTCCAGTTTTTCATCGGACAGGGTTAAAGGATCACCGCCGGAAAGCAGGACGTCGCGGATATTTTTATTGTTGGCTATATATTGAATTGCCCTTTCCCATTTTTCAAGGTTGATTAAATGATGCTTGCTCCGTTCGATAATACGGGAACGGGTGCAATAACGGCAATAGGTGGAGCAGATATCGGTTACCAGAAATAACACACGATCGGGGTAACGATGAATAATGCCTGGAACGGGAGAATCCACATCTTCGCACAGAGGATCTTCTTCTTCACCTTCAGTGTGCAGGCATTCGTCCACCACGGGAATGACAGAGCGGCGCAAAGGATCCGAAGGATCATCGGGATTAAGCAGGCTTGCGTAATAAGGAGTTATGGAAACGGGTAATGCCCCCGAATGGTGCATCATAGCCTGGCGTTCGTTATCTGAAAGGTTGATGATTTCGGATAAGGCATCTACTTCCCTGATGGCGTTGCGTAGTTGCCAGTGCCAATCGAACCATTCCAGGCGGGTAATTTCAGGATAATTTCTTTCTCGGAAGATGCGGGAGCGGGTGGAATCTTTAAAAGGAAATAAAACTCTATTTGACTTTTGTTTTGTAGGATAAGCAGAAAATTCTTCCTTGAACAACAAAAAGTCACTTACATTATTTTCAACATTAACAAGACCGGTCAAATGACCAGGAGGTTCCTCCTCCTCTTTAAACAGGGTCTCGCTTTCCATTTGTTCCTCCTTCGAAGGTTGCCCTCCCGTGAAATTGCTTTGCAAAAAAACTCTTTAATTAAAGAATGTACTCATACAAAAATATTTGTCAACATTTTTTTGCATTTTTATCAAAAAAAAATAAAAAAATATTATACGAAGGATGTCTCCGAAAAAAACATTTTCTACTCTTGCAGAACTATTTTGCCGGTTCAATATTCAAAAGCGTGCATAATCTGAGAATAATCATTCTGCGCTAATCCCCGTAGATTCTGCGTCAGAGCGGATTGGATAAAACTTCAGTCAGGTAGGAATGTATTCAGGCAGGCGTAAATTTATTCTTAAAGGAGATTGAAATGTCTTTATGACCCGGTCACAAAAAATTATCATTGATCGGGCGGGTGGGACGAGTTTCCTCTGGAGAAGAAACATTTTTAATTAAAAAAAAGAAATAGGCATCACAAATTAATTTTAGTAAGAAGGATCATTACGTCAGACGAAATGCTTTATCATTGAAAGAAGAGGGATCAGACATGCCGGAATTGCCTGAAGTAGAAACTCTGCGCTGTCAACTGCAGAGGGAAATATACGGACACAAAATAGTATCCTCAAAAGTTTACGACGCTAAATTAGCGGGCGTGAAAAATATCGGGGGGAGAAGTATAGTATCTGTCCAACGCAAGAGTAAGATGCTGGATATACGTCTTGATAACGGGAAATCAATATTAATACATTTACGAATGACAGGAAGATTGCTCTGGCAGGATGGCCGGACAAGACCGAAATATTGCCGCTGGGGAATTACTTTTGATAACGGAAAAATATTTCTTGTCGATCCGCGCCGTTTCGCAACGGTCAAAATATTAAATGAAGTGGAAAGGGATTCTAATAAAGATATTTTTAAAAAATTTGATTTAAAAAGTTTCGTAAGAAATTACGGCAGCCGGAAGGCAAAAATAAAATCTCTGATCATGGATCAAAGAGTCTTGTCAGGTATAGGCAACATTTATGCTTGTGAGATTTTATTCAGCGCGGGAATTAATCCCGAGCGGATAGCGGCAACTTTAACAGAAGATGACTGGATAAGAGTATTTCACCACGCCGGTAAAATATTAAGAGTTGCGATTCAGAAGAGAGGAACTTCCATTTCCGATTGGCGTGATTTATACGGTTGCAAAGGTGAAAATCAGAACGAATTAAAAGTGTATGGGCGGGAAGGGAACAGGTGCTGCTCATGTGGAAGCGTCATAATCCGAACGAAGCAGGGCGGACGCAGCACTTTCTATTGTCCGAATTGTCAGAAGTGATATAAAAAAGATATGCGAATGAGGCATCTGTTGTAAAGTCTCTTGCTTGCACGGATAATGTTCAAATATTAAATCGCTGATTTTAATTTTTGAGAAGTCTCACTCAATCTTATTGTTTTTCATGGCAGGGGTCCTCACATGATGCGATGAATCATGTCTTGATTATGGATAGGGTGTCGTTGGTAAACAAGTATTTTACAGCATTACCCAGATTTATTATACAACTATCATATTAATATAATTTACTTATTTGTTTGAATTGAAACGTTGTTTTAATTAGTGCTTGACATTTGAAACAATGTTTCATATTTAAAAAGACAAAAACATTCCAGATATTATGACAATAGATAAACCTATAATTCCCGAAAAATTAAAAGAACGATTATACCCGGTTGTTTTACGGCAATTTTCGAGTAAGGATTTCCATGCAGTAAACATACGTGACATATCAAAAGAAAGCGGAATCAGTACAGGAACCATATACAAATATTTTTTTTCAAAGGAAGATATTCTTTTTTCCATCATTGATGAACAATTACGCGATCTCGGATCATTGATGAGAATGCATTTAGCGGGAACCGAAGATATTCGCGAAATGTTCAGAAAACTGTTCTGGGTGACGATGAATTTTTTTGACAACAACCCCGATCTTGCCATCACTGCTTTTATAACTGTTCCTATGAAAAGTTTTATGGCGAGCAAATCTTATAAAAGAGAAACTGAAATTGATATACTAAATGAGATAATAGAAAAGGCAAAGAAAAAGGGTGCCGTTATGTCAGATATTGAAAACCATTACTTTGCCGACCTTTATATTATGATTATACAAAGACATATACAAAACTGGTATGTTCATGGAATGAAATGGACGCTTGCAGATACAATAAATCAGTTCTTTGATTTTTTCTGGAAGATTGTAGCTCCTCTGAGCGCAAAAGAAACAATATGATAATTTTTCTGTAAGATAGGGAAATAAAGAATATGTAAGTATTTAAAATATTTATATAAAAAGTAATAATAACATATGAATACATGGAGAGAAGATATGGCAATAATAGATATCCTGGAAAAAGTAAAATCTCAAAATCGAATGGCATTGACTGAAGCGGAAGCAAAAGTAGTTTTAAAAAAATATGGCATTCCGGTTGTAGAAGAAAAAATTGTTACCAGTATAGAAGAAGCAGAAATTACTGCGGAAAAAACAGGTTATCCTGTTGTCGTAAAAGGATTAGGATCGCGTCTTACGCACAAAACGGAAAAAGGCTTGGTTAAGCTAAATTTAAATAGCAGAGCAGAAGTCCGATCTGCAGCCCTAAATATAAAAGAAGCGGTAGGAGATGACTTAGAGGGCTTTTTAATTCAGCCGATGCTTCAAGGTAAAAGGGAGTTTGTTGCCGGGCTTTTTCGTGATGAACAATTTGGTGCTACAGTCATGTTCGGATTAGGCGGGATTTTTACAGAGGCAATCGGGGATGTTGTTTTTCGTCTGGCCCCTCTTGATGATAACGAAGCGCGAAAAATGATTGACGAGTTGCATGCCCAAAAATTGCTTGGCGCTTTCCGGGGAGAGTCTGCTCCGGATAAAGATGCATTAATTAAAACAATTGTAGGTTTGTCCCGGATAGGCATGGAAATGCCTGATATTAGTGAAATAGATATTAATCCATTGTTAGTAACTGCTGAAGGCAAGGTTACAGCTGTTGACGCTCTTATTGTTTTGGGAAAGGGAAAGAATAAAAAGGAGTATCCAATACCTGCGGATTTAAAACACGTTTGGAAGTTATTTTATCCCAGGTCAATTGCATTTGTCGGCGCTTCCGCAAATATCAGTAAATGGGGACATTTGATGTTTTCCGGTGTTATCGCCGGGAAATATCAAGGAGAAATTTATTTGGTGAATTCTCAGGGCGGAGAGATTGTTGGCAGAAAAGTCTTTAAGTCTGTAACAGAAATTCCTGATCCGGTGGATCTCGCCGTTGTTACGGTTCCTGCAGATAAGGTTTTGTCTCTAATACCGGAATTTGAAAAGAAATCGATAAAAAATGTTTTACTTATATCATCCGGTTTCGGTGAGACCGGTGCGGAAGGCAAGATTTTAGAAGAGGAGTTGATTAAAAAGGCACGCGAGGCGGGAATATTAATTATTGGTCCAAATACAATGGGTATATGTAATCCCTGCATATCCTTTTATTGTGTAGGTTCGCATGTTCGGCCACCTGCAGGAGAGACAGCTTTGCTTGCCCAGTCCGGTAATTTGGGAACTCAGCTTTTGGCTTTTGCCGCGAAAGAAGATATCGGAATAAGAGCTTTTTGTGGTTCGGGCAATGAAGCGATGATTACAATTGAGGACTATATGGAAGGTTTTGAGGTTGATGACAAAACTAAAACAGTAGTTTTATATCTTGAAAGCATAAAAAATGGTCGAAGATTTTTTGAGTCGGCAAAGCGAGTCGGTAAAAATAAACCTGTTATTGTATTAAAAGGCGGCCGTACATCAGCAGGGTCACATGCCGCTGCCAGTCATACAGGCGCAATGGCTTCCGATATGAAAGTATTTATGGCTGCCTGCCGTCAAGCGGGCATTATTCAGGCAGAAAGTCCGATGGACTTGCTGGATCTTTCAGCGGCGTTTTCTTCCTTGCCTTTGCCCCAAGGAAATAAAGTTGGCCTTTTGACTTTGGGAGGAGGATGGGGTGTTGTAGCATCCGATTTATGCGAGGAAAACGGCTTGAAAGTGCCAAAATTATCAGAAGAAGTAATAAACAAAATTAATAAATTGCTGCCACCTTTCTGGAGTCATGCTAATCCGATAGATGTTGTTGGAGAAATGAATGCCGAAACATATATGAAAATTCTTGAGGAGCTGATTCAGTGGTCTGACTGCGATGCCATAATTCACATGGGTATTATAGGTAGAAAGATAATGATAAAAGCAATTATGGAATCAACTGTTGCGGTAGACAAGAGTTATGATTCGAAATTTGTGGAAGGCTCTTTGCTTTACACCGAAAATTTTGAAAAACAGACAGTTGAGCAAACAGTAAAATTAATGGAGAAATATAATAAACCGATCGTAGGGGTTTATTTGCTTAATGATGATCAGACCAGAACCATTACAAATGTTGACGGTTGTAAAAATAAAGGGGTAAACTTTATTACTCCGGAAAGAGCTGTTAAAGCTTTAGCTAAAATGTATCAATACTCAAAATGGTTGAATGGTTTAAAATAACTACAATTAATAAATGAATGTTTCACGTGAAACATTTTACAATTTGTTAAAGGATAAAAAAAGGCAGATTCTAAGAACCTGCCTTTTTTTAATTAGTATAGATTAAGTTTTTTATTCTATATGCATGCCGACATAAAAATTAGAATTCCCTCTTTTAATTAAAAGGTTTAGAATTTTCTTTTCGGCAGCTTTACTCATTTCCGCTGAATATTGTTTTAAAGAAGTTATTTTTACTTTATTGACCTGAAGAATTATATCGTGTGGCTGAATGCCTACATCGTCCGCGGGACTGCCCTCTTCTACGTCAGCAACCATAACGCCGGTATCGTTAGGTAGTCCTAATTGTTTGGCGAGTTCTTTGGTTATTTCCTGAGCGTTAATTCCAAAATATCCGCTTGATTTTGTTGTCATTGCTATTTCCGGCTTATCTTTGCGCTCTGTTACAACAACCTGAAAAGATATTTCTTTGCCGTCACGTAATGCTTTGATGGTTGCCTTTTCGCCAACATGTAATGAAGCCGTTGTCAAAAGCAAATCATGGGAGTCTTTAATAGATTTATCGTTTATTTCTGTAATTATATCACCTACTTTAATGCCTGCCTTATCTGCCGGATCACCTTTAAAGACATCGGATACTAAAACTCCATTTTTGCTTTTATAATTCATGCTTTTTGCAATATCTTCTGAAATATCCTGAATGGAAATGCCTAACCATCCTCGAGTTACCTTTCCTTTTGTTTTCAGATCTTCCAAAATGCTTTTTGCCATATTAATCGGTATAGCAAAACCTATTCCCTGTCCTTGGGCAACAATTGCCGTGTTAATGCCGATAACTTTACCTTGCATATTAAACAATGGTCCGCCGCTGTTGCCCGGGTTAATGGATGCGTCTGTTTGAATAAAATTATCATACGCGCCAGCTCCAATGACGCGACCTTTCGCGCTGATTATACCGGCGGTGACTGTTTGATCCAAGCCAAAAGGATTACCTATAGCAAGAACCCATTCACCCACTCTTACTGCATCAGAGTCGCCAAGTGCCACTGTAGATAGGCCATTGTCCGGTTTAATTTTGATTAAGGCTATATCGGTTTTAGTATCTGCGCCTATGATTTTTGCTTCATATTCCTTGCCGTCGGATATTTTTACCAGAATTTTATCTGTATTTTCTACCACGTGGTTATTAGTTAAAATATATCCATCATTACTGATGATAAAACCGGAACCGAGACTTCTTTGTTTAAAATTGCGCTGAGGTATATCACCAAAAAAACGGTTGAAAAACTCGTCTCCGAAATAATCGTTGAAAGACGACCGACCCAAACGATTACCTTTAAAGGTTTTTGTTGTGCTGATGTTTACAACAGCTGGTTTAATACGTTCAGCCAGATCGGAAAAAGAACCAGGAACATTTGCTTCTACTGCTGATGCAGCCGGAATTTCCGGCGCTCCCGAAGGCATAATGGAAGATCTTAGAACTTCCACCAGAGAAACAATAAAAAAAGCGACTAAAAACGCCATTAAGAACATAAAGAATGTTCTACGATTATTATTTTCCATACTATCCTCCACTATCTTGATAAAAAATATGGTTTTTGCCAGATTATTAAAATAATTTACTCAATAATTTTTAATACTATAGTAATGAAATCTTTTTTGTCAATGAAATATTGTTTGATTTTGGTAGTTTGAAGCATTAACGATCAGTAGTTGAGATTTTCTATCTGGAGGGCGAGAGAAATGCACTTTCTACCGAATTTAAAGTTTGAAAATTTCTGCATGGCAGTATTGACGGAAACCGGCTCGTTTATAAACCTTGGCGCCCATAGACGTTGCTTGTAAAATGATATGCTTAAAACCGGACTCTTTTGCCGATTGCATTGCCGCCCGTGTTATGCTTAAACCGCATCCCTTATTTCTGTACGCCGGAAGGGTGGACACGTAATATATTCCTGCGGAATTCTTATTCGTGAAAAGAAGAGAGGTCGCTGCCGGTATCCCATCGAGATATGCAAGAAAAAGCTTTTGTGGAGATTGAGGGCCAAGTTTAAATGAAGAAACATAAGTGCCATATTGTTCTCGTGCACGAGGTGGCATTTCAAATCCATGGAAGGATATGGTTTCCCATATATGCAACGTGTTTTTGTCTTTTACCTCTATAATTTTTATATTTTCTGTTTTTAGACTGTCTAACAACGAGTCGTCTAAATTCGCGGCCATACAAGGAACTTTGTCAATTAACCGCAATCCATAACTATTTAATATTCTTGCTGTATCTTGTGATTTTCCACGGGGATATACCCACCACCAGAAACGCAGATTCAATTTTTTGTAATATTCTTTTACTGCAGCGATGGACTTTGCATCATCATTGTTTAATGGCGTTTCATTCCAAACCCAATTAATATCCGAAATGATTACGCCGGTATTCATTGCGCAGATGGATTCTTCCTGTTTCAGCGAAGAATTTAAACTTCCCCAGTAACGGCTGACTGCAAAAAAATTTTCTTCAATGTTTTTGATTAAATCCATTTAAGCAATGCCGGCATGTTTTGTCCAACTCGAATTTTTCCAAAGCGGATCAATATCCTCATGAATATTAACAATTGGTTTCAAACCGCATTTTATGGCGAAATAACGATGCAAAGCAAGGCATCCGGTTAATTCCGGATGAAATGCAGTAACCAATATGGATTCATTTTCTGCCGCTGCTATATAATCGTCAATTCGTAAAAGGATATTCACATCAGCACCCACATCAATAATTTTGGGCGCTCGAATAAAAGTCAAAGGCACCGGTTGGGCAGAAACGGCGGGAATAAGCGCTTCACAGATGAAACTATCGAGTTGACTGCCGAAGCTGTTACGCTCAATGGTTATATTGATTAAACCAAGGCACGGATTTTCACCAACAACTTTCTGTGCCAGTAAAATTGCTCCCGCACATGTGCCCCATATTTTCATTCCATGGCGATGTGCGTCTAGTAACACATTCTTAATTTCAAAAATATTAAGCAGCCGGGCTAAACAGGTGCTTTCACCGCCGGGAATAATCAAACCGGCTAGGTCGGTAAAATCCTCCGCCAGCTTAACTCTTTTGTAAGCGATACCCAGCCGATCCAGATGTTCTAGATGCTCATGAACGCCTCCCTGCAGATCCAGCACTCCGATAACGGCAGGTTTGTTGTTTACTAAACGCAGAGACATAAATTACCAGCCGCGTCCTGCTAAAATTTGTTCAGGCGGTATCTGCGAGATTTCCAAGCCGGGCATAGCCTCTCCCAGATCCATGGAAGCTTCCAGAACTTTTTGGGGATCATTAAAATAAGCCGTTGCTTTGACGATGGCTCGCGCTCGTTTGGCTGGGTCGGCTGATTTGAATATACCCGAACCGACAAATACGCCGTCGCATCCCAATTGCATCATTAAAGCCGCATCCGCCGGAGTGGCTATACCGCCTGCCGCGAAATTCACAACAGGCAGTCTTCCCAGCTCCTTTACTTTCATGGCCAGTTCATAAGGTAGACCGTTTGCCTTGGCATATGCAGTTACTTCTTCAATGGGCATCTGGACAAGCTGGCGAATCTCACGGTTCATTGTTCTCATGTGTCTGACAGCCTCGACAACATTTCCCGTTCCCGCTTCTCCCTTGGTGCGGATCATTGCTGCGCCTTCGGCAATTCGTCGCAGAGCCTCGCCTAAATTTCGCGCGCCGCAAACAAAAGGTATCGAGAATTTTGTTTTATCAATATGGCATTCTTCATCAGCCGGAGTTAAAACTTCACTTTCGTCTATATAATCAATACGTAGAGCTTCCAGAATTTGCGCTTCCACAAAATGACCGATGCGCGCTTTGGCCATAACCGGAATCGTCACCGATTTCTTAATTGCGGCAATCATCGAAGGGTCAGACATTCTGGCCACACCGCCGTCTTTACGTATATCGGCAGGTACGCGCTCCAGAGCCATTACCGAAACAGCTCCCGCTTCTTCCGCGATTTTTGCCTGCTCAACGTTTGTTACATCCATAATGACGCCGCCTTTCAGCATTTGCGCCAGCTGGACATTTAATTCATATCTTTTTGCATCCACTTTAAATAGCCTCCTGACTTAATACATTATTATAATACTTCACAAACACATTGCATAGCAGAAAAATAATCAAACTACCAAAGCATTCTCGTTTTGATTTGTTTGTTGTTTAAATATTGTTTGATTTCGGCGATTGTATAGGTGCGGTAATGCACCATGGAAGCAATCAAGGCTGCGTCGGCATTGCCTTTTGTCAATACCTCCGCCAGATGTTCAGGCTTTCCCGCGCCACCGGACGCAATAACAGGAATACGTACATTTTTAGAAATAAGTGAAGTTAAATTGAGCTCATAGCCTGTTTGTGTGCCGTCCGCATCAATGGAATTAAGGCAGATTTCACCAGCGCCAAGCCGCTCTGCTTCTTTTGCCCACCACAAAGCGTCAATACCGGTAAATATTCTGCCGCCGTGAATTACTATTTCGTAGCCCGATGGAATTTTACCAGAAACTTCCACTTTTTTTACATCCATACCCAGCACAACGCACTGACTGCCGAAGGCTTTCGCTCCCTGGGTGATGATTTTCGGATCATCCACTGCGGCGGAGTTGACACTGATTTTTTCAGCTCCGGCCAGAATCACACGGCGCATATCGTCCACATTGCGAATGCCGCCACCCACGGAAAATGGGATAAAAATCGTTTCCGCCACGCGCCGTACTACATCAATCATGATGTCGCGTTTATCCGATGATGCGGTGATATCGTAAAAAACGATTTCATCCGCGCCCTGCTCATAATATTCCCGTGCGGCTTCTACCGGATCGCCGATATCCACGTTACCCTTGAACTTGATGCCTTTGGTGAGCAGGCCCGCGCGCACGTCAAGGCAAGGAATAATTCTTTTACTAAGCCCTCGCAAAAAATCCATATGCTGCGTTGCCTCCCCTCTTTTCGGCGTCAAAGGTACGTCTCCCCCCTCCTGCCTTCCCCCCTTCCTCTGCCTTTTTATATAATTTGGGATTACCCCTCCACGCGCAGAAATTCCTCAAAATCTGTAAGCCGGGACGTCCACTTTTTTCCGGGTGAAACTGCATGGCCACAAGATTTTCTTTAGCCAGAACTGAGCAGAAATTCATACCGTAATCAGTTGTTCCTAAAACTGCTGCGTCATCAGACGGTGCCGGATAATACGAATGCACAAAATAAAATTCAGCATCCGATGGAATATCCTTAAAGACCGGGTGAGAGCGGCACAGCTTTACGCTGTTCCAGCCCATGTGCGGAATCTTTAATAACTCTCCTTTAGAAGATAATTTATCGGGAAATCGTTTTGTTGAACCGGCAACAAGGCCGATGCAACCGGTATCATTTTCTTCGGAGTAATCCAGAATAATCTGCGTTCCCAGACAAATGCCCAAAAGCGGTTTGCCTGTTTTGATGTAATTTTTCAGCCAGGTATCGAGCTTTTTCTCACGCAGGTAAGCCATTGCCTCACCCGCTGCGCCAACGCCAGGAAAAATTACATGCGATGCCGCATCGAGCTTTTTTGTGTCATCCGTGATGACAAAATCCTGCCCGATATTCTGCAGTGCCCGCGCCACGCTCGTGATGTTGCCTGCGTTATAATTAATTATCGCTATCATCTATTCTCTCATTATAAAAATTTAATAGATATTCACTTAGCAATTTTTATGCTCAATTTACAGTTAATTTTTTCCATATTATCGAAATCACCTTTGATAACTTCGTAAAATGCCCAGAAGCAAGGCGCGCAAATATTTAGGAATGAGGCCTACCTTTTCGTAGATCGCAGTGACTAAAATATTAAGCGCAACGTAGCATATGGGTTTTTTACGGTTTTATCTTGTAATTTTTCCCTTGATACGAGTCCCTTCGCTTTAACTCTTTATTAATCGAGTTCAGCACATCTAATTTATTCATTGCCCAGTCCGGTGCAAGGAAAATATCGCGGTAACCGTCGGCAGTCAAGCGCTGAATCACCATTTCAGGCGGCAATACTTCCAGAACATCCGCAGTCAGAGAAACATATTTTTCCTTAGTGATTAAATTTACAGATCCCTTTTTATACATTTCACCCAGAGACGTTCCTTCCAGAGCCAGCAGCGAATGAATCTTGATGCCGTTGACCGGCATGGCCGCGAGTGTCCTGGCTGTTGCCAGTACATCTTCGTCGCTTTCACCCGGCAGGCCGATGATAATATGTACACAAATGTTCAGACCTCTTCCGGCAAGCGAATTTACCGCTTCCACGAATTGCTGAAAATTATGTCCTCGGTTAATAAAGCTCAAAGTCTTATCATGAACAGATTGCAGACCCAACTCCACCCAGATGTGATATTTTTTTGCATATTCGCTTAACAGCTCAACAACATCCGATCCCAGACAATCCGGCCTTGTGCCGATAGATAGGCCGATTACGTCATCCTGTGCCAGCGCTTCATCGTAAAGGGCCTGCAATTTTTCTACTGGGGCATAAGTATTTGTAAATGTTTGGAAATAAGCGATAAACTTTGAAGCTTGCGGCTTGTAATATTTTTTACCGGAAGCAATCTGCTCGGCAACCAAAGGCAAAATTCCCTGCCGGCGCAACTTCGAGCCTCTGCCGTCGCAGTAAATACAGCCGCCAACGGCCACATGTCCGTCACGATTCGGGCAGGTAAATCCGGCGTCAATTGCCAGTTTGTGCACATTGCAACCGAACATATTCCGCCAGTAGCTCTTCAGGTCGTAATAATTCTTAGAATTTTTCCAAAAATCCGGTTTAGTCAAAGCCGCCTCATTTTTTATGTTGTGTTTTTACAGTCTATGCCGTAAAAAAAATAATGTAACATGTGACCCTAACACTGTCAGGTGTTCTGTGTTCTCTTTTCTCCCTCGAGGGGAGGAAACCAAAAGGAGGGTGAAAACTTTAATATCCCCCTCCCTTTAATTCCCGCCCGCCAGGGGCGGGAAAAGAGCTCTGGATGCCCCCGTATCAAGTACGGGGCAGGCTCATCTCTGCAACGGCATGACAAAAAATTGTCATTGCCCAACTCGATTGGGCAATCCAGTCTTTATATTCTGGATGCCGGATCAAGTCCGGCATGACAGATAGGATTGATTGTTTTTAACATTGATTTTATACAATCGCA
This sequence comes from uncultured delta proteobacterium, assembly GCA_963812045.1. Classification (GTDB taxonomy): domain Bacteria; phylum Desulfobacterota; class Syntrophia; order Syntrophales; family Smithellaceae; genus Smithella. The sequence continues at coordinate 1,072,901 of CAWETF010000001.1, forward strand.
AGTAATCGGATGAAAAATGGATAACTTAATTGACAACTACGATATTGCGGTAATCGGCGGCGGACATGCCGGCTGCGAAGCGGCGCTGGCTTGCGCGCGCATGGGTTGCCGGACAATTTTATTTAATATTAATTTGGACTCGATAGCTCTGATGTCCTGCAACCCGGCAATCGGCGGTTTGGCCAAAGGACAACTGGTCAAGGAGATTGACGCGCTCGGCGGCGAGATGGGCAAGATTACCGATAAAACCGCCGTGCATTTTAGAATGCTCAACGCTTCCAAAGGCCCGGCGGTACATTCTTCCCGGATGCAGTGCGATAAACAACTCTACCGTCTGACGATGAAAGCGGTAGTCGAGAATCAACAAAATCTTTATATCCGGCAGGCGATGATTGAGAAACTGGTCATTGAAGATGGCAGAGTAATAGGTATGCTGGATCAGAGTGAACATTTTTACGGCGCGAAAAAAGTTGTGATTACCACCGGCACTTTTTTAAACGGTCTGGTGCATGTCGGCGCTTCGCAAACGCCATCAGGACGCGCCGGAGAGCTGGCTTCCGTAGGTCTTGCCAATAATCTTAAAGGGCTTGGTTTTGATATCGGCAGAATGAAAACGGGAACACCGCCCAGGCTTTGCGCATCCTCCATTGATTTTTCCCGGCTCGAACGCCAGGACAGCGACCCCGATCCCCAGCCCTTTTCCTTTACCACAGCCGCACTGCGGTCGGAGCGTCTGCCTTCTTATTTTTCCGCCACATCCGCCGAAACACATCGCGTGATTCGAGAAAATATTCAGTTCTCGCCTCTTTATTCCGGCGTCATCAAAAGCGTGAGCGCCCGCTACTGTCCTTCGCTCGAAGACAAGGTCATGCGCTTTGGTGAACGCCAAAGCCATCCGGTGGTGTTGGAACATGAAGGACTCGACACACAGGAAGTTTATGCCAAGGGGTTAGGCAATTGCCTGCCGCTGGAATTGCAGTATCAGATTGTACGCAGTGTCAAAGGATTGGAGCAGGCGCAAATCATGCGACCGGCTTACGCTATTGAGTATGATTTTGTTCAGCCGACACAGCTAAAGCCCACGCTGGAAACAAAATTAGTTCAGGGCTTATATCTCGCCGGTCAGATCAACGGCACGTCCGGTTATGAAGAAGCGGCCGCGCAGGGTTTGTGGGCGGGCATCAATTCCGCGCGTGCCGTGCAGGGTGCGCCGGCTTTTATTCTGGATCGCTCCGAGGCCTATATGGCGGTGATGATCGATGACCTTGTCACACGCGGCGTAGATGAACCCTACCGCATGTTTACCTCGCGCGCCGAATACCGCCTGATTCTCAGAGAAGACAATGCCGTTATCCGCTTGATGGGCAAGGGCTGTGAACTGGGGCTTGTTGACCGCGCGCATTATCTGGAACTGCAGGATAAAATAAAAAAGATAGAGCAGGGCATTGAGCATCTTAAATCATCGTCCATTAAACCGACAGCGGAAACAAACGAGAAACTGGCAGGGCTCAACTCTCCGCCTTTGAACAATCACACCACCTTGCATGGCCTGCTCAAACGTTATGAATTATCCTATGACAACCTTTCCGTGTTTCCCGGCTGGGAGCACGAAGGCGATTCTTTTGTCAAACAGCAGATTGAAATTGAAACCAAGTATGAAGGCTACATCAAACGGCAGTTCGATGCCGTGAAAAAATTAAAAGATCAGGAAAAAAAGAAAATCCCGCCGGATTTTGATTATTCTTCAGTTCCCGGTCTTTCCAATGAATTAAAAGCAAAGCTCACCAAAATAGCGCCGCAAACACTCGGCCAGATGGAACGCATTATCGGCATGACGGAGGGGGCGATATCTGCAGTGTTGATAATGATGAAAAAAAACGAGTTCACCAAAGATCCTAAAAAAGAATAAAGTTAAATAAAAAGAGAAGTTCATATGTTAATTTTTAAGTGCATAACGAGAGGGTAAACATATGCAAAAGGTATCAGAAGTCTATGAAAAACTGTATCACTATACCAATTGGGATGGATTAATCGGAATTTTACAATCCAAGACTCTGTGGGCAACTCACTTCAAATTTCTGAATGATTATTCGGAAATTGTTTTGTTTAGAGATAAATTGATTTCATTGATGCTTCCCCATGTACGTGAGGCATGTGAAGAATTAGTTAAGCAAATTCCAAATAGTGAGCAATATATTAAAGAGATGGGTGGTCTAGACTATGTTGTTAAGCACGAAACGCAAGTAAGTGTTGATGCGCAATACGAAGCAACTGGGGATGAAATCTACATCCTGTCATTTTGTGGACAGCATAAGAACCTTCAAATCAACAATAACGGGCTATTGAGTCAATGGCGCGGTTATGGAAGTGGCGGCGGCGTTGCATTGGTATTTGATACTAAAAAAATGGAAGAATTACTTGATATAGAATCAAAAAGATTCGAATATTATCCAATTCTTCTTGCTGATATTATATATAGCGATGATGAAAATAAGTTAGAAGAAGAATTTTCTGAATTTATATCAATTATAGCTGATACTGTGAAACAATTTTTTACGCCCGAATTCATAAAAGAGAAAAAAGAAATCGATGCCTCAAAAGGATATATCCCTTTTGTTAGTTGCATTAGCCGATATAAGCATTGCGGCTTTAAGGAAGAGAATGAGGTTAGAGCGGTTGTTTTTCCCACGGTCATAGATCAAGAGTTATTAAATATAGCTAATAGAGATGGTTCTATATTAAAACCTGAAAAAGAGAGAAAGTTTCGCAACAAAAATGATCATCTCGTACCTTATATAGAACTCTTCAATTCAATTGACATTGAACTGCCAATTGAAAGGATTATAGTTGGACCTCATAAAGAAAAGGACGCCCGAGCAGCTGCATTACGTGTGATGCTGAGGAACACAAAAATTGAAATAACATGTTCTGATATCCCTTTTGTTGGCTAATCAAAGCTAATGAATAAACACGAAGCATTGCTCCTTTTGTGTTTTTAGAATCTAATTGAGCTTGGGCGAGTATTTCTTTGTCCAGATAATACCGTTATTCGTTTTGATTACCAGACCGTTGACACGGATCATTGTCTTCTCGTATCGAAAATGTAAATTGAATTATCAATAACAGCTGATGGTTTAAGGGTTCTGTATTTACTAAAATAATTCATATCAATAAACAGCAATTCCCGTTTTTTTTCTTTTAGAAGATAATACGGCCTTCCCACCAGGAAATTTATACTAATGGCATATATTCCTGCGGACGGCTCCTGTTCGGCAAGAGAGTAATTAATGCCATATATTGTCGGGTCGACCCGTCCGAAGTATCCGAGTTTTATTTCATCGATATGGTTGTCATCCAAATATTTTTTCAAGGCGGGCAGACTCTGACCCCAGTCAAGGTTGGAATCAATGAGCCAGCGATATCCATTTTGCGAACCGCCGGAAACAAGATTAAAATAGGATAAATATCTCGGGAAAACAGATACGGTAATCAATATGCAGCAGAGAACCAGAATCGCCAATAGTGCCCTGATGCTTTTCTGCTCCAATATGAAATCATTAAAAAGATGACCGGCTGCCAGAAAAAGAAGAGGAAAAACTGGAAGTATATATCTTATGCCAATGGGAATATGCGTAAAAAAAGAGAAATAGAAAAAATATGTTGTTGTCGGAATCCAAATACATAAAATTGTTGTCTTGTCCGGTCTTCCTTTTTTGTTTCCTATCCAGACAACAATCGTAAGAAGCAAGATTATAAAAAACGGTTCAGGGTTTTTAACGAAAAGAGCGATGATGTAATAATACCACCATCCCTTCAAGGAATGTTCTCCTATGAGGTAACTGACGTAAAAAGGCAATCCTCCCTGTGCAATCCTCATTTGAGTGTCAAGACCTGTGAGATAATCATACGGCAAGGGTATCGGGAATCCACTCCAAAGACAGGAAAAAACATTTTTAAAGAAGTTGCCGGCCAGATGATATTCAGACAAAGGTTTAAAAGAACCATGGAAAAGATAACCGGCGTTGATAACGACCAGGCTAATTAAACAAATCACGCAAAATTCTTTTAAATAACCCATCGCACTTTTCATTTTGGAGTCAACAGGCTTTGCATCTTTGGGGTTGTCGCTGTTGATGAGAATTAACGTAATTACAATAATGAAAAAAAGGGGATACAGAAGCAGTGCCGTAAATTTGGCTAACTGGGCCAGTCCCAGCGCAACGCCGGCAATCATTATAGAATGACCGCTTCTATTATTTAAATATCGCCAGAAACAATAGATGGACAGAAAGATGAAACAGCTTGCGCCAATATCGATGGTTATCAGTGAAGAATGCGCCACAATATTGGGATTGAAGGCATAAAGGAATAAGGAAAAAAGAGCCCCTTTATAGCCATAAAGTTCTCTTGCCCAAAGATAGATCAACCAACCGAGCACGCAGCCAATTAATATTATCATACATCGCCCGTATTGAAATATCGACCGGTACCTGTCCTTGTTCAGATACATAAAGCTGTATCCCATTGCCCACGTATTTGGCGATTTATAAAATGATTCGGTGTCTATTTTAGGTTTGGTAATGAGGGAACTTAAAGCAGGGAAGCACTTTATTAAAGGCGGAGATTCGTTATTCATTCGCCAGTCGAAAGTCTTCAGGTTATATATACCGGAAGGTAAATGATGAAACTCATCAACAGTTACGGATTGCGAAGCCTGGCTAAAAAAACAAATTACCGCAAAAATCAGAAGAATGAACAGAGGGGCAATTTTCTTTATGAGAGCTTCGGGCTGAAAGGACAATTTTTTTGCTTTATTGCTCATATGGAGTTTATAATTTTCTTCATGGTAATTTTATTTTTTAATCAATTGAGCTTTTGCCTGGGCGAGTTTTTCTTTATCCAGATAATATTTCCCGTTGTTGGTTTTGATAACCAGACCGTCGGCAATGAGAAGATTCAACGCTCTGGGGCGAATGTTTTTGGTGCCCACGCGAAAGAAATTTTTCCGTTCATCCTGAATTTTAATAGCCCTGCCCTCTTTGAACGCTCTGGCCTCTTCCATTTCGGCAATAATTTTGAAGCACGTCTTCTGCACAGCCAAACCGCCCATGTAAAGAAAAAGTACAACAATGGCAATCAGGACGGCAACCAACAGAATTATTTGTAAAGATAAAGTCATGAAAATCTCTCAATAAATATTTACACCGTCATTTAATACAATTGATAAGTTTGTTTGTCAATCCACGGTCATTTAGATTCATTTTTTTATTAATTTCACAAGTTCCAGGGCTCGCCGCAAAATCAGTCTTGCTGATAGGATGCCCTGTTCGTCATTTTCCATTCCCAGGGACACAGCCTGCTCAAAGTTTCCTGAGCCGTTGATGCTTGTTAAAACTGACGCGCCCAAGGGGCTGATTCCCCGATGGGTACTGGCGGGAATCATTTCCAGTGTCAGAAATGCCAGTATATGCGTCAAGTGAGTTGTTTCGATGCCGCCATGGCGCAGCCAGGCGGCCGCCATGCTTACGCCGATTTTATTTTTCATACGTCCCGCCGTCAAATTACCGAAAACAAAGACGCGGAACCGGTCGATCAGCGCCGCCATCCGCGCGGATGTCCGCATGAAATACACGGGACTGGCCAAAACAATAATATCAGCTGCCTCTGCTTTTTCAAAGATCGCCTGTGCATCATCTTTAAGAGAACAGTATTTCCCCCGCGTCTGCTTTTTCAGACAGAAATTGCAATGAATGCAGTCGCTGATTTGCAATCTGGAAAGATTGACAGATTCATATTTGATATTTTTTGCCGGCAGACTTTCAATCGCCCTGCTAAGAAGTGTTTCAACATTGCCTTTTTTAACCGGAGAGCCGGCAATACCCAGAATTTTATATGTCATAATTCTTCCTAAATTTAAATTTCATTACATGGACAAAAATTAATTGGCTTTTGCTAAATTTCGACACAGCAGATTTTTCTATCTGCCGGTCGGCCATATCAATGTGATTATAGCGTAAGTTCAAAAAAAGAAAATAACGAAATTCATAAGATGATAATTACCTTGACTAATGCATCGTGTTGTCTTAATTTTTGCTGCAAATATCATAATTGCTGAATCAACAGAGAAAGCATGAAAAAAGCATACGTTCACGGTTACGAAGAGCGAGAAAACATAAGGTTGCAGGATCAGGCCTCTACTTTAGTTGAGTTGCTGCATTCGGACACAAAATATCCGAAAGGAAGCAAGGTTCTGGAAGCCGGTTGCGGCGTCGGCGCACAGACAATAACGCTGGCGAAAAACAGCCCCGGCGCTTTGATTACCTCGATAGATATCTCCGAAGTTTCTGTCAATGAAGCCAGAAACAAAGCAGAGGCAGCCGGTATTACCAATGTTCAGTTTGCGCAGGCAGACATTTTCAATCTGCCTTATCCGCAGGAATCATTCGACCATATTTTTATTTGTTTTGTTCTGGAACATCTTCCGCAACCGGTAGAAGTTCTGAAGATGCTGAAAAAATATTTAAAGCAGGGCGGCACTATTACAGTAATCGAAGGAGATCATGGATCGGCCTATTTTTATCCAGCAAGCGAAGCCGCGCAAAAAGCAATCCAGTGTCAGGTAGAACTGCAACATCGCGCCGGCGGCAACGCTATGATAGGCAGAGAATTGTATCCGCTCTTGCATCAGGCTGGCTTTAACTCGGTTCGCGTATCTCCCCGCATGGTCTATGTTGATTCCGGCAAGCCGGAACTAGTTGATGGATTCACGAAGAAGACATTCACTGCCATGATTGAAGGAGTGCGAGAGCCGGCAATAAAGACCGGACTAATCGAACAAAATATTTTTGAAAAGGGAATTAAAGATTTATACCTAACCGCTGAACAGGATGGAGTTTTCTGTTATACGTTCTTTAAAGCAATTGGCATCAAATGATTGCCAGGTGAAAGATCGCGTTAGTTGGAGACAAAATGCGTAAAAAAGAAAGGGAAATAAAAGACAGGGCAGTTATTGACGGCGTCATCAGACGTTGTCAGGTTTGTCATCTGGCGGTGTGCGACGATGGGCAGCCTTATATTGTTCCTCTTAATTTCGGCTATGACGGCCGCTTTCTTTATTTCCATGCCGCACTGGAAGGAAGAAAGATTGACATTATCAAGAAGAATAATCGCGTTGGATTTGAATTTGATATTCTCCATGAAATTGTAAAGGCGGAGCAAGCCTGCAAATGGGGAGCCAAATACGAGAGTGTCATTGGATCAGGTACGGCGGAAATATTGGATAATTTGGAAGATAAAAAAGGAGCACTCGAATTGATTATGTGTCAGTACAGAAGTGACGCCAAGGATTTTTCCGAAGACGTAATGAAAAAGACCTTGATTCTTCGTGTGCGGATACTCGAGATCAGCGGCAAAGCAAAATAATTAATTTCTACCGCCAATAATTTAAGACTCTCCGAGGCAAGCCTCGGAGAGTCTTCGTTTCATAAGGAACAACATCAACAAGCATTCGCTTGCTTTTGTTTAATGCGCCCACTGACTGCGATTTGAAGAATCAAAAGAACGCTGCTTAGGTCTGCTGTTCATTCTTGCTTTGGGAGAAAAATGATTTCTATCATTATTTGGTTTCGTAAATCTTCCCCGACTATTACGTCGTGAGGGAACGTTGTCGTAAACAGGCATACTGAGAGTTAATCCGTCAACACTTTGGTATTCGAGCTTTTCGCCGAGCACTTTTTTCAGGGAATTGGCAAGGCCAATATCTTCTCCTGTTACAAAAGTAAAGGCATCGCCGGTTTTGGCGGCGCGTCCCGTCCGTCCGATACGATGAGTGTAGGCATCAGCCGTCGAGGGCATATCATAATTTATAACATGGGATATTCTGGTCACATCAATTCCGCGGGCGGCGATATCGGTTGCAACCATGATTTCGTAACGACCGTCACGGAATCCGTCAAGAGCGTGCTGTCGTTTCTGTTGCGTTAAGTTACCATGCAGCGAAGTAACTTTGTATCCTGATTTATCCAGTTGCAGGGCCACGCTCTTGGCGCGCGATTTTGTGCGCGTAAAAACAAGAACGGAATCCATTTCTGTTTTATTAAGAATCTCTTTCAGCAGATCTGTTTTGGCGCTCATTTGTACCGGGTAAAATTTATGGGAAACCGTCTCAACCGGCGCCGCGTGGCCGATTTTAATATTTACGGGATTGATCAACAGATCATTGGCCAGCGATCTAATGTCATCAGGCATGGTCGCGGAAAACAGCAAGGTCTGTCGTTTCGCGGGAAGATGTTTCACGATTTTCCGGACATCCGGCAGAAAGCCCATATCAAACATATGATCGGCTTCATCAAGGACAAGGACTTCCACCCTTGATAAATCCACTGTGCCGCGGTTGATGTGATCCAGCAAGCGGCCGGGACAGGCGGAGATGATTTCCACATTATTGCGCAGCTTATTGATCTGGCCATTGATATTCACGCCGCCGTAAACGGATGCGCTGCGCAGATTTGTTTTTCTCCCCAGTTGTACAATCGCATTATGCGTTTGTTCGCTTAACTCGCGCGTCGGCGCAATAATCAGAGCGCGGACATAACCGCGCGGGTCCTGCATCAGCCGCTGCAAAATAGGCAACACAAAAGCTGCTGTTTTTCCCGTTCCGGTCTGGGCAAGCCCCATAACATCGCGGCCTGCCATAATAGGCGGGATTGATTGTAATTGGATTGGTGTCGGTACTTTATAGCCAGCCTCTTGCACGCCGGCCATTATTTTCGCGTTTAACTCAAACTTCTCAAAACTCATTTTCTTTCTTTTCCTTCTTTTTTCAGTATTTGTGACATTTGAACCCAGGTCTATTCGTTATGGCTGATGAAAACACACCGCCATGTGCCATGATTGGGAGCCAAAATAAGGCCGCAAACATGGCGCTAAAGTTGGATTCGGTTACGATTAGCCGGATTTTCCTGCCGAAATTTCTGAAGTAGAAAGGAGGGGAGGTAAATAACTATCGCGATCACTGGCGAAGCTTGTACAGGTATTATTAGTAAAAAGCAAGGATTATCTTCGAAGCTTCATAAGTAAGGAATATGTGAGGTTTTCAGTCTTTAATCTGAATAAAAAACCGATAATTTACTTATGATCGCTTAAAAATATCTAAGAAGATATCGCTCCAGCCGGTCTAATCCCTCCTTGATGTTTTCCATAGATGTGGCGTAGGAAAAACGCAGGAAGCCTTCACCGCCACTGCCGAAATCAATGCCGGGCGTGACGCCGACCTTCACTTCTTCAGTAATGCGAAAAGCTTCTTTGTAGGAATCCTTGCAAAAGCGCCGCGCGTCGGCAAAAACATAAAAAGCGCCAGTCGGCTCCATATGAATGACAAATCCCATATCCGTCAGACGCGCCAGCATATATTTGCGTCGTTCATCATAAATTTTTATCATTTTAGCCACATCTTTTTTAGCTTTGGTCAAAGCAGCAATCCCGGCCCACTGAATAAAGCCGTTGGCGGAAATCATAAAATTCTGATGGATACGTTGCATGACTTTGGAAAACTCTTTAGGGAAAATACAATAGCCCAGACGCCAGCCGGTCATTGCGTACAATTTGGAAAAACCGTTAATGACAAATGCTTTATCCGTAAATTCCAGAATGGAATGAGCGCGGTCTTTATATACGAGGCCGTGATAAATCTCGTCGGAAATAATATATTGTTTGTGAAACTGAGCGATATTCTTCAATTGATCTTCACTCATAACAATACCGGTGGGATTGGAAGGCGAATTGATCAGAATCGCCTTTGTCCGCGCGGAAAGTTTCTTTTTGATGTCTTTCGGGCGGTACTGAAATCCCTCCTCGGGATACGTTTGTACCTCTTTAACTTTACCGCCTGCCGCGAGGATAAAATTCTGATAACAGGGATAACGCGGATTGGAGATGATGACTTCATCTCCGTGATCTAAGATAGCCAGCATCGCGAATAGCAGCGCAGGAGATGTGCCGGTGGATATCATCACCTGATCGGGCTCAATAGTAACGCCGTATTCTTTAAAATAAAAATCGCATATGGCTTGTCTGAGTTCAAGCAGACCCAAAGCATGAGTATAACGGGTTTTGTTTTTGGATAAGGCTTCATTTGCCGCTTTTGTGATGACTTCCGGTGTACGAAAATCAGGTTCGCCCACTTCCAGATGGATAACATTTTCGCCCCTGCGCTCCAGATCCTCGGCTTTGGCCATGACATCCATGACGATAAACGACGTAAATTTGGAAGCTCTTTTCGAAATCATAAATACCCCGCATGTTTTGGCAAACTATCTCTATTGCGAATATCTGAATTTTTCAACAATTTTATTAGTTTTAGGATTCTACTTTAGTTTATGTGCTTTGTAATAGGTTTTTTATTAAGGGAATTTTTTGTTTAATTATTAAGAAAATTTTTACATTTGGTTCAGTACTTGCAAATAAACAACAGAATGCAAAAAAACATTGCTATTGATACAATTTTGTAACAAAATAAATTTCAGGTAGTTGAACTATCTATGAGTAAGGCTACAAAAAAATCTTTGATTGAGAAAGAGCGTATATTGAGCATTCATACTTACGAGGAATTAGCCGCTTTACACGCGATTGCCAAGATTCTGGCGCAGCCGGGAGATTTGCGCGATCAGTTAGAGGCTGCCCTGCAGGAAATGAGTTCTCGTCTTGGCATGCAGCGCGGGATGATATCCTTGCTGGATCGCGAGAAGAAAGAAGCTTGGCTGGATATTGCCCATGACATTAATATTGACGGCTTGGAAGTTTCTTACAAACCGGGGGAAGGCATTACCGGCAAAGTGGCGGAAACCGGCCGTCCCATGGCGGTGGCAAATCTGGGCAAGGAAACGCATTTTCTGGATCGCACCGGTGCGCGACGCCATCTGAACCGAGGTGAACTTTCATTTTTATGTGTTCCGATTATGTATGACGCTCAGGTAGTCGGTGTTTTATCCGCTGATAAGATTGCCCAGCAGGTTGAAAATCTGGACAAAGAACTGGCATTACTCTCTTCAGTTGCCGAGTTGATGGCCAAGGCTGTCCATATTCGTGCGCTGGAGGAAGAAAATGAAAGGTTGCGCAAAATTGTCGGCAGTACGCGTGCGCCTTCATTAGATATTATCGGCCATTCCAAACCCATGCAGGTGGTATTCGGAATGGTGGCTCAGGTTGCCGATTCCAATACAACGGTTCTGATTAACGGAGAAACCGGTACCGGCAAAGAGTTAATCGCCAACGCAATTCATAAAAACTCTCCGCGAAAGAACGGGCCGATGGTACAGGTTAATTGTGCCGCAATTCCCGACACTTTGATTGAAAGTGAATTATTCGGTCATGAAAAAGGCGCATTTACCGGTGCCCTGCATCAACGCAGGGGACGTTTTGAAGAAGCAAACAGCGGTACAATTTTTCTGGATGAAGTTGGTGAACTTTCCGCTTCTGCGCAGGTCAAGCTTTTGCGCGTTTTACAGGAAAAGAGATTTCAACCTCTTGGATCTTCCAGAGTTATCAACGTCAATGTGCGGATTATTGCCGCCACCAACAGAAATCTTGAACAGGATATTATTTCTGACCGTTTCCGCGCGGATTTGTTTTACCGTTTGAATGTCTTTCCTATTTATTTACCGCCTTTGCGTGAAAGAGGAAGTGATATAATTCTTTTGGCCGATCACTTCATCTTGAAATACAGCAAAGAAATGGGGAAAAATGTTAAAAAGATTTCAACGGCGGCAATAGAAGTCTTTTTATCTCATAAATGGCCTGGCAATGTGCGTGAGTTGGAAAACTGTATTGAGCGGGCGGTGCTATTATGTAATACCGATACAATTGATTGCCAGCATCTGCCGCCTTCATTACACGTAAGAGAGACTAAAACAGAAAAGATTGAACACAGTAAATTATCTTCTGTTGTTGAAGCACAGGAAAGATCACTGATTATTGATACTTTGGAAGCAACCGGCGGTAATCAGACCAAGGCCGCGGATATTCTAGGAACAACAAAACGCATTATTCAGTACAAGATCAGAAAGTTAGGAATTGATCCCAGAATCTTCCGCAAACGCAAATAAAAAAAGCCGTCCATGAAAAAATATTTATCCATGGACAGCTTTATATATTGCTTGAATGTTTTTTAATCCTCCCACTCTTCTAATTCGTCACTTGCTTTGTGGGTGGCGACAGCTTTCAGTGGTCTAATTTTTCTATATACGTCTTGCGGTGATTTCTTTTGACCGTTGACAGTTAAAAGCCTTTCTATGCTAATAGCGAAAAGTTTTTCGTTCTCCTTAAGATATGGTTCGAGAAGATTCCAATCCGCATCGGTAACTTCAGCAAATTCTCCACCATTAAGTTGCTCGTTGACCAATTTCTTAAGAGGGTCCCGAACGTAAATTGCACCGCCGGAAGCCAAAGAAAATATATTTGAACCGGGATATGGCGAATCGTACTCGTAAATCGATCCGTCTACGTCATTAAATCCGATTCCGTTCAAAATAACAAAACCGCCGCCGTTGAGAGGATCACCAGCCATGAAAGATTCGGCCAGGTAATCCAATGCCGTTCCGTTAATAACAACACGTGGTTTGCCCACGGCATTAATTAAAGGCCTTCCCGCCGCGTTGCCCATTATATAAGCGGCACCACCCTTGGCGCCGTACATGAATGTCTGGCCGACATCGCCAAATACCACAAGTTTCCCTTCTTTCATAATCTGGCAGAGTTGATCCTGGGCATTGCCGTGAACATAAATTTCCATGCCGTCGATGCCCGAGGCCAGATAATCGCCGGATGCCCCGTATACATCAATCCTCACATCTTTTGTTGCCGGACCGAAACCACAACCGGTAAAGCGTTGACCGCGATATTTGTAAACGATGAAGCGCTTCCAACCGAGCTTAAAGGCTTTGACAATCATTACCGCGTCGCAAAGTTCACCTTCCGGCTCAAACTGCTCAGCATCAATAACCAGAATTTTCTCGTTATTTTTCGGTGCGCGAAGTTTATCGCGGTGGGAATAATTAATCCGGCTGAATCTTGATGGAGACGTTTCCGTGATCATCGGCGTTGCGTCAAAAATCTCATCCAGAGCTATTTTCAAGACATGCAGCAGAGAACTTCTTTTAATCGAACCAGTATTGAATCTGCGATCATTCAAAAGCGTTAACGCGTTAATTACCGCTTGTCTGCAATCATCGCTTTTTACGATATAACCTTTAATTGTCTCAATACAGAATCTGAGCTTGTCCGGATTAAAGCCGCCGATACTATCTTTAACATAAGTAAATAATTTATCAGCAACTATTGAAGATTCATTTTCGGCAAATAAAGAAGCAATCTTTCCTTCGATAGGTTTGAAGTCTTCTGTAGCAGTTATCTTTTTTGTCACATCGCAAGGGACCTTGCCTTTTGGTGTTTTAATTACATTTCCAAATTTGTCCGTACAAACTAGTTCTTTACCGTTTGCCGTATCTTTCAGGCTGAAAATGAACGAGCCGCCATCGGTGTAACTGCCGCCTCGCGCGTTCCAGTATTTATCGGCAATGGGGCCGAAGCGCGGATCTTCCCGCTCCAGAGAGATCAGAGTTGCGTCAATGGCCTGCTTTTCCGAACAAATCAGACCGATCTGGACTTCGCCTTCCTGCAGAGCAAAAACCTGCGGGCGCAGCATTGCGGTATCGGTAATGCCGATCAGTTGGAACTGATCATTTTTAACATCATTTCTGGCAATGATAAAGAACCACGGTCCGTCCGGAGATGCGTTCACGTGATGGGTTTGAATGGCTTTGTACAGTTCCTGTTTATCCTTGGGCAGCATGTCAAAATCCATTTCCGATGTAGGCGCCATGGCTTCAATCAGATACTCCAACGGATATTTATAAACCCTGCTCCAAAGATCAAGCAACAGCGCCGCTTCTTCCGTATCCGTCAGAAACAGGGGGTAGTAGTTGCGCTGTTTGAGATACTCATTCACGGCCTGATAATTGGCAAAGTCACCATTGTGTACCAGCGCTTCATTGAGCGCGCTAAATGGATGGCAGCCGCCCGGATGCCAGACACGTCCGCGGGTAGGATAGCGCTGATGCGCCAGCCACGCGTGCGCCTTGAAGTCATCCAGTTTATAGTATTTGACAACGTTTTCCGCGTATCCCACGATTTTCAGGATCATCATATTCCTGCCGTGAGACATGACGAAAGCCTTTTTCTCACCAAGAGACGCGTAATAGTGCGTGTTGATCTTAAAGCTGTTCTGATAAACAAATTCATCCTCGGCGTCCCGCCGATCCATAGATGTGAACTTATTATCCTGAATGAATTTATCCAGCACGTCATCCTTGACACGGACAAAATAACGCATGATATCCGGCGGGCGGACATCCAATCCGATACTGCGATGATCATCAATGGTGGCAAGCTTTTCCGATTTATCGATTTGAAAGAACGGTTTGATATATTTATTTTCGATTTCGGAACAAACGCTTGCATCCAGAAGAGCAATATGCAGCATGTAATCATCCTGCAGTACCTGTTTGGATACGCCCATTGCTTCGGGAATAAACCCAACGGCGCCAATGCCTCCGCCTTTTCCATTACCTCTGTTGTGCATTTGTACGGAAGGTTCAAATATATTTTTTCCGGTGACCGGAATCGAACAGATAAAACCGGTGACGCCGCAGCCGCCTTCTTCTTCAGTGTTCGGGTTTAAATTCGGCACCTGGCTGCATATTTCAGCGCGTGACAGTGTTATTTTTTCAACATTATCCATTATTACTAAACTCCGCTTTATTTACCCCGTTAGAAAAAGCTCACAAACATATCGGGGCTTAAATTTTTTAAGATAGCTGGCTGTTTAATGCCGCCATCTGAAATCTCAAAACACCCACTACTCTAACGGGGTGAACTGTAATCTATATGCTCAAGCAAATCAGTCCGGCCGACAAGTTCACGTACGCTCTTCATGCCGCACTTCTGCAATATTTCCACAAGCTGGACATTCCATGCGTGGTACATATTGGTCAGGCGTTGAGTCGCCCATTCCTCGTTAAATAAATCGGCAAGCTCCGAATCGGTGGAAGCAATGCCCCGGGCACAGCCACGTCCCGATTCGCAATTACCGCATCGGACACATTCCAGAGAAACCATTTCCGCCGTGCCGATAACCGCTCCATCCGCGCCCAGGCAAATGGCTTTGGCCAAATCATGAGCAGTTCTTATGCCGCCGGAGGCAATAAGTGTCATTGCGTCCCGGGCTCCTTCATCCTTTAAGAAATTATGAACTTTCGTTATAGCGTATTCTATGGGCATGGCGATGTTCTTTTTGGCGATGTCCGGTGCCGCACCGGTGCCGCCGTATCCGCCGTCAATATGAATTATATGAGCGCCGGCGTAATATGAACCGACCGCAACCATATCCACATCGTTGGGAGTCGAAACTTTAACAGAAACCAACGCATGGGGATTAATTTCTTTGATCCAGTCAATATGCTTTTTGTGATCTTCGATGGAATATACCGAATGAAATGGAAAAGGTGAAAACAAGGAAGTTCCTTTTACTGCTTCACGCATCCGGGCAACGCTTTCGGTATTTTTTTCACCCAGAAGATGACCGCCCAAGCCGGGTTTTGCGCCCTGCGCGTATTTGAATTCAACGATCTTTACCCGTTGGATTGTTTCTTCACGCACTCCAAATAATCCTGTGGCCACCTGAGTAATCACATGCTCGTCATAGGGATGAAGCATTTCCGGATATCCTCCTTCGCCGGTACAGGTGAAGGTGTTCCAGATCATCGCGTTGTGTGCCTTGGAAACCATTGTCGGCAGACTTACCGACCCGAAGGACATGCCGCCGCCATAGACGGGTGTGGAAATGACAATATTGGCGCGGCCGTCATTTCTCTTGTTCAAGGGAATTTCCGTCGATATTTCCGATTTATCTATTTTTGACTGCGTGGCAGGAAATTTGAATCTGAGCTTGTCGAACCCACCGCCGGAGTTACCGGTATTATATTCCAGATCCTTCCGCTCGGGCGGATATCCCGTTTCCGCCATGATCCATGTTCCTGTGATCATATCCGCCGTCCAGCGATAATCGCCAAGCGTTTCATACATGGGATTAAGAGAGATGCTCAAAGCCTTGCGTGGACATTTTGCCACACAATAAAAATCATTGTTCTGGCATTCAAATCCGATACACTTATAGTTTATCGGCATTCTCATCTTGTTGTGCCCTTCCTGTCTTTCATGCACTCCGTAGGGGCATGATTTTGCACAAGTACCGCAGTTGATGCAGGCGGATGATCGCGTCACCTTATACTTAGGCACCTGATGCTTAAATCGCGAAGGCATTTTCTTAATTTTTACAGTTGATGGTTTCATACGTTTGCTGATTCTCTTTTTTTAAATATTTTTCCAAAAGTTTCGTTATCAATTTCTTCAAAAAATATAGCTCTTCCGGTTTCACCGCGCAGACGCCGTGCTTCCCGAATGCCCATGGCGCCCATTACTTCAAGTAATTGCGAATGCCAGGCGCCCATGAGATTAATAATCCTCTGTTTTACAATTCGCGCTTTAATTTTTTCCAGTTCTTCGGGGAACACTAATATCTTTTCCGGTTTTTCACACAACCGGGCGCCAAGCGCGATAAGCAGAGGCAAATCTATTGCGGTTAAATCCGCTCCGCAGATCATTGCCTTTGGCACATGCTCTGCCATGGCTATTCCGCCGGAGAAAATAATGGTAACTTCGTCGCGGATTCTGTCCTCAACCAGCTTCAGATGTACGGCACGAATGATATCCTTTGCCAGCCGCCGGTCTGAGCCCGCCGAACCATCCTCCATACCGCGGTAATCGGCCACGACATGGATAATCTCCGCGCCGCTTTGTGTCAGTTTGGCAACAATACCTTCTACTGATTGCGTCGCGGGGACACGTACTATGGTAAGCACATTATTTATTTTCTTAATTTTATCCTGAAGAGCAGGCAAGGTATTTAATATTTCATCATGATAATCAATCGCCACCATTCTGACGCTCTTGATCAAGCTTTGATGCTTATCAATTTCTCGATGTGACATTAACGGAATGATGTTGTGTGTGTATTTTTTTATATCCGTAGTAATATCGTCCGCAGACAATACGATGCAGGTGTTGAGCTCCGCTGCTGCTCTCACGACAGCAACTTTCACATTGTGACTCAAATTCTCTTTGGGAAAATCAAAGATGATGGGAATCGGGATATCAATTGTATCATGAATTTTCGACAATAATTTGCCGCATTCATCAAACGTAAGGTGATTGAGTTTCCTGCCCAGTTCAACGGATGTGCTGATGTATTCCCGTCCATGTATACCATCGCGTGTCGGACGGACAATTTCCGACATGTCTGTCCACATACTGTCAAAGCCCGGTCCTGTAAACGGTCCCCGGTAGCCTGCGCCTGTTACCGGTACCTTGCCGTCTTCTGCCTGTTTCCATAAAGTTATAAACATATCAGGCTTCCAATGCGACCCGCCGATATTTAAAAAGTCCTTATCCAGAGACTTTTCCAGAGCTCCCCGCGGACATTCCTGAATGCAACGAAAACAATTTCTGCAAACAACCGTGTTCGGATCAGCCATTTTGCGAGGATCGCCTTCCCCTCTTTTATGCGCCTCATAAATGCATACCTTTGTGCATCGGCCGCAATTGATGCAGTTATCTCCCCGTTCAATCTTAAATTTATATACATAATTCAGATCAAGCGGCATTACTTTCGAGTGAATGTGATATTTTTTTGGCATAGTTTTTACTTCGTTTTTCCCGTAATATAGTTAATATAATGATCATCTTTAATTATTCCGATCCACCATTTCCCAGTATTCGTTGCTATCGTCAATCCGTTTCAAAAATTCACTTATTTTATCATCCGGACGGCCGAATTTGACTTCCACCCTCTTTTCCAGAGCATCCCAGAGAGTCATGAGTTCCAGATTGGTTTGACATATTTCTTCGCAAGCCCTGCAATGCATACACATGAACACATTTTCAGCCTCCCGTTGGGTAACTGACCGGCCTTCAATTAGCTTTTTGGCCAGAGCAATTTTACCTTTTGCCGTGACTTCCTCATTTTTTGTGACAAGATACGCCGGGCATACAGCAATGCAGTTTCCGCACTTAGCGCACGCGTGAGTAGTCAACTCAAAATCGAGATTATCAACTTTTTTATCCTTTCCCAAAAACAGTGTTGCAATTTTTCCGATAACAGGTGACAAGAGAATCAACAAGTTGATGGAAAAACTAAAAATGGCCGGTCGGAAGATGACTGCTGGAATATTGAAGAATTTTGATTGAATTCCAAAAAACTTGCCCGGATTCATGATATTGTTCGGATCAACTTTTGCTTTGTAGGCAAGCAGTTCCCGTTTCTTGTCTGCTTTGTATAGATGATTGATGAATGCCGCGTTCCAGATACCTAAACCGTAGGGCTCGGCGCCCATGGAAACCGCTGCCTGAGTAAGCATTTGCTGAAGCGGCAGGGCTAGGTAGTATCTCACCTTTCTGGAGTCGCACAGGAAGTTGGTCATGATGAGAGCCATTTTTTCATCAATAATATAGGAATCGATGAATATATCCACGCCGAAATTAGCTCCCAGTTTTTTTGCTTTCTTAATAAAACCGGCAGCAGAAGTTATTGGAATAATATTTTCGCTGGCCAGAATTGTCGGGCCGAGGCGTTTTGTTTTCATACCAAACAGGCGTTCATTCCATAAGTAACTTGCCACATAGCGGGGAGCTTCATCAAGATTGCCGTTTTCGGCAACTGCTTTTAAGAACTTTTCATCATCTTCAGCACTGCTTAATTCAACCAACACTCCGGCACTCTTCTTTAATATGGAGGAATGCATGAGTTCGTTTATATCGCTTAAGTGAGTCTCATCCAGAAAACGGATTACATCAGGTTTTGTTTTCTGCACATCTTTGCTTTTGACTAATTTATCAATAAATTCAAAAGCAGCTTCATCACTGGAAAAATAAAACAAATGGGGATATGAGGCCTCGGGAACATCACGTAGCTTAAGAGTCACCTCAACAATGATTCCAAACTCTCCTTCTGTGGAAACAAAGTACACAAAATCAGGATCAGTTGGTGTAATTTTTCTGGATTCACCGGACGGCATTATAATCGTCATGGACACGATCTGTTGAGCCAGGTGGCCATAGCGGAAGCTGTTGATGCCATAGCCGCCTGTCGCAATCCAGCCGGCAACCGTGGAAAATTTGCTCGATGGATATGTCATCAGGCATAAGCCTTCTTTTTTGGCTAAAATGTCGATATCGCTCCATCTGGTTCCTGCTTCCACCGTGATGGTTTTTTGCAGTTTGTTCAAGAACAGGATATTTCTAAATGGAGATAAATCAATGACAATGCCGCCCCTTGTCGGAATGACACCGCCAAATCCCCATGATGCGGCACCCCTCGGGATTACCGGTACGCCTTTGGAATTGGCAAATTCCAGAACCTGTTTAATCTCGCCTACATTTTTGGGTTGGACGACAAAATCAGGTTGTATTTCAAAAAATGTTTTAGTCATGATTGTAGGAACATCGCCTATATCATGGCTGTATATTTCTTTTTCTTCGTCTTTATCGATGATTTTTATGTCGCCTGCTATCTTTTTGAATTCTTCTGCCAGTTTCATTTTTTTTATCTCTTCCGTAACTATATAATTATAGATTATGTAGACTACATGTTAATGTTGCAAAAGTCTATCTACAGCAAGATAAATGCCAACGATTAATTTAAAAATGAACAATAGTCATAACATTGAACAACAAAGTGAATTGTTTTGTATAAAATTAAGATCCCAAATAAGGATTAAAAAGCCATTACTGCAATAATAATACAATATTGTTGTTTTGCCAATATTGATAATACAAAAATGTTCAATATGTTGTTTCAGCAGGTATTTGACTACAGCAAAGATTAATCAATATCAAGGATTTTTTGTTTTATTATCAGTGTCCTTTAAGCAATAATTTGATTACTATAAGTCATAATGTCGTCAATTTAGAGTGGACTAATAAAAATGAATTGTTATAATCCCCCAATAATCTGTATGCGTGGCATATTTTTCGCACTGAATTTACCAACCATACATGTTGTTTCTTAAGGATTTGATCATAACTTTCAAATGTGCCCTGAATGGGGGTCTGAAAATAATTAAAAAAAGGAGATATGAGAGATGCAAATAAAAACACCCAAAGATGTTCTTGAATTAATCAAGAAGGAAAATGTGAAAATGGTTGATCTGCGATTCATAGATTTCCCCGGAATCTGGCAGCATTGCAGCTATCCGGTAAGTCAGATTGATGACGATGTATTTACTAAGGGATTGGGATTTGATGGTTCATCAATTCGTGGTTGGAGGGCCATTAATGAATCTGATATGCTTATCATACCGGTGCCTTCCACTGCGTTTATTGATCCTTTTACTGTCGTTAAGACCTTGGTGATGATATGCAACATCCAGGATCCTGTTACCGGCGCTGATTACACCAGAGACCCACGCAATATAGCAATAAAAGCAGAAAATTATCTTAAGAAGCTTGGCTTGGCCGATACGGCTTATTTGGGGCCGGAAGCTGAATTTTTTATTTTCGACGACATTCGTTATGATCAGAAGACCAATGAAGGATACTATCATATTGACAGCGTCGAAGGTATTTGGAACAGCGGCAGAGTTGAGAATCCAAACCTGGGTTATAAGATCCGACATAAAGAAGGATATTTCCCCGTACCGCCTGCCGACAGCCAAATGGACTTGCGCACTGAAATGGCTTTGACACTTGAAAACATAGGGATTGAGGTCGAAGCTCAGCATCATGAAGTGGCAACAGCCGGACAGGCAGAGATTGATATGAAATTTTCACCTCTGGTAGAAATGGCGGACAATCTCCTGAAATTTAAATACGTACTCAAGAACACTGCCAAGAAGTTCAATAAAACAGTAACGTTTATGCCGAAGCCGCTATTCGGCGACAATGGCAGTGGTATGCATGTCCATATATCTTTGTGGAAGAAAGGTAAAAACTTATTTGCCGGCGACGGATATGCAGGGCTTTCTCAGATGGCCATATATGCTATAGGAGGAATCCTTAAACATGCTCCGGCATTGTTGGCTTTGACAAGTCCGACAACCAACAGTTACAAACGTTTGGTACCCGGTTATGAAGCCCCGGTCAACTTGGCATATTCACAACGCAACCGCAGCGCGGCAGTACGCATACCCATGTACAGCACGTCACCTAAATCAAAACGCCTGGAATTCCGTTGCCCTGATCCGTCATGCAATCCTTACCTGGCATTCTCAGCGATTATGATGGCAGCGGTGGACGGTATCCAGAATAAGATCGATCCGGGTAAACCTTTAGATAAGAACATTTATGATCTTCCACCGGAAGAGGCAAAAAAAGTATCCAAGACGCCCGGTTCTCTGCGTGAATCTCTGAATGCTCTGAAGAAGGACCATGCATTCCTGCTTAAGGGAGATGTATTCACCCAGGATGTTATTGATACATGGATTGACTACAAGATGGAGAATGAGGTTGAGGCAATGGACTTGCGGCCGCATCCTTATGAATTCATGCTTTATTACGATATTTAATAGAGTACCCTTTCGCAAGCCATCGGCCAAAGCCGATGGCTTGCGTGTAAAAAGAAAAAATTATTTCCAAGAATAAGAATCCTAGATCGGGGATGAATTGAAAAAAGCGAATACGCTTCAACAGAGTAAAATCTCCCAATGTGCGAACTTCGCAAATATATTAATAAGCTGGAAAATCTGGTCGATGAAGAAACAAGGCCTTTACCGAAATTCTGGGAAATGCTCTTTATCAGCTAGTAGCAACGTATTGATTAAAGGGAACGGTGATAACCGTTCCCTTTAATTTTTTATCTTTAGTCATTGACGAAACCGTAAAAAAAAGATAGACACTCCCCACCTGTGAGATGCTTGTTTTTGCCTGAAAAAGTCTCGTAATATTAGTTTTTGCCGGGAGATTATAAATGCCGCTGTTGAATCAAAATCGAAAAGCTTTGCTGGTTTTGGAAGACGGCAGTGTTTTTGAGGGTTTTGCCTTCGCGGGCGCGGGCGAGACAATGGGCGAAGTCGTGTTCAACACGGGCATGACCGGCTATCAGGAAGTCATTACAGACCCATCTTACAAAGGTCAGATTGTCACCATGACCTATCCTCTGGTCGGCAATTACGGTATCAACGACGAGGATATGGAATCGGCAGGCATTCATCTGGAAGGATTCATCGTCAAGGAATATCAACCCAATCCCAGCAACTGGCGGATGAATAAGAGCCTTAAGTCTTTTCTGGAAGATCACGGGAAAATCGGTTTGGAGGGTATCGACACGCGTGCTTTGACACGCCGCCTGCGGCTTTCCGGTTCCATGAAAGGTATTATTTCCACGGAAACAAAAAATATTCCTGAATTGCTGGCAAAGGTTAAAGCTTATCCGGGATTGGTCGGGCGCGATCTGGTAAGGGAAGTTTCCTGTCAGAAGCCCTACTTATGGAAAAACGGCGCACCTTATCCGGATAAAATTCTGGCCAGAAAGCCGGCAAAAAAACTGCGCGTTGTCGTTCTTGACTGCGGCGTTAAATATAACATCCTGCGTCTTCTGGAAAATAACGGCTGCGAAGTGCTCGTTATGCCCGCTTTTTCCACCGGTGAAGAAATTCTGGCATTGAAGCCGAATGGCGTTTTACTTTCCAACGGTCCCGGAGATCCGGCAGCTCTTCCTTACATAGTCAACGCGGCACGTGCCGTCATTGGCAAGACGCCGGTATTCGGTATTTGTCTGGGGCATCAAATCATCGGACAGGCGATTGGCGGTTATACTGAAAAACTGAAGTTCGGACATCACGGCATTAATCAGCCTGTAAAGAATGAAAAATCAGGACGTGTCGAAATCACGTCGCAAAACCACGGTTTTGTTGTCGTACCGGAATCCGTTAATAAAAAAGCTAAAAAAACTTATCATAATCTGAAT
Organism: uncultured delta proteobacterium; assembly: GCA_963812045.1. Lineage (GTDB taxonomy): Bacteria > Desulfobacterota > Syntrophia > Syntrophales > Smithellaceae > Smithella. Next base: position 1,095,972 of record CAWETF010000001.1, read on the forward strand.
GACAACACGTCTGAAGGTATGAGCATGCAGCAGGTGATGAGTGTTCAGTATCATCCGGAGGCCGCTCCCGGACCGCGTGATACAGAATATTTGTTTTTGCAGTTCATTCAAATGATGCAAAAAGCAAAGGGGAAGGCGATATGATTTTAATTATTGATTTTGGCTCCCAATATAACCAGTTGATCGCCCGGCGCGTGCGTGAGCACCATGTTTACTGTCAGATCGAACCACCTTCCCTTTCCATAGCAGCCATCAAAGCCCTTAAGCCGGAAGGCATTATTTTGTCGGGAGGTCCGTCAAGCATTTACAGTATCGGCGCTCCACGCGTAGACAAGAAAATTTTCGGCCTCGGCATTCCTGTTCTGGGTATCTGCTACGGGCTGCAGTATATGGTGGATTCTCTAGGGGGCAAAGTCATCGGTGCTTCCAAGCGGGAATATGGATTTGCAGAACTGATAATAAAAAAACAAAAAAGCATTTTTAGTCATATAAGTAAAAAGACCCAGTGCTGGATGAGTCATGGAGATTCCATCGGCACGCTGCCCGAAGGATTTGTCGTTACAGCATCCACAGCCAATACCAAAGTGGCGGCAACCGAGGACTCCCGGCGTGACTTTTACGGCCTGCAGTTTCATCCGGAAGTTGTTCATACCAAAGAAGGCAGGAAAATGCTGGCCAATTTTCTTTTTGATATTTGCCGGTGCAAGAAGTCGTGGTCGATGAAATCTTTTGTTGCTCATGCCGTGGAAGAAATCCGCCAGCAGGTTGGATCGGAAAAGGTTATCCTGGGACTTTCCGGCGGCGTTGATTCCTCGGTTGCAGCCGTTTTGCTGCACAAAGCCATCGGTAAAAAACTTACCTGTGTTTTTGTGGACAACGGCGTACTGAGAGCCGGTGAGGCCCAGCGCGTTATTGAAATGTTCAAAAAAAATCTTCAAATCAATTTACGGTTTGCGCGGGCAGGCCAGGTGTTTTTAAAGAAATTGAAAGGCGTGACCGATCCGGAAAAGAAACGCAAAATCATCGGCCGAACATTTATTGAAATATTTGATAATGAGGCCCGCAAAATTAAAAATGTGAAATTTCTGGCACAGGGAACTTTGTATCCGGACCTGATCGAGTCGCGTTCGGCGTTCGGCGGGCCCAGTGCTGTCATCAAATCGCATCATAACGTCGGTGGTCTGCCAAAAAAAATGAATTTGAAACTGGTGGAGCCGCTCAAGCATTTATTTAAAGATGAAGTACGCCTGCTGGGCAAAGAGCTGGGGTTGGCTGATGACGTGGTCTGGCGGCAACCGTTTCCGGGGCCGGGTCTTGCGATTCGCATTATCGGTGAAGTGACGGCGCAGCGTTTATCCATCTTGCGTAAAGCTGATACAATTTTACTGGAAGAAATTCGCGCCAACAATCTTTATTATAAATTGTGGCAATCTTTTGCCGTGCTTCTGCCTCTGAAGAGCGTGGGCATTATGGGAGATCAGCGCACCTATGAAAACATTCTGGCCATTCGGGCCGTCACCAGCGATGACGCCATGACTGCCGACTGGGCGCAACTGCCTCATGGTATTCTGGCGCGGATATCCAACCGCATTATTAATGAAGTGCGCGGAGTCAACCGGGTTGTTTATGACATAAGTTCCAAACCACCCAGCACTATTGAATGGGAATAGAATTAATCTGAAGAGAATATTTAGTGCCAAAACGAACAGACATAAAAAAAATTCTGCTTATAGGTTCCGGGCCGATCATTATCAGTCAGGCCTGTGAATTCGATTATTCCGGAACGCAGGCCTGCAAGGCTCTGCGCGAAGAAGGCTACGAAGTTGTATTAATCAACAGCAATCCGGCAACGATCATGACAGATCCGGAAATGGCAGACCGCACTTACGTGGAACCGATCACGCCTGAAGCTGTGGAAAAAATTATTGCCCGGGAACGTCCGGACGCTCTGCTTCCCACGTTAGGCGGACAAACAGGATTGAATACGGCCGTTGCCCTGGCCGAAAGCGGTGTGCTGAAAAAATATAACGTGGAAATGATCGGGGCATCGCTGAATGTCATCCACAAAGCGGAAGACCGGGAGAAATTCCGTTTTGCTATAGAAAAGATCGGCTTGCGCGTACCCAAAAGCGGCTTTGCCCGATCCATGCAGGAAGTCATGAGAATTGCCGATGACATCGGTTTCCCGATTATTGTGCGCGCGTCATTCACATTGGGCGGCACCGGCAGCGGCGTAGCCTATAATCGTGAAGAGCTGATGGAAATCGCCAAGTCGGGACTGGATGCCAGCATGATTTCCGAAGTGATGATTGAAGAATCGGTACTGGGCTGGAAAGAATACGAACTGGAAGTGATGCGCGACAAAGCGGATAACGTTGTCATCATCTGTTCCATTGAAAACTTCGATGCGATGGGCGTGCATACTGGTGAATCCATCACGGTTGCCCCGGCTCAGACCCTGACAGATAAAGAATATCAGATTATGCGGGATGCATCGATTGCCATCATGCGGGAAATCGGCGTGGAGACCGGCGGATCGAATGTTCAGTTCGCCGTGCATCCCCAAACGGGCGAAATGATCGTTGTCGAAATGAATCCCCGTGTTTCCCGTTCGTCGGCTCTTGCCTCTAAGGCTACAGGTTTTCCGATTGCCAAAATTGCCGCGAAACTTGCTGTAGGCTACACGCTGGATGAAATTCCCAACGATATTACCCGCGAAACGATGGCTTCGTTTGAACCGACCATTGATTACTGTGTTGTGAAGATTCCGCGCTGGACATTTGAGAAATTTCCAGAGACGGAAGATTTTTTAACCACATCGATGAAATCCGTCGGAGAGACAATGGCTATCGGGCGCACATTCAAAGAATCTTTGCAGAAAGCCATCCGTTCGCTGGAGATTGGTCGCTTCATTCTGGATCAGGCCTTGCCTGCCGACATAAAAGATCCGCATGAATTTCTTAAAAGCAAATTGATCAAACCTAATTCGCTCAGGCTTTTTTATATTGCCGCGGCAATGCAAAACGGGATGGGGATTGAAGAAATTTATCAATTAACTAAAATTGATCCGTGGTTCTTGCATCAGATCAAGGAAATAGTGGAAGCCGAAAATGAATTAAAACAGTCCGCTCCTTCCGTGGAATTACTCAAAGAAGCAAAGAAAATGGGTTTCTCCGATCGAGCGTTGGCATCTTTCTGGAAAATGACCGAGCTCGACATTCGTAACTGGCGCGAAAAAGAAAACATTATCCCTGTATATAAACTGGTGGATACCTGTGCGGCTGAATTTGAAGCCTACACACCATATTATTATTCCACTTACGAAACGGAAACGGAAATCAGACCGTCTGCGAAAAAGAAAATCGCGATTATCGGCGGCGGACCGAACCGCATCGGCCAGGGTATTGAGTTTGATTATTGCTGCGTTCACGCGTCATTTGCTCTGCGGGAAGAAGGCTGTGAAAGCATCATGATCAATTCCAATCCGGAAACAGTCAGTACCGATTATGATACATCCGACAAACTTTTCTTTGAGCCTGTAACACTGGAAGATGTTTTAAACATCATCCGGGCGGAAAAACCCGACGGCGTGATTGTTCAGTTTGGCGGCCAGACACCGCTGAATCTCGCGCGAGGACTGGAAGCGGCCGGTGTGCCCATTATCGGCACAACTCCCGATGCCATTGACCGCGCGGAAAATCGCGACCGCTTTCAGGAAATTGTCAACAAACTGAATCTCAACCAGCCGGATAATGATACGGCGATGGATGTGGAAAAGGCGCTCGTTGCCGCCGAACGCATCGGTTATCCGGTGCTCGTGCGGCCATCTTACGTGTTGGGCGGCCGCTCCATGGAAATCGTCTATGATCCGGAAACACTGAGATCTTTCATGGCCAAAGCGCTGCTTGTTTCTCCGGGACATCCCATTTTGATTGATAAGTTTCTCGAGGATGCGCTGGAAGTGGATGTGGATGCCATAAGCGATGGCAAAACGACGGTTATCGCGGGCATCATGGAGCATATCGAAGAAGCGGGTATTCATTCCGGCGACAGCGCCTGTATTTTACCGCCTATGTCCATTGCTCCCGATATTCTGTCATTGATCGAAAAACAGACAAAGATGCTCGCCGCCGAACTCAATGTTATCGGTTTGATGAATATTCAATACGCCATTAAAGACGGTAAATTATATGTACTGGAAGTCAATCCCCGCGCATCGCGCACAGTTCCTTTTGTCAGCAAAGCCATCGGCGTGCCTCTGGCCAAACTGGCCACAAAAGTCATGCTGGGCAAAACGTTGAAAGAACTTGGCTTTACAAAAAGAATAGTACCGAAACATATTTCAGTTAAAGAAGCTGTTTTTCCATTCAACCGTTTTCCCGATGTGGATATTTTGCTGGGGCCAGAAATGAAATCAACAGGCGAGGTTATGGGGATAGATCGCTCATTCGGACTGGCCTTTGCCAAATCGCAAATGGCGTCGGGATTCAAAATTCCGGTTAAAGGCAGTGTATTTATCAGTGTTAATGATTATTATAAGGATAAGATAGTTTCCGTGGCGAAGTCTTTTCAGGAAATGGGATTCAAAATCGTGGCGACAAGCGGTACGGCCAGACATCTGAAGGCGCATGGCATTAATGCTCAGGTTATTTTCAAAGTCAGTGAAGGCAGGCCTCACATTGTTGATTTTATAAAGAACGGCGATATCCAGATGGTGATCAATACAAGCCTGGGGCGTAAATCTTCCAGGGATGCTTATCATATCAGGCGGGGTGCTTTAATTTATAATGTTCTTTACACAACGACCATAGCCGGAGCACGCGCTTTGTGCGAAGCGATATCGGCGATCATGGATGAGGACTGGCAGGTATGTCCGTTGCAGGAGTACCACAAATGACGGCCTTGGAAAAAGTCCATATGCAGCGTTGCGACGTACGCAAAAAGTACGTCTCACTCCTCATGATTTGCGCGCCTTGCCTCTGGAGCTTTTTGCAAGGCCGTATATATAATTGAGAAATGATTGGGTAAGAATTTTTCAAAGAGCTTGTGTGTTTAAATCAATCCGCCCCTGCGGATTAAAGAGAGGCTGTATGTCATCTTTATTTGATGCAACGTTGAATGAATCGGGCCGTCCGCGCGAAGAGTGCGGCATTTTCGCCATTTACGGTCATGAGGAAGCTCCCCGTCTTGCTTATTTCGGTCTTTTTGCCCTTCAGCATCGCGGTCAGGAATCCGCCGGCATTGTCAGTTCCGACGGCTGCAACGTATATGAGCACAAGGGCATGGGGCTTGTTTCACAGGTGTTCAAAGAAGAAAATATGCAGAGACTTCCCGGCAATCTGGCCATAGGCCATGTCCGTTATTCCACGACGGGATCATCTACGCTTTCCAACGCTCAGCCGTTTTTAGTTCATTACGGCGATGAGTATTACGCGCTGGCGCATAACGGCAATATTGTCAACGCGCAGAAATTGCGAAAGGAACTGGAAGACAGCGGTTCTATTTTCCAATCCACCATGGACAGTGAAGTCATCATCCATTTGATGGCGCACAATTTGAAGAACGGGATAGAAGAGGCATTGATTTCTGCGCTGGCGCGCGTCGAAGGCGCGTACAGCCTCATCATGCTGACCCGCGATAAAATTATTGCCGTCCGGGATCCGCGGGGATTCCGGCCGCTCGCGCTGGGAAAACTAAACGGCAGCTGGGTTGTCGCCTCGGAAACCTGCGCTTTTGATCTGGTTCGCGCCGAATATATACGCGATGTCGAACCCGGCGAGATCGTCATCATCGATGCCAAAGGCGTCAAGAGCGTAAAACCGTTCCCGCAAATCAAACACTGCCACTGCATTTTTGAAATGATTTATTTTGCCCGTCCCGACAGCCAGATTTTCCGTCAGAATGTCTATATGTACCGCAAGAGACTCGGCCACGAACTGGCGCGCGAATACGGTCCGCCGGTGGACATCGTTATGCCCTTTCCCGATTCGGGCGTTTACGCCGCTCTGGGTTACGCGGAAGAAAGCGGCAAAACTTTTGAAATGGGCATGATCCGTAATCACTACATCGGCAGAACCTTTATTCAGCCGACCCAGCTGATGCGCGATTTCGGTGTCCGTGTGAAACTCAATCCTGTCCGGGCCCTGCTGGAGGGCAAGAAAGTTCTGATCGTCGAGGATTCCATTATCCGCGGCACAACCAGCCGAAGTCGTGTAAAAAATCTGCGGGGTATCGGCATAAAGGAACTGCATATGGCGGTAAGCTGTCCGCCGACGGTCTATCCCTGTCCCTACGGCATAGACTTTTCATCCAAGGGCGAACTGATTGCGGCGAAGAAGGAAAATGAAAAAGCCATTGCCGAATTCATCGGTCTTGACTCGCTGCACTATCTGTCCGTGGAAGGCATGATCAGGGCCACCGGCCTGAGTAAAGATTGTTTTTGCCTGGCATGCTTTGACGGGAACTATCCGATTGCGCCACCGGAGAAGATGGACAAGTTCTGCATGGAGTTGAAATAACTTTCAGAGGGGCTGTTGAAAAGCACTGATCTGCGTTGTTGCGCTGCAAACCCCGCCGCTCAACGTATGAAACTATACGCCTCGCGGCAGGGTTCTTGCGCGCCTAGCATCTCAGCATTTTTGAACAGCCCCTGTCTTAAAAATCTCCTTTACAAAAAAATCAGATTTGTTACGCTTTCGCTAAATAAATAAGAAAAGCATAGTTCTTATAATGATTGTTATGCAAAAAAGGAAATTCAATGAATAAACGATTCTTTTTATTATTAATTATTATCCTTCTTACTGCATGCACATTTCCACTTAATTCTAAACCTGTTTCAAGAATCAAGATGCCATCAGATCTTCCAAACCCAATTGAACTAGAAAATAAAATAAAAATATTATACGAGTCAGAAATTAAGGGCGACTGGCGTACATGTTACAACTTAACCTCTCCACAATTTCAAAGAATCTGTTCTTTCGACAAATTTAAGAAAAGGTCCACTGAAACTGGGAATAATTTTAAAATAGCTTCTTGGAATATAAAAAATGTCATATCAATACCTTCGGAAAAAGAAATGAAAGAATCAAATATTAAATATGCCGTAGTTATTGAAATGGATATATTTTTGAAGAAACATTGGTGGAATGCACCTATCAAGTTTAATGATCAAACAGACTATTGGGTAGACTGTTGGGTGTATATTGATAATTCGTGGAGTTGGATGTTGCGTGGTGGAAAGGATGTTCTTGACCGAATGGAGAGATAGGTTGCAGATTGTTTTCGGTACATGAGTAATACTTTAAATATTAAATAATAAAGCCCATCCTGCCGATTTTCGAGTTATTGATAAATGGGGCAACAGGTGCAATAATCCAAAATCAAAAGCAAGTTTGAAGCTGACTGAATTACATATAAATGAAACAGAAATCAAAAATAATTGTGTTGTTTCTAATCACAGTAATGTTTTTGGGAGGGTGTGATATGCAAAACAGATTTCTTTATTTTCCTGAGCCGCAGTGGCCCACTACGCAAGCGCTTGAGTATGAACATATGAAACTCTGGCAGGCGATTGATAAAGATTATCAGGGATTGATCTCCGCCCATGAAGCACCCGCGCCCAATGGCACGATAGTTCTTTTCCACGGCAATGGCGGCACGGCGCTCGACAGAGGATTTTATTTCCCACCTTTTGAAGAGCTCGGCTTTCGCGTCATCCTGGCCGAATATCCGAAGTACGGTGGCCGTCCCGGAAAAGTGGGAGAAAAGCCTTTTGTTGCGGCGGGATTAGAGACGGTTCGCCTCGCTTTTGAACAATATGGAGAACCGCTTTATCTTGTGGGGGAATCGCTGGGCTGCGGTGTTGCCGCCGCTGTTGCGAAACACACATCCGTTCCGATTGCCGGTATCATATTGATTACGCCGTGGGATACGCTGGCATCTGTGGCCAAGTCCATGTTTCCTTTTCTTCCGGTGAAGCTGGTTTTAACCGACAAGTATGACAGCATAGAAAATCTGAAAGCTTTCAAAAATAAAATTTCTGTTGTGGGAGCCGAGCGTGACGAAATCCTGCCGATCAAGCATGCCGTCAATTTGTATGAGGCTCTTCCCGAAGGCAGAAAGCGTATGTGGATCATCAAAGGAGCGGGGCATAACGATTGGCCAATGCACGCCGATCCGTTATTGTTCAAAGAAATAACCGATTTTGTCAGGGTTGACAAATCATAGGCAAGCCGATCTCTTTTTTGTTGTGGAAAACAAATCAAAGAGAATATATAAGCCAATAAAAAATAGAGGAGGAAGACGCCCATTTACCGCCGTGTAACTTTATCGCGGGTGCTGCGAATCAGCGCCCTGATGATCTTAATTCTCCTGGCGATTTGTTTTGCCTCTCTTTTAGTGGGCAGTGTTCGTATTGCTCCGGGAAATATTCTTAGTTCGTTCATTCATGCTCTTACGGGAAAACTGTCTTTATCTTCTGAAGAAGAATTGATTTTATTTTCCGTGCGCCTCCCGCGGATTATTTTTGCCGGAATCGTCGGCGCGTCTCTTTCCCTGGGCGGGGTTGTTTTTCAGGCGATTCTGCGCAATCCTCTGGCTGATCCCTATATTCTGGGAATATCAGGCGGTTCGGCCCTCGGAGCGATTATCGGAATTCTTATCGGTGCCAGCTCCTTTTATTTGGGGGTGCCGCTACTGGCTTTTGTGGGAGCGCTGGCCACGGTTTTTCTGGTGTTTATTGTTGCCGGGGGCACCAGAGGGCCTCTGATGGATAATTCGCTCCTGCTTTCCGGTGTTGTCGTGAACGCTTTTTTTTCCGCAGCCATCCTTTTTTTCTTTCAGTCGTCAACAGCATGGAATTGCGCAGCATCACCTTCTGGCTGATGGGCGATCTTTCCCGGGCATCGATTAGAGAAATATCCATCGCGGCATTTTGCCTGCTTGCCGGGTTTGTTCTTCTTTACGCGCAGGCGCGCAAGCTGAACCTCTTTGTTCAGGGTGAGCAAACAGCACTGCATCTGGGCGTCAATGTGGAAAGAACGAAGCAGTGGCTGCTTGTCGTGACATCGCTGATTATTTCCATGGCGGTTTCCTTGGCCGGCATCATCGGTTTTGTGGGCATTATGGTTCCGCATTTGATGCGTCTGGTTTTCGGATCCGATCATCGTCTGCTTCTGCCTGCGTCGGCATTGTTCGGCGCGTCTTTTTTAATTGTCGCCGATACTATCGCCAGGGTTATTTTCGCGCCGGCGGAATTACCGGTCGGAGTCATTACGGCGCTTTGCGGCGCTCCTTATTTTATTTTTCTTTTAAAAAGGAATGCGCGCTGACCATGTCCATCATCAAAGCCGAAAATATTAATTTCAGTTATCCCGAACAGCCGGTGATGAAAGAAGTTTCGTTTACTGTTGACGAAGCGCAAATCGTGGCAGTCATCGGGCCGAACGGCTCCGGCAAAACAACTCTTTTGAAAATCATCAACGGTACGCTTTTCCCCGATACGGGGAAAATGTTTATTGACGGCAAAGTCACAAATGAATGGTCGCGCAAGGAAATCGCGCGCAAAGTTGCCATCGTGCCTCAGGAGACTTCTGTTGTTTTTCCTTTTTACGCGGAGGAAATTGTCCTGATGGGGCGGTTTCCTCATTTGGGCAGATACGGTTTCGAAGATAAAAGAGATTACAGGATCGTTCATGATGCGATGGGAAAAACGGATACGCTCGCTTTTGCCTCGCGGCGTTTTGACGAACTTTCCGCCGGAGAACGCCAGCGAGTCCTGATTGCCCGCGCTCTGGCTCAGGAACCGAAAATACTTCTTCTGGATGAAAGCACTGTCTTTCTGGATTTAAAACATCAGGCTCAGTTTCTGGCACTGCTCAAACATCTAAACACCGCGCAGCAACTCACCGTAATTTTTGTTACACATGACATCAATCTGGCCGCGCAAAACGCAAGCAGGATAATTTTGCTTGATTACGGAAAAATTTATGCTATAGGAGTGCCTGCGGAAGTCATTACCGCGACAAACATCAAAGATGTTTACGATGTCGAAGTGGGGGTGGATTCCAGTCCTCATAATGGATCGCCCCGCGTGACATTATTGACAACATAGCAGCAATTCGATTTTGATGGATAACGAGTCTCACAAGTTTATCCGAAAAAATGGAATTGGCAAAAGGCTGCCAAATAAAGGAAGCCGGTCTAAATCCGGCGCTGCCCCGCAACTGTAAGCGGAACGAAATCCACATTAATCCACTGATGCTTTAAGCGTTGGGAAGGCGTGGAGAGTAGGGAGCCGCAAGCCAGGAAACTTTATGGTGAGTCTAACTTACTTATTCCCGAGGGGGAAAGGAGAAGCTCCATGAAGAAAATCTTGTTTTTTGTTCTGTTGTTTTCAGTAGTTGTTTTTTCATTCGTTCAAGCCGAAGAAAAAAAAGCCGATGACACGATTGTCACGATGGATGAGGTTGTTGTCACCGCTACCCGGGACACCCAGGAAACCCGAAAAGCTCCTGCAAATGTCAGTGTCATTACCGCCGAAGAAATCGAAAAATCCGGGGCGACAACCGTTGTTGAAGCTCTGGATAAACTCGAAAGCATACAATTTCGCACTTCCAGCGGCAATGCTTCCCAGGCATATATCGACATGCGCGGTATCGGCGGTGATAATCCTTACGGCAAAACGCTTATTATGCTGGATGGACGCCGTTTAAACCGGACGGATATGTCATCTATCAATTGGTTGCAAATACCAGTTGACACCATCGAGAAAATCGAGATTGTCCGGGGACCAGGCAGTGTTCTTTATGGTGACGCGGCTATCGGCGGAGTCATCAACATCATTACCAAGAAAGGACAGGGCGCGCCAAAATTTAACGCGTCAATTATCGCTGGAAGTTATGGTCTCAACGATGAACGGGCCGGTGTAATAGGCGCCACCGGTAAATGGACATATGCATTCAACGGAGAAAATAACTTTGACTCCGGTTATCGTGAGCGTTCAAAATATTCCTCTCAGGGCGGTGGCTTTGATTTGGGATATTCCGCTAACGATTTATTGAATGTTTCGCTCGGCGTATCTTTCAATAAAGTGGATTATCAGATGCCCGGTGCTCTGACCAAAGCACAAATGGAGGAGGACAGAACGCAGTATCAACCGGCATCCGGTTTGTGGTCTCCCGCTCATTCCGATGATGACGGTTCCGATAAATACACCAACGTCAATCTGGATATAAAATCTTTCTGGGGGCAGTGGGGACAACTGGAAATTAATTTGATGTACGGTAAAAAAGATCTGCAGATGAATATGACGTCCTGGTATGTTTATTCCGATACGAATGCCGATACCTACGGCATTACGCCGAGATATATTCTGGAAAAAGATATTTTCCATTTTCACAACAAGATGATTGTCGGTGTGGATTATTATAACGAGCCTTACAAAAAGAAATTCTACAGCGATCGGGAAAGAACCGCTCAATCAAGTTCGGCTGATTTTACACGGGAAAGCATAGGGTATTATATCCGTGACGAATTCAGTCTTCTGAAAAATCTGATTTTGAGCGCAGGTTATCGTTTTGAACAGGCATCCATTAAAGGTTCCAATAATGATTTTTACTACCCCGGCAACAGTTTTACAGATACAAAAAATACTTATGATGCCGAAGCTTATGAAGCCGGCTTGACCTGGCTTTGGGGTACGAAATCGAAGGTCTTCGCGAAGTACAGCACGGTTTATCGCATTCCTTTTCTTGATGAGGTGGCTTCTTTCAACGGCGGCGGCGGCGGCGGATTTTTGCTGAATCTGGATAAAGAAAAAGGAATCAGTATGGAAACAGGTACGGAGTTTTATCCTCTGGAAAATCTGAAAATCGGCATGACGGTTTTCAGAAATGACATGGAAGATGAAATACAGTACGTGGGATTTTTCCCTACGGGTTATAATCAAAATACCGGAAGTACACGCCATGACGGTGCGGAATTTTCTCTTTCCTACCTTTGGGAAAAACGAGCCCTGATTTATGGTAATTTCACCTATCATAAAGCTACTTATGAGAATGGCGCTTATAACAAAAAAGAATTATGGCTCGTTCCCAATCAGATGGCAAATATGGGCATAGAGATTTATCTTCCTTATAATATTATGCTCCGTCCGGAATTGCATTATATTGGCGATTGTTATTTATCGCAGGATTACAGCAATACTGCTGAAAAATTGGGTAGCTATACTTTGTTAAATATTTATCTTTCTTATAAGCCGCCGGTCGAAAAAGTAAAACCGACTTTTTTCTTTAGTGTGGAAAATGTCGCCAATGTGAAATACTCTTCATTCGGCATGGATTATGGATCACCCCTCTATAATGTATACTACCCTATGCCGGGAATAACATTTAAGGGCGGCATTTCCTTCGAGTTCTAAATATTGTATTTTCTTCTGGAGGCAGGAGTATTTTAACTCCTGCCTCCAGGCATCATGGGAATCTTTTTCATTCGTCATTGTCAATTGTTATAGATTTATATTTATGTTTCGGTTAAGTTGCATTCCGTAAAATTGATATCCGGTGAATTGATTATTAAAGCCGGAGCATCTGTCACGTTTTAAATATGATGATCGGAGAATGAGAATATTATGGCAGCCGATAAAATGACAACGAAAGGTCTGGTGTACGCGTCTCTTTTCGGAGCACTCACCGCCGCGGGGGCTTTTATTGTAATTCCAATGCCGCTGGTGCCGATTACCGCGCAGACATTTTTCTTGAATATTGCCGCAATTCTTTTGGGCGGTCCTCTCGGAGCGGTAAGCCAATTTATTTATGTCATGCTGGGAGTAGTGGGAATACCGGTTTTTGCCGGAGGAAAGGCGGGACTGGGGGTGCTTTTCGGCCCTACCGGCGGTTATTTGCTGGGCTTTATCATCGCGGCTTTTATCATTGGCACGATAAATAAAATGAAAAAAAGTGCGGGCATTTTCTGGAATATCTTTTCTATGTCAATTGGAATGCTGATCATCTATTCTCTGGGAAGTTTCCAGCTTTCACTTGTGGCAAAGATGAACTTCCATAAAGCGCTTGCCGTTGGTGTATTGCCGTTTATTCCGGGCGATATAATCAAAATTCTGCTTGCCGCCATTATCAGTTCACAACTTAAGGGACGCGTGAAAGTTTAGGTTTTGTCGGGTGATTATCTTAGAAGACGTTTATTATAAATATGAACCGGAAGGAATTGAAGCTCTGCGAGGCGTTTCTCTGCACATAAGAGAAGGGGAACATCTTGCTTTAATCGGTCCGAATGGTTGCGGGAAGACCACGCTTATCCGACATCTAAACTCTTTGCTTCTACCGGTAAGCGGTAAAGTAACCATCGGCGGTATGGACACAAAGGATGCCCGGCATCAGGCTCAAATCCGATCGCAGGTGGGGATGGTTTTTCAAAATCCGGATAATCAGATTGTCGGTATGACCGTGGAAGAGGATGTCGCTTTCGGTCCTGAAAATTTACGCCTGCCCACGGAGGAAATCAAAAATAGAGTTTATGAATCTTTAGCCAGGGTGAGCATCTCAGAGCTTGTCGGACGTAATATCGAAAACCTCTCCGGCGGCGAAAAAAGGCTGGTGGCGATCGCTGGCGTGCTGGCCATGCGGCCGCGCTATATCGCGCTTGATGAACCGACTGCTTTTCTTGATCCCGCGGCCGCTAAACGGATTCTGGATATCATTGACAAACTTCACTCCGAGGGCGTCGGAATAATTCATATTACACATAACATGGCCGAAGCGGCTCTCACGCAAAGAATTGTTGTCCTGAATGAAGGCCGTGTTTATCTGGACGGCACTGTGCGGGAAATTTTCGGAAAAGCTGAGATGCTGCAGAAAATAGGAATGCAGCTGCCGCAGATTACAGAGTTGTTTATTAAGCTTAAAGATTCGGGCTTTCCCGTGCGGAGCGATGTAGTCAGCACAGAAGATGCTTTAGAACAAATCAAAACTCTTACAGGCCCGATTAAGGATTGATTATGTATCGTACCGGCTCTTTTATAAAAGGCCAGTCCCTCATCTATAATATCGATCCGCGCTTAAAACTTGCCTCAACCATCTTTTTAAGCATTTTTATTCTTTGGGTGAAACCGCCAATAGCATTGGTTACAGGCATAGCCTTATTTTGCGCGGCGCTGGCCAGCGGCATAAGTTTGCGGACAATCGGTGATGCCTTAAAGCCGCTTCTGTATTTTATAGCGCTGATCTTTTTGGTTCATGTCTTTTTTGATGAAGGTGGAGTTTTGTTGAAAGCTCCCTTCTTCGGAATTTCTCTTCCACTGACTGGATTAAAGCAGGGCGTCTTTGTGGTTTGGCGATTTTTGTGTCTTATTGTGGCCGCTGTTTTGCTGACGATGACTACAGCGCCGTCGCAAATGATTGCGGCTATAAAATATTTTATCCGGCCGCTGAAACTGCTGCGGGTGCCGGTTGATGATATTGCCGTAATGATCATGCTGGCGTTGAGGCTTATGCCCGTGATGCTTGCCCAAAAAGAAAGAATAGAGATTGCGCAAAAAGCCAGGGGTTATAATTTATACAAATCCGGTTTCGTTATACGGATTAAAGCTTTTTTGTCTTTAACATCAAATATTATGCTCAGTGTTTTCAGACGGGCGGACGAACTGGCGCTGGCTATGGATGCCAGAAACTATCAGCGCGGCGAGCGGTCATCCTTTGTCGAATTGAAGCTGACCTCATCCGACTATCTTGTCATTATCATTCTTGGAATTTCGCTTGTTATTTTTGTATTTTTATATTCTCGAATCTTTTGAGTTAATCTATTAATTCTAACCAAAGATTTTCTTTGACATACAATCTTTACGTGTCCTATAGTCTCGACATTAAAAGATAACTCTGTAATTTTGTCCGTCAGGAAAAATGAGGTCTACATGGCCGTAAAATACGAGCAACCGCCCATTGATGATTTGTTTGAGATCGAGCGCCGCAACGGAGAGCTTCTCATCAGCCGGCTGAGGCTGGTCATCCTGCTCGGATTTGTGCCCGTACTTTATGCTCTGCGTTTTTTTACCGGCTATATCAGCATTACCTTCATCCCTCTGGTTGTCGGCAAGTGGCTCATCATGTGTGCCATGGCGTATTATATTTATCGTCTACTGCAACGCGGATATTACCATCATTTAATCGGTTATTGTACAATAACGCTCGATTTCGCCTTTATCACCATCAGCGTCATCATGCTTTCTTTCTATAAAAGCATGCCGACCGGCGCCATGAATGATCCCGTATTTATTTTATACTATCTCGTGGGAATTTCTAGCGTCCTTCGGTACAATTATAATTATGTTGTTTTCAGTGTCACGACGGGCGTTGCCATCATAGCTTCTCTTGCCGCCTTCGATATTCATTATTTCCATATTCCTCTGGATTCATCCGTGCTGATTGACCGCATCGCCGCTTTTGTCTTTATCACCTTGATGAGTATTTCCTTTTCCAAGCTCATCAAGGAATCGGTGGCACGCGGCTACAGTATTATGGAACGGCACCTGCGCGTGATAGATGCCATTCTGGATATCGGCCGCAAGATTTCCTCTAACAGTGAGCTTAAAAAGTCGCTGAAAAACATCACCGTGAACGCTAAAGATCTGATGCAGTTTGATTTCTGCTGGATACTGCTTATTGACTGCTCTTCAGAAAAATTAATCTGCATATCGGATGAAGAACTTCCTGAATCTTTCCAAAAAATGGAATTAATCGAAGCTGCCGACACTAAAACATTGACTGTTTTGGCGAAAAAATCAGGACTGAATCTGAAGGGTGAGCCGATTATCGATTTGGCGGGAAAAATTATTAAAACAGACGAGGGCGTTCGGGGCGCGATCTTCGCAGCCCGTCTTTATGAACATTCCGGTATGGAATACGCTCAAACGCTACTGGACATGTTCGCCGAACATGCCGCAATCTGCATCGGCAATTCACGTCTATTGCAGAAACTGAAGAAGGAAGCAGTTTATCTTTATAAACAACTAGACGACCTCTCCTGTTTTGAGAATATTGTCGGTGAAAGTGAGCGCATGAAAGAAATCTTCGCTCTTATCAGTAAAGTTGCGGGCGCGGACATACCAGTGCTTATTTTGGGCGAAAGCGGAACAGGCAAAGAACTGGTGGCACAGGCTCTCCATAATCTCAGCCGCCGTAAAAACGGTCCCTTTATCAAAATAAACTGCGCCGCGATTCCTTCCGAACTTCTGGAGAGCGAGCTTTTCGGATATGAAAAGGGAGCTTTCACGGGTGCGGTAAAGGCGAAAAAGGGACGTTTTGAACTTGCCGACGGCGGTACCATCTTTCTGGATGAAATAGGTGACATGGATATCAGTCTGCAGGGCAAGCTTCTACGCGTACTGCAGGGACAGGAGTTTGAAAGGGTTGGCGGTGTGACGACGCGCAAAGTTGACGTCAGACTGATTACGGCAACAAATCAGAATCTTGAAGAGATGATTTCTAGAGGGACTTTCCGCGAAGATCTTTTCTACCGGATCAATACCATGCCGATACGCATGCCTGCACTAAGGGATCGCCGCGAAGATATTCCTCTGCTGGTACGTCATTTCCTGAAAAAATACAGCGAAGGCAGGAACATTGAATTAACAGGTTCAGCAATGGAATACCTGAGCCGCAAAGAATGGAAAGGCAATGTCCGAGAGCTCGAAAACCTTCTGCAGCGCATTATAATAATAACCGATAAAAATATTATTTCCGAAGAAGACATCATTGCTGTTGATAATCAGGACAGCGCGCCCGTTTCCAGGGACAATGTTGCTGTCATGAAGGAGCATATCAGCAGGATAGTCAAGAATACCTGCACTGTTTCTACGGAAATGGAACGTATCGAACGCGAATTCATCACCGAGGCCCTGCGTTTATCCGGCGGCAATATGCGTAAAGCGGCTTCCCATCTTGGCATACCCAAATCAACCCTTTTCAATAAAATAAATAAGTACGACATAAAAATATAATCTTTTCCTGAGCGCCTGGTTTGTTAGAAGGTATTATAGGGCGGCTGTTTTTAGAAAAAACGGATGTGAATTGTCCCATATTTGGGACGATTCACTTTATATCCGGGACATATTTTCTTTATTTCTGCCTGTCTTTGACAAGTACGCATAAATGAAAATAAAAAATTAAAATCAAAATATCAATATATTCAAACCGGTTATATAGATAAAATTAAAAAGCCGTATAAGCAGGCATGCATCATGCAAAATAATTATATTGTCGGGGAAACAGGTCATGTTTCTACTGCCATGAATTAAATCGTTTAAATAAATCGTAAGGGGAAGAGGAGGGAGGAATGAAAAAAATATTTGTTTTTCTGATGATACTGGTATTCGCTGGTATCATCAATTATCAGGATGCTGATGCGGCAGCAGTATGGTCGATGGTCAAGGACAGCAACGGCATTAAGGTTTATGAACGATCTGTTCCTGGAACGGATTTGATGGAATATATGGCAGTAACCACTATTGATGAAAAGATGGAAGTAATCGGAGAACTGTTGCGAGACGTGCCTATGTTCAGCAGTTGGCAGACGGACTGCTCCAACGCGCAGGTAAAGAAGCAATATGACCGGAACTCCATGCTTATTTACATGGTTCTGAATCCTTTGATTATACAGAAAAGGGCTCTCTTGTTGAAGAATAAAACTGTTTACGATTGGGATAATGCAGGATGCGTTATATCGTTCAAGGCCACAAATGAAGTAGAAATTCCGGAGGAGAAAAAAACCGTCCGGGTTACCGTAATGGACGGTGAATATAGAATGGAATATCTTGGACGGGACAAGACAAAGTTTATATACAGGCTTCTGGTAGACCCAGCGGGTGATATTCCGAAAAAATTGGCATATTCGGTTATGTCAAGTTACCCTTATAGAACGCTGAAAAAAATGAAAACAATGCTGCCGAATAAGAAATATAATGATGCAGCCAGGGGTACGGAGGAAGAAAATGCAATCGAAACCAGGACGAAAGATGAGCGTTACATACGGAAGCTAATGGCCAATCGGCTTTCGAAATTTGTCAGGAATAAAGAAGTCATGAAGGATATTGTTTATGCCGACACGGTTGGCATCAATAACATCATGAAAGCAGGCGGTTCCTATAGCAGCGTAGAGAAGGCCACGATAGAGTTTAATTTTGCTTATCTGGATAAAATCATCAATGATAAAAGCGTAGCGGCCAAGTTGAAAGATAATGAAAAAATGAAAGCTGAAACATTGGACATGATTGTGACTGATTGCGGCGTTTCAAACGTTACGCTGGAAAGCATTGCGGATAAATATAGAAGATAGCATTACATAAATAAACCTGAGGAGGATTTAACATGGTACAAGTCGATATAATATGGGGATACGCTTTCGGCGCCGGCTTTGCGGCTTGCGGAGCACGCCAACTGGCTAAAGAGGAGAAGCCTTTTATTAATAAAATTTACACATTCACGCTGCTTTTCCTTTCCATTTTTTTTGCGCCGTCAGGTCTTTATCTGCTGTGGCAGTTTACGCAGTGGGAAACCATGCAGGTCGCGCATACCTTTATGGATTTGCCCGCCTGGCTTGTCTGCGGATTTGCCATAACGAATGTTACACAAGGTATACTGGGTTACTGGGTGTCCTATAAATTTATTAAAAACAAAAATTACTATGCGGCCCATGCCAACTGGATGTGGGCCTGGATATTATTCTGGTTTATTCTCGTCTGTGGCTGGGACTGCACCGGCTATCAGCGCTTTCTTTATGACGCCTCCGTCAATAACGGAGTGCTGTGGGAGCCCGGCAAGCATATGGGTCTTTATTTCTTCTGGAAGAGCAACGTCTGGTGGACTCTGGTCTCCATGGCCGTATGCTTCGCGCCCATGCTGATTTACTCGGTATTAAATTTCATCATCAAAGGCGCCAAAGAGGATAAAACGCTTACGCCCGATCAAATTCCCGGTCCTATCTCATTGTTAATTTTTTCATTCGGCGCGCAATGGGTCGTATGTTTGGGACTGGCAATTTTGGCCGCTTTGATGGTCATGGGTTTGCGCGATGTTACTGGAAGTCTCCTTCTGGGATATTTGATTGGAGTACCTGTCTTTATCGCGCTGGCTCAGCTTCTGCTCTTCAGGCGGGGCATGCCCATGCAGATGATAGCCCAAAAGCTCTATATTAAAGAACCCGGTGAAGCGTGAAATAATTAGATGCAATTTAATATGAACGGGCGTGAAGACTTTGAAATTATTCACGCCCGTTTCCTATATTTTTAATCCCCTCACTTTTAAAATAAAATCATAAAAATATTTTCTGTCACATGCCTGTCATTTTTGTGGCATTAATTTTACTTTTCGGTTAATAACATTGCCTATGGAAGCGAAATGGCTTTTTGTTGATACGGAAAAAACACTACAGCGTGCCATAAGTGATTTTGAACGGGCGAAAATTTTAAGTATAGATACGGAATATGATTCGTTCCGCTATTTCAAAGAGAAGCTTTGTCTGCTCCAGATACATGCCGGCAACACAACCTATATTTTTGATCCGCTGAATAATCTGAATCTTTCTTTTTTAGCCAAATATTTTGATAATCAGGACATTGTGAAGATTCTTCATGCCGCGGATAACGATATCCGTCTTCTCAAGAGAGATTACAAATTTAATTTTAAAAATATTTTTGATACGCATCGTGCCGCGCTTCTTCTGGGCTTTAAAGAGCTTTCACTGGAAAAAATGATTTTGCAGTTTGTGGGTGTGGAACTGAAAAAGAACAAAAAAGTACAGCGTTCACACTGGGACATCCGGCCTCTGACGGAGGAACAACTGGAATATGCTGTTCAGGATGTTATATATCTTCCGGCGCTCTACAAGAAACAGTCCGCGGAACTTGACGAAAAAAACCTGCAGGATGCTGCCGGGGAAGCGTTTGCCAAAATTGCCAAAGCCGACTGGCGGGAAAAAAGATTTGACCGGCACGGGTACGCAAAAATCAAGGGCTACAATAGTCTGAATCAGGAACAGAAAGTTCTGTTCAAAAAACTTTACCTCTGGCGTTTT
This sequence comes from uncultured delta proteobacterium, assembly GCA_963812045.1. Taxonomy (GTDB): domain Bacteria; phylum Desulfobacterota; class Syntrophia; order Syntrophales; family Smithellaceae; genus Smithella. Next base: position 1,116,051 of record CAWETF010000001.1, read on the forward strand.
TATCGGGCGAAGGATGAAAATCGCGCCATATTCATGTTTGTGCCGGATAAAAACTTGCTGGATCTGGCGCAGGACACCGGGAATCCGGAAAAATATTTATCACAGCGAAAACTGAAATTATACGGCGACGAGATAGACCGGATCATCAAGAACTTATAATACCAAATTGCATTTTCGGGTTAACTCTGTTTGGCGGAGCCTGCCCGGCGCATGCCGGGTCGTTTCTTCACTGTCGCTGTGGCATACTTTTGACTGCAAATTGATATAAGAATTAGCCGGAGCAACGCCAAGACTCCGGCTGTGGTGTGATTGAATGGAGATAAGTGTAACTTTCTGAAAGTCATATTTCCCAAAATTCTAATTTTATGCTAGTTATAAGAAATAATCGTTAAAAATAGATGACTCATCTCTTAGCGGGTGCGTAAATTGTCCAAAACAGTTTTTAGTGTACACTTTTAATTGTCTCAGATGATAATTAAAACTAGTGAGGTAAAATATGAGCAGATTTATCCTCGTTTTAACTATTTGCTTTTTAATATTATTTTTAAATTCATGTTCGGAGAATAATGAATTGACCTTTCAATTAGTACACCCTGAAAATGATAAAATAAACAATTTATCTCTGACAGAAGCAAAAATAGATCAAAACCAATATCAGTGTTTTACAAAAGATAACCAAAATTATTGGGTAAACAAAAATGTAGAGTTGAATCTTTCCGACATTCAAGAGGCCAGATTCAAAGTAATGATGCCACAATGTGTTTATGAAGAAAAAATTAACGAAAAGGAAATTGCCGCTGACTCTTTTTCCAGAGATAATAAGGAGAATAATATTATTGGTAACGGTTATACAGTAACCATGTATTTTAACAAAAAGGGTCAGAAGAAACTGGAAAAACTTACTGAAAAGAATATGAGAAGAAGACTGGCGATAATGATAAAAGGACAATTTCTTATGGCCCCGCTAATCATGGAAAAAGTATCAGGCGTTGAGATCTCAGTGGCTGGTGTTACTTTTAATGATGCAAAACAATTAAGAGATACCATATGTCAATCATCTTCCAGATGTAAAAGCAAAGCAGATGGTCAGAGTTACTTATCTCAAAAATCATGTGATGCTGAAAAAGTAATTAATTTCTTAGAGAAAGAAATCGAGAAAGATCCACAAAATCCACTTTATTATGAGGGCATAGGTTCGACCTATAAAAATAAAGGTGATCTACAGGAAGCTCTTTCTTATTTTAACAAGGCAATTGAACTTAAATCGAAAAATGAGACCGTCTATCATGAACGAGGATTGACCTATCAAAAACTTGGTAATAATATTGAAGCAATTAAAGATTACAGCAAAGCAATTGAACTTTCCAAGTCCAAAGAAAACGATTTCCCATTAGAATATCTTTCCTATATTTATTTTGACCGTGCCTTTGCTTATGGCAATATCGGTAAATATTTAGAAGCTATCAACGATTGTAATACGGTGATTAACTTTACTCCAAGGAACGCTCTAGCGTATAACAATAGAGGGTCTTATTATTATGCCCTTGGTAATTATTCTCAGGCGACAAAAGATTATGATAAGGCAATCGAGTTGAATCCAAATTATGCTGATTCTTATTTTGGACGTGGCAGTGCCAATAAAGACAAACAGCAAGCGATAAAAGATTTTGACAAAGCTATAGAGTTAAATCCTAAACATGCCAACGCTTATTATAATCGTGCCAAAGCTTATTATGAACTTCATAATTATAAACAGGCAATTAATGACTATGACAAGTCTATAGAATTCGATCCAAAGCTAGCGGATGTTTATGTAGGAAGAGGATCTGCATACCAGAATCTTAATAATTATAAACAAGCCATTGAAAATTATAATGAAGCTATAAAAATAAATCCTAAATATTATATGGCTTACTATAACAGGGGAATAGTATACTTTCTTCAAGGCAAAAATAATTCCGGCTGTCTTGATGCAAAAAAAACATGCGAACTGGGAAATTGCACGTTGCTGAAAAGGGCTAAAGAACAAGGCGTCTGCCGTTGATTGATTCGTTGCACCTTAAGTGGTAATCCTCAAATTTGAAGACCGCCAAATACTGTGGACTGGTAAGTGTACTCCATTTACAGAACAATGGTTAAATTAGGACGAGTTCTAATCTTTCTTTAATCCCCGCCAGATCGTATAAATCGCCGGATAGATGATTAGCTCCAGGGGGGAAGATGGGGTGGTCAAATCTCTTCTTTGCTCATTAGCAATCGCTGGTGCTATTGGATAGAAACGGCGCTCTATTAATGAATGACTTAAAAGAACTTGACTTATTGGTAAAAATGTCTTACTCTCTTACTTATGAGAACTTTAACAATATCTACAAAAGGTCAAATAGTAATTCCGAAAGAGGCAAGAAGCCAGCTTTCCATCCATGAAGGCGACAGGCTCGGCTATGAAGTTGTTCAAGGCAAAATTATTCTTTTTCCTGTTGAGAATGTTCCCCGATCGCAGATGTGGTTTTTTACAGATGAAGTACAAAGTAAAGTGAAAAAATCCGAGAAAAACTATTCAGCCAGCAAGTACAAAAAGGCCAACGCCAAGGAGTTTATCAAGGCGTTAAAGGATAGATAATGAACGAAATCATTATTGCTTATGATGATTCGTTTCTTGATCAATATGATTGCCTGCCCAAGCAAATTAAAGAGAAATTCAAAAAACAAATAAAGGCATTAAAAAATAATCCGAAGCATCCATCATTAAGAATACACCGGATTAAAGGCACTGAATTTTGGGAATTCTACGTTGATGAATTTTACAGGTGCGTTTTTAAACAAACCGGAAATATTTATAGCCTGTACTTTGTAGGAACTCACAAATTGATAGATCGCTTCAATAGTCATTAACTGGAATTTACAAAGGTACTCCCTGTTTTTCAGTTTCAAGAACTACCGCATATTGCGTTTCAACCTTCCACCTTGTTCCCTGCCCACGGTGCGACCGATGTTGATTATGCGCATGGAAAGGCAGGAGGCACAGGCCTCGGACGTTTCATTGATGCAGGCTTTGTTGGGATAGATTTCATTGATTCTCAAATCCTGCTTTCAACCCAGACGATAATTGTCCCATTTATCGCGCGGTTGTCTTTGTGCTTTAAATATAATTGAATTCCTGTCGGGATATGTTGTTTTCTTAATCCGATAGGATGGCTTTGTATCCTGACTGTGCGCGACAATCACCTCGCCTATCGTTTTTTCTCTTTCAATATTGTTATCCCGTAGAAAGTACAAGGTATTTACTTATCTGTAATCGGAACACCAAAGCTTGTGAATTTAATTTTAAAGCCGTGCCTGGCGGCAAGCGCTTTGATTCTGGCTACTTTATTCAGATCCGGTTTAAAGCCGGTCGAGAAATCTTCCTGGGTCTGGCCTTCAAATGCGAGGAGCATGGTTTCCGCCATACAGGCAAAAATAAAGCCGTCTTTTATCGGTAATTTTAATCCGATGCGGGATGTTGGGGGCGGCTCGATAACAGCACCGTCAATAACCAGAATATCTTTGCGGCTGGCGCAGATTTCTTCCTGAATATTGCGCGGAGAAGGAATATCACAGATAATCGCGCCCTTTTTAAGATTGTCGGCTGTTGCCGCGGATGGAACTTCTATGGCGGATGTTGTAAAGATTATAATATCCGCGTCCTTGATCACACTCTCCAGTTCCAGACCTTTATTAATGACATTTGTTTTTGATTTTTGCGCCGTGAGAAATTCTTTAAGATCGGCCAATCTTTCAGCGTTCTTCGCGAGCAGAAAAATAGTATCCGCCTTATTCAAAAAGCCTAAAGCACAGTTCTGGCCGATGGCGTTTGTCGCTCCGACAATCGCGACTTTTGCTTTGGAGAGATTAACTTTGCGCAAGTCCGCCGCTCGATCCAGTGTTTCCAGAATTGCGGCAGTAGCGAGACTGGCGCCGGTGGTAATGGCAACAGGCGTTTTTTCGGCAATCCATTGCCCGCCTTTTCCGGCAACTCCCATTAAAGCCCCCATCCCGATTACTTTCGCGCCGGTTTTTTCTCCCAAGCGAACAGCTTTTAATATCTTGTTTAAGACGTCCTCTTCCTTCATCGCCAGCACTTGTTTGGAAAGCAACGGACAGACAACAAAGCATCCATCGATTGTTGCGCCTTGAGCGGAGCGCAAGTTCTTTGCATAATGAATTTTCAGCGGCGGCAGAACCCGCAAAATCATTTTTATGAAAGCTTGAGGCGCAAGTTTGGATAGAAAACAATAATCATGAATATTTTGAATATCGTAGGGATTAAGCACAAACGCGAACCTACTCATACAACTCTACACCATACCGGATATTATTTTTTTACTCTTTTTATTTGAAATATTTACGGACAAAATCCTGCCGCTTTTTCCTCTTCGCAAATACCTGCTTTTAAATTAAACGCTCTTCTCCTGAATAAACATAGCCGGAATCTTTTCTTATATAACCCAATAGTGTCACACCGTATTCTCTGGCAAAATTCACCGCTGCGGCCGTCGGCGTTGATCTGGAAACGAGCACCGGAACGCCCATACGGATTACCTTGGTGATGATTTCCGAAGAAACCCTGCCGCTCACAAACAACATCGCGTTTTCGACAAGATTCATCTTTTTATTTTTCAGCAACACTCCGACTATTTTATCGAAACAGTTGTGTCTTCCGATATCCTCGTTAAAAACAGAAAACTCGTCATGCTGGAACAATACGCTGTGCACTCCTCCGACAGTTTTGTATATTTCCGAGCGCCGTTCAAAATCTTTCATGGACTGCATAATATTGCTAAGAGAAAATTTTTTATCATATGACAGAGTAATAAATTTATCATGTTTGAGCGGATTGATGTAGGTGAAGCACTTACCGCAACCAGATGTCACGCTGCGCAGACTCTCGCATTTTTCGACGGACTTTCCAGAAACGAGATTAATCATAACGGCAAAAAGCCGTTCGTTATAAGAGATGGAAGCGACATCTTCGATTGTGTCAATGACACCTTCACTAAAGAGAAAGCCCAGGGCGAGCTCTTCGGTCAGTTGATTGAGACACAGAAGTGACGCGTATTCTGTTCCATTGATATAAATTTTGAGCGATATTTCGCCGATAACGTCTTTTTCGCAATCGCTCAAACTAGTCGGACCGTTGCCGGAAACAATCTCTTTTATATTAAAAGTCGAGAACAGTCTCTCATCCATATTTTTAATATCCGTTATTTTATGATCAGGACAACCGGTTTACTTAGATCAACTTCTGTTTTGCGGCCTGTTTTTTATACTGTTTGGCGCCAAAAATCAGATCCTGTTTTTTAATAAACACTTCCGTATCCGGCGGAACGGAATGCGTCAGCCAGACGTTGCCGCCGATTACGGAACGAGCGCCGACAATTGTATCCCCGCCCAGAATCGTGGCATTGGCATAAATAATCACATCGTCGCCAATTGACGGATGGCGTTTTTGGGATCTTAATTTCCTGACTTCGGCCTTGGATAAGGAAATCGCGCCCAGCGTGACCCCCTGATAAATGCGCACGCGATTGCCGATAACGCACGTTTCGCCGATGACCACACCGGTGCCATGATCAATAAAAAAGCTCTCTCCGATATGCGCGCCCGGATGAATGTCAATGCCGGTATGGCTGTGAGCATATTCAGTCATAATTCTGGGTATCAGTGGAATATTCAGATGATGAAATTCATGCGCGATCCGGTAAATTGTGATTGCCCTGACACCCGGATAGCTGAAGATGATTTCATCATACCCTTTCGCCGCCGGGTCACCTTCCAAAGCGGCGCGGATATCCGTGGCCAGGATCATTCGCAAATCCGGGAGCTTGCGGAGAAAATCCAGAGTCAACTGATGTCCCAGCGGCTCGCAGTGGATACAGGGCTGATTATGGCGGATGCAGTCGTGGCGGATAGCCAGGATAATCTGCTCGGAAAGGATTTCATATAAAGCCATAACCTGCTCGCCCAAGTAATATTCAAGATTGGTCGAATCCAAACGGGCGCGGATAAAATATCCCGGATATAAAATCAGGGACAGACGACGCAAGATATCGATGATGGCTTCCCGATGCTGAATCGGTTCGGAACTCACGTGATCAAAGCAGCCTTTGCTGCTGCACGACGACACGAGTTTTTTCACAACAGCCGGTACTTCATTACGGAAACCTTTTGCCGATTTGATTTCTTCTTTGCATTTATCGCCGTTTTTTAAACGTTTCATAATTCAAAACTCCTACTGATTTGTACAGGCTTGCTGCGCCTGATTCCAAAAAGGGGACATGCCCCGCAGCCGTTCGATGATTGCCGGCATCTTTTCAATGACGAAATCAACTTCCTCCTCCGTATTATAAATACTCAGGCTGAAACGGATGGAGCCGTGCGCCATCGTAAAAGGCACGCCCATTGCGCGCAAAACATGCGAAGGCTGCAGCGATCCTGAAGTGCAGGCGGAACCGGATGAAGCGCAGATGCCCAGCTCATTCATCAGAAGCAGGATGGCTTCACCTTCCACAAATTCAAAACTGATATTGGTTGTGTTGGGCAGACGGTTTTGGATGTCGCCGTTGACACGGCTCTGCGTTATTTTACTTAAAAGTTCGCGCTCCAGTTTGTCCCGCAGATGCCTGACATACGTATTTTCTTTTTCCATATTTTGGGCCGCGAGTTCGCAGGCTTTTCCCAATCCGACGATGCTCGCCGAATTCTCCGTACCGCCGCGCCGCCCCTTTTCCTGATGGCCGCCGATCAAAAAAGGCGCAAACTTTGTGCCGCGCCGGATATAGAGAACACCGATACCCTTGGGGGCGTGCAGTTTGTGGCCTGAGATAGACAGCATATCAATAACATTATTTTTCATATTGATGGGAATTTTGCCCGCGGCCTGAACCGCGTCGGTGTGAAAGAGAATTCCTTTTTCATGCGCCATTCTGGCCGCTTCCTCCACCGGAAAGATAACGCCCGTTTCATTGTTTCCCCACATAAGACTGACAATAGCGGTATCAGGCGTCATACTTTTTTCCAGATTTTCCAGATCCAGAATACCGTTTTTGTCTACAGGAAGTTCGGTTATTTTATAACCCTGCGTGCCCAGATGCGAACCCAGAGCGTGGATGGCCGGGTGCTCCACGCGGCTGATTACGATGTGTTTTTTATCGGGTCTGGTCAGCAATGCTGAGCGAATGGCGGAGTTGTCGCTTTCCGTGCCACAACTGGTAAAAACGATTTCTTCAGGCAATGCTCCCAAAAGTGCTGCCACCTGCTCGCGTGCATCATAAATCCTCTGGCCGACCTGGCCGCCGAATGTATGCATGCTGGAGGGATTGCCATATAATTGATTAAAATAAGGAAGCATAGCTTCCAGAACTTCATCGGCAACTTTTGTCGTAGCGTTGTTGTCCAGATATATTGTTTTCATTTTGATGCCTCCTCAACGGTAATATCAGGGGAAACAAGTTCCTGAAGCCTGTGTTGGACAAAATCTTTCAGGGTAATTTCCGATGCCCTACAGGTAGAACACGCGCCACGCATTGCCACAATTACCCGGTTGCCGATAATATCGATAATTTCGATATCTCCGCCGTCATGCTTCAGGGATGGCCGGATTTCCCGCTCGATAGTTTCTTCGATCAGGCGAATTTTCTGAATATTGGTTAGTCTTGGTTTGGTATCGGTTTTCGGCTCCGCCTTCACCCGCTCCAGAATCTGAGCAATCGCATCATGGCAGTTGCCGCACCCGCCGCCTGCTTTGGTATAATTCGTCACATCTTCCACTGTGGAAAGATTATTTTCACGAATGGCCCGTTCGATTTCTTTATCGGTTACGCCGAAACATTCACATATAATTTTTGCTCCCGCCTCCAGAGGAGGAGCGCCCCGGTAATTTTCCACCGCCTTTTCCAGCGCCTGCTGCCCCATTACCGAGCAATGCATTTTTTCATCGGGTAGTCCGCCCAGATACTGTGCGATATCCTTATTGCTTACCTTGAGCGCTTCATCAACCGTCATCCCTTTGATTATTTCCGTTAAAGCCGACGACGAGGCAATAGCGCTGGCACAGCCGAATGTTTTGAATTTCGCGTCCTTGATGCGTTTGTTTTCATCAAGCTTGAATGTCAACTTCAGAGCGTCGCCGCAGGCGAGCGATCCTACTTCGGCCACGCCGTCCGGATTTTCAATTTCGCCCACATTGCGCGGATTAAGAAAGTGCTCTTTGACTTTGTCGGTATATTCCCACATAAACACTCCTCTACCAATTCGCATTCATTCGTCTACCTTTGTTGGCTGCGTTATCGGCTCCTCGACGTATATTAGAATACGCCTGCGTCGCCTCTTCCTTGCCGCCTCGGTATACTTTTGACTGCGAATCGGTATAAATAGATTTATTCTTTGTTTTCATATTTTTCATGACACGTTCTCACGGTTTACTCGTTAAAACAAAAACGGCGTTTAAAGCAAGCAAATTCGGCAAAATTCGCACAATGGTTTTTTTCCCGAGATAGTGAGCTTCATCAATTTTAATGTTTTTCCGTTCACAAAAATCTTTAAAGTCCGTAATACTTAAAAAACGCACATTGGGCGTATCATACCACAAATAAGGCAGCGATTTCGTAACCGGAGACTTGCCTTTAAAAAACAGCATAAACCGCGATTTGAAATAGGCGAAATTGGGGAATCCGATGATTACCCTTCTGCCGATTCGCAAAGCTTCTTGAATTACATAATCGGCTTTTTTCACTTCCTGCATACTCTGATTCAAAATCACGTAATCGAACGAATTATCCGGATATTCCCGCAGACTGTTTTCGATATCATCCTGAAAAACGCTAAGCCCTTTTTTAACGCATTCCTGAATAGCCTTATCACTAAGTTCTATACCCTGGGCGCGAATCTGTTTATCCCGGACGAGGGGATACAGGAGATTGCCTTCGCCGCACCCCAGATCAAGAACACGGGAGTCCGGTTCGATAATCGAAAAAATAATGCGATGATCCAGATGAATATTTTCAGTTGTCATAACTTCATTTTACCATATATCCGTTAAAGGTTTTATCCAAAAAATGTTTTATCAGAGTTGTCTGCTCTTCGATCTCCACCAAAAAGGCGTCATGGCCGTAAGTAGAGGAAAGTTCACAGTAGGTTGCATCCACGTGTCTTCTTTTCAGCAGACTTACGATATCCTGCGATTGATAGGCCGGATAGAGCCAATCCGATTTGAAGGAAATTATAAGAAAACGCGTATCAATCGATTTGCCCGCCGGAATCATCTTGCTTCCCGAAAGATCAAAGTAGTCTATTGCTTTTGTAATATAGAGATACGAATTCGCATCAAAGCGCTTTACAAAGTTTGCCCCGCGGTAATGCAGATAGCCTTCCACTTCAAAATCGGTGTCAAATCCAAAACTGAATTGATCTTTCTTCAGGCGCCGGGAAAACTTCTTCTCCATGGACTGATCGCTCATAAAGGTGATATGGCCGATCATGCGCGCGACAGACAATCCCTTCTCGGGCTGGCCATACTCGTAGTAGCTTCCCTCCCGCCAGGCCGGATCAGCCATGATCGACTGCCGGATAACTTCGTTGAAAGCAATCTGCTGGGGAGAGTGCTTCAACGTTGTAGCAATAGGTATAGCGGCTTTAACGCGATCCGAGTAAGAGGCTACCCACTGGAGAACCTGCATGCCGCCCATGGATCCGCCCGCGACGCATAACAACTTATCAATTCCCAAATAATCAATGAGATGCCGCTGGGCATGAACCATGTCGGCGACTGTGATAAAAGGGAAATCCAGCGCGTAAGGTTTCCCCGTCGCCGGATTTACAGAAGACGGCCCCGTGGAACCTTTGCACCCGCCGATGACATTGGAGCAGATGACGAAGTACCTGTTTGTATCAAAGGCCTTGCCCGGACCGATCATATCATCCCACCAGCCTTTATTATCCTCATCTTTATGTATGCCTGCCGCATGGGCATCGCCGGAAAGGGCATGCAGCACCAAGATCGCGTTTGATTTATCCTTGTTCAATTTTCCGTACGTTTCGTACGCAAGCGTAATGGGTCCCAGTGTTTCACCGCTTTCCAGTTTATGTCCCTTGCCGTGTCTGGCATAGGTATAGTACTGTGTTTCCACAACACCGACCGAATTATTATTTATTGTGTCTTTTTTTGTTTTATTCATATTTATCAATCACCCTCACCTTCTCACCTTAATCCTCTCCCCTCAAGGGAGAGGAAATTTTTTTACCTCCTGACGGGAGGGATGAAAGGGAGGGGGTATATAAAGTCCTCTATCACTTTTGAAACAGCCATGTCGACAAATACCTTTCTCCACTGTCTGGCAGAATGGCCACAATTCTCTTGCCTTTGGCTTCTTTTCTTTTGGCAATATCCAGAGCCGCCCAGAGAGCAGCACCGCTGGATATACCGACAAGAATTCCTTCTTCCTTCGCGATCCGCCTGGCCATCTCGCCGGCATTCTCATGGGCTACCTGAATGATCTCGTCAATAATTTCTCTATCCAATACATCGGGTACAAATCCGGCGCCGATTCCCTGAATCTTGTGGGGACCGGGTTTCCCGCCGGACAGAACCGGTGAATCCGCCGGTTCAACGGCAATCATTTTTACCGATGGGTTTCTTTTTTTCAAGACCTCACCGATTCCGGTAATCGTTCCTCCGGTGCCTACGCCTGCAATGACATAATCAACTTTACCGTCTGTGTCCCGCCAGATTTCCTCGGCCGTTGTCTTGCGGTGTATTTCCGGATTTGCGGGATTCTTGAACTGCTGAGGCACAAAACTGTTTGTATGCTCTTTCGCCAGTTCCTCCGCTTTATCCACCGCACCCTTCATTCCCCTGGTTCCTTCCGTTAAAACAAGTTCGGCACCCAGGATGGAAAGCAGGTGTCTTCTTTCCATGCTCATGGTTTCGGGCATGGTTAGAATGAGACGGTATCCTTTGGCGGCGCAGACAAAGGCGAGAGCAATTCCCGTGTTGCCGCTTGTCGGTTCTATAATAACCGTGTCTTCTTTCAGAAGCCCGGCTTTTTCCGCGGCTTCAATCATGGCGACGCCTATTCTGTCCTTCACGCTGGAAAGAGGATTGAAGGATTCAATTTTTACTAAAATCTCCGCATCTAGGCTAGTTACCATCTTGTTGAGACGTACCAGCGGAGTGTTCCCGACTGTTTTTGTAATATCTGAAAATATGTTTGCCATAATAATCTCCTTAATTTTAGGTTCTCTCTAAGGCCTGATCGATGTCGGCGAGAATGTCGTCAATATGTTCCAGGCCTATAGATAAACGGATAAAGTCCGGCGTTACACCAGTTGCCAACTGTTCCTCTGCGGAAAGCTGCTGATGTGTCGTTGTGGCAGGATGAATCGCCAGCGTTTTCGCATCACCCACATTTGCCAGGTGGGAGATGAGTTCAAGGGAATTGATAAATGTCTTCCCCGCTTCCAGACCGCCCTTGATTCCGAATCCAATAATCGCTCCTGCGCCCTTGGGCAGATATTTCTTCACTCTTTTGAGTTCCGGTGAAGAAGTCAAGTCCCGGATAGTTGACCCAGCTGACCTTAGGGTGTTTCTCCAGATGCTGGGCTGTGGCCTGGGCATTGGCGCAGTGATATGGCATCCTCAAATGCAGTGTTTCCAAACCCTGAAGGAGCAAAAATGCATTGAATGGAGAGAGCGCCGGGCCCAAATCGCGCAATAGAGCTACACGAGCCTTGATAATATAAGCGATGTTTCCCTGCTGCTTCAATGCTTCCACAAAATTAATCCCGTGATAGCTCGGATCGGAACTGGCAATCAGAGGGAACTTGCCGTTTGTCCAGTCAAATTTACCCGAATCGACAATAATTCCGCCAAGCGATGTTCCATGACCGCCGATAAATTTGGTTGCCGAATACACAACGATATCCACCCCGAAATCGATGGGGCGAAGCAGATAGGGGGATACCGTATTGTCCAAAATAAAAGGAATGCCATTTTTATGCGCAATATTGGCAATGCCCTCAAGATCAGCTACGTCCAGCTTGGGATTGCCGATGGACTCCGCGTAAATCGCTTTTGTCTTTGAAGTAATTGCTTTTTGAAACGCGTCCAAGTCATTTGATTTGACGAACCGGACATTAATTCCCAGACGCGAGAATGTGTAGTGGAGCAGATTGTAAGTCCCCCCATAGAGATTATCCGCTGATACAATTTCATCTCCGGCTTGAGCGATATTAAGAAGCGCGAGAGTAATGGCCGACTGGCCGCTGGCCACTGCCAGAGCGCCCACGCCGCCGTCTAATAGAGCAACCCTTTTTTCCAGAACATCGGTCGTCGGATTCATTAATCGCGTATAAATATTGCCGAACTCGCTTAATCCGAAAAGATTGGCCGCATGTTCGGTATTTTTAAACTGATAGGATGTTGTCTGATAAATGGGAACCGCCCGCGCGCCGGTTGTCGGGTCCGCTTCCTGTCCGCCATGCAGAGCCAGCGTCTCAATTTTTAATCTTTCATCAATTTTACTCATTATATTTCTCCTTGTATTTCACAGAATATTTTATAGTTTGTAATCAATCATTGCCTGCAGGCTTTTTCTTGCCTTGCGCATGATATCGGGGGGCACTGTGACTTCGTGCTCCATTTCCTCCAGAGACCATAAAATTTTTTCCAGGGTCGTCAGTTTCATGTTCGGACAACTGGCTCTTTCGGATACGGGATAAAAAGTTTTTCCCGGATTTTCTTTTTTTAACCGGTGAAGAATGCCGATTTCAGTTCCGATAATAAATTCTTTTGCCGGAGACTCCTGAACATAACGGCATATTCCTTCCGTGGACAGAACCTTATCGGCAACGGAAGTAATGCTTGCCGGACATTCCGGATGGACGAGAACTTCTGCGTCGGGATGGAGAGCTCTTTTTGCGGCAATATCATCCGGCAATATTCTCACATGTGTGGGACAGTATCCCCTCCATGAAATAAAACTTCGCCCGGTCACGGTTGATATATAGTGAGCCAGGTATTGATCGGGAGCAAATATTATTTCGTCATCCGGCTGAAACGCTTCCCGGACTACGAGCTGGGCGTTTCCTGATGTACAGCAAATATCGCACTCCGCTTTAACCTCTGCCGCCGTGTTCACATAACAAAGAACCTTCGCCGTTGGATGCTCCGCTTTGAGTTTCCGAAGTTGATCGGCCGTAATCATGTCCGCCATGGGACAGCCGGCGTTCCTGTCAGGGATGAGAACGGTCTTTTCCGGCGACAGGATCTTTGCCGTTTCCGCCATGAAATATACGCCGCAAAACACGATGACATCCGCCTCAGTCTTTGACGCCTGAATGCTCAACCCCAGTGAATCTCCCACGTAATCCGCTATATCCTGAACATCGGGTATCTGATAATTATGGGCCAGGATAACGGCATTTTTTTCTTTTTTTAATTTATTGATCCTTTCAATAAGTTCCATGTAAAACCTCTTGTGTCCTCGTTGTAGCGGCGTTATCCATGTGTGTTTTTATCATTGTAAAATCCCGTCATTTTCAAATATTATGCATTATTGTTTTTTGAGCTTTTTCCTGATTCATCTTTACCAGCTTATCCAGTGTAATAGAATTCAGGGTTTCGGAAATTTTTCCACCGATAATTGCCCAAATATCATGATTGGCACAAATGGGAACTCTCGGACAGGTTGATGGATTCCTGACACAATCCACAAGAGAACAGTCCCCTTCTAAAACATCGATAATCTCCTTCATGGTGATCTGGGATGGATTTTTTGCCAAACTGTATCCTCCATGGGCTCCCCGGATCGAATTAACAAGACCTGTTCTCCGAAGAGGTATGATAATCAAACTCAAGTATTTCTCGGAAATCTTTTCTCCTTTGGCAATGTCTTTTAAAAATACCGGTCCCTTGTCATAATTTAAAGCCAGCGCTGACATCAATCTGACTCCATATCTTGCTCTTGTGGAAAGTTTCATAACGTCCTCATTTATTCAAATACTACAATTACTATCACTTTGATAGTAATTATAGTACAAATGAGAGATTGTCAAGAAAAAAAGAAATATTACTATAACATATTGGTATTACAGCTAAATAAGAATAAATGACTTATATAAATTATATGGCGATTTAAGAATATGGAACAGATGGGAAGATTCACCTTTATATAAAAAATTTTAGCGGATTATTCATCAGTACTTTTAATAATAATTTCCATTTATCACTTCTTGAATAGAACCATATTAATGCTTTTCTAATGTTATTAAGATCATCATATTTAATAAAATTAACATCATTAATTTGCGATAAAAAATTGTTATGCCAGTATTTTGTTCCGGGTCTTAGCATAAAGGGAGTAATTGTCATCCAGTCGAGTTTTATTTTGTGTGCATATTCTGCAATTTTCATGGAAGGGACGGGATTTCTTTCCAAACCGAAAATAAAATGACCGACTGTCTCAATTTTTGCTTTTTTGAGGCAGTTTAATTCAATTTCTATTTTCTCAAAATCGGTTCTTTTTTCATTATTTTTGAGCGTCTCATAATCAATGGAATCTATGCCGAATTGAAGTATTCTGCATCCGGAATCATAAAGCATTTTAGCATTCTTACCTATATTATTAATCCTTGCAAATGCGTTCCATGTAAAATTGAATTTATTCATAATTGAACAAATATTTTCTAAATGTTTTTGAGAACTGTTTAGAGTAGCATCACGAACGTAAATATGTTTAACCCCGTTCTTCTCCAGTTCTTTTAATTCTTCTTCAAATTCATTTAAGTTGCGAATAGAAGATGGATATTGGCTGAGAATGCAATAGTCGCAATTATAAGGACATCCAACCTGTGAAATTACGCTGGCAAAAGGTTCATGTACAGGAAAAGGAAGATGATATAATTTATGATCCCATATGTTAAAGTTCTGAATACCCACTAAAAAATCGTTTTGCAAAATGGGCAATAAATATTCATTTTGATTTGGCCTCCAGATTTTGAGGCTGCTTTTATCAGAAAAGTCACTTACTGACGGAGGAAGGGATAATTCAGGAATTATTCCCTGCAAGCCATTCAATTGATCAAATACAATTTTCGGTGAATAGCGGCTGACATCTCCGCTTAAATAAAGTTTTTCACCAGATTGCAATAGCTTTGCATAAAAGGCCACATGATCATAAAATCCGTATGCACCGATAAGACCAATAATATAAGCAAATTTTTTATTAATTTGGTTTAAATTATATGACTTAACAGTTCCCAGATCCAAAACACAAATGTCGGCTTCATTTCTTAAAGCTGATGAAAAGCAGATAAAATCAATCGGATGCCATCGGAAATTACCTTTTTGCGGCTGGCTGCAATATCCGTCCAGTTGATATTTTGAAACTTTCGAGGCTGGCGGGTGTAATAAAAGTATTTTTGTTTTCTTCATAATTTAAGTGGTAAAAAAAGTATTGAACATTTATTATAATATATATAAACAATAAAAAAGAAAATTTTTATTATCATTCCATGTAAATATTTAATACAAAAAAATAGATTTTTGAAATATAGGAAAAGTTGTTAATTAATTATAATCATCGTTTTAATAAAATCTAATTATGAAATTACTTTTTATCAGACCGCCGCGTCATTACTGGCCTATCTTAAATGAGGCGGATAATTTTTTGCTTCCTCTCTCTTATCCCACTCTTGCCGGATATGTAAGAAAGCATTTGCCGGAAATTGAAATCAAAATTATTGATTGCTGCGCGCATAGAATGGGTTGGAACAGTTTAAGAAATTACATCAAGGAATATAAGCCCGATGTTGTGGGCATTGGTGAAAAGGTCTGTTATTTCCATGAAGCAAACAGATGCTTCAAGCTTGTAAAAGACATTGATGCAAATATCAAGACCGTGGCGGGTGGACAGTTTTATTCTCATGTGGTTGAGGATTCTCTCCGTCAAAATCCTTCAATTGATTTCATCATACGATATGAGGGGGAAGTAGCTTTTACTGAATTATTAAAAGCACTCTTAAATAAAGAGGAAGACTTCAATCAGGTTCCTAATCTGTCTTATTTAAAAGACGGTCATTTGATCCAGAATCCTGTTGCCCCTTTGCTGGACATGGAAACCCTTCCCATGCCCGCCTATGACATCAGTCATCTTGATAAATATCAGCCTTTTGGCAAGCTCTGGCCGAAAGCTGTAACAGTGCAGCGAAGCAGGGGATGCACCAACAATTGTTCGTATTGTTCCTGGATAGCCCAGGAATCCGTATTTAATGAAAAAGGAAATAATAAGCTGGTAAGAAAAGCGGTTTTCCGGACCAAGACGCCGCAGCAGATGATCAAGGAAGTAGAATATCTGTATGAAAAATGCGGAATAAGATATTTATTTTGGGTTGATGCTTCATGGAATTACGGAGACGAATGGTTAAATGAATTCTGTGATGAGCTGATCAGAAGAAAATATAAATTGGGCTGGTGGGCATTTATCCGTCTTGATCTTATCCCCGCACAGCATAAAAACGGCACATTGAAAAAAATGGTCAAGGCGGGATTAAGACATATTCTTTGCGGCGCTGACAGATCGGATTTTGATGGTCTTGCCCAACTCAATAAGTTCAGCCAGAATTACAGCATCGTTAAAGAGGCTCTGACTATATTTAAAAAATATTACCCTGAAGTTTTCAGGCAATGCACCTTTATCGCCGGCTTGCCTGACGATAATGAAGAGAGAATCAAATCATTGCTGAAATACGCTCATGATATTGATGTCGATTTTGCCGCATTTCATACTCTCTCTCCTTTTCCGGGAACTCCGTTATATGAAGAAGCAAAGGAATCGGGATTACTTATGGATACGGATTTCTCTAATTATGATATGTATTATCCCGTGATGAAAACAAAATATTTATCACAGGATGAGGTAGCGCATTATACAAGATGGTGTCAGTCAAACTTTGTGGCAAAGAAACCGTACAGATATTTATTCAGACTTTTTTCTCCCTACAAAATAAGAAGGAAACTCCACTGGTGGTTTGCCTTTTCCATATCAAGAGTCATGATTATTCAGATCATAAACCATATAAAGGGTGTCTCCCGTTTTGAAGGTTTTTCCGGCGTTAATAAATTATGGAAACCAATCTGGTACGATTCTTAGATTTTTCGAAGCTTTCCATCATAATCGAACTTGTCCTTTTAAATCGGGCGATAATCATTTTATAAGTTCTCGACACGTTTGTTATCATTCTTGCAGCTTTTTAATATTGTAAATATCAATAATCCTTGTTGAATTTTTCAGATAAGGTGATTTTGTGCTTCTTCGGGAACGTTTTGAATACGTTATGCCTAAAAATTGGTTCCAACTAAATAAAAACGTTCAGAGAATGCATCTCTGCTTCAGGCGGAGGTGCGCCGTTTCGGCATGATCTTAATCACAGTTAATGCCGCGTAGTATGCAAGTGAAAAAATATTCGGATGACGGATAGCAATTCTCAATATTCTTTTCGGATTCATATAGAATCGCCTGTGAGCGCTTCGGAAAACGCTTTGTAATTCAAGATCGGACATTGCGGATATATTTGTAGTATAATAAAAATTAATTTTTTCTTCATTTCTGCTTTTAAGAACGGCAGTGGCTATCTTTTCTAGTTCGGTTCCTTCAAGCGGTGTAGCAAACGAGAATAGTGCACGGTGTAGCGATGAACGGGCGGCGAATTTGACTGTAGCAGAAGCTTCCTCGTACGTTTCTGTGGGAAATCCGATCATGAAAAATCCTGTTGTGTAAATTCCAGCTTTAACAAAAGCGTTCATCGTAACAGTGGCCTTTTCGATATTAAGATTCTTGTGAATCATCTTTTGCAGCCTGGTAATGGGAGTCTCTATGGCACAATTTACTGATACAGTTCCAGCCCGTTTAAAAAGAGATATGTCTTCAAGTTCAAGTATGTCAGCGCGAATGGCCGGAAAATGAAGTTTTACATCGCCAAGCCTGTCTCTGATGCCAGTCAGTATTGCATGCGTCCTTTTACGATCAAAATTAAAACAATCGTCCACTATCTCAAATTCTTTGAAGCCATGTTTGAACCTGAGTTCTTCCATTTGAGCAAGGACCGATTCAGCAGAATGTTTTCTGAAAATCTTTCCCATCGCCATTGTCTTCATGCAGTAAATGCACTTGAAAGGACAACCGCGTGAAGTAACTATTGCCATATAAGGCCTACGGCCAACAAGAACCGCTGAATCCATTTTTGCGTAGAGGTTGTGATCAAGCAGTTCCCAGGCGGGAAAAGGAAGGGCGTTCAGTTCATCTTCGGTAAGGTTATGATTCTGATTTATTTTTAAATTACCATTAACGATAGAAGCCGTGCCGGAAATAGAATCCGTGGGAAGTCCTTTGTTTATGGCGTCTATCAATTGAGGAAAAACAAATTCACCTTCACCCAGAACTACAAAGTTCGCACCATATATTTTTATTGATTCTTCTGGATTTACCGAAGGCCAGGGGCCGCCGAAAGTGACAGGAATATCCGGTATAATTTCACGGACTATTCCCATAATTATTTTCGTTTCCTCAAGTTCGGTGATAATTATACTTATGCCGATATAGTCCGGTTTCCAGTCTGTGATTGTGCGCCGGAGTATATGAAGATCACTATAGTAATCGCAAGCGCAGTCGTGAATCTTTATTTCATGGCCCGCTTTTTTCAGTGTCGCACCTATATAAATCAACCCTATAGGTTGTGATATCATCTTAAACTCGAAGTTAAAGAACCTTGGTTTGATCAGCAGTATCTTTGACATTTAAAAGAAAATCCTCCTCGGCACCATATCAAATATTTTAATAGTTCTTAATGCAAAAAAATTGAATTGCGCCCCTGTGATCAGAGAGAACTTTTGATAATAGCATGACAGGGGCGATTAATTTTAATAAATAATTTTTTTAATTCAACCAATGGCCTGTATCCGCAAACGGAATACAAGTGATTCTTTTTATAAACTTTCTAAATGAAAAAAGAAAGTCGAATTTAAACAACGAATTGCCTCATAAATGATGTTGCCTGAGGATGTATAAAAAATATTGACTTATAAACAGATGTTAACGAAGAGAGATTCGGAAATGAGGTTTATCAATATGAGTCGACAGTCATGTTGGGATTGTAAGCAAGATCATTTGGGAAAATATCTACCTCAACTTGCCGACATTAAATGACCAGAGCCAGTGAGAGGCCGCCTGAAATAGACAGGGCCACCAGCGGTAACCGGCCAGTCCGGCACGGAAAGTCAGATTTAGACCGCTATACCGGTTTGCCGCTCGAATAAAATATTGATACTCGGCTTCGCCAGCATCCGGCATAGGAAAAGTATCCCACCATGAATCTGCGCAATGAAGAGCCACGCCGGTGGCTCTCCTTACTGCGCGCAGAGTAGATTGATATTCCGGTTGTCGTAAAAAGCGACGAATATAGCTTAATACTACCTTATATCCTCCGTGAGTCTGCGCCTGACGAATTCGTGCAGAAAGATTCCTGTGATTTGTAACTTGTGCAGTAGTGGTGTGATAAGCATCCAACACAAATTGTAGTTTGCCGCCTTTAAATGCATTCAATAACAGAGCTAATGATTCCTCCGTCGGTTGGTCAAAAAATTCATAAGATATGTTCAATAAATATCTTTCTGAAAGTACTTTTCGCGTGTAGTCCAAAGGAAGCATTGTAACAAAATCGTGAAAAATGTTGACAAATTTTAATCGATTATCCTGACTGAATATTGCTAAATCTGTTTGAACTTTTTCTGCGGATCGCAAAACCCAATTTCGCCCCATGAGTTTCTGCTGCATTTCTGTAGAACCTGAACAAATTGGACATGATAATGGACATCCACGAAAAACCACGAGGTAAGGATAAATAGCCAGCGTAATTGGTGCTTTCATATCATACATTTGATGATAAGCTAAAACTTTTCTTTTATATGTGGGAAAGAAAGAAATATCGACAAAATTATTTTCATCCAGATCGGCAGTTGTTAATGAGTATTTGGCCGTGGAGATAAAATCACGCCCAGTTAAATTCGGTATACTTGTTACAGGCTTTTCCTCAAGCAGGTTAGAAACAAGCATAAACAAGGGTATTTCCGCATCGCCGGATATCACGTAATCAATAGGCGTGTCCCGTAAAAGTTGCTTTGCAAATATGGATGCGGTCAATCCACCAACTATCAGCTTAATTTCAGGGTTTATAAGTTTGAAACGATGTGCCATCTTTATTGCCGATGCTAATCCTAAATACCAGTGAACGTCCATAATGATAATTCGGGCGCGTTTTATTTCAGCATCCGTCCATTCGTTATAAAATCGTCCGGCGCACTGTACCGGCAGGCGGTTGATCAATGCCGGTAGAGAGAGTGGCAGAATTTCGGGTACGAACATATTTGTCCTGGGATGAATGTACAAAACGTCACTAAATTTAGTAAGGCCGGTTTGTGTATAATTCATAGTGCGTGCGTTAACTCCTTCTTTTTAAGAATGAAATTATATAAATAATAAATGGAAGTCTTGAGTAGTTTAGTCTGCATAAAAATGAGATCATAAAATTGATTGGATATTTAACATGTGTAGCTGAAGTTTTGCAAATTTTTGTTTGTATATTATTAAGACGGATGAATAAATCGGTATAAATTATCGACTGTTTGGGAACTTATTCAATGAAATATTTCCGGTGGAGCAAATATCAATGAATTCATCTGACAACAGAAAACGCAAACAATCGATGCGATGTTTTTCTTCATAACCTGGATGACAGAAATAAATGTCTTTGTCAGTCGGATTGCTACTGGTGTAAAGATTAAAAATTTCTGAAAATGTGGTTCTGCTGTTACTGTGATAATAACCGAGCAGATATCGGTTGCGTGGAGTGAGTAATGTTTTTTTAT
The DNA here is from genome assembly GCA_963812045.1 of uncultured delta proteobacterium. GTDB lineage: Bacteria > Desulfobacterota > Syntrophia > Syntrophales > Smithellaceae > Smithella. The sequence continues at coordinate 1,137,004 of CAWETF010000001.1, forward strand.
TATCTTGTTAAACATAATCTGCCTAGTAATTATAATGGCATTCAAATTCAATTAAGTCGCATTGGAAAATTTATTCTCCGGCCTTGTAATTCCGAAATCTCATTAAAAAAGAAATATATTTGAAGCTCCATACTATCCATAATTTACACTGAGACATTATATTAGTTACCAAAGCACATTCATATGTACATGAGCATTTATGTTCCTTTATAAAAGAAATATTTTCTAAATTTTCTTTAGATAATAATATGTTATTAATGTTATACCCCGCCTCCCTTAGATTCCCTGATTTTTCTTTTAGCATTTCACACGGATAAACGTCACCATTTGGTCTTATAGTTAAAAATAGTCCTCCGGCAGGACATGTTCCGGGAAACAATTTATGGTGATAAATTTTAACCTGAAGTTGGCTGCGCATTAGTGATAATATGCGTGTAAATCTTTCAACTGGTCTAAATGTGTAAAAATCTTTTTTTAAATCCTTTGATATTTTATCATTTAACTTCTCATACACTTTATAAATTTGATCCTTATTCTTTATGCACGTTATTCGTCCTTCTCTTCTGATTAAATTAATGTTCACATTTTTAATTTTTAATTCATTATGCAAATAGTCATAAAAATCATCGGCATATGAGTAATTGAGATCAGTTATTGTTAATTGTATATTAGGAATAAACATGGGATTGTTATAACTCTTGATACAATCATAAAATGCAAGTGCCTTTTCGTAAAGTCCATTTTGCGCTCTGAGACGATCATGAATTTCGCGAGGACCATCTAAAGAAATTACAAAATATACTCGGACACTGTCTCTTCTGCATTTGTTATGAAAAGTATCAATAAATATTTTCAATTCATCGACAAACCAGCCGTTTGTCGGAATCAAAATAGTTTTTATGGAAGTATTATTCGCGTAGCTCAGGCATATTTCTGATAGATCTTTTCTTAAAAAAGGTTCTCCTCCTGTAATAATTACATTTTTAAGATATTTATTGAAAGAAAAAGAAACCTTATCAAATTCATCTGTGGATAATTCATATTCTTTCGGTACGATACTTGATTTCTCTATAAAACAATGTCCGCAGTTTAAATTACATACTTCTGTCACAAAATGTACAATACTGATAGGATTCTTTTTACGAATAAATAAATTTAAAAGGTCTTTAAAAGAAAGAAATAATTGTTCAAAGAGAATTCTAACGATTCCCAAAACTACCCCAATCATTGCAAATAACAGGTCCAAAAATTGAAATAATACTGCCTTTAATGTGAAGGTGCTGCCGCATTCCTTCTTGAAAAAAGCAAACATACTTCGATTTAAGTATGTCATGCAAAACGTCAAAGATATCGACAAAAGAAAAACTTTAGGATGTTTAAAACTTACTATTATTGAAATCCAGAAAAACAAACAGAGAATTGCCGAAATCAAATAATTATTTTTTGTGTATTCAAATCCCTTGCCGTTACAAATATTATGAATCACTGCTAAATCAAAAAGAAACTCACAGCGGTCGCGTGACCTTTTAAAGTCATTGATCAAATGTTTTACAAGACTCATGTATCTGAGATGACACATTGAAAGTTCAGGTAAGATGGTAATCCTAAATCCGTTTTTCTCAAATCGCTTTCCCAGTTCAATGTCTTCAACAGAAGCACTTTTGAATTTACTCCAGAATCCGCCGACAGTTTCATATATATCTCTTTTTAAGGAAAACATGCCCGCATTTATTGGCGGTGCTGTACTATTGATGTTGGAAATAAATCCATAACGTATTCTTTGATTGTAATGAATTGAATAAAAATTTTTATAACAAGTATCTTTACTATAAACTCCAACCAAAACAGTTTTTTGATTTTCAGGATTACTGAAATATTGAATTATTAATCGAATAGTGTTTTCATTGATTAACATGTCAGAATCAAGAAATACAAGAATGTCGCCTTTCGAGTTCTGGACACCCAAATTCCTGCAAAAAGCAGGGCCACTGTTCTGGGAATTTGTAATTATTGTAACATTTTTTAGTAATTGTATTTTCCTTAAAATATCATCAGAGGAATTGTCACCGTCATTTATCAATATGATTTCGTAGTCCGTTTTTTCCTGAGAGAGAAAATGGATGATCTGGTCAACAACTGGATAAATGGTTTCTTTTGACTTAAAATATGGAATTATTATACTAATCATCTGCATAATATTGATTGAAATAAAATTTTAATCACCCGAATTAGCGGTATATTAAAACTTGTTTTTGATTTGATAAGAATTATATTAAAAAAAAGCATAGTAAACAAGGTCTCGTATGTCAAAGAAATTTTGTTGCGATCCTTGCAATATAAAGAGCATTAATTGCGATATTTAAAGTATTTCGCGGACGTACTTGATGAAGTGACGAAACAATATTATTATATTGCTCATACGTTTCTTTGACCAGTCAAATCTAAATTGCCAATTAAATCCATACCAGATGAAGTAGGCCATATTGTAAATCTTATTCAACGGCATTTTGCAAAGCGTACGAACGGCTATTTGCGGTATCGGGATGTGCACTGCAAAATCAAATATCTTATGCAATCGTTCAACCATTTCCCTTTCACCGCTATGCGAAAAAGTGAGCACGCTGGTCATCTTATCTGTTTGTGGAATATTATCCGGATTCAGATTCGCTAAAAAACCGTCCTTGCAGGCTTTTTCCGCCAACATGGTTCGCGGATACGGAGTGTAAATAAATGAGTTTGCATAATGCGGCTGAATCTTACGATTCATCTGTAATGTGGAAATGCCCTCTTTATAAGAATCCGCTAGTGGCAGCCCAATAATGTTCAAGGTCATAATCTTAATGCCAGCCTTACGCAGTTCAGACGCTGCCTGACATATACACTCATTCGATATTTTCCTGTTGAGCAAAGAATATCGGACCGTTTCAGTTCCTGTTTCTATTCCTAGCGCTACAAGTTTTACGCCAGCCGATGCCAGTATATTTGCCTTCTCTCTCGTCACTTTATCCGGTCGCACCTGAATTTGAATGGGCAATCCAACCTTTCGCGGATAAACATCCACAAAGGCATCAAGCCATGAAGACGGCTTTGATAAAAAACAGTCATCATCGATCCACACCTGTTCAAGCCGCCAACGCGATCGTACATCTTTGATTTCTTCAATAAGATTTTCAGCGCTACGGTATGTAATACGGCCGCACCCGTTGTAAAGCTCATGATAGGCGTGATTGTAACAATACGAACATCTGAGCGGACAGCCTCTGGTTGCCATGAACATCTTTGTTGGAATGTCGCGCATTGCCGGTTCGGCATCGTAGTATGCTTTTCGATCCGGCCATGGCAAAGCATCCAGATCTGTTATAAGCGGTCTTACAGGATTCCGGATTAACTTGCCGTTGCTGCAGGTCCACAGATTTGATATCCCGTTGAATGAACGTTGTTCTTCGATACAATTTACCATATCAAGTATTGCGCCTTCACCCTCCCCCCGGCATGCCGCATCCACGCATGGGTCGAGGGCAATCTCGGGAAAGAAAGTTGCATGCGGTCCGCCGAATACCACAGGAATGTTCCAGTATTTCCTGATCTCGCGCGCCAGTGCAAGAAGTGGCACATGCTCGCCGGTATTGGACGTATATCCTATAAGTGATGGTTTTAAATCCAGAACGCGACGAATTATTTCAGGTGTTCGTAAACCGAGCACATTCAAAAGGATAGGCTCATGTCCAGCGCGCTTCAGGACTGCTACTAGCTGCATCAATCCTAAACGTTCAACTAAACCAACGCATCGAAAGGGAAAGAGGACTTTCATGTGATAACAACCCGATTCATGTTTTTATGATCACTATTTTTTCTATATATACAATGTCAAGGCATAAAGGACATATTCTTTGCAGGCATTCCGATCGCGAGTACTCATAGATAAAAATGAATTAATTTATAATGAATATTTTACTCACATTTTTATATAGATTATGCCATTTTCTGTGTCAAGAAAAGCTTAGTCAGAAGCGTTTTTAATTTACCAATCCCTTTATAATGAATTCGTATATACAATGATATAAAAAATATTTTTATACATTTCTGACTCTCTATTTCATACGGTTCATTCGTATTGTCCGATAATCGTAAAAATAAAGCCCATAAATATTCAGAACGATATTTGTGAAATAAATAGGGATCTATTCCAAATAAATTTAAACTAGTTTCTTTTGAAAAAAAGATATATAAGTAACACTAAATCCTATACTTAGAAAATTGCATAATGACATCAATTACATTATTAATAAATTCCATTTTACTTCGATTAATTAATATTCCTTATTTTAAAATAAGGATTACGCATATTCTTGCGCCAATCAATAAACATAAAAGAGTTTTATTGGATGTATTAAAAAATATTAATTATTCAAAAGTCATTGATTATGGTTGCGGAGAAGGTATTTTTTCGGATTGTTTTAGTCCATCAAAGTACTGTGGTTACGATCCTGCCGTCAAAAAAATTACATACGCAAAAAAAAAATTTGTTAATCGGGAATTTCGGTCGGGAATTCCTGAATTATGTATATTTGATCTTTTCTTTTTTAGTAATGTGCTGCATCATATGAACCCAAGTCAGATAGGCAGTCTTATTAATGAAGTTTCAAGATCCGCAAAAAAAAATGCGTATATATTGATTCTTGAATTAAAACCCAGGTATCAACAAACAAGTTATATTTATAAATTGATTCTTCTTGTTGAAGCAAAAATTCATTATTCTGAACCAAGGCCGGTAAATTTTTATGCGCGATCAATACAAAATAACGGATTTGCCTTAATAGATAAAAAAGATCTTGGTGCTTTTTACTTGTTGCTTTTTAAAAAATGATTTTTGTAATCATCTATTTCTTCCTGGCAAAAGTGTAGATTTTGATATTGGGAAATTCTTTTGTTTCTTTAAGTATCAGCCTACGGTCGTTGAGCATACTATTAAGAGCTGTTTTCTGGATAGCAGTATCTACATAATCAATACCTAGAATAAATTCATTCACGTATAATAAGTAAAAATATGAAATTTCAGGGTTTGTGTCAATTATATCAGAAATTCTGTAATCTATGCGTAGCTCTGTAAGAAGTAAATGAGGTATATATTGAGGATATAAAATTTCTAGAAGTAACCGATTTTTACTATATGTTTGAATATTTTTATTTCTTAGAAAGAGCATTTCATAGTAAGATAATTTGTATGATCTGTTCTTCAATATATTATTTAATAATTTATTTGTGCTGTCTTGATTAATAAAATCTTCTATTCGACCAATTTTAAAACCGGAATCCAGATAAATTTGATATTTAAATGCATATGCTGTACGCGTATATTCGTCAGGAAAAAGTGGTGGAAGGAAAAAGTTTATGAACTTATTTATTGGACGGCGTTGATACATATAAATATTTATAGAATTGTATGCATAAATTTGTCCTGGCAAATATGGATAAACATCATTTAATGGAATATTCCTGTCGACTAGTCCTAAGGCTGACCAATGGGGTGAGATTAAGGTCAGATAATTTTCTTGACCTGTAATTTCCGCTTTTTTATGTATATAATTAATAACAGACAGCCCATCATACTTATATTTTGTGTAAACTATTTTGCAATCAGTAAATATAAAAACACATAGAATCAATGCAATCGCAAAACCGCCGTTTTTTTTATATTTACTAATGGATATACCGGTAATTATCGTGATGGGCAAAACAATGAGGCTGTAATGCCTCATGACGGGGAATACCCAGCCTTTCAGATAACTAATGATATTAAAAAGAATGAAGGCTATCAGTAATGATATGAAGTATATGCAAATAATTCTTGGTATCGAACTACTGTTTTTCAAGATAAAGTAAAAAATTATGATTAATGAGGCAATGGAGAGGGAATAAACTATTGAATCAGAAAATATTACCGGAGTTATTCCCCCAAAAGTCCCCAACATTTTTAAAATAATTGTCCACGAAAAGATAAAATATCCATCTGTAAAATATTGTAACGGCGAGTTAAGCACCTCTGGTGCGTGAAAGGAAACAATAATGGAGAGACCTAATATCGTAAAGAATGGCAATAACCTTATCTTTCTATTTTTAACATAGCAAAAAAGTTCATTAACGCATTCTGCAAATAAAAGTATTAGAAAATAATAATGTGTAAAAAAACCAAGAATAGATGTTGCCAAAAAATACCAAGAGGATGCTTTATTTTTTTTAAGTTCATGATATATTAAAAGCTGAAGTGTTCCAATGAAGAACAACAATGTATAAGCTTCAGCCTGAAAACAATAAAAGAAAAATAAAGGATGTAACATTATTAAACTGGTAAGTAAATATGGATTTGCGTTTTTGATATAGTTTTTAATAAGTTTAAATGCTGTTATTATGCTAAGCAGACCAAAGATAATAGAAAGGATTCTGCCTATATAAATGGAAATTGGATTAGCCGCCGTGACGTTACCCATGCTATAAGTGATGAAATAAACTAGCAAGTGATACAGGTGTTGATGTCCAAAGCTATTTCCGGTGAAGAAAAAAAGACTTTTAATGTTTGTAAATAATAAATATTCCTCCCAAATACTGCCACCTTCTTGTATGGTTATGTTGGGATCGCTGAAGGCGCCGTAGATAGCTAATAAAAACCATATTCCCAAACAGACAAGAAAGAGCGTGAAGGGTAGGTTTTGTTTAAAATAGTTTAATAATTTAATTTTCATGTTTTACCCCAGTAGCCGGAAAGTAATTCAATAAAATATCTTACCTGATCGAATCTAATATAATGAATTATCTTTGAGAAGGTTCTTATGTTTAATGCAGAAACCAGTATAGCTTTTCTATAGTAATGTTTTAATTCTTTATAAGTAAGAGAACAGTAGCTTTTATTTGTGCCTTGCGTAAAATGATATGTTGACCAATTGTCATTCTTAATATCAAAATTATAGAAATAATCTGAACCCGGCGTTGGAGTGAAAATGGAAAAATGATAGTAATCAAATTGCAATTTAGGTAATATTTTGAAAGTATTGCGTATTGATTCCCTGGTTTCTCCGGGCAAACCAATAATGAAATAACCGTAAGATTCAATTCCGGCTTTTCTTATTTTTTTTACAGTATCAATTGCTTTTCCTAAATCAATTTCTTTTCTGTTTTTTTTCAAGACATCTTTATCCAGTGACTCTATTCCGAATCCTAATTGATAACAACCGGATTTTTTGAAGATTTCTATCAAATCATCGTCAAGATCGGTAATATTCAAGCCGCTGGGTACTTTCCAGAATATTTTAATTCTCTGATCTATAATTCTCTGACAGATATTATAGGCATGCTCTTTTTTACTGGCAAAATTATCATCGAGGAAGTGTACTTCCTTTACCTGATGTTTACCGGTCAATATTTTTATTTCTTCAAGAACATGTTGAGTTGATCTGAATCTGATTCTTTTGCCAAACACAATTTTTATGGCGCAAAAAGGACAATTATATTTGCATCCCCTTGACGTGATTATGCTGCCGATAGGAAAGGCTTTATAAAATAGGTTGGCCGGTTTTTTCGGATATTCATTGGGCGGTAATAAGCTCCAGTCTGGTATAGGCAGTGCATTTAAATCTTCGACATGATTTTGACCAGGTGTCAACACTATATTACCGGCTGAGTCTCGAAAGACGATACCCGGGATTGAGTTGAGGTTCGTAAAATCTTTTTGGTTTATTGTATTTATTATCCGGCAGATTACATTTTCAGCTTCGCCTGTGACGAGAATATCTGGATTTAATTCTATGAATGTTTCTTGAGGTAATGCTGATGCATGAGGCCCGCCAATGATGATCCTGGCGTTTGGCAATATGCCTCGGATTTCTGTGATGAATTTTTTTATACCGGACATTCGGCAGGTCAATGTTGACAAACCAATATTGTGAGGGCTGTAATCAACAACTATTTTATACAGTTCATTCCAGGAAATATTATCTTTTAAACAATCAATGATCCTTGTATGGATACCATTATTGTTGAGAATAGTTGCGAGATATAACATGCCGATAGGCGGTGAAACGGTCAACGATTTGGTTGGCGGGACAATAAATAAAGTATTATAGTTCATATTATTTTTTTATAGAAGAGTTCTTCAAATAAATAAACCTGATAAAGTTTAAAAAAATATCTTTGTACATTGAGTATTTGATAGCATTAATAAAATATTTTACAATATTTGAAGGGCGATAGTAAAATTTAATATATGCATATTTCCGCAAAGAAATCAAATCATTAACAGAAAGATGATCTGTGAAAAATATCGGATTCAGATGCCATGAATAATTGGAAAAATCTTCCTGAAGTATAAATCCTTTTTCCTTGTACGTTTTGTATATTTCCGTTCCGGGGAAGGGAAATAACATTATAAAAGTTGCGTAAAACGGATTTGCTTTGATCAACTGCTTTACTGTTTTTTTAAAAGAATCCTTTGTTTCTGTAGGCAATCCAATGATTATTGTTGCCCATACATTCATTTTATACTTTTGGAAATTTCTTATACATTCGTTAATGTCGGATGATTTTATTTTCTTCTTCACCGCATCAAGTGCTTCCTGATTAAAAGATTCAACCCCTACCTGAACTTCTATACATCCGGCTTTTGACATCAGGCTCAGTAATTCAGGCTTGTATTGAGCAATCTTAGCATGGCAAATCCATTTAAAATTTATTTTCTTTTCGCTTATGGTTTGGCATAATTGAATCAAAAAATTCCTGTCTTCGGCAAGATCATCATCATCAAAAAAAATAAGCTGATAACCCTGCGCAAGTAACACTTTTAATTCCTCAATGACATTTCTTACGGATCTCTTCTCACACGTGTCCCCCACAATGCTTTGTTGGCACAAAATGAACAATTATAGGAACATCCCCGCGAAGTCATCAATGTAGTAAATTTACTTGGTTTGATTCCGTAACTTAAAATATGTCCGTAAGTATTTCCGGATATTTTTGTTCTATCCGGAAAAGGAAAATCATCAAGTTTATCGTGAAACTTCCTTTGCGGATTTTTAAATATATTATTGTCTATATGAAAAAAAGTTCCGGCTATTTCATGATTATTACGATGCCCTAATAAATAATTAACAACTTCGTAAAAAGTAATTTCGCCTTCGCCGAAGACGGCACAATCAACATACTCTATCAGTGAATCAGGAAATAATGTAACATGGGGTCCGCCGACGATAAGGAACATGTCAGGATTACCTTTTTTAAGTTGCGTGCTTATGTTTTTTACAAAGTCATAGGTAGGTGTTGAAACTGAAAAACCGACTATATTATAGGCATTAGCAATTAAATAGTCTATAACTTCAGCCATAGTCATGTTTTTCGCATAAGCATCGAGGATATCTACTTTAATCTTTAACTTTCTTTCAATATATGCTGCAATATAAAGAATTCCTAGTGGGGGACGCTTGTAATCTACGATATTATTTTTAGTGGGCATGTATTGGAACGGGGGATTAACAAGGATAATTTTAGGTTTGCTGTTTTGAAAAGAAAACGTTAATTTATTTACCATTTAAAACTATGCCTTAATTTAATAAATATACAGAGGACTGAGAACTAGTTAGAAGGCTGACGGAACGAAACGAATTTACACAACAGATTATTTGCATTGCATAATAAAATCTGCCGTATGCGTTATACCCTCAATATTAATTTATAATTATTAATATAAAAAAAAATAAAATGCAATTGTGTTTTTAGTAATTATTAGTAATTCTCCCGGAATTTTATAAAATCTCAAATAATGTTTTCTCTTTGCGCTATTTCTTAAATAGCGCAATATAATCGACATACTTTATACAGTCCAATGCTTCATGTCATTGATATCTGTTGTAGTAATTCATAAAACGTTGATCTAATTTTTGTATTTCAATTGGCAATAATGGTATTGTAATATAACATGATTTTTTAGGAACGTTGACATTGGTTAATTTTTCATGAAATCACAGGATTGTTATTTAACGTTTCCAGCGATTGAATTTGCCTAAATATAAATTTTATCGTATGTTCAACCATTATGAAATCTTTTTATACTTTATTGCTTCCCTCTCCATGCAGGCGGCTGCGGTTTAATATCAGCGGGATTTATGCCGTGCCCCGGATAGGACTTGGTTGTCTTTCCTCTTTTTTGAAACATAACGGTTTTCAAAAAACCCGAATCTGGGATCTCATGGCTGAAAGAAAATGGATTCCGGATATTTTGAAAGATTTTGAAGCCAACGGTGTGCCTGATCTGGTAGGAATTGGAACGACACTTATCAGTATCAGAGAAGCCTTTGAGATAACGGATGCTGTGAAGGCAAGATATCCAGACGTGAAAACAGTGATAGGCGGACCGGGAGTGAGCTCTTCCAAAGAGGTTCTTTTCAGATATGGTAAAGGAGTGGATTTTTTTATACGGGGTGAAGGTGAAGCTGCTTTTCTGGAATTGGTCAGATGTCTTACCTCCGGAAGCCGTGATTATTCCAGGGTTCCCGGATTGCTTTGGAAAAACGAGAAAAATGAAGCCATTGAAAATTCCGGGTGCGCTTTTCGTGATTTAAACGACGGGATCCTTGTAGATTATGAATCTTTACCGATGGAACTGTACCGATTGCATCCGCCGATGGGAGTTTTTCCTCCTGCAACCATGGTTGAAACGGCGAGAGGTTGTTCTTATGGTTGCTCCTTCTGTTGTATTTCCAGGCAAAGCCGTTTTAAAGATCCGGCTTTAGTGGAAGAGGAAATAAGGAGGCTGCAAAGCAGATATGGGATAAGGGAAGTCCATTTTGTTGATCCCACCTTCACGCTTGACCAGAAACGTGTTAAAGAAATATGCGAGAGGATAGGTCCTTTGAATCTTAAATGGACATGTAAAACCAGAGTTGATCTTGTGCCGAGGAAATTACTGGAGAGCATGGCCGCATCGGGATGTTACCTGATTTCTTTCGGCGTTGAAGCCGGTCAGGATGTTTTTCTGGATGCTCTTCATAAGGATGCAACAGTCAATCAAACCATCGAAAGCTTTCAAAACTGTAGGGAACTGAAAATTCGCACGGCAGCCTATCTGATGATCGGTTGTCCGGGAGAAACAGAAGAAAGTATTTCTGAAAACATCCGGTTTGTCAGAAAGCTGGATCCGGATTATGTTTTATATGATATTCTTCAGGCGGATCCGGCCAATGAGATAACCCGTGGATACATGAAGATGGGTCGTTTTACAGAAGATGATTTAAACCGTTATTATTTTTCCGATGACGATAATTATTTTCTGCATTATTCTTTAACAGGCGAACCTGTGGAAAAAGTCAATCAGTGGCTGAAAAGGGCGACCCGTGCATTTTACTTTCGGACTTCCTATATTTTGAAAAAATTAAGAGATATCCGCAGCAGCCAGGATATTTTAAATATGTTTTATGCTGCTTCATTTCTTTTCAGAGATTTTTTCGGATTGAATAAACTATGGGATCAGATACGGAAATGAATTCCGGATTTCTTCTGCTTCATGCTTTGGGTTTAAAAGGTTGAAATTTGTTTTAACAGAATAGAGATTATTGGCAAATAAAGACATATGACTATAACTTTTTAGAAAAAATGATGAACGGAAAAATAATAAAGACATCAGGATGGCAGAAAGTTATTTTATTAACGGTTTCCGTATTGCTGGGGTTTGGCTTGTGCGAATTCATTGCACGAACATTCAACCTCGGCCCCGGAATCATTCGGGAAGTCGGACCAATTCGATTTGTCGATAATCTTAATATGGTCTATGAATTAGTTCCAGGATCCCGCATGTTAGAAAATGTTATTAATAAACAAGGATTTAACGACACCGATTTTACATTTGAAAAACCGACAGGTGTGATTAGAATAGCCATGCTTGGAGACTCTATCACGCAAGGAATCTATATGTCCCGCGGCAATACCTTTTCCGACAAACTCGAAGAACTCTTAAACCGGGAAGCAAGGCAAAAACATTCTTCTTTAAAATATGAGGTCATGAATTTTGGCGTGGTCGGGTATAATCTGAACGCGGAAGTGGAGGTTTTGAAGGAAAAGGTTCTTGCCTATAAGCCGGATATCGTGATTCTAAACCTTTTTAAAAATGATAACGAATTGATTCCCGGGGTCACTCCCTTGTTTCATGACAATGTTCTTCGGTTGACGGAAGAGCAACGACTTGCCCTTATCAGAAAATATGTGACTGGTCGTTATTCATGGATGAGGCGGTTTGAAAGAAATGTGCTTTATCAATCCAGATTTTATCTTTCCCTGGTCAATGAGCTCGACACAATAAGAACAAGTCGGTCGGAAGTGTCCAATCTTGTCAATATGGAGGATAACGCTGCTGAGGACATGACGCCAATCTTTCGCGGTTTTCAAGAAATCGATAAACTTCAAAAACAATATGGATTTAAATTTTTGATTTGTCTCCACCCTTCCCTGCTCTTTGAAGAATCTCCCAGAATGACGAATTTTGCTGAATTGGCCGACTATTTCCATTATGGTTATTTTCGCATGTTTCCCTATTATAAGAAAGAAAACTTATCACCTGAATCATTACAGCTTAAAGGTCATCCGGAAGACACTTGTCATCCTAATGAATTGGGGCATGAATTGATAGCCAAGGCACTATTTATCGAACTCACACAACGGCATTTTATCGAATTTTAGTGCGGCAATTTGAATAATAGAGGTTTTGCGTGAGATCATATCTTGATGTTTGAATTCAAACCGGGAGGCCTTGATGGAAGTTATGCAACGTATAATAAAATATTATAAAATATGGCTGCCTTTACTGAGTATAGTTTTATTTTTCAGCATAGCTGAACTTATTTGCAGAGGTTTTAACTTGGCAGATAAAGTAGATGCGGATTTCAAGTTCTATATTCATAATGTGGACAATGACCTTGAAGAGTATTATCTTGTGGAAGATGCTTTACTTATGTGGTTTCCCAAGCCCAATTATAGTGATGAGTATATTAATATTAATTCCCAGGGATTCAGAGACAGAGAACATAAGGTGAAAAAAGATAAGAATGTTTTTAGAATATTATGTCTGGGAGATTCCAGCACATTCGGATTGCGTGTCGAATTAGATGAAACATACCATGCTCTTCTTGAAAATAAATTGAATAAGGAATTAGGTCACAAGGGGATAAGATTTGAAGTAATCAACGCAGGTGTCCCCGGTTATACTTCTTGTCAAGGTTTAGCTTTGTATAAACTTAAAGGATTTAAATATAAGCCGGATATTGTAACTTTTTATTTAGGTGGAAATGACATCGGAAGGAATTTTTATCTCAGCGATAAGGAGATAATGCAGAATGATGTTCCTGTGGCGGTTAAAGTCATAATAAATAATTTATTATTGAAATTAGATTCATATAGGGTCTTACGAAAGTTTATTATTGATATTACCAAAGAACGTAAAAACAATATTAGAGAAATAGTTCCACGTGTTTCATTAGAAGATTATAAAGAAAACATTTTGGAATTAAATAAGTTATGCAAAAAAAATGGCTCAGTGCTTGTGTTGATTTCACCTCCTGTTTGTAAGGTTGAATTTTTTGAAAAAAATTTACAAAGAAAAAAAGTGCTGGTTCAATGGAGGCGGGAATTAAAAAATATCGCCCAAGAATATAACATTCCCTTGGTAAGTATTCCGGAAATGACGGAAGAATCGCCATCCGATACAAAGCGGTTCTTCCTTGATATGATGCACCCCAACCCATTAGGACATAGAATGATTATGGAAAGATTATATGATTGTCTTATAGCTAATCATTTATTGCCATAGAAAGATGATTATAAATAAAATATCAGATTCAATGCCCGACAAAACATGACCTTATTTTCGGTTCCGGGTAATAATCAGCGGGAAATGTGCATAAGTTGATGGTCAACCAGCCATTGGGCAACTAATTCCCCGGCCATTTTATTACCATGAACATTCCAATGACCATCTCTTGTACAATATAACGCGCTGCCACCTGTTCGTAGATGTTTCACAAAGGCCGGATAGAGATCCAGTACAGGGATACCTTTAGCCTTCATTAATGTGGTAATCTTCAGGTTACATAAACGACCGTTGATCCTCCCACTAAAATCAGGATATTGTATTTTAATCTGTTCAATCATTTCACGCTGTTCACGGGGAGACAGTACTTCAGAATTTATCGCTTCTTTTGGCGAAACGATGATCACGGCGGTCTTCGCCCCAACTTGATTTGCCTCATTCGCCAAAGTGGTAAAAATACCGTCGGTTACTTGATAGGCATATTCCAGGATTTCATCATGATTATCATCAAGCCAAGGTGAAAATCTAAAAGACAATTTTACACTGGACTGGCGTTGGGCAAGAAGTGGTGTCAACTGCTGGTAAAGGCGAGAATGATGATATAAATAGTTCAATGAACTGGTTAAGGTTTTCTTTACCATAGAACATTTTATCTTAGTTGGGGAAATGCCGGGAACCGAGAACCATGGTTCGGTATCAAATCGACCATTACAAACGGCAAAGTAGGGGGAATAGCATCCGATGCCGCTGCAGGATCTTGTGTGATCCGGGATAACATCACTCAAATCGTTGCCGGCATACCAAAAGACCAACACCAGATCAGGGTTGTAGAATTGACCCGCTGTTCGAAAATACATCAACTCTTCCGCGGGTCCCCAACCAGTTATTCCGGCACTAATCACCTCATAGCGAACATGTGAGTCAGAGAGGGCATTGAGAACTGATTCAATAACTGCGTGGCTGCTTTCCCGTTCGGTGACCTGCTCTGCCGCAACAAAGGAATCTCCCAGTACCAAAATTCGGAAAACGTCTTTATCCTTTCGCAGGACATGTTCACGGTCGTGCATTCCGGCCGAATTTATCACTACTTGATGCACATAACCGTCGGTTTCATCGATCTTAACTATATTACTTTTGTTTCGCCAGCCAAGCATTCTATCACATTCCATTTCTCTTTTATCGTCTAGATAGGCAGTGAAAGGAGGATTTAAGAAATGCCTTACGGCAAATTCGGCCAGGCAGAATGTCAGCAAAATACTAAGCATCATCAAAACCATGTTACTAAGAAAAATCAAAATTTTACTTTGAGTCCGATTCTTTAACATTTTTTTATTGTCAAGCTACTGAATTCTGAGAAAAATCGTAAGAACTATAACATATATTCTTTGTCTGTGGGGAAAATATTCTTTGATAATGAAAATTAAATATAATAAAGTCCTAACTAAGTGTATCTATCAAAAATAATCAGGAGGACATATCATGCGTAAAGTGACGGCGCTTTTTTTTGTCATTGTAGTTTTTACTTTTTTAAGTGGTTGTGACAAAGCTCCTGCGCCTGATGTGCAGTTGGATTATGCCGCGCTGGATTTTGATTCTATAAAAAATGATATTGATAAGATGCCGGGGATGAAAGTAAAACTTTCAGGATCAGGATTGTTAAAAGGTAATGTTTTTATGCTGTCAAAAGAAATCGGTAGTTTGGCGTCAATGAATGTCGATATAGAACCGCTTTCCGGCGATGAAAAGAAATTAATTACGACGAATTGCAGTCATAGCAAAAGGCAATGTGGCATTATCATTTATGGAACAGTTGAAAAAGAAATGAACGGTAAATGCAGGCTGGTTGCCGATAAAATTGAATTGTAAAGATATAACAAAACATCATAAATAAAATGGATATCCATATTCGAAGATATGAACAGTTCTCTAATGCGACACTTAAGAACAAAATCTGATATTATCGCACTTATCCTTATCGCCGTTACCATCACACTGTCCTCAATGCCATTACTCATATCGGGCAACAAAGTAAACATCAATGATGATTTTTATTATTATGCCGGCATGCATGAAGCGGTAAGAAAAGCAATACTTGAATATCACACTTTTCCCACGCGAAATATTTGGGTTGGCGGCGGTTATCCATCACTCGGTGAGCCCGGTGATCCTACCTTGAATCCAATGACATTAATAACGGTTATCTTTGGCGTAATAAAGGGTATTAAGATTATTACGTTTGTTTCGTTGCTCATTGGAGGCTTGAGCACTTATTTGCTGGCAAGGCGTATTTTCGGCTACACCGGATGGGGAGCACTATTTTCCGGATTAATATTCGGTTTAAGCTTATTTGTGCCCTTAAGGGTATATGACGGCAATATAAATGATATATACGCCGCTTTTCTCCCATTATGTTTACTCTTAATCGGACTGGCTTGTCGCGGGCAAAAAGTTGCACTTTTAATCCTATCTTTTGTATTCTACATTATGATTGCGGATGGCAAACTCATCGCGGTGATGGCGTTTATTTATTTTGGAGTTGTATGTTTACTGGATGCCATTCCTTTCTTTAATATTTTCGGAATAAAGAAGTCACAAGGAATCAACATCAAATCTCTGAAGGTTCTTCTTGTAGCTCTGACCGTGACATTTTTTATCGGTATGTTGCGCATACTTCCCGCAAGGGATCTCATAGGAACCCTGGGAGGTCTAGGGACCAACTTTCTTTTATATAAAACCAGGATTTATGGTCCGGAATATATTTCTGCTTTTACATTTCAGGATTTATGGCAGTGCCTGGTCGGTTATGAAAACGCAATGTGTCTTGTCACTATCGGATGGATTCCGGTTCTTCTTTCCATAGGCGGTTTCTTTATATTTCCCAGAAGAGCATTTCCCTGGCTGTTTAGCCTGTTATTGTTTGGATGGGTAGGACTTGCTTATAATGCGCCAGTGGATTTGTTCAAGATGCTTTGGCATATGCCAGTATTCAATGTTATTAATAAACCTTTTAAGTATTTTTCTTTCCAACTGGTCTTTACTTTCGCCATTGCCGCGGGACAATTCTTTTGGCTGTTGGCAAAAATTCGTCCAAGATGGCTGGAACACATCTTGGCTATAGTATTAATTGTTATGAGTGTATGGTTTTTGTATCCTCGATTTGATGAAATACAAAGAAACACATATGTTGATGATATTCCGGCAGAAGCCCTTGTCAGACAAAATGAATTTTACAATGTAAGGGGGAAAGACATTTCACGCGCCCGAGTAGAACCGCTGAATTCCATTATATATACTAATACAATTCGTGGTGTCGGAACCATTGACTGGATGGCAGCCGTTTTTGCGGGTGAAAAAGCTGTGCCTAAATACTTTGTGGACGCTAAAGGCACGCTTATACCCAATCCCAAATATAAAGGTGAAGCCTATTTTATTGATTCTCAAAATACGGCAGAGGCAATTTTTCGACCAAACTCTATCGCGGCTAAAGTTAACATACGGAAGTCTGATATACTCGTCATCAATCAGAACTATCATAAGGACTGGCATACCGATCACGGGATGATTTTTAACAAGGACGGTTTGATCGCCTTACAATTAAATGAACCGGGAAGTTACGATGTTACCTTGCATTGCATCCCCCGCAGTTTTTTCACCGGTCTGATCATAAGTATTCTAAGTCTTATCGTATTGGTTCTTATCTGCTGGAGTTACAAAACAGGACGACTGATGCAGTGGTCGAAAAATGCTTTTGTTCCTTTAAAACAGTTGTCAAAATTCATCCTGTGGCTTATAGACTAGGAATGATTTATTAGCAAACCACAATGTGTGAAAGAAAGTTGTGTTAAAGAATCAACGGCAGTATCCCTGATTGACAGTAAATTCAAACAATTGACAGTTGCCCAAATCACATGCTTTTTGCGCGTCCCGGCAGCCATTTATTTTATTGCCCTGAAAGAGGTAAGCAACGCCTCGTCCGTGGTAAGCTTCAATATTATCCGGAACAGGAATAAAATGCTCAAGATGTGCAAGATAAGATTGGTTAGATGGTAACCGCGGCGATTCATGCCGTATAATTGATAGTCCAGCATCAAGGAAAGCAAGGTTAAAGGATGCCAGAATTCGGCATATTGTTTGCCGAAAGCCATGAAAGTAAGACATTAATCGAGGGGTTGAGGCGAATATTCAGGGGACTCCCATTGGATATTTTTTTATGGGGTATGCGGACGTTGGGATTCAGGATGGCGACAAATCCGCTACGTTCGCTGCTGTTAGAGACAGGCTCGCCTGTGATGATAAAGATGCTTTGGTTGCCGGCGAAGATGAGGCTTTCCGCTTCTGGCTTGACAAAGATAACACCTCCTCAATTTTTTTATAAGGTATCAATTTGAGGATAATGGATTGAAAGCAAGGTGCAATATACTAACGAAATGGGAAAGTTGTTGGGAAATGTCTTTCGCTCTTGGTTTGTCTAAAAATAAAGGGGTGAAGAGCCTAAAATAATTTACCCTGCAAGCAATTTCCTAACAATTATTAATTAGGACTGCATATTGGATGTAATATCAGTTGCAAGAAATTGTTATTGATATCTTTTAGATATTCTTCAGCAAGAATTATCGGCTTAAGATCCCCTTGAGTCGTCCAGGAAATTACTATAGAACAAAATTTAGAACTAGCTGATTTAGGGAAATCACGGTTTCTCCATGTGCAGGTATTTCGTTTGGATATAGATAGTAATTACCACCTAAAGTAATATTATTACCTTGAGCATCGTAAAATATAAATCTAATGTTTGTTAATTTTTGATTGTTAGGATTTGTAATAATTAGAATATCATCTGCATGATCAGCTGGTGATCCGGGAATAATTTCTAATTCTCCAGACGTAGGATTATAATTTCCAAAAGATACATAAGCTTGGTCGGTCCTATTAGGTGCAGCATTCGTAGTAGATACTGATAAACATAAAACTATAAATATGAATAGACTAACAGATAACGATATACTTTTCTTCATGCCCTTTCTCCTTATTTTGAATTGATATTAATAGGTCTTTCACCCCTTATTTTAATATTGAACAACTTAAACTGTTTTAGGAAGAAACTTGAATGCGTATAAGATACACTTTCTTTTTAGTCAAGAGCATTTTAGCTGCGATAAATTAGAAGGTTAAATGATTTTCAAGATTGATGAATTAACGATTACTGGTTGATCTATTGCCGCTCGTGTTACAATATATCTACTATCGCACCTTCTGAAACTGAGCGCTAGTTAAGCTATTTTAAGTGATAACCGGATACCATCCATCGATCATTCTTTTCAAACATAACTACAACTTCTTCAGTGGCAGACTTCTTGTTCTGAAAAGAGGTTGCATACTGGATCATAATATATTGGCCTTGGAGCTCACCAGGCAAGAAATCGGTTTTGTTATTCTTAGTTTTGAGTTTTCTTGAAATCACCTTTCCAGTCCTTGCTCTGACTGAACGGACAATTTTTTCCCATTGTTCCTGTGTGACCGAATTTCTGAAATACTCGTTTGCTTCTAGCCAACTCTCCGAATATTTACCCGTATCTATAAGAGCTAACCACTTCTCCGCTGTAGTAACAGCTGCTTTCTCTTTTTCAACATTCGCTGCCCAAGACATACTCGCCAATAGTACAATAACAATTGCTACTCCCAATATAACTATCTTTTTCATCTAAATTATCTCCTTTCTTGTAAACTACAATTAATACCGAACTTCAATTTTTACGATAAGTTCAATATCAGCATATATTATCTTTTTCAAAAAGAAAAAAATGCAACTTTATTGATTAAAAGAAAGCATAATTGAAAGGGATAAAATTTTGTTTCCTTCAGAAAGGAAGAAATGAAATTCTTGTTCCCGAACTGCCAGAACAGTTTCCTTCATCTGCAATTGTCCAATAATGGACAATTGTCAGAATTGAAGGTTGCTATTTGAATTATGGTATTATAAACCTCTAGCGGGAAGGCATCAGCTTGCAGTCTGCTATTTCCCTCGTACCCACTTCCGAGGAAACCACCGCCAGAGCCGGTGTAGGAGAAAATCCCGGGGGAACGCTGCCTTTAAGATAGTATGTTTCACCGGCTTTCGCGTCGAGAACTGTCGAAGATGTTCCCATTGTTCTGGCCGTAAATTCTATCCTGCCGGGTTCGGTGATGTAGGGGTAATAGGTACCCTTTTTCAGTGCCGTTACATCTTTACCATTTGCTTGTAAGAAGAAAGAATGGTTTGAACCACCGGAGTGATAAATATAGACGACTGCCTTGTCAGCCGGTATATTCTCCACCTGTTTGAAGCTTGGGCCGTGTGCTGCACAACCTGATAAAACCAATACTCCTGCGATAATCATTAGTAGCGATAGATGTCCAAGTCTGTTCATAATATTTTCTCCTTACTGTTTTTATGAAAACGATTTTCCCTTGATAATAATTTTTTTTCACTGAAAAGGAACATAAGAAAATTGTTCCAGTGTGTCAAGGAAATCCTGCAACATGAATGGTATTGATTGTGGATTGAAAGACAGCATATTTGAGCGGAATAACGGTTTATTGCTTTCGGGAAGCAATAAATATGCTTCAATATCTATCTTTGCTTTACGCTATATCGCATAAAGAGAATAAGCAGGATATTGCAAGCATTTATTGGCGGAATTATAAGAGCGATCAGTAATTATAAAAGTCTCACTGATGTAAGCAATGATGATGAATTGTCTAATAAAATCCAATATCCAATATCTTTTAATGGCATACTAAAAAATATAAGATGGGAAATGGATGCTGATTTCTTTCACAAGTACAAAGAACCTCATACTTATGAGCCATTTGATTCATGATTAAAACATGAAAGAAACATTTTTGAAGAATTTAGATATGAAAATGATGGTTTCTGCATGCCGCATTATTGCTATCATGATTATCGTAATAAGTTATTGCACTCAAAAGGGCTTTTATCAGAAAAATTAAATTTTCGCTAAAAAAAAGATAACTTTTCTTAATATATTTCTATTGAAGATTTCAAAGGATAATCTTCAATTCTGATGAGCATCCACTGTTGAGTAGTTGTGAAAGATAGATTCACTCTTCCCATTTACCTCTGCATCATGATAATGTTTTATTATTAATGGCAAAGTATAAGAACACAAGGTGTAAGAAAGAAGTGAGTATTAATTTGATAACCATAAAAAAACCGCTTTTTGAAGCGGTTTTTTTATGGTTCATTTTGTTTGAAAATTTTTATGCCATAGATTTTTTCATTTCCGTAAGAGATAAAAAGTGTTTTCTCTCTTCTTCGATTATCTTTTCTATTGCGTCATGTTGAGCGGTAGGTACTAACTTTTTAATTTCATGATAATATAGAATGGAATCCAGTTCTCTTTGAATAGCAAAATCCAGAGCGGCAGCAGTATCCTTAATCTCGGATAACTGTTTGTCCATAATTTCTTTGGTGAAAATCAAGTTATTATCCACATAGGACTTCAGATATTCTCCATATTCACCTTCATAATTTTCAAACTGATTGCTATTTTCCATACCGGCAAGAAATTTTTCAAAAGTTTTCTTATGAGCAACTTCTGCCTGCGCCAGTCCGGCAAACAATTTTTTCTCATTTTCTTTTTTGGCAATCTGCTCGGCAAATTTATAGAAATTATAACCGTTTTCTTCAATTCTGATAGCGACTTCCATGATATCGCTTGCTGTAAAAACTCCCATATAAACGCCTCCTGATCTTAAATAATGTTGTTACAAATTGAACACATTTTTTTATTTAATGCAATAACTTTACTGCCGATATGAAATAAATTTCAGGGAGAAAGACCTGTTTTCTGGGATCTCTTATGAAATTTAGAACGCATATCTATCTCAGGGAGAAGATGTTTTCTTTTTCACCTTGATCAATACTCTGGCGATAACCGGTTTCCCATTCGGAAAAGAAACTCCGGCGGGAATCGCTATTTTCGTATCTAGTGTTGTTGTAAAAAATATCTTCTGTAAATCAATCGGTTCCGTTTCGATTTTAATTTGTTCCGGTTTAGCCTGAGCCCCGATTAAAACACGAACATTTGACGGAGTAACGCTGATTTTTTGCAAAGAAAGATATGCAGGCAAAGAGTTTTGCGTATTGATGTTAACAGGAAAAGTCCAGGGAATGGATTTAGAGGCGTAAACATGAATTTTCGCGGGAACAATATCGGCAACCGTTAAATTTGACGGCGCGTTAACCATACCTCGGGTTAAGGTAAATTCACGTTTTTTATCTGTGACGGAAGCCAGATCCATGGATATTTTAAGTGAGTGTTCATCAAAAAGACGAAATGCCTGCTCGGGTCCCTGAAGGATAACCTTTGCTTCGGTTACCTGCGGCTCATCAATCTGCCAGTTTCGCGGAACATTTTTATATTCAATGGGAATGATGAAATCACGGCGTACAATTTCTCGCTGATAGCCAAAGGCAATCCATAGAAGACACGCCAGAAGCACAGCAATAATTTTTCCCATCGTGTTTTCTTTGAGCCAATTCAATGCGGGATGTGAATTTTTACTTGGCGTATTGCGAGTATAAAATTGCTCCAATATCTCATGCAGGGAAGCCGCGTTGGAAACCGCCGCGAGATTTTCCAGATAGGCAAGCGAGATGGTTCCTCTTTCTTCGGAAACAACGACACATATGGCGTCGGACCGTTCGGAAAGACCCAGCGCCGCCGTGTGGCGTAATCCGATATTGCCATAGTGCGATGTATTTACGGAAAGCGGCAGATGACAGCCAAACTTCGTGACCCTGTCGCCGTTTATTATGACGGCGCCGTCATGACCGATAGAATGAGGATCGAAAAGACTTTCCAGCAGAGGTTCGCTGACAATTCCGTCCAAATCTGTCCCGCCGTTGATGTGTCTGTCCAAAGGATTGGTTCCCTGAAGAACGATCAAAGCGCCGATGCGCTTTTTAGCTAAGTTTGCCGCCGTTTGCGAGATGATTTCGGCTGTTCCCTTCAGTCCGGACAGCGACGGGAATTTCTTACCGATGGTTCCCAGAATGGCGAGCTTTTCAAAAAAAGAACGCAAATCTTCCTGAAAGATGACGACCAGAACAAAAAGTAAAATTGCGAAAAAACTCTGAAGGACAATTGTTGTCAGGTAAAGCTGGAAGAATCGGGCGGCAAGATAAACTCCTCCCAGAAGCGTTATGCCGATCAGCACAAAGCGGGAAGCTCTTGTTTTAAACCAGGTCAGAGCGGTAAAGATCATCAGAGAAATGATAAGTACATCCAGAATGTCCTGAAATCTGATGCTCTTGATAAGAGTTAACGTAGAATCAAATAATGCCATAAACTTCTTCCCGATACGCCAAAATTTATTAGGTTTTGATAACTTATATAAAAATATGTTCAAGTGTCAAGTAAGATTAAAAAACTTCTATTGACATTTGCTGTAGTTGTTTCATATCTTTCCGGTCATGAAAAAAATATCACATGAAAATCTTGATACTGTAGGCGATCTATCCGCTCAAGAAAAACAAGGCAGGGAAAATGTCTGGTGCGCAAAATATGGCTATTTCATTGATCTGGATGCCTGCCGTGCACGATCCCGTCAGCAAAAGAGCTGCCGCCGCTGTTATGCTTCCTTAATACAAGTGCCCCTCCCTTTTTGATTTTCTAAAAAGATATTCCGGATTAAAATAGAAAATATTATTCGCTGTTTATGAAACTTCCGCAGAATACCCCGTCATTAATGGCGGAGATGAATGCGGTGCAGGGGTAAGGGGGATGCAATCCCCCTCCTTGCTGTTAAAGATGCCCCGCGGCGTGCCGCGGGGAGTTTCACTTAATCAGCAGAGAGCAATTTTACGCGAACATCCTCAGGTGTGGGGAAATTTTCCTGACTTACAGTACCTACATTGTCATAATAACCATTATATCCGCCGGTAAAAGTTGTGTCCGTAAAACTTGTTTCGTAAATATCATTAAAATAAACGTCAAAATTACCGCTCCCGTTATTAATGATTTTTATATTATTCGTAATGTCAAAACCTGTATTTAAGTGACTGCTTATCGGCCAGGAAGATGGATCTGTTGTAGACCAGGAACTGCCGCCTACATTGTAGTATAAGATCCCTGATACTTTTTTAGTAATAGTATAATAACCATTAACTGTTATGCCTATTCTATAAAAATTATTATCGTCTTGATAGCAGAAAAGGATCCCGTGAGAGTTATTTGAAGATCCGGTAACTTTTTTTACCTGTATTTCTACAGAAGACATGGGAGTAAATGGAGAACCAATCGCATGAGTAAAAAGATATCCGCAATCATTAGTGTCATTAGTAGAGAATTGAACAAATCCAGCACCGTCATCCTGCCAAAGGATTCTTTGTACGCTGTGGGCAGTGCTCAAGTCCGGATCAATTTGTTTAAAGCGCATATCTGCCGGAGTAGAGGGGAAATTCTCGTGCGATGAATCAGAAACAGTAGCATAATATCCGGAATCGCCGCCGGTCAAAGTTGTGTCCGTAAAACTTGTTTCGTAAACACCATTAAAATAAATATCAAAGTTACCACTCCCATTATTAATCACTTTTATATCGTTAATAGTATTAAAACCGGTATTTAAATGACTGCTTGACGGCCAGGATGGATTTGTTGTGGTCCAAGAACCGCCTGAATAATAATAAGTGGTTCCGGATATCCTTTTTAAAATAATATAAGCGCCGGTTGTTGTGATTAGGACTCTATATGAATCGCCTGAATCCTGATAGCAAAAGCATATTCCATAACCTATGTTCGAGTAGCCGGAAATTCTTTTGACCTGCGCTTCGACGGCAGTCATGGTCGTTTGAATCGTATTATTGGTGTGATAATGACCAGTGCTGTATAGAGCGGTGTCATTAGTTGAATATTGCAGAAAACCGTCAGCGTCAGTTTGCCATGCTATTGTTGTAGTAGTCGTAGTAGCAGCATCATCATTGCTCCCGCTGCTGCATGATAAACATGCTGTAATCAAAAATAGAATTAAAGCGGTGAAAATTAAGAGTTGTATTTTTTTATTCATAAATTCCATCTTCCTTTCCTATTGATCAATGTCAGCTATGAAATAATTGTGGCGAGTGAAAATAATGGAAAATCTCATACCATATTTATATTCCTCAACAAATAATTATTTTACAGCAGCATAAAGAATGTTGAAAATTAAATACGATGTCCCTCGAATTCAATATGAATCAACGGAGGTCGTATATTTGATATATGAAAAACAATCAATCCCTCGAAAGAGGGATTTTTTCACTAAGTTCAAAATAAAAAAATGTTGACAGATAATTATCTTATTGCTATATGGTCACCAAATTAAAAGTTGAAAGCGATTTATGGAAACAACGATTAAAACATTAATTCTTAATAACTGGTGGTGGTGGAACCTCACAAGGAGGCTTATCCGCCGCTGATCTTTTTTAATTGAAATTTGAGCCGTGGAGAACCTCTTGGGACTCCACGGCTTTTTTGTTTTTAAAGCAAAAGGCCGTGAAAAATTCACGGCCTTTTTTATTTTTAGGGAGAAAATTATGTATCAACCAAGTTTTGAAGAATTTAAAAAATTACCCCAAAAGGGAAATCTGATTCCGGTGTACCGGGAAGTACTGGCCGATGTGGAAACGCCGGTTTCCGTTTTAATGAAACTCCAGAACAAAGATCACGTCTATCTTCTGGAAAGCGTCGAGGGCGGAGAGAAATGGGGACGTTATTCTTTTTTAGGAACGGACGCTGGAGTTGTTTTCAAAGTTCACGGCGATAAAGTTATTATTGACGAGAAGGGCAGAATATCTTCCCGCGAGCACAAGGGCAACCCTCTGAACGGACTCCGCGAACTGCTCAATCGCTATAAGCCGGTAACCATTCCCGGACTGCCGCGTTTTTACGGCGGAGCCGTTGGTTTCCTGGGTTATGAAATGGTGCGCTATTTTGAAAAGCTTCCGCCGAGCCCGCCGGATGATCTTTTCTTAGATGAAGCTGTTTTTGTCATCAGTGATTCCCTGATGATTTTTGATAATGTGCGCCATACAATCAAAGTGGTCGCGTGCGCCTATACGGAAGATACGGATTCGCTGAAAGCAAGTTATGCCGCTTCCTGCCAAAAGATCGAGGCGATGATCGAAACGATTGCGGCGGCGGCTTCTCATAAAACATCGGAGGCGACTGGAAATGATGTGAATTTTGAATCCAATATACTGCCGGAACAATACAGGGCCGCCATTGAAAAAGCCAAGGAATATATTGTCGCGGGAGACATCATTCAGGTTGTGCTGTCCCAACGCTTTGAAACCGACTGCCGCTCCAATCCGATCGATCTCTATCGGGCGCTGCGCTTCATTAATCCTTCGCCATATCTTTTTTTTCTAAAAATGGACGATCTGACGCTCATCGGTTCTTCGCCGGAAGTCATGGTGCGCAAAGAAGAGGATACCATGGAATTGCGCCCGATTGCCGGAACAAGACCAAGGGGCAAAACCGAGCAGGAAGACCGCGCGCTTTCCGACGAATTGCTCTCCGATGAAAAAGAACGTGCTGAGCATGTCATGCTTGTTGATCTGGGGCGCAATGATCTGGGACGCGTGGCACAGACCGGCAGTGTTCAGGTAAATCAGTATATGGTCGTGGAAAAATATTCGCATGTCATGCATCTGGTGTCCAATGTGCGCGCTCAACTGGCCAAAGGAAAAGACGCTTTTGATGTTCTGGCGGCGACATTTCCGGCGGGCACATTAACCGGCGCTCCCAAAGTTAGGGCCATGGAAATCATCAACGAACTGGAAAAAGTCAAAAGAGGTCCTTACGGCGGCGCGGTGGGTTATTTCAGTTTCAGCGGCAACATGGATTTGTGCATCACTATCCGCACGATGATTTTAAAAAACGGCAAGGTTTATGTTCAGGCCGGAGCGGGTATCGTGTACGACTCTGTTCCCGAATCGGAGCATCAGGAATCGCTTAACAAATCCCGCGGCATGCTGCAGGCCGTGCGTCTGGCGGCAAGCGGTTTTGAAATCAGAAACGGCAATTAGGAGAAAAAAATGATTTTAATGATTGATAATTACGATTCCTTTACATTCAACATTGTCCAGTATCTGGAGCAGATGGGCGAGCATGTCGAAGTATATCGTAACGACAAAATAAAGATGGAAGAAATAAAACGTCTTAAGCCCCAGGCTATTTTTCTTTCGCCTGGCCCCTGCACGCCTCTTGAGGCTGGAATAACCGTTGATGTCATTCGTGAGTTTTACAAAGACTTGCCTATCATGGGAATATGCCTGGGACATCAGTCCATCGGTTACGCCTTTGGAGGGGAAGTCGTGCGTGCCTCGCGTATCATGCATGGAAAAATTTCACCGATTATCAATGACGGAAAAACAATCTTTGCCGGACTGCCCAATCCTTTCCCCGCCGGACGTTATCATTCACTTATTGTCAAAAGAGAAACCCTGCCGGCCTGTTTCGAAATCAGCGCGGAAACGGCAGAGGGTGAAATAATGGGATTGCGGCACAGGGATTATCCTGTGGAAGGAATTCAATTCCATCCAGAATCGGTGCTAACGCCTCAGGGAAAACGCATCATTAAAAACTTTTTGAAATACACAAAGTAAAAGGAGCGATAATCATGATTAAAGAAGCGATTGAAAAAGCCGTTCAAAAAACTGATCTGCCGGAAGCGGAAATGATGGCGGCAATGGACGAAATCATGGAAGGCATTGCCACACCGGCGCAAATAGCCGCGCTAATCACGGCGTTGCGTATGAAAGGCGAAACGGTGGAGGAAGTCACCGGCGCGGCGCGCATCATGCGCCAGAAAGCCACACGCGTCAACGCCTGCTCTTCAACTATATTGGACACCTGCGGGACAGGCGGCGATAAACTGAACACTTTTAATATATCAACCACAACTGCTTTTGTCGCGGCGGCTGCGGGACTTACGGTAGCCAAACACGGCAATCGCGCCGTTTCCAGCGGATGCGGCAGCGCTGATGTTCTGGAAGTGCTCGGCGTCAATATCAGCGCCGATCAGGACATTGTGGAAGAATGCGTTCAGCAAATTGGCATTGGATTTCTCTTCGCGCCAAAACTGCACGGTGCGATGAAATACGCAATCGGACCGCGGCGTGAAATCGGCATCCGCACGATATTCAATATGCTGGGGCCGCTGACCAATCCGGCGGGAGCAACCGCCCAACTGCTGGGAGTTTATGATACAAAACTCACGGAAATGTTTGCCGATGTATTAAAAAATATGGGAACAAAAAGAGCTTTCGTCGTTCACGGGCTGGATGGACTCGATGAAGTCACCATAACAGGCGAAACACGCGTTGCCGAACTCAAAGACGGAATTGTCCGCACATATAACATCAACCCGGTTGATTATTTTGGCAGAATAGATACATTGGAATCCATTCGCGGAGGCGACCCCGCGGTAAATGCCCAAATTACCAGAGACGTTCTTGCCGGAAAAAAGGGCGCATGCCGCAACGTTGTCTTGATTAACGCGGCGCTGGCGATTGTCGCCGGAGAAAAGGCAGACAATATCAAAGATGGGATAAAGATTGCGGCGGATTGCATTGACAGCGGCACGGCTGTAAAAAAACTGCAATCACTTATTGAATTGAGCAACAGTTAAAACGCTTTTGTCATTCCCCGGCTTGACCGGGGAATCCAGAAAATAAAGGAGTTCCATTAAACATCTCCCTTTTCTAAAGGGGGATTGAGACGGATTTTGAAGAGTACCATTAAATCCTCCCTAACCCTCCTTTAAAAAAGGAGGGAATCTTGTAAGGATAAAATTTAAAATTATATGATTCTCGACAAAATTATTGAAACTAAAAAAGAAGAAGTGGCGCAGTTGAAAAAAGAAATCTCTCAGGCGCAACTGCAAGAAAAGATTGCCGGGCTTGAGCCGTGCCGCGATTTCAAAAAAGCGTTGCAAGTTGGTACTTGCAATATTATTGCGGAAGTAAAGTGCGCCTCACCTTCACGCGGCAGGTTAATTGAGAACTTCGATCCGCTTCGAATTGCCGAAGTTTATGAAAAAAACGGCGCGGCCGCCATTTCGGTACTTACCGATGAACAATATTTTTCGGGACATATAGATTACCTGACGCAAATCAAGAAAAAGGTGAATCTGCCGCTTTTGCGCAAAGATTTTATTATTGATCCTATTCAGATTTACGAGACGCGCGCCATCGGCGCCGACGCAATTTTGCTTATTGTGCGTGCGCTGGGGAATAAGCTTGCGGAATTCATTTCACTATCCAAAGAAATCGGATTGAGTCCGCTGGTGGAAGTTCATACTCAGGAAGAATTGGATTTGGCGTTGGCCGCGCAAGCGGAGATTATCGGAATCAATAATCGCAATCTAGACACATTTGTTACCAATATCGAAACCAGCCGCAAGCTCCGGGCGCGAATTTCTGCTGATAAAATCGTTGTAGCCGAAAGCGGAATTATGTCGAGAGCGGACATCGAATTATTGATGCGGGCGGGTATCAACGCTTTTTTAATCGGTGAAGGTCTGATTACAGCGCCGGATATCGGCAAAAAGTTGCGGGCATTCAAAGGGAAATTACAAAATGACACAGGTCAAGATCTGCGGCATCACAACTAAAGACGACGCAATGGCAGCGGCTCACTGCGGTGCGGCGGCGCTGGGTTTCATCTTTTATCCGCCCTCGCCGCGTTACATAAAACCAGCGGATGCCGAAAAAATAATCAGCGCTTTGCCGGATGAGTTGATAAAGGTCGGCGTGTTTGTTAATGAAAAGGCCGAAGAAATAAAAAGCATCATGGAATACTGCGGATTGGACATGATTCAATTACACGGCGATGAATCGCCTGAGTTTTGCCGGGAATTCCCGGCATACAGGATTATCAAGGCCGTCGAGTTAAAAAATGAAAAAGATTTGAATCACGCTTTAAACTATCATGTTGCCGCCTTGTTAGTCGACAGCCGTCATGCCGGACTTTACGGCGGTACAGGCAGAAAAGCCAACTGGGATCTGGCCCTCCGCCTTAAAGATAATAAACCGTTTATTCTTTCCGGCGGACTTAAAAAGGAAAATGTTGTTGAAGCACTGCTATCGGTAGATCCGGCGGCGCTGGATATCAACAGCGGCGTGGAAGTATCACCTGGCAAAAAAGATCACAAAAAACTGGAACAATTATTTGATATTATCCGCGCGGCAGACACCGTGCGGGAAAACTCACAATTAATTTTTTTAAAGAGGAAATTATGAATAAAACATTGCCTGACAAAAATGGTCACTTCGGTGTTTTCGGCGGACGTTACGCCGCGGAAACTCTGATGCCCGCTTTAATCGAACTGGAAAAAGCTTATCGGAATGTCCAAAAAGATAAAACATTTCAAAAGGAATTTGAATGGTATCAGAAAGAGTATTCCGGACGTCCCACGCCTCTTTATTACGCGAGACGAATGACCGAATCTTTGCGCGGCGCAAAAATATATCTGAAACGCGAAGATCTGAATCACACCGGCTCACATAAAATAAATAATACGCTCGGGCAGGCGCTCCTTGCCCGCCGGATGGGCAAGAAAAAAGTCATCGCGGAAACAGGGGCAGGACAGCATGGTGTCGCCACGGCAACAGTCGCGGCGCTCTTCGGTATGGAATGCAAAATATTCATGGGAGAGGAGGATATCCGCCGTCAGGCGCCTAACGTCTTCCGCATGAAAATACTCGGCGCGGAAGTGGTGCCCGTGAAAAGTGGAACCGCAACGCTCAAGGACGCGATGAACGAGGCCATGCGCTACTGGGTATCCTCGGTTCGCGATACCTTTTACGTAATCGGCACAACTGCGGGCCCGCATCCGTATCCGCGGATGGTGCGCGATTTTCAATCAGTTATCGGTCGCGAGACAAAAACGCAAATCAAAAAAATGGAAGGCAGAAATCCCGATGTCCTGATTGCCTGCGTGGGCGGCGGAAGCAACGCCATGGGAACCTTTTATGCTTTCCGCAATGAAAAGAATATTGCCATGTACGGCGTGGAGGCGGCAGGATTGGGCTTGCATACCTCCGAGCATTCCGCCAGCATCAATGGCGGTAAAGTCGGGGTTCTGCATGGAAACAAAACGTATCTCCTGCAGGACGCGCACGGACAGGTGCGCGACGCTTATTCGATTGCCGCTGGTCTGGATTATCCCGGCGTCGGTCCCGAGCATGCCTATTTTCACGCGACGAAAAAAGTTAAGTATGTCACGGTAACGGACAAGGAAGCCGTAAAAGCTTTTTCGTTTTTATCTCTGAAGGAAGGCATCATTCCCGCGCTGGAGAGCGCGCACGCGATTGCTCACGCGATGAAGATGGCGCCCCGAATGGCTAAAAATAAAATTATCGTGGTTTGTCTTTCAGGACGTGGCGATAAAGACGCGCAGACGATTATTGAAACAGGCGCGCTTTAATCTTCCCCCTTTTGTAAAGGGGGCTTGAGGGGAAATTTAAAGAAACTCGAAAAATCCTCCCTAACCCTCCTTTAGAAAAGGAGGGAATTATTAAAAAAAGAAGTGAGGAAAATTATGGGAAGAATTGAAAAAAAGTTTGAATCTTTGCGCGCAAAAAAAGAAAAGGCGCTGATTGTTTATCTGACAGCGGGTGATCCTTCGCTTAGCATCACAAAGAAATTAATCTTTGGTTTGGAAAAGGCCGGAGTCGATATTCTGGAAATCGGCGTTCCCTTTTCCGACCCGACCGCTGACGGACCGGTTATTCAGGAAGCTTCTCAGCGCGCCCTGAAAGCTGGCGCCACTCTGCAGGGCATATTGGATTTGGTTGCCGAGGTGCGCAAAGTCTCCGAAATTCCTATTGTGCTTTTCGGCTACTTCAATCCGATTTTTGCCTACGGTGTAAAAAAGTTTGCTCACACAGCCTGCGAGGCGGGAGTGGATGGAGTTCTGGTAGTTGACCTGCCCTATGAAGAAGCAAAAGAACTGCGAATTCATACGGACGCAGCCCAAATAGATTTTATATCTCTCATCGCTCCTACAACCGGCAAAGAAAGATTAACAAAAATTTCCGCCGAGGCCACGGGATTTCTCTATTACATTTCCATCACCGGCATTACAGGCACTGCCGCGCCGAAAATCGGCAATATAAAAACCGAAGTGGAAAAAATCCGCAAAATATCCAAATTGCCGGTTGCTGTTGGCTTCGGCATATCGAAACCACAGCAGGCAAAAGAGATCGCGCGCTTTGCTGACGGAGTCGTCATTGGCAGCGCTGTTGTGCGCCTGATTGACGAAAACAAAAATAATCATAATTTAGTGAAAATCGTTTCCGATTACGCAAGTGGGATAAAGAAAGAATTGTGTTGACTGGATGCGGTCAACTACTCCCTGTCATTCCCACGAAGAAACTGTGTGGCAATTAGAAAAATTGTCATTCCGAACGTATGTGAGGAATCTTAAAGATCTGAATTTATTAAAAACAAGATTTCTCGCTTCGCATCGAAATGACACGCAAAGACATTGCGACACAGCCTCGAAAGCAGGAATCCAGAAACATTAATTTAAAAATGACCGTCCCCATTGTCTTTCAACTCGGCGTGTCGCTTATGAGCGCGGTTCATTTCCTCGAAAGGACCCTTTGATTGCCTTTCAAATATTTTCGCACTCAGCGGTGTGAGCCAACCGTAGATAACGGCGCCGTGTATCAGGCGAGTTTTTTCATTTGTCAGCCGTTCGATAATCCAATAATGCTCGGTATCGATTAATTTTGGTATTCTCGGATATCCCAGCCAGCGCAGTTCACGATTGGGTTCAACGACCAACAGTTTCGGTGTAAAAGTGTATCCTCTACTGCCCTCAGGCTCAAAGCGCACTGTCAGTTTTGCACCCGGACGCACCTCTCCTTTTGCCCATCGTATCATCGGATTCCACTGAGGAAATGAGTTGATATCAGTGAGTACTTTCCAGACACGTTCCGCCGACGCTTCAATTTCAATACGGGTGATAATTTCTTTGGAGAACACTTATCAAGCCTCGGGTTGTTAAGTTAATTGTAAAGAAGATCATCTCCGGACTTCTTTTATGACACGAAATTATTTTCTATGGTGTGAAATATAAGAGATGCGTTCATGTATGTCAATGAAATCTTGACAGCAAAGACTGCCCTCTCCCCTGGCATGCGCCCGGCTTCGCTGTGCAACTAAAACATCGTTTACAATTTAGACCGGGTACATCGTTTACACTTTATCAGTTGCGAACAACCTTGTTTCTTTTCAAATCTATGGAACCCAGAACATAAAAACTAAACTGAACTTGCCAAAACCCATCTTCGATTTCTCTAAGTCCAACAGACTGACCAGCCAATAACTCTGTTAAATAATAACTTTTGCTCATAAATCTAATTTCCCCGCCACGAAGAACCTTCCGAACCAAATAATTGCTGTCATAATCCGGCAAATGCGGATTTTCTATATAGGGTTGATTCGACTTTTTATAGTAATCACTCGGTGTCTTATCATGGAGTGATTCATGAGGCCGATGATTATTATAATCATACCGGTAAACATCAAAGACCTTCTGTTGTTCTCTTAAATTTCCGGCAACAGGATCTAAAGCATCGCTTTTTAAAGTGCGATGCATACGTTCATGCCGTCCGTTCTCCTGTGGGTGTCCTTTCCTTATCCGTTCCGGGATTATTCCCAAGAGTATCCACCAAACCATCAACCGACTTAATCCACCAATACATCTTCCTGCAAAAGGTGTCCCGTTATCGCTACGGATTGCTTTAGGTAGTCCGTTCTCTCGAAAAATTGATTCCAGGAAACGCCACGTAGGATCATAACGGGGTCCTTTCAGCGCCTTACAACCCAAAAGAAAACGGCTATAGTTGTCGCTAAGCGTCAAGGGGTAGCAAATTTGTCCATTCTGCATATGGAATTGCCCTTTATAATCAATGCTCCAAACATCATTGGGCTCCTTGCAGGCTGAAAAAGGTTCAGTATACGGCGGAACATGTAATCGCTTCTTTCGACGCTCTACAAGACCTTCCTTCTTAAACCAGTAGCCTATCGTGCTGACTGCCGGTAACTCAAGCTCAGGATGCTTGCGTTTCAATTGTGCCCGAACTTTCCGAGGCCCTCGTTTCCTATTACGCAGTTTCTCCTCTATCAATATAGCCAATATTACTTTGGATATATGATGAGGGCATCGCTTCGGTGCACGACTCTTTTCCTTGAGTCCTTCAATTCCATACCGCTTATATCGCTTAAGCCATTTATATATGGTTGGACGGCTTACACCATATTTATGAGAAAGATCAGTTATACTGAAATGTCCGGCATTCCAGTCTTGTGTAAATGCTATCTTTATTTCCATCTGGTTTATCACTTTCCACGGCATTGAGTGTCCTCCTTGCCGTATAGTGTAAACCATCTACCCGGTTCCTTTTGTAAACTATCTTACCGGTTTGTACCTCGCCTCAATCCCCTCCCGCAAGGGGCGGGGAAGGTTCTTTGGAGGCGGCTCTCGGCTTGCTATTTCCCTTCCATGATTACAAACATTCTGCACTGCCGGCAGTCAAATTCGAGGCGATAGGTGTAATGAGCATCCCTGAGCCTGAGAGGCTCTTGAAGAGAATGACCCGAATGTTGCGTCTTGGGGCACATATCCAATTGATACCGGATGCAGTAGCGGGTGGTCATGACCGTTTTGCCGGTTGTGTCGGAAAGAGATTCAAAAGCCGGTTCAGTGACAGCCGCGCCATGTCGTTCATAAAATCGCCGGGCAAGGGCGTTGAAAACATTGGCGTGGAAGTCGAGATTTTTTACCGGGTAGGGGGCGTCGTTGGGCGTAAACGAAATATTTTGGCGCGGGTATTTTCCCAGCCTGATTTTGGTGAGCGCATCCAAAACATCCCGCCTTAAACCGTTCAGCAGGCTCGCGGGAAGAAAGCCCGGCTCGTCAGGTTGAATCGTCAACTTGGCCACCTGATAGGGAGTGTTGCCGGTACTGGTCAGGTGTTTCTCAATCTGTTCCCTTGCACGCAAAGGATCACGGGAAGCTTCAAACAAAATCTCTTTTACCGTCTTGGCTTCATTGCCGTCTTCGTCTCGCGCCGTCAGACGGATCAACGCATCCTCCTGCACAAAATCCATTTCCATGGCGATGCGGCGAACGCCTGATGATTTCTTCAGGATTTTGGTGAGGGCCATGTCATGGTTGCGATACAGGCGGGTGCCGGTCGAAAGCCCTTTCATACTGTTTGGGTAGATTTTATCCTTATCTACTTTGTTCACCCTAAATCCGGCCAGATAGTTTTGCCTGTTGAAGAAACAAAGTCCGTCCCCGTTTTGCAGATCATGGCGGGCTATTTGAAAAAAATCTTTACCCACGCCAGTGATTTCCCCCAAATACTGTCCGATGGCTTTGGGCGTATCAATGGAAGCCACCTTTTCTCCCTGTCCGGAAATAAAATATTGGGTATAGCCGCGGTTGAAGGTCCTGTCCGGGTGCGGCGAAAAGGTGAGCGTGCTCACACCGGAACTGCTTTTGCGGTAATCGGGATGCCCGCTGATGAACCGGTCGATCGCCTTCCGGTAGGCGGCCGTTACATTTTTTACATACTCAATCCCCTTGTATCTTCCTTCGATTTTAAAGGAGGTAACCCCGGCCGCGATCAGGTCCGGTATCCTGTTCATCAGATTCAGGTCTTTGAGAGAGAGAAGAAATTTGTTTTGCATGATGACGTTGCCGTCGCCGTCAATCAAGGTATAGTGGGACCGGCAGGGCTGGGCGCAGACGCCGCGATTGCCGCTCCGGCCCGTCACCGCTTGACTCATGTAACATTGCCCGCTGTACGAAACGCACAATGCCCCGTGCACAAAAAATTCCAACTCTATTTTGCTGGTCTTCCTCCGAATGTCGGCAATTTCATCGAGAGACAGCTCTCTTGCCAGAATCACCAGCTTGAAGCCCACGGCCTCCAGGAACTGAACCTTCTGGGCCGTGTTGTTGTACATCTGCGTGCTGGCAATGAGAGGAATCGGGGGAAGATCCAACTCCAGCAAACCCACATCTTGGATAATCAGAGCATCGGCGCCCAACTGATAGACCTCCCGGATGATATTGAGGGACTCGGCAAGTTCCCGGTCGGTCAGAATGGTATTGAGCGCCACATAAACCTTGGCATAATAAAGGTGCGCATGCCGGATCAGGCTGGCAATGCCGGCGATGCTCACGCCCGCGTCGGCCCTGGCGGAAAATTTAGGAGCGCCGATATACACGGCATCCGCGCCGTGATCGATGGCGGCGATTCCGATGTCGGCGTTGCCAGCCGGTGATAAAAGTTCCAGTGATGTGACCATTTCTACTCCTAAAAACTACCCGCTCTTGGGCGACTATGTCGCAATATCAGAGAAGCCTTTGCACGTGATGTCCTCCGCTGGCGGGGGTAGGGGGTGGACATGCTATATAGTCATGATTTTACCCCGTTTGGGTTTGGGAATATTTTATCCACCTCCGTCACTGTGTGACACCTCCGCCAGCGGAGGATAAAAAGGTAGTATTTTTCGTCCTGACAAGACGCCTCTCAAGCGTCGTGGTAACAACAACGGGTTCAGTTACTCTTAAAAAACTTCCCCGAGCGAAGCCTTCCTTTTCTAAAGGAGGGTTGGGGTGGATTTTACGAATAAATTAAAAATTCCCCTAAATCCCCCTTTAAGAAATGGGGCTACCTTTTCGCCTCAAGGGAGAGGGAATTAAAGTTTCTCATATGTGCAAAATCCGGTCACCTACTCCAACACTCCCGTTGATTCCGTCAGCGTGCTTTTTGATGAATTCTTCGATGATTCTTTTAGCCTCATCCATAGAAGAGTATGCGGCTGTCTGTATTCCGGGACTTCCGCCGATCATGGCCGACAACGTCCGTCCCTTTACGGTACGATGGAGGCATAAGACGGGCTTCTTTAATGCCGTGGCCCATCCCAGTTCATATCCCACGCCAAGCGATGGCGCCGTAACTTCGGCCACCACGATATCACAGGATGCAAGCCAGGCCATGTCCCGGTCGTGGATATCACGGTCATTGGGTCCGTCGTCGCCTTTTCCCGAGAGAGCGATGTCGCCCACATGCGACGTCAACACTTCTCCGAAAGACCGCAGCCACGTAATCATGGTTTCATATATCGCGGCGTCATCCCGTCCAGCGCGGATCGCTCCGGCAAAATAGATTTTCATGTATTCCTCCTCCGGCCCCATAGGGTCCGCTATTGATACCACTGAACGCCAGGCGGATTCAATAAATTTTATTCTGAGTGGTGCGACATGTAGAAAATATGGTTTTGAGGAATACCCGAATATTTAAAACTTGACGCGAATGAAACGTAAAAAATATTGAAAATTTATCCGGCAATATCTTGCGAATCACGGCGGGAATGATCATATTTTATATAGGGATAAATGCTTTTTATAGAGACATAAAAAATGCAAATTCTTGAACTGATACAGGCCAACGACGGCCAATTGAAAGAGCAAGCGACGACAAACGGCGTCGAATACACGGGTGCTTGTCCCTGGTGCGGAAGCCCGGATAGTTTTGTCGTTTGGCCGGAAAAGGGCCGTTATTGGTGCGGCGCCTGCGGTCAAGCGGGCGACGAAATTCAATATTTAATGGACAGGAGAGGGTTATCATTTAAAGAAGCCTGTACATTACTGGGGCGTCATCCCGGCCCGCGCAAACATTCACCACTGCCAGCGCCGCCATGGTTGCCGGCTCAAGTAAAGGCGCCAAGGGAATTATGGCAAATGAAAGCAACCAATTTTCTTGCCATTGCCATCAACACGTTATGGTCAAAGCAGGGCGAACCCGTCAGGGCCTGGCTTAAAGCTGAAAAAGGATTAAGCGATGAGACCATCAAAAAATCCATGCTTGGATATACACCCATGGACATTGACGAGCCAAGGTCCGCCTGGGGCCTGGAACCGCTATCAAAAAACGGAACGGAAAAGCGTCAACGGATTCCAAAGGGTTTGGTTATTCCGCTTATTAAAAATAACAAAGTAATCAGTTTAAAAATAAGGCGCGACAATCCGGGCGACGAGCCGCATTATGTAATTATCAACGGATCAAGTCCGGCGCCGTTGATTATCGGCGGGGATAAACGCGCCGTTGTTATCGTTGAGTCAGAACTGGACGCATGGCTTTTATCGCAGGAAGCGGGCGATTTATGCGCGGTCGTCGCGCTGGGAAACGCGCAGGCGAAGCCGGACATTGAAACCGATAAGCTATTACAGGACGCGCCTGTTATCCTGATCTCGTTAGATAAGGACGACGCCTGGGCGAAAGCAGGCTGGAGTTTCTGGCGCGATAATTATCAGGCGAAACGCTGGCCGACTATCCAAGGGAAAAACGCAAGCGAAGCAAGATTAAAAGGGCTTGATTTAAGAACATGGATTATTGCCGGATTATTCGGAACCGAAGAAAACTATGAGCGCTTTTGCATTGAAACTACGGAAGGCGGGCTGACAGATATTGAAGCATTTAATAATATAATGCCTGGCAGGGCAGCGTGAGAGCCGAGGCGCATTACATTACCTTAGAAAATGAGGTTTTGTATTGACCTTAACCAGTAACTTAGAATTTTAAGGGCTCCCCTCTTGTCCTAGCAGCTATTCCTAATTACCAATGGTTTCTTCCAATTTTTTAAGCCATAATGAGAAATGAGGACACTGTAACCTAATTTTTTCTAGCCCGATGCGCTTTGCCACTGTCGGTCCATGAAGTGTCTTTTTATATGCGGGGAAGAGTGAAATGATCCTTTTGGATGGTGCTGATTCAGGATGTTCATTGATTTCCTCAGGGGTTGAAAATTCTGCACAGATGGCTGAAAACTCTTGCTGCTTAATTTTCGCCGTCATAACTCTAGGTAGTTCTTCTGGTGATGAAAATAGCCATGCCTCGAATTCGTGAAGTGCCAAAAATGGAATAAAATTTTGCGGCCTTCCAAAATGATCTGCAATGGCATTCTCTATGTGTTCCACTCTTTCCACTGGTGAATGACCCAAGCGGGGACTCATCCCCGGAAAGTCATTTGGTAGTGCATAATAGTCGAGCATTGTTGAAACTAAAGCATCACCTGCACTGTTTAATAATCGTTGTACATCGTTGCGGAACTTTGCAAAGTTAGTTACTCCACCCTTGAAATTCGGACCATCTTTAACTCGTTTTGTAACAAGAATTGTTGGATAAAAATATATATCCTTGCTTAGATACTCTGGTTCAAGGATGTCTTTCACGAAACGTTCTTCCGTTTGTCCTTCGACTAGTAGCAATACTCTCTTGCTCATGGTCGTGCCCCGAGAATATTTTTTTCCCAGAGTTCACCCAACCCATAATCATCATACCAAGCGCTCATATCATCATTACCAAGGTGACGGAACACACTCTGACCATCTTTGCGATCGACGGCCCATACATACGCGGGGTCAAATTGATTTACCAGTGTTACCGACTGTGTTGACACCATCACTTGAGTACGCGTTGCTGCTGAAGAAAGAAGATTTGCCAGTAATGTGATGGCAGCCGGGTGTAACCCGAGTTCAGGCTCGTCCAGCAATATAACAGAAGGTAAATCTGGCTGGAGCA
Organism: uncultured delta proteobacterium; assembly: GCA_963812045.1. Lineage (GTDB taxonomy): Bacteria > Desulfobacterota > Syntrophia > Syntrophales > Smithellaceae > Smithella. The sequence continues at coordinate 1,176,498 of CAWETF010000001.1, forward strand.
AAAGCGTGGCCAAGCAGATAAATCTGAGTGTTCCATCAGAAAGGGATGATGCATTGAAATAGGCGTCGCTACCCTTTTCTTTCCATTCCAATAAAATCTTAGATTCGTTAAGCTTTGAAGGGGCAAGTATAAAGGAATCAAAGAATGGTGCAACTTGCTGAACAGTATCCACTATATTGGCAAAGTGGTCGTGTTCTTTTTCTTGCAGCCAATAAAGAAAGGCTGCAAGGTTATCCGCTTGTGGTTTTAGGATTCTATTATCAGCAACATCGCAGTTCCTTTTTACTGCCGCATTATCACTTGTATCATGGAAATGATATATACGATAGCTATCAAGATCTTGCATTGCTTGACGAGCGCATATGTGTTTGCTTTGTTTAAGTTTCGATTCCTTAGAAACCGAGGATATTGGTCTGTCATAAGGTGCCTTATACTTATCCTTCTCGTGATAAAAGGCTGTCTCTTCCCATATTATGAGACTGTCCTCATCTGTACCCCTGATTTTAACTTTATAAGCGTTAGATACTCTACCCTCTCCGAACTCAAGATATATCTCCATTTCTTGCGATTTTTTACGTCCAAAATAAAGAAGTGTATCTGCACCACCCTTGAGTATTGTATATCCACCAAGGTTCTGATTCACTATTTCACGCAAGAACCGAAACACTTCTATTAAATTAGATTTACCAGAGCCATTGCCACCAATGAAGATGTTCAACGAGCCTATTTCCAGAGTCTGTTCTCGTATTGACTTGAAATTCTTAATTGTCAACTTTTCTAATTTATGCATAATAATCCTTCAGATACTGGTCTATTCAACATAAAAAGCTGTAGTTGCATGTCACTACATGAACAGATGATAGACGTAATGGCTGAAATATAGATAAAAAATGGATGAGTGTCAACAATATTAACTCATATCGATTGATATTCCGGGGACGCCATACTAGTTACTGAGTGCCTTCTTTTTCTTCCGTTGATCAAATCTCAAGATTAAAGATTTGACCCCGATTTTCCGTTAATAAGATATCTTAATGTTTCATGGTAAGGGCGCGTAAATCATTCTTAATGTAGTATTGTGCATTATATTTTTTTAAAATATCTTCAACATCTACAAGAAATTTAGTCCAGTTCACTCTGGATTCATATTCTTTCATATGGTTTAGTTTACCCACTTTCCAGAAGCGAACATGTTGATGCGCAGCCTTAATTACAGTGAGCGCCTGCTCGGGGTCTATGACTGGTTCTAGACTAACCCACGTAAATATTCCAGTCTTGTGCGCTTTTTTGAGAATTTCTAGTCGCTCACTGACTGATGATGCATTAGGCTCCCATTGTTGACGTGTTCGATCATCATAAAAACTTAACGTAATACCTAAATGTGTATCCGACTTTTTCATGATTGCCATATCTTCCCGAATCAAGTCAGCACAGCCTTTTGTAAGTATTTGGCTTTTTAGTTTATATTTATGTACAATGTCTAATGCTTGTCGAGTTAGACGCTCCTGCCGCTCAAGCGGCTGATAGGGGTCACTTAAAAAAGAAAATAGAATACGCCTTTTGTCGCCACGTAGTTTAACAGCATCTTTTTCAAAATATTCTATGACCTTTTGGCGGGGCGTTACTTCCGAATGCCATTTATCATTCGTTGTACGCATGCATGCAGGTGCATAGCAATAACGACACCCATGCGTGCAACCAAGATAAAGATTACAGGCGAGTTCGGCATATTCCCGCGCTCGTCCTTTAGGTTCATATATGACGTGCATTTGTATACTCCGTTAAAGTCTTAGTAATTATATCATTTTAAAAATCGAAAAGAAAATATATTTGCTTTATGCTGACCATTTAATATTCCAGCATCATTGTTATCGTCCATTTAAAGACTTATTTGGAGATAAAACTTCTTTATCGTTAATTCTGGTCTTGCCAGATTCTGATAATATTTTTCTATCTTTGATTAGGCTTCCAATCATGCGCTTGTATTCCGATTCTTTATACTCGGCAAACACTTTATGCATTGCACATGAAATAAGTTTCTTGCGTGTCATGGATGTTGATAGGCTATCCACGATGGCTTGCTGTAAGCGTTGAGGATCATGAATTTCGTCTTCCGCACGCATATCGAACAGATAGCCATCAACACACTGTTTACCTAGAAACTTGTCGCGAGCGTTACAGATAGCATCATTCATCAGCATAAAAGCATCCTCATGTCGTGAACCAAAGAGCAAACGATATTTAGGGATGCTATGCCCATATTTTTCTTTGATGCTATAGAAACATACCTCATCGAAATATTTTTTCATCAGCTGTATATATTCGACAACACACTGTTCTTCCATGTCGGCAAGCGGAATATCGCTTGTTACAATATCACGCCAATAGTCGCCACCAGCTATCGAGTCAATATCTTTTGGCTTCATGGTCTTGTCCAGTTCTTCTTCGTTTTCATCTTGTTGATTACATGTCAGTGCCGCAAGCCCATTACGTACCAAGGCAAAGGCATTGAAATTCAGTAGCACCTCTACACTTGAACCCTTGTCAATGTTAGCGTAAATTTCCGCTAAAATATTAAAACGCAGAGGTTTGATGCCATAAGGATCAATATAAACGAAAACGTTGCTGTCACGTCCTATCTTGGCAATTTCCTTGGCACTGTCTTCAAAGGTTTCATTTTTTGTATGACAGATATCTTGATAATCTTTCATGTTTGCCTGTAGAAGTTGGAAGTATTTCTTTTTCTTCTCAATCAATATTGCTGAAACGGTATTTCCTTTATCCGCAATCTGACGAATTGCTTTGGCAATAATTAGAGGTGAACCATCTGCGCCATTTTCAAATCGACCCGGTCCGGCAAAACAATCAAAAACAACAACTGATTTCCCAATGCTGCACACCTTGCTTAGATATGGCTTTAAGTAGTAGTCGAGAATCATATCTTTGTATGGTGACCATGGTTTCTTGCTTTGAAAAAAGTCGTCAGAATTCATGTTTTTCCTTTCCCCTCTCCCCATGTGCATTCCATGATGACAATTTCATCTGAACTAATTGGGTTAGGCCTTGAAAACAAGTTTTTAGATGCCAGTTAATTTTCTAAAATTGTTTGATGATTCTTGATGCGTGATGCGAGGGGAATAATACTATTTTCAAATCGTAATGCAAGGGGAAAAGTAAAAGACTGTTCTAAGTTCAACGTTCAAAGTTCTAGGTTAAAAGATCAGGGGATTAGCGAAGAGTGAAGTTCTAAGTTCAGCGTTCTAAGTTTAAAGTTCTAGGTTAAAAGAGATAGTTTTAAGTTTTAAGTAATTAAGTAGTTAAGCAAGGGACGGGAATGACAGATGATTACTGGATACCGGCATGCGCTGGAATGACAGAGTGGAATTAACGATTGTAACGCGCAATAAAAATTTGTTGACTTTTTTAATTTATTGTAGTTAATTTAACGCACTTAAAAATACACAATTTTTCACGTTCATCATATTTACTTTTGTTCTTCACGCTCAGGGACTTCTCTATTTCGAAGGAAGCAAGTCGAAGTATTCAATCGGGTAGTATTTTTTAAAATTGTTATTGTCGCAGAGGGAAGAAGTAGTTTCATCAAAACTATATTACTTATTAAGGAGGTAGTTATGAAATTGGTGAGGAGTTTAGTTTCAGCAGCAATTATTCTTTTCTTTACAGCCGGCATTGCATGCGCAGTGCAGATCGGCCCCAATCCCACGGACGCACTTCTGGCTGGCGACGGGCCTTTTGCTGTAACATCAGTAACAGTTTCCGAACTCTCGGTGTCAGGATTCGGCGGCGGCACTATTTTCTATCCGAACACCCTTGGATCGTACGGTGTGGTTGTTGTAGCCCCCGGCTATACCGCAACAAATTCTGAAGTCATGTGGTTTGCCAAGAGACTTGCCACCCACGGATTTGTGACGATGGCCATGAATTTCTACTCCATGTTGGATTTGGTCGAATGGCGCGCTACTCAAATGCGCTCTGCTGACAAATATATGACGAGTTCATCGCCCCTCGCTGTTCGCATACGTATTGACACCAGTCGCAGGGCTTTGTCAGGACATTCTATGGGCGGCGGTGCAACACTGGATGCGACCCAGCAGGATTCAACCTTTAAAGCCGGCATACCGCTGACGCCGTTTTCTATTGTAGTAAATGACTTCTCGTCAATGAAGGTTCCTCAGATGATTATCGGCGCTGATAATGACACAACTGCACCAGTTGCTACCTATGCATATCCCTTCTACACCAGCATCCCGAATACTACGGACAAGGCCTATGCCTTGTTGACTAATGCTACTCATGCGACACCAACTTCCACAGATGCACGTGTCGGAAGATATGGCGTAGCGTGGGCCAAACGCTTCGTGGATGGAGATACGCGTTATAGTCCGTTCTTATGTGGCGCCGATGCTACGGCATACAATACAACCCCGAATGTTGATAAATATCTTTCAAATTGTCCGTATTAAAAATTAAAAAATGGAATGGATAGTCTTAAATCTTTTCTATTCTGAATAAAAGAAGGGAACATATGGCGGTGCTTAAACAGACCGCCATATTGTTATTGTATAAAAAAACTCGCTAAGTGCCGGGGGCATATATGAAGAAACGATTATTTTGGGTCTTGTTGGTAGTGCTGATTTTGGGGACTATTGTTAATGCCCTGACAGCACAGATGCGGTAATGAAGATAAGCAACAAACTAATCCGACGCCCGCTGAAATACATTTTCAATTTCTCCAAACTCATCCATCACCCTGTCACAAATTTTTACCACAGTCTGTGAATCAAGTCCGTACCGCTGTCCGAGTTCAGCAGACGATAACTTCGATGGCGGCGCCGGGCTATGCTACCAGAGTACAATCCCGTGCATACGGGACTGGATGACAGAGGTGAAATTAACGGTTGTAACGTGCGATAAAAAAACGTTGACTTTTTTAATTTATTGTAGTTAATTTAACACACTTAAAAATACACAATTTTTCACGTTCATCTTTATATTTACTTTTGTTCTTCACGTGCAGGGACTTCTCTATTGCGAAGGAAATGAGTAAAAGTATTCCGTCGGGTGTATCTTTTGAAATTGTTAGAGGTGCAGGTTTAAGAAGTAGTTTCATCAAAACTATATTACTTATTAAGGAGGTAGTTATGAAATTGGTGAGGAGTTTAGTTTCAGCAGCAATTATTCTTTTCTTTACAGCCGGCATTGCATGCGCAGTGCAGATCGGCCCCAATCCCACGGACGCACTTCTGGCTGGCGATGGGCCTTTTGCTGTAACATCAGTAACAGTTTCCGAACTCTCGGTGTCAGGATTCGGCGGCGGCACTATTTTCTATCCGAACACCCTTGGATCGTACGGTGTGGTTGTTGTCGCTCCCGGCTATACCGCAACAAATTCTGAAGTCATGTGGTTTGCCAAGAGACTTGCCACCCACGGATTTGTGACGATGGCCATGAATTTCCTCTCCATGTTGGATTTGGTCGAATGGCGCGCTACTCAAATGCGCTCTGCTGATAAATATATGACGAGTTCATCGCCCCTCGCTGTTCGCGTACGTATTGACACCAGTCGCAGGGCTTTGTCAGGACATTCTATGGGCGGCGGTGGAACGCTTGTTGCGTCTCAGCAGGATTCAACCTTTAAAGCCGGCATACCGCTGACGCCGTTTTCTCTCACGACAACCACTTTCCCGAATATGAAGGTTCCCCAGATGATTATCGGTGCTGACAACGACACAACCGCGCCCGTTTCCACCCATGCATATCCCTTTTACATTAGCATTCCGAATACTACGGACAAGGCTTATGCCTTGTTGACTAATGCTACTCATGCGACACCAACTTCCACAGATGCACGTGTCGGAAGATATGGCGTGGCGTGGGCCAAACGCTTCGTGGATGGAGATACGCGTTATAGTCCGTTCTTATGTGGCGCCGATGCTACGGCATACAATACAACCCCGAATGTTGATAAATATCTTTCAAATTGTCCGTATTAAAAATTAAAAAATGGAATGGATAGTCTTAAACCTTGTCTATTCTGAATAAAAGAAGGGAACATATGGCGGTGCTTAAACAGACCGCCATATTGTTATTGCATAAAAAAACTCACTAAGTGCCGGGGTGTATATGAAGAAACGATTATTGGGGGTCTTGTTGGTAGTGCTGATTTTGGGGACTGTCGCAGTTTATCTGTTTCGTAATAAGCCTGCAGTACAATCCGAAAACAAAGAGGCCTCAACGCAAGCCCCTGTTTTAAAACCTTCGGAAAAGCCTGCAGGCAAAACACCCGGATTATTAAACATGTCATGGTTCACAGTAAAAAAAGAAGACGCCGAAAAAGACGATCTCTCTAAGATGTTTCAGGTGGATGATCGTGGCAATCTCGTTTTAAATAAAGACACTCGCATGAACATTGAACATCTGTATGCACTGAATACAAAGGACGAACTGGATGAAAAACTTCAAAAGCTTTCAACCGTGTTGCCTTCGACGGCATATCGCCAATTGGCCAATTTAATAGATTACTTTGACAAATACTTAAGAGATACTAAAACAATCTATCCTCCGGATGCGGCACCGGCAAATGTTGAGCAGGCGCTTGAACAATTGCAGGGAATGCATTCTTTGCGAGTGAAGCATTTCGGCTCCGACGTTGCCGAAGCTCTTTTTGCGGAGGATGAGAAAATTAACGGGCAATTGCTGGATTTAATGCTCAAAGATCCTGATAAGAATGCAACTATGGCAGAAAAAGCAGAAAGAGCACAAAAAGCGCTTCTGCAAATGCAATCCAAACCCTGAATCTGATAAAAATTGAATTTTTCTAAAAATCGATATGGTCTCCGATGATTTTTGTGAAAATTTAATTTTTTTCCACAAATCCCAAGTCTTGTAAAATCTCTTTTGCCCGAGGGACATCATCTGCTTTCACCAGCAAGCGGGCATACGCTCCCCCTCCCAGTAATAAGTTGGAGTTTTCTCCTTCAAAATAATATGCAATATCTTCACCATCCAGCACTGATTTTATAAACGCAATGTCGCTTTGCTGATATGTGGAATAAACCTCCACGAGATCAACATAACTTATTTCCTCTAAAAGTTCCGGAGGCTGTTCGGAAACCAGATCAGCGCCGCAATCAGCACACTTATAAAAACCGTCTGAGTATTCACTTTTGCACTTTGGACAAAACATATTCTTCTTTTTATAATCCGATAAAAATTTATTCAGACCGCCCTGGCAGCACAGATGCGGTAATGAAGATAAGCGACAAACCCATCCGGCACCCTCTGAAAAACATTTTCGATTTCCCCAAACTCTTCCATCATCCTGCAGTAAATTTTTTCCAAAGTCTGGAAATCCAGTCCGTACCGCTGTCCGAGCTCAATAGACGATAACTTCAAAGGCGGCGCCGGGCATATATCAATCACTTGCCAGTTTGCCCTAGTCATACTTTCACGCAATTCGCTGATTGTGGGATACCATTTTGGAGTACCCATTTCCTCATAAAGAGCATTTATGCAGCGCGCTCCCACCGGACTTTCAAAGCAAGCGGTCTGATGTATGAACATTTCTCCTTCCAGTGCCTGATTACGAATGTGGCGAAGAACGAGGAGCAACCCTTCCCGGCCGAAGTAGTGCAGCACGGATCGCATGATAAAAAAAATGCTCTTGCCGAAAGTGACCAGATCATTGCGGCTGAAATCGGAAATCAAACCGTTTATACGGAATATCTCTCTCTTTTTCATGGCCTCCAATTGAGTTGTGGAATAATCCAGATTAACCGAAATCATATTGACGGTCGAACCCTTCGCTATAAGCTCGTGAAGAATGAATCCGGTTCCGCCTCCCAAATCTACTATCACCTCAGCATCATAGCCGGACAAATAATGAGAGATCTTTTCGATAAATGGAATGGCTATAAGGGAATCAGAAAAATATCCATCATGCATGGAGTTCCATTGTTGCCCATGCGTATTGATCTCGCGATTTATTTGTTCATCTATATTCATCTGCAACCTTGCCGGCTATTTATTTTGTAATGATACCACAGGAAGTATATGTGTCAACAAGAGCTATTGACGGCTTGAAAAACTCCGGTTAAAATATCGCCAATTAAAATGAAACAGGCCGGGGGCATTGGAGGACATAAAAATGAAAAGATATCTGTTTTGTTTTTTCGCGGCTATTTGTTTAATTGCCGGGGGCGGAGAGACGCTTCAGGCAAAGGATCAAGTAAACGCTAAAAAAGAAGGAGGGAAAATCATGGAAATAAAAAGTTCATCGTTTAATCATGAAGATATGATTCCAGCCAAATACACCTGTGACGGCCAGAATATTTCGCCTCCGCTTTCCTGGAGCGGCGCGCCTGAAAAAACAAAAAGCTTCGCGCTAATATGCGATGATCCCGACGCGCCGGTGGGATTATGGGTGCATTGGGTGATTTTCGATATACCGGCCCATGTCAATTCTTTACCGGAAAAAACATACCGGCAGGAAGAAATCCCGGGATTGGGGAAAAACGGCAAAAATACTTCCGGACGTTTCGGCTACGACGGCCCATGTCCTCCGGGCGGCATCCACCGCTACTATTTTAAATTGTACGCTCTGGATGCGATGTTGAACAAAAAAGCAGGCTTGACAAAAGATGAACTGCTCGCGACGATGAAAGGGCACATACTGGCGGAAGCCCAATTAATGGGACGATACAAGAGATAATTATGCGGACGAAGATAATTTTATAAAAGCGTGCTCTGCTCTTTACCTGGAAATGTGCAGAAATAAATTCACACCCAGCTGTTCAGATTTGACGGCAATTTTTTCCCGGGGAATACCGCATTCACTTGCTATTTTGATCAAATCATCGGGCGAACGATGATAAAGAAACCAGTTGCCGCATTCCATATAATCGCGCGTCGGATTATTCAGGGAAAAATTACCTATGACCAGTTCTCCTCCGGTCTTTACAAAAACAAGCTGTCTCGTTAGCAGAATCTTGAAATTCTTCTCATCCAGATAGTCGAAAAGCCCCGCGGACCAAATTAAATCGTATTGTCTGGAAGGTCTGAATTTGAGCGCGTTATCACGATGAAATTCTATATTATTCAAAAAACCTTTTTCTCTGACTTTATTGTATGAGTACTCAATGGCATTTTTATCATAATCCACGCATTCAAAGAATACATGAGATTCACCCTGTGACAAAAACTCCACGACATCCTGCGCCGGACCACATCCTATATTCAAAATATCGCGTTTTCCGTCTTTTTTCTTGAGAGTGCACAAGATATCAAGAAAATACTTTTTCCGGTTTACAATCGCTCGCGGGGCTTCCTGAGCATGAAAGAAACGATCCCAGTTGACCAAATGCTCTTTGGGAGACAGCCACCCCTGGTAAATCCTTTCAATAATAACATAATCGCCCGGGTAACCATGCGGCTTCATAAGCGCGTAACCCTGCATCGTATCCGTCGTACAATAAACATCCGGCAGCGCATGCCAGATACTCATTACGTCACTTTCACTCATCATTCCTTTTTTACGCTTCGTATTAACAGACTTATACAAATTGCCAAGTTCTTCATATTGATTTTCCGCGGGGCCTCCATTCTCCGCTAATGCTTTTAAGTATTCAACTTCCTGTTTCATGAATTCTCCTTACTATTTACTAACAATCCGAGTGACGAAAGAATGCAACGGTGCCTATCGTCTTAATTTAAACTTTTTCCTGATGATATTACTCAAAACAAATTCTGTCTTTTCCGTTCTTTTTACTGCGGTACATAAGATGGTCAACCCTGTTAACAAAAACTCTCATGTCCTCTTGTTTGCGATACTGCGCAAGTCCTATGCTAACCGTAAGGTTGACGTTTTTACCAGGTACCGGACAAAAAATCTCGTTTTTTAATTCCTCTCTGATTCTTTCCGCTGTAACAACACCTTCTTCTTTTGTTGTCATGGGCAGAATGATTGTAAATTCCTCACCGCCATAACGATAGGCAGAGGCTTCCTTTCGCAGGCATCTTTTTATCAACTGACCGAGCCGTAATAAAACGTGGTCTCCCTCAATATGTCCGTAAGTATCATTGAATATTTTGAAATCGTCGAGATCAAGAAGCATAAGTGTTAAAGGATATTCATGGCGTTCAATCCTGTCTATTTCCATTTTAAGCTGATCGTAAAAATATCTGGAATTATAAAGATGGGTAAGATCATCAACGATACTGAGTTCGCGGTATTTTTCTTCGCTCTCCTTTAATTCTTTTTCCAAACGCCTGCGGTCGGTAATATCACGGGAGACCGCCTGAAAGCCTGCAATTTTCCCATTCTCAAATATTAATTGAGTATTTTGTCCGACCCAAACCTCACCGCCGTCTTTCTTGATAATCGGATATTCCGAATAAGTGTTTTTAATTTTTTCTTTGAATTGACGATTGAACAATCTGCCGGCTTCTTTACGCATATCCGGACGGACCAGAGCCAGATAATGCTTGCCAATGATTTCCTCTTCTGCGTATCCGGTAATACGCATCATGGATGTATTAGCAAATGTATAATATCCTTGATCGTCCGTCCGTAGAACCAGATCGTTGGCATTTTCCACCAATACCCGATATCTCTCCTCGCTTTCCCGCAAAGCTTTCTCCGCAAGCTTGTGACCGGCAATTTCCTGCTTCAGAGCCCGATTAACAATTTGATAATCCTCGGTCCGCTTTATGACCCGATCTTCCAATTCCTGATTCATCTGATTTACGTTTTCTCTCTCGATTCCCAGCTGGCACGTCATGAAAAAATCACGCCGGGCATAGAATTCAATAGAATAACAGGCAAGCATTCCTATACCGTTCATGCTGATGAAAAAGAAATTGTTGCTCAGCAGAACTTCATAGGGAGTTGGACTTATCCAGATGGCAACGATTTCGTATAATGCCATCGGCACCCATCCGGCTAATAAAGCCCAAAGGAATCGCAGGCGAACGAAGGTATAACCCCACACAATAACAAGCAACAGGCCGGCATAGTAATAATAATTGATAGGTGTTGGAGCAATAGAAATCATACCGACAATGCCGCCGCCGGCCAGAATTATATTACTCGCTAAAATAGGCTGCATGTATCGTTCAAAGAACCTTGAGAACGATAGCAAAAAAGTGCCTAATAACACGGGAACGGCAATTATAAAACGAATAAGCCATATAGTGGTCTTTTGTTCTGGCATTAGTACGGCGTCCAGATGGCCGAAAGCCACATAGAAAACCGCTGCCAGTAAGGCAGCTATACGAATTTGTGGAAGCGAAACACTATAATAAGCTCGAAGAAATGGCGCTTCAAAATATGCTGATTCACCTGAAAATTTCAGTGTCAATAAATTCAGCGTCATAGATTACCTTAAAATTACATTATTGAATTGTTTAAGAAAATAGCATAATTGCCGGCCAATAACAAGACACATAATCATAGGGAAACATATCTTTTATGAACGGTTATATATTTTCGATTAATAAAAATTTGTCAAAAATAATTTCTCCGATGCATTTAATATAGCTTGTTTGCTGTAAGGAAAAATTTTTCTATCCGGCGGCTACAACAGCTTTGTTTGCGGTGCACAGACAAAATACTATTTGCGAAAAGCTACCTTGGGCAGTGACATAATTTTCTTATATAAACCGATAAAAAAGTTTTTTCTCATGACCATCATATTCATGCACATTAACCAAATCTTTTTATTATTTACTGTAAAATAACTTATCATAAAAGATAGTCACAATTCTTGTTGACTTCTATGCATATTTTTCATTACTTTATTTAAAGTTACTTATGGTAATATTAATTTTGACGACTTGATTTCCCATTAACATGGAATGGTGAGAATTATCTGTGGAAGGAATCGTCAAAACCGGCGAAAAAATATTGGCCACAACTATTCTTCATGCCCTGCGCCCGGATGACGATAACCAGTAACCTATTTAAGGAGCTTCAAATATGAACGAGAAAAAAACAGCAATCGTGACAGGCGCAAGCCGCGGTATAGGCCGCGCCACGGCAGTGGAACTGGCAAAAGCAGGCTACTATGTAATTATTAACTTCAAGTCCAATGAATCAGCGGCAAAGGAAACGTTAAATCTTGTTCAATCAGCAGGCGGAGAAGGGGAAACATTTCAGTTTGATGTTGCCGATAATATACAGACAAAAGATGCTGTTAAGACGATTGTAGACCATCATAAAAACATTCAAGTTCTTATTAACAACGCCGGCATAAATGCCGACAATCTTTTTATGCTGATGAGTGAAGAAGAATGGGACAGCGTTATGAACACAAGCCTGAAAGGATTTTACAACATCACAAAACCCCTATTGCGTGAAATGGTCAGGCGTAAATGCGGCTCCATCGTTTCCGTTTCCTCCCTTTCGGCGCTGATGCCCAATCGGGGACAGTCGAATTACGCGGCGGCCAAAGCCGGAATGATTGCCGCTTCTAGATCGCTCGCCACGGAAGTGGCGCGCTTCGGCATTCGAGTCAATGTTGTCGCACCGGGTTTAATTGAAACCGACATGATCAAGGACGCGCCTGTTGCCGAAATCAAAAAAATGATTCCCATGGCGCGTCTGGGCAAACCGGAAGAGGTGGCCGGCGTTATTCGCTTTTTGTGTTCAAACGACGCGTCCTATATCACCGGACAGGTCATCGGCATTAACGGCGGAATATGTTAATGCAGACTCACCGCAATAAACCATAATGGAGGATCAGGCCATGGAATTACAGGAATCAATTTTAAAACGCAGGAGCGTCAGAAAATTTACTGATGAAATTGTAACTGACGATGAACTTCGACAGATATTTGAAGCCGTGCGGTGGTCGCCTTCGTGGGCCAATACTCAAACGTGGGAATTTATCGTCATCCGCGACAAAACGCTGATTGAAAAAATAACCGGCACTTATTCCGAAAAAAATCCGGCGACAAAATGTTCGCTTGCTGCTTCCGCCTTAATTGTCGCCTGCGCCAGGACCGGCATCTCCGGATGTTATGGCGGAAAAGAAGTCACGGCAATTCATAACTGGGAGATGTTCGATCTGGGTATGGCCGTGCAGACACTTTGCCTGAAGGCTTATGAATTAGGCTTGGGCACTGTGGTTGTCGGCTTAATGGACCATGAAGCCTGCAAAAAAATTCTCGGTGTTCCGGAAGGTCATAGAGTCGTCGCCGTTATTCCGATCGGACGGCCAGCATCCCCGCCCAAAGAGGGACCTTCGCGCAAATCCGTCTCTGAAATTGTATATTTGAATTCACTCGACAAGGCGATGTTTTAATATCAACCTGTTAGATGAAAATCATCGCAAATATCAATTGACAAGGTGGTAGTGGCCCCCTATACTTTCGTGCATTGAAAGCAGTAATTTATTTTTTATAGTCACTGAAATCCGGAGGAAGAAAATATGAATATGGATGAAAAATATAAGAAAGCCGGCGAAGTCATCAGCACAGCTGGAGGAACGCCGCTTCCTGTCAGCGATACCCTGATTAAACTTTTAAAATATTTCATTATGGAAGATGAAGTGGATTTTATCGCTGCCTTTGCCGAAAAAAAATCACAGACAATGGATCAGTTAAAACAATCGAGCGGTTTATCGGAAGAAGAGATCAGTAAGAAAGTCAAGAATCTCGCAGGCAGGGGAGTTATTTTCAATCAGCCCAACAGCAAGGGTATGATGGTTTACAGATTGCTTCCTCTGTTTAATGTGGGAACTTTTGAATACAAATTCATGGGTAAACTCGAGAAAACCGAACGGGACAAAGAAATAAGCGCTCTTTTCAGTCAGTTGTTCGTGGATTTAAATAAACTGGTTCAGGACAATTATGATGTGATTGTACCCATGCTGATGAACACGCCGCCGGTCGATCGCACCGTATCCATTTTTGAAAACAAACCGAAACATGAACCGGTTAAAATCGTAATAAATGAAAAACTGGAAGGAGCGAAAGATAGAATCGTGCCTTCGCAAAAGGTTGAGGAGCTCATTCAGAAATTCGACGAGATCGCGCTGGGTCATTGTTTCTGCCGCCACTATAAAGACATGCTGGGTGCTCCCTGCAAACAGACGGACGAACGAGAAACTTGTTTTACTTTCGGGAAGTCTGCAAGATTCACTTCCGAACAGGGTTTTTCGAGACTGATTTCCAAGGAAGAAGCTCTGCAGGTTTTAAAGCGGGCGGAAGAAGCGGGGCTCGTGCACAAAGCCTATCATCCGAATTTCGATACGAGCAAAGATGAAACAAGCATCTGCAACTGCTGCAGGTGCTGTTGCGCCAACGCGGTTGACAGCATGATTGCCCCGATAAGCAACGTTACCAATTTTTTAGCTTCGGTAAACGAAGATCTCTGCATCGGTTGCGGCACATGTGTGAAGCATTGTCACACCTATGCGGCTTATTTGAAAGATAATAAAAAAGCGGGCAGAAAAGAAGAGCTTTGCATCGGGTGCGGGGTGTGCGCGCATTTTTGCCCGAAAAACGCCATATCCATGATCGAAGGCGAAAGAATAGTAAAAATTCCGCCAAAGAAACAACACTGATATTGAAGGTACGCATATTTGCATTGAAGCTCTCAGCGGCAAGTCTCTGAGAGCTTCAATTTTTGAAAAACAAAATTATTTTGCAGCCGAAATCATTCCGCAATTTCTATTAAATCATTTACCTTTATTTCGCCGCCAGTTAAAACTTTCGCGAAGATTCCTTCCCGGGGCATGACACAATCTCCAACTGTATAAAAGATGTTGCACCGGTTGTGGCAAACCTTGCCGATCTGAGAAATCTCCAGCAAAACTTTATGCCCGATTTTCAACCTTGTGCCAATGGGCAGTGACGGCAGATCAATTCCTTCGACAGTAAGATTTTCCGCGAAATCACCGTAATTCACATCAAGCCCCTTTGCTCTGATCTTTTCAATGCTTTCTTTTGCAAGAAGACTAACCTGCCGGATACCGGCTTCGGCATGAGCGTCGTTTTCCAATCCGAGATTTTCCAAAAACAAACCACAATTTATATTGTTCTTTTTTTCTCCTTTTTTCTGAGAAATATTTACAGCCAAAACCTTTCCGCGAATTTCTTCCATTTTAAATTACCTGTCCAAATTTTTGTATTTTTTATCCTTATCACTATTTTCTAAAAAACAATTCTATCGTTTTTTCCAACTATGCAACGCCATTTTTAAATCAAAGATGATATCGAGGCGGCGAGGAGGAGGCGACAAGGCGTATTACTGATACGTTGAGGAAGCCGACAACGACGCCAACAAAGATAGCGCTTTGATTTAGGAATGGCATACCTCGTCTATTACACCGCCTCCCAGGACATTATCATTATCATAAAAAACAACGGCCTGTCCGGGAGTGATTGCCTCCTGTTCTTCAGCAAAAAGAACTCGGATTTTGTCATTTTCGAATGTTACTTCGCAGGCAGCTTCTTTTTTCCGGTATCTGATTTTCGCATGTACCTGATCGGGCCACGGACGGGCAAGCAGGTTAATATCTACGGCCACAAGCCCTTTTGCCATTAAATCTTTTTTTTCACCGGCGACGATGCGGTTCTTTCCAGGATCAATGGAAACTACATAAAGGGGCGTCTTGTGACTGATGCCTAGACCTCCCCGCTGGCCGATAGTGTAAAATATGATTCCCCGATGTTTTCCCAGAATATTCCCCTTCATATCCAAGATATTACCAGGCTTTATTTCCTGCACACGATCAGAGATAAACTCCTGATAATTTTTCTGTGTTACAAAACATATATCCTGACTTTCCTGTTTTTCCGCGACAGGCAGAGAAGCTTTTTTCGCTATTTCTCTTACTTCCTCCTTGGTCAAAGGGGCGAGGGGAAATAATATATTCTTCAGCTTTTCATAAGGCGTGGAGTAGAGAAAATAAGTCTGATCCTTTTTTTTGTCCTTTGGTCTCTTCAGAAAATAAGTATCTCCATTTTTCTCGATAGCCGCGTAATGACCTGTCGCAAGGAAATCAAATCCCAGTGCCATCGCCTTTTCCAGCAAACTGCCGAATTTCAGGTAGCGATTGCATTCGACACAGGGATTTGGTGTTCTTCCCTTTTCATACTCACTGATAAATCTGGCAATGACCTTATCTTCCAGCTCTTTTGCATAATCAAAGACATAGTGAGGAATTTTGAGCCGGTCGCACACTCTCTTCGCGTCGTCAATCGCATCAGCTCCGCAGCATTTCGCGCTGTCTCCTTCGGATGCAATGCCCAGGCACATGGTCACACCGGAAACATCATACCCTTCATTTTTAAGCAGTAGGGCGGCAACGGATGAATCCACTCCGCCGCTCATGGCTACCAAAACTTTTTTATTCATTATGCCTCTATTCCAATGAGAACTTACTTCCAGCGAGAGTGAGTATAAGAATAACGGTATGGTGTGTCAATGAAATATAAAAAGAAAAAATAGAGTATTTCTACCTCGATTAGAACACGGGAATTCCACGTAGCGGCATAAATATTCATTGACACACAAGCCTGAAATCATTATATTTTACGCATGAGTAAATAAAATCTTTTCAAGAATCAGAAACCGTTTTGCCAAACCATCAGATAACACCTCCTTCATGAGGTTGACGAGAAGATCCGAAAGGAGGCTCTCGCATGGATAATCAAAAGATAACCCAACCCCACGGCATGAAAAATCAGCACATGAAGACAATAGAGGCCTCGCCAAAACCAATCCTGCGGCGCCTGTTGCCACCTCTGACGATCATGTTAATCCTGCTGATGGCTGGCACATGGGCGCTCCTGTGGCAACAGCATAGCCAGCGCCTGTCCGCGGACGCCGTTACCCATATTTCTGCAATTAATGATCTTCTGCGCATATCCCTAAATCATCAGGTCGTCGGCCTGACCACGACCCTGCAGACAATCACCGCCGACCCTACTGTACGAAAAAACCTGCGCGAAGGCGACTCCAAACGATTGCTTGCCACCTGGCAACCGGTGTTCGAAACAATGCATCGGGAAAACAATTTAACGCATTTCTATTTTCTCGACAAAAAGCGTGTCTGCCTTTTGCGCGTGCATAAACCCGAGAAACGCGGCGATATCATTAATCGCTTCACGGCCATCGAGGCCGAACGCACCGGCAAGACCGCCTCCGGCATTGAGCTGGGACCGCTGGGCACCTTCACTCTTAGAGTTGTGAAACCTGTTTTTGAAGGCGGCAAGCTTGTCGGATACGTGGAATTGGGTAAAGAGATAGAGGATGTACTGCAAATATTGCACACACGCTTAGGTATCCAACTGGCGGCAATCATCAACAAAGAACATCTAACCAGGCAGACATGGGAAGATGGTATGCGTCTGCTTGGCCGGGAAGCCGATTGGAACCGCATGTCCCATAGTGTAGTGATCTATGCCTCCGAGGACCGCCTTCCCGATTCCTTTGCGTCATGGATAGAATCCATAGACAAAAAAATGTTCATGAAAAAATGAACAATGAAATTAAATCCAACGGTAAGGACTGGCAGGTGGCTACAACTCCCCTGAAGGATGTTTCGGGGAAAGTGGTTGGTAGCCTGCTGATAATGCGGGACATAACGGCTGAAAAAACGGCCTTTGCTCGTTTGATAATCATAGTCGGAACCGGCGGCGGGGTACTGCTGATTCTGTTACTGAGTTTTGTTTATGTTCTGCTTCGACGCACCGACACGAGCATCCAAGCCCAGCAGACCTCGCTGCGGAAAAGCGAAGAAAGGTTCAAACAACTGGCCGAAGTGTTTCCCGAAACGATTTTCGAGGCAGACATGAAAGGTTATGTTACCTATGCGAATGATCATGGCCTTAAACAATTCGGTTTTGCTGAAGAAGATATTGCCAAAGGCGTAAATATTTATGATCTTGTATCGCCCGATGATCTTGACCTGACGCGGGAGCGCATCCAGAGCAGAATACAGGGCGGCAATAAAAAATATCTTGAGTATCGGGCTCTGAAAAAAGATGGCAGCACCTTTGATGCGTTAGCTTTATCTGTGCCGATTATGGTTGATGGAATACCGGTTGGCATTCGCGGATTCATTCTGGACATTACCGAGCGCAAGCAGGCGGAGGAGGCTCTTCGTGAAAGCGAGGAGCGCATCCGCGCCATCACTAATTCCGCTAAAGACGCGATCACCATGATGGACAATAATGGAAACATATCCTATTGGAACCCGGCCGCCGAATATATTCTTGGCTACACGAGCGCGGAAGCAATCGGAAGAAATCTTCATGAATTGCTAGCGCCGGAGAGATTTCTCCCATCTCATCTTGCGTCTTTCCCGGAGTTTCAGAAAACGGGAAGAGGAAACGCCGTAGGCAGGACACTGGAATTAGCCGCACGCCGGAAAGACGGTCGCGAAATAGACGTGGCCCTATCTCTATCGGCAGTAAAAATCGATGGTGCATGGCAGGCCGTCGGCATCATGCGGGATATTACCGAGCGCAAACAAGCGGAAGAGGCGCTGGCTCGTCTCAACCAACAAAATGAACTCATCCTTAAATCAGCGGCGGAAGGGATTCTGGGATTGGATTTACAGGGTAACCATACATTCGTCAACTCGGCCGCGGCAAAGATGTTTGGCTACGAAGTCGAAGAGATTATCGGACGTCCCAGCCACAGCACCTGGCACCATACTAAACCTGACGGAAGTCCCTATCCAATAGAAGAGTGTAAGATCCTCTCCGCCTCTGTTGATGGGACGGTGCATCGTGTGTCCACTGAGGTATTCTGGCGGAAGGATGGCACCAGCTTCCCCGTCGAGTATGCGAGCACACCTATCTATGAACAGGGCAGGACAACGGGTGTGGTGGTCACTTTCGCGGATATAACCGAACGTAAAAAATCAGAAGAGCAGATAGAGCATTTGGCAACGCACGATTTGTTGACTGACCTGCCCAGTTTAAGATTGGCCAGGGATCGAGTGTCGGCAGCAATTAATATGGCGCGCCGGTACAAAAAAGCGGTGGCCGTAATGTTTATTGATCTGGACGGATTCAAAGCCGTCAATGATACACTCGGCCATGATGCCGGTGATTACGTGCTCCAGCAGGTAGCCCTGCGCCTTTTGTCCTGCGTGCGCGAAACCGATACGGTCGCTCGTGTCGGAGGCGATGAATTTCTGATCATTGCAACCGAAATCAATTCTCCTGAAAACGCCGTTCAAATTGCCAGAAAGGTAATCACACTGGTATCACAACCAGTTATTTTCAAGGAACAGCAGGCAGTCATTGGTACAAGTATAGGGATCGCGATCTTCCCCGACCACGGTGAAGATATGGATCAGCTTATCAAGCTGGCTGACGAAGCAATGTATAAAGTTAAAAACGCCGGCAAGAACGGATTTCGTTTTGTAGATCCCGCGACAGAATAATCTTCATGCCCACCAAATAAATTTGATTTTAACAAAACGTTGGTCTAAACAGTAAAACACCTGGTCAACAGACGCGCATTTTGCCGCCTGTAATCGTTTTTGGAGAAAGAATCAACCATGACATCGCATCGTTTACAGGAAAGCATCCGCGCTATCGCAGTGTTTGAGGCAGTTAAAGGAGCCTTCGTTCTGGTTGCCGGTTTTGGACTTCTCGGTCTTCTGCATCAGGATGCTCACCGGATAGCCTGCGAGTTTATTTCAAAAGTGCACTTAAATCCGGCGCAAAAGTACCCGAAGATATTTATCAATTTGGCAGACCATATAACAGACGGCAGGTTATGGTTCTTTGCGGTCCTGGCTTTGATCTACTCGGCCTTTCGTTTTGTTGAGGGCTATGGTTTATGGAAGGAAAGGGTCTGGGCGGAATGGCTGGCTGTAGTGAGTGGAACGATTTATCTTCCTCTTGAAGTTTACGAAGTATGCGTCAATGTCTCCTTCGTGAGTGTATTTGCGCTTATTACTAATATTGCCGTGGTGGGCGTAATCGCCTATACGTTGATTCAAAAGACGAAGGAGACAGCGACTCAGGTTGACGGGCTGCGCTACCAGCAAAAATAGACCTTTGATTATAATTGGCACAAGAGGAGACTGTATGGATACAAGACGAGACTTTATCAAAAAAAGCGCTGTTGTGAGCGCCGCATTGTGCCTGCCGGTTTCTCTGACAAGTGAAAGCATGGCAGCTTATTCCGATTTAAAAACACGCGCCCCGAAAAAGGCGCTGATTTTGTGGTACAGCCAGACAGGCCAGACTTACAGATATGCCCGGCTTATCGGCTGCATCCTGAAGAGTAAAAGCATTGCAGTAGACACACGCGAATTTCAGGAAGCCGATAAAAAAATATTGCCGGACTATGATCTCATTATCATCGGCACACCGGTATTTTATTATGATACTCCATCCAATATCATCGATTGGCTGGAAACAATTCCCCCCATCAAGGGAACACCGGTTGCGGCGTTTGTTTCTTTTGGCGGCCCGGAAGGCAATCAGCATAACGCGTCCTGTCACCTTCTCAAACTGTTGGCCGACAAAGGCGGAGTGCCGGTGGGAAGAGATGCCTTCAGAAATATTCCCTCCTATCCGACGCCAAAATGGAACAATCCCCAACAGATTTCCGGACAGCATTTGCCTAACGCGGCAACGTTTGATCAGGTGCGGCGTTTTACGGCAGATACGCTGGAAAGAATTTCCCGTGGTGAAACGATTTCTATCGGATACGAATTAGCAATGAGAGAGGGGTTGCGGGCGCTTCCCTTAGTCTGGCTGAATAAGAAAGTTATTACCAAACACACGGTTGACGCCTCAAAATGTATCGGCTGTGGAACCTGCGTGAGTAAATGCCCAACCAAGGCCATTAATCCTTTCAAACAAATTGTTGACCGGGGAAAGTGCCTGGCCTGCTTCGGCTGTCTGAATAATTGTCCTGCCGATGCCGTGGTAATGGAATACAGGGGCGAGCGTCTATACGGTTTCTTCGAATATCTAAAACGAAACAACATTACAATTATGGAACCGGAAGAATTCAAAACATGCGGTTGAAATTAATTTTATCCTGTATTATTCATCATTAATTAGAGCGGATATTTAAAATATTTAACCTTATAAAGGAGAAATATTGATGAAACAATTTGCTTTAACTCCAGCCGCGGGAAAACGTCTGATTGGCAAAGCCATGACTCAACATCCCGCTTTGGTAGAAGCTCTTAAACATGGAACGATTGTTATTATAGCCGGAACGACAAACGGTTATGTGGCGGAGGAAATTCTAAAGGAACTAGGTCAGGCAAAAGCATTCCAGCGTGGCCATTTTTATCGCGGAATCATTCTTCCTCCCAGCCGTCCGAATACTTCAACAGGAAAAAGTTTTAACGAAAACAAATTCCCGGGTGATGTAATAATTAAAAACGGTGTTTATCAAAGAGGCAAAACTATTTTCGATGTTGTTGACAACCTGCGGGAAGGAGACGTCATCCTGAAGGGAGCTAACGCTGTCGATTTAATCCAACGAAGGGCGGCAATCTTGATTGGAGATCCGAAAGCCGGAACCATCGGCGCATCCATACAGGCGGTTGCCGGCAGGCGTGTCCGGTTAATTATTCCCGTGGGACTGGAAAAACGTGTTTATGAAAATCTGGATGTACTGGCGGTAAAAATGAACACTCCGGGCGCGAAAGGTCCGCGGCTTCTACCGGTTCCGGGAGAAATATTTACCGAGCTTGACGCGATCACTTTGCTTACCGGAGCCCAAGCCGAGTTGGTCGCGGCAGGCGGTGTTTGCGGAGCGGAAGGCAGCATCTGGCTTGCCGTCAACGGCAAACCGGCGCAGGAAAAAGCCGCGGGAGTTCTCATTAAATCGGTCATCAATGAACCGGCGTTTAATTTTTAAAAAGCTCGCCTGTTTGTCATTCCGGGCTTGACCCGGAATCCAGGAAATAATAAACGATACTGGATACCGGCCTTAGCCGGTATGACACCGGTTAAAAGAATTCTCCGAAATGACAAAGGACTTGTTAATTTATGAAAGATAGTCATATCGACAATATCATCAAGATATTAAAACAAGAACTTGCCGTGGGAACCATGCCTGTAGTTTCACATCTGGCGGAAAATCAACGCGATCCCTTTGTCATTTTAATCTCCACGCTGCTTAGCCTGCGGACAAAAGATGAAGTGACGGCAGTGGCAACCGAAAGACTCTTTGAACTTGCTTCCACACCGGAAGCCATGTTGAAAGTTTCTTTGGATAAAATCGTGAAGGCAATTTATCCGGTAGGATTTTACAGGGTAAAGGCGAAAAACATTCATCACACTTGTAGGGAATTAATCAAACGTTTCGATTCAAAAGTCCCGGATGACCTGGATGATTTGCTGACTATCAAAGGCGTTGGGCGTAAAACAGCCAACCTTGTTGTCTCGCTTGCTTATGGAAAAGACGCCATTTGTGTTGACACGCATGTGCACAGGATTTCCAACCGTCTGGGCTATGTGAAAACAAAAACTCCGGATGAAACAGAATTTGCTCTGCGCAAAAAACTGCCGCGCCGTCACTGGATTATTTATAATACTATTTTAGTTGCGTTTGGCCGGCAAACATGCAAGCCTGTCTCTCCACTCTGCACACGGTGCCCCATAAACAAATATTGCGACAGAGTTGGTGTCGGTTTAAGCAGGTAACTTGACCTGACAATGAGTATAAAATATTGATAGCTTCCTGAAATCTCACAAATTATCAACCTTAACAAATATGCAAGTTTTCAACCCGTAATAAACACAATTAACGTTTTGTATTTTGTGAATATGTTTTCTCTTGACATACAAGATCATTATTAATATAAATACGCAGTAAAAAGTGAAATTGGAGTCGCTTTCAGAAAATACCCGTTTTATGAAGGTGAAAATTATTAACTCTCTTTATATAAGGAGGAAAAAATGAAGAGATTTTGGTTAGTGTTGTTGTCTCTGGGGCTGGTCATGGCCTTCAGTGTGTCAGCCTTTGCGGTTGACGTGAAAGTAAGCGCCGATTATTATATCGGCGGATTGTATTTAAACAAAACCAGTGTACAAAATGGCTTCGAAACGTATAATTCACAACAACCCTCTTTTGATCCTACTCCTGCGAATCCCAGCACCGCTTTCTTTTACCAGGACCTGCGTGTGGGGACTGATTTTATCGTATCTCCCAGCCTGAAACTGGTCACCCAGTTTGACGCGATGGAAAGAATCTGGGGCGGAATGAGATCAGATGTTGATGTACCGGATGCACGTGGCGCTGGAACAAGAGCAGAAGCTGAAAACATCTCTGTAAGACAGATTCATGTTGATTACACCTCTCCTATCGGTTTGTTCAAAGTCGGTTACATGGAGGATTACGTATTCGGGACTGTTTTTGGTGACAGAGGAAGCGGACCCACTTCCGGCCAGATCCAGTATTTCATCCAGAAGGGACCATGGACCGGTTTCATCGGCTATGCCAAAGAAGTGGACCTGAGCTACAGTTATAATAATCCCACAAGCGTAACGGACAACGATCTGGATTCTTACAGAATCGCCGGTATTTACAGCTTCAAGGGCGGCGAAGCGGGTGCTCTTTTCCTGTGGAACCGTAACGCAACAGAAAAAAATCTTGCTATTTCAGCTACTACTGCACCGTACCTACAAAATGCATATGTGATCGATCCTTATGTCAAGGTAAAGCTTGGTCCGGTTGCCCTGCAGGCTGAAGCGCAGTACTGGTTCGGTGATGCAGCGAAGTGGGAAAATAACATACCTATCTCCAACATTTCCATCAGCGCTTTGAGTGTATTTGTTGATGCGACAGCCGATTTCAATATGTTCTACGCTGGCGGTTCTTTTGCTTATCTGTCAGGCGATGATTCCGGCACCAAGGATAAAGTGGAAGGCGGTATTAATACAGGCGGTTTGGACTGGAATCCCTGTCTGATTATGTTTAATCAAGACTTGAATTACTGGGTAGGCAATATTGCTGGTCATGGTCTTACTCAACCTGGTTATTCAGGTTATTCATCCGTTGACAGCGAGATGTCTAATGCGTGGTTCTTTCAGGGCAGAATCGGTGTGAAACCCACTGCGCAATGGAATGTTCAGCTGGCGGTGTCTTACGCAATGGCGGACAAGAAGCCCGGATTTTACGACCTGACCAACCGCTATTTTTCATATCCAAATTCCACCTATGGTACAGAAGTTGATCTTACAGCAACCTACAAGATCACTAACAATCTGAGCTATATGCTGGGTGGCGGTTATCTGTTTACCGGTGATTATTTCAAGGGCTTTGATGCTTATCAGTTAGCAACTGCCAAAGTTAATGACGATTTTATCCTCATCAACAAACTAACTCTCAGCTTCTAAGAGAGTTAGTATTTAACTTTTAAACGGAACCCCGTGAGGCCAAAAACCTCGCGGGGTTTTTTATTAAATTATATTTCCAATTGAGGGTGCTGGCGTTGTCAAAGACATGCATAAAACCGCGTCGGTATTCATTAATGATGATGAATCAGGTCTGCATCAGGATTATGAGGAGTGGTTGGAGAGACTTGCCCCGCATGCGCCGATTTCCAGTTATCGCCATAACAGGACAGGTGAGGATAACGGTGATGCTCATTTAAAAAGACAGATTATGGGCCGGGAGGTTATCATCGCGGTCACCAACGGCAATCTTGATTTTGGTTCCTGGGAACAGATTTTTTACGGAGAATTCGACGGCGGGCGAAAGAAAAGAGTCCTTGTAAAAATAATAGGAGAGTAACCCGTTGACCAGGCAGCGAACGTCGAATTTTTGCCGCTTTCTTCTGCAACAGCACACTTGACGCAGAGTGATATCGATAAGACATCTCAATTTTTCAGGAAAGGTCTTTTTTGTTATATAAAAGCAAAAATGCTTTTGTTGTAATCGTGAGGTATGCAAGAAAAAGTGGAAGGCGTATTATACTCTGAGCGCTTTCTGTTGAAAGCTGTTCGCATAAATTTGAAATATCAATACCCCTTCTTTCGAATAACGCCGCAAAAAAAGCTCCATGAGTTACAAAGAATCCGTACTCAACAATATAAGTAACAACAGATATGCAATAGAATGCTATCAGTAAAATTTTCCATTTTCCGTCAAACAATGAATAACTCATGATCAATAAGGGAATATACCAGTAAATATATTGAGGGGAATAGCCCGGGCCGAAGGTCGGGATGATCATTAACAGTAATGTTCCGAATAGAAGCAGATATCTGGAATCCAGTTTTTTTTGTTTGAAGAAGTAAAAGGAAGATTTCGCTAATATGAAAAGAATCAATGCGAGAAACAGCATGTTGTAAACAGGCAGCGCATAAGGAGCGTCATAAAGAAAACTGGTGAATCCAAAATAACCGGCCTTGGCTCTGTAGCTCAATACACTTGTGAAAATCTGCCCCGGTCCCAGCGTGAATAATATACTCATGCCCAGAAAGCATGGGAATATAAATAAATAAGCCCCGATGAGCCGATAGCGATTATTAATTTGTCTAATGCAATATAGCAACAAAGGGAAAAGAATTATGGGAACCGTTTTGGTAAGGACTCCTAATCCCAGAAACAAACAGGCGCAAAGCCAGTAATCCGGTGTATCCTTTTCCCAGAAATAAAATAACATGACGAAAAAAAGGACTATCCATAAAGAAACAATCACATCAAAATTGCAATGCTGACAGACCAGAAGAATCGAGACAGGGTTGAGGGATATTCCTATAAGAACGCCGCGAAAAGCATTTGCCGAAGGGAAGAATCTTTTTATGGCAAGATATAAAAAGATGGCGACGGAAAGTTCGGTAGAAATCAAAAGGGCCTGAATTATTTTTGGAAAGGGGATGTTTGAAAACTCAGATATTTTTTGAACAAGGAAAATTATCTGCATCCAGAAAGGAGGCCAGTTAAGCATAATGGTATTGTTGTAAGGATTTATGCCACGGTTGAGAAGTTCTCCAATAATGGTCCATGATATCATATCGACGGAAAAGACATGAGGCATCAAGGCAATAAATAAAAATCGGCATGCCAGTAAAACAATAACTATTATAACAAGATCGGTTTTTGTTTTTCTTTCCAGCATGACGCAAATATGTATAAAAACTATTAAAATATCAAGCTATATTCTGGGAATATCCGTGATAATATGCCGGGCGCATATCCTGTTCTTTAATATTGATGTGATACGAAATAAAAACTTCCCTGTTTTTTTGCAAGTTTATAAAAAATTAAATCGAGATTAGCTTTTGTGCTGTCAGGGCATTGCCGCTTTCTTGCCCAGTTCAAAAGCCTGTTTTCTGGCTTTTTCGTCTTTCATGATATCTCCCCTGCCACCGGCTGAGGTCATGACAGCGCCGAGCCATTTCATCTTTGTCATATCAGTCGTTGATTTGAAACTGTGCACAACAGGGTCGGCTGTGCGCACATCGGGATCTCCGCAAACCGTAATCACGCCGATGCGTTTGCCTTTCATTTTTGGATAGTAGTCTTTTTGCCAGCTCCAGTTCGCGTCAAACAGAGCGCACCACCGGTCGAGATATGTTTTCATCTGCGCCGTCATAGACCAGAAGTAAACCGGCACGCTGTGGATGATGGCATCCGCTTCCAGTATCTTCTTATGGATTTCAGGCATATCGTCTTTAATGACGCAAAGCCCCGTTTCGTTGCATTTCTTACAGTCTTTGCATCCGGATATTTTCTTTTTATCCAGGATGATTTTCTCCACTTGCGCGCCGGCCTCCTTGGCGCCTGCCAGAGAGTCATCAAGAAGAATATCGCTGTTGCCTCCGATTCGTGGACTTCCCATAATGCCGAGAACTTTCATACTTCCCTCCTTATTCTTATTCAGATAAAAGCTTATCAGTAAATTATCTCTTTCGGACAGACTTGTAAATAATAAAATAATTGAAGAACTCTGTGATCAAATGTGCTAAAAACATAAAATATTTTAAAACAGGGTAATAACGGGAAAGGTGAGAGTGCCGGGACACAATCGGCACTGAAAATAATTGATGTAAAATTTTTACAAAGGAGGATTTATGAAAACATTAAGATTAGTGTTGGTTGTGGCAGCCGTGTTTTGTTTTGTTTCATCAATTGCATTTTCTCAGGAGGGGGAAGGAAAAGGCGCCTGCAGGGCAGATGAACAAAAATTTTGCAAGGATGTAAAACCTGGTCATGGGAATATAGCGCAATGCATGAAGCAACATGAAGCCGAATTATCTCCCGCCTGCAAGGAACGTATCGCCGGGGCCAAGGAAAAAGTGGAAGAATGGGAAAGAGAATGTAAGTCTGATACGGGAAAATTCTGTAAAGACATAAAACCCGGTCAGGGACGTATCATAAGATGTTTGAAGCAGCATCAGGCAGAACTGTCTCCGGGTTGTGCCGGATGTTTTAAAAAGTAAGTTAATAGTAAATAGTGATTAACGGCGCTGAAAAAATAAAAAGTCAAAGAAAAATTGCCACGATACCTGAGAGGTATTTCGCAATGACAATGTAAGGAAGTGCTAGGCATGGGCAAACCTTACCACTTATTCAAATATAACTCCCGCGAGGGCGATGATTTTACGATCATCGCTCATCGCGGGGCTTCAGCCTATTATCCTGAAAACACTCTTCCCTCGTTTGAGGGAGCTATTGCCATGGGCGCGGATATGGTGGAACTTGATGTGCAGCTTTCATCGGATAAAGAAGTCGTCGTCTTTCATGATGAAAAAATTTCACGCTGCACCAACGGACACGGAAGAATATCCGATCATGCTCTTGTTTCATTAAAGAAGCTGGATGCCGGAATCTGGTTTGATAAAAAATTCGAAAACACAAGGATACCTCTTCTTGCCGAGGTTCTTGATATTTGCAAAAATAAAATCGCGGTTAATATTGAAATTAAAACGGAATCTGTAGGCCGAATGTTCTTTGGCGGTATTGAAGAAAAATGTCTGAAGATTGTTGATCAAAAAGGTATGAGGAAACATGTCGTGTTTTCCAGCTTTAATCCGCGCGCGATCATGCATTTGAAAGTGATAGATCAAACCGTGACCGCCGCCGTGCTGTTTGAAAAAAAACTTTATGGATCAAAATTGCCTTCGGATATCATGGAATCAGTGGGTGCGGATGCCTTTAACTGTTCTGTTGCCGAATTTAAAAAAAAGTGGCTGGCGGATATCAAATCAAATATTATTCCCGTGAATCTTTACACTGTAGATGATGTAAAAAAAATGAAACGATTTCTGAATATGGGTATTAAAGGGATCTTTACGAATAAGCCGGACATATTAAAAAAAGTAGTGGCTGATATAAAATTAAAAACAGGGAAATGAAGACGGAAGACCATGAAGATATCAGAAGATTTGATTAGTCTTATCGCTGCCGCGCTTGATACCTTGATTACGGCGTCCGGGATGGACCTGCGTCTGCATGGGCTGGAAAACATTCCTGACGGGCCGGTTCTCTATGTTGTTAATCACTTTACGCGTAGCGAAACGGTTTTAATGCCGTACCTTATCAGAAAGCATATAAAAAAATATCCCATTTCTCTGGCACACGAATCTTTTTTCAGCGGCACAATGGGCGAATTTATGGATAAGGTGGGCGCGATTTCCACCGCCGATCCGGACAGGGATAAAATCTTTATCGGCGCGCTTCTCACCGACAGTCATCCGGCCGTTATTTTTCCGGAAGGCCAGATAATCAAGGATAAGAAAATTATCGAAAAGGGCAAGTATATCGTTTACAATTCCGGTATCAGAAGGCCGCCTCATTCCGGAGCGGCGCAGATCGCTTTGCTGACCCAGTTTATGCGTGAGAAATTGCGAACATTCCACTTGCGTGGCGATAATTCATCCATTGCCCGGATGGCGACTCATTTTGGTTTTGATGCGGCTGATGTGGGAAAAATTATCAGTAAAGAAACTTATATTGTGCCGGTAAATATTACCTATTATCCTGTCCGCGCGCAGGAGAACGCTTTGAGCAAACTTGCCGGCAGATTTATGAATAATATTTCAACTCGTTTTCAAGAGGAGCTGGAAGTTGAAGGTCCCATAATTTTGGGCAAGGTGGATATTGATATTAACTTCGGCAAGCCGATGCCGGTAAAAGAATATATCACTCCCAGCAAAGCATTGAACAAGATGCTGGCTGATAATGATATTTATCTTAGCAACGGAGATTTTAAAAGAATATCTGCTTTCAGAAAAACATGCGTCAGCATGATGAATAATTATATGAATGCCATATACGGCATGACGGCCATCAATCATGACCATCTTTTTTCTTACATCCTGACGAAATACTGGAAAAACAGTTTCCATGAAGATGAATTCAAAATCCGTATTTTTATGGCCATTGAGCATTTGCGCGACATAGGCATGCCCCATTGCCACACATCCCTTTACAAAAAACAGTTTTATCTTCTGACGGATGATTATCACGAAAAATACGATAATTTTATAAAGGAAGCCATATCCAATAACTTCATTACCCTGAAGGATGGTATCATCACAAAAAACAAAGCGCGATTCAGTCGAAAGTCCGATTTTCATAACATCAGGAAAGACAATATCATTGAAGTTCTCAAAAATGAAATAGAGCCGCTCCGCGACCTCACGCGGACAATAGATTGGTGGATGTTTCTTCCGGACTTTTTTATCAGATGGAAGATAAAAAATATCTTTATCCGGCTGGATAAGAATATTTTCGAGAAGGATTATCAGCAGTATTATATAGAAGGGGAGAGCAAATCTAAAAATATCGGTGAGCCTTTCTTCTTAAAGCGTTTCTTCAGCCGCAAAGGGATTATACTTGTTCACGGGTATATGGCGGCGCCTGAAGAGATCAGACCGCTGGCGGATTATCTTCATAAAAAGGGTTATAATGTTTACGGTGTCCGGCTGCGGGGACATGGCACTGCTCCGGAGGATCTCGCAATACGAAATTGGGAAAATTGGTACGATTCCGCGGGCCGCGCTTATATTATCATGAAGAACAGCGTTAAAAAATATTCCATTGCCGGTTTTTCCATGGGCGGCGGAATAGCTCTGCTACAGGCTGCCAATAAACCCGGCAGGTTTGCCAAAGTTATATCCATCAACGCTCCTCTCAGGCTAATGAGCATAGCTTCCAAGTTTTCGCCTCTCATTGTCGGGTGGAATAAATTACTCACGAAGCTGAAAGTAGATAAATGGAAACTGGAATTCGTTAAAAATGACCCGGAATATCCGCAGATCAATTATGTCCGAAATCCCGTGAGCGGGGGATATGAACTGGAGAAACTGATGAGGACTGTCGAAAGTCGTCTGGAAAATGTAACGGACCCGGCGTTGATTATACAGGCGTCAGGCGATCCTGTGGTGGATTCGATAAGCGGACAGGAAATATTTGAGAAACTCGGCACAGAAAATAAGCAGCTTTTTAGGGTTCATGCAAATCACCACGGTATATTGCGGGGGAGAGAGGCGGACGAAGTCAACGCGATGGTTTTGACGTTTTTAAAGAAGTAACTTCTGATAAATAATATAGTGTTTCATAAATATCTACATGTCATTCCCGACCCGTTGTCCGGTGCATGACGTTGTTATGTCACCTTCCTGTTCTTCTATAATAGATGTCGTGCACCTTAGTGTTTTAAAGTCAAAGATCTCTTGCCCAGAACTGATGTTTTGAATTTTGGGTGCATTTCAAGCCAACCTTGGTAATATCAAAATCAATACCCAATGGGCTCCAGGTGGCAGACAAGTCGGCAGTATCTGCAAAGCCGGTTGAAGTCCATTTCTTATTTACCATTCCTACCTTAAGCCTTGCTCCGCAAGTAGGGCATTTTGATTTCCTCACATACAGCTTGTAGAGGACTCCGATAATATCCAGCGGCAGGATTTCCCATTTCTTTTCAAAACCACCAGCAGCCATCTACAAATCCTTTCTCATAGACATAACGAAAAAATCAGCCGGAGCGTAGCGATCGGCTGTATTGATTTTGTTGTGCGTTTTTTCTTTTTAAATATAATTTATTGCCTAAAATTACACCAAGCCACCCCACAAGTGGTATGAAAATAATATATACAATAATTGATTCAATTAGCCAATATATTACCCATGATGGGAGCGTAGGATATAGAGCCATATATGCTCTCATGCAATGTATGGTGTAATATAGACCAACACCAATGGGCCAAATCAAAAAGCCAATAAACCATATTATCTTTTTGCCTGAAATTAACGACATAACAAAAGCAAATAGGAATATTAAAATGTAATCCGTTAAACGAAAAATAATGAAAGTATTTAAGTAATTCAAAGATGGCGATATTGACTTAACAAATTTCACGACTGAAAATAATACATTAGAAGTAACATAGGAAAATGTATAAATACTAGAAAGCCAGCACAGATATCCAGAAATAATCCAAAAGAAAGCAGTAATGTAATATTTTTTGTTTTCGATTTTCATTTCATTATGCTGCTCAACGAAAAAATCAGCCGGAGCGCAGTGATCGGCTGGATTGACTTTGTTATGTCAATCTATGCTATTTATATTATTTTTCTTAAAAATGTATTTATCAAACTTAAGTTTGCCGGAATACTCCTTACTTGCATCTTTGAAGTGATCCTTATCCCAGGTGAAAACTTCGTTGGTAATTTTTTTTGTAGTATGAGGTTTGTCATCATATATGTGCATGTCGATCCCCAATGTGCGCCTTACGACATCGAATCGACCATCTTTGTTAATGTCTTCTATCCAGCTTTGAACGTCGATAGCCTCACCAGCATCACCCCACGCTTCCGCAATCTTCATTGGTACCATCCATTGTTTCTTCTCCGTATTAAACATCCAGAGATCTATCTGGTCATTGCTGTATATGCCTGGAACGCGTAATAGAAAACACCGCCAGCGGGTGCCCTGAGAAAACTGAAATATGGCAAATATTTCACCAAGAAATTCAGCATTCTTTAATTGTCCATATGTATTTGCAAAATACCGATATGATGAAACAGGTAGCGGCGTCCCGTCGTAAGCGCCATAACTCCATTTTTTATCTTTATGGATAGGTGCGATATAAACATGTAGAGGCAGTTCTACTTTCTTGCTGATTCTAGATAGAAGATTAAAAACATCCTGATCTGATAGGCAGTAACCTGACAGTGGGAATAAAAAAATGAGTGCAATTGCCAGTATTCTTTTCATCATAACAATTCACCTAAAAGCTAGGGACACTTTACTAGTTTTATATATTCTGTTATCTCCCAACTTATTATCTTTAATTGTTTAATCGAGCAAGCTTTTATCGCGGCGGTACCAGTAATCCGGCAGAATGCGGTACATGAATCTGGATAGCGGATCTATATATTCTTTATTTCTTTTATCGAATTGGCAGGCTTTAATGATCATATCTCTTATCGCCTCTTTGTCGCCGGCTTCGTTGAATATCCGGTACGCGCAGGAGAAAAGCGGACTGTACATATTTTTCTTTTCCAGATATTTATGAACGTTCCTGACCGTGTTGGGGCCTTCGGGAGTCCCGTCAATTTTTTCCAGAACGCGCAGGTTCGTTTCAATGGGGTTGCCGGAATATAATTCATAAAAGAATTTCCCGTAACGGTAATTTTTACTGGCCAGCGACGAAACCGTTACATACATGTCCCCCACGCCCGCCTGACTGTGGAACGCCTGAAAACTTCCCCCCAGAACACGGGACAGCGAGCGGATTTCCACTCCGGAACGGGCAAATATCGTGCCGGGAATCGAATCGCCCAGTTGCAGTGAGTCCGCCAGACCTTTAATATTCGCCACAATATTTTTTAAGGCGCCGCAAGCCTCCACCCCGACAACGTCAAAATTATAATATGAATTTATTTCCTTGCGGTTAAATTTGAGCAAATCTTCCCTGATCATATTGGCAATGCGTTTTTTGCCGGCGACGGTCAGGCAAACAGGATTGCCCAGCGCTATATCCACGTCAAAAAACGGTCCGCCGATAATTCCGATCTGATATTTATGCTTTAAATTATATAAATTATTATTGATCAATTGAGAAGGCGTTATTAATTCTTTGGAAATTTCATCAGAGATCAAACCTTTTATCGGAGAAATAAGGCAGGTTTCGCCTGCTTTTTTATCAATCATCGGCTTCAGGTAATTGAGAAATTCCGGCAGGCGGTTCATGGTTATGGTCAGAATGATGAAATCGTTATTCTCAACAATGTGTTCCAGATCGTTTGTGGCATAAACGTTTGGCGCCAAACGGGGAACGTTCTCTATTCCGCCCAGACGATTGGCCAGATCTTCAGTCAAGTGCAGGGGGTTTAAATGATCTCTGTTGATGGCCTTGCAAACTTCCGCATCGTGGTAGTAAATGGCCACTCGTTTGTTGTCACGGCCGAATTTATACGCAAAAGCAGTGCCTAACCGGCCGGGACCGATAATAGCCAGTCTTGACGTATCTAAATTAGGAGTAAACATAATATTGTTCTCTTTATCACAATCTTCAAACTATTCTAAGCAATAATATGCCCGATTATCGGGCTTTCATAGCTCTTTTCTGAAAAAAATTAAACTAAATTTATTGATAAAGGAATTCTTTTTAGTTGCATTATCATAAATGATTGTTTAAAAAAAGCAATGACTTGATAGCCCGAAGATGACAGTCCTCTTTACAAAGTGTCCCGGAAGTAGAGTGATTGTGAGATCATCTTCAGGTTTTAAATTATTTATAATAAAATTATAACTTTAAACAGGGATCATATTCTCATGGCTCAAGCAAATTCCGATCTCAAAGAAAAGAAACTGTTTTTCCACGATGAAACCGTAAAGGAAAAGAAATTTACCCGGGACGGTAAACTGGAAGGCGAATATTTTTCCTATTACCATAACGGCCAGATACTGGCGCACGTTAATTTTTCTGGCGGTAAAAAAAACGGCGAGGCGGTAATTTATTATCCTACCGGCCAGATTAGAGAAAAGACCCACTTTGTTAATGACCGGATGAATGGCGAATATGTTTCTTATTTTGAAAACGGTCAGATGAGGGAAAAGGAAAATTACAGAAACGGCAAACTCGACGGCCCATATCAGATTTATTATAAAACCGGTCAATTGAAGACGCAGGAAAATTTTAAAAACGGCAAATTTGACGGAGAATATATCTGTTACTACAAAACGGGGCAAGTTAAAGAAAAAGGATATTTCAAAAACGACAAAAGAGAAGGCGAATATCTTGCGTATTTCAAAAGCGGAAAGATAAAGGAAAAAGCCACTTATAAAAACGGGAATGTTGCAGGCAAGTTTCTTTCCTTCAATGAAGACGGTTCCCATTCCACTCAAACAGATTCCGAGGACGACGGCGTTTCGAATGTCTGGGAAGAAAAAGATGTCGCCAATTTACTTGATGATTTGAAACATTTCGACGAAAATCAGAAAAAATAATATTTCCGGTTTCAGAGAGGAGTCATCATGATCAAGAAAATTCTCATCCCTACTGATGGTTCCGCCAACAGTCTTAATGCGCAGGACTTCGGAATTTATATCGCCCGGAAGCTTGACGCTTCCCTGACAGGCCTTCATGTTATCGATGTGAGTTTAATTCAGGGACCGATGCTGACAGATATTTCCGGTTCGGTTGGAATGCCGCCCAATGAGGGTTTCTTAGATGCCATCGAAAAATCTCTTGAAGAAAAGGCCGATTCTATCCTGAAAGAATTTCAGGATCGCTGCCGGAACTCAGGCATAAAAGCCGAAGTAAAAAAAGTAACCGGCAGAATCAGTCCGGCCATTATCGAAGAGGCTCAAAGCGCCGATTTGATTTTGATGGCAAAAAAAGGAGAGCATTTTCACTTGAAGGAAGGCGGTCTTCTTGGGTCTGTTGCCGAAGCGGTCGCGCGTCATTCGGGGAAACCGGTGCTGGTGACTCCTGAGAATTTCATTGAAATAGAAAGCATGGCGCTTGCTTTCGACGGCAGCGTTTCGGCGTCCAAAGCTTTACAGCTTTCTTTGGAATTATCGGCGCAAGCCGTCTGGCCGCTGACAGTTGTCATCATTACATCCGATGCGAAAAAAGCCGCCGCGCTGATTGCTCAGGTCGAGGAGGCCAATCAAAAAGACCCGGATGAGCCGCCGATTGCCGATTGTGAAACAATAATTCTTTCCGGCAAGGAACAGGATGAAATTATAAAATACATCCGCGAAGGCGCCGTGGAATTGATGGTCATGGGCGCCTACGGCCACAACCGCCTCCGCGAATTACTTTTGGGCAGCACAACATCTCACGTTATCAGCAAAAGCCCGATTCCTGTTTTGCTGATACGGTAGTTGTATGAACTAACAAAGCGGTGAACAGACATTTTTTAAAAAATCATATATCAATATTATTTTTAGAGGATAAAAAATGAAAAAATTATGCAAAATATTTTTGTTTATCACTTTAATCTTTATAT
The DNA here is from genome assembly GCA_963812045.1 of uncultured delta proteobacterium. Lineage (GTDB taxonomy): Bacteria > Desulfobacterota > Syntrophia > Syntrophales > Smithellaceae > Smithella. Next base: position 1,211,929 of record CAWETF010000001.1, read on the forward strand.
TTATTGTGACCATCTTTTCTCAAAATAATCGTGCCGCAACTATTCCCAGCGAAATTCAAAAAGAATCAGTCAATTTTCTTGAGCTAATTGCAAGAGGAACTCCAGAAGAGATTTATCCTCACTTCGATTCTGAATTGAAAAGAGAAATAGATATCGAAAAAACACGTACCTTGATATCGAATATTAAAAAAGTGATTGGCGCTATTGATAAAATGGAACTTATTCGTAGTGAATATTCTGAAGACAAAGAATGTTTATATTCATTTTTATATGATATTGAGACAAACGGAAGAAAATTAAGATATGAAGTTAATTTAAAACAAACAAATGATGGAATATTTGTTCGAGGATTCACTATTAGCTCTAACAGATTTTCATCGGATTCGAAACAACCTTACAAACAAGGCATAACAATATTACATCTTATCGTAGTATCCCTTTTCGTAATCTGCATTTTCATACAAATATGGTGCGTCATTTATTTTTTAAGAAATAAAGAGTTGAAATATAGATGGTTATACATCATTTTGTCTTTTTTTGGTTTTCCTTTTGGCATAGGTATAAATTGGGTGACGGGTGGACTTATTTTCTACTCAGGGTTTAAAATTCCTGCAGTTGCTATTTCGTGGCCAGCGGGAAACCCGGGCATGTGGTCAATAATAGTCTGTTTTCCATTTGGAGTCATATTCTTAATAAAAGAAATGTTAAAAAAGAAATCTGTGAAGGTTTCAAAAACCTTTGTTGCTGAAGAAATAGAAAAATAAAATTCAGAAATAAGATAATAGAAACATTTATATTTATATACAGAATCTTTAAGGATTGTTAATGAATCTAAAATCCCGAAGTATCGTTGCAATAATGCTCGCCGGCATTTGGGTGAATGCGTCCGAGTTTTTTAGAAATGAAATTCTTCTTAAGAAATATTGGGTTGATTATTACAAATCGCTGGGAATGACTTTTCCCTCAGCGCCGCTAAATGAGATGCTTTGGGTTGTGTGGGGATTTTTATTTGCCTTAGCAATTTATTTGATTTCCAGAAAGTTCAATCTCCTGCAAACGACGTTAATCAGTTGGCTGACGGGGTTTGTTTTGATGTGGGTTATTACCTGGAATTTGAATGTGCTGCCTGTTGTCATTCTTATTTATGCTATTCCGCTGAGTCTGCTGGAGGCATTTATAGGTTCTTATATTTGCAGAAAGATATCCCCCGATGAGTAAAGAAGTAACGCAAAAAATCCGGGATCATTGCCGGGGATGCGTGCTGAAATCGAAATCTGTTGTCTCCAGCACCGGAAAACGCGGTTGGCGTTGGCCTTCTTTTGTTATTGTGGCGCCATCGATAGCATAAATGGTTTCATATTCTCCTCCTAAAATATCCCTCAGATGCAGAATTGAACCTGTTTTGCATGCCAGTGTATCGCCAAGATAACGAACGGGAGAACCCTGAAGAATGATTTTGTTACCCCGTTCTTTCAAAATGATATTTTCAGACAATCCATTCGTCCATGTGTGAAAGTTTCCATTTGCTCCGCCATTTAATTCATTAAAAAAATAAATGTCCCCATAAATCTTTCGAAGCGATTCCGAAAAAAGGCCGTTATTAACATAAAAATTGCCGAACGCCAGCGCGCAAACCGGAGAGGAGCAGCGATAAATGCGGATTTTTAAATAATCTTTATAATCATTGTCCAGTATTTGATTAATTGCCGCCGCTTCATTTCTTATACGCACGTGTTGTGCAATTAGATTTTTTATGTCAGTGATTTGCCAGAAGATTCCGAGAAAGAAGATAATGCCGGCAAACAAAAAATATTTTTTGATATTACCGCGATTAAAACAGTCTCGCCGTTGCAGGCAAACAAATATTAAAAATAACATGAATCCTGAAAGGCTCATCACAGGCAATAAATAGCGGCCGATAAAATGTTTGGCCGCTATCCCAACGGCAAACACTTGCGCAACCGTAACCGCTGCTAAGATTCTAAAAGATATATCCTGCCAGGGATTCTTTGTGATTGATTTTTCTTTCTTTGAAAAAGACAATCCGACTATCAGGACAAAGCCCGCAGAAAAAAACAAGATCAGGAAGAACAGAGGATTCAGCAAAAACATACGGATAATATTTTGAAGATAAATTTCTGAGTCTATTATTCGGGGGCTGCCAAGTCCGTAATAACCGGTATGGGTGAATATTTTACAATACCAGTTAAATAAAATTTTGTATTGTGACATGACCGGCCATGTCCACAGGATGAAACTTAAACCTGTTAAGAAAAGAAATGCGATCTTGTTTCGTAATTTAGGCAGGATAAAAAGAGGAATAATCAGCAAAGGGATGAAGGTCAGTTTTGTGGCTGCGCCAAAGCCTGAGACCAGCGCCATAATTATCATATACCTCTGAGCCAATTCAGAGAGATTTTTGTCATATGCCATTTTCATCAGAATCAATGCAAACAGCAAGCCTGTGAAAAGAAGAAGAGATTCAGGGGACACTCTGGGCAAGCTGTCGGTCAGCATGGTATTGGAAAGAAACGGTGAAGATTGCAGCAAGAGGCTCAGCCAGATATTTTTCGTTAATTTAAATGTTGCAAGACCCAGGATAAATAACAGCAATACATTAAAAGTAACCAGAACAATATTTATGACGGTTAAATAAAATTCAGGATTCTTGAGAACTGCGAATTCCAAGCTGTCTTTTTCAGACAAATCCAGAGAATGTGTAATTTTCAGTGTTGCCGCCCCCAGCATTTGAAGAGTTGTGCCGGGATTACCCGTCGTTCCGGATTGTTTGGATTGAGTCAGGGCAAGGGAGTTTAACAGATAAAGATATTCAGGATCGGAGTTATTGCTTATCCAATATGGCCCCCTGGCATAGTGCAGAGTTGCGGCGGTAAAAACAAGTATTGCCGGTAATATCAATAATACAAGGACATGTAGCTTTTTCATATATAAATAAAAACTTTACTCATTCGTTACGGAAATTAAAATTATCATTATTTAAATAACCGGCAGTTCCCGTTTTTTTGTCTACTATTAAAATCTTTCTTGTTCCAAATCTCTCACTTTTATAGACGGCAATCAAAGAATTGCCCCAATCTTTTTTAAACACATCGTCCTGATGCAGGGCTCTTTCCGCAAATATTTCGGGATCGGGATTATATAACGAAGGTTTTAAATCAAAAACCAGTCTGGCGACCGGTCCGAAATGCAGATAATCGAAGTAAAACAGGTTATACAAAAAACAAGGTATGGTTGTCGTTAAAATAAAGACAGCAACGGCCGCTTTGAACTTTTTTGAATCCAGCCGGGAAAAGAAATCCAATGTTGCCACAAAGACAATAGTCATCATCCAAAAGGAGTATCTTTCAATAAGATAAACCCCGTGATTAATATTCGTGCTTGATGAGTTTATAAACGCCATTAAAAGTAAGACGAATGCCGATTTGAGGCAGTTTTTATCTTTCCGAAAACATAGAAAAATAAAAACGGATAGTATCATGGGAATATAAATTATCATGCCGAAATTCAGATCAAAAAACAGGCATAAAGTTTTTTTCAGAGAGCATGTATGGTAATCATGAAAGCTGTTTGCAATGATGCTGAAAACTCTGAAACGCAACCAGTCAAGGATGAAAGGAATAAAACAGATACCGGAAATAATAAATTTATATAATACTTGTTTATCAATTTTTCTCTTCCTGATAATTTCTTCAAGAACGATGAATAAAGGAAAAAGCATGATGAGAGAATTCTGAAGTGAAGCCAACGATAAAAGAAGGCAAGCCATATTTTTCTTATTTTCTTTATATTCAAGAGCTCCTATAAATAAAAGAACAAAGCAAAACATCTCCGGTCCCGTCCATGCCAGATAATACCATGTCGGTCCGAATAAAATTATAAGGTTCAGCCAGAGTCTTTCTTTGTCCCTGAGATCAGCCCGAAAATTAATCCAATAAAGCAATAGAATTAAAAAAAGAGCGTTACAAAAAGGAAAAACAGAACTGATATTTAATTTAAGGAATGAAAAAGCGGGGATAAAAAACGAGGCGATGAATGAATATAAGCCAAAATGCCAATTGTATAATTTGTGGTTTAACGCTTCGACAAAATTGATTTTCGTATATCTGTAATAATAATCCGCGTAGTCCCCGGTGAATGGGAGTGACTTGAAGATATAGTCCAGATCAGATTGTCTCAAATCAAAAGAATGATGATTCGAATACGAAACTGCCATATTGAGATAAGACGGTCCGTCTCCCGAAATGGGAGATGGCAAAATTGCGCAGTATATTAATAAAATTGTAGAAAATATTGCGAATAAAGCGGTTTTATAATGTTTACGCATAAATTTTATCCACGCGATATTATTCTGTTCGTGTTTTTATCTTAATATCAAAAACTTGTCGAAAGATTTTTAAATTATTGTATACATTGTTACTGCTTTACGGTTTTCTCCGCAAACCATTTTTTATAAAGCAGGTAAAGTCCGATCAGTGAGGTGACATAGAAAAATAACCAGCCGCATGCGCCAGCTTGAGGGGAAACATCAAAAAAAGCCGTGAGCGCGTTGTTGGCATTGAACCGCCCCGCCAGTAAATCCGGTATAAGGATGTGCAGAAATGGATTATAAAAGCCGTCGTATTCCGGGAAAGGCACCATGTAAACCACGGTGGCTTTCGCGATCCACGCTCCTGTAATTCCGAAAAGTGCGGTTGCAACAAACAGAACCGAGTTGATTTTATATCGAGAGATAACAATCATCCCTTCGTAGAGTAAAAGCACTGCAAGCACTATCAAATATCGCGGCCCGTAAGACCAACCGCCCCACCAGGTAAAGTGAGAGCTTATCAGCAGAAAGAAAATTATTGCAAATACCGCGAGAAATCTTGTTTCCAAAGGCAGAAACAGTTTTTTGTTTTTTATCAGCATCAGAATCATGCAAAAAGCAATGCAATAAAGCACGGGCGCGAAATTAAATAATCCCATCCAGCCGCTGAACGATAATCCCCAAATGGCTTTGAGGGAAGGCAGGGAAAAACCATAATGATGATGGAGCTGCTGAAACGCTGGAGTGGCATGATAGGCATTGAGCATTTTCCACGGGGATCCGGTAATAAGCCAGTTGTATAGAGCTATGAACAGAATTGAAGGTATTATTCCCGTGGTAAACATCAGCGGATGGCGCATTCTCTTTTCTTTTACCCAGATGCATATAAGCCACAATGGAGCTGCGGCGATGACAGTGTATTCGCTTAAGAAGCTAAGCCCAAGCGTCAATCCGGAAAGAAAATAGTAGTTTCTCTTTATCAGCAGGAAACTGAGCAGAAGCAGAAAACCGGCAAAGACATGATTAAAAAATGTTCCGGAAAAAACGAAAATGAATGAACCATACCAGGCCAGCATCACCATGAGAACAGGAGAAATGGACGGCTTTATTTTATGCAGCGCAACAAATGACATGATGACTATCAAGACAAAAGGAAGAGAGCCGAAAACGAGACCGCCGGCTATAAAAATGGGAATAAATTCCGGATTGATATAGCCGCGTGAATCAGGTACTCCCACGTGGTAACCAATATAAACAGGATATTTTTTGCCAGCTTCGTCGCTTACTTTATCAAGTCCGCATAATTTGATAAGTTCATATAGCGGTATCGCTAATAGCGTAGGCAAGGGGGCCTTGTCCGAATAGAAATGTTCTCCCACCTTACTTTTGTCGATGGCCAAATCGGCGTATTTGTCAATTTTTAGGGTTTTATTTTCGGAGAAAGAAAGAACGGGAAGTGCCCGGGAAACGCAATTGGGAGTAGGCCAGATATCAAGAAAATAGGATGATAATAATAGGTTAACAAGAAAAAATATTACTATGTAAATAAGCCATTTATTTTTTTGGCTTTGCAAGACCATGGATTATTCTTTCCCGTTATGCTGTTCAATCACCCGCACGATTAAAATTTATCCTGCTTTACAATATCTTTGAGCGTTTCGAGTAGATCGTATCTGGTCAGATCATATTGAATCGGCGTTATCGTTATATATCCCGAAGAAAGAGCGCCGACATCCGTATCTTTTTGATGATGAGCCGATTGTGATTCGCTCGCAAACCAGTAATAAATATTTTCCCGGGGATCTATCCGTTTTTCAAAAGTTTCGACGATGTTGCTTTGAGCCTGCCGGACAACAACAACACCTTTGATTTTTTCGCGGGGAATGCAGGGTATATTGACGTTAATCGCGCTTCTTTTGAGCTGTTCCGGATTACTCAGTATTAAGCGCGTCATTTTGCGGGCGAACTTGGCGGCATAGGTAAAGTCAGCTTCCTTGTGAGTGTCAAGAGAGACTGCCATTGAGGGTAAGCCCAGAATGGCCCCTTCGGTTGCCGCGGAAACGGTGCCAGAATAAAGAACATTAACACCGGCATTGCCTCCTCTGTTGATCCCCGAGACAACCATATCCACAGGCTTTTTCGACAATTCCGTGATGCCTATCTTTACACAGTCCGCCGGCGTGCCGCAGACGGCATATCCTAAAAATTTATCATTTTTGGTGGCGCGCCGCACCATCAGCGGACGAGAGAGCGTAATGGCATGTCCCACCGCGCTTTGCTCGGTTTCCGGCGCGACAATCAGACACTCAGCTTCCCTGGAAAGCTCCTTATTCAGAGCGCTTAATCCTTTGGCATAAATTCCGTCATCGTTGGTCAGTAAAAAACGCATTTATTCTTTTCCCATCCTTTATCTTAAACATTGAACTTTGAACCTAGAACCTAAAACCTAAACCTAGAACCTACTGCACCTGTTCGAATTTTCCGCCTTTAACCATCAGTATGAACGGAGTCTTTTGAGCGACCCTGTTTGAATCAAAATAAATATTACCGGTTACTCCATTGTAATTTTCCATTTGAATTAAACCGGCGGCAAGTTCCCGCCTTGTTTTAATGTTTTTGCTTTCCAGAACAGTGAAAATTATTCCGGCTGTATCAAAAGAAAGCGCTTCAATATTTTCCGGTTTACGTTTATACGTTGCGTCATAAGCATCAACAAAATTGGTCGTTTCCGCGTAGAAACCGTCTGCAAAAAAACTGTCCGTGAAAACGGCTTCATCCAAGTACTGAGTGTCATTTTTCAACAAATCCGGCGAGTGCCACAAACTTGTGCCCAAAAGTTTAAAACCCTTCACATTATAGAAATCAAGTTGCGAAGTAATCATTTTTACCCGCAAATAGGAATCGGGAATAAATAAAGCTTCAAAATCAACAGGGGATGATTCTTTAGGCATATTTTTCTTCATATTATCTTTTGATTTTGAGCTTACAATACGGCCGGTTAGCTTACTTATTTCTTCCGCGAAATCTGTTTGATTTATGCCGTAAGGAATTGCTTTTTCGATCTTGCCGCCCAACTCCGTTACTTCCTCACTGAAAATTTTTACCATCTCTTCTCCATAATCATCACGGGGGTACAGAATGGAGAATATAGCGCAGTTCAAATCATCAAAGGCATATTGCACCAAAGCTTTGATCTGCTGCGTAGGTGTAAGAAAATGTTGAAAGACGTATTCGCCGGCGGACGTTACTCCTTCTTTGGATGTTATGAAAATGGTCGGTACTTTCCACTTATTTGCTTCGCGGGCGGCCTCAGTAGCTTCCGCCGTTTCGGTAACAGCAATGATGGCGATAATGTTTTTATCGCCGGCCAAATGTGCTATAGCCGCTTTTGTTTTTTCCGGAGATCCGCCCGAATCTTCAACAATAACCTCCCATGGGGGTTTATTATCTTCGCCAAACACTTTTGCAGATAATAGGATTGCGTCCACCGCTTTTTTACCCCATGCGGCATATGGACCGGATAAGGGAAGCACGCATCCTAAAACATTGTGTTCGATCTTGTTTGACGAAGGTGTGATCGGAGAAGGCGCAGCCTCCCGTGGCGTAGCCGGCGATGATTTTACTTCCGCAGGTGAAACTGTAACGGTTTTTTCGTCAGCAATTGCCATGTTTGAGCAACACAGAATAAAAATGATCAGTAACAAAATGAATTTCCCGGATGTTTGATAAAATTTCATTTCGCCTCCTTGATAATTTGTAACATGTAGTCCCGGGCGTTTTTAGCCATGTCAGGACTTTCCAGTAAAATAGAAATCTCATTATTGTATTTTAAAGCCGATTGCGTAAAGTTATGACTTCCCAGAATAAGCAGACGCTGATCAATTACCACAAGTTTTGTATGTGTCGTTTTGTGCGGTGAATCGAAAAAAACATTGACTCCTTTTTCCTCCAGACGTCTTCCTGTTTGCATGTTCTGAATATTCAGGTCGTCTGATTTATTTTCCGTTCTTTCTAAAATAACGAAAACTTTCACGCCTCTTTTTACAGCATTCGCCAGATGGCTCAGAATCCGGTCTGGATAACTACTTTTGTGCTCGCCGGTTTTAAAAGAAAACATAGATATGAATATTTCGTTTTGCGCTTTATCAATGGCTTCTAACATTGCGGGGAAATAATCTTGATTAGCCAGAATGGTTGTCTGATATGCAATAGACGAATTTTTAACGGATTTGTCCGAGGCGGTGGCGAGGAAAACCAAAGCCGTAATCAAAATAATACCACCTCCCAATAAAGCAATTGCTTTTTTTCTGAAAAAAAGTCTATTCATAACCACCCTTTGAACCAGTCTATAATATTTTTCAGTTTGGGTCGATATAAAAATACCCGAAACGGTATCAGCCGTTCCGGGTATTGAAAATAATTAATTTACTTATATTATTTTACATCTTCAAAGTCGGCATCAACCACGTCATCATTTTTCTTGCCCTGTGCCTGCTGCTGATCAGCGCCCTGCTGGGCTCCACCGCCGGCTCCGGGACCTTCCTGACCGCCTGCTGTCTTCGCGTACATGGCCTCCGCCAGCTTATGAGAGACAGTCATCAACTCCTCCTGAGTCTTCTTGATGGCTTCGATATCGTCGCCTTCCAGGGCTTTTTTCGCTTTGGTTATCGCTTCTTCAATCTTGGCTTTTTCCGCTGCGTTAACCTTATCGCCGAATTCCTTGATGTTCTTCTCAACGGAATACACCATGGAATCGGCTTGATTTCTGGCTTCAATAAGTTCCTTGCGGCGCTTATCTTCTTCTGCGTGCGCCTCCGCGTCTCGGACCAGCTTTTCAATTTCCGCTTCGGAAAGTCCGCTGGACGCGGTAATCTTGATGCTCTGTTCCTTGCCGGTGCCCAGGTCTTTAGCGTTTACGTGCACGATACCGTTGGCGTCGATGTCAAAAGCAACTTCAATCTGCGGTACGCCTCTTGGTGCCGGCGGAATGCCCACCAGTTCAAAACGCCCCAGCGTTCTGTTATCTGCGGCCATCTGACGTTCACCCTGAAGAACATGGATACTCACTGCCGGCTGATTGTCAGCCGCCGTCGAGAAAATCTGGCTTTTTTTACAGGGGATGGTGGTGTTCTTTTCTATAAGTCTGGTCATCACACCGCCTAACGTTTCAATGCCGAGGGACAAAGGCGTAACATCCAAAAGCAGAACATCTTTTACATCGCCTGCCAGAACGCCGCCCTGAATGCTTGCGCCGACTGCAACCACTTCGTCCGGATTTACGCCCTTGTGTGGCTCTCTGCCAAAAAGTTCTTTGACCTTCTGCTGAACACGCGGCATACGGGTCATACCGCCGACCAGAATAACTTCGTCAATATCTTTGGTCGACATGCCGGCGTCTTTAATCGCTGTCTGGCAGGGGCCAACCACTTTGTTGATTAACTCTTCCACGAGAGACTCCAGTTTGGCGCGCGTCAGCTTCATATTCATATGTTTGGGGCCGGCAGCATCCGCAGTGATAAACGGCAGATTAATATCCGTTTCCATGGTTGTGGAAAGTTCCATCTTGGCTTTTTCCGCCGCTTCTTTCAGACGCTGCAGAGCCATTTTGTCGCTGCGCAGGTCAATACCCTGATCTTTCTTGAATTCGGCAACCAGATAATCCATAACACGCTGATCGAAATCTTCTCCGCCCAGATGCGTGTCTCCATTAGTGGATTTGACTTCAAATACGCCATCGCCAAGCTCCAGAATCGAAATATCAAATGTTCCACCGCCAAGGTCAAAGACGGCAATTTTTTCATCTTTCTTCTTATCCAGACCGTAAGCCAGGGCTGCCGCTGTAGGTTCGTTAATAATGCGCAAAACATTCAGACCGGCAATCTTACCCGCGTCTTTGGTCGCCTGTCTCTGTGAGTCGTTAAAATAAGCCGGAACAGTAATGACTGCGTCGGTTACCTTTTCTCCAAGATAGTCTTCGGCAGTCTGCTTCATTTTGGTCAGAATCATTGCCGATATTTCGGCCGGGGAATAATTTTTTCCCCGGACGGTAACCTGCGCATCGCCGTTGGAAGCTTCCGTGATTTTGTAAGGAATAATCTTGATATCGTACTGAACTTCCTTGGATGTATATTTTCTGCCGATAAGCCTCTTGACGGCGTAGACAGTATTTTCCGAATTTGTTATGGCTTGTCTTTTGGCAACCTGACCAACCAGACGCTCACCGCTCTCCGTAATCGCGACGATTGACGGCGTGGTGCGGTTGCCTTCCTGATTGGCGATGACTACCGGGTCTCCGCCTTCCATTATTGCTACGCACGAATTTGTCGTACCCAGATCAATCCCAATAATTTTTCCCATATATCCTCCTTATTCTTCTATATCCTCAGTTTTTTCACATACATTATTTTCTTGCTTTGTTTTCTTACAAACACATACTCTAGATGGTCTTAAAAGCCGGCCGTTCAATAAATAGCCTTTTTCCATTTCACTGACTATTTTGTTTTCTTCATGCTGATCGCTTTCCACCTGCATTAATGCTTCGTGAAAATTCGGATCAAATGTGACGCCCGCGGCATCAATCCTTTCCACCCCGTGTTTTTTCAAACAACATAAAAGCTGTTCCTGAATAAGAGCAATGCCGTCCTTGAATGATTTGATGTCGCCGGTATTGTGTTCCAGAGCCCTGTCCAGACTATCCATAAAGGGCAGAATGTCTTTGATAATCTCTTCATTGCTGTACTTGATTATATCGGCTTTCTCTTTAATCGCCCGTTTTTTATAATTGTCCAGTTCCGCAACTGCCCGAAGATATTTATCATAATTGGCCGCAGCTTCTTTTTCCTTTTCTTCCAGCTTTTTCGCGAAATCCTCATTCTCCTTATGATGGTCTTCCGTGACAATTTCTTCAATCTTCTGTTCGTCGGAGTGACCATGTTTATCAGCATGTTCTTTTTTTGTTTTCACTACTGCCTCTGATAAAAAGTGTTATTATTTGAAATCAGGTTTCTGAAATAGCTTTATATCCACTAATTCACAAACAGCGTGGCTGGCTGTAATATGAGTTTCCTGAACACGTGCCGTACTGGGGGAAGATACATGAATGGAAAAATCAACTATTTTTGCGATATCTCCACCATCCTTACCGGTAAAACCAACCGTTACCAGTCCCATCTTTTTGGCCATTTCCAGACCTTTTAAAACATTGGGGGAATTACCGCTGGTGCTGATGCCCCAAGCAATATCCCCGGGCTGGCCTATTGCTCTTATTTGTTTGCTGAATATTTCAGAAAAATCATAATCATTACCTATACTCGTGATAACGGACGTGTCCGTACTTAATGCTATGGCCGGAAGCGGCGGTCTTTCTATTATAAAGCGATTCACAAATTCCGCGGCGATATGCTGCGCATCCGCAGCCGAACCGCCATTGCCGAAGAGCAGAATCTTATTGCCTGCTTTCAGTGCTGTAGTCACCGCCTCGACAACATTGACCAGCTTGCTGAGGTTTTCATTAATAAAAGCATCTTTGACTCGATTGCTTTCCTTAAATATTTTTATTATGTGATCTTCCATACTTATCTTTTATAAATTCTTTTTGTTTACATCCTCTGAAGCGGACTTAATATATTTACGGCTATACCCCCTGTCAAGGGCACTAGACTGGAATTTCTTATTTTTATTAAAGAGATATTAAAAAAACGGCCACATCCATATCACATCATTTGGCATTGATCAGGAGTCTTGACAAAAGGAAATTCGTAAATATATTTAGCTTGTAAATTGAAAAATAACTAATAAAAGCAAAAGCTTATGTTGTGTAAAGTAATTTGAAAGGAGGATGGGCCTATGTTCAATTCAAGTATCTGGAGAATGAAAAGATACGGAGATAATGTCCTGGGAATGTTGGATCTGCAAAGGGAAATCAACAGACTCTTTTCCAGTGTCGGGCAAAATACGGCATCGGATTATCCGGCAATCAATATCTGGGAAAAAGATGACAGCATCATTGTGACAACGGAGTTGCCTGGAATGGATACGGAACAAATTAATGTATCCGTTACCGGCGCCATGTTGACCATTGCCGGAATGAGAAAGACCGATCCCGTTAAAGAAGGCGAAACTTATTTGCGTCAGGAAAGAGAGATGGGTAATTTTCAGAGAAGCTTCCAGTTGCCTTTTCAAGTTGATTCCAAGGCTGTGGAAGCAAAATATGAAAAAGGGATTCTGCATATTACCCTGCCCAGAATAAAAGAAGAATTACCCAAGAAAATTAAAATTAATCCATAAGGAAGGAGGTCAGTGTATATGTCCGAAAAAGACCTGCAAAAAAATGAAAATTCAACTGTTACGGGGAAAATCCGCAATGTGAAAACATTTACGCCGCGCGTGGATATTTACGAAACCAAGGAAGCAATTTTTTTAACTGCCGATATGCCCGGGATTGATGAAAAGACCGTTGATGTGGAACTGGAAAAAAATATTCTGACAATTGCCGGACGTGTGGAAAACGGCAAAGTAAAAGATTATAACCTTATTTTTTTCAGAATATGAGGTGGGTGATTACGAAAGGGAGTTCACGCTATCCGATGAAATAGACAGGGATAAAATTAAAGCAACGGTCAGACAGGGGATTCTGCGTCTGGAATTGCCAAAGTCCGAGAAAGTCAAACCGAAGAAAATTGCAATTAATGCGGCATAGAAAATATTTTAATGTTTAAATTTTAAGAAAAGGAGGATTGATTATGAAAATAAAAAACTTGTTACCGGATGTCGCACGGAGAGTAAGAACAGGTGATGATCATCCCTTCTATTCTTTGCAAAAGGAAATGAACAGCTTGTTCGATAATTTCTTCCGGGGATTTGGAATAGCGCCGCGCGGATTTGCCGCGGGCGAGATGGGAAGCTTTATGCCTTCCATTGACGTAAAAGAGAATGAAAGGGAATTCATCATCAAGGTGGAATTACCCGGTGTGGAAGAAAAAGATATAGATGTTACAATTACCAACGATGCAGTGACCATCAAGGGAGAAAAGAAAGAAGAAAAAGAAGATAAAGTTAAAAACTACTATTACATGGAAAGATCTTACGGTTCTTTTAGCAGGGTCATTCCGCTGGATACTGAAATAGAATCAGGAAAAGCCCAAGCAAGTTTTAAGAATGGCATTCTGGATATAAAGATTCCCAAGAACCAGATTGCCAAGGCAGCAGGAGTAAAAGTTCCCATAAAAACAGTTTAATACAAAGCCCGCCTCTCAGCGTCGCGGAGGCGGGCTTCTTCAATCAAATCAAATCTAGTCTGCCTAAAACAGATTATGCCGTAGCCATGTTGCCTTCTAATCGTAACGAATTTGACATTATATAATAATCTTGTTAATAGTGTTTAGACTTTTGCCAGAAGGAATAATATGAAAAGACTTGTTTTTTTGCTGATAGTGGTGGTGTCCTTGACCTTTATAGGTTTCTCTGAAATGAAGTCTTATGCTTTTGATGGGAAAGATAATTCTGATTTACATTATCTTGAAAAGGCAACGATTAAAGGGACAAAAATCTATGTCGGTCAAAAGCAGGAAGATGTGTTAAATGCTCTTGGTGTTCCTGATATGGCTTGGATGGGTTCCGCCCCTAAAGAATTCCGCTATCAATATAAGGACAACAAATATAAATATGATATTATCACTAAAGATGGAATTATCAAATCTATCGCCAGATCCAGAATGGCTAAAACGCATAACTAAAATTGTTTATTCCCCTGCGGCAGAGACCGCAGGGCGAAATAAGGAATAATTTTTTATCATCTTGGAAAGCTAAGGTTTCCAAACCTTGTTAGATATCACTATGTGATGAATTATTACTTAAAGCTTATTAGAATATATAAAGAAAAGCATGTCATGAATTGGATGACTTACCTATTGGGCGCATTGTCAGGGCTGTCTCTTATATCTATTCTGTTCAAGCGCCCATGGACCATTACCATTGCCCGTCGAAACACACCACCAGAAGTATGGTCAACCAGTCTTTTCCTTGAAACAAATATGATTATCACTGGGGCATGGACGATACTTTTTACCTTGGCAACTGTTTTTTCAATCACAATGCCTTTCTGGGTAAATATCGTACTTTGTGTAGTATACCTTTTCCTTGGTAAATTTTCCACACGCTTTGGATTGTGGTATTCATCAAAACGGCTCAATTCTTTACAGAAAGACCTTTAATGAATCTTTTTAAATCAATGCGATCATACATTTTAAGAGTTTAAGTTTTATTTTCTCAGTATGAAAAAAAATTTATGAAATTTATTCATGATATATTATACGCCTCTTCAAACACTGTTCACGCACAGCATGCAGGCGGATGCGGGCTGTCCCCCCGTGCCGCTGATACTTGCTGTTGATCTTTGAAATGTGAACGATATAGTGAGTGATAGAAAAAATCGAGTATGCCCGGTGGAAAAATCAGGCAGTCTTGGTAATGGAATACGAAGATGGCTACAAAATCCGCAGAAAATACTGAGTCCCTACATTGATGATGGAATGACGGTCATGGATATACGTTGTGGCCCAGGTTTTTCTCTATTGAACCAGCTCGAATGGTTGGTAAATCAGGTCGAGTCATTGCCTCTGATTTACAAGAAGGGATGCTTCAGAAATTAAGAGACACGAGTAAAGGAAGAGAACTTGAGAAACGTATCATCCTGCATAAGTGCGAAAAGAACAAAATAAACTTATCAGAGAAAGTTGATTTTGTTCTAGCGTTTTATGTGATTCACGAGATTCTCAATCAGGAAGAAGTTCGGATATCAATTGTTGGAGAAATATGATGAAAATATTGAAGTCTATGGTTCTGATTATCCAAATCATCCTCTTTATATTTGGAGGGCTTTTAATCTTTTGGTCATTTGTTTGTTTTATTGGTGGGTCTGATGGAAAAATTGGAATACCAGAATCAATAAGTTTTGGATTTATATCCCTAATTATTGGTAGTATAGTTATCTTAATAGGAAAAATAATAGATAGAAAGAAATATACGGAAGAATGGAAACAGAAAACAAAGAAATGGGTACAGAAACACTCGCACTCTAATGGTGAAACATATTGGTCAATACACTATATATACAAAGATATTGAATATTCAAATGGAGAATACCCTACGAAAAAATCAGCAAAAAAAGATTTAAATAATTTTAATGTATAAGAAAAATAAAAAAATAATAGTGCTATTCTGATGTTCAACTCATTCTTAGTTATTTTCTTATTTCCCCAGCGCACTTCTTCCTGTAATCCACATATAGACAATCCGGACTAGGATGCAATCGTTCAACCGGAAAGAAACATACTCCGCGCCAATAATAAACACCGACACAACATCTCAATCTTTGTGGTAAATACTGCCTTGACATACAATTCCAAACTTTTCATGTTTCCTTCTGTTAGAAACAACATCTTATTTAAGAAAGTGATTTTAACTTGGAACATATTCTACAGTTCAATCCCAGCAAGATCACCAGCAGACAAACAATAAGAAAACAAATAACATCAAATTCCATAGCAGACTCCTCTTGTTAAGTTGGAATCGTGCCATTTCAAATAATACCAGCTATTATATAGCATAAAATTGGCAATGTGAAAACTGAGGAAGAAAAAATTTAAAAAGTGGTGACCGTGTGCCAGAAATAAGAAAGGAGTCAACTGATAAATGAGATGACTCCTTTTTGTTATGGTGCCGAAGACTGGACTTGAACCAGCACGGGAGGTCCCACCACCCCCTCAAGATGGCGTGTCTACCAATTCCACCACTTCGGCATTAAAAATAACTTTAATTTAATCCACGCGCCCTTTTTTTTAATTTTCGTATGAGGTCGCATGATTGTCAAATAAAAAGAGCTTCAGTTCATTACTTGCTTGCCGGTGCGGGAGGTGTTGCCGGTAATTGTGCTGCATCCGGACTTGTTACAGGAACTGGCTGTTGCGAAGCAGGCAGTGTCCGCTGACCTATTAATGAAGTGCTTCTGTGACTTGCCGTATAAGTAAGCGCCAGAGATGTAAGCATAAAAAGCACAGCTATTGCCGCGGTCATTTTTCCCAAAAACGTGCCGGCTCCTGAAGAACCAAAAACAGTCTGGCTGGAACCACCAAATGCGGCACCCATATTGGCACCCTTGCCTGCCTGCAGAAGCACAATAAGAATCAAAACAAGGCAAGCTAAAATATGTAAAATAATCAATAATGTGTACATAAAATCTCTCTTATAAAAATATTATTAATCGTAATCAAGACTTGACCATTTGCTTAAAGCCCGTGGACAATATCAAAACGGTATAAGCTAGTCAACTTTTTTCTTTCTGCTGTTATTTTAAAAAGTTAAGTTATTGAGATCATGTTTTAACATACTGATTTTTATCCAGAGTAATTGAACCTCTTTTCTCTAAGTATTCAATATGTTTGCCAATCAGCGCGCTTTCATTAAATTCAAAAAATTCTTTTGGCTCTCTCGGCTTTCCATAGATCAGCCACGCCGATGAAATTTGCTCCAGTGTCTTCGGTTCTTTTAAAAAATTCAGGATTTTCTTTTCACGCTGATAAATAACATTTTCATAATCATCCCAAAGATTGCCCGGATTTTTCTCAAACACGCCGGTGTTATGTGATGCGATCCATATACGCGCGGGAACGCTTTTTAGCTTTCTGATGGATTGTAGCGTTTGTTCTATGCTGGAATGGACATCGCCATACCATGGACCAAACGGGGTTAAATCATAATCTCCAAGAAAAAGCATTTCTTCTTCAGGAAAGAAAAAGGAAAGATGTCCCGGCGTGTGTCCCGGTGTGGCAATCACATGAATCGCAAGAGATCCCAGGTTGATGGTTTCTTCATCTTGAATAAAAAGAGCGTCTTTCATCGGGCGATAATTAAAATTTTCCAGCATCACGTATTTCCAGACTTGACGGAGGAAATCTTCATTGATTCCATACCAGTCCATAAAAACGTCGATATCAGTCAGCGGCGGGAAATCCCGTTCAGATATTCTGACCATGCCTTCTTCAAAAAGATTTAAATAACGGATATGATCTTCGTGCCAGTGCGATAACCAGATCTGATCCACACCATTTTTTTGTTTAAGGTCTGTAAGTTTTTGCAGGCTGCATGCAGGATCAATGATTACACGAATGTTGCCGCCATCAAGGTATAAAGAATGGCTGAAAGGATATTTGCCGTTATTTTCTCCATAAATAAAACGAATCCTGCCAAACTGAACATCCATAAATAATTTATCTTCTTCTAAGCTGATCTATCTTGACTTATACTGGAATTGACAGAGAAAGTCCAATTAGGTCATTGATAACACTAATCCACAGCATTCGGCAGTCATTTGAATTGAGGATTACCATTTGTAATCATCAAGGAATGAGATTTCCGTCTTCTTTAAACTGATAGCCTTTCTCACGAAATAATCTCAGACAGGCATCGGCGACAACAGCATCATAAAGAGTCCCCTTGTTTTTCTCGATCTCTTCAAGAGCAGCCTCAATCCCCAATGACGGGCGATAAGGACGGTGGGAAGCCATGGCCTCAACAACGTCTGCCACGGCCATAATACGGGCCTCTATAAGAATTTCATCCCCTTTCAGATTTCTTGGATAGCCAGTACCATTAATCCGCTCGTGATGCTGGTAAACTATCTCCGCCAGCGGCCAGGGAGATTCCACATTTTTCAGCATTTCGTATCCACTCTCAGTGTGTACCTTAATTAGAGAATATTCTAAATCTGTCAGTTTTGTAGGTTTGGTCAATATCTCTGCCGGTATGGATAATTTCCCAATGTCATGGATGGCACCGGCCATGTTGATTCCTTCAATTTTATCCTCAGCTAACCCCATCTCAGTGGCGATTGCGCAGGCCAGATTAGCGGCACGGGACTGGTGACCGGCTGTATAGGGGTCTCTGGACTCCAAAGCGGACACTAAAACCTGAATCGTAGTGCCAACTGCTCTCTTGAGACTTTCAAGGGTTTGTTGGAGCTTGTCCTCCGCCAGTTTGCGCTCAGTTATTTCTCTGCCTTCGCCCAGAATAGATACAGGGTTCCCGTCTTCATCTCTAATGAAGCTGAAAGCGCTTTCGATCCATAAGATATTGCCGTCTTTACAGACAAATTCGAGTTCCAGCAGACGTTTTAAAGTGTAGGTTGCAGGGGCTGCCAGCGCCTGGGACATTTCCACTGTAAAAAAATCCATTGCTTTTTGTAAGGATGCCGGTGTGAGAATTTTATCTAACGGAAGTTTCTCAAGATCTTCCAGTGTGTATCCACATAACTTTTCCACAGACGGACTGATATACGTTGTTTGTAAGTTTAGATCCATGAGCCAAACTTGATCTTTCATGTGGTCGGCCAGCAGGCGGTACTGGGCTTCGCTTTGTTTCAGCAAGTCTTCCGCCTGTTTTTGCTCGGTAATGTCACGGTAGTTAACAACTATACCTTCAACAACATTATTGTTTATCAGGTTGCTTCCCACAGCTTCTAACGTACGATAAGTCCCATTCTTATGACGAAGATGTATTATACCCTTTACAATATGGGGGTTTGGATCCGTAATCAAAGAAGTGAATGCTTCAGCTAAAAAATTACGGTCATCCGGATGAATGAGCTCAAATCCGGTGTGGCCAATTCTTTCTTCAGGACAGAATCCCAAAACTTTCTCCACCGCCGGATTTATGTAAGTGACAATTGCATTTAAATCAGCGACAACAACTATATCGGAAGAGTGCTCTATAAGAGCCCGGAAACGCTGTTCTTCGGCGCGTAATTTTTCCTCCGCCTGCTTATGCTTTTTTCTAACTTCCGTATCTTCTAATTCTCTGGCTATGGCCGGACAAAGACGGGACATTTTAGATTTCATTATATAATCTTGGGCACCTAAACGCATACACTCTACGGCCGTCTCTTCTCCAATAGTTCCAGATACAATGATTAGAGGGATATCGATATTTGTTTCCCTCAATAAAGCAATGGCTGAAGGTCCACTTAATTTCGGCAGGCTATAATCGCAGAGGATGATACCCCATTGCTTTTCTTTGAGGGCTTTTTTCATTGCGGCATCAGTTTCCACCCTTTTATACACCGGACTATATCCACCTTTTTTAAGCTCGCGGATTAAAAGCAGCGTATCATCTTCTGAATCTTCAATAATTAATACACGGAGTAATTGATCCTTCATAGGGTTGCTTCCTGTCCGTTGAAATGATTCGTGTAATTGAAATGTTAACTAATGACTACCATGACCGATAGAGGGTTCTTTATAATATGCATATAAATCCGTGCATATTTTTTAAAAAACTTCCTTATGCAATGAAATTATATAAATAACTGTTTTGGATGTCAAAGGAATAATTGACCACAAAATGAGGGGGCGATGTTTGTCGTCGGTCGCAGATAGTGTTTATTACGGATTGAAATGTTGTATAATTATCAAGATTGATAATTTGAGGATTTCAGGAAGTTTTCACAAGTCTGATAGACCAGAAACCGTTAACTCCGCCGTTGCACCTTATAATCGTTAATCAACAAATATTTATTACGAAAAATATTACATGGGCTATGCTGGTGTCCACCTAAACTCCTCAACATTTGACAGTCGCCTTCATTAAAGATTATTCCTTGAAAGGTGCAACGCGAGAATTCGGCGGCATTAGATACGCGGTTTGAGCATGGCCAATGCCCGCTGGAATGATTGGTGATGCGATTTTATTTGATTTCAAAGTTTTCTGATTTGAAATCACTGTAATATCGACCGTTTTGTGCGGTGAATTTTAGAACGCAATAATCGGGATCGGTTACGCCTTTGGAGTAATACATTTCATCGCCGGCTTTCCATATCATTTGTTTTGATTTTTTGTCCCGTAAAACTTCCATTGTTCCCTTAAGCATGACGCCCTTAAAAAACCTGTGGTCGAAGAAATACACGCAGGCTTTTGCATTGTTGGTGTATTGCTTTACTCTCATAGAGGATGTGTTGGTGGTGAAATAGATATGTTTTATTCCTTCCCGTTTTCGGGGCGGGAGCATGGCTTTTGCGTTAGGAAAATCATTCTCGTCCACGGAACCAATAATAGAAACGGAAACCTTATCGATTATATTGCCAATCGTTTTCTCTGAGTCGCGCATCATTGAATTTATCTCCTTCTATCGCATAATGAAGAAATCAGCGGGTGCGTAGCAATCGGCTGTATGGACTTTGTTGGGCTTTTTATTCCAACTCATAAGCCATTGGCACAAATATGATGCCATTCTTTTTCTGAGCAGCTCCTGTTGCTATGAAGCCCACCTTGGAATAGATAGACTCCGCGAATGGCGAAGAGTTAACAGTTATTCTTTTTAAATCTGGATGCCTTTTGCGACATTCTTCAATTGCTCTGTTGATAAGTTCTTTTGCTATTCCTTCACCACGACGACTTACAAAAAGCATGGCGATGTGTTTACATTTACGTATTTCAATAACTCCAACAAGTTCAGATCCCTGCACAGCAACTACTACCACTTGTTCCTTACCCGCACGCTCAGTCATAGCAAGGGGATTAGCAAACTTGAAGAACTCATTAATGCCTTCCAAATCATAATCAGGAGCGATGAATTCATTAAATACCTTTTCGACTAGAGAACAAACTTTTGCTTCTTCTCCCTTTTGCATGAATCTATACTGTATATCCATATGCATTCCTTATGTCTGATAGTGCAGCCAAACGAAAATATTAGCCAAAGCGCAGCGATCGGCTGAAATGGGTTGGGCATGCCTTATCGGCAAGCATTCGCTTACGCTCCGATGTATAAGCCCACCAAGGCCGTTTGGGTTCACCTTGCATAAATCTGACAGCGGAAATAAAAGCATCGATAACACAGGGATCATGTCGTTGCTGTGTTTTGCGACATAATTCTTCATACATGGCATAAGGATTTTGCCTTATTAAATCCTTTGGATGAGAAAAGCCAATAAGGCGTAAATCCTTTGCCAAAGAAGGACCTATATTAGGGATTTGTTCCAATCTAGTATATTGTTCCCGATTCATATCTTAAATTCCAATAGTAACAATTACTATCTGAACCTAGCATAAAAAAACAAAATTGGAAATTGAGGAAGTAATAAATATCTCGTTAAAATGTATAGTTCCGATTGATAAATTTTCTGGAAATCAGGCTTATCCCCTTTATATAGAGGCGTCCCCATTTTTTATTTACTTCTTCTTTTGTTGAAAGGATGCCGGAAAGATTTTTATGCCCCCACTCCGTCAGGTTATTCTTATTTTTTATTTCATTCCACTGTGCCATCTCGTCATGAATATTTATATATAAGTCAAGCTCCCTATATCCGTCTTCTTTTTGAGAATCTCGCGGGTTAAGAAAAACCACCTTATCCACTATACCCGCCACCATTTGATGGTTTGCGTCAAAATAATTCATGAACCACCAGTCTGTTCCCCAACCGTCAAGGCTGCCGTCATAAATATTTAAAAATTCGGCAAGTGAGTCTGAACTAAACAACGGCCAGCCATTTTCGACGAAATTAACGTACCGGAAAATATGCACTCCCGGAAGCGGCAGCATGATCTGATGACTTATTTTACCTTCGTGTGCGTGTGCGGGAGATAAAACCTTGAGATGAAACTTTTTTAAAATATCGGGGACATCATTAATATTTCCTTTTATAGGGACGGGATCGTCATCGCAAATCCAGACAGTTTCATATGATTTAATTAAATTCGGCATTTTTTTGTGCATGTGTCTGATGCTGTTGAATTTGGTGCCGGTACCGGAGGCAAATACAGTTGCCGATTGCCTCAAATTATTTGCCTTCTCTTGATTTTTTCCATAATAAAAAAATGCGAGATCGAAGTTTCTGGTCAGATTTCTCGAAGCGAAAGAAGCGAATGTTTCACGGTCGCCGACGCTGACAAATATGAGATTTTTATTTTTTGGCTTTTCATTTTTTGTAATGCTTAATGAAATCATAATACCGCATCATGACGACACCGACATGCCTCTGGAATTTGCACCACACTGTACATTATAATTATGCTGCTTTAATTATTACTGGTTGTAACCTAGCACAAAATCAGAAACTTGAAAACTGAAGAGTCTAGGAAGAAAAATGCACCGGACACCACTAGACTATCATTTTCCTTACCAATGCTTTAATACCACTTTACCGTTTAAGCGAATAATTTAGGAAACCATTTGGGTAGTTGAAAATAAACCGAAAGACCACAAAGACCTGATAATAAGATCCAGATCACAAGTTTTAAAGTATCCCACTGGTAGTCTTCAAACTCTCCTTGAAATAATGAAATCCATTTCCCCATAAACCAGTATTTAAGACATTCAACGAAACCCGCAAGATCACCAAAAAAAGGTTTGAAGAGAAGAGCTGCCATTAGTAAGCCAGCACCAATAGCTGCGTAAAGATGCATTGAAAGAAATTCCTCCTCTATTTTGATATGTATTCTTGCTAAAAGTCAAAACGAAGAACAACTTTTAACGATTACTGGTTGTAATCTAGCATAAAAATTTAATTTTGAAAATTGAGGATTACAGAAAGTTATCCATTATTTGTTTCACCTCCAAACAAAAGCTCTGGAATATGTTAAGAGATCAACGATTAACGGTTGAAACATACATGACAGTAGTCTGTCACAAAGGAGGATGAAAATATTGACCTATATATAGTTTTAGTATATTCATAACTATCGATATAATAGAATAACGAATGATTCAACAGGGTAAAGGTCGAACCTTACTGGTGGTTACAACCCCGTGGTTGAAACTGACTTGGCCAGGCGTAAGAACAAAAGAATGTTGCCACGAGCACGCAGATGAAATTTTTACACTCTGCCCGGCATCCTGTTGATCATATAGCTCTTTAAAAAAGTTAACAATATTAGTTTCTTTAAGGCACATTTTCAGATGAAAGATTGCATTCATTCACCGCTACAAGCTTAGGCATAATAACTTTGACAAAAAAACCCCGGCTATGGTTTACTTCAACACACTATCGCAGAAACAGGCTGCGGCATGAATCTTAACACAGGGCAACTTCACACTTATAAATCCCCGTTCCCTGTCCTAAGAACCCGGACCACCTGTTATCAAGGCTGGTAACATTTGCGGCTGATAGTGATTGGGTGACCTTTGATGATAATGATGAGGGTGTTTATTCATATTGCAGGAGAAATAAAGATTGTCAAAACGCATCGTCATCTTATCAGAAGAAATAAACAATAAAATTGCCGCCGGTGAATTGGTGGAGCGGACGGCTTCTATTTCAGGGAAATAAATCCAATGAAAGATAATGTGTCGTCATTAACAGATATTCGCAAAGGGGCTGAACTGGGAAACGCGGAGGCGCAGTTCAATCTGGGTTGTCTGTATCTGGAGGGTGAAGGCGTTGGGCAGGATGATAATGAGGCTCTAAAATGGTTTCGTAAGGCGGCTGAACGGGGAAATGCAAATGCTCAGTTCAATCTGGGTGTAATGTACAATGAAGGTAGAGGCGTTACACAGGACTATGCAAATGCCGCGAAGTGGTTTCGTAAGGCGGCTGAACAGGGAAATGCAGAGGCTCAGTTCAATTTGGGTTGTATGTACAAAGAAGGTAGAGGTATTCCGCAGATTGATGCTGAAGCTGTGAGATGGTATTTTAAGGCTGCCCGGCAGGGAAATGCAGATGCCCAGTTCAATCTGGGTTGTATGTGCCAAAATGGTGAAGGTGTTTCACAGAGCGATGCTGAGGCGGTAAAATGGTATCGCAAAGCGGCCGAGCAGGGTCATGCAGAAGCCCGGTATGTATTGAATATAATCTGTAAGGAAGAAAAATTCGTTGCGCAGAACGATGTCGAGATTGAGACTGTTGAAAAGTTTCGTAACAAGACGGAGCAGGAAGATGCAGGTGCTAAAGTTGAGATTGACGGGATGCACATCACCGATTTAGACATTTCTAATGACGATGCTGAAACCGTAAAGAGATATCTTGAGTTAGCCCAACAGGGAGATATAGATGCCCAAATCATGCTGGGTACGATGTATAAAGAAGGCAAAAGCCTTCCACAGGACAATGCCGAAGCTGCGAAATGGTATCGTAAGGCAGCCATGCAGGGACACGCAAATGCCAGGACAATATTGTATGTAATGTACAAAGAAGGCCGGATCGTTTCAGAAAGCGATGCCGAAGCTGCAAGATGGTATTTAAAGGACGCTGAGCAAGGAGATGCGGATGCACAGTACAATATAGGTGTGATGTGCCGAATAGGTAAAGGTGTTCCGCGGAACAGCGCTGAGGCAGCGAAATGGTTTTTAAAATCCGCTGAACAAGGGAATGCTGTTGCTCAGTATAATTATGGTGCGATGTGCCTGAGAGGTGAAGGTGTTACACAGAACGATAACGAGGCTGTGAAATGGTATCGCAGGGCGTCTGAGCAGGGTCATGCAGATGCCCGGAAAATACTGGATATAATCTGCAAGGAAGAGAAATCCGATACGCAGAACGATGTCGAGATTGAGACTGTTGAAACGTTTCATAACGTGACGGAGCAGGAAGCCGCAAGCGCTCAAGTTGAGATTGACGGGATGCACGTCAGTGATTTAGACGTTTCTAATGACGATGCTGAAACCCTAAAAAGGTATCTTGAGATGGCCGGGCAGGGAGATATCGATGCCCAGCTCATGCTGGGTACGATGTACAAAGAAGGCAAAAATGTTCCACAGGACAATGCCGAAGCTGCGAAATGGTATCTCAAGGCGGCCGGGCAGGGAAACGCACATGCCCAGTTCAAATTAGGTCTTATGTACCAAAACGGTGAAGGTGTTTCACAGGACGATAAAGAGGCTGTAAAATGGTATCTCAAGGCGGCCGGGCAGGGAGATGCCGATGCCCAGTTCAATCTCGGTTTAAAGTATTTTTACGCTGAAGGTGTTTCGCGGGACGTAAAAGAGGCTGTAATGTGGTATATTAAGGCGGCTGAGCAGGGGCATACGGATGCTATGAATTGGCTTGGTGATTTATATCAGGATGGTATATTTGTTCTACAGGACGATAACGAGGCTGTGAAATGGTATCTCAAGGCGATCCAAAAAGGTGACGCCGAGGCACAGTCAAAACTGGATGAGATGAAAAATAAATCTACTACGAAACGAACATAAGGATTTCTTCATTAAAGAAAGCAAATATTAATTCTTATTGTAACTCGTGAGATGTTTCAGTAGTGGGCAGTTGTTAGAATTGAGTATTAAGATTGAAAGAAAGCATTTTTAGTAACACAATCAAGTTCAAATATACGAATTTCATGACTCATTACATAAGGATTGCTTGGAGCTTCATTTGCCCCTTTTTTAAGGGTCTATATTTTGTTAATTACCTATCTATGGTTTTTCTTATCAATAAGATATTGAGGTATTAACGATAAGATAAATCATTGTTAAACCCTGACTTTTTATCATTACATAGTCATCGGTAACATCTTCAATGAATCCCTCGATTGAAAAGGGTTCTGCCGCTCCAAAATTAATCGTACATTTATTATTGTATGCATTAAATGTACATTCTTTTCCAATCTGATTCTTTAAGAGTTCTCTATACTGCATTTTGCGATTCTTTTTTTTTAAAGTTATTTACTTCAACATTTTGATAACTTTTTAAGGTCATCTTCATCAATTGTATTATATTGGTTATAGCATATCTTTATTGAAGATTATATAGCACTATTAATTTTTTTGAAAGAGAAAAATACACAGCCTCATTGATTACTGGTGTAACCATAAATTTACATGTTTGAAAATTGAGGATAAGGAAGTTATATTTATCATCGCCACTGTCATCAAATTGGCACTTGTAATTTGTCTAAGTTTTAATTTTCAACAGACGGTCAGGGATTTCTCATTTCACGGGTGTGATTCTTGCCATGAAGGAATTTTTCGTGAAATCGTAAAAATATTCTAAGGAACCTTCCTCCGTCATTGCATAGGCCAGGCCCAAGGTATTGAACTGCCGGACAAAATCAGACCATTTGTTCTGATCCACTTTGAACTTTTTCAATGTCTTTTCAAAATTTTTCTGATGACGCGCGACCTCAACTTTTTTCACGTTTTCATCATCATACAGAACAAGAGTTAATTTGCACCATTTTAGGGCGTCGTGAGAAATAATTATTCCCTGCCCATTATTCTGATTTGCAGACTTCATTAGTCCATCAACATACGCGTTAACAAGAGCGGGCTCAAAATAATTATCTTTTACGGCAATCTCCTTGACATATATTGACAATACATCTTTGGCTCTCTGCAGTTTTTCATCGGATTTAATCGGCCAGGCGTTCGCAGCAGCCGTTGTTATCAACAACAAAATTAAAATTGACAGTACAAAACAAAAACAATTTTTCATTCTCATATTCTCCCTGTGTTCGTGATTGCAGGCCGCACCCTAGCACAAAATTTCAGATTTGGGAATCGGGGATTATTGTGGATTACTGAAAGTAAAATTTAGTGTCAGTGCGCTTCGTCCCAGTTCTTGCCTGACGCAATCTCCACTTTTAACGGCACCTTGAGTTTGATGACTTCTTCCATCTCTTTTTTGACCAGCGCCATGACTTCTTTTTTTTCCGCAACCGGCGCTTCGACAACAAGTTCATCATGCACCTGCATAATCAGCCGGGCGGAAAGTTTTTGCTTCAAAAATAAATTAGCAATATTTACCATTGCCACTTTAATCAGATCGGCGGCTGTGCCCTGAATGGGAGCATTGATCGCCATACGTTCGGCAAACTGGCGCACGGAAGGAATCTTGCTTTTCAGTTCCGGCAGGTAGCGGCGGCGATTCAGCAGAGTGCTTACAAAACCATCGCGGCGCGCGCCTTCCAGAATTCCATCCAGATAGATGCGCACTTTTTTATAACGTCTAAAATATCCATCAATATATTCCTGGGCGATTTTCATGGAAACGCCCAGTTCTTTGGCCAGGCCGAAAGCGCTCATTCCGTATAGGATACCGAAGTTGATGACTTTGGCCTGACGGCGCATATCGGCGTTCACCATCTGCGGAAAAACTCCGAAAACATCCGATGCGGTGCGGCTGTGAATATCCTCGCCGGAGGCGAAGGCGTCAATGAGCGCTTCGTCTTCCGAAAGATGCGCCAGTACCCGCAGTTCGATCTGCGAATAGTCGGCGGAAATCAAATAACAATCCGGATCGGCGATAAAGGCCTGTCGTATTCTTTTTCCCTCCAGCGTTCGGATGGGAATATTCTGCAGGTTGGGATTGCTGCTGGAGAGCCGGCCAGTGGCCGTCACTGTCTGGTTGTAAGATGTGTGAATCCTGCCTGTTCGCGGATTAATCAATGCCGGCAGTGCATCTACATAAGTTGACTTGAGTTTGGTAAGGCTGCGATAAGCCAGAATCTCCGCAGGGAGTTCATGACTGCAGGCAAGATCGGTCAGCACATCCACATCCGTGGAATAACCTTCTTTTGTTTTTTTTCCGGAGGGCAGTTTAAGTTTTTCAAATAAAATGGTCTGCAACTGTTTGGGTGAATTAATGTTGAATTTTTCACCGGCGAGACGATGAATCTTCTCTTCCGAGAGAGAAAGCAATTGTCCCAACTCTGTTGACATTTGCTTTAAAAGAGAGGTGTCCACAAGCACACCCTTCTTTTCCATATCGGTCAGAACGTGCAGAAGAGGAATTTCCACCTTATGGAAAAGATCAAAGGCTTCTATTTTTTTTAACTGTGTCTTCATTACCGTGGCAAGCTCGAAAATCGCATCGGCGCGCTGGCCGGCGTAGGCGGTCATCTTATCAACCGGCACTAAAGCCAGCGGATAAGTTTTGCCTTTCCCTCCGGCAACGTCGTTGGGCGCGGGAATGTGTTCATGGAGATATTCCCAGACAACTTCGTCAAGTTCATAGGAATGCTTTGCCGGATTGAGCAGGTAAGCGGCCAACTGTAAATCTTCGCCGGGCCGTACTTCAAAACCATCCAAAGAAACAAGAGATGTTTTTAAATCATAAACATATTTTTTTATTTGAGCGCTCTCCAAAACAGGGGCAAGCTCGTCCAGGACTTCCTTTACTGGCAACTGATCTAAAATATTAGTATGACCCAGTGGAATGTAAAAAGCATCTTTGCCTGTGCCTACAGCGATACCGATTAAATCGGCCAGCGGATTTTTTTCAAAAATTACTTCCAGGGAAATCTCATGGCTCTTTTTAAGATGGGCAACAAGTTCGTCGAGCACTTTTCTTTCCATAATCTTTTTGTATTCGTTGACCGGCTTTGCCTTATCCTGCCTGATTTCCTGCAGAAGCGAGGAGAATTCGAATTCGCTAAAAAGCTTCGAGAGAGATTCTTTGTCCGGCTCCTTGATGGCCGCGTCTTGAAAATCGAATTCAATCTCGATGTCCTTTCTGATATTGGCGAGTTGGCGACTGAGCCTTGCCTGTTCAGCGTACTGGCGAAAACTTTCGCGCAGTTTGATGTTTCTCAAATTTTCCGAATTTTTGATAACTTCCTCAACGGTTCCATATTCTTCGATAAGCCGTTGCGCGGTTTTGGGGCCGATGCCAGGCACACCGGGAATGTTGTCGGATGTATCGCCCATCAGTCCCAGAATCTCCACCACCTTGTCCGGGCCCACGCCGAATTTTTCCTTCACCGCCGCCGCATCATAAATTTTATCTTTCATGGTGTCGATCATCGAAACGTTTTCATCAACAAGCTGCATCAAATCCTTGTCGCCGGAAATAATGGCCGTCCGCCAGCCTTTTTCATTTGCCCGCACCGTAAGCGTTCCAATGATATCATCGGCCTCTGTGCCCTGCTTTTCCAAAACGCAAATGGATAAACCGCGAACAATGTCTTTGATAAACGGGATCTGCGGAATCAAATCATCCGGCATGGGTTTGCGTGTTGCCTTGTAATCTTCGAATTCTCCGTGGCGTGTCGTCGGTCCTCTGAGGTCAAACGTTACGACAATATAGTCCGGCTTAAGCTCACGTTTGAGTTTCAACAGCATGTTGGTAAAGCCGTAAATGGCGTTGGTGGGAAAACCTTTGGAGTTTGTCAAAAGAGGTATCGCGTAGAAAGCTCGATAAATATAATTACTGCCATCAACCAGAGCCACCAGTGGTGTTTTATTTTTTTCGGTCATGAATTATGACTCCTATTTAAAGGATAATTATTTCTTTTAGTATTTTTATAAGTCGAAGGACGCGTTTATCTTGAAAGTTCTTGTCGCGCGCATATCCAAAATATCCGCCACACCGGTTTTTTCCTTTACTTCTTTCAGAAATTTCTCCAGTTCTTTAGCGTTTTCGGCGCTGACGGTGAACCAGATGTTGTATTCATGATCGCGCCGGTAATTATGCGTGACATTTTTATTGGCGTTTACGATTTGAACGAAGCTTTCTATTTTTTCTTCCGGCACGCGCGCGGCGCATAGGGTGCTGACACGACCAAGCTTTGCGCCATCGAAAACAGCACCGATGCGGCGGATGATGCCCTTTTTCTTCATCTCCTGTATGCGGCTGATTGTTTCATCCTCGCTGATGCAGCAACGCTCGCCGACAATCAAATATGGCTGTTCCTCTAGCGGAAATTCCTTTTGCAGAATGTTTAATATTTTTTTATCGATTTCATCCATAAATTATTGTTCTTTCCATCTATGCAAGGCCGTTCAAAAGCGCCGGGATGCTAGGCGCGCAAGAATCACATCGCGAGGCGTATATCTTAATACGTTGAGCGATGGGATTTGCAGCGCAACAACGCAGGCCGATGCTTTTCAACGGCCTTTGGGCTCGTATAAGCACAACGGCTCTTCAGCTAAATAATCTCCGGTAGATTCATACGCTCGCGCCCGGCACCCGCCGCAGACCTTGATAAATTCGCACCTTCCGCATTTACCGCCGTACTTGCTGTAATCCCGCAGATTGCGAAACACTTCCGATTTCTCCCAAATATTTGCAAAGCTTTTGTTCTTCACATTGCCGCAATCCAGTTCTAGATAACCGCAGGGCTGAACCTGTCCGACATGGGAAATAAAACAAAAAGAGATACCGCCTAAGCAACCTCTTGTTGATTCATGAAAGTGACTACCCACTTTTTTCTTAGGCTCTGCGCCTTTGTTCTTGTTCTGATGCATGATACGGAAGTAATGCGGCGCGCAGGTGGCTTTAAGCTGAATTTCACAACTCATACTTTCCTGATGAAACCACATGAGCGTCTCTTCATAATCAGCGGCGGTTATTGCCTGTCCGGCGAGATCCTTGCCCCGACCAGTAGGTACCAGGAGAAATATATGATGCGCCGCCGCGCCCAAATTTTTAGCTAGTTCCAGAATATCTTTAATCTGGTCCAGATTAGCGGATGTGATTGTCGTGTTGATTTGAAATTCCATCCCGGCATCTTTGAGCGCTTCAATGCCCTGCATGGCTTTGACAAACGCACCCTTTTCTTGCCGGAACGCGTCATGGCTTTGCGCGTCTTTACCGTCAATGCTGATACTGACTCTTTTAATGCCGCTTTCAATCATTTTTCTCGCGACGGCCGGAGTAACCAACGTGCCGTTTGTTGCCATGACCATGCGCAGGCCCTTGTTAGTTCCGTAAGCGGCAATTACAAAAATATCCGGTCTAAGAAGCGGCTCACCGCCGGTAAGAATAATTACCGGCGAAGATACGGCGGAAATTTCATCAATAAGATTGAGATACTTATCAGTGGATAGTTCTCCAGAATAAGGCCCGCAACTGGCCGCGGCCCGGCAGTGCGCGCAGTTCAAATTGCAACTGCGCGTCACTTCCCACGCAATCATGCGGACTTTATTATCAAGGGTAATCGACATAATAGTTACGTCTTACTTATTCAGTAATTTTGCCATCTGTAGAGCAAAATAGGTAATGATGATATCCGCGCCGGCGCGTTTGATTGATGTCAACGATTCGATCATTGCTTTTTCTTCATCCAGCCAGCCCAGTTGGGTGGCCGCTTTGATCATCGAATATTCGCCGCTGACATTATACGCCGCTATCGGCAAATCAAATTCCTGTTTAGCGCGGAAAATAATATCCAGACAAGCCAGCGCCGGTTTCACCATGATGATGTCCGCGCCCTCTGCAACATCCAGCGAGATTTCTCTAATCGCTTCATCAGCATTGGCCGGATCCATTTGATAGGATTTTCTATCGCCGAACTGCGGCGTGCTTTCAGCAGCCTCGCGGAAGGGTCCATAAAAAGATGAAGCGTATTTTGCCGCATAAGCCATGATGGGCACATCTTCAAACGCATTTTCATCAAGAGCTTCGCGAATTGCCGCCACCTGTCCATCCATCATCGCCGAAGGCGCCACCATGTCAGTTCCGGCGCGAACCTGCGATAAAGCGGTTTCCGCCAAGACTTCCAGCGTTTCGTCGTTCTGCACGCTGTCTTTTGCCAGCATGCCGCAATGACCGTGGCTCGTGTATTCGCATAAACAGACATCAGTAATGACCAGAATATCGGACACCTCATTTTTAATTCGCTTGACCGCCTGCTGGACGATGCCGTCTTCGGCAAAGGCTCCTGTGGCCATTTCATCTTTTTTCGCCGGGATGCCGAAGAGGAGGACTGCGGGAATGCCCAGATCGCGTGCCTTTTGCGCCTCTTTGGCGATATAATCCACCGACAGCTGGAATTGTCCGGGCATGGAAGAAATCGGCTTTTTAACGCTTTTGCCGGTCACCGCGAAAAGCGGATAAACCAGATCGTCAACGCTTAATTTTGTCTCGCGTATCAGACGCCGGAAGTTTTCATTTTTTCTCAACCTGCGGGCACGATATTCAGGAAATTGCATTTTTTAATCCTCCCTTTTATCCCTATGCTTTTTATGTCATTTCGACCGAAGGGAGAAATCTTTAAGATTCCTCGCATGCGCTCGGAATGACATCGTACTTTAATCACCACACATTTTTCATGCCGAAGGGGCTCCACTTATTTCTTCATCTGTCAGATAGCAGGCGGGATCAGCTCCCCAGAGATCGCCTGCCGATTCCGCCCTGGCGCGGAAATTACCTGCGCAGACATTGAGCCACACGCATCCCGCGCAGCGACCATGAACATGTTTCTTCTTATCTTTTAATTTCATCAGAAATTCATTTTTTTCATCCGTCCAGATTTCGCTGAAGGGCCTTTGGCGGACATTACCCAAAGATTGATTGCGCCAGAACTGATCTGGATAAACCTCGCCATCCCAACTCACGCAGCCGATGCCGAGGCCCGATGAATTGCCCTCGTTCATCTCTAAAAGTTCCAGAATCTCTTTAGCACGTTGGGGATTTTCTTTTTTCATTTTCAAATACAGATACGGACCATCCGCGTGATTATCCACCGTCAGAATTTCCGGCGACAGGCCTTCGTCAAACATCTTTTTGGTTTTCGCCGCTATCAAATCAATAAGTCCACGCGTTTCTTCGTGCGTCAAATCCTCTTCACGCAGTTTGGAACCGCGTCCGGTATATACCAAATGATAGAAACACAGCCTTTCGATTTTTTCCTTTCTCAACAGATCGAACATGTCCGGCACATCCGCCAAATTATGCTTATTGACCGTAAAACGGATGCCCACCTTGATTCCCGCGACGCGGCAGTTGCGGATGCCCTCAATGGCTGCGGCAAACGCGCCCTTCTTGCCGCGGAAACGGTCGTGCGTTTTTTCCATGCCGTCCAGACTTACGCCGACATAGGAGAGGCCGATTTTCTGAAGTTTGGCCGCGATCTCTTTGGTAATCAGTGTGCCGTTGGTGGAAATAACCGCACGCATGCTTTTATCTGTCGCGTATTGCGCGAGTTCCAGCAAGTCCCTGCGCAATAGCGGCTCGCCACCGGAAAAAAGAATCACCGGCGAACCGACTGCCGCCAGATCGTCAATCAAATGTTTACCTTCTTCGGTGGTCAGTTCATCGGGATAATCGATGTCGGCGGAATTGGAATAGCAGTGAACGCATTTCAAATTGCAGCGGCGCGTCACGTTCCAGACGACCACCGGTTTTTTGTCGGCCGAAAATTGCAGGAGGTGCGAAGGAAGATCGCTCGATTTGCGATTGTAACGCAGGACATCGGACGGCTCCACCGCTCCGCAATATAATTTGGAAATGCCTATCATTTATTTTTGCCTCTTTTTCGTGCCGCCGTTTTTTTCCCAAAGTATTTTTGCAGGGCATCCACCAACCCTTCCATTGTATACTCTTCTTGATGGATATCAACGGTCAATCCCGCTTTTTTTGCCGCCGCCGCGGTAACCGGTCCGATGCAAGCGATTTTTACACCTTTGGGCAATGAAGATTTTTGTCCCGCGATTTTTACAAAATTATCCACTGTGGAAGAACTGGTAAAGGTAATCACGTCCACATGATTACCCCTGAAGAGCGCTTCTAAATCGCTTTTCTTTTTTTCTGAGGCAACCGTAACATAGGCGGTGGCAACATCAACCGTGGCGCCGAGTTCTTTCAATCCTTCGGGAAGAACGTCGCGGGCTTTCGCCGCTCTGGCAATAAGTATCTTCTTCCTTTTCAAATTCTTGCCGGAGAAGGATTTAAGAATTCCTTCAGAGATGAATTTGTCAGGAACTAAATCAACTTTGATTCCTCTGTCTGCCACCTGCTGGGCGGTTGCCGGGCCGATACAGCAAATCTTTATACCCTTCAAATCGCGAATGTCTTTCTTCTTCGCGTACAACCTTTCAAAAAAGAAGGCAACACCATTGGCGCTGGTAAATATCAGCCAGTCATAAGTTTCCAGATTTTTTATCGCCGCATCAAGCACACGCCAGCTAGGCGGAGGGACAATTTTGATTGTGGGAAAATGAATAGGATTGGCGCCTTCTTTGACAAGCAGCTTTGCCAGATCGTCGGCCTGTTTTTCCGGTCGTGTGATGACCACACCTTTGCCGAAGAGCGGTTTGGAATCGAACCATTGTAAAGTGTCGCGCAGGGCAACGACCTCGCCGATAACAAGAATTGCGGGCGGAGCAAACTTAGATTCTTTTACCAGTTTGACAATATTGGACAATGTGCCTGTTAGAATTTCCTGTCTTGCCGTCGTGCCCCAGCGTATCAGTGCGGCAGACGTTTTGGGTGATCGGCCATTGTCTTTTAATTCTTTCACAATTTTTTCGATATTCTTAACGCCCATCAGAAAGACCAGCGTTCCGATGCGGGCCAGCGCCGGCCAATCAATATCACTTTTTTCTTTGGTCGGATCTTCATGGCCGGTAACAAACGCCACCGTCGAAGTCACCCCCCGATGAGTGAGCGGAATGCCGGCATAAGCGGGCACGGCAATCGCCGAAGTAACGCCGGGAACAATTTCAAAAGGAATTTTATTTACGGCAAGTTTTTCCGCTTCTTCTCCGCCGCGGCCAAAGATAAAAGGATCGCCCCCTTTAAGACGTGCGACGATGTTGCCGGCCTTGGCTTCTTTTACCAGTAGGTCGTTAATCTGCCACTGCGAAAGCGTATGAGCGCCGCCCTGCTTCCCCGCGTAAATGAAACGAGCATCGCTCTTTGCGTATTTCAATAAATCCTTGCTGACCAGATAATCGTAAATGACAACATCCGCCTCACGAAGACAATCAATGCCCTTGAGCGTAATCAGCCCCGCGTCCCCCGGCCCGGCACCGATGATATAAACTTTTCCTTTATTTGTTTTTTTCATAACCTTAAATTTGTCAATTCTTTCGCAAATTATCTAGTATTGTTATTTTAAAAGTATAGGTATTATAAAAGAAGCTAACCAGCCTATAAGTACTAAGGCAATAAAAGATAATAACATAAATATGGCTTCCTTTTTAAACATGCCCATACCAATTCACTTTCAAATAATCTTTGGAAAGTTTGTATTTAGTTCTTCTGGATGCTGTTCTTCAACGACATGACAAAAAAGTGTCATTCCCGCGTAGGCGGGAATCCAGGAACATTAAATTATTTCATCATACAAATCTTTCCACTCAGGGTTCTTTTCTTCAATCAACCTCATCTTCCACTTTCTATTCCATTTCTTCATTTGCTTTTCTCTTAATATAGCTTCTTCAACCTCATTATTTTGTTCATAATATACAAGAGCATGAACATTATATTCTTTTGTGAAGCCATCCACAAAATTTTGTTTGTGTTCGGAAATCCTTTTAACTATATCACTTGTAACGCCGATATATAATGTTCCATTCTTTTTACTGGCCAGGATATAAACATAATATCGCTTCATAAGAATACTGGATTCCCGCCTTCGCGGGAATGACAATGGATTTGATTAATTACTCTTTTACATCAAATCCAAAAGTTTCTTGCCGCCTTTTTCCAAAATGATTTCCGCCAGCTTCTTACCTAGTTCTTCCGCATCTTCTTTAGTGCCGTTTATTTTTTCACGAATCACGGTTGTACCGTTGGGCGCGGCAAGCAAACCTTCAAGTATCAACATCTGGCCATCGAGTTTACCCAGCGCCGCAATCGGCAGACGGCATCCGCCGCCCAGCGCCCTGAGATATGAACGCTCGGCGGTAACTTCAACAGCGGTTGTCGCGTCATTCAATCCGGCGCAGACTTTGGCCAGATCGGCATCACTCTTTCGAATCTGCAAACAAAGCGCGCCCTGACCGACTGCCGGAAGCATCGTTTCCACCGGCAGGAATTGCGTAATCTTTTCAGCCAGCCCCATTCTCTTCATTCCCACCGCCGCCAGAATAACACCGGTAAGATTTTCTGTTTCTATCTTTTTGAGCCGCGTATCAATGTTGCCCCGCAGCGGCACAATGTTTACATCGGGCAGCATTGCTTTTATCTGAGCGCCGCGTCTTTGAGAGCCCGTACCGATTTTCGCACCTTTCGGCATAAATTCCATTTTGATGTTATCGCGCGCCACCAGCACATCGCGCACGTCTTCGCGCGGCAGGATTGCCGCGAACATCAGATCTTCCGGCGTTTCTCCCGGAACATCTTTCATGCTGTGAACAGCAAGATCAATCTTATTAGAAAGCAGGGCTTCTTCAAGTTCCTTGACGAAAACGCCCTGCCCGCCGATTGTGAGCAAGGACACATCCTGCATGATATCGCCGCTGGTTTTGATAACACAAATCTCAATGTCCGCTTCCGGCATTAATATTTTAATTTTTTCAGCAACAAAGTTTGTCTGCGTCAATGCCAGTTTGCTGCCGCGTGTGCCTATCTTCAAATTCATACAAATCCTGACTTAA
Source organism: uncultured delta proteobacterium (assembly GCA_963812045.1). Taxonomy (GTDB): domain Bacteria; phylum Desulfobacterota; class Syntrophia; order Syntrophales; family Smithellaceae; genus Smithella. Next base: position 1,248,501 of record CAWETF010000001.1, read on the forward strand.
ACTTAATTTAATTATAGTCTTCTTTTTAAGTAAGAGTTCCTTTATCCTCCAAAACGAATCTTACCGTAGGTTATTATAGAAATTATTAATAGTTGCCCAATTAATACAAAAATAAATGTACCCAATACAGATTTTAATTCTTTCAGTGTTAAACTTTCAAAACTACTTTGTTTAATAATTCTATATAAAAAAATACACCCTCCTAATTGAAGAATAAACAATACAATCATTAATTCATAATATATCATTTTATCTCCTATAAGCTTATTTAATCCAACCTAAAAAGTCTCCGCACGGCCGCCACGATATCGCGGGAGCTGATATCGGAACTTTCCTCTTTTAAAACCGAAACAGGAGCGTGCAGAACCTTGTTAACGACGGAGTTAACCAGATTGTCAATTTTTTCCTGATCTTCTTTATTTAGATTTTGCATCCAGCCCTCGGCCTTATCCATCTCGGACTGAACAATTTCTCCGGCCTTGTTGCGCAGAGATACTATCGTCGGCACGGATTCGAGTTCCTTCTGCCAGTTGAGAAATCTTGCCACTTCTTCGTCCACAATCGCTTCAGCTTTAATCGCTTCCTTTTTACGGACATTCATATTTTCGTCAACAATGTCCTGAAGGTTGTCAATATTATAAAGATAAACATTCTCCAGCGAACTTGCCGCCGGTTCGATGTCGCGGGGAACGGCGATATCAATCAAAAACAACAGACGGTTTTTACGCTCATGATGAATTTTTTTGAGCATATCGGCGGTAACGATAAAATCGGGAGCGCCGGTGGAACTGATAACGATGTCCGCCTCAATGAGTTTTTTCTCCAAAGCGTCGAGCGATGCCGCTTCGCCGTGGAATTTTTCCGCCAGCATTTCGGCCTGCGCCAAAGACCTGTTGGCGACGATTATCGATTGCGCGCCTTTTTCAATGAGCTGTGTACCCGTGAGTTCCGCCATTTCTCCGGCGCCGATAAGCAAAATTTTCTTGCCGTCGAGCGAGCCGAATATTTTCTTGGCCAGTTCCACGGCGGCATGGCTGACCGAAACGGGATTTACGGCAATGGCCGTTTCCGAGCGGACGCGTTTGGCCGCGCGAAAAGAACAATGCATTAAGCGATTCAATACAACGCCGGTCGCATATTTCGTGAGCGCCTCGCGATAGGCATCCTTGACCTGTCCGAGAATCTGCGCCTCGCCCATGACCATCGAATCAAGGCTCGATGCCACACGGAAAATATGGCGCACGGCGTCCTCATTGCTATATTCGTAAAAACATCCCGCGGCCTCGGACTGAGTCAATCCGCCGTTTTGCGCCAGAAAGTTACTCAAGTCCTTCAGAGCATTGCCGTCTTCCGCAATACTGGCAATAATCTCCACGCGGTTGCAGGTGGAAAGATACAGAACTTCCTCCACGCCGTTTATAGCCAGAAGATTGGGGAGCAAATCCTTTTTCTCCTGACAGCCGGCAAATATTTTTTCCCGGACAGCGAGCGGCGCTGTTTTATGATTTAGGCCTGTGAGTACAATCATTTTTATATAAAGTTATGCAAAGTTGAAAAACAAATTCTCACGCTTTCGTAGGACAGCAAAAGAAGAATAAAAGCAACGCCCGAAATCACAGCCATCCGGTAACCCTTCCAGCCGATGGCTAGGCGCTGATGCAGAAGGAATCCGTAAATAATCCAGCCGGCAAAAGTCCAGATTACTTTCGGATCTGTCAGCCAGCCAGTCCTCCAGTTTAACTCCGCGAAAATCGCCCCGGCAATAATACCCAAACTTAAAACCGGAAAACCCCACAAAAGACAGATATGATTAATTCGGTCCAAGTCGCTTAGCGACGGCAGTAATCTGCTCGTCTTGCTTAATTTTTGATGTTTCAACAATCTGTTTTGCATGATGAACATTAATCCGGCGCAGGACGCGATTATAAATAAGGCCTCACCCATGATTACGCAAAACAAATGCACGGCGGTCAGCCAGTTTTGCAGATTCTGAGGGAGAAGCGATTTATCTGTGGCCTCACCGGCGGCGGCAATCAGGAAAAGCAGAATAAAAGGAGAAATGAACGCTCCCAGCACTCTGGTCTTGGTTTTGAATTGCAGGGCAAGATAAACCGCGCACACCGACCAGGCGCAAAGCGAGAGAAAATCACGGGAGCCGGGATTAACCAGTCCCAATGAATTGGCAAAAGCGAAAAGTAAATTAATCGTCAGAAAACAAAAAGCGGCAGCCAGAACCCATGTGGAAATCTTGGCGAGCCTGACTCTCTTAATAAGGAGCGAAAACAGATAACCCACCGTGCTCACAGCACAGAGGGCAAACGCGAGCTTAAATAAAATGAGTTGTAGATTAATTAAAATCAATTTCTATTTCCTCTCCGGTAATATTTTTTACAATCTCTTTTACTTTATCCATGTTTTTGTTTTTGATGAAATCCAGAATGCCCGCCTCCAGCAGGGATTTGAACCAATCTTTGCCCTTGCTTTCTTTTTTGACCATCCTGACGCGCAATTTGCCGAGTATGTTGAGAAATAATTCGTACTCGTCGCCGTATTTCTGTTCCAGTTCTTGCCGCAGATGCCGGGCCAGAGCGGGGCTTTTACCGGCCGTGCTGATCGCGATTGTCAGATCGCCTCTTTGCATCAATGATGGCAGAATAAAATCGCATTGATTAGGATCATCAACAATATTGACCGGAATGCCTTTAGCGCGCGCATCTCTGGATATTCGGGCATTTGTCGCTTCATCATCAGTCGCACCGATAACCAGAGCGGCACCATTAAGAAAATGGTTTGTATACTCGGTGGCAACATGACAAATTAAATTTTGCTCTTCCATTTCGGCAAGTTCAGAAGTTAGTTTTGGGCTGATGACAAAAACTTCCGCGCCGCAATCCAGAAGCTTTTCGGCCTTTCTGGCGGCAACTTCGCCTCCACCGACAATAACGCATTTTTTATCTTTAATGTCCAAGAAAATCGGGTAGTATTTCACTGCTTTCCTTCCTTAATCACATAATGCTCTGTTAAAAAATTTACGCCATTTTAAATCAAAGATGATATCGAGGCGGCCAGGAGGAGGCGACGAGGCGTATTTTACACATACGTTGAGGACGCCGACGACTCCGGCCTGCGCCGGGGCAGGCTCTGCCAACAAAGACAGCGCTTTGATTTATATGGCGTAAGAACGCTATCACGAAGATGGGCAATTTTCAAGAAAGGTTATTGCCATCTACACTCACGTGAGTAATTAATTTAAGTAAGAAAAAAGCAATATTTAGAATTTTTATTGGGACACTTCTACACGATTCCGTCCGCCGTTCTTAGCCCGATACAAAGCTTCATCCGCGCGGGAAATAGTCTTCTCAATATCTTCATTAGTTCGATGCTGTGCCAGACCAATGGAAACCGTAACCCTGGAACCGGAACCTACATCGGGAAAAAGGCTGTCTTCAACATACATGCGGATACGTTCGGCAAAAACTCTGGCTTCATGAAGATCCGTGTCGGTAAGACCAATCAGAAATTCCTCACCTCCGTAACGCCCGCAAAAATCGGTCTTACGCAGAACACTGCGGATAATGGCGGAAAATGTTATCAATACATTATCACCGGCCTGATGCCCGTATGTATCGTTGATATTTTTAAATTTATCGAGATCCAGCATAACCAGAGAAAAAACGGATCCCGTCCGCACCGAGCGATTCTTCTCGGTTCCGATAAGTTCCATCAGATGGCGGCGATTGTAAAACCCTGTCAGGTCATCGTGAATCGCCATTTCCTGAATGGTGATCATGGATGCTCGAAGCTCTTTGCGGCTTGCGGCTAATTCCCGGCGCAGAGAACTGATGTTGCCGCCGATGAAAGAAACGGAAATAAGGACAATGGCCAGTCCGAACCACTGGAAAATTTCAATATTAAAATAAATGTCCTGCGGACGAAAAACCTGCAGTAAAAAAATATCTATTCCATACGTCAGCAGAATAAAAGCGCTCACATCCAAGAACTGCCGGGTATTCAGGCGGAAAATACCAAACAGGAGTATCAGGATATACACCGAGAAGAGAATTCCTCTGGCTTCATAGACAAAAAATATCCCTAACATCACGACAAGGCTTGCTACACAAATCTGGACGGAAGTCATACTGGGATCTTTCATCCGCTGATTAAGACCTGAACGGAAAATAATATATAAAAGAACGTTAACTGCCAGAATGATAGCCCATTGCCAGTAAAGTATCTTCAATGGCATCATGCCTGCTTCATAAGCTAAATAAGAAAGGGGAAAGTTTAAAATATAGATGCCGAATGATATGAAAAAGCGGCGCAGACGAAGAGCCTGCCGGGGATCATCCGCGGGAATAATTGAAAAACCTTCGGCCAATCTGGAAAGATTGAAGGCCAGTTTGGACAACTTTCTTTTAATTCCGTTTATGTTAAAAGACAGACTTTTATAAACCATATAGTTTTTAAAATATAGTTCTTCTTCCGTTGTATCTTTCCATATCGTAATATTTCGCCACGTCGACCAGCTTTAATTTATTGATGACGCCCTGCAGCGGAGCAGAAGCTATTTCTCCTCTCTCCAGGCTGACCATACGTCCGAAATCTCCATTGACAATCATGTCAACGGCGGCAATGCCAAACCACCTGGCCATCAGGCGATCATGGGCGGAAGGCGTTCCACCGCGCTGAAGGTGACTCAGGATGATATGACGTGATTCCAAGCCTGTTTTCTTTTCAATTTCACTGGCGACATAATTTGCGATTCCACCAACCGATACATGTCCGAAATCATCAACGCTGCCGTCTTTTAAAAATTCCTCGCGTCCCTGAAGCTTGGCTCCTTCGGCAACAACGATGATAGAATAATTTATTTCCCTGCCCTTTCTTTCACGCAGAAGCTCACAGACCTTATCCATATCAAAAGGATATTCAGGAATAAGAATGATATAAGCTCCGCTGCATTCGCCGCCGCGCAGAGCCAGCCAGCCCGCGTGACGCCCCATAGTTTCCACAACAAAAATACGGCTGTGAGAACCTGCCGTAGTTCTCAGGCGGTCGATTTCTTCCGTAATAATATTAACTGCCGTGTCGAAACCAAGTGAATATTCAGTGCCCGCCAAATCCATATCTATCGTCTTGGGAATGCCTACAGTTTTTATGCCCATTTTGTGCAGTTTATAAGCAACACCGAGGGTATCTTCCCCGCCAATGGCGACGATAGCGTCAATACCCAGTTTTTTGATGTTATCAATTAATTTTCCCGAACGATCATTTTTAGGATTAAAGGGATTTGTCCGCGATGTCCCCAGGTTTGTCCCGCCGTAACGGTCCCATGCCCGAACAGTCTCTTCGTCTAAAGGCTTTATATACCGGGCACAGCTCTTCTGATCGCCGGGATCAACGTCAGTAATGCCTCTCCAGCCTTCAACAATACCCATGACTTCAAAAGATACTGAACGGTGCGCCGCTATTTTGGAATCAAGAGCGCTTTTGGTAACCCATTTAATCGCGCCGTTCAAACCGGGACAATCTCCCCCGCCCGTTAATACTGCTATTTTCATTTTCATATTTTTTTCACTCTCCGTAATATTGAAAGTTTAAAATATATTGACACGATTTTTCTCAACATTGACAGATACATTGAAAGTGTTTTTGTAAGACAAACTGCCCCTGGTGTCAACAATATATTACCGTAAAATAGGCCCGGTTTCTATTTTAATTTTCTTCAGAATGCTTGAAATATTACATAAAAGAATATATATCTAATTAAAATATCAAGACAGGATTATTCATGGCAGAAAAAGAATCGGTAAAATGGCTGAAGATTGAAATATCATCCCCTCCGGAGCTGATGGACGCGCTGGGAAATTTTCTTACCGAAACCGGCGCGCAGGGCGTATTTCAGGAATCATTAACGCCTCAGCATACTGCCGGAGATTTTGCGGAACTGCCGATCGAAGGAGCTCTCAAAGTCTATTTTCCGCAGGATCATCGTAGTGAAAAACGGTTAGCCGCCCTGCATAAATATATAGAAAGCCTTCATGACATATTTCCTGACTTTGAAAAACCGTTATTTACGACCGAAATCATCTGTGATCCCGACTGGGGAGAACAGTGGAAAAAATATTTTGTTCCCGTAAGGGTAAGCAAAAATATTATTGTCAAACCGACATGGGAAAGATATGCGCCATCCAGCCGCGATATTGTCATTGAAATCGATCCGGGAATGGCCTTTGGAACCGGCCAGCACGCGTCAACAAGAATGTGCATAGAAGCCATTGAAGATATCATCATGAACGACCGTTCCATTAAGGAATGGAAAGTTCTGGACGCGGGTTGTGGAACAGGCATACTCGGTATCACCGCCGCCAAAATGGGAGCGCAGGATGTCATTTGCCTGGATATTGATAAAAAGGCTGTCGAAATTGCCGGTGAAAACGCGACCATTAATAATGTAAAACCATCTTTGCGTATTTTAAATAAAAACGCGGCCGCTATTAATGAGCCGCGTAATTTAATCATCGCCAATCTTACTTCTAATCTGCTTTTAAACCTCCGCCTTCATTTGGTTGAATTGCTTTTGCCGGGAGGATACATGATTATTTCAGGCATCATCGAGCAGGACGCTAAAAATATCGAAAAACAATTTTCTGCCGATCTCCTGACACTGCACAAAATGATAACGGAAAAAGAATGGGTCTGTTACGTACTCAGAAAAAAATCAACCAATGCTTAGCGGTCTCTCGCTTGCTGCCAAGCTCTTCACAAAACACTTTGAGGAAATTTAAAATTTGACCGTTCCCCGAATATACAGCCCGGATTCTCTGGAAAATAAAACAACCTGTGAATTGGGGCAGGACAACTTAAAATATTTAAAACAGGTAATGCGCCTGAAAAATGGCGACAGGATCAATATTTTTGACGGATTCGGCAGAGAATTTGAGGCAGTCATTAAAAATTTTTCCACAAAAACGGTTTTGATAGAACTTGGAAAGATAATCCCGGCCGCGGACAAGGAAATACAAATCACATTGGCGCAGGCTATCCCCAAGGCACGGAAAATGGATGCCATTGTAAAAAGCGCCGCTGAACTGGGCGCGGATGTTATTATTCCTTTCGATGCCGCGCGGTCGGTCGGCAATATCGCTGAGGAAAAGGGTTCTTTAAAGATCGCGCGTTGGCAAAAAATAGCCACGGAAGCGGCGCGCTCAAGCCACAGCTCTCATATAACAAAAGTATCAAACGTTTTATCTTTCACAGACATGCTCTCTGCTGCTTCCGGTAACGCGCTCAAATTAATTTTCTGGGAAGAAGAATCTCAAAAAACCATTAAAGATATATTGACGGATAAAATCATCGCCGGTTCAAAAGATTTTTTTATCGTCGTGGGTCCTGAAGGCGGTTTTTCCAAAGATGAAATTTTAAAAACAAAAGATGCCGGGTTTTTTTCGGTAACCTTGGGTCGGCAGATTTTAAAAGTGGAAACGGCGGCGGCGGCAATAATATCCATAATCCAATATGAAAAAGGTATATTCGGCAAAAAATCGCGGGAGGTAAAAAATGGGTTTTTATAAATATGCCGGTTTCTGGCGGCGTTTTATCGCTTATATGATTGACGGATTCATTATCACGTTTGTTACTTTTATTTTGGCACTTATTGCGTCAATAGCATTTTTTACCGGAATAATGTCCGGAGGTAACACTTCCTGGATTGCCGGCATGAACGATCCTCAACAAATGTTATCATTCACTCTATGGTTCTGGCTTTTCTCAACATCGATAAACATAGCCTATTTTACATATTTTCACGGAGCAACAGGGCGTACACCGGGTAAATCGCTTCTGGGGGTGCAAGTGGTTTCCGTTGAAGGCAGCCCGATTTCCTTCGGAACAGCTTTTTTACGGGCGGTTGGTTACATAGTTTCAAGCCTTTTTCTATGTCTGGGTTTCATCTGGATAGGTTTCGACAAGAAAAAGCAGGGTTGGCACGACAAGATCGCCGGCACGGTAGTCATCATAAGAGAACTGCAAAATAATACCGCCGGAATATCCATCCCAGATAGCAAAACTGTCCCGCTGGACGAACAGCAACAAATACGGCAAAATCAGGAATTTAAAGAACAAAATGATCAGGCGGAAAATATGCCGGAAAACAACGGATAACCGTAAATATAAAGAAGAAAACAGGGAAAAAACACCTTGACAAAAGGGATCTTATTCTATAGACGATGACCTGCTTTACGGCATTCAGTTAATCAGGTGGGCCGGTAGCTCAGTCGGTAGAGCATCGGACTGAAAATCCGAGTGTCGACAGTTCAATTCTGTCCTGGCCCACCATTAATTTCCCCGCAAGAGATATTTTGCAGTCTATGCGCACGGATGGGCGCAGTTGGCGGGCTTCAGCTAAATGAGTTGACCGGAGAGACTGGCCCGAAGCATGTCAATACCTCACGCTATTTTCTCTGTTCGGTATTTTCGTCGGTCAACATATACGTCCTGACCTATTCTTGACTTGACAGTTAGTGTCCGATCAAAAGGTACCTTGACAATTGTTACTACTTATTCACAGTATTCGTCAGTCGTTAAATCAGAATTACTGATTGAAGGTGCAATGCAAAAATCAGCGGCAGTATCCCTTATTTTTAGTCAATTCGGATAACGCGCAGGTTCCTAAATCACAGGCTTTCTTCGCATCCGGGCAGCCAAGCTTTTTGTTACCTTGCAATATATAAGAAACACCTCGGTCGTAATAGGCCGCGGCATAGTCCGGATTCAGACGAATGGCCGTGTTGAAGTCATCGATGGCAAGCTTATACTGGCCGAGTTTACCATAAACAATTCCCCTGTTACAATAGGTTGCTGGATCACCTGGGCTTAGCCTAATAGCATTATTGAAGTCATCGATGGCAAGATCATACTGGCCAAGATTACAGTAGGCTGCTCCCCTGTTATTGTAAGTCATGGCCTGATCCGGTTGCAGGCGGATAGCCTGATTATAGGCATCTATAGCACGCTGATATTGACCGCGTTTAGCGTAATCAATTCCTCTGTTATTATAGGCATCGGAATAAGAAGTATTTCTACTGAAAAAAGGTTTTTCAGTAGTCGAGTCACTCTTTGAAATGCCCATCGTCCATGCTGCGAATGACTTAAAATTCATTTTGCTTAAATAACGGAGGAGGTAGTATTCGTTAAAAGGTCTGTCATCCGTAATTCGAAAATCAGAATTCTTTATAAATGAAGCAGGTTCTACTTTCCCATTGATTAACTTGTTCCAAATCTCCGTTAATCTCGCTTCGGAATTTACATCCCATTCAAGACGATCTCTCTTAGCAGCTTCCGGCATTCTTGATAATGCCTCCGCCGCTGAAGGAACATGGATGGGGCTCATGGAAGCAAGGTAATGATACCCCCAACCTTCGATTGACCGATACATCAGGACGTAGGGAAACGAGCGGGTTAGAGATGCCGTTACAGCTGCCAACGCAGAGGACTCCTCTCCTTCCGGAAACCACTGTTGCAGGATACCGTCCGGCTTTAATCTTGACTTTATGAGGGAATAGAATTCTTCCGAGTAAAGAAGGCTGGAACCGGCAGCCTGTATGGGTGGCGGTGGATCAATAGTGATCACATCGAATTTCTTTCCGGTACGTCGCAGAAACCGCCTTCCATCATCAACAATAATCCTCACGTTTGGCTGAGAGAGAACGCGATCTGCATCCGCATGATAATATCTGAAGGCGTTCTTTACACTCGGTACCAGTTCAACAGCAGTCACATCAATTCCCCAACTGGCCAGAGAGCGTAATGTTGTTCCCATGCCCAGGCATATCGCCAAAGCGTTTTCCGGTTTGTGATTAAGGGAAACCAGCGGCATATGGGCCATATCTTTCGTGAGGGGCGTCAAAACAGTCATTCCAATTCCGTTAACCAGAAGCTTCTTATTGAAACCGTTTCCGAAGGATACTACTGTAGCCGTGTAATCATGACGTATGACGACACCATTTATTTTATTGAAACCCTCCTCAAAGGAAATTGACAAGAAGAGAGAGCACAAAAAAACTATGACCAAGACAGGTGTAAGGACAACACGCCAAACCGGCCGGGATAGGAGAGCATTCCAATGCTTTATAAAAAGCCAGATTAAGGGAAGGCTAAGAATGATTATCGATATTCGGGAACCGAAAAACGGCAACAATAAATACGACGCAACCAGAGGACCGAGAACACAACCGGCAATGTTAATCGCATAGACCTTGCCTGCTTTTTCCGGATCTCCACCTGAGTATTCGTCGATCAGTTTGGGGGTAAGATATCCTAAAAGAAAACAGAGGGGAAAGATATTCAAAACAGGTAACCTGCTCAAAAATGGAACTCTCCAGTCGGTAAACACAACGGGAAGAAATGCCGAAATGGCCAGCATAGCGATAACAAGAGGAATTTCCCAGGTATCGTGTTTATCCCGGTGACGGCGATAAATATAAGAACCTATACAGGTCGCCAATAGGTATGTAAAAAGAAGCGCCGCAAATGAATAGATTAAGGTTCCTAATGCCGGTGTAAATGCTCGTGTCCAGATGACTTCCATTCCCATGGAACTGAAACCGGTAATAAATAGAATTGTCCTTGTCAAGTAAGGGATGGAATGTTTCTCAACGGGTTTTTCAAGATGATGTTCCCTCTTGGATACTTTTGAATGGCCGATGGTACGAGACTCGTGTTTATGACGAAAACTTATACCCATTAACACAGCCAGGAGGGCTACTGTAAAGTTCATACAGGCCGCTATAAATAATGTATGTTGAAAGCCAAATATCTCTATCAAGAAGAGGGCTGTAAATAAAGTCCCTGTCATGGCGCCTATCACATTGGCCAGATAGAGAAAACTAAAGCCATTTTTCTCTTCCTGAAAGTGTTCCTCTAAAAATGCCATCATAAAAGGGTATGTTGCCCCCATGAAAATACACCAGGGAAGCATGGCAACTGCTATCACCAGACCCGAGAAAAGGAGATATGTAAAAGATCCCGTATTCCCCATGGGTAAAAGAAAGCGATCGCCAAATAAGAACAGATATGGAACGCATACACCTCCGAAACCAATCACAAACTCCGCTGTTGCGTAAAGATAGATAGCAGAGACAGAAAGTCTCCCTGTAATCGTCTTTATCCATCTTCCGCCAGCCCATGAACCTATGAAAAGGCCGAGCATAAAAACGGATACGACAACTGATATGATGGGTGTGATGACTCCAAAAACAGAAAAGGCCTTTCGGAGCCATACAATCTGGTAGGCTAAACCACAAAAGCCGGATAAACAGAACATGATGAAAAGAAGGATTTTATGTCGTTTGTTCATGGTCAAGCATCCTCTGATAAGATTTTTTATACAGCGCAACAGTATTTCAACTATGAATGTTTGCTACATTGCATAATTTTCAGAATTCGTCAATTAACTCCAGGAGTAAGTGATTGTTTGTTACACTTTGAAAGAATATTTATCGAGAAGAACAATGTGAGGAAGGCGTATAGTATAAAATCAGAATTTTGAAAATTAAGACTTTCGGGAATAAAATAATTAAGGACAGTCTTTACATGCACTGTCTAATGAACTCCTTTTCCAAAATATTTTTTGATTACATCCATGTTTTAAATTAATTTTTATCTTTCAGCAAAACCTTACTATGCATTTCGGTAGTCAGCACTTCAATACGTTGGCTCAACTGTTTTGTTAATTCGGTGAGCTGCGTATTCTGCTGAAGCAGTTCCTCCAGTTTGGTCATTTGCTGAGCGGCGAATTCCTGACGCTGCTCGTTGGCCAGGGCCAGGGCTTCCCTGTGCTGCGCATCGGCTTCGGCATGAGCCTTATCTCTGTCCGCCTGCCTGGTTTGCGCAAGCAGGATAAGCGGCGCTGCGTATGCCGCCTGAAGACTGAAGGCCAGATTGAGAAGAATGAAAGGATAGAGATCGAATTTGGTCCAGCCTACTATGTTGGCCCCGATCCAGATGCCGACAATAACCGTCTGCGTCACTAGAAAAGTGGGTGTCCCGAAAAAACGGGCGAAGGCTTCCGCTTTCAGCGCAAACCAATCATCTCCGAAAACCGAGGCAAGATGAACGTGCGGAAGATGAAAACGAAAATAATGATTGTATGAACCGGATGAAGCTTTGCAGGAATCAGATGTTGCATCATTTGTTTTCATATTAACTCCTTAAAACTGATTGTATTTTTGATTTGCCTAATATTTAATATACGAACTTAGTTTTTTCAATTATTTTAATATCAATTTATCTTAATAATTTTTAAAATAAATAAACGTTATTGATTACTCATTCAAAGGTTAAATGATTTTCAAAACTGATAAATGGATGCCTTCAGGAAAAAAATGATACAAAACTTAATTCTAAATTATTAGGTCAAATCTTATCTAGTACAATTTTAATTTTAAGATTTGCTCTCCAGCATAATAAGCGCGTCGGCGACAACAGGATTTGCTCCGCTGATAATAATCGGGTTCAGATCGATCTCGGCTATTTCGGGATGCAGCAGAGCTATGTTTCCCACCGCCTGAATGATTTTAGAGAGCCGGTCTAGCTTTACCTTCGGCAGTCCGCGGAATTTATCAAGCAGCTTGTGGGCGTGAATTTCCGCGAACATTTCTTTCGCGTCCGAATCGGCAATCGGCGCCAGCCGAAGGGTTGTGTCTTTATAGACTTCCGTGAAAACGCCGCCGAGACCAAAGACAACGCCGGGGCCAAATCCGTCAAAGCGAGTCATGCCGGCTAAAAATTCTCGATTGCCTTTGATCATTTCCTGCACCAGCACGGGTACAGGTTTTACTGCTGCTTTTTGAATAGATTGGAAGTTATCTTTAAGCTGGGAGACGTTTTCTATATTTAAAGCAATAAGCCCTTTGCCGCTTTTGTGCATGATTTCCCAGCTGCAGGCTTTGAGCGCCACGGGATAACCGATTTTCTTTGCCGCCTCCAGCACTTGAGCTTTTGTTGAGGCAATTAATTCCCTGGTAACCGGCACACTGTAGCAGGCAAGCAACTTTTTAGCCGCGTGTTCATTCAGAGCCTTTTGTTTGTTTTGAATAGCCTGCCTGATGATATCCGTCGCCGGCTTTTTGATTTTTGGCAGAATAATTTCTTTGCGGGGGCCGCGTTCTTTTATTTGTTTGTATTTATAAAGAGAAGCCAACGCCCGCGCGGTATTTTCCGGAGAATAAAAAACCGGTGTGTTTGTATCCTGATAACGCTTGATATAATTATCTTCATGATCAAAAAAAGAAGATATCAGCATCGGTATTTTATACTTGCGGGACAATTCAAAAGTTCCCGTTGCCATTGGCTGGGTGAAATTTAAAAATTCTTCCAGAGAAATATTCCCTATAGTATCCTTTAAATTGGGATAAATCTCTTTCAAATAACCGCTCATCATGACGCCGTGAAGAATAATCGCATCTACTTCGTCGCTTTTCATAACAATTTCCGGCAGGGTGACGGCCAGTTTCTCCATACTCAGGTCGAAAGTCAGATCGACCGGATTGGCCGCGGACGCGTGCGGTTCAATATGTTTTCTGATTTCTTTTTGCAGGTCTTCGGAAAAACGGGGAACTTCCAGACCGACCGAATCGCAGGTACAGGCGATGGTTGTTGACGGACCGCCGGAATTGGTCATGATACCGACACGCCTTCCTTTTATCGGCGGTTGTGTCGCCAGAGTCCAGCCGTGCGAGTAGAGGTCTTCGATAGAGTTTACACGGATTATGCCGGCTTGTTTAAATAGGCCATTGTAGAGAAAATCCGGGCCGGCCATGGCACCTGTATGACTCAAGCCCGCACGGGCGCCGGATGAAGAACCGCCCACGTATAGAGCCAATATGGGTTTGTGCGGCGTGATCCTGCGGGCTGTTTCTAAAAATCTTTTTCCCTCGCGAATTCCTTCTATGTAAAGGATGATGGCTTTCGTCTGTTCATCTTCTCCTAAATATTCCAGAGCATCAACAATATTGATACTGGCTTCGTTGCCCAGACTGATGGCTTTGCTGAAGCGGATTCCTCTTTTTCTCAAATAGGGCAGGGACTGACTTAAGAAAGTGCCGCTCTGGGATGCAAAGCCCAAAAAACCCGGTTCTTTGTCTATGGGCAATACCGTTGTATTTAACGGAATCTGAGAGTTGATTATTCCCATGCAGTTGGGGCCGACAAAACGCATCTGATAGCGCTTTGCTATTTCGTTGATATTTTTTTCCATGTCCTGTCCGGCATCCCCTGTTTCCTTAAAACCGGCGGTGATAACGATGGCTCTTTTCGTGCCGATTTTGCCGAAGCTTTCCAAAAGAGGAGCAACTGCTTTTATTGGAATGATCAGCATGGCCAGATCGGGAGCTTCCGGCAAATCTTCCGGCGACACATAGGCCTTAAATCCCAAAACGGTTTTCTCCGTGGGATGGAGCGGATAAAACCTGCCGGGATAACCGTCTTTTAAAATATTCAAAGCCTGTATTGATCCCATTTTTGTGGGGTTATTGTTTGCTCCGACAACCGCAATGGACTGCGGGTTCATTAGTAAACGCAGGGGATTTTCAGACATCATTAATTTCTCCGAATAGTTATTTCTCTTTATAAATTATGACCGGCAGTACAGAATAAAGTCAAGTTAAATAATAATGTTATTATATTTGACACTTATAGAATTAATAAGTAAATATTTTTGTGAATGTTGTCAGCGCTTTTAGTTACGTGACAGTATTGAGTAATTTATTTATATATTTGTTACTTAGAAAAATGATACATTACTAAGAGTTTTTATATCTTATAATAAATTCTGCTTTTAAATAATGATCCGGCTTATGAATAAAAAATATAAATATTTGATAATTATATTTTTAATTGTCGTTTCCTGCGCCGCCTTCGGCCGGATAGCAGGGAATAATTTTGTTAATTTTGATGACAGCGAATACATAACTGGAAACAATAATATTAAATCTGGATTTAATCTTGAAAATATTAAATGGGCATTTACAGCCGTTGTTGTGGGCAACTGGCATCCTTTGACATTGATTTCACATATACTGGACTGGCAGCTTTTCGGAGCTAACGCTTCCGGTCATCATCTGATTAGTCTATGCCTGCACATTGGCGCCGTTATCTTTTTGTTTCTCTTTTTAAATAAAACAACAAATAATCTCTGGCCTTCCGCTTTTGCCGCAGTTCTTTTTGCCCTCCATCCCCTGCGGGTGGAATCAGTGGCCTGGGCAGCAGAACGAAAAGATGTTTTAAGCATGTTTTTCGGTATGGCCTGTATCTATGCTTACGCCTTCTATGCTGTAAACTCCAAATTATCCCGGTATCTTTTGTGTCTGATATTATTTGTTCTGGCTCTGATGTCCAAACCGATGCTGGTCACCGTGCCTTTTGTCCTGATGCTACTCGATTACTGGCCGCTTAAACGCTGGCAGAAAGCAATTGATGAGCCGGGAAAAGGTTTTAATTCAACCGACAGGCTTATATGGGAAAAGGTTCCTTTTGTTCTTCTGGCAATTGTTTCCAGCATCATTACTTTATGGGCGCAAAACAAAGGAGGGGCGCTTGCTTCTGTTGAGCGTCTGCATTTCCCCGAACGTGGAACCAATGCAATCATTTCCTATGTCGCTTATTTGGGTCAAATCTTCTGGCCGGTTAATCTGGCAGTATTTTATCCCTATGGACATTCCTTTTTGTTATGGCCGGTTTTAGTCTCCTTTCTTATATTGATTGGGATTACCATCATTGTTCTTTATGCTATCAGAAGAATGCCTTTCTTATTCGTCGGCTGGTTCTGGTATTTGGGCACGCTTGTCCCGGTAATCGGACTGATACAAGTCGGCACACAATCCATGGCCGATCGCTATACTTACCTGCCTTCTATTGGCATTGCTATTATGCTGGCCTGGGGTCTTTTATCCTGCATTAAGAGTGACAATATACGCAAAAAGATTTTACTTCCGGCGGCAATAGCCGTCCTTGCTATTCTGACAGTTTTAACCTGGCAGCAATGCGGCTACTGGAAGAACAGCGTTGAGCTTTTTAATCATGCTTTACAGGTGACTAAGAATAATTATCTGGCGCATAACAGCAGGGGAATTACTTATGGTGAAACAGGCCAGACTCAACTCGCTATTGATGACTTCAACAAGGCAATAGACCTGAACCATGTTTATTTTAAGGCATATAATAATAGAGGATTTGCTTACGCAAAACTTGGCCAATACCAACGTGCCGTTGAGAATTATAATGAAGCAATCCGCCTTAAACCTGATTATGCCAAAGCATATACAAACAGGGCGGTTGCTTTCATGAATCAGGGCAATAAAATATTGGGCTGTTATGATGCGCAAAAAGCGTGTGAATTAGGAAGTTGTGAACTATGGAAAGCTAAAGGTCAAGAATGTTGCCGTTGATTTGATGGGGAACTTTAAAACCGCTGACAAATTCCGATATCAAACAATCATCGAGTAGTTCTCAATACGCCGGCAGTTGTTATGCGTGAGGATTACGATTAAAAAAGATCTACTAAAAAATCAAGGGCAGAATCCGTTAGCTTTAGCAGATTCCAGCAATCTGCAGTCTCCCAATTCACAAACTTTTTGCGCATCATAACAGCCAAGCCTTTTATCGCCATGTCTAAAATAAGTAATTCCCCTGTTGAAATAGGCGTTAAAATAATCAGGTTTAAGGCGGATTGCTTTAGTGAAATTCTCAATGGCTGATTGATACTGGCCCAGGTCGCCGTAAGCCGCTCCTCTGTTAAGATACGGCTCGGCATAATCCGGATTAAGTCGGGTGGCTTCGTCAAAATCCTTAATGGCGCGTTTGTATTGACCCAGTCTGGCGTAAGCGGCCCCCCTGTTGGAATACGGATAAGGATAATAAGGTTTCAGACGGATTGCCTCATCGTAATGATCAATGGCTTCCTTAATTTTGCCGTGCTCAGCCAGAGCGAGGCCAAGATTACTGTGTGACAGATAGTTATCTTTTGTTACCTGCAAATCATGTCTGAAAAGAGTGATGCTGTTTTGCCAGTAGCCGCATTGCTGCCAGGTTAAAACTGCCAGGGTGATTATTAATGCTATACTTGCCGGAAATAAAATGATTGTGCGGATGTCCTTGCGTGGCAACAAAAGAGGAATTCCCCATACAAGCATCATGGAAATGCCGATAGATGGCAGATAAGTATAATGATCGTGCAACCAGTGAATGCCGACCTGACCGATTCCGAGAACCGGTAGTATCATGATCGTATACAATGACCACCCGACAAAAAGATAAGGCGAACGCCTCACCGTTACAATGACGGCAATGCTGATGACAATAATCAGAAAAGCTGCTCCCAAGACCTGCCAGAAAGAAATTTGATCTAAGAAAGGGTAACAAAGAGCAAGATCATTCGGCCAGAACATTTTCCTCAGATAGGTTACAAAAAAAACAAGCGCGGTTTGTATTCGCAAAGAAAGAGATAAGGAGCCGTATTCCACAGATTGCTCATACCTTGCATAAACCGTTATGACAGAGAAAACTGCTGAAAGAACGAAGAATGGCAGTTTTTCCTTCAACTGCCACAGAAACCAATTGATCTTCTGTGATTCAAAACGGTTTAGCGGCCAGTAATCCAGAAGAATCATAATCACAGGCAGAGTGATGACCATCGGCTTGCTCAGGAGGGCGAGGACAAAACTAAACATGAGCGCCAGATATCTTTTGATAACCGGTTTTTCCGTGTAAAAGACATACAAGCAAAGAGTCAGCATCCAGAAAAACGCGCTCAAGACATCCTTGCGCTCAGATATACGGGCGACCGATTCGACATGAACCGGATGAAGCGCAAAGAATGCCGCAACAAGAGCGCTTTTCCAGATTGCTCCGGTCATACGGTTAAAGAGCCAGAACAGCAGCAACGTGCTTAAAATATGCAGGATAACATTGGTTAAATGATAACCACCGGCATTCAAGCCGTAAATCTGATAATCGAACATTAAAGACAGCCATACAAGAGGATGCCAGAATTCGGCATAGGTTGTGGAAAATGCCCAACGAATTCCCTCCAGAGTGATTCCGGACTGGATATTATGATTTTCTGTTACATAAACGGGATCATCGAAATTGATGAATTCATATTGACTCAACTGCCCAAAAACAGTGAATGTAATCAGAGTTAAAAAAATGTAGACGATCAGAACTTGTGTTTTTGAATGGATATTTATCGCATTTAACATAGTGACCTGCCGATGATGTTTGTATCACATGTAAAATTAGAGTTCAGCATTTTTTTGACTGTTTAAAATTCGAAAGTTGTGTGAATGGAAATAAGACTAAGAAATAAATAAGAGCCGCTCGTAAAAGTAATCAACTATGCGCAATTTCCAAAATTTCATTTTATCGTTAAATTAAAACAGAGGACTTGTTAGAAACGTTGCCATCTGTGTCTATTATGGTAACAATAAGGACAATCCCGCCCGTGGCTTCTATGGTTAACTGTTTCCCTCCATTCATGACCTCTCCTCGAGCATAGCCACCAAACTTTCCTGCCGGAACCGGCTGTAACGTCCATCGGCGTCAGACTGCCATTCTTTACGGGATGCCATTCTTCCGCCAGAGTTGGCTCAACGGCTTGCAGGCAGTTTTCATCGTTGACTTTCTGCTTGGCGCAATAGGGACAGCCATGTCCATTGCTTCTGTTATTAACCGTTGCCTCCCATTCATGACCCTTCGAGCATAGCCACCAGACTTTCTTATTGGAAAATGCTGACACTTGTCTTGGCGTCAGGGTGCCATTCTTTTCCGGATGCCACTCATTGGCCAAAGTCGGCGTAACTGTTTGCAGGCAGTTTGCATCGTTGACTTTCTGGTTGACACAATACGGACAACCGCGCCCATTGCTTCTATTAGCGACAGTTGCCTCCCACTCGTGACCCTTCAAGCATAGCCACCAGACTTTCTTATTGGAAAATGCTGTGACCTGTTTGGGTGTCAGCATGCCGTTCTTTTCCGGATGCCACTCATCTGCCAGAGCCGGTTTAATTGTTTTCAGGCAGTTTTCATCATTAACTTTCTGGTTGACACAATAGGGACAGCCACGCCCACTGTTCCTGTTACTAATGGTTGCCTCCCATTCATGACCCTTCGAACACTGCCACCATACTTTCTTATTACCCCCCCCTGTCAGATCTGTCAGCTTTAGACTGCCGTTCTTTTCAGGATGCCATTCCTTTGCTATTGCAGCATTGCAAATCTTTAAATTTTTTGTTGGAGATTTATTCAGCATACTGACATTCAAAAATTTCATGCCCTGCTTCTCCGGTTTACCCATTTTTTAAAAAGGAAAAACCCCCAGAGTTCAACCGGCATGAAAAGTGAGTGACGGGAAAATCGAAAAAACGCGACGGGGCGATATAAAAATGACAATGCCCTCATCATTAAACCCATCATGTTCATGGAAGCATTAATACGAGCTTTTTTATCGATAAAAAATGAAGCGATATACAACAACCTGCGCAAACGCTTTTCCCGGGTGTTCATCCACGGTATCAGCTCTCCCCAGTCCGCGGGAGAAAAACTTTCCCAATCTTCGAGGTGCTGGGGTTCGCGCAGCCCGTGTTTAATCGCGGCAGAATAGAAACTCGTTTTAGGGTAGGGGACAACAGTGGTAAATCCGCGTATTGACGCTCGCGCGTCATGACGCAACAGATCTCGAATGAGGAGGGTGGTGTCTTTCAGATCTTTTTCCGTTTCACCGATATAACCGCTCATGAAATTGTAACGAGTGGAGAAATTGTATTTCGCAAGTTTTGCGGCGGCCTCTTTGATCTCGTCTATTTTCAGGCTCTTCCCGCTGTTATTGAGTATCCGCTGAGAGCCGGATTCAACTCCCAGGGCCAGCCAGTTTAATCCGGATGCTTCAAGTTCCGCAAGTTCAGAATCGGTCATCCTGTTTATATCTCGGATATTGGCTTCGCAATTCCAGGAAAGTGTAATCTTGTTTTCCTTTAATAAGCGGGTAAGCGTAAAGACCCTCTCCTTTTCGAACAGGAAACTATCGTCAATGAAGGTTACACCTTCAAGAGGTGTGAACCTGCGCAGATGAAGAATCGCGTTTAATATTCCCTCCGCCTTCAGTGATCGTCTAATTTTATTTACCATTCCCGAATTATAACAGTAGTCGCATCGATACGGGCACCCTCGGCCTGTTTCGATATAATACGTGTTCTTGCCGAAATTCTGGACCGCGTAACCGGCATAATCCCTGAAGTCAATGCAATCATAGGGAACAGGGGGAGCGGCGTTAAGATCGTAATCGCCTGACCGTGAAACATTACTGCGCACCGCGCCGTTCTCCTTATAAAAGAGTCCGGGAATATTCGACAGGCTATGGCCTTCGTGCAGAGCGTCGACAGCTTCGCGCATGGTTATTTCGCCTTCTCCCGCCGCAACGATATCAACATATTCATTGCTGAGGGTTTGTTCCGGCATCAGAGTAGGGTGAACGCCTCCCCATATGATAGGTGCATTTGATATTTGTTTTATGGATCGGGACACATCCAGGGCATATCGTATCTGGCTGCCCGTCTGGCAAGTAATGCCTACGCAGATTGGTTTGTTATGCAAAGCACGATCAAGTTTTTCTTTCCATCCTTCCAGCCGCTGATCTATGATAACAACGTTGTATCTGCCGGAGAGCTCCCTCGCAAGAGCCAGAAGGCCTACAGGGATGTTTCTGACCACCAGGTCGTATAATCCCATTTTGGGTTGAAATAATACTACCGAATCATTATTTTTCATATCATTGCGCTAAATATTTCTTAAATTATTTCTGATTGCAATGTAGCATAAAACAGCGGGATTAGAAAATCAACATTTCAGAAATAAGCCGATTGTCTGTTTAAACTTCGAGTCTTCAGATTATCACGTCAGCAGTCCTTTCTGCAAAATATCCATTGACATCCCCCAACCGCCTTTCTATACTTATTTTCACAAAGGCAAGTTCTTATCAAATCACAAATTAAATAAATTAGATGAGCCCTCAAAATCACAACCAGTTGAATTACGCAAAAATATCAAATTACAAGGTAATATTAAGATTTGCATTAACCTGGCTTACAACCATTGCCATATTTGTGATTATCTTTTCCAGGATTAAGTTTGTTGATGTAATTGCCCTTATAAAACAAACAGACATTAAGTTGCTTTGCACAGGTATACTGTTTTCTGTTTTTGCTCATTTATTATTATCCTCAATGAGATATCAAAAAGTCGTCGAGGTCATGGGATGCCGTCTCTCCTTTATTGAGGCTGTTATAATCAGGATGGGCTGCAATCCTATAAAAGGCATTCTTCCCTTCAGGATGGGAGAATTGGCCATCGCAGCTTATATGAAGAAGAAGCATAATCTCTCTTATACCAAAGGATTTGTTTCGATATCTTTGGGCTACATTTTTAGTTTTATTATTCTTATTATTTTTTACGCTTTCGGCGGCATCCTTTATTTGCGAAGCCTGCCTCAAAGAATTATTTTTGCTTTACTGTTCCTGCTGATTCTTTTGCTGGTCGCACCTTTAAGTTTTCGATATATTCCGCGATTGGTGGTCTGGTTTTTAAAGAAATTTCAGAAACTGCCGGAAGAATCGAAGTCTTTAATTGAGAATTATGATTTTAAGACGATAAAGATTATTTTGTTTCATTCTTTTGGAATCGAAGGATTCAAATTGCTCATAATTCTGATTCTATTCAAATCTCTTAATATAAATATTTCTGCTAACGCGCTTTTTCTTTTTGGTTCCGCGACAATCATCGCTGCCTATATCCCCATAACTTACTGGGGTTTGGGAATCAGGGAATCAGCCGTTCTGTTTCTTTTTTCAGGTTACGCAACCCCTGATAAATTATTAGCGGGTAGCCTCTTAATCACTTTTGCCGATAGCATTTTTCCCGTTTTGCTCGGATTATTTTTTGTAAAACCGTTTTTGAACAGCCTATGGGGAAGCGAAAAAGAGGGAATGAATTGACGTATGGGATGCAGTAATGAGAACATGTTTAAACAATGACTATGAATAAGAATTTATTTTTACAGTCGTAAATTGCTTGTTGATTATCTGATCACGTGTTATCAGATAATCAACGGGGAGATAATAATATATGAGGCTTGCGTGCGTCTTCAATCCATTCAAGTATAAACTTCATGAGGAGAACCTAAGGATTGTCCAGCGATATTTCGGGCTGTTTCCTCCTTTGTCCATGGCATGGGTGTGCGCAATAGCCCAGAGAGCCGGGCACGATGCAATTCTGATTGATGCCCGAACCTTGCGCCTGACCAAGGAAGACGTGCTGGATCGCTTAAAGGAATGGAAACCGGACATTCTCGGTTTTATGATGACCACCTACATGTTCCCCGAGACGCTGGAGTGGGCGCGTTTCCTCAAAAAAAATCTCAAAGTTCCGGTCATGATCGGCGGATATAACCTGAGAGTTTATCCGAATGAATCCGTTTCTGTGGAAGGTCCCGATTTCGGTTGCTTTAACAGCGCGTATTACACTGTGCCGCGTCTGTTTGAAGAGATGGAAGGCCAGCGCCGTTTTCAGGATGTGCCCGGTCTGATCTACAAAGAAAATGGCCATGTCAAAATGACCCCCTACGGTGAGGATCCGAAATTTGACGACTACCCGAACCCCGCGAGGCATCTTCTGCCGAACGAACTTTACGCAGAATTTACGACAGAGCGAAAGAACTTTACTGTCATGGTAACGAGCAAAGGATGCCCGAAGGGATGCCTTTTCTGCGAGGCCAGCCACACCCCTTATAACCCGCGCAGTCCTAAGACTGTTCTTAGCGAGATAGAAGAGTGCTATAACAATTATAACATCCGCGAGATAGACTTTTTCGACTACGATTTCTGTATCGACCGTAAGCGCATTGAAGCCATCTGTGACGGGATTATAAAAAAACGGTTGGATATCACCTGGGCGTGCCGTACGCGCATCGATTGTGTCGATGAAACTCTTCTATGCAAGATGAAAGCGGCGGGTTGTTCACGCATCTACTACGGCCTTGAATCGGGCGTGCAGGATATTCTGGATCGCATTAACAAGGGTATCAACCTTCAGCAGATTCGCAATACCATTGAAGCCACCAGGGGGGTCGGCATAAGGACACTGGGATTCTTCCTTATCGGAGCACCGGGTGAAACGCGGGAAACTTTCCGGGAAACTGTAAATTTTTCCAAGTCACTGAAACTGGATTACGTCCAGTTTTCCAAGTTGACCGCAAAGCCTCTCACACCATACTGGCGGCAGATGGTCAAGGATACGGACTTCGACTATTGGCGTGAGTACATACTCGGAAAAGTGGAAGACAAGCCTCTGCCTCGGCCCTGGACTGTTTTAACAAATGAAGAGATTGATTACATGACGAAGAAGGCCTATTTAATATTTCATTGCAGACCCATGTTCCTCTTTCACCACACCCTGCAAGTGAAGAGTTGGAGCGAGTTCAAACGCAAGTTCTTTGGATTCATCGAGATGGTGTTTCGTCAGGAGCGGGTAAGCACAATGGATAATAACTTTATCGCTTATCCGGAGAACAAACGAAAGATATCCCTGTATAATAAACACTTCAAGCAGGGCAAAGGATTCTAATCCTTAAATTCATTCTAAAAACAAGCCTGCGTCAAATACTTTTATAAGTTTGGTTCATATCAAAAACTATTCATGAATGGCGATGGAAAACTTGCGCAATGATGCCCATACTTTCCGTTAAGAAATCTCTGTTTAAACAATGCAAAAGCAGCGAATGTTACACCTAATTCACAGTTGTGGAGAGTTGTTAAAAAAAGGATTGCAGGAAGAAATGCTTACTGGAAACACTTTTTTAAGTTTCTTTTCTGAATACAACTCATCGATAAAAATCATTTTTAATGACGGTTGTGCATGTTGAAGTGTAAGAATCATAAGAAAAACATTTCTATTGACAAAGTTTGCCGAAAAAATTAATATTCCCACAAAGGTAAATATTGGAACTATGAACACAATCAAAATTCAGGAAATAATAATTAGCAACATTATAATTAGCTTCTTCATAGGAGGCCGGGTCGCGGAATAGTATCATCTCTAAATAAACGAAAATTCAATCCGCTGCCAGGCAATACCGGCAGCGGTTTTTTTTTGAAAGCGAGGTAAAAAATGACAAAAAATAAAGTACTGGTGTACGACACAACTTTAAGAGACGGCACGCAGGGAGAACAAACAAATTTTTCAGCAGAAGAGAAATTGCGTATTGCCCAGCGCCTTGACGATGTTCATTTTCACTATATTGAAGGCGGCTGGCCCGGCTCAAATCCCAAAGACGCGCGTTTTTTTGAAATGGCCAAGGGTGTTAAATTCAAAAATGCACGCCTGACCGCGTTTGGCAGCACGCGCCGTGCAAATTCTAAAACGGAAGCATGCCCGAATTTGAAAGCATTGGTAAAAGCAGGAACTCGCGCGGCTGCTATTGTCGGCAAATCTTGGGATTTGCACGTGACCGACATTTTAAAAACGGATCTCAATGAAAATCTGGCGATGATCGCCGATTCCATTGAATATCTGAAATCCATGGGCAAGGAAGTTTTTTTTGACGCGGAGCATTTTTTCGACGGCTATAAAAATAATTCCCGTTATACAGCCAAAGTGGTGAAAGCGGCGCTGGCCGCCGGAGCTGATTTTATTGTTCTTTGCGACACCAACGGAGGTTCTCTTCCTCATGAAATATGTGCGATTGTGAAAAAAATTTCTTCTCATATTCCTTTGGAAAAAATGGCGATTCACACACACAATGACGGAGGGCTTGCCGTGGCTAATTCTCTTGCCGCCGTTCAGAAAGGCGTCGTGATGGTTCAGGGGACCGTCAATGGTTATGGCGAAAGATGCGGCAACGCCGATTTGATTACTCTGATTGCCAATTTACAGTTGAAACTTGGCAAAAAGTGTCTGCCGCCGGAATCAATCCGTCAGCTTACCAATCTTTCTCATTTCGTGAGCGATGTTGCTAATGTACCGCCGCTTAACGCGCGGCCCTTTGTGGGACGCAGCGCTTTTGCTCACAAGGGCGGAGTGCATGTCAGCGCTGTGGTCAAAAACTCCAAAGCCTATGAACATATCCAACCGGAACTTGTCGGGAATCATCAGCGTGTTCTGGTTTCCGATTTGTCAGGGAAAAGCAATGTTGAATATAAAGCCAAAGAACTGGGTATTGATCTAACTAAAGATGACGCTGTCAGTAAAAAGATAGTCCGTGAAGTCAAACTTATGGAGGACCGCGGTTTTCAGTTTGATGCCGCTGACGGTTCTCTCTCTCTGCTGATCAAGAAAGCAATCGGAGAATTTGTCGAACCATTTAACCTGGAAACTTTCAGCGTCATTACTTCGCGCACGGAAAATAACCCCTGCCTTTCTCAGGCAACCATCAAGATATCGGTTGCCGGCGAAGAAGAATTAACAGCCGCGGAAGGAAACGGTCCGGTGAACGCTCTGGATCATGCTCTGCGCAAAGCGCTGACAAAATTTTATCCGCAAATCAAGGAAATGCGTCTGGTTGATTTCAAAGTGCGCACGCTGGAAGGTTCGGAGGGCACAGCGGCCGGCGTCAGAGTGCTCCTGGATTCGACAGACGGCGAAGAACTCTGGAGCACGATAGGTGTTTCTGAAAATATCATTGAAGCCAGCTGGCAGGCGCTTGTTGATAGTATTCAGTATAAATTGAGCAAAGATAACCTTAACGAAAAGTGATGCCAAGTTGCATGGAACCTGACGCCGAAAGGCATCTTTTTCCATGCAACTGAATATACCATGTGTCATTCCTTTCCTTTGCTGAAGCTTTCATTGCGAAAGTGTTTATTTCTTGCTATACATATATGTTATAAAATCAAAAAAAACAGGAATCGAAAAAATGTTGCTGTCAATCAACAGCCAGAATCCGCAAATGCGCCTTATCAAAAAGGCTGTGGATGTGCTGCGTCAGGGGGGGATAATCATTTATCCTACCGATACGGTTTACGGTTTAGGCTGTGATTTATCCAACAAAAAAGGAATCGAAAGAATTTACGAATTAAAAAAAAGAAACAGAAAAGAACCTTTGAGTTTTGTCTGCTCCGATTTAAAACATATCAGTCAGTATGCCAATGTTACCGACTACGCTTACAGAACAATGAAAAGGCTTTTGCCGGGGTCTTACACTTTTATTTTGGAAGCATCCGGGCTTGTGCCCAAAATTATTTTGCCGAAAAGATCAACTACGGGTATAAGGGTGCCGGATAATCAGATTTGTCTGGCTTTAATCAGAGAACTCGGCCAACCGATCATCAGCACCAGCGTTAAAAATCCACAGGGTGAAACGTTGGGTGATCCTTCCGTCATCAAAGAATATTTCGGCAGCATGGTTGACTTAATTATCGATGGTGGTATTATAGTGCCTCAGCCATCGAGCGTCGTAAGCCTGGTTGATGATAATATAGAAATTATAAGAATAGGAAAAGGCGATATAAGCGCCTTTCTATAAATACAAAAGGTTGAGGTATTTTCTGCAAATAGACACACAAAAAGTCTATGGGGCGCGACTACGCGTGAAAATATCAGCCGGACGAAAAGGACAATTATGAAACATATTATGCTCGTTAACGCTGTTCATAAAGAACAGATGCGGATGGCTACGGTTAACGAAAAAGGCATTTTGGTTGATTTCAACATTGAAATGCCGACAAGAGAACCCATTACGGGAAATATTTTTAAAGGAAAAGTTCTCAAGGTTGAACGCGGCCTGCAGGCTGCCTTTGTAGATTACGGAGGCAGCAAGGACGGTTTTCTTCCGCTCAAGGATGTCAGTCCGGAGTATTTGACCGAACAGGAAAACGGGCAGTCCCATGGCAAGCCTGTTTTAAAAGCGGGACAGGAAATAATCATTCAGGCGGTAAGGGAAGCTGTCGGCAACAAAGGCGCCCTTTTAACTTCTTACGTTTCTCTTCCCGGAAGATATCTTGTTCTGCTTCCCAACAAACCCGGCAGCGGTATTTCTCGCAAGGTGGAAGATGAAGAAGACCGTCAAAAAATAAAAAATATCATAAAACAGATTAAAATCCCGGAGAATATGGGATTTATCGTCAGGACAGCCGGGTATAACCGGACCAAGCAGGAATTTTCCCGCGACTATCAGCATCTTGTGCGTCTCTGGAAGGAAATCAATAAAAAAGCCAAAAGCATCGACAAACCTTCCCTGATTTATCAGGAAACGGATTTCGGCGTGCGCAGTATACGCGATTATCTTACTTCGGAAATCGACGAAATTATGGTTGATGATCTGGAAACTTTCCGCAAAATGCGCGCCTACCTGAAGGCAATCGCTCCGCGCAATATAAGGATGCTCAAGCATTATAAAGAAAAAACTCCTTTGTTTGACAGTTTTCATTTGGAAGAACAAATACGCATCATCTATCAGGAACGTGTGGAGCTGAAATCCGGAGGACACATTGTAATCAATCCGACGGAAGCGATGATAACGATTGATGTGAATTCAGGCCGTGGCTCCAACAAAAAGAATATTGAAGAAACAGCATTTAAAACAAACATTGAAGCCAGCGAGGAAATTGCCCGTCAACTGCGTCTCAGAGACCTTGGAGGATTGATAGCCATAGATTTTATTGACATGGAGGACAAAAAGCATATTGCCGAAGTGGAGAAGTCTTTCAAGAAAGCGCTGAGCATTGATAAGGCAAGAATTCAGCTTTCACGCATTTCCAAGTTTGGCATACTCGAATTATCAAGACAGAAAAAGCAGTCGACCATTCAGGAAATAAGTTACACAAGATGTCCCTACTGCAAAGGCAGCGGTTTACGTCCGTCTCTGGAATATGCGGCACTCGGTGCATTTCGCAAAATTGAATCGGAAGCCGTCAAAGGTATTTATTCCGAATTAAAAATAAATTTACCTCATGAAATTGCCAATTACATCCTCAACCGTAAAAGAAGCGAACTTCTGAACCTGGAATCGGAATTTAATATCGCTTTGAATATTTCCGGAAGTATTGAAGTACCATGGGACAGTGTAGAAATACAGCAAACGATCAAAGAGCAGCCGTCGGAAATTCCGGAACAACCCGAAGAAACATCTGTTAAAACGGAAGAAGATACCGGGTTAGCTACTGATGAAAAAGATTCAACAGGTGGAGAAAAATTTACTAAGAAGAAAAGCAGACGAAGATCTCGCCATAAAAAAAGAAAACAGGCAGAGGCAGTAACGGAAATGTTGCCGGCGGCAAATATTGCGTCGGAAACAGTTCCAATAGAGCCCGCGCCTGCCGGTGAAAATCCGCCGGAAATACAGCAGGAACGTTCTGCGCTTGTTATTGAACCAGCCAGGGAACAGTCAAAGCAGGAAGAAAGAGTTGTTACTCCGGAATTTGACAAACCGGAAAGTTACATCATCGAACCAGAACAAAAGGATGAAGACTAGAGAATAAAGATCGTTATTTCCCTTTAGCTAATTCTTCGGATCGCTTTGTCGCCGCTTCGACAGTAGCAATGATTATATCTCTAAGGTTTTTTTCTTCCATAACTTTTAATCCGGCGGCGGTCGTGCCGCCCGGCGATGTTACCATTTCCCTTAATTGCGCCGGCTCTTTATCGCTTTGAAGACACAAGTGGGCGGCTCCCAGCATAGTTTGTGCCGCCAGTTGTTTGGATAAAGACCGCGATAATCCCTTTTTCAGTCCGGCCTCAATCAGTGCTTCAATGATAAGAAAAAAATAAGCAGGACCGCTGCCACTCAATCCGGTTACGGCATCCATATATTTTTCTTCTACCTCGATGCTTACGCCTACCGCATTGAAAATAGCTCTAGTCAGTTTAATATCACCGGCTTTAGCGCGGCTTCCCCCGGCTACTGCCGCCGCTCCCTTGCCGACAAGCGCGGGCGTATTGGGCATTACTCTTACAACCCGGACCCCTTTGGCTAAAGAGTTTTCAATAAAATTTGTTGTGATTCCTGCGGCTATGGAAATAACAAGCTTTGATTTATCAACGGCCGAACGGATTTCTTGAAGTGTCGCGGCCATGTTCTGCGGTTTGACAGCCAGGATGATGATGTCCGCTTCTTTTGCTGCTTTTGCGTTATCATGAGAAACTTTTATCTTCATTGATGAACGGAGGAAATCAAGTCTTGAGGCATCAATATCCGTAATGATGATATTCTTGAAAGAAGCAATTTTATTATCGACTAATCCCTGGGCGATGATACTTCCCATTTTCCCGCCGCCAATGATGGTTATCTTTTTTCTTTGAAACATTAGAAAACCTCCCTTCTACCATTATAATGATGGCTTTAAAAAACACATGTTAATACTTGCTGTCAATATAAAAACCTCAGAACAAATTGTCTCAACTATTTATCAAACCCTGTGGATTTCGTTTGCCAGTATGCCTTCCAACGCATAAGACATCTGCTGCTCAATCGCATATTTATTCCAAGAAGAAATGTTTGTGTAATCTGTTTCGAGTTTCCCGTCAAATCAACGGCAGTATCCTTTGCTTTTAGTCCATTCCAATGTTTTACAATTTCCTAATTCACACGCTTTTTGCACATCACCGCAGCCCAGTTCATTATTACCCTGTTTTATATAAATAAGACCCCTGTTAGAATAGGTACCTGCATAACCCGGGTTGATTTCAATCACTCTGCCAAAATCGTCAATCGCCTGTCTGTAATTGCCAAGGCTAATATAGGCAACACCCCTGTTATTATATGCATCTGCATAGCTTGGGTTAATTTCGATCGCCTTGTTATAATCCTCAATAGACTGCCTGTAATTGCCCAGGACGTTATAGGCATTACCCCGGTTATTATAGGCCATTGCGTAATCTGGTATGATTTCGATCGCTCTGTCATAATCCTTAATCGCCTGTTTGTGATTGCCGAGGTTGTTATATGCAAACCCCCTGTTATTATAAATGAGCCAATTATTATCAGTAACTGTCAAAGTGTGATCATATAATGTAATGTTGTTCTGCCAGTACCCGACCTGTGTCCATGAAATAATTGAAAGAAACAAAATGCTACATGCAGATAATGTCAAAAGTATTTCTTTCCGGTGGGTCCATCCTTTCAAAAAATCCGGAACACCCCATGCTATCATGATGAATAACCCTGTCAGGGGGATATAAGTGTAGTTGTCAGACATTGCGCGTGGATTGATCTGAATGATACCGATTACCGGCATAATCGTAATCGCATACCATAGCCATCCGACAATGAGATATGGCAAACGCTTCACCGCTATAATTACAGCAATGCTTATAATAAGAATCATTAAAGCGGAGCCTAAAACCTGCCACATTGGAATTTGCTCGGGAAAAGGGTAAAAAACGGCCAGGTTATGAGGCCAGAATGTTTCGGTCAGATAAGTCATAAATGAAACAGATGCGTTGGCAAGCCGGGACGTTAGAGGAAAGGAAAAACGCCTTACAGATGGTTTGTATTGCGCATAAATCGCAATAATGGAAAAAACAGCCGACAGAAGAAAGAACGGCAGTTTTTCCTTCATCTGCCATAAGACCGGGTGATCCTTTTTCAATTCAAAGCGATTCAGCGGCCAGTAATCAAGAAGGATCATAATCACAGGCAGGGTGACAACCATTGGTTTACTCATTAGAGCCAGGACAAAGCTGGAAAGAACAAGAAGGTATCTTTTTATAACCGGTTTCTCCGTGTAATAGACATAAAGACATAAAGTCAGCATCCAGAAAAACGCGCTCAAGACATCTTTGCGCTTAGTAATCCAGACAACCGATTCCACATGCAGCGGATGAAGCGCGAAAAGAGCCGCGACAAAAGCGCTCTTCCAGATTGCTCCGGTCATGCGTTGAAAGAGCCAGAACAGCAATAAAGTACTAAGAAGATGCAGGATGACGTTGGTCACATGATAGCCACCGGCATTCAGTCCATAGAGTTGATAATCCGACATCAGGGAGAGCCAGGTCAGGGGATGCCAGAATTCAGCATAGGTTGTGCCGAAAGCCCAACGCAATCCTTCCAGTGTGATTCCGGACTGGACATGACTGTTCTCTGTGACATAAATGGGATCATCGAAATTGATGAAATCGTATTGACTTACCTGCCAGAAAACAGCAAACGTAGCCACAGTTAAAAAGATACAGACGATAAAATTCTGTTTTTTAGAACTAATATTTATATTGTTTAACATAGCTGCCGACCATTTATGCTTGTATCACATGTCAAATTAGAGTGCAGCAGTTTTTTGATGATTTCCGAGTGAAACAATGCCTTAGGAAAAGGAATTCAAAAAAAGAACATTATGAGAATCAATGATGATCCTGATCATTTTTTGTTTTGGATTTAATCCTCTTTGCTTGAATGTGTTTCATTTCTTCCGTTGCATTAAAATTTGCTTTTGTGATACTTAGCTTTCAGGGGAAAACAGATGCTGAAATATTTTGACGTTGATTCCGTAAAAATTGCCTGCCTG
The DNA here is from genome assembly GCA_963812045.1 of uncultured delta proteobacterium. GTDB lineage: Bacteria > Desulfobacterota > Syntrophia > Syntrophales > Smithellaceae > Smithella. The sequence goes on from CAWETF010000001.1 coordinate 1,280,042, forward strand.
ATGGTCAAGAGCGATTCCGATGCGCATAAAAAAAGTTTGATTTTCATGCACGGCTCCGGCGGCGATCACACGGCCTGGTTAAATCAGTATGCGCAACTCAAAGAAAAATATAATATAGCGATGATAGATTTTCCCGGCCACGGGCGTTCCGAAGGGAGCGGTGAGAATCATGTAAAAGATTACTGCGTCTGGATAAACAAGCTGCTGGATGTTATCGGGCTGAATAGGCCGATACTGGTAGGACATTCTCTGGGCGCGGCTATCGCGCTTCAATTTGCCATAAGCCATCCGGAAAAAATGGCGGGCATTGTTTGCCTTGGCGGGGGAATGAGAATGCCGGTTAATCCTTTTATGCTGGAATTCTTAAAAACAAACCCGCCGGAAATGCCGACGGAGAGCGTTGATTTGATGTGCAAGTTTTCGCTGGCGAAAGAAAACCGTGATAAATTGTCGCCTCTGTTTCGTAAAAGCATGTCTCAGGCAAAACCTGATATTTTGTACGGCGATCTTTTGGCATGCAATGAATTGGATTTAACAGAGGATGCGGAAAAAATCAAAGTTCCCACTTTGATCGTCTGCGGTGCGGAAGACAAGATGACGCCTCCGGATTTGTCCCGCGAGCTTGCCGCGAAAATTAAAGGAGCAAACCTGAAGATAATTGCGGATGCCGGCCATATGGTGATGCTGGAGCAACCGGCGGAATTTGGAAAAGCGCTGGATAAATTTACCGAATCAATATCCACGGCAGTTTCCGGGTAAGACCGGCTGCCAGTTTAACAGAGAGGTGCTTTTATGTTTGTTTTAAGTAATCTTATTGTAGCACTGGCAAAGATCATGGATATCGCGCTGACTATTTATATGTGGATTATTGTTTTTCGCGCCTTGATATCGTGGGTTAATCCCGATCCCTACAATCAGATTGTGATTTTTTTATATCGCGTAACCGAACCGGTTCTCGGACCTATCCGCCGGAAATTGCCCATGGGCAATACGGGTATTGATTTTTCACCGGTCATTGTTTTGTTGGCCATTCTTTTTCTGAAATATTTTCTGGTGGAAACCATGATTCAACTGGCGCAGCGATTATAGTTTTCTCAGGACAAGGATTTCTCTTTGAACCATATGATCAATCTAAAGGAATCAAAAAAAGGTCTGACCTTTGATATTCAGGTAATTCCGCACGCGTCACGTGCTGAGATATTGGGCGAGCAAGATGGCGCTTTAAAAATCAGGGTTACCGCGCCACCTGTGGAAGGAGCGGCGAATGAGGCTTGTATAAAATTGCTCGCCGATAAACTGGGACTGAAAAAAAGCCAGATGGAAATATTTGCCGGCGCAAAATCACGCAGAAAAACAGTTATGATTAATAATATAAACAGGATGGAATTGGAATCCAAAATTAATAATATTTTGAAGTAAATTTGATTTACAAAAAAACACGTTTTTATTTCGTCCCAAATGTAAAGATAAAATTAAATAATATAATAAATTTTATGGAAAAAACAAAAAAATCAGAAAATACCAGAGTGGCCAAAGCAGCCGGAATCGTGGGATCGTTAACAATGGTCAGCCGCGTTTTTGGTTTGTTGCGCGACACGGTTATTGCCGCGATCTTCGGCGCCAGCTGGATGACTGATGCCTTTTGGATTGCTTTTCGCATTCCCTTTACATTAAGCCGTCTGTTGGGTGAAGGTTCGCTTACCGTTTCTTTTGTTCCCGTTTTCACCGAATACATGCACAAGAGGACAAAAGAAGAAACTCTCGAATTAGCGTATAACACTTTTACCATACTATCAATGATTCTAACCGGAATAACGGTTCTGGGCATTGTCTTTTCGCCGCTCATTGTCGGAATTATCGGGGCCGGCTTTATTTCAGAACCAAGCCATTTCGCTTTGGCTGTTTTTTTAAACCGACTGATGTTTCCTTATATCTTTGTTGTCTCATTGGGTGCCCTGTGTATGGGGATTCTGAATTCATATCGTCATTTTATTGCCCCGGCATTATCTCCGGTGCTGCTGAATATTTCCATGATATTGGCTGCTCTGTGCCTGCGCCCCTTCTTTGCAGAACCGATCACGGCATTGGCCGTAGGTGTTCTGATCGGTGGAATATTGCAACTGGCCTTGCAGTGGTCGTTTCTGGGGAAGTACGGCATGAAATTCAGATTCAGGTTTAATTTTAATCATCCGGGGGTTAAACAAATAGGCGTATTAATCCTTCCGGCAATTTTCAGCGGTGGCGTAAACACCATCAATGTTTTTATCGGAACAAGCCTGGCCTCTCTGCTGCCGGGTGGTAGTGTCACGTATCTTTTTTATGCCGACCGGATCATGCAATTACCGCTGGGAGTTTTTGCCATTGCCATTGGAACGGCAACGCTGCCGAGTTTTTCGAGACATGTTACCGCAGGTAATATCAATGAGTTAAAATCCAGCATATCTTTTTCACTGCGGCTGACGCTTTTTTTGACTATTCCGGCAATGGTCGCCTTAATGGCTCTGAACCTGCCCATCATCTCCGTTTTGTTTCAACGAGGCGCTTTTGAGGCTCAGGCAGCTATCTATACCAGTCAGGCCCTATTCTGTTACGCGACGGGTCTCTGGGCATATTCCATTGTACGCGTGTTCATTAATTCTTTCTATTCTCTTCAGGATTCCAAATGGCCGATGAAAGCGGCAATCATCACGCTGATTGTGAATGTGCTTGTGAGTCTCGCATTAATGTATTCCTTTAAACATAACGGCCTTGCTTTGGCCGTTTCCATTGCCGCCGCGGTTAACGTTTTTACTCTGTCTTTTGTGCTGAAAAGAAAAATCGGGAAATTCCTGGATCGTTCATTTTACCTATCCATTTTAAAAATTATCATGTCTGCGACACTTATGGTCGGTGCAATCATGCTGATTAATTATTTTATGCCGTGGAACACATGTACCGTATTTAAAGAAAGATTGATTTATCTTACGGTTTCCATTTTTGCAGGGGCAGGCGTTTTCTTTTTATGCGCTTATCTGTTGAAAAGTCCTGAAATGCACTCTGTTGTAAATATAATAAGAAACAGGTTGAGCCGTCCATAGCTTTGATTAAACCGATAAAATCATTGACTTCAACATCCCAAAGTGATAGGAAAACCCGTCTTTGGCAGGTATTATAAGTAAAAGATTGTGAAGGTAAATTATGTTAGACATTAAATATTTAAGACAGAATATAGAATTTGTGCGCCAGAAAATGGAGGCGCGGGGCCAGAAAATCGACTTCGACCGTTTTTTGGCTTTGGACACGAAAAGAAGAGATATTTTACAGTCTGTAGAAACTCTGCGCAATGAACGCAACAGCGTTTCCAAGCAGGTTGGCGAACTTAAAAAGAAAAAAGAGGATGCCTCAGTTCTCATTGAGAAGATGGGTAATGTGTCGGCAAAAATAAAAGAATATGACGAAGCGTTGCGTGTCACGGAAGAAGAGCTTAATGCCTTTGTCATGATTGTGCCGAATATCCAGAATGAATCGGTGCCGTTTGGCAGCGGATCAGAAGACAATCCGGTTGTGCGCACCTGGGGTGAAAAACCTGTTTTCAATTTTGAGCCCAAACAGCATTTTGAACTCGGCGAAAGCCTGAATATTCTGGATTTCGCCCGTGGCGCAAAAATTACCGGCGCTCGTTTTACAGTCTATCGCGGGGCGGGCGCTCAACTGGAACGGGCATTATTCAACTTCATGCTCGATTTGCATACGGGGAAGCATGGATATACGGAAGTCCTGACGCCTTTTATGGTAAACAGCGAAAGCATGACGGGAACGGGCCAGTTGCCGAAATTCAAGGAAGATCTTTTCAAAATTGAAGGAATGGAATATTATCTGATTCCGACGGCGGAAGTTCCGGTAACCAATATTTACCGCGAGGAAATTCTGGAAGAAGCGATGTTGCCGATTTATCTGGTTGCTTATTCACCCTGTTTCCGGTCTGAAGCCGGCTCATACGGCAAAGATACAAGGGGATTGATCCGTCAGCACCAGTTCAACAAAGTGGAAATGGTAAAATTTTCCAAGCCCGAAAATTCCTATGATGAACTGGAAAAGCTGACAGCCAACGCGGAAGAAGTTCTTAAACAACTGGGTATTGCATTCAGAACAGTGTGTTTGTGCACGGCCGATCTGGGATTTTCTTCAGCCAAGACTTATGATGTGGAAGCCTGGTTGCCGGGACAAAATACGTACAGGGAGATTTCTTCCTGCAGCAACTTTGAAGATTTTCAGGCGCGCCGCGCCTCTATCCGTTTTAGAAGGAACGACAGCGGAAAGGTTGAATTTGTGCACACGTTAAACGGTTCGGGTTTGGCTGTCGGCAGAACCGTGGTGGCGATTTTAGAAAATTATCAGCAGGCGGACGGCAGCATCATAATACCGGATGTGCTGCGTCCTTATATGAAAGGACTTGAACGAATTATTCCGTAGAATGGTCTGAAGAATAATCGGGAAATTTGATTAGTTATGGAGGGATGGCCGAGTGGTCGATGGCGGCGGTCTTGAAAACCGTTGGGTGAAAGCCTCGCGGGTTCGAATCCTGCTCCCTCCGCCAGATTGAAAAATCCGTCAAGGATTAATAAAATTAAATATCGGCTGAATAAAATGCGGAGAGATGGCTGAGTGGCCGAAAGCGATCGCCTGCTAAGCGATTGTACGCCCTTTAAAGGTGTACCGCGGGTTCAAATCCCGCTCTCTCCGCCAGTTTTTGAAAATTGTGCCGATTCCGTTAGTATGCTATTAACGGCGGCCTGAAATTTTATATTGCGCCCATGGCTCAGCTGGATAGAGCGTCAGACTACGAATCTGAATGTCGGAGGTTCGAATCCTCCTGGGCGCACCAGAAAAACAAGGGGTTAACTCATTACGGTTATCCCCTTGTTTTATTTTTGCTAACCTACAGCTAACATGATATTCTAAGTATATCTGGTAATCTTTTGTTAGACAGCTTCTGAAATTTATTAACAGCTTACAACCACAGATGCTTATAACAACAGTATCATTAGAGAACGCAAACCACAGCTATTGTTCGGAGTAGTCCAAAACATTCGGAGCAGGTCAAACGCTTTTATATAAAAAAATAGGGGATATTTGTACTAACTCAAGAGTAGGGAAATAGTGACATTGAAAAAAGGTAAATCTCGGTTAACCCAGACTAGTTCGAAATCAGGTTTTTGCGAGCGTGTTCAGACGAAATTGACACAGACGGTGCCGACCTGTTATTCTTTCGCGCTGAAGGAATGGTTTTTTGTCATCGCTCTGATTGCGGCGGTGTTTCTGGTCTACCAGCCGGTGTGGCATGCGGGGTTCATCTGGGATGATGATACGTTTTTGGTTGATAATCCCCTGATCAAACAGTTCAACGGCCTGTATCAATTCTGGTTCACCACTAATGCACCGGATTTCTTTCCTCTGACATCCACGACCCTCTGGCTGGAATGGCGCCTCTGGGGCGCAAACCCGTTGGGCTACCACGCCGTCAACGTGCTCCTGCATGCTCTGAGTGCCGTGTTGATATGGCGGGTGCTTACTCACTTGAGAATGCCCGGAGCATGGCTGGCGGCGGCCTTGTTTGCGGTCCATCCGGTCAATGTGGAATCGGTGGCGTGGATCACCGAGCGCAAGAATACGCTGGCCATGCTATTCTATGTCACGAGTCTTCTCTTCTACCTGAGATTTGAGGAGACAGATCGATGGCGCTGGTATGGAATGGCGTTGGGGGCTTTTGTGCTCGCGTTATTGAGCAAGACAGCCGTGGTGCCGCTACCCATTGTGCTGTTGGGATTAGCATGGTGGCAGAGGGATCGGGTCAGCAGCCGGGATGTAAGGTTGACGCTGCCGTTTTTCGGCATTGCGGTACTGCTGGGTTTGATTACTGTCTGGTTCCAATCCCAAGTCATAGGATCAGAAGTGGTACGTGCGGACAGCTTTTGGTCGCGCCTTGCTGGAGCGGGTTGGGCGATATGGTTTTATCTTTATAAAGCGCTGCTTCCGGTGAATCTCGCATTCGTTTATCCAAAGTGGCAAATCGATGCGACGAAACTGCTGTCATATGTGCCTGGGTTGCTGGTACTGGCGTGCGCTGCAGTCTTCCTGCACTTTCGCAAGAGATGGGGCAAGGCATGGTTATTTGGGCTGGGATACTTTGTGGTGATGCTGCTGCCTGTTCTGGGTTTTCGGGACATTTATTTCATGCGTTTCTCGCTGGTAGCGGACCATTGGCAGTATTTCTCAATCATAGGACCCATCGGACTGGTTGCGGCTGGAATAACCTGGGCATCTGACCGATTGAAGAAGAGAAACGTTTTTCTGGTTCCGGCTTTCAGCGCTATTCTGTTGCTGGTTCTGGGCGTTTTGACCTGGCGGCAAACCTGCAATTATAGTGATAGCGAAACGCTCTGGAACATGACCATCGCAAGAAATCCCGCCTGCTGGATGGCCTACAACAACAGGGGAATCATCTATAAAAGACTTGGCAATTACAGGCAGGCGATAAAAGACTATAACGAAGCAATCCGTCTGAAAGCTGATCTGTACGAAGCCTACTACGACAGGGGAATTATTTATGGCCAACTTGGTCAGTATCAACTGGCCATTGGGGATTACAATAAGGCAATCGGCTTGAACCCTGATTATCTGGAAGCTTATAACAACAGGGGAATCATCTATATGAAGATTGGTATTTATCAAAAAGCCTTAGAGGATTTCAATGAAGCCATAAGGTTAAAACTTGATTATGCCGATGCTTACAACAACAGGGCTTTTGTTTATCTAAATCAAGGCGATAAAATTTCCGGTTGTCGCGACGCGCGAACAGCATGTGAATTAGGGAATTGTAAATTATTGGAAGTCGCAAATTCCAAAGGATTCTGCCGCTGATTTATCAGGCATACTCTATCGCCAATAACATGTGGTACAAATATCTGGAGTCGGTCTCTATGCTAAACAAAATGAATATCAGCCCCAACAGACAAAAATTAATCGTTTGTATCGTTTTGATAGTTGTTACGTTTGCCGTTTTCTGGCAGGCGAATCAATTTGATTTCGTTTCTGATGATACCGCTTATGTTGCAAAGAATATTCATATTCAATCAGGAATTACGCTGGACGGATTTCTTTGGGCATTTAGCACAAGATATGCCGACTTATGGAACCCTCTGGTGTGGCTTTCCTTCATGTTCGATTATCAACTCCATGGTTTGAATGCCGGCGGTTATCATCTGACCAATGTTATCCTGCATTTAATGAGCTGTTTGCTGTTATTCTGGCTTTTTAACCGCATGACGGGGACAATCTGGCGCAGCGCCTTTGTTGCCGCACTCTTCGCGCTCCACCCGCTTCATGTGGAATCGGTTGCCTGGATAGCTGAACGCAAAGATGTTTTAAGCGCTTTTTTCTGGATGCTGACTCTATGCCTTTATGTCTATTACACGGAAAAGCCTGTTATAAGAAGATATCTGCCGGTTCTTTTGTGCTTTGCCTGCGCTCTTATGAGTAAGCCCATGGTTGTTACTTTGCCTATCGTTATGATCCTTCTGGATTACTGGCCACTGGACCGTCTTCAATTGCAAAAAATCATGACAAACATTCCGGAAGCTATACAATCTTCCACAAGTAAAGCTAAAAAGAAAAACAAATTAAAAAAAGAAGCTCTGAAGAAAAATATATTTCCATCCCGTGTCCAGAAATTATCAGAACCCAGGATTGGGGGAATAATTCCATTATGGCAACTGTGGGAAAAATTACCTTTTTTTGTTTTATCCGCAGTTCTTGTTATCATAACGCTTTATAATCCGAATACTCCTGATGTGCCGGAGGCTACTAATATAAAACTTGTTTCCCGCCTAGTCAACGCGCCTCTTGCTTTTGTGACTTATCTGGTAAAAACATTCTGGCCTCATAATATGGCGATTCTCTATCCTTTCACAGATCAAATTCCCCTTTGGCAAGTCGTGGGAGCAACTTTGCTGATTCTTGTTATTACTTCTTTTGTCATTGTCATGGCAAACCGCCTGCCATATCTGTTTGCCGGATGGTTTTGGTACGCGATAACCATTGCTCCGGTCATCGGAATCATTCAGATATCCCTAACGGCGCCATACGCTATGGCCGACCGTTATCACTATCTGCCCTCTATCGGTCTTGCAATTATGATGGCATGGGGAATACCAACTTTGATTAAAAGTGAAGAAATAAGAAGAAGGCTTGTATTTCCGGCAGGGATAATTTTTCTGGCCATCCTATCGTTTTTATCCTGGAATCAATGCGGCTGCTGGAAAGACAGCATCAATCTCTGGAGTCATGCTTTAATGGTGACAAAAGATAAATACCTGATGTATTACAATCGTGGATTTGCTTATCATGATCTTGGCCAGTATCAACGAGCTATCGAAGACTTCAACGAAGCCATCCGCCTGAAACCGGATTATGCCACAGCCTACACGGGCAGGGGAGTTGTTTCCGGTGAACTCGGTCAGTATCAACGAGCTATCGAAGACTTCAACGAAGCCATCCGCCTGAAACCGGATTATACCAAGGCCTACACAAATCGGGGTTTTACTTACGGCGAATCCGGCCAGTATCAATTGGCTATCGAAGACTATAATCAGGCCATTCGCCTGAATCCGAATTATGACACGCCCTACTACAACAGAGGAAATGTTTACGCTAAACTCGGCCAGTATCAACGAGCTATCGAAGACTTCAACGAAGCCATCCGCCTGAATCAGGATTATGCAGAGGCCTACAACAACCGGGGCACTACTTACGCTAAACTCGGCCGGTTGTCCATTGGTGACTATAATCAGGCCATTCATCTGAAGCCGGATTATGCAGAGGCCTACACCAACAGGGGGGTGGCTTATTTATTATATGGCAACGACAGTCTGGGCTGCCGTGATGTACAAAAATCGTGTGCATTGGAAAAATGCAAAGCGTTAGAATGGGCTAAAAGCAAAGGATACTGCCGCTGATTTAATGGTGGATTCTAAAACTGATTACAAGTGGTAATTCCCAATTCTGATGACATTAAAATACTGTGGATAAGTAGAACTAAACAATTCAGCTGGTTTCATGATCGAAATTTTGTTTAGTACTTCCTATACTCAACAATTTTTCAACTGTGCTACATATGCTACGTTTCAATCCGTAATAAACATAAATCATGACCGACAATAAATATTTAAAACACTCTGATATTTATGTTCTCCTATTGCATCATAAAAGATGTTACCGAAGCCTGGTAATCTTTTTAAGTTTCATTTGCACGATATTGTTTAACTCAAAAGGGTTTAGAAGTTCAAGTTGTTTCGTAAGAGATAGTTTAAGTTCTTTATCAATATGCTTAGATTCCAGGATTCTCTGATAAGGCGTTTTAGGTATGTCGTGTTTTTTGATAGTTTTAGATCCAATGCGTTCTTTTTCGATGAGTTTTACGGAAGGCAGGAAGGAAGAAATAATTTGGTTCATCTTAACTTTAAGACAAAACATTAACATTAACTGGCAATAATAGAGATTAAAACTTTTCTTGAACGAGGACCGTCAAATTCGCAGAAAAATATTGATTGCCATGTTCCCAAAACCAGACGGCCGTTTTCAATGATGACCAATTCGGACGCGCCAACCAGCGAAGATTTAACATGCGCCGCGGAATTTCCTTCCGCGTGCCGGTAATTAGCAGAAAATGGAACAGCCTTTTCCAGGGCGGCAAGAATATCGCGCGGCACGTCAGGATCGGCATTTTCATTAATCGTCACTGCCGCGGTGGTATGGGGCGTGTAAACACAGCAAAGGCCTGTTTCGATTTTTTCCTCATTAATCGCTTTTTGGACAGCCGCTGTAACGTCTATCATCTCGACACGGGACTTCGTTTGAATAGATATTTCTTTCATGGATTACTCTTCGTTGATTGAACAGTTGTTTTAACAGCCGCGTAAATATCATTAGTGGTTTGTTCCGAAATTATCCGCAAAGCCTCGCTTGCGGCCTGGCTATATCCCCGTGGCGATGATTCCTGCAGCGGCTCTTCCCGAACGTATTTTTTCTGAAACATGATTGCTTTCCCGGTTTCTTTTTCCCGTGCGTTTTGCAATGAAATGATAATTCTGATGACAGCTGTTTTGTTGCTTCTCTCCGTTCGCAGATAGAATTCCTCAATACTGCCTGAAATAACGAATTGTCCTTCATCCGTTTCGTAACGCGAATATACCACGCCAAAAAGGCCGCTGGCTCTCAGGTCACGCAAAAAGCTGTCGGCAACCATATCCGCCGGATTGACTGACCATCGGGAATAATTGAACGAATCAATGCTGTAAGGATCATTGCGGAACATCATATTGGTGGAATTATAGGCGGCGGCAATCGAAAACCGGTTGAGCTTTACAGACGCGTTCAGTTTTTCGAGTTTATCAAAGGATGGCGTAGGGTAACTCAACAAGTAGTTTTCTACTTCATATTGCGGCTTGCTGCTGCTCAAGCAACCCGCAACTACGAAAGATAGAACAATGATGATAAAATAAAAGCCCTGAACTTTTTTGCTACAGTGGTGCGCTTGCGTTAATAACTGTCTCATTGTTTACCTCTCTCATTATTCCATGGCTTTTTTCGGTGGCGCCGGTTTGGAGAAAATAAGAGCCGATGGATTCTTTGTTAAATTATCGGAAAGTTTTTCCAGATTCTCCGAAGTCACCCGCAAATGTTCCGACGTGTCCTGCAATTCATTGGTAATGGTTTTTGTTTTTTTGTCTATATCATCAAGCAAAATATTCGTTCGGGATGATTTTTCCTTTAAGTTTAAATTTTCGATTTCTTTTTTTGCTTGTCCGATTAACTGGCGGGCATCTGATAAAACTCCCATTGCTTCATTTAAAGTTTTGTCAACTTTACCCTCGGAAATTGTCTTGTTGATTTTGACAATCGCCTGATTCAGATTGGCGGAAGTAGATTCCATATTAGTCAAGATATTGTTCACTTTCTTACTCTCCGCAAAATTTTCTATGGCCTGGGCGGTGTTCTTCAATTGATCGGAAATACCCTTGAAATCGATTCCTTTAACGTTCTGCATAATAATGTCTGTGTCTGCCAGAAAGCGGCTCATTTCCGACCGGCGCGAAGGAATAACCGGATATTTTGACTTGAAGGTAATTTTAGGCGAATTGATTAATTCGCCCGGCTCGATCCTATCCAGTTCAATAAAAACAATTCCGGTAATCCCTGCTGACTTTATCACAGCGATAGTCTGATTTGGTAAATCTCCCTCCAGTTCTATTTTCATGACCACTTCAATCAGGCGGTAGTCGGGTGCCACGTCGATGCTCTCGACTTTGCCGATATCCACACCGCGGTATTTAATCGCCGAATCCACCTGCAGTCCGCGGACGGATTCATCGAAATAAACCGAATAGAGAGAGCCCTTCATAAATACTCTGGCCGCGCCAACCCAGATTATAATCGCCGCGCAAATCAGCACGCCGACAATCACGAATAGACCGATTAGAAATTTTGAACTTTTAGCTGACATAAGACCCCTTTTCGGCAGGCACAGCAGGCATCTGGCGTAAAAAGAAACTAATGACCCGCGGATCCGTCGCGTTCTTTTTTAAATCGAGCGGTTTGCCCTCGGCGATAATGCCTTTCGCCTCTTTATCCATCATTAACACTCTATGGGCTATTTTGTAAATAGATTCCAGTTCGTGAGTCACAATGACCATCGTTGTGCCCAGTGCTTCGTTGGTCTTTATGATCAAATCATCAAGTTCCACGGCGGTAACCGGATCAAGACCGGCAGATAACTCATCGAAGAAAAGCACCTTCGGGTCCAATGCCATGGCCCGGGCAATACCGGCTCTTTTTCTCATGCCTCCGGAAAGTTCGGATGGATTATAATTTTCGTAACCCGCTAAATTGACCATGCCTAATTTCATCTTAATAATTTTGTCGATAACAGCAGGATCGAGATCGGTATATTCCTGCAGGGGCAGTTCAATGTTTTCTTTCAACGTCATCGAACTGAACAAAGCGCCGGATTGAAAAAGGACACCGATATTTTGCCTGTACAGATTAAGTTCTTTTTCATCCGCACCGGCAATATCGGCCCCCTGGTACAAAACCTGACCCGCATAAGGTTTCTGCAGTCCTATCATGATTCTCAGCAGAGTTGATTTACCGCATCCGCTGGCGCCTACAATCACCAGCACCTCTCCCTTATATACCTGAAAGCTTACATCTTCAAATACAACATTGTCGCCGAAACGGGCGGTCAGATTTTTAACTTCAATGATAGGGGTTCTTTTTTCCGTATCCAAAATATGCTCCCTGAAGGATGACTATATATAATAGAACATGATGGCAAAAATTGAATCAGCCACCACAATTAAAAAAATCGCGGCGACAACGGCGGAGGTGGTAAATTTACCGACATCCTGAGCGCCTGAACGAACCTGAAATCCCTTCTGGCAGCCGATTGCCGCAATTAATGCGGCAAACACTCCGGCCTTAATCAGGCTGGTAACGATATCAAATACCTTGATGGTTTTAATAGATTGAGTGATATATGTTGTTACCGTCAGATCAAGGCTGGTGACACCGATAATCATACCGCCGATGATACCGAAAAAATCGGCATAAACAGTCAAAATCGGCAGGACAATAATAGTGGCCAGAACTTTTGGTACCGCCAGAAAGCGAACGGAATCAAAACCCATGGTGTTTAACGCGTCGACTTCTTCATTGACCGCCATGGTGCCGATTTCAGCAGCATATGCGGAACCGGAACGTCCCGCAACAAGAATAGCGGTCATGATAGGCCCCAGTTCTTTGATCATGGCAAAACTCACCAGTGAGGGAACATATATATTAGCACCGACCATTTTTAATTGTAAAAAGGACATGAAGGCAATGATTAATCCGATCAGAGCCCCGATTACGGCCACAATGGGCAGGCCATCCACGCCTGCCCTCTGGACGTAAAAAAGGACATCCTTCCCTCGAAGTGTTTTAGGATGTTCTATAGTATATACAATGGCAACGGTCAGATCACCGATGAACGTAACGAAATTTTTAACATCACGCATAATATTCAGAGAGGCCTGTCCGACCCGCCTTATAAAATCTTCATGATCCTGTATGGGATTGAACGGCGGATGGTTCAAAGCATCTTCGTGAATAACGCTGAAAATTCCTTTGGCTTCATCGTTTAAATTGACCAACCGGCATGAGATATTTTTAGCAATAGCATCCTTCTGGATTTGAACCAGAGCCAATGCCGCAGCACTATCCAGATAACAAACTCCCGAAAAGTCGATGGTTATAGAATCTAACTTTTGACTGGAAATCTCCCGATTAATATCATTATTGAAGGCTGTCAGATTTTTCAGGCCGAATTCACCTGCAAGATAAATGAAAAGACTTAAAGCTTCTCTCTTATAAGAAATTGTGTAGCGTTCCGGACAATCTTTCTGTTTTGGTGTGGTCATTTTTTCATCCGGTAATAAATATTTATTTATGAAACTCCAAAGCTGGAAATGAAACCAGACGTATGCCAAGCTCAGCGCAACGATAACTATTGAAATTCTGAAAATATTTAATACGGTTGTCTGATACTTGTCAATGGAATTCCAAAAACATCATAATTCGACCGTCTTTCACATTTCTTTCAATCGATTTTAACATTCTATTGAAAGAAAGGAACCGGAATGAATTTTTAAGTAAGTTCAATGGCCTGATGATCATGGCATTAATGCTAATCCATTCAATCAGTTACAATAATATTTGTCTCATTTAAAAAATATGGCACGATAATTTCAATGAATAAAGGCAAATAAACAAATTACCCCAAGGAGGTAACAGATCATGAAAAAGACATTGGCAACAACAATCGTAGCGGCGGCAGTCATTCTTTTAACAGCAACTTTCAGCTTTGCCGAGTATGCGGCAGCAGGCGCGACAAACTTCCCGTTCTTCCAACTGGGTTGCTTAATCGTTGGCGGATTGATTATGGTTTCTTTAAAACGCAAATATGAAAAGATGTATATCGGTGAAGTCGTGGGCATCTTCGCTCTGTACACCATCCTGATGGCTCTTTTCACCAATCCGGTCATTGAAACGGTAAAGACGATCGTCAGCTAAGAGGTACTTAGACAAGGTCCTTCAGAAGGAAGGGGGAATGAACAATGCAAGCAGCACACAAGACGCACCATGAGCAATTCAACAATCTCAGACAAGTGATGATGCTTTCGGCATGGGGTTTTACGATGGTGGTTGTTTCTTTCCTGTTCCTTTACATCGGACATTTACTTGACGGCATACTAGGAACTTCTCCGAACTTTATGCTGGGCTTCTTTATGGTAGGCCTTTTCCTTTGCATGATGAGGCTTTATCAGGAAGCCTGTGAAAAAAAGAAGGATGTTTAACTTACCTGGACATGATCTGTAATATAGTACCGGCCCCTTCAAGACTCGATGTCTTGAGGGGGTTTTTCTTTTTGATTACAGCAGCGCTCCGAAAAATATTTCCAAAAATCTCCCCAAAATCTACATAGACAAACTAAAAATTTGGTTTATAATAAATCAACATTGATTAAAGCGAAGTATGTCGTAGTGATGGAAAAATTGTCATATTTAATGGCAGTCTTTACGGATATATTTACAACAGAAGCATTATTAATAAGGAGAAAAATATATGATTAAGATGATCAGAAATATGACTGCGTTATTTTTTATACTTATGGCTGTTTCTTTTCTTTTGGGATGCGCAGGAAATTCAAAAGAGTTGCTTGCTGAGAATTATAAGGCTATGAATAATGAAGATCTGCTTCGCTATTATTACAGACTCAACGATGAAATTGAACGTCAGGAGAAACAATCAGGCCCGGCATTCAGTCTTGGAATTGGCTCTTTTGGCAGTGGAGTTGGAGGCGGCGCCGGCATAGGCACAGGCGGCACGGGATATACAGCCGATGACTTAAGAGCGCGCAGAATCGATGTACGCATGGAATTAAAAAAAAGAAATTTAAATCCTTAATACCAAGTTCGATGAAATTGGACACCTGACAGGTGTCAGTTCCCAGGAAAGCACAAGTCCGTTTTTTATTGAGAGTTCATCAGTGTGAGAATAGCAATCTTAATAATTTGATATTTACGATATTGCTTTACTCATTCTATTCTCCTGTAAGAGATCACAACACAGACTTGAAGGCAGGTTTTCTTTTCTTCATATTTTATTCAACGGCTTTAATGTTTCATTAAAATAAATAGGAAAAATTACGAATTAACATTTTAGCCAGCAGAGACTTTTTCTAAAAACATCCTTTTAATTCTGATAGTTGCGATATTTTTGCTGCCCGCCGTAAATATGGCACGATAATTTCAGTAATATAAAGGCAAATAAACAAATTACCTATTAGGAGGTAACAGATCATGAAAAAGACATTAAGAACAATAGCAGTAGCAGCGGCGGTTATTCTTTTCACGGCAACTTTTGGTTTCGCCGAGTATGCAGCAACTGGAGCAGCTAATTTTCCGTTCTTTCAATTGGGCTGCTTGATAGTCGGCGGTTTGATTTTGATGACTCTGAAAAAGAAATATGAAAAGATGTACGTAGCGGAAATGGTTGGCGCCTTCGCTCTTTACACCCTACTAATGGCTCTATTCACCAACCCGGTTATTGAAGTAGTTAAAAACTTTGTAACATGAGAAAGACGATAAACTCGATTTGTGGATTGAGTAAATAATTTAATTAACCGCTGCAAAAAAATCATGATCTGTTTATATAGCGGTTGCCCCTCTTGAGGCTGAGGTCTCAAGAGGGGTTTTTAATTCCATTCCCTTTCTTTGGATAACTTTGTTGGCATCGTCGTCAACTTCCTCAACGTATGTACAATACGTCTCGTTGTTTCCTCCTTGCCGCCTCGTTATCCTTTGAAAGAGAAATGGAATTATTCATACTTGTTTGTAAGTAAGGAATATTTCACTTTAACGGGAAAAGAAGTTGTGTTAGTTTGATACCCAAAATTCAATCAGATCGAGACGTTTCGATCTGACCACTTAAGATGTTTTGAGAATCGAGGGAGCATTGATTAATGAAAATACCTTTTTACCAGGTTGACGCTTTTTCCGGCAAAGTATTCGGTGGCAATCCTGCCGCCGTCTGCATCCTGAAGTCATGGCTTGATACTGACGTGCTTCAATCTATTGCGGCAGAAAACAATTTATCGGAAACAGCTTTCCTTGTGCCCAAATCAAGAGGACTTTACGATCTGCGCTGGTTCACTCCAACGATGGAAGTTGATCTTTGCGGCCATGCCACGCTGGCCAGCGCGTTTGTGATATTTTCGTTTGTTGACGAGACGCTGTCTTCCGTCGATTTTGAAACAAAAAGCGGTCTGTTGTCTGTTGCACGGTCAGGCGAATTGCTTTCCATGAATTTTCCCGCAAGAAGACCTGAACCCGCGGAAAAATCTCCTCTGATTGCTCAAGCTTTTGGAGCGGAGCCTTTGGAAGTTTTGAAATCCAGAGACCTGCTTGTGGTTTTTAAGAATGAATCTACAATAAAAGATATGAAACCAGATTTAAGTAAATTGATGCAAATCGATACATTTGCAGTCATTGTAACGGCAAAGGGAGAGCGGTCCGATTTTGTTTCACGATTCTTTGCGCCAAAAGCCGGCATTCCTGAAGATCCTGTAACAGGTTCGGCGCATTGCACGCTGATACCTTATTGGGCTGAACGTTTGGGAAAAAATCAGTTGCATGCCTTTCAGCTATCTAAACGTGGCGGTGAATTATTCTGCGAAAACGCCGGAGATCGCGTACATATCGCGGGGCGCGCTGTTCTCTATGCAAAAGGAGAATTGCATTTATCATGATAAAAAGGGCAAACATTTATTGCATATGAATTTTCTCGCACTGGATTTTGAAACAGCAAATTATTACCGCGACAGTGCCTGCGCTTTGGGTCTTGTGCGCGTGGAAAACAATGAGATTATTGAACAAGCCTCTTTTCTTATCAGGCCGCCTTATAAATATTTTGTGTTCACTTACATTCATGGAATTGCCTGGGAAGATGTTGAAGACAAACCGACATTTGATCAGCACTGGAAATCAATAAAGCCGTTTTTTGAGAATATTGATTTTGCGGTAGCGCATAATGCCAGTTTTGATCGTAATGTCCTTAGCGCCTGTTGTGAAAGACACAAAATTGTGAAGCCGGACGTCGATTTCTGGTGCACGATGAAACTTTCCCGAAAGGTATTTGGTCTTTATCCTACTAATTTGCCGGCAGTTTGCAGAAACTTTAATATTGATTTGCAACATCACGACGCCCTTTCCGATACGCTTGCCTGTGCCAAAATTATGATAGAAATTTTAAAAAAAACAAGAACTTAAATAATTGAGTTTTTCCTCAATTTTTTATTGACATGAGAGACCGGACTTGTTATTACTTTATTATTCGGCTTTTATGTTTTGGAGAGATTATGCGAGGCGATTCTTAAAGTTATTCTTTCTCTCTCTTCTTGATGGAAGAGAAAGAATTGATCTCGCTTCCAGAAATTTTCCTTATCTTCGTTGTCTTCTGATTTACTGTGCCGAAATTGCTCCGGTGGATATAGGTACATTATATTTATTGTTAGAAATTTAATAAGTAAACGGGAGAATACCTGTGGCTGATCGAAATACAAGGGTTGTTATTACCGGTGTCGGACTTACCGCCCCTAACGCTAATAATTTGAAAGATTTTCGCAAAGCACTGCTGACTCAAAAATCCGGAATAACGGAAATGGAAGTCCGTTATATGGGCAAGGTCGCTGTGGGTAACTGCAATTTTGATGAGAATCTCTATCAGAAGAAAAAAATGCGAAGACGCGGAACACGGGCCGGTTCAATTTCAATTTATTGCGCCCATCAAGCATTGCAGGACAGTGGGTTTACCGTGGATTCATTGGTTAAACACAGAACTGGAATATATCTGGGAATCACAGAACACGGCAATGTGGAAACGGAAAATGAAATTTATGAACTTCATCAGAATAACCTTGATGCCGGGTTATGGTCTCATCATCACAATCCCAGAACTGTAGCCAATACACCGGCCGGTGAAGTCAGTTTAAATACGGGGATTACAGGTCCCGCCTACACGATCGGCGCTGCCTGCGCTGCTGGAAATATCGGAATTATACATGGTATGCAAATGCTGCAGCTCGGTGAAGTCGATTTGGCTTTGGCTGGCGGCGTTTCTGAAAGTACGGGCACTTTCGGGATATTTGCCGGTTTCAAGAGTCAGGGAGCATTGGGAACGCATGATGATCCCACTAAAGCCAGCCGTCCGCTGGATGTAAACCGAAACGGTATTGTCGTTTCCGAGGGAGGTGCCATTTTCGTTCTGGAAAGATTGGAAGATGCCTTGAAACGCGGAGCAAAAATCTACGGTGAAATAGCCGGTTATCATGTCAATTCCGATGCCGTTGATTTTGTTCTTCCCGATACGCAAAGACAGATTGAATGTATAAATGCCGCGATAGCCAAGGCAAAAATTACGGCCAACGATATTGATATAGTTAATCTGCACGCCACCGGAACAACTTCCGGCGATATTAACGAATGTGAAGCGGTGAAGGCTGTCTTCGGACAATCCGAAAACACTTATATCAACTGCACCAAAGGATTTATCGGTCACGCAATGGGCGCTGCGGGAGCTTTGGAGCTGGCTGGGAATCTGCCCAGCTTTACCGATAACAAAATTCATTCGTGTAAATATATTGAGAATATTGATCCTAAGTGCGACCTGAAGAATTTAGTAAATGGCGATCCCGTCGAAAAGGACGTTAATTATATTTTGAGTAACTCTTTCGGGATGCTGGGAATCAATTCAGTTTTAATAATAAAAAAATATATACAATAAATTTTAATCAGGAGGCGGTAAGTTGGATTATCAGGTATTAAGAAAAAAAATTATTGATATCATCGCTGATATCGCAGTCGATGAAGATCTTTCGAATCTCGATGATGATATAAAGCTAAGAGAACAGCTTGATTTGGATTCTATGGATTTTCTGGATATCGTGATGGAGTTAAAGAAAAGGTATAAAATTGAAGTGCCTCAGGAAGATTACATGAAGCTGGCAACACTGAAAAGTTGTATCGAGTATCTGGGGCCCAAGCTTTCATTAAATTCATAATGACCACTTATGATACGGTAATAATAGGCGCGGGCATGTCGGGGCTGGCGGCTGGGATCAGACTGGCTATGTTTGATCAAAAGGTTTGTATTCTGGAAAGACACAAGGTGCCCGGGGGACTCAATTCCTACTATGAACGCCAGGGCAGAAAACTCGATGTCGGCCTTCATGCCATGACCAATTTCGCCCGTCAGGGTGAAAGAGGACGGCCCTTAACAAAACTGCTTAAACAATTAAGAATACCTTACGATAAACTGGAATTATCGCAACAGCATTTTTCACGCATCAATTTCCCCGGATATAATATTGCTTTCTCCAATGATCCGCAATTGCTGACAAACGAAATAGAAAAAAATTTTCCTCATCAAAAGGATAATTTCGCCAGGCTTCTCGAACTGGTCAAAAACTTTGACGATGTTAATCTGGACAACAAACCTCAAAGCGCCAAAGAAAAGGTAAGAGAAATAATCACCGATGAGAAATTGCTGGAAATGCTTTTCTGTCCCCTGCTGATTTACGGAAGCGCCTGGGAAAATGATATGGATTTCTCCCAGTTTGTCATCATGTTTAAAAGCATTTATCTGGAAGGTTTCAGCAGGCCTAAAAATGGCGTGCGCACGGTGATCAACCTGCTTCTCGAAAAATATAAACAGGCCGGCGGTGAACTGCGTTTGGGGATAGGCATAAAAAAAATAAATGTGGAAAACGGTTCTGTCGTTGGGGTGACACTTGATTCGGGAGAAATAATCCAAGCGAATAAAGTCATGTCATCCATCGGTCTGCCGGAAACGATGGATCTTATTGCCGAAAAAAGCGACTCTCCTGTCATCGGCAATATGAGTTTTACGGAAACCATTTTGTTTTTTGATAAGAAGCCGGGCGATGCGGGCGTCAAAGAAACGATTATTTTCTACAACGACCATGATCAGTATGATTATCAAAAGTCTCACGATCTCTGTGATTATCACAGCGCCGTCATTTGTTTTCCTAATAATTTTGATTATGACGATTATGATGAAGGAGTGATTCGCATTACCTTTATTGCCAACTTTGACAAATGGGACGAATTGGATAAACAAACCTATCTTCAAAGAAAAAAAGAAGTATGCAGTGAGGCGCTGGCATTAATAGCAAAAGTACTTCCGAAGTGTCAGGCCAATCTTCTTTATCATGATGTTTTTACGCCAAAGACTATTACGCGATATACCGGACATTTCAAGGGAGCGGTTTACGGAACAACCCAAAAAGCCAGAGATGGCCGAACCGGCATCAAAAACCTGTTTATATGCGGCACCGATCAGGGTTTTTTGGGAATCGTCGGGGCAATGCTTAGCGGCATTTCCATGGCCAACCTTCATTGCCTGATGGATGGAGAAAAAACATGAAATTCAAAAACGCCATCATTTCTTCTTTTGCTTATCATCTTCCTGAACAAATAATGACTTCGGAAGAAATCGAAGAAAGGCTCTCGCCTTTATATGAGCGCCTCAAACTTCCCACGGGCCGAATAGAATTGATGACCGGCATCAAAGAAAGACGTTTCTGGCCGCCGGGAACCATGCCCAGCGATTTATCCACGCAGGCCGCTAAAAATTTATTTGAGAAAAACATTGTCAAGCCGGATCAGATTGATTTGTTGATTCATGCTTCCGTCTGCCGTGATTTTTTGGAACCGTCAACTTCTTCGATTGTTCATCATAATTTGCGGCTGCGGCCTCAAACGTTGATTTTTGATCTGTCCAACGCCTGCTTGGGAATGATGAGCTCCTTCGTGGTTGCCGCCAATATGATCGATAATGGTTTGATTAAACACGCCCTCATCGTTTCCGGTGAGAATGGAGGACCGCTGCTGTTTCAAACCATTGAACATTTATTAAGTGATAAAGACATCACGAGAAAAAGCATCAAAAAATATATTGCCAATTTAACCATCGGTGCTGCCGCTGTTGCCTATACTGTTTCGCACAAGGATTATGTGAATGAAGGCCATTTGCTTCTGGGAGGAGCATCTCTGGTCGATTCTTCCGCCAATGTTCTTTGTCGCGGCAACGGCAACGCTTCTTCTTTAATGATGGAAACCGATTCGGAAGAACTCATGATATCAGGCGTCGCTCTGGCCCAGAAAACCTGGGAAGAAACCAAACGTGAATTGAAATGGACTAATGAAGATATAGATTATTTTGTCGGTCATCAGGTTGGCGTGGCTCATGAAACGCTTTTAAAACAGACATTAAAATTGGAGGATTGTCCCACATTCACCACTTATCAGTATTTGGGAAACACGGGTGCATCGGCGCTGCCCGTTACATTGAACATTTTCGACGAGCAAAAAAAAATTCCGCAAGGCAGCAATATTGGTTTGCTGGGTATTGGGTCAGGTCTTAATTCCATCATGCTGGGGGTGAAATGGTGAACCCGAATTGGTTAAATAAAATATCCCTCAAAAAGCGCAAAAAATGATATTGGTTATAAACTGAAGTATCCGAGGAAGTAAATGCTTTTAAATAAAAATGATAAAATTACAAAAAACTATGATGTCATCATAATAGGCGGTGGACTGGGAGGAATGACAGCCGCTAATAAATTGGCAAAAAACGGCCGCAAGGTTCTTTTGCTGGAAGCTCATGACAAGCTGGGAGGATTCGCTACCTGGTTTTATCGTAAGGAGCATCATATTTTTGATGTTTCCCTGCATGGATTTCCGGTGGGGATGATAAAAACCTGCAGGAAGTATTGGAGCAAGGCAATAGCCGATAAGATAATTCAGCTCAAAAAGGTTCGTTTTATAAATCCTCTGTATAACATAGAGACTGACTTTACAGTGGAAGATTTCACCAGCAAACTCGTCAATGATTTTAACGTTTCCAAAGAGCAGGTCGATAATTTTTTCAACCTCATCATGAATATGAATTATTACGACAACAAGGAAATGACCAATGGTGAACTGCTGGAAAGTTTTTTCCCGGGGAGAAAAGACATCCATCGTTTCTTGATTGAACCTATTGTTTACGCCAATGGTTCCACGATGGAAGATCCGGCAATTACCTATGGAATCGTTTTTTCCAATTTTATGAGCAAAGGCGTTTATACTTTTCGGGGCGGTACGGATCTTGTTATCGAGATGATGCAGGAAGAACTCCTGAAAAATAATGTTGATATTCATCTGAAATCAAAAGTTGACAAAATTGTTATAGAAAATAACGTGTGTAAGGGAGTGATAGCCGGCGGAGAATCTATTGTTTCAAAATCGGTTCTTTCCAACGGAAATCTTGTCGGTACGATTTTCAACCTTGTTGGCGCGGAAAAATTCAGTCCTCAATTTATAGAAAAAGTAAAGAAAGTAAGACTCAATACCAGTTCCTGTCAGGTTTATATGGGAATCAGAGAAGGGGAAATCGTAGATGATATCGGTGATCTTATATTCTATTCAGAAGCGGAAGAATTCAAAACCGATGAGCTTCTTTCCATGAACACGACAAGCCGGACATTTTCACTGTACTATCCGAGATTGCGGCCCCAGTTGGAAAACGCGGGCTACTCCATAGTTGCTTCCACAAACGCCCGTTATGAAGATTGGGCAAATTTAGGTAAGGAAGAATATAAAGCAAAGAAAAAGGAACTGATTGCCGCAACATTAGTAAGTCTGGAAAAAGTTATTCCCGGCATCAGCAAAAAAATTGGTTACATAGAGGCGGCAACGCCCCTGACCATCAAGAGGTACACTCATCATGAAAAGGGCTCCTCGTTCGGGACCAAGCACGAAGGACTGGAGATTTCCATGGGACTGGATAAAGAAATCAAGGGCTTGTTTCATACCGGTTCTGTTGGTATTATTATGTCCGGATGGCTGGGCGCGGCCAATTACGGTGTCATCCAGTCTTATGAGGTGGAAAGCTATTTGGAAAAGTTAGACTGAGGTGTTTATATGTTTGATTTCAATGACCAGAGAGTTATCGTCACGGGCGGCACACGGGGCATTGGAGCGGGAATTGCATCAGCGTTTCTTCAAGCCGGGGCAACGGTTATTGCCACTTACGCGTCCAATGACGCATATGCAAATGATTTCAAAAATAAAAACGAACAATATGTTTCAAAACTTGATATTCAAAAATATGATGTTGCCTCTTCGCAGGACGTTAAAAATTTCTTTAAATATCTGGATGAAAAATATCCCTCGCTGGAAGTTCTGGTGAATAACTCGGGCATTCGGCAGGACGCCGTCGCGGCTTTAATGACCGACGAACAATGGCAGAAGGTTCTGGATATCAATCTTACGGGGACCTTCTATATGTCGCGGGAAATTATACCGCGCTTTATGGCCAATCGTTTCGGGCGAATTATCAATATCAGTTCTTTGGGGGGAGATATCGGCTTTCAGGGACAGGCCAACTACGCGGCATCCAAGGCCGGCCAGTTGGCAGTGACCAAATCATTATCTAAAGAAGTAGCCAAAAAAGGGATTACCGTTAACTGTGTATCCCCGGGATTTATTGATACGGAACTCATCGGCGATCTTCCTGAAGAACAACGCAAGGAATATCTTAAGATGATTCCTTTGAAGCGTTTCGGCAAGGTTCAGGAAGTGGCCCACGCGGTTCTGTTTTTAGCCGGCCGCGAAGCTTCTTATATTACCGGAACATCCATTACCGTTGCCGGAGGTCTGTAATGGAAGATATACTTGCCGCTATTCCACAGCGGCCGCCGTTTCTTTTTGTCGATAAAATTATCAGCAAAGAAGGCAATTCCATCACGACTCAGAGAACATTGAGAGATGATGAGTATTTTTTCCAGGGACATTTCCCCGGAAATCCCATTATGCCCGGCGTGCTGTTATGTGAAGTCTGTTTTCAAACGGGCGCCATTTTAATGGGAGCCGGTAGTCAGCCGGGCCTCGGTGTTGTCACCAGAATAAAAGATGCAAAATTTAAAAACTTTGCCCGCCCCGGCGATACGCTCACCACGATAGTGACTCTTGATGATAAAATCGATAACGCTTATTATATGAGCGGAACAATTCGGGTTGGCGACAAATTGATTTTAAAAACCATATTTCAGGCAGCGTTGCTGACGCACGATGTATAAGGAGCGCATATGGATTTTCTACAAGTTTCGGGGAAAACGTATTTGGTGGCGGGTGTTGCCAATAAGAAAAGCGTTGCTTTCTTTGTCGCCAAAGGGCTGATTGACAATGGCGCCAAGGTTATTTTTTCCGTTCAAAATGAAGACAACCGAAGTAAAGTTCAGAATCTTTTTCCTGACAGCATTATTTTAATCTGTGATGTTGAAAATAGTGAGAGCATCAATCAGTTAGGTGAATATTTTACAAAAAATAATATCAGATTTTCAGGTTTTGTCCACTCTATCGCTTTTGCGAATTACAGCGAAGGTCTCAAAACATTCCATGAAACAAAAGTGCAGGACTATTTGCAGGCGACAAATATCTCCTGTTTTTCGCTGGTGGCGATCTCCAACGCGTTGAAAAATTCTTTTGAAGAAAATGCTTCCATCGTCACCATTTCCATCAGCAATACGCGCGCGACCGCCTACGGTTATATGGGGCCGATCAAGGCCGCGCTCGATGCTACCGTGGCGTTTCTGGCAAAGTCGTTATCGGAAATATCCAAAGTCAGGGTCAACGCGGTCTGTGCCGGGCCTTTAAAAACATCGGCGTCAGCGGGTATTCCGGGATACGTGAACAATTATCTTTTTGCCGAACAATTGACGCTTCGAAAGGCCGCTCTCAAAACAGAGGAAGTCGCCAATACGGTGGTTTTTCTCCTCTCGCCGGTTTCCAGCGGAATCAACGCCACCGGCATTGTGGTGGACGCCGGAATGTCCTGCAATTATTTTGATCAGGATGTTGTGAATAAGGCGATGCGTTGATTAAAGGATGATCTTAAATATGACGACGCCGATTATATCCATCGTCGGTAAATCCAATTCCGGCAAGACAACCCTGGTGGAAAAACTGATTCCCGAACTAATCAAGAGGGGATATCGTGTCGCCACAATCAAACACAATAAACACGGCTTCGATATCGACCATGAAGGCAAAGACAGCTGGCGGCATAAAAAAGCCGGCGCCTGCGCGACGGTGATAGCCTGTCCCACGAGGGTTGCTTTAATCGAAGATATTGATCGTGATTATTCGCTTGAAGAAATCAGAGATAAATATATCAAAAACGCGGATGTAATTCTTGCTGAAGGCTACAAGGGCAATCCTTTCCCCAAAATTGAAGTTTTCCGTTCCGAATTGAAGCGCGAATTATTGTGTGGCAGCGAAGATAATCTGCTGGCTATTGCTTCCGATGTAAGGCTGGATGCGGATGTTCCGTGTTTCGATATCAACGACGCAAAAGGTCTTACCGATTTAATTGAGAATAAATTTCTTAAATAAAGCTTTATTTTAGTCGTTCCATCCTTATTGCACATTGAGAGCCCTTTTAAAAAATTTACGCTAAAGTCAAAAAATTGTCATTCCAGACACAATCTCGTAGGCAGAAATCCAGAGGAGAGATGAAGGTTAATATGATAATGATGGGGAATCAATAATTATCAGTGGCGAATTTAACAGGAGGTTGGGGAAAATCCTCATTATATTATCGGCAAAGTTGCTCCTATCCATTATTTAGCTGGAATTTAATAAATACTTATCATTGATTTTACAGGCCAAAATCATTTTTTATAATGAAGAGAATGTGATGATTGTATATGGCATATAGATTGCTTGAATTAAATTTAAGAGCAATGTCTCTGAAATCGAGATACTGCAATGTGCGTATTGAGTCTAAAAGACAAGACGGCATAAGCGGTTCTCGTTAGCCCCTCGCAAGAAAAAAATATTTCACGAGGGGTTTATATTTTTTTCATTATTTGCATATACTCAAATGGGCAGATGGTGTCCGGTTATGCTTTTTCTCAATTAACGATAACACAAAGGTTCAGTATTGAGTGTCTGTCAAAATTGAGGATTACTGGTTGAAAAGTCTAATAATGCAAATCACGCATGGCCACGTGACGTTTCGTGCATCCTTCTTATTGTAACTATTTGGCCGACAGTTGATCCGTTGATTCAAGTTCTAGCCAGGCCAGTGCATCTAATTCATCTCTGAAAGCTTTGATGTTATATCCGCGGTTCACTGCGACTGTTTCTGAGAAAAGGTTGCTCTCAAATCTCTCTGGATAAGTGTAGACCAAGGCAACCTTCCAACGATGGTCCCATGCAGAGGATACAGGGGCACTTGCGATCTCGAAGGCTTCCATTGTGGGCAGACATCCCGGAATATCAAACACCGCTATAAGACGGTATATCCCCGTCTGCCTACTTACTTCCATGAGCTCTTCCCAGATCTTCTTAGCTTCATTTGCTTCCTGTCCACGAGTCCATTCTCCAGACACATACAATCGGCCATAGCCATGTTTGATTTCGATTCTATATTCAACAGACATAGCCAATCCTCCTATTGCTTCGGCACAACATTGTTTATATAGATCGGGTTAACACTATAAACATAGACAACCTTAATAAGCTAACACCTCTTAATAAAATCTACAATTATTAATTTAACAATTTAATATTAAACAATAATCAACCTATTTTCTAGCTTTTTATTTGGAATATTATGCGGATTCGTAAAATATTCTACGCTATTTACGAAAAATTATATTTAATAACCTAGTATCATGTAACGTTTATAAATTCGGATAAAGACGTTTCAGTTTAATCCATGCATCCGATATTTTAAATTGCCATGATATTTTTTTCACGCGGTTATTACGTTCCTTTTCCCATGAGGCCACTTGAGTTTGCATGGTAGTCATGTCAAAAATGTGACCACTCAAACACTGTCCTTTTAGAATACTGAGCTCGATTTCCGCCATATTCAACCAACTGCCATACTTTGGCGTGTAATGACTATCAAGACATTTTACCAGACGTCTGGCTTCTGCCGGTTCAAATGCTTCATAGAGGGAGGAAATATTGTGCGTATTCAAATTATCCATAACCAATCGACCTTGGATTGCATTCGCATAGCGTTTATCGAGCATCTATTTAATTTGCAACGCCCAATCTTTTTTGGTGCGATGTTACAATCAGTAATGTTTAATTCTAAGAACTGAACAATATTAGGTAAAGCATTTTCTTCTTCGTGAATATGAAGAATTAATATATTTTAGTTTACAGTTGCCCCTTCTCAAATTTAAAACTGCTAGCAATTTTTTAAAACTCAATTTTGCTACTAACAAAATTATCAGATGCCGCAGTGCACACAATCATGAAACCCATATTATTTTTTACTAGTTTACTAATGATTGTAAAGCCAAAAAATCTTTATAACTCATCGATTTCATTTTGGTAGTCCCACGGGGAGTTGAACCCCGGTTTCCGGCGTGAGAGGCTGAATTTTACTTTTTCTCTAAAATTACTTTTTCATACCTGCAAATACGTAATCCGTGCAAATTCAATACTATCAAGGGCTACAAGATTTACCTTGACTTACTTTAAACAATTATCATATATAAATCACGTGCTGGGGATAGTGCTGGGGAAAATTGTTTCCGGCATACAAAGACAAGGGAGATATGAAAAATGCCAAAGCAAGACAGAATAAAGACGAAATATCCGGGTGTTTATTGCATAGTCAAAGGCAATGAAAAAGTTTTTTATATCTATTACAGACGCAACGGCAAGCAGATTGAAGAAAAGGCTGGCCGCCAGTATGCAGATGACATGACAGCGGCAAGGGCGGCAGGTATCCGCGCGGATCGTTCAAAGGGGAAAGAGCTTTCTAACAATGCCCGGCGCGAAAAGATAAAAGTCGCAAAATTGGCAGAGACCGGGAAAATGACTCTGGAACGTCTATGGGAAGAATACAAGTCGAGTAAACCAGATTCTAAATCAATCAATACCGACCGGGGGAATTTTGAAAACCATTTGAAACCGGATTTTGGAGATAGGGAGCCACATGAGATTATAAGGCTTGATGTTGATAGATTGCGCGTTAAACTATCAAAGAAATTAAAACCACAAACTATAAAGCACATATTAGGACTGTTGAAAAGAATAGTTCATTTTGGAGTGGCGCGGCAATTATGCCAGAATCTAAATTTTGAACTTGAACCTGTTAAAGTTGATAACCAAAAGACAGAAGATTTAAACCCCGAACAATTAAAGCGGCTATTAACGGCCATTGATAATTCAACGGATATTGAGGCGGCCAACATTATGCGCCTTGCTTTATATACAGGAATGAGGCGCGGGGAAATGTTCAAACTGAAATGGAATGACATTGACTTTCAGCGCGGTTTTATAGCTATCAGAAACCCAAAGGG
Source organism: uncultured delta proteobacterium (assembly GCA_963812045.1). Taxonomy (GTDB): domain Bacteria; phylum Desulfobacterota; class Syntrophia; order Syntrophales; family Smithellaceae; genus Smithella. The sequence continues at coordinate 1,308,567 of CAWETF010000001.1, forward strand.
CGGTGTCAGCCAGAAAATACCCTTGAATGAACAGGCGCGGCATGTATTAGAGAATCATCCCCGGACTGCTGAAAATGTTTTTGTGCGGCCAGACGGTGAACCCTTTACAGATATAAGGCGGCGCGTTAATCCTATTAAACAGGCGGCAGGCATACCGGATGACTTTCGCGCCTTGCATGGGTTAAGGCATACATACGCTTCAATGCTTGCCTCAAGTGGCAAAGTTGATTTATATACAATACAAAAACTATTAACGCATAAATCCCCGGTTATGACTCAAAGGTATGCTCATTTAAGGGATGAGGCATTGAAGAACGCTTCAACATTGGCCGGGCAGATCATAGACGCGGCAACAAATTCAAACGTGATTGAAATGCACAAAGAAGAAAAAGCATAAATAATGAGTTTCTGGACATTATAAAAAAGGGGAGTTTTCTGGCATTATAAAAAGAATAGTCCGGGGATAGGCAGGCCAGCCGATAAGCGGAAGAACCCCTTTCCGTTTCCCCGGCTAAATCATAGGGGAGCTTTTGAGAGGGAAAGCAATGGATTCACAAAATTTCAATCCAAAAGAATTTGTTGATGAAGTTCAAGATTTGTGCGGCTATCTTGACTCTGAGCTTCAAATTGTTCAACAGTTCGCGCGATACATAGGGAATCAAAAAGAGCTTAATCAATGCATCAAACATGTCAAATGCCTTACAAATGGTCTTTCACGGGAGAATATAAAATACGTTTTTTCCTGGGTATTCGTGTTGCCGTTATTTATTTGTTACGAGAAAGATATTAAATCCCGAAGGGATAAAAAATATCTTAGATTAAAAAAAGAGCAGCTTAATCATTATGAAAAGCTTAAAAAAGCAATAGAACTCATAAAGGCTGAGAATCCTGATCCATCTAAGTTTGATGAGGGTTATTTGTTGGATCTTGCGCAACGATACAGAAGAATGTATAAGGTGCCCCCCCTCTCTGAGAGGCCTATTAGAATGGTTTCCAGAAGTTTTGCAAAAGCCGCAGAACGCTTTCCCGGTGATCCAATAATGACCTCTATCAGTGAAAAAAAGAATCCCAAAGGATGTTACTCCATCAATAACTTTATCTACGATGTCCACAAAACGGTTAAAGAAACTGGATTAAAGGACAACGCAATATGCGTCCGTCTTGCATCACTGTTGACAATTCTGACGGGAAAGAAATATAGTCGGCAGAACGTCCAGAGAATTCTTGGCCATCCCGTATTCATTAGAGGTTCCCGTTTTCGACATATAGATACAGCAGGGAATTCTTGGCCGAAATAATCCGCGCACTTAACCGCCTTAAACAATCATTTTAAGAAATGCAACTTTTCTCACTCCTGTTTTTGGAGTAGAGAAAAATTGCATAAGTATATAATATCATTGCTTTTTACCTTGACATCGTAAAAAGAATCGCTATAATACATTTGCGTCACATAGCTTATGAGAAATTTATTTTCGTAACTAATAATAACTTTTGGAGGGTAACAAAATGGAAGTAAACGAGCTTATGAAGAAACCTTATTTAACCGAAAAAGAAGTTGCGCAAATAACAGCGCGGGCACTGCCGACTTTGCGCAACGAGCGGCATTTGCATCGAGGTATTCCTTATCTGAAAATTTCAAAGCGTTCAATCCGTTATAAGACGGAAGATGTAATTGCTTTCATGGAAGGCCGCCGCATTACCTTTGATGAAGTGACGGCATGAACGAAATTAAAGTTATAAAATACATTGCACCTAAAATTATGTCCGTTAACGGATACCCTTCTCCTTGTGAATGCACCGACAATATAACTTGCGCTTATTGCGTACAGGCAAGCCTTATCGGATTTGATAAGAAACTGAAAGACAATGATACTGCCAAGAAAAATATAATAGCGCGTATCAAGAAAAACGGAATACGAAAGACGGCAAGAGAAATGAACACACAGGCAAGTTCAGTTCAATACTGGTTCAAGTCCGAAAATTTCCCTCAATGGGTGCTTAATAAATATTCAGAGTGTACGAATGACCATGTTACCCTACGCACCCCTTGATTTTCGTACACTAGAGTATTTGATTTTATTGAGTATTTTAGGATGAAAAATAGGGGTTTCGGATATTATGAAAAGTTTTTGAATAGACATAGCTAAAAAGGGGTTTTTAGCGACATAACACTATCAGGCAAGGGGTTGATAAGGATTCATGGAAAAAGAAGAAGATTTTGAGGCAGACGAAACAAGGCCGCTTATTCCCGAAGGGACTTATCATGTTTGCTGTATCAGAATTGAGAAAGGAGCTTCACATTTTAGATCATTAAAAATGTTTTTAATATTTAAAATAGTCACTCCCGGTCAATACATGGATACAGAGCTTTTCATGGCAATAAATTTGATTGATACAAAAACAGGAAAACCTTTTAAGAAAGTACCGTGCGGATCGAAATACTTTGAACAATGGGTTATTGCCAATAGAAATATTAATCCCGGAAGAAAAGACAGAATGTCATCAAAGATATTTAAAGACGGTAGTTTTTGAAGCAGTTGTCAAAACTGTAAAACCAAAATTTGAAGATGGAACTGAAAAGCCGGAGTGCTTTCATTATTCCATTGTTGCTTACTTAAAGAGAAAATTATCATGAACATTAATAAATCTTTTACTAATACTTTTACTAATAGCAATACTAATACTTATACCATTACCAGCACTAATACCAATACCCATACCAACTACCCCTTTAAAGAAATAGGCATGAATAAAGGGATTGCGAAGAATCATTGTCAAAATAGGTTTGATAAAATTCGGGGTCTTTTGGATTTCATACAGCTAATGAATCCATCAACTCTTCCCGGCGGGTTATGCCTTCCGGGAAGAACCCCCTTATATAAGTTATTGTTTGGCATAAGGGGTAACAGGCAAAGCATGAATAATATTAAACGCGAATCAAGAATAAACATTACAAAAAAGGGAGAATGAAACCATGCCAGTTAGACGATTACAGACAACGCAGGATTTGCGCCGCTATCTGGCCGGACTGATAAACCGAACAGAGGCGAAGAAGATTGACGCGAATCTTGCGCGGAGTTTAACTTATATGACTTCTATTTTGATGAGAGCAATAGAAAGCAGCGATCTGGAAAAGCGGATTGAGGAAATCGAAAGAAAAATAAAATGATTTCTGCATTATGAAGGAGAAACTAATATGACAAATTTAAAAAAGAGAATTGATAAAATTGAAACTTCATTGAATGGAGGCATGTTCGCGACTTTAGAGGATATTGTTGCGTTGGCAAACGACCCAAGCTTACCATGTGATCTTAAACCTTTGCCCCCTGGGCTTGAAAGAGCCTTTAGTAGGATAGCAGGAGAAGAGCAGGATGTACGAAAAGAATCGAGGAACTTGAAAGGAAAATATTGAAAGGATTTTAGTCATGAATTTAAAAGCGAAGGTTACGAAGCTGGAAAAAAAGGCTGGGATAAGAAACGATATTATAGTCGTTCAAATGCCCGGCGAATCAAAGAAGGAAGCTTTACAGAAAGCGAATATTCACCCTGGTAGTGATGTTACATTTATCAAAATCCGCTTCCTAAGTTCAAAAGAAGAAGCAAGTGAAACGCATTAGGAGAATGAATCATGAGTTTGAAAAATAGGATAAATGCAATTAATAAAAAACTTAGATTGAACCCACAAGATGAAGCAGAAGAGCAAGAACTTGGAAGGCGCCTTGAAGAGGCGCGGCAACGCGTCATAGCTTCATACAAACGAGAGAGTTTGGAAATACCACCGTGCTGGGAGAAACGGCTTGAACCGGAGAAAAAGCCGATCATATCCGGCCACAAATTCGATCTTGGCAAAGCACTTAACGCCGCAAGAGAGAGATTGAAAGAACGCTGTATATCCTGTTTGCAAAGGGGAAAATGCAGAACAAGTGAAAAATATATTTAGCAGAGCGGGAGAGCGCAAAAAGGATAAAGCATGAATCAAATAGTAGCAATATCGAAAGCCGACCTTAATCGACCCTTGACAAATCAAAACGGGCGCCGACCTTTACACATGCACATACGCGCACGTCATGGGCTTCACCGTGGACTTTTAAAGAATCGCCCTTTGCTAAATGGAGATATCCTATACCATGACATTATATAATCGATATCACCGTCAGTACCATACGCCTCTCCCTTTTTCGTGTCAAAAATTACAATATTCCGATTCCCTTTATTATCAACCGTTTCATGGTACTGATACCTTTGGTTCAAGGTGGATTGATAAAAGATTATTAAATATATTATGATGCAAATGATTATAATTGGTTTAAAAAAGTTGTTAATAAAATGAACTGCCCTGCGAAATATGACATATATAGATTCAAGAATTTTATTAAGAAACGACATTAATTTATTCATTCTCATCTTCCTCTTTCCTCTAATAAAGTAAAGGTTCGCTATACAAAAGGATATCTATGCACTGACCAATTCCTGTTATGATTTTCCCTTCTGTTATGGTTTTTTCCTTTCCATAACCTTCTTCTGTTACGCGATAGTTAGTATCAATTTTACTTATCTTTGCAATGACTGCGACAGGTGTAGAATCATCTAACGCCTCTTTTGAATGTGTGCTCAGAAAAGAATCGATCACGGTTTTTGGTGACTTGAGGGCAAGTGCCCACCGTGTGCCGGTTTTCCATGGTCCATCAAGTGTCATTAGATAATTGTCAGTGTCAAGAGCAGAGATGTCCTTTATTGTTCCTCTGAATAAAATAGGTCTATTGATCAACCATAAATTCTCCAGTTCCATCGTAAATATTTCTTCCTTAAAAAAGCGTTCTTTATCTTTTCTCTTGCTTCCTTCACGAAGTTTATCTTCCCAATCATTGACTGCATTATATTTTGACACCATCTGTTCAATTGCAGTATGTCTAGCTTCCCTCTTTTCTTGGAGTGCCGTTTCTTGTGCTATTTGTTCTCTCTTCTCCTTAGTCTTGCCTTGATAATAGTCGTTAATAAAATAACCCCCTACCGCCACTATAATTAGAATTATAATAATCCGCTTCACAATAATCATTCCCTGCCCCTTTCTATATTGGTTAAACTTATTTCAGAAAAATGTCGATAAGACATTAGGCCAGACGCGTCCGCACAATGAGCGGTAGGGTGCCTAACCGGATGAAGGCAAATATTTATTACCAACTGATCCCTTTCGACTTTAAATACTTTTGGCATTCTAAGTCCCCCAACTGAGCGGCGGTCTTATAATCATTTATTGCTTCATCTTTATGGCCTAATTTGTTATGGACATCGCCCCTGCAACTGTATGACTTTGCATTCTGAGGATCCACTTCTATAGCCTTGTTGTAATCCTCAAGATTCTGCTGATAATTGCCAAGTTTGCCATAGGCAATCCCTCTGAGAGCATACAACGCTGCCCGCCGCGTATCCCGCTAAGGATCACTTCTATAGCCTTGTTGTAATCCTTAATCGCATTCTGGTAATTAGCAAGTTCCGCATAAGCAAGCCCCCTTCTAAAGTATGCCTCTGTATACTGCGGGTTCAGTGGAGAATCCGCTGAAGTCGGCAGGTGATTCCGGAGGAAGAAAGCACCCTGTTGTCTACTGAAAACTGCCAGAGATTAAATAACATACCCTGCCGGCATCAGTCAATATTTTCTAATTTTTTACGCATAGAGTCTCCTTTCAGTTCAAATTTATGAGCTACATGAAATAATCTGTCACAAACGGCATCGGCTATTGTAGGATCACCGATAAAAGCATGCCAGTCTTTCGTTGGCAACTGGCTGGCAATAATCGTTGAGCCGGTCATGTAGCGATCTTCGATAATCTCCATGAGATCTTTCTTGTCCGTATCGGTAAGCGAGTTTAAGCCGAAATCGTCAATAATAAGAAGATTCACTTTAGTCAGCTTTTGGAGATATTTTAAATAATTGCCTTCGCCCCTTGCTGCCAGAATATCGCCCAGCATTCTTGGCCAGCGATTATAATAAACAGTGAAACCGTTACGACAGGCCCATTGACCAAAAGCACAGGCAAGATAACTTTTGCCGACACCGGTAGGACCGGAGATTAAAATGTTCTGATGTTTTTCCAGCCATTGATTATTCTGTAAAGAAGTAATTTTTGACTTGGTGATGCCTCTGCTTTGTTTATAATCAATATTTTCCAAAGCGGCGGAAGAGAACTTCAGCTTTGCCCTTTGCAGTAAGCGGCGCTGACGATTATTCTGTCTTTGGGTATATTCATCGTCAATAAGCAGAGCCGTAAACTCATCATGGTTTAAATCCTGATGATCAGGCTTTGTTCTTCTTTCCTGGAAAGATTTAGTCATGCCGTATAATTTCATTTCCTGCATTTTAGTTATCGTTTGTGTGTACATAGTTTTATTATTGCGCTCCTTCGGAATAGTATTTGGAACCTCTGATGTTCTCGTGATTAATAACGACAGTTTTTACCGGTGTCAGGGTAGTCTGTTTGTCCAATTCCTTTTGTAAAATATTAACGACGCTTTTATAAGAATAAGCCCTGTATTCCAGAGCTCTCTGGCAGGCAAGATTCAAACGGTCCGCGGAATATTTATTTTCCAATCTGATAATCCCCAGACATGATTTATAAGCCTGTTCAGGAAACTTCCTTGTCGCCATAACCTTTTGAATAAGCATCTGGACTGATTGACCGTATTTCCCCGCATAATGCAGTATCCTGTCCGGCGTCCATTCCAGATATTTCTGATGGCTTTTCGGCATATGTTCAGTGACGGTTGTATAACCGTTGGATTTGCTGTTTCTCT
>CAWETF010000002.1:0-336561 GCA_963812045.1 uncultured delta proteobacterium
AAATGTGGACGCTGTAATGTCGGCAGTAAATATGTCTGCAAAGATGGACCGGTATTTTCACTGGCGGAGTTGGATAAATTGACACCGGAATATTGACAGCTTCGTAAAAAAGTCCATGTGCAGCGTTGCGCTGCATTTTTCGTCGTTGCGGCGTATGCAAAAAAGTACGCCTCACTCTTCAGGCTTTGCGCGCCTTGCCTCTGGCACTTTTTAAGAGGCTGTCTCTTTAATTATACGAAAGATTAACAGATAACATCGTATTCCGTTTTATTAAAGTTCAGGGAGTGCTATCGATGGAATGTTTTTGCTAGTCTTGAATTTGCGTTTTCTTTGTGTTAACAAACATAGAGGTAAATGGTTTTTGATTTAATGACTCATAAATGACGGGAGATATTGAATGTCGCAAACAGTCACACCCTATCTGGAAATGTCGCAGGCTATCGTGGATGCGGGCGGTGAAGCGCTGAAAAAATGCTATCAGTGCGGAACATGCACGGGCACTTGTCCATGGACGCCAATCACCCATTTCAATATCCGCAAACTGGTGCGTTACGGACAACTCGGCCTGGACGGTATTGAAGATTTTATGTGGGGCTGCTCCACTTGCAAATTCTGCGTGGATCGCTGTCCCCGCGGCGTTGAACTGATAGATGTCGTCACCGCTATCCGCAACGTATACAGCGGAGGAGGCATGCTTCCGCAGAGCTTGCGCGCTTTCGTTGGTTCTATGTCGGCGCGAGGCAACCCATGGTCGGGCGATCAGGCAAAAAGAAACGATTGGGCCAAAGAAAAATATCCCCTGTATGCCAATGATAAGGAATATCTATTTTGGACATGCTGTACCGTTTGCTATGATCCCCGCAATATCAGACTGGCCAAAGCGTCCGCTGAAATATTGAATCTGGCGGGCTTGAGTTGGGGACTTCCTTCGGTAGAAGTCAATTGCTGTGGTGAGAGCTTGAGAAAGGTGGGAGATATGGAACTTTTCGAGCGGCTTAAGCAGAATAATTTGAATTATTTCAGAGCTAACAGCGTCGGCAAAGTAATAACGGTGTCGCCTCATTGTTTGGCCACTTTTAAAAAAGAATACGGCGAAGATTATGAAGTCCTGCACTTGAGTCAACTCATTGCCGGATGGGTGAAAGAAGGAAAATTGACACCCAAGAAAGATTTTGGCGGCGTCAAAGCTACCTATCATGATCCCTGTTATCTGGGCAGGCACAGCGGTGTTTACGATGCGCCCCGTGATATTCTTAAATCCATTCCGGGCATTGATTTTGTCGAAATGGGAAGAAACCGCGAGCAAAGCATGTGCTGTGGCGGCGGCGGCGGCGGATTGTGGATGGAGAAACTCAAAGGCGAGCGCTTAAGCGACCTGAGAATCGAAGAAGCATTAGCAAGCGGCGCTTCCGTTCTGGCCACTTCTTGTCCATATTGTATAACAATGTTTGAAGACAGTATTAGAACACTTAATGCCGATGATAAAATTAAAGTCAAGGATGTAAGCGAGCTTCTCCTGGAGAGTCTTGATATAAATATTGATGAACCTGCGGTTGATGCCTGCAGCGTCAGTTAAATGTTGTTTTTATTCTATAGTAAAAAGTAGGGAGATAGTATGAGCAGAATTGGTGTTTTTGTTTGCCACTGCGGTTTGAATATAGCCAAAACGATTCGGGTAAGCGAGTTGGTGCAGTTCGCTTCCACACTGCCTGATGTTGTCGTCGCGAAAGATTACAAATTCATGTGTTCCACGCCGGGCCAGGAAATGATTGCCAATGACATCAAAGAACATAAACTGGATCGAGTGATCGTAGCGGCCTGTTCGCCATTGATGCACGAGCAGACATTCCGCAAAGTCATCGAAAACGCCGGTCTGAATAAATACCTTGTGAGCATTGTCAATATTCGCGAACAAGTTTCCTGGGTCACGCATGACATTGAAGAAGGCACGGCAAAGTCCAAGGCGCTGCTCAACGGCGCGGTTTATCGTGCGAGGCTTTTATCGCCGCTCACATCGCGCGTAATTGACGTCAATCCTGACGTCATGGTTATCGGAGGCGGTATCGCCGGCATTCAGGCCGCGCTCGAGCTTGCCAACACCGGCAAGAAAGTCTATCTCGTCGAAAAGAATTCCACCATCGGCGGGCACATGGCCCAGTTCGACAAAACATTTCCTACGCTGGATTGCTCAGCCTGTATTCTAACTCCCAAGATGGATGCAGTTTTACAGCATAAAAACATTACCATGATGACCTATTGCGAAGTAACTGAGGTCAAGGGATATGTAGGTAATTTTGATATTACCGTCAAACAGAAAGCGCGTTATGTCGATCACAGCAAATGCAATGCCTGTCTGGCCTGCACGGAGAAATGTCCCGGCAAGGGCGTCTCCGAATGGGATGAAGGTCTGGTAAAAAGGAAAGCCATTTATATTCCCTTTCCACAAGCCGTACCGCAAAAACCGGTTATCGACAGAGAATCCTGTACTTATTTCATCAAAGGCAAGTGCAAACTCTGTCAGAAGGTCTGCGAACAAAAAGCTATCGATTTCGAACAGCAGGAGACATTTACCACAGTGAAGGTCGGAGCGGTTATCGTGGCTACCGGCTATGATTTGATGGATACAAAACCGCTCGTACAATACGGCTACAGCAGATATCCGGGCGTCTACAGCGCGTTGGAAGTGGAAAGACTCTTTAATTCAGCCGGTCCCACCGGCGGCAAGGTGACATTGCGCGACGGTAAAGAACCGCAGGCCATCGCCATTATGCACTGTATCGGCAGCCGTGATAAAAATAATTATGAACATTGCAGCCGTGTGTGTTGCATGTATTCACTAAAGTTCGCCCATCTTTTTAAAGAAAAGACGTCCGCTGATGTCTATCAGTTCTACATTGATATGCGCGCAGCCGGCAAAGGCTATGAAGAATTTTACAACCGTATCATTGAAGAGGATGTTAAATTCATCCGCGGCAAAGGCGCGCGCGTGACCGAAAGCGTTGATGAACAGGGGCGTCTAATCGTCGAAGCGGAAGACACTATTACCGGTAAATTCATTAAACTGCCGGTGGATATGGTTGTGCTTTCTCCCGCAATGATTCCGCGGTCGGATTACAAGGATATCGCGAGGCTCTTTAATTTAAGCACCGATAAAAATGGCTTCTTCATGGAGCGTCATCCCAAACTTGCTCCTCTGTCCACCATGTCGGAGGGCATCTTTATTGCCGGTGTTTGTCAGAGTCCGAAAGATATTCCCGATACCGTGGCGCAGGCCAACGGTGCGGCCGCGGAAGCTCTAACGATTGTGGTTAAGGATAAGATGGAACTGGAGGCGACCACGGCGATGGTCAATCCGGCATCCTGCTGTGCCTGTCAGAACTGCGTGCGGGTGTGCCCGTACGGTGCGCCGTTTTTTAATGAGCAAAAAGGCGTTTCCGAAATCAATGAGGCGTTGTGCAAAGGCTGCGGTCTTTGCGCGTCTGTTTGTCCTGCCTCGGCAATTATTGCGAGGCATTTCACGAATGATCAGGTATTGGCCGAAATGGAAGGCCTAATGGAGTTTTGATATGCCGTTGAAAAGCACTCATATGCTTTGTTGCGCTGCGACCTTACGTCGTTGCGGCGTATGAAAAATACGCCTCACTCCGAAGGCCTTGCTCGCCGCGCATCTGAGCACTTTTGAACGGCATGAAATAATAAAGAGGTAATTAAAATGTCACTTGAACCGAAAATACTGGGCATAGCCTGCAACTGGTGCACTTATACCGGAGCGGATCTGGCCGGAACGACAAGGCTTCAATATCCGCAAAATGTGCGGGTTGTCCGCGTAATGTGCTCCAGCCGCATCAATCCGTCGTTTATCTTTCGCGCTTTTCAACTGGGAGCTGACGGCGTGCTGATCGGCGGTTGTCATCCGGGGGATTGCCATTACAACACAGGGAATCTATATGCGCGCAGAAGGCTGGCTGTGACTAAAAAAATACTGGAGTTTGCCGGTATGGAACCGGGACGGTTCCGGGTCGAATGGATTTCCGCATCTGAAGGCAACAAATTTGCCGAAGTTGTGACCGAGTTCACCGGGCAGGTGAAAAGTCTTGGAGCGCAAAATAAGTTTAAGATAGAACAACAGCCCACGCTGGAGAAGATATGAGCATCAATTTTAAGCAAATTGAAGACAAATTAAAGACTGAAGCCGCGAAGTTATTGGAGGAAGGTAAGGTAAGCGTTGTCCTGGCCTATGGTAAAGGTTACGATGAAAAACACCCCATGCCCTATGTTGCCAGAAAAACTTCTGACATAGCGAATATTGTCTTTAACGAATATTGCACGGCCAACATGGCGCGTTATCTGGTTCGTTATCCGCGCGGAACAAAAATTGCCATTGTGGTGAAAGCTGCTGACAGCCGCGCGGTGATTCAGCTGATTCAGGAAGAAAAGGTGAAACGTGATGACCTGGTCATTCTGGGAATTCCGGTTTACGGAATGAAGAATTTCAAAACCGGCGAAATTATCGATAGCAAAACCACCGGCGGGATTTATAATCCGGTGATTTACGATATCCTGCTGGGTGAGGAAGTGCACGGTCAGACCGTTGTTTCGCCTTATGATGTTCTTGCCGAATATGAAAAAATGGATAAGGACACGCGCTGGGCTTTCTGGAAAAAGGAATTGGATCGCTGCATCCGTTGTTACGCGTGCCGCAAAGCCTGTCCGATGTGTTATTGCGATCCCTGCTTTATTGATCAAAATAAACCAAAATGGGGCGAAAAATCACCGGAATCACACGGCAACCTGATGTATCATCTGACGAGGTTCCATCATCTGGCCGGCCGCTGCATTGACTGCGGCGAATGTTCGCGTGCCTGTCCGGTGGATATTCCTCTTTATCTGTTCCACAAAAAAGTGGCAAAGGAATGTGAGGAGATGTTCGGTCAGGCCGCCGGTATGAGTATTGAAGATAGGCCAGTACTGGTCAATTTCCGCGTGGATGATTCCGATAAAATTTTAGACTAAGGAGCTCTTTGTGTTGAAGAAAACGGCAATTCAAAAAATATCTGATCTGGCCGCGCAACTGATGGAGAAAGGGACGCTTGTCGCGCCCGTTCGGGAAGAAGCAGGCTTCAATTTTCGCGAGATTTCCGATGCCAAAAAAATGGACTTGGATTTTTACAATACACTAATGAGTCCCAAGTCGGCCTTCTTTCCGCAGACGGAAGATTTTTTGTTTTATAATAAAAACAAATCCGTTCTGGATGCGCAGTGTGTGGATTTGAATTTAAAACCGGTTTTTCTTTTTGGCGTCCGACCCTGCGACGTGAAGAGCTTTGAAATCATGGATATTCATTTTTCCGGCACAGGCGCTGTGGATCCATATTGGAAAAAAAGAAGAGAAGCTACAACCATTTTCGGTTACGCCTTTGAACCGAACATGCCGGCAGACACAGCGGATTTTTATTCGACGCTGGGAATCGGTGCGGCTGATCCGGAAGGAAGCGACATCTTCATGATTAAAAAAGGCGATGACCTGCTTTTAAAAGCCATCACACCCCAAGGAGAAAATCTGCTGGCCGGACTAAGTTCGCTTGAGGACCCTTCAACAGATGAATTGAAGTATTTCGATGACACCGTTGCCGCGGGACGTTTGTTCAAAACCCGCTTTACCTGTGTCGATACGAAGGTTGTCGCCAAGAAACTGGAAGACCTTTTCCATAAAACAGAATTCTGGGAGAAGGTGTCCGATGCTTGCTTGAGTTGCGGCGCCTGCACTTTTGTCTGTCCCACCTGTTACTGTTTTGACATTTGCGATGAGACGCTTTTCAGCAGGGGCACAAGACGCCGCGTTTGGGACGCCTGCATGTTTACGGATTTCACGCTGGAGGCCAGCGGCCATAATCCCCGCACGAAAGTCTATCAGCGTTTGCGCCAGAAAGTCTGTCACAAATATTCATTCCACATCCGTAAATATGGCGTGATTTCCTGCGTCGGCTGCGGCCGGTGCACACGCAATTGCCCGGTGAATATCGATATCTTTTCGATTGTGGACAAGGCATTGAAGGCGTAGCGAGAAAGAACATAAATAAATAGTTGAGGAAAAATATGTGTTCAAATAATCCATACATTCCCATGCCGGTTGAAATCATAAAAATCATCGACGAAGTGGATACCCATGACATCAAATCGTTTCGTCTGAAATTTCTGAATAAAGAAGACGAAGCCAAATTCAAGTATCTGCCCGGCCAATTTTCCGAACTGTCTATTTACGGGAAAGGGGAATCACCCATAGGCATTGCCTCGTCGTCGACCGAACCGGGTTATGTGGAATTTACGGTTCAAAGAGCGGGCGCCATCCAGCCCGGTTTAGTGACGGCCGCCCTGCATGATATGGATGAAGGCGCGAGAATCGGCCTGCGCGGACCGTTGGGCAATTCCTGGCCGATTCAATTTTTGGAAAAGAAGAATATTGTCGTGGTTGGCGGCGGATTCGCTTTCACGACGTTACGCTCTCTAATTAATTATATGCTTTATTCCGACAACCGTTCGCGCTTTGGAGAAATCACGGTGATTTACGGAGCGAGAACTCCCGGACTGCTTTTGTATAAGGATGAACTGGCCGCCTGGGAAAAAAGAGACGATATCAAAACCGTCATTACCGTGGACAAGCGCGATGAAACATGGAAGGGCAGGGAAGGCTTTGTGCCGGCTGTGTGCAAGGATGTCGCCCCGTCGCCTGAAAATTCCGTGGCTGTCATTTGCGGGCCACCCATCATGATTAAATTCACACTGCCGGTGTTTTTCGACCTCGGTTTTTCCAAAGAAAACATTCTCACGTCGCTGGAAATGCGGATGAAATGCGGTATCGGTAAATGCGGGCGCTGCAATGTCGGATACAAATATGTTTGCAGCGATGGCCCGGTATTTTCTCTGGCCGAACTTGACAAACTGCCACGCGATTTTTTATGACACCTTAAAATGTCCCCCGGCCTACGCTGGGGCAAGCTCCTGCTGCGTTGCGCTGCATACTTAGTCGTTGCGGCGTATGGAAAAATAATCCGCTTTTGTACACTAATCTTCATAGTGGTTCTTTTCTTAAAAAAGGCGTAAGTACTTAGCACATATTATGAGATATTGTTTTCAAGGCAATATGAAGAAAAAAATGATCATTTTTTTACATGAAAGGAGAATCAAATGAATTATCTGTTGCAACCTAAAAAATATCAGAGCCTCATGGCCGACAAAGGTTCAAAAGATATTATGGACAAAACCATCGCTTTTTTCGAAAAAATGGGCAAGGAACGACTGCTCGATGACTATAACAAAAAAGTCTGGTATCGGGAGTTTGTTGATTTTATCGGTAAGGAGCAAATTTTTGCAAAACTGCTTACGCCCAGCCGGTATGGCGGAGGCGACCCCGATTGCCGCTGGGATACCGCCCGCAACAGCGAATACAGCGAGCTGTTGGCTTTTTACGGTTTAGGTTACTGGTATTGTTTCCAGGTCAGTATCTTAGGCCTTGGTCCCATCTGGATGAGCCCTAATGAAAAAGCCAAGCAGAAGGCCGCTGAGTTGCTTAAAAAAGGCGCGATCTTTGCCTTCGGACTTTCCGAAAGAACACATGGCGCGGATATTTATTCCACTGAGACCGCACTGACACCGGCCAAAGACGGGACCTGGGTCGCCAACGGCGAAAAATACTACATCGGCAACGGCAATGAAGCCCAGATGGTCTCCACGCTGGGCAAGATCAAGGACGGCACCGACGATTACGTTTTCTTTGTAACCAATTACAAACATAAAGCCTATGAACTCAAAAAGAACGTTATCTCTCACCAGGAATACGTTTCCAACTTCGCCCTTCATGATTATCCCATTACCGAGGATGACATTCTTTCGCGTGGATCTCACGCGTGGGATTCGGGGCTCAATACAGTCAACATCGGCAAGTTCAATATCGGTCCCGCGTCCATCGGAGTGGTCGAACACTGTTATTACGAAGCCATTACCCATGCCGCCAACCGCATTCTTTATGGAATAAAAGTTACGGACATGCCGCATGTGCGCAAAAACTTCATGGATGCCTGGCTCAGACTGGTTGCCATGAAATTGTATCAGCGGCGCGCCACGGATTATTTCCGCAATGCCAATGAAAAAGACAGACGCTATCTGCTCTACAATCCCACCAGCAAGATGAAGGTGACCTTGCAGTCAGAGAATGTCCTTGACCTGCTCTGGGAAGTTATTGCCGCCAGAGGCTTTGAAAAGGACACCTATTTTCACATGGCTGCCGCCGATGTCCGCGGACCATCCAAACTGGAAGGGACCGTTCATGTGAATGTTCAGCTCATCCGCAAGTTCATGAAAAATTATTTCTTCAATCCGGTTTCTTACACTCCGGTCGCGCCCGATTTTTCCACGAAGGATGATATGTTCCTGTTTAATCAGGGGCCGACGAAGGGATTGGGTTCAGTCCAGTTCCACGACTTCAAACCTGTCTTTGAAGCCAGCAAGCAGCTTCCGAATGTGGCCATCTTCATTCAGCAGATCAACCTTTTCAAGGAACTACTGGAGAAAGCGGGGCCGGACAAGGCGCAGGATATGGATCCGTCCTGGTCGCTGCCGGTGGGCGAAATGTTTTCGATAGTCGTTTATGGACAGCTCATTCTGGAACAGGCGGTATTTGACAAGGTGGACACCGATGTCATCAATCAGATATTTGATTTCATGGTGCGTGATTTCTCCCGCTTTGCTCTGCAAATCTATGGCATGTCCAACACAAAAGATGAACAGCGCGCTTACTGCAAGAACATCATGCTGATCAGGGCACAGGGCGATGACGCCCAGTATAATAAAGTCTGGCAGAATTATGTTTTCGCTCTCAACGGCGAATACGCGATGAATGAGTAGGCAATATTTGTTTTATCGTTTCGGGTAAGTGAAACGCGATTGGAAATTCACAAATTGCTGCTCCCCGGCTTGCAGACGGGCGTATGCCGGTTGACTGGGGAGCAGCGATTCTGCGTGATCTTTAAGTTATCATGATAAACGCCGGATAGTTGTCATGACCTGTATCTTGACGGACAATGTCCAATAAAAATCTTGTCTTGACAACCATTTCGCTAAGTCTCAGTTTTTTGTGGTCGTTAAAATTGAAGATTACAAAGGGAAAGGTTGATATAGTTAACAAAATTACAAAAACAAAAAGTGACGGATTTCTAACTTAACTTGCAGTGCAAGGTCCGGGGGAAGGCCATCGAAATTGATCGTTGCTCAGGTAGTTATCTATTTGCTGCGTATAAAATTAGTTTCTATACCCCACGAAGTGACAGTCATTGTATCGCCGTGTATTTTTACATTATCCCAGATAATAGTTGTTGATCCTCTAACTTTGAATTGTAGCAATAAACGGTTCTTATCAAGTCTCCAAGTTCCGGTGTATTCTTCCTTGCCATCAGTAAGTACAACAGATTTGTTGGCGAGAAATTGAACGAATCCAGGCTGGCCCGTTACAGTCCACTTGCCCACTATCTCTTTTTCTATTGGATAGGAACATCCCACAAACTGGGTTACAACTATAATAATAAATATGATGAATATAAATTTTGATACAGTAAAAAGTTTCTCCGTGTGTTTTTCTTCTTCCTTGCTCTTTTTCATTTCCCTGTTCCTTGATTAATTTGATCGTTACTCATGAGCACACCAGTTTGAGATATTGCTTTTAATAACTGCGGACTCGTTATTTGTGTTGTCTCAGAGATAATACATTTTTTTCATGCTTAACCTGTATGATGATTGGATTTGAAGATTAAGTTATAAACTAGCATAAAATTAGAAATTTGAAAACTGAAGATTACAGAAAGAAGTCCTTGCTGATTGCACTACAAGTCCATCGTCTTGTTATGCGCCGACCAGTGAAGATTGCTGGTTAAAAGAATTAATAAAAAAAGCAGAACCATTGCGGATCCTGCCTTTTTCAATCAAATCGTTTCTGTGATGTCATCTACAGAAACTTATTTCTGTTTTTTGGTATCTGTCTGTGGTTTGTTGGCAACTGGGGAAAAGTTTCCCATACGCTTGATATTATTATCCAATTGTTTATTGAATTCGTCATAACCCTTCTTATACATTGCGACCAATTCTTCCATGTTTTTCATAAAATCAAAGGACATCCCGTTGCTCTGGTATGAAAAAAGATCGAATATCTTCTTGGTCAGGTCTTGAAACATTAACATCGCATTATTGTATTCGGAGAACGATTCTGCCTTGTCATATCCTTCATCAAGGGCTTTCTTTAAATCGTCAATTCCTTTCTTATATAAATCCGTCCACTGATCAATTACCTTTTTGCCTTCATCACTCATTCCAGGGACATGGTTGACAAAAGCCTTTAAGAACTTTTCCGCCTGGTCATGAAACATGGACATTGTTGAAAAGCAGTTGTCAAAAGATGCCTTTTGCAAATCAAGCATTTGTTTTACCATTTGTTTGTTTTCCATGGTCATTCCTCCTTATTAGAATAGAATTATCAAAACAAAAACCTATTTTATATTATTAAAAAAACACCCATCTGTCAAAGCGAAAATCGTTGAGGAATACCATTTGTAAGGTTGAATGTTTGTCTTGATCGAAGATTTGTGGATAATAGGAAGAAGTCCGCAGGAACCACCTGCAAAGAAATAAATGTCAGGTTTAAAATAATTGAGGATTACTATTTGAAAAGTGCAATAAACAAGTTTGATGGCGGGGAGGAAGAACAGTGGAATCCCTTTTCAGTACATCGCTTGTTATGTGTCATGATTATCTTACTTCTTACCGCTCTTGCACCATTCCATTGCAGCATCGACATCCCCAAAACTCTTCGATTCATTCCCTCCCCACGCTTTTTCAAAAGTGTGAAACGTTTTACCAAGAACGTTATGCGAAGTCTTCCGGGGAATTATGGCTATCTTTAGTTTTGGGTTTTTACCAGATGAAATCGCCGTCTGCGTGGCAAAATGTTGAATTTGATCAATTGAAATATTTATCTCTTCTGCTTTTGAAAAATCCCATATCTGATAACGCAATTGAGAGAATAATTCATCCGAATTGATCTGGTTCTGAAGTTTATCTATTTCGTCTGCCTCGATAATTCCAGATAAAGTAATGACAACACCGAATTCACTCGAATCCTTGCTTAACTTATAAGACATAATGACATTCTCCTAAGCTGATATGAAATATTTTACATAACAGTGTTTATATGTATCCTTGCAAATATTTAAAACGAAGAACGACTTTTAACGATTACAGGTGTAACCTAGCTAATGTCTGTCCCCTTGGGAACGACCACTATTCCGCTGTCCGATATTATGCAACCTCTTCCAACATCCGCCTTTAGATCAAAGCCTATTGAGGCGCCAACGCGTATTCTGCTTTCCTTATCAACGATGGCTCGCCTTATACTGGCACCAGGCTCAATGATAACATTGTCAAAAATGACCGATTGATCCACCCGTGCGTCTCTCTCTACAACCACGCCTGGGGACAGTATGGAACTGCAGGTCGCCCCGCCGCTAATGATACAGCCATCGCACACAATACTTTCCGCTATCTTTCCACCAAGAACACACTTACTTGGCGGCAGTGGCCGTTGATATGTCCTGAATGGCCATCTCTCTCCGTAAAGATTGAAGATGGGGTCTATACTCACAAGGTCCATGCTGGCTTCGTAGTAGGAATCGATGGTGCCGACATCCTTCCAGACAGATGAATCGCGGGTCTTGTCAACCAGTAGCTTCTCTCTTACCCCATCTTTTACCTGAACCTCAAAATCCTCTATCTTGTTCTCTTTCTCGTAGTCGTAAATAAAAATATCGTGTCGACCGCCTATCATTCCAGGGATAATATGCCGCCCAAAATCATCTCCCTCCTCTTGTAACGCTTGGAGCAGGGTACCCTCTTCGAAGATATAGACGCCGGTTGAAGCTAAAACATAATCGGGGGCTTCGGTAAGTGTCTTCGGTTGTGCTGGCTTTTCTTCGAAGCCAATTAGTCTATAGTCCTGGTCTATTTCGAGCACTCCGAGTCTTCCGGCTGCCTGCTCCTTCCTTACCCTGACAGCGGATATCGTTACCCCTGCCTTCTTCATGTTGTGATAAGCCACAAACTGAAGATAGTTCATTTTGTAGATATGGTCACCTGACAGGATGAGTACCTTCTCGATCCCCTTTCTCTTGACCGTATCCAGGTTCTGACGTACCGCATCAGCCGTCCCGCGGTACCAATCGATTCCAAGCTTCTGCTGAGCCGGCATACAGTAGATGAAGTCTCCTAACCCGGCGCTGGAAATAGCCCAACCCTCGTGGATATGTCGATTTAAAGACTCAGATAGGTATTGCGTGAGAACGAAAATGCGACGGAGTCCTGAGTTGATGCAGTTACTTAGCGTAAAATCGATGAGCCGGAATTTACCGCCGAACGGCACGGCTCCCTTGGACCGCCCCTTGGTCAAAGGGTTCAGCCTCTCACCCGCTCCTCCCGCCATTATTATCGCCAAGACATGGTCCATTGATAGTTATTCCTTAAGTCATTATACTAAAATGTTGGACTCTGAATTAAATTGATAAGAATTTCCTTTTTTTGGGGTGAAGTATAAGAAATGCACTCTTGTGTGTCAATTAAATTTTGTTCACAAAATATGGGATTGAGCAGCTTACAGCATTAAGGATTAGCATTCGTAATCATCAATGGATGAATGAGTTCTTCATATTATGTAAGCTGATAGCCTTTCTCCCGAAATAATATCAGGCAGGCCTCGGCCGCAGCATCGTCATAAAGAATTCCCTTATTTTTCTCTATCTCTTCAAGGGCGGCCTCAATGCCCAATGACGCACGATAGGGACGATGGGAAGCCATGGCCTCCACAACATCTGCCACGGCCAGAATGCGCGCCTCTATGAGAATTTCATCCCCTTTTAGATGTCTTGGATAACCACTGCCGTTCATTCGCTCGTGATGCTGGTAGACAATTTCCGCCAATGACCAGATGGATTCAACATCCTTCAACATCTCAAATCCACTATGGGAGTGTTCTTTAATCAGGGAAAATTCCAGGTTTGTCAATTTTGAGGGCTTGGACAATATCTCTACAGGTATGGATAGTTTTCCAATATCATGAATAGTGCCTGCCATGCGGAGTCCTTCAATTTTATCACGAGCTAATCCCATCTCCGTGGCTATGGCGCAGGCCAGATTAGCAGACCGGGACTGATGACCGGCCGTATAGGGATCCCTTGATTCCAAAGCCGACACAAGTACGTGAATGGTTGTGTTCATCTCTGTCTTGAGGATTTCAATGCTCTGTTCAAGTTTTTTTTCAGCTTGCTTACGAAGAGAGATGTCTTCTATGAGTCCTTCATTGTAGAGAATGTTTCCCTGTTCATCCTTGACCGTCAGGGCATTGATTACGACCCAGAACTTGCTTCCATCCTTTCTGTAAAATTCAACCTCAAAGCCATCGACAAAGCCTTTTGCTTCCTTGATTTCCAGAAATTTTTTCCGGTCTTCGGGATGAACATAAAGCTGGGTTCCTATGTCTTTAATGGATTCAATTAATTCCTCGGGTGAGTCATATCCGGCCATCCGGGCCAAAGCATTATTGGCGGTGATAAATTTGCCATCTATTGTCGACTGATAAATACCTTCAATGGCATTTTCAAAAATCGTGCGATATTTTTCTTCGCTCCTCCTGAGAATCTCCTCCGTTCGCTTGCGCTCGGTGATATCATGTGCAACAACATCGGCGCCAACCACATGGCCTTCTGCATCGTAAATATTTTTAATGTGCAGATGAAGATAGAATCGCTTGCCTTTTTTATTTAATATTTCAAATTCTACTATTTCCGGAACTTTTACACCCTGGGATATTTTTTCCATACGTTCCGAAAACAGTTTCTTGCTCTCTTCAGTTAAATATTCGTATGGACTTAGAGAGGATATTTCTTCCTGGCTACAGCCAGCATATTCGCAAAAAACATCATTCGCTTTTAGAACCCTTCCCGTTTGATAATCAATTTGATATATCCCGGCAGGTGAGTTATCAAAAAGCTGCCTGTAATTTGCCTCGCTCTCCCGCAATTTATTCTCCGCCTCCTTGCGTTCGGTGATGTCGCGTACAATACCTCTAAACCCTATAGGCTTGCCTGATGAATCTTTTCGTAACGATACAGACGCTTCAAGATCTCTTTTAGTGCCGTCTTTTCTTGTAATCTGCCAATCGATTTCTTTGAGAGATATTCCTGTTTTGTAAACGTCATGGAACGCTTTATAAACTTTCCTGGCGACTTCCGTCTCCGTGTATTGTCTGTTATTCATGCCGATTAATTCTTCTTTGGTGTAACCATGGATCCGGCATAACGAATTGTTGAAAAAAGTATAGTTTCCCGCAAGGTCAACTTCAAAATAACCTTCCTGCATACCTTCTAGAATGGCTAGATATTTTTCCTCGTTTTCATTTAGGGACTCTTCATGCTGTTTGCGTCGTCCGTCAGACTTCGAGGATACCGTTTTATTTATACAAGTCTCGTCACTCTTGGTTTTTTTCATTCTAATACAAGACCCCTTTCATGGTGACAAACTCCAGCTCAAGTTTCCGTTGGATGATACCTGCCCCTTATAAAAGTATATGAAGAATGATTTTGTGTCAAAGTAAATAATGACCACAACAGGAGGTATAGATTTATCAGCATGAATAGTGCTGATAACGGATTGAAAAAAAGTATACTTATAAAGTTTGCCGATCTGAGGAAGAAAGGTGCAGCCAAAAGAATCAAGAGCAAAACCTGATTTTTCTGTTTTCAATCCTGCTGCCTGTCTATGGTTATCGAATGATTTATCGCTTTAATCTGACAGTTGAAGGATATCTTACCCAGCTGCCGTTGATTAATCCGGTATATTCAAATTCGATTACTATCTCATGGCCGTCGGCGCTGATTTTGCCGGAAAACGGTCCTGTCTGCACGGTGCCGTTGCCTCTCTTTCCCACCCCGCTGGATGTATCTTCGATGCTGTATGTTCCGTTAATGTCATAGTCGCTGATCGTGCCGCTGAAGGATGACTGGTTGAGCGGTGTAGACCATCCCTGTCCCCAGTTTACGGAGGTCAGGGCGATATCAATCCGATTGCCGGACGTGGAAACATTGTAGACGAAACTGTTCCCGGCATTGTGTATCCATGTTCCTTTAAGGCTATCGTAACGCACTTGCTTTGCCCTCGCTTCGGCGTCTATCATATCAAGAATCGCATTCCCTTTTTGATTGGGTGAGTCTGACTGGTTATCCGACCTGGCGACCTGCGGAGGCGCCGCGATGCCCTTGTCTTTCCCCGGTTTTGCATATTTCAGCGCCATGTTTATGATGGCTTCCATACTTGATTCCGGCCAGACATTTCTCCACATCCTGGTTTCGGTCAAAGGTTTGCCCTTGGGTTTCCCATTGGGATAATAATCGCAGAAAAATAATTTCCTGTCCTTACGCGGGCTGGCATCAAGCTTTACCTCGATTTTGCTCAATGATTTGGAATGTTCGGTGTGTTCGTCGGCTTCGTATGTTGTGATTACTTCCCAGAAATACAGACTGCTCCCTTCCTGCACCACGCTGTCAGCGTCAACATACGCATTTGACGGTATCTCGTCTTCAAATGCCGCGATCTTTGTCGCGTAAACCCAGTTTGCCGCAAATGCCGCGGATGCCATGATAAAAAAGGATAGAAATATGAAGATTATGATTTTTAAAATTTTATTTGTCATAGTGTCTCCTTGCATTTCGCTGATAACAAGAAAGCTGAAGAAACGGTTGAAATTATGAAAATCCAATGCCTTGAATTAAATATTAATACTTATAGATTAACATAAAATTAATATTTTGAAAATATCTTGACTGGAATAAATAAGGAAGAAATTTGTATTTTAATTAGCAAGGAAACAGGGGCATAGAGAGACAATTTTAATTATTTTCAGAATTAGACCAACAATCACTCCATGATGAAGGGGAAGAACCTTCTGAATTACAGGTGACAATACAGTTTTGCCTCTCTGCATTACAAAGTCTTTTATCAGCAGTATAATTGTAACAAGCAGGCATTTTGCTTCTGCAACAATTAATACAATTATTTTTGCGTGTCTTCTTTGCTTCCGATTCTTTTTGCTTTCTTATTATTTCGTCATTTTTTTCTTTAATGGCTTTTTCCTTAATATCAGTTGCTCTCTCCTGAGCTGCGATTTCAAATAAACGAGAGAGCTCATTCCCTATCTTAGTCCTTGCAGCTCTAATTTCTGGAGTATCTTTCAATTTTTGTCGCTCGGCTAATTCTTTATCTTCTGCCATAAGATCATTTATACGTTTTTCTAAAAGTGTTCTTTTAACAATAATTCCTTTAGGAACAGCCTTTGTATTGGGCATACTATTATATAATTCACAATTCCCCATATCATCTTGCGGATTGGTAGTAATGATTTGTTTGCCATCACGGTTTGTGCAGCTATATAATTCCCCTGCGTTGGCATAAGTTGCCAAGAACATAAAGACGCAGACACCTATTGTAAGAATTATTCGTTTCATTTCATTCACTTCAATCATTTAACGATTTCGTGTTATAATGTAACATAAAATTACAGTTTTGAAAATTAAGACTTTCAGTAAGAAGTCAATAAAAGACTTGACACAAATTCTCCGGTCAAGTCTTGTTTATGACATATATAGTATAGATTGAGATGTCTCTAGGTGCCAAAGGTCAGGAATGAATATTCGGCATTAATACGATCGTCCGATATAAGAAATAAATTCCAAACACCATCAGAAATATTCCTGCGGTTAAGGAAATAAAATCAACCATTTTTTCATTGATGATTTTCTTGCCCCAGTGCAGGGCGATGGCAAGAAAAAGCACCCAGATAAAACAGCCCAGCAAAATGGAAAGACATGATAAAAAAGCGGATAAATTTGTTTCCATGTTGGTTTGCGAAGCCAGCAGCGCTCCGAAAACACCCGTCCACCAGACAATTGTCATGGGGCTGGAAATAGCAAGAGCGTAGCCTGCGAGAAAGGAACTTTTGAAAATTTGCCATGATGGATTTTCTACAGGGGCGGTTTTATGGAAAAACTCTTTCGTGCTGGCCCAACCCAGATAAATCAAAATAAAACTTCCGGCAACACCCAGAATAATTTTCATTAAGGCAATATTTAAAAAAGTGGTAAGACCGAAAAAAATTATGGTCAGATAAGTTGCGTCCGCGCACATCGCGCCGGTGCCGGTAAGAAACGCCTGCCGGAAACCCAAGTTCAATCCGCGTTTGATTATTTCCAGATTGACCGGTCCGATCGGCGCCGCAAGCGTCAATCCCAAAAGTATGTTTTGCAATAAGGAATATTTCCCCAAGTTATAATTTTACCTCTGAAATGTATTTCACCCATCTTTTTCGACTGCGCAGTTATTATGCCCAAGACGGGAAGCAGGATCCTGCCGGTAATATTCTTTCAGCACCCGGTAAAGATCAGGAGCGTGTTTGATCATTAGATGAGGCTGATCGAAGAATTGTTCTGTGGCTACAGCAAAGAATTCAGCTTCGTTGGTAGCTCCGTAGGCATTGAGAAATGATTTCTTGCCGTGTTGAGCATCATGCTTGAGACGAAGATATTCGCGGGAACAAGTTTGTACCCAGTCGCGGTATTCCGCACGATTTCGCAGCGGAGGCGTGCCGTCAACCGCGCCGTCAAGCATATCCAGCTTGTGGGCGAATTCGTGATAGATAACGTTATGGCCCAATTCGGGATGGCGTCCGCCTTGCAGGGCGGCATCCCAAATGATGATGACCGGTCCCTGCCGGAAGGCTTGGCCGATAATCGGATGGCTAAGTTCTAGCGGCGCCTGCGCGGTTTCAAAAAAACCAAGTTTTCGCTGCGGTGGAACCACCGTCGAAGGATAGACAATGATGGTTTCGACATTCTGATAATAGTTGTGGGGAAGTCCCAGAAGAAGCAGACAGGCCTGGGCTGATATGGTAACGCGGATTTCATCGGTAAGTATAAGTTCTCCGGCGCCTTCCCAGTATTTTTCGGCGATAAAGACCTGAATCAGCGCGCGCAGCTTGGCGCGTTCGGCATCCTCAAGCATGCAGTAATGGGCAACATTGCGCCGGACAATGTCTTCCCACGCGGAAGGAAACGGAACTTCTGTGAGTTTCTTACGGCGGCAATTGGCAAACCATTGAAACAATGTTGATACCTTCTTTTAAATAAAGTCTGTCTGATGCCGGGAGTCGTTTAATAGCGGTTCGATGATTTTCATATAGTTTATAAAACGGCAGTCAAATAAATTACACTCGGAAGGACGGATGGCATTTATGGCGCGCCGGTGGCGAGGTCCTTCCCATATTTCGCGAAATGTTTGCTTGTTTACGTTGCCGATACGGTGTCGCGCCCGCCGATGAAGATAGTAACAGCACAGGAACACATCGCCCCTCGCGTCAATCATTGTCTGCAGGGGTGTGAGCCAGCAGCGGCACGGGGCCGTGAGTTTATCCACACCTCCCAGCACTTTCAATTCAGGATATGCTTTCCGTAAAGACAGGATCTGCTTCGCGACATGTTGTTGCTGCGCTGTAGTCAACGCATCCGCGCTTTGCCGTAACGCTTTAAACTGTAGCGAATCCACACCCAGCCGTTTTACGAGGTCGAAAACTTTGGGTATGTCATCCGCATTTATTTTCGATACAAGAAATTTTATGCTGATAAGCAACTGACTTTTTACCTGCCGTCGCAGACGCATAAGATTTTTGATGCCGGCAATGATGCGGTTAAAATCCGTGCCTGTCGGACGCTTGACCAGACTGTATGTTTCCGCGGTTGCGGCGTCCAGACTTATCCGGACATATGATAATTCCCGCGCTATTGTTTCAGCAAGTTTCCCGCGTATGTTGCTGCCGTTTGTCAAAAGACCGATCGAAAATCCCAACTTTCTGCCGTGCGTAATAGCTCTATTCAGACCTGGATATAGTGTCGGTTCTCCGCCTCCGCAAAATTCCACAGAATCAACTTCCATCTCCCGAAGTTCGTCCATGAGTCTAAGCAGAAGAGATAAGTCCATCTGATTGTGTTCGCGGCGATTAATTTCTGTATATTCGCATCCTGTGCAGTCGTAGTTGCATATGTAGTTCGGATAAATGATGGCCATGCGGGGCGACGGAATGAGCCCATTTTTTATTTCCCGCGCACGGTCATACAATGTCAGGATACGCGCCTCATTAAGATCATAAATGTATGTTCCTTTCACCGTTTCCTCCAGACAGACAGTGTGAATGCGAAGAATCTTATGCTTTCCCGCGACACTTTAAGATGATCCCTGCCATGCAGCCGCTTTCCATAGACATAAGGAATTTCACGGATGCGCGCGCCGCTTTTGTGCGCGTGATAGATAAAATCAATCAGGAATGTATTGCCGGGGGTTGTAATATCATTTTTGAGCCGTTCATACAATTCCTTTCGAAAAGCACGGAACCCGTGCGATATGTCCGTTGACGGAAGACGTAATGCCCAGCGGCAAAAACGTTGTCCAAAGCGTGAGGCAAGTTCCTGATGAAGCGATTTCGTCCATTTCCGGCGCTCGGGGCTCAGATACCGCGAGGCAACAACTATATCGGCCGAGTCCAGCGCCGCGAGAAGTTCCGGGATGAATTCGGGAGTATGGCACAAATCGGCATCCATTGTAATGATGCAGGGATACTTGGCGGCTTCGATGCCGCGCCGCCACGCCCGAGCGAGATCTCCCCGCACGGGTTCGTTCAAAAGCCGCACCGGAAAAGTATCCGCAAAACCTGAAATGAAATCAGCCGTTCCGTCCTTGCTGTCGCTGTCCACCACAAGCGCTTCCCATGTAATATTGGCGTTGCCGCAGGTTGACGCAATGCGTGGAATCAACAGTTCAAGATTCGGCCGTTCGTTGAGAGCCGGTATGATGATCGATACACTGTCCATAAGGAATTTATAATGCGGTGTATTGTTTACTGGAGCGTAACACCATTCCCCTTTTTTGATTTAACAATTTTCCCGCCGCCTATATTCATGGTGCTTTTCAGGAAGGCGATGCCGTTAAGAAATCCCGTGCGGAATCCCGCACGCTTTACATTATACCACAGCCGTCCGGGCCGCAGATAGGCGCGTCGCAGTCCCCATCTTTGCAAGCGCACCAAATCCGCCGCTGTCAAATCGTTGACTTCCATTACCGCACTTCCATAGCGGATTAATGATCCGTAATCGGTGTCCAAAAGTCTTGTCCCGCCCTCATTGCGAAGCGCCATTTCCCGCATGGCTGTTCCTGGATAGGGCGCCGCGATATTAACATACGGCTGGTCGAGGTCTTTTAAGCCGGCTATGAATTGAAGAGTTCGCAATACGGTTTCCCGCCGCTCATACGGAGCACCAATAATGACGGAACCGCGTGTTTCTATACCGAATGATTTCAAAAGCCGCAGAGAAGTTTTGACGTCATCAAGCGTAATGCCGGCTTTCAGTTTCTTCAGGATTTCCGGATCGCCGCTTTCAATGCCGATATTGATTCGTACCAGTCCCGCCTCGCGCATCAGGCCGACAAGTTCCCTGTCCAGCAGGTTCGCTCGTGTTTCGCATTCGAAGGTTATATGAAAACCGCGTTTTATAATTCCCTGTGCAAGTTCCACCAATCGTTGCCTGTTAACCGTCAGCGTGTCGTCGTTGAAAACAAAGTGACGGAAGCGTGTGCCTGCAATAATATCTTCAAATTCCCGAAGCATATTTTCAGCCGAACGGTAACGCACCGCGCGTCCGTACATGTTATCCTGCGCGCAGAACGTGCACTCAAACGAGCAGCCGCGGCTGAACATAATAGATGTTGTCGGCACAAGCCCGCGCCGCGGCACGCTCCACAGATAATTCTGCGGTTGAAGATCAGCGCGGTCGGGGAATATAATATCGTCGAGATCTTTTTCTCTTGCGGCATTGCCGGTAAAACGGAGATCTCTGCCTTCACATATAACAAGTCCCGGAATTTTAGAAATCTCTCCACCGGAGGCAAGGGCATTCATCAACGATACTATCGTTTGTTCCGCCTCTCCGCATACAATGTAATCAAAGCATCCTGATGAATCAAAGGATTCTTCGCGAACGATTGTCGCGTGCGGTCCGCCCAATAGAAACGGTCCCTGAAATTTCTGTTTCAAACTTTTTGCCAGAGACACTGCGGCCGGATAGATGGGTGTTGTCGCACTAATCCCGATGGCGTCCCAATGGTGTGCGATGACTTCTTTGACAATTGCTTCCGTGTCCAGTCCCTGAGCTTCCGCGTCAACTATTTTCGTTCTGTGTCCAGCAGATTTCAGAGCTGAGGCAAGGTAGCACAGTCCCAGCGGTGGCTGAAAATTGAAACGTCTGGATAATGATTGAAACCGTCCGTAAACGTGTCCCCAACCGGGCGCGATAAGAAGAATATCCGACAAGATGAAAGTGCCTTTCATGGCCGCTCAAATCAATTTAATAAACACAGCCACTTTTTTTAATAAAACTGGTCTTCAGTAAAGGAAGTATAAGCAAGGCCTTTTTGTATGTCAACGGAAAACAAATAAATGATTTATTCAATAAATAATAATATCTTTCAACTTTCGATTACCTGTAAAGCGCCATTGTTTTTTCATTACAAATATGTCAATGTTTATTAAACAGCCAGTCCCGGAAGCAGATTACAGGTAATAATATGAACCAAGAACGCATCTTAAAACGGATAATTATAAATGATTATTTTCCGCTGCTGCTGGTTGTATTACTAAAAATTATTCTTCATTTAATAACTCTAAACCGGTACGGCTATTTTCTTGATGAACTTTATAGTATCGATTCCGCAAAACATCTTTCTTCCGGTTTTATAGAGTTATCATCTCTTGGCCCTTCAATTTACGCCGTTTGGATGTCACTGTTCGGCCATTCCATGGCCAGTATCCGCATACTGGCGCTCATTCCCGGAATCATAACGGTATTTCTGGCAGGATTGATAGCCAGAGAACTCGGCGGGAAACGATTCGCTCAGTTCATGACCGCTTTAGTAGTCTGTCTCTGTCCCGTATGGCTCGCGTTTAACTCTTTTCTGGGCTGTGATGGTTTTGATCAGGCCGTTTCCGCTGTCTTCCTTTTATTACTTATCAGAATTTTAAAGAACGGGAATCAAAAACTTTGGATCGTTGCGGGTATTGTGGCCGCAATAGCGATTCTTTTTAAACAAACTCTTTTATTTTACGGTATGGCGCTGTTTGTCAGTTTGCTGCTGACAAAAGAAAGAAAAGTTTTTGCCGGAGTTTATTTATGGGCCGGCGTTTTATGCGGCATTCTTGTTTTGACACCACAGATCATATGGGAATTTCAGCATGAATGGCCGCTTCTCGAATACTGGTCCATCTACGCGAGGCAGAGAACTTATCACGCATCTATCGCAGAATTAGCTGTTATGCAGGTATTACTTTATGTTCCCCTGGCAGCGCCGGTTTGGGTCGCGGGCTGCTGTAATTTTCTTTTTAATAGAAAAATGGGAAATTACAAAACACTCGTCTTCCTTTATATTTTCTTAATAGCGGTTTGCATTATTTTCCATGTGAAAGCTTATGTAAGCGCGGCGATATATCCGGTATTATTTGCCGGTGGTTTTATCCTGATGGAAGAGTATTGGGAAAAAGACGTTTGGAAAAAAATACGGCTGGCATATTCCGGTTTGATCATATTCACGATGGTACTGGCAGTTCCGCATGGACTTCCTGTCTTCGATGTTCAAACACAGGCCGGATATTTTCAGTTATTTTCTTCAATGAACGGACATGTAAAATTTGACAATTTCGCTCAGGTGACCCTGCCGGAGTTTATGGCAGATCGTATCGGATGGGAAGAACGGGTAAAAGCAGTTGCCGACGTATACAATACTCTTTCCGATGAAGAAAAGAAAAAAACTTCCATATATGTGGGTTATAATGGTTTCGCGGGCGCTATTAATATTTTGGGTAAAAAATATAATCTGCCGGACGCGATTTGCGGACATGCAAGTTATTATCTTTGGGGGTATAAAAACCCCAAACCGGAAAATTTAATCACCGTGCAGGTTGCTTATGAAAGTTTAGTGCCTGAATGCGCTGAAGTTGAGGTCGGTGGATATATTCCTTTTATTCCTTACGCAATGCCATATACCAATGGTCAACCGATATATATATGTAGAAAAATGAAGTATAGTATCGAAAGCATTTGGCCGACAACAAAGCATTATGATTAATTATCGGTAAAATATTAATATTAATATTAATGAAACAAGTTTGTCCAGATGGAAAAGTGTTAGATTCAAATGATTTTAGATAAACATGGAGCGATGTCGAAAAGCATGTCTAATAATTCTATCGCCTTTCTGGGACGACTGGCTGCCCTGGTGAAAAGACCCCAGTTTCTGCTTGTCCAGGTCACCTCCCGGTGCAATGCAAAGTGCCCCTTCTGCTGCAATCCAGCCGTGCGGGAAATGCCGATGCCCGAGCTTACTCCCGAACAAGCTGGCAAGATCGCGGCAAAATTAGGGCATTTGTTCCATTTGGCAGTAACCGGCGGAGAGCCATTTTTACGCGACGACCTTATCCAATGGATTGACGTCTTTTGTCAAAATGCCAGAGTGCAGTCGGTAACTATAGCCACGAATGGTTCCATGCCCGACCGCATTGCACAGGCTCTGGAAATCCTAACTGTCCGCCATGTCCGCACGGTCTTCACTCTGTTATTGTCTGTCGACGCACACGGCCCGCGGCATGACGCCATCCGGAATCTGCCCGGACTTTACGAATTGGTTAAAAAGTCCTACGACGCTGCACGGATAGTCCGCAGGACCCGGCCCAAAGCAATGCGCCTGATCCTTTCATCAGTGCTTTCGGCAGCCAACGAAGAATTTTTCCTGCGAGACTTGGAACTGCTGAACAATGATTTTCCGAATGTGGACAGCCATGAAGTCAATCTGGTCAGACCAAGTCAGGATAATCCGGGAAGGCGGGACGTTGCAGTGGACATCTACAAAAAATCCCTGGACTGGGTGAACCGGAATCGCTCGGGCGGTAATTTCTACCACAACATCCACCAGGCTTTGTTTGAAAGGACCAACGACCTGACTCTTCAAGCCGCGATGGGACAAGCGCCCGGGATCGCCTGCAGCGCGGGACGGGGTTTTGCCACTATCAACTCTTCAGGACAAGTCATTCTCTGCGAAGAACGACCGGATCGTGTTCTGGGAGATTTGCAAAACTATAGCTTGGACCTGCGAGCATTGCTGGGTGATCCTGAAATCGCCCGGAAGGCGGCACTACTTCGAAGGGAATGTTTCTGCCGGTCAGACTGCGTGATCCGATTTAATCTCACCCATACTCCCTCACAATATCCGGCTCTTGCCATTGCTTTGGCCAAAATCATCCGGCAGAAATCAGGCAAAAGCCGATAAGACTGATAAATGGGTAAAAACGGGGGTAGAAAAGAGATGATCTTTTCTGCCCAGCCTCGTTCATCTTGAATTGATTTGTTTTTGTAATTTTTCAATATCCGCTTTTTGAATGTAGTCAATGATATTATTATACCATTCGGTGTGGAAGCCATATCCTCCATTGACCATCTCATCAATTGCCTTTTCCTTGCTCCATTTTTGATATAGGATTCGATACATGGCGCACATCAAACCTGTGCGGTCCGAGCCATGCATGCAATGAATAAGAAAAGGCCCATTTTTTTGATTTGTGAGAATCTTCATGACTTTGATCACATCTTTGTCGAGCACTTTTGAATCTTCCTCTCCCGCGTTCATGGGTACTCGTTCAATACGCAATTTCGATGCGATGGCTGGGAGAGTATCGCCATGTAATTCTCGAAGATCAATGATCGTCTTTATCTTTATTCCTATCCGGGGATCAACAAGCTGCGCTATTCCGTCTTCAGTTGGTTGTCCGCTCCTGTAAAGATTATTGTTTATTTTGTAAAGATTAGGCACATTGCAATTGCCTTTCATTTGGACAGCCCATGTTGAAGGACGCGGGCCGATCGTCGAGGTTGCTTTACAAGTTGCACAACCTGATGCAAGAAATACAATCGCTAAAAGAATTAATACGACATACTTATTAGACGTTGGTCTTTTCATATTATCTCCTGGGAAAGTGGATTTATGAAATTTCTTCTATACCGAGCGGATACTTTGACAAAACCTTGCAACCGCCTTTGACGATGACAATATCATTTTCATAGCGGAAGCCAATATTCTCTTCCGGCGCGGCATACTGCATCGCGCAGACGACCATCTCATTTTCCTGATAAACGTGGTCCTGATCAGTCCAGTAGGGAAGGTCGGGATTGACGATAGCGCCTATCCGCCACTCATCGCCGAAAAGACCGATGCCGTGTTCGCAGGCAGGCTGGATAAAATCACCGCAGCCGCGCGATTCCGCAAAATCCATCATCATGGCGGCAAGCGTTCCCGGTGTTGTGCCGGCATGGTAATTATCAATCACTTTCTGAACAATCGCGACAAAATTATCCGCGTGCCAGCGCTGACGTTTTGTCGCAGGACCGATCAGATAGTTGTGAGAATGATCGCCCAGCGCCAGTTTAAACATCGCGTGAAAATCCAGCATCAACGGTTCACCTGCTTTAATTTCCTTTGTTGTGGGAGGCGTGCACGCGCCCAGGCCGGTGCGGTATCCGCTGGATATTTCATTGAGGCCGGCAAAATTCCATTCGGACACGCTGCCGGCTTTGCGCATGGCCAGGGCGGCGATACCGGCAATGACGGTTTCGGTCATTCCTTTGTAGCCGCCGTTCTCCAGCGCCGCACGCGCCGCTTTATGTCCTTCATCAACAATCAGTGACGCGGTACGAAAACGTTCAATGGTGCCTTTGTCTTTTATGATTGAAAGAGCGTCGATAATGTCGTGCGAGTTCACCCATTCAAAACCGGGAAGAGCATCCTTGAAGTGAGTGTATTCCCAATGAGAAAGATTTCCTTCGGCTGTATAGGAGGAAATTCCGTCCTCATACCCGAGACGTCCTTTTTTAATGCCGAGTTCTTCTTTGATATAATCGGTGATTGCGGAGACCTGATCCATGCCGCCCATGGGGCCATAGGCGCGAACATGATCGCCATCCACCCATGTCTCATCGCCCACACGCATCGCGTCAACAACAAATGTAAAATAGGTCGGCTGTCCTTCCGGTGGAATGATAATGTAACTTCGCCAGGGACAGAAGGTATCCATTACAAAACTCATGGTGCGTATGCGCGAACCCAGATACACATCAATGCCACGTTTGTGCATCTCTTTCTGTATCGCTTTGACGCGTCCCGGGTTATCTATATAATACTTGTCTTTCGGATCTAATATTCTGGTCATATCTTGCCTCCCTTCAATACTGCGTTGGAATCTGGGCGAGAACTTTATTCAGCCTGTCTGACACGGCCGCGAGTTTGAGCGCTTTGGCCAGATTGCCTTTCAGTTTAAGTTTTCCGGTCATCAAAGCCTTTTGCGCGCCCAGTTCCGCGCGGGAAATTCTGGCAAACGTTTCGTAATTGCCGATGATTAAGAATTCAGCTTTGGGAGGTCCGCCGGTTCCCGTTTCCACGCGGGTTACTTTTCCGTCTTTGCATTCAACAAATAAAAACATTTCCACACCATTGGGACAGTTCTTGTAAATGTTGGACATGGACGTGGAAACATTGTTCATTTTATCCGGAGTAAGTTCAGACTGAAGTCTTTTGAGCGCTTCATCGCGCCATGCGGGGCCTAAATAGGCAAGTAATTCTGACATGCTATACCTCCTGTGTTGTCTGGTTTTGGGCGGCATGAACATAACGCCCGGATGGATTTTTATTTACAGATTGCGCCTTCTTCTCATCAACGATTTGATTAAGGAATTCTTTGACTGTTAAAATTATAGGAGCAAAAGGCAGGTATGTCAACTTACATTATTCGGCACAAAATGCTTCGCAGTTGTCCTAAATAACAAAGGCGCAAAGAATCAGACCGTTCCCGATATCTTTGCGCCAGGATGTTGTATTTAATAATTTAAAAAATCTTATGTTCCTCTTTATCGAGCATGCCGGCTTTTAACTCTTTATTGGGCGGTTTGTTGCCCAGCCATATTCCGAAAAGCACTTTTTTAAAATCATAACCTTTTGCCGTGCACTTAAGTTCTTTATTTTTATATACTTTTGTGCCCTCCCCGGGAGTATATATAATATCGTATTCGTCGCCTACTTTGATATTATCCTTAAAAGTTGAAATGAATGTGTCGATCCTGTCTTTGTATGGAACTGTGTTGCCATTTGTAGAGTGTTTGAAGCCTTCGAGAGTGTTTTCTTCCATTCTTTTGCTTGTTATCAGGTGGGACATGATGTGAAGTTTGACCGCCATGGCTTCATCGGCGTTTATTATGGTGTCGGCATCGCCGCTTTTCTGCTTGAGGTAAAGTGCGCCAACGTAAGCTTTGATAAAGAATTTCGTTCTGATTCCGGCACCGTTCAATACCAGAACGTCATTGCCTGCCGAGATGCTTTCCGGAATGTCTATACCGTCAATTACTTTTGCATAGCCGGTGGACGTGATAATGAGTATAGCAGAAAATAAAAGTAATAGTTTTTTGAACATTATGAACCCTCTCCTTTATTATTTTTTTAGCCTCAAAAAGGCTGATTTAATCATGTTGATCATAAGGCTATTCTGTGATTGTGCATTGATAATGCCCTGCTTTTTAAGCAAGGGGAGTATAGTGGTAATGCCTTTTATATGTCAATAAATTTTATCCGCACAATCAATGCAGAGCTGTAATAAATGTTTCGTGGAAAGGCTTTTTCTTGACAAAAAGTTGTAAACATTTTTAAATATTATGAATCAAGGCAATGCCATATTGGCATGAATTGTATTGCCGAGGTGATTGTATGAACACAACAAAAAATCAAAAAGTAATTTTTTTACTGCTGGCGATCTTCGTAGTTTTTATTCTGGCGGCCTGTGAGAAGCCTCCCACGCTGCCCGTGCTTGCAAAAAGTGATGTTGTTGTTGCGTTCGGTGACAGTATAACTTTCGGTACCGGAGCCGAATCTCCGCAAAGTTATCCGGCGGTTCTGGAACAAATAATCGACAGGAGGGTAGTTAATGCCGGTGTTTCCGGAGAAGTTACTACCGAAGGTTTATCCCGTCTGCCGCAGGTTCTGGAACAGGAAAAACCGGCCTTACTGATTTTATGCCATGGCGGCAATGATATTCTTCGGCGGCTGGGGCGGGAGCGGGCGGCAAACAACATCAAAGAAATGATTCGTCTTGCCCGTCAAAGAGACGTGGCCGTTGTTTTGATTGCGGTGCCTTCTTTAGGTTTCTCCGTTTCACCGGAACCGCTATATCGTGACATTGCCAAGGAACTTAAAATTCCTCTGGAAGAGAAAACATTATCATCCATATTGGCCGACAGTTCCCTCAAGTCGGATTTAATTCATCCTAACGCCGCCGGGTATTACCGCCTGGCCGAGGCCGTTGCAAACCTTCTGAAAAAAAGCGGAGCAATCGATTAGCATTAAAATGAATTGACAATTGTCAATCCCGCGCGAAAGGGAATCCCTTACACTTTAACCGCTTCTGAAATCATCTCTTTTGCGAGATGATTTCCAGCCAATAATCGTCCGGATCATTGATAAAATAAATTCCCATGGATTTATTTTCGAAGCAGATACAGCCCATTTTTTCATGCAGGGCATGAGCGGCTGAAAAGTCATCCACCTTAAAAGCCAGATGAAATTCGTTGTCGCCCAGATTGTAAGGCTCTTTTCTGTCTTTAAGCCAGGTCAGTTCCAACTGGTGCGGCGTTTTGCCGTCGCCAAGAAAGACGATAATAAAACTTCCGTCCGGAGCGTTGATGCGCCGCACTTCCGTTAGTTGCAAAGCCTCTTTATAAAAGGTCAAACTTTTTTCCAGATCAAGCACATTGATATTGTTGTGGGCGAAAGTAAATTCCATATATTGTCTCCATGATGATCATTGTCTTTCACTGTTACATCCTTGCATAAAAATTATATCTTGGCAACTGATCAGGCAAATAGGAAATATTTCGTGATTTCTAGTTGAAAATCTCAATTTCCAAAATATCAATTTTATGCTAGATAACAACCCGTAATCGTTAATTACCATTCACGGAATGATTTCACTACAGGAGATGATATGGATATAAATATTCCTTCCAGGCAGAAGGTCATGAAGGACCAAAAGGATGCCGGCGGATTTACGGCCGCCGTTTTTCCCATACACTATCCGCGTCCTCTTTTCAG
The DNA here is from genome assembly GCA_963812045.1 of uncultured delta proteobacterium. Classification (GTDB taxonomy): domain Bacteria; phylum Desulfobacterota; class Syntrophia; order Syntrophales; family Smithellaceae; genus Smithella. The sequence continues at coordinate 29,359 of CAWETF010000002.1, forward strand.
GGCGCACAATGTTCTACCCATCGAGGTCTGGGGGCCGCCGAAAGCGGACCCGCATCTGTGGGAAGAACATTTGCAAACATATACATGCTGTGTCATTCGCAACGGCCTGTCCTTTTTCCTTGCCGGAGGACTTGACGCGGCGGACATGATCGTTGTTCCCCATTGCTGCGACACCCTCCAGGGGCTCGGCAGTATTTTGCTGAACTATCTGCCGCGGAAAAAGCCGGTTTTGACGCTGTATATCCCGCGCGATAACCGCGAAATCGATATAAGCTTTTTTGCGGACGAGCTGAAAATATTGTCGGGGAAGATCGGAGAGATAACAGGAAGAAAAATGAATGAAAGCGATCTGAAAAACCTCATCGATGAAGAGGACAGGTCAAACGCCATAGTCGGGAGGATGTTTAAAGAGCGAAGAAAGTTGTCATGCCCGGACAGAGAATTTTACGAGATTATAAGGAGCAGGGAATATCTTCCCGCAGGTGCTTTTATAAGTCTGGCTGAGGACTTCATGGTAAAGGTGAAAAAACAAAACGGCGGCGGGATACCGGTTGTCATATCCGGCATTATCCCGGAGCCGATGGACCTGTTCAATTCCTTGAACGACATAGGACTTGCAGTGGCAGGTGACGATCTGCTTACAACCGGCAGGCGAGTGTACGCCCAAAGCTTAAGCACCGACCCCTGGATAAGAATGTCCGAGATGATTATAAAAGGCCCGCCGGACTCGACGAGAGGCAGCCTTTTTACGGACAGGGTAAAATATCTCGTCAATCTCGCGAAAGAGAGTGGCGCCCGCGGGGTGATTTTCTATCACGTGAAATTCTGCGAACCGGAGCAATTCTATTATCCCGCCCTGAAGAAGGGTCTTGAGGACGCGGGGATTCCGTCCGTATTGGTGGAGGCGGAGATAGGAGATCCTCTTCCCGGACAGGTCGTGACACGTCTTGAAGCCTTCAAGGAGGTTATCTCATGAGCATACTCAATGCCGTCTCTTACAACTTGAATGTCAACGTCCTGGGAAAGGCTTTTCTGCGCTTTCAGAGACTTAAGGACGAACGGAAGATGAAAAAGCCCTATGCCAAGCAGAACCCGAATCTCGCGCCTCTGCTTAAATCCGTGCCGTACCTGAAGGAACTTGTCAGCACTCACTACCTTCAGGGTCGCTATGCCAATGGCTACAAGAGGGTAGCGTGGGTGACATCGGGTGCGCCCGTCGAGATCCTAAAAGCGCTGGGATATTTTACACTGTATCCCGAAAATCACGCAGTTCTGTGCGGTTCGCGCAGGCTGTGTGTCGAACTCAGCGACATTGCTGAGGGCCAGGGTTATAGCCGCGACCTGTGCTCATACGCGCGGGGCGACATCGGTTCGATGATCTCCGGGAAAACGCCGGTGGGAAGGCTTCCAAAGCCTGATCTGCTCTTTTGCTGTACCAACATCTGCCAGACGGTGCTGTACTGGTACCAGGTGCTTGCCGACCATTTCAAGGTGCCTCTCGTTATAATAGATACGCCTTTCATATACGACGAGGTTACTCCTCATCATATTGAATACGTGAAGAAGCAGCTTGATTACGCGGTTGAAGTTGCGCAGAGAATTGCCGGAAAAAGCGTTACACCGGAGCAATTCATAAAGGTCGGCGAATCCGCGAGGGACGCCATCCTTCTGTGGAACGAGATTATAGAACTGTGCAAGCACAGGCCTTCACCGATATCCGCGTTCGACCAGTATTTTTACATGGCGCCGGTCGTCGAAATGCGCGGCGAGAATACTGCCGTAAAATTCTACCGGAATGTGCTTGCCGAGGTAAAGCAGAGGGTGGCGGACGGCGTCGGGGCCGTAACCAACGAACGCAAGCGCATCCTGTGGGACAACCTTCCGATCTGGTACGAGATACGGCTCCTGGCCGAAACCCTTGCCGACAGGGGATTCTGCCTTGTGGCCTCAACATACACACGCGCGTGGGGCGGGGACATGAAGCGCATCATAGAAAGTATTGATTATACCAAAACGGACAGGGATTATCTGCTGTCCATGCTGGCATCCTGTTACCTGCATGTCATTCTGAACCAGAGTTCCGGCTACAAACTGAAGGTCATGGCACAGATGCTGAAAGAGTATGAAATCGACGGTGTTATTCTGCACAACGACAGGTCATGCAAACCGTATTCGCTGGGTCAGATAGATCAGACGGAAAGACTCATAAACCAGTATGGAGTGCCGGCGCTGCTGCTGGAGGCCGATCACAACGATCCGCGCTCGTTTTCCGAGGAGCAGGCCATGACAAGACTCGCGGCGTTTATGGAGATGGTTGAAAATAAAAAATAGCGTCTGCTCAAAATATTCATCATAAATGAGGCCCCATAACCGATCAGAATGATTATGGGGCTCCACTTTATTTTTCAGAATCAAGAAACTGTTGAAGACTTATTTTACGTTTATAACAGTTTTTGTTCTTGTCATAGTCACGTTAAACACGGCTTGAACCCGGCGGTTTATCTGTCGGCCTTCTTCAGTATCATTGCTGGCAATTGGTTTACTTGCACCATAGCCAACGGCGGTTAGACGGGATCCGTCAATACCGAACTTGTCAATAAGATATTGACGAATGCTGTTAGCGCGTTTCTCAGATAATTTCTGATTATAATCATCATTGCCGACATTATCGGTATGACCTTCAATTGTAATGGTTAAATTGGGACGATATTTTAAAAGATTGGCTATTGACTGAAGGTCTTTATGATATTGTTCTTTAACGATTGCTTTGTCAGTATCGAATCTAACATTAAGACGTACGGTTGCTTTTTCCGGCGCCGGAGCTTTTTCTGAACAGCAGGGCGGACAGGAACAATCTTTTATCGCTTTATCAATAGTGAGATCAGGCAATCCGCCGGATCTTGCCTCTACATTTATTGCTGTAAAAAACGCTACCATCATTAATACTACCGCAAATATACAAAATTTTTTCATGACCTTCTCCTTTCATACTACCTTTAATAATTTTATTTGAAGTGAACAATGCATTATATAGTTTATTATAAAGTTATTCCTGAAAATAATCTATTGAAAAATGAGCGTCTTTTACGATTAAATTATATTCCAACTTTATCGATGAAAGAAACAAATGTTTTTTGCCTTAAACTTGATTCGGACTGGATCGGTTTAAATCGGTTTTTACAGATCATAATAAAAAACAGATGTGAATAAAAAAGCCGCGTTATTACTCAACGCGGCTTTTTTCAGGTTAGTTTAAAGATTATATCTTTTTAGATTTCCCCCTAATAAAACACTTTATTCCATTGATGCGAGCTTTATGCAGACGGCGAGAACTTCGATTGCTTTTTCCAACTCAGCTATTGGCGGCCGTGTCGGTGATATACGAATGTTCGCGTCATTCGGATCTTTGCCGAAAGGAAATGTTGCTCCGGCTGGAGTTATCGCGACACCTGCTTCCTTCGTCAGCGCTACCGCGCGTTTGGCGATCGGTTTGGCCGTGTCCAGACTGATGAAGTATCCGCCGGCGGGTTTGGTCCAGGTCGCGAGTCCGGTGTCTCCCAGTTCCCGCGAGAGCACCTTCTGTACGATATCAAATTTAGGTTTCAGAAGTTTTGCGTGTTCCTTCATGAGACCGCTTACTCCGCCCGGATAAGCATTCAAAAACTTCACATGGCGTAACTGCTCCGGTTTGTTGGGGCCGATGAATGTAGTGCCGAAGAGCTTGGCAATATATGCAAGATTATCCGCACTGGTCCCCATGAATCCCAGACCTGCTCCGGAAAATGTTATTTTTGATGTTGAACTGAAAATATATACTCTGTTGGGATTTCCGGCTTCCTTGCAGGCATCGAGCAGATTTTTGTGAATAAGGGGGTTATCAACCAGATGATGAACGATATAGGCTTCATCCGCAAAAATGGTGAAATCGGGTGCGGTGGTTTTCATTTTGGCCAGCCTCATTACCGTTTTATCGGATACCGTATCTCCGGTCGGATTGGAATAGGTCGGAACAAAAAGAATCCCCTTTATTGCCGGGTCTGACGCGGCGATTTTTTCTACCTCGGCCATGTCCGGTCCTTCTTTGGTCATTTTGACCTGAACCATCTCAAATCCCATTTCCGTAAGAAGTGTAAAGTGCCGGTCATAACCGGGCACCGTGACGATCATCTTGGGTTTGTTGATCTGGTACCAGGGCTGGGGACTGCCGATCACGCCCCGCAGCAGCGCCCACATGAGAACATTGGAGAGAATGTAAAGACTGGCATTATTGCCGACCATGGTTTCTTCAGGCTTGACGCCCAGAATTCCGGCGCACAGCTTACGCGCTTCCGGCAGGCCTAAAACTCCTCCCGGGTAATTGCGGATATCAAAACCGCTTTCTGTTTTGATGTCTTTTTGCGACACGATGGTGAAAAGAGCGTTGGAGAGATCAAAATTGTCGTCTCCCGGCTGACCTCGTTCTATGTTAAGTTTTAAACCCAGCGCTTTCAGGGCATCATAACGTGCTTGCAAGTCCTTCAAGCTTTCCATAAAAACCTCCTGTAAGAATATGTCCAAACAGTGCCAGAGCGCACCGGTTGAACCTGTTTTTCATAGCATAAGTTGATTTTTTCCCAAAGCAAATTAATTGCATAATGACTGATAATAAAATGAGGCGGCATTTTCAAATTAAAACAGAACATAAAAGGTGATCTTGCATCTGGACATTTGCTTTTTCTTGTTATGCACAAATTATCAACCTTAACAAATATGCAAGGTTTCAATCCGTAATAAACAAAAAATAGCTGAACTATAACTTAACTCGTGGTACAAAATATCAGTTGCCGGTTTACACTAATTATGTATTGAAAACGGATCTAAATAAACGGATGGGCGCTTAAACTTATACTGATAATGCCCGCCAGACCCAGTTATTAAAGGATTGAGAAGGGTAATAAGATTATGGGATCGTGGATCGAATGTATATGCGGAAGCCTTATTCATACTAATATGTTCACGGGAACAAAGATATACCAACTGATAGAGGATACGGATTATGACGCCATAGATGACCCGGTTGATAGGGACAAATTGGATGATCTTTTTTTCAAAAAAGGGGTTACCGTCTATCACTGCCATAGTTGTGGACGACTCCTGGTAGAATGGGATGACAAGGGTGTTCCCACATTTTATCTGTCCGAGGTAAAACTAGAGAAGAATATTTCGTCTGACAAGAAATGCTGTCTGCCTGGCGAAGGGCAGAAATGGAAGCCGGAGCCGGAAGTACTCTTACCGGAAAATGCACCCGATGATGAGCGCCGCTTGAGAGAACTGGAAATTATGGCCGATGCCGCATACAAAGCTATGTATGACTCTATAACCCCTGTTGCACATTATTCTGATTTTATGCTAGATTGCAACCTGAAATTTTCACAAATCCATCTTCATAAGCATTGCTACACATAAGGAGCAGAAATGAAAATTCTTAGAGTAGGTATAATAATTATCTGTCTGTTTCTGATGCGGAGTTTTGTTTACGCCCAGAATCCTGCTGATTATTTAGTTCTTCAATCAATTGGACAGTACCACTATAGTAGCAAAGCTGCATGCGGGGAAGGTTCCGGCATACTTGGTGCGTCCGATCATTTTGATGAAAATCACAATATCATAACATGTAGAACGGAATATTATTTTATGGCACAAGATGTAGTTGTTTCTATAAAAGTTGAACAGCACGCTGGTGATGATTCGGACAAATGGCTGCTGCATGAGGTCGAAAGCGGAATACGAAGAGGCAATTATGAAGAAAGTATGAATTCTTCAAGATTTAGAAATATTGATGGGAATAATGTATTTTATAGTGGTTTGGGTGGCGGTCAATATAGATGGCTTAGTAATAATAAAGTCATAAACATTGAGTATACCGATTTAAATAAGAAAAAACCGGAACCATTAGAAGTTATTAAACTGTATTTGACTAAATTTCCTTCAACGATACCGGCAATGATTATAAATCACGCTTATAATGAGAGATGGATTAAGGACGAAATAGAGCGTAGATTATGGTTTTGCGATAAATGGAACATGCAATTGCAACTGGGTAAGGTAACTCAGACTGATATGCTCACGGCTTTAGTTAAAAACATGAAAGTTTTTTTAAATTACCGGCAGAAATATTTCAATGTATCGGCAGAAACTGACCTCGTGGTTTTATATACTTACTTGCAAGCCAACGACAGTACATCAATTGAGAAAAAGCTGACGGAATATAAAACTTGGTGGGCAAAAAATAAGGATAAGGGTATTCCCTGGCTGTAAACAGGTTAAATCATTGCACCTTACAACATGTAATCCTTAATTCTGACTATTCTAATAAAATGCATCCTTGCAAATGCAATCAACAATTCTAACGGTTCAGAAATCTGATTTTTATTTGTTTCTTCCTCCTCAATTTTCTATTTTCTAAATTTATGCTATGTTACAACGGTAATCAATATATAACCGAGGAGGCAATCGAATGAATCGCAGAAGTTTTATGTCTGCTTATATAGCATTTTATCTGGTAGTTGTCCTCTTGACTGGCTGTGCCTCTACCAAGCAAATGGTGCCAGTAGCTTCAGGACCAATTCCTTCAAACTCCGCACGAATAATAGTTTCAAGAGAAGGTGGTTTTACTGGATCAGCTGCTTCTATCGGCATTACAGACAGCGGCAAACAGATTGGAGAAGTTGGTCTTCACAGCCAACTTACGTGGGATAGGATTGCAGGGCCTATACAATTAATTGGTTTTCATGCAAATGACCCAGATCACACACGAACACCGCCGATTCAAATGTGCGTTGGCGCTGGAATGACTTACCAATTCATGGCCTCTTGGCCTGCTTTTGATTTTCATTATTATCCGAAAATTGAATTAGTATCTGGCACTCCGGTCGCATGTGAGCAAAACGTTACTAACACAAGTGTCGGCATGGCTGAATCCCCTCAACCACTGTCAACGGTTACCGGTGAAGCCCAGATTTTTATAGGTAAAGTAGAGAAGATAACTCAAACCATCCGCAGGACATTGGAAGGACCTTATTGTAAAATTCTGGTAGTAGCTGACAATGGTGAAAATTATACATTTTTTGTATTTGGGACTACCGCCGTTACCGATCCTGCCGGCAAAGACATGACTGAGGGAGGAAGTAAATTAGCCGGGATTTTATTGAAAAAAGGCGAACGCATAGAGGTAAAGTATTCAACCATAACAAATGGCTCAAGTATAACAAATGGCCAGAACGGGGCAACTTCGATTCACTGCCTTGATTAATGTGCCGGGATAGTCACTATGATTTTGAGCCACAATTTATTCGATATTCAATATTTCTTTGTTCCTCTGAAAGTCTCAATTTTCAAAACTGCAGTTTTATGCTAGATTACAACTGTAATCATTAAACAATCATTCTTTATTTAAATTTGTCCAGCCAAGAGGAGGAAGCAATGAACATCTATCCGAAGAGTGCGGGTATAAAGTCTTCATCTGTGAATGTCAGCAAAACTAAACTTGGATGGCATAAACTGCTCGATGGTTATCCGTGGTTTTTTGGTAACGGGCAATATCCATTGTCAGCATACTCGGAATTCATGCCGCCACCGAGACTGGGACGCACGCCATACGGCGCCATCGATAGGCTTCTATTCCCGGAAGACGACCCATACGGCTGGCATGTCTCTGAAATCGAGGAAGAGTACGAGATTAAACCGGGTTTGGAGAATATTGCCCGGCAGATCATGGAGCTTCTTGTCAAGTTAGGTGAAGGACAGCCTGCCTATCACATATCCGGACACAAGGGAATGAATCTCTCGGACAATCCTTATTGGCCGCCCGAATTGGCCGCGCGCGCCGGACATCTTGCGCATGAGCGCTATGTCGTTCTTTTGCCTTTGGCTCTTTCCCGAACGCAGGATGACATGGGCCGAGTGCGTTGGACATATTTTGGCAGCAGCGAACAAGGACCTGAACGTGGTTTCTGGAAAAGTTTTTATTTAGCCCCTGGCCAAGAGTTGTCCGAGCAAAAATCGCTGGCATTTATTCTGCAATTATTGTCCTCTGTTTATGGAGAAAAAATCGAAAATGCGGCGCAACTGTTCCGGCTTGGATTTCGTATTCTGCCTTCAGAACATAATTTAAAGTTTTCTTACTGGAATCAGGACACTCTTCCCGCATGGACTCAACCTTATCTTATGGACGACCGCACTCCGGTTGAAGATGTCCGATACTTGTTAACGTTTAGACCATTCAGCCACCTTCCTGACGAGGTGCGAAAACGGTACCTTACAGGCAAACTAAACCTTCTGCCGTTTCCCGGCAGTCTTGTTTCCTGGGGAATGCCAACTTATCTGCGCCTGCAACAAGATTTACCCATGGCCATGCAAATTGCGCTACTGAGATGGGTGGTCCGCCATGACGGGCCGACGGGTATGCGCGTTCCGCAATCAGGTTGGCTAAGTGAGCCGCATCCTAGTCTCAAGGCATCGCAGATCCAGCAGGAGCTTATGCTGGATACCTATCGGCGTACGAATCGTTGGAATCGGGTTCATCGCCATGATGATCCGCTCGCGTTGAATCCTCGCCTGGACAAAGTTGCAAAAGTGCTTTTCAGCACAGCGCTTGATTCCATCAACCTCTACGACAAACCTCTGGCGAGAAACTGTCAAATATGGACCAAGGAATTTGAGCTTGTTCTAAATGGCCCGAGTGCCACACCGGCAGAACTTCGTAAAGCGGAAGCAAGCTTAATTGAAGGCGGACTTTTTGGATATAGATTTCTCTTCCCGGCGATGCGGGTTGGTCTGCACGAGGTCTATTGGCATCGGCCACTGGCAGCTTACTGGTCACCACAATCGAAACAGGCAGAGTTACTGCCGGACGCGCCTCTGGGATACCTGACTGCCTATCGAACGGATTTGCCTGATCTTACGCAACCCGTCGAGCTTTGGCCACGCTTACTCAGACGCGACTTGTATTTGTCAGCCTTGCGGAATTTTGACCCCCTTCATGACCACTATGCTCATCAGACACCACTCAATATTCTTTCACTGCTTGATAGCTGGCAACTCAGAAACGAACAACCCTTACGGCGCAGTTTTGCTAACCATCTGCTCAGAATTTCCAAACATGAAACTCTTGACGAATGGATGGCCTCATTGCCGAAACGGACCCTTGACCCAAAGGAAGGCCGCAGAATTCAGAAGGAATTGGAAAAAATTATGGAGCCACCGGATGCAGCGAAAGATTTGCCTGAGCCCCTGACCTACGGCAAAACTGCGACGCGCGCTTTTGAAGAAGCTTTCTGGCAAGACATACTGGCTCTGTCGCATGACCGCTTCATTAACAAGGACAATGCCGATTGCGTGCAGGATCAGACTACACAAAGCAAACTAAGTCATCATCATCGTGATTTGGAACACTTAGGCGATTATCTTATATCTCGTCATCGCAGGTCCATCGCCGAGGCCGGCATGGATGGAAAGGCATTGTGCGGCGAATTGCCGTTTCAATGGGAAACGGATTTTGACTTTTCACTTTTTGGCGGGTGGAAGAACAATCAAGAAGGACGAACCTATGAACGCAATATCCTGGTTGTGATTCCGGGCAAGGACCGCACTCAGGCGGTGGTCATGGCCGATCATTATGATACGGCTTATATGGAAGACATCTATGATACCTCAAGAGGAGGCTCTGGCGCCCGCCTAGCCGCTGCCGGAGCTGACGACAACCATTCGGCGACAACCACGCTTTTGCTGGCCGCGCCGATATTTCTCCAACTGGCAAAGGAAGGACGGCTCGAACGTGACATTTGGCTGTTGCACCTCACGGGCGAAGAATTTCCTTCGGATTGCATGGGAGCGCGCAATTTTTCCAAGGCGTTGGTCGAAAAGACGCTCCGGTTGCGGCTGGACGAGAATCAATCGATGGACTTGTCTCAAGTCGAGGTCGTTGGTTTGTACGTGTTGGACATGATAGCGCATAACCGGGACAAAGATCAGAACGTGTTTCAGATATCACCGGGCAAAAGCCGCGAGTCGCTCGGCATCGCTTACCAGGCGCACATAGCAAACATGATTTGGAATGCCAGAACGCGCGAATGGAATGAAGCTCCGGAGCGTCGCGGCAAAGGACAAGGCCAGCGCTGTAAAGATGGTCATACGATGCCGGACATTGCTCTTCATCCATGTCTGAACGGCGAGGTTCGGACAATAGATGATCCGGCCAGTTCGCTCTTTAACACGGATGGCCAGATTTTTTCCGACATAGGCGTGCCTGCTGTATTATTCATGGAAAATTATGATATTAACCGGACCGGCTATCATGATACACACGACACGATGGAAAACATTGACTTGGATTATGGTTCGGCAGTGGCTGCAATTGCTATCGAAGCTGTCGCTCGAATTGCCACACAAGTCTTCAATAAAGAAGGATTATAGTCAAGATTCCATTGACATATTGTAAGAATAAGTATAATATTATTAATGTAATAAGTTATAGGGCCATGGTTTAAAAATCTTCAAGCCGTGACAGTCATCGGTTAATTTTTCAATCCCACAGGTCATCTTAGTACAAAAGGGGTTAACCCGATGAATAATCAATTCCCCAATGATAAAATAGAAGGAATCCGGATGGCAGGTTTTATTCATGGCATCGGGAGATTATCCATCCGCGTGGAAATACTGTCCAAGCGTACCAAACTGACAAACAGCGCTTTTGATGCACTAAGCGGGGGGAATTTGTGAATCAGCTTCTGCGCTTATTGATTGTCGAAGATTCGGAAGATGATGCCGCTTTATTGCTGCGGGCCCTGCGCCGTGAAGGCTATGAAGTTGTCTACAAGATAGTGGATACTCCTGCCGCCATGCGTGCCGCATTGGAAAGTAAGCAGTGGGATGTGATCACTTCCGACCACGCCATGCCGCACTTCAGTGCTCCGGAGGCCTTGGAGCTTGCCAAGAAATTATACCCAGAAATACCTTTCATCATCGTGTCCGGAGAAATCGATCTCAACGTGGCTGTTTCACTGATGAAAAATGGCGCGCAGGACTATATCCAGAAAACGGAGTTGTCCCGCCTGGTCCCGGCAATTAGACGTGAACTGGATGAAGCAAAAATGCGCTGTGAGCACCAACAAATTAAGGACGCACTGCTGGAAAGCGAAGAGAAATATTGGGAACTTGTCAAATATGTTCCGGCGGGAATTTATGAGGTTGATTATGAGACAGGGCATCTGAAAAGTATAAACGATATCTTATGTGACTATACAGGATATACGAGAGATGAACTTCTGAATATGAATTATTGTGATTTATTTACGGAAGAAAGTCTAACGTATATGGCCGAGCGTCTTGAAAAGCTGCAAGCTCGTGAAAAAATTTCTCCAAAAGCGGAGTACTGCATTAGAACAAAAAACGGGGATAAACTATGGGTTATTCTGAACGCCCGCTATATTTATGAAAACGGAAAACTGAAAGGGGCGGCCGGTATTGTTCATGATATCACCGAGCGCAAACGTACGGAAGAATTATTAAGAAAAGCATCCGGGGAATGGCAGGAAACTTTCGACGCGGTCACTGACGCGATATGCCTTCTGGATTTTAATCAGCGCATCACGCGTTGTAACCGGGCCATGAGCAAGATGTTTGACGTTGGGCAAGAAGAACTGATTGGACGGTACTGCTGGGAGATTGTTCATGGCACGACAGAACCGATTCCAGAGTGCCCGACTACCCGAATGAAAAAATCGCTTGTTCGCGAAACAATGGATTTGCAGAGGGGAGACAGATGGTTCAGTGTCACCGCCGACCCTATCCTGGACGAAAAACGTCTGCTTCAAGGCGTGGTTCACATCGTTCGAGACATTACTGAGCGCAAGAAGACAGAGGCGTTCCTGTTGGAAAGTGCAACCATGTTGCAAATTATGATCGATGAGGCGCCCGTCTGTGTCGCCATGGTCGATCTCGACAAGCGTTTTTTCAAGTGCAACAAGAAGTTCTGCGCATTCTTAGGTTACTCTGAGAAAGAAATGCAGCAAAAGACTATCAGGGATATTACGTTTTCCGAGGATGCAGAAATCGGCATGGATGATTTGCGCGCCATCATGGCAGGCGAAAAAAATAGTTCCATAGTACAGAAGAGATATGTGCGCAAAGATAAGACGGTGGTTTGGGGCGAAGTGAACATCAATCTTATCCGGAATAATCAGGGACAGCCGATGTATTTCCTGCCCATTATCATCGACATCACTGAGCGCAGGAAAACAGAAGAAGTACACAGCCAATTGTCTGCGATTGTGGAATCTGCTGATGATGCAATTATAAGTAAGGACTTAGAGGGCGTCATTTTGAGCTGGAATAAAGGGGCGGAAGTTGAATATGGGTATAATTCAAAAGAGATTATCGGCAAGTCGATATCTTTATTAATGCCGCCCGATCATCCAGATGAGTACAAAGACATTCTGGCAAAGATAGCGAACGGTGAAAAAATAAAGCATTATGAAACCAAGCGTGTGAGAAAAGACGGCCAAATAATTGATGTTGCGCTGTCAGTTTCTCCGGTTAAGGACACATCAGGAAAAATTACAGGTGCTTCCACAATTACACGCAATATGACCGAGCGCAAGAGAGTGGAGGATGCGCTGCGGAAGAGCGAGGACAAATATCGGACATTGATTGAAACAACCGACACGGGCTACGTCATTATTGATCAGGATGGTTTAGTGCGAGATGCAAATTCCGAATATGTGCGCCTTACCGGACATCATGATTTGAGTGAAATAGTGGGCAGAAGCGTCTTGGAATGGACCGCTGAGTCGGAAAAAGAAAAAAATGCAGAAGCGGTGAAGGCCTGCTTTGACCAAGGATACATAAGAAACCTGGAAATTGACTATGTGGATTCAAAAGGCAATGTAACCCCTGTAGAGATCAATGCAAGATGTATTGAAATAGAGGGGGAAACACATACGATAACGATATGTCGTGACATCACCGAGCGAAAGCGGGCGGAGGAAGCGCTACGGGAAAGCGAGGAGAAGTTTCGCATGCTTTCCGATCAATCATTGCTGGGGATCGGTCTCCTTCAAAAAGGTGTATTTAAATATGTCAACCAGGCCTTTTGCGACATCAGTGGATATACATCCGCTAAGATCATGACCTGGCAGCCTTATGATTACGTAAAAATAGTTGTGCATCCCGATGATAAAGATCTTGTGATGGCTCCAGTGGATAAGGAACAGGATCATGCCGCAGATGTTGCCAGGCAATTTGAATTTCGAGGTTTAACCAAAAATGGGAAAATGGTATGGCTGGATTTGTACTTAAAAGCTGTTTTGTACCAGGGAAAATATGCCGATCTTCTTTCTTTTATTGACATTACCGAGCGCAAACGGGCGGTAGAAGAGTTACAGCAGAGCGAAGAGAAATTTCGGATTCTCATGGAATCTTCTCCAATTGCCATCCTGCTTTATCAAAACAACAAATGGGTGTATGCGAATCCTGCCACAACGGAAATTACTGGTTACACTGAGCAGGAACTCCGAGGCATGAACTTCTGGGACATTGTCCACCCCGATGACAAGCAACTGGTTCAGGAACGGGGCCAGAAACGTCAAAAAGGCGAAGGCGTACCAAAGCGCTATATATTCAGAATTATCTCCAAAGACGGTGCTATCAAATGGATTGATCTTTCGGGTGCAACAGTAGCCATCGGCGGTAGTCCTGCCGGCATCATTTCGGTTTTGGACATCACCGAACGCAAGCAGGCGGAGGAAGAGTTGAGAATATACCATGAGCATCTGGAAGATCTGGTGAAGGAGCGAACAGTCAACCTGGAAGCAGCCAATAAGGAACTTGAAGCTTTTTCCTATTCTGTTTCCCACGACCTGCAGGCGCCTCTGCGAAGCATTAACGGATTTTCCCAGGCGCTTCTGGAAGAATACGATTCCAAGCTCGACGCTCAAGGCAAGAATTATCTGGGCAGAGTCATGGGCGCCACTCGGCGCATGACGGCGCTCATAGAAGACCTGATGAAATTGTCCAGAATCACGCGGGCGGAAATAAATATTGCAGAGGTTAATCTGACCGAGATTGCCCAATCTGTAATAGATGAATTACGAAAGTTTGAACCTAAGCGAAATATCAATATCAAAATCGCCGAACGGCTTCAAGATAAGACTGATGCGAGGCTGATGCGCATCGTGCTGGAAAACCTGCTGGGCAACGCCTGGAAATTCACATCGAAGAAACCGGACGCTTCAATAGAGTTCGGATCTATGAAAAAGGACAATGCGAATGTATATTTCATCCGGGACAACGGCGCCGGTTTCAATATGTCTTATGCGGACAAATTGTTCATTCCCTTCCAGCGCCTTCACTCTACGGAAGAATATCCGGGCACGGGAATCGGGCTGGCCACAGTGCAGCGTATTATTCATCGTCATGGCGGCAAGGTCTGGGCAGAGGGACAGAAAGGCAGGGGCGCAACTTTCTATTTCACCCTTCACTAATGATGAAAATAGAAAGAAACACTGCCGGCTTCCATAAGAGGGGAAACCAATCTCGTAGAAAAACATGATTACAAATGGTATCCTCAAGTCCTGTAAACTGCTCAATTATAGAAACAGACTGTACATATAAATCATGAAAAGAACTATACGAATAGTATTGTGGAATTTTTATGTCCGGCCAATTACTGTTTTGCACTGATTGGTTACTATAGTGCCATAAAAGAATCTATAAAGTGCCTGTTATCTTGAAGCCGCGCCTCCGATTTCAGCAATTCCGGCGACGCGGCATTTATACTCTGCCGGATAAGAAACAGCGAATCCCTTACCGTACGGGGACTGTTTTGAGCAATTTCTTCCGCCATGGCGACAGCGTCATGGGGCTCGCTTCTCCCCTTCGCTTATTTTGTTCACAAGCCCCATGGTCCATGCCTATAAGGCATGGACCATCCTTAACCGGGATTTGGACCGCAATTTCAATTTTCGGTTATGGGCGAGATTTCATATATTGAATATCCATAACCGTTGTTTCTCTTGACACCCTGCATTTTTAAATATCGCGCTGTCATAGCGCTGAAATTCAACTCAGCATTGGTATTTGTAGTTGACTTTAAAGGAATCGTCCTCACAGTGTTCCAAGTTGTACCATTTAACGATGTTTGGATATTATATGCTGAATCATATCCGCATTCCCAGTTTAAAATAACTCCGGAGATGTTATAGTAATTACCCAGATCCAGATATAACCACTCGGTATCTTTCCAATTGCTAGCCCATCTTGTCGTTGTGTCTTTATCAACCGCTTTGGCGGCAGTCAGCGAACTTGACTGATTGCTTGATGATTGCGCGGTAAATGTCGCAGGCTTATTTGTAGATTCAAATGACGTGGAATAATATTTGAAGACCGTCATGGAATTGGCTTTCACTGTCGCGGTAAAACCGTTATCACCGTCAATAATTTTTACGACCTGGTCACTGGCGGATGTATTTCCCACAAACAGCACCACACTGTTATCGGCAGGATTGATAAAGGCTGTTTTATAGATTCCGTGAGTGGTGTCCGTTGGCGCAGGCAGATTCGCCGTGGTTTTTATATTATAAGTACCCGGGCGGACATTCTGGCTGAACTGTTTCAATATGTAGTAAGCCCGGTTAAATATCACCTGATTGGTAGTCGGGTTTACCATGATGGGCGCATGGCACAGATTCGTGACATCATGGGTCGGCCCGCCGTCATTTCTTAATACGATATTCCAGTCGATCCATGCTTCGGTGGAGGACTCAAAATCATTGATCATATCGTAAATATATCTTGAGGCCGGTGTCCAGTCATCACTTAACCATGATCCGTTTTCCTGGGTTCCTTCGGTTGCAAACAGATGGTTATTCGGGAAACTTTTCTTCAGGGTATTCAGACTGTAGAAATCGGTTGACCACATGGGTATTCCGGAAATCTCATGCCAGATATCTCCCGCATACCAATGGAAAGCGGTCCCGTAAATATATTTGGCGGCATTGACGTCGGACAGGACGGCGGTATTGAAATTGATAAAACCGTCACGGTGCATCGAATCGTTTCCCTTATCCCAGTCCCAGATTAAAATTTTCGCGTCAATCTGATTATTTTCAAATGTAGGGCCTAAATAATTACCGACAAAGTCAATCATTTCTGCAGTTGTATAAGTCATTCCTTCCCAGGGCGGCGCATTTTGGGCCTCATTTTGAACGGATAACGACCAGATATGGATACCGAGCGCCTGATATGCTTTGATGTATTTAGTGAGATAGTTCGCGTAAACCTGACGATAAGCGGGAAGAAGCTGGGCATTATTCCAAATCGTATCACCGATAATAGGGAGAGCCGGACCGTTTCCCGAGCGCACGCCGCTTTTTTTCATCCACGCGGGCGGGGCCCACGGGGCGGCAAATATTTTCAGACCGCTGTTATAGCCAAGGGCTCTTTGCACTGCCGGAATTAAATATTGCTTATCTTTGTCGATACTGAAATTGGCAAGGGTCGTATCAACGCTTCCGTCATCATAGGAATAACCGCTAAGTGTAAAATCGCAGGAACCTACCGGAATGCGGATCAATGAGTAGTTGGAGCCGTCAGCAGAAAAATACGCGTCAAATATCTGTTGCTGAATAGCGGCAGGCATTGAGCTGATCATATAGGCCGCCGATTCGGTGATTGCTCCGCCTATTCCCAGCATCTCCTGACGTGTTTCCCCGGAAAACACATGAATATAATAATCTCCTGGATTAATGAGCATTTTCGTCATAGTGATATCCGGTATTACTGCCGCATTGTTTCCGTCTTTCGAGGTCACTGTAACATGAACAGTTCCCGGCGTGACTGCAAAAGCACTAAAACTGCAGACGAAAACAAATATAGAAACAAACAAAATAAAAAAAATTCTTACTGCTAAACACAAACGCCTCGTATATTTCATAATTCCCTCCCAATACCTCTAATATAGTTTTAATGAAACTACTGCTTACAGATGTAACCCCAACAATTTACCGAGGTGAATACTTTTACCCGCTTCTTTCGCAATAGAAAAGTCTCTGAGCATTAAGAACGAATACAAATATAAAAATGAATGTGAAAAGTTATATTTTTAATGGAGTTAATTTAACAATAATAAATTATAAAAGTCAATTATTTTTTACAGAATATTCTGCACAAAATGTGGGATTCATCACTGATGACCGCGTTGAATCTTTCAAGTAGTAATCCTCAGTTTACACAACTGCCAAATACCGTGGATTAGTAGAGGCTCCTGCGGCTTCATTATTTTACTCCATAATGATATTGACTTTACCGTTTATGAGCGTAAAATATAGTCAAATACGTAATCAAATCGAATATAATTATTCATCAGTTCCAATTATCATTCTGGAGGTTTAATGATTAGGCTAAACGATGATAATTTTAGTGCTTCATAAGACTATTTCAATACAGCAACAGTAAATACGTGCCTGCTCTTCAATATTCTTGAATCTCAAATGGAGAATTGAAAAATGAAAAATAAAACAAAGCTCATACCCCGTCCCAAAAAGCGGGGCGGTTCTGTGCTAAAAGAACAACCATCCATGCAAGAAGTTGATAAGAACACAGTGGATGTGAATTGTCCTGTTGTCGGCATCGGCGCTTCAGCCGGCGGGTTGGCGGCCTTTGAAGCCTTCTTTTCCGGCATGCCCACCCTCGCCGATCCCGGCATAGCCTTTGTTTTGGTGCAGCATCTTGATCCAAACCACAAGAGCATCCTTACCGAACTCGTCCGCCGCTATACCAGAATGCAGGTCTTCGAGGTTGAGGACGGAATGACGGTGCGTCCCAACTGCACCTATATCATTCCGCCAAACCATGATATGGCTATCATGAACGGCAGGCTCCAGCTGATGGACCCCATAGCTCCCCGCGGTCAGCGTATGCCCATCGATTTCTTCTTCCGGTCACTTGCACAGGAACAGCAGGATAAGGCCATCGGCATCGTGCTTTCGGGTACGGGCAGTGACGGCACCCTGGGCATAAGAGCCATCAAGGGCGTTGGCGGCATGGTCATGGTCCAGAGTCCCGATTCCACCGAATACGACGGCATGCCAAGGAACGCTATCGCCACCGGCCTGGTGGATTATGAATTACCCCCTGCACAAATGCCTGCCCAAATTATCGACTACGTGGCTCGTGCCTTCGGCAGACATCCTAATCCTTTAATGATGACAGCGCCAAAAAATGAGAGCGCATTACAGAAGATATTCATCCTGCTGCGCTCTCAGACCAGCCACGACTTCTCCCAGTACAAGCCCTCGACCATCCATCGCCGTGTAGAGCGGCGTATGGCCGTAGCGCAGATCGAAACGCTTGAAGGATACGTCAAGCATCTCCAGCAGACACCTGCGGAAGTTGACGCGCTGTTTCGCGACCTGTTGATCGGCGTGACCAGTTTCTTCCGCGACCCGGCGGCATTCAAGGCGCTGGAAGATGAAATCATTCCGAAGCTCTTTGCCGGCAAGCCCGCCGGCAGCGCTGTCCGCGTCTGGTGTCCCGGATGTTCCACCGGCGAAGAAGCTTATTCGCTCGCCATGCTGCTTGTAGAGGGGCAGGAGGCGCTGAAACAGCATTACAGGATTCAGGTCTTCGCCACAGATATAGACTCACAGGCGATTGCCGCGGCCCGGCAAGGCCTCTATCCGGCGAATATCGCCGCAGACATCGAACCTGTGAGGCTGGCGCGCTTTTTCACGGCCGAAACCGACGGCAGCAATTATCGCATCCACAAAAGCATCCGCGATATCATGATCTTTTCCGAACAAAACGTTGTCAAAGATCCGCCATTTTCCAAACTCGACCTGATCAGTTGCCGCAACCTGATGATCTATATGAGTGTGGACTTGCAGAAGAAACTCATTCCTTTGCTCCATTACGCCCTGAATCCGGACGGTTTTCTTTTTCTGGGCACTTCCGAAACTGTGGGAGAATTTGAAAATCTTTTTGTTTCGCTGGACCGCAGGTCGAAGATTTATCAGCGCAAAGAAGACTTTGTCGGCATGCTGCAGCGTGCGGCCATGGCGCGTTTGGTGCCGCCCATGAGTGATGCGATGCGCCCGCTGCCAGCCTTAAAGGCAGATGTTTCCCGGAAACTGCCTGTGCGCGAATTGACCGAACAGACTCTCCTGCACCAGATTGCCCCGGCAGCGGCTCTGGTAAACGGTAAAGGCGACGTTCTCTATCTTCATGGCCGCACCGGTATGTATCTGGAACCGGCTCCGGGTGAATCCCAGGTTAATAACATCCTGAAGATGGCCCGTGAAGGATTGAGGAAGGATCTTACTATCGCCCTGCGCAAAGCTGAGGAAACAAAAGAAATTGTTCGCGCCCCAAACCTGCGCGTTAAAACCAACGGCAACTTTACGACTGTAAACCTGACAATTCGTCCGGCAGCGTACAACGCTGCTTCACCGTCCGAACCTCCTTTGTACCTGGTCATTCTGGAAGAAGCTACAGAGGCTTACGCTAATGCCGCGCCCCGGACAACCGCCAGAAAGGTTTTACGTCGCCTTGATAGTCCTGATAAGGATGTTGATGCGCGCATCGCGGCGCTCAGGCAGGAATTGCGCGCCAAGGAAGAATATCTTCAGTCTCTCAACGAAGAACTGGAAACTTCCAACGAAGAACTAAAATCATCCAACGAGGAACTGCAGTCGGTCAACGAAGAATTTCAATCCGCCAACGAGGAGTTGGAGACCTCCAAGGAGGAGCTGCAATCGGTCAATGAGGAACTGGCCACGGTCAACGCCGAGCTGCAGACCAAGGTGACCGATCTGACGAGGGCCAACAACGATATGAACAACCTTCTGGCCGGCACCGGAATCGGCACCATTTTTGTGGATCGTCAACTGCGGATCATTCGCTTTACACCGACCATCACTTCGATCATCAACCTGATTCCGGGCGATATGGGAAGGCCCGTGGGCAACATCGTCTCCAACCTGACAGGCTACAACAACATTGTCGCGGACACGCAGGCGGTGCTTTACAACCTTATTCCCAGAGAGGTGGAAGTACAAACCAAGCTGGGCAAATGGTACATGATGCGCATCCTTCCTTATCGCACACTCGACGACGTAATCGAAGGCGCAGTCATCACTTTTGTGGATATCAACGAGCTCAGGAAAATGCAGGAAGTCAGGAATCAATTGGCCGCAATTGTGGAATCCGCTGATGACGCCATTATTGGCAAGGACCTGGAGGGCATCATTACCATCTGGAATGAAGGGGCAGAAATGATATACGGGTATAACCAAAAGGAAGCTATGGGCTCCTCGATATCTTTATTAATGCCACCCGATGTCCCTAATGAGTACGAAGAACTAATAGCCAGGATAGTGTGCGGTGAAAAAATAACGCATTATGAAACCCGGCGCAGGAAAAAAGACGGCCAAATAATTGATGTTTCACTGACCATTTCTCCGCTTAAGGACACATCGGGAAAAATTACAGGCGCTTCCACAATTGCCCGCGACATCACCGAGCGCAAACAGGCAGAGCACGCGCTGCGCGAGAGCGAGCAGCGGTATTACGCCCTGATGGATCAAGCTGCCGACGCCATTTTCGTGCACGATGATACTGGCCGGATACTGGATGTTAACCAGAAGGCATGTCAAAGCCTCGGCTATTCCCGGGATGATCTGCTTTCCAAGTCCATAGAGGACATCGATCCCGAGGCGATCCATACCGGAAAGCAAGGGCTATGGAGCAAAATCCTGGCGGGCGCGCGTTTCACATTTGAAAGCCATCAGATGCGCAAGGACGGCAGTTTCATTCCCGTGGAAGTGACACTTGGTTCGGTGCGCCTGCCCCTTGGTTCGGCAATACTCGGCATCGTAAGGGACATCACGGAGCGCAAGCAGGTGGAAGAAAAGGTGAAGCAACTGAATGCCGAACTGGAGCAGCGTGTCGTTGACCGTACTCGTCAGCTCGAAATATCCAACAAAGAACTGGCGTCCTTTGCTTATTCCGTTTCTCATGATCTTCGCGCCCCTCTGCGCGGTATCGACGGATGGAGCCTTGCCCTCCAGGAGGACTACGGCGACAGGTTCGATGATCAGGCGCGCGAATATCTTGACCGTATTCGCGCAGAGACGCAGTTGATGGGCAGGCTGATTGAAGATATGCTGAATCTTTCGAAGGTTACCCTTATCGCAGTGGAGTTGATGCCCATAGACCTCACCGCCATGGCGTACAGCATTGCCACGCGGCTGCAGGAGAACAGGCCTGATCGCCGGATAGACTTTATCATCCAACCGTCCTTGAAAGTGTATGGAGATAATCATCTGATGGAGATAGCTGTCACTAATCTCCTTGATAATGCCGTCAAGTTCACCGGTAAGCTGTCCTTTGCAAAGATTGAGTTCGGCGAAACTGAGGTTGACGGAGTAAAGGCATTCTTTGTCCGTGACAACGGAGCGGGATTTGACATGACTTATGCGAATAAACTGTTCTTGCCCTTTCAACGCCTTCACAAATCATCGGAGTTTCCCGGCACCGGTATCGGCCTGGCGACGGTGCACCGTATCATCCAGCGCCATGGCGGCCGGATATGGGCTGACGCACAGGTAGATCAGGGGGCAACCTTTTACTTTACCCTAAAGGAGACCATATGAACACAAAAACTGTTCTTCTGGTCGAAGACAATAGCAGCGATGTCGAATTGACGAAACGAGCCCTGAAAAAAGTTTCTATTGTCTACGAACTGGTGGTTGCCCCGGATGGTCAGGAAGCCCTCGATTACCTGCTCGGAAGGGGCAATCATGCCGGCCGGGACGCAGCGTTGTTACCCATGATGGTTCTGCTGGACCTGAAACTGCCCAGGGTGAGCGGTCTGGAGGTATTGAAAAAGATTCGTGCGAACGAGCGAACAAAATGTCTGCCGGTGGTGATCCTGACATCCTCAGGAGAGAAGCAGGACATTGCCGCGGCTTATGATTTCGGTGCCAACAGCTACATTCGCAAATCAGTTGACTTTTTACAGTTTGCGGAGGCTATTAAGGCTCTGGGCCTCTACTGGATGGTCCTGAATGAACCGCCTCCTTTGGGGGAATGATTCGTGGGATACGTGAAGCGTATCGCGTGAAACGTGAAGAGTGAAACGGGAAGAGTGAAATGGGAAGCGTAAAAACGAGATACTAACGACGAGATACGCTTCACGAGATACGAATTCCGCTTTAAGGGATAAGAAAGGATCTTCCAATGACAAAAATAATTCCATCTGAAGTCAGCAAACCGCAATCCCTCCGTGTATTAATGGTTGAGGATTCGGAAAGGGATGAGCTGCTGATAATCCGCGAATTGAAAAAGGGAAGCTACGAGCCAGAACATGAACGGGTGGAAACCGCCGACGCCTTTAAAAGGGCCCTCAGCGAGAAACAATGGGACATCATTCTTTGCGATTATAAAATGCCGAATTTCAGCGCTCCATCGGCCATTGCTCTGCTCAAGGAAACCAATACCGATATTTCTGTCATCATTGTATCGGGCGCCATTGGTGAGGATGTGGCCGTAGAATGTATGCGTTTAGGCGCGCATGATTACGTCATGAAGACCAACTTATCGCGTCTGTGTCCCGCCATAGCCAGAGAACTGGAAGAGGCAAAAGTTAGAGTCCAACGCAGGCAGTCAGAAGAAGCTTTGAAGGAAAGTGAAAAAAAATATCGTCTGCTGGCCGATAATATCCAAGACGTCATTTTCATGTTGGATATGCATCTACAATACACCTATATAAGCCCTTCCGTAAAAACCATGAGGGGATATGAACCTGAAGAGGTGTTGAAACAACAACCCATTGAGCAGGTATTGACGCCATCATCCCGTGATATTGCCTTAAATAACCTATCCGAAATTATGGAGCTGGAAAAATCTGGACGTAGAGAAGAGGTACCCTTGTCACGGACGCTTCAATTGGAAATGTGGCGAAAAGATGGGACCACCTTGTGGACGGATGTGAGGTTTTCCTTTATCAGAGATGAAAATCAGCGGCCGATAGCCATTATGGGTGTAACCCGCGACATCACGGAACGCAAGCGGGCGGAAGATACTCTACGAGTCAGCGAGCAACGTTATCGCATTGCGGAGGCTATAGGGCATGTAGGCAACTGGGAATACAACCTGCAAACCACAAA
Source organism: uncultured delta proteobacterium (assembly GCA_963812045.1). GTDB lineage: Bacteria > Desulfobacterota > Syntrophia > Syntrophales > Smithellaceae > Smithella. Next base: position 52,560 of record CAWETF010000002.1, read on the forward strand.
GTTCTGGGGATCCGACGAGGCCAAGCGCATCTATGGATTTGATCCTGACACTTTGGATTTCACCACTGATGAAGTCGAAAGCTGTATTCCTGAACGGGAGCGGGTCCATCAGGCGTTGGTCGACCTTATCGAAGCAGATAAGCCGTACAATCTGGAATTCGAAATCCACCCGAAAAACTCCTTGAAACCAAGAATCATCTCCTCCGTCGCCGAGTTGAAGCGAGATGAACACGGCAACCCGCTGCTTGTCAAGGGATTCATTCAGGATATCACCAAGCGAAGACAGGACGAGTCCGCGAGGGTGGGTTCGCTCAAGGCGCTACTGGAAAGCCAGGAGCGATACAACGCGCTTTTTGACCGTTCACTCAACGTTATTTGTGTCATGGATTTCAACGGCCAATTCATCGATGCTAACAACGCCGCCTTGAATCTGTTTGGCTATAAGAGGGAAGATATCCATTCTGTTAATATTAACTCGCTTATGGACGAAGATCAACTTCCGCGTGCATTGGAAACAATCCGGGAGATTACTCAAACCGGCATTCAAAAGGATCTGCATGAGATCAGGTTGCGGAACAAAGATGGCAGAGAGATATACCTGGAGACTCAAGGATCCATCATCATGTCAAAAGGAAAACCTGCATCAATCCAGATCATCGCTCGTGATATCACCCAGCGCAAATTGGCGGATCTGAAATATCAGCAGACTCTTGAAAGTCTCAGAAAATCGATTAACACCACCATTCAGGTTATGGTGTCCGCTGTGGAAGCGAGAGATCCCTATACAGCCGGTCATCAGTTACGTGTTGCGGATCTCGCCCGTACCATCGCTACGGCGATGGGATTAGCTCCGGATAAAATAGAAGGGATCAGGATGGCAGGTTCCATTCATGACATCGGGAAATTATCAACACCGACGGAGATATTGGTCAAACCTACCAAGCTGACAAAGATCGAATTTTCTATGATTAAAGAACACCCTCAAAACGGGTACGAACTGCTGAAGAATGTGGAGTCACCCTGGCCGCTGGCGCAAATTGTTTATCAACACCATGAACGGATGAACGGTTCCGGCTATCCCCGAAACCTGAAAGGAGATGAAATTCTCCTGGAAGCGCGCATTATGGCCGTTGCCGATGTTGTCGAGGCCATGGCTTCCCATCGTCCCTATCGTGCGTCATTGGGTATTGAGGCCGCCCTTGAAGAGATCGAGAAAAATAAGGGAATTCTTTATGACGATGTTGTCGCCGATGCCTGTCTGAAATTATTCCGGGAGAAAGGCTATCAGTTTAAATAAGATGGAGAAAACAAAATCTTTCATTTAATTATTTATTCGATATGTATGAAAATCAGGACAAACAGCGCTTTTGATGCACTAAGCGGGGGGAATTTATGAATCAGCTTCTGCGCGTATTGATTGTCGAAGATTCGGAAGATGATGCCGCTTTATTGCTGCGGGCCCTGCGCCGTGAAGGCTATGAAGTTGTCTACAAGATAGTGGATACTCCTGCCGCCATGCGTGCCGCATTGGAAAGTAAGCAGTGGGATGTGATCACTTCCGACCACGCCATGCCGCACTTCAGTGCTCCGGAGGCCTTGGAACTTGCCAAGAAATTATACCCAGAAATACCTTTCATCATCGTGTCCGGAGAAATCGATCTCAACGTGGCTGTTTCACTGATGAAACATGGCGCGCAGGACTATATCCAGAAAACGGAGTTGTCCCGCCTGGTTCCGGCAATTAGACGTGAACTGGATGAGGCAAAAATGCGCCGTGAGCACGAACAAATTAAAGACGCGCTGGAAATATCTGAAAATCGTTACCGGCGGCTCTTTGAAACAGCTCAGGACGGGATATTGATTCTTGATGCGGACACAGGGCAGATACAGGATGTGAACCCGTTCCTGATAGAGATGCTGGGCTATTTGAAGGAAGAGTTTTTAGGAAAGAATCTTTGGGAAATAGGAGTATTTAAAGACATTGAAGAATCAAAGGACATTTTCTTAAAATTACAGAAAGAAGGATATGTCCGCTACGAAAACTTGCCGCTGGAGACAAAAGAAGGAAAGCCGATAGCAGTGGAATTTGTTAGTAATGTTTATCTTGACAATCATCACAAAGTCATTCAATGCAACATCCGCGATATCACCGATCGTAAGAAGGTGGAAGACGCGCTGCTGGAAAGTGAACAGAGATACCGGAAACTGAGCATCATCGACGAACTGACACAACTTTACAATTCCAGGGATTTTTATTCTCAACTTGAAATGGAAATAGAGCGGTCGAACCGCTATAAACAGCCTTTGACCCTTCTGTTGCTGGATCTCGACAAATTCAAGGAGTTCAATGATGCTTACGGCCATATAGAAGGAGATCAGGTCTTACGGCGGCTTGGTCAGGTGTTCAAAAGATGCCTGCGCGAGACGGATTCCGCTTATCGTTATGGCGGCGAAGAATTTACCATCATCTTACCTATGGCAAAGAACTCGGATGGCGCCGTTATAGCGGAAAGAATCCGGATGGAATTAAAAAAGGAGAATTTTTCCCCGGTCTCCGATCATGATGTTTATATGACAGTAAGCATCGGGGTTGCCGAATACAAGCAGCAGGAAGATATTAAGGCCTTCGTTCGCCGGGTTGACCAACTCATGTACCGGGCGAAGAAGAAAGGAAGCGGCAATATTTGTTTTGAATCATGACGGTAAAACTTTCAATCGGTAATCTTCAATTTATTTAGCTCGAAATAATTGAAAACTTGTGAAAGATTTAAATATTGTTTCGTGAGTTTGGAGATAAAAAATTTAATTGAAGAGAAAAATACTGAATTGCCCGATCACCCGGCAGACACTCGGCACAGAGTTGGGCAATGACACAAATAATTGAGAACTCATGGAAAAGCTTTCGATGATAACTGATTTTGTTCCGGCGGGTGATCAGCCGCAGGCAATTTCAGATTTAGTAAAAGGATTGGAAAAAGGTAAAGAGCATCAGGTGCTGCTGGGTGTAACCGGTTCCGGCAAAACTTTTACCATTGCCAACGTCATCGAACGTGTTGGGCGTCCCGCGCTGATTATCGCGCACAATAAAACTCTGGCGGCGCAGTTGTATGAAGAGTTCAAAGGACTGTTCCCCGAAAATGCCGTGGAATATTTTGTCAGCTACTACGATTACTATCAGCCGGAAGCATATCTGCCGGTTACGGATACCTACATTGAGAAAGATTCGGCCATTAATGAAGAGATTGACAAATTGCGCCACGCGGCAACGCATTCTCTTTTAACACGGCGCGACGTTATCATTGTTGCCAGTGTTTCCTGCATTTACGGTTTGGGATCGCCGGATGCCTACCTGGGCATGATCGTTCAATTGGAAGCAGGCAAAGAATTTCCGCGCGACGAACTTCTAAAAAGGCTCATCGAAATTCAGTATGAAAGAAACGACATTGACTTTCATCGCGGGACGTTTCGTGTTCGCGGCGATATCGTGGAAATATTTCCGCCTTATGAAGATGAACAGGCCTTGCGGATAGAATTTTTCGGCGACACGATTGAATCAATGTCGCTGATTGATCCTTTGCGGGGGAAAAAAATAAGCGCGGTCAGCAAAACAGCCGTTTATCCCGGCAGTCACTATGTCACTTCACGAGAAAATCTTGCCAGAGCGACCGCCGATATTCGCGCGGAACTGGCGTTGACGCTGGCTGAATACAGAGAACAAAATAAACTGCTGGAAGCGCAGCGACTGGAGCAGCGCACGAACTTCGATCTGGAAATGATGGAGGAAATGGGCTACTGCCAGGGGATAGAAAATTATTCCCGCCATTTAACAGGACGCCGGCCTGGTCAGCCGCCGCCCACGCTTATGGAGTATCTGCCGCAGGACGCCCTGATCATTATTGATGAGAGTCATGCTACCTTGCCGCAGTTATCCGGCATGTATCGCGGCGACAGGTCACGCAAGGAAACGCTGGTAAAGTACGGATTCCGTCTGCCTTCCGCGCTGGATAACAGGCCGTTGCGTTTTGACGAATATGAGGCGCTGACCAACCAGAGAATATATATTTCCGCGACACCGGCGCTGTATGAAACGCAAAAAGCCGAAGGTGTTCGTGTGGAACAAATCATCCGTCCAACCGGATTGATGGATCCGACGATTGAAGTAAAACCGGCCAAACATCAGGTTGATGATTTGCTCGCGGAAATAAGAGAGCGAATTGAAAAGAACGAAAGGGTGCTGGTAACGACGCTGACCAAGCGCATGGCCGAGAATCTGACCGATTACTATGCCGGCTTGGATATCAGAGTGCGCTATCTTCATTCCGATATACATACGCTGGAGCGAGTAGAAATTATCCGCGATTTGCGTCTGGGAGAATTTGATGTTCTTGTCGGAGTGAATCTGCTGCGCGAAGGGTTGGATATTCCCGAGGTATCATTGGTGGCGATTCTGGACGCGGACAAGGAAGGATTTCTGCGCTCGGAGCGTTCACTTATTCAGACAAGTGGCCGCGCCGCGAGAAATATTAACGGGAAAGTCATTATGTACGCCGATAAAATCACCAAATCGATTCAGGCCTGTCTTGACGAAACCAAACGCCGCCGCGTTATTCAACAAAAATATAATGAAGAAAATAACATCACACCGGAATCAATCAAAAAATCGATCAGCAATGTTCTTGGCTCTATCTATGAAGCAGATTATGTGACGGTGCCTGTGGATGCCAAGGGGAAAATCATTCCAACCAAGGAAGAGGATTTGCCGGCTTTGATCGCGAAGCTTACGAAAGAAATGAAACAGGCCGCCAAAAATATGGAATTTGAACACGCCGCCGAACTGCGTGACGAACTGAAAGAGTTAAACAAAATTCTGCTGGAGATGGGTTAGTTTTACAGGTCGGATGTCGGCGGATATCAAAAAGACCTCACAAGCCGGAGAATTCTTTGTCAATGAAGAACGGGGTAAGATGGCAGCATATGTTCGATAAGATGAATATTAGCATTCAAAAACAAACACTGATCATCTATATCCTTTTGACGTTGGTTACGCTTGCCGTTTACCGGCCGGTGAACCGATGTGACTTCATTAGTATTGATGACCCTGTGTATGTCACACAGAACAATCATGTTCAGTACGGAATAACTCTGAAAGAATTGCGTTGGGCATTCAGCACAACCTATGCCGAATTCTGGCATCCACTGACGTGGCTGTCATTGATGTTTGATTATCAACTTTATGGTCTGAATGCCTACGGTTATCATCTTACCAACCTTATCCTGCATGTTTTGAGCACCCTGTTGCTGTTCCTGCTTTTTAATCGCATGACCCAAGCTGTCTGGAAAAGCGCCTTTGTCGCGGCGCTCTTCGCTCTTCACCCAATTCATGTGCAGTCGGTGGCCTGGATTGCCGAACGCAAAGATGTTTTGAGCGCGTTTTTCTGGATGCTCACCTTATGTCTGTATGTCTATTATACGGAAAAACCTATTATAAAAAGATATCTGTTTGTTGTATTTAGTTTTGTCTGCGCGCTGATGAGTAAGTCCATGGTTGTTACTCTGCCCTTGGTGATGATTCTTCTGGATTACTGGCCGCTCAATCGTTTTGAGTCGAAAAAAAGTAACTTGATTTTATGGCAGTTGCGGGAAAAAACACTTTTTTTTATCTTTTCGGCTATATTTTCTATCATTACACTTTATGCTCAGTACCATCTGCGTGCAGAACATCCCTTGTTTGCCCGGCTCGCCAACGCGCCTGTTTCTTTTGTGACTAATATACAGAAAATATTTTGGCCTCATGATTTGGCTTTTGTGTATCCTTTTCCAAATCAACTTCATGTCTGGCAAGTTCTGGGCGCTGTTTTGCTGATTGTCGTTATTACGACGATAGCCGTTTTTACTGTGAAACGGTTGCCATATCTCTTTGTCGGATGGCTATGGTATGCAATAACCATTCTTCCCGTTATCGGAATTATTTCCGTCGGTGACCCGATGGCCGACCGCTATATTTATCTGCCCGCCATCGGCATTTATATTGCTACGGCATGGGGTGTTCCCTCTTTAATAAAAAGTGAAAAGATACGCAAAAAAATATTATTTCCGGCAGGAATGCTCTTACTAATTGCCCTGTCTTTTTTAACATGGCAACAATGCAACTATTGGAAAACCAGTATTGGACTTTTTAATCATACTTTACAAGTAACAAAGGATAACTATCTTGCATATAATAATTTAGGAGTTTCCCTGTTTGATAAAGGAAGAATTGATGAGGCTATAGATAATTATAACAAGGGTATCCGCATAATGCCTTACAACCTGATTTTCGATAATAGGGGAGCAGCCTACGGTAAACTTGGCCAGTATGATCTTGCCATCAAGGACTTCAATAATGCTATTAGCCTGAGCCCAGGCGATCCAGCAGCCCATTTTAACAGGGGAACTGTTTATGGTAAACTCGGCCAGTATCAGCTTGCCATCGAGGACTTCAACACAGCCATTCGTCTGAATCCGGATTATACCGAAGCCTACTACAACCGTGGAGTTACTTATATATTGCAGGGGAACAATAAAAATGGCTGCCTTGATGCGCAAAAAGTCTGCACACTGGGAAACTGCCGATTGCTGGAATTTGTCAAAAACAAGGAACTATGCCGTTGATTTTTACACACAGCTTATGGAATGATAACGTGTGTGGAGATATAGGAAAAGTAAACTCATTTGATGCCGGTTATACGGTCTTTGATAACGACAGACTGACGCAAAATATTGTGGATAAAATTAATTGACATACAAGGGGAATTTTCCTATAACAACAAATATTTCCTGCTTTGAGGACATACTTTGCCTTGCGGCAAAGATATTTTAAAATACTATGATTTAAGAAAGGATTTCTATGCGTAAACTAATTATTGTTTTTGTTGTGCTTTTTATGGCTGTTCCGGTATGGGCTGCACAGCCTCAGACTGAAGATCAGAAAACTCTCTATGCGCTGGGTGTTCTCCTGACAAAGCAGATCTCAGTTTTTAACCTGTCTGCTGAAGAGTATGAATTTGTCCAGCAGGGTATAACAGATGCAGCCGCCGGCAAGACATTGGCTGCAGAGCCGGAAGCCTATAAGCAGAACATCGGTGCTCTGGCCCAGGCGCGCATGCAGATTGCAGCGCAAAAACAAAAAGAGCTGGCGAAACCGTATCTGGAAAATGCCGCAAAGGAAAAAGGCGCCGAGAAATTGCCTTCCGGCCTTATTTATCAGGAAATCAAAGCTGGCACCGGCGCTAAACCCAAGACCACGGACATTGTTAAAGTTCATTACACAGGCACATTCATTGACGGCAAAGTTTTCGACAGTTCGGTGCAGCGTGGCCAGCCCGTGGAATTTCCGCTGGGGCAGGTTATTCCCTGCTGGACGGAAGGTGTCAGCAAGATGAAAGTGGGTGGCAAGGCCAAACTGATTTGTCCTTCGGATATCGCTTACGGCGATCAGGGCAGGCCGCCTGTCATCGCCGGTGGAGCGACATTGATCTTTGAAGTGGAACTGCTGGACGCAAAGGCGCCCGCGCAGAAGGCTGCTTCGAAGTCAAAGAAGAGTTCAAAGAAATAGGTAAAGTCAGTAATTGCAGCCAGTATTTTTATTGTTCCTGATGAAAATGTTTCTTGCAATTTTATTTAAGCTATTTCCGTGACAAAGATAAATTTTGAAATTTAACAAGAAAAGAAAGGATTATTATGCGTAAATTAATATTTATTGTTTTTGTCGCTCTTTTGTTTATTGCGGCCTGTTCCCAGGAGCCGAAAACAGATGAGCAGAAGGCGTTCTATTCTCTGGGCGTTCAACTTAACAAAGAAGTTTCTATTTTTGATTTGTCTGCCGAAGAGATGAAATTTGTTGAGCAGGGACTTGCCGATGCGTCTGCCGGCAAAAAACTGGCGGTAGATCCGGAGGCCAGTATACCGAAACTGAGCGAATTGGTACAGTCCCGCATGGCTAAAGCGGCTGAAAAACAGAAAGCGTTGGCCAAACCGTTTTTGGAGAAAGCCGCTGCTGAAAAGGGCGCGAAAAAAACCGCCTCCGGCCTTATCTATACGGACATCAAAACCGGTACGGGTATTCAGCCCAAAGCTGCGGACGTGGTCAAGGTAAACTATACCGGTACGTTTGTTGACGGCAAGGAATTTGACAGCTCAATGAAGCATGGTCAACCCGCGACATTTCCGTTGGGTCTGGTTATGCCCTGCTGGAAAGAAGGCATCGGCATGATGAAAGTGGGCGGCAAGGCCAAGTTGGTGTGCCCAGCTGATTTGGCATACGGGGACAGGGGACGTCCGCCCATTATTCCCGGCGGAGCGACTCTGGTTTTTGACGTGGAACTGCTGGATGTTGAAGCAGGTGCGGCTTCAAAGTTCATGCTTCCTAATGCTCCTGCGCTTAATCCGAAAATGAAAAAGTAATTTTATAAAACATGGTTATCAAAGATTCCCCGCGGCGTCCTACTGCCCGGGGAATCTTTATTTTTTCAAAAAAGCGGTCATTCATTATTTTCCTTCTTTATTTTACCGATAACAAACTTCATAAATCATGATTGAAGTATATCTGTAAATCCATTATAAATAATACCAAGTCGCATCCTTTGGCTAACTTTGTTGGCTGTGTCGTCGGCTTCCTCGACGTATTACCATATACGCCTCCGGAGCCTCCTCCTTGCCGCCTTGTTATCCTTTGAATGCAACTTGGTATAAATACCAGGATTTGTATTGGATTTATGAAAGAACTCAACGCCTTGAAAGATAAGATAACTTCTTTCCCTAAGTGTCCCGGAGTTTATTTGATGAAGGACTCAATGCGGAAGATTATTTATGTCGGCAAGGCCAATGATTTAAAAAGCCGCGTTACCTCCTATTTTACCGGCAAGGACACACGTCCGATGGCGCCGTTTCTGATGTCGCGGGTTCACGATATCGAATTCATCAACACAGCCACCGAAAAAGAAGCTTTGATTCTGGAAAATAATTTAATCAAGCGCCATCGCCCCCGCTACAACGTCACGTTGCGTGATGATAAAACGTATTATCATTTATCGCTTAATCCCGCGGAGCAATTTCCCCGCCTGCAACTGGTGCGCAAGCGGCTAAATGATAACGCGCTTTATTTCGGTCCGTATCCTTCGGGACTGGCGGCAAAAGAGACGCTGCGCTTTATTCAGCAGATTTTTCCGCTGCGCACATGCCGCAACCGCGATTTTAAGCTTCGGCCAAGGCCTTGTCTGGAATATCAAATCGGGCGATGTCCGGCTCCCTGCAAAGGACTGATTGATGAGGAAGCATACGGAAAACTTGTGCGAAGCGTCGTATCTTTCTTGCAGGGGCGCCGCCGCGAATTGATTTCAGAACTCAGGAAACAGATGAATGAAGAATCGGACAAACTCAATTACGAGGAAGCGGCGCGTCTGCGCGACCGCGTAGCGGCGCTGGAACACGCGCTGGAAAAACAAAATGTTGACTGGGGCGGCGCAAAGGATCAGGACGTGCTTGGTTTGTACGAACAGAATAATAATTATCAGCTTTGCATTTTGTTTGTACGCTCAGGGAAACTGCTTGGCAGTAAATCATTCTCGCCGGTTAAAGCAAGGACGGACATGGCTGAGATTATATCATCGTGCCTGACTCAGTATTATGATGGTGAAACAAATATTCCGGACGAAATTATTATTCCGAGTCATTTGCAGGATGAAGAAGTCATAACCGAGTGGCTCACGGAAAAGAAAAATAAAAAAGTTGTGTTGACGGTGCCTGCCATCGGAACAAAAAACGCTCTGCTGGAAATGGCCAATGAGAATGCCCGCAATCTCTGGGAGGCGGCGCACAAAAATCGCGAGCAGAAAGACGCCGCTTTGCAGATTCTTCAGGAAAAATTATCGCTTACCAAATTGCCGCGGTGTATGGAGTGCTATGATATTTCCAACATCAGTGGGAAAAATGCCGTTGGTTCTTTGGTTGCTTTTCAGGACGGCGAACCGGATAAAAAAAACTACCGGCACTACCGGATAAAGGCATTATCAGAACCGGACGATTACGGGATGATGTATGAGGTTCTTTCCCGCCGGTTTAAACATAGAGAAAATCTGCCCGATCTCGTGGTGGTTGACGGGGGCAAAGGCCAGCTCAATGTCGCTCTTTCCGTTTTAAGAGATTTGAAAATTAAAGTGGATGCTATCGGCCTTGCCAAGGAGGAGCGCGCCATTATATCCAGCAAAGGCGTTACGAAGAAAAAAGTGGCAAAATCGGAGGACCGTGTTTATCTGCCGGGGCGCAAAGACGCCGTTTATCTGTCCGCCTGGCCGCAGGCGTTGCGTCTGCTTCAGCAGGCGCGCGATGAAGCTCACCGCTTCGCCCTGAGCTATCATCATCAGTTAAAACGCAAGGATGATTTCAGTTCCATACTGGATGATATTGCCGATGTAGGCGTGGCGCGCAAAAAAATATTGCTGAGACATTTCGGTTCAAGTGAAAGAGTGAAGGAAGCCTCTGCCGATGAATTGCAAAAAATCCCGGGAATCGGCAAGTCTCTGGCGGGAAAAATTTATACGGCTTTGAATAAGTAGAATATGTCACTGAGTGTCCTCCGCTGGCGGAGGTGTCACGCAGTGACGGAGGTGGATAAAGGACTGACGGAAAAGATTTATAATGGTTTGAGAAACGAAGAATAATTAAAATATATCATTTCGATGATCGGAGAGACGAGAAATCTTTTTCAAAGAAACAAGATGTCTCCCTTCGGTTCGACATGACAAAAAAAGGTAATTGCCGGCTATGAGTTTGATAACAATATTATTTCTGGCTGTAGGATTAGGTGTTGATGCTTTTTCTGTGGCGATCGGCATCGGCGCAACAAACGATAAAAAATCATGGGCTCCGGTGTTGAGGCTGGCGGCGGCTTTCGGACTGTTTCAGTTTGTCATGCCCATTGCCGGTTGGCTGGCTGGTCTGACGGTCGTCGAAATCATATCATCATTCGATCACTGGATTGCTTTTGCGCTTCTGGCTTTGGTCGGTGGAAAAATGATTCGTGAAGGGTTTGTAAAAGAAGACAATGAAGAGAAGGGTGATCAGACGCGGGGCTGGCCGCTTTTAATACTTTCCATTGCCACAAGCATCGACGCGCTGGCGGCGGGATTTAGCTTTTCCGTTCTGAAAAATCCAATTATGCTGCCGGCAGTAATTATCGGTATTGTCTGTTTTTTGATGACAGTGACAGGTATGATTTTCGGTAAGGTGCTGGCGAGAATTTTCGGCAAAAAAGTCGAAGTGTTGGGCGGACTGGTTTTGATTGCGATTGGTGTCAAGATATTAATCGATCATTTGGTGTGATAGGCTGTTGACCGGGTGTGCATTCCCGCGAGGGAGGCGCAATAATAAATGATAATATTCATTGCCGGTAAAAGCCGAAGGGTTTTACAATGCGCTCATTTGCTACGTTGCGCAGCAAACCACCGCACCGCTCAACGTATTTAGATATACGCCTCGCGATACGGTTCTTGCGCGCCTTGCATCTGAGCATTTTTGGATAGCCTTGAAATAGGTGGATAAAAATATAAAAAAGCTATAATTTAAACTGTATGATGAAAAAATCAAAATTTATATTCTTATTACTTTTAAGCTTCTTTCTTTCTTCCTGTTCGACTGTCGTTCCTGAAAAATACACCGTAGCGGTTTCCCAGGGGCAGTGCCTGCCCGCTTTTCCCGATAAGGACGGCTGGTATGGCGGAGACGGCGCTTACTCCATCAAACTTGATAAAGAACGCACCTTGTGGCTGTTCGGAGATACATTTGTTGACCGTGATGAAGGAAAGAAGGATCGTGTTGATATGGACTTCATCGCGGGGACGACACTGGCAATTTCCACCTGCTCTGTCAATAACGAATTTAAAATTAAATACTATCTGAAAAAGAAAAAAGGAGAATTTGTATCATCATTCGGTGAAGACGAGTGGCTCTGGCCGCAGGACCCCTTCATGGTTAACAATGTGTTGTACATCCCCTTAATCGTTGTAACGGCAACCAATAACACGGGTGAACTTTTCAATTTTATAATTACCGGACACAAATTTGCCCGGATAAGAGATTTCTCATCTACCGATCCCTATAAATGGAATATGGATTATATTGATTATACACCAGTCATCTCCCCGGATATCAGGGCTTTTGCGACGACTTCCGTTGTTTATAATAACTATGTTTATTTTTATCCTTTTTATGCTTATTCCAGAGACAATGTAAATGTCTTCGGGAATATTCTTGCCCGTATTCCCGCAAGCCGGATTGATACTCCGGCGGGAGCCGTGGAATATTTTACTAAGGATGGAACGTGGGAAAACAAACTGAACCCCGAGACGGTTAAGATTGTTCTTGTGGCCGGTGTTTCCGAATTAAGCGTGAGATATCATGCCTCCGATAAAAAATGGATGGCTGTCTACCTGAACACGCAAAAAAAGGGTAATAAATTATTGTATCAAACCGCTGAAAAACCAGAAGGCCCTTGGAGTGAACCGAAAATTCTGGGAGAGCCGATTCCAGAAGTTGATCCTCAAAGCCGCCTGTATGATAAAAACAACTTCTGTTATGCCGGGAAAGAGCATATTGAATTTTTGCGAAACAAGAATCTCGTAGTGACCTATGTTTGTAATTCCGCGGAAGATCCGCAAAACAGAATGAGTTTTATCCGCCGCAATCTCTTTCTGTATCGCCCGGTTGTAAGAGAAATCGCTTATTAAAGGGCTGTTGAAAAACGCTCCCAGCATACGCTGGGCTACGCATCTGCGGAGTGTATCCGGCGAATGCCGGATGCGCTTCTTTAGTCCTCATGGCTTGCGCGCTTTGCATCTGAACGTTTTTGAACAGCCCCAAACATTCATTTTTCACAAAAACCACATTATGGAAACAATATTTTATTTTTAAGAGAATATTGCATCTAACACAAGTTCACAATTATCAGGTTTAAAATTATTGATGATTACGGATTGAAAGAGAGTACCATAGGAATCAGCCACCGAGTTCACGAGGATGGCTGAATTGTGTTTTTGGGAGCACATTTTATAATGACAAAATGATCGTCTTCAGAAACACTTTCACACTGTGGATACTGGCTGGCTTTCGCCTGTCTTAATCCACCGGAGTAGAAAACCAAGAACGTCGGCTCCCCATCTTCTTCTTTGGAAAAATTAGGATCAAAATTGATGTCAGAAACAAAAGGAATCCTTTCTTGTTGAAGATCGTAGAAATGAAGAGGCGCGGCAATAAAAAATTCCGCGGATACGTATTTGGCATTGTAACTTATTAATTGCTGATACAGTTTTTGTGTATCAATAAAATGATTACTTGTTTCCGGCATGCTCCCCAACAGGAAGGATGATGTTTTTCCATGGCTATGAATTTGTGATGCAAAATAATTTACGGATGTTCTTATTAATTGCAAACATATAAAAGCACAAAAAACAAAAATCGTTATTTTCTTTATGTTCGTTCTTTTTAATAATTCTGAAAAAGGAAAAGCGGCATAAATCGGGATAGTAAAAAGAATCAGCAACATATAACGGTCGGAATTCCCCGGACAAATGACAAGTGTTGTAGTAAAAAGGATAAACGTAAACATAATAGTCTGGATTTCTGCTTTTACATTCTTTCGCATGAAATATTTTTTTATCATCATCATTAGTCCAAGCGCAGATAAGAAAAAGACAATATTTGCACTCGGCATAATCACTTCACCCGAATATCTTTGAAAGAGAATATCACCATGAGCAATTTCGAATAAAAGGGCTGGCCATTCACAGATACGCAGCAAAATCCCTCCGGGAGAATGCGTAAAATCCGGGAGTGAATGTAGAACAATTCTTGGTAAAAAGGCAATTATGAAACCAAAGATTAAGGAATAATTTATGGCGGATAAAAAAATCGTTTTACCGTAAAAAACGATTGCAATGATTAAAAGTGTTATTGGCAGAGTGATAAATATAACGTGATTCCATGTCCCGAGCCCTAAACAAACTCCTGAAAAAAATAAAAAAAAGAATTTTATTTGACACCCTTTGTCGCTGCTTGTTAACAATAAGAATATAGATATCAGCGCAAGTAAAGGGTTTAAAGCAAATTGTTCCAATGCTATACGTCCGTTTGTGGTAAAAAAAGGAAGTGAAACCAAAATTAATGTGGACAAAATAGCTAAAGATTTATCAAACAAGCGCTTGATAATAAAATAATAAAGAAAGCTGCATATGATGAATGAGAAAGCTGTGAAGAAACGTAAAACACTGACTTTACAACCAAAAAACTTAAACAACAACGCAATGATATACTGATGAATTGATCCGGTATAATTATTCATACCAACGATCGGACGATGTCCATGCAAAATATTATTCGCACAAACGCCATACCAAGCCTCGTCCCCATGCAGTCCGGGAATTGTTCCCAAAAAAGTTAATAAAAGTAGGCTCGCGAGAAAAGAAAAAAATATGGGTGGGAATAAGGCTTTTATCTTATTTTTCATTCCATTGTACAGTAATCTAAATTTTTTTATTTGGGTAAATATAGGAAATGAGGTCTTGCATGTCAAGGAAATCTTGTGGCATGAATTTTGTTGATTACCGATTGAAAGAAAACATGACCGTAAAAAACCATAAATGCTCACTTTCCCCTGAAAATAGATTTACAAAGAAAGTCGTGACAAGGGTGATAAATTATTGTATCAGACCGCTGAAAAGCCTGAATGTCCGTGGAGTGAACCGAAAATTCTGGGAGAGCCGATTCCGGAGGTTGATCCTCAAAGCCGCCTGTATGATAAAAATAATTTCTGTTATGCGGGGAAAGAACATATTGAATTTTTGCGAAACAAAAAACTCATAGTGACCTACGTTTGTAATTCCGCGGAAGATCCTCAACAAAGAACAAGTTTTATCCGCCGTAATCTTTTTCTTTACCGTCCTGTTGTAAGAGAGATTGGTTATTAAGAATATTAATTTTTCACAAAAACCACATTATGAAACAATATTTTATTTTTAAGAAAATATTGCATCTAGCACTAACAAATGCGCACTTTTTACTAGCAATAAAAATTGATGATAACTATTTAAAAGCAACGTGTAATAAAAATGAGCTGGTTCTTAGTGCACGGACGAGTACTCAGTCCATAATATAAATAAAATTGAAGATTAATGTCAGAACAAGCGTCAAATAATAGTATAACATCTCCAGCATTTCACCGTATTGTCAAAAGTCAACATCAGATTCTTTGATATTTTTTTGATTGAAACAATATAGAATGCTCTTTCATCTTCTCTTTATAGCCCGTTTTAGGCCTTTCAAAGGCTTTTTGCTTACATCGAGATTAGAATCCTTTGTCAATTCACTGAGAACTTCTGGTGGCGTATTAATATTTTTTGCTACCTTTATTCGAACAACTATTTCGGGATCTTTCGCCATCACTGTAAGTATCTCTGCTGGTGTATTAGTATTTCCGGCTACCGCTGAACGTACAATAGATATAGAATCATTTGCCAGTTTTTTCAGAACAATTAGCGGTGCTTTAATATTCCTAGCTGCTCCAGAACGAACATAGCCATCAGAATCCTTTGCTAGAGCAATTAAAATATTTGATGGCGTATTAGTATTTTCAGCTACCGCTGACCGCACACCGTTATCAGAATCCATAGATAATGCAGTTAAAATAGCTAATGACGTATTCTTATTCTTAGCCACTTTCTCCCGTATAGATGAAGTAGAATTATTTAAGCTAGAATCCTTTGCCAAGTTTGCGAGAGTATCAGACGGCGTATTATTGTTTCCAGCCACACAATAACACATATCTAAATCACGACTATTCGCCAATACTCTCAGCACATCTTGAGGTGTATTGACATTTTGAGCTACTGCTTTGAGGACATATTTATCAGAATCATTTGCTAATCTTTTAAGCACATCCGGTGGTGTCTTACTGTTTTCAGCCACTCTAACTCGCACGATCCAATCTTTGTCTCGTGCCAGCAAAATGACAATTTCAATAGGTGTGTGTTCATTTTCTGCCACATCACTTCTTACCGAATCACTGACATCTTTTGCTAAAAAAACCAGCATTTCTTTTGGAGTATTGGGATTTTTTGCAACACTTCTACGCACATGCATATCAGCATCATTCATCAATATACTAAGAACTTCTGGTGGCGTATCAGTATTTCTAGCTACTGATCTACGTACCTTCTCATTAGAATCTTTGACCAGTTCTTTGAGCACATCTTGCGTACTAACTCTTAATGCAATTTCTTTACGCACGTCTTCATCAGAATCTTTCGCCAACGAAATTAATATTTCTTCCGTTGCATTATTATTTATTGATACTGCTAAACGCACACGCGGAGCTGAATCCTTCGTTAAAGACATTAATACATCTAGCGGTGTTTTGGCATTTTGAGCTACTTCACTACGGATATATATATCAGAATCCTTCGCTAACTCTTTTAGAGTTTCTGGCGGCGTGTTGGGATTGTGAGCCACATAAAAACAGATATCTCCTGCCAGTTTTTTTAGAAACTCTAGCTTTCTATATTTGTTTTCATTCAATTTAAAACTGAATAAATTAGTGCTTTTCTTGTAATCAGAATTTTCTAAAGATATTTCTTTCAAGATCATCTTATAACTCGGTTCTAGCTCAATGACTTTATCTAAATCAGCGATCGCTTTCTGATAGTCCTTCAAAATATAATAGGTAGCTCCTCTGTCAATATAGGCCTGAACATATTTTGGATCAAGATCTATCGCATTTGAATATGCTTCAAGTGCTTCTTTCCAACGTCCAGAATAAAGAGTCTGATGCCCCATTTCAAACCACTCGATTGCATTATGACCTTTAATGGTTTTTGCTTCGGCAAACAGTGTGAATGAAAAAACAAAAATGAATGTTAAAACAAAAATACAAAGAAAGATTTTTTTCATGAAATTCGCCCCGTTAATTTGTAGATGCAAAGATTCAATAAATAAACTCTACTTCACGAAAATGGATTGCTTAACGATTACCGGTTGTAATCTAGCATAAAATCGGAAATATGGAAAATGAGGATTTCAGGAAGAAACAGGTAATCGGTATTTTTAAGAAAACAATTTTTTATGATTATATACATAATAATAAATTATACAAGTTCGATATTCAAAGTAGAACGCGACGGTTATTGTTTTTATACTTTATATTCAACTTTCAAATCAAAGATGATATCGCGGCGGCTAGGAGGAGGCTTCTGAGGCGTATTATACATACGTTGAAGAAGCCGACGACACGGCCAACAAAGATAGCGCTTTGAGTTGGAAGTTGAATCAGATGCCAAGCCATCTGACCAAGTTAAACGCCGCCATTCCGCCAAGATAGGAAACAAGAAGCGTCATGGCAATAGTGGCGTAAAACCATTTATTGCTGTTCATTTCTTTTTTCAAAACGGCGATTGTTGCAGCACACGGGATAAAGAGCATCATTACCACAAGAAATGCCGCGGCAGATGCATGACTCATAACGGTTGGCAGTACATTGGATAAGCCGTCTCTGCCCACGGAATAAAGAACGCCCAGTGTGGCTACAACGTTTTCTTTCGCCACCAGACCGGTTAAAAGAGATGTAATCATCTTCCAATCCAACCCCAGCGGCACACCCAGCGGTTGAAGCAGTCTGCCGAACGAGGCCAGAAAACTTTCTTCCACCTTGCCGGCAGGGAAGTAAGATAGAAACCAGATAATAATGGAAACACCCAGAATGACGGTTCCCGCTTTACGGATAAAAGATAATGTTCGCGACCAGACGACCATCATAATCGTTTTGATATCGGGGCTGTGATAGATGGGAAGCTCCATAATAAAAGGCGCGTCCTGTTTCCACAGGGTTTTGTTGACAAAAATTCCGGCAATTCCGAGTACAGCGATATTCAGAGCGATAATACTCCATGATACGTAAGCGGCTTTCGGGCCGAAAACAGCGGCGGATACCAGCGTCAGCACGGCCAGCCGCGCGGTGCAGGGAACAAACGGAATTAAAAGCAGAGTAATCATTCGGGCTTTTTTTGTTTCAATGATTCGCGTTCCCAGAATGGCGGGTACGTTGCAGCCGAATCCCAGAAACATCGGGATGAAGCTTTTTCCATGGAGGCCGACAAGATGCATGATCTTGTCCATGACAAAAGCGGCGCGCGCCATATAACCTATATCTTCCAGAATGGCCATGATCGCAAAAAAGATCAGCAAAACCGGCAGAAAAGTAAGCACGGAGCCCGCTCCTCCAATAACGCCGTTGAGCAATAACCCTCCGGCCCAGGCAGGCAAGCCCATTGTGAATGGTTCGGAAAATTTTATGAAATGCTGAATCTGATCACTCAACCATCCTTGCAGCGGCACTCCCACCGCGTAAGTCAGAAAAAAGACGAAGGCCATTACCGCGAGCAGGACGGGAATGCCAAATATGGGCCGGGTGAGAATATGGTCAATTCTATCGGTAAGCACGACCTGTCCCATTTTAAAATGGGATACTGACGCTCTGGTAATCTCTTCAATCCAGTCATAACGGCCATTGACCACGGCGTGCAGCGCGTCTTCATGCTTGATAAGGAGATCCTCTATTTTGTTCCACGATGATTTTTGCGCCTTGTCTTCAACCATTTTAGAAACTTCAGGATCGCCTTCCATCAATTTTATTGCGATCCATTCGGGCGTGTAAGGTTCCTGAATACAAGTCCGTACTTGCTCCAGAATGTCCTGATAAATTTGCTGGTGATCAGGGGAAACCTCCGGCAGGCGCGGCTGGAACTTATTTTCGCATGAGGCCATCGAAGATATCTGCGCCACAAGTTCTTTAATGCCGCTGTTGCGTTTGGCGATCATGGGGATGACCGGTATTCCCAGCGAATCCTGTAATGCCCGCGTGTCAATCTCGATTCCCTGAGAGGAAGCGACATCAATCATGTTAATGGCCACAATGACCGGACGATTGAGCAGGAGCACTTCGGATAAGAGATAAAGGCCTCTCTCCAGAGCCGCCGCGTTTAATACAAGCACCACAAGATCGGGTTTTTCCTTGATGATGAAATCACGGGCGACTCTTTCTTCTTCAGAAAAGGCAGTCAGGCTGTAGGTTCCCGGCAGATCGACGATCCTGATTAAAACGTTGTCGGCGCGATGAGTTCCCTCTTTCTTCTCCACGGTTTTTCCCGGCCAGTTGCCGACATGCTGGGACAAACCGGTAAGAATATTAAACACCGTCGATTTGCCAACATTGGGCTGGCCGGCAAGAGCTACAAAGATTTCTTTTTCAATGGGCGGCAGGCAGATTTCTTCAGCGATGTCAATCTTATTAACTGTTATTTTTGACGCTTCGCCGCTGCCCAGTGCAATCCGTGTATTCCCTACTTGAATAACGATAAGACCGCCGCTGACCTGAGCGACGCGGAATCTGGCGTTCGTAACGATACCCATACCGGCAAGACGGCTGATAAGAGCGGTGCCGCCTTCAATGGAATGAATCACTCCCTGATCGCCTTCACGCAATGATGTTATGATAACTGGATTACTCATTAAATTTCACTTTCCAGATCATTTGACGCTGATACGATATTTTTTCAACAGCAATTCCGGGCCGTAAGAACTTTTTGTCCGGCGCAGATTTTTATTGCCCATATCCTCTTCGAGATTGAGATACTTATATTGAGACAGTAGTCTTTTGGCCGTGTCGTTAAACATAAATTCATAAATACCGTGGTATTGCGTGGATGCTTTGGCAAAATGCAGGCAAAATGTATCTTTGTTCAACACTTCGCCGATAATAAAACCCGCCGGTCTGTTGTCAATGTAATATATTGTTCCCCAGAGCGCAAGCCCCGAAAATTTTTGCAGCGCTTCACAGCATTGTTCAAAATCGGTTTTATCAGGTGTTGATTTGGAACTGTCCTGCCATTCCTTGAGAACTGTCATTGCATCCTGAAAATTATTTTTGGATATCGGCTTACTCTCAGGAACATACAACGAGAGAAACTGATGTAAATGATTTCTGTGCCGTATGTATTGTCTGCCCTTGAAAGCGGCCATATTTCCGGTAAGATAAATATAGTCTGATTCGCTCTCATCGCAGCTTATGACAAATTTATCCTCCGGAAAATAAGAAAGCCATTGATGAGGTATGGGAAAGAAAAATTTGTTTTCACGTAAAATGTCTTTGAACATCTGAATATCGCAACCGCGCGGGTCGGTCAGCGGCATTATATAGCACTGTTTTTGCTTGTTCTGACCGGAAACAAATAACCCGCAATCTTTTTTTACGAACTCATAATTGCTGATGTTGCGGAAAAGATAAATATTGGCGAAGGTATAATCGGAAATTTGTAAATTCATTTGATGAAATCGATTCGTCAGGCAATCATGGTGCTTCAGATCGATGTTTTCGATGGTTTCCATATAAATATTTTTTGTTCCTTTCGATTCCTTTGAATAATTAAAAATTTGTCATTTCGACCATAGGGAGAAATCTTATGAAATAATATTAAAAGAAAGATTTCTCGTCGCTTTGCTCCTCGAAATGACAGATGAAGCAGTTTTTCAAAAGTAACCGTCTCAAAGAATAAATTTATGATGGTTATCCCTGAGCCAACGCCTGTGTTTCCTGTATTCCGGCATGACCGCTTCCACGCGTTGCCAGAATTTCGGCGAATGATTTTTTTCTTTAATATGCGCCAGCTCATGCACAATCACGTAATCAATCACAGCAGGCGGAGCCATGATCAGCCGGAAGCTGAAAGCCAGATTGTTATCTCCCGAGCATGAACCCCAGCGACTTTCCGCTGATGTTATCCTGATATTTTCAGGTTGTAATTTAAGCATCCCGCTGAAGAAATCAACACGTTGATGGATAAAATCACGCGCTTTATTCTTATACCATGAAACAAAGTAATGTTTTTTTAAATCTTTATTTTCCTTCGCGTTCAGATAAAAACAATTATTCCAGAAAACAACGCCAGCGTTCTCAAAAGGCTCAAAAAACACTTCCAACGGATAAGGTTGCCCCAGATAGAAGAAATGCTCGCCTGAATTAAATTCTTTCGCTGTATTTTTAAGGGAGTCTTCTTTGTGCTTTCGTATCGTTTTATTAATCCAGTTTTGTTTTTCCTCGACGAAGCGGTTGATTTCCTCATCATTCGTAAAATAAGGGGCGGAAATAACGACTTGGGCTTCATCGCGGATTTGCAGAGAAATGGTTTTCTTTCTTTTTCTACTTCTATTGATTGTGTAGGTTATACTCATGAAAAATTAATTGCTTTCTGGGGGCAACAGTCCCTCCGCCGTAAAATTTAATGTATAATTAGCATAATTTGGCGGCTAAAGCGAGTCTGGAAAAGCATAAAGAGGTCTTTTCATTAATTTTAATTTGTGTTAGTTAAAAAGCAAAATTCGCAGGCGGGAAAAATGGGAAAAATCACCAAATGTCCCTGGGGCAGCTTTGAGGTTTTATCAGAAGGCCCTAACCATAAAGTAAAGAGAATTATCGTTGAACCCGGCGGATGCCTGAGCTTACAGCTTCATCATTTTCGCGCCGAACACTGGTTTGTTGTTGCCGGTTCCGGAGACGCAATTGTTGGAGACGAAAAAAAATCTTTGAGCGCGGGCAACTCGCTGGATATCCCTGAAAAAGCCAAACACCGGGTGCAGAACTATTCGGAAGAAAATCTGATCATCATCGAAGTGCAGATAGGTGTCTACTGTGGCGATGACGATATAGAGCGTTTTGAAGATAAATACGGTAGAGCTTAATCAAGCCGGATGAAAATGGTAAATGGAGAAGAGAAAGAAAATTTCCATTTCAATATCCGGCCATGATTCTCAGTTTCAAATTAAAAAATAAAGAGGAAATAATATGCCTAAAATAGTTGATCATGAGCAATATAGTGATGAACTTGCTTTAAAGAGCTTTGATATAATGGCGGAAGACGGCATCGATCGTGTGTCTATGCGGGACCTGGCAAAACGGTTGGGAGTTTCAACAGGTGTTCTCTATCATTACTTTTCTTCCAAGGATGATTTGCTTAAACGCATGTCTTATGTAATTACTCAAAGAAATGTAGTGGAGGTATTTTCAAAAATAAACGATAAGACTCCTTTAGAAGAACGTTTGAAAATTCTGCAAGATTACATGAAAGAGAACGAATCATACTTTCAGAAGATGATGATGATATCTATGGATTATTTACAATATGGTAAAAGATCTAAGGAAACGTTAAAGATATTGAAAGAAAGCGGAGACAACTACCGAATTGGAATCAGCGCTCTTCTGCAAGTTGATCAGGAACATGCCAACTTTGTTCATATCTTTCTTGCCGGGCTGACTTATTGCGAACTGGTATTACCCGGAGAGACATCATTTCAAAAGCAGATGAAGATTTTCAATAAATTGTTTTTGCCTCTCTTAAAACCTGCTAAAAAATAGTCAGGGCGAAAATTTGATCATAATTGAAGCGCAGCCAGGTGAATACTGTGGCGATGATTATATAAAACGATTTGAAGATAAATACATCCCGGGTCTAATACCATTTCTCTTTATTCGGCTAACTTTGTTGGCATAGCCTGCCCCGGCAAGGAACCCCGGCGAATGCAGGGCCGGCCGGCGTCGACTTCCTCAACGGATAACCTGAAAGTTACACGTGTTCAATATATCATCGGGGCATCCTCCTTGCCGCCGCGTTTTCCTATGACGGGGTGCGCAACCGAATGGCGCACAATAAGAATAACGTTTTACCCTGCCGGGAAGTGACGCCGTGTAGGTGGCAGCTTCCAAGTGAAATGATATAACTTATGATAAAATTATTAATAACATTTGTTTTAAAATGATTGACATTTTAAAACAAATGTATTATTATAAAATCGTACAGACAATTCCAAAGATAAATAAAAAATAAACATAAGGGGTAAGTTTTATGAAAAAAGACTGTCCTGTTTTTATAAAAAGATTCTGTTGCATTTTTATCGCGTTGCTATTACTCCCATGTTTTTCTCAGGCGAGTAACTGGAAAACTTATCCTTATCAAGATCCTCATTCCGCGATAGTGTTTCCCACAGACGAAGGGTCTCATCTCACGACGGGTAACCTTGCTAATACGAACCTTGAGTGGTGGTATTTTGTCATACATGCCGTTGGGCAAACCACCGGTGATAAATACGCAATTGTAGTAGATAGTGTTAATAATGGTGGCAGGTTTTTTACAATTACCGATCTTACCAAAAACACCCATGCATCCGCTACGTATCCGGGCACAATAACTTCAGCAACAGGGTCTCTCAATCTTACACATACTACACTTTGGGGAACCGACTATATGAGAACCAAAAAGGATTCGTCCGGGAATCTTGTTCCATTTGAATACGAATTTGAAACGAAAGGTGGTTCTTATTTACCTATTAGCAATACTATGAACATTAAAGGGACTTTGGTATCCTTAAAGCCCCCCATGATGGCCGGCGGGAATGGCTATGTTTCTATCGGTTACGCCGGAGAGAGCTGGTATTATTCACTGACCCGGCTGACTGTCAATGCAGTTTTAACGTTTAACGGAACCACCGAGAACATCACGGGCCAGGGATGGTTTGATCATCAATGGGGGGCATTCAAGTTATCGCCGTATGAATCAAGTGATACGGGATTTGAAACATATGAGTGGTTTTGCTTACAGTTCGACGATAATTCGGAAATAATGATCAGCAATATTTATGACCGGAATAATAATCTCCCCTATGGTACCAAGTATGGCGGAGTGCAATATTATGATCCTGACGGAGTGTCAACTACTTATGCTCTTTCAACACTTACAAGGACAGGTTACTGGTATGACTCCGAAAGCGGGTACTACATGTCCATGGGGTGGACGCTTGATGTTCCCGAAAAAAATATAAAATTAAAACTGACCCCGGAATCTACGAACCAGATGGTTACTATCCCTTTGCACTCAAGCGGTAATTTTTTTGAAGGAAGTCTTGCCGTTACAGGAACTGTAGGGAGTACGGCGGTGACAGGCAAGGGATTCGGGGAGTTGTTGCATAGATTTAAAATACCCAGTCTTTCCGTAACCGTAAATAATTATCCGGCAAAGTCCACGTACGCAACCAATGAAACGATACAGGTTAGCTGGGTAGTCAATAATCCTGACGCGGGAAATCCGCTGAAGTATGATGTTGAATTAGTTTCGGCAAACTCCAGAATATCCATTGCTAAAGGCATTAAGACCAACACTGTCGCATATACCTTAGGGCAAACAATACCGGCGGGAACTTTTAGAATTAAAGTAACTGCGTATTCAGTTGATAAAGTTCTGCAAAGCAACGTGTTTTCTCCTTATTTAACGAAATTACAGTAGAGGTGAATGATGAAGAAAATTGGATTGTTATTATTTATATGCTGTTTGTTGTTTTCGGCCACATGCTATGCAGATGAAAAAGCAGCCCTGATGTCTTTGTATAACAGTACCAATGGCGCACACTGGAGTAGCAGTGCTAACTGGAACACAACTAATAGCATTTGCACGTGGTATGGGGTGACCTGTTCAAACGGTTCAAGCGGTGTTGTAACGGGACTTAATCTGTATCATAATAATCTAAGCGGCACCATTCCGGCGGCAATTGGCAGCCTCACGAACTTGACGAACCTTCACTTGAATGCTAATCCACTACTAAGTGGATCCATTCCCGCTGAAATTGGCAACCTCACAAATTTGACGTACCTTGACCTGGGTAATACTCAACTAAGCGGCACCATTCCGGCGGCAATTGGCAGCCTCACAAACTTGACGTATCTTCACCTGGGTCATACTCAGGTGAGCGGCACCATTCCGGCGGAAATTGGCAGCCTCACAAATTTGACGTACCTTCACCTGGGTAGTAATCAACTAAGCGGCACCATTCCGGCGGCAATTGGCAGCCTCACGAACTTGACATCCCTTTATCTGGATTATAATCAACTAAGCGGCACCATTCCGGCGGCAATTGGCAGCCTCACAAACTTGATATATCTTTTTCTGAGCAATAATCAACTAAGCGGCACCATTCCGGCGGCAATTGGCAGCCTCACGAACTTGATGTATCTTGACCTGTCTAATAATCAACTAAGCGGCACCATTCCGGCGGCAATTGGCAGCCTCACAAACTTGCAGAATCTTGGCTTGAGTAATAATCAACTAAGCGGCACCATTCCGGCGGCAATTGGCAGCCTCACAAACTTGCAGAATCTTAGCTTGGGTAACAATCAATTGAGCGGCTCGATTCCGGCGGCAATTGGCAGCCTCACAAACTTGACGGAACTTAACCTGTATAATAATCAACTAAGCGGTTCCATCCCCCTGGAAATTGGCAGCCTCACGAACTTACATAATCTTAGCTTGGGTAATAATCAACTGAACGGCACCATTCCGGCGGCAATCGGCAACCTCACAAGCTTGACGTATCTTGACCTGTCTTATAATCAACTAAGCTCTATCCCCGCAGAAATTGGCAACCTCACCAACTTGACGGATCTTTACCTGTATAATAATCAACTAAGCGGCACCATTCCCGCGGCAATTGTCAGCCTCACGAACTTGCAGAATCTTGGCTTGGGTAACAATCAACTGAGCGGCTCCATCCCTACGGGAATTGGCAGTCTCACAAACTTGACGGATCTTAATCTGGGTAATAATCAACTGAGCGGATCTATTCCTGCGGGAATTGGCAACCTTACAAAATTAACGGATCTTAACCTGAATAATAATCAACTAAGCGGAACAATCCTCACGGGAATTAGCAATCTCGTTAACTTGATTTACCTTGACCTGAGCAATAATCAAATGAGCGGATCTATTCCCACTGGAATTGGCAGCCTCACAAAATTGCAGGGTCTTTACCTGAATAATAATCAAATGAGCGGCTCCATTCCCACTGGAATTGGCAACATCAAGGTCTTGACGTATCTTATTCTGAGCAATAATCAACTAAGCGGATCCATACCCGCGGAAATTGGCAGCATCACGAACTTGACGAATCTTTTTCTGAATAATAATCAACTAAGCGGCGCCATTCCTGCGGCAATCGGCAGCCTCACAAAATTGACGTATCTTAGCCTGAGTAACAATCAACTGGGTGGATCCATTCCTACTGGAATTGGCAACCTTACGAGCTTGTGGTATCTTGACCTGTCTCATAATCAGTTGAGCGGATCCATTCCTGCTGAAATTGGCAACCTTATCAACTTGCAGTATCTTGACCTGTCTTATAATCAACTGAGCGGATCCATCCCTTCTGGAATTGGCAATCTCACCAACTTGCAGTATCTTGACCTGAGCAATAATCAACTATCTGGCAGCATCACCATCGATGCCAATCCCAACAGTATCAATGCTCCGTGGACATTGACGGGTCCGAATGCTTTCAGCACATCCAATAATGGCGATGCAGTCGTCGGAAATTTAGATCCCGGAGACTACACCATCACCTGGGGCGACGTGGCAGGATGGGACAAACCCGGCTCTTCAACAAAGACTCTTGCCTCTGCCGGATCCATCACCTTCAGCGGTACTTATCACCCAACACCCGTTGTTCCGAGTTCGCCAACAACCGGTTCTATTGGCGGAACAATCACCATTAACGGTTCCAACTTTGGGGCAACTCAGGGCAACGGCTATGTAGATTTCAATGGCATCCACGGAATAATCGTTTCCTGGTCTGACACTCAGATCGTCGTTACAGTTCCTGCTGGCGCTACCTCGGGCTGTCTGAAGATTGTAACAGATTACGGGACAAGTGATTGCATTAGTTTCACGATAGTTACCGAATATCTTTACGGTTCCTTTACCGGCGCGGGCATCTGGAAATATGACGGAACAAACTGGAGTCAAGTAACTCCCAACAATCCACAGTTAATGGTGACATCAGGGACAAACCTGTATGGCACCTTTGCGGGAAGTGGCATCTGGAAGTTCGATGGTAGTTCCTGGACACAGACGACCCCCAACAATCCAGATATGATGGTTGCCAATACTACAAACTTGTATGGCACCTTTGCGGGAGCAGGCATCTGGAAGTGGGACGGAACAAACTGGACACAGACGACCCCGAACAATCCAGATATGATGGTTGCCAATGCTACAAACTTGTATGGCACCTTTGCGGGAGCAGGCATCTGGAAGTGGGACGGAACAAACTGGACACAGACGACCCCGAACAATCCAGATATGATGGTTGCCAGCGATACGATCCTGTATGGTACCTTTGCCGGGAGTGGCATCTGGAAATGGGACGGCACAAACTGGACACAGGTAACGCCCAACAATCCACAGTTAATGGTGACTTCAGGGGAGAACCTGTACGGGACCTTTATTGGAGCAGGCATCTGGAAATGGGATGGAACAAACTGGACACAGACTACGCCTAACAATCCGCAACAGATGGTGGCTTCAGAATCGAACTTGTATGGAGTCTTCACCGGAGGCGGTATCTGGAAGTGGGACGGGAGCAACTGGACTCAGATAACACCCAATGAACCGGCCAGTATGGTCGTGGGATACTAAATTCATTGGGGCTGTGATTGATATTTGATGTAGTAAAGAAAGTAAGAACAGATTTCAGGGAGAAAGTCCTTTGTCCCTGAAATCTTGTTCATTATTAATCATAACCGGCAGGTTGCTGGGTAATTTGAAAAGGTGATGTTTTATGAAAAAAAAGATTCTCATGTGCTATTGTTTGTTGACTGTTTTCGCTATGGCTTTTACGGTGACGGCCTCAGGCTCGGGATTGTACGGAACATTTACGGGAGCAGGCGTCTGGCAATGGGATGGAACTACCTGGACACAGGCAACTCCCAATAATCCTGATTTGATAGTCACCACAAGTACGACCTTGCAGGGGATTCGGGGGACCTAACACTTAATTAAGAAGAAATACTGGATTGCCGGATCACCTTGCATTCGCTAGGCAAAGAGTCCGGCAATGACAAGCTTTTATCTACTTGACTGTTTTTCCCACAACAATATATTTCTATTTTCTTATACTGCGATTACGCTCGGGTGAACCTTTGCCCCATATGACTATTTCAATCGGGATCGAACAGATGAAAGCAGGTCAGACGCTTGAGGAAATGGTTGCCGTTACAGACTCAGCACTTTATCGGGCCAAGGATGGAGGACGCAATCGAGTGGTTCTTTAATTGTTCAAGGCCGATACGCTCCGACCGATTTTTGCATTGTAACTTTCAACTTGTAATCTTTAATTTTGACAGCCAAATACTGTGGATTATAGGTGCATTTTGCAAGGACTTGTTCCTGTAATCCTCAAGATGCCACCCTCGACTAAAAAACCTTTCAATCCGTAATAAACACAGATACACCCGCCATGCCCTGAAAATCAAATCCATACTCACCCAAAATGCTTGACGTGCAAGAGACAATCTAGTCTCGTCGCGGATTTAGAAGTATGTTCTTCGACTCCGCTGCGCTCAAAATGACGGGCTAGGGTGGGAAACTCATAATTGTATTCTGCGGTGCAGGGGTAAGGGGGATGCAATCCCCCTCCCTCGCCTGTTAAAGATGCCCCGTGGCTTGCCGCGGGAGTTTCACTAATTGATGCGCGCGTAAATGACGCCAGCCTTGTCCAACTCGTTGCCGGAGCGCCCGTGGAAGCCGACGATCTGCCAACCCGCTGGCGCGGTGAAGGTAACCGTGCTTCCGGTGGTGGTGCCTCCAGACAATTTGCGGCCGCGGTTGGTAGTGAAAGAGGCGTAAAATACGCGGGTATGTCCGTTGTATTGAGCGGAATCCATGGTCACGCTGGTGACATACTCTCCCGATCCTAGCAGCAGGGATTGCGCGTTTCCGCCCGTGCCACCGTGAATGAACTCAGTGCCGTTCGACAGTGTGAGATTGACCTGATCGACGCGGCTTCCGCTGCGCATTCCGATCGAGGACACAACCGGTTTTGCGGGCAGGGAATTCACATCGTTATAACCTGTACCGTGCGGTCCGCCGAACTGATCGCTGAATTGGAAGTTGGGGTTAAGGGTGTATTGAAAATTCACCGAGATCGGGTAGTGATCCGAGAGCATATTCCCGGACGGATCGCGGAAGGTAGCGTCAGGCATGTTGTAGTTGTACGGCGTGAACGTGATGTAGTTGTTGTTGCGGTAGAAGATCTTGTCCACAAACTCGTATGAATACTGCGCCGGGGTCAGCGGGGTGGGGTAATTGACAGCGGAGTCCCAGACTAGAGCCGGCGAGCCAGCTGCGGGAGGCACGCCGCCCTGTTCCAGATTCACCCAGGGATCGCCGGTCATGATGCCGAGCAGCACGCGGATATTGTCTGCGGAGCGGGTGTAGCGCGAGTTCGTGTCGCCGGTCACGATCACCGCATTGCCAATGGAGTTGGCGTTGATGTAGGCAACGAGCTGGTTGATGTTGTCGTCGCGGTCCGTCTGTTCATCTGCGTAATCGGTTCCGGAATTGGCATGCAAGTTGTATAAGTCGATATAAACGCCTTGGGCAATGCGCAACCGAAGCCAGGTAAAGCCCTTGGGGGTCAGGCTGTTCCCCTCTTCGAGGCTGCGATCCGTCCAGGTCACGCGGTCGATGTCGTCGGAGAAAGGAAAATTGGACATGGTATTGAGGCCCGAGCCGATGCCAGCGCCGCCGCTGGTCGCGGTGCGATAGAGGTGGGTGTCTGCGGCGTAGAGAGCGGCGTGGGAATTGAAGTCTTCCTGAACGTTGACGATGTCATAGGGAATGACTTTTGCGCCGATATACGGCGTGTAGAGAACCGGATTGCCGCCGGGAAAACGGCCACTCTGCAAAATTTGCGGAAGACCGTCGACGTTGTAAGTGAGGATGGAGAACGAGCCGCTCGTCTGGCAGTTCCCGGAAGAAACCGAGAAGACTGTCAGGGCCGCAAACAACATTGTTACCAGCGCCAAATTCTTGGCGGTGTTTGTGACTGTGCGCATATCAACCACCTTTCCGCTCCCTGGGCAGAGAGCACTGTTATGTTGGTTTTGCGTTTCCGCTCCCTGGGCAGAGAGCACTGTTATGTTGGTTTTGCGTTTCCGCTCCCTGGGCAGAGAGCACTGTTATGTTGGTTTTGCGTTTCCGCTCCCTGGGCAGAGAGCACTGTTATGTTGGTTTTGCGTTTCCGCTCCCTGGGCAGAGAGCACTGTTATGTTGGTTTTGCGTTTCCGCTCCCTGGGCAGAGAGCGCTATTATTTTGGTTTTGTGTTTATTTGCTTGATAAGAGATTTTTTTATCGAAAGGGAGTATAGGATAGTCACGCTTGTGTGTTAAGTAAAAAATAGAGTCCCGAAAATGAAGGTGTTTATGGTATGATCTTTGTGTTGGTCGTTTGTGAAGACTGATATATATCGTTTCTTTATCCGAATAATAGATACATAATGTGAAGCATTTATTGCTGAAAGTCGCAATTTTCAAAACCGGAATTATGTGGTAGATTACAACCAGTAATCTTTAATAAACAAGTGAAGATTTTTTATTAATTTTCAGATTTATTCCAAATAAAGCGTGAGGGTGAACTAAATGATGAAAAATTTTGCTTTTAAATCGGGTATTCTTTTTTTTGTATTCTTAGCGATTTTGGGATGCGCCAGTCTGCCAAGGCCGGACGAAATGAAGGCTCAGGTCGCCAACTATCAGCTGCCAAGACTTCCTGATGAAGGAAAGGCTATTGTTTATGTTGTCAATCCATTAACTTTCGCCAAGCATGCATCCAAGAGCGGATATATGTTCGAAGTGTATCTTGACAATAAAGACCCGCAATCGGAAGTCGGTGCCACATTGGGCCAGCAGTATACATACTTTAACATTACCCCCGGTGAACATAAGATTTTTACAAAAGCGGGCAACTGGGCGGAAATAAGTGTGCCGGTAAAAGCGGGTGATATTATATTTCTTCAGCAGGACCCGTATATGGGATTTACAACATTAAACATCAGGTTCCTGAAGCTTCAGGATTACGAGGGCAAATATTATGTGAAGACTCTACCGCAGGGTAAAATCATCGGCAACAATCAGACTTATGCGGCAGCGACATCCGCCTCTTCTTCTCCGGCTCCGGCAACGTTTTCGGAAAATCAGAACATCCTTGGAATTACCGTGGGACCAACGAGCGGTGTCAGAGGAGTTAGAGTAATAAAGGTTTCGCCGGGAAGTCCGTGCGAAAGCATTTTAAAAGTTGATGACACCATTTTTGCCCTTACCCTAATCGGTCAGGGCGACTCAATTGTGGGAAGCGCAAGGGTAAATGCCGATAATTTTCAAGCGGAGGTTTCAAAAATACAACCGGGCATGACCGTAAAATTGATGGTCAGTTCAAGGCCTGTTGTTGAAGTAAGTTGCATAATTCCGGAAAAGAAGTCAAATGCGTCAATGGGCGGAGTTCAGCCCGCGAAAGCCGATACTTTCATTGGAACCGTCACAGGCGGTAATTTTGCCAAGGGAGTGGGTTTTTCCAATATCAACATTAAGCTTGAAGTTACGGATGACAACGGAGTCAAAGATATTTTTTTCGTAAGGTCCGACTCTAAAGTTTTTGATGTTAGTGGGAATCAGATAGATTATGAACGAGCTCATGAAACCAAAGATAGAAAAGTAGCAATAGAATATTTCATAATAACGGATGCTACAGGTGGTGACCCCTCCCGCAGTGACTTCGCTTTTGAGATAGGTAAGAAAGGCGTACGTGTGATGCGTCTTCTTAATTGAAAGGCGACTAAGGGTTTGGGAGTCGGATTTTTATGAAACTTCCGCAGAATACACCGCCATTAATGGCGGTGTATTCTGCGGTGCAGGGGTAAGGGGGATGCAATCCCCCTCCTTGCTGTCAAAGATGCCCCGCAGCTTGCCGTGGGGAGTTTCACTAATAAATTAATTCCGAAAGGAGATTAAAATGAAGAGTTTGATTTGTGCAGTTCTGTTTGTTCTGTCAGTATGTTTTGTTTCGGCATTTGCTGAAGTATCAAATACCGGCCAACAAAATACAAGCTCGCAGCCTTCTCAGATAGGCAAGTCGGCGCTAAAGCCTTTGCACCAACCCCTTATTGTAAACCAGTCAGCAATACTTCTCCCCTTGTGTAGTAGTCTGCCTCAGGCTATAGAAAAAGCTGCAGACGCCATCCACGATCTGCGGTTGGGACTGAGTTGTGAAGGTCATTTCAACGAAGATGATTTTTACAATTATAGGGCTCAGGTTAATGGCTGTTGCTCACCACAGAAAAGTTTTTCAGTGCAGGAACAGCAGGCAGCAGGTTGTTTGGAAAACGATACAGTTAAACAATGCATGGACAAATTAACAGGGTACTGCATCAACAATGTTGCTGAGAAGAATACAATAAAAAACCACCTGGATTTTTATCCAAAGAGAGCAGACGATATTAGCAGCAAGATGAAAGAGTTGTCTGGACAGATGAAAACATTACGTTCTTTAATACCGTGATATGTAATAAAATAAGGAGAAAAAAATGAAAACAAATCGTTCCATTATGTTCTTTGTTACATTTCTTTGTTTCTACCTGGTTTTTGCGGCTTCTGCATGGCCGGAGCAGAAAAATATTACTCAGGGCGGGCAGATTACGGCACCTGCACCGGTAGCGCCCGCAAAAACGCAACCCGCAGCTACAGTGAAAGCGAATGTAACAAATATTCAGCCACAGGTGGTCGTCATCAGCCCTGATGACGGGGCGACCTTTTATGGAGGTCAAACCTGCGATATCCACTGGATGACAATGGGGATTCCAGCGGGCTCCAAGATGAAGATCGAGTTTGTCCGGTCTGATGGAACAAAATTAACCCTCGGAGATAATCTTTCCATTCCGGGAGATTTTCAGTGGAAAATTAATGAACCGGCATTCCTGAGACATCAGACTACAAACACGTATGACCCGTCGTCCGGGGGATACCCTTATAATACCCAGGGAAAAATAAAGCTGACGGCTTCCAGTGAAGGAAAAACGTACGAAAATGAAAGATCTATTTCCATCTTAATGCCCGGACTCAAGATCCTGAATCCCAAACAAGGAGACACCTGGCATGTAGGCCAGACGTACACTGTGACATGGCAGAATATAGGACCACCCATCCCGAAAGTTTATCTCATGATCGGTGCTGGTTCCGGATATGCCTCGATGCCATCGTACACAACCAATGGGGCAAACACGGGTTCCGCGAGCATCACCCTTCCGGCGAGTGCTCTTTTTCCAAATTGGACCGGTTCCTACTGGGTAAATGTTCAGTCGAATGCGACTTCATTCCCCGAGATGTATATATATGACAGCGTTACGATAAATATGATGAAATAAGTGACTGTTGTTTCGTCGATATTTCAGCAAAAACTTCTTCCCTGTAGACACTATTGAAAATATATTCTCAATAGTGTCTACAAGATTTCAAATGGTAATCCACAATTCAGGCGATTGCCCAATACTGTGGATTGATAGGTGTAAGAAATAACAGAATTAAGAAGAAATACCAGATTGCCGGATCGCCTTGCATTCGCTAGGTAAAGAGTCCGGCAATGACGAGCTTTCGTCTAATGAATCATTATTCCCACAACGATATCTTTTTGTCTCTGCTTTCTTCCAGTTTTCTTTTACACGAAAATCTTCCTGCCGGTTGCCAGATCATTTATGTTGAAAATTAATGAAGCGTCTTTTCTGAAGAACGGCTTTGTTTGGGCACCAGTTTATCAATATCGAGTGGAATGCCCTTGTCGGCCGCTGGTGTCATGACGATAGCTTTTTCGGGGCAGATATAGGCGCAGTTGCCGCATCCCATGCAAATATTAGTGTCGACAACCGGCTGCTTTTTATTGCCGTCTTTCCAGGACAAAGCTCCGAACGGACAAACGGGAACGCACTTTCCCATGCCTTTGCATTTTTCTGAATTTATCTTTGGCAGGTAACCTGATTGAGCGAGAGAACTTTCCTTTAACCCGAGTGAACGGAATAATCTGTGCGCCGATATTGAGACACAGCACTCGGGACAGCAGTTGCAGATGGCGTACATTTGATTGCCGGCGCCATCCTTGCAATAAGCGTTGCTTACGTATCCATTTTTCCTGCAGGTATTCAGAAGCTCAATCGCTTCCTGAGAAGTTAGTTTGACCGGCATTGCCGATTTATTCTGTTCCAGGATAAATGATACGAATGGTTCTCCGATGATCATACACTTGTGAGCGGGTTGGCAATCATGCTTCCGGGCATCACGGCATGAGCACCTCAAAGCAACAATTGCATCCGGATTACGGATAATTATATTGTAGGCCATGTCATAGGGTATGACCGATTTGGCAATATCATCGGGTACGGCGACACTTTCATTTAAATTAATGATTTTGTGAGCGTCTTCCAGTATCATGACTTTGCCGTGGTAGCGGTTTGTCAGGAATTTTATTACAGGATGGAAAATAAATACATTTGATTTATTGATGACCTTCCCGACAACATTGAAAGACCCGGCTATGAAACCGACATAACTGGATATGTATTTTAAATACAGATATCCGTCGATTTTTAAGTAAAGATTTTTCCCGAGAAGATTAAATAAGCTCTTTGTTGATGTTTTTATTTTATATCACCTGAATTTGTATGATAAGCACTTGCTTTTGTGCGCAGGACTATAAGAAAGCCGCTCTTGTATGTCAATGAGATAATGACTGTTACCTGATCATTTTTCCCACAACGATATCTTTTTGCCGTTGTTTTTTGCCTGTGTTCTTCTCCACAAAAATTTTCTTTCCGGTTGCGGGATCAATTTCCGTAAAATACATCAACCCAGAGTATGTTGACGGTAGCGGTGTAAAAATTTGCACCTGCCTTGGGTTGGTTTTCAGCTCTCTGCTTGCGAAAGATTTAAGTTCGCGCATGTCTTCTTCAGTGCATCCCGGATGGGCGGCAATAAAGTAATAAGTAAGAAATTGCTTCTGCCCCGATGATTTATTTATTTCTTCAAAAATATGCTTAAAATTCAGCAATGGCTTAGCCTGTGGTTTGCCCATAAGTCTTAAGATATCAGGGACGATATGTTCGGGGGCAATCTTCAATTGGCCGGAAGTGTGATGTTTAATCAGTTCCCGCAT
This sequence comes from uncultured delta proteobacterium, assembly GCA_963812045.1. Taxonomy (GTDB): domain Bacteria; phylum Desulfobacterota; class Syntrophia; order Syntrophales; family Smithellaceae; genus Smithella. The sequence continues at coordinate 87,705 of CAWETF010000002.1, forward strand.
ATAGCTTGTGCAGTTTTTTTTATCGCTTAAGAGTAAATCGTATCTTATGCCGGAAGCGACAAAGACTTTTTTGACGCCATTTATTTTTCTTAAGTTCTTTAACAAATTGATCTGCCGGCTGTGATCCGATTTTAAATTTTCGCATATCTGCGGATAAAGGCATCTGCTGTTTTTGCAGGCGCCGCGGATTTGTTTGGGCAGACATTCGATGCCATACATGTTTGCTGTTGACCCACCGACGTCCAGAATATAGCCTTTGAAATCAGGAAGTGCGGTTAGTATTTTTGCTTCGGCAATGATTGATTTCTCACTGCGGCTGATCACGGTTCTTCCTTCGTGCAGGCCAATCGAACAGAAATTGCATTCCCCGAAACAGCCGCGATGAGAAGTTATCGAGAATTTAATCGTATCCATCGCCTTGACCTTGCCCTGAGTCTTATAGAAAGGATGAACATCACGGACGAAATCAAGCGCGTATATATTGTCCAGTTCTTCAACGGTCATATTAAATTGCGGCTTGTTTTGAACAAGGTAACGCTGATCGTATCGCTGAAATAAACCCTGCGCGGTTAACGGATCATTATTCTGATAGAATAAATTAAACATCCGGATAAAAGATTTTTTATCCGCGGCAACTTCATTATAGGCGGGCAATTCAATGTAATCAGGCGGCGGGGCAGGGGAGATGTAACAAAGTCCCCGGATGTCTTTTATATCTTTGCCATCCCGCTTTTTTTGCGCGAGTTCCAATATGGCTTTTTCGGCCATGCCGTAGATGAGCGCGTCAGCGCGGGCGTCAAAAAGAATCGACCGGCGGATGGCGTCAGACCAGTAATCATAATGGGCGATACGGCGGAAGCTCGCCTCAACGCCGCCCAATATCAGCGGTTTGGTATCTTTGAAATATTGGCGGATCAAATTGGCATAAACGACGACAGCGCGATCGGGACGGCGGTTGTTCTTTCCTCCGGCGGTGAGATCATCGTCATGTCTTTTTTTCTTTGTCGCTGTGTAATTGGCGACCATCGAATCCATACAACCGCCGGTGATGCCCCAGAATAGTTTGGGTTCTCCCAAACGGCAAATATCGGTTTTGCTCTGCCAGTCAGGTTGTGCGATAATTCCCACACGAAATCCGGCGCTGGTAAGTATCCGGCCGATTACGGAAACGCCGATAAAAGGGCTGTCAATGTAAACGTCACCGGTTACAAGAATGATATCGAGCTTATCCCATTTTAATTTTTTTAATTCGGCGCCGGTTGTTGGAAGAAACATATTTTGAATAAAGTTGAGTGATTGATGATTTGTTTAAATTATATTTATCAGTAACAGTCCCAAAGTTATTGCTGTCAACAAAAGCAACAGGGATAAACGTCCAAGCCAGCGATGCGTTGTTCTGACCATCAATTTATTTTTAGCCTTAAATTGATAAAACCCCAGAAGCAAAGTGGCGCCAACAGAAATAAATGCCGTCAAACCGGTAATCTGGTGAACCCCATCGATGTGTTTGCCGCCTGTGCCGGAAACAGAGATAAAAGCCATGATGATTCCTGCCGCTATTATAGAAAGACCAGATGTATTTAATGTCTTATGGATTTTCAGCCAGCTGGTATTTTTGCGAAAGAAAATGGCGGTGCTGACACCGGCAATGATACCCAGCGTTGCTGTTGCCATAAATAAAATGTGCAGGGTAAAAAACATGATTTCTTATTTCAGGGACCGGGTCGTGAAAGATTAAAGCTTAAACTCCATTCCCTGACCAACAGCAAAACATTTCATTTTCTTGCCGCTTTTTCTGATTATTCTGTGACAATCTTTTACAATTGCATCAATTTGATCATCAAATCTTTCCTGATTGTGATGAAATAATCCTAATCTTTTTACTCCGGCATTCAGGGCCAGATTCAGGGTGTCCTTGTAAGAAGAATGCCCCCAGCCGCATGCTTTTTTATATTCTTCTTCTTTATATTCGGCATCGTGGAAGAGTAAATCAGCGCCGTTGGAAAATTTTAGATATTCTTTTTGGCTAAGTCCTCCTTTGTGCCTGTAACCGAGTTCGTTATCGGTCAGAAAAACAAAGCATTTGCCGTCTTCCTCAAACTTGTAACCGGTGCCCTGATTGGGATGGCTTAAAGCGATGGGCGTGATGACCATCGAACCGATCCTAAAGGATTCAGAACAAATGTCATGATATGATATCTTCGCTTGGATGGAATCAAAATTTACAGGGAAATTAGGCGCCATCATCATTCGTGATAATATTTCTTTAATGGAATTCTGAGCAAAAGGACAGCCCCAGATGTTTAACCTGGTTTTTTTCGAATAAATTGGTTTAAAGAAGGGGAACCCCACGATGTGATCCCAGTGGGCGTGGGTTAATAAAAGCGTTAAATCATGATGACCGTTGGCTATTAGAGCGTTACCCGCCTCACGAATACCGGAACCGGCATCAACGATCAATATTTTATTATCGTTTGTTCTGATTTCGAGGCAGGTTGTGTTTCCGCCGTAGCGCAAATATTGTTTGCCCGAAACCGTGATAGAGCCTCTGGAGCCCCAGCAACGAATTATCATTTTTCACCTTTTATCTATTTATTATGCAATAATACAGAATAGATTTAAAATCAAGCAGGATATAATGCCTGGTCATTGGTGAAAAAATATCAAAAAATAATTATTAACCTTGCTATTATAATAAAAGGTCTTAAATTAATTGCAAAATAAGGAGGTTGCTTCCATGAAAAGCATAAAAATAAAGGGAATGAGTTGTCAGCATTGCGTAATGGCTGTGACTAAGGCGCTTAATGCTGTGGACGGAGTGAAAGATGTCAAGGTTGATTTAAAGAGCGGCGTGGCGACTTATACAGAAGCAAAAGCGGTTGATCCGATGGTGGTTGCCGCGGCAATAAAGATGGCGGGATACGAGGTTGTTGAATAAAGTGACTGACGGAGGGAAAATAACTATTGCCGTAGGTGGCATGACCTGCGCTGCCTGTGTAAGGCGTGTGGAAAACGCCATTAAAGAAGTTGACGGCGTGCAGGATGCGGCGGTCAATCTGGCTAACGGACATGCTACAATTATTCATTCAGCAAAATGGGGTGGCTTGGGGGAACTGCAGAAAGTAATTACCGAACACGGTTATGAATTCTTAGGTGAACTCAGAGATGATCTTGCCGATCCCATTGAAGCTTCCCGTGTCCGAGAGCTAAGAGATCTTAAGTTAAAAGTCACCTGCGGCGCGATTCTGAGCGTCATAATTTTCTTCGGTTCGATGCAGCATTGGTTTGGCTTTCTGAATTTCATTCCGCGCCAGACTATGCTTTGGGCAATGTTTGTTTTGACCGCTCCGGCTGTTTTCTGGGTGGGCAGCCGTTTTTTCACCGGTGCTGTTAAAGCCGCGCTGCAAAAAACATCCGACATGAATACGCTCGTGGCCGTCGGCGCTTTTTCGGCCTACGCCTATTCCGCTGCCGCGACTTTTTACCCTCATTTTTTTATGACTGCCGGCGTCATGCCTCATGTTTATTATGACGGAGCGGCCATGATTGTCACTCTAATCCTTGTGGGCAGGCTTTTGGAGGCCAAAGCCAAAGGAAAAACTTCCACAGCTATCAAGAAGTTGATGGGATTGAAACCCCATAAGGCTATTTTGATCAGGGAAAATCAGGAAATGGAAGTGGCCGTCGAAGAAGTGGAGATTGGCGATATTCTCCTTGTCAAGCCCGGCGGACGAATCCCTGTTGACGGAGTAATAATGTCGGGCGAATCAACGATTGACGAATCAATGTTGACGGGAGAGAGCATGCCGGTGACCAGGGAAATCGGACAAAAAGTATTTGCCGCGACAATCAACAAGACGGGCAGTTTTACCTTTCGGGCAACAGGTGTGGGCTCTGCAACAGCTCTGGCGCAAATTATCCGCCTGGTAGAAGAAGCGCAGGGCTCCAAAGCGCCTATTCAGAGACTGGCAGATAAGGTTGCTTCTGTTTTTGTTCCTGCGGTTTTTCTTATGGCCTTTATCACTTTTTGCGTCTGGTATTTTCTCCCCGCCCAAAGCAATTTTAGCCGTGCTCTGATTAATTTTGTTTCCGTACTGGTCATTGCCTGCCCCTGCGCGCTGGGGCTGGCAACACCTACGGCAATTATGGTGGGAACGGGCCTGGGAGCCCAAAGCGGAATTTTAATTAAGGGCGGAGAAGCTCTGGAAAAAATACATAAGCTTTCAGTTATTGTTTTCGACAAAACGGGCACCTTGACACGCGGCGAACCGGCCGTAACGGATGTCATAGCTACAGCGGGTTTTAGTAAGGAACAGGTTCTTGCCCGGGCCGCAACACTGGAAAAGAATTCTGAACATCCGCTGGCACAGGCAATCCTGCAACGGGCGCAAGCCGATGGAATTGCAGTTGGCGCCGCGGATAAATTTACGGCTTTATCGGGGATGGGGGCAAAAGCTTTTATAGAGAATAAATCCTTTCTTATCGGCAATCGCTTTTTAATGAGAAGTGAAGAAATTTTCGTAAATGATGTTGATGAACAGGCGAATCAGCTTGCCCGGGAAGGCAAAACAGTCGTGTATGTTGCTTCCGAAAAAATTGTTCTCGGTTTGATCGCTCTGGCAGACGAGCCTAATGCTTCAGCAAAACCGGCGATTGAAAGATTGAAGAGTCTAGGATTAAAAGTGATTATGATTACCGGCGATAACGCCGGGACTGCTGAAGCTATTGCCGCTCAAGTTGGTATTGATCATGTTTTGCCGGAAGTTCTTCCGGGCAACAAGGCTGATGAAATAAGAAAACTGCAAAACTCCGGTGAAGTTGTCGCCATGGTTGGTGATGGGATTAACGATGCTCCGGCGCTTGCTGCGGCGGATGTCGGCATTGCCATCGGCGCGGGAACGGATATTGCCATTGAAGCCAGCGACATAACTTTGATTCGTGATGATTTACTGGGTGTGCCGGAAGCGATCGATCTTTCGCTGTGTACAATGCGTGTTATCAAACAGAATCTTTTCTGGGCATTTTTTTATAATGTGATTGGAATTCCGATTGCCGCGGGAGTTTTATTTCCGTTTTTCAAAATACTTTTGAATCCCGAATTTGCCGCTGCGGCGATGGCCCTGAGTTCATTTTCGGTCGTGAGCAATTCTCTACGCCTGCGCAGGGTTTGGGGAAAGCGTCAGTCCGGCGCATACTGCGCACATCATAATTCATGTTAAAGGAAATCATCTAATAGTGAGTATTGAATTAATTTTCATTTTCACTTAATATTAAAAAAATATTTGCGTGATGTCAGATTCAATATTGATCAATTTACTAATCATGCAACAGGGGTAATTAACTGATGAAAATATTATACTATGATTGCTTTGCTGGACTCAGCGGAGATATGAATCTGGGTGCGATGCTCGATCTGGGCGTCGACCCAAAATATTTGTTAAAAGAGCTCGGCAAATTATCGGTTGGTTCCTATCAATTAAAAGTTACTAAAGACAAAAGAGGGGGCATTACCGGAACAAAGGTCGATGTCGTTGTTCTTTTCAAATCCGCGGGGCGTCATGTTCATGAGCGCACTTTCAGCGACATTGCCAGACTGATTAAGCAGAGCAAATTGTCTGCCAGCGTCAAGAAGATCAGTCTGGATATTTTCACCCGGCTGGCCCGGGCGGAGGCAAGAATTCACGGGCACAAAATCGAAAAGGTTCATTTTCATGAAGTCGGTGCGATCGATTCGATTGTCGACATCGTCGGTGCCGCCGTCTGCCTGGATTATTTAAAAGTCGACAAAGTCATTTCCTCGCCCGTACAACTCGGCTCCGGCGTCATTCATTGCAGCCACGGCACATTGCCCGTACCGGCGCCGGCCACGGCGGAATTACTTCAGGGAATTCCCGTCAGGACCGGTCTTGTGCCTTTTGAGGCAACGACTCCTACGGGCGCTGCCATCATTGCCTCAACGGCGTCATCTTTTACGGATAAGATTGATTTCATCCCGCAGAAAATCGGCTATGGTTTAGGCAATAAGAATGGGCCCATACCCAATGTGCTGCGTTTATTTCTAGGAGAAATAAACGTGAAAAGCGACAGGGTGGACGACAGGGAAAATGTAGAAGCAGTTATGATCGAATGCAATATCGACGACATGAATCCGGAACTTTACGAACCTCTGATGCAGCTACTTTTTGCCGCGGGCGCCAGCGACGTATTTTTCACGCCGATTATCATGAAGAAATCCCGTCCGGCAATTACCGTTTCTGTTTTGTGCGATGCCCGAAAACAAAAGGCGATGGAGCAGATACTCTGGCTTCATTCGTCAACCTTTGGCCTCCGCTTTCACAAAGTTTCCAAGACCATGTTGAAGCGCGAAATGGTAAAAGTTAAAACCAGGTATGGTGAAGTTTTGGTAAAAAAAGGTTATCTGAACGGCCGGATGATTAAATACAAACCGGAATTTGAGGATTGCCGGAAACTGGCGAAAGAAAACGGCGTGTCCATTCAGGATATTTACGAAAGCATTCGTCCGGGCAAAAGGAAAAGCAAATGAACAAAAAAACATTAAAAACCCTGCTGGAAAATATCCGCGACGGGAAAATCGATATCGAAACCGGCATCGACAGGTTGAGGAATCTGTCGCATATTGATTTGGACTGCGCCACACTGGATACGCACCGTGAGTTGCGCGTCGGTCATCCGGAAGTCATCTTCTGTCAGGGAAAAACAACCGCGCAGATTAAAACTATTGTTCAGGCGATGATGACCGATGATGCCAACATCCTGGCGACGCGCGTGGGCGAAGACGTTTATAACGCCGTTCGGGAAATTTGTCCCGCCGCTGTTTACAATCCGCTGGCCCGCACGATTACCGTGACCCAAAAGAAATCCCGTCCTTCCAAACATTACATCGCCGTTGTGACGGCAGGCACTTCCGATCTGCCCGTTGCCGAAGAGGCCGCGGTAACCGCCGAAATATTCGGCAACCGCGTGGAACGGGTTATTGATGTCGGCGTCGCCGGAGTTCACCGCTTATTGAACAAACTCGACGTCATCCGCAGCGCGCGGGTGATCGTCGTGGTCGCCGGTATGGAAGGCGCGCTGCCCAGCGTTGTCGCCGGACTGGTGGACAAACCGGTTATCGCTGTACCGACTTCCGTCGGTTATGGAGCAAGCTTTCAGGGAGTGGCTGCTTTATTGGGAATGTTAAACAGCTGCGCGGGCGGTGTATCGGTTGTGAATATTGATAATGGTTTCGGGGCAGGCTACATAGCCAGTATGATCAATAAACTGAAATAATACATGGATATGTTTCATCCGGGTATATCACTGACGTCGATTACTTCATTCATGCTGCCGGTGCGGTAGCCTTTGAGGTCGAGCGCAGTATAGGCAAAACCGATTTCCCGGAATTTCCGGTCTATTTTTTCAATCAGCTCCAGATTGAAAAATTTCTCCCGTTCGCTGGCTGCCACCTCGATCCTTGCCAGTTCACCGTGATGACGAACCCGAACCTGTTTGAATCCGAGATCTAGAAGATACTGTTCCGCCTGATCTACCATCGCCAGCTTCTCGTGCGTGATTGGCTGGCCGTAGGGGAACCGCGAAGACAGGCACGCGAAAGCCGGCTTGTCCCAGGTCGGCAGATTCATCTGGCGCGATAGAATCCTGATATCCTCCTTGGTCATGCCCGCGTCTTTCAGCGGACTGAGAACGCCCAACTCCCTGATGGCCTGCATGCCCGGCCGGTAATCGCCCAGGTCGTCGATGTTCAAACCTTCGGCGATATGCTCAATGCCGTTTTGTCCGGCAACTTCCCTGATCTTGGAAAACAGTTCTTTCTTGCATAAATAACACCGGTTGACCGGATTACTGGAAAACCCCTCGATTTCCATTTCTTCGGAATGAATAACGATATGCCGGATGCCGCTAGCGCGGACGAAATCCTTCGCTTCCTTTAATTCGCGTTCGGGATATGTGGAAGACATCGCCGTTACGGCGATAACGCGATCCTGCAGAACATCATGAGCGACTTTCAATAAAAAAGTGCTGTCCACACCGCCTGAGAAAGCAACAACAATGCCGTTCATGCTTTTAAGGAGCCGCTTAAGCTTTTCTAATTTTGCCTGAAGTTTCATGGGCATGATTATATAGCACAAGATGTGCCGTCTATGGATATTACTTTTTATTCTTCTCGATGTTCAACCTTCTTCGGAACGCGTCGGCTTCGTCTCCAAAAATATTATTCTGTAATTCCCGTACGGCATCCTCTTTTTTATCAGCATCAATTCCGGGATTATTCATGATTTCTTTTTCCTGGGCGTAGTAATCGGCTTCTTTCTTTTTGTCCGCTTCCAGTTCTGTATCAACCTGTTCCAGCCTGGCTATTTGATCTTGTGAAAAATATTCATTGCGGAATTCTTTTATTTTTTCCTGCCGCTCAGTTTCGGGCAATTCCTGAAGGTCTCTTTGATAAATAGCCTGTTTTTCCTGATAGCTCGCGAATTTTTCAGGATCAGTCTGCGGAGATCCTTCAACATTATCCGGCCCCGAACCCCACATTTCTTTTTTCAATTCATTGAGTTTTTTTTCTTTCTCAATTCCGTAAAGATTGTTATCACCGATGATGGCCCCTTTTCTGATACTATATTCCTGTCCCTTAACTTCGATTCCCCACATGGCATCGGCAATGTCAGCGCCAAAATAATCTCTTCGATAATCCTGAATGTCCTCCAGATACCGCAGCGTTTCAGCCGCGTTCGTGGGTTGACGTAATTTCTGGTACTTGTTTGCGAGCTCTATCTCATAATTACAGAATTTCTTATAAAGAGCGAACATCTCTTCAGCTTTTTGGGGATCCATTACGGAATGGAGATATTTTTCAACTTCCTTTAAATGATCCTCAAGATTGCCGGCCGCGATCTGCATCTGAAGGAATTTGAAATATTTAATGGTGTCTGAATTGGCGATGGCGTCGGAAAAATATTTATTCGGATTTTCTGTCCCTGACATGAACTGATTTGCCCTGAAATATTCTTTCATTTCCTTTAAAGTTATTTTATTATTTTTGTTGATAATATTAACCGGGACCTCTTTTTTATGTAACAACCAATAACCCGTAAGAATGACAAGCAGGGTTACAATAGTTATGCATGAACCGACAAGCAGTTTTCTGTTTTTCATACCTTGTCCCTTAAATAATTAAAATATTGAGTTCAGTTAATACTGATAAATAAAAAAGCATGGTGAAATCTTCCTATCACTTTAAGGAATTAATCACCATGCTTTTATGTTACTTCTTTAAAAAGTCTCCGTTAGAGTCTTAAATTAAAATCCTCTGTTTTTCAGATCGGCGGCTATATTTACAAACTGTGTTGGAGGGTCATAACCAGCTGTTGGTAATTCCAAAAGACCGACTTCTGACAAATGATTTACACCGAACCATCCAGTAAGTGTTCCTCTATAATTACCCCATTTTGCCGATGAAACCTGAACCAAACCGTCATTATCACCATCTCCAGCTGCTAGCATTGCTAACCACAATGGTGTCATTATTTGTCCACCTATAGCGGTTAAGCAATTAGCACCATAACTCTGATAGTAAATACCAGCCACATCAGGTGTATTAGGATTGAATACATTTATCATCCAAGTTGTTGTTTCTTCTGTTCCATTTGTTGCAGAATCCTGTCCTGTGATACCCATAAATGAATATACATAATTAAGTAGACCAGCGATTGCGCTTGTCAATCCTGTGGAAGCACCAAGATTCATAATTGCATCTGCAACTGGACTGCCTCTATGAGGTCCACTCATACTGGTATGACTTGCTACATAAGGTGACATACCGAGATTTGTAATGGCATAGCGTGTGTAAAGACAACCATCTGAATGACCGATAACATTCACTTTTGATGCACCTGAAACTGCTAATATCTGGAGGACCTGTGTTTTCCATTCAGCGCCCTTAATTGCTTTTGACTGCATAGGATCCACGCTTGTTATGTAAACTTGTGCGCCATTGCTTTGCAATGCAGAGGGAATACTTCCCCAATAATTAGTTATGCCCATAACATTGGCATTTGCACCCATACCGTGAGAAAGAACGATAGGGTACTTAGTTGCCGCCTTTGTGCTACTGGCCATTGAAACCATGGGTAAAGCAAACAAAAGAACCATAATACCGATTAATACTTTTTTCATTGCCACCTCCATAATATGTTTTTTAGTAATACGTTCCTAATTATTGCTAAGATTATTAAGTAATTTTAGCAGGAAGTGTGCCAATCTTTACTCAATGCCTTACGATAATATTAAGTCATTGAAATATAAAGCAATAAATATATTTTAACTATAAAAATAATCTGATATTTTGGGGCGATATGCCTCAATTGTGAAATAATAGCCCCAAAATATGAGGCCATATGACTCTATTATTGGGGCATTTAATGTCTCATCAACGAGTTAAACCGAATTTTTGCATTTTCCGGAAAAGGGTTTTACGATTGATTCCCAAAGCTAAAGCAGTTCGGTGGCGGTGCCAGTTATTTTCCGATAGAGCTTTCAAAATATGATCTTTCTCGAAGGTTTTTAGGGCCATGGAGGATTCTTCCACATCTGTCTTAGTGTTATCTTGAGTTGATTGTATTTGGCGATCATTTACGGCATTCGTATCAGGAAGATCACTGACAGAATCCGCATCTTTAGTTGATTCAGTTTCCACAGGCGTTGATCGTTTTGTCGGCATGCCTGCGAAGTCAAGTCTTTTTAATGTCAGATAGCGGTGCAGCACATTTTGAAGTTCCCGGATATTTCCCGGCCAGTCATAGCTCAGCAATGCTTCGGCGACATTTCCGGGTAGCGGAGGATTATTTTTATCATGAAGATGAAGGAAGTGATCCACGAGAAGCGGCAAATCATCTTTCCTCTCCCGCAATGGCGGAAGATATAAGGGCAGAATATGAATCCGGTAGAAGAAGTCTTCCCGCATTGCTCCCCGTTTAACCAGGTCGCGGAGATTACGGTTGGTGGCCGCAATAATCCGGACGTCCGAATTTTTGGTCAGGTTGCTGCCCACAGGCGTGTACCCGTCTCCTGAAATGGCTCGCAGAAGCTTCACCTGCATGTTCAGGCCGATTTCTCCCACCTCGTCAAGAAACAATGTCCCGCCATCGGCCTCATCAAGATAGCCCCGTTTGTCCGCACTGGCGCCTGTGAACGCCCCTTTTTTATAGCCGAAAAATTCGCTTTCCATGAGTGTTTCCGGAATCGCGCCACAATGAACGGTAACAAATCCCTTTCGACTCCTGTCACTCGTTTCGTGAATGGCCTTTGCCACCAGCTCTTTTCCCGTTCCCGACTCCCCGTAAATAATTACATTCGCCTGGGTGGCCGCTGCCTGGAGGATAAATTCGTAAACCTCCTGCATGACCTGGCTCTTGCCGATGATGTCACAGAACCTGTAGCGTTCCCGAATGGACGAGCGGAGACGGATGTTTTCTTTCTGGAGATGTTCCCGGCTTTCCAGCAATGCGATCTCGGCCTGCTTTCGGGAGGTGATGTCTGTAAACGACGCGATAAATTGACCTGCCCCGGGGATGTGGCCTATACGGATCAGAACGTCAAAATGCTCTCCGTTACGGTGGGCGACCCGGCATTCGTATTCAACGGGCTTGTCTCCCTTGCGACGGGAAAAGCACCCCATAAGAGCGTTACGGTCTCCGGAAGTGATAAAGTCCGTGAATTTCATTTTGCCTTCTATTTCACTTTTTTCATAGCCCGATATATCCACGAACCGGTCATTGACCATAAAAATCAGCAGGGAATCTTCCATGATAACCAGCGGAAGGCCCGCGTTTTCAAAGACGCTGCGGTAACGCTCCTCGCCCTTTTTTAAAGCATCCTCCATTTGCTTACGTTCGGTAATATCTCTGCCTTCACCTAAAATGGAGACAGGTTTTCTATTCGCATCCCTGATGAAACTGAATTTGATTTCTCCCCATACAATGCGGCCGTCTTTACAGCAGAATTCCAATTCCACCGAGCGGTCCAGAACATATTCGGGTGGAGCAGCCAAAGCCACAGGCATCTCTTTTGAAAAGAAGTTCTTTGCTTTCTGATAGGATTCAGGCACGAGGAGCTTGGACAATGAAGTTTTTTTGAGTTCTTCGAAAGTGTAGCCCAGTAATTTTTCCACCGACGGGCTTACATAAATTACTTCTAAATTAAAATCCATCAGCCAAACCTGATCTTTCATGTGGTCTGCCAAAAGACGATACCGGGTTTCGTTTTGTTTCAGCAAGGCTTCCGTCTGTCTGCGCTCGGTGATATCGCGGATAATTCCTCTGAAGCCTACCGGTTTTCCTGATGAATCTTCTCTTAACGATGCAGAGGCTTCAACGTATCTTTTGGTCCCGTCTTTTCTTGTCATCTGCCAGCCGAAACCTTTGGATGGTTCACCAGTCGTGTAAACTTTGTTGAACATTTGAAAAACTTCTTTTGCAGTCTCTCTATCCGTAAACAGCCGGTTATTCATACCCAGCAATTCTTCTTTGGAATACCCGGATAGTTTGCATAGTGAATTGTTGAAGAATGTAAAGTTACCGTTAAGATCTACTTCGTAATAACCATCTTCAATATTTTCAAGAATAGTTCGATATTTTTCTTCACTTACGCGCAAAGACTTTTCTATTAGTTTGCGGTCGGTGATGTCACGGACAATTCCCTTAAACCCTATTGGATTACCTGATGAATCTTTTTGTAACGACGCGGATATTTCAAGATATCTTTTATCCCCGTCTTTTCTTGTCACCCACCAACCGAATCCCTTGGCCGGTTTCCCTGTTTTATAAACTTCGTGATATGCTTCGAAAAGTTTTTTCACGGTTTCTTTATCCGTATACTGCCTGTAGTTCAGCCCTATCATTTCTTCTCTGGAGCGGCCGTGAAGACGGCATAATGAATCATTGAAGAAGGTGAAACTGCCGTTAAGATCAATCTCGTAATAACCGTCTTCAATATTTTCAAGAATAGTTCGATATTTTTCTTCACTTTCGCGACGCAATTCCTCGGACAAGTTGTTTTGTCCGGCAGAATTGGAGGATTTGGTTTTATTTCTCCTTGTTTCGTTAATCTTTTTCTTCATATTCATCGTCTTCAATGGTTTTTTTATTTAGCATCAATCTATAATTTCACGTCAAACGGATTAGGACTTGCTTGTTGTTGTTTCCATGAGATGTAGTCCTCAAGTTTCTTGACCGCCTCACCGGGGTCTTTGACGAATTCCACGCCCACCTCATAAGATTTGTCCTCGATAACGACTTTAATCCATTTAACTTTTCCGAGGGCGGTTATATTTTTATGCACGGTCTTTGTTGTAAAATCTATCTGAAGAAGAGTGTCAATAGGAAACATTTCACGGGAATGAATTTTTGCGCCATACATGGAAATATCTTTACTGCTGTCATAGATGATTTTTTTATGTTTACCTTCAGAGACAACGGTTATGGTAACATCGCTCTCTTCCTTCATTCTTGTTGTTTTTCTTTTTTCCGCCATCTGTCTTTCCCTGTTTCAGCGCCCGGATTTCACTAGTTTCTTCAAAATATATTTATGCTTAGATATAAGAAACTCAATCTTGTATGTCAATAAAATATTAACTGCTGAAATCGAGCGATGCCAATATTTATCGACGGGCTTCAATAGTGATTATTACGGACACGCGAATGCTTCATAATATAAGATTCTCCGCGGATTGCCGCGGAGAGCTTCAATTTTCTAAATTAATGTGTAAAAATGTTATGAAGTTGCTAGGATTTTGGTTTGTTAAATTTTGCAAAAATCCAATACGGGACGCCGACCGGATTAAGGTTTGCGTAATCTTTGACCGACAAAATATAATCCCCGAGCTTCTTGATGGATTCACTGGGAGTATCTACAAACTCCACACCCGCCTCATAAGATTCACCTTCGGTAATAACTTTATTCCGTGTTACTTTCCCGAAAACGGTTACTCTTTCTTTTAAATTCTTTAAAGTTACGTCTATTTTGAGAAAGGTATCTATGGGCAAAAGAACATTGCCCTGAATTTTCGTTCCGGACATGGAGATATCCTTACTATAGTTATAGAGAATTTTTTCCCGAGGAGTATCTTTTATACCGGAGAGGATAGTGATGGTGATCTCGTTCTCTTCATCGAGCCGCTCCGTTTTTCGATCGGCTTTTTTCTCAAGTTCTTCCTCGTCTTCTGCCGTATCCTTAAGCCGTTTATCTATGATTCTTTCTTTCATAAAGATTCATCCCTCCTTTTACTTCAGGATCATCTTTCTTTCAGGTCTTTTAATTAAACTTCGTTATTATCTCAATAGGTTATTAAAAAAACAAGGAATATTTTTCGCCGAATTATGAAAATTTGGCTTTTATCTCGCCCCGTGAAGAAGTTCGTCCCCCAGCTTTGCCTGCTTTTCCTGCATGGTTTGTTCCTGAAGCGCTCCCAGGACGTTAATGTCGTTTTGAAGAACACTGAAGCGTTCTTTTGTTTTGATTTCCCATTTTATCACGGTCGCGGCTATTCGTAGCTGAAAACCGGCCGCCAGTTCTTTAAAAGTCAGCATCAGCGGCACCGCGGTTCTTTCCGGTTCATTCAGCTTTTGCGCCGCGTCCTGGACAATCGCGCGCATTGTTTCCAGCAGAGAGTCCAGCGCTCCTATTTCGCTTTGCAGCGATTTATCCCTATGAATATTACTTTTATCTATTTCCACGATGATGTCCATAAGTTCCGCGCCCATTGCGCCGGTTACGGCGCCCATCATAATGACATTTTCCACGTCGCTGAAGGGGATTACAATATTCGGGTAAGCCGTATCCTTTCCTCCCAGCATGTTCAGGGCAGATACCCGGCAGCCCTGCAGTTGAATGCCGCCATGCAGGGAAGGTTTGAGAAAATCAAATTTCAGCCGCGGTTTGACGATAACACCGTCGTCGGAGGACGATACAAGAAAGGCGCTGAATTTTTTTTGTTTTTGTTCTTCGCCCGTTATTGCGACGACAATAAAAAGTCCGGCAACAGGCGCGTTGGTCAGATAAGTTTTTTCTCCATGGAGTATGTAGTAATTGCCTTCACAAGTTGCCGTGGAACTCAATAGTTTGGGACGCGCTCCGTGCTTCGGTTCAGAAACGGCAAAGGACGCGATTAATTTCCCCTGGGCCATCAGCGGCAGATATTTCATTCGCTGTTTTTCAGTGCCGAAACCGGAGATAAGATGGATGGCGATTATTTGCTGATACAGCCAGGACAGCGCCAATCCCAGATTAAAGCCGCTGCGTACGAAGACTTCTCCCGCTTTGGCAAGCTGCGCGAATTCTCCTCCGCTGCCGCCGTATTTAGGCGCGATTCCTATTTGAAAAAATCCAGCCTCTCCCATTTCCTTCCAGATATCATGAGGGAAATCAGGCATGGTTTGGAGATCGGCGCGGGAAGATACATGTTCAATGGCAAAACGGGATATCCAGCTGTAAGATTGTCCTGAAGGAATCGTATTCATTTTATAAAACCAGCTCCTCGATGAAAGTAAATAATTGGTTGACATTGCGGCATTGGCGCACTTCATGACAGTGAGGCATATATGACGTGATCTCGCTGTCGCCTGATCCCCAGAGATTTTCCTGCTCGGGATTGAGCCAGATGACGCGCCGGCAGCGTTCCCGCATCTGGCCGAGAATCGCGTCTTCGGGGTTCATGTAATTGCTGCGTCCGTCGCCGACGATAATCAGCGTTGTTTTCTTGGTTAGAAGCTCCATGTAATCTTTTTTAAAATTCCGCAGGGTTTCGCCGTAATCGGTTGACGCGTTGTAATGCACGTCTGATTTTTCCAGCACCATGCGGATTGCTTCGTTAATTTCATTTTCCTCGAATATGCCGGTAACTTCTGACAAGTGGTCAATAAAGACGAAACTGTTGACCTTGTCAAAACAGTCCTGAAGAGAATAGAGCAGGTTCAACATAAAGCGCGCCGCCGCCCAGACGGAACCCGACACATCGCACAACGTGACAATCCTGCTTTTGCGTTTCGCTTTGCGTCGATACTTTACCTCTACTGGAACGCCGTTATATTTTGCCGACGCGCGCAGAGTTTTTTTAACATCAATACTTCCTCTGTTGCGGACGGCATAGCGGCGGCTGACAATGTTTTTTAATTTGTGCACCAGCTTGTCAATCGCATCGCGCATTTCTTCGATCTCTTCGCGGGTAAACGAAGAAAATGATTTTTCGCCCAGTCCTTTGAGCTTTTGTTCTTCCGTTTTTGTTTTTCTTGTGCCGGTATCTCCCGGATGCGGCTCATACATGAGCATGGAACGCGCCGCGGCCACGCGCTCCGCGAAATATCCGGCAAGTTCACGCCCTGCGGCTGAATCGGTTTTTGCGTAATTGTCCTCCACTAGGGCGTTTGCTGCGGATGCGGCCTTATTGATCTGAAGCATCACGTTGAGACGGTTGCCCAGAGGTCCGATATTAAAACGCAGCATTGCCGGTTCTTCCTCAGTTTGAATCCGGCGCATTTCCCGTAAGAGCGCCATGGGATTGCCTTGCATAAAGTCCATCACAGCATCGTAAATCGGGTTGTCATGAGGCATCTTTTTGAGAATCTCCGCCGCGTTTTTTATTTGCTCGGAATGAGAGGCCGCTTGTCTCATATCAGCGGTGTCCATGCGCATTTCATGGAAGAAGAGGTGGTAGAGGCGGTCGAAGTGCTGAACGTCGCGCATGCTTTTGGCGAAATTGGAACGAAGCAGAGAACGGAATTGCTGCTCGTCCGTCGGATCAATCAGTCGCATCTGATTGAGGCTGTCGAGAACTTCCGAAGTTGACACGCGCATTCCCGCCGCGCGACAGCAGGAAACAAATTTTTGGATTAGTTTGACCATATGTTACCACATTGTCATTGCGATGCGGCTCTTATCCGCCGTGGCAATCGTTCCTCTGATTTTTCCTCCCTTGAGGGGAGGAAATTAAAAGGAGGATGAAACGTCTTTATTAATTCCCCCGCCCTTTAATTCCCGCCCGCCAGGGGCGGGAAAATATTTATTATCAAGTCATGTTTTCCCTTGTTACTTTGTTCCTTTTTTCAAGATGAGCCGTGAAGAGAATTGACCTCTTTACCCTAGACCTGACCCCGCTATCCCGTTTCTTCACTAGTATTTGCATTAACTTTATTAAAGATATCTTTTATATTCTTGTTTAAGAGTATCATCCAAATTATCATCATAATAACATAGTCAATTGCATCCCTTTCTTGAAGCATATGCATCCAAGAACTGTGGATAATATCGGAAATTATATATAAGGGAATGAACCAAAGTAAAAATTCTCTCGCCAATGGTCGTAGCCTCAACAAATAGACGGCACTAACTATATAAATTATCGAAATAATGGTCACTCCAAGTACACCAAAAATAATCATCTTATCTATTGTTTTTCCAGTATGTTTAAAAACAAGAAAACAACCCAATACACCTAACAATGCTAATAAATAATATATTATTATTACAACTCCAACGATGTAGACCACAGTCTTTGCCGTATTATGTGTTTTAATAATTTTTCCCATTATTTATCCTCCCAATAGTAGTAGGGTGGAACAAGCGAAGCGGCTCCACAAATTTTAATATATTAGGTGGATGCGCTACGCTTCATCCACCCTACGGCTGATTTTAAGATTGCCACGTCCCGATGAGTCGGGACTCGCAATGACATTTTTAAGCTATTTCAAAATCCGATCGATATTTTTACGCACTTTTTCCATATCTGCCTGATACTTGCAGATAATATTGAGCGTTTCCGAAATAACTTCCGGTGACAGCTCGTTGATCTGCAAGGCGAGAAGCGATTGCGCCCAATCAATCGTTTCCGAAATACTGGGGGCTTTTTTCAAATCCAGCTTGCGTATCTTGCGGATCGCGTCAACCAGAGAATCGCAGAGTTTTTCCTCGATTCCCGGAATTTTCAGCCGGACGATGGAAATCTCCGTGTCCCGCGCGGGATAATCAATGTAAAGATGAACACAGCGGCGTTTAAGCGCGTCGCTCATATCGCGATAGTTGTTGGATGTCAGAAGCACAAAGGGAATTTGAATGGCCTTGCGGGTGCCCAATTCGGGAATGGAAACCTGAAAGTCGCTTAAAAGCTCCAGAAGAAACGCCTCGAATTCCGGGTCGGATTTATCCACTTCATCTATCAGGAGCACGACAGGTTTCTCCGAACTGATGGCCTGTAGAAGAGGCCGGGACTGAATGAAACGGTCGGAGAAAAAAGCGTCCTCCTGCGCGGCTATCTGATCAACTGCCTGAGTCAACGTCGCGGCGGAAGAAATGATATCATTGAGCCTGTCCTTGACCATCTGGGTGTAAAGAAGCTGTTTAGCGTATTCCCATTCGTAAAGAGCCTTGGCTTCATCCAGGCCTTCGTAACACTGGAGGCGGATAAGTTCCCGATCCAGAGAGCGGGCGATGGCCTTGGCCAGTTCTGTCTTGCCGACGCCCGCCGGCCCTTCGACTAAAACCGGCTTTTGCGTCGCCGCGGCCAGGAAAACAACCGTGGCAATTTCCCTTGAGGGAATGTATCCGGCCTCGATCAGCTTTGATTGAACATCATCAACACTATTATATCCCATGAATATTTTATTCCTTCTGATACCAATTCGCTTGAAATCGAAATGGTATAATATTGTGCAAATAATAGATGATTTGCAATTGCATGTCAAAGAAAAACAGGATTCAGGAGATGATGTGATATGACGATGTTTCCCGGATTCTCAAATGTAATACCATTTCGCTTTCAAAGGATAACGAGGCGGCAAGGAGGATGCTCCGCAGGCGTATATGATAATACGTTGAGGAAGCTGACGACGCAGCCAACAAAGTTAGCAGCCGACCGGGACGCGCATTCCGAAGGAGAGCGCATAATAAAAAAGTTTTTTCTCCTTACCGGTAATTACCGCCTGAAAATTGGTAATTACAAGCGGAATGGTTGTCAATTTTATTTTTTTGCCAGTTGCCTCGCCCAAAGCGTCAGCCAGATGACGACAAACAGCATCATCGCGACACCCAGTTTATATGCCACCATTCCCCACAGCCATATAGAGCGGATTTCCGGCCAGGTTACGCCTTCGCCCCATAAGCAAAGCATTGCTGCCGGTTGTTTAGTCATAATCAGCAAATAAGCAAACCATTGAATCAGCAGAACGCAGTAGGCGATTAACAAAGTCCACCAGCCTGCCACTGCCGCAGCCCTGATTTTTTTTGTAAATATTTCATCCATACTTATCTCCTCTATATGAAGAATCGGCATAAATTATTTTTAATACGCCCAATAAGGACCATTACCCAAATCGGAATTTGTTCCTTCAATTCCTACATACACTTTTCGTCCGAGGAAAAAGGGAAGTCCCCAGTCAAAATAGGTACTGTCCGGTCCTCCGAGTTCAATGAATACATTATTAGATAAACTGAAAAGAGTTAAAGCGTTGCCTATTTGGAACGAAATATCAACGTTCGGTGAGCCGCCATGTCCTTCTGTAGTTGCCGATAAACTAAGTGTGGAAGAAGGGCAGTACCAGGCATCATACGGGGAACTGCATTGTGTGAGAGTGCTTACCGAACCAGCATTAAAAAATAAACCGTTCGAGCCGCTGTCAATGAAACTAGTGTTGTATGTGGTTCCTGTATCGGCCGGGAAAACTGTTATGAATTCTCCTGTCGAATCGGCAGGGTACATAGTTACTCCGGAAGAAGAGTTGTTTGACCGGGTATCGATGCCGAGAATGAGGTTGCCGTTAACTGAGGTTACTCCTCCGAGGGAAACGGCAGGGATCTGCAATATCACGCCGTTATTATCAACAAGAATCTGCGAGACAGGGTTTTGAGCCTGACTGGATAGAGGAACTTTTGTTGCAGTACACTTTGAACTACTGCATGAATAGTACATTTGATTATTCGCAATGTTCGCGCATGTTGAGCCGCAGTCCTGCGCAAAAAGACCGGCACCGAGAATCCCGTTGAATCCGGCTGACGAAAGTGTATCCGGGGTTCCGCATGATAACGGCACGCTGGCAAAAGTTGAATCAATAACCTGGATGGGAACTCTGACGGCTGATTCGTTTCCCAGCGTGATGTCGGCTATCTGAACAGGTCCCCAATCTGCCGAACCGTCAGCATATTGTATGCATTCGGCAAGTGATCCGGTGCCGCTTGTTACTTGTGTCAGGGGAATGCCAGTAAGAAGCGATTTGAAAATCCGCAAACCGGAAGATCCTGTATCCAACAAAATATCATTTATAGTGTTGCATGTTGAGGTGCCGGGAGAACAGATGGTAACACTGACGCAGGGCTTGTTCTTATAGGAATTTGAACAAAGCGAGCCGTTTACAGACAGGGTAAGTACGTTATCGTTGTTTAAAGCCTCCACAGTCAGTATTGAAGAATTGGTAACACTGCCTAAACTGGCGGTGATCGTTGTTGCTGCCGCAGTAAGAGCGGTGGCCAGCCCGTTTGAGCCTGCTGTGTTACTGATAGTTGCAACGCATGGCGACGATGAACTCCATGTCACGGAGGTTGTTATATCCTTTGTTGTGCTGTCTGAATAAGTTCCGTTGGCTTTAAATTGTTGTGTTTGGCCTCGGTAAATGCTTGGGGCTGCCGGTGTTACTTCAATGGAAGTAAGAGTAGCTGCCGTTACCGTCAGAATAGTGGAACCGGAGATACTTCCCGATGTCGCCTCGATGGTTGTTGTTCCTGCGGCCAAAGCAGTGGCCAGTCCCGATGAACTGCCGATTGTTGCCACATCCGTATTGGATGAACTCCAGGTGACGGATGTAGTTATATCTTTTGTTGAGTTATCTGAGTAGGTGCCTGTGGCTGTGAATTGCTGAGTTTTTCCTGCTGCAATGCTCGGCGTTAATGGTGCCACTGCGATAGAGCTAAGCGTTACGCTTGTGCTACCACCACCTCCTCCGCCACCGCCACTGCAACTTATTACAAGTAAAGATATCAGAATAAAAAAGAGTAATTTATTTAATTTCATCGACGTTAACTCCCTGCGGTACCAAGGCCGGTGCATAGGCGCGGCCTTGCAAATTTCTCATATGACCCCATTTTTCCACAGTAACATTATTTGATTTCACCGTAACATGCCTGTGTCCCGGTTGCCGTTTGACACGACTTAAAGCTTTTTGATGTTCTGAAGCATAAGCGCCAAGAAGCGGTGTCAGATTGGGATGAGTCAGACCGTTCCATGCAATGCCGAAGACAACGCCTGAAGGCGATACGTATTCACGGATTGTCATTGTTTCAGACTGGAATTCATACATAGTATATTTCGAAGATGTTCTTATGGCGCTATGCACTGCCGAGAGAGCCTTCTTGTCCGCTGCGACCGAATTGACTGATTCGCCAAGAGTCGCTTGAGCCTGCTGACCGGCGAGAAGGATCAAGACAAGACTAAAACCAATTATCGGACCTGCGAAAGATTTTGTTTTTATCATCGTTTTATTTTCTCCGTTAAAATATAGATCACTATTTATCTTTTTCGAATTTTGATTTATCCGCGCCGCAGATTGGACACGTCCACGAATCGGGCAGATCTTCAAATTTCGTTCCGTGAGCAATACCATTGTCAGGATCGCCTTTGGCCTCGTCGTAGACATAGCCGCATACACTGCATGTGTAAGTAGACGCCGGACTCGGGGCGGCAACGGAAGGTTCATCTTTTACGTAAGTGGGCGCGGTTTTCGGTGATTTGCCTCCCTTGACTTGCTGATAATAAGCGTAAGTCATGGGTTTTGCATCACTCACTATATCGCAGTCAACAATGTTGCCGACAAAAATGGTGTGCGTGCCGCAATCCAACTCTTTTTGCAGTTCCACTTCAATATAGGAAACAGCGTTTTCCAGAACAATAGGCACCTTAGTTACACCTGTTTTTATTTTTACATTTTGCAGTTTATTGACTTCCCGTCCGCTCTTGAAACCGAAATTGCCGATAAAAGGCATAGGTGTTTCTTCAGAAAGAATCGAGACGACAAACTTGCGGCTGAGCTTTATCAATTCATTGGTGTAATTTTGTTTATTTATACTGATGGCTACAGTTGCCGGGTCCGATGTAACCTGAAACATGGAGTTGGCAATTTGACCGTTGAATTTACCGTCTTGCCCCGAGGTGACGACGTATAGACCATAACTGATTTTATGAAGGGCTGCTCTGTTCATTTATTCTCCTATTTTTTTCATGACATTATTTATAGCTCAATTTTACTTTCAGTGCCATTAGTTTTTACAGTGAAATCCCTATTGGTTTTGCATGTTTTTCAGGGAATTATTTCTTTTGACAAAACAGGTCTTTTCTTATAGTTTGCGTGAAAAAGAACAATAAAATCCGGTCTTGCAATTTCCTGCCGCGGTTTGGAATCCGGGGCATTCAAGACAATGTGGAAATTAACTTTTATCCGGAGATCATTGATACTACCTTCAATTTACGGGAAGAGAATAATAATTATGAAATATAATGAATTTCTGAAACGCGATCATTTTAATTTTGAAGAGATTCTCGCATTCTCTTGGGGTACGCTTGTTTCTGATCCCCCGGAACATTTTGAAGCGAAATTTCCGGCGCCTCCCTTTCTCATGGTTGATCGCATATTATTAATTGAAAGCGACGGCAAGAAAGGTAAAATAATTGCTGAACAGGATATCAGACTGGATGCCTGGTATTTTCAATGTCACTTTCCAGGCGATCCGGTGCAGCCCGGATGCCTCGGTGTGGACGGGATATGGCAGTTGCTTGGTTTTTTCTGCGTCTGGAGTGGAGCGCTGGGGACGGGCAGGGCGCTGGGGTGCGGCGATGTTGCTTTCAACGGCCAGATTCGCCCTTTTAACAAATGTGTCCGCTTTGAAGTTGACGTGCGGCGTTATTCACAATTGAAGGAATCCGGCGCGAGCATAGGAATCGGCGATGGGCGCATTTATGTGGATGATGAATTGATTGCCACTGTCGGGCAGGCTCGCACCGGTGTTTTTAAAGATATTGCCTACAAAGATTACCCGCTTCGTTCGAAATATTCGGTCGGCGGAATCATGGAAAGGTAATCGGGCAGGAAATCAGAAAATATCAAGTTTGTTGAAAAATCCCATGTTCGGAGGCTGTTTCAAAACTTGTCCTGTACTTGATACGGGATGTTCAGATGCAAGGCGCGCAAAAAGTCGAACCACTAGGCGTATATTTTCATACGTTGAGCGGTGCGCTTTGCAGCGCAACGCAGCAGCTGAGCGTTTTTAAACAGCCAACAGGAAATATTTTGAGCATAATAAAAAAAGCAGCATTATATTTTGCCCGGAAAGAATATTGCAGGGCGGCAATAGATGAACACGCTGATTTGAGTATCTTTAAAGAAAAACTTACCGCCACCGTAATCACCGGCCTTATTCTAATATTTATCAGTTACCTTCTTGGCATACCTGCCGTGTTTATTGTTGGAGCAATTGCCGCGTGGTTGAAAAGCCCTGCGTTCGGGGTTATCGGCATTCCTTTGATTTACGGTATTTCCTGGTTGCTTCTGATGCTGGGTATTTATCTGGCCGGTCCTCAATACGGGAAGGCGCTCAGCCGTTGGACCGTGAGGGTTGTACTGGAAAAAATTCTCGGTGATGAAGCTGGAACGGCCGGATCAGCGCATAGGAAAGATTCAAAAAACAATACAATAAAAAATTAAAATGAAAAACAAATCGTTGTCTGCAAGCCCCGCTCAAATCACCGGAATAATATTTTTATCTGCGGCAGCGGTTGCTTTATTTATAAATTCACTGCTGGCGGCAGCCATCGCGGCTTCTTATGTTGTGCTTTGTGTCGCCGCCGCTTTTTTTTCGCAAAGCAGTTTTTACCTGCCGGTAATCAGCCATGGTAATACTGGCAAGAATTTTGTTGCGCTCACTTTTGACGACGGTCCGGCCGATCCGACAACAAGGCAAATCCTGACACTGCTGGACAAGTATTCGGTGAAGGCGACTTTTTTTGTCTCGGGTGTCAATGTCCTGAAGCATCCGGATATCATCAAAGAAATCATCGCCCATGGCCATACCATCGGCAATCACTCATTGCATCACAATCCTTTTTTGATGCTGGGAAGTTATAATTATCTTTATCGGGAAATATTCCGGGCTCAGGAAGTTCTTAAGGATATGGGTGTAAACACTCTGGCTTTCCGTCCGCCGGTCGGAATAATCAATCCCAAACTGCCGCCGGTTTTGGATAAACTGGGAATGTTTTGTTTGACTTTTAGTTGCTACGCATCTGATGCGGGTAATCGCTTTATTAAAAATCTGAGTTCCAAAATACTTAAAAAAGTCAAGGCCGATGATATAATCATCCTTCATGATGTGCCGCCGCGGGGCAAAGAAGATAATACTTTTTTGTTGTCTGAAATTGAAAAAATATTGCAGGGACTTATTGTTAAAGATTTTAAAGTTGTTCCGCTTGCTGAATTAATCGGCAGAGATATAAACTAAGGCTGTTGACCGGGAGCGCATTCCCGCAGGGGAGCGCAATTATAACTAGTCGCATTCCTTGCCGGAAAAAGCCGAAGGTTTTACAAAACGCTCATATGCGGCGTTGCGCTGCAACCCGCGCTCCATATACGTCTCGCAGCTCGGCTTTTGCGCGCCTTGCATCTGAACATTTTTGAACAGCCTCAAAATTTGATTTATTTCTTTTCTTTGGTTGGAGCAATCATGCTGATTGCTCCGAAATGTTTAGACATCTGAACTGTTTCGAATCAAGCTGTCGGCTTAAACAAGCGACGGAATTTCCATTTTCATCCTTGACATTTCTTATCTTGCCTGTCCCAGATTTTATATCACTGTTTTTTGTCGGCTGCCAATAGCTGAAACGTCTTCATCATATTTTCAAATGTTGGCAAATCTCTCTCAAAGTAATATCTTTCAGCGGCTTCATAACGTATCAGGTAGAAGATATCCCCATCGAGAAGGCCATAATATATTGCTCTCGTTTTTAATCCTTTGGCGGTTGTATATCGTACAGAAATATTGCATCCGTTTTTGCCGGAAATAGTAAATATACTATTGTTTAATACCTCTAGCTTTTTTAAGGATGCATCGGATTCCAAATCTGCCAAAAGTGCAGTAGCTATTTCATTTGGAAGCATATTCTTTTTTATTATACATTTTTTGCCTTCCGTTGTAGTATTATCAACATTACGTTCTGTTATGCTTATGGTTTGTAAATACAGCCCATCCTTTGTTATAAGGGTGCCCTCTTTTGAATTTTTCAAGGTTTGCCAGTCTTCCGGGAGTTTAATGGTGTACCGGTTGCTTTGATAAGCACAACTTACCAAGGTCAATATAAAAAGCAGTAAAGTTAATCGTTTCATGAGGATACTCCTTATATTTTTCTATCACCATTTTTTCGGTTCATAATGAGGCTGGGGACAATCGGTGTAGTTGACGAGGAGCTGGCACATTAATACATCTATATCATCATTATCATTAAGGCTTTTATCCTTAGACATGATATAATTTGACCATTGAATTTCCCCGTTCTTATCCACGAGCGCTGCGCCCATATACGCGAAGCCACCGGCGTTTAAGGGAAACACCGCAACGCCGGTTAAGACGGCCAGCGCAATTCCTGCAGCCATGCCTGCCGCGGTAGCGGCCTTTCTTTCTGTTGATGCGATATAATCAACGCCGTAAATAAAAAGAAGAGAGTCACCTCCGGTTCTTTCGAATATTTTTTCTAATGACCCCAATCTATAATTAAGTTTTTCTTTCATGAAATCATCGTTTTTCCGATTCAAAAAATATTGATTTAATATGCTTTTATTGCCCGCTTCAAATAATGCTCGCACATCTTTGTATTCATCGTTGATGCTGATTAATTTTGTTTCATCAATTGGATTGATGTTAAGTTTTGATATTTTATGCGTGCAGTACTCTTGAGATGTAGTATTGGCAAATTTTGTCCAATCTTCTTTTAAGGTTGTCTTTCCCTTATAACCAAATTCATAAACGCTTACATCAGGAGTAACAAGAATTATATTATTAGGCAGAGATTTCTTTTCAAATTCCGGTTGAACATAAACATGATTAGACATGCAACCTGTAAAGATTAGAGAGACCGTTATTACAAACACCAGAAGTATAGAATGTTTTATTCTCATGTTCACAACCATTCCTTAGTTTTTATTGTTTTAGTAGATAAATTAAAATTTAATGTCAATTAATAAAATTATATTTACTTCTCTATGGTGTTTCGACTTATTATTGATACAATTGCACCAGAAAAGCAAAGGGGGCACCCACCCATTAAATGCACCTTTTCAAGAGAAAAAATATATCCGTTGCAAATCTTCTCTGTGCTCATGTTAGCAAAGTCCCGACTTCTTTCACCGTGTGCCATGACTCCATTCATTATCAGGATTTCAGACCGGCTTTCTTTTTCATCCATCCGGGGGCAGCCTTGCGGCCGGTGAGTTTCTGGAACCCGACCGGGAATAACCTTTTGAGCCAATCCAACACATAGGCGTCGCGGCCGACCATGATGCGCGCTTTGTCTTTTTTGATTCCGGCGATGATGATTTTAGCCGCCTTATCCGCCGTTGTGCTTGCCATGACCCTGTTGAAAACCGCAAGGCTTTCTTCTTTCGCCATGGATGGGTCGGAACCTTTGTAGAATTTGGCGTTGTTGGCAATGTTGGTTTTAATTCCGCCGGGGTGGACGCAGGATACTTTGACATTCGTATCGGCAAGTTCCTGTGCCAGCGTTTCAGTGAAGCCCCTGACCGCGAATTTTGCCGTACAGTAAGGTCCATTATTTGGATTGGTGAAGATTCCGTTCACACTGCTGATATTGACGATGTGGGCGGAGTCCTGCTGTTTGAGGTATGGGAGAAACTCCTTGCACCCGTAAATCACACCCCACATATTGATGCCCATAAGCCACTCAAAGTCTTCATAGCTCACATCATCCAGCGTTTCCACGACCACGACTCCCGCGTTGTTGATGATGATATGAACGGCGCCGTGGGCCTTCACCGTTTCATCAGCGTATTGTTTGACCTGCTCGCGTTTTGCAGTGTCCACCTTGTGTGTGGTTACCCGCACGTTCTTGCCTTTAGAGCGCACCATATCGGCGGTCTCTTTTAGACCCGATTCATTGATATCGGATATCGCCAGATGACAGCCTTCATCTGCCAAATTAAGCGCCAGCGCTCTTCCAATGCCGGATGCTGCGCCGGTAATTCCCGCTACCTTGTTTTTAAGATTCTTCATGAATATCTCCTTAAAAGAGTTGTGATCTTGCAATAGAGACGACGATAAAGAGAATTCTAATTCTTTAAAGCAACAAACAAAGCGACAACAGCCACAAACGAAAGAGTCAAAGGGTCTTGTGTAATATTGAAATCTGCTATCTGTATAGGATTAAGACAGTCTTTCGCCTGAAATCCCAGGCGTGCTATTATTCCCAGATTTATTATAACCCCCAGTGCTTTTAGCATATGAATCTCCTTTTAATAGATAGTCTTGAAAGTCAGGTTTTGTCCGTTACTGTCATCGAACCGAAACCGGATAAAGAAGCACTAATAAAAATTAGTGCCTGCAAGTATAAGGACTGCTGTCTTGCCTGTCAATTATTTTTAATGAATCATTTTTCGTCTTCTGAACTTTACCTTTTTTATAAGGATGAATTACCGGTTCTGAATTGGATTTCAGATTCAAATGCCTGCGGGTTTTCCCTTGACTTCAGCAGGGGGATGTTGTTATTTTTTTCAACATAAGTAAATAAAAAGCCGTCGCGGCAAAATAAATATTGATGAAAAGGAGAAACAAATATGGATTTTGAACTTACTGAAGAAATGAAAATGTTAAAAGAGATGGCCTATAAATTTGCCGTGTCGGAAATAAAACCGCTTTCCCAGGAATGCGATGAACATGAAAAATATATGCCGGAAATCAGAAAAAAAGCGGCCCAGAACGGATTAGTCGGCGCATGGATTCCGGAGGAATACGGCGGCTCCGGCGCGGGAATCTTAGGCAATGCCATCATCACGGAAGAAATATCCAAAGTGGATATGGGTAACAGTTTGAATATTGTCGCGTCCGGTTTCGGCTGCGAATCCATTCTCAACTATGGCACGGAAGAACAGAAAAAAACTTACCTGCCTCCGATCTGCAGCGGCGAAAAAGTCTGCGCCGGCGCTTATACCGAGCCGAATGCCGGAACGGATGTTTCCGGTTACAAAACCCGCGCCGTAAAGGATGGCAAAGATTATGTGATCAACGGTAATAAAATGTTTATCACCAACGGCACGGTTTGCGATTTCATGGTTACGCAGTGCATCACCAATCCCGAGGAGAAAAAGCACAACAGCTTCAGCCTGATTATTATTCCGGCAGACGCGAAGGGTGTTACACGCAATAAAATCCATGGGAAGATGGGCATTCGCGCCAGTGACACCGCGGAGATCGCGCTGGAAGATGTGCGCGTTCCCCAATCCAATCTTGTAGGAAAAGAAGGGCAGGGCTTTCGCCAGCTCATGCACTTTTTTGATATCACCCGCGTAATGGTTTCCGGTCAGGCGCTGGGTATTTCTGAAGCTTGTCTGGAAACCAGCATTAAATACGTAAAAGAAAGGACAGCCTTTGGCGCGCCGTTGGGTTCGTTTCAAATGACGCAGATGAAACTCACCGAGATGGCTATTCGTATTGAAGCCCTGCGCGGTCTGGTTTACAAGGCCGCCTGGCTGATCGATCAGAAAAAACCTGATTATACCTTGGCCGCGATGGCGAAATTCTACGGCGGGCAGACCGCGGTATTTTGCGCCAATTATGCCGTGGAACTGCATGGCGGCTATGGTTATATCGAAGAATATCCCGTGCAGAAATGGTATCGGGACGCGAAGATTCTGGAGCTTTACGAAGGAACCAAAGAAGCCGAAATTATGACGATCGGCAGAGCGCTTCAGGCAAGGTAATGATAAAAAGCAGGGAGCGGTTCTTTAGTCCGGCAAATCCGGATCAAACCGTTCCCTGCCATTGTCTCATGGTGACAGTTGTTTTGCACTATGAACTACGCTTGGTTTGACAGTTAGTGTCCAATTTTTTATTCGAAGCAGAAACGCAAAATATTGCATCTCCAGGCATTCCTTTATTTTCTTTTCTTTAATTCCTCCGCCCGCAATTCTTTACGCAGGATTTTTCCCACGTTGGTCTTGGGCAGTTCCTTACGAAATTCAATTTCTGTGGGCAGCTTGTAAGTCGCCAGATGGGCTTTCGCAAATTCAATCAATTCCGCAGACGTTGCCGTCTCGCCCTCTTTCAGGACGATGAAAACCTTGGCGCTCTCCCCTCTGATCGGATCGGGAATGCCGATGGCGCAGGCTTCCTGAACTTTCGGATTCATATAAAAGACCTCATCGATATCCCGCGGATAAACATTGTAGCCGCTGGTAATAATCATATCCTTCTTACGATCGACAATATAAAAATATCCGTCTTCATCCATCGTCGCGATGTCTCCGGTGTAGATCCAGCCGTCCTTTAGCGTATTGGCTGTTTCTTCGGGCTTGCCTTTATAGCCTCTCATAATCTGCGGTCCCTTGACGATTAATTCGCCGCGTTCACCGACCGGCATGTCCTGAGTGCCGTTTTCCAAATCCACTATCCGGCATGAAGTATCCGAAATGGGCACGCCGACTGAGCCGACTTTGCGCGCGCCGCCGGCAAAGGGATTAACATGGGTGACCGGTGTTGTTTCCGTCATGCCGAATCCCTCGACAATAGCGGCGCCGGTGATTTTTTCAAAATCGTTGATAACTTCCACCGGCAGAGGCGCACTGCCGGAAAAAGCGCCTTTGATGCAGCTCATATCCGTTTTTTTCAGGTCGGGATGGTTCAGCATCCCAATATACATCGTGGGCACCAGAGGCGCAAAGGTGGGCTTAAAATGTTTGATGGCTTCCAAGAGCGGCTCCGGCTGAGGCTTGGGAACAAGCACTTGCGACCATCCCATGAAAACAGAAAAATTCATGGAAACCGACATGCCAAAGACATGAAAATATGGCAGCGCTCCCAGCATTATTTCCGCGCCCTTTTCAAAAGTGGGGAACCAGGCACGTAGTTGCTGCACTTGCTTGCTTAAATTGGCATGAGTCAATTCTACGCCTTTGGAAACACCGGTCGTGCCGCCGGTATACTGATACATCGCTATATCGCTGAAAGAATTTTTTACTTTGGGCGGATTGGGCTGATATTTGGCGATACAGTCTTTCCAGCGGTAAACATCCGCCGCCTCTTTTACATCGGCGGCCAGTTTCTTCTTTTTAGCCACCAGCGGAAACAAGATGTTTTTGGGGAAAGGCAGGTAATCGCCGATGGATGTAATAATTATCTGTTTGACCGGTGTGCGGGGACGCAGATCAATCATGCGGTTGCCGAGAAGATCAAGCGCGATTAAAACTTTAGAGCCGGAATCATTAAATTGATGCTCCAACTCCCGATCGGAATAAAGAGGATTATTCATTACCGTGATGGCGCCTATTTTTAAAATGGCAAAATAAGCAACCACGCAGGGAATTGTATTCGGAAGCAAAATCGCCACGGCATCGCCCTTTTTGACTCCAAAATCCGTCAGACAGGCAGCAAACCGGTCGACCATTTCTTTAAACTGTGTAAAATTGAGTTTGTAACCTTGAAAAATTAAGGCATTATTTCCGGGAAACTGAGCCGCTGTTCTATCCAGAATGTCGGGCATACAGATTTCTTCATAGTTAATACTTTCCGGCACACCCTTTTCATAAGACTTCAACCAAGGCTTACTTTCATAGCTCATATTTGTCGTCATCGTTAATAGCCCTCCTTCTTCAATTTTTTTATATTATACTCCGCTGTAAGGAAAATTAACACAAGTTTTGATTAGCAAAACATATTCATTACTCGTTAACATTTATTTTATTAGGCAATCAGTCGCAAAATGCAAGTTGCGGCGCCGATCTTTATCATCACATGATAATGTTGTTTGTTACAGATTGAAAGATTGAATGATTTTCAAGACCGAAGAATTGTGGAGAACAGGAAGGATTCATTAGTGGTCGTCTTTACATCTGATTCCGGAGATACTTCATCCTCTGTCAGTTCATTATTCCTTAATGACTTCCCGGGCGATGACGATGCGCTGAATTTCCGATGTGCCTTCATAGATGGTTGTGGCACGCGCGTCGCGGTATAAGCGCTCGACCTTGTAGTCTTTCGTATATCCGTAACCGCCATGAACCTGAAGCGCCATGTAGGCGCTGGAATTGGCTGCCTCCGATGCGAACAGTTTTGCCATCGAGGCTTCCCGGGTAAATTTCAATCCCCTGTCTTTGCGGTCAGCGGCAGCCAGTGTCAGCCAGGAGGCTGCTTCGATCTGTGTCGCGGCATCCGCGATCATAAACCGGATGGCTTCAAACGAGCTAATTGTTTTTCCGAACTGTCGTCTTTGTTTGGTATAAGAAATGGCTTCATCCAGGCAGGCTCTTGCGATGCCGGTGGCTTGTGAGGCAATGCCGATTCTTCCGCTGTCCAGCGCGCGCATGGCAACCTTGAATCCTTCACCGGGATTTCCCAGCAGGTTCTTCACTGGAATTTCACAGTCTTCAAAAACAAGTTCAACGGTATTGGATGCCCTCAAGCCCAGCTTTTCTTCTTTTGACCCGATTTTAAAACCGGGCGCGCCTTTTTCCACGATAAAAGCGGAAAGCCCTTTGGTGCCCTTGTCCTGGCCGGTTCTGGCGATCAGATTGATGATATCGGCATACTGGCCGTGCGTAATAAAAACCTTTGTTCCGTTAATAATATATTTGTCTTTTTTAAGTACGGCTGAGGTCGTCATCGAGCCGGGGTCGGAGCCTGCGCCGGGTTCCGTCAGCGCGAAAGCGCCCAGCAGCGATCCTTCGGCAAGTCCGGTCAGCCATTTTTCTTTCTGTTCTTTGCTCCCGAATTTAAGAAGCGGTTCGGTGGAGAGATTGGCAACCGACATGGTGACCGCGGTCGATGCGCATGAATAGGCAATCTCCTGCAGAGCCAGAGAGTACGCCACCGCGCCGGCGCCCGAGCCTCCCCACTCCGGAGGTACCATCATGCCCAAAAGTCCCAGCTCGCTCATTTTCTTTACAGCATCCATGGGAAACAGGCCCTGCTTGTCCCAAACCGCTGCCATCGGTTCCAGTTCTTTTTTGGCAAAGTCTCTTGCCATGAGTCTGATCATTTCCTGTTCGCTGGATATTTCAAATGCCATCGCTACACTCTCAGGGGATATACAGAACAACAAGCAGTTCTGCTTTTTCGTCGGAAGGATTGCTTAATTTATGATGCAGTGCCGAATTAAAATGGATACATTCACCTCGCGCCAGAAGACTGGTATTTTTGCCAACCGAAATAGAAAGACTTCCCTTCAATACATAGATAAATTCTTCGCCTTCATGGTGGTATTCAACGCCTTCATGGGCCGTGTTTGGTGCTATGGTGATCAGGTACGCGCCGAGATGCTTATCGGAACCTGATTTGGTCAGTTGCGTATAGGCGTATGATCCCGCGCGTTTTTTCTGACTTTTAACACGTGACGAAGCTTTCTTGTTTTCGTTATCATCAAGCGCTCCAACATCAATCTTCAGGGTGCGGCTTAACTGTAAAACAAGCGCCACCGGGGGCGTGATTTCATCTTTCTCCACCTTTTCCAGAAGGTCGGCTGGGTATCCGGTTTCATGAGCCAGTTCCTTGATGCTCAGTTTCCTGCTTTCACGATACGCCCTGATGCTTTGACCGAATGACTTCCTGCTTTCCTTTGCCATGATTATTTTCCTGAGAATTAAATTTTTTCTGATAAAGGACGGATGATGATGCTCACTTTTTATATCGGATGCTACCAATTTATAAAAGGACAGGCCGGGGGAAAATGTCCCGCGGCCTGTCCTCACAATTAATTTTTACCGATTTTTTCGAAGATATCTCCCGGAGATACAGGTGAATGACTGGATTTGATTATTGCAGTCGCTGTATGCCTTCTGCAACTTAGCACTTGTATAATGCCATTGGGTAATGTTTGGGTATCAGCTTCGGCGGTCATGAACATATCTCCAACTTCAATCCCGTCTTTGCATCCTTTGTCAATATAAATGATGTCCAACATGCCCTGCAGATTACAGCTGTTTCCGGTGGCAACAATTACCCCATTGATATCCGGCTTGCGGAAATTTCTTGTTGTCATCGGAGGCTCTATATCGTAATAGGGAACAAGGCGGTCACCTTTTCTGATCTCGACGAAATTTTTCGTGACCCTTGCTGTGATTTCACCCGGACGAATCTTCGCAATCTCAACTGTTCCGCAGATTGTAATAACATAACCGATCTCCTGTTCGGTAACCGGATGATATATCAGATCCGAAGCTCTAATCACGTAAAACTTGTCTCCGACATGTGCCGGATGATCAACGGCAATGTAGATGAGGTCGTCTAAGCCGTATGCAAGCTGTTCCGAAGGAGAATCGGTGATCTGCCCGACGCCGGGAATACTGCCGGATATATAGCCGCTTGCTGTCAGCATATTTTTATCCACGAGGGGATACTTGATAATCTTCTCGGCTTCTTGATTTACTTTTGCTTTTTCCGCTTCCGGAGACGCGGCGGCAGGTTCCCCGGATACAGATACAGTTTGAGGTTCTCCGGATGCCGCGCCGGATTTTGCCATTTCTTCAGCGAGTTTTTCTTTTTTCAGAAGGTAGATAGGAATTTTGATGATCTGTCCGGGATAGATCCAGTGAGGATTCTTTATCCAGGGATTCACTTTCCATACTTCGGGCCACCGGAAGGGATCGGCCAATTCCGTCTTGGTAATAGCCCAAAGGGTGTCTCCCTTGACTACTTTATATTCCTTCATTTCCTGTGTTTCTGCAAAGGCGATCGATGATAAAAGCAGAAACACTATGAGCGCACATCTGATTATTCTTGTTTTCGACATGCTCGTTCTCCTTCATTGTTTTTAACCATAGTGTAACGATAACCGAGATGATCGAAACTGTCAAGAGTATTGATGATTTATAAGAACCTCTTTTTACTTCTTTGATTCGTTCCAATCCACGCAAACGTCGTTACTTATTGGTCATTGCTTCCGTGTCCGGTCACAGTGCGACCATATCCAGCAGAATGTTGACGCTTTCGTTCACGAAAGGCGCGTACTGATCCAGAATCTTTTGTTTCTGTTCGACAAGTGTTTCATTTTCCTTGCCGCCTTCTTTTTCCAGCATTTTACGGAAATCAGAAAGTTGGATGATGCCGTTTTTTTCCGCAGCTTCTTTATTATTTTTAATAATTTCGGCAAACTTCGCGTTTTTCGCAATCCGTGCCTGTGATTTTGCCGCCAACGCCGTAATCAGACTTTGATCAACAGCCTTCCAGTGCGGCGAAATATTCCCCCGTGCGCTTAAGAAAGGGGTGATGGTTTGGGCAGGGAGCGGATAATCCAGCGCTGCTTCTCCGAGATCTTCAAGCGCGAAAAAACCGGGCAGTTTTACGTCAGCCGCCACACCGGTCTTCTGCGTCGATTTGCCTCCGGGCAGGAAATACAAAGCCGTGGTAACTTTCATTCCGCCCAGATCATCGGGCAACGGCATGAGTGACTGCACCGAACCTTTGCCGAAGGTATGGTCCGACCCGGCGATCACCGCGCGGCGGTAGTCTTTCAAAGCCCCCGCCACAATCTCGCTGGCTGACGCGCTCAGGCGGCTTGTCAGGACAATGAGAGGGCCCATGTAAAGTGTTCTTGGATCTTCTGCGGGAAACGTAATCACTTTTCCGCGGCCGCCTTCCGTATCGGATAAGGATGAACCGCCATTGACGAGAATCTTCACTTTCCCCCGGCTGTCTTCGGTTGCCACGATTCCGCCGTTGCCGATGAAAAGACCGGCGATGCGCACCGCGTCATCGAGCAGTCCGCCGCCGTTGCGTGAAAGGTTCAGCACAATGCCGTCGACATGCTGATTCTTTGCCTCGGCGAGAAGCTTTTTCACATCTTCATAACTGGACTTGCCGCCTTTTTCACCGCCATAGAAGGAAGGAAGATCAATGATGCCGAAGCGGTAGGACTTGTTTCCCGCTTTCCGTGTCTCATAGGTTATCTTGGCTTCCTGTTCTTTCATGTTGATCTTGTCGCGCGTGATAGTAACATCGAAACGTCTTGTGCGCTTGTTTTGGCGCAGGATGGTCAAGGTGACCTGCGTCCCTTTCTTGCCGCGGATCATACTGACGACATCGCGCAGGTCCATGTCGATGACGTCAACGGGCTTTTCGCCTTCCTGAGCCACGGCAATGATTTTGTCCTTCAGCTTCAGCATGCCGGATCTCTCAGCGCCTCCTCCAGGGATCAATTCTTCGATAATGGTGAAGCCGTTATCGCTTTTCAGAACGGCTCCGATTCCCTCCAGAGAAAGCTGCAGCTGAATTTGGAGGTCCTCGAGGTTTTTAGGAGACAAATAGTTTGTGTGTGGATCCAGGGCCGTAGCGAAAGATTCCGCGGATGTCGTAATGAGTTGTGAAGGGTTTTGTTCGACGATCCGCTTCGTTTGCAACTCATAGCGGTGTACCTGCTGCTTTTTGGCTGTGGCCAGATCAATACCCGAAAGCAGTGAGTTTTCGATTTGAAATTGCACGATCTTTTTCAGCAGAGCCTGTTTTTCCGCGACCGTCTTTGAATAGGGGCGTTTATCCGCGTTGATATTCAGCTTTAGCGTCTCGTCAAGACGGAAGTCCGGCCTCATAATATTTTTGACGATGGCCTCGTTCTCACGCGCCCGTGTGACAAGCAAATCGTAGACGGGTTTAAGCGATGTGCAGTTGCTCCCTTTTGGGTTTGCGAACACTTCCTGAAGAAGCGGTCTTAGCTTTTCCAAATCGGATTCGTACAGAAGTGTTTTAGAAGGATCAAGATGCTTGATCATCTGGTCGACAGCATGCGCCTTGATGTTTTTTGTCATGCCCTTCATCGCGTAGTGGCTGGAGTAAAATTTCCCCATCACCATGGGAAAGCGGTCGCAGGAAAGATCTTCGGCCCGGGAAATTAAGGGTAACAGCAGGATGATCATCAGGGCAAACAAAAAAGGAAAACAAAATCTGTTCTCAAGGCTTGCCGTTGTCTTTTTATCTGGTTTTTGTCTGGTAAAATATCGCTTTTTCATAGCCAAACCATAAGACAAGACAGTCTCATCTGTCAATAAAATATTGATTGCCGGTGTAAATGCATCAGATGTTTACTTTTTGCGGCGGCTCTGATATTTCCAAGCCATGAAAACGCCTCTTTACATAAATGATATCGTGCTCGTCACAGTGGTTATTTCTTCCATGGCTGTTTCTGTTATTTTCCCCGACTTCAGCGCGCGGTTTCAGGCATTTCCCGTTTATTGCCTGATGATCAATTTCTTTTTAAGTTACCTGTCCATCGATCTGAAATCCGTCTGGAAGGCGCTGAAGGGCCAAAGCGGACAGATTCTGGCGTTTACAGTGATGAAGCTGGCCATTCTGCCCGTCATTATTTATTATATTTTTTATTTGGCCACTCCGGATTACGCGCTTGCCGCCCTGCTTTTAACGGGTGTTTCCACCGGTGTGGTTGCTCCGATGATCTCGAACATGGTGAAGGGCAACAGCTCGCTGGTGCTGGTCGTTGTCGTTATTACTTCGGCGCTGGCGCCGTTCACGTTGCCGGCGCTCATTAAAATTATCGCCGCGAAGGAAGCGGCGATTTCCTTTGCGGCCATGCTCAGAATGCTGGCGACGGTGGTTTTCATTCCGATTGTTGCCGTGGAAATTATCCGGTTTGTGATGCCGAAACTCGTCGCGCCGATTATGAAAATCCAGTTTCCTGTGGCGCTTTTGATGTTCGCGCTGATCAACCTGGGAGTTTTTTGCCGCTACGCGTCATTCTTCAAAAAAGAATCATCCGTGATTATGCTGGCGACGGTTGTGGCTTTTGTGCTTGCGGCAATTTACTGCGCGGTGGGGATATTCTTTTTCCGGAAATCAACACTGGAGAATCAACTGGCCGGCGCGGTCATGCTGGGCAATATGAATAACGTGCTGGTGATTGTTTTTGCCTCCGAGTTTTTCGGCCCGGTCGAGCCGCTGGTTGCCGCCATGTATGTGATTCCTTTTTTTGTCATCGTGATTCCGTTGCACTACTATCGTCATCTGAAAATCAACGGACAACTTCCAGGATAACTTTGATCTCTTCTTTGGTGAGAATGGCCGGACTGCTTTTGCTGTCCGCCAGTTCAATGGTTCTTTCCTTGTGCAAAGACGTCATACCGAAACCGGATAGTTGCGGAAGTTTCAGCGTCCGCGTCCACTTGTCCAGAACGCCCAAAAATTGTTTGCAATAAAAAATATCGTCACCGGCTCCATCACCGGCAAATATTTTTCCGATATCGGCAAAACGCCTCTGGGCGGCAACATTCTTTTCATCAATAATCTTTTTGACCACAAAGCTCATCACGGGAAACAGAAGTTTTCCGCAGACGATACCGTGAGGCGCCGGGCATAGACCGCCCAGCGGTCCGGCAATTCCGTGCACCGCTCCCAGACCGGACTTGGTCAGCGTGATGCCCGAAACCAGCGCCGCGTAAGACATCTTTTCCCGCCCGGAAATATCATTGCTTTGTCCCAGAGCAAGCGGCATGAGACTCTCCGCGACATAAGAGAGCGCCTTTAAAGCTAAAGCATCCAGAGAGGTATCAGCCTTTGTGGAAGTGTAGGATTCAATCAATTGCGAAAGGGCATCCAGACCGCAGGCGATGGTAATATGCCGGGGCAATGTCAGCGTCAGTTCAGGATCAACCAGCGCGACATCGGGCATATAGGCGTCATGCCGGAGAGATTTTTTATAGCCTTCCTTGTGGTCGCACACCACGGCGTTTTTTGTCGCTTCGCATCCCGTGCCCGCGGTTGTCGGAACGGCAATGAAAGGAACTTTTACACCGGGGGGAGTTTTTGTTCCGATACTTTCAAGATAGTCTTTCACCGAACCGTCCACGGGCAGCATCGCCGAAACTGCTTTGCCGAAATCAATAACACTGCCGCCGCCAATAGAAACAATAACATCAACCGGCACTTTCCGGAATTGGGAGGCAACAGCATCGATGGCTTCTGTAACCGGTTCGTCCCACACGGCTATAATCTTGTATTTGATTTGAGCCTCGTTGAGCTGCGCAATAAGCGCTTTCAACCGGCCGGACTTTTTCAGCGATTCGCCGCCAACAAAAATAAGAGCGTTACTGCCGTAAGTGGAAATAACTTTAGACAGTTCGGACAATTTCCCCGCGCCAAAAATGATTTTTGGCAGACCGGCAATGTTTAAATGGTTTATTGATTCCATGCGGATTTATCCAGAGGAGCCAAAACGTTATGAGCAATGCCTTCGCGGGGCCTGGCCATCCAGGACTCAACAGCTTCCCGCCATTTTAAATAATGAGCGGTTTTCTTATGCGCTGCGGCCGCCTCATCGGATTCATAAGCTTCATACAAAGTAAATGCCGCAGGGTTGTCCCGATGCTGCAAAACATCAAACCGGAGATTTCCTTTTTCTTTGACTGAATGCCGATGATTTTCTATCGTTGCGTCAATAAACTGATTAATAAATTCCTGCTTAACCAAAACATTTACAACCGTAACAACCATGAACTTCCTCCAATTTTGTGCAACTAAAACATCGTTTACAATTTAGACCGGGTACATCGTTTACACTTTATCAGTTGCGAACAACCTTGTTTCTTTTCAAATCTATGGAACCCAGAACATAAAAACTAAACTGAACTTGCCAAAACCCATCTTCGATTTCTCTAAGTCCAACAGACTGACCAGCCAATAACTCTGTTAAATAATAACTTTTGCTCATAAATCTAATTTCCCCGCCACGAAGAACCTTCCGAACCAAATAATTGCTGTCATAATCCGGCAAATGCGGATTTTCTATATAGGGTTGATTCGACTTTTTATAGTAATCACTCGGTGTCTTATCATGGAGTGATTCATGAGGCCGATGATTATTATAATCATACCGGTAAACATCAAAGACCTTCTGTTGTTCTCTTAAATTTCCGGCAACAGGATCTAAAGCATCGCTTTTTAAAGTGCGATGCATACGTTCATGCCGTCCGTTCTCCTGTGGGTGTCCTTTCCTTATCCGTTCCGGGATTATTCCCAAGAGTATCCACCAAACCATCAACCGACTTAATCCACCAATACATCTTCCTGCAAAAGGTGTCCCGTTATCGCTACGGATTGCTTTAGGTAGTCCGTTCTCTCGAAAAATTGATTCCAGGAAACGCCACGTAGGATCATAACGGGGTCCTTTCAGCGCCTTACAACCCAAAAGAAAACGGCTATAGTTGTCGCTAAGCGTCAAGGGGTAGCAAATTTGTCCATTCTGCATATGGAATTGCCCTTTATAATCAATGCTCCAAACATCATTGGGCTCCTTGCAGGCTGAAAAAGGTTCAGTATACGGCGGAACATGTAATCGCTTCTTTCGACGCTCTACAAGACCTTCCTTCTTAAACCAGTAGCCTATCGTGCTGACTGCCGGTAACTCAAGCTCAGGATGCTTGCGTTTCAATTGTGCCCGAACTTTCCGAGGCCCTCGTTTCCTATTACGCAGTTTCTCCTCTATCAATATAGCCAATATTACTTTGGATATATGATGAGGGCATCGCTTCGGTGCACGACTCTTTTCCTTGAGTCCTTCAATTCCATACCGCTTATATCGCTTAAGCCATTTATATATGGTTGGACGGCTTACACCATATTTATGAGAAAGATCAGTTATACTGAAATGTCCGGCATTCCAGTCTTGTGTAAATGCTATCTTTATTTCCATCTGGTTTATCACTTTCCACGGCATTGAGTGTCCTCCTTGCCGTATAGTGTAAACCATCTACCCGGTTCCTTTTGTAAACTATCTTACCGGTTTGTACCTAAGGTCGAGAGACTTGAAGTGATTTCGCAAAATGCGCACATCACCTGTTGAAAGATCGCTTGCAATGAAAAGATCGTTTTGCATATCGCAGCTGGATGAATCCAAACGCGCCCTAGGCGCAGGTTTGGCGTCGGCATTAGTGCGGGCGCCGCAAGTAAACCACTCCGCCGCGCTTTCCGGCACCAGGTAATGGCCGTTGGACGTAGGTTTGAATCCTTTGTTTTCAAGTGCGGCGTAAAGGCCGCTCTGCCACGCTGTCAATTGCCGGGTAATTTCAGCGCGCGTCGATTTACCGGTCAACGGTTCCGCTAGTCGTGGGCTGGTCATCAATGCCGCGGCGTATTTGGCCGGAACCAAAAAGCTGACCTGTTCAGCGTAGACAATCTTGGCGACATTGATTCCGGCAATGCGCGAAGATTTGGTCAGTGTAGGGCCACCGCTCATACCAGGATTCATTGGACCGGAAAGATGAATCCGTTCGTTGTATTTGCGCTCTGCCAGCCCGCTGTAATTACCTTCCATAACAGCAAATCCGATATCAAGCGGATTCCCGAGGCTGAATAGTTTCTCGCCACGCGGCAGATTACCGGATAAAGCGCGCTGATCAAATTCAAAGTATTTCCAACCGCCCCTGTCCAGCTGTACTAGTGCAAGATCGTTGATGACATCAAAAGCCAGCAATTTCAGTTTGCCTTGCGTGCCGTCGGCTGATACGAATTCCATACGATAGGTTTGCGGTTCGAGAGCATGTTGCGACACAACATGGTAGTTGGTGATAGCTAATCCATCAGCGCTAACCAGAAAGCCGGAACCGGTGGAAGATTTTTGAGACGCGCTGTCCAACAGAGTGCGAATTTGCAAAAGACGTGGTTTGGCATTGCGATAAATCGCTTCAGCGCTGGCGGATAGAGAGACTTTTGTGTTTGCCGCCTGTGACCACGCAGTGGTTGCAATGAGAAGCGTGCCGAGGAAAGTGAAAGTGAAAGACAAAACAAGAAAACGCATCGTTTTACGGATATTGGGTTTGTTCGGGAAGAATAATTGTCTATAAGTAATTTTTTTCATGATGAAAAGTTATAGGCAATTTGTAATTGTCTGTCAATGAAGAAATGGCCACCCAAAGTATGGCTGTGGTTTTGATGTTTATTACAGTCTGCGATGACATCGAAATATGGAATCACCATCAAAGAAATGTTTCTTTGACATACCGGGCAATTGCCGGGGAGGCGGTCATTCCCGGCGATTCGATGCCGACCAGGTTGATGAAGCCCGGCGAGTCTTCTCTGATGACAAAATCGCGGAAATCGTCATCCGGTCCCTGAAGTTTAGGACGAATGCCGGACATGTCGGGATGAATATTTTCTTTTTTAAGAAATGGCAGAAATTTGCTTGCGCTCTGATAGAAAAGCTCCGCTTTTTCGTGCGCGACCAGATAATCTTCTTTGCGGCCGATATAGGTTGTATCCGGGCCGAGCTTGAATCTGCCGTTCAAATCCATGGTCAGGTGAACGCCCAAGCCTGCATGGTTTTTTACCGGCACCGGATAAATCAATCGCTGTACGATTCCCGGTTTTACACCGGAAATGCTGCAGTAATCGCCTTTGCAGTAATGCAGTTGATAGTTACTTCCGATCATGTTAGCGACGGTATCAGATTCCAGACCGGCGGCATTGATGACGACAGCGGAGGAGAATTCAAAGCTTTCACCTTGTGCGTTGTGCGTCAGAAGCCTGTAATAATTCGAATCCTTTTCTATCCGTACGACTTTAGTGTGATAAACGATTTTTGCTTTTTTGTTTAGAGCATCCGTCAGATAAAAGTTCATTAAATCGTGAACACTGATGATGCCGGTGTCCGGCGAGTAAAGAGCAGCCAGTGCCTCAACATGGGGTTCCATCCCGGAAACATTTTTCTTTGTGATCAGTTCAAGTGACGTTATGCCGTTTTTGCGGCCATTGTCATGCAGGTGTTCGAGCTGTTCCTTCTCGTCTTTCTTGACAGCGACGATTAGTTTGCCGGTTCTTTTATGCGGGATATTATATTTGGCGGCGATTTCATAAAGCATCCTGTTTCCTTCAATGCACAAAATCGCTTTAAGAGAATCCTTTGGATAATACATTCCGCCGTGGATTACCTCGCTGTTTCGCGAACTGATTCCGCCGCCGTGCGAAGGACTTTTCTCTAGAATAAGGACACTTAAATCAGGTCTGGCAATTTCGGCGGCAATGGCCAGACCGATGACGCCCGCTCCGATTATGGTTATATCTGTTTCATGCATTTCCAACTCCAACTCAAAGCGCTATCTGCGTTGGCTTCGTCGTCAGCGTCCTCAACGTATTAATATATACGCCTCCGGCGCCTCCTCCTTGCCGCCTTGATATCATCTTTGATTTGAAGTTGGATTATATACAATTATTTTTTAATTACTGCAAAAAAACTTGAGTGCGTTCTTTTGTCGTGGTATTAATTAAAAAAAATCACAAAAGGCGGCGTGTAATTTGAAGCTTGCGACTTACAATGTAAATTCCATCCGTTCCCGCATGCACATTGTTTTGCCCTGGCTTAAGAAAAACAGTCCTGATTATTTCTGTATGCAGGAAACAAAGGTTGCCGATGCCGGCTTCCCGGCGGCTGATTTTGAGGCTTTGGGCTACCATGTGGTTTTCAAAGGCGACAAACAGTACAAAGGCGTGGCCATTGCTTCGAAGCAAAAATCGCAAAAAGTAACATTTGGTTTTGATAGCGAACCTGCCGACCCCGACCGGGTGATAATCGCCGTATACAATGATCTGACGATAATCAATACCTATGTTCCGCAGGGTCAGGAAATAGAAAGTCCGCAATTTTCCTACAAACTGGAATGGCTCGCGCGTTTTAAAAAATATCTGCAAAAGCATTTTCAGCCCAAAGATGAAATAATCTGGTGCGGTGATCTTAACGTAGCGCCGGAAGATATTGATGTGCATGATCCGAAAAGAATACTGGGGCATGTTTGCTTTAATCCGGAAATCTGGAAAGCCTATGAGGATGTTAAGTCATGGGGATTTAGTGATGTATTCCGCAAACATCACCCGGGCGTTGCAGGTCTTTATACTTTTTTTGATTATCGCATCAAGGATTCGGTCAACAGGAAGCTGGGATGGCGCGTTGATCATATTCTGGCGACAAAATCACTTGCAGTGAAATCTAAAAGCTGTTCTATTGATTTAGAATCGCGGCTTGCTGAAAAGCCGTCCGATCATTTGATTCTTTATGCTCAATGGTAGGGTGATAAAATGGATAAAAAAGAAAATATGGATGACATCAACACGAAAATTGCCGCCGGTTTCGAAAATATTGAAAAGAAATTGGCAGAGGCCAAAAATGTTGCAGGACTTTTTGAAATCCTTTTCGAGGCCATAGAAAAAGAATTTGAAGTTC
The DNA here is from genome assembly GCA_963812045.1 of uncultured delta proteobacterium. GTDB lineage: Bacteria > Desulfobacterota > Syntrophia > Syntrophales > Smithellaceae > Smithella. Next base: position 131,176 of record CAWETF010000002.1, read on the forward strand.
CTTTTGTCTGGCTTACCTTGAAAAATAATGTTGGCGCCAGGCATTTAATAGAGGCGGTAAAGTCTTCCGACATTTTAAAAGACAGGCTTAATGTAATAAGGCCGGAATTGTTTTGCGAAATTTTTCCTTCAGGCTTGAAACCGGTTTTGGTTAATAAGAATTTAAATAAATATTATAAATTGTTTCCTGCAAACAGGAAATATTTCGTCAAATCGTTGGCGTTAGTTCCTTTTAAAATGAATGATGAAATTGTGGGAAGCTGGAATAATGGTGACGCCCGCCTTAATCGTTACACGCCGGATATGCAAACAAATCTCTTACAAAAGCTGGCCCATGCGGTATCTGTCCGTTTAAATGAAATCATTTAGAAAAAATTTATATTGAATTCGACAGAGAACACATCCGGCGCAGCTTGTTCAAGACAGCTTCAAGTTTTAATAAGCAATTATTAAGGAGAACCCCGTAGGAGAGTACGGGGTTCTTGAGGTTACAGCTTTGAAGAGGGGGGAAGGGGTTTTAATTAATTAAATTTTTGAGGGCGTCAACTACCGGTGATGTAAAAATAGACACCAAAACAGTATAAAGGGCAAATGATCCGATAGCTTCGCTCATATATAGTCTGCTATATTTTCTTTTTAGAGAAACGATAATCAATCCGCCAACAATTAAGCAACCAAGATGAAAGAAAGGGAAGTTATCATTTCCGGTAACGCTGAATTGAGCATAACTGAATGAGCCTGTTACCAAAACCACGAAAGCCGTTAAAAGTGATGTTTGCATTATTTTTTTCATATCTTTTTTCTATCCTTTCTGTGCAATTTTAAAAGCTTTTCTGTTTTTGTGACATGAAATAAACGTGCCAAATTGTTTTAGTATGCAATTAATTTTATAAACATATGATATTAAACAATAAAATTATTTAAGTCTCCTTGCTGTTAAATTAAAGATATGCTGGTTTTATTCTTTTATATTTAAAGAAACGTTAAATTGTTTAAAGAAATCGAAAAAAATATTTAATGGTAGATTGCTTTAAAACCGGGTAATTTGAAGTTGCTTGCCTCAGAGAGCTTCAATTGTAAACACATGATTTTGGAATGATCAAAAATAAATTACATAGTCGTAGTTACATATATTTATTGACAAATATCAACTGAGGCGGCCGATGGTATCATTAACAAGATTGAAACGCTGATTGATTCGCATCTGCAATTTGTAGCAAAGAACGCGGATTTTCTTCTATTGTTTATCAAAGGAGAAAAAACAGCTTTGTCGGATACTATGACATCGTTAGGTCAAAAGTTAACCGATAGTTACAATAAACACATAACCTTTATTGAAAATATCTTAAAAAGTGGTATAGAAGCGGGGTTACTACGCGACCTGCCTTCTCGTGATATGGCCGAAGCGTTATTTTATCTGATAGGGGCGGCATCAGTTAAATGGATGTTGATGCCGACTAAAGAATCCCCTTGTTCCCCAAAGGGATTTATTATGGACGTTTTTTTAAATGGAGTGAAAAAATATGATTAACAAACATTGGCGTATGGTTTTTTTAGCTTTATCGGCTTTCACTTTTATTTTTTATTCACATCTGGCTTTTGCCGAAGCACCTTTAACTTTGGAAGAGAGTATTGACATAGCTCTTAAAAACAGCATTGTTCTGAATATTGCCAAGGAAGGATCGAAAGGTGCTGCTGCGCAAAAGAAGGAGGCCATCACCGGATTTTTACCCCAATTCAGTACATCTTATAGTTACACGCGTTTAAACGATGATCCAATTCTTAAATTACCGGATGGATTTCCGATCCCTCCATTTAATCATGCAATGGAAATGGTTACCGGCACACAAAATAATTATAACTGGGTGCTTGAAGCAAAGCAGCCGCTTTTTGCAGGTGGCGGTATTCTGGCTAATTATCAAGCCAGCCGTATCGGCGAAGATGCCGCCCTTATGGAAGAAAAAGCAAAATATCAGGATGTGGTGCAGGAAGTGAAAATTGCTTATTTCAATATTTTACGGGCGAAAAGAATTCAGGAAGCGGCGCAACAGTCGGTCGAGATGCTCAACGCGCATCGGGATGTTGCTGAAAATTATTTTAAAGTGGGCATGATTCCCAAAAATGATTTACTGCACGCGGAAGTCGAATTAGCTAACGGCAAACAAGCGCTGGTCAGGGCAAAAAATGCTGTGGAACTGGCCAAGTCCAGTTTGAATACGGTTTTGAAACGTGAAATATTCACGCCTGTAGAAATAGTTGACATTTTGAATTACCAACCTTTTAAACAATCATTTGAAGAATGTTTGAATATAGCACGGCAAAACAGGCCGGAACTCAAAATATCATCGCTCAAGGCGGCGCAGGCGGGGAAAATAGTGCAGGTGGCGCAAAGCGATTATTTCCCGGCGTTAAGTGTGGTTGGCAATTACACAAGGTTTGGCGATAATCCATCTGTTTCCGGCAGTGATTTTCAAAACGCGGAAACTTGGTCCGTGATGGCGGTGGCCAGTTGGAACTTCTGGGAATGGGGCAGAACGAAATTCAGAGTTGATGCCAGCAAAGCCAAAGAGAATCAAGCAATAGAATCAACGAAAGAATTAAATGACCAGATTACTTTGGAAATAAAAAATGCCTATTTGATGTTGCAGGAAACGGAAAGTCAAATTATTGTCTGGCAGAAAGTGATTGAACAGGCCGAAGAAAATTTCCGCATTTCCGAGGAAAGATATAAAGAAAGGGTTGCCACCTCAACGGAGGTACTTGATGCCCAGACTTTATTGACGAAAGCAAAATCGGAATACGCCAATGCATTGGGTGATTATAATGTAAATTCTGCCAGACTGCAAAGAGCCATGGGTACAATCGGTCCGTAGTTTGTTTTACGTTGTCCTTATAGAAAGTGAATGTTTATAATATAAAAGGATTGTATTTATGGCTGGACAAAAAGTAACCAGAAGACAAAAAGATATCTCGCGGCTTTTACGTGAGAAAAAATACAGTCCGCCTCAACGGTCCAAGAAGAATAATTCGTTTCCATCAAAAAAGCGCGGTAAATAAAAACGGACCCTTTTCGCAATTAGATACTAATTTTAAAAAAATTATTCCTCTTGTATTTTCTATATCTACTTGTCGTTGCCTCCGCCTAGTGTTTTATAAAGAGTGATTTGATTGTTAATCTGTGTCAAACGCAGCATGATCAATCTCTGCTGGGCGCTATAGAGGGAACGCTGAGCGTCCAGGACGGAAAGATAGCTGTCGATTCCCTTTTCATAACGCATCTTGGAGAGGCGGTAAGTTTCCGCAAGAGCATCGACCAGTGATTGTTGAGCTGCGATTCGTTGCTTGACCATGTTTTTTTCGGCAAGGGCATCGGCCACTTCCCGGAAAGCTGTCTGAATGGCTTTTTCGTACTGGGCTATGGATATTTCCTTTTCCACTTTAGTTACTTTATAAGCCGACCATGTGCGCGCGTCAAAAATCGGCATTACGATCTGCGGCGTGAACCCCCATGTACCCTGACCGGCTTTGAAGAGTCCGGATAGATCTGCGCTGGCGGTTCCGATGAAGGTCGTCAGGGAAATGCGGGGAAAGAAAGCCGCACGGGCAGCGCCGATATTGGCGTAAGCCGCTTTGAGCTGATGTTCCGCCGCCAGTATATCCGGCCGGCGCAAGAGCAATTCGGAGGACAGGCCGGGAGAAATATCTTTCGGCGGGCTGACACTGCCCAACTCCGCTGGCAGTAGCGCTGACGGCAGGGAAGCACCCGCCAGAAGATTCAATGCATTTTCATCTTGCGCGACCACTTGACTGTATAGGGCGACGTTACCTTTGGCCGTATCCACTTGACTTTGCGCTTGCCGCAGATCCAGCTCGGACGCGATCCCTACGTCGTAACGTTTACGGATCAATTTGTAGGAGGTCTCCTGACTCTCCAGAGTAGAAGCCGCCAATTTGAGATTTTCCCTATCCGCAGCCAGTGTCAGATACGCCTGCGCTACCGAGGACACCAGCGAGATTTGCGCACTGCGCCGTGTTTCGTCTGTGGCAAGATACTCTTCCAGTGCCTGGTCCTTCAGGCTACGAATGCGGCCGAAGAAGTCAATTTCCCAGGAAGTGATGCCGAGATTGACACCGTATTCTACGGAGGTCACCTCTGACCCGATGGCCGAAAGATCAGCCGGAATATGCTCTTTATCCAAAATCCCGGCTGCATTGACCGAAGGCAATAATTCGGCTCTTTGAACGCCGTAATATGCTTCTGCTCTTTCAACATCCAAAGCTGCCACCCGCAAATCCCGGTTGTTCTTCAAAGCGGTTTCGATGATTTCCTGGAGGCGCGTATCGGTAATGAATTCCCGCCATGGCAATGCATATGTCGCTGGTGTAGATTCATCGGCCGCATCTTCAGCATAGATTAAGGATTTACCGGCCGGCCATTTTGCAGGCACAGGGGACTCCGGACGGGTATATTTGGGGGCCAATGTGCAACCCGAGATGGCAATAACCGCAAGGCAGGCAACTGAAATGCCAAAGGTATTTTTAAATATGCCCATGTCAGTTCACCTCCGGGGAGTTACTGGAAACGTCAGGTTCTGCATGTGCCTGTTTTTTCTCAAACAGGCGGGAGACCATGACAAAGAAAAACGGAATAAAGATCAGATCGATAAAAGTCGCCGAGAGCAGCCCGCCGGTTACGGCAGTGCCGATGGCATTTTGGGCTCCGGCGCCTGCCCCGCGGGTCAAGGCCAGCGGCAGGGTACCGAAGAAAAACGCCAGTGACGTCATGATAACCGGGCGAAGCCTGATCTTTATCGCCATCAGAGTAGCTTCTACCAGTTGATGGCCCTGACGCATTTGAGCTTTGATAAACTGGATGATCAGAATGGCGTTCTTGGTGGAGAGCCCCATCGTGGTGAGTAAACCAATCTGGAGATAGATATCGTTGGGGAGCGCCCGTAACGTAACCGCAGTAATAGCCCCCACAAGCCCGAGCGGTATCATCAGCATATTGACGAAAGGGATGGTCCAGCTTTCATATAAAGCCGCCACACTGAGAAACACCACCAGCAGCGAGATGGCATAGAGCAACGGCGCTTGTGCGCCGGCATTCTTTTCTTCGTAAGAGAGGCCGGTCCACTCATAGCCGATCCCTGTCGGCAGTTGGGCTGCCATTTTTTCCATTTCGGCCATCGCCTCACCTGTACTCACCTTAGGCGCCGCCTGCCCCATGATCTCCACGGAGGGAATACCGTTATACCGTTCCAAACGTGGCGAACTGTAATGCCAGTGGGCGGTAGCAAAAGCCGAAAGCGGTACCATGTCACCTGATTTGTTGCGGACATACCAGCCATTGATATCCTCCGGCAGCATCCGGTATTTTGCATCGGACTGGAGATAGACCCTCTTGACCCTCCCGTTTTCGATAAAGTTGTTCACATAGGAACTGCCCCAGGCGGTAGCAAGAACATCGTTGACATCCGCTAGAGAGACCCCTAGGGCGCCGGCCCGCACATCATCGATGTCCAGCTTGAACTCTGGAGCATCATCCTGACCGTTTGGGCGCACTGCGATCAATTTCTGGTTTTTCGAGGCGAGGCCTAACAGCTGGTTACGGGCCTCCATCAGCTTCGTGTGACCAAGCCCGCCACGATCCTGAAGCATAAAGTCAAAGCCGTTGGCTTGCCCCAGTTCCGTTACCGCAGGCGGTGAAATGGCAAAAGCCATGCCGTCCTTGATTTTGGAGAATCCCTTCATTGCCCGTGCCGCAATCGCCGGCGACCTCATCGCAGCAGTCTGGCGGAGCTTCCAGTCCTTAAGCCTGACAAAGGCAAGTCCCATGTTCTGACCACGACCGGCAAAACTTACTCCGGCTACCGTGAGCACTTCTTCCACCGTATTTTGTTCATTTTGTTTGAAATACTGATCAACCTGTTTTAGGACACTGAGAGTCCTCTCCATCGTAGCTCCGGCCGGCAACTGGACCATACAGTACATGAGGCCCTGATCTTCATCAGGCAGAAAGGATGTTGGCAGACGCAAGAAGAGGAAAATCATGCATACAACGATTGTGCCGTAAATAGCCAGATAGCGAACTGGTTTGCCGAAGGAACGACCGACGATTCCTTCATACGTTTTCCTGCAGAAGTCGAACCAGCGGTTGAACACCCGGAAGAACCCCTTGAACCAGCCGGATTCACCTGCGGAATGCCCTTTCGCTATCGGCTTGAGCAGAGTGGCACAGAGTGCCGGGGTAAGGGTCATCGCAAGAAGTACCGAAAGAATCATTGCGGAGACTATGGTGACAGAGAACTGACGATAGATGACGCCGGTGGAACCGCCGAAAAAGGCCATCGGCACAAAAACCGCCGACAGTACGGTGACAATACCCCACAGTGCACTGGTGATCTGCCCCATGGACTTGATGGTCGCCTCCTTGGGGGGCAACCCTTCTTCACTCATGATCCGTTCCACGTTCTCGACGACGACGATGGCGTCGTCAACCAGAAGACCGATGACGATGACCAGCGCGAACATGGTCAGGGTATTGATGGAAAAACCGCTGACTGCCAAAATCCCGAAGGTGCCCAGCAGAACCACCGGTACCGCGATGGTGGGGATCAACGTTGCCCGGATATTCTGCAGGAAGATGAACATGATGATAAAGACCATGCATATCGCCTCGAGCAAGGTCTTGACCACCTCTTCAATGGAGATCTTTACAAAAGGGGTCGTGTCATAGGGATAAACGACCTTGACTCCGGGCGGAAAGTATCTGGACAGTTCCGTCATCTTTGCCTTGATTCTGTTAGCGGTTTCCAGCGCGTTGGCGCCGGCTGCCAGCCTGATGGCCATGGCGCCAACCGGTTTCCCGTTGTCGAAAGACTGGATTTCGTAGTTTTCAGTGCCGATCTTGCATTCTGCCACGTCCTTAAGTTTGACAGTGGAGCCGTCACTGTTGGTGCGCAGGATGATGGCGTCAAACTGCTCGGCCGTCTGCAGCAGCGTGCGGGCGGTAATGGTGGCGTTCAGCTGTTGCCCGGCTGGAGCGGGATTGCCGCCGAACTGACCCGCTGATACCTGAGCGTTTTGAGCCAGCAGAGCGGCAGTTACATCATCTGACGTCAAGTGGAAGTTACTGAGCTTGGTCGGGTTCAACCAGATCCGCATGGCGTTCTGGGAACCGAACACCTGCAGTTCACCCACCCCTTCCAGCCGACTGACAATATCCTGGACGTTGGACACCAGATAGTCGGTAAGGGCGTTGCGGTCCATAGATTCATCTTCGGAGACAAGCCCAACCAATATCAGATAATTCTTGGTGGACTTGACCACAGAAATGCCTGACGTCTGCACGATTTGAGGTAAAAGCGGCGTAGCCAGCTGCAGCTTGTTCTGTACCTGCACCTGGGCGATGTTCGGGTCGGTGCCGGCTTTGAAGGTCAGGTTGATGGCTATCGCCCCCGATGAATCACTGGTGGATGACATATAGATCAGATTGTCGATGCCATTCAGTTTCTGCTCGACAACCTGGGTGACCGTATCCTGCACCGTCTGGGCGGATGCCCCCGGATACACGGCGTTTATGGTTATCTGTGGCGGAGCGATAGGCGGATATTGGGAGACCGGCAGTGATTTGATCGCCAGAAGACCTGCCAGCATGATCATGATGGCGATCACCCAGGCAAAGATCGGTCGATTTATGAAAAATTTTGGCATGAAGCAGCTCCTTTATTTTTTTGCGGTGCTGCAGGTGCTGGGGTGGCGGCGGAAGGCACTGCCGGCGCGCTATCGAATGGCACGGCTTTGACCGGCGTTCCAGGGCGCGCCTTCTGAATCCCTTCCAGGATAACGCGATCTCCTGATTTTAATCCTTCACTAACAAGCCAACTGTCACCAATCGTCCTGACAACCTTGATGATCCTCGGTTCAACTTTTTCTTCAGCGCCGACAACCATGACCATGGCGTCACCTTTCTGATTTCGGGTAACTCCGCGCTGCGGGACAGTGATTGCCTGCTCGATGATCCCTTCAATCAATACGGCGCGCACGAACATTCCGGGAAGCAGCAATTTTTGGGGATTGGGGAAAACCGCACGCAGAGTAACAGAACCGGTACTCTGATCCACCGTAACTTCTGAAAATTTGAGTGTCCCCGTCAAAGGGTATGGCGAGCCGTCTTCCATGAGCAGCTTGACCGGCGCCTGCGCGGAGTCTCCTTTTTTTAGTAATCCTTTGGCAAGATTCTGCTTCAGCTTGAGCAGATCAGACGTTGACTGAGTCACATCCACATACATGGAGTCAAGCTGCTGGATAGTGGCCAATGCTGCTGACTGGCTGGCGATTACCAGTGCCCCATCGGTCACGGCAGAGCGGCCTATTCGCCCTGAAATCGGGGCTGTAACCTTGGTGTAGGCCAAGTTGATGCTGGCGCTTTCCACCGCCGCTTTGGCCGACGCCACATCAGCCTCGGCTTGTTTAAACGCTGCATGAGCATCATCATAATCCTGCTGGCTGACCGCCTTGATTTTCACCAGATCACTGTAGCGTTCCTCTTTGAGCCGCACCGCCCCCAGGTTGGCCTCATCCCTTGCTTGAGCGGCCTTGGCGCTGTCAAAGGCAGCCTGATAGACTGCCGGATCAATTTGATACAACAACTGACCGGCTTTAACATCGCTTCCCTCCGTAAAAACCCGTTTCTGAATGATGCCGTTAACCTGAGGACGCACTTCAGCGACTAAATTGGCGGACGTCCGGCCTTCCAATTCGGTCGTGATAACCACCTGCTTCGGTTGTATAGTCACAACTGAAACTTCGGGAGTAATGTTTGGAGGTCCTGCAGGCTTTTTCCCGCAACCTCCCAGGATAAAGCCCGCCGCAAGAATGCTTGCGGCGGCGATCAGCCATCCGGCTCTGTTATTTTTTCTCATTCGGCACCTCTTTTATTAAATACAAAAAATATTGCATCTGTCTTCTCTTTACCCTTTTTTCAATTCATTTTTTTCTTCTGTTTTTGGATGCGGCTCGAGGCCGGTCATCAGCGTTTGTACATAGTCGCGGATTTCCTGGCGGACGTGCGCCACATTGGGTTTACGTCCCATCAACTGATCAAGCATCGCAGCCTGTCTGCTTATCATCCACAGGCATTTGGCGCTTACCTGAGGAGCAACAGCATCCGACAGGCGTCCCAGCCGCTGTTCCGCCGCCAGATACAAGGCTAAGCCTTCAATGGCACATTGCGGACCAATATTCCGTTCTCTCATTATTTCCTGCATACGGACGCGCAACTGATGATCGGCAAACATCGAACAAATGATCGGTACAATCTCATAATGAGATTGATAGACCACATGTAATACTTCTTCTAAATTTTCTGACAGCGTGCGCGTTCCCACCTGGAGAGGCAGGTTCTGCATAATGTCTTTAGCTTTGCGCACACGAGTTTCAACGACTTCATAGATGAGTTCCGCCTTGTCCTTAAAATGGTGATAAATCAATCCTTCGGCGACTTTCGCCTTGCGGGCGATTTCGCGCGTGGTCAGACGGGCCAAGCCCTGGGTCTGCAACAGCCGTTCAGTTGAGTTGATAATATTTTGCCGGTTGTCGATCATTTTCGCTCTTTTTCGTTGAAAGTCTGCAAATATGTTTTTGAGACATTATCCAAAATAATTATTAGTATTGTTGAACGATTGATCAGCAATACTAATTGTCCACTCAATTATTGTCAAGCGCTTTTTATTGTTTGGATTCGATAGAAAATATCGGGAATCAGAAACACTCATTTCTATTTCAGAAAATAAGGTTCAGGCATTGATAATATTATAAAACATTCTGCAAAAATCAGATTAAATTTGTGTTTATAAAACAACCCCGGGAGGTTTTGCTTGTCCTCCCGGGGTCTTCAATTAACAGTTAAACAACAGAGCTCTTGCTTTTAGAAAGAAAGAGTAAGTTTGTTGATGATCATGTAGTCGTCTACGATTTTATAGTTTGCACGGGGATAATCGTAACCTTTGAAGTAATCACCGGTGAAGAGATAACCGGCGCCCAGCATATAGGACAGGTTATTGGTGATTTTGTAAGTGCCGGTAAGATCAATTTCCGTACCATAATTTCCATTGCCATAGGTCGTCGTTGAATAGTAGGGGCCGCCAAGGATAGAATTGGCCAGCGAATGAAGCTTGGGATCCGGTTTTTTGTCGGCTGTCGCGAAAGAAACTGAAAGCATGATATCCGACTGGATTGTTGGTTTTACACCGACTCGACCCTGAAAAAACCAGACATTGGACATTTCGCCGCCAGCTTGTGAGTCACTGTGACCGCTAAGTCCGCCTACCCAGTCGTTAATCACCTCATTGTTGAACATAATCAAGCAGGGATTCCAATCCAAACCGGCAGTATTAACGGCGGCCATACTATTACTGCCTTCCAGTTTATCATTGGTGTTGGGATCATCGCCGGAGAGGTAAGCAAAGGAGCCGCCTACATACACCGGACCGAAAGTCGCGGTGGCATCAAGGAAAACGCTGATGGCGTCTATGCTGACATTATCGGAATTATACCTTCCATAAGGATTGCTGGCCCCATCTCCATCTTCCCATTTCATCGCGTCACCAAATGTATACTCGAATTCTCCCTGAAGAGCGACCGGTCCAATATTAGCTTTGAAATAAGGTATTACCTTATAAGCGTTGGTCAGATATGTAAATGACATTTGATCAAGATAACCACCTGGGGTTCCTATATGAGGCAAATCGGCGAAGGTGGCGCTGCCGTTATACGGCTTATTGGTCGCATCACGTTCCCAAAGAAGAAGACCGCCGACTTCACCCTTGGCTTTAGAGTTGCTGAAGTTGTAGATGATGCCCAGGCGGTAAGAGTCGTGATCACTATCGGTTGCACTTTCGTCAGGATTAACGGCGCTTCTGCTCATATCCTTTTCTTTGGCGTATTGGGCTATCACGGTTAAATGCCCCGCGACCGCCGCATAAGTAATCATGCCGGCGGGGGGACCGGAGGTTCTATTGTCGAAAACGGTTCCCCATTCGTAATCCGGCTGATATCCCACGCGGAACAGACCGATGGGCGAAATGTATTCAACATAAGCCAGATCGAAGGCGATATTTTCACTTTCCGCCCTGGTTCCTGCTGATGTAGGATAATCGTAAGTTACGCCCGGAGTTGATCTTTGTCCTCCCCAGATTCTTTCCATGGCGTCGAACCGGGTAACGAGTTTCAGCGAGGGAGACAGGATAAAATCAGTTCCTATACGCAGTCTCTGAAAAAAGAAGGCCGTGCTGGGATTGGTGCGATCGTAATCCCATCTCGCATCGTTTAAAGTGGTTTTATTTAAATACAAGCCCGCGGCATAATATTCACCGCTAACCTTGACGTCAACCGCGAAGGCCGGTAGACACCCAAGCCGTAATTAGCCCCATGGTCAACAAAACTAACCAGAATCTCTTCATTATATTTCCTCCTTAATTAAATTAAGATATCAATCCGTTAATGAAACACGCGGATATGGATAAGCCGCATAATATCCCGCATTGGAAAGATTTGATGTTGCATGCAAACCCGCCGCCCATGACCATGCCTCCATCGCCTGCCATCCCCGCATCGTGGTTCCGCTTGCGCTGGTATATACACGATTGCCGGATGCATTTGCAATTGTTGTACTGGCGGCATTATAAGTATAAATTTGGTAAGTCGGATACAGGACTCCGACTTCATACATCATCATGAGGGTGTATAAATCAACGGTAACCTTGTAAGTAGTTGTGGTATCTGCAGGATTAATAAGTGTTCCTGCAACACCCGTCCGTAAATTGCCGTTCATGCCGTAATTGGGACTTGATGTATTGATATCTGTCGGGCAGAGGTAGACTTGGAAAGTTGAAGGCCATGCGATAACATGAACGTAGATTCCGGCAAAATTAATATAATAATCGCCGTTGTTCTGATAGGCTCCCATTAACAGTGAGATACCGACAGCAACATAAATATCGTGAGCCTTGATGTACGTGGTCAAGAGCGGATAGCCGAGCGCGCTTGTATCCAGCGGGTCTGCTCCCAGAGGCACCACATTGTAGAGATCGGCAAACGAAATGGTTCCGTCCTCCACAGCCAGCGGATCGCGAATTACACCGCCCGGAACAAAGGCAATCTGAACGCGATTGGCGTCGCCTGTTGCCGCAGTCATAACAGCGTTCGCGTAAGTCACGTTACCACCGGAACCAGCATAAGCTTGCGCCCATATTCCGTTGATAGCAGTTCTGTAAGAATCGGCGGTAAGATTGCCCAGAACCGATTCTCCGACAGTATAGCCGCTTGTAAGGGATGTATCATTTATTGGAGCATCGTTTATGGCTACAGTATCAAGAATGGAAGTCACACCTGTTAATCCCAGCCCGGTAAAAGCAGGAGCGAGAGCGGTATTAAGGGCAGAATTAGTCTGCGTTGCTACTATATAGTTCATCCATGAATCACCAATAATAGAGTCATCGATGGTTGGATTAGTGCTGGTATAGCTTGTAATTTTACCGGTAGTTTTGTCTACTTTAAGATCAAGTCTTGCTATATGTTGGCCATACGAACCCGGCTCGACAAGAATGGTATTGTTAGTATTTGCAGCTGTTTTTAATGCCGTTTGATTGATGTGCAGATGACCGGAAAGAATCACATCAATGCCGGAAACAGCATCAGCAAGATTAGCATCATTGCCTGTCGCATAACCTCCGGAATTTGTAAATCCTTCGTGAGAGAGAAGGACAACGGTTTGAGCGCCAGCGGCCCTTAATGCGTTGACCTGAGCCTGGAGAGCCGCATAAGCAGCAGGAGAATCAGGAGCACCGGAATCAAATGTTAGAGGTGCGGCATTGGGTGAATCGAAAACTGCATTTGTACCCAGTCGTCCGAGAATGCCGATCTTGATACCGGCTTTCTCAATAATTTTGGATGTGAAGATTGTGCCATTATTAAAAAGCGCAGTCATTGCAGGGGAACCACTCGCATTCATATTACTGGCAATGATAGGAGTAGAGAAAGGATACGCTGTATTGGCTTGCGCGGCAGTTATAAACCCGTATAATGCATTAGGGCCTAAATCCAGTTCATGGTTGCCGATTGTAACGGCATCATACCCCTCTATAGAAAAAAACATGAAAGAAAGCGGAGAAGCCGAAGCAAGAGTCATGGTATAGACTGTGCCCATTGTGAAATCGCCGCTGTCGCAAAGAAGCACGTTATTCGAGCCTTGCTGATTCTTGGTATCGGAAATATAAGTCGCCAGACGCGCGTAACCGCCAAGAACTGTGTCATTGCCGGTAACCATGGGAGAATATGATGCCGCAGAACCATATCCGCCTGCATGGTCATGAATATCGGAAGTCTCCAGTATGGTCAGCGAGACGGTATTGTCAGTGCTGGCACTACCACCACTACTTCCGCAACCCGCTATCATAAGTGAAAGAGTGAGCATTGCTACAATGGCAAGTAAACCCCTTAATCTTTTCATGAAATATCCTCCTTTTTCAATAAAATATTTCTTTCGACACAAACAGCTAATGCAAAATGAATTAAATCTTTAACCGTCCGCAAATAAAAAAGCATTGCGATAAAAATCAGAACGAATCGGAGCAATAGCTTTTAAAGCCTGCTTTTCCGGATTAGTGGTAAAGAAAATAAAAAAACCTCCAGAAGGCACAACAATTCTCTGGAGGATGGATGTGGGGAAATTGCAATAAACAATTTTCATGTGGCCCCTCAAAAGTCAAGGATTAGGTTAATAAGTTTACCGCAACTTTCCACAACATGTACCTAATATTAGTATACATTTATTATATTACAATATCAAGAAAAAGATTGTAGGACGAATGAATGATTTAATTTTCACATTCCGAAAGTGCCGCTCAATTGTCCGCAGGCGGCCAGAATATCGCTGCCTTTGCTTTTGCGAAGCATGGTTGTGTAATGATTGTCAATTAATGTGCTCTGAAAAGCCTCAACGGTTTGCTTCGACGGCGATTTGAAAGGTGATCCGGGATATTCATTCAAGATTATCAAGTTCAATTTACAGCGCTGGCCTTTTAACAGGACCGCCAGTTTCTTGGCGTCCTGCACAGAAGAATTGACTCCGTTAATCAAAATATATTCAAAGGTCAGCAGCCTGCGGCCGGGCATCGGATATTGCCCGCAAGCATCCAGCAGCACTTCCAGAGGATATTTTTTATTGACCGGCATCAGCTTGTTTCTTGTTTCGTTGTCATGTGCGTTGAGTGACACGGCGAGGTTAATGCAGATATCCCTGCCCAGCCGGATAATTTGCGGAGCGAGCCCGCAGGTGGAAACAGTGATTTTGCGGTTGGAAAATCCCATGCCGAAATCACAGGTGAGATTTTTTATCGCTTTTAAAACATTGTCATAATTGGCCAGCGGTTCACCCATGCCCATCATCACAATATTCTTGATGTCGGGATCGCCGGGTAAATCGTGCCTGAGTGTTACAAGCTGGCCGACAATTTCTGAAGGATTAAGATTTCTTTTAAAGCCCTGACGGGCTGTCAGACAGAATTTACAATTCATGGCGCAGCCTGCCTGAGTGGATATGCAGATCGTCCAGTTATTTTTCCCGGGGATTAAAACACTTTCTATAAGAAGCCCGTCCTCCAGAGAGAGCAGTGCTTTTTTTGTTCCGTCTTTGGATTCCTGAACCTTGACTATTTTCGGACGGCTGATGCGGGAAATTCTGGACAGCTTGGATCGGAACTCGCGGGAAAGAGTGGTCATCTCATTGAAAGAAACGCTGCCGGATTGATGCAGCCATTTCATGATTTGTGGAGCGCGGAATTTCTCCTTTCCCAGGGAAGAAATAAACTCCTGCATTTCCTCCAGAGTAAAATCAAGCAGATTGGGAAGCAGATTTTCAGCGCGACTAATCATTTAAGCTTTTTTTGCAGTGTTGAGGCGATAGCGTCGATAAATTCTTCCGTGTTAACTTTTTTATTGGAAGATTTTTTTTCGGCCAGTGCCAGCAGATCACCGGTCATTGTGCCGTTCTCGACGGTGGCAATGGCCGCTTCTTCCAGCTTATCCGCAAACTTTACCACTTCAGGCGTGCTGTCCATTTCGCCGCGTTTGCGTAAGCCCCCGCTCCAGGCGAAAATGAGCGCCATCGAGTTGCTGGAAGTTTCCTCCCCTTTGAGATGTTTATAATAGTGCTTTTGTACAGTGCCGTGCGCGGCTTCATATTCAAACCAGCCGTTGGGAGAAACCAGAACCGACGTCATCATCGCCAGTGATCCGCAGGCGGAAGCGACCATGTCCGACATCACATCGCCGTCGTAATTTTTCAGCGCCCAGAGCATGCCGCCGTTGCTTTTCATAATGCGCGCCACGGCATCGTCGATCAGTGTGAAAAAATATTCAATGCCCGCCTTGTCAAATTTATCCTTCCAGCTCTTTTCGAATTCCTGCTGGAAGATTTCGCGGAATCCTGCGTCATATATTTTAGAAATGGTGTCTTTCGTGGAAAACCACAAATCAATCTTTTCACTTAAAGCATACGTGAAACAGGCCCGTGCAAAGCTTAATATGGATTGCTCCAAATTATAATTAACCTGGGCGATTCCCTTACCGGGGAAATTAAATACCGGGACAGTGACAAATTTGCTTCCATCCTGTGGAGTGAAGACGAGCTCGAGCTTTCCGGCAGATGGAACAGAGAATTCTGCATTACTGTAAACGTCGCCGTAAGCATGACGGCCTATAATAATGGGTTTTTTCCATGAGGAAACATTCGGCTTGATATTGTTGACCAGAATGGGTTTTCTGAATACCGTGCCATCGAGCATGGCTCGAATAGTGCCGTTGGGGCTTTTCCATGCTTTCTTCAGATTGTATTCCTTGACCCGGTCTTCATTGGGAGTGATGGTGGCGCACTTGATTCCCACGCCGTACTTCATGATGGCTTTTGCCGCATCAACCGTTACCTTGTCGTCGGTATCGTCACGATGTTTTACATGCAGATCATAATAATCGATATTCATGTCGAGGTACGGGAAAATGAGCTTATCCTTCACCATCTGCCACATGACACGGGTCATTTCATCACCGTCCATTTCGACAACGGTCGTTTTTACTTTGATTTTTGTTGCCATAAAAAATTACTGCTCCTGTAAATGTAAGTCGTTATCTCATTTGGTAATATTAAGAGCGCCGCCGGCCAGAATGATTTGTTTTTGCCTTGCCGATAAAACGCAGGTTACATAAAACGAAATGTTCTTGGTTTTATTTCGCACCGTGAATTTTCCGTCTCCGGTAATAATTTTTCTTGCCTCGATAATTTCCAGTTCATCGCTCTGATCAATTTTGTCGTAGTCGCTCTCATTGCTGAAAGTCAACGGCAGTATGCTGAAATTTATCAGATTGGCGGCATGAATTCTTTCGAATGATTTGGCAATTACCGCGCGAACGCCCAGATACATAGGGCACAAGGCGGCATGTTCACGCGAAGAACCCTGACCGTAGGAAAGCCCCGCCACGATGATATTCTGCTTGCCGGCTTTTTTAAAATCCTGTGCGCGTTTGGAAAAAGTGGCGTCCACATTTTCGAAAACGAACTCGGAATATTTTGGAATATTCGACCGGTATTTCATCCTTGCACCGGCAGGAATAATATGATCCGTGGTGATTTTATCGCCGACCTTGATTGTTACCACACCACGAATTTCATCGGAAAGCTCCGGACTGCGGGGTAGAATTCCAATGTTGGGTCCCCGGTAAACTTCACTGACGATTTTTTTCCTTTCCGGCCGGACAATCATTGAATCATCAATAGTGAAATTTTTCGGCATGGCGACTTTTGGGTAATTCATTTTCAGATCACGGGGATCGGTGAACTTTCCGGTAATAACCGCAGCAGCAGCTGTTTCCGGACTTACCAGGTAAACATTTGCGTCCATGGTTCCCGAGCGTCCGAGAAAATTGCGGTTTGATGTGCGCAGGGATATGGCGGCGGATTGAGGGCTTTGGCTGTTGCCTATGCAGAAGCCGCATGCGTTTTCCATGATCCGAGCTCCGGAAGATATCAGATCAGACAGATAACCTCTCTGTGATAGTTCTTCCAGCACTTGTCTGGAACCGGGAGCTAAAATAAAACTTACACCGGGGTGCGCCGTTTTTCCCTTTAAAATTTTAGCCACCGTAACCAGATCTTTGTATGAAGAATTGGTGCAGCTGCCAAGACAAACCTGATTGACGGCAATCTTTTTCATTTTCCTGACCGAAATGATATTATCCGGGCTGTGAGGTCCGGCCGTCAATGGTTCGATTTTTGATAAATCGATATTCACGACTTTAGCATAGCTTGCGTCCTTGTCGGCTTTAAGTTCCGTGAAGTCGTTTTCCCTTTGCTGGGAGCGCAGGAAAAGACGCGTCATCTTATCGCTGGGAAAGATGGAAGTCGTCACGCCGCATTCCGCGCCCATATTGGTAATTGTTGCGCGTTCGGGAACCGTCAGGGATTCGACGCCTTCACCACCGTACTCAAATACCGTATTGACGTTTCCTTTGGTGGTGAAAATTTCCAGTGCTTTGAGGATGACATCCTTGGCGGAAACCCATGGCTTGAGCCTGCCGGTAAGATTGATTTTAATAACTTTCGGGGAAATCAGATAAAATGGTTTTCCGGCCATTGCCAGTGCGACATCAAGTCCTCCCGCACCGATGGCAATCATACCGAGCGCTCCGCAAGTGGGAGTATGACTGTCTGAACCGATCAGAGTTTTGCCCGGCTTGCCGAATCTTTCCAGATGAACCTGATGGCATATGCCGTTTCCGGGGCGGGAAAAAACAATGCCGTATTTCTGCGCCACGCTTTGCAGATAGCGGTGGTCATCCGCGTTTTCAAAACCTATCTGGATAGTGTTGTGATCAATATAACTGACGGACAATTCTGTTTTTACTCTTGGCACATTCATCGCTTCGAATTGCAGATACGCCATGGTGCCTGTGGCGTCCTGGGTTAGAGTCTGGTCAATATGAATGCCGATTTCTTCACCGCAGACAAGATTGCCGGCGATCAAATGCCCTGATAAAATTTTTTCAACTAAATTATTGCCCATTTGCTATTCCTTGAATAGAAGAATTAAAGCCTTATGGTATTAAGGCCGCGAACTTATATAATAAACTCAGCTGATAATCAATCAACAAAAACCTTGTAATATGTGATGCAATAAAAATCAACGGGCTTTGGAGTGTTTTCACAAAGCCCGTTGATTTTTATACCCTTGACTTATACTCGTGGAGGTTAGGTTTCAAGCTCCCGTGCCAATATTATCCAATCCTTTTACCCGCACGGCACGCTGGAATCTTTTTTGATAATAAGGCGTATCGAGGCTGTCAATGCGGACACCCTTACTTCTGGAAGATGCGTGCACGAATTCATTATTGCCAATGTAAATTCCCACATGACCTAATGGACGTTTTGTATGGAAGAAAACAAGATCGCCTTGTGTAAGATTTTCACGGGATATACTGATGCCGACTTTGGATTGTTCACGCGCATTGCGAGGCAATTGTATATCAAAAATTCGATAAATTTTCTGGACAAATGAAGAACAATCGATTCCTTTAAGACTGGTGCCGCCAAATCTATAAGGTGCGCCGATGAAACCGGTTGCCACTTTGACAAATAACTGCATTTCATCAGGACTGCTCCATTTTCCCAAAAGTTCCCCTTTTCTTTCCGGTTCATCATGGCCAGCGTCGATCGCTTCTTCTTTATCGTTTTCGTTTGCAATATCCTGCGCAGCATCATCTTCTTCTGTTGCTGCTGTTTCTGATACTTCAATGTCTTCATCCTCTGAAACAGCCTTTGATTTTGCCAGAACAAGTTTTTGACCCACTCGTAAACTCTTATTATTGATATGGTTAAGAGCCATTATTTGTTTCATGGGATGATGCGTTTTTTGGGCGATTTTGGATAAAGTATCCCCTTTCCTGACAGTATAGTAAGCCGGTTTGGATTTAGCTTTGGCTATAACTTTTGATGATTTATTTGTGGAAATACTTAAAATTTGATTCTTTTTGAGCTTAGAACTCTGAAGATTATTGATTTGTTTTACCTGGTCGACGCTGACACCAAATTTTTTAGAAATACTGTAAAGGGTGTCGCCATTTTTTACTTTGTACTGCAATGCAAGAGCGTTCGTAGTAAAGACACTAAGTGACAAGAAAAGGACGAAAAGTCCTGAAAATACGAGAATTTGCCGTTTCATAATGAAATGCCTCCTTGTTTATGGGGGGTATTGTCCTATTAACGGTGTACATATTTCGATTTAATTTTATATTTATAACCGAAAAAACAAATACGACCTTAACTGTACACACTACCAGTACATTAAACAGCAATGCACAACTAACTACTTAGTTGCTCCAACCCTACTAAAAAAAAACGGGACTGTCAAACTTATTTTGCTTATTTTACCTTCTTTAGTGAGACAAATATTTGTATTAATTAAATATTTTATAAAAAGATATTGCCCGATCCGGATGAAATTATCAATGGATTTTCCATCGGTTTTCGGATATTGGAGTCCCTGCCTCGGGTTGTCTTCAGATCCGTGGTTGAGGACGATCACTTTATTGAGGGATTTACTTTATGAGGTTTATCTGGAAAATTATATCTATTGCTCTGATCTTAGCTGCAACATATTTTATTGTTGATGTCGGAAGATACTTTATTTATCCCAATGTAGCCTATCTTAAAAAGAATTGTCCTTCCAAAACAGCTTTTATGGAATACAGGGAAAAATTATGGAAGGAAAAGGGAATAAAGAAAAAGATTACAAATATTTGGGTGCCTCTGTCGGGCGTGTCGCCTTATGTAATGAAAGCCGTGATTATCGCCGAGGATGATAAATTCTGGTCCCATGAGGGATTTGATTTCGAGGCCATGCAAAAAGCTATCGAGAAGGATATCGCTAAAAAGAAATTCAAGGCCGGCGGCAGTACGATTTCTTAGCAGTTGGCAAAAAATTTGTACCTTTCGCCTTCCAGGAACCCGATCAGAAAGATCAAAGAGGCGATACTCACCTGGCGATTGGAGAGAAATTTAAGCAAAAGAAGGATTATGGAACTTTACTTAAATGTCGCCGAATGGGGCGATGGGATTTATGGGATTGAAGCGGCGGCGCGGAAAAACTATGGAAAAAGTGCGGCCGCGTTGACCGCGCGCGAAGCGGCGACGCTGGCGGCTGTCATACCTAACCCCCGCAGATATAGAACTGATGGTACGTCGAGATACGTGGGTAACCAGTCAGAAAGAATTTATCAGATCATGGTGCGCCGGGGTATTGTTATACCAGAATATGACGACGTAATTTCCGGAAAGGATGAAAATAATCCTCAAACCTTGGGACAGGAACAGCAACAAAAAACCGTTCCGGAAGAACAGAAGATAAAATCCGAACTTCCGGAAACGGTTAACAAGTCAAATCCCTAAAAATATAATTTTACAACATTTCAATAGCGCTGGCCATGGAAACACCGCCGCCGCCGCAAAGAGTAGCCAGTCCAAGAGGTTTGCCGTGTTTGAGCATGGCATGAATTAATGTCACCATGATACGGCAACCAGTGGAACCGACAGGATGTCCCAATCCGATACCGCTGCCGTTGATATTAGTAATTTCACGTTTAAAACCAAGCTCCTTTTCACAACCGAGATACTGACCGGCAAATGCTTCGTTGACTTCGAGCAGTTCAAAGGCATCCAGAGTGAGTTTCGGATCGTTCTTAAGCAGGTTTTTTACGGCCGGGACCGGGCTTAAGCCCATGACGGAAGGATGACAGCCGCC
Source organism: uncultured delta proteobacterium (assembly GCA_963812045.1). Lineage (GTDB taxonomy): Bacteria > Desulfobacterota > Syntrophia > Syntrophales > Smithellaceae > Smithella. The sequence goes on from CAWETF010000002.1 coordinate 152,027, forward strand.
GCGTGCGGAGGATCGTATCCGGGCAATCGGTTTCAATCCTAATTCCTTGGCTTTTTCCGCCGACATGATAATCATTGCTGAAGCGCCGTCGTTGAGCCCCGATGAATTACCTGCGGTAACCTTGCCCACTTTTGGAATAAATGCTGGTGGCAGGGCCTGCAATTGCTCCATCGTCAATCCGGGACGATAATGTTCGTCCTTGTCGAAAATGATTGGCGGTTTGCCTTTTTTCTGGGGGATCTCAATCGGCACGATCTCTTCTTTGAAATCGCCGTTCTTTGTGGCGCGCTCGACATTGTTATGGCTGCGCAGGGCCACTTCATCCATTTCCTGGCGGCTGATGTTCAGAAGCTGGGCGATCAGTTCCGTGGTGTGTCCCATGATGTAGGGTTTGCCCTTTAAACTCTCGAAAGGCTGGCCTGATTTGACGGGGCCATCATCGGATAACGGCATGATATAGGAGCCGCAATGCAACGCGCGGATCATGCCATCCACAAAAACCGTATCCTGCAGACGGCAGCCCCAGCGGGCATCAAAGCTGACATAAGGTACGCCGGACATGTGTTCAACTCCACCAGCCAGAATAACATCAGCCATGTCGGCTTTGATCATGGCAGCGCCGGAGAGGACAGCTTCCATGCCCGAAATGCATACACGATTAACGGTTACAGCGGTCACACTTTCCGGAATACCGGCTAAGAGAGCCGCCACCCTGGTTGTGTTCAGGGTATTAGGGGATTCAATGCAGCAGCCGAACCGGACATCATCGATTATGCCCGGCTCTATTCCGGCACGTTTTATGGCCTCTTTCATGACGACTGCCGCGATGCGGGCTCCGATCATGTCCTTTAACGATCCTCCGAATGTTCCTATAGCTGTTCTGCACGCTGAAACAATTACAACATCCTTCATTTTACAATCTCCTTGAATATTAAATATTGTTTTCTTCTTTTAAAGCTTTGAGTGTTCAGACAGGCTTCTCAGAAGTTATTTATTTAAAGCTTTAAGATCGTTTTAATATCACTGCCGGGTCGAAGTGTTAAACAATTACAAAAGATATGTCAAACAATAAAAATAATCTTTCAATAATAATGTTTCCCCTTAAGTTCTTTGCAGAGTACCCGCGGCTTGCCGCGGGTACCTTCACTTGTTTAACCTTGTTACAAGCCGCTTATGTCCGAATTATTAATCCATAGGGGATTACTGATGAAGAAGTTCCGTCAGTGCAATAAAAAAATAAATAAACATACATTTAGAAATTATCAATCCCTCGAAAGAGGGATTACTTTTAATATTTTTTGTTGCTAATCCACGCATTTTGCTATATACTTAAAATTGTTCAATAAAAATATCCATTATACAATAAATTTAATTAGTGTTGTGTTGTTGTAGTTATAATAAGGAATAATGATGGAAGACAACTTAATCACAACTGTTTCTCCCAATTATATCAATAAATTCTTCTGGAAAGCGCCAAATCCAATGGCCATTACCCAGGCCAAGGATGGCAAATATTTAGAAGTAAACGAAGCTTTTGTGAAATGTATGGGACTGCGGCGGCAGGACATGATCGGACAGACATCCGTTGAAATCGGATATATAACGGTCGAACAGAGGTTATTGCTTTTCAATGAAATACAGGAAAAGGGATATGCTCAAAATATTGAATTGGAAGTTAAAGTGAAGAATAATGAGACCAGATGCGGATTATTTAATTCGGCCTTGGTCAAAATGGGTCAGGATGGTTTGTGGCTGACAGTTGTAACCGATATTTCCGAAAGTAAACGGGCCATAGAACTACGGCAGAATAATATTTTATTGAAATCTCTAGCGGCCATTGAAGGAACGGGTGTGATATTCATGCGCTGGCATCAAAAGCAATCCCCATATGTTTTTTTCATGAACGAGGAAGCACGAAGAGCGTTAAACGGACGGCCGGTAACGGATTTACTCGATGCTACAAACGGACATGAATCAACATATTTCGGCACCGGGACGGGATGCTATAATGTTAAAACAATCTTAATGCATCATGACTCTCTTGGAAAAATTATTTTGCTGGAGCGAGTGCCGGATACTGTATGCATAAAAGAGAAACTGAAACAGTACAATCTGACTCTCAGGCAAGAAGAAATTGCTCTTTTAGCCGCCATGGGGCACTCCAACAAGGAGATTGCCAATGAGCTTTTCATAGCTGAATATACGGTAAAGGATCACCTGAAAGAAATCTTTCAAAGAGTGGGTGTCGGCAAACGCGGCGAACTTTGCCCCAAATTATTAAAATGGCGGTGAATTTCTTAAAGAAGGTTCATCATCGTTTTCTCGCTTCTCCAGGGAAAAATCAGGGAAGTAAGATTGCTGCCGGACACAAAATTAATTATCATCAGAAGGATGGGTAAATGCGAAAACCTGCGATGTCCAAGAAAGCGTTAGCCCTTTCCGGCGGCGGACCTGCCGTAGGGATTGAAATCGGCGCCTTGAAAGCATTTGAAGAGAAAGGAATAGACTTTGATATCTTTTCCTGCGCGTGCGTAGGCAGTTGGGTTGGTTGCCTGTATAACAGCCTGCCACCCGGGCCTGACAGGATAAAACAGGTTGAAGATTTCTTTTTTGATAAAATCTTTATTCCTGATGATATTTATGAAAGCTTCCCGATATGTTACAGAGTTTTTCGAGTTGATTACTTTGGAGATATGAAAAAATATGCCGAAAAGTTCTTTGATCCGGCTACGTATCAGCATCTTTTTCTGCCCGGCCGTATCGCAGAATATTTTCAGCAAATGCAATTAAATCCACCGGCAACTAACGATGATATCAATTATTATATTTCTGAAGGAATGGCCATCAATCCTCTTTTTAGGTGGCTTTGCGAAATGACTTATAAAGTTGAAAAAAGCGGCATTGCAGGCCTTGTCAACAGCGCCGGTTTTGTCGAAGCAAACATCAACATGGAAAATCTTTTCAAAAGTGACAAGCTTGTGTATCTTAACGCTTACAATATGACAAAAGCTAAATTGGAGAGGTTTGTAAACCGCAAGAAACATAAAGAATACGATCCGATCAGCGCAGATGCTTTAATGGCCGGTTCGAGCGTTCTGGAATATACCGAAAATAGAACCATTGGCCGCAGTCCTGATAAATACTGCGAAGGTGCGGTGATCAATACTGTAGAACTGGATACGCTCCTTGAACATGACCACAAAGACGAATTAGATGAAATCTGGGTTGTGAAGATTGCGGATTATCAGGAGGTCAAACCGCCTGATAATTTAATTGAAGCGTCATTAACCGCTGTGATGCTGCCGTTCGATACTATTTCCGATGATGATATAGAAATTTTCTCCCATCACCTGACACAGGTTTCAGATCGTAAGAAAACAAGATTGATAAAAATTAATATGAAATACGGAGCCGTCAACTACCATTGGAACCACTCGAATCTGAAAGAAGGCATAAAAACCGGTTACGAAGGCACAATGAAAGCGATCGAAGAATACGGGAACAGAAAGAAGAAAGAGGGGCGCAGTCATACAGCCGGGAATCGGGTAGTCGATTTGCTCAAACCTCCCAAGGCTATGCGGGCTGGACGCTGGAACTTTGATAAGATGAAGAAATAAATCATCTATTGAAGATATATCGGAAAATGATAAGCTAATATAAACGGAAAGAGCAAAATATTCATGGAACAATACCTGCGTCGCATAGTGGAATTGAGCCTTGGCAGCACGCCCGAAGAATTGCTGAAGGCTTCGCTGGAAACCTGTATCCAACTTACCGATGCGTCGGGCGGTTCCATTCTCGGTGAGGAAGGCGTGCATCTGCAATTCTTATTTTCCGATGTTCCCGAACTCATCGGCGTCCGGGTGCCCTTCGACAGCATTGCCGGAGTTACGGTCAACGAGAGTAAAGTTGTATATACATACGCGCCTGCCGATAAACGGCATTTTCATGGCGTGGACATACAGATTCAACATAAAACAAAATACCTGTTGAGCATTCCGATTCGATCCGTTTATAAATCCACAGACGGTGAACGTACCGTTAAGAATTCAGGCGCCCTGCAACTGCTGTTCGAAAATAATAAATTTCCGGAAATCAATTTGGAGCAGGGGGCGCAGGAATTTTTACTTACCGATTTTGAAAAAAACAGACCATTCATGGAACGGCTTAACGGCATATTATGGTTTCTGCCGATGGTCGCTTTCGGCATGGAGGTGATGAGGCTTCGTCAGACTTCGTACCAGACGATTCACGAAATAAAGAACAAACTCATATCCGGATTGTCATGGACTGGATATCTCAGGGAAGACATTCGTCAGAAAAACCCGGCAATGCTTGATGATGAGAACGTTAAACAGGATTTTGAACTATCAGAAACCGCAATCAAAGAGGGCGCCAACCTTGCTACGACGTATCTGCTGTTTACAAATATATATAGTCCTGATTTCGCGCCGGTTAATATCAATGATGTGCTGGCGGAAACGGCTGTGTCGGTGAAGGCGTTGGCTACTGAATTGAAGGCCGTTGATTTCAGCGTTGAGCTTGACCTGGACAAGGAAATCGGTGTAAAGAAACTTGATGCGTCGCAACTGAAAATGGCGTTTTTCAACCTGTGCAAAAACAGTGTGGAAGCGCTTGTTGAGCACAAGGTATCTAGCCCCGTCATCAAGATTTCATCGGCTGCACGGGATGAAAATGTTATTCTGGTGATAAGCGATAATGGCCCCGGTATGCCGCCGGAGATAGTTAATAATCTGTTTGTGGCATTCAAAACGAAAAAAAGCGGCGGCATCGGACTTGGGCTTACCATCACAAAAAAGATTGTTGACGTGCACGGCGGAACGATAAAATGTAAGACGGGAGACAAAGGTACAATATTTACAATCACGCTTTAGCGCAGGGGAGGTTCGAAATGACTCAAAAACCAGAATGTTTCGAGAAAGACAGCTATCTACAGCTTCTGGAATCTATCAAACGGCACATGGATCCTGCAAGCAATACAGTCTTGCTTGTGGATGACGAGAAGGGCATCCGGATGAAGGTTGCCCGGGAAGTCAAGGCTTTTGATCCGTCCATGGTGATTTTTGAGGCAAATAACGGCGCCGAAGCGCTGGAGACTCTTAATTTAATCCGCAATAAGTATATCCGTGATCCTCTCCTGATTGTGCTGGATCTGAACATGCCGGTGATGGACGGCTGGGAAGTCATAAAAAGGTTGAAGAAGGAATACGAGAGCAAAGGGAAAGACGCCGGCATTCCCATAATAGCGCTTTCATCAACAAGCGGCGAAAAGAACAGTCTGTTGAGCAAGAAAAGCGTTCACGAAGGCAAATCCGGCTACACTCCGCTTGTTAGCATCGCGAAAGAATCCTGCATAGAAAAAAGCCATTATGATGCCGTAGGCGAAAAAGGCCTGTTGGCATGGCTCAAGTTCTTTTTAAAAGAAGCGTGATATTCCGCTGATCATCGCAAAAAATTATCTTTCAGGACGGCAAGATTAACGGTTGAAGAATCCCGTTAGAATCAATGGCAAATCCCCTTGCCTATGGCAACTTCCAGCACCTTGCAATTGCCTAATTCGCACGCTCTCTGTAGATCACGACAACCAAGGGCGGTGTTGACCAGCATAAAATAAGTAATACCCCTGTTATTGTAAGCATCGATGTAATTTTCTTTCAAACTGATAGCGGTATTAAAGTCGTCTATGGCGCGCTGATACTGGCCGAGTTTGCCGTAAGCAATTCCTCTATTGTTATAAGCGTCGACATAGCCGGATTGCAGACGAATGGCTTCGTTAAAGTCTTCTATTGCAAGTTGATACCGGCCTGTATCGGAGTAGATTGTTCCTCTGTTATTATAGGCTATCATATAGTCAGGATTTGATTTGATGGCTTCATCATAATCCTTTATGGCCATGTCATAGTTGCCCAGTGCGGCGTAAACATATCCTCTATTGTTGTATGCGTCGGTATAATCAGGATTCAACTCGATAGCTTTTTCGAAATATTCCATGGCCTCGTCCGTTTTCCCTTCATTGAACAGGATGGGACCAAGGTTGTTGTATGCAACATAATTATTTTTTGTTACGTTCAAAGCATGACTCCAGAGTTCCTTGCTGTTTTTCCAATAGTGACATTGCCTCCAGGTTAAAACCGTTAACACCAGCAGAAAGGCTATTGCTGTCGAGAATAAAATCTTTTTGTAAATTTGTTTACGCGGCAATAAAGATGGTATTCCCCAAGCCAGCATCATTGCAATTCCTATTGAAGTTAAATAATGGTAGCGATCAGTCATTGAGAATGGCGCTGATGTCGAGATTTGGATAATTCCGATAACAGGAAGAATCGTTATCGCGTACCAAAACCATCCCACCAGCAAGCATGGTAAACGCCTCGCCATTAAAATCACTGCAATACTTACAGCAATGATAAGCAAGATAGAGCATAGAACCTGCCACAGAGGAAGTTGATCTGAAAAAGGATATAAAATAGCCATATCGTGCGGCCAAAATGTTTTTCCCAGATAAGCGACAAAAGCAACAGGGGCATTTCCCAACCGGGAAACAAGCGTTAATTGTTTATAAACTTTATCGCTGGAATTATAAAAATTAACTATAATAATTACAGCCGAGAGAATAAAAAAGGGGATTTTTTCCCTTATTTGCCACAAGGAGACTATTCCTATGATTTTATTTTCCGGCAATGTCTGTTTGCCGGACGGGAGCATGTTTTGTCTCTGGTTTTCTTTTTTGGTTTTATTTTTTTGCTTACTTTTGTTCGTAGAATCTAATGCAGGGTTATTGGACTTGTTCACTATATTTTGGGTTTGGAGACGTCCCAGCGGCCAGTAATCCAGAAGAAGCATCACCACGGGCAAAGTAACAACCATGGGTTTGCTCATCAGAGCGCAGATGAACAATACAAGGACAAGCAGATATTTCTTTACATCCGGCTTTTCCGAATAATAAACATAGAAACATAAAGTCAGCATCCAGAAAAAAGCGCTCAAAGTATCTTTGCGTTCGGCAATCCAGGCGACGGATTCCACATGCAGAGGGTGGAGGGCAAAAAAAGCGGCGACGAAAGCGCTTCTCCAGACGGATCCGGTCATTCGGTTGAAAAGCCAGAATAACAGCAGAGCGCTCAGGATATGCAGAATAACATTGGTAATATGGTATCCGCCGGGATTCAGGCCGTAAAGTTGATAATCGAGCATGAAGGATAACCATACCAGAGGATGCCACAAGTTGAAACGTTTTGTACTGAACGCCCAGGTCAATCCGTTTATTGTTAATCCGGATTGGATATAGCTGTTGCCTGTCACATAAACCGGATCATCATAATTAATAAAATCATAGTGATGGACCTGCCAAAAAACGGCAAGCGTAGCTATTATGAGAACTATATAAACGATCAGTTTTTGTTTTTGGGAATTAATATTTATTTTATTTAACATAATAGTTTATCCGATATACTTTTACCGCGTGTCAAATTTCATTGAGCCATTTGTTGAAGATTGTCAATATCGAGGTTATATTGTTATCAAGACGGATCACTTGATAATTATGGTTTGCCATTCACCGGATTCAGTGAAAACGCCGGACTCATTATCCTATTTCTTCTTTTGAGTTGATTTGTATCGCTGGTATGCGTCGGCAAACTTTTCCAGTCTGTCTTGTTTTAAAAGTGTGAGCGCTATTTCTTTGATGGTTTTCCAATTTTTAGTTTTGTCCGCCCCGAATATTATCGTTCCATGGTCAATCAGATGCAGCAGCTCCCTTTTGTTAAGAAACATCTGAAAATCGAAAATCAAGCGATTGAACCCGCTGTAAGAATGATAGGATAATAAGTAATCCTTAATTCTTTTATAGTTGGTCATGTTCACTTCAAGATCGTCTATCAGGCTATTGACCGCATTGAATGACGTGCATTCGGCTTTATCGTAATCGGCTTTATTGCTGAATTCCTTGTGCGCAGAAATATGGGCGTAAATCATGTCTTTGATATCTTCCAGGGTATACTTGGGACTGTCGATCTTTTTTTGTATTAATACGGCGAGTTTATCTATTTCCGGAATTTCTCCTTTAAACGATTCAAGCATGTTATCTCCTTTTTCTATAATTCTTCGGGTGTTTCTGGAATGATTTTACCACATGTCAAATTATAATTCTACGGGATTTGATTATTACCGTTGAAATATCGTAAGAGGGGAAGAAATCAGAATAATAAACTTAAAGAGGGATATGGATGTTTTTAAAAAAAATCAATATCGGATGACCTGTCCCTCGGGTTCCCGCCGCAACTTAAGTTCAAAACGGTTATTTTTAATTATCACCATTGAAATTTTGAATATTCAAAGAGGATAATGATGTGTTTCTTAAGGAAATAAATGCTATGCCTGCAAAGACGCCGTTTTTTGCAGCTGTCAAACAGGCGGTTAATCCTCATTTATTATACCAGTTGATAGTCATTTGCAGACCTTCCTCGAAAAGGACTTTGGGTTCATAACCTAAGTATTCTTTTGCCGCTTCGATCGCGGCAAAAGAATACTTAATGTCACCGGGTCTTGGTGCGGCGTATTCAGGTTTTATTTTTTTACCCAGAATGTCGTTAATTCTTTCCACAAGATAGTTGAGAGTTATTTGTCCATGACATCCGCAGTTAACAGCTATTCCTGATACACCGGGCTTGGTTGCGGCAAGGATATTGCAGTTCACCACATTGGAAACAAAAGTAAAATCCCTGCTTTGTCCTCCGTCACCAAAGATTGTCGGGCTTTGATCATTCAGAATTGCTGTAATGAATTTTGGCATAACTGCCGAATACTGCGATGCCGGATCCTGCCTTGGTCCGAATACATTAAAGTAACGCAAGGCAACGGTTTCCAATCCATAGACTTTGGTGAAAGCATAACAGTATTTCTCAGCGGCGAGCTTGGACACTGCGTATGGCGATAACGGCGCAGGAGCCATGGCTTCGTGTTTGGGCAGCTCCGGTGTTTCGCCATAAATTGATGAAGACGAGGCAAAGACAAAGCGTTTGACTTTGGCCTCTTTAGCGGCGTGAAGCATGTTGAGTGTTCCGATAACATTTACTTCGTTTGTTGCGATGGGATCCGATATTGAACGCTGTATTGACGGGAGCGCGGCTTGATGTAAAACATAATCAACGCCTTCTACCGCCTGCCGGACAATCTGATAATTACGAATATCGCCTTCTATCAATTCTATGGCATCAATAAAGGATTTGATGTTATGGCGTTTTCCGGTTGAAAAATTATCAAGTACCCGTACTTGCTCTCCACGATGAATAAGTTCTTCAATAATGTTTGAACCGATAAAGCCAGCGCCGCCGGTAACAAGATATTTAGACATAAAAGCTCCGGTAAATGAATTTTCAGCAGAAAATATTTTGAGATTTAAACCTAATACATTATTCCGCCATTTTTCGTTTTCCCATTCCGGCAAGCCTACAGTGCTGTCAATAAGCTGGATCGAAAATATTTTAACCAGGCAACAGGTTTTGCGCCAAGAAGGCCTGATAACAAAATGACCCAATTTCGCACAGACAAGATATTTCTTTTCAATATGAGAAAGGAATATTTAACGCCCGTTAACCTGTTGCGGCTGAGAAAACACAATGTTGCCAGATTGGAAACCATACTGTCATAGGTCATGGGTGCATGCAGTTTGAGTGCATCTCCATGGTTTTTGAGCATGAGCTCCCAGCTTGACGCCTGGTCCTTGGCATATTGTATTGAACGATTTACATTTGGCCTGGTAAGCTGGTTTTCCGCATCGTGATGATAAAGGCGGACGACGTCAGGAAACGACCAGGCATTAAATTGTTTCATAAAGTCGAGGTGAAAAGGTGTTTCCAGTGTTCTATCATCATAGTATCTGATTTTTTTAAATGCATCCCGCTTTATAACTTGAAATGATTCGGAACGCCTGCCGTTACATCCCTCAATCCACTTAATATATTTAATGTAATCCCAGAATTCGTTTTTCAGAGTGGGATCAGGAGAAAATTCTCCGGAATCCATTCGCACCATAAATTGCATACGGGATATATTTTCATCAACCTCATTACTTCGTTTGAAAATCAGGGATAATGCGCCGGGAAGCAGTTCGTCATCGCTGTCCAGGCAAATTATCCAGTTACCGACGGCGTTATCCAAACCTGTGTTTCTCGCCGGTCCTACACCACGATTCAATTTATGTGAAATAAGTTTAATCCGGAGGTCTGAGTATTTTCTTACAACATCGGCAGATTTGTCGGTTGACCCGTCATCAACAATAATAACTTCATAATTATCATAGTCCTGATGAAGTAGACTGTCTAGTGTGCGGGCGATGAACCGTTCGCGGTTATACATGGGTATGATGATGCTGAAATAAGGCAATAAATTATCTCCTTGATTACAGGTCTGTCGGCATTAGCGGCATTTTATATTATTTCACGCTGACGTTTAAAAAACCGCCTGGTATCCGCAGGATTTACAAACAGGCAGAGTAAACCTGCCCTGCGAAATCTGCCTGCGGACATTTTTAAATTCCGATGATTCCCAAATATCCTTGATCGAATCTATGTTGAGATTTCCCATTACGTTATCTTGCGAGCCGTCCTGGCAGCATAGCACAACACGGCCGTTCGATGATACCGCACAGATGTATACAAAATAACAGCGTGAATATTTTTTTGTTCTTCCTATTTTATTTGCCAGCGTTTCCATGCCTCTGTTCCAAAGGGCGAATTTTCTGTAACCGTCCCTGAAGTCCATTAATTGTATGTTTGGATATTCACCGGCAATTTGAGTCAGCCTGAACAGTTCTTCATCCGAAGTGGGCTGGTGAATACTCACCATTATTTTATCCATCCCCGCCGCTGCAAGCTGCGACATCATTTCTTTTGTCAAAAGATCACCATTCGAATAAATTACCACCGGACTTTTGGGTAAATTAACTTTTATGAATTTGATAAATTCACAGAGCCGCAAATCGAGCAGAGGTTCATTATAGCCGTGAAGAGAAACCCTTCCCTTGAACCCCCAGGCTTTCAGATCAAGAATGATTTTTCGGAAAAGCTCCTCTGTCATGGCTGTGCCATGATTTGGCCTTGGACAGTACCAGCAATGTCTGTTGCAGCGCCAGTCTGTTTCAATTTCAACCGCTACCGGTAGGTCGCGGCCGCTGTAAAACCTCAACCGTAAGTAGACAGTCAGAAGAGCGTGAGCGAAATTACTCACGCCGGTTCTGTATCTTCTGGGCAAGAATATGAAGATCATCCTTTTAATTAATACAAGTATTTTCATTCATTAACCTTATCCAAACACCGGTTGCAGATAAACTCACACGCATTTTTGATAAACTTTTTCATAATTCCGTGCCATGCCGGTCACGGACCAGTCAATAGTTTTTTGTTTTGCTTTCATTGCACGTTTTTTTGCGTCTTCCGGATTATCCAGAATTCGAATTATAGCATCAGCCGCCTGCCGGACATTAGATGGTGTTACAAAAAGCGCTCCACTTTCATCTAACAGTTCTCGATGCGCCGGAATGTCTGAGAGTACCATCGGGCATCCACACACCATGGCTTCCATCACAGCATTGGGACATCCCTCGGAGGGGCTAAGGGATACAAAAACCGATGCTTTTTTCATTATGGCCCAAACAGCAGTCGTGGGTAAATAACCGGTAAAATAGATATCACCTTTTTGTCCATGTTTGTATTTTAATATTTCCAGTTCGGGTCTTTCATGTCCTTCGCCGCATAAGACTCCCAATATTTTCTTCTTACGTCCGGCGATGTGCAGTGCTTCTAAGAACAAATGGGGTGCTTTTTGCTCTTTTATCATTCTACCAACAAACAGCACAACGGGTGCTTTAGATTTTGTCATTTCCTGCGGTAATGCTGCTTCTGTCTTTTCGATTTCATCAACAGGCAGTGCGTTTAATATGATAAAACGGCGCTTATCGGGTATTATTTTTCTCCAGTATTCATCACCGCCCCGGGAATTGGAAATCACAGCGCTTGCAGATGACCCTATTTTTACACGTAAATAATTTTTCCATATCTGCGTATGAATCAAACCGGAAGTCGGTTCGCGAAATATCAAAGGAGTCTTGCATAGTCTTGCGGCTATTCCGCCAAGAACATCCATTTGCGGAATCCATGTTTGGATGATATGTGGTTTAATATGTCTGATGAGCCGTGTAATTTGTCCTATCAAACAGGGGTCGTAATTCGAAAAGGATTTAAGCCTGTGCAACGCAACGCCTGACAGCAGCGGCTTATCGGGACCGTTGTTGATATAAGCAATATGAATTTCATGTCCCCTGCGGACCAGTTCGGGCGCCAGGTAGCTAAGTTGCCTTTCAGCGCCCCCGCCGCTCATGAAATGTATCAGATTAAGGATTCTCAATCTTTTTTCCTCTCGCTATTCTTCTTCTGTTTAAAAATAACAATATCTTCAAAAATGGTTTCAGCAAATAGCTATAATATTCACGATATCCGTCAACAAGAATACAATTTTCATAAACATTAAAAGTATGGAATCCCATATTATACGGGGGTGAAAGCCTGCTGGATAACGCCATCACTTCCTGTTCTTCATACTCCTGATCGGATAAATGCCTGACTTCCATTATTCTGATCAAATGTCCATATAACTTCTCACAATCCTGTGCCGGCCGGTATAATTTCCCCTGATATTCGAAAAATTTGCCGCCGGGGCGGGTTGTTTTTATATCCACTTTTACGGGATTCATTTTATGGGGAATAAATGCCCCCAAGTTATCAGAGTAGAATATGCTCAGCTTTGTTACAGCATCTTCCTTCTTTTTTCTGGTTGTTGCAAAAATCCAGTATTTATCGTCATGCTTCAGCAGGGTCGGATCCAGTAATGCATTTTCATTTATTTTGATTTTTATGTACTTTCCAGCGCCGTCTTCTTTTTTATAGGCATAGGTGGCATTACTTTGGCTTCCTTCCGGTATTATATAATCGTCAAATATATAGGGATACGACAGATGATAATCCTCGTTTAAAATGATTTTTTTGTTCACCAGTTTCATGGTTTTTTTATCCACTGTTAAAAGGGATATTTTCCCTTTGGTTTCATAAAAAATATGTTCTTCAACTAAGAAATAATAATAATTGGAGTCTTGATTATAAAGAAAAGGGTCCGCAAAAATACGATCTCTATAATGATGTTTAATCCATCGGATCTTCATCTTGGCCGGATTATTAAACACATCTTCAATGCCGGATTCCACCACGCCGATATTCCAGATTCCCAATAAAAACAATTTATCTTTAAAACTCATTTCAAGCCTTATTGCATTGCAGATCAATTCAGAATCTGCAAATAATTAATCAAAAGATTACCAATCTATATTTTAATTTTTTCATAACCAAAAAAATTAAGCAAATCTTCATCCAAATATTTATTGATTATTTCTATTGATTTCTCGTTTAATTTTTCTTTCCAAATTTCTTTTTGATAATAGTTTTGATAGTAACTGAAATCCTTGGTTGCTTCTTTTGTGGATTCTGTTTTATTTTTAAAGTCATCAAACATTTTCTTTAAGTTGAATTGTCTTGATATTGAATCTATTGCCGACGCTGAATCCGATAAAAGATCCTCGTATTTTATATATATTGCAGGAAAGTTGTTTTTCAGCCGCAGGTACGATTTATTTTTTTCATTCCATAGGATTATAGGATTTTCAAAGGGCTCCGGATGGTTTTCACGTTTTAATGTCTTAAACGGTTCTGTTAAAAACTGTTCGAAGCTTGCATTAATTTCTGCTGGTCCGTACGGATTTCTATGTAAGGATAACAGCCAAGAATAAGGGTTTTTTATCAGCGTAATAACATATACAGAATTTTTATATGCTTCAATTTCCTTGATGCGTTGTGGTGTGATCAGTTCATGTTTCCACCCTAAATTTTTGGGTGACGATATTTTATAATATACATCCTGAAATGTTTCAAAGATAAAATAATCTTTAAACAGATTCGGCATTCTTTTTTGTATTATGTATCCAAGAAGATAAACAGAAAAGGGGAATTTCCCTTTTAGAATTTTAACATCCAAATTCAGTCTTATTAAATTTTCAAGATAGTTTGTACCGGTGTTTCTTTCCGCGTATATTTTTATTAATTTTTTCATCCAATTGATAAATATAATATTTCTTTCGCTTTGACATTTAGTTTTGTTCTATATTTACCATGACGTTAACTTCATTATCTTCTGCAAGTGTATATAATGTAACATAAAACAGTAAAATGGGGAAATAAGACTTAAGGAAGAAAGAAATTAAGAATTACCAAGTTTGACCGTCCCTCCTAAATATATTAATATAATTCTCAAATCGTATTTCACTAAACCTTATTTAACATCTCAATACATTTATCCATCATGACTTCAATGCAACTTTCCAACTGTAGAGTCTATAGCCATAACTCAGGACAGTTTTTGTACTGCTTACGCATTTCAATTAAAAGCTTGACAACCTCTCACGGGAGAGAACAGAATTGCAACCAAGGCTTATCTCAGGCTCTTTACGGAGGATATTGTGATTAATTTTCCACGGATTGATATTTCCTACAAATCAAGATGTATTGTTAGCAGCAATGGAAAATAAAACGGCTGTAAGGAACGGTGACGCCCTTACAGCCGAGGTATTCTGGCTCCCCAGCGCGGACTCGAACCACGGACATGCTGGTTAACAGCCAGCCGCTCTACCGACTGAGCTACTGGGGAACATATTTTCAAAGATTAAATTTTTCATCCGGTGATTAATCTGCCCAGGCAGATTTCCAGGGAAAATTTTTTCAGGCGCTTCATAATACAAGAACGGGCTATTGTCAACCTCAATTAAATATTTATGTAAAATGTTAAATTAGTTTGTCTATTATCTGAAATAACCAAATTGTTCTAATAAGTTTGCAGGGTTTTCGGTTAAATTTATTTTCTTGAACCGTATCATTTTCTTGCCTCAAATATAATGATGGGATATAAAAGCGCAACTTTAAAGAACTGGATGGGGAATGATTTCCAAAGTTAAAGCAGGCAGTCAGGGATTTTTAAAAAAATGCGTACTGGAAGAAGGGTTGTGCACCGGTTGCGGCGCTTGTGTCGGCCTTTGTCCTTATCAGGTTATATACCATGACCGGACGGTGCAGTTGCACCGATGTGATCTGGAAGACGGCAAGTGCTATTCTTTTTGTCCAAGAACGGCAACTGACATGGTGGCTTTAAGAAAACTTCTTTTTGAACCGGATGACCTCACTACGGAAATCGGCGCGGTGAAAGGTTATTATTTTTCGCAGGCTGTTGATTCCCAATTGCGTGCGGTTGCCCAGCATGGCGCCACAGTAACGGCGTTAATGGAGTTGGCGTTATCTGAGGGTTTTATTGATTCAGCCATCGTTTCTTCCCGTGATCAGGAATTTGTGCAAAAAGGCGCTATCGTCAATAGCAAAGTGGAAATAAGAAAAAATGCCGGCAGCAAGTTTACCGTATCGCCTGCTGTTGCGGCTTTTAATCAATTGGCCACGGAAGATAAAGGTAATATAGGAGTGGTGGCAACACCCTGTCAGGCTCTGGCGCTGGCCAAAATGAGGTTAAACCGGACAGATGAGAATGTAACTAAAATAAATCAACTGAAACTGGTTATTGGTTTATACTGTGGCTGGACGCTCTCAATGGAAAAATATACAAACTTGTTACTGGAGAAAAAGATTGCTCCGGAGTCAATCAGAGGCATGGATATTCCGTCAGGGAAAAATATTCTGGAGCTTTACACGGATGATGGCACGAGATCAATTCCATTTGAAGAAGTACAGACCTGCATCAGGGATGCCTGTCAGTATTGCATGGACAGCACAGCCGAATATGCCGATGTTTCGGTGGGATCGGCGCGTTTTGCCGGTAATTGGGAAGACGTGCGCCGGTGGAATCAGCTGATTGTAAGGACGGCAAGAGGACAGGAACTGGTGGATCTCGCCGTGAAAAGAGGAGTTCTGGAGGTGAGGGAAGCTCTGGCGGAGAGTTTGCAGGAACTCAAAGACGCGGCCATAAATAAGAAAAAAAACGCGCTGAAAAATATTATACGGAAAAGCGGCTCGGTAAAAAATCTGTTATATTTGGATAGCCGTGATCCGGTAGTTAAAAAATATTTAGGAGTTGATGGTAAACGTAAAAAATAGAAGGGCTGTTTTTCTTCCCCCTTTTATAAAGGGGGATTGAGGGGGATTTTTCAATCTGGACAATTCCGTAAAATCTCTCCTAGCCCCTCTTTAGAAAAGAAGGGAATCATTCATTATAAAGCGGTATTGAGATCATATAAAATGAGTATGAAATTATGAATAAATTATTGTCACCGGCGAAAACCGAAGTTTTATTTATGGGCAATGAGGCCATCGCGCGCGGCGCGCTGGAGGCGGGCGTGAGTGTTATTTCCGGTTATCCCGGAACTCCTTCATCGGAAGTAATTGAGCGCTTATCCGATGTCGCCCAAGAGAGAAACCTTTACGTGGAGTGGTCAACCAATGAAAAGGTAGCTTTGGAAGTGGCCGCAGCCGCGTCTTTTTCCGGTTTGCGTTCGATGTGCGTGATGAAGCAAAACGGCGTCAACGTAGCTTCCGATTTTCTTTTGCATCTGGCCTCTTCGGGAACACGCGGCGGAATAGTTCTTGTCGAGTGTGAAGATCCCGGCGCATTATCGAGTGTCAACGAGGGTGAATCGCGATATTTCGCGCGCATGCTGGAAATACCTCTTCTGGAGCCGGCAAATTTTCAGGAAGCCAAGGATTTGACCAAGTGGGCGTTTGAGTTATCGGAAAAAATCAGAAATGTTGTCATCCTGCGTTCCGTCACGCGCATGTCGCACGCGAGCGGCAACGTCATCTGCGGCAAACTGCCGGAAAAATTTCGCACCGCCCGTTTTATTTCCGACGGATCATTTATGGACCCGATGAGAGGGCCGGTTGTCAGCACGCCGGTGGTCATTAAGCATGGTCTTCAGCAGAAAAAATTACAAACAGCGGCTGAGCTTTTTGAAAAGAGTCCTTTCAACAGTTACTCCGGCCCAAAACGACCGGAACTTCTAATCATCACCAGCAGTGCCTGTTTCCTCTACAGCAGGGAAGCTGTCGATTTGCTGGGACTGCAAAAACGGGTCGGAATTCTAAAACTCAGTTGCACCTGGCCGCTGCCTGAAAAACTTTTGAAAAAGTATCTGCGTCTGACAAATAGAATTATGATTGTGGAAGAAGTCCTGCCATTTCTCGAGGAAAATATCAAAGTCGCCGCGATGAACATGATTAAAGATACCGGCATCAAAACTTTTTACGGGAAGATGGATAAGACATTGCCTTCAGTCGGTGAGTTGAATCCCGAAATTGTCACTGCGGCTTTGAGCAAAATCATGAAGGTCAAACCCAAATCACTGCCCGCCGCATACCTTAAAGAAATACAAAAAGTGGCGCCGAAAATCGCGCCTCGGGAACAGACATTCTGTCCCGGCTGTCCGCACCGCGCGTCTTTCTGGAACATCAACACGGCGCTGAAACTCGACGGCCGCGAAGGCATCGTCTGCGGCGATATCGGCTGTTACGCGATGGCCTCTCTCTGGCCGGCCATCGGTTATCATACAGCGCGCACGATGCATTCCATGGGTTCGGGCACGGGTCTGGCCAGCGGCTTTGCGAAACTTTCTGCTTTCGGCATGGATAAACCGGTCATGGCGGTTTGCGGTGATTCCACTTTTTATCACGCCGTCATTCCGGCGCTGATTAACGCCCAACACAACAAAGCGGATATTACATTCATCGTTCTGGATAATGCGGGAACGGCGATGACCGGATTCCAGCCGCATCCGGGTATTAACGAAAGCGCCATAGGCGAACCTCTGCCTGCCGTTGATATTGCAGAAATCTGCAAAGCGATAGGGGCGAAAGTTGCCGTGAGTGATCCCTTCGATCTGGAAGCAACCAGCAAAATCCTCACTTCGTTTATGGCCGAACGCGGCTCGCTGAAAGTTCTGATCATGAGGCAGATATGCGCGCTGAGTTCTGAAAAGAAAGGCAAGAAGCAATACCAGATGAAGGTTGATGAGGAGCTTTGTCTTGGTGAGAGTTGCGGCTGCAACCGTTTGTGCACGCGGATTTTCCGCTGTCCGGCACTGACGTGGGACAGGGCAAAAAAGAAAGCGTTAATTGACGAAGTCATCTGCGCGGGCTGTGGCGTCTGCTATTCAATCTGTTCGCAAAAAGCGATTATAAGAACGGAGGCGGATAAATAATGAAAGACTCTATTAAACAAGAGATAAATACAAGTATTAAAGTTGTTCTTTTAGGCCTTTTTATCTCATGTGTATTTTATTTTCTAATTAATCCGTTTATTCTCACAATATTATACTTTACGAATTTAAATATTTCGACTTTTTTAAATATGTGTATTTATTTCGATCTGATGATATATTCTTCAATTTCTCTTGCTGGAATATACGTGGGAATCTCAAAGGGAGAAAAAAAATTACTATTAGCGGCAATAATAGGTCTGCTGTTTTATCCAGTAACGAGATTAATACTTATACTTGCAGGTAATCAAGGGCATTTTAATTTGTTAAATTTTATACTTAATTTTTTAAGATATGGATTTATTTGCATGATGTTTTCATGGTTATCAAATATGATTTCCTTAAAGTTTAAGAAAAATAATAATTCGGGAGCCAATTGTCAGTAAGAGACGGGACAGGCAGCAGAGAGATGAAAATGTCTTTAGCAAAAGAACCCACAAACATTATTATCACCGGTGTCGGCGGGCAGGGGAATGTCATGGCTTCGCGGGTGCTCGCGGGAATGCTGGTGAACGCGGGCTTCATCGTCACCATCGGTGAAACCTTTGGCATGTCCCAGCGCGGCGGTTCGGTGATGAGCCATTTGCGCGTATCGTTAACGTCCGTTTTGAGTCCGCAAATTCCGCAGGGCAGGGCGGATATTGTAATTGCTCTGGAGCCGGTGGAAGCGCTAGAGTTTTGGTCAAATATGGCAATCCCGATGTCGCGGTGCTCGCCAATTCGCGTATGGTTTATCCCATGGGAGTTATTACCGGTGAGTTTACCTATCCCTCTATTGATGAAGTCAAATCGATGTTTGAAAAAATTTCCGCAAAAAACTGGCTGATTGATGCCACATCCGTTGCCGTTGATTTGGGCAATCCGGTTTTGAGCAATATTGTCATGATCGGGGCGTTGGTTGGCGCTTCATTGCTGCCGATTGATCGCCGCGTTTTTGAAAAAGAAATAACGAAAAGCATGTCTGCCGGAAAGCGCGAAGTAAATTTGAAAGCGTTTGATATCGGCGCAAAAATGCTTTAATATAGTTCCATATCATGGAATTGTGAGATTTGTATGATGGCAGAGCAAAGTTTCTCGAATACCATAAAGTACAATTACAAATTTGTATTCAAAAGCGGCGTTGAGAAGGAATTCAACATCGAATTGGACAGCGTCACTCTAAATCTAATACCGGCCGGAGAAAGAATTTGTCCGGACTGGACAAGACTGGACTGTTTTAGATGCCCGAACTGTACATTGAGTGAAGAACATGAATTCTGCCCCATTGCAGTAAATATGGTAGAGGTCGTGAATTACTTCAGTAATTTTGTTTCGTATGAGCCGGTGGAGGTACTTGTAACCGCACCGGAAAGAAAATACATCAAAGAGGTGGCTTTACAGCACGGCGTCAGTTCTTTAATCGGTATATATATGGTTACCAGCGGTTGTTCCGTACTGGAAAAGTTAAAACCAATGGTGCGTTTTCATCTGCCGTTTGCCACGATACATGAAACCGCGTATCGCGCTATTTCGATGTATTTATTGGGTCAATATTTTCTGTATCAGCGCGGCGCTGAACCTGATTGGGATTTGAAAAAACTGGCCGAGACGTATGAAAATATAAGGCTTGTCAATGAAAGTTTTTGTAAAAGACTCAGGACGATTGAAGGCAGAGATGCCAGCCTTAATGCTCTTGTTGTGTTGGACATCTTTGCCGACAGTGTGAATTTTTCGATTGAAAGCCGGATGGCGGACGGTTTGGATTATTTGTTTAAAGGATTTTTAAAATAAATATCGCTCTCTTGTTTTAACAAGCACCGGGCACATTAAATGCACTTGCTGCCTGCGTAGAAAATATCCTCCTGCAATATTTCAAATATGTAATCCTAAAGCGCCATTGAATTCAACCTTAACATGTGGTACAAATATCAAACAGTGTGCATTGAAAACGAATAATTGTGACAAATGTTTTGGAGGTGTTTTATGTCAGAAAATAATGGAGATCTTCTCACTGGTTTTATTATCGGCGGAGTAATCGGTTTTGCTCTGGGAATTCTGTTTGCGCCCAAGAGTGGTAAGGAAATGCGCGAAGATATTATCGGCAAGGTCAAAGAAGGATATGAAAAAGCAGCGGAAAAAGCAAATGAGGCTGTTTCGTCGGAATCCCTGCGGGATTACAAGGAAGGAGAGGAACTGGTTTAGTTACCGGTAGGAAATTAATTTCAATATACACGACTGCCGGATTTCAATGCCCGGCAGTCGATTTTTTTAAACATTCCGGTCAGCAATTCTTTTTTTCAATCTAACGAATTCAATGATTTAATTCTATTTTATTTCATGATTGTAAAAGCGGCAGAAGATAAAGTGAAATTAAAACATCTTGACAAACGGGAAATTAGTTGTATAATACAACTATGAAAACGAAAACAAATAATTATCACGCGGATTTGCTGGAAATATTCACCGGCATGGCGCAGGTAACGCGCTGCTGCCGGCAGGATGTGGCTTTTTGCGAAGGCGTTACTTTCCATCAGTTTGCGATTCTGGATGCCATGGCCAAGGAAAAAGAGATTTATATGGCCGATCTGCATAAACTTCTTTTCGTGGAAAAAAGCACGACCACAAGGCTGGTCGATCCGCTGATTAAAAAAGGGCTTGTCCGGCGGGAAAAGGCGGATTTCGATTCACGCGCGGCAAAACTGACCCTGACGGCGGAGGGAAGAGCGACTCATAAAAAAGTAATGAAGTGCCTGACGGATTTTCTTGTGAGAATTTTAGGTAATATCAAGGCAGATAAAAGAAAAGATGTGCTGGAAGCGGTTAAAATATTTATTGAGGCCATAAAAGATTCGGCAACGGAATGCAGTTGCTGACAGTGTTTGTTGAGGATAAAGTAATGGAAGAATTTAAATTGCCTGTTATTCAGGAAAAAGTTAGTTGCGGCTGCGGCACAGCCACTGACGCGCCGGAAAAGGCCATTCCCGATTTAAATCAGTCTTTTGTAACAGGTTTTGTAGATACAAAATCGGCCGTACTGCCGCAGGTATCTTCGAAGCTTTTTTTCAAAGACCATTGGGGAAGTTTCAAGGCACGTTGGGGCGTAGGAAGAATGGATTATATGGTTGCCCCCGGACTGTACGCTTTAGGGACGCCTGATGATAAGTCGCCGGTTTTTGTTTCCGCAAATTACAAAATGAGTTTCGACCGCCTGCGCTCAAATCTTACAGGACGTTCGGGATGGATTCTTGTTCTGGACACAAAAGGAATCAATGTCTGGTGCGCCGCGGGCAAGGGAACTTTCGGCACGGATGAACTGGTAAGAAGGATAGAATCAAGCGGTCTAAAAAATATTGTCAGTCACAGAAAATTAATCCTTCCTCAGCTGGGTGCTCCGGGAGTGTCCGCGTACAGGGTAAAACAATTTTCAGGATTCAATATTCAGTATGGACCAATTCTTGCGGAAGATTTATCCGCCTATCTGGATGCCGGTTTTAAAGCAACTGCGCGAATGCGGGTAAAAAGTTTTCCGCTTAGAGAGAGGGCTGTACTTATTCCCATCGAGCTTGTTGAAGCTCTGAAAACATTTTTGATTCCTGCCGCCTTATTTTTTATTATAAGCGGATTTCTGGGGCCTGCGGGATTCCGGGCAAACGCCCTGAGTTTGGGCTTGTTTGCCGTTTTGGCGCTGCTTTGCGCGTTTGTTGGAGGATCGGTACTCAATCCGCTACTGCTTCCGTATCTTCCGGGGCGGGCGTTTTCCATAAAGGGTTTTGCCACAGGCATTATCATGGCCATGATAATGCTTAGTCTTCGCGGGATTAATCTGTCGGCATGGGCGGGAAGGGTTGAAGCCGGGGCGTGGCTCCTGATTGTTCCCGCTGTTTCGGGGTTTCTGGCGATGAATTTTACCGGCTGTTCCACCTATACATCGCTCTCAGGTGTGAAAAGGGAGATGCGTTGGGCACTGCCTCTGGAGATCGCATGTGCTGCCGCGGGAGTTGTGATGTGGATCGGCGCCGTGTTAGCATATTAGGAGATTAGAAAATGAAAAATCCTGTCTATCTTAAAGATGTTGTCACTTTGCAACTCGATGAAAATAAATGTACCGGATGCGGAATGTGCCTTGATGTCTGTCCTCAAGAAGTGTTTAAAATGAACAGCAGGTACGTGCAAATACAAAACCGCGACGCGTGCATGGAATGCGGCGCGTGTTTCCAAAACTGTCCGGCGGGCGCGATAGCCGTGCAGTCGGGAGTGGGCTGCGCGAACGCTGTGCTAAACGCCATGTTCGGACGAAACGGCGGCGAATGCACCTGCGGGCCGGACACGAGCGATTCACCGCAAAAGGGCGGCGGTTGCTGCTGCTGACAGGCATATTGCAAAAGGCAGTTGGACAATAAAAAATATAAGGAGAAACGTTATGAATAATGAATCCCCATGGTATTTAAAAAAATCGCCCCTGGGCAATGCTTACCAGCATTTTTCCAATGTTGCCAAACAGAAAACTGTTTTAGATGCAAAAACAAAGGAATTGATCAGATTAGCCGTGGCGTCGGTTTTCAGATGTAATCATTGTACAGAGCATCACATTAAAGACGCACTCGCTGCCGGAGCCGCAAAAGAGGAAATTTCGGAAGCGTTGCTTCTTGCTTCTTTGCAGGCCGCGGGAACCCAGCTCAATTGGAACAAAGAATTATTTGAAAAATATTTAGCAGATTGATTTAATTGAAATCGTAACAGGTATATATGCTTAAATAGTCAACCTGCTTTTCCAGTCAAAAATAATAATTGATTGAGGAGCGTTCAATGTCTGAACACGTGGCAGGTAAATTATCATTTCTGGACAGATACCTCACCGTGTGGATTTTCGCGGCGATGATTCTTGGGGTGGGCTTCGGTTATTTCATTCCGGGAGTGGAAACATTCATTAATTCGTTTCAGGCGGGCACGACAAACATTCCCATCGCCGCCGGGCTGATTCTGATGATGTACCCGCCGTTTGCCAAGGTGAAATACGAGGAACTGCCGGAAGTGTTTCACAATGGGAAAGTCCTCGGCCTGTCGCTTATGCAGAACTGGCTCATCGGCCCCGTGTTAATGTTCGTCCTCGCGATAGTTTTCCTGCCCGACAAGCCCGAATACATGGTGGGTTTAATAATGATAGGCCTTGCTCGCTGCATTGCCATGGTCATTGTCTGGAATGAACTGGCCAAAGGCAGCATGGAATACGCGGCGGGGCTGGTCGCTTTCAACAGCATATTTCAGGTTCTTTTTTACAGCGTCTTCGCGTGGTTCTTCATAACGGTTCTTCCACCGTACTTTGGATTTTCCGGAAGCGTCGTGGATGTCAGCATTCGCCAGATTGCCGAAAGCGTTTTCATCTACCTGGGTATTCCGTGCATTGCCGGTGCGCTGACAAGATTAATCGGCGTAAAACTCATGGGAAAAGAAAAATACCATTCGCGCTTTGTTCCCGTAATCAGTCCGCTTACGCTGATCGCGCTTTTATTCACCATCGTGGTCATGTTCAGCCTGAAAGGTAATTTGATCATCACACTTCCATTGGATGTTTTGCGCATCACCATTCCGCTGCTCATCTATTTTGTTGTCATGTTTCTGGTGTCTTTCTGGCTGGGCAGGAAGCTGGGCGCGGATTACTCGAAGACAACTACGCTGGCTTTCACTGCGGCCAGCAATAATTTCGAACTGGCGATTGCCGTGGCAATATCCGTGTTCGGCATTAATTCCGGCGCGGCCTTTGCGGCTGTTATCGGTCCGCTGGTGGAAGTGCCGGTGATGATTGGCCTGGTAACGGTTGCCTTGAAATTCAGGAATAAATACAGGGCGAGCCAGAATATAAATGCTTAGAAGTTTACGACTCTCTTAAGTGGCACGGGCGGGTAAATCTGACCGTGATTGGGAGGCATGGAGTTGTAGACCCAGTCTATGTCAATCACTCCCAGTTCTATGCGGCGACATTTTGTAAAGCCGTTGAATTTTCCCCTCACCAGAACATTTTCCATTTGCATGCTCATGCAAAAAACCGCCACGGTCAGTCCCGGCTTCAAGGTTTTCAGTTCGTCACCGAAAGCGCCGGGATGAAATGCGAGGCGGTTCGTGCCGGCTGCCTGGCATTGAAGAACGGGAATAATCGCGGGATAGCCGTCATTATCTATGAACGATAAAAATTTTATGGAATCGAGCTTGTTTAATAATCTTTCTCCGAAGACAGTGAGCACGCGTTCATTGCTTTGATTGACGACACCACTTTTTGCAATCTTTGTCAGAATTGCCGACTTGATGATGGGGTAAAGTTCAAGGGGAGTGCCTTCCGAAGTATTAATCAGGTCCAGATAATGCACGGTGTTGATGCCGAAATAGGTGTTGTAGCGGAACATGGGCTGCTTGTTGTATATTTCGTACTCGGGGCCTTCTTTTCTTAGGTAAGTCCAGAGGGCTTTGCCGCGCCAGAGTTTTTTGTCCATCGTCAAAATGGCAAAGCCGGTTTTTTGCGTCTGCTGTAAATACTCCTTGCTTAATCCTTTGCAGAATTCCCCGACGGTAATCTGGCGGGGGGTTGATGCCATGACCGATGTAAGAAGTGAAATGTGCGGCAGACCCTCCGGCGTTACAGTGGCGATAATTCCGATTTTTTCGGCGGGTTCGAAAGCCTTCATGTCATCTGCGGTAAAAGTGTTTGTTGTCATGGTTTGGTCCTTTCGGCAGTTTTCAACATCCGCAAACCGTGGAGCATTGCTTTGCCGGTTTGCTTTCTGAATTTTCTTCGAGTTTTGTTGCTCCGCTCCAGCAGACAACGGTGAAGGGTGCCGCGCTTTTCGCTATCGCACAGAGTTCCTCCATCCGGGATTTATCCTGCAGTCCGGTTTGGGCATATGGCCAGTCTATTTCGAGCCGTTTGTATTTGTCACGGCAAAGGTTGTTGAAGGAACACAGCTCCCAGCGGTTGACCGCTTTGTGCAGATTCCTGCTTATAAAATCTCCGATGCCCCGGATGTTTTCCGGAGTATCCGTGGTTCCCGGAATAACAGGAGTACGTATCCAGAACGTTTTTCGTGGGATGCTGTTTTTAATGTAATCCGCGGCGAAGACGGCATTGTCCAGTATCCTTTCGTTTCCGGAACAGGTGAACTGTTTGTGTTTTGTTGTATCAATCTCTTTTATGTCGTAGAGCAAAATGTCAACTAAAGGCAGAATGTCTGTCAGTGTTTTTGATGGTACCTGTCCGCAGGTGTCGAGGGCGGTCTGGATCCCCCTTTTTTTTAATTCCTTTAGAAGCGCGAGGCAGAAATCATGCTGCATGACTGCCTCTCCGCCGGAAAGTGTGATCCCGCCGCCCGACTGCTCAAAATACACGCGGTCCTTGACAAGTTCATCGGCCAGTTCCCGCACTTTCCATTTTTTACCCAGAAGTTCCATTGCCGTTGTCGGGCACTCCTTCGCGCATAGACCACAGCCGTCGCACAGCGAGCGCTTGATCTTGATCGTTTTCGGAGTTTTTTCCAGCGCCTTTTTCGGGCAGGTATCGACGCAGATGCCGCAGCCGAGGCATCTTGTATGCATCCATTGAATCTGCGGTTTCGGGCTTATGCTTTCCGGATTGTGGCACCAGACGCAGGCAAGCGGGCAGCCCTTAAAGAAGACGGTAGTTCTAAGTCCCGGGCCGTCCTCCGTGGACATGCGTATGATTTCCAGAATTGAGCCTTCTGTTTTACTGTCCGTCATCCCACAGAGTCCTTAGAATTTGTTGTGACTCAGCCGTTCGATAACTTCGTTCTGCAACTCACGTCCCACCGAGGTGAAGTAGGCGTTATAACCGGTAATGCGTACCAGCAGATGGCGGTAGTTCTCAGGATGCCGCTGCGCGTCCTTGAGCATGCCGGGATCAAGCATATTGATCTGCAGGGCGGTGCCGCCGTTTTCGGCATAGCCTCTCAGAAACGCCTTGAATTTACCCTTATGTTCGGGGTCGCGTAGAATAGAAGGATTGAAAGTTATGGTATGGCTTGCTCCGTTGGGAAGAATATTCAGGTAATCCTTCCAGTCGCCGCGCGAATCTGAAGCCTTGCCACCGAGCACAAAGCCCACGGAGTTCGCGTTTGCAGTCGGCCCGTTGATGTCTGCGCCATTCGAGGGGCAGATGGCATTGGAAAGAAACTGGCCTTTCGTTCTGCCGTCGGCGCTTGCCGCCATGATGTATCCGTCGCCCGCCCAGTAGTTCCAACTGAGCATTCCCGGACGGTATCTGCGTTTCGTGGATTTCGTGGAGTGCCTCCAGGTTTCGTCGCACCACAGTTCCATCACTTTACGGGCCATCGCGTCGGCCTCGTTGTCGTCCCGTCCATATTTGGGGGCGCGGTTTTTTGCCCGTGCCTGAAGAACTTCAAAACCCTGCCAATTGGCCCGCAACGCTCTTATAAGTTCCCTCATGGTGCAGAGCTTTTCATCGAAGACGAGATATTTTATTGCCAGAAGCGAATCCACGGTTGTGGCGTAGGTGACGGCTTCCATAGTGGTGAAATTAATTTCCGCACCGCCCTGCGTGATATCCATTCCTTTTTGGGCGCAGCCCTTGACCATGCAGGAAAGATAAGGCGTCGAGAAGAAGCGGGCGCGTATGGATTCGGAGGTTTCGTAGAGATCAACGCATTTCTGAAGGATGTAGCACGTCTGTCGTGCGTAGGCTTCCCAGAATTCATCCCATGTGTGGAAAGCCGTTGATCTTCCGGTCTTCGGGCCGTCCTGCCTGCGTATTTCGGTCTTGCCCGTGAGGGGATCGGTAAAGGGGAGAAGGTCTTTTCCGCCGGTCATTGCCAACTCGACAGCTTTGAGCAGGTTGATGTTGTTGTCAACCGTACCGGAACGGTCGTTGCCGACCATTGTGTTTTCGAGACAGCCGACCGGCGCGTATTCATGTGCGTTGCTTTCGTTTATAAGATTTTCCAGCCCCGCTTTTTTTGCTTCAAGTATCATTCCGGCCATGGAGCGTTCATCGAAATTCAGCAGGAAAGGGGCACCCTGGCTTGTTTCGATCATGTCAACGACTTTGTCAAGGAGCTCATCCGGGGTGTTGCGGTGCAGGCGCACGTTGGGCTTGGGTTCCAGAATGGGCGACATTTCATCGATGACTTCCAGAATAACGTAAGTAAGGTCGTTGGTCATGTCTTTTCCATTCGCGCCCAGACCGGAGAGGGTGATGAGCTGGCCGAAACCGGCGGTGATTCCCTGATTCCCGTTGCGAATCATCGCGTCGTAGGCGGTGTTGGCGTGGACCCAGAAGCATTTCAGAATTTCCTTGGCAAAATCCCTGTCTATGCCTTCGGCCACTGAACGCTGATAATAAGGCAGCAAATACTGGTCCACTCTGCCAAAGGAGACGCCGGGGCCGGGATAATTTTCATCGGTCATCACCAGCATGTGATTGAGCCAAAGCGCCTGCACGGCTTCCCAGAAAGTGTTTGCCGGTTCCCACGGTACTCGACTTAAATTCTGTGCCATCGCGGAGAGTTCGTTTTTCCGTACGGTGTCTTTTTCGTTTTGCGCAAGCTCAAGACAAAGTTCTTTATATTTTGTGGCAAGGTCGCGCGCCATTGTGGATGCCGTAATCATAGCGCGAAGCTGGGCGCCTTTGGGTCCCTTGCGTTCGCTTTCTGCAAGCGCGTTGTAAAGGGTGAGAAGTTCGCTATAAACTCCCTTCCAGCCGATTTTCAGTAAGTTCTCATAACCCGGAATAAGATGGCCGCTCGTCGCGCCGGCGTTGCCGTAACCGTGATCATGAAACCATTTCATCTTTGCCCTCGCGCCGTTTTTACCTTTCACTTCGCGCAGCCACTGCCTGCTTTCCTCTTCGGTGAAGCACATGGAGGTCTGAATATTAAATCTTGCGCCCGCCAGAAGATCGCCCGGCAGTATTTCCTGCGGGACGTAGTTGACAATCGCCTCGCGTACAAACCACGCGCGTCGCTCCACCCGCGTCCATTTCCAGAAATCGGGATGAAGTTTCACGGGCCTTGCCGCCTGAAGATAGGACGCTCCCAGCGTGTTGATGAGCGTGTAGGTTTCCGGGACAATATAAAAAGTCATTTCATTGAAGAGAATGTCCCAGGGAGTGCCTGTAGTCCATGATGTGTATTCATTGTTCCAGGCGCGGTCGTTGCCGCGGAAATAATAATCGCGCAACCACTTAATGCGATCCGATAATCCTTTTGGCTCCTTCAGTAGACTTTGCGGAGTTGAAACTGTTTCCATATAAGCCTCCATATAAGGTGACTATTGTTAAGATAAGCTCAAAGAGGCAGTTTTTCAAGGTAAAAAAAGGAACGAATGGCAGGGGAGGGAAACGGCCTAAGAATCAGGGATTTGCCGTTGAAGATTTATGGAAACGTAGTGCGGGTCTTCAGATCCGCTCAAGAGAAAAAGGGATATTATTGTAATAATTCATAAGGTCATTGAATGCATATTTCACAAATCTTCAGTATTTTGGAGTTGTCAAAATTGAGGATTATCGCTTCGAAAGGTGTAATATGAACATTACCTTTCAGTGTTCGTTTTACTTTTTCTTTTCTTCTTGACACAAGAATTCGCTTAATATACTTCTTCCAACAAAAAGGAAGTCCTTATCAATAATTATTTCTGATTATTATACCTCGTAATTATTGGAAACCAAAAACATGACGGCAATACGAAAATGTTGCATATTCTTGGTGATTTAATACACTGTTTTGAAGATGAAATTTTTTATAAAAAAAGTCTTTGGGGCGATTAAAAAACGGCCGTTTCAGATATTGGGCGCGGCGAGAATCATTATACTCTTTAAGTACACACATATTTTATGCAAGTTGTTTCTTCCGAAAGAAACCATCAAGTTCGGTAAGAATGTGAGGCTGCAGCGATTTTCCACTTTAAGTGCCGAAAAACCCGATGCCCGGATACAAATCGGCGATCATTCGATTGTCTACGAAAATGCCAAAATAGAAGCTTACGGACAGGGCTCGATAGAAATAGGCGAATGTTGTGTGATCTCAGCTGCCGGAATCTATTCGCGAAAAAGAATTAGAATCGGAAAGCGCCTTTTATGCAGTTGGAATGTTTTTATTCAGGATTTTAATCCTCATCCTGTTGATCCGGAGCTTAGAGGCAAGCAAACCGAGATGATTTGTTATAATTTTATTCCGTGTTTCGAGAAAGCACCCCATGCGCCAGAACTTGATTGGAGCATGCCTTCAGAGGAAATAAAAATCGGTGATGATGTCTGGCTGTGTGTAAACTGCACAATACAAAAAGGCGCAAAAATAGGTTCGGGTTCTATTGTGGCTCCGGGCGCACTTGTTCTTGCCGGTGAGTATCCGCCCAGAAGCATAATTGCCGGAAATCCTGCGAAAGTCGTGAAGCAGATATAGTTTGCTTCTCTATTTTTTCCCGATAATAATTACATGAGGAGAGAGCAGCGTACAGGGGATTCTGATTTTTGAAATAATCCTGATAAGCCGACAGTAAAAAGAAAGTTCTTATTAATTTAATCAATATAATTATGGTAAAGCAAAAAACTAACCCGCGTTTAATTGCATTCTATTTGCCACAATTCCATCCAATTCCTGAAAATGATATTTGGTGGGGAAAAGGTTTTACGGAATGGACCAATGTAGGGAAGGCAAAGCCGTTGTTTAAAGGACACTATCAACCTCGTGTCCCTGCCGATTTAGGTTATTACGATTTACGCCTGCCGGATACAAGAAATGCGCAAGCAGATTTGGCTCGTGAACATGGTATCGAAGGATTTTGTTACTGGCATTATTGGTTTGGAAATGGCAAAAGACTTCTGGAACATCCCTTTAATGAAGTATTAACATCAGGTAAGCCGGATTTCCCATTTTGCCTGGCATGGGCAAATGAAACCTGGAAGGGATTTGACCATGGTTTAACCAATAGAAATATTCTTATTGAACAATTATATCATGGCATTGAAGATTATACTGCTCATTTTTATGAGGTTCTTCCAGCATTTAAAGACAAAAGGTATATTACCGTAGAAGATAAGCCACTATTTGTGATTTATAAACCTATGGCATTCTCAGATATATCTGTTTTTATTGACATCTGGCAAAGACTGGCAAAGGAAAATGGATTAAAGGGAATTTATTTTGTTGGCCATTCCACTCTTGTATCAGAAATTCAACCAATATTAGAAAAAAAGGTTAATGCAGTTAATATCAATAGATTGTTTACGTATCTATGTTTAAATAGATCCCTAAAAAGAAAAATGATTGATAAACTGAATAAGATTTTTAGAGGTATGCCGATGGTATATAGCTATAAATCAATGATGCCTTTTTTCGCAGGCAAAGAAGATAAGGACGCGCGGGTATTTCCATCCATTTTCCCTAATTGGGACCATACCCCAAGAAGCGGAAGGGAAGGTGTTGTTTTTCATAACTCAACGCCTGAACTATTTGAAAAGCATGTGATTCAAATTAAAGAACTTATTAATTTAAAAAAACATGAAACGAATATCGTGTTTATTAAATCCTGGAATGAATGGGCTGAAGGGAACTATTTGGAACCCGATTTAAAGTATGGTCTAAAATACCTTGAAATCATTAAAAAACATTTTGGGTAGTACATTTAAAATAATGCAGTGAACCATTCTGCCAGCAAATGATGATTTCTTATTGAATTTTAAAAAGGGAATTTTCTTAATCCATGAATCCTTGATGGATTCTCTTCCCGCCGTAACCTGAGTGTCTTTTTGACCAACGCCACAAAAAAATTGCGAGCTCCCATCCAATTCTGAAGGAAACTCTTCTTTCGTGAGGTGCAGCAGCCAAATGTCACCGGGACATTAAACCGGATTTTCCTTTCACATCATATTATTTATTCACGGGAAGGAATTCTTTTACCTTATTTGCAAGTACGCCTACATTGGGTTCCAAAAGCAAAGAAACATGATTGCCCGGAACTTCCGCAATATGCAGCTTGCCTTGAATATATTTCGACCATCCCATGCATCTTTCATAATACCCGGCATATTTTCCAAGTTCTTCAACTGCGCGGAACATCACTACATCCCCCAAATAACCTGCAGGCATATATTTATTAGCGGCAGACTTGAGAATAACTTCTGTTTCTGTTCCGTCAGAAAACCCGAACTTTCGCCGGACCCAATTAACAGCCCGGCTTATATGGATAGTCAGGTAATTGCCTAATCCAATAGTACGTAAATACTCCCATCTTTCTGCAAACTTAAATTTTAATGAGTAATAAAATCGCGGAATGGCTGCGTCTAATGAAGCAACTTGCCCTTCTGAAACCTGTATCATGTAATAAAATCGCGGAATGGCTGTATCTAATAAGGCTAACAACTCTACAATTTGGCCCGCTGCTCTTAACTGCTGGGCCATTTCATAGGCTACAATTCCACCGAACGAGTGACCCATCAGCCTGTATGGACCCGCGGGCCGGACACGCCTAATCAATTGGATATACTCGGCAGCTAAAACCGGAATATCAATCTTCACCCTACTGTCAATAGCACCTAAACGCAATCCATAGAGGGGCTGATCAAGACCAAAATATGGCATCAAGTTGCGATAAATCATTACATCCCCCTTAATGCTATGGATACAGAAAATAGGCGGCATCGATCCTTCAGGCTGGATGGTCACCAGCTTATCAACGGCTCTGTCCGCACTGATGATTGCCGCTAATCCGGCTATATTGCCCGCCTCCATTATCACACTTGGCGGAAAGACTTTCCCCCATCGCTCTTCGATTTCAATAAGAAGAATGATAACTTGGAGTGAATCGCCACCAAGTGCAAAAAAATCATCTTCCACGCTGACTTTTTCCTGGTGTAGAATTTCCTGCCATATTTCGGCAAGCTCAGACTCCAAAGAATTCCGAGGCGCAATATAACGGCCCTGTCCAAACTTTTCCGGTTCGCACTCATAAAGTAATTTATAAAGGTTGTTGCGCTTAACTTTCCCATTATTTTTCGGTATATCATCAACAAATATTATTCGGTTCGGAACCTTGAAATTTGCGAGAGTCGCACGAAGCATCCGCCTGATATCGCCAGCGCTAAGCAGCGCATTGGTATCAAGGACAACTGCGGCGGCGACATCTTCCCCCAAATTGGGATGCGGACAGGGAAAACATGCTGCTTCTTTAACGCCCGGGAGCCTTAGAAGCCTGTCGTCTACTTCCAGGGGCGATACTTTTTGTCCGCCCTTGTTGATAATTTCCTTTAATCTGCCGGTTATGAATAAATAGCCATCGGTATCTATATAACCCTGATCCCCCGTATGAAACCATCCGTAAGCAAAAGCTTCTTTATTAATCTCCTCATTGTTTTCATACCCGGAAAAAACACCTGGCCCGCGAGCAGCGATCTCGCCCTGCTTTCCCGGCGGTAAAATACAGCCATTATCATCCATCACAGCCATTTCACCATGCAGAACAACACCAACGGATTCTAAAAATCTTTTGCGCGGAGGCATTGGAGCGACAGCCAGTGCTTCGCCAATCTCCGACATGCCATAACTGGCGATGACGGGAACTTTGAAATAGGCTTCCAACGCCGCTGCAGTTGCAGGTTTTATTGCGGCGCCGCCAGTTAAGATAAAACGCAAGAAATATTCTTCCGGCGGTAAACTGGTTTTCTTGATATATTCTGCTACTACGTCGAGAGTCGCAGGCCCGGCGGCAAAACGGGTCGCTTTATATTCCTTCAACCCGGCAAGCATGGTTTTTATCGAATACTCCGGTAAAAACACCACGCTGCCGCCAAAGGCAATGGTCATTTTCAACATTTGAGCGACGCCAAATGTGTAAAAAAGAGGTATGGGACCAATTGTCCGGTCACGTGACGTCAACCCGAAATGCTCTATATAAGGCTGAATGGGGTAACAAAGATTTCTGTGAGTAAGTGGCACTACTTTCGGTACGGAAGTTGTTCCGGATGTATGATAAATTATGGCAATATCGTCCAGTCCCGGCAAATCCTCAATACAGCCCTCGCTTTTCAAATCTCCAAGCTGAAAAAGCCCTGCCGGTTCAGCCGGGTTCCGGTAGACCACAAAAATGGTCAGGCCAAGCTTAAAGCAAACATCAAAATGCACGCTTCCTTCCGGTAAAATAACCGCGTCTACTTTCAATAAGGTAATTGAAGCTTTGATTTCTTCTGCTGAATAATCTGGATTAATCGGTACACAGACAGCACAAGTTAAAATGGTAACAATTGCTGTAGCCAGTTCGGGCCCGCTGGGAAAGATGACGGCAATGCGGCTTTGGCGATGAATTCCTTGCGATTGCAAAATTGCCGCTGTTGTTTGGACGTGTAAATACAATCTATCATAAGTCAGATCTTCGCATAAAGGAGATATGATTACACTTGCCTGAGGCTGTTTCAATGCTTGCTCTGACAAATAATCTATAATAGTCTTTGTCATTTATTAATCCATCCTTATACAAATGGTATGCATATAGATAAGTTTTTAGTTACATAATGAACATTGCGGATTATCTGCAAATTCTCTTTTATTATATTTTGTGAATTACCGACTGTAAGTTAGCATAAAATCGGAAATTGATAAACTGAAGATTCAGAAATTAGTTTGATTATTTCTTTCAACTATAAAGAAATAATTTTTCAATGGATAAAAATGAAGATCAATTTGAAAGCAACAACTGCGGGGCTGCAATTCTAATTCTACCCGGGCTTATCTTATGTCTTAAGAAACAACCGCCATCCCGCATACAGTGATTCCGGAATTAAGTCCAGAGCGCCGGAAGCCTCGGCGACCGGCGTAAATCCGCAGGTATCGCAATTTATTTCACCCCGGCTTTTGACATAACAGCCTTTTGTAATGGTGCCATCCGGATCGACATTAATCAGAATGTCATCATGGCATTTCCATCGATTATCAATCATTGCTCTGAGCCTGCCTGCCGAATTCAAAATCGGCAGTCCCGATTTTTTTAGTTCCAGTAATTTCTCGATGGCGGCACGGCGATCTTCGGATGAAAGAGAAAGGTCATCTTCTCCCTGGTCATAGGGGTAGAAAAATTGAACGGTCATCCCCTGTAATGTCGGCATTTCCCGCACCCACTTTGCCAAAGAATCAACATCACTCCAGTTGTGGCGATTCAGCGTGCAATGAATAAAAACCCGGGGATGTTTCGTTTCTTTAATGTTTTGAGAAATGCGTTCAAAGGAATTACTTCTCAACTCGTTTTGCGTTTCCTTCAATCCGTCCAGACTTACCCAGAGCGTGTGTGCCGGAACATCAAGAGGCAGTGTGCCGTTAGTTGTCACCGCCACACGCAGGAAGTGTTGCCTTGCATAAAGAACAAGATCGTGAAGGCGGTAAGAACCATCGCGCCAAAGCAGCGGCTCGCCGCCTTCAAAAACGACCATCTGTGTGCCGAGCCGGCGCAGGGAGTCCAATGCTGCGATTGCCGTATTCCAGGACATGTTGGCATTTTCGTCGTCAGAGCGCAGATGAAAAGGGCAGGCACGGCAGGCCAGGTTGCAGCGATAGGTAACCTTGAAGCTAGCCAGAAGTGGTAATTTACGCCCCAATATTTTCCGTTGCAGAAAAAACCACGAAAGGTCAAGAGGCCAGGGTAAATACATAGTCTTTAAATTTCTCTTCTTATTTTCGTGCAAGGCAGTATGAAAATTCTCCAGTTTTGATATTTTCTTTACAAAAATTATAGGAATAAAAGAAAAGCAAGTCAACATCATAAAAATTGGTATAAGTATTGATTGACATTGCCTCATTAGACCTTATATTATCTCCGACATAAATTAACCAAGAGGTGAAATAATGAGAGATGTTTATTCGGCAATAAAAGTAACTGATAATGTTTACTGGGTTGGCGCCATCGATTGGACAATCCGGGATTTTCATGGATACACAACGCCTCACGGCAGCACCTATAACGCTTACCTGGTGATGGCGGATGATATTACCTTGATCGATACGGTCAAAGCGCCGTTCAAAGATGAAATGCTGTCCCGCATTAAATCCGTAATTGAACCTTCCAAAATAAAATATATTATTTCCAATCATTCCGAAATGGATCATTCCGGTTCTCTGCCTGAAGTGATTGATTTCATCAAACCTGAAAAAGTTTTTGCTTCGGCAGTCGGCGTAAAGACACTCAAAGAGTTGTTCCATGATCAGCATGAAATCATTCCAGTGAAAGACGGCGAAACGCTCAGCCTCGGCAACATGGAGCTGACTTTCATGGAAACGCGCATGATTCACTGGCCGGACAGCATGTTTACATATCTGGCCAAAGATGAGATTCTGTTTTCGCAGGATGCTTTTGGGATGCATCTGGCGACACTGGAGCGTTTTGCCGATGAAATTCCGGCGGCAACTCTGGAATGTGAAGGGGCGACATATTACGCAAACATTGTTCTGCCGTATTCTCCGATTGTTCTAAACGCTCTGGAGAAGGTTGCTAAAGCGGGACTGAAAATCAAAGTTATCGCTCCCGATCACGGGCCGATCTGGCGCAAAAATATCGGTTGGATTATTGATCTTTACAAAAAATGGGCTTCTCAAAAGCCAACGGCCAAAGCTGTTGTGGTTTACGCGACAATGTGGCACTCCACCGAGAAAATGGCTAGTGCCATAAGCGAGGCTCTGGCGCAGGCAGGCGTCAAGGTAAAACTCTTGTCGATGAATGAAACTCACCGCAGCGAAGTTGTTTATGAGGTACTTGATGCCGGCGCGTTGATTGCCGGTTCACCGACATTGAACAATAATATTCTGCCGCAGATGGCGGATGTGATGACCTATCTTAAAGGATTGAAGCCGGCAAATAAGATTGGCGCGGCTTTCGGCTCTTACGGCTGGAGTGGAGAGTCGGTAAAGCATCTGGAAGCAATGCTCAAAGAAATGAAAGTTGATGTTGTTGCAGAATCAATCGCCGTGAAAAATGCTCCAGATGGTGATGTTCTGGAAAAGTGTCATGAGATGGGTAAAACTATTGCGGCGGAACTGCTCAAAAGAACTGCTGCGAATTAATAATGGAATAAAAAATAAACATTGTCATTCCCGCGAAGGAGGGAATCCAGTAATAATAAAAATCTTAATGCCGAGTTACCGGCAATTAGCGGAAGAAAAGATATTAAGGAGTGTAAAATGAAAAAATATGTTTGTGGTGTGTGCGGGTATGTCTATGATCCGGCAGAAGGTGATTCTGAAGGCGATATTCCTGCCGGAACGCCTTTTGATAAACTGCCGGATGATTGGTCTTGCCCCGTTTGCGGAGCAGCGAAGGATGAGTTCGCCCCAGAGTGAGTAACTGGATACTAATAAAGGATGTCATTGCGAGCCTTCTCTCAGAAGGCGTGGCAATCTAAATACAAGACTTCTCCCTATCGGTCGAAGTGACATAAATTACTCCAAAATAAGAGGTCAAGAAATATATGGATAAAATTCAGGATGCGTTGAATCAGGCGTATGTTGGTGAAGCGAAGGCCGCCTTAAGGCTCAAGGTTTACGCACAAAAGGCGGAAGATGAAGGCTATAAACAAATGGCGCAGCTTTTTCGCGTCATTGCTTTTTCGGAAGAAATTCACGGCGCCCGAGCACTAAGAGTGCTCAAAGAAATAAAAAGCACGGAAGAGAATCTGGCCGCCAGTTTCGAATCGGAAAAACAGGTTGCCGAAGTCGCGTATGATCAGTTTGTCAAACTGGCGGAAGCTGAAGGCAATAAGGAAGCTGTACTGCATTTTAGCCAAAGCAAGGACGTGGAAGAAACGCATGCCAAGCTTTACAAAGAAGCCATGTCGCACTTCATGGAAGAAAGAGAAACGACTTACTACGTCTGTAAAATTTGCGGGTATGTTGCCGATGGTGTTCTGCCTGATGAATGTCCGGTTTGCGGCGCGAAGGCGAAGATGTTTGTGCCCTTTGATAAGTAGAAGGGGGGCTGTTGAAAAACGCTCATCTGATGTGTTGCGCTGCAAACCGCACCGCTCAACGTATGTACATATACGCCTCGCGGTTCGGCTTTTTGCGCGCCTTGCATCTGAACATTTTTGAACAGTCCCAAATAGGGGGTAACAAACGCGCTGTTCCTCACGATACTTATTATTTCCAAAAAAGGGAGCGTACACAATGGCACCATCAGAAAATAATAAAATAAAGCATTATTTGCTGCAAATTTTATCATTTATTCTAACTTTGATAATATCAACGTTAGCAGTAGTAATTGTAGTTCACGTTATGCATATTGAAAAGTATTATCCTGTTACATATTTTCTGGTTTATGGCGCTGTATATATATTTATTAAATACTATTTTACGAAATTAAGTAACAAAGGCAAATATCTATATCTTATTGTTATAGTACTGGGTATTATAATTTTTTTTCAAACTATGATAAGTCTGCCAAAGTATGAAAATGAAATAAAACATCTTTTTTGGAAATGAAGGACAGCTATTAATGCCCAATAAAAGGATTTGTGGAAGGTAATAAATATGCGCATTCGTTACAGGGTAATAATTGCTTTATTGTTTTTGAGCTTTTTGTTGCCCGACAGTGCGATTTGTGAAGAAAAGCCTCTATGGGAAATAGGCATAGGGCTGGGTTTACTCCAGATTCCTGATTATCGCGGCTCGGACGAAAACAGGCTGTATCCACTGCCATATCCCTATGTCGTTTATCGCGGCGATTTTTTAAAAATAGACGAGGAGCACGTTTCCGGACAGATTTTTAAAACGGATCGGATTTTGCTGGATTTTAGCGGCTATGGTTCTGTGCCGGTAAAGAGTTCCAATAATTCCGCGCGCGCCGGTATGCCGGATCTTGATCCGACTTTTGAATTGGGACCGGCTTTGCAAATTAAGCTCTTGAAAAGCAAAGAAGATAAGTACAAATTGGATTTGACCTTACCGGTACGCGCTTTTTTTTCCACTGATTATTCTTCTGTAAGCCGCGAGGGTTGGGTCTTCAGCCCGCGAATTAATTTTATGAAAGACGATTTAATTCCTGACACCGGATTGAATCTGGGAATATCAATCGGGCCGATGTTTGCCGATAGCGGTTATCATGCCTATTATTATACGGTGGAACCGGCTTACGCGACAGCAACGCGTCCCGCATATTCGGCGGGAGGCGGATACAGCGGCTCAACGCTCACTGTTGGTTTGAGTAAGGCATATGAACAATTCATTTTAAATGCCTTTGCCAGCGCCGATTTTCTTCAAGGAGCAACTTTTGAGGACAGTCCGCTGATAAAGAGGGAGACTACTTTTATGAGCGGTGTCAGTGTTGTCTGGATTTTCTTTAAATCAGAGAAAACCGTTAATGTGGACAAGTGAATAGTAAAAAGATAATAGTGAATAGATAGTTGTTTGTTGTAAAGATATTTTAAGGGGAGTTATATGCTGTATATAATAACAAGATGGTTGATAATTACGGTCGCAATTTTGCTTGCCTCGCAGTTTGTGCCCGGCATCAAGGTGGACACCCTTTCTACGGCGGTTATTGCCGCCTGTGTTTTGGGACTTATTAATATTTTTGTAAGGCCTGTTTTAGTTCT
The DNA here is from genome assembly GCA_963812045.1 of uncultured delta proteobacterium. Lineage (GTDB taxonomy): Bacteria > Desulfobacterota > Syntrophia > Syntrophales > Smithellaceae > Smithella. The sequence goes on from CAWETF010000002.1 coordinate 190,957, forward strand.
TCTGACTTTGCCTCTGAGTATATTGACGCTGGGATTATTTTATTTTTTTCTCAACGCTTTTATGCTGGAGCTGGTCTCATATTTTGTTAAGGGATTTGTCGTCAGGGACTTTTTCTCCGCGTTTTTAGGTTCTCTGATAATAAGCTTTGTCAGCTGGCTGGCCAATTCTTTTATCGCCAATCATAAAATGGAAAAACCGGAAGATCCTGAATATATTGATCTGAAAAAAGGGGACGATGGCAAATGGCGGTGACGGCGACGCTCGATTTAACTCCGGCGATGAAGCAGTACGTTAAAATCAAAGAAAGTCATCCCGATTGTATTTTGCTCTATCGAATGGGTGATTTTTATGAGATGTTTTTTGAAGACGCGGTGACGGCTGCGCCTGTTCTGGAAATCACTCTCACCTCGCGCAATAAAGGAAAAGAAGACAGTGTGCCGCTTTGCGGTTTCCCCTATCACGCCGCTTCCGCCTACATTACCAAACTTGTGGAAAAGGGTTTCAAGGTGGCGGTATGCGAACAGGTCGAAGACCCCAAAAAAGCCAAGGGCATTGTCAAAAGAGAAGTGATACGGGTCATCACTCCCGGGCTTCTTGTGGATGAAGAAAATCTTGCCGCGGGCGAAAATAATTATCTGGCCTGCCTCAGCATTTGCAAAGATACGCTGGGGCTCGCTTTCCTGGATATTTCCACGGGTGAATTTCAGATCAGCGAATTTACCGACCGCGAATTTTTCTTCACAGCGATTGCCGGACTGGATTTTAAGGAATTAATCCTGCCGCATGATTTTCCCGACAAGATATTACTCAAAACGCTGGATGCGCAGATGCCGGAACTCCGGATTAATTATCTGGAAGAGGATTGTTTTCAGTCCCGGCAGGCGGAAGAGTTGCTTAATGAAAACTTTACCGCCGAAATGCTGGATGCTCCCAGAATAAAAGAACATCCGGCGGCCATGATCGCATCCGGCGCGATTTTAAGTTATGTTAAACAGACTCAGAAAATCAATCCTCAACACATCAGCGAAATAAGGTGGTACTCCACGGAAAATTTCCTCCTTCTTGACGACACTGCCCGCCGAAATCTGGAAATATTTGCGACAATTCAGAATAATTCCAAAGCGGGTTCGCTTTTTTCTCTGTTCCATGAAACGCTGACTCCGATGGGCACCCGCCGCCTGCGCTGGTGGATGAATTATCCGCTCGTGGACGCGGAAAGAATAAAGGCAAGACTGGCCGCGGTGTCCGAAATTAAAGATGACCATATCCTGCGGTCAAAATTGCGCAAAATTTTATCGCGTATTTATGATATGGAAAGGCTCGCCGGTCGCGTATCTTTGCGGGTAGCCAATCCCCGTGATCTGGTTGCTCTGAAAGTTTCTCTTCTGGCGATACCGGAACTCAAAGCCATGCTGACGGATTCCACAACTCCGGCGATTGCCGCGATCCGTTCGCGGTTTACGGAAATGTCCGCAGTTATTGATCTGATTTCCCGTGCGATTATTGACGATCCGCCGCAAAAAACACAGGACGGCGGTTTTATTGCCGCAGGTTACGATGAAGAACTCGATAAGCTCCGATCGATCAGCCGCGACGGGAAAAAATGGATTGCCGCGATGGAAGCAGAGGAACGGAAGAAAACGGGAATCAATTCCCTTAAAATAAGTTTTAATAACATTTTCGGTTACTACATAGAAGTGACTAAAGCCAATGCCGCGCTGGTTCCCGATTCCTACATCAGAAAACAGACACTGGTTAACGCCGAGCGTTATATCAATCAGGAATTAAAAGAATTCGAGCAAACCGTTCTTAACGCGGAAGAAAAAATCAGAGAAAAGGAACTGGAACTGTTTCTGGCTCTGCGCGATAACCTTGACCGCTATATCACGGACATCCAAAAGAATTCCAATCTTGTTGCCGAGCTTGACGCTCTGGCCGCGCTGGCGGAGGTTGCCGAAAAATATCATTATACCTGTCCGGAAATAAATGAAGAAGACACGATTGAAATCCAGGATGGACGTCATCCGGTTGTGGAAACAGCGCTGAAAAAAGAAGGCTTTGTTCCCAATGATTGTCTGGTTGATTTACAGAACAATAAACTGCTCATTATCACCGGTCCGAATATGGCGGGCAAGTCCACTTATATCCGGCAGGTGGCGTTGATTGTGCTTCTGTCGCAGATGGGAAGTTTCGTTCCGGCGGCAAAAGCAAAAATAGGAGTGGTTGATAAAATATTTACCCGTGTCGGCGCTTCCGACAGTCTGATCAAAGGCCAGAGCACATTCATGGTGGAGATGACGGAGACGGCGGAGATTTTAAAGAATGCGACATCGCGGAGCCTGGTTATTTTCGATGAAGTAGGACGGGGCACTTCCACGTTCGACGGATTGAGCATCGCCTGGGCGGTAGCCGAATACATTCATGATTTTCAGGACAAGGGCGTCCGCGCGCTGTTTGCCACTCATTACCATCAGCTGACGGATCTGACGGTGACAAAATCCGGAGTGAAAAATTATAATATCGCGGTGAAGGAGTGGGGAGAAAAAATAATTTTTCTGCGCAAGATAATGGAAGGCGGCACCAGCCGCAGTTACGGCATCGAAGTGGCGCGCATTGCCGGCGTGCCGAAAGAAGTGATTGCCCGCGCCAAAGAAATACTGCGCAATCTGGAAAAAGGAGAGTTTGACGAAATCGGCATGCCCCGCATCGTCCGGGGAACACGCAACGGGAAAAATGCAAGTCCCCAAATGAATCTTTTCGCCAGAATAAAAAATGATCAAGTCTCGGAAGATAAGGATAATGAAATCATCGCTGAACTTAAAAAAATTGACATCCATTCCATGTCGCCGCTGGAAGCGCTTAACAAATTAAGCGAGTTGAAGAACAAAATTTCTGATTAAATGCTCCTAATGTTATTTGTCCGAACCTATGCTTGACTTGAAAGACATTCAATGTAATCTTGTATTGGTTATTGATTTCACCAATCTTCAGTTTTTTATGGTCGTTAAAAGAGAAATCTATGCGGACCGGTTTTAGATTTAACAACTAAAGGGAATGAAAAAATGAAAAAAAATCTGTATGGACAAGAATTTGATTTTTCACTGAAAAGATTTTTAGTGATAGCAGTTTTACTCATCATCCCGTTTCTATATACCTTTTTTTTCTTAAAGGCCTTCTGGGATCCTTATGCCAGACTGAACAGGATACCGGTGGCTATCGTCAATCTTGATAAAGGAAACAAAGGGAAGGCGATATTAGAGAAGATTAAGGGAAAAAATATTATGAAAATGGTGGTTTTCTCCAGTGAGAAGGAAGCTACCCGTAAAATGTACAACAGAGAAGTTTATGCAGTTATCATAATTCCGGAGGACTTTACGGGCAGCCTGGAAAAAGCCGGGACATCAGAAAGAAACGAGCCCGTTATCAGATATTTAACCAATAAAAAAAGCAATTTTATAACTTCACAAATTTACGACAGGGTAATGATTCAGGTTCAGAAAAATATTGAAAATGAGGTATCAAGCCAGGCTGTAACGGTTCTGTCCGACACGATCCAATCAAGCGTTGATAAAGTGAAAATAATTCGGGATGGGTTCCATACAATGAATGACGGAACAAACAAATTAAATAATGGAGCCGTTAAATTAGATGACGGAGCAAAAAAATTAAATGATGGAATTGCAACTCTGAGAAACGGTTATCAAGAATTTAATACCGGCATCCGTACATACACGAATAACATGGATAAATTAAGTGCCGGGTATGAGACTTTTGATTCTGGTATTAATAAATATGTCTCCGGAGTAAATAAAGCCGCAGACGGTTTGGATCAGATTTCCGCCGGTGTTTTGGTTTTAGGAAATAAATTGAGTGTGCTTAAACTCAACAAGGATTTTGAAAAGTTATATAATGGCGCCAAGCAGGTGCAGGAACAAAAAGTTGCCCGGCAATTAAAAGAAGGCGGAGATAGAATATTGGAAGGGAGCGGGAAAATAAAAGCATCCATCGGGGCTGTTCCCACCGTAGTGCCGGATAAACCGGCAACATTAAGTGAGGGCATACATAAAATCTCAAATGCTTCATTACAGGTGCAAGATGGGATAGAAAAACTGGCGGATGGAAGCAGTCAGTTGAAAAATGGAACTTCTGAATTGGCCAAAGGTACAAATATCCTGCATTCGGGAGTAAATTCGGCTGCCCGGAAATTTGATTCTGAAATTAAAACTAACGAAGAAAAGGCAGAAGGATTAACCGGCTTTGGAGAATTCATGAAAGAATCCGTAGCCCTTGAAACCGATAACAAAAATAATGTAAATAATTATGGGATAGCTCTTGCCCCGTACTTTATTTCATTATCGTTATGGGTGGGAGCTCTTGTATTAATAATAGTTCTATTCTATGACGCAAATGATCGATTTCATGTATTCAGCAGAAACTACTATAATAAAAATCATCAATTACTGGCTTATTTGGGTCTAATTAATATACAGGCAACAATCTTTTCGACCCTTTTATATGTCTTTTTTAATCTAAATTTAACGAATGACCTTTTGTTGATAGTGTCTATCTTTCTTATATCAGCATCATTTTTTATGATAATCTACTTTTTTATACTTGCCTTTGGTGATTTTGGCAAGTTGCTGGCCATCATTATGCTGATTTTACAACTATGTGCCAGCGGAGGGACTTTTCCTATAGAAACCACACCTGTATTTTTCCAGAAGGTGTATCCGTTTATGCCGATGAGGTACTCCATAGGGCTTATTAAAGAATCGATAGTTGATATAGAACGCCATTTCCTGACAAACAATTTAGTAGTCATAATCGGATTATTTATAGTTTTTTTGATACTTAATTTGATAGTAATACAAATACGTAAACTGTTACAACCGCAACCAGAGGATGAAGATTCGAAAATTCTAATATTCTAAAATATAGAGAAATACTTCTTTTAAAAATATTCCCCATAGTAAACTTTTTGATGAAGTTATAGTATCCGCATTGGCAGCTTCTTTTATGGCAATGATCAATGTATTTGCAGCCTGCATTATCCGTAAGAAGTCACACACATGACAAACTCTCTAATATCGCCTTCATCATAAAAATTGACAGAGGCAAACGGTTGTTGTAAAAAAACATCTAAGGAAGGCACCGGAAATTGACTATTAAAAAACGAGTCACTATCATAGTTTTAATATCTTTTATTACAATCATTACGCTTTTTGCGTCTGCCTGGTTTTTTGCTTCCTATCAGTTGTCCCGTTTGGAGAATTATAAAGAATCCATCACGGCGGCAGTGGGAAAGGCATTGAATCGTGATGTTGCCTATGAAAAGGGCAAGGCGACCTTGACAATCCGCGCGGGGCTTGCCTTGCAATTTACCAATGTGGTTGTTCCGGACAAAGATCGGTCATCAAATTTAATAACCATCAAAAACGCTTTTTTCCGGGTGGAAATTCTTCCCCTTCTAAGAAATAGGATGGTTCTCAGAGAGATAATTCTTGATCAACCCACTCTATTGATAAAACGTGACAGTACAGGCGTACTGAATATTGCCGATCTTTTAGAGGGTGAACAAAAAAAAGCGGAAATGGAATTCCGGAGGCTCACCGTAAGGCAGGGTTTGGTGATTTTTGCCGATCAGGCTGCGGGCGAGGGTGGTCTTGTAACGTCGCTGGGAAATCTGTATTGCCGGATTGATTCGCCGGTATGGGGTGACACATCTCATTTCCGGATTACCACCTCTGTGATGGAGGGTCAAAACAAAGCTGATCTTATGTTTGAAGGAACCTTCCATCCTGCGCCTTCCGGGAAACCTGTATTGGAAAGTACGGTTGATGCTTCCATCCATTTGGAAGGGGCAAACTTACATCATTACCGCCCTTACTTTATCAAATATATGCCGTTTGAACGTCTGGACGGACGCGTTCAGGTAGAGGCAACATTATCGGGCATGTTCACTGATTTCATATCGAAGGGAAACGTAACGCTCAAGGATGTCGTGCTTAATTATCCGCATGTTTTCCAAGCTCCCGTGCGGTCACAGACCGTCACCGTCGATTACAATCTCACGCGCAAAAACGGGGATTTCAGGGTGGATGTCTCCCGTCTGGCACTCGATAACTTTACGGCGAAGGGATTTTTTGCCATGCGCGATATGGACAAAGATGACCCGTTCCTGGAAGCAAACGCTGTTACTTCCACTTTTTCCCTGAAAAATGTCCATTCCTATGTTCCATGGGAAATTATTCCGGGTGGCGTGGGTGTATTTATTCAGGAGCACATCAAGGACGGCAATTTTACGCTGGTCGAAGGGAAACTCAGCGGAAGGATAAGCCAGATATCGAATTTTAATGCCCCGGAAAATGCCGGTCTCCTTACCATCCGCGCACTGGCCGATAATGCCGTTTTTGCGCCCGGCGGCACATCGCCTGTATTTCATGACATTAACGGTACACTCGAACTGATCAACAGGCAGTTCATGATAAAGAATATAAGGGCGCGATTCGGTTCTTCGCCTTGTACGGCAGAAGGCGGCATTTCCGATTTCGGCATTCAGGGGCCTTCTGTTTACGCTGTTAACATGAACATTATTCCGGCAAAAGATGAACTTCTGTGGCTTTTTGGAAAAGAAGCGTTAGGAGATTTTAAATTTAACGGATCTTCTTCCGTGCTTTATTTATCGGGGAAGGGACCGGATAGTAATTTTCGCATAAACGCCCACTGGAATTTGGAAAAAGACAGTTATGCCATCTGGAATATGATAGAAAAGCCACAGGGAAAACCGAACCAGATTTATGCTGAAATTGCCATCAATGATAAGGGTTTCTCAATCCCTTCCTTTAAGTATGACCTGCCGCCTTTTGCAGTAAGCGGAAATGCGATTATCCCCCATAAAGGCAAATGCCCATTGTCTTTGAACATTCAGTCAAAGGCGTTTAATGTTCATGATGCAGCTGATATTTTGCCTGATTTGAGAAAGTTGGATCCCGCGGGAGGGGCTCTTCTCGCCCTGACAGGCAAGGGCTACCTCGAAGATGTCGCTGCGATTCAATGGAAGGGAAACGTGTCCCTGACCAATGTTTCTTTAAAGCCGTCAGGTGGTGTCAAGCCTGTAAATGGCCTGACGGGGAATGCCGTTTTTCAGGGAAGTAAAATGTCAACATCGCTTTTCAAGGCAACCGTTGGAGAAAGCCCTTTCCATGCCCAATGCAGGGTGGACGATTTCCGTAAGCCCAAAACAACCTGTCAATTCGATGCCACGGTGCTAAAATCCACGGACCTTGGATTGCAGAACGGGGAAGGAGTGATAAATTTCCGCGATATCAAGGGACAGATGAACTTTGAAGATAAACATATCCGGGTGGAGAGATTGACGCTGCGGTCAAGAAGATCCGTTTTTAACTTATCGGGGGATATCCGCGATTTTGCCAATCCGAAGATCAACATGTATTTGACCTCCCCGTACATCAGGTGGGATGATGTAACTCCTATTATGGATTTGAAGGGGCCGAAAAAATTGCAAAAGCAGGGGCCGGTGGAGAATCCCGCTTCCCAGATGGAATTGAACGCGACTTTGCGCGTAGAAGCGGGTGTATTCAATGACATCGATTTCAAAAAACTCAATACAGGCCTAAAATATAAAAAAGGATTACTGAATATCGAAACACTGGAAGCCGGTGTGTTTGACGGTAATCTCAGGACAAAAGGCAGGGTCGATATTCCGTCAGGTGCTCCGAACCGCTATGCCTTGAATTTTTCTATTGACAGGCTCTCGCTGGATAAGTTTCAGAATTATCTGAAATACACGGACCACATGTTTACTGGTAATCTGTCGCTCACAGGCGATGTAACCGCTGTGGGTAGTAATATGGACGATTTTAAAAAGACGGCAGCGGGGACATTTAAAGTCCAGGCGGAAAAAGGAGTCCTAAAGAAGTTTTCCGTCCTTTCCAAGATATTTTCCATTCTCAATATCTATCAATTGTTTAAATTACAGCTTCCCGATATGGCGTCCGACGGAATGCCTTATAATACCATTACGGCAAATATGTCCATTAAGGACGGCATTCTGTCGTCGGACAATTTCTTCATCGACAGTGATGCCATGCAGATTTCCGGCGTAGGTAAAATCGATCTTATTAAAAAAGAGATAGATAACACTATCGGCGTTCATCCGCTGCATACCATTGACAAGATTGTGTCGAAAATTCCCATCGCGGGGTGGCTTGTTACCGACGAGAAGGGCAATCTGATAACCGTCCATTTTAAAGTTGAAGGAAAACTGGATGATCCGAAGGTAAATCTTATACCGGTGCAGTCGATTTCCAGGGGAACACAGAATATTTTCAGGCGGCTTTTTGAATTGCCGGGAAAACTTGTCACGAATACAGAAGAAGTCATCCTGGGGCACTAAAGATGTTTCCCCTATTTTACCTGCTACGTGTTGATACATTCTGAATCGTATAATTCTTCTCTTCGATTACGTAGCTTAATGAGGCGACAAGGGAACATCAAGGGTTGATGAAGAAAGATGCGGTCAAATAAGCCGTATGAAGTTTTGTTTCGGTTATCTCTTGCACAACGGTGCAGTGTTTTGCCACTTTCAGAATTACGAAGATCAGCTTCTTGAAAACGGACGAGATGGCCACCTTTAAGTATTTAAGTTTCTTTTGAAGACAGAGAGAGAAAGAGGAGAAGCAAATTATGGCGCTTTATGAATATGACGGCAAAAGACCGCAAGTGCCGGATGATTCTTTCGTTCATCCACAGGCCGCGTTAACAGGAGACGTGAAAGTCGGCCATGAATGCATGATCGCTCCCGGTGTTTCCATCCGCGCCGATTTCGGACCGGTTGTAATCGGCGATCGCTCCAGTATTCAGGACAATGCGGTTATTCATGTTTATCCCGGTTCAAGGGTAGTCATTGAAAACGATGTCATAGTGGCTCACGGGGTAATCCTTCATGATGTTCACATCAAATCAAGATGTGTTATAGGAATAGGCGCAATTCTGCTTTTCGGTGCAATATGCGAGGAGGATGTTTTTGTTAACGCCGCCTCGGTTGTGCCAAAAGGAATGCTGATACCCGCCGGCAAGGTCGTCGCAGGTAATCCGGCAAAAATTACGCACGATGTTGCCGATGAACAGAAAAAGATGGCTAAGTCCGGCATTGATGAGTATCGTGAGCTGACCAGAAAATATCTCGCAACAATGAAGCCGGTGATTTAAAAGAAGGGGCTGTTGAAAAACGCTCATCTGCTGCGTTGCGCTGCAAACCGCACCGCTCAACGTATGTAAATATACGCCTCGCGATTCAGTTTTTGCGCGCCTTGCATCTGAACATTTTTGAACAGCCCGCCCAACATGGGATTTTTCAACAATCCCGCAATTTCTTATTAACCTGTTTTTTGTGTCATATCTTTCTGAATTTTTAAAAGTTCATCGACGGTGCAGTTAATAACCTCAGCCCTTTTATTAAAAATATTTATTATTTTTGGGAACGCAGGCCAGCATGTCTTTTAGAGTTATTTCAGGATGGTGATAGCGTTTTTTCTTTGCGGTGCCTTTGCCGTATTGAATCGCTTCTTCCGGGCACCACTGGAGACAGGCAAAACATTGTTCGCAATGGTGTTGCCATGCCGGTTTCCCGTTGATGAGTGTAATGTTCTGCGCCGGACAAATTTTTTCGCAGATTCCGCAGCCGCTGCATTTTTCGTCCGCCCAAAACGATTTATCCATGTCGGGAACGTGAGGGGTAGATAATCGGTAAATTGCCGAAAAGAGAATATTCTGCCATGCCGGTCCTTTTTCCGGCGCTTTTTCTTCTTTTGCACTGACAGAGGAGGCTATCCGGCCGATTTTATCCAGTGCTTCGCTGAATTTCTGCTGCTGTTTTTCCTGCGCAATGGCGCCGCCCCACGGAATGTAGTTGCTGGGCATGCAGATGGAAAATCCCGAAGATAGTTTTAACCCAATGTTTTGCAGCATTTTATTCAATTGAATCAGGGTGGCGGCAACCTGTCCGGCATTAACAGCGACCGCAAAACAGTATTGAGTCTTTTCAATATCCAGCCGATTAAAAAAATCAACCATCCGTGAAGGTACTCCCCAGATGTGAACAGGGAAGATAAGACCGATGTTTTGTGAACCGGCGCGAATCCGGTTTTTCCCGGTAAGGGCTATGGGAACAATTTCGGTATTTTCAAGCAATGTGGAAAGTTTTCTTGCCGTCCACAGAGAATTTCCGGTTCCCGTATATAAATAAATTGTGGTTTCGATTTGCATAAATCAAGGTCCACTTTTCAGAACTTTGTCATAAACACTTGCCGAGAATCCGAATACCTGACGTTTATTGATGATAGCAAAAGGGACGTCTTCGCTGTCATCAAATGCTTTTCGCTGAATGGCGGCTTTTTTATCCTTATCTATGTTATATTCGATGAAGGGTATGTTTTTAGATGTCAAATATTCCCTTGCTTTGTCGCAATCTACGCAATCGTTCTTGGTATAAAGAACAATTTCTTTTTTAGATTTATTCTTATTTGTTGATTTTTGATCATCCTCATTTTGCAAATTTGCAGAGTCTTCCGGTTCGTATTTATGAATTTGAACATCTTTTGATGGTTTGTCTTGCGGAGGAGGATAATCGGTTATTTGAGTGTTGCCGTTTTCATCCACCCATTTGTAATAATCAGCCATTGCCGTGTTACAAAGACAAAAAGATAATAATATAAAGAACAATAGATACTTTTTCATTTTTCCCTCCACAGCACAAATATGTTATCTTTGTTTCTGTGCAAAAATTATTTTAAATAATAACATGAATTGAATAAAGGAGCAAATTCTTTCCAAATGCGGAATATAAAGGTTCGCCGGCAGATAATTCAATAAAAAATCTCAACGAAAATTAGATCAATTTTAAAATCTAAATAATCGTTAAGTTTCTCACGCTTTTTATTTTAGTAAACTTTTTTTATATAATTTGTTATTGAAACATTTGACGACAGGCTATGGAAAGGGAATTCGCTGCCGATTTCAAATCTTTGATTTTTGCTGCGTAATACTTATAATATAAAAAACATGATCAGAGGAATTTATGTTTGGCCGGACGGTACGTCTTTTTAAAGTTTTCGGATTCGAAATAAAAATTGACATGAGTTGGTTGCTTCTGGCGGCTTTGATCACCTGGTCGTTGGCCAGTGGTCTCTTCCCTGAGTATTACAAAGGACTTTCTGATGAAGCTTACTGGTGGATGGGCGCTGTTGGAGCTTTGGGGCTTTTTTTATCGATCGTTGTTCATGAACTGACTCATTCTCTGATGGCCAGACATTACGGTCTGTCCATCAAGGGAATAACGCTTTTTATTTTCGGCGGTGTTGCCCAGATGGAAGGCGAACCTCCTCATCCCCGGGCGGAATTTATGACGGCAATTGTTGGTCCGCTTGCCAGTCTTTCCCTCGGGCTTCTGTTGTTTTTATTATTTAATTTTGGAGCGAGAAGTAACTGGCCGGTGACGGTCAATGGCGTTATCGATTATTTGTTCTGGTCAAACATCATTCTGGCGGTTTTTAATCTAATTCCGGCTTTTCCTCTCGATGGCGGAAGAATACTGCGTTCGATGCTGTGGAAATGGAAAAAAGATATACGCTGGTCAACGGATATTTCCGCGCAGATAGGTTCCGGTTTCGGACTTCTATTACTTATTATGGGGGTCATATATATAGTCAGAGGGAATTTTGTTGGCGGCTTATGGTGGTTTTTAATAGGCCTGTTTATTCGCTCAACAGCGCAAATTTCCTACCGGCAGCTTTTAGCTCAAAGTCTATTTACCGCAAAAAAAGTAAAAGATCTAATGGTCAAAGATCCCGTAACGGTGCCGCGTTCCATATCACTGGAAGAATTTATCAATGACTATGTATATAAATATCATTTCCAGGCTTATCCCGTGCTTTCCTTCGGCAGGTTAACAGGCTGCATTTTTGTGAAACAGATAGCATCAATTCCCCGCGAAGAATGGACACGATACACGGTGGGTGCGGTTGCTCTGCCCTGTAATGAAGAAATTACAATAGGGCCGGAGGAAAATGCCAATAAAGCGCTGGAAATCATGAGTCGCACAGGCAACAGCCGGTTGCTGGTTGCCAATGGTGATCAACTGGAGGGTATTATTTCTTTGAAGGATATGCTTGCGTTACTGTCTCTGAAGATGGAATTGAATGATTTGGGGAAAAATGAATAGCAATGCTTTGGTCAATGCGGCAAAATCTGATAACTTCACTCAAGAGGGTTTCAAAGAAATTATCCCCCCCCAAGATGCGAATATATGGGCAAATGAAGATTTGCTGAATAAAGCGATTGCGAGACGTTTTCCCTTCGATCGGGATGGGCTGATATTCTGTGTGAATTGAAATTATGTAAATAGAAAAGTTACCTGTAGCTGGCATAAAGTTGCGCCGGGCTTCAGATTTTATCCGAAGTAAATGAAGACTTCATGTTTTTATCTTGACTGTTTAAACATTATTTTATTATAAGTCAGTTGCGTTATGTTAGGTTTTCTCTCCTTCGAAAGGGACTGTTTATGCCGGGAAAAGAATTTCTTGAACCACGTAAGATGCCCTCTCAGGCGCGCTCACGCAAAACCGTGGCCGCGATTTATGATGCCGCGGCTCATGTTTTCGCCGATGTCGGATACGCGGATGCGACAACGGATCAAATTGCCGAAAGGGCGGGTATTTCGATAGGAACTCTCTACAATTATTTCTCCGGCAAGGAGGCTGTATTATACGGCCTGTGGGAACAGCACGAAAATGAGATCAAAACAATAGTACAACAGGTGGATAAGGATATTCGCAGACAGGGTCTTGTTGATCGCGGGATTGTTCTGATTCTGGTACACCTGCTTTTTGAACTTGTCAGTTATGAGAAGGTGCAAAACAGGCTGTTTGTCAGTCCCGTTGGATTGCCCGATACCATTCTTCAGAAACGCAGGGAACTCGGTCTGTATATAGAATCAACCATGGAAGCGGTTTTTCATGATTTTGCCAATGTGCGTATCGCGAATCCCAAAATCGGCGTGCATATCATCTGGGCGATAACACAAGCTGTTGTTCATGATTATGTGCTGCTGTCTTCGCATGCAATCGACAAGGAAGACCTGATTGCCGAATTATCCGATATGATGAGCCGCTATGTTTTTGCCGATGACGAGGAAGAATTTATAGCCAAGGAAAAACAGGCGGAATAAGCCGGTTTTTTTCTTGTTAAATTTTTTCCACCCGGCAGGGAACATAGCGGTGCATGGGAGTTCCGAACTGATCGCGATTGGTATTTTTAGTCAGACGATTTACATTGGTCCCGAATTTTTTGCCATCGTAAACCAGCCCGAAACCATGAGGAATGACCACATGACCTTTGCGCGCTGTATCCGTGATTTCCAGTTCAATTTCCTCACTGCCGGCTTCCGTCGTCACTCTGACGCGTTGACCATCTTTTAGATTTAAAGCTGCCGCGTCGTCCGGATGCATGGCCAGCGTGCAGGGACGTTTGCCTTCATTCCAGGACGGATCGCGCATGAGCGTGTTGGCGTTCATGGACGTATGCCGTCCGGCCATGAGGAGGAGTGGAAATTCTTCAGGCAGGACGAGCGCCGCTTCTTCTCTTTGCGCTTCGATGCTTTTCAATTCGTTGAGCAACTCCGGAATGTAAAGATTAATTTTTTTGTCGGAGGTTTTGATTTCCGCGAAATTGTTCCCTTCATCGACTTTGCCCACCCAGATACCTTCGGGATGATCGATAATCTTCTGGAATATTTCTTCCCCAAGTGTCGCTCCCGGCTCAAATCCTGCTCTGGCGGCATTTGCCTGGAAGGATTTGGGTGAAACCTGCAAAAGCCCCCAAAGCGCCGCCAGATGAACCGAACCAAGAGCTTTGCCCAGAGTCTTTCCCAAAATAAAAGGCATGGCTTTCAACGCTTTCGGTTCCGTCATCGCGTATTCCATCAATGCTTGCCCGAAAGCGGCGTGACTCTCATATGCCGCCTGATAAAGTCGGTCAGGAATCGGCGGAATCATGCCGAGCTTGTCCGCCAGCCTCAGATGAATTTCGCCCAGTTCCAGCGGCTTTCCTTCCGGCTCGACAATGGGCCGGCGCATCTGGAAAAAAATGCCCGGATAGGTAAGGGGGAAGAATGTGCCGTCCCATGATTCATAACCGGAGCGGGAAGGAAGCACGTAATGGGAAAAAGCGGCCGTCTCCGTCATGGCCAGCTCCGCCGTAACCAGCAAATCCAGACGGCCAAAAGCTTTTTCATATGCTGTTGTATCCGCATAGGACCGAAGCGGGTTTACGCCCGCCACAAGAACAGCTCTAAGTCTTTCAGGATGATCGGAGAGAATTTCTTCCGGCATGACGTTAGGCGGAAAAGAGCCGCAAACGGGGAAAGAATTTGTAGTCACAGTTCGCCAGATTTTGGGATCTCTTTCATCAGAGTGGCCGAAAGACATCATATGACCGTTGATGACATTGCCGCCGGGAACACAGAGCCTGCCGCAGATGGTTTGAAGAATAACGATCAGGTAAGAATTCAAGCCGCTGTGCCGTCCCATGAAAATACCCAGATCGTAACGCAAAGAAGATTTACGCTTGGCGAACAAACGGCTTACTTCACGGACCTGATCGAAATTCAACTCACATGTCTGTACGGCGGCTCGTGCATCGAAATCATGAAAATAAGATTTAATTATTTCAAAACCGGAAATGTGATTTTCCATGTAAGCCTTATTTTCCCATCCCTCTTTCAGAATAATGGCGATCATTGACTTGAGCAGAAGGGCGTCCGTGCCGGGACGAATGGGCAGGTGAATGTCGGCAAGTTTTGCCGTTTCAGAGAGACGCGGATCAATAACGATCAGCATTTTTTCAGGATCTTTGGAGAGGCGCTGAAGTTTTCGCGGCGCCTGGGGAATCTGATGACTCTGCATACCGTTCCAGCCAAAAACGAGGAGAAGGTCGGTGTTGTT
Organism: uncultured delta proteobacterium; assembly: GCA_963812045.1. Lineage (GTDB taxonomy): Bacteria > Desulfobacterota > Syntrophia > Syntrophales > Smithellaceae > Smithella. The sequence continues at coordinate 205,978 of CAWETF010000002.1, forward strand.
TACGTCCGGTTGATCATGAAGATATTGCCTGCCATGTGTTCTGCCGCATACCCAGAACGCGCCGGAGAATTCTTGTGCCAGAGCAGTGTACATATACTGTGAGCCGAGGCCCCTCATCAGACGAACGCCAAAAGCCGCTTCGAAGTGGCAGCCTTGTCCGCCGCCGCCCATATAGGCAAAGGAACGCGGTCCGTACTGACCGACAATGCTTTTGAGTTTGGCGGCGATTTCATCAATGGCCTGATCCCACGATATTCGCTCAAATTTATTTCCGGTTTTTTTCAGAGGATATTTCAACCGGTCGGCGTTGTGCTGATGATAGGCAACATTCATGCCTTTGCGGCAGAAATATCCTTCGCTTTTGACATTGGATTTATCCGGCCTTACCTTGACAATGCGGTTGTTTTCCACCTCGACTTCCAGACCGCAATTCTGCGCGCACAGAACACAACCGGTTTTATGTATAGTTTTCATCAACTCTCCTTTTTTTGTAACCGGATTTCAGAAATCCGTCTTTAATTACCGCTGGGCGGAAAGACGCAGTTTTTTGATGATGTCGTGCAAATCACGCCTTTGTTCTTTTGTTAAGACTTGTAGAAACTCTGTATTGGCTGAAGCGATCACGCGAATGGCTTTCCTGCTCAGCGCATTGCCTTTGGATGTTAGGTGAATATGGATGGAGCGCCGGTCGTCAGGATTGTTTTTACGTTCGATGAATCCGGCCGCTTCCAGACGGTCCAGAATGCCCGTGAGCGTCGCGCTGTCGAGTCCGGTTTTTTTGCCGAGTTCACTGGATGTAATCTGATCTTCCTGATTGAGAAAACCCAGAATCATGGCCTGAACAGGGGTGAGATTGAGTTCGGAAACTTTTTGCGAGAGAAACCGGCTGGCGATTTGATTGGCTTTGGCAAACTGGAAAAAAATACAATCCATTTCCCGCATAGGATTATCATCCTTGTATGCAATTTACTCGTATGCAAGTATAATCAAAGTGCCGCCGATGTCAAGACATTTATAAAAGGCGAATGAAACAGATATCCAAATCGCCCGGTTTATTTTAATTACATGATTTCAATAAAGAAAGAGTCCCTGTGTGTAACGATTTGCATTCGTTTACACTCGATTTCAATGACAAGCGCACCACGGCGGACTCACCTGTCAATATTTTTTTTCTTCCTAATTTTCTATATTTTTGCTAGGTTACAACCACTAATCATTAAATACGGAGACTCAATATTATGTTAAATATTAGACTGAAGAACTTATTTATTGTCTTATTTTTAATAACTTTATTAACTTTAATTTACGGATGTTCTAAACTATCTGCAATATATGGCAAACCATCCGGAGGAGAGATGAAGAACATCGTACTTAACCTGACAAAAGATGCCAGAAAAAATATTATTTTTGTCTCTTTTAAAGAGTTTAAAATAACAAAAGATTTTACGATTAAAAAAAATGGTGAAGAATGGTATTGTATTGAAGTAAATTGTTGGTATGAGTATGACTATAATGAAATTTCCAGTGATGGTCATCCGACTAGCTGGATTGAGCATTCTTCGTATATAAAAGACAAAGATCGCTTTAGTTTTACTAAACGTGAAGATAAATGGTATGGTCAAACGGGATGGGTAAATTAATCTGCATAAAATTTAACCATCCTGATTCTGTTTGCAGGCGCAATCAACAATTCTGACGGTTAGGGAATTTAATTTTTATTGATAACTTCCTGTAAGTCTCATTTTTCAAAATGATATTTTTATGCTATGTTACAACCAGTAATCGTTAAACAATCCTTACATCTATTTTGAGTTCTTAAACTCCAGGATGGAGATTGGAAAATTTGAATTAGTCTAAAACAGACTTTTTAATTTTAGGTTGTAGCGAAGGGGGTATCTTGTCAGGAATTTTAATTGTTATTCTTATTATTATTTTCATTGTTTTTTTCACTTTCATTCAGGTTATGATTGATATTCGTAAATCTGGTGGTAGTACATACGAACTTCTATCCGGTTTTTCAAAAGCCAATAATAATGAAGACAACTCAGATGATCCCAATAGATCAAATATAGATAAGTCTGTTTCTGTAACAGAAAAACAAAAAAAACTAGTAATGTATTTAAGAATTATCTCTGGAATATTATTTGGCATCTTTATTTATTTATTTGCAAGTTTATCAAATAAAATTCCCACACCGATGAAAATTACTTTTTTGGGCATTTTATTATTAATAATTGTTCTTGCTATTTTTCAGAACAGATATGAAAAATATATTGGCTACAAAAAAGAAACTATGACGAGAAAAACAAAATCATTTGGAATGATAAGCAGAATAATATTTGGTGTAATAGGATGTTTGCTTATTCCAATTACTATATTAATTATACTAAAATTTGGCTACGATGGAAAATGGATCATTATTTTCACAGGTGGTTTTTCATTCAATTTTCTTTACATATTCTTTACACATAAAAGTATAGTTTAACGATTTAGAAAAAGAAAATAATAACAGTTTCTTTCAGTAATAAAAAAACTTTGACTATTCTCTCCCTGTTTGTTAGTTGTGAAGTCAATAATTCTACAGGTTGAGAAATTGGTTTTTTATTTATTCATTCCTGAAATTCTTATTTTTCAAATTAATAATTTTATGCTATGTAACAATATGTAATCGTTAAATAATAACTTTTCATGATATTTATTTATTGAGAAAAAAGAAAAAATATTTTCAAAAAATAATCTTATAGCTAGACAATCAACCTATTCCAGAATTCTATTAGTATTAATAAAGGGAGATATTATGCGCATTAGGACTTCATGTTATTTGCCGGTTTTCTTAATTATCTTAATACTAGGCTTTGCACAAAAGGATTGTTTAGCAGAATCTCCATCAAACTTTAACGCTCAAACAGAATGTTCGTTAAAGATAATTCAGGATGGTCAATCAATTACGCCATATATAGTAAACAAGCTTAATGTTTACAAGCTAAAAGCAAGAGAATTTAAAATAGCAGTCAATCGTGATTCATGTCATCCCGGCATCTATGTTTTATCGCAGCGTAGTCAAATTGATTATCTTATGAAAACTCCTCTAATCTTTTCTGCCGGCGGCTATGGTATAGCGATAAAATTAGACGATGCAGATATATTATCCGATGTGCCGGATCCAATAAACCTTAATTCATCTTTAGACGAACAAATTAATATTAGTACAAGGGATGTTTTCTGGGCAAAACAGGAATATAAAAACCTTAGTATGAGATTAGGTTATAATCCTTCTCCCACAAAAGCATATGCTACATACTGGCCGTTTATGGATCCATTAACAGAAAAAGCTCGTGGTTATGCTGAATTCAAACGATTCAAAAGCCCATTCCTTCCAATAAGCAAAGTGTCTGGCAAGGTTATTTATGCCGTTGTTTATACGCAGTCAGAGACTATTACTAAATTAGAGGCAAGAGCACCAAGCTTTTATTTACTAAAACCACATATAGTTGTGCTTAATTTTAGTGATAATGACAACGTAAAAGATATCGAGGAAACTGCTGATGATAGACTTGATCAGCAAAATCCTACAATAGAAGATTGCAATAAGATTATAAGTATGAAGCCTAATTCTGCCGAAGCTTATTATAATCGAGGAAATGTTTACGGTAAAGCTGGACAGTTTAAGCAAGCTATCGATGATTACAGTAAAGCAATCAGTTTGAAGCCAGATTATGTCGATGCCTATTTATATAGGGGAACTGTTTATTCTAAGTTGGGCCAAAATCAGTCTGCTATCAAAGATTTCAGTAAGATTATAAGTTTAAAACCAAAATTTGTCGAAGCTTATTACAACCGAGGAACTGTTTATGCCAATCTAGGACAGAATCAACCGGCTATCGATGATTTCAATAAAGCCATCAGCGTGAAACCAAATTATTCCAATGCTTATGCTGCTCGGGGAGTTATTTACGCCAGATCTGGCCAACATCAGAAAGCTATTTTAGACTTAAATAAAGCCATCAGTCTGAAACCTGATTTAGCATTGGCTTACTTTAATAGGGGTGCTGTTTATGCTAATCTAGGACAGAATCAACCGGCTATTGATGATTTCAATAAAGCCATTAGTCTTAAACCAGATTATGCCGATGCCTACTATAGTCGTGGAATAATTTACGTTAAGCTAAGTCAGTATCAGAAAGCCATGGATGATTTCACGAAAGCCATCAGTCTGAAACCTGATTATGCTGAATCCTACGAACATCGAGGAATGGTTTATGTCAAACTTGGCAAAAACAAATTAGCTATAGAGGATTATAATAAAGCCATCAGTCTTAAACCTGATTTTGCTGAGGCCTACAGCAGAAGGGGAGGTGCTTACGTGGTGCTCAGTAAGAATAAACTGGCAATTGAAGATTTTAATAAAGCCATCAGTCTGAAACATGATTATGCTGATGCCTATTTGGGCCGAGGATTAGTTTACTCGAAAGAGAACCTGTATGGGAAAGCAATTGAAGATTTTAATAAAGCCATCAGTCTGAAACCTGATTTTGCCGTGGCCTACCTTGGCAGGGGTGCCATTTATTTAATTCAGGGTAATAAAAAGATTGGTTGTGCTGATATACGAAAAGCGTGTGAATGGGGAGAATGTAAAGCATCAGAAGATGCTGAATATAAAGAGTTGTGCCGTTGATTTTTTTAATTACTTTCTTTCAACCAGTAATTCTCAATGCTGCCGACTGCAAAAAACTGAACCTTTGTAGGTGAAAGAAATGTTTTTAAAAAGCAGGTTTTTTTGCAGAACCATAGAGACTTGAATTCCGGTACACGGCAGCGTGAAGACTTTAACCGGTATGCTTCGGTTCGATTTCCTTCATGAGAAAAGCCACGGCCATGGCCACGCAGAAAAGCACTGTGACCAGCGTCATGCTGAAGCCCAGCACGATGGGAATGCCGCTGATCTGGCCGCTGAGCATCAGGATACCGTTTGACGTGGCCTCCGGCACGGGATGGGTTTTCTCCACCGCGTAGGTCAATCCGACCGGCAGTGCCGGAATGAGGAAGAAGCCGAATAAAAAGCCGCAGACGGCCAGAGGGACAATGGAAGATAAGAATTGCAGAAGCAGGGTAAGGGGAATAGATGATCCCGCAGCCAGTATCAGAAAAAATTTTCTTTTGTGATATTTATCCGACAGGGCGGAGATTATTACCGCGCCGAAAATGCCGCCAATGACGATCAATCCGCCCACGATGCCCGGGACCAGTGTGGGATCGAAGTCAATGGGACGGTTTTTGAATATATCTTCTATTTTTGTCAGTATGGCATTGAATGCCCCCAGTCCGATGAAGAACAGCACCAGCAGATATATAAAATCCTTATTTTGGAAGAGCGATTTCAATCCGATCGTCATGGTCGTTTTTTTCTCGGCGGCGATGGGATTGGGCGGCACCTTCGGCCTGTCCTTGAAAAAGAGAAAGAAGAGAATCGCAGAGGCGAGGGACACCGTTCCGTAAGCGGTAAGAATAACGTTTATTCCCTGCCGGATGCCGCCTGCCGCCTTGTAATGCGCGAGAATGAATCCCGGAGTGAACAGGGCTACGGTAAAACCGATAAACAGTGACATGGTAAGCAGTCCGGAAGCCAGCGCCTCCTCCTCTTCCGGAAACCAGTTTCCCGCCAGCTTGGTGAACGCGCTGAGTACAAAAGGCTGTGCCGCGGCGCCGCCTATCATGCATACAAGGAGCCAGTTGTAATCGGGCGCGAAGATGCGCATAAATCCGCACACACCGGTGAGGATGACGCCGATGGCCGTGCCCCACTTCAGTCCCCAGTTATCGATGCACCATGCGGCGGGGATGGACAGGGGAAGCCAGGAGAACATGGCCAGCATGGCCAGCAAATCAATCTTATCTGTATTGCCGCCGGTGAATACGGCCGCCGCGTCTTCGGCGATCGGCGCGAAAGTCATCCACATGATCTGGGACATTGCGGTGACCAGCATAAAAATAGCCAGCACCACCCACCTGTAAGGAGATACAACCGGACGAATATTTTCTTCCATGATATCATTACCTCACTGATCGATCATTTATATTAATTCCTGTTAATGGATCTTAGAATAATATAAAGTTGTTTCCCTGAAAGATATTTCCGTTTCCCCGCTACCCGCGCGAAATCTACATCATTCTCACGACGATCAAGGCGCCGAAAATCACGCACCAGAGATTTATAAAAGCATTGAGTATCATGTCCATGACGGAGATGCTGTACATGCCGTTCTGGAAATTGAAACTGATATCCAGAATTCCCAGGAACACCAGCGCCCCGCCGCCGGCCACGAGGAGCGTAGTCCCGTGTATTCCGCCTGTCAGGTTCAATATGCTACCAGTGAGCAACACTATGGCAAGGATGATGTCGGGAACTGGAAAGGAATGCTCATAAACAAAGTAGCCTGCCGGCGGATTAGCCGGCGCCAGGCCTATGGTGAAAAATCCTATCCAGAAGAGCACAAGCCCCGCCGCCGTTATAATGCTCAGTATTGAAATGGTATTGATGCTTAGTACGTTAATCATGGTTCATCCTCCTTTTATTTTATTTTTTTTCATAGGCCTCTCTTTTTCTGAACCTTATTTATGCTCATATCCATGGCGAATTCCGTAATCTTCGGAAAGAGCCGCTTCATAATATAGGTGAATTTCCCGTCCATGTTGGGGATGATCATAAATTTGCCCGCGCGGATATCCTTTAGAAGTTCCCGCGCCACATCATCCGGCGACATGAGTTTTGCGCTTGCGGAGATTGCCTTAGTTTCTTCGGGCTTGGTCTTGTTTTCCTCCGCGAAACCCGGCGTGTCCGTGTCCGGCGGGCAAAGGACATGCACCGAGATGTTGTACTTTTTCAGTTCGCTTTTCAGAGCTTCAGAAAAACCGACGATGGCATATTTCGACGCGCAGTAATCGGTATAACCGAAAACGCCGATAAAACCGCACATGGACGATGTATTAACAATAACGCCGCCGCGCTTTTTCATAAGCGGTATTAAAGCCGCGCATGTGTTCCAGATGCCGTAAATGTTGATGTGCATGGTTTCATCGAACTGCGCGAAGGATATGTCTTCAAAGTTCCGGGGATAAGCGCGTCCGGCGCAGTTGATAAGAAGGTCCGGAGTGCCAAAATCGCTGACGGCTTTGTCCATTGTATCTTTTACCGCCGCGTTGTCGGAAACATCGAGCCTCATATAACCGATGCGCTGCGTGCCGCTTTTCACGCTCTTTTTGACCAGAGCCGCCGCCTCTTCGAGACGCTTACTGTTACGGGCGAAGATCACGACATTGGCACCTTCCGCCGCCAGAAGCTTTGCCGTGGAAAGGCCGATGCCGCTGGACCCTCCCGGGATAAAGGCCGTTTTTCCGTTGAATTCCTTCATATACATCCTCCTGATAATATTTTTTATGCGTAATTAAATTTTACTTCTGCTTGAGTGTCTTGAGATCAAGGGTCTTGAGCCATTTCATGGTTGTGGCCATTCCCTCTTTGTAAGAAATTTTTGGTTTCCACCCCAATTGCTTTTCTGCCTTTTCGATGCTGAAGCGGAAGCGCGAACCAAGATTCTTCACCGTATAGGTCGTCAGAAGCGGCCTAGTCTTGATTCCCAGCGCTCTCCATATAAGTTCCATTACCCACGAAGCCGCGTAGGCGAGGCCGTACGGAATATGTGTGGTGATGGGAGGAACGCCGAGCGCCCGCGCGATTTCAGCGCAGAATTCCTGCAGGGTCGTGAATTCTCCGTCATGAACCAGATAGCCGTTGCCTACGGCACGCGGATCTTCCGATATAAGTAAAAGGAGGTCTACCAGATTGTCTATGTAGGTGGGCCACACCAGGGCGTCTTTGCGCCAGAAGATGAGCTCTTTTTTAATAATGGAGTCGGCCAAAAGCGGCACGAAGGTCTGATCTCCCTCTCCGAAAACCCAGCAAGGATAAACCATGGTAACGGGCAGCCCCTTTTCTTTGTGGTATCGCCACATGATCTCTTCAGATTTTATTTTATAGTCGGGGTAGGGTTCATCCCATGGTTTGAGCGGGAAACTTTCATCCATGATCTTGTCTTCAATGATGCCGAAGACGTCGCAAGTGCTCATATCCACAAACCGCGAAACGCCTACATCGCAAGCCGCGCGGCACATGTTTTCCGCGCCGCCGACCGTTACCTGCTCGAAGAGGCTTTTCGGCGCCCAGTCTGTCACCACGGCCGCGCAGTGGAATACGATTTCTATTCCTTCCATGGCTTTTCTTATCGAATTATAATCACGCACGTCGCCTTCGACAATCTCAACACCTTTCGCCTTGAGAGAAGCGGCGCCGGGATCGCCGGGAAGTGCCATCGCTCTAACCTTGTTGCCCTTTGCCAGATTTCCCTTGACGAGGTTTCCGCCGATGAAACCTGTGGCTCCTGTGATCAGCACCTTTTTCATGACTCCCTCCTTAATGGGTTATTTTATATTAGCCTCCAGTATCCTGCTTACGGCTTCAAGCATGAACGCGATTTTCTTTTTTTCCGGCACGTCGCTTTTTTCATGCATGAACGCGAGAAGCCTTTTTTTGTAATGCACCGACACTGTGGAGTAGCTGTAGAGAATAATAAGGTTATCGATAAAATAAACCGTCGATCGTATGTCCACGGCACTGCTTATTTCGCCTCTGTCTACGGCATTGGTCAAGAGTTCGGTAAGAAAATTCCTTCCGATTTTTTCCAGTTCGGTTGATTTCTTCTCCGCGAAACTGTTGAGGGTGCAGGTGCCCAGATCCAGATACATGGAAATGATAAAACCCATGTCCTTGGCCATGATTTTGATCCCGTTAAAAATAGAGCGAAGTGTCGGAATGACCGGCTTGTCCGTTTCGAACTGCCGGTAGAGGCCGTTGACGAGTTCGATGCCGTAATCGATAAGAGAGAAGAACAAATCCTCCTTGTTTTTGAAATATTTGTAAAGCGCGCCGTTGGAAATGCCCGCATTTTTGCAGATATCGGATATAGAGGCATGATGATATCCTTCTTTGGCGAAAATTTCAGCGGCGGCATTCAGGATGAAGAGTCGCTTTTTATCCGGGAGCTTAAGAAATGTTTTTTTCATCAAAGCACCATCAGGGAGTGAACGGTTGCTCTCTATTTCCCACATCCGCATTTAAAAGTCAAGATTAATTCGACGCTCCTGCACGAATACCTTTGTCCGCCGGTTTTTAGACCGACAAATAATGCATTATAAAGTTGTCCGGTAATTGATGATTTCTCTTGAAAATTTATAAAAATTCAATAACCCTTCAGAAGGGATTATTCAGGGAACACCTTTTAATACAGCAGGTTACGCTAAAGAAACTTCCTGAAAATAATTATTCATAAATCTTGACAATTGTGATGCAATCCATTAGCTTACCGACTAAATTTGAAGGCAAGAGTGCTATAATTATACAAATGCGTTTAAGGGGGAAAACTATGATAGGCGCGCTTATTACTACGCATGGCAATCTGGGAGATGAACTTATAAAATCAGCAGAGATGATCAAAGGACCTCTCGAGAATATATTGCATATTAATATTGATCAGACTAAAAATCCTGAAGATATAAAAAAAGAAATCAGCGCTGCGATAAAAAAACTGGATCAGGGCAGGGGTGTGCTGATTCTGACAGACCTTTTCGGAGGGACGCCTTCCAATATTTCGCTCTCTTTTATCAAGGAAGATAAGGTTGAAGTTCTAACCGGAGTTAATCTGCCGATGATACTCAAATTGTCGGAAGTAAGAGAAGGCATGACCCTGAAGGAATTTGCCACCATTATAAAAGGCTACGGTGAAAAAAATATCATGCTGGCGAGCGATATTTTGAGCAAGAAAGCCTGCTGATAGGATTCGGGGAGAATTATTCACCCGCTGATTGGAGCACTATTTGGCAAAAGATTTGAATATAGTTCTGGTACGTGTCGACAACAGACTTGTGCATGGCCAGATACTGGAATCATGGGTGCCTTTCGTCAAGGCGAAATGCATAATCGTGGTGGATGATAAGGTAGCCGCTGATCCTTTTTTTGATACGGTAATCAGGATGGCCGTTCCCAGTGATATTGATGTGATTACCAGTTCCGTGGATGATTTTGTCCAGAACTACACTTATAAACTCGGCAGCGGAAAGAAAACCATAGTGCTGTTCCGCAGCATTGCCGACGCGTGTGAAGCTTTCAACAAGGGATTCCGTTTCGAAAGGCTCAACATCGGGAACGTTTTCAACAATGATTTCAAAGTTTGCTGTTCCCCTTCTGTTTCTTTATGCGAAGATGAGATATGCAATATTGAAAACCTACTGAAAGAAAAATGCGTTTTTGTTGAACTGCAGAGAGTGCCGAAAGGAAGAGCTGTTAACATCAGGGAAGCTCTCAAGGACTACTGGCACAAGGATAAGTAGAAAAATATGACCGTGTAAGTTTAGTTTTCAGGATCTCGCGTGTCACGTCACCGCCAAGAAGTATTGCTTGCAGATAGTTTTGCAACATTAGTTTTAAAAGGTTGGTGTTCATTTGCTTACTTTAATTATTTTAGTATCGTTATGCGGCAGCCTGTTTTGTCTTGATCGTGTCTTTATCCAGGTCATGATCTCCAGACCGGTTGTTGTTGCTCCTCTTCTCGGACTGCTTTTGCATCATCCTTACGCGGGGCTGATCATAGGAGCGTTGATCGAACTTATCTGGATAGACCGTCTGCCGATAGGAACCTATATTCCTCCCAACGACTCCATTGCTGCCGTATCGGCGGTTGCGATTGCCGCGATTGCCGGGCCGAAACTGGGAGGCGCGACGCCGCAAATCATCGCGCTTAGCGTCCTGATAGGCATTCCCTGCGGCCTGATAGCCAAGCAGGTTGATGTGAAGATAATCGAATCCAACAACGCCCTTTCCGATCAGGCTTTAATAGATGCGCAGGATAACAACATCCGCGCCGTGGAACAAAAGACTTATCTGGGACTCATCAAAGTGTTTTTGTCCTATTTCCTTTTACTTTTAGCGGCTCAGAGCATTTTTATTCCTCTTGTCATCTGGCTTTATCCGAAATTAAATCCGGCTGCCTTAAAGACGCTTTCATTTATGTATTATCTCCTGCCACTTGTGGGGATTGCCGTTGCCATAAACATGCTGAAGCTTCGGAGAGCGATTCCTGTTTTCTGCGCGATTTTTTTAGTTGAGGCCATAATTCTGGAATTTTTCCATGTCTTCTGAAAACAACGTCCCTGATGTAACAGTTGACCTGATGAAAGAGGAAGACATGCCCCAGATATTGGCAATCGAGCGGGAGTCGTTTCCTTCGCCCTGGACGGAAGGCATGTTTGTAAACGAGATCAAAGGTGCTCATTCCATGTGCCTTTGTGTGCGAATAAATTATAGGGGGAAAAGCGTTGTCGGCGCGTACATCATTTTCTGGCTCGTTGCCGATGAAGTTCATCTGCACAATCTAGCGGTTAAGAAAGAATATAGAAGGCAAGGCCTGGCTTTCGGGCTTATGGAGATGATGAAAAATATCGCCGCCCAGAACGGCATCACGGCACAAACGCTGGAAGTCAGGGAATCGAACACTGAAGCAATAAAGCTTTACCGGAAATGTGGTTTTGTAGTAAAAGGAGTAAGACCGCTTTATTACATTGATACAAAAGAAGACGCCCTGATCATGTGGGCGGATGTAGAAAAATAATATATGCCGGATTAAAAATGGCCGCAAAAGTTTACATTGGGGAAATTCTGGAAAACGAAGAAATTCAGAAAAACTGCTTTCTGATGAAAGTAAAGATGTCCCCCGCTTTTCCGGATCCGCTGCCGGGACAATTTGTCATGATCCGCATAGCAGGACTTGCAGATCCGTTCCTGTCCCGTCCCATCAGTATTTATTCTTTCTTCCGCGAAGAAAATTACTGTGTCGTCGAATTGCTCTACCGCGTCGTCGGCAAGGGAACTCAGATTATGGCCGGCTTGATTGAAGATTCCCAGGTGGAAATCAACGGTCCGCTGGGCAACGGATTCGACACAACGGCCGTCGGGAGAAATATCGTCATTGTCTCCGGCGGAATCGGCATCGCTCCTCTTTCCATGCTCACCGAAACCCTGCGCCGCACACATCGCTCATCGAATATGATTATTTATAAAGGATTCCAGAGCGCCTCCGAAGTTGTCGGACTGGACAAACTGCAAACACTTTGCCGCAATATCAGCGTCTGCACCGATGACGGAAGCTTGGGCGAAAAAGGTTTTGTCACGCAGATTTTTCAGAAGGACCTGAAGAAATTTTTGCAGGATTCTACTTCGATTTATGCCTGCGGCCCCGCGCCGATGCTAAAGGCGATTGCAACAATATTGAATAAAACTAAATTCAGTTGTCAGGTATCGCTGGAAGAGCGGATGGCCTGCGGGATCGGTGCCTGCATGGGCTGTGCGGTGGCTGTAAAAGATAAAGACGGCGCTCTTGCCTATAGGCGGGTATGCGCCGACGGGCCGGTATTTAATTTACAGGATATTATTTGGGAATAATCCGTGAAAACGATGAAAACGAAAACATTTCCTAAAATGGCCGTCAAACTGGGGCGGCTCAAACTCAATAATCCCATTATGACGGCTTCCGGTACGTTCGGCTACGGTGAGGAATATGCGGGCTACGTTGATTTGAATAAACTCGGCGCTGTTGTTGTCAAGGGATTGTCGCTCAAATCCCGGTTGGGAAATCCACCGCCTAGAGTGATGGAAACGACAGGCGGCATGCTTAACGCCATAGGCTTGCAGAATATCGGGGTGGACGCGTTCATTGAGGGAAAACTTCCCTTTCTGCGTAAATATGATGTTGTGGTTATCGCCAACATCTACGGTGAGACCTACGATGAATTCAAACAAGTGGCAAAGAAACTAAGTTCCGCCAAAGGCGTGCATGCTCTCGAAGTAAATATTTCCTGCCCCAACGTAAAGAAAGGCGGAGTAAGTTTCGGCACTGATCCGAAAATTGCCGCAAAGGTCACGCAAACAGTTAAGGATGAAACCGGTCTGCCCGTTATAGTCAAACTCACCCCCAATGTAACAGATGTAGCGGCGGTTGCTGTTGCGGTGGAAAAAGCTGGTGCGGATATCATATCGCTTATCAACACTCTTGCGGGAATGTCCGTTGATTTGAAAACCCGCAAGCCGCACCTGAAAAACATTACCGGCGGATTGTCCGGCCCAGCGATAAAGCCGGTGGCGCTGCGCATGGTCTGGCAGGTTTTACAGAAGGTCTCCGTGCCGGTTATCGGCATCGGCGGCATCATGACAGCTGAGGACGCGCTGGAATTTCTAATTCTGGGCGCAAATGCGGTGCAGATCGGCACAGCAAATTTTGTCAATCCCTATGCCACAATCGATATTATCGAAGGAATAAAAAATTATCTTGTCGATAATAACATAAAAGATATTAACGAAATAATAGGCACTTTCCGTCCATAGTGCCGCTTCTAAATTACTGCGCTATCTTTGTTGGCATCGTCGTCGGCTTCCTCTAGCGTATTAGTAATACGCGTGCGGAGCCTCCTCCTTGCCGTCTCGATATCATCTCTAATTTAGAAGCGACTAATAATTTTGGGATTAAGTAAATATTACTCCAATGCGGATAAATACTGAGGAAATAATCAAAGGCGTTTATTTAATCGGCGGTTCTGGAATTACGTCTGCCGATGACGCGGCGATTTATCTGATTGATTTTTCGGGAACCCCCATTTTGATTGACGCGGGAGCCGGCAGAAGCTCTTCGCAGATTGTCCGCAATATTGAAATGCTCGGTTTTAATCCGGCCGCTATCTCCTGCCTGATATTAACGCATTGCCATATAGACCATATCGGTTCCGCGCCTTTTTTAAAAAAGCAATACGGCACAAAAATACTGATTCACGAACTGGATGCCGGGGCTGTTGAAAATGGTGATTCACGTAAAACTGCGGCCAACTGGTATGGCACGACTTTCCCACCGATGCCGGTGGATCAGAAACTCAAAGGCGAACATGAAATATTAAAATTCGGTCGGGAAGAATTACATTGTCTGCATACACCCGGCCACACACCAGGTTCAATTTCTCTTTATCTGGATAGGGAAGGGAAGAGGGTTCTTTTCGGGCAGGACATTCATGGTCCTTTTCATAAAGACTTCAATTCCGATATTGAAGCGTGGAAAAAATCAATGAAGACTCTGCTTGATTTCAACGCGGACATTCTTTGTGAAGGACATTTCGGAATTTTTCAGCCAAAAGATAAAGTCAAAAAATATATAGAAAGATATCTGGAAGAATACGAATAATTCCCCTCTATTTAATAGGGTGCTGGTTAATCTGTCACTCATTTCGCTAAAAATCAGTCATTCCCGCGTAGACGGGATCCAGTTTTTTTCTGTCTTTTTTTATCGACTAAAAAACTCATATTTCAAGACATCGTTATCCACCTTTGACACATGCCTTTTAATGGGTGACCTCTATTACTCCTTGGCTCAATGATCAAATTGTTTTTTGCACTCTATGATCGCATTACATGACTTGGCAAGCACAATACACTCATATCCCTTTAAAGGTTTCTGATATTTTATATCATCAATATTTGCAATTTTTTTTTCGAATATTTCTTTCATAGCACCGCAATATTCAATGCAATCTTTTAAGTCATGGTCTGACATATCAGATTCACATTTATAAACTTTGTTGCATGCTAGAGGACAGTTATTATAGAAATTCGAGACTTTGTCATTAGCATTAGCCGCATGCATATTGCTTGTTTTGGGTGTTTCTTTCGCTTTTATGGCATTATCTTTTTCTACAACGTTTTTTCCCTTTGTCCGCTCTTCTGGTGATGGTTTTTTATAGGAGTCATTTAAAACACAATTCTTCATTCCATCTTGAGGGTTATCTGTGAAGATTGAATTGCCGTCAAGATCAGTACAAGTATAAAATTCTCCCGCAACAGCATATATTACTAAAGCAAAAAATATACATAATGCAAAAATTATTCGTTTCATTGAGTTCTCTCTATATCATTTAAATATTATTCTATGTAAACTAGCATAAAAAATTGAATTAATTGTTGATTGATAAGAACTTCCTTTTTGTATGATGAAGAATATTATGCGGACTCTTGTGTGTCAAGAATATTTATGCCACAAGATATATGGTATGCAAGAGATGACCGGATCGTTGATGGATGACGGACACCCAATTTATAATCTGCCCGGTGGGTTTGATCGCAGGATAAGCCCACTTAGAAATCTGAGGACAGTATACATATTTGATATAAATTAATTTAACGACAATTGATTTAATTTTCTATCGCCGATTTTATTTACTCGAGTTTGATCGAGTCTTTTGGGATAGTCTGTTTATCTGAAAAATCGATTCCTTCTATTATACCAGCACAGGCCGGCGGTGTAACCCTTAGAGTATATCCATGAAAACACTGGATGCCGGATCAAGTCCGGCATGACAACGGAATATTCTTATTTCACCGCCAGCCGAAATCAATGTTCATATCGTTCGGCGCTTCCAGTTCGATATTATTCTGTATGGTTTTCTTCTGACCGGCGGGAACATTCAGAAGCCATACAAATTTGGCATGGTCTTTTTCCGCAGGTTCGGGATTGGGCTTAAAGTTAAACTTTATTCTTTTATCACGCGCCTGAGGCAACGGCTCTTCGATTAGGTTTTTAAACTCGCAAGTCAAGCGAGCCTGAAGGTTCGCACTACATCTAATATAAAGCATTGACAAATAAACCTCTTTAGAGTACTATTAGTAGCACTAAAATAAGGATTGTTAAAAATGGCACAGACAATTACAGCAAATGAATTAAAAACAAAGGGCGTGACCATCCTTAACGATGAGACCGCTGACGGTACGGAAGTTATCATTACTGTCCGGGGGAAAAACAAATTTATCGTTCTGCCTATCGAAAAATATAATTATTTAAGAGAATGCGAACTGGAAGCGGCGTTACTGGAATCAAAAAGAGACATTAAAGCAGGAAAATTCATTAAAGAGTCAGTGGAAAAACACATCAAGAGAATAAGCCGTGGCTGAAATCTTATATACTGACAGTTATTTAAAATGCGCAAAAAAATTTATAAAAAAACATCCCGATTTAGTACCGCAATATGAAAAAACGTTAAAGCTATTAGAAATCAATCCATACCATCCTTCATTACGCTTACATAAACTGCATGGGAAATTATCTGAACTATATTCAGTCTCCATAAACATTTCTTATCGCATTACCATTATTTTCATGATCAAAGACGATAAAATAATTCCGATCGATTTAGGCAGTCACGACGAGGTTTATTAAACGTAACGCAGTTCGGGCCTTTATGGCCGTTTTTTTCAGCGCAGCTAAAGCTATGCACTGCTATTTCCTGAGGCTCTGCCTGATCTTCACGGCGATTTGCCTGACCTTTTGCATGACTTCCTCTTCGTCTATCGTCAGCAGCTTGCGGTTCTCCATCACGATTTTGCCGTTGATTAATACGGTATCTACATCGGCGCCGCTTGCCGCGTAGACAAGATGCGAGTACTCGCTGTAAAGCGGCGTCAGGTGCGGCTCATTCAGGCCGATAACGATGATATCGGCTTTTTTGCCAACTTCCAGCGAACCGATATTCTTTTCCATACCGAGAGCTTTCGCGCCTTCGATAGTGGCCATGCGCACAACGGTTTGCGCGTTCATCACTGTGGGATCCAGCCGCGCCACCTTGTGGAGTTTCGCGGCCGTGCCCATTTCTTTAATCATGTCCAGATTGTTGTTGCTGGCGCAGCCGTCCGTTCCCAGACCTACAATGATTCCGGCCTTGAGCATTTCCGGCACCGGGGCAACGCCGCTTGCCAGTTTCATATTGCTTGCGGGGTTGTGCGAAATCTTGCATCCGTGGGCCGCGAACATTTCAATATCATCCTGCGTAAAACTCACGCAGTGAAAAGCGATGAAATGTTCGTCCAGATAGCCGATGTCCTTCAGAAACTGCACTGCGCCTTTGCCGAACTTTTCCTCCAATTGTTTCTTCTCGGCTGCGTTTTCCAGAAGATGCAGTCCTATCGGCAGATGATAATCTTCGGCAAGCCTTTTGGCTTCGGCAAGTTCTTTCACTTCTGTAAGTAGCGGTGTGGAGCAGGTGTAGAGCGCGTGCGGTTCGATAATAATATTGATCAGAGGATCGTCTTTCCATTTTTCAATAAGCATTTTCGTGTAGGCAATGCCTTCGGCGGTCGTTTTGAAGTTGGGCGAGGGGAAATCGAAAAGCACTTCGCCGATAAGACAGCGCATGCCGGCGGCTTTGGCTGCGTGCGCAGTCTCGTCCTCGAAAATATACATATCGCAAAAAGTGGTCGTGCCGGATTTGATCATTTCGGCAGAAGCAAGAAGCGATCCCCAATAGGCCAGCTCCTTATTCACATTCCTGGCCTCTGCGGGGAAAATGTAATTATTGAGCCAGTCCATCAGCTCCAGATCATCGGCAATACCGCGAAAGCATGTCATCGCTGTGTGTGTGTGACAGTTGACAAAGCCGGGCATCATCAGCGAATTTCCGGTAGCAATGTTTTTTTTAGCCCGGTACTGTTTGGTTATTTGATCAACGTGACCGACAGCAACAATCACTCCCGCATTGATGGCTAAGGCGGCATTATCAAGACACGTGTTTGCAGAGTCGAGCAGCAGCGCTTTTGAACCTGTGATGATTAAATCAATTTCCCGCACGTTTGGATTTCCTTATCGAAGATAAATTGTTTCTATCACATAAACCATCAATTATTCAAGAAGAATGCCGCCCAAAAGTTAAACAGTAAGCGCTTGACAGTGAGGAGCAAAAATAATATAAACCCTTTGCTTCCCGAATACTATTCACATGCCTGGGTGGCGGAACTGGTAGACGCAAGGGACTTAAAATCCCTCGGTCCTCGCGACTGTGTCGGTTCGATTCCGACCCCAGGCACCACTAATTTAAGTGTTTTTAACGAATAATGTTAAAAGCCTATTTTATTTGAAATGACTAAGTAAGCACATAGTAAGCAGAAGGGAAAAAGACACGAAAAGGTAAATATGCATCATGTGCACTATTGATTGGACGATTATTTTATCATGGATAACTGCGCTAGGAACATGTGCTCATGTTATAGTAACTTATATTCTCATTAAAAGACAGTTCGAAATCGCCCATAAACAGATGATCGCACAGATCGATATATCATGTGAGCAAATGAAAGCGCAGACATGTTTATAATTAATCTTAGATGTTCATCAAAAAAATTTTGTCTTTAGAATAAAAATAGGCGGATGCTCTCACACCCGCCCCGATCCCTGACTTTGTTTGTCCATAATCTTTTTTTGGATTTAAAAACACTCTACCAGTGCTTCAGCTTCGCGTTGTATCAGCCGTGTCATGTTAGAAATGATATGACTTGTTCCATTCATCTTTGCTAAAGCATCCGTTTCATTATCTCCATTCTTATCAAGTTCCAGCACAGAGGCCACACCCTTTTTCGTTGAGAATACAGACCTGAGGTTTTCTATATACATTCATCAAATAGATGATCCTTGATTTTCTTGAAATCCGGCGATACATCGGCGGGCATGGATACAACATTGCATATACCGACACATAATAGCACGTTTTTTGATTTAAAAAATTTATGAAGTAACTGTAATGGTTACTTATTTTTACATATTACATTCACAAGAATAATCAAGGGAAATATTTTACTTGACAAATAATAATTATTCTATATTTTGAACATATATTCAAAATATAGAATAATTATTCAAAAGGAATTTTTAGTGGTAAAAGCAGAGCGAAAAGAGCGCGAATTTAATATGCGACGGGCGGAAATCCTGAAGCAGGCAGAAAAAGTATTTGCTACGAAGGGTTTTCATAACGTTACTATGGCTGAAATTGCCACCGCTTCCGGTTTTTCTATCGGAGCGCTTTATCAGTTTTTTAAAGGAAAAGAAGACCTATACATAACAATGATCAGCGATAAACTCGATTTAATGTACGCTGAAGTCAGAAAAGCCCCTGCGGTTACGGACGATATAATTGATAAGATTGAAATGCTGATTGATGCGCACATACAATTTGTAGAGAAGAACACAGATTTCTTTCTTTTATTCATAAAGGGTGAAAAAGTATCCGTATCAGACGATATGGCATCTTTATATAAAAAACTCAGTGATGGGTATTATGATCACATAACATTCATTGAAGATTTATTAAAAGACGGCATTGATAGAGGTGTGTTACGTAATTTGCCATCGCGTGATATGGCAGAAGCATTATTTTTCCTAATGAGGTCATCAGCCGTCACATGGATGATAAATCCGACAAAAGAGTCTTTACTGTCCCAAAAGAGATTCATTATGGATATTTTTTTACATGGAGTTAAAAAAAATGATTAGTACAAATTGGCGCATAATTATTTTAACGATTTTCACTGTTGCTTTTTTTCTGCATCCTGCTTTCGCCGAAGAGCCCTTAACTTTGGAAGCGAGCATTGAAATCGCCTTGAAAAACAGTAGTATCATAAATATTGCCAAAGCAGGGGCAAAGAGCGCCACGGCCCAGAAAAGAGAAGCCATTACCGGATTTTTGCCCAAGTTCAGCACTTCCTATAGCTATACTCGTCTTAATGAAGACCCTTTTATTCGAATTCCGAGTTTTTCGCTATTCAAAGGCTATTGGCAAACGCCAAGCTTCGATATACCTGCTGGCACAGAAAATAATTATAATTGGGACATCGAAGTAAAACAACCGCTTTTTGCGGGTGGCGGGATTCTGGCTAATTATCAGGCATACAGCATTGGCGAAGATGCCGCTCATGTTGAGGAAACGGCTAAGTATCAAGACGTGGTACGGGATGTAAAAATTGCTTATTTTAATATCTTGCGGGCGCAGAGGATTCAGGATGTGGCGCGGCAATCGGTAGAGATGCTCAGTGCGCATCGCGATGTTGCTGAAAATTATTTTGAAGTAGGCATTATCCCCCAAAATGATTTACTATATGCCGAAGTCGAATTGGTTAATGGCAAGCAAGCCCTTGTCAGAGCGCAAAATGCGGTGGAGTTGGCTAAGTCCAGTTTTAACACGGTTTTAAAACGCAAGATATTCATGCCGGTAGAAGTAGTGGATATTCTAACATACAGTCCACTTGATCAATCGTTCGAAGAATGTTTGAATATTGCCCAGAGAGCAAGGCCGGAGCTCAAAATATCATCACTTCGGGTGGCGCAGGCGGGGAAGCTGGTTCGGGTTGCGCAAAGCGATTATTTGCCCACTTTGAGTATGGTTGGCAATTACGCAAGATTTGGCGATAATCCATCTGTTTCCGGCAGTGATTTTCAGGATGCGGAGAGCTGGTATGTTATGGCTGTGGCCAGTTGGAATTTTTGGGAATGGGGCAAAACGAAGTTCAGAGTTGATGCCAGCAAAGCCAAAGAAACTCAAGCAATAGAAACGTCTAAAGAGTTAAATGATCAGGTAACTTTAGAAATAAAAAATGCTTATTTGACATTGCAGGAAACGGAAAGTCAAATTGCTGTCTCCCAGAAATTGATTGAACAAGCCAAAGAAAATTTCCGTATTTCCGAGGAAAGATATAAGGAAAAAATCGCTGCTTCAACTGAAGTTCTTGACGCCCAGACTCTGTTAACAAAAGCCAAATCAGAATATGCCAATGCTTTAGCTGATTATAATATTAATAATGCCAAGCTGCAAAGGGCTATGGGAATTATTTGGGCAAAGGACGAAACAAATCTTAAGACAGACAAAGCAAGTCTTAAGGCGGAAGAGGGAAATATTCAGACAACTGTCAATGCTTTGCCGGAAAGTAAACAGAAAGATAACCCCGCTCCGCAAGTTGCCGTTCCCGCTGTTACCGAAAATTCAGCCTTGGCAGGTAATGAACAAAACAAGACGGAATCCATTCCTGAAGAAAAAGCAAGTCTTAAGGCGGAAGAGGGAAATATTCAGACAACTGTTAATGCGTTGCCGGAAAGTAAACAGAAAGATAACCCCGCTCCGCAAGTTGCCGTTCCTGCTGTCACCGAAAATTCAGCTTCGGCAGGTAATGAACAAAACAAGACAGAATCCATTTCTGAAGACAAAGCAAGTCTTAAGGCGGAAGAAGTGAATATTAAGACAACTGTCAATGCTTTGCCGGAAAGTAAACAGAAGGATAACTCCGGTGAACAAGTTGCCGTTCCCGCTGTCACTGAAAATTCAGTTTCGGTTGGTAATGAACAAAACAAGACAAAATCCATTCCCGAAGAAGATGCCCGGAATTTTGTAAATAAATGGCTGGCCGGTTGGCAATCAGGCGATATGAAAACTTACCGCAGTTGTTATGCAGAGGATTTTAAGGCAAAAAGAAAGGATTTAAATAAATGGATTTCCTATAAAACCAAAGTCCACCAAAGAAATAAAGACATAAACATCCGCATTGAAAATTTGAAAATATCATCGGACGCGAAGACTTCCACCGCAGAGGCAGTCTTTACTCAATATTACAGTTCTTCGATACATAAAGATACAGTCAAGAAGACACTAATGCTGAGAAATGTAAACGGTGAATGGAAAATAGTCAAGGAGATCATTGCTTCTCTAAAATAGACATTGCTTGTTAATAATAAATAATAAAAAGGATGAAAATTAAGTGATAATATCAGGGGAGGTAGGAAATGAATAAAAAGAAATTTCTGCCGATAATTATAGTTGCTCTGGCGGTCATTATATCGGCACTATATTTTGAGGTGTTCAGATATTGGAACGAAGACAAATCAAAGATCGAAGGTTCCGGTACAATCGAAGTTACCGAAATCGAGATAAGCTCCAAAGTTGCGGGAAGAGTGGCAAGCCTTCCCGCTGAAGAAGGACAAGAGGTGAAAAAAGGTGATCTCCTCGTGAATCTTCATTATGAGGAACTCAGCGCGCAGCGGTCTTCCGCTATGGCAAACTTGTCTTATGCCGAGCAAAACCTGGAACGAAAGCGGCTGCTAATTAAGAAAAGAATTGTTGAAGGCGATGAACTCAGCGCGCAGTTGTCTTCCGCTATGGCAAGCTTGTCCAATGCCGAAAAAAACGTGGAACGAATGCGGCAACTGTTTAAGAAAAGAGTTATTTCCGGCAGGGAACTGGACACCGCTAAGACGGTATATAAAGTTTCCAGGTCCAATGTCGATCTTGTATCGGCGACTATAGAAAGGGCACTGGAGAGCGCTAAGACGGCATATAAGGTTGCCAAGTCAAACGTTGATCTTGTATCGGCGACTATAGAAAACGCGGTAATATATTCGCCGATCGACGGCGTGGTGCTTAAAAAAAATCTGGAAATAGGAGAAATGGCTTTTCCCGGTTCGGCGATTATTACTGTGGCTGATTTAAAGAAACCATGGGTAAATATATATGTCGATGAAAAGAAGATCGGTCTTATCAAATTGGGTCAGAAAGCTTATGTGAAAGTAGACAGTTTCCCGGATAGGAAATTCCCCGGCGTAGTTGTATTGATTTCCAACAAGGCCGAATTCACTCCGAGAACCATCCAGACAAAGGATGAAAGAGTCAAGTTGATGTACGCGATAAAGATTTCAGTTGAGAATAACGGGATGGAACTTAAGCCGGGAATGCCCGTGGACGCGACAATTCTTCTGGAGCCGAAAAAGTGATTAGTGTTGAAGGCTTGACGAAACGCTTCGGAGATAACGAAGCCGTTTCCGCGCTGAGCTTTACGATCAATAAAGGTGAAATTTACGGCATTGTCGGACCGGACGGAGCGGGGAAGAGCACCCTTCTGCGGCTTATGTCCACCATACTGGAGCCAGATGAGGGCAGTGTCATGATCAAGGATGTAAAAATCCATGACGATCCTTATGCCATTAAGGAAAAACTTGCCTACATGCCTCAGAAGTTCGGTTTGTATGAGGATCTGACCGTTGAGGAAAATATTTATTTTTTCGGCAGACTCTTCGGACTGTCCAAACCGGAGATCAAAAAGAGAGAAAAGCGCCTGTATGAATTCAGCAGGCTGGAGCCGTTCAAAGACAGGCTGGCAGGCAATCTCTCGGGCGGGATGAAGCAGAAACTGGGGCTCGCCTGTTGTCTTGTGCACAGCCCTGAGATTATTCTTCTTGACGAGCCCACCAACGGTGTAGATCCGGTGTCGAGAAGAGAATTCTGGAAAATCCTGTACGATCTTCTCGCGGAAGGCGTGACGATTGTAGTTTCCACCGCTTATCTGGACGAGGCCGAAAGATGCAACCGCATTGCCATGATGTATGGCGGTAAGTTCATCACTGTCGGCAGCCCGCAGGAAGTAAAGACTTCCATGAAAGGTATATTCGTTGAACTTGTCACGACTAATCCGCTGTTAAGTGAAATACTGCTCAAGGATGTAGAGGAATTCAAGGGGATAATTCTCGCCGGTAAATCGCTCAGATTATTTGTCGATAATATTGAGAAAGCAAGGTTGTTAATGACTTCGATATTGGAAAAACAAAAAATTAACATTTTATCGATTGAAGAGAAGCTGCCGTCGCTGGAAGATTGTTTTGTTGATATGGTGGTAAAGGGGGCTTGATGCATTTCCGTTCATTATTGAGAATTCTTACGATTGCTGAGAAGGAATGGTTACAGATCGTGCGGGATAAGAGAAGCCTGGTGCTTTCCCTTGGCCTGCCTGTTGCGATGCTGTTTCTCTTCGGCTACGCGCTTTCGATGGACGTAACACAAGTTAAAACGGCAGTATATGATCAGGACAGGACGCCGCTTTCGCGCAGCCTCATCGAAAAATTTTCTCATACCGAATACATATCAATATATAAATATGTAAACAATAATAAAGAAATCGACAGCCTTTTGGATAAGGGCCAGGTTATTCTGGCCGTTGTCATACCGCCTGAATTTGAGAAAAGATATCTTTCTGGCAAGGATGCTGATGTGCAGCTTCTCGTGGACGGTTCCGATTCCAGTTCTGCCATGATTGCCACAGGCTATGTCAAAATGATTATGTTTGAATTCAACAAAGATATGACATTTAATGGCCTCAATAAATCGGGAATTACCGACCTCAGAATTCCCGTCGATGTCCGAACCAGGATATGGTACAACCCCCAACTGAAGAGCCGGAACTTCATTATTTCGGGTACCATTGTTGTTATAATGGCCATCATATCCGCGCTGATCACGTCGCTGACCATAGCCCGGGAGTGGGAAAGGGGAACAATGGAAACCCTGATCACTACGCCGGTAAGAAAATACGAGTTATATTTCGGCAAGTTGATCCCATACATTATGATCGTCCTTTTTGATGTCGTTGTCACGGCGTCAGCCGGCTATTTCATTTTTGATATGCCGATGAAGGGAAGCATCGTGGAACTCTACATTGTATCGCTTCTTTTTCTGATCGGCACATCAGGTCTCGGGCTGTTGATATCCTCTTCCTCAAGAAACCAGTTGCTTGCGGTTCAAGTTGCGGCAATCGTAACGTATATGCCGTCGATTCTTCTGTCGGGATACATATTCCCGATCAAGAACATGCCGGCAATCATTCAGGGGATAACCTATTTTGTGCCGGCGCGATATCTGATCTTTTACATGAAGGGCATAACCATGAAGGGCATCGGATTCAGCCTGATGTGGTCACAAATAATATTTCTCGTTCTTTTTGCCGTCATTGTGATGGTGATAAGCCTTAAAAAGATTTCTTTCAAACTGGATGCAGGGAATAAATCATGATACGGATAAATATAATAAAAAGTTTTCTGAAAAAGGAATTAAAACAGCTCTTCCGGGATCCGAGGATGAGACTTGCCATTTTTATGCCGCCTCTGCTGATGGCTCTTATTAACGGTTACGCGATCAGCAATGATGTGGAAAAAGTAAGAATGGCTATCCTCGATCAGGATAAGACGCCGCAAAGCCAGACGCTCATTGATAAATTCACATCTTCAGGATATTTTATTCCGCACTCCTATCTCGGGTCGGCAAAAGGAGCCTCACGGCTGCTGGATACGGGTGAAGTGGAAGTGTTCCTTGAGATTCAGAAGGGGTTTTCCAAAGGAATAAAGTCAGGCAAGGTTTCAACGGTACAGATTATTATAGATGGTACGGACTCCAGCAGAGCCGCAGTCATCGTAGCATATGTAAACGAGATTGCATCAAATTTTTCGATGGATTTTTTGCAATACAGGATAAGAAACCTTGCCCTGAGCAAAGAAGTAAAATCGATGACGATCAGAGATCCCATCAAATTGAAGGAGAGATACCTGTATAATCCGACCCTGGCCAGCATTAATTATTTTCTGCCGGGCATGCTTTGTCTCATTATGTCCATGACACCGCTAGAGCCTGACGTCTATGTCCATAGTAAAGGAGAGGGAACTGGGCAACATAGAACAGATTCTGGTGTCCCCCGTCAGTACCATGGAGCTTATCATTGGCAAGAGTCTTCCTTTTTTCCTTTTGAGCATTGTTCATTTATTGATGGTGATGATGGTAGCAATGTTTTGGTTCAAAGTGCCTTTCAAAGGAAATTTCTTTTTTCTTCTGGTGGCGAGCTCATCGTTTATATTTGCGGCTACAGGTATGGGGCTTTTCATAGCGGCAACATCAAAAACGCAACAGCAGGCAGTTCTATCCGGGGTCATGTACGTTCTTCCCATGATAATCTTTTCCGGTTTTGCCTTTCCGATATATGCCATGCCTAAGATCATCCAGTACGCCACATACATCAATCCCCTGAGATACTTTATGACCATATCCAGAGCGGTCTTCCTGAAAGGGGTGGGAATGGAAGTCCTGTGGATGGATTTTCTGGCAATGATTGGACTGGGAATGATGTTCTTTGCTCTTAGCGCGAAGAGATTCAAAAGAGGTATTGAGTGATGGAAACCAGCGTTTCAGTGGAGGGCCTGACAAGAAAATTCGGCGAATTTACCGCCGTTGACAATATTAGTTTTGAGGTCAACAGGGGTGAGATATTCGGTTTTTTGGGTCCGAACGGAGCGGGTAAGAGCACTACAATAAAAATGTTGTGCGGTCTTCTATCCCCGACTTCCGGTAGCGGCCATGTTTCCGGTTATGATATACTAAAGGAGCCGCAGGCGATTAAGAGCATCATTGGATACATGTCCCAGAAATTTTCCCTCTATGACGATCTTACCATAGTGGATAATCTCGAATTCTTCGGCAGCATTTACGGACTTAAAGGAAATAAATTAAATGAACGGGTGAACATGGTTTTGGACATGGCTGAAATCAGCAGACAGAAAAACGACCTAGTGAACAGTCTGCCGATCGGTGTCAAACAGCGTCTGGCAATAGGAACAGCGATACTTCATGATCCGCCGGTGCTTTTTCTTGACGAGCCGACATCGGGAGTGGATCCCATCATGAGAAGAAATTTCTGGGAACTCATCTATAAATTTTCCGAGGAAGGAAAGACCATATTTGTCACGACTCATTACATGGATGAAGCCGAACACTGCGACAGGATAGCCTTTATCATTTCCGGCCGGATCATCGCTCTGGATTCTCCTGATAATTTGAAAAAATCGATTACTTACAATGTCTATTCTCTAAGGATTGATAAATTTATCGAGGTTTTTGATCTTATTTCCGGACAGGACTATATTCATGAGGCGGCGATATTCGGAAGCGATATACATATATTATCAGAAGGGGATTTTCCTCTGGAGTCGACGCTCGGCGGGTTTCTGGGAAAAAAAGGATTCAACAATTTTCAAATTGAAAAGAAACTTCCCAGTCTGGAGGATGTATTTGTTACCTACGCGAGAAAATTTGACGTCTGATCAATCCTTCTTATTTCAATAATCAAGTATACTGTCCCCGGAATTACAGATGTTAAATAGAACGTCTCAATTTACTTACAATATCTGTCTCGGATTTAATCTCGCATTCCCAAGTTACTAAAACATTCCATTTAAGACGTTTCAGTTCTTTTCTTACAATTTTGAACCGTGCAATATTATCAGCGAATTTTTTCTCCCAAAATTCAATTCGGCTTTTTGGTGTATAAGCATATTTGCATCTAGGGTGTCGATGCCAGAAACAACCATGCACAAAAATGACTGTTTTATATTTTGGAAGTACTATATCGGGCTTTCCAGGTAAATTCTTCACATGAAGTCTAAACCTATAGCCCATACGATGCAACAAAGAACGGACAATCTTTTCAGGCTTTGTATCCTTGGACCGGATACGCGACATATTCCAACTGCGCTTTTCTTTTGTGAGGCTATCTACCATATGTGATTTTACAGCTTGTCCATATTCTCTTTTGTTAATGGCAAAAATTCCGACTTGGGAATTTTTACGACTGTGCTATTACCACCTCCCATATTTTGACCGCCACCTTGAGCAACCCAAGAAGCGTATTGTGCCAAAGCGTCAAATGTAATAAACCACCACTGGACAAGCTTACGGTCTTCTACATTATTAATTTCTTTAACAATAAAAAGGGAATGCAAATTACCTTTTTTAGCAGCATAGAAGGCTAACTTGACGAAAGGTCCGACATCCAATCCGAAATATGGGCCGATTCTTTTATCGGGTGCGGGTGTTTTTTCCTTGATTTCTATTGGATAAGTATATTGCTGTCCCCAAAAAACACCATCGATATCGGAAATTTCAGCCATAAAATCAGCAGCAAATGAAACACGCAAATTTTCTTTAGTAAATTGATCAGGCCGTGAACTCAGAAGAATTATGGAAACAGCCTAAATAACTATATCAATGCCTTAAAAAAATATTTTGTCGGTGGTAACTTAAAAATTTTTGATCAGGAAGAAAACGCTCAGGCATTTTTATCAGTTTACGATCATACTGAATTATTAATTTGTGTTTAACTTTTTTAGAAACTATTACTTTATAGTTCTCATCGATTGATATCAAACCATTATCAAAAGCACGATCATGGAGAGCATTCAGACATAATCCATTCATAGGATTAACACGATTTTCTTTATCATAAGCCCATGGCACTATATGGCTAGCAACTAAAAGTTCACTATTGTCTATACCTGTAATACAGCATGAGTTATTATATGATGTTAAAATCATTTTACGAAAGAAATCTTGGTTTATTCTGACTTTAACAATTGCATTTTTTGTTTCACCTTTTTTCATATTATAATCATCTAATTTCTTAACTTTTATTTTAACCATTTTTAATTGTGCCATTCGAGCTTCACTTTCTAAGATCATTTTCTCCCAGTCATTAAAAAACTCATTCCATACTTCACGATCAAGTTTACTGACATTTACAGCGCCTTTGCGGTCAATTGTTGGATCTATACTGGCAAAGTTTGCTAATTTATAACTTACAGATCCAGGTGTCCTGCCAAGCTTCTTAGACAACTCAATTATTCCCGGATTTCTCATATGAATGCGACCGAATGGTGTTTTACAATAAAGATTTATTGCCAAGATCAATTCATCTCTCGTCCATGCTCTGCGTTCGCTAACACTCATAATAGTCCTTTCTGCTTTTAAACAGCATACTCATTCAAATTATTATTTAAAGCGTCTTTAAATCCTTCTATCATTGAGACGGCATTTATCTTTTCATTCAAGGATTTCTCCATCACTGGCATGGAAAACCAGCTGCGAGAATGTTGTGGTCTGGAATAAGTTTCTTTAATTCCTCATCAGAAATGTTCTGTGGATCAGTGAATTGGCGGACATCTCCATAAGGATATTCACCAAAATTTCTCTCGTATGTCTTTTGCGCATACTTATCCCACTCACAACTAAAAACACATTTCCCACCCAAATCCTGAAAAGCTATTCTAAAACCGCCAATTCCTGCAAAAAGATCAATAAATGTGAATTTTGGATTTTTTACTGGAGGATAAGGAATATCCTCCCAATCAATGGGAATCTGCACTTGATATGATGCGCTTAGTTCTCTTACACCTTTTGAACGCATAGTACTAGCTTGATTATGTTGTAGTAAGGCAATACAGTGTTTGCGCATGGGTGCAGTAAAAAACGGAATCTCTTCACTTTGCGATTGAAGCCAATGAGTAACCATGGCTTCGACTTCATTCATTTCGATTTTCGGAAAAGATTCCAGCAATGACTCGACAAGAATTAATTTAATATCTGTGTAGTTTTTCACTTTGCTTCTTTCATCAAATAGTATTTACCATTTTCTTACACAAGATAAAAAACTAGGGACAGCGCCCTATTTTTCTTATCCTAGTAGATATTTATAAATTGTCCGTCATCTTATACTCTTTGATGTTTAAGGTGTCAATCCCGATGCGTATCGGGATCAATTCAACTTGCGCTTCAATTTTCGTCCCGATGAATCGAGACTTATTTACAGCGAGTTTCATTGACTTCCTGAAAACATTGCAACAATAAAATGAAAAAGGCCTATTCAGGTTCATAGGCTGAAGACTGAAGCAGAACAGACTGAAGGTTAATAGACTGAAGGCTGAAGGGAAAAAGATAGTTCTAAGTTCAAGGTTCTAGGTTTAAGGTGAAAAAAATGCAAAAATGGGATTTGTCATTTAAGCAATTGCCCGCTATCTTTCCAGCCGACAACTTTAATACCCTTTTGAGTATAAGAATCGTCTCCTCCATAAATTAATGTCGGCATTAAGGCCTTTTTACCGGCCAGCGCGCGCCATTTTTCCAATCCCGCAAAAGATTCATGCGTCAGGGTGCGGCCGGATTTAATCTCTATAGGCATCAAGTTTATTCCCTGCTCGACAATCAAATCAACTTCATTGCCGTTGCTGTCCCGCCAGAACGAGAAGGCAGGTTTCTCGCCTTTGTTTAGTTTCGATTTGACGAGTTCTGAAATGATGAACGTCTCAAAGATACTGCCCCGCAATGGATGCGTTATCATTTGTTCCGTTGTTCTTATTCCCAGAAGCCATGAGGCAAGTCCGGCATCATAGAAATAGAGTTTGGGCATTTTGATCAATCGCTTATTGAAATTGACAAAATGAGGACGCAGAAGAAAAATCAAATAGCTTGCTTCCAGCACCGATATCCAGGCTTTAGCCGTGTTATGGGTAATGCCGCATTCTGTAGCCAGCGAAGAGAGGTTAAGCAACTGCCCCGTTCGCCCGGCGCAAAGCTTTACAAAACGCTGAAAAGTTTCCAGTTCATGAATCTTGAGCATCTGCCGTACATCGCGTTCAACATATGCAGTAACGTACGCGCTGTACCAATTTGCAGGTTCCAATTTGCGATCATAAATCGGTGGATATTCGCCGGTCAACATCATGGTGTCAATATTCGTAGGCAGTTTGCCTGCTGCTATAAGTTCCCGCGTCGAGAAAGGAAGCAGTTCGACAAAAGCCGTGCGTCCAGCAAGTGATTGAGTAATCCCGGACATCAGACCAAACTGCTGGGAACCCGTCAGAATATAAACACCCATACGATTTTCGGCGTCCACACGTGTTTGAAGGTAGGAAAGAATGCCGGGACAACGTTGAACTTCGTCCAGAACAGCGCCTTTGGGGAAACGCGCCAGAAAAGAACGTGGATCGTCATTGGCGGCCTGACGTAAATCAGGCTCTTCCAATGAAGCGTACGGTTTGTTTTTAAAGACGGTTCTGGCAAGAGTTGTTTTGCCTGCCTGACGCGGCCCCGTTAAAGTAACGATGGGAAATCCACGCAGTAAGTTCTGAATTGTTTTTTCGGCGATTCGATTAATCATCAGTATTCGCTAACAGATGTTATGCAATTTGTCAATTACTTTTACAATCAGCATAAGTACTGGATTGCCAGGTCAACCGGCATGCGCCAGTCTTCGAGCAGGGTAATGACAAAAAATGAAAGACTACCACCCCGATTACATCGAAAGAGGAAACAGCGTCCTATTAAATCCGGGGACACCATGCTCATTATTACCGGGGTTATCCGCTTTTTATAACGCGCCGAATTCTTTTAAGATAGCATCGCAGGCGTTGCGGATGCCGTTTTCTTTTTCCAGCATGGCGGCGTAACGCAAAGCGTTTTGTTTGTACACGGGATTATCCACCAGTTCCGCCAGCGCTTTGGCCACGTTTTCCGGTGTGTAATCCTTTGGCAATACTTCTTTGGCAATACCCAGGTCGGTTGCACGCTTTGAGTTGTCATATTGGTCGCCGAACATTGGGCGGATAAGCTGCGGAATGCCCGCGGCCATGGTTTGTGATAAAGAACCAATACCGCCATGATGCACAAATGCGGCTAAATGCGGCAGGAGCGCGCCGAAGGGCACATAGCTGAAATGAGCTATTCCCGCGGGTAAAGACTTTGAAATATGCTCTTGAGAAGGACTGATCAGCATGGCGCGTTTTCCCAGTTGCTGGCAGGCTTTAATCGACGTGTCAAAAAAATCATCAGAGCTTGTGTTAAATGTTCCAGCTGTAAAGGCAATTGGTTTTTCCCCCGAGTCTAAAAAGGCTTTCACTTGTTGGGGCAGTGCGCCGTCACCTGCGTCAAACATCGGGAAACCTGTTTTTTGAATGTGTGCCGGCCAATCCTCCTGCGTTTGGGCAAACCAGGCGGGAAACATTCCTAATTTCACATCAGCACTATACATCCATGTATTACACATCCGCTTGACAGGTTTAAGCCCTAATCTTTTGCGCAAAGCATTTAATGGTTTTCCATAAACACGGTCAATGAAAAAGATATCCATAAACCAGAAGTACATTTTATTAGCCGCAGCAGGTAGTTTTATTGCGCGTGGCAGATAACGCGGCGGGCTAATGCTGGAGCGGATAGAATAAGGCGAATAGAGTACGGATACACTGGGACAATCGCGTAAATCGCGTAGTAGCCTGCCAGAGTATGAATTGCAAACAGTCACTGTAGTTTGGGTGTTGTCAAGATGCGACTCCATTGCTTTTAGCGCCGACTCCCCATAGACGGCCGCGCATTGAGAAAGCAAATCATGAATTTTCAGGCGGTTGTATATAAGCGGGCTTTTCAGTATTTCATCCCAAAGACCATTGGTGATAGGGGTGCTCGCCAGTCCTGCGTTTTGGGCGTGTTTGATGAAATAAGGGTCGACAAAAAAGTGGACAGCATGTCCGCGTGTTTGCAATTCCCGACCAATGGCAATCATTGGCAGTATATCGCCATATGAACCGACCGGGTTCATAAGAAATTTAATAATTTTACCTGTCTTTTTTTGATTTGAATAGCTTTGATTAGAAGCTGCTTTCATAGTGGATAAATATAGGTAAACTCTAATTATATGTCAAGAGGGAAATGGCTTTCGAAAACTTTATCGCGTATTATTACAAATTTATTTTCTTGACTTTTTATATGTAAATATTATTTATTATAACATCGCTTTATATGTAAATACTATTTATTATAGCCCCGCTAAGGTTAACGTTTTTTAATCTTAAGAAAGGAGTGTGCAGATGTCATTGGCGAATAATGCCGCAACAAAATACTCACGCAAACTTTCAGCAAACGACTTACTATCGATTGCCCATGACAGGGTATCTTCTTTTAATAATCAATTTATATTTGAAGGCAGTGGTGTTCTGGATAAGGCCAAGTGGGTAGCTGCCGTGGAAACAGCCTCTGCTGCCAATCCCGGCAGTCGTTTGATACTGAAGGGGTATCCTTTCGCGAGTCGATTGGTGGATTCGGGAAAAGCTCCCCGGGTAAGAGAGGTGGACGGTTCCAAGTGGTCGGGGCACGATCTTAGTGGCGCACCGTTTCTCATGGATCAATTATCGCCGATTGAAGGACCCACATGTGAAGTAGTTCTTGTTCAGGGCAGTCCACTCAGAGTTATATTCAGAACCAATCACGGGGTTATGGATGCCGGAGGAACGTTAATATGGGCTCAGGATATATTCCGGGCACTGCGGGGTGAGCCTGTGCTTGGTTCAAAATTTGCATTGAATGACGAGGAATTCTTAAAAAATCTGCCTAAACCTGAAGTAAAAAGAGAAAATTTATCTAAAAGCAATATAACGCCCGGCGGAAGAGTTCAGGGAGATGATCAGGGATTTGTATGGCTTCGCAAGACAATTCCCGGGCGTTTTCGGAATTTTCAGTCGCAGGTCATTTACCTGTCGGCGCGTGAGGCGTGGAAATATTCGGATGGCCCTGTTGTTTTCAGTATTTCTGTGGATCTAAGGCGTCATATGCCTCCTGAAACAAGAGCCACAGGATTTCTTTCCAAAATGATATATATCGAAATAAAACCGGAATATACGGTAGAAAAAATCAATGAACTATTAAAAAAGAATTTAAACGAAAAGCGTGAACTGATTTATTCCAGTTTGAACAGGCTCTTATTTTTTGTTCCAATCAGAGTTATAAATTATCTTTTTCAGAAGATCAGCAAAAGGATGAATCATTCAGGCCGTTATCTGGCTTCCGGAATAGTTGTGTCTATGGGAGTAGTTCCTATGGAGGTTTTTACCGGCGGAGGATTTTATCCTTCATCGTTCACTGCTGTTCCTCCCTACATGGATGTGATTCCATTCTTTATCGGATTGGGGATCCATGGAAAAGGTAATGAAGTTGTGATTACAATGAATAAGGCATTGGCAAGCAACGGGCGTATAGAAGAGATAATGGAAAGCATCACATCACAGCTTGTGCCTGAAAAAAAATAAACCGGTAAAGAAAAAATCCTTTCTGATAGACAGAGGAACGATCTAATACCATTTCTAAATCAAAGATGATATTGAGGCGGCTAGGCGAAGGCGACGAGGCGTATTGTACATACGTTGAGGAAGCCGACAACGACGCCAACAAAAATAGCGCTTTGATTTAGAATTGGTATAATGTTGTATTGTATCCGGTAATCATCAGGAGAAGAACATGATGCCGGTGAAAGCCTTTCTGATCGCGTCTGGCATCATGGTTTCAGGTCCATCAGTCTCTGTAATTCATCTTCAAAATTCGCGTATATCGCCTTGATTTCATCCGGCGTATAATCGGATTCCTGGCAGCCGCAGAAGGACTGGAGAACCCCATCGAGAGGGCTCATGCCGAGAAAAAGGCCGAAGTGCGCCGTCGCGGGGACGTATCCGCAGAGCTGCGCATTCTCTCCGTGCGCGTTCAGAAAATCAAGTCTCCCGATGGTCGTAAACTGGCATGTCACACGGAAGAGTTTATTCCTTTTTGCTCCCCTCAGAAATTGCGCGCACATTTTCCTCCCGGCAACTTTCTGCAGTTCTTCCATCATCCACGTGAACAGGATTTCCTTTTTTTCGAGTCGTATCCGGTAAGCGTCCATCTGCGCCTGGAGGTCCTTCATTAACTCTAACGGCTTGTCAAAATATTTCCGGTGGGCCCTCAGCATGGTCGCCCTGAGGTAGTTGCCTATGACGGGGCGTGTTTCGCCGAAATACGGTCTCAGATCGAAGCTGGCGTTAATGCCAACGGTGTCTCCCCTGTCTTCGCTCGTGTGCCGGAGGAAGGAAAGTGCAAGCGCAGCTGATGTCAGAATAAACACGTTGAAGCCGAGTTCCTTTGCTTTTGACTGGATTGGTTTGATACCAAAACGAAAAGGCATGTTATACGCATTAACGGTGGTGAAGAAATCTGCGGGTGACTTCGTCATTTCGATGATCTTATCTTCTTTGTTCTTTTTAGAATCTTTTCTTTGAAGAATATACGATTTCAACAACTGGAGAGGTATCTTGAGCGGATTCTTATCAAGCAGAACAGGTTTCATGCTCGGATTGTCGAGCGGAAGCAGGGCAGGCCTTTTGCCGTTCAGGTACTCCAATAATGAATTAATGACCATCATTTGCGACATGCCATCCCCGATGACATGGTTGAGCGAGACAATCAAGTCGGGATTGGGATCATCCGGGAGAAAGTGAAATTGGATGCCGAGCCTGTTCTCGAGCAATGAGGGCTCGTTCAAGACATCGTGCCGGTAGCGGTCAAACTCCTCAGTGCCGAATTGCAGATGGCGTCTCACCCGGAATGCATCATTGAAGAAGATATCCATTCGGGGATCATGGTCGTCCAGTATCTGAAGTCTGTAGGAGAAAAGGGTCGGAACGATTATGCCTCTGAGCCGCGGGTACATGGATAGCATATAGCGCGCAGCATTCCGCACCTCGTCAACGCTTTGCTTCGTCTTGAAACGCATGGTTACAACCTGGTTCATCGGCACAACGTCATTTGAGAAAAGAAGCAGAAAGTCCGACCGGTTTAATTTCACATATTTCGTTTTTTTATCCATGTGAATCTCCTTTCCGTTCATATTTTGAGGGCGAAAGATTGCATGCCGTATGGAGGCGAAAAATGAAAGTGCTCATTTGCATCCAATGTACGCCTGTCCCAGTGAGGCTATCCTGTCGCGTTTGATAGCGGGACATGATTGATCCAGTTGCCTCTCTTGTTATGTCCTTTCGAAATCGACAATTCAAGAAAAACCTGGTATCCGATACGGGAGAATCTTTTCTGTTTATTAATTAAAACATTAAAACAATATTCTAGTCAACGTTTTTTATATTCATGTGGCTCAAGATTCCCTTGACACACAGGAGAACGTTTCTTATACTGCCGACAACTAAAAGCAAGTTCTTATCAATTCAATTATTTCTAAAAATAACAGAAGGTCAGTTCTTTCTTGAGATGCAAAACAAGACTTTCTATAGTTCAACACAAGCGCCAATGACGGTTTTTCATGGATAAAACATATACAAGAAAATTGTCAGTCACTGAAAGGTTATGGCTTGGCGCCAATAGAGTTTACAGCCCCTTTGCCAATCAGTTTATTATAGAAGGTCACGGCAATATTGATTATGCGAGTTTGTGCCATGCCGTTGAGGTGGCCTCGGAGGCCAATCCCGGAAGCAGGCTGGTATTAAAAGGATTTTTTCCCGGATGTCATTGGGTGGATTCGGGAATCACACCTCCGGTCAGAGTGGTCGATGGATCAAACTGGGACGGCAGAAGCAATCATAACGCTCCTTTTCTGAAAAGGGCTCTGCCATCCAAAGGTCCTACATGCGAAGTTGTATATATCAAGGGACAAACTCCCCGTATCGCTTTCCGCTCCAGTCACGCGGTAATGGATGGTGTTGGAATGCTTTTATGGATGGAAGACATTTTCAGAGTTCTTCGCCAGGAGCAGCCGATCGGTTCATCATCTACAATCAGTGATTATGAATTGATTGAATCCGTATCCGACAGAAAAGAGAAAATCGAACATGTTCTCAGCATTGCACCGACAGGCCTTGCAGGAAAAAAAGCGAAAGGAACATCATGGAAACGAATCACCATTACGGGCAATTATTCTAATTTAATCGGTCAAATCGCAGTGGCCATGGCTAAATCTGCCTGGACTTATCAGGAAGGCAGATTCAGGGTAGGAACAGCCGTCGATTTAAGGCAGAGAACCGAGTGTTTGCGATCAACAGGGAATTTATCCAATGGCATATACTTCGAAATTACAAAGGATTCGACGCCGGAATCGGTGGCTAAAGATTTGCGCCGGCAACTCGACAACAAAAATTATTTCGTCAACATCGATCGTGGGATTAACATGAATTTAATGCCGATATGGCTGATCGGGCTTACCTTATGGATTATAGCGAAAATTGCTCTTCGCAGGAACTTGTTCACAGTTCCCACTCTCATTTCTAATGTGGGACGTATGAATCTCGACAATTTTTGCGCAAATGGATTTGTTGCCGATTCTATGTTCGCCATTCCTTTGGGTGGTGACGGAGCGCCGGCTTTTGTCACAATAATGGGTAGCGTGGGGAGAATAGAAATAATCACAAGTGTTCCGAATATGATTTCGGATAATGGCCGGCTGGATAAGCTCGTGGAAGATATGAGGGATTTGTTTAAATAACGCTCAGACTATGGCCTAATCCAGATTCAAAACAAACCACGCTACGTTTTACTTCAGGTTTCTCCGACATCGTGAATATTAAATTGACAGGGCATATTATCCATGCTAAGTGCTCACCATATTATTGATTATATCCATCTCAATTGAGCATAAGTATGAAGTGATTAACTGAGAAACGAAATGCCATATCGCTGACAGGGATATGGCATTTTTTGCGTTTGCGCATTAGCTGTTATCCCTTTCGAATGCCAAGGTGAGATATTACAGAGAACGCTCTCAAATCATGCGTGCGGATTTTTCTATGCATGATTTGAGAGGGGTGCGAGATAACATGAGCGATATATCCGTTTATGTAGCAAACAGGTTAATATATCAATTCTGTAAGGCAGGCTACGTCCGCTTTAAAAAATCACTTAACAATGTCGAAACGGTTCAAAGAAACAAGCTTTCTGAACTTTTAAAATATTCCGAAAAAACCGAATTCGGTAAAAGCCGCAATCTGAAAAAAGAAATGTCATGGGAAAAATTTAATGAAACTCTGCCCGTTACCCAATACAGCGATTGGGAGGAAATGATCCTGCGGCAGAAAAAGAGCGGCCAACTAATCATCAGCGGGGAGAAGTGTACGAGATATCAGCCGACAAGCGGTTCAACTTCCAAGGTTAAATGGATTCCCTATACCAAAAAATTCCTGTCCGAAATAGATGCAGTCGTGTCTCCTTTTGCTGTTAACGGTTATGACCTGGAAAAGAGGATCTTTCGAGGCAGTCAGTACTGGTCGCTGTCATGGATTCCGACCGATCTGAGAAAAAATGATGATTCCAACACCAATGACGATATGGAAGTCCTGCCCTGGTGGAAGAAGATCTTTACGTCCCTGACAATGGCCGTTCCCCAGTCCATTTCATTTGCGGAAACATCGGAAGGTTCGATTATGGCGACGCTGGCTTACATTGCCGCCAGGAGTGACCTTGATCTTATTTTCGTCTGGAGCCCCACCTTCGCTTTGAATATGTTTGAACAAATGAGCAATCACCGGTATGAGCTTGTTGAAATACTGGACAAGGGCGACTGGTGCAAATGGCGGAAGGAATTGTCTTTTATACCCTGTCCCAAGTCAGAGAGGGCGGCATTAATTCTGAAGAACTGGGATGGAACCTTGACCAGCGATTTTTTTGAAAAACTCTGGCCCGGTATGGCGCTGATAAGTTCGTGGGCGACATCGACGTCAAAGTTATGGGCGGATGAATTAATGAAACTTTTTCCCAATGCGACTTTCGTCGGAAAGGGGTTATGGGCAACGGAAGGAGTAGTAACATTTTGCTTTGAAGGAAAATATCCGCTCGCTGTTACCAGTCATTTTTATGAGTTTATGGACATTGATTCCGGAGAGATATTCCCTGCATGGAAGTTGGAAAAAGGTCAGCTTTTAAAGCCGCTCCTTACAACAGGTTCCGGATTATTTCGTTACACTCTTAATGATAAGATAAAAGTGATGGATTTTGTCGGAAACTGTCCCTGCTTTGAGTTTCTGGGCAGATTGGAAGGTGCGGACATGGTTGGCGAAAAGATGTCCGGGGAAATAGCGCAGGAAATAATAAATTCAGTAAACAGTAAATTTAAGGTAAACGCCTTGACGATTTTTGCCGTTACCGGTGAAAAATTAAGTGGATTAAAGTCAAGATATATAATATTATGTGAGAAAGAAAACAGTCATCCGGTCATTGAGGATGTAAAGAAATTAGCAGAAAGTATTCTTCTGGAATCATTTCATTACAAGCTTGCCCGAGATATTAATCAGCTTGGTTCTGCCGAAGCGCTATTCCATCCCCTGGCGAGAGGAATATATCAGAAGAGAGCGGAAATTAAGGGGATGGTGCTCGGTAATCTCAAGCTGGAGCCACTGGTGCAATGCTCAAATGAAGAATGGCGAATGATTATCAGCGAGTTTGTATAGAAAATTGCTCACTGGTTGTACAGGCAAACTAAAGCATATAATAAAAATGATTTATTTTAGTATTTCATAACATAAAAATATGCTCGTAATATAATGAATTCATTTTGAAATAATATTTCTATATTGTTTGAACAATTATTTATTGACTTTGCAATGAAATAGTATTATTGAGGAAAACCTCAACTTTTTGCTATAAATTTAATAATTCGTAATTAAAGATGTTACATAATATAAATAAAAGCATCATCAAAATTGGTTTTTTCTATTAAAAAAGATTGTCCATGAAGAGATTACACGTAATCCCTTCATCAAAAAATACAATTTTAGTAGTATAAAAAATTCCAAACGGTACGTTACTTCCTGCTCATTTTCACGCTGAACGTTGCCTCATGTTTTAAGGAGTCCATACATCAGTAGTACAATTGAATAAATAAGTCAGGCTTGATTTTATCTTTTGAAAAAAATTATCCATGAAGAGATTTGTTTAGTCTTAATCTCTTCCTTAAAATGCTGCCGCAAATTGGAGGTTGTACAATGAGTCAGAGGCAAGGTGTCGTCAAAGCTGTTTTTTATCCTGTGGATCAAATAACCGATGAAGATATTAATAATATGCATAGCGTATTTGTCAAATACTACCACAATGCGGATTATAAAACATTTGTCAAAGACCTGAAGAAAAAAACAGGAGCAATACTTTTAAAGAGGATTGATTACGGCACTATTGTGGGATTCTCCACCATAGGTTTAATTGAAAAAACAATAGACAATAAAAGATGTCTGGGGTTATTCAGCGGCGATACCGTTATAGAAAAAGACTATTGGGGTTTGCCTAATCTTCAAACAGCGTTTCTTAGCTTTTTGATAAAAACGAGAATAAAAAATCCAACAGTAAATTTCTACTGGTTTCTGATAACGAAGGGTTACAAAACGTATCTTCTTATGGCCAATAACTGGCTTCATTATTATCCGCGATACGATAAAAAAAATGATGAGAAGAGAAAGAAAATTGTCAAAACATTCTCTGATCATCTCTTTGAAGGCGTCTATGATGAGAAAACCGGTCTCTTGAAATTCGGCGATGGTTATCAGAAACTAAAAGAGGACGTCGCTGAGATAACAGACGAGATGAAAAGGAAGTATCCCAAGATTGCCTTTTTTGAGAAGGTTAATCCAACATGGCGAGAAGGCACCGAGTTGCCATGTATCGGTGATCTTGACTGGTTCACCATACTCTGGCGGCCCATCCCATTCGGTTTCAGGAAGATTAGGAACACAATTTTCGGATGTAAAAGCAGGGAACGTATAAAGAATATAAAACCGGATGCGGAAAATGAATTATCTGAAGTTCGTAACGTCTTAAAGCCGCAGGTGGAAGTAATGAGCAGTAAAACTGAGCAAGAAGTATAGGAATTATTATGAAATTTCAAGATTTCTTGGACAGTATCGAATGGAGCATTGCTGCCAAAGATGATAACCAGAAAATCTTGGATTTTTATCATTCCATGGATATGCTGACCGGCAAATTCAATATTAAATTTGTTAAAGAACCTGATTACTTCACCTTTCTCGAGTATGAGAGCGGGCTTCATTATGTCTTATGTTCGAAAAATAACGAAGGCGGAATGGAGATGATGACCTCTCTTTCACTCCGGCCCTGTTACATCAATGGTCAGGTCGGATATGTCGGACATTTTTCAGACCTTAGGGCCATACCAAAAGCCAAAAGAAAGACAAACGTTGACTGGAAGGGATTTGCTCTGGGGATTCTGAAAGAACTGGAGAAGATTGAAGAACTAAAAGGGTGCCGCTATTTACTCGGTTCGTACGTGGTGGCCAATAGAAAAGCGGTAACGGCCTTCAAGGACAGATCGCCGTTTGGTATCAGTGAAATAGCCCGTTATAAGATGATAAGCATCATCGGAAGAAAACCCCTCAAACTTTTCGGAAAAAAATCGCATAAAAATCCGGGAATGAAGATCACAGTATCCATTGGTCAGGATAAGGATACAAATGACCTTAGAGATTTTCTTGACTCTCAA
Source organism: uncultured delta proteobacterium (assembly GCA_963812045.1). GTDB lineage: Bacteria > Desulfobacterota > Syntrophia > Syntrophales > Smithellaceae > Smithella. The sequence continues at coordinate 246,845 of CAWETF010000002.1, forward strand.
AACAAAACAAGAATGCTGGGTTATGTCTTTAGTGGCGAACATGACGAACTTGCCAGACGATTTAAGGAGTGGGATAATTTTTCAATAAAGTCTTTTTATGTAGCCAGGGATGAGAAGGGCAAAATACTCGGATGTTTTGCTCTGTGGAATCCATCAAGAGGCAGAAGGATAATAATTGACAGGTTTCCCAAAGCGCTCGGCATGGCTGCGAATGTTGTCAAGCTCATGGGCAGAAAGGCGCCTAAGCAGGATAAAGAACTGGAGATACTATACCTAACTACGCTGGAATTGTTGCATTCGCTAACTATTGATCAAAAGAGATACATTTTTAATGATATGCTCGACAAGCTGTATAAAAGCAAGATAAATAAGCAGTACCACCTTGTGGCTTTTTGCGACTATGACACGGAAAACATCAGTCAAGGCATGGATAAAGATTATATTATCCAGAAAACACCCACTCACCTCTATCAAATGGTTCACCCTGAATCCAAAGACATTATCAGGGAAGAAGACTCTGATATTCATGTCGGACATGAGATGGTTCTTACCTAATTCCTGTTCCTGAAATATTATTTGATCTTTTTAGCCCATCCTTAATGCGCGTCTTAATGCCAATAAAGAAGTATAATCAAATTTATGAACTGGTGAGAAAAATAAGCGTTGAACGTCTGTAGGCTGGTTTAAGAGCATTTACTTTTCCGCTTTTACGTATATCTTCTGAAATCTGCAAATCGATCAATATCGGCAAGTTCATTCCAACAAAAGGCCTCATAACGATGCATAGGTCATGAGGCCTCAAGCCTTTTAAGGTTAAAAATTTTATAGAATTATTTTTACAATGTTTCGATGACAGCCCGGGCCTCGCGGTTTTCCCGATCACTTTCTTAGTGTCATTAAGGGTAATATGACCTGTAAATTAATAATTATTTAAATTTCTTATGCTTCTTCATAATTTCTCTATATATTTTCCATTCGTTATTTATTTTTCTCAGTTTCAATGTCTTCTTGCCTTTATCTTTTAATATCGAGGAACTGTAAGATTGAGTAAATACTGCCGTAGCACTGCTTTCATCCACTGATACTTGCAAATCATCAATGCTGATATTTATATTTTTACTTCTATGTCGTACACGGGTTTTATAGGAGATCCAGGATTTTAAGGTCTTTCCTTTTGAATGGAAACCTGAATCGTAACAACTGAGATAAGTTTCCATGTCACCTGATTGCCAGCTGGTTAACCACTTGGCTACAAAATTTCGGACATCTTGTTCACTGTTGACTGGAGCTAAATTCTTATCAGTCACAGCGGGTGCGGCAATTGCAGCACCGGCCTCTTTCGGAGGAGCAGGTTCTTCAATTTTAGATGAAACAACGGCCTCTTTCGGAGGAGCAGGTTCCTCAATTTTAGGTGCAACAACGGCCTCTTTTGGAGGAGCAGGTTCCTCAATTTTAGGGGCAACAACGGCCTCTTTAGGAGCAGCAGGTTCCTCATACCTGGCGGTAACAACTTCCTTCTTTTCTCCACCGAAGAAAAAATCAATTCCGAAAGTGACGAGTAAATCGTTATATCTTTCATTCAAGTAAAAGACTTGGCGGACATCGGTCCGCAGAGCAATATCGTCCGTTATGAAATATTTCAGGCCTGCGCCGTAATCAACCGCAAATTTATTCATCTCTGATCCGTCATCGGGTATGCTGTAACTAATTCCTCCGATACCGATTGCCAGAAACGGCACAAAATTACCATCAGGCGTTAAATGGTAAATGCCTTCAATACCGTAGCCGTATAGGTTGATATCGGCATCGTTATATTTTGCTGGAACGTAGTTAAAAAATCCTTCCACACCCAAATGTTCTGTAAAATTATAACCGGCTCGTAAACCGGCAGTGTATGTGTTTTTGAGGTTCTCATTACCTTCGAAGCCATAACCTCCAATAAAGGGCGTAACTGAAAAAGATTCGGCCTTGATTTCTGCATGTGCTGCCGTGACTACAACCATCAGCATCATGACAACGGTTAACATGATATTTTTTTTCATAACATTATCCTTTTGCCCCAGTTTTTTTGTTCATGATGATTCTTGTGATTGGATGATGTCATATTATAAGATAAATCCATTATTGCAAGTAAAAATTTAGCCCGATGACCTCAGGAAATTAATCCGCTTATTTCAACAGAAACGGTGACATTATTAAATTTATTCTTGACAAGACCTCTCAAAGTTGTATTAAAAAATTGGTGTTGTTTACATAACAAACCAAAAACATGAAAATTTAAAAACTGAAATGGACAAACGTTTATACGTTTGGTCTATTATGTAAATCGTTCCTAAATAAAATATTAATAATTCTTTTTATCCTAATGGTTTGCCATGTAAACAATACCGAAAAAAATTAATAATATAAAGGCTTGCAACATATAACCAAGTTCTTCAATCTTCGAAAGGAATATTGACCGTTAATGAAAAAAATATTTGTTATATTTGTAGCCATGCTATTAGTTGCTTCATTATCTATTATAATCGTGAAATGCAACCAAGAAAGAGAGTCAGCACAATTTGATCCGGCACCACCAGATAAATCGGCAGAGTTACCGGCACCGCCTGATAAATCAGCAGAGTTACCGGCGCCACCTGATAAATCAGTAATGCCGCCAGCGCCATATGATAAATCAGTAATGCCACCGGCACCGCCTGATAGATCAGTAATGCCACCGGCACCGCCTGATGAATCAGCAATACCGCCGGCGCCACCCAGTAAATCAGCCATGCCATAAGCGACACACGAAACTGCAAAGAGATTGATTTAAAATAAAACAGTAGGTAGGATCACCTGAAAATTCAGTCAGCATAGTAATAGATTATTAAAATATACAGTTTGTTATCAATTAATAAAGTTTCTGAGAGTATGATCTTGAGTCGTCAGACATCAGAATAATAAACATCGGGGAAGGAGTAATCCCTCCCCAACTTTTAGCCATCCTTAATCAAAACCGTTAGATTGCAGTGCGATCAATCAATATAAACCTTACAAACTGTAATCGTTAAAAACTATACTACAATATCCCTCTTTTGAGGGATTGACTTTTTAGCTGATTTTTTTATAATAAAAGCATACTTGAGAAAGGCAAACCGCCTTTAAAAGGCGGGACGCAAAGTGTGCAACTAAAACATCGTTTACAATTTAGACCGGGTACATCGTTTACACTTTATCAGTTGCGAACAACCTTGTTTCTTTTCAAATCTATGGAACCCAGAACATAAAAACTAAACTGAACTTGCCAAAACCCATCTTCGATTTCTCTAAGTCCAACAGACTGACCAGCCAATAACTCTGTTAAATAATAACTTTTGCTCATAAATCTAATTTCCCCGCCACGAAGAACCTTCCGAACCAAATAATTGCTGTCATAATCCGGCAAATGCGGATTTTCTATATAGGGTTGATTCGACTTTTTATAGTAATCACTCGGTGTCTTATCATGGAGTGATTCATGAGGCCGATGATTATTATAATCATACCGGTAAACATCAAAGACCTTCTGTTGTTCTCTTAAATTTCCGGCAACAGGATCTAAAGCATCGCTTTTTAAAGTGCGATGCATACGTTCATGCCGTCCGTTCTCCTGTGGGTGTCCTTTCCTTATCCGTTCCGGGATTATTCCCAAGAGTATCCACCAAACCATCAACCGACTTAATCCACCAATACATCTTCCTGCAAAAGGTGTCCCGTTATCGCTACGGATTGCTTTAGGTAGTCCGTTCTCTCGAAAAATTGATTCCAGGAAACGCCACGTAGGATCATAACGGGGTCCTTTCAGCGCCTTACAACCCAAAAGAAAACGGCTATAGTTGTCGCTAAGCGTCAAGGGGTAGCAAATTTGTCCATTCTGCATATGGAATTGCCCTTTATAATCAATGCTCCAAACATCATTGGGCTCCTTGCAGGCTGAAAAAGGTTCAGTATACGGCGGAACATGTAATCGCTTCTTTCGACGCTCTACAAGACCTTCCTTCTTAAACCAGTAGCCTATCGTGCTGACTGCCGGTAACTCAAGCTCAGGATGCTTGCGTTTCAATTGTGCCCGAACTTTCCGAGGCCCTCGTTTCCTATTACGCAGTTTCTCCTCTATCAATATAGCCAATATTACTTTGGATATATGATGAGGGCATCGCTTCGGTGCACGACTCTTTTCCTTGAGTCCTTCAATTCCATACCGCTTATATCGCTTAAGCCATTTATATATGGTTGGACGGCTTACACCATATTTATGAGAAAGATCAGTTATACTGAAATGTCCGGCATTCCAGTCTTGTGTAAATGCTATCTTTATTTCCATCTGGTTTATCACTTTCCACGGCATTGAGTGTCCTCCTTGCCGTATAGTGTAAACCATCTACCCGGTTCCTTTTGTAAACTATCTTACCGGTTTGTACCCATCTCTATCTCGGGTGGTACATACTCCATCAACGGAGGGGCCTACACCAGCGCAAGCGGCACAGTGAATAACGGTGATACAGTAGCGGTGCAGTTGACTTCGTCGGCGAACTACTCGACGACGACGAATGCGACATTAACAATCGGCGGAGTATCCGGTGTCTTCAGTGTAACAACGTTGGCATCTCAAGACACAATTCCCGACCAATTTACATTTACCGCTCAGACAGGTGTGCTACTAAGCACCGTGGTTACTTCTAATACAATAACGGTATCGGGGATCAATGCGGCATCACCTATTTCCATCATCGGTGGCACATACTCCATCAATGCAGGGGCCTACACTAGCGCAAGCGGCACGGTGAATAACGGCGATACCGTTACGGTGCAACTGACTTCATCAGGAAGCTATTCGACAACAACGACTGTAACTCTTACCATTGGCGGAGTATCCGGCACCTTCAGCGTGACCACATTGGCTGAGAATACTGGCGTAGCAAATACATGGACACAGAAGGCCGATTTCGGTGGAGTAGGACGATATTATGCTGCTGGATTCTCCATCGGTAACAAGGGCTATCTTGGAACTGGATCAATATATAACACATCAACCGTTACATTTACGTTATATCAAGATTTCTGGGAGTATGACACAAACACTGGTGTTTGGACACAAAAAGCCGACTTCGCTGCGGGAACCCGGTATTATGCCATCGGATTTTCCATTGGCAGTAAAGGCTACATTGGTACGGGATATGATAGTTCATCATCATATAAAAAAGATTTTTGGGCGTATGATCCTTCAACAAATGTCTGGACCCGAAAGGCAGATTTCGGAGGAACGGCGCGAAGAGGGGCGGTTGGTTTTTCCATTAATAACAAAGGTTATGTAGGAACCGGTTATGACTCAAGTAGGAACAAAGATTTCTGGGAATACGACCAAGTTACCAATATCTGGACAAGAAAAGCTGATTTCGGAGGCGCAGGACGCTCCGGTGCTGTGGGTTTTTCCATAGGCAGCAAAGGCTACATAGGAACGGGAGATTTGGGTACAGGAAACAGTGCTACAACAGGAGCAAAAGATTTCTGGGAGTACGATCCTGCTGTTAATACATGGACACAGAAGACTGATTTCGGGGGAACAGGGCGATCCAGTGCTGTTGGCTTTTCCATAGGCGGCAAAGGATACATCGGAACAGGATATGATAATACATCAATGCGTACAAAAGATTTTTGGGAGTACGATCCTGCCACGGATACATGGACGAAAAAAGCTGATTTTGGAGGAGGACTGCGATCAGGTGCAACAGGTTTCTCAATTGGGAGCTGGGGTTATATGGGAACTGGATCATACTACAATAATTCAAATGGTTCTTCAATATATTACCAAGATTTCTGGGAGTACACGCCTTCTGACACGATCCCCGACCAGTTCACTTTTACCGCTCAGGCAGGTGTGACTTTGAACACAGTGGTAACTTCTAATACAATAACAGTATCCGGAATCAACGCAGCAACACCCATTTCGATCACAGGCGGCGCCTACGCCATCAACGGCGGGGCTTATACAAGCGCAAGCGGCACGGTAAATAATGGTGATACTGTAACGGTGCAACTGACTTCATCGGCCAGTTATTACACAACAACAAATGCGATTCTGACCATTGGCGGAGTATCCGGCACCTTCAGTGTGACAACACTTCAACTGACACCGATTATTCCAGTTCCGCCGGCAACCGGCATGATTGGCGGAACAATCACCATTAACGGTTCCAACTTTGGGGCAACTCAGGGCAACGGCTATGTGGATTTCAATGGCATCCACGGAATAATCATCTCCTGGTCTGACACTCAGATCGTCGTTACAGTTCCTGCTGGCGCTACCTCGGGCTGTCTGAAGATTGTAACAGATTACGGGACAAGTGATTGCATTAGTTTCACGATAGTTACCGAATATCTTTACGGTTCCTTTACCGGCGCGGGCATCTGGAAATATGACGGAACAAACTGGAGTCAAGTAACTCCCAACAATCCACAGTTAATGGTGACATCAGGGACAAACCTGTATGGCACCTTTGCGGGAAGTGGCATCTGGAAGTTCGATGGTAGTTCCTGGACACAGACGACCCCCAACAATCCAGATATGATGGTTGCCAATACTACAAACTTGTATGGCACCTTTGCGGGAGCAGGCATCTGGAAGTGGGACGGAACAAACTGGACACAGACGACCCCGAACAATCCAGATATGATGGTTGCCAGCGATACGATCCTGTATGGTACCTTTGCCGGGAGTGGCATCTGGAAATGGGACGGCACAAACTGGACACAGGTAACGCCCAACAATCCACAGTTAATGGTGACTTCAGGGGAGAACCTGTACGGGACCTTTATTGGAGCAGGCATCTGGAAATGGGATGGAACAAACTGGACACAGACTACGCCTAACAATCCGCAACAGATGGTGGCTTCAGAATCGAACTTGTATGGAGTCTTCACCGGAGGCGGTATCTGGAAGTGGGACGGGAGCAACTGGACTCAGATAACACCCAATGAACCGGCCAGTATGGTCGTGGGATACTAAATTCATTGGGGCTGTGATTGATATTTGATGTAGTAAAGAAAGTAAGAACAGATTTCAGGGAGAAAGTCCTTTGTCCCTGAAATCTTGTTCATTATTAATCATAACCGGCAGGTTGCTGGGTAATTTGAAAAGGTGATGTTTTATGAAAAAAAAGATTCTCATGTGCTATTGTTTGTTGACTGTTTTCGCTATGGCTTTTACGGTGACGGCCTCAGGCTCGGGATTGTACGGAACATTTACGGGAGCAGGCGTCTGGCAATGGGATGGAACTACCTGGACACAGGCAACTCCCAATAATCCTGATTTGATAGTCACCACAAGTACGACCTTGTATGGCTCCTTTGCGGGAGGAGGCATTTGGAAGTGGGATGGGAGCAGCTGGAGTCAGGCAACATCCAACAATCCGCAGTTGATGGTGATTTCAGGTTCAGATCTATATGGCTCCTTTGCGGGAGGAGGTATCTGGAAGTGGAATGGTTCTGCATGGAGTCAGGTCACGCCCAACAGTCCTGATTTGATGGTAATGAACTCTGGTTCAAACTTGTATGGAAGCTTTGCTGGAGCCGGCATTTGGAAATGGGATGGGAGCAACTGGAGTCAGGTAACACCTAACAATCCACAATTGATGTCAGCCACCGGTTCGCTATTGTATGGCTCCTTTCCCGGAGGTGGTATCTGGAGGTGGAATGGCACGACTTGGACAGAGATCACTCCCAACAATCCGCAGTTGATGGTGGTTTCAGGTTCAAACCTGTTTGGTTCTTTCGCGGGAGGTGGCATTTGGAAATGGGATGGGACCAATTGGATTCAGGTAACACCTAACAATCCGCAAATGATGTCAGCCACCGGTTCGCTGTTGTATGGCTCCTTTGCGGGCGGTGGCATCTGGAAGTGGGATGGCTCTGTATGGAGTCAGGTTACGCCCAACAATCCGGAAACAATGGTGGCAGGATCACCCTCCGGCTCTCTTGATACAACCTTTGGCACAGGCGGCATAGTAACAACATCTCTTGGAAGTCATGATGATTATGCCTATGCTCTTGGCATCCAGTCTGACGGCAAGCTCGTGGCAGCGGGATATTCCAACAATGGCAGCAACCTTGATTTTGCGCTTGTGAGATACAACGCAGACGGGAGCCTTGATACAACCTTTGGTACAGGCGGCAAGGTAACCACATCTGTTGGAAGTAGTGATGACGCTGCATATGGTCTTGGCATCCAGTCTGACGGCAAGCTCGTGGCAGCGGGATATTCCAACAATGGCAGCAACGCTGATTTTGCCCTGGTGAGGTATAACGCTGACGGGGGCCTTGATACAACTTTTGGTGCAGGCGGCAAGGTAACCACAGCTATTGGAAGTAGTAATAATTATGCCCGTGCCCTTGGCATCCAGTCTGACGGCAAGCTCGTGGCAGCGGGATATTCCAACAATGGCAGCAACCTTGATTTTGCTCTTGTGAGATACAACGCAGACGGGAGCCTTGATACAACCTTTGGTACAGGCGGCAAGGTAACCACATCTGTTGGAAGTAGTGATGACGCTGCATATGCTCTTGGCATCCAGTCTGACGGAAAGATTGTAGCAGCTGGACAATACTTAAATGGCAGCTACTATGATTTTGCCTTGGTGAGGTATAACACAAATGGGAGCCTTGATACAACTTTTGGCACAGGCGGCAAGGTAACCACAGCTATTAGAAGTAGTAATGATGTTGCCCGTACCTTGGGCATCCAGTCTGATGGCAAGATTGTAGCAGCGGGATTTTCACAAAAATATGGCTATAACTATGATTTTGCTCTGGTGAGGTATAACGCCGACGGGAGCCTTGATACAGCCTTTGGCACAGGCGGCAAAGTAATCACACCTGTTGGAAGTAGTTCTGCTATTGCCTATGCCCTGGGCATCCAGTCTGACGGCAGAATTGTGGCAGCCGGAGATTACGCCAATGGCAGCAACGCTGATTTTGCCCTGGTGAGGTATAACGCCGACGGGAGCCTTGATACAACCTTTGGCACAGGCGGCAAGGTAACCACACCTGTTGGAAGTAGTTCTTCTAATGCCAATGCCCTTGGCATCCAGTCTGACGGCAGGATTGTGGCAGCGGGATATTCCAACAATGGCAGCAACAATGATTTTGCCCTTGTGAGGTATTAGCCGTAATAACCACTATAGATAATCGCTGTTAAACAATTGTTTTATTCAGAACTCCGGCGGCATCATTTAAGTGTCGCTGGAGTTCTGTTTATTTTCATGTCGTTCATCTAAAAATACGTGGGGTCAAACCCTGGTTTGGTTCATCAGTGATGTCCGATACAATCCTTCAATTGGTAAAGATAACAACAAATCAATTTGACAATAAATTTAAAAACTCTTAAAATTAAACTTAAAGGAAGTGTTCTATTTAATGAACGCTAAATAAGCCCAATGATGAAACGATTTAAGAAAAATAATAAATTTGCCATTTTGCAAGCGCTGTCCGTAGTCATCGTTATTTCCTTCTTCGTGCCAGTGCTGGCCCACGGACAGGAACAGATCCATACGCGGCACTTGCCTGAGGCAATTTCAAATAGGCAGGCGAAGTGGGTTAACCGGCTTCCCGCCTCGCAGTCTCTGCGGCTGAATATCGCTCTGCCCCTGTGCAACGAGTCTGAGCTGGATGAACTGTTGAAACAAATTTATGATCCGCAAAGCCCCTCTTACCACAAATTCCTCAGCGTAGAAGAATTCACCGAGCGGTTCGGGCCATCGCAGAAGGATTACGACGCGGTGATTAGTTTCGCGAAAGCGAACGGTCTAACTGTAACGGGCACCGCTCCCAATCGAATGATTGTGGACATTGAGGGTCCAGTAGCAAATATCGAGCGAGCGTTCCACGTGAACATGGGCAAGTATAAACACCCAATGGAAGATCGCACTTTCTATGCTCCAGATCAGGAACCAACGGTGAATCTACCGGTTTCATTGTGGCACATCACAGGCCTCGACAATTTCTCGATTCCGCATTCGGCAAGCCTCAAAAGAGATACAAAAGTGAAGGGCAACCTGACGGGCTCAGGACCTAGTGGGTATTTTATCGGTAGTGACATACGTGCGGCTTATTACGGAGGAACAACGCTTACCGGCAGCGGTCAGTCGGTCGGGCTGGTGGAATTTGCGGGTTACAACATTAACGATGTCACCACCTATTTCAGCAGTGTGAGACAACCCCTCAATGTTGCCATTGTTGGTGTATCAACGGATGGATCCAGTCTGAGCTGTACTGGAAATTGCGACGATTCCGAGCAGGTGTTGGATATTGAAGTGGCGATTTCGATGGCGCCGGGCATGAGCCAGATCCTCGTTTACGTAGCCAGTAACAGCGATGTCAGCATCTTCAACAAGATGGCTACGGACAATATTGCCAAGTCATTGGCCTGTTCGTGGGGATGGAGTCCGGCTGACCCGAGCAGCGACGATCCGATATTCAAGGAATTTGCGGCACAAGGTCAGACTCTGTTTGTGGCGTCAGGCGACAGCGGAGCTTATCGTACAAGATCCAAATCTGTTTATCCGGCGGATGATGCGTATGTAACGTCCGTGGGAGGCACTAATCTGACCACAAACGGCGCGGGCGGCACCTGGAATTCGGAAATCGCCTGGCCTGACAGCGGTGGAGGGATTTCTCCTAACAGTATTCCGATACCCAGCTATCAGACGGCTGTAGGCGTTATCACAACTGCTAATAAAGGATCAAATGTTTATCGTAATGCTCCGGATGTTGCCGCAGAAGCAAACACGGACAATTATATTTGCTACAACGGCACTTGTGGGGGAGGATGGGGTGGTACGAGTTTCGCGGCGCCCCGTTGGGCCGGTTATCTGGCGTTGGTGAACCAGCAATCCGTTGCTCATGGCCATAGCACGGTTGGCTTCATCAACCCGACAATTTACTCAATTGGGTTGGGGACAAGTTATAGCAATAACTTCCACGACATCATCAGCGGTAATAACGGAACGTATTCAACGACAGCAGGTTACGACCTTGTCACCGGATGGGGCAGTCCGAATGGGACTAACCTGATTAACTACCTGGCTCCGTCCGGTACGAATCTTTACGGCTCCTTTACCGGTGCGGGCATCTGGAAATATGACGGAACAAACTGGAGTCAAGTAACTCCCAACAATCCACAGTTAATGGTGACATCAGGGACAAACCTGTATGGCACCTTTGCGGGAAGTGGCATCTGGAAGTTCGATGGTAGTTCCTGGACACAGACGACCCCCAACAATCCAGATATGATGGTTGCCAATACTACAAACTTGTATGGCACCTTTACGGGAGCAGGTATCTGGAAGTGGGACGGAACAAACTGGACACAGACGACCCCCAACAATCCAGATATGATGGTTGCCAATGCTACAAACTTGTATGGCACCTTTGCGGGAGCAGGCATCTGGAAATGGGATGGAATAAACTGGACACAGACGACCCCCAACAATCCAGATATGATGGTTGCCAGCGATACGATCCTGTATGGCACTTTTGCTGGAGGCGGCATCTGGAAATGGGATGGAGCAAACTGGAGTCAAGTAACCCCCAACAGTCCTCAACTGCTTGTGACCTCAGGGGAGAACCTGTATGGGACCTTTATTGGAGCAGGCATCTGGAAATGGGATGGAACAAACTGGACACAGACTACGCCTAACAATCCGCAACAGATGGTGGCTTCAGAATCGAACTTGTATGGAGTCTTCACCGGAGGCGGCATCTGGAAATGGGATGGCTCAACTTGGACTCAGATAACACCCAATGAACCGGCCAGTATGGTCGTGAGCAATTAGATTAAAGTAATCATTGAAATAATTACAAAGAGGTATATAAATTACTAAGAATAATTTTAAATTATAAATAACACCATATTTATTGTTGGATGAATCAAGTGTCTTAATGGCACGCAAGGAGGTTGTTATGAGTCGGATGAAGATTACGTTAATGGGGATGTTGTTGGTTCTTTTTTCTTTCTTTCTCACTATTGGTGCTATATGCGCCAACGCCACTTGTACCCCCATAACTGTCAGCGGCATTGTAAGGGACATATATAGTAACGTAATAAGCAGCGGTGTTACGGTGAGCTTGGTAGGGAATCCGTCGATAAACACAACCTCAAGCACAATAGATGGCAGCTTCAGCCTGGCCGGCGTTCCATGTAGTACGCCGGTTGCTTTGAAGATGTCCAGTTCCGGTTATTTGGATGTCTATTCGCAGAATTTTTCTTCCACAAGCAGTTTTAATATTTCGAAACTTGATGCATACGGCTCCGGCTATTTCAAAATGCCGACGTCGGCAGATCTGACAGCCATTGGAATAATGCCGGAATCAGGAAAATCCGTAATATTTGGAAGTGTTGTTGATAGTACTTACCGGTATTCCAGCAATGTCGCCGGCGCTGTGGTAATGGCAACGGGCAGCAGCAAAACCTATCCTGTTACCTATCTGGGCTTTAATGGCTTGGGCGGCAGCAGTACTTATCAAAATGGAAACTTTTATGTGCTGAATGTTGATGCAGCGGATACGGTTGTCTTACAGGCAAGCAAAACAGGTTGGACATTTAGCCCGGCCACATTTTCCACGCTTGCGGACAGTGCGGGTGAAACATTGCTTACGGGTACAGCTCCCGCTTATGATGTTTCAGTAAGCGGTTCAGTAAATGGCAGTAGCGGTCTCATATCTGGCGCTGGTATCAAATTAAGAAATGATGGTGGAAAGAACACAACAGCAGCCGGTGACGGGACATTCAGCTTGGGAAGTCTTCCCGAAGACGCTACATTTTATTTAAAGGTGGAGGACTTAACGACTCCGGGCGCTCACGTTCCAACCTATGTGGGGCCGCTTACATTACAGGAAAGCTTTTCCAATGCCTATTTTTGGCTGTATACTCCGGCGGAAATGACCGGAATGGACGTAACGGGGAGCAACGGTCTCTTGTTAGGCAAAGTTGTGGATACTACCGGTACCCCCATAAGCGGAGCAACGGTAACTGTTGCCAGTAGAAATGGCGCTTCTTACACCGTTTATTATTATGATGGGGACGGCTGGGGCGGCTCTTCGACCTCGGCGGTCAATGGAGCCTTTATCGTGCCCAATGTTCAGCCCGGCGACGTGGTGAGGCTTGATGTAACTGAGGCCGGTTACGGCTTTAAGACTGTGTTTATGGATTGTTTCGGCGGTGCGGTAACAGAAACAAATATCTATGGGACTAATTCTTCCGTCGTTGAAATATCCAAGATATCTTATGGGGATTCCGTCCGCCAGATAACTGATTATGATTTTTCTGCAGGCACAAAATCCGGAGATATTATAACTATCCCGGCTGGATTTGTCGTAAAACCTTCACCTGCTGAAGATTCTCTTTCCTATACTTTTGGCCTTTTTCCGGGGACCACAGGTGAAACGTTATCATGGACTGCTCCCTATCCCTGTATTCTCCAGGCATCAGGTGTCAGCCATAACGGGGCGGCCGTCATCACGACTACTCCCACAACTCCTGATGTGTCCTCAGCACAAACTGCATGGTCCACTTCCGTAAAATTGCAAAATTTCATAGTGGTCAGTGGGCAACTTAACACAATCCGTTTCGGCATGGGGGCGCCTTCGGGAAGTAATCAACCACAGATAGAAGCAAGTTGGCTGACCAACGGTAATCTGCAACTGACAGGCAGTGTGTCCGGTGATAACACTACCTGGCAAACCACGGCTGTTGTTTTGACCGGGCTCACACCGTCAGAGACTACTCTGGGATTAAAGGTGGAAGAAGTTACAGGGACAACTACGGCGTACGCTGTTAATTTTTATTATTTAATCGGGAGAGACTCAGACTATACACTCATTGGAACTTACAATATTCCTGATGACACAATTGTTCAGGGTTTCCCTGCTCTCTTCCCTTTTATTAATCTTGAATTGGGAGGGGACAACGGCACTCAAGATCCATTTCAAGTCGATTCTCTTCACCAGAACAACGCCAGTGGTAATAAATATTATGCCATGATTTCCGTTAACGATCCCGATCAGGCAACTTACGCGTCTATTTCCGTGGCCAGTTCCGGCACGCCGTGTGGCGACACCTTGTCTTCGACTGCGTTGACTTATAATGGCAACGGACAATGGTATTTACCCACAGGATCAGTATTTTTGAGCGACAATACCCCTCCGACCTGCTATCCCTCGTATACATTTACCGCCGTGAAAAAGGCAGGCGGTGACCCGGACATTGAAACCAGAACAATTACCGGTTATGTACAAGATTTTACCGTTGTTTCGCAACCCGCAGGCACTGTTTCCGGTACGCCGACCTTCTCGTGGACGGGAATAACCGGTGCAACCGGTTATTCGGTTCAATTATCTGATTCGAGCAACAATCAGATATGGTGGACTTGGGTAGATGCCCCCGCAAGCGGTATTGTTTATACGGGTCCCGCTTTGGCTTCAGGAACATATTATTATACGATTAATACTAACGTTTGTTCCAGTGGCGGAGTCTGTAATATTTCTGAGACAGACGGTTCGTTTACCTATGTGGCGGGCGGGACTGCATCTGAATCCCTCTACGGCTCCTTTGCGGGCGCGGGCATCTGGAAGTGGGACGGATCATCATGGAGTCAGACGACCCCCAACAATCCTGAATTTATGGTTGCTTCAGGTTCAAACTTGTACGGCTCCTTTGCGGGCGCGGGCATCTGGAAGTGGGACGGGTCATCGTGGAGTCAGACGACCCCCAACAATCCTGACTTTATGGTTGCTTCAGGTTCAAACTTATACGGCTCCTTTGCGGGCGCGGGCATCTGGAAGTGGGACGGGTCATCGTGGAGTCAGACGACCCCCAACAATCCTGACTTTATGGTTGCTTCAGGTTCAAACTTATACGGCTCCTTTGCGGGCGCGGGCATCTGGAAGTGGGACGGGTCATCGTGGAGTCAGACGACCCCCAACAATCCTGACTTTATGGTTGCTTCAGGTTCAAACTTGTACGGCTCCTTTGCGGGCGCGGGCATCTGGAAGTGGGACGGGTCATCGTGGACACAGACGACCCCCAACAATCCTGACTTTATGGTTGCTTCAGGTTCAAACTTGTACGGCTCCTTTACGGGAGGTGGCATCTGGGAATGGGATGGTTCTACCTGGACTCAGGTTACGCCAAATAATCCACAACAGATGGTGGCCTCAGAATCGAACTTGTATGGAGTCTTCACCGGAGGTGGTATCTGGAAATGGGATGGAAGTTCTTGGACACAGCTTACACCCAACGAACCGGCAATCATGGTTACGGGGGACTAAGAGCTAATGATTGTCACTCATGAATAATAAAGTTTCACGATCATTTGCTTGAGTAGTCAGAGAGCAGAACAAACAACATCGGGGAGGGCGTAATCCCTCCCCGACTTTTTTCCATTATTAATCAAAACCGGCAGATTAGTGTTAATAAATAATTAATCTAAAAATATTAATGAAGAGAGCATACACACTTCTGAAAAATACTTTTAACAACCTATTCCTTTTCGTGACATTTCTTGCCGTACTTATTTTATCGCCGGCGGTGTCTTTTGCTGCAGATTCTCCCTTTACCGGTCCCACAAACTGGGGAGAAACCGGACTAATGGAAACACCGACAGCAAGAGTAATAGAGCCCGGGAAATATCGTGTCGGTTTAAGCCAGGTAGATCCTTATCGTTATTATTATGGTACGGTGAGTCCGCTGCAGGGCCTGGAAATAAATGGCCGGGTAACCGAGATAATTGGTATACAGGAAGACCTTACTGATTCCAATTGGAACAATTACGGCAATTATAAAGACAAGGCCTTTGACCTCAAGTATCAGTTTATTCGCGAAGGGAAATACTGGCCGGCGATAGCCTTGGGAATAATGGACCCTCATGGGACAAGGCTATACAGTGGTCAATATCTGGTTGCCAGCAAACAGATATTCCCATTTGATTTTACAATCGGCGCCGGTAATGGCCGATTGGGGAGACAGCCGTTGCCGGCTAAAGAATTCGGAGTGGAAATTTTCAGCGATTTCAGTCAGTGGTGTTCGGACGCTCAAGTATTCGGAGGAGTCGAACTCGCACCGTCAAAATATTTTTCTTTTATTGCCGAATACAATCCTATTCAATATGAAAATCAGACAAATGATCCGGCTCAAAAAAAATATTTTACGGATCCGGTGCCATCGAAAATTAATTATGGTGTGCGGTTAAAACCGGTGGATTGGGCCGAATTAGATGTTAGCTATCAGCGTGGCGATCAAATCGGCGTCAATTTATCTTTTTCTTTCGGTCTGGAAAAGCCGCTAATTCCGATTTACGATATGTTGTATGTGGAAAAGGAGGAATATAAAAATGATCCGCTGACTGAGCGAATCAGCCGCGGCCTTTACGCTTCCGGTTTTCGGGATATCGGAGTTATGATTCGCGATTCTGAAATTTGGGTGGAAGCGGCCAATGATCATTACTATTACAACACCCGCGCGATCGGTGTTATCCTGCAAGTTCTCGATCAGCTTTTACCAAACGGCATTCAGCGCATTTATGTTATTTTGGCGGAGCGAGGAATACCGATAATATCATTCGCCACGGAACGGGAAGACCTCCATGATTTTGAAACCGGTGTTTTCAAGGCGAATGAATATTTATCTCTGACAGATATTAAAACAAATATTTATGAGATGCCGGAGATGCACCAGAGCTACAAGCAATATTTTACTTACGGCATCAAGCCGGAACTCCAATTGTTTTTAAACGATCCTTCGGGATTCTTGAAAGAAAGAATCGGTGCATCGGGATGGTTGGCTCTGCATCCATGGAAAGGCGCGTCGTTGGTGGCGGGTGCGGAAGGTTATCCGGTGAATAACATTTCCACAGTCAATGAACCGTTATCCATACCTGTGCGTTCAGACTATGTAGAATACCTGGAGAAAGATATGGCTTTGAGTAGACTGATGTTTGAGCAAATAGAAAAAACAGAGTATGAAATATTCGGGAAGTTTGCCGCCGGATTATTGGAAACAGAATATGCCGGACTGGATGCGGAGATTGCCGTTCCTTTATTTAAGGGACGCATTTTAGCAGGCATTAGCGGATCTTTTGTAAAGAAGAGAGATACAGCTAATCCATTTGCATTAAATAATAGTGATTGGGGTGATCATTATTATACCGAATTTCTCAATACGCGACTGAATCTGCCCGAAGTGGATATGGCCGTAGATGTTAAGGCGGGTAGATTTTTAGCCGGTGATAAAGGAGCCCGTATAACCATTTCCAAATTCTTCTTCAATGGCGTTGTTCTTTCGGCCTGGTACAGCATAACAGATACCTCAGTCTTTAGTGATCCGTATAATAACGGTTATCATGATAAGGGTATTGCCATATCCATTCCGCTACGCATGTTTTTGGGCAGGGATTCGCGCACAGTTTATGATTATTCTTTATCGCCATGGACAAGGGATGTGGCGCAGGACATCCTCCATTGGACATCACTATTTGATTTTATCGGCCGCAATACAGGAATATACCTGCATAAAGACAGCGAGCTGTTGCACAGTGACTCCAATTATGCAAGCAATCTGCGGCAGGATAGGCAAGAAGAACAATCCCGCATAAGCGGTGGTGAGACTTCAATAACGCAAACAACGCATGGCGAAATTGGCACGTTGAATAATCCTGGGTCAGCAGAGTTAGTAAGACTCAGATTATTCAATGAACCCGATGCGGAATAGGCAAGACAAACAGTCCTTTGTAAGCAGTGGCCTTATACTTCAACAGCGTAAGCAAGATGCGGCGGGATTGGTAAGATAAAGTATCCTGATGTAACTTACAGGGCGGAGCTGTATATAGTGACCTTTCCATACTGTACTATCCTAGCCTGTCCAATATTTCATTGACATATAAGACCGGATTTGATATAATGTAAAAAAATAAAAGTGTTATATTGCCAACACCTAGAATTACAAACCGTATATAACTAGCTTGTTAATTCTTAAGCTTTTTTTATGCACAGATTACATATCCTTTCCAGGCAATTGACTTTTGCGAATCGGCAGATGTAATATTTGGTTAGATAAAAATATGAGAGATATTAAAAATTAAACTATAAAAATAAATTAACATAAGTATGGGGGAAACCCTGATGGGGAAAAATAAGATAACCTTCTTCCTCGCAGTTCTTTTTCTGCTGTTTGTATTTGCCGGAGTTCTACCACAACCAATATCCGCAGTTGAAAATTCCGTGAAAAAAGAAGTTAAAGAACAAAAGAACCCTTACGCCAACGCCGAAATATCCATCAAGATAATACCTTCTATCAATAAAACCTTCGGGTACGACATCCTTGTACAAGGGAAGCAGTTGATTCATCAACCTAATATTCCGGCCATGCCGGGCAATGAAGGTTTTAAGACAAAGAAAAGCGCGCAAAAAGTCGCCGAATTTGTCGTGAAGAAGATCAGAAAAAACGAAATACCGCCGACAGTGTCTGTAAAGGACTTAAACCGCATGGATGTATTGAAATGAGATTTTATTCTCGCAAAACATGTTATAATATTTAAGGAGTATTTTTATGAAAAAATGTTTGCCTATAATAGCGGTGCTTTGTAGTTTGTTTTTCGCCAATGTTGTCTTTGCGACCGCCAATACATGGACACAGAAATTGAATTATGGGGATACTATTGATTTTGGTGTTGGTTTTTCCATCGGGGTGCAAGGCTATGTAGGACTTGGATACGATGGCAGCGATGTACAAACGTTTTACAAATATGATCCTACCTCTAATACATGGACACAGTTAGCTAATTTCACGGGAGCAGCGAGGGCTTCTGCTGTTGGTTTTTCTATCGGCTCCAAAGGCTATGTCGGGTTGGGAGCTAATTCTTCTTATACTAATTATAATGATTTCTATCAATACGATCCCTCTACCAATACTTGGACGTCACTGACCGCCTTCCCCGGAACAGGCAGAGCCAGCGCTGTCGGTTTTTCCATTGGAACCAAAGGTTATGTCGGGTTAGGAGGCCGTAATACTTGTGGTGCGCTTTGCAGCACAACGTACTATCAGGATTTCTATGAATTCGATCCTACTGGTAACTCCGGCGCCGGTAGCTGGACGGCAAAGACTTCTTTTACCGGTTCAGCCAGAGGCGGCGCTGTCGGCTTTTCCATTGGGACCAAAGGCTACGTCGGTACAGGAAATTACGGTACTCTTTCATCGCCCACTGTATTAAGTGATTTCTATCAATACGATCCCTCTACCAATACTTGGACGTCACTGACCGCCTTCCCCGGAACAGCGAGAACTTCCGCGGCCGGCTTTGCGATCGGTAGCTATGGATACGTAGGAACGGGAGGCTATCCCAGCACAACTTCAACCTCAGTTAAATATTATAATGATTTTTACCAATTCGATCCTACCGGTAACTCTGGCGCCGGTAGCTGGACGGCGATGACTACTTTTCCCGGAACAATCAGATACGGCACGGTCGGTTTCGCCGTCGGTAGCCGGGGATATATCGGAACAGGTTACGCCGGAACAAGTGGAAATGGCGCTTTTGGTACAAAAGTAAAAGATTTCTACGAGTACGAGCCTGCAACCATGCCTTCTCCACTTTACGGAGCATTCACTGGCAATGGCATCTGGAAGTGGGATGGTAATAGATGGACTCAGATTACCTCAAGCAATCCTCAATCTATGGAGACATCAGGCACGATCTTGTATGGGGTCTTCGGGAATGGCATATGGAAATGGGATGGTTCTACCTGGACAACGATAACTCCCAGTATACCGCAATCCATGGCAGCTACAGCTACGACATTATACGGATATTTTACGGGAGGTGGTATCTGGAAGTGGGATGGTTCTACCTGGACTCGGATCACGCTAAGCAATCCTTATTTGATAGCGGCTTCAGGCTCGAACTTGTACGGAGCATTCAATAATAGGAGCCCCGGTATCTGGAAATGGGATGGTTCTTCCTGGACTTCTCTTACAACTAACACTCCGCAACTGATAGTAGCCACAGATACGACGTTGTATACAGCCTTTACAGGAGCGGGTATCTGGAAATGGGATGGTTCTTCTTGGAGTCGGATTACTCCAAACACCCCACAAATAATGGTAGCTACAAGCTCGACCTTGTATGGGGTCTTTACTGGAGGTGGTATCTGGAAGTGGGATGGCTCTGCCTGGACTCAAGTTACTCCTAATACTCCACAATCCATGGAAGCGTCTGGTACTAATTTGTATGCAGGGTTCGCGAATGGCATTTGGCAATGGGATGGCACTTTCTGGACGCAGATTACCATCAGCACGCCAGCCAGCATAGTGGCAGTGCAATAAGGCTTATAGCTTGTTTAATTTTGATAAAGCAGCTTAATATTGGGCGCAACGGTTAATAATCTACGAAGATAACTTTCCGGGAGAGCGTTTGCTCTCTCGGATTTTTTGTATATCCTTATTCATAACCCGAAGGTTGCAGGACGATCAGTCAATATAAGAATTTAAATCGATAGTCCTGATTATCCACTTCTTGTTGATGCGGATATTGCCATTCTTTTATTTAAGGCACGAGTTTTAGCAGGCCTCAGCGGATCTTTGGTGAAGAAGAGGGATACAGCTAACCCACTTGCATTAAATAATAGTGATTGGGATGATCATTATCACACCGAATTCTTCAATGCACGACTGAATCTACCCGAAGTGGAAATGGCCTTAGATGTTAAGGCGGGTAGATTTTTAGCCGGTGATAAAGGAGCGCGTATAACCTTTTCTAAATTCCTTGTCTGTCATTACGATTGTTCGATAGTGCATAACCTGTTATGTGTATAACCAAAAGTTTACATCTGCCAGGAGAAAACAAACCAAATAAGAACTGAAAAAACATAAATAAACATCAAATGTTTACTCGTTGACAGATTTTTTGTAATTTTATACAAAATTGATCAATTTTAGAAAATAGCTTTATTCTTTAAAATCCTGATGTAACTCAGAGGGCGGAGCTGTATTTCGAGATCTTTGCAAAAAAGGAAATCTGAGTTATGCTAAAATCTCTATTCGGTTTTCCAAAATACTCTTTATCCATGAATGCATCCTTATTAAATTCTTCCTTAGAAATATATTCCTTTATGCCAAAATGAGTGACATCATTTTAAATCACCAGGTAAATCAATTAAACAATGGCAATATGGATTTAGTTCTGTAAAGGTATCTCGACATGCTCGACGATAAGTTGATGAATATCAGGTGTGGACTGCTCAGCGTGAACTATGCAGATTAAAGATAGACTGATTAGTGAAAGATTACGTATCTGTCGGTTGGTTTCACTTATCCGATCGGCGCCCTTTGATACATCCACACCTGAAGGTCTTTCCAGTGAGCGTTACCGCCGAGCCGCGTTGACGACTTTCACATCGATCATAGCGAAAGGGATTGGTATTCTGACAGCATTTGTTACCGTGCCTCTTACTTTACATTATCTCGGCACCGAACGATATGGCCTGTGGATGACGATCAGTTCTGTAATTGTAATGCTGGGATTTGCCGACTTTGGTTTAGGCAATGGTCTTGTGAACGCTATCTCGCAGACGGACGGACAAAATGATCATGATGCCGCACAAAAAGCGGTGTCCAGTGTTTTTTTTATGTTGCTAGGTTCTGCAGTTTTGTTGTTGATAGTATTTGGGATCATTTACCCATTCGTGCCGTGGCACCGCGTTTTTAATGTCACCTCCACTCATGCTATAAGAGAATCAGGTCCGGCTACCGCTGTTTTTGTCATGTGTTTTGCGCTAAGCCTGCCGTTGGGGATTGTGCAGAAAGTCCAGTTTGGTTATCAGGAAGGATTTTTAAATAATTACTGGCAGATTGCTGGAAATTTGCTGGGGTTGGCGGCGGTAGTGGTTGCAATTCTGTTGCAAGGGGGATTGCCGTGGCTGGTGTTTGCAATGTCCGGAGTACCAGCGCTGCTCATAGCTGCCAATTGGGTGTTCCTTTTTTTTTACCAACGACCCTTGCTGTTGCCGCGCTGGGGAAATTTTCACTTTGCCACCGGCAAGGCACTGATAGGAACAGGAATAATTTTCATGCTTCTGTGGACGGTGAACATCCTTGGCACATCGACTGATAATATCATCATTGCTCAGTTTCTGGGAGCTTCAGAGGTTGCTACTTATGCTGTTGTACAACGGTTGTTCTCGTTGACATTGCTCGTGCAGTTTTTTACAGTACCTTTGTGGCCTGCCTTCAGCGAGGCCATGACAAAAGCTGATTCCCTATGGCCTCATCGGGCGTTTAATCGTATATTTATATTAGCTATCGTACTAACTATACTGATTTGTATGCCGCTTGTCTTCTTTGGACAAACTATCATACGGGTTTGGGCTGGTCCGCAAGTACTTCCGCCATTAACATTGGTGCTTGGTTATGCTCTTTTTCGACTGGTTTCTGGATTTGCAGAGGCTCCCATGCCGGTATTAATGTGCGGGAATAATTTACGGTGGTTACTTATAATAGCCACAATTGCAGGTGTCTTCGCTTTTATCCTAAAAATTATATTTGTCCAAATCTGGCAATCAACAGGTATTGCCTGGGCTAGTGCAATAAGTTATGGATTATTTTTTACGCTACCAGCATACATAATTGCCTATCGTGCGGTAAATTCAATTAAATGAAACGAAAACCATGAACTTAAACGAACAAGATTCTCATTTTTATGAAGTGCAATTATTTGTGAATGACTTACGCGAACACATTAATCCGGCGTCAGTAAAAGTAATCTTGGATGTCGGTAGTCGCAATGCAATGGAATCTATTACTCTAAAAGATTATTGTCCGAACGCAATTGTTTATGCCTTTGAATGCAATCCACTTGCAATTGAATTATGCCGACAGAACATCGGTAACCGTGCGGACATTATCCTTGTTGACAAAGCGATTTCGGATGTAAACGGCCCGATTGACTTTTATGCCATTGATCCCGAAAAGACAGTTACTTCGCATGCGGATGGCAATATTGGCGCATCTTCACTGCTTGTTGCTAATCCTGAATATCCTCATGAAAAATATCATCAAAACAAAATCACGGTTGAATCAATCACCCTGGCACGATGGGCTAAGAATACAGGCGTACGTGATATTGATATCATGTGGATAGACTTGCAGGGTGCGGAACTCATGGCATTCAAAGGGATGGGGAATCTCATATCGCATGTAAAGGTTATTTATACTGAAATTGAATTCAAAGAGATGTACTTGGGACAACCGCTGTTTGATGAAATTGATCGCTATCTTGACGAAAAAGGTTTTATTCTGCTCAAGTTATATCCATATGGCTGGTTCGGGAATGCCCTCTATGTGCGCAAAGATCTTGTTCGTAAAATTGGGATGGCAAGTCTTTATTTCAGAAAACAATTGATCCTATGGCGTTTATGGCTTTCTCAAATAAAGCAGAAATTACTCCACAGTGTGCGTCAATAAAAATGAGCAAATCATTTATCATCAAAGTCAGATATGGAGGATTGGGGGACCATCTCTTTTGGAGTCATCTGCCGCGAATTGCGAAAACCCATGGCGGTTATAAATGCGTATACATTTCTAACCAATCTGAGTATCGTCATAACGATTATCGTAAGTTGATTTGGGAGATGAACCCTTATGTGGACGGTTTTTGTGATGAGGATGGACCTGATCCTAACTTTGCCGGGATCTCTCCGGATGCAAATATATTGGACATGTTGATGATATTCATGGGATTGGATGACGGCAAACGTTTTCACGAACCGGAAATATTTTATAAGCCAAAACTGAGGAAGGAACTTGCTGAAGCGCGAATCTTTGATCCTAATTACCTTTCTAACGCAGGCGCCGTATCAAACCGAACACTGTTGCGCTGCTTGAAACAATCGGGCGGGGTGGATTACCAGATGCGCGTTCGGGATAGATCTTTGGGGTACAAAGGGAGATTCCGATTCTTAACGCAGCTAATGTATTTGAATATTGCGATATCATCGCTTCCTGTCGGGATTTTCTCTGTTTGACTTCCGGTGGCGCGACACTGGCTGCAGCGCTTGGCCAACCATCTATTGTTTTCTATGGTTACGGACAAAATGCCGATCACAGGCATTCCCGATTGCATCAATATGTCGATGTCTCCACATCATTTACTCGGACAGCCCGATCCGTTGTTAATTTTTTCTATTCGATTACCCCAACAGTTGCCATCAGGCTGGCGCAACGTGTGCGACAAATAAGAAATTAATAAGGAGTGAACACTTATTGATCAGCAGGTGGTGAATTTCCCATCATCAAATCGGGCTGTAATAGCGAGACCTTTGCAAAATGCAATTATAAAACTGGTAAGTAAAATTGGAGAATATTATTAAATAGAACTACTATGATTTTTGTAAAAATAGATGGAGGATTAGGGAATCAATTGTTTCAGTACAGTGCCGCTTATGCTTTAGCTAAAAAGCTGCAAACAGACATCTGTCTGGAAATTAGCTTTTACGATCAAGATGATTTATTATCCATTATAAAAAATAAAATAAAGAAAATTTTAATAATAACAGCACATTTTTTAGGGATTAAATTAAGAATAATTGAACGTTTCAAATATATTGAAAACTATCCCCGACAATACCTCCTTGATTTCTTCTCTATACCTAAAGAACAGTTCTGTAGAAAGTTACCTTCCAATATTAAAATTTATGAAGAAAAAAAATTTTCTTTTGATATAAACTATTTCAACATAAAGGATAACACTTATATAAAAGGGGGCTGGCAGTCAGAAAAATATTTCTTTCATGAAAGAGAAAATATTCTAAAACTATTTCACTTAAAAACACCAGTTAAACTTCCTGTAGAAATAGAAACTCAAAATAATACCGTAAGTGTTCATGTCCGCCGCGGTGATTATCTTCTTGGTAAATCAAATAATTATATTGGAGTGCTCGATCTGGACTATTATAAGAACGCCATTGAAATTATTAATACAAAAATAAAAGAACCATTTTATATTTTATTTTCAGATTCACCGGAGTGGTGTGAAATGAATTTTATTCCTTTAATGAAAAATCAAAAATTTATTTTTTTCAAATCAAAAGATAAAAATAATTCAATAACAGATTTTTATACTATGTTGAATTGTCAACATCACATTGTCGCAAATAGTTCATACAGCTGGTGGGCGGCCTGGCTCAATCAAAATCCCGAGAAAATCGTGATTGCTCCAGCAAAACCATTTTCAGATAGTTTCCCCGATGATTATACGAACTATTATCCTGAATCATGGATAAAGTGTTGATTGGAATAATTGTAAGATTATAAAGGAATTAATTTCTTGACAGCACGTTCAAATTTTGTATTTTTTCAACTTAGTATGCTTTTATAAAAACCCTATTAGGAAAGACATGTCAAAAAATTACACTTCTGAATTTTATAAGGATATTCTCGCCGGATCGAAAAGATCGGCAGAAATAATTTTGCCCCTTGTATTTTCTGAAATAAAGCCAAAATCAGTCGTTGATATCGGCTGTGGTTCAGGCGCATGGCTCTCCATAGCAAAGAAAAATAATATATCAGATGTCTTAGGTTTAGATGGTGATTATGCAATAAGCGACTTGCAGATCAAACCAGATGAATTTAAAACAACTGATATCAGCAAAGGTTTTTTGCTGGAAAGGAAATATGATTTAGCTTTTTGCCTGGAAGTCGGCGAACATATTGCAACCAAAAAGTCACCGGCACTAGTAGATTCTCTGACAAAAGCAGCCGATGTCATTCTTTTTTCCGCAGCACCTCCGGGTCAAGGGGGGAATCATCATATCAATGAGCAATGGCCGGATTTCTGGCAAAGGTTATTCCAAAACAAAAATTTTATTTGTATCGATTTTGTCCGGCCATTGATTTACAGAAATCCGGAGGTTGAGTGGTGGTACAGGCAAAACATATTTCTCTACGTTCATAAAGAAGTTTTAAAGAAATTTCCTCGTTTGGCAGCCCTGCAAAATCAAGCAAATGATATTTTGCTTATGCACAGGTCACTTCTAAAGAAACGATATGGCCTATTGAATGCTTTTTTATATCCTTTTAAATACGCGATTCTTACTGTGTTGCATAAAATGGGACTTCGCAAATGACGCCAAAAATATCAATACTGATGGCAGTTTTTAATTGTTCGACAACCCTTAAGGAATCTATTGATTCTGTCTTGATGCAAACATTCAAAGACTTTGAATTTATCATAATTAATGACGGATCTACTGATGATACTCATCGAATAATAGAGAGTTATCAAGATACCAGAATACGTTTAATACATAATAAAAACAATTTAGGATTGATAAAGTCGCTCAATATAGGATTGCAAGAGGCCAAAGGTGAGTATATTGCACGCATGGACGGTGATGATATCTCTCTGCCTGCAAGGTTGAGCATTCAATTCGATTATTTAGAAAAAAACAAGGACGTTTTTCTTCTGGGATCATCGGCTTTGATTATTGACGAAAATGGCCGTGCAATAAAAAAAGCAAAAATCGTAACCGGTCGGAATCTCTCAACGATTCTCCCCATCGGGAACTGTTTAATTCATCCTTCCATAATGTTCAGGAATATTCCAAATTTGTTTTATAGAGAAAAAATGCTCCATTGCGAAGATTATGATTTTTACCTGCGTTTAGTGACTGAAGGAAGGATACTTGAAAATATTGATAAGCCGCTGATAAAATACCGCATCAGTCCTAATTCTATTTCCAGAACAAAAGCATTGTTACAGAGGCGTCAAGCCGAAAAAGCGCGCGAGTTTTTTTTTCAAAGACGAAAAGACGGTTTAGATCAGTATGATGGTTTTGATCTGGAGGAGTTTAAGCTGGAAACAGAAAAATTACCGATAGAGTCATTAATCTGGCCGGAGATCACATCTAATTTGTCAGTTGGCAAAACCAAAGAAGTTCGCATGCTTTGTGTAGAATATCTTAGATTTTCTTTTTCGATTAAGGTCATTATTTGTTATCTGTCCAGCTTTTTGGGCGCCAGAGCAAGCAGGGTTCTTTTTAATTAGGCTTAAACTATGCAACCAATTACAATAATTATACCCACATATAACCGCGCGAATGCCCTGAAGGTTGTTTGGCAAAGCTATATTGGGAATCCTTTAGTGAAAAGAATAATAGTTATTAACGATGGTAGTACTGACAATACCAGAGAAGTATTAGAACATTTAATCGAGCATTCGCCTACCCCGGTGACGGTCATACACCACTCAAAGAAACAAGGACAACAAATTTCAAGGATGGCTGGTATTGCCAAAGCTGAAACAGAGTGGATTTTCTTTGGGGAAGACGATGTATGGTTAGATAAAGATTATATCAATGTTCTACTTCAGGAAGCAGAAAAACTTGACGCACAAATTATTGCCGGCCGTATATTAAATGTAATTGGTGTAAACAATGATTTTGATCCATCGAAACTTCATGATAACGAAGCACCATATATTGATGATATTTTTGATATCAAACACTTCGCTGCACGCTTTGACGCACGTTCAAAATGCTCTTTGCCAGCGCCTTTTCTGCACACTATTGCTCTCATCCATAGTTCAGTATTTCCAAAGGTAAAATTCGATACGAGATATTTGGGCAATGCTCACAGAGAGGAAACGGATTTCTATTTGACGGCAAATACTACAGGCTTTTCAGTCTATTGGACACCAGCAACGGCCTGTTATCATCTCAGGGGGACGATTTCTTTGACGGGTGGTCAAAGAGGCAGGAAGCTAAATTTGATAAAAATAGAGTTTTGGGGGTATGTCAATACTTGGATGCTTGTTAAAAAGCACTGGCATCTCCTTAGTAAGAAATATGGTTTTGAAAAAAGTCCTTTGTGGTGGTTTATTATAATATATTGTAATGACCGTTTTCATCTGTATGTTGACCGTATATTCAGTGGCAGCATATCAACAACATGGAGTAATAAATAATAACTTTAAAAGAAGGCACTTATGAAAGATAAAGGAGATGCTTACTATAATGGAAATTATCATCAGGTTCTTCATCGCTATCTAGTTGAAGATGATAAGTATTTTAGCGCCAGGGCGCAAGCGAGTCAAAAGCGTCTTCTAAAGAATGTTGAATTAAAGAATCGAAGGTTACTAGATTATGGTTGTGGTATTGGGCAGAACATCTTTGGAATAGAGGGGGCTGCCGGATATGACATAAGTTCCTTTGCGATTGAACAGTGTAGAAAGCGTGGTTTGAAAATATTTGATACATTAGAAAGCATACCCTTGGATTCTTGGGATATCCTGCTTTGTAGTCATGCATTAGAACATTTTGAATCACCCTTTCAGTATTTGCAAATCATGAAAACTCTATTGCGTGACAAGGGTTTGTTGGTATTGGTTGTGCCCAAAGAAGGTCATGTTAAAGCTGGAGTACATAAGGATGATGATATTCATCAACATCTATATTGCTGGAATTTAAGAACACTATCTAATCTTGTAACGCGCGCTGGTTTCATTGTTTTAGACACAAGATGTGTCTATTCACTTGGTTACAAAGCATTGCTGCCTATTCATAAATTATTTGGTTTCTTACCATATTATTTCTTATCGGCGCTTGTGGGATGGATATACAATTGTGGCCATCTTATAGTAATAGCAAAAAAGGAAAGCTGTGATTTCTAGGACTCCTCTAAGCGCTAAGCCTACAGTTCATCTCGTTTACCCGCACGGGGAAAGGGTTTCTTGTCCGGATGCCATCGGACGAAATTTAGGCAAGAGATTAGAACGTCTTTATAAAGTACGTTACTATAATTGGGCAAGCATTGCGAAGATAACACCTTGCCCCGGTGATATATTAATCGGCCACGCCTGTCCGATACCTTTTACAATATTCAGAAGAAGCTGTGAAGATAAACGTTGGGGTAGAGTTCTTCTTCTTGCACCACACTGTCATGGTGATAACCATCAACCTGCTTTCAACGAACATGTTATTTATTATTGCGATCTTTACCTCGCTATTACCGGTAATTACTGGTTTCGGGACGTTCCTCATTCTATTTTCTCTCATTGGTATCCCAAAATGAAACATTTAGATCTTGCTGTGGATAGGAACCACTTTCCGGTGATTAAAGAAGCATTTAATGCACCGGGGAAAAGAAAATTTTTATACATTGGCACATCGGCATGGTATAAGAATGTCAGGTATTTATCGGAAATTGCTAGGGCTCTGCCCTCAGTTGACTTTGCCTGGGCGGGTGTTGATAAAGGATTGCCAGGCCTTAAACCTCTTGGCTGGCAGGATTTTAGTACCAAAGAAGGTAAAAGTGTTGTATCTAATTATGATTTTATGATGACAGTCGGCAATGCGGATGGCAATCCCACTACAATCCTGGAGGCAATGGCATGGGGGGTGATCCCTGTCTGTTCACCTCAAAGCGGATATATTAATTATCCTTCTATACCAAACATACCTCTCAATGATCTTGATAAAGCTGTGAAAATTATAAATGATTTGCAGAATATGCAAGAAAACACATTAATAAAATGGCAAAAAGAAAATTTAGCCCTTCTTGATAACCATTTTAATTGGGATAGGTTTGCTAATCAAGTAATTGACGCAATTGTCTCGAAAGAGAGTCCATCGATAGAAAGTGCTTCTATAGGTAAGAAAGTTTCTATGCTGTGGGCAGAGTTTACCAATCCATTCTGGTTAGAAAATCTTAGATCAAAATCACTCAAGGAATGTTTCGAATTGCTTAGAAATAATTAATTCAACAGCTTTCTCTTCTAAAAGATACGCCAACACTTTTAACAATTATGAGATTGTCTACAAAAATAAATTGTAAATTAAATACATTTCGATTTAACAGCATTTTTTTCTATTTCTTTCTCTCTGAATCGATCTTTCCCCTGATTTATTTTTATCAGACGCCTGCAGTTTCGAATGTTATTAATACTAATAAAGCAGTTTGGATGCATATGATAGGTGTTATTTGGTGTGCTATAGGTTATTTTACGGCAAAGTTTGCTTATTTCTCGAAAGAGGAACAGCAGGAGGAGCAAATTAAAGATAAACAATATTCTTTCAGCAATGCATTTTATATTTGCTCATACTTACTCATAATCATTGGCACTGTAGAAGTCATATTACAGGTCATTTTATTAGTTCCACCAATGGAATATATATCACAATTGTTTGGTCGTAATTTTGAGACGGAGATCCGGGTTGCTTATCTATTGCCGGCTGAAGAAGGGGGATTGCCCGGCATCGCAAAGATGTTTGCAAATGCACCTTTGTCTATCTATCTGATGTCATTTGGACTAATCAATTTTCTCTCCTTAAATAGTGCTGATATGCATAAACTTAAACAACTTAATAAAATAGCGTTGCTGGGAACAGTTATAAAGGTATTTTTTTCACTGGAGATTACAACGATAATGGCAATTTTATTGGCAAATATTTTTACCGCTGTTCAAAAGGACCATGCAAAAAAAATTAAATATTTTATAGGCTTTGCTATAATATTTTTTTTAGCAGATTTTATATCTTCGAAAAGAGTGGAAGGTTTGGGCTATGTGGAAGTCGTCTTGTTGTATCTTAAAAGTGCTCTTGTAAATTTCCAATTAATGATTGATACATGCACTGGTCATACTTATGGTTTTTCTACTATACTTTCGCCACTGAACCTCATTTCTAAATTCTTTCATCTGCCAATACCTGATTTTTCTTCTGATATTTATTTTGCATGGGAGTGGAATCCTGCGCAGTATTTTATGTCTAGTGCGTTTATGGATTTCGGATATTTCTATTTTGTTCCATTATACATTGTCGGCGCCTTGTTATTTGTGTTAGACATTAAAGTTTTAAAACAATATATTTATAGCAGTGCTATATATTTTGTCGTTATGTATGGCGTTGTCTCCTTCGTAGTCGTACCCGCAATAAGAGGGATAGATTTCTGGTTTGTATTATTGCTTCCCTTGATGTTATTAAATCAATCCACCCAAGTCATCAACCAAGAAGAGTAATTATTGAGACGATATGCGTTTTTTCGACTAACGACTATAGGAAGGATAAATGGGATTAAACCATCGTTTGAATATTTGCCGCGCATATTTTTCACAGCATAGGGATTTTGATTGCTCATGGAGAGACTTGCTGGAAAAAATACTCATGCCTACATGTACAATGATTGTCAAACCTAATATTTTAAAGATTATAGAAGATGGCGCATATAAACGTATTTATTTGCGCAATATAAAATACCCGCTGTACTGGCCACAAAATATTCCTCTTTATAATCTCTACATGACTATCAGCGAATCATTATATAAAAATGACTGGCATTATTATGAAGTGCCGGAAACTCAAGTTAAACATGGTGATGTAGCTCTGGATTGCGGTGCTGCCGAAGGGCTGTTTTCTTTAGCAACACTGGAGAAAGCTGAGCGTATAATAATAATAGAACCATCACCTCTATATATTGGAAGCTTAAATAAAACATTTCACGCTGCCAAAAATGTTAGAATTATTCCTTATGCGCTTGGCAGCCAGATAGGACAGGGATATTTAAGGTCTGGCAGTTTAAATTCTGTTTTAAACGGCACGATACAGGAGGCTATTCCTGAAGATGTTGCAATAGTCAATACCATTCCAATTGACCAATTGGTCATCGATTTAGGATTAACGAAGGTCGATTATATAAAAGGTGACTTGGAATCATATGAATTAGAAGTTTTAAAAGGCGCAGAACAGACAATTAAAACATACAGGCCGAAGATTGCGTTTACAACATATCATAACGGAAATAACTGGAAAGATATGCGTGATTTTGTGCTTTCGATTGTGCCAAACTATGCATGGCGAGTAAAGGGTTTAAGTTATCTGGATAAATCCCCAAAACCGGTTATGATCCATCTATGGCCCACTTAGTATTATAATATGAAAAGCAAACTTAAAAATAGTTATTCGTATTTAATATTTCTGCAAACAGTTTTGAACTTTTTCCTGGGTCGAATTCTCAATTTGATTTCGGCCAAAGGTATCAAACAAAAGCGGAATGAAGAAGAAATTAAAAAAGTACTTGTATTAAAGACTGACGGAATTGGAGATTTTGTTTTAACGACACCGTTCCTGCGAGAATTACGGGCGATGCTGCCGAAAGCGCAAATTACATTAGTCGTTAATCCAACTATATACAATCTGGCTGAAGTTGTGTCCATATGTTGACGAAATTCTGATATACGGTCAAAGTCTCCCAAATTACATCAGTCCTTTTATTCTGCCATGGCGCTCATTCAAATTAGGTTACTGTAATTTGCGACACCAAAAATTTGACATTGCGTTGGCGCCCAGATGGGATATGGATACTAATTATTCAACATATGTTGCTTATTTCAGCTTCTCAAAAAAAAGGGTCGGATATGCCGAGAACGTTAATGGTCGAAAACAACTGGTGAACAAAGGTTTTGATTTAATGTTGACAGACGTAATCCATGATGAAAAGCCCAGGCATGAGGTTGAGAGAAACCTGGAATTTATTCGTTTTCTGGGAGGCAATCCTTCATCTGATGTTGCCGAGTTATGGGTAAGCCCTGAAGATGATCTTTTTGCTGATCACATGATTGCTGATTTCTCCACTAAAATGCTTATTGCGTTTTGTCCGGGCGCAGGCAAGGAAAACCGTCAGTGGCCGCCGGATAGATTTATCGAATTGGGAAAATGGTTAAAAAATGCTTACGATTCATCATTAATAATTATAGGCGGTACTAAAGACCAAACCATTGGTAAATATATCCAAGATGCAATTGATCTTGGTCCAAGGATGATCGATTTAACAGGCAAAACTACTTTAAGACAAACAGCGGCATTACTAAAAAGATGCCATCTCTATGTGGGAAATGACACCGGTGCGATGCATATAGCAGCGGCTATGGGTGTGCCCGTTGTTGAAATATCGTGTTTCCCGGTTGACGGACCGAATTGGCACTGGAATTCGCCTTACCGTTTTGGTCCGTGGCAAATGCCGCATAAGATTTTACAACCAAAGAAATGCTTCTCTGACATCCCGGATGAATTTACCGAAAAACATTTAAATCATATCCGTGAAATATCTGTCAGACAAGTACGGGATGCGATTCAGGAGTTATTTCCAAACATAATCATGGATGGTGCATAATTCATTGAAAGTCTCAATTATTACAGTTGTTCGAAACAATGTTCAACATATAGAGGATTGCATTAATAGCATCTTAAATCAAACCTATGGGAATATTGAATATATTGTTATTGATGGTGGCTCAACGGACGGAACAATCGATCTGATCAGAAAATACGAAAAACAGATATCCCTGTGGGGCAGCGAACCGGATCGGGGAATCTATGACGCTATGAACAAGGGAATCATGAAATCAAGCGGTGATATTATAGGAATTTTGAATTCGGATGATGTGTATGCTGATGAAAAAGTCATAGGGAAAGTAGTTGATTGCTTCTTAGATACTTATACAGACACGTGCTATGGTGACTTGGCGTATGTTGATCGCAATGATATCAGTAAAATAATCAGATACTGGAAGTCTGACAGTTATAATAAAAAAAATTTCCGAAGGGGATGGATGCCACCACATCCGGCTTTCTTTGTTAAACGTAAACTTTATCAACAATATGGAATGTTTAATCCGGACTTCCCGCTTGCCGCAGATTATGAATTGATGCTGAGATTTTTATATGTTAAGGATATCTCTACTGCTTACATACCTGAGTGTTTAGTAAAAATGCGAACGGGTGGATGCAGCCATCCCGGATTATTAAACACCTGTAAAAACATGATTGAGAATTATCATGCATGGAAGGTTAATGGCCTCAGCACAAATCCATTGACCTTTCTCATGAAGCCGTTATTCAAAACAATTCAATATGTGAAAACGAAAAAATGAACAAAAAATATTACAGGAAACAACTATTAATTTTTTGCGGCGATATTATGATCATCGTCGTCTCCTTATATTTAGCGCCGTTTATTCGTTACAAAGATTTTCCTGATCCTTTAAGCTTTTTTAGTAGCGACGTTTTTGTTGCCCTGTCTGTCTATCTTTTTGTTCTTTATTTTTTTGACTTCTATAATATTGAGAAAGAAATGACAAAGTTAACCTTTGCGATGAAATTTCTTCTGGCAATTTTCACTATCAATATTATTAATGCGTCTTTTTTTTATCTGTTCCATCTGCGGCCATATAGTTCATGGGTTCTCTTCCTCAGCAGTTCTTTGACGCTGATATTTTTGATGATCTGGAGAATTATTCTTATATATCTGATCAATGCCACAAAGACGCCTTTGCGCATCTTAATTTATGGTGCTGGAAACTCGGGAAAGGTATTGAATAAGCTTTTAAAATCTAATTCCGACTATCAGGTAATCGGATTTGTTGATGATGATGAAAAAAAGCATGAGCTTATTATTGATGGTCTGCCTGTTCTGGGGGGTGGTAATAAGTTACCTGATTTTGTGGAAAAATACGCCATCAATAAAGTTATTGTCTGTCCCAGTAAAGGGATTCGGTTGGAACTATATCCCCAGTTAATCAAAGTCAAGTTCATGGGTGTAGCGGTTTATGAGATGCCTACTTTTTACGAAAAAATAGCGGGCAAAATACCGGTTATTCATACCAGTGATGTATGGCTGGGTTATTCAAATATTGCCGGCGTTAAAAAAAATATTTACAATGTGAAGATTAAAAATTTTATTGATAAAACACTCGCCGTGATAATTCTTATGGTTACGGCGCCATTAGCTGTCTTAACAGCAATATTTATTAAAATGGAATCGAAGGGTCCTGTTATTTATGTGCATGACAGGGTTGGCTTGGAAGAAAAAATATTTACGTTGTATAAGTTTCGTTCCATGCATATCAATGCGGAAGTCAATGGCGCAGTCTGGGCGCAGAAAGACGATCCGCGGACAACCCGTGTCGGAAAGATTATCAGATTTTTAAGGATTGATGAACTGCCACAGCTTTGGAATGTATTAAAAGGTGAAATGAGCTTTGTTGGCCCCAGACCGGAGCGACCAGAATTTGTCAAACAGTTGGAAAAAAAAATACCTTATTATATGTTGCGGCATTTCGTTAAGCCCGGTATTACCGGTTGGGCGCAGATAAACTACAAATACGGGGCTTCGCAAGAAGACGCTCAGGAAAAGCTCCAATTTGATCTTTATTATATTAAAAACAGGGATTTTATACTTGATCTTTATATCCTGTTGCGGACCATGCGGGTAATAATCTTTGGCATAGGTGCAAGATAAAGGGTACTTGTATCAGTTGCGCTATCAATAATAAAAAATTGTATAAATACGGCTTTACGAAATAATGAAAGTGGTTTATAAAACCATGAAAATTATACGGTATAATAAAATGATTTAATAATACCGGCTTCAGCAGGGCGCAATTGCCAGTAGTAAAAAAAGAATAAAGGTTTCTCCATGGATGATGAAAATTCTGTAAGTAACATTAATGAAATATGGCTTGTTGTTTATTGGCGCGTAATCATGAAACACCGGAAAATGATCGGCACGTTTGTTTTAGCGGCAGTAATTCTGACCATAATAATTTCTTTGTTCATGAAAAATATTTACGGGGCAAAAACAATTATTACACCCATTGCTTCGAAAGATTCCGGCGGTAACAGCATTGCCGCCAGCATTATGAACAGGCCGGAGGATTGTCGTCCATCGCATTTCCCGATTCATCATCGTCATCGGAAATAATTACTCTTTTAAAATCTAATATTCTGCGCGAAAAGATTATTACCCAATATAATCTTTTGCCGGTTTTATTTTCCGATCAGTGGGATGAAAATACAAAAAAATGGAAAAAAAGAACTTCGTATAATCCGCTAGCTTTAATGTCGTCATTAATATGCTTGATCGAACCTGTCGATAATAAATGTTTTAAAAAGACTGAAGGAGTACCTGATATATGGGATGGTTTGCGTAAATTAGATGATATAGTCAAAATAAATAATAATGTAAAAGATAAAACAATTATAATTGTGGTTGAATTTGATGATCCCGTCATGGCGGCAAATATTGCCTCGTATTTTTTGGCTGTGCTTAATGATCATATGAGCAGTGAAGCAAAAAGAGTCGCTCTAACCAATAGAAAATATCTGGAACAACAACTGGACCAAACCGCCGATCCATTTATCAAACAAAAAGTTTATAATCTCATCGCTCAGCAGATTGAAACATCAATGATGGCGGAAGTGAAAGAAAACTTCGCCTTCAAGGTAATAGATCCCCCCAAAGCTCCCGACCGGAAAATGAAGCCTAATAGAACCGAAATGGTGCTCATCAGTTTGCTGGCTTCTTTATTGATTGGTATAGCCATAGCGTTTTTTCTGGGTTATTGGGAAAAGATGAAAGATCAAGACAGGTCTAAATACGGAGGCTAAAAATTGTATAAAAAAATATCAGCGCTAATAATCTTATTAATGGCCTTGTCCATTTCACTAAATATAGCTTATGCGCAGGATTCTTCGCAAATTGCGACGCCTGCGCTATCTCAGCAATCAGGGTCGCCATCTCAACAGGCTCCTTTTCTCAATAATTGAGATCAACAAAAAGCCGTTCAGTCAGAATTAAATAAGAATGGAGGCGCTTTAACGCCGGAAGCACTTGAAGCATTGAAAAAATCACCGGAATATAAAGATTTAAAACCGGAAGAAATTATAAAAGGCAAAGAGTTGCTGGAAAAAAGCAAAAAGCCTGAAGTGAAAAAAGAAACAAAAGAGGGGAATAAAGAGTCTCATGCTGAAAAGAAGAAAAAACCGGATGAAGATGCTTCAAGCTCTCTTTTTGAAAGATCGCGTTACGTTGGAAAATATCAGGATATCAACCTTGAATTAAAACCGTTCGGGTATGATTTTTTTCAGGATGCGGCTGTTCGCGTAGTAACCGATAACAAGGATGTTCCTGTTCCCGCCAAATATGTAGTTGGTCCCGGCGATGAAGTAAAAATCCTGCTCTGGGGGCGCGTTAATGCTCAATATAATCTTACTATTGATCGAAACGGAAGCATTACTATTCCCCAGATAGGGCCTCTGTATGTTGCCGGCATGACCTTTGAACAAATGTCCACTTATTTAATCAAGCAATCTAACCAGATAATAGGAGCCAGCATTGATATTACAATGGGCGCGTTGAAAACAATTCCTGTTTTTATTCTCGGCGATGTGAAAAGGCCCGGCGCTTACATGATCGGATCATTTGCCACAATCACTGACGCGCTCCTGCTGGCCGGAGGGCCTACCGACATAGGTTCTATGCGCAATGTTCAACTGAAAAGAAAAGATAAGGTAGTTACTAATTTTGATCTCTATGACCTGCTGTTAAAAGGCAACAAAGGGGCTGATGCCGTTTTACAGGCGGGAGATGTTGTTTTTGTTCCCGTTTGCGGGCCGCTTGTCGGTGTTGCCGGAAATGTAAAAAGGCCGGCCATTTATGAATTAAAGGACAAGTTTGAATTACAGAATTTATTTGATCTGGCCGGCGGCATTATACCAACCGCCTATACCCAGCAGATTCAAATTGAACGGATTGTAAAAAATGAAAAGCAAATTATTGTGGATATCGATGATAAACATTTGGACAAATCCAAACTCTTTCAATTACAGGATGCCGATTTAATCAAAGTGTTTTCCATTGTCGATGCCAATTTAAATGTAGTGTATCTGAACGGCCATGTAAAAAAGCCCGGTAAATATGAAATAAAACCGGGAATGAAACTCAAAGACATCATTAAGGGTGTCGAAGACCTGCCGTTGGAAACTCATCTTGAGTATGCCTTGATTAAAAGAGTAATTACACCGGGAGGCGAAACGGCCTTAGTCCCGTTTAATCTTGGTAAATTGATTTTCAGTAATGATGCAGAAGTAAATTTAACTCTGATGCCGCAGGATAACATTTTTATTTTCAGCGACTGGTTCTTCAAAGATAAACCGGCTGTTTCTATTACGGGAGAGGTGCGCGTGCCCGACAAGTATGAATGGATAAAAAATTTCAAAGTCAAAGACGCCATCCTGGCTGCGGGTGGATTAACCAAAGATGCTTATCTTGAAAAAGCGGAGATATTACGTATAGACAAAAACAGGCAATATCAAACAATATATTTTAATGTAGCAAAAGCTATGCTGGAAAATGCGCAGGACAATATATTACTGCAGGATGAGGATAAAATTACCATCCATTCAGTGAACGAACTCGTTTATAAGAAAACGGTATCCATCGAAGGCGATATTTTAAGACCGGGCACATTTCAATTCACTGAAAATATGACCGTTAAAGAACTGGTTTTTGCCGCCGGAAATATATTGGAATCAGCTTATCTTGATGATGCTGAAATTGCTTCCATGGAAATTGAAAATGGTAAGGCTACCAGCATTGTCCAGAGAAATATTAATTTAAGAAAGGCACTGGAAGGTGACGAAGCACATAACGTTAAATTGAGGCCTTACGATAGAGTGTTTATCAAAAAGATTCCCGATTGGCGGCG
Source organism: uncultured delta proteobacterium (assembly GCA_963812045.1). Taxonomy (GTDB): domain Bacteria; phylum Desulfobacterota; class Syntrophia; order Syntrophales; family Smithellaceae; genus Smithella. The sequence goes on from CAWETF010000002.1 coordinate 285,439, forward strand.
TGAACATTTTGTCACTGTTGACGGGCAATTTAAATTTCCCGGGAAATATATTGTGAGAAAAGGCGAAAAGCTTTCTTCGTTGATTCAACGAGCCGGAGGCTATACGGATAAAGCTTATCTGCGCGGCGCAATATTTACCAGGGAAAGAGTAAAGGAAATGCAGCAAAAGGGCATCGATGAGATGACTTTGCGTTTGGAAAAAGACCTTTTATCTAATGGGAGCGAACAAGTTTCCACTGCCTTGTCCAATGAAGAAATTCAGGCTAAACAATTCGAAATTACGCAAAAGAAGAAATTAATTGAAAACATGAGAAGCCTTAAAGCGCTGGGAAGAATGACCGTAAAGTTGGCTCATTTGCGTCTGTTAAAGGGAAGTGAATATGATATTGAACTGGAAGACGGCGACCGCTTGTTCATTCCTGAAAAAAACAGCGTCGTCAATGTTACCGGATCTGTAATGGCTCAGGGTTCCTATGTCTATTCGGAAAAAGCTGATTACCTGGATTATATCAATATGAGCGGCGGCTATTCCAGTTATGCCGATGAAAGCAATGTTTTTATTTTGAAAGTTGACGGCAGCGCCCATAAGGCAAGTCGCGGTTTAATTAACTGGAACGGGAAAAAGGATCGTCTGGAAATGGCGGCTTTTTCCGATGAAGAGACAAATTATATCGAACCGGGCGACGTTATTGTTGTGCCCGAGAAAATTGAACGAATTGCCTGGCTAAGGGAAATACGCGATATCACTCAGATACTTATGAACACGGCAGTTGTTGCCGGTGTTGTAAAAATGCTATTTTAAATTTTCCTCCCAAAAAGGTTCATAATTATTTCTTGACAAAATGGCATAAGTAATTGATTAATAACTTATATTATTTCATGTGTAAATGTGGAGAATATAAAATGAAAAAAGTTATCAGCATTTTATTATTGTTATTTTTTCTGGTGCTAATGGTTCCCGTGCAAGTTTTTTGCGATGATAAAAAAGATAATGCAACAGCCGGTGCTGCCACCGCCGGAGCAGCCGCAGGTACAGAAACTTTTATTGGTATGCACACCGGAACTATTACAATTACTGCGCTGATTATAGCAGGAATAGCTGTTATTGCTTTTGGATCAGGAGGAAGTTCATCAACAACAAATCATTAGGCAATACATAAAACTTTACTTAATGGGCGAAAATTCACCGGCAAATTGGTCGAAATTTTCGCTCATCTTTTTTGAGTCATTAATTGTTAACAAACTTGATTATGAATATTCCGAAAAAAGCAAAATTTGTAATAATAATATTTTCAGTATTATTTGTCTTTTTTGCGGATATATCATTTTCCCTTCCTCAAAAAAATCAAGCCGAGGAAGATTCCATATTATCCGCTGCGGAAAATCTGTTCATTTACATGAAAAATAAAGAATACGTTTCCATTTGGAATTGCCTGTCGGTTAAATCAAAACAAATAATTATTGATGACGTTTATACCGAATCAAAAAAAGCAGGTTTCGAATATAAAAAAAATGAATTACTGAATGATTTTAATTCCGGCGGGATGTTGGCCAGGGCTTATTGGGATAGTTTTCTAACTGTTTTTGACTCGAATATTGCGCTTGAACAGTGTAAATGGGAAATGGGAAAAATAGAAAAAAACGAAGCGGAAGTTATTTTAAAATACAAGAAATCGGATAGACCGGCAATCTTAAAGATGTATAAAGAAAATAACGTTTGGATGATCGGTTTGAAAGAGAGTTTCGGGACGCGCAATCTGAATCCTTTTTAAATTATAGACAGTAGCTACTATGAATGATTCTACCAATAAACTATTCAAAACCTTTTGAAGGGATGAAGATACCAGACAATAAGCTGAAAGTTTTATCTCTCAAATTGTCAATTATATGCTAAACTACATAGCATATTAATATTCAAATTAAATGAAGGAACTCATTCTTGATTTTTTATCGCATACAGCCAACTTTTCCATCGGCTGTTATTGCGAAAACGAAAAACTCTATCACCGCTCAATACTTCGGGACGAACTCAAAAAGCGCGGCGCGTTTATCAAATAATTGAATGCCATTACAAACTGTCCCTCCGGCGGTGCCTGTCATTACAGTCATTGCGAGACGCCTTCCAGGCGGCTCGCAATCTAATTTAAATTCTCACTAATTATTAAAATTTATATTTGCAATGTGATCAAGATTTTGTATTATAATTCAACAATCCATAAAATAGTCTATTACAGTGCTGGAAAGATACTTAACAAATATACAGAACACAATCAAGCAGGGCGATGCCAGAGAAAAAAGCTATTACAAACATCTTGAAAGTTTAATTCTAATTTGCGTAAAAAATAAAATTAAGAAAATAAACATAACGATTTTGTCCAAAAAGACGGAGGCAGAGAATCCTGATTTTCATGTTTGGGACAGCATAAATCACATAACCGGCTATAGCGGAGTAAAAGATCCGTCGATTACAAATTTCGACACTGACCTGCCCTCCCGAAAAACGATCCATTAATTAAGTTAGGATTTTGGTATAATGCAAAAGATATTAAGGGGAAATAAGAAGTGTTTCGCTATGATATTGACTATAAAAAAGATTAGAGGATAATCGCCATGACTGAAGAAATATTAGAGGATGAGATTACCGAACTGGAACTGGAAGACGACGCTTTGGAAAAGAGGATGAGAAAGCTGGAGGCCGAGTCCGCGCGGTTGTTAAATCATTCCAACGAACTTGTTAAAATACTGAGCAAGGATAAAGCAAAGCAGGAAGAAGAACCGAAAGAAGAGGCTGAAAGGGTTAAGGCTGAAGACTAGAGAGGGAAGAATGATTCATGTCATTCCGGCAAATAAACTTAGTGCCAAAGCCCTAAAAGGGGTGATTGAGGAGTTCATCACCAGAGGTGGCACGGATTACGGCGCGCTCGAAGCTTCTCTGGAAACAAAATTCAAGCAGGTAAAAGGTAAACTTAAAGATGGTTCTGCCGTATTGGTTTTTGACGATGAGACGGAAACGACTAATATATTTCTGGCTGATGATCCTGTATTGAAAAAAATGAATAACCCATTGGACAATTGATGATAGAATATTTCAATGTCTTATCGGATAAGGAAAAAATTATGAAAAATAAGTTTCCTGTTTTATGCAGTGTTGTTGATTTTATTTTTGACAAATTTATTTTATCATGTATTTTATCTTTAAATAAAATTAGTATATTAATATTCAAAGAATAATGGGAGGGAAATTATGGAATATATGATTGCTTCCAGCAAAGCATGGGGACCAGAGACCGCAATCAGAGTGTTGGAAAAAAAAGTTAATGACTTAATAAAAGAGGGTTGGGAGCCCTTAGGCGGTCTTGTGACGGTGTCGTTTAATGAAACCGTATACCAGACACTTATAAAAAGAGATTGAATCAAAGCAACTGGTATATTTAGTTATTCGTTGAGAAGGAGTTTCACCTTTTTATTATTCGCATCGCCGAAGGAAGTGGTGAATATCCGTTAAGCAAACCGTCAAGAGTTCGTCATTTCGAATGGTTGATGTCTTAATTCATAGCGAAGACTTGCGTAACACGTAGTGGCACCTCGCAGAGGAATTATTGTGTCTTTTAACCGGCAATCCTAAAAATCCGGTAGTTATAAAAAATGAACCTTTGCGAATGAAAGAAATAATATAACTGATTTTCTGTAATCATCTAATTTAAACAGCGAAAATAATGTGGGGCATCATTGATGCAACCGGTTATGACATTATCATTAAAATTATGATATAAATCGTGAAAATTTTGCGTCTGTTTTATCAGGAGTCTAAATTGGATGCTTCCCCAAAATATTCCATTATTACCGTTATATTGCTGATAGTGGTTACCTGCGCCGCGTTTGGCCGGATTATCGGGAACGATTTTATTAATCTCGATGATACGGTTTATGTTACGGAAAACAGTTACGTTCAATCGGGACTTAGTAAAGATAGCGTTAAATGGGCTGTCACCACGGCAGATTTAGGCTACTGGCATCCTTTAACTTTAATTTCCCATATGCTCGACTGGAACTTTTTCGGTGCCGCCGCCGCAGGCCATCACGCTGTCAGCGGACTTCTGCACATCGGATCCGTTATATTTTTATTCCTCTTTTTATATAAAACGACAAACAGCCTTTGGCCTTCAGCCTTTGCCGCAGCTTTGTTTGCTCTTCACCCGCTGAGGGTGGAATCAGTTGCCTGGGTCGGTGAGAGAAAAGATGTCTTGAGCATGTTCTTTGGAACGGCGAGCATTTACGCTTACACTTTCTATGCCGAAAAATCAGTGGTTTCACGATATCTCCTCTGCCTGATATTGTTTGCACTGTCTCTTATTTCCAAACCGACATTTGTTACCCTTCCGTTCGCTCTGCTGCTTCTGGATTACTGGCCGCTCGGACGCTGGCAGAAAGCCGCACAGAAAAAAGGCAAGGGGATCAATTCAACAACCGGACTTATTCTGGAAAAGGTTCTCCTCTTGTGTCTGAGCGTCATTTCAGCTATTCTTGCTGTGTGGATGCAGGACAAGTCCAGGCTTCTCATACCGTTGGCATCGCTGCCGTTTTCTTCGCGTGTCGCGAATACAGTTGTGTCCTATGCCGCTTATCTTGGGAAAACATTTTGGCCGGTTAACCTGGCTGTCTTCTATCCTTATGAACAATCGCTCCCTGTATGGGAAGTTTTAGTTTCCGGCATCATTCTTACAGGAATCACCATGGCTGTTCTTAATTCCATCAGGAAACTGCCTTTTTTATTCGTTGGCTGGTTCTGGTATCTGGGAACTTTTGTGCCCGTTATCGGACTGGTACAGATATCCACGTTCGCGATGGCAGACCGCTATACCTATCTACCCTCAATCGGTATCGCCGTCATGCTGGCGTGGGGAACTTTCTCTTTAATTAATAATCAAGAGCTGCGCAGAAAAATTCTGCTTGCTGCAGGAACAGCCGTTTTACTTGTTCTGTCGGTTTTGACGTGGCGGCAATGCGGCTATTGGAAAAACGCTGTCACTCTTCACAGCCATGCCCTGCAGGTTGCAAAGGACAACGATTTTACGCGCAACGGTTTATGTAATGCTTTGATTAAAGAAGGAAAGCTTCAAGAGGCTATTTATCACTGCAACGAGGCAATCCGCATGGATGCTAAATACGAACTCCCCTATGACAACAGAGGCACCGCATACTTCAAACTCGGTCAATATCAATCAGCCATAGAAAGCTTCAGCAAGGCCATAAGTCTGAAGCCCGATTCCGCGGAGGCCTTCAATAACAGGGGAAATTGCTATAACGAACTCGGCCGGTTTCAAAGCGCCGTTGAAGATTACAGCGAGGCTATCCGGCTGAAGCCCGATTATTTCAGAGCCTACTGCAACAGGGGAAATGCCAATGTTAAACTCGGTCAGTATCAGCGCGCCCTGGAAGATTTTGATAAAACGATAATATATAAACCTGATTTTGCCGATGCTTACAACAACAGAGCTCTTGTTTATTTAAACCTGAGAAACCTGAAATCCGGTTGTAGCGACGCGATGAAATCTTGTGAACTCGGAGACTGCAAATTACTGGAAGCGGCCAGAGCCAAGGGAGACTGCCGCTGATTTCAAACGGAGCGCCAGTCCACTAAGCCGAATTTATTTTTCGGCGATGTGGACTTTCGACAGGATGTTTAATGTTTTTGGCGAAGCCGGACATTTTAATCCGGCACGTTCGAACATCTGCTTGTATTCTTTCGTACTGTAGAATTTTACATGTTCGTGTTCAATTATTTTTGCGATTTTATCAACGGTTTTTAAGATCCAGTTATCGGCAGTCAGATCGAGAATGCATGCTTTCCCGCCTTTTTTCAAAAGGCGGTGCATTTCTTTGACCGCTTTATCCGGATGCAAGTAGTGATGGAAAGAATTGGTGCAGATGATGACATCGAAAAAATCGTCATCCAGCGGGATTGATTCCGCGTCCGCCTGCATGAAATGAAAATTATCTCTGCCGCTGAAATTACTTTTTGCCTTTTCTATCATCTTATCAGACAGATCAATGCCGAAGAACCTGCCTTTATTTTTCGCCAGTCTTGCGGCCTCTGCCACTGCAAATCCGGTTCCGCAGCCGATATCAAGAAAATGGATATTTCCCTTGATTTCTAAAGAGGCGACAAGTTTGCACTGGAGATTTCTCAGGTATTTATATATCAAACTGTTGTTGTCAAATGCCGCCCACCTGTCCCACATCGCCTTATTCATCTCTAAATGTTTTGCTTCATCCATCTTTTTAGCCATAGAATACTCCTCAATGCTTTATTCCTTTTTCCATCATAAAAACATTCAAGACAACATTCTCAACAGGCATTTTAGTTTTTCCTATTTTTTTAAACCCTTTGCTTTCGTAAAATCCGATTGCTTTTTCATTATTATTGATAACTTCCAGAATAAATTTCCCGGCAGCGGGGAAATATTTTGTTATTTCTTTTAAAAGTGCGGAGCCGGTTCCTTTTCTCTGCGAGTCGGAACGGATGTAGAGCCGGTTGACAACAATGCTGAAATTCTCATCCTGCCTTGCGTTTATCATGCCGATTATTCTACCGTCGTTTTCCCTTGCAACCAGAAAGACCCATGTTTTGTCTTCAATCTGATGCGATATGGCATCAGAATTGAAACATGTTCTCAATACTTTTTCAATGGTGTCACGGTCGAATTTCGATTCAAAGGTGTCGGCCCATACCTCTTTTAAAAAATCCGCAATCGTTTGACTGTCCGCAATCACCGCCTGTGAAATATTCAGCATATATACATTCCGTTTAATTCAGGTAATCCTGCAATTTTACGAATTTGTAACCTTCTTCTTTCAGGCTTTTAACGATTTGCGGAAGCGCTTTACCGGTGCTGTAACCTCTACCGTTGATATGAAAAATAAGAATGGCACCCGGTTTGGTTTTCGATAATACATAATCGGTAAGCTTTTGCGCAGAAATATTTTTATTCCAATCGCCGCTCGCGAAAGTCCAATGCACCACACGGTATTTCTTCTCGACAATCCCCAGGGCATTCTTATTGTAGTTCCCCGCCGGAAATCTGAAAAACCGGGTCCTTTTGCCAGTGATGTTGTAAATAAAGCTGTCGTCTATTTCTGCCTGAATTTGTGCGTCGGAGAGCGTTTCCATATGATTATTATGATGCACGGAATGATTTTCAATTTCGAGAAAATCATATCCGGCGATTTTCATAAGTTCATCTTTGTTGTCCCGGGCAAATTTGCCGCTTACAAAAAGCGTCGCCGGCAGTTTTTCATTGATGATGAAATTTAGAATCGCTTTGTCGAAATGATAGGGCTTCTGAATTTCACACGCGTCAAAAGTAAGAGCGACAATTTTATCTTTTGTCGGCAGTTCAGTTATAACTTTCGAAACGGCGATAGAAGGTATCAATATAAAAAAGATGGCAAGTAATATTTTCCGCATAATATTCCCTTTTGAATTTTCCTGCGAACATGTACCACAAGTCAAATTGGAAATCCCGCCATTTTTTATACTGTTTGAATTGAATATATGCTATGATAAAAACTATAATTTCCGGAAACAAGTGAATGGAGGTTTATGGTTTATTTACTTATACTGGCAATCATATGGCTGGTTGTGGAGTTGTTTGTTGTTTCCAGAGACAGAATTCAAGGTAAAGGTCAAACCGACAAGGACAAAGGCACGCGAATCTTTAATATTTTGTCTATCATTGTCGGCATGTTAATATCCATAATACTTTTCTATTATACGAATTTATCATTCCTGGGGACAAGATCGGATATATTTCTCTGGGCGGGGATTGTTATAATAACCGCCGGAATAATAGTCCGCGTATGGGCCATCATTTCACTCGGAGATTCATTCAGAACAACCATAGAAACGCATGATGGCCAGAGTGTGGTGCGGGATGGCGCATATAAATATATTCGCCATCCTTCATACAGCGGTGCGGTATTGTCATGCATAGGTTACGGAATCGCTTTTCAAAACTGGATATCATTGATGCTGCTTCTGATAATGCCCGTGATCGCGTTTAATAATCGTATAAAGCATGAAGAAGCAGAACTTATCCGTGTATTTGGGCGGGATTATATTAACTATCAAAAGAAAACAAAGAAATTAATTCCTTTTGTATGGTAAAAATCTTGCAAATTTATACCAGGTCATTTAAGATAAGACCATAAATAATGGAGGACATTAAATGCCGGAAATAAAGTTTATAACGCATAAAGGTGTTCAAATACTGTATGAGAATTTTGAAAACGGCACAGTACAGGAAATACTACCGTGGATGGAAAAAGCCAAAGCAGTGATCCGCAGCCAGCCTGAAAAATCGGTACGTGGTCTTGTCAATGTCAAGGGCGCAACTTTTGATATGTCGGTGACCGCCGCCCTGAAGGATTTCGTGAAGGGAAACGCGCCGTATATGAAATGCGCGGTGGTTTATGGCGTGGAAGGCTTAAAGGAAATCATTTTCAGAAGTATTCTGGTCTTTTCTGGGAGGAAAAACCTTGCCGCCGTAAAAAATCTTGAAGAGGGAAAAGATTATCTGGCTAATTATAAGGAATAAATCATCTTAAATTCATGCAAGCGCTGTACTTTTCAAGAAATGATCTTTTTTATATTTAACCGCTTTATTAAAACAATCTTATTTATTCCACAAGATTGTGGAAAGAGTTGTTGATAACTTTGTTGATAATTTGCATAAGTAGTTAATTATTACAAATTTACACCAAAATGCACAAGATTTATGCAAAATTAATTATTAATTATATCAACAACTTACATTAATATGCTTCATGGTAAACACCGGTTAGGATTGAAGTGAAATGAATATAAACATATCCCCCTTTTGAGGGGGGCGTAAACTTCTTGGCTATCATCTTTCAACTTGCAATTGCCAATTTTCAAACACCCAATTTTATACCAGTTTTCAACATGATCGCTAATATAAACCCGAAATATTTTTTGCTAATTTTTTTATTTTTTCGGGTCGCCATTATTGATTGTCATCCCATCAGAACTTATGATGTGTTTAAGTTCATGGCATTATTTATACCGTGAAAAATCAACTCCCCGCATTCGGGCGCGTTCTTCAAACCAAACGTCTTCAGTAATCGGAGGTTGCGCAATCTCATCCTTGCCTCTATGCACCAGCCGGATGGCTTCATTTGGACAGGTGCTGATACACAGGCCGCAGCCGATGCATCTTTCTTTAATGACCTTGTAGGTATCATCGCCTTCTTCTATTGCCTGCACCTGGCAGCGCTCATCAGAACATATTCCGCAGGAGACGCATTTCACCGGATCTATCTTGGCGTAATAATGAGAATTGATGACCTGTGATGCCGGAATGCCCAGTTCGTTGATGGATCTGAGAACCCCGCAGCAGCATTTGCAGCAGTTGCAGATGTAGTAGTTGCCGCCCTGTATATTGCAGGTCAGGTGGACAAGCCCTGCCTTTTCCGCCATTCTTATCAGGTCGTGTGCTTCCTGTTTCGTGATAACTTTGCCAATAGGGGATTTATCAAAAACTTTGGGCACGGGCGCGAGCGCCAGGCAAACCTGTATCGGCCGGTCGCAGGGCTGTCCCAGAAGCTCCTTTTCTTTTTTACATATGCAGTCGTTGACCATAAAAGACTTGTTCTGGTCGATGAGATTGGAAATCCGCTCGTAAGGGATGACTTCCTGACCAGCAGATATTTCCTTTTCAATGGGCACCACGCGCATCAATTGAGGCGTCTGGGAAAAAAACTGTTGACCGTAAACCGGTCCGTATTCCTCATTCATCAGAGCGAATTCCTTATCCATCCGGGGAAGCTGAAATTCATATATGCCGAAAACCCAGGGCACCATCCTGAAAACGAAGACACCGCCGAGATTGATGACAAAAAGCTGCCCGGCTTTTCCCATTTCCTTGAGTCTGGCTTCCAAACCATCCAGCGGACGGCACGTTCTTTCGGCTACTTGCTCGGCTGTTTCAAAAGTCAGCCGGAGATCACAAAAAAGATCGGCCTGCTCAGGCGTAAAAATCCTTTTCAGCATTTTAATTTCCACACCGCTTTCAGTCGCGGGAAAACCGTTGGGCAGGGTATCGAGCACACGCGCCAGTTTATAATACACTTCATCTGTCATTTGCTTTCTCCTTTTTTATCTTGGCCTTTCCTTACGATATGTTTTTGAGCGCCTGATCGCACCAGTCAATAACCATGTGGGAATGGCGTATCCCGTAATCAAGGGACATGCCCCAGTAATCGGCATCTTCGGCGTAACGTGACTTTTCCGACTGCCTTTTTATAACCGGCATTACTTCCGTTTCGTACTGTTTGAGCAGGTTTACATTATATTCCCGCCAGTTTCTCAGATACCCGGCGAAACGCTCCTTCGGCAACTGTTTCCCGAAAAAGACCTTAACAAGCATCGAGTGACGAAATTCCGGTTCTACCGGCGGCTTGTTGAGCCAATTGAGAAGTTCCTTTTTCCCGTCATTGGTTATCCGGTAGACCTTACGGTTAGGTTTTCCCGACTGCTGCTCGACTTTTGAAGTAATCCATCCCTGTTTTTCCATCTGATTCAATGACCGGTAGATATGGGGCAGGGTGGCATTCCAGAAAAAATGAATGGACTTCTGAAATTTGTTTTTCAAATCATAGCCGGTTGAAGGCTGATAATTGATCAAACCTAAAAGGGCATGCGGCAGCGACATGGCAACCTCCTTTATATAGATACATTAGTATATATGTACTTATGTACATAAGTATCTTCATTCATATGTATTGTCAATAATTATTTTATGGTGAGAAGCTTTTTATAAAAACGAAAATATTTTAACGAAGTCTGATGTAACACCATGCTTGCACGGGACATGTTTTATTAACGATTTTACTTCAAACTTTATTGATAAAAATATTTCTTTACATTCTGGACGGAATCTATTATGTGGTTAAAAATAAATTTAACGCCATTAAGCGTAAAATTTATTGCCTCAAAATAAACTCCGGAGATTGAAACCATGAAAGTTAAAGTAATCGTAACAATGTTGTTTGTTTTCCTGATGGCCGCTTATGTGCAGGCAGCGGTTCCCGATTTTGGCAGTGACGGATTAAAGGGATTGACTGAAAGCCAGATTAAGGAAATTACATCTGGTAAAATCATTGTCACCACTTCCGAGCCTACGGAAGATGAAGTAACGAAGGCCAGAAGCTCGCTGATCACAGCGGTGATGATCTTTGAAAAGCCACCTGAAGTGGTTTACGATCTCCTTTATCGTTCCGAAGACCAGATAAAATTTCTTCCGGAAATCAAGGACGTTAAGGTTATAAGTAAAGAAGAGACAAAGAACGATATCGAGTTTAAAACAAGAGCCGCTATATTCACCTTTGTATATAGAGTCATCCATAATTTTGATAAAAATAATTTATATATGTACTGGGCAATGGATAAAAGTTTTAAAAATGATCTGCAGGACCTGCGCGGATTCTGGAAATTTTATCCCTATCCGGGCGGTAAAACTCTTGCTCGTTACGGCAGCAATGTATCGATAAAAGGCGTTCCGGAATGGGTTGAAAACATTTTCAAGAAAACTGGAGTGAAAAACGCTCTCACCAATGTGAAAAAATACATAGATACCGGTTGGACATACAGATAAGGAGGCTGACATGGGAAATTTAAAAGCAACAAAGGAAAATGTTGATCACATTTTCAAATTCACCGATGCTATCGTTGAAGGTTTTCCGAACCGTCTGCCGGGGAGCCCTTCATGTCATCATGCCGGAGCGGCTATCGCTGACGAGTTCAGGCAGAATTGTGACAAAAGTTCGGTGAATACGGAAGAATTCACGTTTCACCCCAAGGCCTTTCTGAAATACATAAGATTAGAGGTAGTAATATATCTGTTGGCAGTGGCGCTGGTCTTTATGCACAAACCGGTTGTCGCTCTGGTGCTTTTGCTGGCGGGACTTTCCGTTTTCATCAGCCAGTTTGTTTTTTACTGGGAGCTTTTCGATCCCTTTTTCCCTAAAGGGAAGGGGATGAATGTATACGGTTCGATCGAGCCGCAAGGGGAAGTGAAGCAGCAGATCATTGTCTGCGGCCATCATGATGCCGCGTACGTCTTTAATTATCTGAGTGTCTCGACGAAATTTTATCCGCTTATGATTGCCGCGGGAATCGCACCTTTTTTTATCACGCTGGGCGGAATCCTGATAATGATAATTTTTGGCATCCAGCCCATGTGGATGAAAGTTGTCATGGCGGCGATGTCGGCAGGCGTATTACCGCTGTGGGTTTTTACCACCAATGACGTTTCCCCCGGGGCCGGTGACAATATGATAGCGACCGCGGTGGCCAATGAAGCGGTTAAAGTTTTTTCCAACCTGAAAAAAGAGAATAAAGGCCTACAGCATACAAGACTGATATGCTGTTCGGTTGACGCAGAAGAAAGCGGACTTCGGGGATCGAGAGCTTTCGCGAAAGCGCATAAAAAAGAAATGACCGACACAAAAACATACGTTTTTTGTATCGACACCCTGTACAAACCCGATAAACTTATTTTCTTCAACAACGATCTTAACTTTACCGTTGACCTGTCGGATAAGATGGCCCAGGAGCTCAAGGGGATTGCCGAAAAGCTAGGTTACGGCGTCCGCGTAACCCGTATGCCTTGGGGCGGGGGCAGCACCGATGCGGCTTCTTTCGCCCAGCAGGGAATCGAAGCAACCTGCATGCTTTCCTTTGAAATCGACATAACAAAACTCGACGCCAACTTTGTCTATCACACAGCACTGGATGACTCCAGTGCGATCGATCCGAAATGTGTCGAGCAGTCGCTCAATGTCGTCTTGGAATATGTGCAGAAAAAAGACGCTGAAGTTTCCAAGAAGTAATCAGTAATGCAGGAAGATAAATAGGGGCAGTGCTTAATGAATAAATAGGGAGCTGCCCCTATTTTATTTGCATTAAAATTAACGACAACGGAAGGATTGACAAATATCCACATTTCCATATATATTGCCCAAAAAGAAGGTTAAAATAATATTGGAGGTAAAGCACATGACTGAAGAGATGAAGCAGGAACAGCCAGCCGTCGAGAATAAGGAAAAACAGGAACAGCCCATAACCCTCACGGAAAAAATAGTTACGGTCATCCTGATAGGTTATGTGATCTCGCTTATCTGGCTGGCGGGAAGCAGCCACTGGTTCGGAATATGGTAAGTCTTTTTACCTTTAAGGGGACGGATTTTTTGTCTATCCCTTCAGGATGTTATAGCGTAGAACCTTATTTATGATGTTTTGGTGTCATCTTTAAAATTTATAATTTATAACGGGTCAAAAGTGATATTCAACAAAAAAGGGCGTTATAAAACGCCCTTTTTTGTTGCAATGAAATTATTATTGTTATTGTAGCGCTGACGCAGTCAAACTCATCACACCACTTGTTACAACTATTGATGCAGCAGTTACACCCCATGAGGCAGCACCTGTACATGTTATGGTACCGGAATTGCCGCTTAAAGTAGTTGTTGCGAGAGTTACGCCTGCAGTCTGGCTATAGCCGGCAGATGTCAAATCAGTATAAGCCATGCTCGCAACAGTAGGATGATCAACAACATACGCAACTGATGCGGTGTAAGCATTCTTGCAGTCACTGTTTAAGGTTGAGATATAACCTCTTTTCCTGTACTGAATGAACTGAGGAATGGCAATCGCTGCCAGAATACCGATAATCGCGATAACGATCATTAACTCAATCAATGTGAAACCTTTTTCGTCTTTTCTAAAAATCTTTAACATAATATGCCTCCTTGTAAATCTTTTTTGTTTGTTAAATAAGTTATTACAGCCTATCTACTTATCTTTATTTGTTGTTCATATTTCCCTCATTTTTGTCGTTCTTACATCCTCCCTTATTGTAAATTTCTTATTCGTTGTAATAATGTCTTGCAATTCATATGCCATGTGAAATAATTACATTCGTTTAATTATAGAAAGTCATATTTCCACTTTTAAATCAACTATTAATATTTTTTAAATTATCATAACCGAGTATATTAAAATTATTTTTATGCATAAAAGCGGGAAATTCCACCATATCGCTGTTAAATTCGCCCTGTTTGCGCTGTATTATCGGAAATAAGAATTTCTTACGTTAATCATTTTATAAGAAATTATTTTTGAAGGATTACAGCTTGCAATCTGAACGAGATTGTAGCTTCGGACGTCCCGTTCAATCGGGTTTTTTCGACCGGCTCAATTTTCAGGTTTACAGATTTCACTTTTGATATTCGATGAATATCTTTGTTTCGGATGTTGAACCGTATCAGTTTAGTGAAGAAATTTCTTTTTCCATACCGTCGAAAATTTGTTTTACGTCATTTTTTGTCACTACCGTTTGGCAGAAACCAGCAGTCATCGTGACACTCTGGCCAAATCCCGTCAAGCCTATCGCCAGAACCGGCGGAGTTGCCACAGGGGTGGTAATAAAGGCCTGCCGCACTTCCGTATCGCCGAAATTCAACAACTCCGCTTCGATATGGCCCATGTTTGAAAACAGGGGGGCAAAGTCCTTGCCTGATGCCGCCTGTTTCTTCTGCAGGTCTCCCAGCTTGTCATGTACCCAGAGTGCTGCTGGAAACGGAAGAGTCGCGAAAAGAAGAGCGGACAGAGGTACCGGGCCAAAACCGATGAAGTCATTTTTAAGGGCGGACATACGGTCACGCAAAAGCGTAAGCGTGTTGTCAAATGTTTTACCGAGCATCGGGCCTATCGAAAGATATGTGAAGCTGGAAAGATTACATAACGCACCGGCCTTCTTGTCCGGGAGGTAACGCCGCAAATCCACAGTCCCGACTATTCTTGGCCATAAGTTTTCTCCGGGTTTTTCGGGCCCGTAAAACGTCCTCAAAAATGCCGTTGCCAACATATCGTTTACAGTTGCATTGCGCATGCGGCCGTATTCTCTGAATTTCCTGAACAGATCAGGGCCTATGGTGCGTACAACCATAGATGGGCGGGATAAAGGCATTCCCATCGCAGGAGGTGTTCTCCGGACAAGCGGAAGCATGAATTCATAAGAATCGCGGAAACCCCGCCGCACTAAGGGAAAATAATCCGCCGGCCGGAAGTTTTTAAACACCTGCCTCAGACTGCGGCTGCCGGAAAGATTGGGATTGGGGCGGTATGCGGGATCACGGAAAAGTTTTAGGTAAGTGTGGGCAAGCAGGGCCAGATAATCCTTAGCCCCCACACCATCGCAGGCTACATGCTGAAGGCATATCACCAGAGTATCTTTTTCGGAACGTACGAGCCATGCTCTGACTTGTGGGCCGTTGTAAAGATTTAGGAGCGGCAGTGACTCCATAAACGCGCCTATGTCGTCATCATATTCTGAGGTTTCCAGAACTTCAAAAAGCTTTACCTCGTCTAAATTGTCCATGCCCTTCCAGTAGTGCCTGTACGTACCCTTGACAAACCTGCAGCCCAAAACCGGTTCGGCATCCAGCGTGAGCCTGATTGCTCTTGCCATTCTCGCGGCGTCTATGCGTCCGTCGAACTCGACTACGCATCGTATAGAGGAATCGTAGGATTTCCGCATCCAATAAAGTATGCGGTCTTCCAAAACTACGGGAAAACGCCGCTTAAAAGTAAATGAAGCAGTCTCAGCTTCAGTCATCTTTTTTATCTCCTTAACTTTAGCGATTGAATTGATAAGACGTTGCTTTTGTTGAAATATAGGGAAGTTTTATTTATATGTCAATTTTTTTGAATTAACCGGTTCAAATTGCAATATTGCATAAAAAGACCGTAACAATCTCACCAACCTTTTTTCCCCGACAGTCGTTTTTTTAAAAGTTCAAAGATAAACCGGAACGATACCGGAATCATCGCCACTACGCGCAGGAATATATAGGCGTCTTTTGTTTGAGCTTCCTGCTGCATCGCTGGCGGAAGGGGGAACTTATTTGAACCGTAGGCGGCTTTAAGTTTTTCCTCAATGAGCACCTCGTTTTCGTCGTAGAGGTCCTTCTCGATGCTTTCCAGATATTCCATGTATTTATATTTTTTGATGACCTGCCGGAGGTTTTCATTCATTCTTTTTATTCCGTAGCCCAGATTTATACCCATGGCGGCACGCGCGATATTTCTGGCAAAAATATTACTCAGAATACGTTTATGCGTGTATGTCCGATCATATATGTCGAGAACGGCCTTCTGGAGGGTGCTGGGTTTCATCCTTTTAGGAAAATACATCACGAAACTTCCCGTGGCGTAGTCAAAGAAACTCATCTCGCCGGGATAATCCCGCCTCCAGTAATCCCAGAATCTTCTATTCAGGGGAATCATCAGCCCCTTGCTTTCGTCCTCTTCGAGATCCATCATGATAAAGAGGTTCAGGGTGAAGTTGTTGGTATTGACGAATTTAACGATTTCTTCGGCGCTCTGTATCGTGTCCTCATCACAGCCGATCACGAAAGTGGTAAGGACATGTATGCCATGGTGCTGTATGTTTTTAATGGATTTTACGATTTCATTGCGCGTCTGCTTTTTGTTGTAAACGTCGAGGCTCTCGTCATTGAGAGACTCCACACCGACAATAATGGTGCCGACGCCGGCTTTGTATAAAAGATCGAGCATCTCGTTATCGCGGCCTATCTCGTGCCGTTCGAAGATAGTGAAGCGAACGTTGAGGTCCTCTTCAATTATCCTGTTGAGAAGTTCGCGAGTTTTTTTCCTGTCGCTGCAGAAATCGTTGTCGACAACAAAGAATATGAAGTTGAGGTGTTTTCTCTGCCGGATGTCCGCAATTACGCTGTCGATATCGCGGCTGCGGTATTGTCCCTGAAAAAGTTTGTAAGTCGGGCAAAATTTGCATTTGAAGCGGCATCCCCGTGTCGTTTGCAGTGTGTGGATGATTCTTCTTCTGTCCAGAAATTTCTTCGATGCCCTGTCAAATCCTTCGATAAGGCTCCAGTCGGGAACAGTAGACGGTATCGCGGGAGGGGGTGCTTCGGGATTGTTTATGATTTCCCCATTCTTCATGTAGGAAATGCCCTTGACCGCGTACGGATCGCCGCCGTTCTCGAGGCAGGATATCAGCTCCGGCAAGACCTCGTCTCCTTCGCAACGGACGGCAAAGTCGCAGCAATCAGTGACGCTTTCAGGGAAGTAGCATACCTGCGGCCCGCCCATGATGATCGGAATGCCCGGCTTTTCCTTCATCACTCTCTGCGCTGATTCTCGCACCTTGTTAAGCGCCGGGGCGAACACGGGATAACAGATAAGATCGCAGTCGGTCATTTTATCGAAATCCATTTTGCTCACGCCTTCAAGATAAACCGTGACATCGTAGCCTTTGTCCCGAAGCAGCGATGAAAGCACCGTGGTACCGTATTTGGGAAACATCGGATTGATGGACCCCAGGGTGTTCATCTTGGCGTTATATTCAATAAAATGGATTTTATTTATTTTTGTAACGGACAGCTCTCTCATGACATCGATCTCCTTTACGAAACATAAATTGTACGAAAAGATATTCTTTGCCGCATTTTATGATTGTTCGATATTGGCATCAATCGGCTTTCCTGTCCGGTATACCAGACTTTTCATCGTGGCAACCAAGGTACGCTTCTCGTCTTTTCCCATGTAGATTTTAAATAAAAAAGACGCCGTTCGTCTGGTCGTTGACAGTTTTTCTCCCTCAACAAAAAGCATCGTTCCCGGATCAGGGCTCGCATGATACGTAATCGAACAATCCAGCGCTACCGACATATTGTTCGTATTATTTCCCAATACCGAAAACGCAACATCCGCGAGAGCGTAAATGGCTCCGCCATGGGGCCGGTCAGACCAATTTAACATATCCTCACGCAACTGCATATGCATCCGGATCGTATCGTCTGTCAATTCGTCCAAAACAATTCCAAGCGATTTGGCATAATGATCTTTCTGTAATTGCTTTTTAATAATTTCGAGATGCTGTTGCATGAATAATCAATCCTTTCTCTTAACCTGATGATTTTTTTATTCGAGGCTTCTTCACAGTTCTTTTTCCACAGGCAGGGCGTAATCACTGACCTGAATGTTTTTAGCCCAGGAAGGTAGCTGTTCATTGGGCAAATCAAAACAGGATGACATATGCTCCGCATATCGTGTCTGAAAAGGCGTTGCTTCAATTTCAAGTGACTTAAGCATTGGAGCAAACGATGATTCCCCAAGCTCAATAAACGGGTGATCAGGTTTAACATCTTTTTTGAAAAGGAGTTGCATGTTCTTTTTCACATTGAACGTGGCCTTAAAATCTGTCCTGTTTTGCAGCAGTTTCCCTCCAAGCTGCGTATACAGATATGATGAAACATCGAAATCCGTCGGAACTCCCTGCGTGGGGATACGGAGAGAAAGGTAAACACTCCCTTTTTCGTCCATTGTCTTCACGATACATTCGTCCGATTCATAACGAATGTCGATTTCCTGGGTCACTTTGGGCAGCCCCCATATTTTTCTGCCCCGGATGGTATTCTCTTTTGATGTAACGGGCATACCGGCAATGTAGTATCCGAACCGGCTGAATGCATTGATAACCATGGGCAGTACCGGTATATTGCATGACGGATTAACCATCACAGGAATGGCGATGGCAATCTCATTATAAGGCGGAACACCGAGGACTTTTTTATACTCGTAGCAGGAAAATGCCACAAGGGCGTGCCCGCGCGGCATTCTTACCGGAACAATCTGCGGACTGAGCTGTCGGGCTACCAGGGATGCGGCTTTATCATATGAGCACATAAAAACCGCCATGGTGCACGATACGTCACCATAAAACGTGGGGAAAAGATAATCCTTGGTTACTTCTGTTGATAGTTTAAGCGGCTAGAAGCTTTACGAAGCGTAAAGCGCTTATAAAAATCATTTTGGAAATCTTTCGCGTTATCGAGCGTCTCTTTAGGGATATCCCAAGTTGCTTTCATTGAATGACTCCTTTATCTTCGACGAAGATTGTTTTTTTAGACAACAGACCTTTTCATCTTTCCCATTGAATATCGATTTGCCGCCATCTATATTATGTGTGTAATTGGAATTTCGTCATTAAATTTTTCTTCCGGTTGTAATCTAGCATATAATTGTATAAATTAAAAACAAGACTTGCGGAGAGTAGTCTATTATGGCTTACAACTACCTATCCACAGTTTTTGAGAGTCATTAGATTGTTAAATAATTCATTGTATTTTCCGTAAAAATAAGGCAAATAGTCCGATATAAAAAGAGATTACGGATATGAATTTCAAAATGGAGCGCGGCGTATTTATATCCTGCGGTTTATTCCGGTTTGCCGCGATAAAACTTCTTTGCGCTACTCTTTTATAATTGGAGTTTCATGAAAAAAGGCTGGAGGCATTAAGGTTGAAGATTTCTTTTTCCGGCATTTTCTGGGGGCTGATCTGTGTTGGTATCGGATTATTTTTTCTGGCCGGCGGTTGGTGGTCCTATTCAGAATATAAGCATGTACAGGATTATAGCGGAAAAACCATAGGTCATGTAACAAAAAAGCATTTCAAACTTGGATCGGATGGCGGCGGCAATTATTTCATTGACTATTGGTTTATGTCGTCCACCAGCGGCAAAATCAACTCCAGTAGTGTTATCGCCAAACAGCAATGGGATATGTTGAAGCCTGATGATGCCGTGGAAATCAGATACGATCCGTCTAATCTCAATCGCAACATTCCAATGTGCGGCGGCAGTCCATCTCTTCTATATGCTTTCTTTATGCTTGTTCTGGCATCGGTGTTTATGCTTTTTGGATCTCTTCGTTTCATCAGCGGTTTCAAAAAGTCGTCCCAAGGCAAATAACGCCATAAATTTTGTCGCAGGTGTTATAAATTTGAAGAAAATAAAATGATGCTTCCATCGTGAGGGGAAATCTTTTTTTGAGAGTTGTTTAACTATTTTAAATTACCGTTTTTAATTGTTCTCTGATGACGAAAACTTCTTCACCCTTATGGGGAAACTTTTTTAAATATTTCAGCGGCCTTATTTTAGGTTTGAGTCTTTACCTTTTCTTTATCGTTCTGTTTAACAGAAGCCTCGCAGACTATGATTTATGGGGGTATCTTTCCTTTGGGCGCGTTTTCTGGGAAGAAGGTTTTTTCCCGTATAAAGATGTCTTTGCCTATACGCCCACCAATTCATTATGGGTTTATCACGAATGGCTAACCGGAGTTGTTTTTTGGGAATTGATCAAATATTTGGGACCGGCAAGTCTGCAATTGTTGCGTTATGTATTAGCGATATTAACAATCTATCTGATTTATTTAACTGCTCAGAAGAGGGGCGGTTCTTTTTTTTATATTATAATATCCCTGATTCCTTCGATATTGATAATTTCATTCGGCTATAATCCTGTTGTAAGAGCTCAGATATTTACATTTTTCTTTTTTATTCTTACCGTCTATCTGCTTGAGTACTCAAAAATAACAGAGAATGCAGCTACCCTCAGGTGGCTTCCGTTGATCCAGATTGTCTGGTGCAATTTTCACGGTGGTTTTATCGCCGGAATCGGCTTAATTTTTTTGTATGCCATTGGGGAAGGTCTTGCTCGGAAGAAAATGGTTGTTTCTTATCTTAAATGGGGAATTATTTCCTCCTTTGCCACATTAATTAATCCTTATGGCGTAAGATATTGGATTTATACAATCCAAGCCGTTTCAATGCCCAGGCCTGAAATAACAGAGTGGTATTCAGTCATAACGGCATTAAAATCCCATGTTCATATTTTCCCGGTGATTTTATTTCTGACAATGAGTTTGATAATTTTTCTCGTCCTTCTTGTACGCAGAAAAAAGGATATCACAGAACTTTTAATTATTGCCGCAGTGATCTGCATGGGAGTGGCTCATATCCGTCATGGTGTCCTTTTCGGTTTGGTATTTGGCGCGTATATGCCTGCTTTTCTATCTGAATACGCCCGAAAGTGGCATGCAAAATATATGTCATTCATGCTGTTACGTTTTCTACCGGTAATTCTTTCAGCTTTGCTGATAAGCGCATACGTATATTTTTATTCTGTAAAACAGGTCGCTTTTATTCCCAGTTTTAGTTTAGTTGCCTCCCCGGATTATTATCCTAAAGGCGCAATGAATTGGATGAAGACGAACAATATTAAAGGAAATATTCTGCCTCATTTTGAATGGGGTGAATATCTTATCTGGTCATGCTATCCCGATTGTCGTGTAGCCATGGACGGCCGTTATGAAACTGTTTATAAAGATAATGTTCACAAGGAATATTTTGATTTTTTGTATGGAAGGGAGAACTGGGATATTTTCCTTAGAAAATATCCGCATGATGTAGTACTCTTAAAAGCGGGGACAAGAACACATTCGTTGATGATGAATGAAAAGGACTGGCGTATCGTTTATTCTGACCGTATCAGCATTGTTTTTATGAAAAACAATGTCAAAAATAAGCTGTGAAATGGTAATATGAACTTTGACGTTACCTGAACCTGAAGGTTGTTTCTGAGATTAGCATAACAGGTTACATCTATGGACAAGATACAACTATATACAGAAAGCGCAAACAGACTGGTTTATAAAAGTGAGCGCATTGCTCACTGGAACAGGATTGCCGCCGAACTAGACAAGAGTAATCAATACAGTGCTTATTACCATAAGCGGTTACAGCAAGTGATGCGGTTTCTGGTCCCGCCGGGGCAACGTGTGATAGAAATAGGTTGCAGTACCGGTGATTTGCTTGCATCTCTTAATCCTTCATATGGCGTTGGTGTGGATTTTTCCGATGAGATGATTAAACTGGCGACAGGCCGTCATCCTGATTTGCATTTTATTCATGCCGATGCTCATGAGCTTGATTTAAAAGCTGAGTTTGATTTTGTGATTCTTTCTGATGTGGTCAATGAATTTTGGGATGTGCAAACGGTGTTTCAAAAGATATTGACATTCACAACACCGCGGTCGCGAATCATTATAAACTTTTACAGCCGCTTATGGGAGTTGCCACTGGAGATTGCAAGAAAATCCGGTCTGGCTAAGCCGATGCTATTGCAGAATTGGCTTACAGTGGAAGACATCTGCGGATTGCTTTTCCTGGCAGACTTTGAAGTTGTCAGACATTGGGAAGAAATCATATGGCCGTTACGGACTCCGGTTATTGATTCTTTAATGAACCGTTTTATCGTCAGGATCTGGCCTTTCAGAATTTTTGCACTGACCCATTTCATGATGGCAAAACCTCTTCCTTCCGATTTCACCGTTAAGGAATTGCCCAGAGTATCGGTTATTATTCCGGCGCGCAATGAGGCGGGAAATATTAACCGGATATTTGGAAGCGTTCCCGATATGGGAAGGGAAACGGAGCTTGTATTTGTTGAAGGCGGTTCCACGGATGATACATATGATGTGATAGAAAAAGCGATAAAGAACAATCCTCATCGTAAGGCGAAACTTTTGCGTCAAACGGGCAAGGGCAAAGGCGATGCGGTTCGTCTGGGGTTCAAGCATGCCCGGGGAGACATTTTGATGATCCTTGACGCGGACCTTACGGTGCCGCCGGAAGATTTGCCGCGTTTTTATGATGCGCTTTACAAGGGAAGGGCTGAATTTGTAAACGGGGTGCGCTTGGTCTATCCCATGGAAAAAGAAGCAATGCGTTATCTGAATTTGTTGGGAAATAAATTTTTCAGTTTAATTTTTTCCTGGTTACTGGGGCAGCCGATAAAGGATACTTTGTGTGGAACAAAGGCTCTCTGGCAAACCGATTATGAAAGGATTGCGGCAAACCGTTCATATTTTGGTGATTTTGATCCTTTCGGTGATTTTGATCTTCTGTTTGGCGCCGCTAAATTGAATCTGAAAATTGTTGAAGTTCCTGTCCGTTACAGGGAACGTACTTATGGGACAACCAATATCAGTCGCTGGAAGCATGGATGGCTCTTACTGCGCATGGTCTTCTTTGCCTTGAGACGAATAAAATTTGTATGAATTGTGAAGAGGGTGTAAGCCGATAAGTATGTTAATAACAACACTAATGAGATAATCATTATTAAAGAGTTTATTTAACAACCGATAGGGAAAATCATGTTTGATGACTTTAGCCTGCGTCAGAAACACTCTATTTTTGTTGTTTTGATGCTGATCATCTTAATCCTTGGCGTTTATTGGCCGGTCCAAAATTATGAATTTATCGGGTTTGACGATTCGATATATATAATAGGGAACAGTCATGTTCAGTCCGGAATCACCATCGAAGGAATTAAATGGGCGTTTAGTACGAAATATTTCGGTTTGTGGAACCCTCTGACGTGGCTTTCTCTCATGGTCGATTATCAGTTTTTCCGCTTTAACGCCGGTGGTTATCATTGGACGAATGTTATTTTTCATATTCTCAACGCCATTTTGCTGTTTTTTCTTTTCAGAAATCTTACGGGAGCCATTTGGCGCAGCGCTTTCGTTGCGGCCCTGTTTACCGTCCATCCGATTAATGTGGAATCTGTTGTCTGGATAGCTGAACGAAAAAATGTTTTAAGCACATTTTTCTGGATGCTGACGATATTATTCTATGTGCTGTATGTAAGAAAACCTGACTGGAAACGTTATCTGCCGGTGCTTATCAGTTTTGCTTTGGGCTTGATGTCGAAACCGATGCTGGTAACCCTGCCTTTCGTTTTGTTACTTCTTGATTACTGGCCGCTTAATCGGACTAATGTAAAT
The DNA here is from genome assembly GCA_963812045.1 of uncultured delta proteobacterium. Lineage (GTDB taxonomy): Bacteria > Desulfobacterota > Syntrophia > Syntrophales > Smithellaceae > Smithella. The sequence goes on from CAWETF010000002.1 coordinate 309,193, forward strand.
ACGCAAAACGAACCAAACATTCAGGTTGCTTTAAAACCGGGAAAAGAAAAAATAAGTTTCCTGATTTTTGAGAAAGTTCCTTTATTTGTTTTATCGGCTGTTTCGATATGTATAATGTTGTATTCGCCTCAATCAGATTATTTGCCTCAATTTAAAAAAACAATAGATGCTGATTTTGTACAGCGACTCAACAATGCGATTTTTTCTTACGGCATGTATCTGAAAAAGTTATTCTGGCCGACGGATCTTTATCTTCCTTATTTGTATCTTAACATCCCCCTCTGGCAAATATTTTTATCCGCAATTATTTTAATAATTATTACAACGATGGTCTGCATGTATTATAAAAAATATCCTTATTTACTGGTTGGCTGGTTCTGGTATCTGGGAACATTAGTTCCTGTTATCGGGATTATTCAAATTGGCGAACACACCATGGCTGATCGTTATGCCTATGTTCCTTTTATCGGATTGTTCTTAATGATTGCCTGGGGTTCAGAACAGATTTTAAATAAAAAAGATATTTTAAAAAAGATATGCATTTTTTTGTCAGTCTTAATCATTGCGCTCCTTACAATGGCAACACACAATCAACTTAAACTATGGAACAATACCGTTACCTTGTTTGAAAATACGCTTGGGAAAGATCCGAATAATTATGCGGCGTATGCGCTTATAGGTCAGGAACTGGCTAAAAATGGTGAGAACGAAAAGGCCCTATTTTACTATGATATGACTCTAAAATTAAATCCCAGGATCTATTCAGCATATAACAATAAGGGTGTTGTTTTACAGAAGTTGGGAAGGCGTGACGAGGCGATTCAAATTTTTAAAAAGGCAATTCAAATCGATAAGTCGTCAGCCGCTGCCTATTATTCAATAGGATTGTTATATTTCGAGGATAAGAATTTTGACGAATGTATTGCATATTCTTTAAAAGCAATTGAAAAAAAACCGGATTATACGGAAGCATATAATCTCTTGGGCATTGCGCTTGTAGAAAAAGGGAAGATTCAGGAAGGCATATCACAATTTGAGAAGGCTTTGCGTATTGATCCATATCATCAAAACGCACAGAAAAATTTGCGAATTGCCCTGGAGAAGATGAAGAAAAATAGAGGTGGTGTAATCACTTCTGCTACGAATGGTTATCGTGAAACGAATTAAATTTGTTGTAAAAACGATTCTTCCGTTCATCCGGAACAGGGAAGATTACGGAGGTGAAATTACTCTGTAAACCGTATAGCCGTTTTCATTATAAATAATTTCCGTTGACCTGTTCATCTGCTGTAATAATTGATTTACTGTTTCCGGGGAATAATTATTACGCAGATATTGCAGATATAAATCAGTGCGCACGAGCAGATGCGTGCAGCCAAGGGAATGCAGATATGCTTGAAAAGAACCGTCTTCCCTGGAATTTGCCACAAAACCGCTCATATCGCCTATTCCGTAAGAGGCGCCTTCATCATATATCCGATTCAGATAATACCCACGTCCGGCAAGAAAAATCAGTCTGATTCTGGAATTTGCAGGAGTGTGTGAGTTGATATATTGAATGGCCGGATAGCTGCTTAGATGACGGGCAATAAACTCATCTCTGGATTCTTTGCCTAAAATATAATTCATGGGGTTAATGTTATGATAGTAATTTTCTATGTAAAAAACATTTTTGCACATGAACAAAATAAAAATAGCAAGCAGAATTGTTGCCAAAACATTCCTGAAGGGAGTTGATAGATTCATTGATTTATCCCAGATGTTTATGAATCCCATAACCGTCAGGATTGATAAAACAGGGATAACAGGTAAAGTGTAGCGTACTATTTGTTCCATGGAAAAAGCTTTTTGTTCGAGAAAAAAGACCATTAGAATAAAAAAAATCGTAAAGGAAATAAAAAAAAGCTTATCACGATAGAATGATTTGTTCACCAAAGCAAAAGGAGATAAAATTATCAGAATAGGATTCAAGACGCCATCAAAATATTGGGTAGAATTATCTTGTCCCTGAAAAAAAATGCGAACAGGGATAAATAGGGTTTTCCAAAAGCTTTCACCGTATAACATTTGTCGTATTTGGAAGAAACCCGCGTGATGATTTTCGGAAATCATGGCGGGAGCGCCTCCTTGAAATAGAGGATATAAAGGGTTGCCCGTAAGAATGATGTTTTTGATCAACCAGGGAGAGAATACCATAAGAGAAATAAAGAAAAAAATAGCGCCGCATTTGGCAGCCCTCCATTGTTCGCCCGTGTCTCTGGAATAGATAAATACAATGGACATCGATAGAAAAAACCAGACAATCAAAGCATTATATTTTGTTCCCAATGCAAAACCCATGGCCGTGGATGAAAGAACCAGCCATTTAAATTCCTTAAACTCCCCGTCACGATAGCGGATAAAAGAGAGAATAGACGCTGTTGTAAAAAAAGTCAGACCAAGATCAACATAGGCTTGTGTGGCCAAACGCACCACAATGGGAGTGCTTAAAAAAACAAGAGCGCCCAAAAGTCCGGCAATGTGACTGATCTTATTTTTTAAATACAGATAAATCAGTAACGCTGTTCCAATGCCGAAGCTCATATGAATGAAATTGGCGATGAAGTCCTTATTAAAATAAATCGGGAGAATGTAAAGCAGGTCAATATTCATCGGAAAGTATGAAAAGTCCGCCCACTTGATTTCATAAAATCCACCGTTAATAATCCAGAGTTTGGGGATTGCTAAATGATGAATAAGGGCATCGCGCGCTATCGGGGGAGTCAAATTTAATATGATTTCAATTAATAATATTATTGAAATGGCTATGCTAATAATAGTTACAAATAGAGGCTGAAGTCCACGATTTTTGTTTATTGACATGGGTTAGAGAAACTCCATTAAATGATAAAGACCATGCAATGATCTTTTGAATTTATTTCTAAAACTTGCATTGAGGTTCATGCCAGCCATTAAATCAACGGCAGAATCCTCTGACTTTAGCACCTTCTAATATTCTGCAATTTCCTAATTCGCACCCTTTTTGAGCATCACCGCAGCCAAGCTCCTTTTTCTCTTGATTTAAATAAACAAAAGCTCTGTTGTTATAGGCGTCTGCATAATCTTGCTTCAGACGTATGGCTTCATCGTAGTCTTTGATGCTGCGTTGATATTGTCCGAGTTTTAAGTAAGCGCTTCCCCGTTCGTTGTATGCCTCGGCAAAATCGGGTTTCAGGCGGATGGCTTCATTGTAGTCCTTGATAGCGCGTTGATACTGCCCAAGGTTATTGTACATATTTCCTCTGAGATAATACCTGGGAGCATAATCTGTTTTCAGTCTGACTGCCTCATTAACATTCTCGAGGGCACGTTGATATTGACCTAACTTAAAGTAAAAAACTCCTCTGTCTTCGTATGCTTTATCATTATTATGATTTAAACGGATGGCCTCATTAGCATGTTCAATAGCTTCTTCTATTTTCCCTTCGCCAAATAGTGCATAAGCAAGAATGCCATGCGCCACATCGTTATCTTTTGTTACACGCAAAGCGTGATTTGAAAGCTCCGTGCTGTTTTTCCAATACCTGCATTGCTGCCATGATAAAACTGCCATGATGGCAAGAAAAGCTATTCCGGCGGGTAATAAAATATTTTTGCGCATGTTTTCACTTTTAATCAAAGGCGGAATACCCCATGCCAGCATAACGGCGATGCCGACAGATGGCAGATAATAATAGCGGTCGGCCATTGCGAATGAGCTGATTTTAATAATCCCGATAACCGGTAGGATAGTGATTGCATACCATAGCCAGCCAACAAAGAGATATGGAAACCGTTTTACCATCGCAATAACGGCAACACTGATAAAGATAATCAGCAGAGCAAACCCCAATACTTGCCAAATTGGAATTTGAAGAGAAAGAGGATAATAACAAGCCAGTTGATGCGGCCAGAATGTTTTTCCCAAATAAGTTACAAAAGAAACAGGAGCGTTGACTATTCTGTAATAGAAGGGATAATATTTTACGGACGGTTTGAAATGAGCATAAAGATTGACCACTGAAAAGACCGCAGACAAAATAAAAAAAGGTGTCTTCTCCTTTAGCTGCCATAGAATTAAATGGCCCTTTTGTGATTGAAAACGTTCCATAGGCCAGTAATCCAAAAGAATCATAATCACCGGTAGAGTAATAACCATGGGCTTGCTCATGAGAGCGCAGACAAAGGAAAAGATAACAAGCAGATATCTTCTTATAACCGGTTTTTTTGTGTAATAGATATACAGGCACAAAGTCAGCATCCAGAAAAAGGCGCTCAAGACATCTTTACGTTCAGATATCCATGCAACCGATTCCACATGCATAGGATGAAGCGCAAAAAGAGCAGCAACAAAAGCGCTTTTCCAGACAGCTTTGGTCATGCGGTTAAATAGCCAGAAGAGCAATAGTGAGCTCAGGATATGCAGGATAAGATTGGTAATGTGATAACCTCCCGCATTTAAACCAAAGAGTTGATAATCAATTATAAGGGAAAGCCATGTTAAAGGATGCCAAAATTCGGCATAGGTTGTGCTGAATGCCCAGCGAATACCTTCCAACTTTATTCCTGACTGGATATGACTATTCTGGGTAACATAAACATAGTCATCAAGATTGACGAAATCATATTGATTTACCTGCCAGTAAACGGCAAGGGTAATGGCTGCCAAGACGAAATAAATTATCAGAATATGTTCCTTTGGACTAATATTGATCTTATTTAGCATAGTGACCTACCGGCTATACTTGTACCACATGTATAGTTAGAGGTCATCTTTTTTGATTATTTCCGATGTGAACAGGCCATTACTGATGATTTATTTGCTTTAAGATAAATTAAATTTGGTATTATTTAATGGCAAACCATAGGGTAAAAAATAATAATTAATATTTTATTTCTCTTGACTTTAAATTGTCTTTGTTCTACAAACAATATGACTGGCAGTCATATATTGACTGAAGTTATAATATTCGTTAGCATTATTGTCGAGAAGAAGGTTGTTGTGGGACTTTTGGAACGTAGAGGAAAAGAAAAAGCTAACCGCAAAAAACTCATTCTCAAGTCTGCCCGCACATTGTTCTTTAAAAAAGGCTTTAATAAAGTTACCGTTGATGAAATAGCAAAAGTCTCGGAATTGGGAAAAGGATCAATTTATCTTTATTTTAAGAGCAAAGAAGAAATTTATGCGCAGATATTACTGAATGACATTGATAATTTCAATCAGCAGGTGTCTGTGTTGTTTGATAAAAGAAATACGGTATCGGATTTACTGGTTGAATTTTCCTGTATTTATGTTGATTTTTTTCTTAATGACAGCGAGTTGTTCAGAATATTAATGACCTACATGTTGCAACCGGCTAAAATGAATTTGTCCGAGAAACTTAATTCTCAAATTCTCAGTGCGAATGCCAGGTCAATTGATACAATTGGTAAAATCCTGCAGTTGGGGGTGGAATCAAAAGAATTTCCGGCTGATATTAATTTGAAACGAAATCAGAACGCAATCTGGGGATTGCTTAATGGAATAATTTCTTTGTATATCTTTTCAGCAACACAGGTGAAGCGAAGGGAAAGAATTTATTCCACGATAAAATTAGCATTGGAGTTATTCATCAGGGGCTTAAAAAAGCATGATGAATATTGAAAGATTTTTTAGTCAGCCAATAGAATAACGCAAGAAAAGGCAAAGGAGGAAGATCATGTCATTTGAGATTAAAAAAGCTGCTGTTTTAGGAGCGGGAGTTATGGGTGCGAATATCGCGGCCCATCTAACGAATGCCGGCATACAATGTTATTTGCTGGACATCATTCCTTTCGAACTCACAGAAGATGATAAGAAGAAAGGATTAACCGAAAAAAGCCCGGCGTGGCGCAACAGGTTTGCCGCAAACGGGTTAGCCGGAGCCACCAAATCAAAACCGGCCAGTTTTTATGCCAAGAGCAATGCATCGATGGTTACCATCGGTAACTTTGAAGATGATTTGGGCGTATTGGCTGACTGCGACTGGGTATGCGAAGTCGTCGTTGAAAACCTGAAAATCAAGCAGGAACTTTTCGCCAAGGTTGAGAAGGTTGTTAAACCGACATGTATCGTTTCCACAAATACATCAGGTCTTCCCATTAAAGATATTTCCGCCAATTTCAGCGCATCCTTTAAAAAACGTTTCCTGGGAACCCATTTCTTCAATCCTCCGCGTTATATGAAGTTAATGGAAATCATTCCCGGCAAAGAAACAGACAAGGCCGTTGTCGCTTACATGAAGAAATTCAGTGAAGAAGTTCTGGGCAAGGGCGTCGTTATATGCAAAGACGTTCCCAATTTCATCGGCAACCGCATCGGTGTTTATGATCTGTGCAATGCTCAGAAAGTCATGACCGAGAAGGGTATGACCATTGAAGAAATCGACGCCATCGTCGGCAAAGCGGTTGGCCGTCCCGGCACAGCCATCTTCGGAACCATGGATCTGGTCGGTCTGGATATCGGCGCTCACGTCAGCAAGAACCTTTATGACGCTGTTCCCAAAGATGAATGCCGCAGCACCTTCCTTCCTCTTGATTATCAGGCCAAGATGATGGCCAACAAATGGCTGGGCAATAAAACCAAGGGTGGTTTCTACAAGAAAGTCAAGGACGAAAAAGGCAAGAACGTCAAATACGCCCTGAACTGGAAGACCATGGAATATGCCGTGGCCCAGAAGGCGAAGTTTGAATCCATCTCCGCAGCCAAGAAGTGGGAAAATGTCGGCGATTCAATGAAGATCGCTTTCAACGGCCAGGATGCCGCCGGTGATTATCTGCGCGAATACCTCTGCAACAATTTCATTTATTCCGCGAACCGTATTCCCGAGATATGCAATACCATCGTCGAAATAGATAACGCGATGAAATGGGGCTACAATCATCAGTTGGGTCCCTTTGAGTCATGGGATGCCGTGGGTGTCAAGGAAGCCGTGGAAGTCATGAAGAAACTCGGCAAGAAAGTTCCCGCCAAGATCGAAGAAATGCTGAAAAAAGGCTGCAAGACCTTCTACAAAGTGGACAGCAAGGGCGTCAAATCCTATTATGATTTCAAGAAAAAGGGATATGTGAAACTGGAAGAAAATCCCAAGATCATCCTTCTGCCCGGCCTCAAGGAAAGAAAGAAAATCGTCAAAGAAAATGTGGCCGCAACGCTTGTGGATGTTGGCGACGGCGTTGCCTGTCTGGAATTCCATACCAAGATGAACTCCATCAGCGCCGAAATGATTCAGATGATATCGGAAAGCTGCGACATCGTAAATAAGGACTTTACGGGAATGGTCGTAGCCAACCATGACCAGCGTATGTTCTGCGCCGGCGCCGATATCTTCGCTGTTTTGTGCGCCATCAGTGAAAAACAGTGGGATAATTTGGAGAAAATGGTCGCCGGATTACAGAACGCCTGTATGAAGATGAAATATTTGCCCAAACCGGTTGTCACAGCTCCTGCAGGTATGGCACTGGGCGGCGGCTGCGAAATAGCAATGCACGGTGATTATTGTCTGGCCAACGGTGAAACCTACATAGGTCTGGTCGAAGTCGGTGTCGGTGTTCTGCCTGCCGGCGGTGGCTGCAAGGAACTTCTTGTTCGCATGACGGAAGGTATTCCCTCCGGCTGTGTGGAACAAGGTATGAATTTGCAGTACAATATCGGCAAAGCTTTTGAAAATATCGCCACGGCGAAGGTCGCTACAAGCGCTCAGGAAGGTCAGGATTTAGGCTTTATCCGCAAAACCTGCCAGATCAACATGAGCAGAGACATGCAGATTTATGAAGCTAAACAAATTGTTCTGGGTCTGTCCAAGTTCTACAAACCGCCGAAGCCCGCTCTGATTCCCGTGATGGGTGAGAATTTCCGCGGACTGGTTGAAGGGATCATTATGAACATGTTCTACGGCAAATACATTTCCGAGTACGATTTGTTTGTGTCGAGGAAAATTGCTTATGTTCTCTCCGGTGGCGATTGCCCCGAAGGAACATTTGTCACGGAACAGGAAATCCTGGATCTGGAAAGAGAAGCTTTCATGAGCCTCTGCGGTCAACAGAAAACGGTAGACAGGATATCGGCTATGCTGAGCACCGGCAAGCCCCTGCGCAATTAGGATTAATGATGCGTCAGAGTCCGAAAGTCAGGACCTCTGGCCCTTAACATAACAAAAGCCTGTACGAAGGAGGAAAATAATATGAGTGAAGCTGTCATTGTCGCATCCGTAAGGAGTGCCGGTGGAAGATATAAAAGAGGCGGTCTTGCAGCAACAAGATCAGATGCCTATGGTATACAAGTAGTAAAGGGTCTAATGGCCAAAGTGCCGCAGGTAGATCCTGCTGAAGTTGATGATTTAATCGTTGGTTGCGCGTTTCCGGAAGCCGAGCAGGGCATGATTCTGGGGCGTACACTGGCCATGGGAGCGGGTCTGCCTATTACATGCTCCGGTATGACTGTAAATCGTTTTTGTTCTGCCGGTGTTCAGGCTATCGCCGATGCCACGGCAAAAATCCGCGCTGGCTGGTCGGACATTATTATTGCCGGTGGTTGTGAAACCATGAGTCATATTCCCATGGGCGGTACCGCCATGCGTCCGAATCCGGACTGGAAATTTGACGGCAGTATGCCGAATGTCTGGATCAACATGGGCAATACAGCGGAGAACGTTGCCGCAGATTATAATATTTCCCGTGAAGATATGGATAAGATGGGCGTGGAAAGCAATCGCCGCGCATACGAAGCCATCAAGGCTGGAAAATTCAAGGATGAGATTATTCCTATCCAGGCTTTCAAATACAAGACTAAAAACGGCAAACGCGTTCGCGAAACGGTTACTTTTGACACGGATGATGGTGTGAGATGGCCGGTCAGCCTGGCGGATATGGGCAAATTGAAATCACCTTTCAGACAGGGCGGAAACTGCACAGCGGCCAATTCTTCTCAGATGACCGACGGCGCCGCTTTCTCCATGCTGATGTCTGCGGAAAAGGCGAAAGCTCTTGGTATTAAACCCATTGCCAAACTGACTCATTTTGCAGTTGCCGGCTGTAAGGCAGAAGAAATGGGTGTCGGTCCTGCTTACGCTATTCCGAAAGTTTTGAAAATGGCCGGTTTGACGACAAAAGATATTGATGTTTATGAAATCAACGAAGCCTTTGCGTCACAGGCGATTTATTCCTGCCGCGTGGTCGGTATCGAAGACCGCTACTGGGCCGGCGACATCAACCCCAACGGTGGCGCGATTGCCTTGGGTCATCCCTTGGGATGCACCGGTGCTAAATTGACGGCTCAGTTGCTCCATGAACTGAAACGCCGTAACGGCAAACGCGGTATCGTTTCCATGTGTATCGGTGGTGGAATGGGCGCTGCCGCTATTTATGAAATGCTGTAAAAATTAAATTGTCCCTTCCTAGCTTAAAAAGCTATAACTCTTCTTTCAATTCCTTCGTCATCCTCTTTACAGGGATGGCGGAGGAATTGACCTCAGAAAATTTTCTTCGTTCCGTCCCATTTAATCCGAGAAGGCTGGACATTTCTTTTTCCCTTCGATGAATAATTCATGGCAGTTTGTTTGTAAGTTACCGCCTTACAGGTGACAGTTTCAAAGCGAAAATATATTGATTGTAAATAATATGTATTTTATTTGAGTTGATTTTTCTAATAATTATATATAAAATTAACAAATTAGAAAGCGCGGATCGTATATCAGAATTATAAAATCACCACGTACATGAAGTTAGAGGCGCAACTGATCGAGGAAAATGCAAGACTTAAAAGTCTGCTTGAAGCCGCAGGTTAGTAATGAGCATTGCTAAAGACAAGAAACTTTCTGCAGCAAAAACATCACTTCGCCGCCGTGCGGAAAACCGGTTGCGTGCGAAGACGGATGAATCTAATTTCCCCCGGGCCAAGAAAGATGAGCAGACGCTCGTGCATGAACTCGAGGTCCACCAGATCGAGTTGGAGATGCAGAACGCGGAGCTGCGTCGAGCTCAGGAAGAGCTGGAGTTGTCACACAATAAGTATCTCGACTTATATGAGTTTGCGCCTGTCGGATATTTCACCCTTGATGCACGCGGATTGATAAAAGAGGTGAATCTTACCGGCACGCAATTACTGGGAATAGACAGGGGCTTGCTGATTAAGAGGCCCTTTTCCAGTTTTATTGCGGAAGCGGCGGACAGGAATATTTTCTCGAAACACCGCGAAGATGTTTTCCAAAAACAGAACAAACAGACTTGTGAAATTCGGCTGAAGAAAAAGGACGGCACATATTTCTGGGCGCAGCTTCAAAGCATAGCACAGGAAAATACTAAAGAGAATACCGATGATATACGGACCATGATTATGGACATTACCGACCACAAGAAGGCGGCCGAAAAGATAGAGCATCTTGCTTCCTTTCCCGAACTCAATCCCAATCCGGTCATTGAGGCAGATATGAAAGGAGAGATAACTTACTGCAATGCGGCAACCATTAAGATGTTGAAGAATTTAAACGTCCCGGAAGACGGCCGTCTATTTTTCCCGCGGAATATGACTGACATAATAAAAAAGCTGGGACAGGAAAAAGAGGGGCAATACGAAATCATGGAGATGGAAATAAACGGCAGAGTGTTTATTGAAAGTATCATTTTGCCTCGCTCATCTTAAAGTAGTGCGTATCTATGCGTGGGATATAACCAAGCGCAAAGAAGCGGAGAATGCGCTGCAAAAAGCTCATGACGAAATGGAACAGCGTGTCGAAGATCGGACGGTTGAACTTAAAACGGCTCTGACTGAAATCAAAACAATGAAAGAAAAACTAGAGATGGAAAATATTTATTTCCGTCAAGAGAACAAAATAAAATATCAATCTGAGAAAATTATCGGGCAAAGTGATGGTCTGAAATATGTTCTCTATCGGGCACAGCAAGTTGCTCCCGCGAATACAACCATGCTTATTCACGGGGAAACCGGCACGGGAAAAGAGCTGATTGCCGCCGCCATCCATAACATGAGTCCCCGAAAAGAGAAGCCATTGATCACGGTCAACTGTGCCGCTCTGCCGGGCAATTTGATAGAGAGTGAATTGTTCGGGCGGGAGAAGGGGGCATTTACCGGGGCCGATAGCCGGAGGATGGGGCGATTCGAAGTTGCTAATGGTTCCACTATTTGCCTCGACGAGATCGGGGAACTGCCGATGGATTTGCAGGGAAAGCTGCTACGGGTGATTCAGCATAGCGAGTTTGAGCGCCTGGGCTCATCTCAGACCATCAAAGTTGATGTGCGGATTGTAGCAACGACCAATCGAAACCTTGAAGAAGAAGTTCGCCAGGGCAGGTTCCGGCAGGATCTTTTCTACCGGCTCAACGTCTTTCCCATCACTGTTCCGCCACTCAGGCAGCGCAAAGATGACATTCCGCTGATGGTTCAGGCTTTCATGGAACGGTATTCCAGAAAAATGGGCAAGCAGATAACGAATATTCCGAAAGAGATCGATGAAAGCACTGCAGGATTATCCGTGGCCCGGGAATGTCCGGGAACTGGAAAGTATTATTGAACGTGCCGTGATCCTATGCCCCGGGCCGGTTCTGCAACTGGCGGATAAACTGGAAATTTCATCACCCACAATTTCATCCGCCATGAGAACGCTGGAGGATACTGAGCGAAGTCAAATTCTAAAAATCCTCACGGAAACCAAATGGCGTATCGAGGGAAAGGAAGGGGCCGCGGCAATCTTGGGCATCCATCCGAGCACCTTAAGAGCGAGGCTGCATAAACTGGGAATGGCGAGACCGGCAACAAAAGATTCAAAATAAGAGACTATCCACGTCCGTTAAATTATCCCTCAACATATTGAGGTTCCGCCAAATACTGAGGGCGAACGAATCATCCCACACTTCTTAGTTATTCTCTCCTGTTAATATAACAAATTGTTATTAAAGGATAATTAAAACTTCTTGCTCTTCTTCGACTATTGGCAGGCTATTTGCTGTTACACTGTCAAAGTATTGTTTAATCTTCCCCCAGCGAGTTCTTATCATTCTTAAAATAAGGGGGAACGAAATTATATATAGGAGGAAGTAGCACTCGTGGGCGGCAGCTTGCTGCTGGTTGCGGGAAACAGAAAGATTTAAGAATGGACAAAACTGATAATGTGTAAAGGAGACAATAAACTGGGGGAAAAATAATCATTGGCAGAAACAAAATAATTGGGGTGTCCAGGGTTCGAAGAATGACCGGAAGGGATCACGACAACAACAGCAACAACAACATGAGCACCATGAATAACAGAATGACCATGAAAGAAAAAGAAATTATAAAAATATAATTTCTTGATGAGATATTTAGAATTTACAAACAAAAAAATCAGCAGGAGGTTTAAAGATGAAAAAAGTAACAGCAAAGAGAGTGTTTATGTTCGTAGTTGCCGCATTTTCCATTAGTTTGATGGTTGGGTGCGCCCATATGATGGATGAAAATGGATGTCCGAAAGTATATGCGGCAAAAAAGGTCGTTATCCTTGCGTCTGAACCAAGGGTCGATGAAAAAGTTATGGCTGCTGCAGCTGAACAGAAAATCATTGTGCTTGCTTTTGAGGACGTACATTTCGATTTCGATAAATCCACACTTAAACCGGAAGCACGGACGATCCTGAAAAGAAACATTCAAGTTCTAAAAGATAATCCTAACGCTCAAGTCCGCATTGCCGGGTATACCTCCGCTTCCGGCACTGAGGAGTATAATCAGAAGTTAAGCGAAAGAAGAGCAAAAGCGGTTGAGGATTATCTTGTCAGCGAGGGCCTCATCTCACAGGACAGACTTACCAGGATCGGCTATGGCGAGTCAAATCCAGCCAGTTACGAAGCAGCGCCTAAAGATCTTTACTCCAAAGCGGCAAAGGCAAACATGAGAGTTCTTTTCCAAATCGTCGTGCAATAAGAGTATTGGGTTATGGATTAATTGATCCTGACTATGGCAATCGTACAAATAAATGTTTTTAAAATAAAAGGAGAAAAAAATGAAACACGCAAGAGTTAAAATATTTTTCGTCATGTGCGTGATTGCGATCATCGGAATTTTTTCGATTTCCTCTTACGCGGCTACGGCCAATGAGATCGATGCCAGCGTAAATGCGTCCCTGGACCGGTTTATCAAGCAAGTCAAAGGTGCGCAAGAGTTTCTTGACGCCGCCAAGGGCGTCCTTATTATCCCTAAGGTCATGCAGGGAGGGTTCGGTGTCGGAGCCGAGTACGGCGAGGGAGCTTTAAGAATAGGTGGAAAAACAGTTGGGTATTATAACATCATTGCCGGATCTTTCGGCTATCAAATCGGAGCCCAGGAGAAAGACATCATCCTTGTTTTTATGAGTGATAAGGTCTTGAAGAAATTCCGTAACAGCAAAAACTGGAAAGCGGGTGTTGATGCTAAGGTAACTGTGGTTAAGGTCGGCGCCGATGAATCCATAAACACGATGAAATTCAAGCAACCGGTTGTCGGGTTTGTCTTTGGTCAGAAAGGGCTTATGGCCGGAGCTACAATAGAAGGTTCAAAATTTACCAAACTGAAGAAGTAAGCGGCACCGGGGAATTCACTTGCTGATTTTCTGAACTGACGCAGGTGGCGTGTTTTGATACCGTGTTTCATCGCGACATGCCACTAAGTATGGCCCGGTACCAATCCGGGTAATTATTGCTAACCTCGGTAACGGCTCCGGGGAAACCGCACTTCTCTCCTCCGGTTGTGGTTTCTCCAGAGCCATACAAATTCCGTGGCACCCATGATTAGATTTTTCGTGAACCATCCACCTCTCTTCAAAGTGTCCCTCAATATGTTGAGGCGCCGCCAAATATTGAGGCCAAAAGAATCAATTCATGTTTGGGGGCTGTTCGTTCCTGATAATATAACAACCTGTTATTAATGGATGAATCAAAATATCTGATTCTCTTTTATTTGTTGGCAGGCCACTTGCAATTATGATTACAGAAATAATTATCAATCGGATCAAAACGTAACAATTGAGTACGAATGAGTGAAGATCATCAGCTAAAGGAGACACTTTTATGAAAATTATAAAGACTTTGTTTGTTCAAAGTTTAATATTAGCATCCGTACTAGCATCAACATTAGTGGGGGTTAATATCTTCGCCGCTGACCAATCAATTTGTGATTCCGGCGCCAATGTTGTTCTTCACGACAACGGATCACTAAAATCCTGTCAACTCAAAGATGATTACGATGCGAATAACATCCGCTGTAAAAGTGGCGGTTCTGTTAGCTTTTACCAAAACGGTAAATTGGAATCTTGTGTGCTTTACGCGGACGTTACCATAGCCAAGAGTAAATGCAAGGCAGATGGTCAAATTTCTTTCTACAGCGATGGCAAATTGAAATCATGCATGAAACAAGACAATTAATTCTAAAAGAGGCGGAACATGAATCTTATTAAGCATATTCTCGTAGTCAGCTGGTTGAGCCAATATTGTAACAAAACGATAGAGTTTGGAATTTCATTATCCGGCAAATATAAAGCTAAACTTTCTGTGATTCACGTTATTGATACGACATGGCTTAAGGGGTGGAGCATACCCATGGTATCCATTGAAGAAGAACACAAGAAGGAAATGGAGAAGTATAGGGAATATCTGCATAGCATTATCAGCGCAGAAAATAATAAGGGCATGGCCATTAAAGAAATTGTCTCAGAAGGCATCCCTTCCGAGATTCTCCTGAAGACAATAGATGAAGAAGACATTGATCTGCTTATCCTTCGCAGTCACGAAGAGGGCCGGTTGGAACGCATGCTTGTCGGCGGAAATAATGATGAAATCATCAGAGCAATGCCCTGCTCAATATTCCTGGTAAAACAAGAAAGATGTGATGCGGATTTAAACAAGGCAGCTGCTTCTGTCAATTTAACTGGTGGTAAAAAACAAAAATAACGAAATGGCCGGTCCAATGGATATTTTGGGGCAACAGGTAGTCTAATCTGCACAATGTTTTAGACCTTTCATGGGATTAGAGATTATGAAACGTCTATTTATAAAAATGATGAGCAGAGGAGGAATATATGGATCAGGGACAGATTGATGACAATAAGCGCCAAATAAAGATTTTACAAAAAAAATTGACTGATAAACGGTCAGACATCGACAGGACAAAAAGGTATAGGACAATGCGTGTTCGCGACATTGAAAGACAATGTGACAGTGACGTCAAGAGTAAAGAAGACGATTGTATCAATCTCGACAGGCAAGTCGAAGATCTGACCAGACAATCAAGACGGTAGTCTGTTCAATAATTCCGTTGTGTTGATTATGTAGGTAATTAAGACATGAAAAAAGAATTGACGATTATCGGCATCATTCCCCGATATCCGAAGCATTCACAGCATAATATATACGAGAAGATAAAAATGCCTCCGGTGGGGATTTTGTCCGTCATGAGCCAGATTCATCATCTCTGTTACAAAGAAATTTACGCGATTGATGAAAACAATTACAGCGGGCCGCAGGATAATATGGGTATGCCCGATCATGCATTCTTACAGGCACGGCAACCGGCGCAACTGGCGCTCTTCTATGGCGGAATGAGCAACTCTATTCCCCGTATGTTTACGGTAGCCCGGCAATACAAAAGTTTTGGCGCCATCACCATCGCCGGCGGTAGCCATGTGGATGCGCTGCCGCAGGAAGCGCTTTCTTCCGGCATCGATATTGTCGTTCATGGTGAAGGAGAAGAGACCATCACAGAATTGCTGGCTGTATTGGCGGACAATGATGATGTTACCCTGAACCGGTCCGGTTTTGCTGCCGTTTCGGGGATTAGTTTTCTAGATGAAAACGGAGTCTATGTCTTTACCGGCAGGCGCCAGCCGATCAGCGATCTGAATGATTTAACCGATACGGACTTGACGCTGGTTAAATTCCTGAAAAAGAGATGGAGCGCCATTCCTGTCAACCGAGGGCGTGGCTGTAACTGGAATTGCGAATTTTGTGTAGTCAGTAAGCAATATGGACATTATAAATCAGCATTGGTTGAGAAAGCCTTACGGCAGGTAATTAAATATTCTGATTTGGGATACAAGTATTTCTTCTTCACCGATGATAATTTTGCACAGAATCCGGACGAAACCATTGAACTGTGCAGGACAATAGGCGATTACAAAAGAAAATTCCGGAAAAAAATAGATTTAATTGTCCAGGTGCGCACGGAAGTGGCGGAAAACGACGAATTGATTGAGGCGATGCGCTGGGCCGGCGTGACCACACTTGCCATTGGTTACGAAAGCCCGATCAATGAAGAATTGCGGGCGATGCGCAAAGGCGTGACTGTGGAAAAATTGATTGCCCGTTCTAAAAAACTCTCCAACTATTTTTATCTGCACGGCATGTTCATTTTTGGATATCCCGCAAAAAAAAATGCGCTGGAGAGCGCTTTCTTTACGATCAGAGAGCGGGCTGAATGTTTTAAAAAGTTTTTCAAAAAATCGGGGATAGACACGATCCAAGTGCTCAATGCCGTCCCCTTGCCCGGTTCCGAGCTTAGAGCGCGGCTGGAGAGCGAAGGACGTCTCCTGCCTCTTTCGATGGTCGGCTGGGATAAATATGACGGGCTGTTCCTTTGTTACGATCCGAGACCGGAAGGGCTGGATCCCCATGGTCTGCAAAACATGCCCAAGATGCTGATGAATAAAAAATACCTTGGGGGATTCATCAGCCGGAAATTAAATTACGGCAACTGGCTGAACTGGGTTTATATTGCCACCATTGGCTTTCTCATCCAGTTTGCCGTTTTTTATTTCCGGCGGTTTTTACGTCATCTATTGGAAAAACAGAAGATGAAAAATGCGCGGTGGCGTGATCTCCCGATGCATAGCATTTTTACCGTTCCGCTGGCTAATACATGGCAAGACATAAAACGAAGATGGAGAAATCTGTTTATTAAGACCTATGCAGGCGCAATTACGAAGAGATGGCTTAAAGAATACCGAAGCAGTGAATACATTAACACCCTCCGGCAACTGTAAGTTATAAATAAAAATTTCTTATCAAAGGAGAAAGCTATGAAAAGAATAATTATGTTGGCAATGGCTTTAGTGATGATACTTGCATCTATTGGAGGATGTTGGCCATGGCGGGATGAAGGTGGCAGAGGTGGCGGACGTGACCGGGATGACGGATATAACAGAAGCGGAGGACCTGGGGGTTCCGAAGCTCCCAGAGGTCATACAGGTCCCGGAGGCGCCGGAGGTGGACATTAGAAAAGATAAGAGTATAGAGGTGCTTTTTTATGATCATGGCAATCATACGAATGAAAGTCCTTTCCGAGAAGCGCATGGAATTGTCACAGACGATTGCTTCGCTGTCCGGTACCGTAAGGCTGAAGAAGGGATGCCTGCGCTGCGAATTCTGTCAAAGTATAGAGGATGAAAATAAACTCTTTATTCTTGAAGAATGGGATACTCAGGAAAACCTTATGACCCACCTGAAGTCGGAGCATTTCAGTGTTCTCCGAGGAGCGATGAACTTTCTCCGGGAGCCCTATGAGGTAACGTACCACACCGTTTTCCACCCTGCGGGGATAGAGAAAATTTAATGATGGCAGGTATATCCGGAAAGATTTTCCTGAAGTTTTGATGTCTTCAATGAAAAGATTTCACAATTAAACATTTCGTCAAACAGGTGAAGGAGAAATACTATGCAATCGAGCAATAAGGATAACAAGGATAGCAGAGACAATATTCCCATATTGAATTGTTTTATCGCCATCTATCTCATTATAATTGTCATTCACCAGCTAATCCGCTGATCTTAATGCAATAGCCGGTATTGGGACTGAACAATTAGAAAGGAGGATCATATGTTGTGGACGATCGCTTTGATATTGATAATTTTGTGGGCGCTCGGGTTAGTGTCCGGCTATACGATGGGTAATTTTATTCATATTCTGCTGGTCATTGCCATTATCGTTGTGCTGGTGAGAGTCATTCAAGGGCGAAGAGCTTTGTAGCCTGCAGGAGGTTATCAACCTATACAGAGTGACAACAGAAAAGAGGGGAGCGAAATGAAAACATACACATTGGCAGGCATCATCCTTATTGCGATCGGAATCATCGCGTTAGCATATCAGGGCATTACCTACACGACGAGGGAGAAGATCGTTGATATCGGTCCTATTCAAATGACAGCCGATAAGACAAAAACGATTCCGCTTCCACCGATCGTGGGAGGAGTCGCGCTTTTGGGCGGCATCGTGCTGCTGGTCGCGGGAGGTAAGAAAGACTGATGAAAGATAAAACATTGATACGTATAGGAGACAACAAAATGAAAAAGTTACTTTTGGGAACAATTCTTTTAGCGTTGGTACTTGTATTACCTATTCCTACGATGGCAGGGGTAGATGTTAACGTTAATATTTCTCTGCCACCGCCCATCGTATTTGCCGCGCCGCCGGAGATGGTCGTGCTGCCCCAGACGAATATCTACGTCGTTCCTGATGTGGACGCGGACATCTTTTTCTGGGGTGGCTGGTGGTGGCGTCCATGGGAAGGACGCTGGTATCGCTCACATTACTACAACTCAGGTTGGGGCTACTATCAAAGCGTTCCATCTTTTTATGGAGGCATACCCTCAGGCTGGAGGAACGACTACAGGGAACATCGCTGGGGAGGACACCCATGGAACTACCAACGAATACCTCAGCAACAAGTTCAACGGAACTGGAAAGGATGGGAAAGCAGTAAACATTGGGAGAAGCAAAATAACTGGGGTGTCCAGGGTTTGAAGCCCCAAACGCAAGCACAACAGCCATCTGAGGCGGTCCAGCTAAAATCTCAGGCAAAACCGCAATCGCGGGATATTCAGCAACAGAAGTTTCAGCCGCAATCACGAGAACTCAAGCAACAGCAACCACGACCAAAATCGCAACCGGTTAAAAAACAAGTTCGCAGGACAGCCAAACCACAACACTCTAAACCTCAACAGGGTAAATCTGAAAGAGGAGGAGAAGAGAAACAGGAAAGAAGGTAGGATGAGAATAAGTTCACCTGCTATAAAAATAATCTTGTATCTATCATGAGGGGGTGGCTCGCGTCGCCCCCTGAAGTAAACAAAGGTGATCTGATTATATTGTGCAACAGGCCGAAAAAACAAAAGTACCAAAGAGAAAGCGCAATCCCATGAGGGAGGAACTTGGCCAACAGGCAGCTCAAGGAATCATTGAGCGACGGGAGACAGAAAATGGCCATAAAGAAAACCACAACCAGATCCCAGGAATTTTCAGATAGCGTCATCGACACCATACGTGAACCCTTAATCGCTCTGGATCAGGATTTAAGGGTGGTCAACGCCAACCGTTCCTTCTATGACTTCTTCAAGGTAAAACCAGAAGAGACCGTTGGACAGCTTATCTATGATCTGGGCAATCAACAGTGGGATATTCCCAAGCTGCGGGAATTGCTGGAAGACATCCTGCCTCAAAAGACAACCTTTAACAACTATGAGATCGAGCACGAATTTGCCACCATCGGCCGGCGCATCATGCTTTTGAATGCCCGGGAAATTAAAAGAGTGTTGGGAAAAGAAAAGATCATCCTTTTGGCCATTGAGGACATCACCGATCGTAAACGACGGGAAGATGTATTAATAGAATCTGAAGAACTCTACAAAGGTATTTTTAATACTGCAAGCGACGGGATATTTCTACTCGAAAAACTCGAAGGGAAGATAATCCATATTAATCCAGCGGCCGAGAAGATGTTGGGCTATTCCGCAAAGGAGAGCATTGGAAATAAACTTCATGATGTTGGTTTTATGTTCGATATGGGGGATTTTCAAACGATAATGCAAAATTTGAACAAGAACAGCATTATTAACTACACTAACATTCCGCTAACAACGAAGTCCGGGCAGTATATATATACGGATATATATCTCGTGAATAAGACGAAGGTCGTACAATGTAACATTCGTGACATCACCGGGCGTAAGCAGGCGGAGGAAACGTTACGCGAGACAGAGGAGAGATTTGCCGCCGCCTTTCATGCGTCACCGAACATGATAGCCATCACCCGAATGGCCGATGGCAATATCTTGGATATCAACGAGGGTTACTCGAAACTGCTGGGATATTCGCGCAACGAATCCATCGGCAAGACAACAACCGAGCTTTCCATCTGGGCTGATTCAGCGGACCGTGCCACATTCGTCGGCAGGCTGAAAAAATTCGGTGAAATTAACGGTTTCGAGACTAAATTACGACGTAATGACGGCACTTTGGTCACAGTATTGGACTCCGCAAGGATCATAGAGCTTCAGGGCGAAAGATATCTCCTATCGGTTGCCCATGACATCACTGAACGCAAACAGGCGGAAGAGTCTTTGAAGGAAAGTGAAAAAAAATATCGCCTGCTGGCCGACAATATTCATGATGTCATTTTCGTTTTGGATATGAATTTAAATTACACCTATGTCAGCCCATCCGTAAAATTACTCAGGGGATACGAACCGGAAGAGGTAATGAAACAGCTGTCTTTTAAAACATTGACTCCCTCATCCTGGGATCTGGCCGTAAAGACCATAGCCGAGGGCATGGAACTGGAAAAATCCGAACATACGAAGATTCCCATATCCCGGATGCTTCAATTGGAAATGATGCGAAAAGACGGGACCACGGTGTGGACGGAAATGAATGTTTCCTTTATCAGAAATGAAAATCAGCAACCGATAGCCATCATGGGTGTCACTCGCGACATCACCGAACGCAAACAGGCGGAGGCGAAACTTTTACAGACACTCGAAAGGCTCAGGAACGCTTTTGGTTCCACTGTTCAGGTCATGGTATCCGCTATAGAGATGAAAGATCCGTATACGGCCGGTCACCAGCTCCGGGTTGCAAACTTGGCCTGCGCCATCGCCACGGAGATGGGATTAGCTCCGGATAAGATAGATGGGATCAACATGGCCGGTTCCATTCATGACATCGGGAAATTATCAACACCGACGGAGATATTGGTCAAACCTACCAAGCTGACAAACATCGAATTTTCTCTGATAAAAGAACACCCTCAAAGCGGGTACGAACTGCTGAAGAATGTGGAGTCTCCCTGGCCGCTGGCGCAAATTGTTTACCAACACCATGAACGGATGAACGGTTCAGGCTATCCCCGAAATCTGAAAGGAGATGAAATTCTCCTGGAGGCGCGCATTATGGCTGTTGCCGATGTTGTCGAGGCCATGGCTTCCCATCGTCCCTATCGTGCGTCATTGGGTATTGAGGCCGCCCTTGAAGAGATCGAGAAAAATAAGGGAATTCTTTATGACGATGTTGTCGCCGATGCCTGCCTGAGATTATTCCGGGAAAAAGGCTATCAGCTTAAATAAGGAGGAGGGATGAATTTCAAATATAAGTAATCATCATAAAACATTTTTAAGCATGAAGTAATGGAGGTGTATTATGGAAAAGAAAATTGGGGAGTCAATTAAAAGTGGTCTCGTGGGAGTCTTGAAGGGAACCCGGGATGTGGCCGTAGGAATCGTCGAAGTTGTAAGCGCCACGACGGTAAAAGTCCTGGAGGGCGTAAAAGACATAGAAACTTCTCTCGGCGCTATTATCGGCGGTGCAATCAAGGTCGCGGGAGATACAGGAGCGGATCTGACAATTGTTGCCAAAAATTCGATAGTCGGTATTCTCAAGGGAGTTCATGAAATAGGTTCTGTAACCATTGATGTCATTCGCGACACTGCTCATGGAGCGGTTAAAGGAACCGCAGATATAGGAGGCGACATTACTTCTGTGGCCAAAGGCACTATCGTGGGAGCTATAAGCGGGACGAGAGATATTGCCGTATCAGCGGAAGATGCAGCCTCAGCAGCGGCGCGGGGTGTTATCCGTGCGGTTTTTGAAGTAGGGGGCGATACAGTTCTTGCAACCAAAAGTGTGGTAAAGGGAGCCGTCGGCGGCGTAGCGGAAGCCAGTAACCAACTAACGACGGTCATAAAGGATACATCCAAAGGACTGGTGCTGGGGGCGTCGGAAGTAGGCGGCGACGTGATTTCCGTTGCGAAAAACGCTTTGCTGGGAACAATCGAAGTCGCGAAAGATCTTGGATTATCCGCAGAGAAAGCTGCTTCCGCAGCGGCAACCGGGGTCGTCGAAGCGGCGGAGGCAATTGGCGGTGAAACAGGCAAAGCAATAAAAAAGGCCGTCACAGGGACAATCAGTGGCATAAAAGTTATTGTAAAAGAGCCTTTCAGGAAGGAAAATTAATTCCCGACGTGTGAAGAAGTAAAATCAAATGATTTTACAAAAGCTGCCTCTTCGGTTTATTGAGACAGCTTTTATATTAACCCCAGCCTGTCGGAGATTTCTACATGTTTATTCTCTTTTATTTTCTTTGACACAAAATGATTCTTCATATATTTCTACCCGGCATAATTATAAATAAGTAAGCTGTAATTGAATTAATTTAGTTTATTCTCTGTGCTCGAACGAAAGAAACTTTTTCCCTTGAAATAGATAGTGGTTTAAGTTATAGCAAACGTCACTTGGGCGGTTAACTCAGCGGGAGAGTGCTACCTTCACACGGTAGAAGTCACTGGTTCAATCCCAGTACCGCCTACCAATTAACAATTAAGGGGTTCCGGTTCATGCCGTTGCCCCTGTTTCATTAACTGCTGCCATTATTATAAAATCAATATTAGTAAATGTTTAAGTTACGGAACACTACACTTTGGGATTTATGAATAGCTGTCAGGAGATCAGTATGCAAAATATTTTCCCCACCACGTATAAAGACTATCATCCGATAAAAGAGCTGAACTACCAGTTTAATCGTTTTGCCATTGGAATACGCGATGAAGATGTTATGGCAATAGCGCCTAGAATAAAAAACTATACGGACTGGAAAAGAGAGACTTTGTCTATAGCGATTCTGGCCGAAAAAGAGAACAGGTTGATGAACGCGGCATGCTACTATCGTCTCGCTGAATTTTTTATGGATCCGCATGATCCCGATAAAAATAAAGCATATGAAAAATTTACTGGATTAACGAACGATTTTTTCAAGAATGAACAGATGGAAAAATTCTCCATACCATATGAAAATGGATATTTGCCCGCAGTATCAATAAAAAGCAGCGGTGAAAAAGGAGTCATCCTGATACACGGCGGGTTCGATTCGTTCATAGAAGAACTATATCTTGCAGCGCTGTATTTTAAGTCATCTGGTTATGACGTCATAGCCTTTGAAGGTCCCGGTCAGGGTGCCGCACTAAAAAAATATGGAATACCTATGACTCATGAGTGGGAAAAACCTGTAGCAGTTGTACTAGATTTTTTCAAACTGACCGATGTCACCCTGATAGGTATTTCACTGGGCGGATACCTTGCGCTTCGTGCCGCCGCTTTTGACAGAAGAATTTCAAAAGTCGTTGCTTATGATGTGATGTATGACTTTATTGAATGTTTCTTAAACAGAAAAGGGCCTATCGGAAGATATGCAATGAAATTTCTTCTCGCTACACGAGCGGCTTTCATCCTCAACATGGCCATATCAATTTTAATGAAAATTGATTTACTGGCCGAATGGGGAATAAAACAAGGAATGTATGTTATGGGTATGGATAGCTCATATAAATTGTTTAAAAAATATGAAAATTTTACAACAAAAGATATTTCAGAATTGATTACGCAGAATGTTCTTGTGCTAGCCGGATCTGATGACCATTATGTTTCAATGGACCAGTTTCATGCTCAGATGAAGGCTCTGGTCAATGCAAGGTCTGTCACGGGAAGGATATTCACCAGGATGGAAAACGCTCAAAATCATTGTCAGGTTGGCAATATGGGAATCGCCATTGATACGATAATTAACTGGATTGAATTGTGTAATAAAAAACAATTGGATAAGGAAACTTCTTAAGAATTATTTTTATTTTGTAACACATTAAGAAAATACTTAATCTAATATAAAAAAACAGGAGAGAATAAACTCTCCTGTTTATATGAAGGAGGGAATTTCTATGAGGGGTTAGAAATATCCTCCGGGACAAGTGGCTCTTGATCCTCTTTCAGCGCCGCGTGGTGCGTAACCTCGCCGACCCCAATTCAAATCTGCAAATTTTTTAATTTGTTCCGGCGTGAGAACCTTGTGAATTTCCAGCTTCATTGCTGTTACCTTATCGCTGATCGCATCACGCAACTTATTTATTTCTTTCTGAGCATTTAGAATTTTTTCCTCATCCGGATTAGGTTGCAGCCATAAATGGCGCAGTTCCATGGACTTATCGAACATCTTTTCTCGGAGAGGTCTTAATTCCTTATATGCCGCTGTTCTTATTGTTTCGATCTTTGTTTTCTGTTCGGCGGATAGATTCATTTTATGCCAAACAGCATCATAATGGCGGCGTATACCCGAATCGTCGAATGAGCACTTACCTGAACCGGATTCGAAAGAAAAGGCCGTTACTGCTAAAAGCAGGGCCGAAACGATAGCCGCGGTTACTATTAATTTTTTCATGGTTTATACCTTTTCTGATTCTTAAATCTTCAGTTCTTTTTAAATATCATTTAAGATGGTACTCAAATTGCTTTATTTTATAATCAGCAATGTCCATGCCATTAAAGAATAATAAAATGTAAGTATTTGTTATTGAATTGATAATTGCCGATAAACATAAATATAAATTGTTTTTTATTTTAATTGGATGGATAATATTAGTCCACTAAGCACAAACCAGTTGGCTAAAAATTAGCCAGATAGTAGCAGTGATTTTAATATGCCTCGGGAATTAAAAAGAATATTTTCGTTTAATTTATCTGTCGGGACAATTATAGGCGCGATAATTGTTCTGGCTGTTGTCTCTGCCGTATTCGGTTTCAAGCATTACCAGCATCATAAACAACAGGCCATTGAACTTCTTACGGAAAAAGGAGCTACGCTTATCAGGTCATTTGAGGCGGGCCTGCGCAGTTCTTTTAATGCGAAAAATGAAGTTTTTATGATGCAAAAACTGTTAATGGAGAACGCCCGGCATCCGGATATCGACTATATAATAATTACGGATTATAGCGGCAATGTAATTGCCGACAGCGATCCGGCCCAGGTCGGCGATAAATATGGATTGGAGTTGGAAATAAAGAATATTGCATCATTCGGTAGCATCCGGTGGCGTCAGGTAGTCAATGTAGAAGGCGCTGGGACATTTGAGGTTTACCGGGGCCTTTCCCCGCTAAAGAGAATGCCGGATAAAAAATCCGGCGGCATGATTATTTATGTTGGGCTGAATATGACGGCAATTGAAAAAGCTGCCCGGGAAGATGCCAGAAATACTGTTATCATATCCCTGATTCTTTTGTTGGTAGGTTCTTCAGTAATAGTTCTTTTGTTTTTCATCCAGGCCTACCGTGCGGCGCATTCGTCTCTTTCGCGCATGACGGTATTTTCCAAAGCTCTGGTAAAGAACATGCCCGCCGGCCTGATTGCGATTGACAATCAGGGAACTGTTATTTCCTGCAACGAAAATGCCCAATCCTTTTTGAATATCAGATATAGTGAAGCCCCGGGGAAAAATTCGTCGGACATCCTGTCGGCTCTCCTGCAAGAAATATTTCTTCAGTTGCCCCGTTATGGCGGGCTTCTGGAAAAAGATATTCATCTGGAGTCCTCAGAAGGTCATGACCAAATATGGGAAACTGTGGCTGCGGGAATGTCCGAAGACGGAAAGCCTGCCGGAAAAATTTTGCTCCTCGGAATGTTGCCGGATCAGAAATCTGGAAAAAGAAGTGGCCAGAAGCCGTTATCTTAATTCAATCGGTTCGCTTGCTGCCGGCGTTGCCCATGAAATCCGCAATCCGCTCAGTTCTATAAAGGGATTCGCTCTGCATTTCAAGGAACGGCTGTCCGGAAACAGGGACGATGAGCATACCGCCAAGGTCATGATTCAGGAAGTGGAAAGGGTCAACCGCGTGATCAGTCAGCTTATTGAATTTGCCCGGCCACTGCAGTTAAAAAAAGAAAAAGTCAGATTTGCCGAATTGATAGAGCATACCCTCAAACTGATTTCCGACGATGCGCAAAAAAATCAAATTAGCCTTGAAATCGAAGCGCCGGGAAAAATTCCCGAAGTGGAAGCCGATCCCGATAAAATAAAGCAGGTGCTTCTGAATATTCTTCTCAATTCTCTGGCAGCGCTGCCTCAAGGGGGTAAAATAAAAATCAGGGTCTCGACACGCAAGACAATCTGACGATTGTCGTTTCTGATAACGGCATGGGTATAGATAAAATGGATTTACCCAGGATTTACGATCCGTATTTTACATCCAAACCCACAGGAACGGGTTTGGGTCTTGCCGTTGTCCAGAAGATTATGGAAGCGCATGGAGGAAATATTGATGTGAAAGTGTTACAGGGAAAGGCACGGATGTCTTTTTGACTTTTCCTCTTTCCCATACAAGTTAAAAGGAGAAAAAGATCCAGATGAAAAACAGTCAGACAATATTAATAGTTGATGATGATCCCGCCCATCGCCTGATGCTCAAAAAGTTATCGGCGGATGGGGTTACAATGTTTATGAGGTCGATGACGGTTCGGAAGCGATCGAGAAAGTGCGGCAAAATGCCTTCGATTTGATTCTTATGGATATACGTATGTTTAAAGTGTCGGGCATGGAAGCGCTCGCACAGATAAAAATCATGAACCCGGCGATTCCTGTCATCATTATGACTGCCTATGCCTCGGTGGAAACGGCGGTGAAAGCCTTGAAGCAGGGCGCCTACGATTATCTTACAAAACCGCTGGATTTTGATGAACTCAAGATAGCCATCGAGCATCCACCGATCACAGCGATCTCAAAAAAGAAAATGAATCTTTGAAAAAAAGACTGGGGGAAGAATTCGACCGGCGGAATATATAGGCAGAGCGCAACAATGGTGAAATTGCTGGAGACGGTTGAACAGGTGGCCCCGGCAGAAGCCACGGTTTTGATCGCCGGTGAATCAGGTACAGGTAAAGAAATGATAGCCAACGCGATTCATTTCAACGGCACCCGCAGGGACGCGCCGTTTGTTAAAATAAATTGCGCGGCCTTAACGGAGACGCTGCTGGAGTCGGAGCTCTTCGGTCATGAAAAAGGCGTGTTCACAGGAGCGGACCACCCGCGGGGAAGGAAAATTTTGTTCAGGCCGAAAGCGGCAGCCTTTTTTTGGACGAAGTTAGTGAAATGTCGCCTGCAATGCAGGTCAAGCTTCTTAGAGTCCTTCAGGAAAGAGAGTTGACCCGGTTGGGGATCAGAAGTAATAAAAGTTGACGTGCGCCTGATTGCGGCTTCCAACAAGGATCTGAGAAAAGAGATGGAAGGGAAACG
>CAWETF010000003.1:0-524344 GCA_963812045.1 uncultured delta proteobacterium
CCTTGCCCCCTGAGCTTGAAAGATTATTAGTAGAATAGCAGGGGAAAAGCAGGATGTACGAAGTCCCAAGGGGCCGATGATCCGCCAATGAAAGGAGAATGAAACATGAATTTAAAAGCAAAGGTTGAACGGCTGGAAGAAAAGGCCGGAATGAAAAAAGGCTCTATTATAGTTGTTCAAATGCCCGACGAATCAAAGAAGGAAGCTTTACAGAAAGCGAATGTTCTCCCTGGTAGTGAAGTTAACTTACAAAGTCAGCTTCGGCAAATGAAACGCAGCGTGGGAGAGCGCAAAAAGGATAAAGCATGAACCAAATAGTAGCAAGATTGAAAGCCGACCTTAATTGAATCTTGACAAATCAAAATGTTCGCCGGCCCTTACACACGCGCACGACATGGGCTTCACCGTGGACTAAAAATGTATCGCCTTTTGCTAAATGGAGATATCCTATACCAGACAGCATGATCACTGAGATCGTCATAAATAGTACTATACACCTCTCCCTTTTTCGTGTCAAAAATTACGATGTTTCGATCCCCGTTATCAACCGTTTATGGTATTGATACCTTTGGTTCAAGGTGGATTGATAAAAAATTGCCAGATAGATTATGACGCAAATGATTATAATTGATTTAAAAAAGCTGTTAATAAAATGATTGCCCTGCGGAATATGACACATATAGGTTCAAGAATTTATTAAGAAACGACATTAATTTATTCATTCCTCACTTTTCTCCTTCCTCTAATAAAAAATTATCCCAGTTTTTAGAATAGATTGATTATCCATTTCGCAATGTAGAATAAAATGGTTAGCGTAATAATTGTAATGATTGTTTCAGTGATAAAAATCCGTATTCTGAAAGTTAACTTTTTCTCGACTTGACTTCCATTCATATAAAATTGACGACTGAGTGCAATTAAAATTGCAATGGCAATTATCCAAACGTTCATAATAAACTTTTCCCCCTTAGCGTTCTTCTTTTGCCGCAGTCATCCAATCATAAGGAGGAGGTGACAAAAGTCTTTCGTCTATATTCTTAACACACGCGAAGCCAAGTCTCGTTCAGCTAAACTCAGTTTTCCAGAATGATGCAGGTCATGAACCGGATCGTTATGGCGGCTGCTAATTGCTGCTGCACACTCCTGAAAAAGAGGCGTAATCTCCTAATTGTTTCCAGTCGGATAGTGGAGCTCGCAGATAAGGAGTACCCGTGCCTGGCTCATCTTCGTTCATAAAATATGGTGCGCTCAGGAGAATCCAACGCACTTCAGCATCCTTGCGGGCACATGAGAATAAAACTAAAAAAACGAAGGCCAGGATAATTATTTTCTTCATTTTATTTCCTCTTGCAATTTTGGGCTAAAAAAAAGGATTTAACGATAAAAGATTCTCTGCTATTTATTATTTAACCATTTTTCAAAATGTTTAATGATTGCGCTTTCACAGCCAACGCCGGATAGAGTCATAACTTCTTCTTCGTTATCGTTATCAATAATTGATATGTCATATCTTCCAAACGCTTTGCCATCAAGGCATACATCTCTTTTGTTAAAATAAACAAACAACTGATATTTGGATTTGAATCTTCTTTTTCCGGTTAATTTTACAGAAGGTTCCTTGTCGCCTTCAAGTCCCATAGTGTCTGTATCAATAAAAAGTTTCCAACCGTTTTTAATAAGAACGTCTTTTAGTCCGCCGTTTAAATATAGTCCGCCAGCTGGTACAGTTATAGAGTGTTCGCTTTTTACTAACGGTTTATATGTTCTAAGATTGTGTGTCCCACAACTTAATAAAATTGCAGCGCCTATTAAGAAAACTGCTTTTTGTTTTTTGTTCATGTTAATAACTATTTTTTAGGTGATTGTTCGTCTTTAAATTCTACAATATCAGCGGTAATAGTAACTTTAGGAATCGAAAACAAAACCAAATAAAGACTAAAATGGTCTTGTGTTTGATTAGCTAATGCGATTGATCGTCCTTCCAGTTTTTCATTACTACTGTTATAAAGATTGGCCTTGGCTTCGGCAT
Organism: uncultured delta proteobacterium; assembly: GCA_963812045.1. GTDB lineage: Bacteria > Desulfobacterota > Syntrophia > Syntrophales > Smithellaceae > Smithella. The sequence goes on from CAWETF010000003.1 coordinate 2,030, forward strand.
AGTTCGGACTAACAAAACAGATAAACCCAAATAGGCAAAACCCCGTACTTTCTCCTCTGGCGCCAGCCTTTACAACCGTGTAATTGTTTTTAGATAAATTAACAGCCGTGTTATTATCCTGCTTCATGGAACCCCTGGAATCCGTGCAACCGCAAAGGATCGCCACCAATAATAAGAATGCTAATAATTTTTTCATTGTACCCTCCATTTTATAATTTTGGTACCATGCCTACAACTTTTCCAATAATCTTAAAATCTACACATAAACTTTTCTTATATTACACCACTAAGACATATAGTCAATAATTATTAATAATTGACTTTCAGTCCCTTCCACGATGGTTTTTCTTCGGGTATCCTATTTTTAAAGGGCGGGATTATGACAACTATCAAGAAAATATTTGGTGTGCATCTTTTTCAATTACGCAACAAAGCAGGAATGACCCAGGCAAAACTTGCAGAAAAAACGAATCTCAGTGTTGACCAGATAAGCCGGATAGAAAGAGGCGAACGTGCGCCATCATTAGAATCTATTGAAAAAATATCGAATGCTTTAAAAATAAGATCATCAGAATTGTTTAATTTTGATGATGAAGAAACTATATCATTATCAGAGAATCCTTCTGAATCTTTGGAACTATGGAAATTGCTTAAAAGCAAACGTCCTAAGCAAGTCAAGAAAATAACTGAAATTGCCAAAATAGTTTTGGATTGAACTTCCTGCCATGCTATTGAAGTGAAGAATAATCAAGATTTAATCCCATCAAGTTTTTAGTACGCCATATCAATATTTATCTAAGATTGAAAAAGACAAATACGCCGTAGAGCAAATGCCTCAGAGCAGTAATTCTTTCGAGAGGGGAAAGGACATTTAATAATCGCTTATTTGAGGTTATGGAGTGAAGAACTTCGGTAGTGGGTTAATGGAAGAGTACACGGGTTTTCTACAGGAGACCCTACGCAGAAAAATTCTGCTTAAGTTTAAAAACGATATAAAAAAATGATTATTAGTATCTGATATCATTAAATAATAAGCTTTAAATATTATTTAAAGCAGCAAGGAAAAAACAGGATAATTTCGTAATGAAAATATATGTATACGATGTTTAAACGAGATTGACAATATCAGTTTTCGCGTAGCTACAACAGCTTGATAACGGCGTTTCTATCTACCAGGAGCCTTATGACTCCGGTTGGGGGTGAATTCGCCCGTTCATCATTTTGTCTACACCTCTTGCAAAAAATTGTTGAAATGTATGATATATAGTGCTATAGTACATAGTATCAGAGGAGGGTGATTTGCGACTCTTTAAAACAAAGTGGTTCATGCGTTACGCGCGGCAGGAACGGCTTGATGATCATAGCTTGTGTGACGCCATTGAACGCGCGGAACGTGGGCTTGTGGACGCCGATTTAGGCGGTGGGATCATCAAGCAACGGGTGGCGCGGGCAGGACAAGGCAGATCGGGCGGCTACCGGCTACTAATCGCCTACCGCTCCGGCAAGCGGGCTGTGTTCCTCTACGGCTTTGCGAAAAACGAACGAGATAATATCGAGGCGGACGAACTGGATACGCTGCAAGAGATTGGGGCGGCGTGGCTTGAAGCAAAAAAAGAGCGCCTTGAATATGCAATTAAAGAAGGGCTTTTGAAGGAGATAAGCTATGAAAACAGAGAAAAATAAACCTAGCCGACTTACACAAGCGTTACTTGAAACGGCCAAGGACATGAAGGACGCTGACCTTTTGAGTAAAGCGAATTATGAAAAAATTACCATGCGTCACCTCGGATTGAAGAATAAAACCGAGATTGAACCGCTGACAGGTAAAGACATTCGCATGATCCGCGAACAAGCGCACATGAGCCAAGCGGTTTTTGCCAGATATCTCAACTTAACGGTAGGGTACGTTTCACAATTGGAGCGTGGCTCAAAGCGTCCGATAGGCGCGGCGCTCGTGCTGCTGAATGTGATCCACCGCAAAGGGATTGAGGCTATTCTTTAGACAGCTGATTTTATATCCATTTGCTGGGGATAGTGCTGGGGAAAGTTATTTTATTAATGATTAAAAGCTTAAATATCTTTATAACTAATTGATTTTATTTTGGTAGTCCCACGGGGAGTTGAACCCCGGTTTCCGGCGTGAGAGGCCAGCGTCCTAACCACTAGACGATGGGACCAGATAGCGGCCTGATCAGTTGAGCGCAATTGTCTATGCAATCCAATAGTAAAAGTCAAGATGAAATTGGTGCGGTTCAGGTTATACTGTTATTACATAACCTACTTGTTACCCGCTGATGCAATATAAGCAACGGAGTCGTTAATTCTTTTAATTACCTGATCCTTACCCAGCGTAACCATAACTTCGTCAATACCGGGACTAACAGTTTTTCCGGTGAGAGCAATCCGCAGCGGCTGGGCGATTATCTTGAATTTAATGTTTCTCCCTGTCACGAATTCCAGGAGGAATTTTTCAATACCTTCTTTGTTGAAATTCTGTTGAGTCATCATCGCCTCGGCTATTGATTTCAGATATCCGGCAATGTCCGGTGTTAGAAATTTTTTTGCCGCATCCGCATCATATTGAACCTTTTCGACAAAATAGAAACCAGCGGCGTCAGCCAGTTCCACCAGTGTTTTGACGCGCGGCTGTAAGTCGGAAATTACTTTTTGGGTAAAGGTTTCATCTGTGTTGTTTGTTCCCGCGGGCCACAGGTGTTTCATTTCTTCCTTTAAACGTTCGGGAGACGCTTCTTTTATATAATGGGCGTTGAGCCAGAGCAGTTTTTCAGGATTGAAAACAGCGGGCGATTTGCCGACTGCATCCAGAGTAAAAAGCTCAACCAGTTGTGTAAGTGAAAAAATTTCCTGATCACCGTGCGACCAGCCGAGACGCACCAGATAATTGACGAGCGCTTCCGGCAGGTAACCCATATCTTTGTAGGCCATGACTGAAGTTGCGCCGTGGCGTTTGCTGAGACGTGTTTTATCGCTTCCCAGTATCATCGGGACATGGGCGAATTTTGGCACTTCAAAGCCCATGGCCTGATACATTAAAATCTGGCGTGGAGTATTGTTTACGTGGTCATCGCCGCGGATGACATGGGTGATATTCATAAGAGCGTCATCAATAACGACAGCAAAATTGTATGTGGGATAACCGTCGCTGCGCTCGATGATCAGATCGTCAAGTTCTTCATTGTTAAAGATAATGTTGCCTTTAATGAGATCCTCTACGACAGTTGCTCCTGTTTGTTCTCCGCGGAAGCGTACAACACTTCCATCTGTTTTCTTTAAATTTTTGTCACGGCACTTGCCGTCATACTTTGGTTTTTTCCCTGTTGCCAAGGCTTGTTTTCTTTTTGCCTCCAGGTCTTCCGGCGTGCATGTGCAGTAGTAAGCTTTATCTTCCTTAATTAGCTTCTGTACCATCTCTCTGTGTAAATCCACGCGCTGAGCCTGAAAATACGGGCCCTCGTCCCAGTTTAAACCCATCCAGGTCATCGCATTCAGTATCGCCGCTGTTGATTCATCTGTAGAACGCTCCTGGTCGGTATCTTCAATCCGCAAAACAAATTCTCCGCCGTGGTGACGGGCGTAAAGCCAGCTAAAAAGTGCGGTTCTTGCTCCGCCGATGTGCAGGTAGCCTGTCGGCGAAGGTGCGAATCGGGTTCTGATTTTCTCCATATATTTTATTTTCCTGTTTTATTTCCTTGGGTTTTTGTTGCCTTATAGGATTTAGACAGGCCTTTTGTCAAGCAACTTGATTTTTAAACGGAAAGAAGAAAGATTAAAAGGCAAAGCCAGATGAAGCGAAGGAGGCAAGCTCCTTGGATGGGTAATTAAAAAAATTGAAAATATTGTATTTAATCCTTTATTTAAGTAAGCAAATTATACTTGACAACAAAAAGAATTTATAATTAACTTCCAAAGTTTATTATAAGGCAAAATTTTTTATAAACAGCAGGCTTTAAATGGCTAATTCTTTGAAAATAAACGTTTTTCTTGTTCCGGAGGAAGGGCAGAAGTTTGTCTTTTCTGAGGATAGAACTTGGTTTAAAGCATGCTTTAAAGATAGCGAAAGTCTTGATTTTACTCTGGATAAAGTTGATGTAGACTGTCTGGTAACAAAAACTTCAGGCACTGTTTTTATTAAGGGGTCGTTTTCCGCGAATATTGATATTTGCTGCAGCCGCTGTTTGGAAAACACAAAACTGTCCATTGGCAGTGATTTCGCTTATACGTTGATTCCCGCGAAAGCTGAAACCAGAGAAGATCTGGAGCTTAAGCCCGAAGAGTTGGAAATAGGTTATTATCAGGGTGATTTTATCGATCTTGCGCCTATTATCTATGAGCAGATAATTCTGCAGATACCGATTAAGGTGCTTTGCAGAGAGGATTGCAGGGGGGTGTGTCCGCAATGCGGCACTAATTTAAATACTTCTTCCTGTAATTGCCGTTTAAATTTTGTTGATGATCGTATGGCTGTATTAAAAAATTTTAAAATAAAAAATAACTAATAAAGAAGGATAATTATGCCAAATCCAGTAAAGAGACATTCAAAAACAAGACGTAATACCAGAAGAGCGAACGATTTTTTGAAATCGCCTGCGATGTCTTTATGTCCGCAGTGCAATGAGCCAAAAATGCCTCATCGCGTTTGCCCGACATGTGAGACTTATAAAGGCAGGGAATACGGCAAAGCAGAAAAGAACGCCTAGTCTTATAGCTTAAAAAGAATATAAAACGGGCAACACTGTGGCGTTTATATTTTTCGCTCAAACGTAACATCTGGAAAATAAAGTTTTTGAACTTGCTTAAGAATAGGAATATTCTATTATTTAATATAGGTAATATCAATTGTCTGTTAATATATAAAATTCATTTTTGCGTGGACAATAAAGAGCAGAATCAATTAATTTTATTTATAGAGTCATAATGGTAATAATAGATTTGAGGAGGATTTCGCATGACGTTAGAAGAAAAAGTCATTAAAATTGTTATGGAACAATTAGATGTAACAAAAGAAGAGTGCGTTTTGGAAGCTTCTTTTATTGACGATTTGGGGGCAGATTCTTTAGACATTGTTGAGCTCCTCATGGAAATGGAAGAAGCTTTTGGCATAGAAATAGCTGACGAAGAGTTGGAAAAGATTAGTACCATTAAGGATGTAGTTGATTTTTTAAAGCAAAAAGGCGTTCAATAATTCGCCTTGCAGGATTTTAACCAATGAAAAGGCGTGTTGTTGTAACAGGTCTTGGCGCTTTGACTCCCTTGGGAAATTCAGTCGGAGAGTCATGGGATGGCGCGATTTCCGGTAGATCAGGCATCGGTCCGATCACCAAATTTGACAGCACTGCCTATAAATCCAGAATTGCCGGCGAAATAAAAAATTTCGATCCCCTTCAGTATGTCAGTAAACAGGAAGTCCGCCGCTACGACGACTTCATTCTTTATTCTCTTGCAGCCGCGGAAATGGCGATGGCTGACGCGAAATTAACGGTCAACCCCGAATTTGCTGAGCGCACCGGTATCATAATTGGTTCTGCCATTGGCGGTATTGCCACTTTAGCGGAAGAAATGAAAAGTCTGTTTGACGCCGGTCCCCGCAAAATTTCTCCGTTCGCCGTTCCTGCAATTCTTGCCAATCTGGCCGCCGGCCATGTTTCCATAAGATTCGGGGCAAAGGGCCCCATAAACTGCGCCGTTACCGCCTGTGCAGCGGGAACATCTGCCATCGGCGACGCCTATAAGGCTGTTGTTCATGGAGATGCGGATGTCATGATTACGGGTGGTGTTGAGGCGGCAATCACGCCGCTTGCGGTAGCCGGATTCGGGGCCATGCGTGCACTTTCAGTAAGAAATGAAGAACCCCCAAAAGCGAGCCGTCCTTTTGATAAGGATCGCGACGGTTTTGTTATCGGAGAGGGTTGCGGTATAATTATTCTGGAAGAATTGTCGTTTGCGCTGGAGAGAGGAGCGCGTATTTACGCGGAACTCGCCGGTTACGGATGCACGTCCGACGCGTTTCATATGGCTGCTCCGCCCCCCGGTCACGAAGGCGCCGCCCGCAGCATGCGTATAGCCATAAAGGCCGCCGGTTTGAATCCTGACGATATCGATTACATCAACGCCCACGGCACATCAACTCCGCTCAATGATTTATATGAAACTCAGGCTATAAAATTTCTGTTCGGGGAACACGCCAAAAAGTTAATGGTAAGTTCTACAAAGTCTATGACCGGCCACATGCTGGGAGCAACGGGAGGAGCAGAAGCTATTTTCGCGGTGAAAGCCCTGCAGGAGGGTATCATTCCTCCTACGATTAATCTTGATAATCCAGGCGAAGAATGCGATCTTGATTACGTGCCTAACGTTGCCCGGCGCAAAGAAATTAAGACCGCCATGTCCAATACGTTTGGTTTTGGCGGCGTTAATGCTGTCTTGTTATTTAAGAAATATACAGGCTGAAATAATCTTGTAATTTATAAAAATTAATGAAGGAGAAAAAAGTTTTCATGTCTTTTTTAGAAAAAGTTGATCCGGAAGTCAGTAAGGCCATTGATTTAGAGACACGCCGTCAGGCGGGCAAACTAGAGCTTATCGCTTCGGAAAATTTTGTCAGTGAAGCCGTGCTGGAAGCTCAGGGCTCTGTCATGACCAACAAATACGCGGAAGGTTACCCCGGAAAACGTTACTACGGCGGCTGTGAATTTGTGGATATAGCGGAGTCTTTGGCGATTGAACGTTGCAAACAGCTTTTCGGATGCGATCATGTTAACGTTCAGCCGCACTCCGGCACGCAGGCGAACATGGCCGTATATTTTGCTGCAGTTCAGCCCGGTGACACGATTCTGGGAATGAATCTGTCCCACGGTGGACATCTTTCCCACGGGAGTCCGGCCAATTTTTCCGGTAAATTTTATAAAATTGTTCCCTACGGCGTCAGCAAAGATACAGAGACTATTGATTATGACGAAGTGGAAAAATTAGCCAAAGAACATAAACCTAAAATGATTGTTGTCGGCGCCAGCGCTTATCCGCGGACGATTGATTTCAATAAATTCAGGAAAGCTGCCGATGAAGTCGGCGCTGTCATTATGGCGGATATCGCCCATATAGCCGGATTGGTCTGCACGGGGCTTCATCCCTCGCCCGTTGCCGTCTGCGAATACGTGACGACTACAACACATAAAACGCTGCGCGGTCCGCGCGGCGGCGTGGTGATGTGCAAGGAGGAGTTCGCTAAAACTCTCAATAGCAGGGTTTTCCCCGGGATGCAGGGCGGTCCGTTGATGCATGTGATTGCGGCCAAGGCCGTCGCTTTCAAGGAAGCGCTATCGCCGGAATTCAAGGAATATCAGAAACAGATCATTAAAAACGCACAGGCCATGGCGGATGAACTGAAGAATCAGGGATTCAGGCTGGTGTCCGGCGGAACGGATAATCATCTAATGCTGGTTGATCTGACGGACAAGAACGTAAGCGGCAAGGATGTGCAGGAAGCGCTGGACCGCGCATCGATCACCGTCAACAAAAACGGCATCCCCTTTGATACCAAAGGTCCTCAAGTAACGAGCGGAATAAGAGTAGGCACTCCCGCGGTAACGACCAGAGGTATGAAGGAAAACGAGATGCGATTGATTGCTTCCTACATTGCCGATGTAATTAAAAGTATCAATGATGAACAGAAAATTAAAACTGTTGCTGAAAAAGTAAAAAATCTTTGCGAGCAGTTTCCTCTTTATCAGGGGAGAATTAAAAAAATTTAAAAAACTGGAACGGACATTCAGCTTCAATAAGGCAAAAAAAATATGGCCAAAAGGAAAGTATCTTCAGGGAGTCCTCCGGAGAAAACGAATAAAAGGCCCGATTGGGACACTTATTTTATGGACATTGTTGAACTGGTATCCAAGCGCAGTACCTGCCTTCGGCGCTCTGTGGGATCAGGATTGGTGCGCGATCGCCGGATTCTGGCCACCGGCTATAACGGCGCTCCCTCCAAATTGCAGCATTGCCTTGATATCGGCTGTCTGCGCGAGCAACTTAAAGTTCCTTCAGGCGAACGTCATGAATTATGCCGCGGACTGCACGCGGAACAAAATGTGATTATTCAGGCTGCCATGCATGGAGTTATTACCAAAGGATCAACGCTTTATTGCACGAATCATCCCTGCGTCATTTGTGCTAAAATGATAATCAATGCCGGAATTGTCCGCATCGTTATCCGCGACGGCTACCATGACAAACTGGCCGCCCAGATGCTTAAGGAAGCGGGGATCAGCGTAAAACAACTTTAACAAATCAAGGTGACTAAACCATGAAATGCCCTTTTTGCGGTCATACGGAAAACAAGGTTATTGATTCGCGAATAAGCAAGGACGGGAAAGCCGTTCGCCGCCGTCGGGAATGTTTGGGTTGCACAAAACGTTTTACCACTTATGAATACGTTGAGGATGTTCTGCCGATGGTCGTTAAAAAAGACGGCCGCCGCGAGCAGTTCGACCGGCAAAAAATATTAAGCGGCTTGAAGAAAGCCTGCGAAAAACGTCCGATCAGCATGGAGGCCATAGATAAAATCGTCGAAAATGTGGAACAGGCCTGTCAGGAAATGCAGACAGAGGAAATTTCCTCCAATCTTATCGGAGAAAAGATAATGAACGAGTTGAAGAATTTCGATGGCGTTGCCTATGTCCGGTTTGCCTCTGTTTACCGTCAGTTTCGCGATGTCGGTGAATTTATGTCCGAACTGAAAGATTTATTGAGCAAGGGTAAAAAATAATTATGTTTACCGGAATCACAGAGGGATTGGGCAAGGTAAAACGCCTTACCATGAAGGGCGCCGACGCTGTGCTGGAAGTTGAAGCAGGCATAAGTCTTGCGGAAGTTTCCATTGGCGACAGTATTGCCGTCAACGGCGCCTGTCTTACCGTTATCTCCAAAAATCAGCAAAATTTTCAGGCTGATGTTTCCGCGGAAACACTCTCCCGGACAAATCTTAAATTATTACAGGCGGGACATAAAGTTAATCTGGAAAAATCATTACGCGTGGGCGGATTTGTCGGCGGTCATTTTGTTTTGGGCCATGTTGACGCAATCGGCAGAATTCTTTCTCAAACACAAAAATCCGGCTCGCTGATTATGGCTGTGGAAATGAATGAAAATATTTCCCGCTATATCGTGGAAAAAGGGTCTGTAGCCATAGATGGTGTCAGTCTGACTGTGAACAAGCTTGAAAAAAGCCGGTTTTATGTTAATATCATTCCTCATACGGCGGTCAACACCACTTTGGTGATGAAAAAAGAAGCCGATTTGGTCAATATTGAAACGGATATTTTAGGCAAGTATGTGGAAAAATTATTGCAAGCCAACCGGGGAATAGATAAGGATTTCCTGGCGCAACATGGTTTTTTAGGTCAGTAAGGAAAGTATAATGGCAATTAGCACAATTCAGGAAGCAATTGAAGATATCAAAAACGGGAAAATGGTTATTCTCGTTGATGACGAAGACCGGGAAAATGAAGGTGATCTCTTCATGGCGGCACAATTTGCCACGGCAAAAACAATTAATTTCATGGCGCGTTACGGCCGCGGTTTGATCTGTTTGACGCTGAGTGAAGAAACAGCTGATAAACTGAATCTGAAACAAATGGTTCAGGACAATCAGGCGCGTTTCGGTACGGCATTTACCATCTCCATTGAAGCAAGGCACGGTGTGACCACCGGAATTTCGGCGGCGGATAGAGCAACGACAATTCAGGCTGCCGTCAATCCCCAGGCCAGGCCGGAAGATTTGGTCAGTCCCGGACACGTGTTCCCCATACGCGCCAAAAAAGGCGGGGTTCTCGTGCGCACGGGACAAACGGAAGGGTCGGTGGATTTATGCCGTATTGCAGGTTTGACGCCCGCCGGTGTCATTTGTGAGATCATGAAAGATGACGGCACAATGGCCAGAATGCCTGACTTGGAAGTCTTTGCCAAAGAACATCATTTAAAAATAGTTACCATTGCCGATCTTATCGATTACCGGATGCAAAACGAATCTTTGATCAGACGGATGGCGGAAGCGACAATTCCGACCAGCTTCGGCGGTGATTTCAAAATGATCGTTTATGAAAACGATGTTGACGACTGGCAGCATATAGCTCTGGTTAAAGGCGAGATTAATGGAGATGATGAAGTGCTGGTGCGTGTCCATTCGGAGTGCCTTACAGGCGATCTCTTTGGTTCCAGGAGATGCGACTGCGGTGATCAGCTTCATCGCGCGATGAGCATGGTGGAAAAAGAAGGGAAAGGCGTCATTGTTTATATGCGTCAGGAAGGCCGCGGCATAGGGCTCGTCAACAAAATCAAAGCTTATGCCCTGCAGGAAGAAGGCAAGGATACGGTTGAGGCCAATATTGCCCTTGGATTCAAGCCGGATTTAAGAGACTACGGAATCGGCGCGCAAATCCTTGCCGATCTGGGTGTGCGCAAGATGAGGTTACTGACTAATAATCCCAAAAAGATAGTCGGTTTGGAAGGATATGGAATCGAAGTCACCAAGCGCGTTCCCATCGAGATAGATCCTAATGAGAGCAATATCAATTATATGAAAACAAAAAAAAAGAAGATGGGACATCTTTTGGAAATATAAAAAATATTTATAGAAGTTCATTAAATTAAAATAAGGATGGTAATGAATCATGCCGAAAATAATTGAAGGAAAAATTGTCGCCAAAGGAATGAAGTTTGGCATTGTCGCCAGCCGTTTTAACGATTTTATTTGCGGCAGGTTGATAGAAGGAAGTGTTGACGCTTTGATGAGAGCCGGCGCCGAAGAGAAAGATATCGCGATCTATAAAGTGCCGGGTTCTTTTGAATTGCCGCTCACAGCGAAAAAGCTGGCAAAGAGCGCCAAGTTTGACGCTATCATTTGTCTGGGCGCCATCATTCGCGGCGCGACTCCGCATTTTGAGTATATCAGCGCCGAGGTGTCCAAAGGTATTGCGATGGTTGGCCTCGAGACGGAAGTTCCGGTGGTTTTCGGCGTGTTGACGACGGACACCATTGAGCAGGCGATAGAGCGCGCGGGAACGAAATCGGGAAATAAAGGCGCAGACGCGGCTATGACAGCCATAGAAATGGTTGATTTATTCAAAAAAATTTAATGTGAAGCCATGATGTTATGGCAAAAGTAAAAAAATAATGCGGCAAGATAATGGTTCTTTGAGGTTTTATAATTAAATGCGCGAGCGGAGAAAGGCAAGGGAAATTGCCTTACAGGTTCTTTTTAGTCTTAATTTTGTGAATATCGATGCGCAAGATGCCTTGGATCTTTTCTGGGGCAATTTTGCTGCTCCCAAAGCGGCTAAAGAATTTGCCGCGTTTCTCGTGCAGGGCACATGTGAGCACAAGGAAGAGCTTGATAAACTTATTGCCGGTTGTTCGGATAACTGGTCGCTGGGACGAATGTCCCGGGTAGATATAAATATTTTGCGTCTGGCCGTATTTGAGTTCCTCTATTGTGATGACATTCCCCCGAAAGTCACTTTGAATGAAGCCGTTGATTTGGGAAAGACTTTCGGTTCGGAAAATTCCGGATCTTTCATTAACGGCATATTAGATACTCTTAATCTTAAATTAAATAAAAAAAATGCAACTAAACCTCTCGACAGAAAATCCCGATCTTCCAAAACATAAATGCCTGGTTCTGGGTGTTTTCGCGGATGAAAAACCGCCGCGGGGAATTTGCGGCTTTATTGACTGGCGCCTCAACGGCATGATTTCCAGAGAAATCAAGCAGGGAAGAATAGGCGGAGAATTTGAAGAAAAAATTCTTATTCCTTTTCCCGGCCGCGTAGGCTCCGAAATGCTGCTTCTATTCGGACTAGGAAGTTCCTCTGATGTAAATTACGATAAGATTTATAATGCCTCTTATCTCGTTGCCCAGGTCATTGACGGGATGGCTCTTGACAGCTTCGCTTTTGATCTTTACGGTGAGGGGCGCTCAAATCTTGTCACTTCAAATATTACGGAAGCAGTGGTCACGGGGATTTTTGATTTTCTCTCCAAGGATATCGAAAAACTCTCCAGGATGACAGCATGTCTTGTTACTTCTCACGCTCATCTTCAGGAAGTATCGCAGGGAATAAAACAGTTCAAGACCAATGCCGATGATAAAGGTTCCGTGAATGTCTGCATCTTAGAAAATGGCTTCGACTGAAGGCGATTTATCCTGGGGACCACAGGATAAATCAAACGGAAGATTAATCAGCTTCTGATTAATGCACTTTTTTTGAAGGTGGGGAGTTGTGTTTGCTGTGGTTGTTGCGCAGCAGATCGGCAAACTGATCGGGCGCGATGGGTTTACTGAAATAAAAACCCTGCATCTCATCGCAGACTTGCTGCCGCAGGAAATTCTCTTCTTCCTTCGTTTCCACACCCTCCGCTACGACAGTAAGACTTAGATTCTTGCCCATGATAATGACTGCTTCAGTGATCGCTTTGTTTTCGGAATCAAATGGAAGGTTGCGAATGAATGACCGGTCCACTTTTAGGGTGTTAACGGGGTAGTTTTTTATCTGAGCGAGAGAAGAATAACCGGTGCCGAAATCGTCAATCGCCAGCCGCACACCCAGATCTTTTATGTTGTTCAAAACCGGAATAAGGCGTTGGGGATTATGCATGACCATACTTTCGGTGATTTCCAGCTCCAAAAGATTTGGTGCCATGCCGGTTTCTTCCAGCGCGGCTTTAATATCGTCTAATAATTTTTCATCGGTCAGTTGACGAAGCGATAAATTTACCGCCATGCAGATAGCCGGCAGACCCTGACGCTGCCAGGCGACATTCTGGGCGCAGGCTGTTCTCATGACCCAACGGCCTATGGGAACAATCATTCCCGTTTCTTCTGCCACGGGAATTAATTGCGTGGGAGTTACCGTACCAAGATACGGGTTGTTCCAGCGCAGCAGGGCTTCCACACCCGTGATCATTCCGGTTTTGAAATCCAACTTGGCTTGATAGGCCAGATATAATTCATTTCGCTCCAGTGCCCGGCGCAGATTTGTTTCAATAGAGAGGCGTTCATTTGCCATGGACCGGATATTTTCGGAGTAGAACTGGTAGTTGTTCTTGCCTTCTTCCTTGGCAAAATACATGGCTATATCCGCATTTTTCATCAGCGATTGTTCATCCAGTCCATCCGTGGGATATATGCTTATTCCTATACTGGCCGTTATTCGGCATTCTTCACCCATGATGTCCACCGGTTTAATTGTGGTTGTAAGTATTTTATGGGCAAGGGTTGCAACCTGGTTTAATTCGTTTACATCTTCAATCAGTATAATGAACTCATCTCCTCCCAGACGGCCTACAATATCAGCCGCCCGCAGCAGGTGCCTGAAACGGCTTGAAATTTCCTGAAGCATTATATCTCCTGCCTCGTGTCCCAGGGAGTCATTGATGATTTTGAAACGATCAAGATCAATAAACAAAACCGCTAATTGTTTTCTGTTGCGCTGTGCTGACTGGATTGCGTGGTTCAGCAACTGACTGAACATTAAACGATTGGGCAGGCCGGTAAGGGCATCATGGGTAGCCAGATGATTGAGTTCCTGCTCTATCATTTTACGTTCGGTGATATCGCGTATAACTCCCTTGAAACCGTTCGGCTTGCCCGCTGAATCCCTTTTTAGCGATACGGAAGCTTCAATATACCGTTTTGTGCCGTCCTTCCTTATAATCAGCCAATCGAATGCTTCAGGAGGTTGTCCTGTTTTATAAACTTTGTTAAATATAAGAAAAACTTTTTTTGAATTTTCTTCATCCGAAAACTGTTTGTAATTGGCTCTCATCAATTCTTCCCGGGGAGATGCCGTGATGCGGCACAATGAATCGTTGAAAAAAGTGAAATTACCAGCAAGGTCAACTTCAAAATAAGCTTCCTGAATATTTTCTAGAATGCTTCTGTATTTTTCCTCACTCTGCCGCAGAGCTTTTTCCGCCTGATTGCGTTCCGTGACATCATGAGTAATTCCACGAAATCCTATTATTTTGTCTGATGTATCTTTCAGTAAATCTATGGATCCTTCAATGTATCTTTTTCCCCCGTCTTTTCTTGTAATATTCCAGCCAATTTCTTTAAGGGGCTCTCCTGTTGTGTAAACCAGGTTAAACGCCTGAAAAACTTTTTTTACGGTCTCCTTATCTGTAGTGTATTGCTTGTTATTCATTCCTATCAACTCGTCTCTGGAGTATCCGAGAACACGGCATACCGAATCGTTTACAAAAGTAAAATTGCCGGCGAGATCGACTTCAAAATATCCTTCCTGAATATTTTCCAGAATATTTCTGTATTTCCCCTCCATCGTTTTACGTTCGGTAATGTCCATAAAACTTCCCAGCGTCGCGCGTTCGCCCTTGTACATGATGGAGGTAACGGTTTCCAGAATATATCTTAATTCGGTATCCTTGTTGATAAATCTGTACTCATAAGGTTCAAAGCTTTCTTTCTTAAGGCATCTTATTGCATTGTTTCTGACCGTATCTCTGTCATCAGGATGAATATTTTTCAGGGAATCCTCGCCGATAAGTTCTTTGTCCGTAAAACCGGTCATTTTCTTGTACAGTTCACTGACGTAAACAAATTTACCGTTCTGGACGATATATATTCCGACCCCGGCATTTGCTATAATGGCTTTTGCAAGATGAGACAGGTCATCATTCGTGGAAGGGGATTTCTTCTTCTGTATATTAGGAGTTTTTTGTTTATTTGCCATCGTCATTCAATTTTAGTTAGTTTTATGATGAACACTCTCAAATTACATACGAGTCAATACCAACCAAACATTTTTGAATCAGCCAGATAGGCGCTTATAACATATTCGTTTAATTAATAGCAATTTATATACCCAATGTAATTAAATATATATCCATGTTTTTAGCAAATAAAATTATAATAAAATCAAAGATAAATATCAACTTAACATATACTTATGCGTATAAGTGTATATAAATTATATACCAGAAAACAGTGATTTTCACCACAATAAGGTCATCTCGACATAAACAAGGTAATAATATTTAAGAAATCAGGAATAGAGCGTAAACATTTCAGTTGCGATGTCCGCCGCCTGCTTTACGTATTCCGGCAGTTTTCGTGGCGAAATTGTTTGGCCCCAGCGATAGATCACCAATGAATGCTGAAAGCCCTCGATTGTCCATTTCCCTTTTTGCAGTTTCTGGAAAAATTGAGGATTAGCTTTGGAAAATGTTTGCAGTGCCCATTGTGGATCGTCGGAAGATAAGCGCAGAGAGCCCATATCTTTCTTGCGATCCGGGATCTTCAACTCGTCTCCGCAGGTGCGCTGGCTGATTACGTGCGACCAGTCGGACGGCTTCAATTGAAATTTCGACATCGTTACCTGCGGGTTCTTCACGATTACCGTGGATTGATAAAACCAGTTTTTCCCGGCCCCGATAAAAAGATCGAAGAACCCCGCCTCATATCCATTAATCTCTCCGCGCAGGATTACAAAATATTTGTTTTGGCCAGGGTTGATGAGCGGAACCAGGACGACCGGCAATATTTCTCCTTGCGCCAGGTGGTGAAAGCCAAATGATTTCCCTGCTTCTATAATGGCTCGCTTTCGCCACTTTTCCCAAGATACAATAGTTCCGATGGTGATAAGGATGAGCCCGATTAGCAGGGCTATGACGACTACATTTTTCATATGCTGATACCATCTCTAAATCAAAGCGCTATTTTTGTTGGTGTCGTTGTCGGCTTCTTCAACGTATGTACACAATACGCCTCGTCGCCTCCGCCTAACCGCCTCAATATCATCTTTGATTTAGAAATGGTATAATTTTTTCTCCGGCAATTATTATTTCTCAACTGTCAAAGGCAGGGCCGACCCCTCTTCCTTTTGCCTAGTACACCTACTATTCCACAGTTTTTGATAACGTATAGAATTGAGGATTACCCTTTAAAAGGTGCAATGTCATAGTCATCATCTCAACAATTGAAAATATAATCTAATAAAAAACCCCGCGAGGTTTTTGGCCTCACGGGGTTCCGTTTAAAGGTTAAACAATAACTCTCTTAGAAGCTGAGAGTAAGTTTGTTGAGCAGTATATAATCGTCGTTAACTTTGCGTGTTGAGCCCCAATCATAACCCTTGTAGTAATCGCCGGTGAAGAGGTAACCAACGCCCAGCATGTATGACAGGTTATTGGTGATCTTGTAGGTGCCGGTCAGGTCGATTTCCGTACCGTAGGTACCGTTGGCGTAAGCATGGTCTCCGGTCTCATAGGGATCCGGTTTCTTGTCAGCCGTCGCGTAAGCGATTGCCAGCTGTACATTCAACTGCGGAGTGGGTTTGACGCCGACTCTGCCTTGGAAGAACCACGCGTTGCTCATTTCATCGTTGACTACGGAATAGCTGTGACCGAACATTAAGCCTCCCCAGTATGCCAGATCGTTGTTGAACAGAATCAGGCAGGGATTCCAGTCCAGACCTGCGGTGTTGATTCCGCCGGTAATCGTATCACTCTTGTTGGGGTCCTGTCCGGACAGATAAGCAAAAGAACCGCCTACATTGAACATGCCGAAATCGGCAGTAGCATCAACAAAAGCGCTCCAGGCGCTGACGGAAACGTTGGTGTATGGCAGGTTATTTTCCCATTTCATCGCGTCGCCGAACCAGTACTGCACTTCAGCCTGCAGAGCGACCGGACCAATCTTGGCCTTAACATAAGGATCAAGCACGTAAACATTCTGCAGATAACCGTTTTTTATGGCTTTTTCCGTTGCGTTGCGGTTCCACAGGAACAGAGCGCCGGCTTCGCCGCCCTTGAAGTTGTAGATACCGGCAATTCTATAGGAATCAAGATCGTTGTCCGTTACACTTGTGGGATTATTATAACTGTAGCTCATGTCCGCTTCTTTGGCATATCCGAGGAAACCGACGAAGGGTCCCTTCTGGATGAAATACTGAATCTGGCCCGAAGTGGGTCCGTTGCCTCTGTCACCAAAAACCGTTCCAAATACGTAATCTTCCATGTAACCGACTTTGAACAAACCGATAGGTGAGGTGTAATCAACATGGATTTGTCTTACAGAGATGTTTTCAGCTTCAGCTCTTGTTCCAGCGCCGTGTGCATCCGAAATGTCCGTATCTGATCTCATTCCGCCCCAGATTCTTTCCATCGCGTCAAACTGGGTAACCAGTTTCAGACTGGGGGCTACGATAAAGTCCGCACCCACGCGCAGGTCCTGATAAAAGAAAGCCGTGCTGGGATTGGTGACATTGGTCGGATAAGTATATCCGTCATTAACGCTGACTTTGTTTAAATACAACCCGCCGACGTTATAATCGGCGCTAACCTTTACGTCAACCGCGAAGGCTGACACGCTGAAGGCCATGATCAGCCCCAGCGACAACAACACTAACCAAAATCTCTTCATTTTTTCCTCCTAATTGAAGCAAGTGAACAAATTCCGCTTTGGGGACAGTGCAATTCCCGAAAAGCGCTTCTGCCTGTTCTTACAGGTGTTTCCGCAAAAACTCCACTCGTTTATTTAGCTATCATTTAATAATGGATTTTGTCAATGGGATTCAAACTTGTTTTTTGTTTCTTTACTGGTTGTAACGTAGCATAAAATGGCAAAATAAAAAACTGAGGCTTTCAGGAAGAAGTACTTAACAAAATTCAAAAAATAATTTTCAATATCACTCACCGTCGGAATAGCCAATTTACAATACGATTATCTCGTCATCGTGTATTTTTGTTCGTCTTTGGGGACGTACCATTTGATGAAATTATATTCCAAGCCGAGGGGCGCAGGTTCAATACCCCGGAAACGTTTGTGTGTGATGACCAGCGCATCGGGGACATAGAGAAAAGTGTAGGGCTGGTCTTCCGCGAGAATTTCCTGGAAGCGGTCGTAACATTTTTTTCTTTGGCTCTGGTCGAAGGTGCTGCGTCCTTTTTCCAGCATTTTGTCCGCTTCGGGATTATTGTAGGAAATAAAGTTCAGCTCTTCCGGTTTTGTTTTACTGGAATGCCAGACATCGTAAGCATCGGGATCAAGCGGAATCGTCCAGCCAAGAATCACTGAATCAAAGTGGCGTTTGTTGATAAAGTCCGTCACAAAAGCCGACCATTCCAGAACGCGGATTTTTACCGTAATGCCGATTTCCTTGAGCTGCCGTTGAATGATTTCCGCGCATTTCTGCCGGGTCTCATTGCCCTGATTGGTGACTATTTCAAAAACAAAGGGCTTGCCGTCTTTTTCCAGAACGCCGTCGCTGTTTAATTTTGTCCAGCCGGCCTCGCGCAGCAGTTCCCGTGCCTTTTGCGGATCGTAATTGTATTTTTTAACATTGTCGTTATAAGCCCATGTGCCGGGTTTATAAGGGCCATGAGCCGGTTTGCCCAAACCAAGCAGTACGCCGCTGATGATTTCATCTTTATTGATTGCGTAAGAAATTGCCTGACGTACTCTTTTATCTGTAAAGAGCGGATTTTTCAGATTGTAACCAAGATATGTGTAGGCAAAGCTGAGGTATCTGTACTTATTAAAATTATTTTTAAACAAATTATTTTCCGTCTGCCGTGTGTATTGCAGAGGTGTCAGTCCCATCATGCCGAGGTTCTGCGCGCGCAACTCCAGAAACATCGTCGCTGTATCGGGAATAATCCGCGTGATCTGCCCGTCAATATATGGACGTCCTTCAAAATAATCGGGATTGGAAACAAGAACTATTTTTTGTCCGGCCACCCATTCCTTGAATTTGTAAGGGCCTGTGCCGATGGGATGCCGTGACAGCTCGCTTTTGGTGATGTCTTTTCCTGCAAGCAAATGCCGGGGCAGGATGGCGCTTGACCAGCTAATCAAAGCAGGCGCGAATGGTTTGGCATATGTTGCTCTGAAAGTGTAATCATCAAGCGCCTCCGCTTTTTTTACCGCTTTAAAATCTTCCGCGTACGCCGTCGGCGTTTTCGGATCGACGGTAACCTGATAAGTATAGAGAACATCGGCGGCTGTAAAGGGCTGGCCGTCATGCCATTTCACACCCTTGCGCAGATGAAAAGTAATGACCAGACCTTTGGCGGTTATATCCCAGGATTCAGCCAGATCGCCGACAATGTTCATGTCCTTGTCGTATTTTACCAGGCCGTTGTAAACCATGCCGGCAACTTCGTGGGAAGCCGAATCGGAAGCCAGAAGCGGTATCAGGTTGCTGGCATCGCCAATTGCGCCTCTGACCAGTATATCGCCGTAAGCCGGTGTTTTAGCCGCTAAAGGCATGGTCTTATCTTCCACGGCTTTTTTATCGCAGGCCGTTGAAGATATGATAAGCAGAGATAAAAAAAATAAAAGACGAAATGCGCGCATGGAAGTTAACCCCGTTAGAAATTCCGGTCAAGCATTAACCTAACCGTAATTTTATTAGAACACAATCCCGCTGTATGTTAGCGGAGCATATTTCTAACTGGGTAAATAGCGTAGTCGCAAAAGCATTGCAATAAATTTCTGCTATTTTCCCTTTTTATTTTCGATGGCGGGATGTATATCTGCCAACGCGTTTTTTACGCTGCAGAGAAGTTACAGGTTGTCTATTTACATGACGTCGAATTTTTTTCTGATTAAATTCACTGACAAATTCTTTTGAAGCGAGATATTTATCCGCGAATGACACGATAAGAGATTCCTTGAATTTCGGGGGAACCAGTGTGAGCGGCCACATATGCTTTATGATAATATCTTTTTCGATATCGTTTAAAATAAAATTTTTCCGGGCATTGGCCAGAGCGATTTTGGGATGTTCGATGCCATGGTATTTTTCTTCGGGAAGATCAGGAACGTCGTGACTCCGCCAGTCATAAAGGAAAAAATCATGAAGAAGAGCGCCGCGGGCCGCGGATTGGTAATCCAGTTTAAGAAATTTGCACGTCCTGTATGAGAAGTAAGAAACAGTCATTACATGTTCATAAATGGAAGAATTGTGATGATAATGATTTTTAAGTTTCAGAAATTCTTCGTGTTCATAAATATCTTTGATTATTTCGTAAAATTCATCTTCAAATGGTTTCCGTCCCTCAATATTCAATCTGATTTTGCTCATAATGGATTTTAAAAATAAGTTAATCCTTCCTTTGATTTCTCTGTCAATATTGCTGTCGATATATTTATTCAGATGAGGGAATGTTGTGCGCAGACGTCTTAAAGAATTAAATATCTTCTCAATTTCAGCGTTGCTCAGATTAAAATATTCGGAATACAGATAGGCAATCTTTTTCCTGAAAGAGATAAGGGAGATTATTGAAAAAACAACATCCATGATGCCATAAACCAGGAGAACAACAGATGCGATATGTATAAATGGCTGTCGCAACGATTGAACGTAACTTAAAACAACCGGATGGATAAATATGACAAATATTGTGGCCATGACGGCCCATAACATTGAAAAAAGCAGACAGACTCTGCCGTTAAGATTGAACCTGTTGTCCGAATAGTCCCATAATTTTAATTTGAAAATTTTTTCGAGTATGAATCCGGTGAAATATTCAATTACAGTCAGAATAATTCCATACGCGATGAGTTGTAACGGCAGCGGCCACGGATGGATAAAAGATTCCAGAAATATTATAAAAGCGGCGCCGAAACCGTACAGGGGAACAAACGGTCCGTATAAAAAACCGGCGTTGATAAGCTGGCGTTGAGTTACAGACCGGTAGACGATCTCTATGATCCACCCCATGAAAGAGTAGATCGCAAAAAGGACAATCACTTGTGATATTGTTATATCGTTAAATGTCATGGAGATATGTTATTACGCTATAGGAAAAAATTTTGTTTGTGAAATCCGAAGTTTAACGTTTTGTTCTCATAAATATTAATTTGAAGGAGTTGTGAGAATCTATAATATAAAACGTACGTTGTCAATGAATCTCTGGAGCATTTAATTCGGTTGAAAGCAGCATTCAATAAGCACTTGCACTAAACAAATCTTTAATCGTTTGCGCTTTACGACGAATATTAACGCATCATTGCGTCCAACCTTTCCTTGACAGACAAGACTGAAATTCTTATAGTTTAATTATTAACAATATTTTATCTAAACTGATTCTATTACGAAAATATAAAATATGCCGTCACCTGCGGACAAATTATTGAGAAGTGAATATCTGCTGCGTTTAAATCGCACGATAGATTATATTCAAAACAATTATTCTGAAGAATTAAACCTCTCCAGGCTTGCCCGGATTGCCTGTTTTTCCAAATATCATTTTCACCGCATATTCCTGTCACTGACAGGTGAGACAATCAACGACTTTGTCCGACGTATCCGTCTGGAAAAATCCAGAGAGAGGCTGAAATACGATTTGAACAAATCCATTACCGAGATTGCCCTTGAATGCGGATTTTCCAGTTCTCAAAACTTTGCCAAAGCATTCAAGGCACAATACGGAGTGACGCCATCAATTATTCGTGATGAGCTTCATTGGGATCACTGGAAAGAGACGATGAATAGCTTGAGAGAAAAAGATAAACATAATCTGCAATCGACAGAGGAATTTCTTTACGATCTCTATCGCAATAAACGTAAATTGCCGATTGATCGGATTCTGGATAAACAATCGGTGCTGGATGTAAAGATCAAGAAAATACCTGATTTACGGGTTGCCTATTTTCGCAGCATAGGCCCCTACACTTATGAAACAACCGCTCCGGTCTGGAAACAGTTAGTGCAGTGGGCAAAACCAAAAGGACTGATGAACGAAGAAAATACGGTTTTAGGCGTTATATGGAGTGATCCCGATGTTACTCCGGAAAATAAATTAATCTATGACGCCTGCATCACCATACCTGAATCCATCACGGTGGACAGATCCGTAAATATTCAAAATCTTCCGGGCGGGGAATATGCCATTTATCACTGCGAAATAGAAGTTAACAGTATTGAAGAGGCCTGGATGAGCTTTTTTTTAAACTGGCTGGCATCAAGCGATTATCAGCCGGACACCCGGCCCAGCTATCAAATCTATTACAAACATCCTGAAAAACAAATTCCCAGACGAGTGATTCTTGATCTCTGCTACGCGATAAAACCGTTAATCTAATAATGTTCCAGAGCGATTGGTTCAGTCATTTTTTTACGCTGCTAAAAGCAAGAATGGAAACAACAAAAGCAAACAGAGAAACAGCAAAAGCAAGCATGGAAAAGATAATTAAATCCAAAAGAGCTATATAAATATCAAAAACAGCAAGGAGGATAATTATATGGCTAGTCTTTGGGTTGATATAAGAGACACTAAATTCAATTTGTTTGAGGTCTTCAAGATACAGGAAACCTTACTGGGCAAGGGCCGTTACGCGGATCATGATGCTGATACATGCAAGATGGTTATTGATCAGGCGGCAAAATTCGCGGAGTTGGAGGCTGCCCCTGCCTACCCTGACGAGGTTCATCGTAAACCTGTCGAGGCAACGTTTAAAGATGGCAAAGTAACCACGCCGGAGGCTTATAAAAGATTGTGGAAACTTTTCTGTGAGGGCGGCTGGATGGCTACGGCGGACGGGTATGAGGTTGGCGGCCAGTCTTTTCCTTTCTGTGTGGCGGCGGCAGGCGGCAGCATGCTGGCGGCTGGTAATCAGGCGTTTATTATGTATACGGGTCTGACTCATGGTGCGGGAAGGCTCATGGAGGATTTCTTCCAACACCCACTTCGTGATATCGTGATACAGAAACTATACACCGGCGAATGGGCGGGCACGATGTGCTTGACCGAGCCTAGTGCAGGTACTGACGTTGGTCTTTTAAAGACTTCCGCCAGGAAAAATGCCGACGGCACCTATTCCATCGTAGGCACTAAATCCTTCATTTCCGCCGGCGATCATGATCTGACTCCAAACATCATTCATCCCGTTCTGGCCAGAATCGAGGGCGATCCCAAAGGGACGAAGGGAATTTCTATTTTCATGGTGCCCAAGATCAGATTCAATGAAAAGGGCGAACTCGGAGAACCCAACGATGTTCAATGCGGCAACATCGAAAGCAAGATGGGTATCCACGGTAACGCCACCTGTACACTTAATTTCGGCACAGACAACAAGTGCATCGGTTATCTAATGGGCGAAGAACGTCAGGGCATGCCGATCATGTTCCACATGATGAACGAAGAACGTCAGAATGTGGGCATGATGGGCGCATCCCTTGCAGGAGCTGCCTATCTCCATGCTCTTGATTATGCCAAACAGAGAATCCAGGGACAGAACATCATCGCCATGGCGATGAAAGATGAAAACGCTCCGGCAGTGCCTATTATTCAGCATCCGGACGTGCGCAGAATGATGCTCAAGATGAAGTCCGCCTCGGAAGGCATTCGGGCCCTGTTTATGTTCTGCTATGTTTGCATGGACAATGAAGTCAATGCTAAGCTTGCGGGAAATGAGGAACAAAAAGAATACTGGCATGGTTTTATCGAACTTCTTACCCCGATCGTAAAATCCTACTGTACCGATATGGGCATGATGGTTTGCGATACAGCTGTGCAGACCTACGGCGGTTACGGTTTCTGTCGCGAGTATCCGGTTGAGCAGATGATGAGAGATCAGAAGATCAATCAGATATACGAGGGAACCAACGGTATTCAGGCTCTTGACCTGCTGGGCCGTAAGCTGGGCATGAAGAAAGGCCTTTATTTCATGAACCTGATGACAATGATCAAGGAAACCGTTGAAGAAGGCAAGAACACCGAAGCTTTTAAAAAGGAAGCGGAAGTTGTGGAAAATGCTTTGAATGCCTTGGGAGAAACATCGATGGCCTTCGCCAGGATGATCAAGACCACGCCTTACGTCCCGCTGATCGGCGCTTGCGATTTCCTGAACTGCATGGGTGATGTCATTGTGGGTTGGCTGCACCTTAAAATGGCTCTTGTCGCTGTTCCGAAGTTCTTTGCAGCGGATACCGGCGAACAGGAAAAAGCCTTCTACCGCGGTAAAATTGAAGGCGCCAGATTCTTTATTAATCGCACAACAGGACTGGTCATTGCCAAGTTGGAAAACCTGCAGAAGGACGAACAGAGTGCGATGAATATTCCTGAAGAATCATTCGCTGTCTGAGAAATGAAGATATATTTGGGGAGGCGTTAAAACCTCCCCTCAATATAAATGCTTTAAGAACTAACATAAAAAAATATATTCAATGAAAAACTGACTTTAGCATAGAGGGCTTATTATCAATTGTGGCTATGAACCACACAGCAATCTTTATCATCCCATAACGCGGCAAGAATTTCTTTCTGAAGTCCTCAATTTCTTAATTTATAAATTTATGCTAGGTTACAACCAATAATCTTTAAAATATCCATTTTCATAAAAGTAGTATCTTTCGTGGTGTTTGTAGTATTAGCATCGATCCGAATAAACACTATTAGGCATGACAGTGGGAGGCCTTATGAAGATCCTAAATGTATACGGAAGTTTTATCAATGGTTCGAGTGCCGCCATTGCAAACCATTTTCTTGAAAAAGCCGGCCAGCTTGGCGCAGAAATACAAAGTGTCAATTTTATTGGTAAGACTATCAACAGTTGTAAGAAATGCATGTCCTGCAAAACCACGACTGACAAGTGCGTTATCCAGGATGATATGATGGCCATATTCGATGCCTTGGTGAAATGCGACGTCCTTGTCCTTTCTACCGGGGTCTATAGTGGAGATGTAGCCGGGAATATGTCCATCATTGAATCCAGGTTGTTTTCACTCCTGAAGCCGGATTATGAAACAAACCCTCATCCCTCGCGGTTACCACCAGGGAAAAAGCTTGTATTCATTCAAACCCAAGAATACCCTAAAGACTGGCATACTGATATATATGAAAGGTTTGAAGTACTGTTTAGGAAACTCGAATTCAGCGATGTCTTTGTAATTCATGCGGACTATATTTCTACACCATCTGACCTTAAAGAGAGCGACGATATTATGAAGCAGGTGGACGAGATTGCCTTGAAAATATGTAGGTAGCAGAAATACCCAGACGGCTAATCCAATCGACGACATACGACCGCCGGTGAAATTTTTCGTTGCACCTTTGTGTAACAATTCATACAATTATATTATTATTGACTGTCATCAATAAAGAATGATGCGTGGTTGGAGGTGAAAAAATCAGGCGTGCGTTTGATGATCGGCGCTATTGCCGGGTGCTTTTTTAACGTCTTCTCTAAAAAATCGCGCACTGCTGGCCTGTGCCAGCCAAGGGGATGATGAAAGTTTTTATACAGAGATAAGTCTCCTTCATAAAAATCGCGAGTAGCCAGGCTTTGTGCTTCAATGCTCCGGGATGGCAGATTAAAAATTGCCAGATTTAGAAAATCAATGCAGTCGCAATGATCAACAATAAAGTTCATCGTTTTTAACGCGCTTTCTTCATCTTCCGGCGGCGTGCCGAACAAGAAATAACAATAGGTGGTGATCTTTACCTTTTGCAATTTTTTTAAAACCGCTGAAGCTGTCGGCAAATCAATTCCTTTGTTTAATTGGTCAAGAACTTCCTGATCGCCGGATTCAATTCCCAGTTTAAGCATAGCACAGCCGCTGCGTTTTAAGGATAAACAGAAGCCTTCATCCGCTAAATGTCCGGTGATTCGGGCAAAGCCATACCAGGGCGCGCCCGGAGGGCTTTGTGCCAAAGCGCTAAGCAGTGACGGAGAGATGGAACTGTCCAGAATATGAATTAGTGCAGGAGTCATCTGTCTGGTCAAAACTTGTAGCTCTTGTGTGACGTGAGAAACATCCAGTGGCAGATAAGTATTACCTTCCGCTTTTTCTGGACAAAAAGCGCATTGGTGCCAATAGCAGCCGCGCGCGCTGCTGTAAGGCAGAATCAGTCCGGGCGATAAATATTGATCAAGCGGGAAAACATTGTAATCGGGCGGGCAGTTGGTCTTGCCGTCTTTAACGTTCAAAAGCTCCAATAACTTTTGTTCTCCCGCGCCTGCGACCATTTCATCTACAAGACCGTGAAAAATATTCCTGCTCGCGCCGAGTTTAATCCATGAGGTAATCAGCGAGCCACCTAAAATGATTTTCTGGCGCGGCTGAATCTTTTTGATAAAACCTATCATTGCAAAAGCGCACAGAGCCTGACTCAGATAGTTTAAAGAAAAACCGATAAAATCAGGATTGTTCTCCAGAGCTTTCGTTAAACGATATTGAAAGTAAGGATAGAAAAGATTGGCCGGAGGCTTTTCGGCTGCTGCTATCAAGTCGGCGCTCTTCACCGGAGACAGATGTTTATCCTGATAATCGGCAAGTGACAATTCAACGTTAGATGATTTGCCTGCCACACTTAAAAGACGGTTGATATCCATAACCGCACGCTGGTAACGACTTCTGTTTAGGTAGGTGGCAGTGTCTTTAAGGGCGGCGATGTTTATTTCCCTGTTTTTGCAGGCGCGTGTTGTCCAGCGGTCGTTGGTTGTATTGTTATTAGAAACTTGTGAGAGCAAATAGAGAATGCCTTCCAGATTCGCGTCAATAACCTCATGGTGAATACCATTTTCATTCAGGCACGCGGATAACTTACCGATGCCTGCCGGCGCCTCCGAACATTTGGCAACCGGCGGATGGATGAGGGTGATTCTGGGTGTCATATTAAGTATAAGGAAAAATCCTGAAAGCTATGTTGTTATTCTTGCCTCGGATTTTTTGAGCATGGGCAAAAATGCCGTGCGTTTGCTCTCCACTAGTTCAACAACCGAACGCACACACTGATGAACGCATTGACCACAGCCGATGCACTTCTTCGTATCAAGCTCCACTTTTTTCTCTACGACTTTTATTGCGGCGGTTGGACAGTACTTTTCACACTTTCCGCATCCCGTGCATTTTGAACCATCTGCAATCTTAGCCATATAATAACAGTCATAGCGCAGTGGAACAGCGCCCATATTGTAGGAGCGAAATATTCCGCAGCAGTCCCAGCAGCAGTTGCACAGACCGCCTTGAGGGAGATTCGCGTCATCCTTCTCGTGAAACACCGTATGGACAGCGCCGCAGTCTCTCGCCTTCTGTATAATATCAAAAGCTTCTTCCTTGCTGATTTGACGCATATATCCATATTTCAGAGCAGGTTTAATTTTATCACCGAAACCCATGCATCCTATGTCGCCAGGCATCTTCAAGCGGCAGGGATCGTCAATATTGGCAGCAATCTGCCGGCACATGCATGCTTTGAATTGACCGATGACACTTTTGCTTCCATATTCCATAATCATATCATTAATGGAATTTGTCGGATAAATATGGGAATCCGGCACAACCACTGCTTCATTAATAACGATGGTAGACTTGCCCTTGGCGTTCTTTGATTCATACACCATGCCGACGCTCTGATTTGTAACAGGCGCGTACTTGCCCATGACATCCATTACCTTTCGGACGGGAAAGATATTGCGGTTTCGCAGCGAATCGAAAAAAGACATATACCTTCGCGCAAATTCCTTTTCTTCCGGCTTGCCGATTAAGTACGTAACAACACCTTCAAACCAGCCGACGATAAAAGGATTAAGAGAGTATTGTTCTTCGCCTGTTTCCGTTTCTTTTATTCCGACAAACACCTTTTCCAGAAGAGCGCCGAATATGACGTTGAATTTTTCACTGTTCATACCGCTCAAAGCGGCAACCTGCTCATACGAGTATGTAGCCGTGCCCATTTTTAACAGCAGGTCGAGTTCGTCCTGCGTAATCATCAAATCAATGGTTTTAAGAATCGGTTCAAACGGCGGCATGAATCTTTTATTTTGCCTGTTCATCAACATGACGAGTTTTCTGAGATCACTCTTTCTGTTGTTCAGAGATATTTTATTATTTTTCATCATGTCTGCTCCCATTAAATTTAATTTTGTTTAGACACTTCTTTCTTTCATAAGTACGATAAGGAAGTGTTGGTTACATGTCAATTGTTATTTAAAGAATCATCATTGCGGGTATTTATATATGTAAGATCTTTGAAGGCATAAGTATTTGCCCTTTTTATGAGGTAATTCGACTCTTTTATCACCTCCTTTGGTAACATTTCTGAATAGCCAAATAGCGCTTTTGAGACTTGCTGAAAAGATAAAAAAAGGTTATATAGATAATGAAATTATCTCTTAATTTTTGATCCAATTAATTCAAACCCTTTTTAAAAGGTACAAGCCAAAAGGAAGGAAAAACAGGAAACAATATTTTTTGTAAAACTTCGATCTATAACAGATACAAAGGCGGTGTAATTTGCCAAACAATCTAAAAGTATTGGTCATTGATGATGAAGTTGACTTTTGTTATTTCGTCAAGGAAAATCTCATGCATAACGGACTGTTCGATGTGATTACTGCGACAAATGGCAAAGACGGAATAAAACTGGCCCAAAATGAAGAACCGGACATCATTCTGCTTGATCTAGTTATGCCGGATATGTCCGGCGAAGATGTCGCAGCCGCTTTAAAAGAAAATGCCTCTACAGCAAATATCCCGATTCTTTTTGTTTCAGTACGTGCCGCAGATAATGAGACTGTTGATAATGAAGAAAATAAAATAGAATATAAATATGTCCTGCCTAAACCGATACGGACAAAAATATTGATAAAAACCATCATGAACATTTTAAATAAACCTTGATCTTAACATCCGCCACTATTTTGATTATTTCCGATTGAAATGTTGAATATTCGTCACGACTGACAATCTGAAGGTTATAGAAGTTTTTCACAAGTCTGATAGGCCGGAAACCGTTAACTCCGCCGTTGCACCTTTCTATCGTTAATCAACAAATATTTATTACAAAAAACGTTACATGGACTATGCTACTGTCCACCTACTAATCCACAGTTTTGACAGTTGTCAAAATTGTGGATTACTGGTTGAAACCTAGTATAAAATTAGAACTTTGAAAAATGAGGATTAAGAAAGATGTGCTCGCTGTTTATTCTTAACAATCAGCGCCCACCTGATATTTACTTTACAATCTTGAGTTTCATCGTCTTGGCAGCGTTTTCAAGTGAACCGAGATTCACAACATTTTTGTAGCCAAGTTTTTCGAGGTTTTCTTTCGCTATCTTCGACCTACGTCCACTTCGACAATAGACGTAAATCTGGTTGGATTTTTCTTTTGCGACTGTCTCTATCTTCTCGCCGATCAATGCGTAAGGAATCAGTATGGCTCCTTCTATATGGCCATCGTTCCATTCGGCTTCCGTCCTGACATCTATAATAAGCGGTTTTACGCCATCAGAAAAGGCCATCTCTAAGATTTTCCCAAAGGCAAAGAAAGAATTCTTTTTGCATCCCTTCTCCTTTTTTTAATTTAGAAACTGTTTCTTCCTTAATTAGTTCTACACTTACCTGTTAAGTAATCAATCATCGGTTGCGTGACCAGCGGCACAAGATCACCGATCATGTGTGGCATGAGACTATCCATAACTTTGGGCATTAACTCCGGCATCTGTTCCCGCATGTAATCGGGCATGGCAATCTGCGCGGCAACTCTATCTAGCATCACCGGCATTACCTTTGGCATCATCATCGGCAGCAGTCTGGGAAATAAAACTGGAAACATCGGTTTCATCAGATTAAGGGCACCGGGAATCTTGCCCATGACGCGCATCATCGGTCCCATACCGAAAGACATGGCATCGATCAACTGCGGCCACATCGTTCCCATTAAGTTGGCAAAACCCTGCGGCGACATCAGTGATATGAAAGCATCAAAAACACCCCACTGGCTGTGCACATCAGGATTGGGATCAGGAAAATCATATCCCAAGGCGTTGCCCGCCAGATGCGCTAAATCCACGACTTCCACCGGTATATTTTTCTTTTTCGCGGTTATACGCAACTGCACCTGACAGCATGGGCACAATGCCAGCAGCTTCTCGGCACCAGCATCAACCGCTTCATCCAGCCTTGTTTTACCGATATCGGCGGCGACCGGCGGATCTTTAATCAAAGTCAAAACACTGCCGCAACAATGCGCTTTTTCATGATGGTGCTCCATCTCGACAAATTCCACATTGGGAATCGCCTTAATCAAATCGCGGGGAGGCTCGTAAACGCCGGATGCCCTGCCGATATGACAGGAATCATGCCAGGTTACCTTGACCGGCTGCATATTATTTGCAGGAAAAACAAATTCGCCGGATTTTATTTTTTCAGCAATAACTTCGGAGTAATGTTTGGTCTTGATATTATATTCAATGCCCAGTTTCTTGGCCCATTCGGGATAAACATTACGCCACATCATGTCGCAGGCCGGACAGGAGGCAATCACAGTGTCAGCACTGGTTCGCTTTACAAGCTCTATATTCTTGCGCATGATATCTTCAAAAAGGTCCCATTTACCGGCAACCAGCATCGGGGTGCCGCAGCAATTCTCCGGTTTTCCGGCATAGGCAAAATCCACACCGGCGCGGTCGAGCAATCTTACGGTTGCCATGCCGATATCATGCTCCACATAGCTGACTGTGCATCCGGCAAAATACAAGGCCTGCGCTTTAATGCCGGGGCCATGCTTGGCCTTAAGGTCTTCCGGAAACCACTCTGCCCTGTTTTTGCGGTAACCGGCCCAGATGTTGCCTTCAGAACGCAGCGCTTCGGCCATCATTTCAAAAGGAGGAAACGTCATCCGCTTTTCCTGATTGATCAGCTTGCCGCGCAGTTTCATCCAGGCCGGCTCAATAGGCAGAGCGGCGGAACAGCGCAGGTTGCAAAGCTCGCAGGTTGTACAGACCAAAAAAGTATCAATCTGCGCCTGTGTCCATTTAGCTCTTCCTTCCAGATATTCCCGCAGCCAGTACCATTTGCCGCGCGGACTCTGGCTTTCCCAGCCGCGACCGTAAAATTGATCGCATTCTTCCACACAATAACCGCATTGAGAACAGCTGTAAGCATACCAGACAACATCCGCCGGAATATCAGTTAAAGGATAACTTTTTCTTTCTCCGATATGCGTGATCACATAATTACCGAAAGGCCGGATCAGCGGCTCAACGGCAGAGCCGACGCTTACGGCGCTGTCCATAAGATTGTAGCCCATGACCTTTCCGGGATTGAAAATACCCTTTTCGTCAATCTGTTTTTTGAAAGCTTTCAGTCTGGCTAACCGTTCTTTACCTAAAACTTTTTGGGCTTTAGCCTTGAAATATAAACCGGTGGAATAGGCGCGGCCGCCATTGGCCTCGGCAATTTTCATAATGGATAACGAAAGACTGAAAACAAAATTGTAGCTGAACTTGCGCTGATCGGCGGGAATAAATCCCAGAATAACAACTTCCGGTTCTCCGTCCTTGCCCTTGCGGATAACAGTGCCTTCTTTGACAACGGGTTGATTAATTTTATTTTCGACTTCCGCCATAAAGTGGCCCAATCGCGAAAGAGGGATGACGACTTCGGCGGGAACAAGACTGGGACCAAGACGTTTGACCACCATGATTTTGAAACGGTTTTTCCATTCATGTTCGGCAATGCGTTCACTTAATATTTCACCCTGGCAGCGATGTAATATTTTTTTAAGACTCTCCGTCACTTGTCCCGTATCCTTTTTATGAAAAGCTATTGTGGCAACATAGGATGCGGGAAGAAGCACTCTTTCTTCTGTGGGATGACCGTTGTGTTCCATTAACGGTGAACGATTTTTCATTTCGGCCATCCGGGGATTGATGAATACCAGCGACCATATGGGGAGATCCGCTTTTACGATATCCTCAACAATCTTTTGCAGAGCATCGGCTTCCGGGCAACCGATGGCAATGATTTCGAGTTCATCTTTCGGCTGAACTTTCATGGTTAAATCAAGAATAAAACCGGTCGTCCCTTCGGCATCGGCAATCAAATCCAGATCGGCGCCGGTAAAAACGCGCACCGCGCCATCAGGCAGCGCCACGCGTGCAGAAATGACATTTTCCCGAAACCAGCCGTATTGGTAGGAACCGAAACCCGCTCCGCCCTGCGCCAGCCAGCCACCAACAGTGGAACCGGGATAACTGGACGGATAAAGATTTACCGTGAGACCCTGTTTGGCCAGTGCAGCGTCAACTTTTTCCCAGACAACACCAGCCTGACAGGTAACCGTCATGGCTTGCTTATCTATGGATAAAATTTTATTCAGACGGAAGAAATCAACAACGATACCTTTTTTAACGGGCAGTACACCGCCGTAACCGGAAGAAGCTTTGGCCCGCGGCGTCAGAGCAATGTTGTTTTGCCGAGCCCAATAAACCAGACCAACAAGTTCTTCTTCGTTTTGCGGCTGAACAATGGCGTCAGGAATGGTTTTGCCGATGAGCGGAGCAATAAGAGAAGGTATCGCCGCTATATCATGGCTGTATAACACGCGCTCCATTTCATTAAAATTGGCGCGATTGCCGAATTGCCCTTCCAGATATTCTTTTGTCTGCTGGTTCATAAATAACCTCCGGTTACCGGCAAAATTGCTAAGTCATAAAACATTTGATATGTCCGCCTTTTCAAATTCAAATAATACTTCAAGTTGATAGGCACGACAGAGATTATCTGCCGTGCCTATCAATATAATGTTTAAAAGGTATAGGCAATTCCCATATCAATGGAGTACTGTGACATCTCTGTGTCATATGAGCTGATATGCTGTGCCGGATTAGACCCGCTAATATTTACCGTCGGTGAATACATACCACCGATATTAAGCGTGAATTTCTTGGTAAAATTAATTCCAATGCCCGCGGTAAAATGTTGCTCAGAAACGGCGGGGAAGGCAATATTTTCGAATGCACGATTTTCATCGAGGGGCATTTTACCATAGTTATAACCGGCCCTCAAGACAACCATCGGATGAACTATGTATTGAATACCAATTTTATAGACGAACTGATCGCTCCAATCCATATTCCAAGGCATGGCAGAGCTAGCGTTGGCTGTGTATTTGGGCAAGTTTTGCCCATTTGTTTCTGACCAGTTTATCCATTCGACATCAAAACCAATGGACAAGTTTTTGAGGGGTTTTATACCTAAGCCTATTGTCGCCACCTGCGGCTGATCAAATTCTATTTTATCTACACCGGCTGATGTATTAAAATCAAAATCCTGGAAAGTGCTTTTTGTCTCATAGGCCAATCCTATCTGGAGAAAATCTACCGGTTTCACCAAAACTCCGATCGTAGCCCCATAACCAAAAGACGATGCGCCCATATGTGGCAGCTGATCAGCAGCGCTAGCAACATTGAATTCCATGGTCGCATACATGATATTGGCTGTGACTCCTACGGTTACCATATCGTTAATTTTGTAAGAAATCGCTGGCGCGAAACGCATTTGTGAATATGATGTATAGGTGACGCTACCGTAAAGATTTGCAGGATAATCAACACCCATACCGGCCACACCGTATGCGCCAACTCCAAATCTGAATTTTTCACTAAGAGGTATGATTAAGCCAAAGGCAGGAACAGGCGAAGCTCCACGATCTGAATCAATTGTAGCCCCATTCGCTCCTCCGGTTGCCTTATAATCCACAGAAGGCTTGAAATATGATGCGCCGAAATCTATCCGTCCCGGCAAATCACCCATACCGGCCGGATTGGTCAGTATTGATGCGGCATCCAGCGTGAGGCCCACACTGACTCCACCCATGGAATCCTGAACGGGACCGAAACCGATCATTCGCATGCCGTTGGTCGCGTAAGCGCTGCCCGTCATTAGTACTGTCGCAATGATACTCATTAAGGAAAATGTAATTATTTTTCTCATAAGACCTCCTTTATTTTTCCCTACCTTATTGTTGTGTACTCTTTTACCCCGTTTAATTTTTGTACCGTTAAGATCACAAATATTTAAAAATTATATCTCCTATCGCTTTGTCGTTGTTTTGCGTTTCAAAGATTTATTGCTTGATTCTTTAACAAACCTGTATACAGCCTTTTCTCTAGCAAGATGCTGTTCCACAAGCACTTCCCTCATTAGGTTGCAGGCCTGAATTATTTTGGGATTGGAAATCGAGTAAAACAACTGCTGGCCTTCGCGACGGGATATAATCACCCCTTTGGATTTAAGAATATTTATATGCTGCGATACGTTTACCTTGCTTAAACCTGTCTCCTGCATGATTTCCTGGTTAGACATCTCGCCAATTTTAAGAAGGTTGATAATCTTCAAACGCTTGTCATTGGCGAATATTTTACAGATATCAGCTTGAAGTTTAAAAATACTATCCATTTCCTCTCCCTTTCCGGCCTAATCGCAAGATTCTATCATGGTTTTAAATAGCACTCATGCTTAACCAATAGTTAAATAGTTAATATATTTGTTAACTATATAATTAATATTTTTCTATGTGTCAAGAGAAAATTTTAAAAGTGATCTGTTAATTAAATTAATAATTTGTAAATATTATAATTTTATTTCTTACAGGTGAATAAGATAAAAAGATGATTGCTTTTATATTTTTGCGATAATATATTTATCGACGTAATGAAATGAGAGGCTGAATTATTAATATTAATGATGAACAAATAAAGGTTTAGTTTTAAGTTTTAAATGAATAGGAGGACATTGATAGATGGGTATCACTAATGCATTTCTGTATATTTTCACCGGTTTGTTGGCTGGATTATTAAGCGGCCTTATCGGTATTGGCGGTGGAACTATTATAGTACCGATTCTCGTAATATTTGCCGGTCTTTCTCAAAAAATGGCCCAAGGAACAACCTTGGCTTTATTAGTTCCGCCAATAGGCATACTTGCCGCGTGGACATACTATAAAGAAGGATATGTTGATTTTCCAATTGCTGCATTAATCTGCGTCGGTTTCATATTTGGCGGTCTCATTGGCGCAAAATTTGCCAATAATTTATCTAATCAATCATTGGAAAGAATATTCGGAATAGCATTACTGATCATTGCTATAAAAATGATCTTCGCGAAGTGAAGATTGATAAAATAATTGTTGATTGACGACTAGATAAAGAAGGGTGTCGCATTTTAAAGGGGAATAAATATGGAATCAGGTTTTTCATCTTTAGCCGGAGTAGCAGCCACCCTCTTCGGTCTTGTGTTAGTGTCGCTCGTCTTTGCCTATAGCACTGCTATTTCGCGAATAGACAGCATTGGTTATTTTTCGCATTTCGCTTCATGGGTATGGTCCGCAGGATTTTTTTGCTTCCTTTATTTTTCCTGTTGCTTTCTTATTTCTTTCCGATTGTAAGGTTGAATAATTTTCAATGTTGTTAACTTGAGGATTTCAGGAAGAAAAATTTACAGTCAATCTTTACATCTTATGTCAAGAAAACTTTATCCTATGAAAATTAATAATTGCAACGCCTGATTAAATCATCGATTTGGGTTTGTTGCACTCCTGTTTAGAGGTTGTTCAAAATGCTTAGATGCAAGGCGCGCGAGTATCGCGGAGTGAGGCCTACTTTTTCGTAGGTTGCAGCGACGCGAACGGAGCGCAACACCGCAGATAGGCATTTTGTAAAACCCTTCGGATTTTACCGGTAAGGAATATGATTATTCATTATTGCGCCTCCCTTACGGGAATGCGCTCCCGGTCAACTGTCCTCCCCGATTAACTTTTCTTGACCAGCAACAACCCCTTAAGATAGCGGCCTTCGGGATGTCCTAATAAGATCGGATGATCCGGTCCCGCTTCCAGTCTTGTTAAAAGCTGCAAATCGGCACCTGCATCCCGCGCCGCGGCAAGAACAATTTTATAAAAAAGATCTTCCTCGATAAAATTAGAACAGGAAAATGTGGCTAATATGCCGCCTTTTGTAAGATGTTTGATTGCCTGTAAATTAATTTCCTTATACCCCCGTGTGGCTTTGGCCACATCTCTCTTTGTTTTGGTAAAAGCCGGAGGATCAAGAATAATCATACTGAAGTTTTCCTGCATATTGCGCAAATAAGCAAATACATCCGCTTCGATTACCGGAAAATTTTCATCGGCAAACCAGTTAAGATGCAAATTTTTTCTAGCCGCTGTGCATGCGGGTTTGGATATGTCCAGAGAAACAACTCTTTTGGCTCCGCCTTCGGCGCAATATACGGAAAAAGCGCCTGTGTAAGAAAAGCAATTCAACACACTGGCATCGCGGCTCAATGCTCCTATCTTCTCTCTATTGACGCGTTGATCAAGAAAGAATCCCGTTTTCTGTCCGGAGATGACATCGACTTCAAACTTCAGAGAGTTTTCCATGATTTCCACAGGGCCGCTTATATTCCCCCCGAAAACAACCCCGTTTTTTGTTTCCAATCCTTCCAGCGAGCGTGACCTGCTTTCGCTTTGTTCATAAATCAATACCGGTTTTAATTGGGATATAAGAGCATTTAAAATATGACTTTTTTGTTTTTCCATTCCGGCGGTGGCAATTGAAAGAACGAGCGTTTTATCATAGACATCTACAATCAGCCCCGGAAATCCATCGCCTTCAGCATTGATCAAACGATAGGCGTTTGTTTCCTCACCGATAATTTTTTGCCGCAATTTGATTGCGGCCTGCAAACGAGCCTGCCAGAAATATTGAGAGATATTTTCCTCACATCTTTTTGTTAAAGCACGAAAAGCGATATCTGTTGAAGGATTATAAAATCCCAACGCCAGAGGATTACCTGCCGAATCTCTGGCCAAAACAATATCACCGGCGCCGGGGTTCCCTCGAACCGCCGCTATTGCACCGGAAAAAACCCATGGATGACCGCGCAGTACAGCGGCTTCCCGTCCCTTTTTAAAAGTTATTTCTGGATATATTATTGTTGACATTGTAGTTAAAATATATTTTCCAGCTTGAAATTGCAAGACACATTATATTATAAGCATTCAACACTATAAGACATCAGGGAGTTTAAAGAATGTACGCAGTAATAATGGCCGGCGGGAAAGGCGCAAGATTCTGGCCCCGCAGCAGAGAAAAGAAGCCTAAACACTTACTGGACATACTAAGCGAGAAAACGATTATTCAGGAAACTGTTGACCGGATAAAACCGCTGATTCCTCCTGACAATATTCTGGTGGTAACGGGAAAAAAACACGTCCGCACTTTAATCAAACAGCTTCCGGAAATTCCCTTACGAAACATTATTATCGAACCGGAAGGGAAAAATACCGCGGCCTGCATCGGGCTTGCCGCATTGCATATTTGCAAAAAGGTGGCTGACGATGTCATGGTAGTTCTTCCCTCCGATCATGCCATCGATGACTCAAAAAAATTTATTAACGCCATTGAGGCAGCCGCAAAAATCGCCGAGCAGGAAAACGGATTGGTAACCATAGGCATCAAACCTTCCAGCATTCAAACAGGTTTCGGATACATTGAAATAGCAAATTCCTTTAAACATATAGCCGGTGAAGAAGTTTTTCGCGTCGGATCTATCCGCGAAAAACCTGATTATCAGCAGGCGGCCCAATTTATTCAAAGTGGGAATTTTTACTGGAACGGCGGAATGTTTATCTGGAAGGCCTCCGTTATATTAAAAGAAATCAGCCGCTGGCTTCCGGATTTATACGCTGGACTGATGAAAATAAATGAGACTCTCGGCACATCCCGAGAAGCGGTGACCGTGCGCCATGTATACAAAAAGCTCTCATCCATTTCTATTGACTACGGAGTTATGGAAAAAGCAGACAACGTTTTTGTGATTCCGGGAAATTTCGGCTGGAGCGATGTCGGCAGCTGGGATGCCCTCTGGGAAATATCACCCAAAGATATTAAAGAAAATGTGATACTTAGCGGCAGTCAGGCAATTCTTGAAGATTCTGAAAGCTCTCTTATTTACACCCCCCGCAAATTGACAGCGCTGGTAGGAGTAAAAGATTTGATAATAGTCGAAACAAAAGACGCTTTGCTTATATGTAAAAAAGGCCGCTCCCAGGATGTCAAACGAATTGTCGAAAAACTGGAAGCGGGGAAAATAAAGAAATATCTCTAATTTTTATTTTTATAAACCGGTTTCCCTTTTATCTGGTTTCCGCCTCTTTCCAGTGCGCTGATAACTTGATCAAGGGTGATGATTTTGTCGTCAAAAGTTATTATTAACAAATCCTTGCCCTCGAACTCGTATTTTTTTACGCCCTTGGTTTCCTTCAGGATAGCACCTATCCTGTTTTTAGCGCCTCAGGCGGAACAACCGGGAACGGTTAACTGAACCATTCTTTCTTCAGCCCAAGCCGCACCTGCCGAAACCGCGAGGATGGTTAAAATCAGAAATGTAATGAATATTTTTCTCATCGTCTGCTCCCCTTTTTTTGTTTCATATTAACGCCAATCGATCCGGAAATGCAATTATAATTTGCAATTGACATGCATCTTTAAATTTGTGATAGAAATACAAAATAATATTTTCGAGAAAAGAAAGAATATGCCCATTGTTTCCAAAGATTTATTTATTCTGGCATCAGAATCTCCCCGACGGCGGGAAATTCTGAAATCCGTCGGTTTGAAATTCAAAATAATTCCGGCCCACGTCAACGAAAATTACCTTGCTGGAGAAAGTCCACAAGAGCATGTTACAAGACTCTCGCGTAAAAAGGCAATGGTTATTGCCAAAAAATTCCCCAAAGCCTGGGTGCTGGGCGCCGATACAATTGTCGTTATTGACGGAATAATTCTGGGCAAACCGAAAAACAAGACTCAGGCGAAAAATATGCTGCAAAAGCTAAGCGGACGCGAGCATAAAGTGTTTACCGGTTTTACAATTGTTAACACAGCAAACAAAGATTACTCAACAAAAGTTGTTCAATCAGCCGTACGTTTCAAAACGATCAGTCCTGAAGAACTGGAATGGTATATCGCCTGTGATGAACCCTACGACAAGGCCGGCGGATATGCTATACAGGGAAAAGGCGCTTATTTCATTCAATCAATTCGCGGATCTTATACAAACGTCATCGGACTTCCACTTTGCGAAGTTTTGGAAACACTAAAAAAATTTGAAGCTATCAAATTTTGAGCTATCCGGTGGAATAAATTTTATGGAAACAAGTATTGCAGCCAATATAAGCACGATCAAACAAAGAATAGCCGCCGCTGCCGCAAGAAGCAATCGCGATCCTGCTTCCGTTAGACTTTTAGCGGTAACAAAAACAGTCCCGCCCCATATCATCGAACAGGCGGTCAACGCGGGATTAACAGCTTTTGGAGAGAATTATGTTCAGGAAGCCAGAGAGAAAATTGCTGTTATAGGACAACGCGTGCAATGGCATATGATCGGACATCTTCAAACCAATAAGGCAAAATATGTCGTAAATCTCTTCGATTATATCCATTCCGTCGACCGCCTGGAACTTGCCGAGGAAATAAATAAAAGAGCCCCTTTGACAGGACGCAAGATAAATATTCTGATTGAAATCAATATAAGCGGTGAAAAAACAAAAAGCGGCATAACGGCAATCCAATCCATCGATTTGATTAAAGAGGTCTCCGGACTGGAAAATATTTCAGTAAAAGGATTGATGACGATGGCGCCTTACTCCGATCATCCCGAAAATTCCCGTCCGTATTTTTCCGAATTAAAAAATCTTCGTGACAAAATCACAAGCGAAGGAATTACCGGAATTCAAATGGAAGAACTTTCCATGGGTATGACCGATGATTTTGAAATCGCCATTGAAGAAGGAGCAACCATCGTACGCATAGGCAGAGCAATTTTTGGAGAGAGAAAATAATAAAAAGCGTTAAATAGGGGAAGAAAATGATCGTTGTTTTTTATTTTCAATTAATACTATTGGGAGTAGTTCTATTATAAATTCTTAAGCAGGCGTCCACAACTGAAGGGTCATAGGCTACTCCTCTGAACTTTGTTATCTCTTCAATCGCCGCGTCAACTCCCAGCGCCGGCCGGTAAGGCCGATAGGAAGCCATGGCATCAATCACATCCGCAACCCCGATAATGCGGGCCTCCAGTGCAATACTGTCTCCCTTTAACCCTCTGGGATAACCTGAACCGTCCATCCGTTCATGATGCTGATAAATAATCTCCGCTACTGGATAAGGAAACTCAATATTGACAAGAATATCATTAGCAACTTTACAATGCGTCTTGATGATTTCCCTTTCCAGATTACTTAAAACGCTGGGTTTGGTCAGTATTTCCGAAGGAACGGATATTTTCCCGATGTCATGAAGCGTGGCGGAAATATAAATGGACGAGATTTGCTCTTCGGTTAATTTCATTTCTTTGGCAATCCGGCAGGCAATTTTGGCGACCTGATCTTCATGTCCAGACGTGTAAGGATCTCTCGTCTCTACAATCTTAGACAACGTCTTGACGATGCCATCCAGAATCAGTTGTGACTTTCGATAACTGTCCTTGAGTTTTTCAGTTTGAGCTAAAAGATCGTTTGTTCTGTCAGTAGCTTTTTTCTCAAGCGTTTTATTTAATCTCACCAACTCTTTATTTTTGACCTTGATGAGTTCAATCAGACGCTTATTTTCAGCCAGTATTTCTACTTTGGAAAGCGATTGCTTGATATGCAGCAGAATTTCTTCTTCATGCCATGGTTTTGTAAAATAAAGATGAACCCCGCCCTTATTAATGGCATCAATGATAGCGTCGGAATCCGCATATCCCGTCAAAAGGATACGGACGGCATCAGGAAAAATATCCTTGGCTTGAGCAAAAAATTGAACACCGCTCATCTCCGGCATTCTTTGATCGGAAACAATCAGGGAATAAGGCTTTTGAGACGCACGCAGTATATTCAGACCTTCCATACCGTTGTTCACAGCATGAACTTCATAATCATCATCGGCCAAAATGCGTTTAAAAGCATTGAGGATTGAATCCTCATCATCTACAATTAATATAGAATGTTTATATTTTGAATATTTAGACAGCCCGGTATCCTCTGCGGAACGCATCAACATGTATTGACTTCCGATAATTTAAAAGTGTTAAATTATAAAACTATTTTTATATATATGTCAAGATATCATTTATGACACAATGATTAACAGAATAATAATTATTCAAATACACCTTAAGTATCTATGCAATTGCATTCAAAAAAGTATTTTGGATACGGTTAGGATATTGGGAGAAAATTTTCTCAGGGGAAAATAATTTTCTGTAAAAATTGACCTGTTGAAGATTGTTCTTCCTGAGCCACTTTTTCCACCGTACCGGAAACAATAATTCTGCCGCCCCCGGCGCCTCCCTCCGGTCCAAGATCAATAACATAATCGGCGCACTTTATTATATCCAGATTATGCTCAATGACGACCATGGTATTGCCCATATCCACGAGACGCATCAAAACATCCAGTAATTTTTGAATATCCGCGAAATGCAATCCAATCGTGGGCTCATCCAGAATATAAAGGGTATTGCTGTTTGTTTTCTTGCCCAATTCCCGCGCCAGTTTTATCCTTTGCGCTTCGCCGCCGGAGAGAGTGGTTGCCGACTGCCCCAGATGAATATAACCCAACCCGACATCACTGAGCAATTGCAGATGCGATCTGATTGAAGGAATATTGGAAAAAAACTCCAGAGCCTGAGCAACTGTCATGTCTAGAATATCGGCAATATTCTTATCTTTATATTTGATATCCAGCGTATCGGTGTTGAATCGTTTACCGTGGCAGACATCGCAGGTCACATAAACATCGGGCAGAAAGTGCATTTCAATCTTTATCAGACCGTTGCCTTCGCAGGCCTCGCAGCGTCCGCCTTTTACATTAAAGCTGAACCTCCCCGGTTTATATCCGCGCATTCTTGATTCGGGAAGATTGGTAAATAAATCGCGGATAAAAGAAAATATTCCCGTATAAGTTACTGGATTTGATCGCGGCGTGCGGCCGATGGGATGCTGATTAATCATGATGACACGTTCAATATCCCCCAAATCCACGACTTTTTTAATTCTTCCCATTGACCCATTATACTGATTCAAGCGGCGCGCCATCACCTTATAAAGCGTTTCAATCACCATGGTGCTTTTACCGGATCCCGACACGCCGGTTACCGTCGTAAACACTCCCACTGGTATTTTAATATCAATATTTTTAAGGTTGTTTTCACTGGCGCCTTCCAGAAGAATATGTCTGCCGGTAATCGGCCTTCTTTTTAAAGGTAACGCTATGGATTCTTTTCCTGATAAATACCTTCCCGTAAGCGAATTATCGCTTTGCAGAATTTCTTCAGGAGTTCCCTGAAAAACTATTTCTCCACCCTGCGTTCCGGCGCCAGGACCTATATCCACGATATGATCACAGGCCATGATCATATCGGCGTCATGTTCCACAACCAGCACGGTATTGCCCATATCGCGCAGTTTCTTCAAAGTATCAATCAGACGCAGATTATCTTTTTGATGCAGTCCGACGGTAGGCTCATCCAGCACATACAGAACCCCCATTAATCCGGAACCGATCTGCGTGGCCAGCCGGATGCGCTGACTTTCGCCTCCCGATAAAGATGATGTGGATCGTTCCAGCGTAAGATAATCCATGCCGACATTCAGCAGAAATTGAAGCCTGTTTTTTATTTCCCTGATAATTCTTTCCGTAATATTTTTTTCCTGCTCTGATAGTTCCAGTTGTTCGAAAAAATTAAAACAGACGCGAATGGACATTTGGCAGAGCTCATAAATATTTTTGCCCATAACTGTAACGGCAAGCGTTTCTTTCTTCAAACGCGCTCCACGACACGTATCGCAGGCGCTTAAATCAATATAACGCATCAGGTCATTACGGACAGCCACGGACGTTGTTTCTTTCCAACGGCGCTCCAGTTGCTTGATCACCCCTTCAAACGGACGGTGGGTAAAATATCTTTTATTGGAACGATCATGATAGAATTTAATATTTTCATTAACCGATCCGTAGAGAAGAACTTTCTGGATTCTCTCCGGCAATTTATTAAACGGCGTATTAACATCAAAACCGTAATGGGTGCTCAGCGCATCCAGAATGCTGTAATAATAAAGAGAGTTCCGGCCGGCCCACGGCGCGATAGCGCCTTCCCTCAAAGACAATCCGGCATCCGGCACAACCAGATATTCCGTAAAGCGCATGCAGGAGCCCAGACCGTTACAATCAGGACAAGCGCCATAAGGGCTGTTGAACGAAAACATACGGGGAGTAAGCGCCGGAAGACTTATTCCACAATCAGGACAGGCATACTTTTCGCTGAAAAGCATTTCTTCGCCATTGACAAGAGCTATTCGCACAAGTCCGTCCGCACGGCTGGTCGCAATTTCCAGAGAATCACGCAGTCTCTTTCTCACGCCCTCTTTTAACACCAGACGGTCAACAACAAGATCGATATCATGACGCTTATTCTTTTCCAGAATAATTTCTTCCGCAAGATCTCTGATCTCTCCGTCAATCCGGACGCGCGCGAACCCTTCTTTTTGAAGTTTTTTAAATTCTTTCTGGAATTCCCCTTTTTTCCCGCGGACAAGCGGCGCCAGAATACTAAAGGATGTATTGGCCGGAAGCGAAAGAACGGCATCAAGAATACTGTCAATTGTTTGCGATTTAATTTCCCGTCCGCAGCGGTAACAATGACAAACACCCACAGCGGCGTAGAGCAGACGGAAGTAGTCGTAAATTTCGGTGACCGTGCCTACCGTGGAACGCGGATTATGGCTGGCCGTGCGCTGTTCTATGGCTATCGCCGGCGATAAGCCTTCAATGGATTCCACATTCGGTTTATCCATTTGTCCGATAAACTGACGCGCGTAAGTGGAAAGGGATTCCACATATCGCCGCTGACCTTCAGCGTATATCGTATCAAAAGCAAGCGATGATTTGCCTGAGCCGCTCACACCGGTAATAATGACGAATTTATCCCGGGGTATGTCCAGATTGATATTTTTTAAATTATGTTGTGAGGCGCCCCTGATTTTTATCGCATCCATATTTTTCTTTTATCAATCTTTTACAGCTTTGTTTCGATATGCGACCTTGCGCGAACCGAGGAGATCCATTCATCAAATTTTTTATCCAGTTTCTCATCCTCAATTTTTGCCTTTATTTCTTCCCGCACCATCGCAATCGGTTTCAAACCGGCACCTTTTTTATCCACGACTTTAATGATATGAAATCCTATACTGGATTCAATTACCTCACTCACCTTCTCTACCGGAAGACTGAATGCCGCCGCCTCGACTTCCGGAATAATAGTTCCTCTTTCGATATAACCAATATCGCCTCCCTGCGCCGCCGCAGGTCCCTGAGAATATTTTGCAACCAGCAAATCAAAAGATTCTCCGCTCATAATAAGTCCGCGCAGGCGTTCAGCTTCATTTTTCATTTTCATTTTC
Organism: uncultured delta proteobacterium; assembly: GCA_963812045.1. GTDB lineage: Bacteria > Desulfobacterota > Syntrophia > Syntrophales > Smithellaceae > Smithella. The sequence continues at coordinate 46,301 of CAWETF010000003.1, forward strand.
ACAGTTTTGTCCGCGTTAGGTGGAAGCTGCAACAAAAGCTGTTTCATTCTTACGCTTTCTTTACCTTCATATTCCTGACGGTGCTTATTGTAATATTCGCCTATTTCTTCATCACCCACAATTATTTTATCTTTGACTTCGCGTCGTAACAGCCGCATACGAATCAATTGCGACCTTATCTCTTTTTTAACAGATTCAATGGAGGCGCCTTCCTTCTCAAGATTTTTCAAAAAATCCTGCATATTCAATTTCTGTTTGGTAACTACGTCCTGAAGCACTGCATCCACATCTGCATCCTTAACGCTGGCGCTAATACCGGTTTTTTTTGCTTCCTGCTCAATGAGCATATTATCAACCATTCTCTGAAAGAACGCATCTCTCGTTTGTTTGATGACCGCCTCTTTATCATTCCCTTTATAGGTATTTTCAATATTTTTGAGATAAGGTTCGAATGCCGAATTAAATTCGTAAAGCGTTATGATTTCATCATTCACCACGGCAACAATTCTATCTACAACTTCGGCGTAAGCCGGCACGTTCAAAAGCATTATACTCCATAGAATTAAAATACATTTTTGGTAAAACTTCACAGCGATTCCTCCCCAATTTGATTTTACTTACTTAATCCCTTTGTCTTGATATTTGTTTTTCTTTTAATGACCGCCTTCTTCTTCAATGCTTCCAGCCAGGCGGTGAAAGCAGCATCCTCTTTCTGCATCCGGATATCAGCAATCACATCTTCCCGGACATCCGCAAAATTTCCGGCTTTTGCGGGCTGGCTCTCCAGAATTTTAAATATATGAAATCCGTAAGAACTTTGCACAATAGAACTCATCGTGTTAACGGGCATTTTGAAAATAGTCTTATCCAGCGGTTCCGGCATTACCCATCTTGTAATAAACCCCAGATCTCCGCCATTTTGAGCTTCCGGACCGATAGACATGGCGGCGGCCACTTTGGCAAAATCTTCTCCGGCCTTTAATTTTTCCACCGCTTTTTGAGCTGTTGCCCTATCCCGGACAACGATTTGCGCGATTCTTACACGGGATTCCTTTTTATAATTATCGCGATGTTTATTAAAATAATTTTCGGCTTCGTCATCCGATATTTTTATTTTGGAATTGACGTCGACGTCGACGAGCTTTTGCAAAAGCATTTCTTTTCTAAAGTCTTCTTTCCATTTTTCATAATTTACATTTTCCCGCGCAAACAGACTGGTAAAATCCTGTCCGTAATCGTTTTTTATTTCTTTAATTTTATTATCCAATTCAACATCACTTACGGATATATTAAGTTCCTGCGCCCTTAAGAGCATTATTTTTTCCGTAATCATACCGTCCAGGACTTCTTCTTCGAATCGTTTCTGATAATCAGGTTGATCCAGAAAGTCTTTGGACACCATGTACATTTTCTGATCTAAAAGGGACTGATAATCATCGAGATAAATTTTTGAGCCGTTCACAGTGGCAACGTAAGGACGGGAAAACATGTCCATCTTTTCGCAGGCGATAATAAGACTCAACACCAGCGCAAATAAAACAGCATACCATTGAAAGGCAATGCTTTGGGGAACCATTCGGACAAAAGAAAAAATTCCGGAATGAAATTTTGTTTTAATCATAACGTTTTATTATATCCTGCTTATATCTAATGGGCAAGCATCTTTAATAATGCATCAGCCTGCGTCAAAATCTCCTTTTCGGACCCGCCCTGAATGGGCACAAACAATTTGTAATCCGGTGTAAAACGCAACCCTTTAATTTTCTTATGATAAAGAGTAATAATTTTCGCAGGGTCAACCGGAGATGAAGCCCTAAAGAAAATATACAAATGTTTGCCGTCATAGCCCATTTTTTTACCCTTCAGGGGCTTAAGGCAATTTCTTATGGTGATTACCTGCAACAAATTATCCACTGATCGGGGCAAATCTCCGTAACAATCCTGTAACTCACTTTTAATCTGATTAATTTCTTCATCATTGACGGCCAGAGATATTCTTTTATATAAAACCAGCCGCTGATGAACATCCTGCACATACTCTTCCGGGATAAAAGCGGAAATTCCCATCTGAATTTCCGGCAATGAATCTTCTTCAACAATTTCTTCTCCTTTAATTTCCCGAACCGTCCGCTCCATTAATTCAGTATAGAGTTCATAACCAACAGCGGAAATATGACCTGATTGCGAAATGCCCAGCAGATTCCCGCCTCCGCGGATTTCCAGATCATTATAAGCTATTCTGAATCCGGATCCGGGCTCGGAAAATTCTTTAATCACCTGCAATCTCTTCATGGCTTCGCGCGAAAGCATTGCTCCCCGTGGCAGCAGGAGGTAAGCAAACGCTTCCTGATTGGAACGGCCCACGCGGCCGCGTATCTGATAGAGTTGCGCCAATCCGAACTTTTCGGCGCGATTGATAATGATTGTATTGGCAGTGGGTATATCCAAACCGGACCCGATAATAGTGGTGCAAACCAGCACTTCACATTCGTGCCGGATAAATCCTGTCATGGCTTTTTCAATTTCCGCCGGTTTCATTTGACCGTGAACGACCGATACCCTTGCCTGCGGCACCAGACGCTGCACCAGACGAGCAATAGAATAAATTGAACGCACCCTGTCATGAACAAAGAATATCTGTCCCTGACGCGCCAGTTCTTTCTCTATAGCGGATTTAATCGCGTCTTCATCAAATTCCAAAACATACGTTTTTATGGACACGCGATCTTCCGGCGGCGTATTAATAATAGACAAATCCCTGATGCCGACCAGCGACAAATGAAGCGTTCGCGGGATAGGAGTTGCCGAGAGAGTGAGCACATCAACGAGTGTGCGCATCTTTTTTAATTTTTCTTTGTGCGCCACGCCGAAGCGCTGTTCTTCATCAATGATCACCAGTCCCAAATCTTTAAATTCAACGTCCTTTTGCAACAGGCGATGTGTCCCCACGACAATATCTACCTTTTGGTTTTTCATCTCTTCAATAATTTTCTTTTGTTCTGCAGTACTCTTGAAACGATTTAACACTTCCACGCGAACCGGGAAATCCCGGAAACGTCGGGAAAAAGTCTGATAATGCTGTTCCGCCAGAATAGTTGTGGGCACTAAAACGGCAACCTGCTTGCCGTCCATCACAGCCCGGAAAGCCGACCTGATTGCAACTTCCGTTTTACCGAAACCGGCGTCGCCGCAAATCAGCCTGTCCATCGGCTTGGAATCATCCATGTCCATATGGATATCTTCAATCGCCTTATTCTGATCCGGTGTTTCTTCAAATTCAAAAGTGGAGCAAAATTCCTCGTAAATCCGGTCGGGCGGTGCGAAAGATTTCCTCTCCAGGGCTTCGCGGGCGGCATAGATCGCAACCAGTTCCTCGGCATATTCCCGCACCGATTTTTTAACCTTTTCTTTCACCGCTTCCCACGAAGTTCCGCCCATCTTATCCATCTTCGGCACATAACCGTCCGGTCCGAGATAGCGTTGAATTTTCTCCAGTGAATTAACGGGAATGTAGAGTTTGTCGCTGTCCAGATACTCGATAATTAAAAAATCGTTCTCAATCTTGCCCACGGTAATTTTTTTCAATCCACGATAAACACCGATGCCGAAATCAGTATGAACGATAAAATCATTTTCCTTTAAATCACCGAATGATTTAATAAAGTACCCTTCCCGCGCGGGCCTGACGCGGCGGCGGGGAGCTTTTTTGACAAAAATTTCTTCTTCACTTAAAAAGACCAGCTTCATTGCCGGTATAATAAAGCTGGTGGAAATTTCACCTTCCAGCAAAACAAGCCAAGAACTCCCTTCGCAGCGGTCAATAAATTCCAGAACAGATTCTTGAGAAAATAAAATCTCCACAGGCAAGTCGTAGGACAAAAGCAGATGCTTCATTCGTTGAACCGCCTCCGGAGCCGGACAAAATAAAAAAATCAACATGCCTTCGGACAGCCACAATTTAATCTTTTCCGCGGTCCACCTCAAACACGCGTCTTCCTTAATCTCACCGGCATGCAATTCTCCCGTGCAAAGATATTGATGAGTTTCAAACGCAATGATGATTGCCGCGTTATCTTTTTCCTGATCCAGATTGAGATCTTCCAGAGAAATTTGTCCGAACCTGTCGAGACCGGCCATGATACCGGCCGCGTCAACATAAGTATTTTCTTTTTCCAGATAAAATTTGCCGCTGTTTTTAGTTTTAAATAACAACTTGTCGATACTGAGTTCGGCATTGATGATTGACTGATTTACAGCCAGCGGATTATCCAGAATCACCAAAGTATTTTTCGAAAGATAATTAAAAAGATTTGACAATTTATCACGTGAAAGCCCACCGCTGTTATCGTACGATTCATAAAACAAGGGTAAAAATATCGGATTGATGGAATTGGTCAAACCGTCCTTCAGAGAACCCACCAGACGGTTACGAATTTCACGGGATAATGAAAGATCATCTGCCCGCCGCCTGATATTGCGGACGGCCAGTTCCAAAGTGGACGGATTGATAATGACTTCACTTGCCGGCGGCACAATGAAAACATCCGTCGCGCTTGTTGAGCGCTGCGAGGAGCCGTCAAACATCCGGATGGATTCGATGTCATCACCGAACATTTCCAAACGCAGCGGATTTTTTTCCGCCGGAGGAAATATGTCAATAATGCTGCCGCGGATGCTGAATTCCCCTTTTTCCTCTACCAGACTTTCTCTTTTATAACCGCCGGACAAAAGTCTGGCGCAGAAATCATCCCGGTTGAGCGTGTCGCCCGCGGAAATGATTTGCAGATAGTTATTAAACTCGGAAAGCGGCGTCACTTTCTGCATCAAAGCGATTACTGAAGTCACCACGACGGTTCTGGTTTTCATCTGTAAATTGGTAAGCACTTCCAGGCGGGTTAATTCTTCCTCCTTCTGTAGAGCGAACATGTCGATGGTCAAAAAATCGAGTGAAGGATAATGAAAGACGTGCTTCTCTCCCAAAAACAAAGACAAGTTCCGCGCGAAAGCCGCAGCTTCTTTTTCTTCCGGACAAACGATAAGCAGAGGCCTCTCCAGTCTGGCATAAAGAAGAGCTGTCAAGAATGGACGTGACGCCCCCTTGAGTCCGCTGACATTAATCCTTGCAGAGCCTTCATTAATTTGCCGTATGAGATTGCAAAGGGGCTCAATATCTTCCGTAATTTTTTTTGAAATAAGTTTTCGCACGGATTACAACCATACTTTAAAATAATATAACACCAAAACCCATTCTGAATGCAAAATGGCTCTTCAATCCAGAATGGGTGATTTCCAGTGTTTTCTAATCTTCTTTTCCGGAGAATTCAATGAATAATTTCTTCACCGGAATTTGCCATTAGAAATCAACGCAATATCTGTTGACAACAGTCTTGTCTTTGATAAACTGCGCGCATAACGCATAAACCAAATGGAGACTCGACATGATTTCCGTGGAAAAGGCCTTAAAGACAATACTTGTCAATTTCCGGCCGCTCGGCCTGGAAAAAATAAGTATTCTGCAAGCACGGGAACGGGTCATCGGTGAAAATATTTTCGCTCCGCGCAATATTCCTTCCGCCGATAATTCAGCTATGGATGGTTACGCCGTGCGCCACACCGACATCAAAGGCGTGACAAAAAATAAACCGCTCAAGCTGAAAATCATAGAAGATATACCCGCAGGCAAAATCGCTCTGAAAAAAATTAAAAAAGGAGAGGCCGCCCGTATCATGACCGGCGCTGTTATTCCTGAAGGCGCAGATTCTGTTGTCCGTCAGGAAGACGCGCAAAAAGACGGTAAAACCGTCATAATTTATACTTCGGCAAGTAAAGGAGAAAATGTCCGTTTTGCCGGTGAAGATGTAAGAGAAGGAAATCTTGTCGTCAAAAAAGGTCATGTTCTCCGTCCCGCCCACATCGGCATGCTGGCCGCGTTAGGCAAAGCATTTATCAGTGTTTATCAAAAACCGCGTGTGGCGATCATGTCTACCGGAGATGAACTTGTCGATATTAAAACCAATCCCGGGCCCGGTAAAATAGTCAACAGCAACAGTTATTCTCTGGCGGCGCAGGTTCTGGAATGCGGAGGAATACCGGTAATGCTGGGAATAGCAAAAGACAAAAAAACGGATCTGCAAAATAAATTCAAAACCGCTCTGGATGCCGACGTGATTATTTCTTCCGGCGGTGTTTCCGTCGGTGATTTTGATTTTGTCAAAAACGTCATGGGAGAAATTGGCAACGCCATGCATTTCTGGCAGGTGGCCATGCGCCCCGGCAAACCGCTGGCTTTCGGCGCCATCGAAGGCGTGCCTCTGTTCGGTTTACCGGGCAATCCCGTATCTGCCATGGTTTCCTTCGAACAGTTCGCGCGGCCTTCTCTTATGAAAATGCAGGGGCATAAAAATATTTTTCGCCGGACGGTTAAAGCCGTCTGCGCTGATGAGATTCAGAAGAAAGAGGGTTTCAAACATTTTATCCGCGCCGTGGTTAAAGAAGAAAAAGGTAAATACGTTGTCAGCACAACCGGCGATCAGGGTTCCGGCATTCTGAGATCCATGGTGACGGCCAACGCCTTAATCGTCGTTGGGGAAAATCAAACCCGAATCAAAAAAGGTGCAACGGTTTCAGTTCAATTGCTCGACGACAGTCTTTTCCGGTCGGATTCATTTCAATTGTGAAGGAGTTTCACATGAGTCAGAAAAAAATGAAATTCGTCGGCAGGAATTCCAAGGATGAAATCATTTCCCGCTTCACAGATCATGTCTCTTCCGGAAAGGCGGAATTTCTCAAGGGAGTGGGTTTTGATTTTGTTTTCGGAAAGCGCGAAGGCGCTTATGTTTGGGATGCCAATACCGACATGCGGCTGATCAACTGCCATTCGAACGGCGGAGTTTTTAATCTGGGACACCGCCATCCGGAAATCATCAGCACGCTCGCAGAGGCCTTGAAAGAACTGGACATAGGCAATCATCATTTTATCAGTGAACAGAGAGCGCGGCTGGGAGAGCGATTGGCGCAACTAACTCCTGATGGTCTCACATACACGGTATTCGGCGTGGGCGGCGGAGAAGCAATCGATCTGGCCATAAAGCTTGCCCGCGGTTACACAGGCCGCCAGAAAATTATTTCGGCAATAGGCGGCTATCACGGCCACACTGGACTTGCCCTTGCCACCGGCGACGAGCAGTACCGTGCGCCCTTCGGCCCGAACCCGGCCGGATTCCTACAGGTGCCTTTCAATAATAAAGAGGCTCTTTTGAATGCGATCGACGGGGATACCGCCGCTGTCATCTTCGAAACCATACCGGCCACCTCCGGTATGCCCCTTCCGGACAGCGATTTCTATCGTTTTGTTTCCGAGACGTGCCGGTCGCGCGGATCGCTGTTCATCGTCGACGAGGTGCAAACGGGGCTGGGACGCACAGGATTGCTCTGGGGGATAGACAACTTTGGAGTAAGTCCCGACATCATGGTCATCGGCAAAGGATTATCCGGCGGGATATATCCGATGAGCGCCACGTGCTTTACCAAAGAACTGGAAAGTTTTTTCAATAAAAATCCTTTCATACACGTATCGACATTCGGCGGAGCTGAAGTCGGCTGTCCTGTGGCCCTGAAGGTTCTGGATATTTCATCAGACCCCGCTTTTCTCGAAAACGTCAACAGCATGGCAGAGATATTCCGCAGAGGTTTCGCCGAGCTAAAAAAACGTCATCCGAAAATTCTGGTCGGGCTTCGTCAACTGGGCCTAATGATGGGCATTGAAATGGTTAATGACATGTGCGGACCGATTATGTCCAAAATCTGCTACGACAACGGAATCCTTTCCGTGTACGCTAATAATGACAAATGTGTAAGCCAGCTCCTTCCGCCGCTTATCATCGACAGGAACCTGGCCCAGGAAATTATTGAACGGGTTGACAAAGCGCTAAAAGAAACTTCACTTCTTCTGAACCTCACCTAACCGGAGGAGAAAATTATGCTGAATAAAATCGACCGCGATCTGCTGCAAAGATTTGAGTATGGTCTCAATCCGCAGAGTCCGGAAACAAGTTTGATCCCGGCACTGATTATTGGTTACGGCGAAATGAGCACTATCTTCGCGATAAACGTTCCGGGACAGGAATCTTTTGCCTATAAACGCCTTCCGATATTCCGCACAATGGATGAGATGGATAGCTATGACAAGACCTTTCAGGAATACAACACACGCCTTGGTGATGTCGGTTTGAACATCCCAGCATTCGCCAGCATACAGGTAAAACCGCGCGAAGGAAACATGGTGATCTACAACGTGCAGGCAAGGCTCGACAGCAGGTCAATCGGCAACCGGCTGATTCATATCCTGCCGGAAAAAGGCGTGATAACGCTTTTCCGGCTAACACTGGCTGAACTGAATAAGGTCTTTACCTTCAATGAATCAGGCACGGAAATAAAATTCGGCATAGACGGTCAGATCTCCAACTGGGCAGTTGCCGATTACAGGGAAGATTTAAAAATCGGACCCGACACAAAGCTTTATTATATAGACACCAGCACTCCTCTGATGCAGATAAACGGTATTGAACAGCTCAACCCCGAACTTTTTCTGAGAAGCGCTCCGTCATTTCTGCTCTGGGTAATCAGATTGTTCTTTCTCGAAGGAGTCATGACCAGATATTATGACTTCCGTAAAGTTGTCATTGATCTCATTGCCAATTTCTATAAGGAACAACTTCCGGAATTTATACCGGCTCTCATCACCGCGGCTAATGATTTCTTTGCGGCAGAGAGGAAAAAATTTAATATTGCCCCCATCACTCCAAAGGAAGTTGCCGATTACTACAAAGAGGATGCAATGATATGGAGGCTATATCTTGCCCTGCGCAAGATCGACAGATTCCTCCATCTGCGTATCCTCCGAAAGCCTTATGTTTACATATTACCAGGGAAGATTAAAAGATAAGGCTGACCTCGGAATCCCTCATATAAAAAGTTTCGCTGATATTTTTGCATGTTGACACATTACCCTTTTGCAGCTAAGTTTCAGGATGGAAGTGCCAAGGTCACTGGTGGGCCTCCCGGACTTCAAATCCGGTGTGGGGCGCTAAAACCGTCTCAGGTGGGTTCGATTCCCATGCACTTCCGCCATATCTATTCAGAATCATTATATTTAATTTAAATAATGGCTGAACCAAAACTTAACCAAGGACAAGCTTTCTTTCTTATCCTCATTTTTCAAATTTTTGATTTTATGCTTCTAAGTTACGACCAGTAATCCTGGAAAGATTTTCTAGTTATTTATGAAGTTCTGTTTTAATCCTTTATGAAATTGGCACATACTTTATTTGCTTGTTGCCGGTAAATTTTCCCGGAGCGCTAAAAGAATAAAATTCTCAGACGTAAAAGAAGCATAATAAGAGGGGCTGATCACAGTTGATCAGCCCCTCTTCATTTTTCGAGCAACGATAGCAGCCAATTTTTCTTCCGGCGCATTATTGAGGTCAACAGAATTGCCGGCAACAACAATCCACTTGCGGGCGAGATTTTTGAATTCCGGCTTGTCCGCGCAGGCGGTCGGACAGCCGCAGACAAGAATACCTAAATCCCATGGATTTGAAGAATCAGCCGTTGTAAAAACATATTCCGATGGAAGTAATTTATTTATTTCCTGAACAAGCTTTGTTCTGTCAATGTGCGGGTTACAGCCGCCGCAGTATTTAATGCCAATCAATTTCATATTTTGCGTCAGTTCCTATAACTGCAATATAACCTTCATTTTATTTATGCTAAATACAAGAAATGAGCAAGTGTCATTACCCGGCTGCGACCGGGCAATCCAGAATTTTCGATAGTAATGTCAAACGGTATTATTTGATTTTAATTTGTTATGTCCCCTGAGTTCCTAATTCCAATTTGTTATGCCGCATGTTTTCCATTATGATCGGTTAATTCATAGCAAAAATTGATTTTTTTCAATTCAGTCCTTAAAATATTTGTTTCCTCTTCCAAATCATAATCATTTTGCAGACCAAGCCAGAATTGCGGGCTGTTTCCAAAATATTTGGCAAGCCTCAAAGCAGTGTCCGCAGTAACTCTTCTTTTGCCTTTAATAATTTCCGAAACTCGTGTTTGGGGAATCTTAATTTCCCTGGACAAACGATAAGCGGTAATATTTAACGGCATCAGAAATTCTTTATCAAGAATTTCACCGGGATGAATGTTGGGAAGTTTTTTCATAACCCTCTCCTTTTAATGATAATCAGCTATTTCAACATTATGCGCATTTCCATTTATCCATTCAAAACAAATACGCCATTGATCGTTTATTCTTATGCTGTATTGACCTTTTCTTTTTCCCTTCAAAAGTTCAAGACGATTCGAAGGGGGTATTTTCAAATCATTCAGTGAAAATGAATTATTTAGCATCCTCAGCTTTCTGCGTGCTGTTTCTTGTATGTGAGGAGGATATTTTTTTGATATTTCTCCATTCCATATAAGATTCGTCTCTTTTGATTTGAAGGATGCAATCATGTTAGTATACTATCGCCACTCGATAGTAATGTCAAGCGGTATTATTGGGCTATAATTAAGTATCATGCCCCCGAATTCCTTACATTATTCTTTCTTTTTATTTTTCTTTTCCGACTCCTGTATCGCTAAAGTTATATTTACATAGTTAAACTCGTCCACTGCTTTGGCTAGTGATTTTTGTCCGTTTAAATTTAGGTGCTTGAATTTATCCTGCATATCTTTTAAAAAATTAAAGTAACCATCAAAGTCCTTTGAATATTTTTTAAATTCAAAAGTCCCGTTTTTAAATATATCTAATTGGTCATAGTGTTTTTTGGATTTTTCTCCCCTAATGTAAGTGTCCCACATTACAAAAACGTTTGGATTTTTTAAGTGCATAAGTTTCGGTGCACCTGTAAACTTAATACCTTCGATTTCTGATAATGAATTATAAATTGTCCGAATGTCATTTTTATAGTTGTCAAAATTAATTGTCTTAAAGTCTTGCCCATTGATTTTATTAAAATTTGGTTTGAGTGTTTCAAGTACCGTTTTGAAATTATCAATGTCAAATTGTTTAACTGCATAACGAAAAATAGCAAAGTTCCACGTTGTCAAGATTAAGAGTAGTCCTTCCGTTTCAAAGCCAGAGTCAATTAATTTTTTAGCTAAAGTAAAAAAGTTTGTTCTTCCCTCTCTTTTATCAAAATCGTCCGTTGTTTTATTAAATATATCAATGTCAATCATTGTGTCTCCATGCATTTTTATAATGATCGGCAAAGAAAAAATCAGCCGGAGCATTAGCGATCAGCTGTATTGATTTGTTGACCTACCACCATTTAATTGTGTTTGTTTTAAATTCAAACATCTTTATATTTGGGTCTTGTTTATAATTATTGATGTGTTGTTTGGTCATTTTCCAACCAGAAGCAGTTTTTCCTTTTGGGAAGATCTCTAATAAATGACTCATGGATAAAATAAAACCATGAAAAGTATCTCCTGCGTCAACAACGATGGCAAAATAAGGAGCACAACCAAAAGCAATACATGCAGCCTCTGCCTTGGTAAAGTTATCATTGGGGATGCTTACATATTCATCTTCCGAACCTTCAGTACGGCTTCTACTCTTGACGGAGATGCCCATGATCTCTTGTGTGTGAGGATTACGAGCTATTATGTCAATCCCTGTATGATCCACCGGAGCACATTCGAACCCGTATTTTGATAGCCAGTACAATACAAGCGTTTCACCAAAGTCGCCTGTGATTTTTGCATGCCTTGTGCTTTTGTTAATTTTCATTTTATTCATCTGGCCAAAAATATTTATACAGTCTGGAATTCTGGGGACACAACACTTAATTCAGTCCTTAATTCCGGCGATTTCTTTGGCCAGTTTCTTTTTCTGTTCCAAGTTGCCCTGGCGGGAAATCATGATTCGCTGGGCCTGCGGCGATCCTGCGCCGTGCATGGATTCCGTGCGGTAACCGACCGCGGCCGTGCCCAGAGTAATATTTTCCACCAGCCTTAAAATGCGGCAGCGGTCCTCCGTGGGCACCGAGGCGATTCCTTTAAAATATTTTTCGACTATCTTACCGATTTCCGGATGACGCAAATCTTTTTCCGAGGCCATGGTCACCATCAAACCTCCGGCGATATCTTCGGCCAGTCTGGCGATTTCATAGGGGAACCTGGTGACGTTTTGCTTGCAGACATTGGCCAGCAACAAATCAATCAGGTAAGTGCCGGAAGCGGTTTTATGTCCCTGCGCCGAGCAGGCAATGCCGCAGGAAAAAAGTGTTTCGTTCAGATGAATCATCTCAATCAGTTTATCTTTGACGTGAGATGCTTTAGATGCTCCGTTGTAATCGGCGGCCAGAGCGGCCGCGCCGATGAGCACGTCGCCGACGCCGACTTTGCAGCCGCCATAGCTCTGGCGATGATAACCCGCAAAGCGTTCTACCAGAGCGCCGCTGAATTCGTATTCCCCGCACATCAAAACATTTTCCCATGGGACGAATAAATTATCAAAAACCATGAGTGCTTCGTGACCGCCGAACTGCCGGTTGCCGACATCTATTTCACAGCCTTCCAGTTTTCGCGTGTCGCAAGACTGTCTTCCGTAGATGTAAGAAATGCCATCCGCGTCGGCAGGCGCGACGAAAGAGACGGCGTAATCGGCGTCTTCTTTAGTCATTGCTATTGTCGGCATAACTAAAATCCAGTGCGAATTGACGGCGCCTGTCTGATGCGCTTTAGCGCCCCGCACCACAATACCATCCTTCCTTTTTTCCACAACATGCGTGTAAAGGTCGGGGTCGGCCTGTTTGCTTGGCGGCAGGCCGCGGTCGCCTTTGGGGTCGGTCATCGCGCCGTCAACGACCAGGTCTTCTTTCTGGATCATTTTGAGAAACTTGATAAAGCGCTCATGATATTTGGTGCCGAGTTTTTTATCCATTTCAAAAGTTACGCTGTCTACGGCATTGATGGCATCCATTCCGACGCATCGTTGAAAACAGGAACCTGTTTTTTGTCCCAACAGCCGCTGCATTTTTACTTTCTTGACCAGATCTTCAGTGCTTTGATGCAGATGACAAAAGCGGTTTATCTTTTCTCCTGTCAGATGGGATTTTGCCGTCATCAGATCTTCATGCTCAGGATTTTGAGCCAATGCGTAAGTCATTTTTACGGAATTCATGGATGGTCTGATTATCGGATGATCTACCGGATTTTTTACCAGTTCACCCAGCAGATAAACTTTTAAATTCATTTTGCGGAGACTTTCTTCATATTGTTCAGCGGTTTTTAAAGCCATTTAGGAACTCCTCCTTGAATTTTTATTATTGATGTTCACACAATAAAAATAAATTTCTTTAATGTAAACCTAATACTTTGTCAGGCAAATTTCAAGGCCATTCGGTGGTTATAATGTCCTTGACATAAAAGGGGGGACTTCTTATACTTCAGCGCCCTGTTTCCGCTTTTTTCATAGTTGAAAATTGTTGTCAGGCAATTGAAATAATTAAATATTGCGGCCGTAACGGCCCTCAATAAAATATTCGTAAAAAGGAAAGGAAATAAGAACCATATGTCTATAATGAATTGGACCAAAGACGAAACAGTAGCGATTCTCACCTTGACCAATGGTGAAAACAGGCAAAATCTTGTTTTTTCCAAAACCCTGAATGCCACGCTGGATGAGATCATCGCTGATAAATCAGTAACGGCCCTGATCATTACTTCCAACGATCCCAAGAATTTTTCCCAGGGCATAGACGTTGATTGGATCATGGGACAAGCGCAGAAAAATGATCATCAGCCGGTCGTTGATTTTATTAACGAGATGGATGTTGTTTTCAAAAAACTGCTGCTTTATCCGATACCGGTCATAGCGGCAATCAACGGCCATGCCTTCGGTAATGGCTCCATATTGTCCTGTGCCTGTGATTTCCGGTTCATGAGATCGGATAAAGGTTTCTTCTGTTTTCCGGAAGTAAATATCGGCATCCCTTTCCGGTGGGGCATGAACGCTTTTGTCAAAAAGGCTGTTCCTCTGCATATATTGTCGCAGATGCAGTTTAGCGGAAATCGGTATGGCGCGCCGGAGCTGGAAAAGCATAACATTATTGTGAAGGCCTGCGCCAATCAGGAAGATCTTATGGCCTCTGCCATCGCCTTTGCTAAGACTTTCCAGAAGAAACGTGGAATCTTCGGTGAATTAAAACACAGATTGTATGCGGACATTGTCAAAGTGTTGGATTCAGACTATATGCCGCCGACGGCCAAGATAGATTCTCTGGTGATGATGGATTAGAGAATGTTAACGATTGCAGAATGGAGCAGGTGAAAAAAATGAAAACAGCGATAACTGAAATGTTTGGAATAAAATATCCTATAATCTGCGGAGCCATGATGTGGCTTTGCAAACCGAAACTTTGCGCGGCCATTTCTAATGCCGGAGGCATGGGAAACCTGACTGCCGGAAATTATTCCTCTGAGGATGAAATGCGTGAAGCCATCCGGCAGACAAGAAGACTCACCGACAAGCCTTTTATGGTCAATGTGACCATTCTGCCTTCTGTGCACATTACCGCCGAACATCACAGAATGTATTTGCGTGTTTGCGCTGAAGAAAAAGTTGCCGGTCTGGAAATATCCGGGACACCGCTGGACAAGGCGGTGGGAAAAGAATTTATCGAGCTTTTGAAAAAAGCCGGTGTGAAAATGTTCCACAAGGTGGGATCGGTACGCCATGCCGTGCATGCCGAGAAGGCCGGCTATGACGGCATTTATGCCGCTGGCATCGAAGAAGGCGGTCATCCTCTCAATGATGACGTGACGACAATGGTTCTTACGCCGCGTATTGCCGAAACAGTGAAAATTCCGGTTGTGACTGTCGGCGGTGTTTCCGATGGCCGCACTTTTGCGGCGGCCCTTGCTTTGGGCGCTCAGGGAGTGATGATGGCAACACGCTTTGTCGCTTCTCAGGAATGTGAGGTTCATGACAACATTAAACAGGAACTTATCCGTCGGCAGGAATATGAGACGGCTCTTATCTGTAAATCTATTGGTCTGCAGGGAAGGGCCATAAAAAATAAGATTGTTGAAGAGGTTTTGGCTCTGGAAGCAAAAGGCGGCGGATTGGAACAACTCATTCCGCTCATCGCCGGGCAAAGAGTAAAAGAAGCGTGGGAATTCGGCAATGTTGACAACGCTCCCATGATGATGGGGCAATCGGTCGGGTTGGTAAAGGATATTCCCACCTGTAAAGAAATTATTGAAAGAATGGTCACGGAAGCCACGGCGGACGTTGAACGCGTGACGAATATATTAAAGAAGTGAATGTAAACAGGGAGCGATTAATAATAAAAAGGAATTATAATAATTAAAGCAGCCGCTTGATCCGGTTGGAAATCGAGTGCCATATTCCTGAGAAAAAATAGATATCCTGTCTAAACACTATGTATGATTTTGTTGTAGTTGGCGCTGGTTTATTTGGAGCCGTATTCGCCCACGAAGTAAAGAAAGCCGGCAGAAAAGTTCTGGTTATCGAAAAACGCGATCATATCGGCGGTAATTGCTATTCTTACGATGATCCTGAAACCGGTATTAATATCCACAAATACGGTCCGCATATTTTTCACACGCCGGACAAACAAATATGGGATTATGTAAATTCATTTGCCGATTTTAATAACTACCGGCATCGTGTGCTCACGACCGCCGGCGGGAAAGTTTATTTCCTGCCGATAAATCTGAAAACCATCAATAAATTCTATAATCTGAATTTGACGCCGGACGAAGCCGCAGAATTTTTAAAATCGAAAATATCCGTTATTTCCAAACCGGCGAATCTCGAAGAAAAGGCGATCAGCCTTATCGGCCGGGAACTCTACGAGGCTTTTATCAAAAGTTACACAATCAAACAATGGAACTGCGATCCCAAAGACCTCCCTGCCGAAGTGATTGCAAGACTTCCTGTGAGAACATCTTCCAATGATGTATATTACGATGATGATTATCAGGGTATGCCTGTTGGAGGATACACACCGATTTTTGAAAAAATGTTTAAGGATATACCGGTGGAGATGAAAACGGACTTTTTTGAAAAAAGGGACTACTGGAAATCAGTTGCCGCAACGATTGTTTATACAGGTCCTGTTGACCGTTATTTCAATTATAAATGGGGAAAACTCCACTGGAGGTCCTGCCGTTTTGAAATACAAAGAATGCCTCTGGATGATTATCAGGGTATCAGCATCATGAACTATGCCGATGCGGAAGTTCCATATACCAGAGTTCTTGAACCCAAACACTTTTACAGTGAAGGAATTAATCTGTCCCGCGGCACGGTTGTGATCAAAGAATATCCGTGCGATGATCCGGAAGAGCCGTATTATCCGGTACGCTTGAAAGCAGATCGGGAAATGCTGGCGAAGTATCAGGAAGCGCAGAATCGGGAAAAAGATGTTATCTTCGGAGGCAGGCTTGCCGAGTACAAATACTATGACATGTGGCAGGTAATCTCACAAGCTCTGCGGCAGGCTGAAAAATATCGCGGATAAATTCTTTTTGAACAAGTGAAGTGATTAACTCGGAACACTAGCTGCGGGCAGTTACCGCAGCTTCGCCATAAATGTGTTTCATGTCCGGAATTTCAGTTGTGTAATAATGAACCCAGATATATGCGTGGTTGAACAATGCAGCACACAGCGCCGCTGCTGACGCAAACCATAACGCGGGCACCCAGAAAAAGAGAAAACCGCAAGTGTACATACCGTTGCGTGTATAGCGGAAGATTCCTTCGCGCACAAGCGGGAGCGTTCGATACTTCTCATCAAAATGATCTATGCCGGAGGCGCGCTTCAAACTGAAGTAACGTAACACCGAATAAAGAACATATGCCGACGCGGCAAGCGCGATGACAGCGGCAATTCGAAGAAGAATGATATTTGCCGCCAGCGTATCACGATTGGCAATCGCCAGAGCGAAAACAGATAATACTCGTAAAGATCCGAGAATGAAAAATAACGAGGCATACACCGGATAGCTCAGATCGCCGAATAACCTGTCCAGTAATCGTCCATGCAGTTGAGTCCGCCAGCAAAACCATATGAAGACCTGATGCGCGATAGGAAGTGCGATTGCCAACAAAAACCACTGCGAGGCGCTAATGCTCAAGAACTCTCCGGTCTGCATACCGTCGAAATTCCGGGCCAGCGCCAAAAATGAGATCAGCAGGGCGAGCGCGCCTGCATGAATCCACTGCCGTTCAAAAATCAGTTTCATTTTAGACATCACAACACTCCTGATTTAAAACTTTCCAAAATTTCTATTCGTTATTCCGGCGAAGGACGGAATCTAGGCTTTGATTCTGCCATTTTTACCGCAAGTAAAAAGAGCGCTACGGCTTATGCGGATTTGGGGATATCCCTTGATTAATAACCCAACGTTCTTTGCCATCTCTATCGCGAGCGAAAAATTTTTCCTGGATACATGTATTAACGGTTCGACTAAAAGAAACAATCCCTGCGGTTTCATCAGATCATGGATTTCTGAAAAGAATTTTTGTTGATCGGGAACCTCATGCGCCATCCAGAAAGCCAAAATGAAATCAGCCTTTTCATGAAATCCGATGGAATCCGGACCGGCCAGATGTGTTTTGATTCTTTCCGAGAGGCCTTTCTTTTGAGCGCGTCTCATCAGTGCGGAGAGCATTTTAGGCTGGATGTCGATAGCGGTGACGCGTCCTGTGTGACCGACAAGCTCGGCCAAAGGTATAGTGAAATAACCCATGCCGGGCCCGATATCAATTGCCGTATCTCCTTCGTGAACGTAGGGGCTCAGAATTTTAACCGGATCATGAATGAGTTTGCGGATGGGGTTGTCGAACGTAAAACATAACCACCATGGACAAACATGTTTTGCTGTTATTAGTTTTTCTATCATTCAATGCATGTCCTTAATATACTAATATGGTTGGTATAAGAAAGCTTATAAAATATATTATATTTCTCAAAGAAATGAAATGCTAAAATAGTGTTTATAATTATTAACCGTCTCATAATATTTCTATTCTCGTCATTCCGGCGGAGGCCTGGATCTATGGTTTTCTGGATGCCGGATCAGGTCAGGCATGATAATAATTATTAAGCTGAAAATATTACTTTGACTAACAAGCGCCTTCTCCTTATACTTACACAAAAAAAGAAACTCTGTATATGGAGGATGTTGATGTCGCAGAAACCCATATCGCAAATGTTGACTCGGTTGAGGGCATTCTTTGCCGCGGGAAAAACAAGGGATGTTCAGTTTCGCATTGCCCAACTCAAAAAACTCAAAGATGGCATCCGCAAATACGAAGCGGAGATTATTGCCGCTCTTTATAACGACTTTCGCAAACCGCCTTTTGAATCCTATGCGACCGAAATCGGGATTCTCTACACTGAAATTGATCACGCTGTCCGCCATATCCGCTCCTGGTCGCGTCCCCGGTGCGTGGCAACACCTATCATTCATTTTTTATCCCGTAGCCGTATTTATCATGATCCTTACGGCGTTGTCCTGATTATCAGCCCCTGGAATTATCCCTTCCAGTTGACTATCGCGCCGCTGATCGGCGCTATTGCCGCGGGTAATTGCGTCCTCATCAAGCCCTCCGAGTTTTCTCCTGCGACATCGGCTCTTATAGCAAAGATGATCGCTGAATTATTCGATCCCGATTATATGGCCGTTTTCCAAGGTGAAGCGGAAGCGACACAGCAGATTCTGGCAGAAAAATTCGACTATATCTTCTTCACGGGAAGTACGACCGTCGGCCGGATTATCATGACCGCTGCCGCCCGACATCTCACACCGGTGACGCTGGAATTGGGAGGGAAAAGCCCTTGCATTGTCGATCAGGATGCCCGTCTGGATCATGGGATTAAAAGAATCGCCTGGGGGAAATTTTTGAATGCCGGACAGACCTGTATCGCTCCGGATTATGTTCTGATCCACCGGAAAATAAAGGAAGCATTTGTTGAGGAGATGATCCGGACAATCCATACATTTTATGGCGAAGACCCGATGGAGAGTCCCGATTATGCCAGAATCATCAACGAGCGGCATTTTAACCGTCTCCTTCATCTTATGGAAAAGGGGCGAATTCTCTCCGGCGGCAATAACCGGAGAAAAGACCTCTATGTCGCGCCAACGCTTATTGATCAGGTTTCTCCAGATGATCCGGTGATGCAGGAAGAAATCTTCGGTCCCATTCTTCCCCTGATTGAATATGATGACATTAACGAGGCGATTGCCTTTGTGAATCAGAGGCCGCGCCCGCTGGCGCTTTATTGTTTTTCTGAAAGCAAGGTAATCCAGGACAGGGTTCTTCGGGAAACATCTTCGGGAGGCGGTTGTATCAATGACACCATCTCTCATATCGGCAGTCAGGAACTTCCCTTCGGCGGTATCGGGGAAAGCGGCATGGGCGGCTATCATGGAAAGGCAAGTTTCGACACTTTCACTCATCAGCGGGGATTACTATTTCGTTCAAATTTATTGGATATGCCGTTGCGTTATCCACCTTACCGTGGCAGAGTATCTTTATTGAAAGTATTGTTCCGTATTATCCGATAGGAACTTTCTGAATGGTAAACAAAATGCAAATATAAAAAAATATTTAAAGAGGTGCGTTATGGCAGAAAAAACAATTATTCAATTAGGCCAGGCGGCCAAAAGTTTCACTTTGCCGGATCAATTCGGGAATAACTTTGTGCTTTCCAAAATGAAGGGTCGCCGCGTCTTGTTGTCTTTTCATCCTCTCGCGTGGACGCCCGTCTGTACGCTGCAGATGCAGTCACTGGAGAAGAACAAAAAGGTATTTGACAAGCTCAATACAATTGCTGTGGGTTTGAGCGTGGACAGTGTGCCTTCAAAATCAGCCTGGGCCAAAGTGATAAAGATAAAACAGACAAAGCTTCTGGCGGATTTCTGGCCTCACGGAAATGTGGCCAAAAGCCTCGGACTTTTCAGAGAAAAGGATGGTATTTCACAAAGGGCAAACGTTATTGTCGATGAAGCAGGAAAGGTTTGTTTTGTGAAAGTCTATCCGATATCACAGCTGCCGGATATAGGCGAGATTATAACTTTTTTAAAAAATGCGTAGAGGATGTCTTAGAGAATTACTGATATACTTTCAAAAGAAATATAAATAAGGAGTAAAGGTAATGATTACTTTAATTGCGACATTAAAAGTGAAGGAAGGGAAGATGGAAGAGGCGATCAATGCTCTGAAAGAGATCGTTCCCAAAGTTAAAGCGAGCGAGCCGGGATGCCTGGAATATATACCGCACACTGTCCGCGGCGATGACAAAACGATTATTTTTTATGAGAAATACAGCGATAAGGACGCCCTGAAACTGCATTCCGCAAATTTAATGAAAAACATGGAAAATCTTTTCCCTCTGCTGGAGCCGGGCATGGATGTCAAAACATGTTCCGAGATTATTACTTGATTTTCTCCCGGGTCGATGTAGTTTTGTGAAAATTGCTATTCGAATCTCAGGTCATCAATGGGATTGGACGGAGATGCCTTGCAGGCAAGATAGAATCAGAAGAATGTTCCTGCCGGACCGGAAAAACTAAACACAGGAAAAACCGACAAAGGCGAAACAACTATCGGCCATCCGGCGATGTGTTATGGCCAGAATTACTTTGACACAAAATCAATTGTCATATATTCCCATCACCCCGGAATAAAAAATCTGAAGTGATTTCGGGATTGTCACGCCGGATAATAAATTCGGAGGCACGAGAGTGAATTCTAGAAAAGCATTGCGGTATATCTTGGCGTTTGCGGTGGTGGTTGCCGCAGTATATTTTTTCTATCTGCAATTCAAAAGAAACGCGGATGCCATAAGTTCGTTTCATTTTAATATCAATCCTTATTATATTTTTATATCAGTTGTTTTCGGAAGTTTCGCTTTGCTTTCCGGACCCATCGTCTGGCGAATTTTTGTGAATAATTATCTCCAAAAGAAATTGAGTTATTCTGAAGGCTATACTCTTTATTGCACTTCCACGATGTTTAAATATATTCCCGGCAAGGTATGGACTTATGCGGCGCAAATAGCACTGATGTCATCGAAAGAAATTTCCAATGCGGCACTGATATATATTAATTTAGCATCTTTTATCTGTCTTTTGTTTGTTTCGGCTGCGTATGCCTTGTATTATTATCTTTTTTATTTGCGATTAGTGACATGGGAAAATGCCGTTTTAATATTTATTCTGTTGATTACGCTTGATTCTGTTTTTATCATTTGGAACAATGTAATAATAAATTATCTGATTATTCCTCTGAACAACTTATTAAAAATTAAAATACAACCTATAAAAACGAAAAGAATTGTTTTTATACATGCGCAGATAATTTATTTTATCATGTATATCCTTTTGGGAACAGGATTATACTTTTTAGCAAAAGGAATAAACATGGAAATACCATTTAACAACATATTTGCTATATTCGCGACTGCTGCCATAGCGCTGGCATCGGGTTTAATGGCTTTTTTCAGTATGGGTGGGCTTGGTGTCCGGGAAGGCGCGATGTTTTTTATGTTGAAACAGTTCTCCAATATTGAGACTGCCTTGATTCTACCGATTGCGGCGCGTTTGCTGATAACCATTGTTGAACTTTTTATGGGAATTGTCGGAATAATTATAGGTATAAAACGCGGCTATTTCCCGGAACTGACGAAAAGTCAGCAAAAGGAAATAATGGATGGTAACAATTGATATTTGAATTTAAATGAGAGGATTTTGCTATGGGACTTATACAATTATTAATAAGAGATCCGCTGGCTTTTGTAGTTCTGTCAGTGTTGCTGTTGTATTCCATAATCTTTCATGAACTGGCTCACGGCTGGGTTGCCTATAAAATGGGCGATCCCACTGCTAAATGGCTGGGACGTCTGACACTCAATCCGATCAAGCATCTCGATCCTATTGGAACATTAATGCTTTTGGTTATTGGTTTCGGCTGGGCAAAACCTGTTCCCATCAATCTGGAGAACATTCCCGGCGATAAAAGACGCAAAGGGCTGATTTTAGTGTCGGCGGCGGGCATTACGGCGAACATTATTTGCGCTTTTATCGCCCTTTTATTATTGAAGCTCATTTCTCCCGAGCCTTCCGGGATGGTTGAGCAAGTGCTTTTTCTGCTTGCCCGGATTAACCTGATATTGGCCGCTTTTAATCTAATTCCTATTCCACCGCTTGACGGTTCCAAAATACTTATGGGTTTCGCGCCGGAATCAGTAGGGAGAGTCCTTACTCAAATTGAACCATTTGGATTTTTCATTGTTCTTGGACTGCTCTTTGTGGGCGTTCTTGATCCGGTGATAAATTTCTTTCAATATGTAATTCTGGCAGTTATCTCTGTTTTTTTACCCTGATAAGTGATAAATAATCCCAAAAGATAAATGATTATTAACAGGAGGTAATATTGTTATGATGACCTTTGCTGAATTATTAAAAAACAGAAGAGCAATCCGTGATTTTCAGGATAAAGAAGTCCCTCTGAAGATTGTGGAGGAAATTCTGCAGGAATCAACACTTGCTCCATCCGCGAGCAACGGCCAGCCCTGCCGATTTTCCATCGTTAATTGCAAAAATACCATGAAAGCGCTTTCCGATGAAAGCAAAGCAAACCTTCTTGACGATTTCGCCAAAAATAAAATATCGCTTAATCCAGCCTATGTGGATGCGCTTAAAGATAAAAAATTTAATGTTTTTTATAACGCTCCCTGCCTGATCTGTGTAATTGGTTCCACCGCTGTTCATTCTCTGGAAGTGGATTGCGCGCTGGCCGCAAGTTATATCATGTTTTCAGCGGTATCCAGAGGATTGGGCACCTGCTGGATCGCGTTGGGTGCTTATATCCGTGATCCACAAATGAAAGCTCTGCTGGGAATTCCCGATGGCTGCGAAATCGTCGCTCCGCTTATCATCGGCTATCCGAAAGAAATTCCTGCGGCTTCGGAGCGGTATGCTCCGCAGATTCTCAGAGTAATCAGCTAATTTATCCATGAGCAGAGGATGCTGCCATGACTTTTAATCTAAGTGACAAAACTAAAAAAGTGCTGGCTGCCGTAGCTGCGGGCATATTGGGCAATCTGCTGTCTTTTTTGTCCAGCCTTCTGACTCCGATGCAACCGCAGGTGTCCTTTGATTTCTCGCACCTGGCAACTTTTATTACTGCCATAGCCTTTGGGCCGTTTTACGGCATGCTTGCCGGTGCCATCGGTTCCATATATCCCTACATGCACTACGCCGTGTTTGGAATTTACGGACCGTTTTTCGGCCTGGCGATAATATTCGGCAAAACAATGACAGGCTTAATCTGCGGTTTGCTTCGAAACAAAATGCCGGTATTTCTGGCCGTGAACGTTTCGTATATCCCGGAATCGCTCTTTACCTTGGGGTTTGCTCAACTGATGATTTCATTTTTACCCGCCGGACTTATGGACGCGAAAATAATTTCCGGCATCATCGTAGAAGGCTGGGTGGAAGTGATTATATTTTCGTTTCTCATTGATACCGTAATGCGTCAAAAGGTTATCGAAACGGCGGTCTTGATGCTGGAGATATTCATTATCATGTTTCTTGTCCATAAAGAATTCATCAACACATTGCTCATTCTGCTTTTGATCACACTTATCACCATGATTCTTTTTGAAATCATCAAACCGTTTATCAGAAAACATCGGGGGGGCGAATAAGGTTAAAGAACTTCGGCAAGATTTTTTAAACCGGCGGTGGGGTTTGTATGAAAATGGAAACGGATGATTCTTCGTCCCGCATCTTTTAGCGCCTGCCAGTCTCCCTGGGCCTGGGCGGCTTTGAGCGCGCCGAAGGTGAGAGAAGATTTTTCCTTGCCGATATCATCGGGAATATTCACATCCAAAGAGTTGTCCTGTGTCAACTGAATAAACAATCCATTTCCGGAATCGCCTTTGTGCAACTGGCCGGTAGAATGCAGATAACGCGGGCCATAGCCGAAAGTAACGGGCAGGGCATACTTTTGTGAAATAATTTCTCGCAAGCGGCTGACTGCGGCGTCGACTTCCGATGAGGGACTCAAATAAATCTGCAGAGAGATGTAGTCGCCGAACTTCGCTTGTTTTAAAAAATTCGTAAAAGCTTCGGCGGATATTGTGCCTGTGATATTGCCGTAGATATCGCCCTGCGCTGTGGCAAGAGCAGGTTTTTGCTCCGGCATATTTTTCTTTTCCGTATATTCTGCGATTATCCGGCGGGCATGTTTTTTTGCTGCCTCCACGCCCGGCTGATCAAAGGGATTGACACTCATAAAATGTGCCTCAACAGCTATTGCCATCTCCCAGATAAACATTTGTTTACCCAGATCGTAATCGTCATGAATTTTAATCGTAATTACCGGATGACCCGCGTTGACTAAAAATTCTGCTGGGAACGGTTTTACATTTTCTTCATTTTGGAAAATTACAAAAACACGATCTTTCCCATAAGCAACGTTATCCTGAAGCGGTTCATCCAAAACGGGCAGGATTCCTTTTCCTTCCTTGCCGGTGCTTTCCGCAATCAGTTGCTCCAGCCAGTCGCCGAATGATTTCCAGCGCGGCGGGAGGATGAAAGTCAGTTTGTCGCGTCCCGCCTGCGCCAGCGTGCCTAAAGCGGCGCCCAGAGACGCGCCAATGGCTAACAGCGTTTCAGTATTTGCAACAACCGTTTGCAGTAATTTTTTCACATCAACGCCAATAATCGCCGCAGGAACTATCCCCGGCAGCGAAAGCGCCGAATAACGTCCGCCGATATTTGGATTGTTAAGAAAAGTATGATACGCGGAAATGCTTTCCGCAGTTTTAATCAGTTGGCTTCCTTCGTCGGTTATAAAAACAAACCGGCTTCCGGCTTTGTTTCCTGATTTTTTATAAGCCAGATTATAAAAATATTTAAAGAGCGAAGTTATCTCCAGCGTTGTTCCTGATTTAGAAGAAACAAGAAAAATAGTTTTTTCCAGATTAAGGCTTTGAGTAAGTTTAGAAATTACAACAGGATCGGTGGTATCCGCGATGTGCAATTGGGGGCAACCGGTGCTACTTCCGAATATTTTGCTGAAGACTTCCGCGGCCAGCGAAGATCCGCCCATTCCCAGTAAGACGACATCGCTGATGCTGCCGTTTGTAAGTGGTTCAATGGCGGCGCGGATATCGATTATCTTAGCCAGTGTTTCGGCGGGAGCGTCGAGCCAGCCCAGCCGGTTGGTAATCTCATCCGGCGCCGGTTTCCAGACGGTGTAATCTTTCGCCCGGATGCGGAAAATGATATTATCTGCACGCATTTTCTCCAGAGCGCTGTTTACGGTGTTTTGGTATTCATCCAGAGAATAATTAATATATGTCTCGGTCATTATCTCACCGTTAGCCGCGATGGAGTAATTCTTCTGCCGCCGCGATAATCTTGTCGGTGGTGAAGCCGAATTTTTCAAAAAGTATCGGGGCAGGCGCGGAAGCGCCGAATGTTTCCATTCCGATTATTTTCCCCGTGAGCCCCACATAATGTTCCCATCCCAGTTTGATTCCCGCCTCCACCGCAATTCTGGCGGAAACCTGCGTCGGCAAAACGCTGTTGCGATATTCTCGCGTCTGGCGGTCGAATATTTCCCAGCTGGGAAGTGAAACAACCCTTACCTTCGTGCCTTTTTCCGCAAGTGTGCGGGCAGCCGAAAGCGCAAGAGAAACTTCCGAACCTGTGGCGATTAGAATCAATTCCGGATTGGGAGATGATTCCCACAGAATATAACCGCCGCGTCTCACGCCGGATGCGGCGTTACATACGCTTCTGTCCAGCACCGGCAGATTCTGGCGGCTGAAAACAAGAGTCGTCGGACCGCTTGTGTTGAACAAGGTAAAACGCCATGCCTCCAGTGTTTCGTTGGCGTCGGCCGGCCGGATGACCGTCATGTTGGGCACCTGGCGCAGATTCATGATCTGTTCCACCGGCTGATGCGTTGGACCGTCTTCTCCCACGCCGATGCTGTCATGCGTGAAAACAAAGATCGCGCGCACACCCATCAGCGCGGCAAGACGCATCGGCGGGCGCATGTAATCGGCAAAAGTCAGAAATGTTGCCGTGTAAGGAATGATGCCGCCGTGCAGGGCCATGCCTATGGCAATCGAGCCCATCGCGTGTTCGCGCACGCCGAAATGAATATTGCGTCCTTCGTAACCCCACGGGCCGCCAACCATGCCGTGCAAACCTTCCGCGGAAAAAGCAGGGCTTTGAAAATCGCCCATGCCTTTGAGCCATGTGAAGCAGGAAGGATTCAGATCAGCCGAGCCGCCGGCAAGTTCGGGAACTTTCGCGGCAAGGGTCTGCATAACGATTTCACCAGCTTTGCGCGTCGCCACATCTTTTGAACCGTTGGGGAATTCGCTCAGTGCCGATTCCCAATTCTCCGGCAACTCACCGCGTGTGATTCGTTCAAATTCCGCCGTAATCGCCGGATCTTTGTGTTTGCAGTTATCTAAGTTCTCCTGCCATTGTTTCTCTGATTTTTTTCCGCGCGAAAGCGCTTTGCGGAAATATTTTTGGACATCATCGGGAATACAGAAGGGTTCTTCGACCGGCCAGGCGCAATTGTCTTTCGCGCCTCGCAGTTCTTTTTCTCCCAGAGGCGAGCCGTGTGCGTCACATGACCCCTGTTTGCCGGGCGCGCCGTAACCGATTGTCGATTGCACGCAGATAAGCGATGGTTTTTCGGTTTCACGCTTGGCTTTCTTGATTGCCCGGTCGATGGCGGCAACATCGTTGCCGTCGGCAACTTTTTGCACCTGCCAGCCGTAGGACTTAAAACGAAGCTCAATATTTTCTGTACAGGAAAGCGCCGCGGAACCGGCAAGAGTTACTCTATTATCATCATAAAGGACGATTAGTTTTCCCAGACGCAGATGACCGGCTAGCGAACAGGCCTCAGCGATAACGCCCTCCATCATGTCGCCATCTCCGGCCATGACATAAGTAAAATGATCAACTAAATTTGCGCCGTCACGGTTGAAACGCGCCGCCAGATGCGCCTCGGCAATCACCATACCCACGGCGTTGGCCAGACCCTGACCCAGGGGGCCGGTGGTCACTTCCACACCGGGAGTGTGCTTGTATTCGGGATGTCCGGGTGTGCGGCTTCCCCATTGACGGAAATTTTTAATGTCGTCGAGCGACAGAGCATAGCCGGTAAGATGCAGAAGGGCATATAAAAGCATCGAGGCATGACCGGAAGAAAGAACAAACCGGTCGCGGTCGGGCCACTGCGGATTCTTTGGATTATGTTTCAGGTGCTTTGTCCACAAAGTAAAAGCGGCGGCGGCGGCGCCCAAGGGCATTCCGGGATGACCGGATTTGGCTTTCTCAATCGCATCCGCGGCCAGAAAGCGGATGGTATCAATGCACTTTTTTTCTAACTCGTTTTTGTCGGACATAAAGTCTCCTTAAAAAATAATTTGTACCATTCCTATTTCTTCGGCTAACTTTGTTGGCTGCGTCGTCAGCTTTCTCAACGTATTATCAATACGCCTGCGGAGCCTCCTCCTTGCCGCCGCGTTATCCTTTGAACTAGAAATGGTATAAAGACATGGAAAATCTACTAACATATTTAAGAATATTTTAAAACTTTTCTTGAAATATATTTTAGATGAAAAATGTTGTAAAATGAATTTCAAAAGATTATATATTAGAAACAATAGGTTATTGAATATTTATGGCTGGAGAGATAGTGTTGAAACGCCCGGAGCTATACAAATCAACCTTTATCAGTATGCCGATAAGTCTATGCAAATTAAATTGATCCAGCTGGATTGTCGGCATATTCATGGTTTTGCCACGGGGTAAAAATATTGCGGACCGTCCTTAATAACGCTCCAACATCCATACAGAATCTTTTTGATAGAAAGTGATGAAGAATGAGTTATGAAATCCATTAATAAATATATCGGGCTTTTACTATTTATTTTTGCATTAGTGATAGGTTTCATAAATTATGATCAATACGGCATTGCCTGGGATGAGGCAGCACAACGCGAAATAGGGACCGTCAATTACAATTATATTTTTTCTGACAGTAAGGAACTTATGACCCATTTCGGCAGATATTATGGCGTGGCTTTCGAACTTCCTTTAATCATCATAGAAAAGACCATGGGGTTTACAGACATCAGAGATATTTATTTAGCGAGGCATTTGATATCGCATATATTTTTTCTAATCGGTGCTTTATGCTGTTTTTTATTAATCGACTTTTTATATAAAAATAAATTACTGGCTTCAACAGGTTTTCTGCTAATCATATTATATCCGCTGTTGTACGCTCATTCATTTTTTAACACCAAAGATATTCCTTTTGCCGCAATGTTTTTAATCTGTTTTTATTTGAACGCTGTTGCGTTTAGTAAGCCGGGAATAAGAAATTTTATTTTTCTCGGAATAGGGGTTGGCATCCTCATAAGTATGAGAATTATGGGCATGCTGTTATTTTGTTGCAATCTGTTTTTCCTGGCAATCGATTTCTTCATGATAAAAGAAGATAAAGAAAGCCGTAGGAAAATAATCAAATTGTTTTTAACATTTCTTGCCGCCACAGCAATCACATTGTACATCACCTGGCCGTTTTTATGGAAAGATCCAATCACTAATTTTATATATTCGTTTCATAACATGGCTAAATGGCCATGGCAGGGACTTGTTTTGTTTAATGGCCGATTTATCAGATCAACGGAAATTCCATGGAATTACATTCCCGTATGGTTTGTTATTACAACACCCATTTATTATCTGCTGGCCGGTTTTGGCGGTATAATTTTACTTTTTATAAATTTTATAAGAAGCCCTTTTCCTTTTTTGTCAAACACAAAAGAAAGAAATAATCTTCTTTATTTAATTTGTTTTTTCGTTCCTGTTGTGGCTGTAATTATTCTGAAATCCGTACTGTACGATGGATGGAGGCAGATGTATTTTATTTATCCATCCTTTGCTCTCCTGGCAATATATGGACTGAATTATATACTGCAATTCAAGTTTAAAAGAGTAATCATCTTAATAACCTTTCTGTTTTTTGGTTATATAGGTTATTTTATGATTGCCAATAATCCTTTTCAGCATGTTTATTTTAATGAATTAATGAGCACTAAACCGCCGGAATACATAAGAACACATTTTGAGCTTGATTACTGGTGCACGTCATATAAACAATCCCTGGAATACATATTGGAAAATGATAAATCTCCTTTAATAAATATAACGCCTTATAGCTATAATATTAATATTTTACCTTTTGAAAGCAGAAAAAGAATAAATTTTGTAGAGATCCAATATGCAAAATATTGTATTACCAATTACAGATGGCACCCCAAAGATTATTCAGGATTGAAACAGCAAAAATGGCATGCTTTCAAAGTAAATAACAATACGATTAATGAAATCTTTAAACTCAGATAGCACAGGAAGATCAAGTAAGACAAAATTAAAAAATTAAATTTGTTCTTGCCTGGTTCGTTCTTGTTTTATCCAGTTATAACTTGCCTCAATTCCCTTTCGGAGGCTTGTTTTTGGAATAAAACAGAAATATTTTTGGAATAAACTATTATCGGAGTCCCTGTTAAAAACACCCACGGGTCCGGGGACATGTTTTATATCCAATTTTTCTCCGCTTATTTCTATAATTGTTTTTGCCAACTCATTTATGGAAATAGATTTAACCCCTCCCATATTAAAGATAAAAGGTTCTTTTAAATCTTTTATCATAATAAGATGTATGCCCTCCAGGTAGTCTGCAATATAGCAGTAATTTCTTTTTTGCTCCCCGTCTCCCCAGATTTCAATACAATCTTTTTTTGTTCCAATGGCTTCCATGACTTTCCTGCAAATTGCCGCATAAGCCATTTCTCTTCCGTTATTCCAGGTGCACTCCGGTCCATAGATGTTTTGCGGCCTGACAATCTTAATATCAATTCCATACTCTCTGTAATATCTGCAAATATGCTCCGCCTGAAGTTTCTCCCAACCGTAAGCGGAATCCGGATCGGCAGGATAAACATCTGTTTCTTTCATTGGCTTAGCGTCAATTGTATTTTGCTTGTAAGCAGGATAAACGCAAGCAGATGAAGAATACAGATATTTTTTCACTTTATTTTTTCTCACGGCCTCAAGGGTATACCAGTCGATCAACGTGTTATTATACGTTATCTTCTCTTGATTCTTTGAATCAAATAAGAACCCTGCACCGCCTACATCGGAAGCCATTGCAAACACCCAATCAATATCTTTTGTTGCAATGAGGCAATTTTTAAAATGTCTTAAATCTGATAACAGGAACTCATCTCCTTCAAATTGACAATCTGAATTTCTACAATCAACTCCTCTGACCCAATAACCCCTTTTTTTTAGATATTTTACTAAATGATGTCCTACAAATCCGGATGCGCCGGTAACACAAACTCTTATCATTTTAATTTCCCACTTCGTTTGTTGAAAAATATTTTATCTTAAAATAGGCAGATAAATAGGCAGAAGCGGTCAGCCAGCTGACAAACGGATGCAGAATCCATTCTGTTTTTCCGTCTCTCGCCCATAAGTAAACAGCCTGAATCAGATTTGGAATGAACATTAAGTGCTTCAAAAGACCCCAAACAACTTTTAACTTGCCCCAGCAGGAATCCGGAATCCAGTGAAAATCTCTATTTTCCGAGCCTTCTTTAAAATAAATACAGGCCCATTTATATTTCTTTTTCGTAAAATTCCACATTTTATCTGCAATCAAATGATGAATGGTCGCATTTTTAGGAATAGCTAATTTTGCCAGTCCTTTTTTGGCTAAATTATAGACAACATCTGTATCTTGAGTATAACCCCCTATCTTTTTTAAAGTGCTTCTTTTAATAGTAAAATAATACCCTCCTGTTATTGCAAATTTTTCAGGAGTTATATTATAAGTAAAATAATCTCCTTCATTATTTAATTCTAATGCTTTAAAAGCTAATAGTGCCTCTATTGATTTATCTGCAACAACAGGATCTGTTCCTACTAAACTTAAATATCTATTTAATAAACAATCTTCTTTAACAACAGCCAGTCTGCATATAGAAAACCCAATTGTATCATCTTTAATTAGGGGGCTTATCATTTGCCTTGTCCAGTCTTTTTGCATAAGCTTATTATCTGAATCTATAAATATTAATATATCTCCTTTTGACTCATGATATCCCTGCCATTTTGCGCCGCCCGCGCCTTCAGGACGTTTGTCGTTAAATAATATGTGAACCCCTATCTCTTTTAATATTTCAATGGTGCCGTCTTTAGAATATCCGTCCACGGCAATGATTTCTGTTCTTTCTTTCGGGTAATCCTGTTCAATAATCGCTTGAATGCATCTCCTTATAATAGTTGCATTGTCTTTCGTACATACGATGTAGCTAACACTTGGCCAATCTTTCATTTGTTTGTACAAAAAACTCCTTTAACTTATGAGTAACTTGATTACTTAAAATGTTTTTAAAGAATTGGCCATATATTTTTTCTTGCAATTTCTTTTTGATTGAAGCGAAAAGGACATTTTACGCAGAAGTTAATTTTTTCTTCAGGGCATCAATTTCTCTTAAATAAAGCAGCCATGCAATAAACGATATTATCAGGGGACTATATTCCCAAAAAAGTTGCAGGATAGGAGCTGAAAAATTAGGTGTAGATAGACAAACTAGAATTAGTAACAATATTGCTCCTGTCTTTTTATACGACTTGATAATCAGATAAAAAACGGGAAGTACCGCTAAAAGATAAGAATAGTTTTTAAATCGCGGTAAAATAATTATTATTCCTAAACATAAAGTAAAAACAAGAAGTAACTTTGCTTCCCGATCATTATTCTTTATTAGTTCCCTTAATTTAACCCAGGTCAAAAACGATACGACCGAAACAAATGCCAGATAAATTGAAATAAATAAATATGACGGAGCGTCCGGATATATTAATATAATGAATGATCTGAAAAATTCCAGACTGCAGGCAGCGGTTATTCCACCTTCTTTAATGGGGTTAGTTATTCCGCCATCTTTGCCTGCGTATGAGAAGAAAGCATTCGCATAATCTCCTGTAAGTTTTGGTTCTATAAAATAGTTAAGCGCCAGGTATGAAATAAAAATTACCACCGATGAAAGAAAGACCTTCATTTTGTTTTTTGATGGTGAAAATAAAATGAAAATAAGAAAAACCACAGGTACTATTTTAATAGTAGAAACAATGATTATCAATAAAGAAAACTTCCAGAGTTTTTCCTGCAGAAAAAAATAAATGGCTGTCCATATTATGAGTTGTTCAAATATTGAAATATTTCCTGAGAATAAATCAACAGACATTGCAGCGCCAAACGCCAGAAGGCTGAAATATAAGAATGCAATGAAGTGTTTTTTTTCAAAATATATTTTAGACCAGATGTAATATAAACCGATCAAAGCCACAAGTTTAATGAATAAGAAAATTGCCGTTGCTGATTCGATATCCAAAATTGCAAAAGGGAAATAGTAATATGTCGCTATCGGGGGATACATATAGGGCAATGGCGCAATATTAGTATGAAGAAGGTAAAGTTCTCTTGTATTATAAGGGTTAAGATGATGCATCAAGCATTTTGCGGCGGCATAATATCCCTGGAAATCCCATAGATAATAAATTCTTTGGTGGAATATATATAAAAATAAGCCGATCAAATAACCGGTAAAAAAAATAAAAAATATTTTCTCAATGGTTTTTAATGACTTAAAATATTTTAAGAATGAAATCATCTGCATTCCGCCGTTTCAACGTTTCTAATACATTACTTAACTGACGGCTCTCCTTTTTTCTGATTCAATTTCGGATGCGATACCAACAGATGCCATACAAACGCTTGAAAAACCTCAGAATGAGTTGTAATGGTTTCATTATTAACAGAAGGAACTATCACACACGCATCCGCCACCTGCGCCGTGTAACCGCCGTCACGGCCAACCACACCGGTAATTTTAGCGCCAACAGATCTGGCATACTTCAGGGCTTCCACGAGATTCGAACTGATGTTTTTTTCAAGGTTACCACCGCCGACAGAAAAGATAAAGACGGCATCCCTGGATGAGAGCCGGCTCGTTTTCAGCCATTCAACAAAGATGGATGCCCATCCCTCATCATTTGTACGCGCTGTCAATTCGGAGACATTATCCGTCGGGGCATAAGATTCTATCCCGGCTATTTTACGGAAATCATTTACCGCATGAGAACAATTGGCTGCGCTTCCTCCCACACCGAGAAAAAATATACGTCCTTCATTCTCTTTAACGCTTGCGAGGATATCTGCCATCTTCTCAATCACTTCAACATCCAGTTTATTGAGGATACTGATTGCCTCGTTTATATGCTGCTGAGCGTAACTCATGATTCTTCTCTCTCCCTGAAATACTGGATCGTTTCATTCAACCCCTTTTGAGAACCGATTTCATAAAATCGTTCGAATACTTCGTGTCCAGCCAATAAACCTTCAACCGAAAGCTCATAATAAATGTCCGCCAAATCGAAAGGCTGATCAACCGGTACATTTTCAAAAACTGAATACGAGAGTATACCCAATCCGTAGTCAATGTATAACATCTCAGGCCTGGTTACATGTTTGTTGTATTCAGTAACACAACCATCGTAAAATAAAACATTGCTCTTGTCCCACTGATTGTCATTTTTCAGCACTGTCATCATGGCAGGCTTTTCACTTACCCAAAAATCACGCTCAACTGCTTTGAAGTCAATTGGCAAGTAAGAGTCCCCGTAGTAAACAAAAAATTCCTTACCCAAAAGAGGCAAAGCTTTCTTCAATGCACCGCCGGTACCCAGCAGGCGCGGACCATCCCATGAATAATGTATGTCCAATCCAACATTCGAACCGTCACCGACAAGCGCCTCAACCTGCTCACCCAGATGCCCAAGACAAATCACAACACTTTTAACATCTTGTTTATGTAAATATTGAAGTTGT
Source organism: uncultured delta proteobacterium (assembly GCA_963812045.1). GTDB lineage: Bacteria > Desulfobacterota > Syntrophia > Syntrophales > Smithellaceae > Smithella. The sequence continues at coordinate 80,358 of CAWETF010000003.1, forward strand.
CTTAATATAAAAGGTTTGCCGGCCACATCAACCAGCGCCTTGGGAATTTTTTCGGTTAGGGGTCTCAGACGCGTCGATAAACCTCCTGCAAGGATTGCAACCGGTATACTCATGCGAACACAACCTTTGTGCCTTCGAAATCAAAGCGAAATCGCACTTCTTCAAGTCCCGCGTGTGTCATCGCATGTTTTAGACGATTCCTATCATCGGCATAAAACATGAGAAAACCGCCGCCTCCTGCGCCAACTAATTTTCCGCCAAGCGCGCCATTTTTTCGTCCGAGTTCATACCATTTATCAATCTGTGGATTGCTGATGTCCTTTGATCTTATTCGTTTATTTTCCCAGTGCTCATGCATTATTTCTCCGAACAACTTTGGATTTCCATCTTCAAGGGCTTTTTTACTTTGCAATCCAAGTTCCTTGATGACGTGTAAATTTTTGAGCATATCTTTATCGGATTTTTCAGAGCGTATTTTTTGATCCTGCAAAATATTACCGGCACTTCTGGAAAAACCCGTAAAAAATAAAAGAAGATTGTCTTCCAAATCAAATAAAGTATCCGAACTGATCTTGAGGGGTGTTGATTCCACAGAATCATCTTTATTAAAATTGAAGCAAGTCAACCCTCCGTATGCCGCAATATATTGATCCTGCTTACCGATAGGTTCTTTTAATTTTTCAATTTCAATTTCACAAGCCAGCTTTGCCAAATCACCGGGCAACAGCAGTTTTCTTTCCTGCATGAATAATGCCTTTAACAGTGCCGTAGTAAAACTGCCCGACGAACCTAAGCCCGTGCCGGCAGGAATGTCCGCCAAAGTTGTTATTTCGATCTGAGGCTTTTCCAACTTAAGCAATTTAATAGCTTCTCTCAGTATAGGATGCTGCACATCTTCTGCTTTTTCAGCACGTTCAAGTTTTGAGTATTTCAGAAAAATTCCAGGCGTGAAGGGTTTTATAACCGTCACATAAACATATTTATCGATAGCCGCCGCCATTAGAAAACCGCCATATTTGCGATAATAAGACGGCAAATCGGTTCCACCGCCACCAAGCGTGATGCGCAAAGGACTACGTGTTAGTATCATTATTAAATTCCTTGCAAATATGCTGAGTAAATTTCAACTATTCATAGGGATCTATTGATTGATTATTGATATTTCTACCACATGTTGAAGTAAAATTCCGCATTTTTTATTACGAAATGCACATATGTTTTTCGAAACAGAGAACGTCAACTTGGCGAGCTATATTGCTTAACACGCTTTATTCTTTAGGCATCTATTTCTCTCTGCCGTCGAAAACTGGCAAAATGTCGTACAGAAAAAAATTGACATGACATATAAACTTACTTATATCTTCAACTACAAGAAAGTAGCTTTTATTAAAAATACTAAACAAGCTTATGAACACCACCAAGACTAACTTTAAGCATTTGCAATACACTCACAACTTTAAATGAAAAAAATATTAGTGGTAGTACCCGTATATAATGAAGAAGAGATTCTTGAAAAGCATGTCAAGATATTACATGATTTTCTATCAGACAATTTTTCGCAATATGAATGGGAGATTATAATTGCAGCCACCATATCTAAGGATAAAACTTTTGAGATAGGAAGATCCCTGGAAAGGGAATTGAAGCAGGTAAAATTTTATGACTGTCAAATAGCCCCTAAAAGCCTTGCCATTAAAATAGCCTGGTTATCCGAAGAAGCCGATATATATTGTTACATGGATATGGATTTATCAACAGATATAAAATACACAGTCAATTTGATCAATGCGATAGAACAAGGCAATGATCTTGCAATTGGTTCACGTACATCAGAAGAATCAAAAACCGCCAGACATTTCATCAGACATTTGATTTCAGTCACATTAATATTTCTGCTTAAATTATTATTTTGTACAAAAATAAACGATTTTCAGTGTGGATTTAAAGCAATTAATCGGCAAGTCAGAGATAAAATTTTACCCCAAATGAAATCTTTAAACCACGGGTTTATGGATACTGAACTTTTATTGGTTTCCTTAGATCAGGGTTACAAAATAAAAGAAATTCCCGTTAACTGGTGTGATGAACGTAAAAGTAAAGTCAGATTTTTCGGAGCCGTAACCGATGCGCTCTTCAGTATGTTAAGAATAAAACTTGATTTGAGTCTCGGTAATTATAGATAAGGATCTATGTAGTCTCATGATCAAGCCATTTTAAATATTTCCTGCTTCCCTTGATGATCGGCACAGCAATAATTTCCGGCGTTTCATAGGGATGCAGTTTTTTTATCGCAGATTCAACCTTATCAAAAAGACTTGCCCTTGTTTTAATCAGGCATAACCACTCAGGTGCTATTTCCACTTTTCCCTTCCAGCGATATGTGCTTTCAACAGGACCGGTAATTTGCACGCAGGCGGCCAGTTTTTGCTCGACTAAATATTGAGCGATCTTTTGCGCCTGTCTTTTTGTGTTCGTTGTTGTAGATATTTGAATGTAAGACGTCATAAAATCACCATCTATTTAACGACCTTGCAAAAAGCTTCAGAGGCAAGGCGCGCAAAACCCGAGGAGTGAGGCGTACTTTTTAGTGTACGTCGCAACGACGAGGGTTGCAGCGCAACGCAGCATATGAGCTTTTTCCAGGGTCGTCATTTTTTTACGCACTCGTACATCATTATAGCCGCTGCCTGCGGCAAACTCAAAGAATCGGCCTTGCCGCTTCCGGGGATGCTCCACTTTTCATCGGTCATTCTTAAAATGGCCTCCGGCAGGCCATGACTTTCATTGCCTAGAATCAGAGCGGCCTTTTTCTGAACCGGATGAGGCAATAAACCATCGCGGACATCAGAGCCTATAAGAAAAAAGCTTTTATTAATTTCCGGTAATGCCACGGATAAATCAATCTCCGGAATAATTGTCAAATGGAAAATAGTTCCCATGGAGGCGCGCACGGCTTTGGGGTTTGTATAGTCCGCCGAGTTGACACTTAATATTATTCCGGTAAAGCCAAACCATCGCGCGCTGCGCATGAGCGCTCCGAGATTACGAGGGTTGTTGATTGCATGCAAGATTAAAATGTTACCGGAAGTATTTGCGCATAAGGAGGAAATATTCTGCGGCTGCTTTATTTTCACCACAGCCATGATTCCTTCGGGTTCCCTGTCCTGTCCTATTTTTTGCCACTGGTTACGCGTAAGCTGATAAACGGGAATGTCTTTTGCGGCGGGAAGCGCAAGCTTCTCCCAGTATTTTACCTTTTCGGGCATAATAAGCAATGCTTCGATCTGCCAGTCGCTCGCCAGTAGTTCTTCAACCACTTTAACGCCTTCGGCTAAAAAAGTCACTTCCTCCTGCCTCGTTTTAGCATCATTGAGCTTTGCCCATTTTTTAAGCAGTGCTTGCGAAATATTTAAAAATTCAGTCATCATGAAATCCTGATTATTTTTTTCTCGCGACAATCAGCCTTTTCTCCGGCCAGATAAGCGATGCAATAACCGATAATGCTATTACAGAGGCTATTACGGCTAAAGAAACGTAAATATTAATTTTATAAATATCGGTAATAAGCATTTTAATTCCCACAAAACCCAGAATGACGGAAAGGCCGTAATGCAGGAAGTGAAACACTTTCATAAGACCGGAAATGGCAAAGAAAAGAGAACGCAGACCCAAAACGGCGAAAACATTGGAAGTAAAAACGATAAAAGGATCAGTTGTAACAGCTAAAACAGCGGGGATGGAATCAACGGCGAAAAAAACATCCGTTGTCCCGAGAGCTACAACAACAACCAAAAGCGGTGTGGCGTAGCGCTTGCTGTTGATGATGGTAATGAATCTGTTTTCTGAGTATTCATGGGAAACCGGCATAAACATGCGGAGCAGTTTTATCATAATGTTTTTTTCCGGATGAACTTCCTGCTGTTTGCCCCGGGCAAGCTGGATAGCGGTAAAAATCAGAAAGACACCGAAAATATATATTATCCAGTGAAATTCGTTAATCAGAGCGATACCGGCAAAAATAAAAATGCCGCGCATAATTAAAGCTATCATTATGCCCCAGATTAAAGCTTTCTGCTCGTATTCGACCGGCACCAAAAAATAACGGAAGAAAAGTAAAAAAACGAAAAGGTTATCGATGCTCAGCGAGTATTCAATGAGATAACCGGTTAAGAATTCCAACGCTTTCTGATGACCGTAAAAATAATAGATGCCGGTGCAAAAAAGTAAAGCCAGCGCTATCCAGAATAATGTCCAGTAGAGCGATTCCCTGATTTTTACCGCGTGTGCTCTGCGGCTAAAGACGCCGAGATCCAGCGTCAGCATAGCTAAGATAAATACAGCAAAGAATGTCCACCACAGAGCCATGTTATAAATTCCTTTGTCACTTCGATGGGACTGAAACTTGCTTGCGCCAGATCAAAATACTTATGCCGGCCATCATCATCAATGCGCAAAGAACCTGTCCCATGCTCATAAAACTTAAAACGAAACCGAGTTGATAATCGGGCTCGCGGAAAAATTCAATAAAGAAACGCACAAAGCCATAGCCGCAAATATATGCCCCCAGCAGGAATCCATCAAAACGTTTCTTTTTTCTGATGGACCACAGAAGTATGAACAGAACAATTCCTTCAAAGAGGGCTTCATAAAGCTGCGAGGGATGCCGCAGTCTCTGTGTGGAATCAAGTGGAAAATACATTCCCCAGGGCATTGTAGTTATTCGGCCGTACAGTTCTCCGTTAATAAAATTGCCGATTCGGCCAAATGTATAGCCCAGCGGAATGGCCGGGCAAAACATATCAATAAAATGCCAGGGGCTAATCTTGCGTTTGTGGCAGAATATAAGAGTGACAATAACGATGCCGATAACCCCTCCATGATAAGACATGCCGCTGAGGCCCACAAATTTAAACCCGTTGGAAAAATCGAAAGGTAAAATTATTTCCAGCGGATGCTGGAAATAATAACTGAAATTATAAAACAGGGCATAGCCGAATCGTCCGCCGCAGATCAAACCGAGCATCGCCCAGACAAGATAATCCTGCACGGTTTCCTCTGTGTATGCATAATTTTCATTTTTTATCCGGTAGAGAGTTAAAAAATAAACAATGGCTAAAGCGACGAGATACATCAGGCTGTAATAGCGCAGTTGAAATGAACCGATGCTGAAAAGCGCGGGACTGATATGCGACGGTAGGTGCTGCCAGGTATTTATAAAAGATTCCATGATATGCTCTTTTCCGGTTTAGAATTTTAGTATGTATGACCCTTGAGTTCGTCAACATAGAGCTCCGCGCTGTATAGGGCATTGGCTCCGTCACCCGCCGCAGTTATCACCTGCCGGAATTGTTTTGCCCGACAATCGCCGGCGGCAAATATTCCCGCGGCGGAAGTGCGCATGTTATCGTCCGTTTTGATATAGCCGCCCGCGTCTAGTTCCAGAACATTGCGAAAAATGCCGGTATGAGGAACTCTGCCGACGAAGATAAAGACGCCCTCCGCGGCAATTTTTTTAATTTCTCCGGTTTGGACGTCGGCCACTTTCACGCCGGTTACAAAATCCTGACCGGAAACTTCCATCAGTTTCGCCTTCCAGACAAATTCGATTTTCTTTTCCGCAAATGCTTTTTTCTGCAGGATTGCCGCGGCCCGCAAGCGGTCCCGGCGGTGAATTACGGTAACTTTCCCGGCAAAATGAGTCAGGAATAACGCTTCCTGAATAGCCGTATCACCGCCGCCCACGACAACGACATTTTTGTTTCTATAAAAAGGACCGTCGCAGGTAGCGCAATAAGAAACTCCTCTGCCGGCAAATTCATCTTCACCGGGAACGCCCAGCTTGCTCCACTTAGCGCCTGTCGCGGCAATAATGCTTAGGGTGCTATAGGATTTATCTTCCACTGTAACGTTCCAGATCATGGGAGCGTCGGCATTTTTTTTAATCTCCGAAACATCCCGGGTTATTATTTCCAGCCCGAAATTAAGCGCTTGTTTTTTAAAGAGCTGCATGAGATCGAAACCATTAATGCCATCGGGAATTCCCGGATAATTTTCGATCAAATCGGTAATGGTTATCTGGCTTACCGTCGCCGCGCCTTCTAAAAGCAGCGTTTTCAGTCCGCTTCTAGCGGCGTAAATGCCTGCCGTGTAACCTGCCGGTCCGCCTCCGATAATAATTGTGTCGTAATCATATTCCGGAAATTTTGCTTTGCTCACAAAAGAAACTCCCTTCATTAATATTGTTTATTTTAATCAGGATAAAGGTGATTTGTAAAGACTAAAATATGGATTATCCGTCCCGAAAGCCGCTGAGATTTATTTTATAAAATCTGAAATGTGAGTGTCCAGCCAGTCTGTCCACGCCTTGATTCCTTCGCCTGTTTTAGAGGAAACTTCAAAGATGGCAATGTCCGGGTTAATACGCTGGACTCGTTCCTTAAGCACTGCCATGTTGAAGTCGGAAAGCCCCATGTAATCAATCTTATTCACCACGAGCACATTACTCACACTGAACATAAGAGGATATTTCAGGGGTTTGTCGTCGCCCTCGGGAACGCTCAGGATCATGGCGTTATGAATCGCGCCGGTATCGAACTCGGCCGGGCATACCAGATTGCCCACATTTTCGATAATAATCAGGTCAAAGGCATTTAAATCGAAAGCAGCCAGTCCTGTGGACACCATGGCTGCATCAAGGTGACAAAACCCGCCAGTCCGCAATTGCACCGCTTTTACGCCCGTGGCCGCAACCTTTTCGGCATCCACCATGGAATCTATATCAGCCTCAATCACCCCGATCCGGTAACGTCTTCTCAATTGCTCTATCGTTTTCATAATCAGACTGGTTTTGCCCGCGCCCGGCGAGGCCATCAGGTTGAGCAGATATGTGCGGCTGTTTTTCAATTGGGTTCTGAGTTTGGCAGCCAGGTCCTTATTGTCCGCGAGGATATCCTCCTTGATTTCGATCAGCCGAACTTCGTCCATCATTGTGCCTCCATACTTTTAATAAAATATTCTCTGCCGGCGATAAGCGTTAATTCCTTGCCTCCGCACGCAGGGCAGATCACGTCATTCATTTCCGCGGTTTTTACCTGAATTTCTTTTGCACAGTTTGAGCACTTGAGCACTACCGGTGTACGTTCGATTACGAGGCGTGCGCTTTGGGCAAGAGTGCCTTTGCTGATGTAATCGAAATAACGCTGGAGCCATTCATCCTGCAGATCGCTCAATTCACCAATCGCCAGCGCTATGCTGAATACGCGGCTTACCTGATTCATGCGTGCATGATTGAGCACAACATCAAGGATGCTTTGTATTACCGGTAATTCATGCATGGAATGCTCCTGACTATATTTCGAAGTGTTTTTATTATTTCAACATAAAGATATTTTGTAAAGTCCAAAATAAAGCCTTCAATAAATGTTTATTATTCGGCCGGATTATGATAGTAATTCACAAACAACAGCAGAGAGTAACTTATGGATAAACTTAAAGGTTCACAAAAAAAATATCTGCGTGCGCAGGCGCATCATCTAAAGCCGCTGGTGATTATCGGAGCGAAAGGCCTTACAACCCCGCTGATGAAATCTGTTGACCTCGTCCTGAAAGACCACGAACTCATTAAGGTAAAATTCGGAGAGTTTAAAGTAGCAAAAAAAGAAATCTCCGGAGAAATCGCGCAGGCAACCAAAAGCGAACTTGTCGGTCTCATCGGCAACATCGCCATCTTCTATCGCCAAAATCCCGCACCGGAAAAAAGAAAAATAAAAATACCGTAGAACAGCAATACACTAAACATATACAAACGATACAGCAGCAAAAAATAATCAATGTTTTTTTCAGATGAGCGAAAGCGAGGAGTCATCTAAAAAATAAAATGTCTCGCTTTACTCGACATGACGAATAAATTCCATTTGGTTCGGGAGGATAAGATGAAAATCAGGAAAATATTCAGCACAGCATTGTTGATCTTTGGCGCAATCAGCACTCTTATAATTTTTTCAAGTAACGCTTATGCTGACTTAGGCTCCGGGATTGGCGAATTTTATATCTGGTTTTTAATTATTGCCTCGTTACAGATAGTGCTTCTTATTACATGGTTCATTGTACATATATTATCCAAAAAGAGTTCTATAGCAATACTGATAACTCGGACTTTTATTGATTTGGCGACGATTATAATCAGTTCAATTTCAATATGGTTTTTTTCTACTACTGCACTCGGCATCCCTTTGGGTTCCGGATTATGGGAGGCAATATTCAATTCATTGACCTGTTTTAATTATTATAAACTTTCTATTTTAGTCATATTAATTTTATTTATTCTTTATTTTATGAACCAATGGATAATATCTCTATCGAAATCCAACCGTATCGTAATTCATTTTTTCCAGTGCATATTTGTAATATTAACCATATTAATAATATTTTCACCGACGTTTGCAGGGCCGGTTACACGATGGTTTGTAAATCCAGATTCATTAATACGGTATGACGAGCCGTTTTCGACATTAAACAATGCAAAACTATGTGCTGAATGTTATGGTTTTGATAAGAAAATAATTTCATTCTATGACTTTGAAATGAAATTGTATGAAAGTTCAGAATATGAGGTGTTGAAACCTATCGAAAAACCCGCCGCACCGCCTATTACAGTGCCAGTCACGAATACTCCATCAGCGCCGCAACCTATTGATCAAAAGACCCAAAATCTTTCTACACAAACAGAGAATGATTATGATGTTAACGATTATTTAATTCTCCAGGATATTGGTGATTATAAATTAAGAACTTATAGAAATATTTCATTTACAGAAAACAAGCGCATCAACAATAATTATATACTGAAGATTGGAGTTGAACCTTTTGAGGGTGGTCATTATATTCCGGATCATAAAGATATAGCTTATATTACGGAATATTCGAGAGAAAGAATTAAAAGACAACCTTCTGATGATTCAAGATCAAAAAGATTAAGATTTATATGTAATTGCGGTGATGTTGATATAAACATTGTAAGACATATGGGCGGTGAGTCTGACAAATGGCTTCAACACGAATTAGTTGAAGAATTTATACGGGGAGAAGATGGAAAAGAAAAAATATTAACTACAGATATAAACGGTAATAAAGTATTTACAATGACTAAATGTGGTTTTGCTCTACAAGATGTTACTTATGGGTGGTTGCATAATAATGTGATCATTAAAATTAAATGTGACAGAGAGATTGGTTACAAGACTACACCAACAGAAATAATCAGTGCCTATCTCAAAAAGTTTCCTTCAACAATTCAACCAGTGGATATTAAAAAATGGAAACGTGATAGGACGGAATACGAATTATGGCTTGGCAAAAAATGGATGAAACAGATAAAGAATGCAGAACCGCTAGATGATAAAATTTTAACAATCGCGTTAAAGCACATTTTTCTTTATTTGAATTTTAGAGAGGAAGAATATGGTAAAAAGGCGATTGATGACAAAAAGAAACTCTGGAAATTATATCTGGCAAAAGATCTCCCGCAAATAAATAAATTTGTCGCTGATAATGAAAAGTGGTTGGCACAAGAAGTTAAAAAATAATTAACTGTGATTTGCAATTTCATTAAAAGCAAATATAAGATAAAATGTAATCAAACGATCTGATAGTTGAAGTAAAAGAATTGATATCTAGAAACTTGAGGAGCTTATGACATTAGAGTTTTCCAGATATGAAATTAACAGGAAAATAAGGCATATTCTTGTCAGTCATAACGCTGATATGACGAAAATAATATATTCCTTTGTCCACAGAACGGTATATTTGAACGGTTCTTTGGTCAAAGAGTCTCACGAAGAGTTCAATATTGTCATTATCAAAGGCATCATAGCGGAATTAATGAAGCTGCCTCGCGTGCAGAAAGTTCAGTTTGACTTGGATAACTGGCTTATTAACAGTGAACCGGGAGAATTAAATATTGTAAAAAAGAAAGGAATAGGGGGGACGCATATACCGAGACATAAGCAATAACCTTCATTGAATCATATTACGCCCCCGGTATCTGCTATGCTGTTCAAGGCTTTGGTAACAATTTTGATTTGTAATGCAGTTTTCGTGATTATCTCCATCCCGTTGATTTTGCGCAAAGTGCCTAGAAATATTGTTTACGGTTTCCGCACGAGAGCCACATTGGAAAATGACTTCGTCTGGTACGAAGCCAACGCTTACTTTGGCAAGCTTTTCTTAATCAGCAGTCTTGTTTCCGCGCTTCTGATGGTATTCCTTTATTTATCGGATATTTTTCCCATGGAGAATTTTATTAAAACCAGTATTGCTGTGTTGGTTGTTCCCTCAATGGTCGCGGTTTTGTTGACGTTTAACTATATAAAGAAGTTAAATAAAATTGGCAGGGATGAAGCTAAAAAAAAGAAAACTCCATGAGGCCCGGTTTTCTTTATGGGCAGGGTTCGAACTTATATCCAACACTATAGACGGATTGGATTAATGTTGCTTCAGGATCAACTGTTTCGATTTTTCTCCGTAATTTTTTTATGTGACTGTCTATTGTGCGGTCGCTGACAAAGCGCTCCTCTTGATAAATTTTATCCATAATCTGCTGACGGCTGAAAATATGACCGGGATGTTCGACGAGGATTTTAAGCAGCTTGAATTCCACGGCAGTCAATTCCAACTCTCGGCCATGAAGAGTGGCCTGGTAGGTGTGTTCATCAAGAACAAGCCCCTGTGCCTGAAGAGTCTGACCATCAAGGGTTCGGCGCAGGACCGCCTTGACCCTTGCTACAACTTCACGCGGGCTGAAAGGTTTGCAGATATAATCGTCCGCGCCAAGTTCAAGTCCCAGTAAACGATCGATTTCCTCGATCCTCGCGGTTACCATAATGATGGGTACACGGGAAAAAGTCCGGATACTTTTGCATATTTCCATGCCATCGCGTCCGGGCAACATAATATCCAGAATGATCAAATGGGGTTTGTTTTCCCGCACCCAGGTTTCGACCTGTGTGCCTTCGAATAGAGTGAAAACTTCAAAGAGGGAGGCTTTCAAATAATCAGCCAGCAGCGCGGCAAGTTTCGGTTCGTCTTCCACAATGAGTATTTTTTCTGTCACCGGCGTCCCTCGTAAACAGGTATTTTGATTCGTATTAGTAATCCGCCCAGAGGCGATGGGTGCGCTGATATAATTCCGTCATGCGCGTCAACGATTTTTTTGCTTATCGTTAATCCGAGACCGGCGCCACCGGAACTCCTGTTGCGTGATCCTTCCACACGGTAGAATCGTTCGAATAATCTTTCCATATCATCTGCAGAAACTCCGGGCTTCGAATCCTGAAATTCAATTGTGATGAAATCGCCATTGATTTTGGCTGCTATTTCAAGGGTACCCCCCGCATCTGTATATTTCAGGGAATTTTCCAGCAAGTTTGCATAAAGCTGTTTCAGCCGTTCTCTGTCGGCAAATCCGATGGCCTTCATACTGCCGGGGATATTTTCTTTGAGAGTAATGCCTTTGCGGTCAAACTCCGTGCGATAAGATTGTATGGAATCTCTGAGAGTTTTTATCAGATCAAGATTCTCCTTATGATAGGTCAATGTGCCAAGATCAGACAGAGAAATCTGGTAGAGATCTTCCACCAGACGTTTCAGCCGCAACGTTTCCGCATGAAGGGAGTGAATGGTTTCCGGAGTCGTTTGATGGATGCCATCCAGCAGAGCTTCAATTTCACCCTGGAGCACAGCAACAGGGGTGCGTAATTCGTGAGAAATATCGGCAATCCATTGACGCCGTTCTTTTTCATGCTTTTCCAATGTCAACGCCATGGCGTTAAAATCACGCGCCAGTTGACCCAGTTCATCCGTGGATGAGAAAGAAATGCGCGTAGTATATTTTCCAGAGGCAATGTCATGAGTGGCCGCAGCCATCGCCCGAATCGGTTTGACAATTCGCCGCGCAAGCGGAAATGAAATAATAATAACAATCAGAACCACGCCGGCGGCTCCCAGGACAAGCGCAAGTTTTTGCTGACTGAGGAACCTGCCCTGCATAGGATGATGGAAATGCTCCGGTGAAATAAGTCCTACATAACCTGCTTTGTTGCCATGAACAATAATCGGATGCAAATCTATTTTTTCATCCGGAGGGTAAAAGCCATAAATTAATTGCTTGTCAGGATTTAAGATGACGAAAGGGTTGGGGGAATGGTTCCCGCGTGGACCCATCGGTGGATTGTCGAAGTGTCGATCTCTATCCTGTGCAAAAAGCGGGGGACGATCCATCGGAGGTTCGGGAGGTGGCATGGAATCGTCCGGATTCCAGTGCGGCGGTTTGGTTTTTAAAAAATCCCAGTTTTGATTTTGTTCGTATTTTTTTCCCAGATCATCCGCAATCTGCACTAATTTTTTTTGCTCCAGATTTCCAAGATACTGAGAAAATCCCCTGTCAATATTCCACCACATAATCAATATAAGGAAGAGAATCGCCAAACCGGTAGCGCACAGGATTAATAAAAACAGGCGATAAGTAATTCCCATCTTCATGGTTGCATTTCACCTCTAATGCCAGTTTATTGATATAGCGTTTGAGCGTCAAGACTAAAAAGCACAACAGCCAAAAGTCGAAAGAAAGGATTCTTTATACTTATAATCAAAATTTCTTTTGTTATCGTTTGTTTACCATACATATAACCCCAGATAAGATAAAAACAGTTATCTCAAATTTCCTCATTTCCTTCATATTTGTGCCACATTTGACTGCTATGATTCGTTCTACAGGCAGTTAAGCTGAATATCATGATAAATGAGGAGAGGGAATAGTGAAAAAAAATGAAGCACATGGAAGCTCTGTTGAGTTGTTGCAGAACGTTTCTGACGGGACTTTCAAGAAAGATATAATCAAAAGATACCATAGTACAAACGTAACGGCCGTCGCACTGTTGATATTATGTTTTTTGACTGTAATGGGTTGCGGAAGTGATTCTACGGATACTTCAACCGATGCGAACGCCGGCACAACTGCCACTACAACCGTGCTGGGCGTATCTTCTGCGTCGGTAACTTACGGAACAAGTGTCACATTGACGGCGACGATCACGCCGGCAGCCGCGACCGGAACGGTTACCTTCTATGATGGCACGACATCGCTGGGCACAGCAACGCTGAGTTCCGGATCAGCTTCACTGGTGACCAGTACGCTGGCCGTGGGGTCGCATACCATTACCGCTTCTTACGGAGGATCGAGTACCTATGCCATCAGCACCTCAGGCTCGATAACAGTTACAATTAGCACGTCTTCCGCGACCGCCTCAATCACACTCTCTGCCTCGCCGACTTCGGTTACTGTCGGCAGCGGCGTTGCGCTTACGGTTGTCGTTTCACCCATCACTTCAACCGGGACCGTAACTTTTTATGATGGATCCAGTATTCTTGGAACAGCCAATCTGATTTCCGGCTCGGCCACCGCAACCCTGACGACAACGGCATTGGCCGCCGGTACACACACCATTACTGCCGGCTATTCATCGATCACATCGAATTCCGTCAAGGTATCTATTACGACTGCCACTGCGGGTAGCTTCACCTCGGGTAGCTCCTGTGGTACCAATGCAGGGACGAGTGCCTATGTGCTCAGCTCAGGGATGCTCATTACCAATGGCGCTAGTTACTCGACATCTAGCGCGGACCAGAGCGCTATTTGCGTCAATGGTGCGAGCGCTTATCTGACGCTTCTCAATCCGACCATTTCCACCAGCGGCGCCACCTCGTCAACCGACAACTCCAGCTTTTATGGTTTAGATGCGGCAGTGCTGGATTACAATGGCGGTGATCTTACCATTGACGGTGGTACCATCAGCACGACGGGACAGGGAGGGAATAATGTCTTTGCCTATGGAACAGGCACAGTAACGATCAGCAATGCCACGGTGAAGGCTACGGGTGCCAACGGCCACGGTTTATATGCGGCCGGGGGTGGCACAATGGTTGTAAACAACGTAACCGCTTCGAGTTCGGGCCAATCCGGTTCTATCGTGGCAACGGATCGCGGTGGCGGCACCATCACGATTACCGGTGGCACCTACTTAGCAAGCGGACAACGCTCCGCTGGCATCTATTCTACCGGTGTAGTAACTGCCATAAACGCGACATTTAGCGCAACCAACGCTGAGGCCATCGTGATCGAGGGAAGTAATACGGCCACCTTGACCAATTCCATCCTGATCGCAACGTCAAACACAAGTGAACATCGCGGTATCTTCCTTTACCACAGTATTTCGGGCGATGCTGACAATACGACATGCGGCAGACTGGGCTCATGCTTCACGATGACGGGCGGGTCGTTTACCTATACCGATACGACAAACTCCAGTTCCACGGCGACCTCCAACTGCGCCGCCTTTGTCAACTCCAACTCGACGGCGTATTTTTCACTCACTGATGTCACGATAAACAATAGCTGTCCGACACTGCTGCTCTCAGCGCTTAACTCGAATTGGCCGGAAGCTGGCGGCACCACCACTTTCGAGGCGTATGGTGTAACCTTGAGCGGTAACGTAATCGTGGACGCCAATAGCACGGCTGATATCACTCTCTCTTCCAGCGCCAGCGTCGCTTCTATACTTACAGGCGCAATCAATAGCGCGAACTCCGGATCGACGAAAATGGCGTTGACTCTCGATGCTGCCAGTAAATGGGTGATGACGGGAACATCGTATTTGACTGCTTTAACTGATGCCGATATTTCCTATAGTAACATCACCAAGAGTTGTTCTTCCTGTTATGTTTATGTGGGAGGCTCGGTTATTAAATAACACCGTCGCGTGTATGAAAAGAAAGATCAATTATTTTAAATTTTCTCATTTCCTTCATATTTGCGTCATATTTGTCTGTTATGATTCATTTCACAAAGTAGTAGAGGATTGTGATCAAATGAAAGGAGCGTGTTGAGCATGAACAAATTAATGATCAGTATAATGCTGGTACTTCTTCTGCTGTCGGCGCAGGCGGAAGAAACGAATAGCCCTCCGACGCAACAGCAGGGACGCATGATGAAGCCTCCGCCGGAAGCGATTGCCGCCTGCACAGGAAAGAGCGAAGGAACTACCGTGCAGTTTACCACTCCGCGCGGGGATACGCTCAAGGGTGTCTGTAAACAGGTTGACGGTGTGCTGGCAGCTATGCCGCCTGATGGAGGAGCGCCACCGCCGAAAGGCAGCAAACCTGATGAAGGCAATGGCGGACAATCGTCGAATTAACTTTAAAAAAGGGCTTTATTGTAAAGGAGAAAGTATAATGAAAAAAATATTAAGTTGCTTCGTTTTAAGTTTTTTAATTTTGTTTATTGCATTGCAGTTGTCTTATGCGGAATCAGTTCCCTTAATGGATAAACCGGAAAAGGGTTTTCAGGAAGAGGGTTTCCCTCCGATGATGCCTTCCTGCCCCTGTCCCATGGAACAAATGGAAGGGATGCCGGGATTCGGACATTATTTCTGGATGCAGATGGATGAACTTAAGTTTGATGAAAAGCAGAAGGATGCGTTGAAAGAAATTGAAAACGCCGCCTTAAAGGAATTGATCAGAAAGAGAGCCGATAAGCAGATTGCCGAAATTGAATTGAGGGAACTTCTGGAAAAGGAGAGCGTCGATTTGAAGGCAGTCGAGGCAAAGCTAAAACAGATTGCGGCCATTAACGCCGAAACGCAGTTGATTGCCATTAAATCAATGGAAAGCATGAAAGCTAAACTGACTCCCGAACAGCGTCAAATGCTTAAGAAATTAAGACCGATGGAAGATCGAATGAAGCCGCCTATGATGAGAAAGGGAATGCGTGACGAAATGAAAATGCCTCCGCCCCATGCCGGGGAAAAAGGAGAATAACAAAGTGAATGATCAAAGGAGAATTTTTACTCAATTTTTGTTTTGTTTCCTGAGTTTCATGCTTCTGATAGTGGTTGGTTGCAGCATCAATGATGATACTGCAACGACCTACACTATTTCCGGCGCGGCAACTATATATGGAACTGGAGATTCTCTTGCCAATGTAACAATCAATCTGACGGGTGCGGCAACCTCCTCTACAGCAACTAACTCAAACGGAGCCTTCAGCTTTACCGGAGCGGCGAATGGGACATATATGCTGACCCCCTCTCTTGCGGACTATACATTCAATCCAGTCAGTACCGTAGTCATTATCGACGGAGCAAATATAACCGACACTAACTTTGTAGCGATGTCTACTGGTGGCGCTGACACTTACAGCATTTCCGGAACGATTACCGGCTACATTCAGTCGGATGTCAAGCTTACGTTAAGCGGTGGTACATCAGGAACGGTAATGACAGCCTCTGACGGAACCTATTCTTTTGCGAACGTCGAGGGTGGTAATACCTATATAGTGACGCCATCCCTGTCGGGTTATACTTTTTATCCTGTGTATAGAGAATTTACGATAGGTACGGAAAATGCTGCTAATATTGATTTTACATCATCATCGGATTGATTTTTACTTTGAGTGAAAAAATTACTTTGACTTGAAAATAATAAAAGGACGCAGTTAAGAATTTGAGAGTGTGGCAACCACTGAAAAGGAAGTGATGTTCAATAAAAAACTGCCGCCTCCCTCTTACAGAAAGACTGAAAAAAGGAGATTGACATCATTATTAAATTCAACGGCTAAAAGCCTCATCCTTAAAATGGCAGTTGCGGAAAATCCACATATAATTTCATTTTCCCCTCACTAATGAAGTTATATATTTCCGCAACTGCCGCCTCCATTTTTACCATTCAGCCGATATTGATGTAGAGACAATGGGAGAGCTTTTTATCTACGGGTTAGTTGGCGATATTTGATACGGTGGGGCTGGCTGGCGGCAGTAAAAAACAAACTTTGTACAACCTATGCTTGGCTTGTCAGACAGTGTCCAATCAAGATGTGCCTTGACAATTGTTACACAAAAAATAGATTGATGAAGTAGAATAAAAAATAAAGATTACCAGTTGAAAGACGTAACGGTCAAGCTCTCTGGCAATGATGTAGCGCAAGGAAATGACTGCCCGGTGCAACTTCTTATTAGCCACTAGTTCTAGATAGCTTTATACAAGTTCTTTGGTGTGTATTGACTTTTATCCTCCGTACCAACACTTTGGTAGTACAAGAGGGGAACCCATAGCGTCATTATCACAATCAAGCGGATTCGGAAAATTATTTTGGTACGAAGTCTTTTCCATTCGGTCGTTTCTCAGAAACGTGAACTCCATTACTTGAGGGATATCAAGCCCATTTATTTGTAAATGGGATTCGAAGTTGTTTGGGTGGATGTGTATGCAAGAGTGTGTTTCCAAAATTTTTTCGAATGCACGTCCAGCCAAGTTAAAGAACGGCCAACTCCAAAGCATATTGAGTGAATGGAACTCTGCGACGATGATTCTAAATCTTTGCATTAAGGCATCGGATGTAGATAGAAATACTTCGTACTCATACCCTTCAATGTCGATTTGTAATAACAAATCAGTGTGTTTCTCCAGAAGAGATGAAGCCACCCAATTGTCAAGGGTCGTGAAATCGTCATTTGATGTGACACCAACGAATTTTTTTGTAAAGTAAAATAGTTCATTCTTAACGGCTGATCCGTCTACAGATTTATCGGCTAGAAAAACCTTCATACCTAACTCGGCACAATCTTTTTCAAATCCAGAGGCAAAGCCGACCCCAGGAGAGAAACATGCCTGAATCCCCACAAGATCATTAGGAACCAAATAGCCACCATCACCTTTTGGACCTAAGCGAATAAGCTCTTTGTCGGTGGATAAAGGAGAAAGCTTTTTCAATAAGGATTGAAGCTTTCTCCGATCCGTCATTGGGGTCGTAAACCTGTTTACTCTGGCAAGAATTTTTGTTAGAAAATTTCTTTTCATAGGAGAACCTCCCGACAATTCTGATCTGCTCCGAATACTTGTACCATAAGTTAAGTTAGGATTCAGGCATTTTTAATATCTCATAAACAGATAGGTTTGATTGTCAGTCTGAGCAAGTTGTCCTCTTGCTCCAGTATGTCGAAAATAATTATTTGATTTCTTGAATTTTCTTACACAATCTAACAAATGGGTGTTCCTTTTGCCGCTCAAGCAATCTGATGAAATCCGGTTTGAAGGGTTCCGATCGCCAATTAAAATAGCTTCGGTATAACGCATCATCTTTGGATACGGACAGAATGTATCGAGCTAGAGATTCAGGGCTATCCCAATCAGATGCATTTATAAAACATTTATCACCAGGCGCAAAATCATCTATATTCGGAGCGCCCAGATATATAGGCACGGAACCTGCAATCAATGGATCATAAAATTTTTCGGTGACATAGTCTCTTGCAATGGCATTTTCAAATGCTATAGTGAACTTATAATCAGAAATGGTATCCATCTTGGATTGACGTCCCGTATCCTTTTCAAGGATTTTATTTCGAAGAACCTTTCCGTAAGAATGGACATCCAAGTAATTCATTAAGGTCTTTAAATATTTCAACCGGCCGCTTTTGTGAAAAGAACTTGAAATAAATGCACAAACATTTTTTTCATTAGCTTTTTCCGGAACTGTTCTTTTTTGCAAGTCCTTGAGGGTATAATCAAAGTATGGTGTGAAGATATCCGCATCCATATGGTGGGTCATTGTCAAATCAAAAGAGTTCATGAAAGATGGCTCTCTGAAATGAGAATAATTAACTTCACATTCCATAAACCATGCGACCCATATTTGCCTCCTTTTTTTCCTTAGACGTTTGTAGCGTAAAGAAATAGGATACATTGAAGGGATATAGCGAAAAATATTATTAAAAAAAGGAGAATGAAGCGAAGGAAGATGAAATACGACAGCAACGGCATCTTGCATTAACCTTCGATCTTGAGTTAATTCAAATTCCTCTGGAATATCTGCCTTGTTATAGTAAAGTGGCAAATTAAACATCGTATTATAGAAAAGAATAATTTGTGATTTTTTCATATTAATCCCTGCATGTGCACAAAATTCCTAATCTTGTCTCCGTAATAACCATTTCTAACGGTTCTTATTATTCCGGTTCTAATGAATTGATGCACTTTTTTGCGATAAGCGCCGAGTTGAAATTTTGTTTAACATATTCCCTTAATCGCATTCCCTTTTCCTCGGCGCTTTTTTGATCTTCAAATACCTGACGCATCAATTGCCGGGCATGCGCCAAATCAGGCTCTGCCCACCGTTGGTCAATAGTATATGATTGTCCGCCTCCTTCACAGCGCACAGGTATCAATTCATATTTCACATGGTAAGATAGATTATACGGTAGGTAATCAAGAACGCCACCGATGCCGGTTATGATTATAGGCTTGCCCAACCATGCCGCTTCATAGGAGCCCATTCCCCAGCCTTCTCCGCGCCCAAGTGAAACAAAGCAATCGCCCCTTTCATGGAGCCAGGCTATATCATTGTCGGACATTTCTTCATCCAGAAGAATAACTTCCGGGCCATTCGTTCCCGATCTCATGATCTTTTTGAATGCGTTTGCCGCATTCTCCGGCGCTGATTGCCACGGCTTGTACCATTTGCGTTTGAATTTTGTAAAATCCTGTTTCCCAGTTTTTATAACAAGGACCACCGATTCATGCGGCCTGAATTCCGACAAAAAAGCTTTCATCAAAAGCCATGGCGCTTTTCGCTCGCTCCAAACGCCGACGTTATAAAAAACAAATCGCTTGCCCATCCGTTCTATCAGTTTTTTCAGTTCCGGCGATTGTAAAACCTCCGGGAGCTGCCCCTGAAATTGGGATACGTGCGGCAAAACTTCAATTCTTGTTTGAACACCGCATTCGTGGAAGATCTCCCGATTCCAGTTGCACGGCACAAATATTCCATCCAGAATATTCAACAGTTCAGGCCAGTGACGGGGAATTTTATCGGTCTCCCAAGTAGTATAGCCCCATATTTTTTTAGACTTTATATTTTGGTTGCGCTCGAATTTGAGCCAATAAGGATAGTACTCAGGCACCGTATGAATAATGACATTATTATATCCTTCCCCGATCTGCAATATCGAATGTGGATCATAGGCGGAAACTCCTGCGACGACAGACACCCAATGCACATTTGCAGCTTCCTGCCGCAGGGCAGAAACCATAGTCCTTGCCGCAATGCCGTATCCTGTTGAATCATTTAATCCAATGTACTTTATTGTCTTCATACTTTCTGTAAGGGACGTTTTTTATGATCTGGCCTATGCTATATTCTGCAGATTTTTATGTAACTGCAAAAGACCTCAATGTATTTGTTCCTCGTCTGTATATTTTCGCCAGATATTTCCTACAGGCAAGCGCTCCATTTTCCAAAATAGCGTTTGCCCTCTGCAGTTCAAATCGCAAACTGCTATATAGTACACCTTCAGGCAAGAAAGGCCGGGCAAGTTCCGCATAGGCAGACTTGGAAAATCCGACATATTCAGGCGTTAATCTTCCGGCATGGAAATAGGACGTGTCAACCCTTTGACGTTCCCACCACATATGACTCCAAAGGTGAATACTATATACTTCTTCGAGGTTCAACCAGGGCTTTTCAAAAAGCCCCCGGATTCCATCCTCTGTCCAATCATAAAAAAAGAAGGAGCGTTGTGGTTCCACATGAATCCAATCTGGATGTTCCCGGCTCAACCGATAAGGTAAAAACGTGCTGTGAGCGCTCCACGTGCCGTCAAAGCATTTATATGTCCAAGCAAGCAGCAGCTTGGCAAAATCAGAGTTCGGTGCTCCCATCATCCAGGCATTGCATAGAGATCCTCCCGCTGCTCTGGCTGCCGCCGCCTTCCAGTTTACCTTTTCCATGCCCATGACAAATTCATGCTCAAAAAAACGTTTCGGAAGTTCATTAATAAACAAAGTGTCTATGTCGGCATATATTCCGCCATACTTAATCAGTATTTCCAGGCGTGCAATATCAGACAAGTGTGCATATCGGTATTTACCAATACCAGCATCATCGTAAAAAAATGAAGAGATAAATTTATCGGGCTCAATTTTTCGCATTTGCAGGTATGGAGCGATCAACTCCCACCAGTATCCCCATGGCATGTGCTGATAATGAAACATGACAGCATCTGGTTTATTGACATGCAGGCACGAAGCAATGCAAAGATAGTGCATTAAATGGAACGGCTTTGTTTGCGGATGAAGTCCAAACACAAAATGAAATATGTGAGGTGTTTTTTTCATGCTCCTAACTCCGGCAAGAATACGGCAACTATCCTGTCCAGATGCGGTTAATAATTTCTGGACCATATTTTGAAGCTGCAAGGCTGAAAGCCCGGCGTGATATTTCATCAGCAAGCAGATTATCGGTCATTAGTCGAATACATGCTTCGGCAAAAAGTCGGGCATCATCTTCAACAAATAAATGGACTCTGTTTTCAACTTCCAGTCCCTCTGCACCTTTGGACGTTGATACAACAGGAACGCCATGGGCAAATGCTTCCAATATTTTAATCCTCGTCCCCCCTCCGCCGCGTATAGGAACTACAACAATATCCGCTGCGTCATATTCAGGACGGAGGTCCTTTACCCCACCTGAAAATTTTATCTCCGAAAAATTTTCTAATTGCTTGGTGCATTTATTTTTTGGAAGAGTTCCGACAACACGCAGATGCCATTGCTGCCGGCTTTCTTCTCTAAGGATTGGGACTATTTTATCTGCAAAGAATAATAAAGCATCGGTATTTGGATAGTATCCTATGGTTCCCACAAAAAGCATTGTAAAAACCTTATTAACCCGATGGTTTCTTGCTCTCTTTGGAATCGGCACGACATTCGGCAGGGCAGTAATAACTTTGCCCGAGAATCTACTTTGAAGAATATCTCTGTCATGGCGTGAACATGTAAATATTTGATCATATCCAGGTATACTTTTTGTCTCAATATTAAAAAATATTGTTGATTCATTGTTGAGTCTTGATGCCTGAATAAATTCCTTGTTTTGGGAATGTAATCCGCTGATCGATCTTCGTGTTTCTGATTCTATATCATCAATGTCAATAGAGTAAAAAGAATCAAGACCAAGATTTCTTAATATTTCTGCTATTGGATTTAGATAAAGCCTGAATACATGAACTCTGTCAAATTTCATGTTTGCTATCATGGCGAGAGTTTTATTGTGCCGCAAGTATTTACTGTCGCCTAAATCTACTACAAAGCCAAGATCATCACCTTTGATAAAAAGTTTTATTTTGTCTATAAAAGAGCGATATCGATGCCATAAGCTGAATTTCCACCCTGAATAATGGTAGCGGCAAATGCAGTCAATGTTATCGCAATATTGTTCTATATTATTAGTGGAACGTGTCGGCCTTTCAGTGATCTCTCCTGCTACAAGGAGATAGATGGAATATATCCGGCTAAGACTTACAATCTGATAGTATGGTCTCATAGCAAAACCCGGCCCATCAGGAGAGGGAAGGACTGGAGATATGAAGAGAAGCCTGGGTTTCACTGACTTTGGAGCCATATAAAATCACGAATATTCTTTTTAAATATTTTGGTCGGCATAATACCGTATCTATAAAGTCTTTTTCTAAGCAGCAAGGTCGTCATCCTGATACCATAGAGAGGGTTGCTCATCAATGCTGCAATCATGGACAGCGAATACCAGCTGTTATCAACTATTCTTTTGAATATTATTTTCAGCATAAACTCATGCCAGTGATTTTTGACTTCCATTGAATCTAGAATAGCTTTGAAACATGATGCTTTTGAGAAAGAGAGGGAACCATCAAGGTTTAATGAACTATTCTTCAAGGTGGTTTGGCCGGGATGTTGTCTTATCCCGACAAATGCATTATCAGTGGTTGCCAGTGTTTCTATTTTTCCCAGAAGTGAAAACCAGAAGAGTGTGTCTTCGCCATGCCAGATATCTTCTCTGAATCTTAGTGGACCGATAGCCTCTTTTTTGACAATGCACGAATCAATAGCAATATGGTTAATAAGCAAAGTGGTAATCGGATCTTTTTTGCATGTTTTCAGATTGATTGCCCCGATTGCGTCTCGGGGATAAGAGATTGAACATCCACTTTTAAAACTGACTGCCCTTCCAATAACCATCTCCGCATTCCCTTCAGATCCCGGGCTTGCAAAGCAGGCCTCGATAAAATCAGGGGAAAGAATGTCATCGTCATCCAAAAATAGTATCCAGTCTCCTTTCGATATTGAAATTCCCAGATTACGTGCATATCCAGGCCCTTTATTTGACTGCAAACGGACAAGAATAATCGAATCATCAAGAGCCCCCATTCTGGAAAGCTTACTCCATTGTTCTGGGCCGGAACCGTTATCAATTATTATTATTTCCAGCGCAGGGCATGTTTGGTTCAAGACAGATTTTACTGCTTCTAAAAGAAATGCCGGCCGGTTAAAAGTTGGGATGATAACGGAGACATTAAACTGCCGCATAATATATTTCCATACTAACAGATTCAGAAAATACTACTGCAAGATACCGTAAACCTTTTATATCAAGTCCCTCGCCTTTCTGATTATCGTCCCTCAAATTTTACCTCTGTATACTTTTTCTCACGTTGTTTATATGGATCGGTGCTAATGACCTGCCCCGAAAAAATGTACAACAAGTGTGCGTTTATCATATATTTAATGCTTCTGGACAAGAGCTGCCGCACCGAGAATGGCAGCATTTTTTTCCTTTAATTTTGAGGGCAGGAGCTTAACTTTTCCACGGAAAACAGGGGATAGGTTCTTTTCAAAAGATCTGAGAGTAGGTTCAAAGATAAATTTTCCGGCCCGTGCAAGTCCGCCCAGCAAGAATATAGCTTCCGGATTCATTATGGCCACCACTTCAGACAATTTCATTCCTAATATTTTCCCGGTCATGGAAAATGCCTCCAGAGCAAGCGTGTTTCCATTTCTGGCTTCATCGTAAATCATTTCCGAGGTGAGCTCTTCAAAGCTTATATTGCTTAAGTCACTTTTTCCGGATTTCGTCCGAAGGAGATTGGAAAAAGTTTTTTTAATTCCAGTTGTGGAAACATAGGTTTCCAAGCAGCCTCTATTACCGCAACGGCAAAGGCGACCGTTTTGCCGAACATTTACATGCCCCAGTTCGCCGGCACGTCCGTCATGTCCGTAAATCAGCCGGCCATCCATGACAAAAGCACTTCCCAAGCCGGTTCCCAAGGTAATGACGACAAAGTTTTTCATCTTCTTCGCTCCGCCGTAAACCATTTCACCAATAGCTGCCGCCTTGGCATCATTGGTAAGGACAACAGGTATATCGGGGAAATATTTCCTGAATTTTTTGACAAACGGTATAATTCCTTGCCAGTGGAGATTCGGCGCATGCTCTATGGTGCCGCGGAAATAATTTCCATTGGGCGCACCAATGCCAACACCCCGGATATTGATATTTTTGTCCAGAGAATGAATCATGATTTGAATTTCTTCATAGAGATGTTTTTGAAACGAATCGACATCGCGGTACAGAATCGTATTGAAGAAATTCGTTCCCAAACATAATCCTTGTTCGTCAACAACCCCGAACTTGGTGAACGTGCCTCCTATGTCAATTCCCATGGCTGCTTTGATCATTAGAGTTTCCCTGCAAGCATTTAAAAATTGTTATAAATTTCTTGTTCAACCATCCTGAATTTTACAGTTTAATATACTATATAGCGGCAACCAATAACAACATATAAAAGGTTTTGACACCCCACATTAAAAATGTTATTAATTAACCAATTAATAAATAAATTAAACCAATAATAAATTAAAAATCATGCTTGGATTTTTCCTCTGTATCTTGAGCATACAGGATGTTGTTTTTTGTCGCAGATGTAAAAAGGTTATTGAACAAAGATAAACTTCAGACAATAATAAGGAGTTAATTATGCCGGCCAAAAAAGAAACGACCAGAAAAAGCGCGGTAAAAAAAGATTCATCAACTGTTAAGAATACAACAAAACCTGATTTGAAAGATTTTCTTAAGGACGTTGAAAAAAAGGCTTATGATCTGTATCAGGAGAGGTTAAAATCAGGCTCCCCCTGCGATGATATCGCCGACTGGTTTCAGGCCGAAAAGGAAGTTAAGAAAAAATATAATTTATAGTCTTTTTCCTATCCTTATCGCAAAAGATTGCCTGTACTTCTTCTGTAACTGTCTTTGATAGACTTTATTTTGTGATCCACAAGTCAAAGACAGTTAAACGGAATTTTACGTCTTGCCCGGCAGCAAAGTGCCCTCCTAAAATGATAGTCTTTTATATTTTATCATTTTATGTTATATATTAGTGCAAATGGGTGAGTCGAATCGTTACAAAATGCTTAACTTAACAAGAGGAGAGTATTATGGGATTTAATGATCTAATTGGTTGGGTTGTTTTTTTTATGCTGGTAATCGTGTTGGCCATACAAGTCCAGATAAGTGCCCTCAGTAACAAAGTAGATGAAACTTTGAATAAAATAAAAGAGGAAAATCTCAGTAGAAAAATTGAGGAAAAGCTGAGTAAAAAATTTGAAGAACAGATGAAAACAAAACAGTAAATTAATATTACACAACATATAATTTTATATTCTTCACGCCTTTGAAGACAGTGAGCATAGTATTGGTTGATTTATTTTGATTAATTGCTGCTTTTGCTCGCGTTCCTGCCAGCCTCCTGAAATTTCAATCCATAGTGAACTCTGTCAACATCGAATATTTTTTGTGACCAAGATTTCATTGACATACAAAGTATATTTTTTATATGGTGTGCAACACGTGGAAAGTTTTTTATCAACTTATGCTAAGAAAAGGAGCTTCCGGTGAAACGAATACTTTTCCCCATGGTCTTCATCTTTCTAATATCTGCTATTTTTGCTGAAGCGGGCGTAATAGACAAAAACACCAAATTGATTCAGGCTTCGGAGCAAGGCAACATTTCGGACGTGCTGACTGCGCTTGCGGACGGTGCGGATATTAACGCAACATTGGTAAAAAAATATTACGGTATTTTTACGAGAGAAGTAACGGCACTTATACAGGCATCAGAGAATGGCCACACGGAAATCGTGAAACTTCTTCTGGACAAGGGCGCCGGTGTAAATGTGAAAAGAATTCCCGACGGTGTTACGGCTTTGATGGTGGCGTCGGAAAGCGGACATCTTGAAATTGTCAAACTTCTTTTGAATAAAGGAGCTGATATTAATGTAAAGACAACTGATGAAGGTCTTACCGCCCTGATGGTAGCTTCCGAAAGCGGGAATACGGAGATTGTCAAATTTCTATTAGATAAGGGTGCTGATGTAAATGCAAAGAAAACATCCGACGACGTTACGGCTCTCATCATGGCATCGGAAAATAATCATGCGGATGTTGTCAAAATCCTTTCGGATAAGGGCGCGGATGTGAATGCAAAGAGAACATCCGACGACGCAACCGCTCTGATAATTGCGTCGGAAAAAGGTTCTGCGGAAGCCGTCAAATTTCTTCTGGATAAGGGCGCCAATGTAAATGCAAAAAGAAATTACGATGACGAAACGGCCCTGATGATTGCATCGGAAAAAGGCCATGTGGAAGTCGTTAAATCCCTTTTGGATAAGAGAGCTAATGTAAATGCGAAAAGAAGCTACGACAATGTTACTGCCTTTATGCTGGCCGCAGAAGAGGGTCATAAAGATATCGTCAAACTTCTTCTGGATAAGGGCGCGGATGTAAATGGAAAAAATAAAATAGGATTAACGGCTTTGATGGTAGCATCAAAAAACGGCTACGTAGATGTTGTCAAACTTCTTATGGAAAAGGGCGCGGATATAAATATCAAGGCGTCTATTGACGACTTTGACTATACTGCCTTGAATATGGCAAAAGCGCATGACAGGTTAGAAATAGTGGAGATACTGAAGCGAGCCGGCGCAAGGGAATAGAGCATATTTTCTGCTTACGGACAGATCATCATAATCCAGGTTTTGGCTGATGAGGCAATCCTTTTCACCACACGCTTACGGCGCATATTAATTGACAATTGACATATGAGATAATTCTTCATATACTCCTCCGGTAAAAAATAAAAACTTAATCAATTTAAAGTAATACGCATACTAGGGAGAAAAAATGTTAGCATGGTTGATGGGTAAAAAAAGAGAGTTGGGGATGTTTTTAAAAATGATGGCCGTGACCATATGGGCTGTTGGCACGGTAATTATTCTGGCTTCCTGCGGCACCTCGCCGGGATATAATTATACGGTTGGCGGCTCGGTCAGCGGAATGGTCGGCAGCGGAATGGTCTTACAAAATAATGGAGGGGATACTTTGACAATCACCAGCGATGGTTCCTTTTCCTTTAATACGGCACTGTCTGATGGAAGCACCTATTCCGTTACGATATCAACACCGCCCAGCAGCCCATCCCAGACCTGCATTGTCACGAACGGGACCGGTTCAATAAGTGGCGCTCCTGTAAGCAACGTGTTAATCAGCTGTACGATGTCTTCTCACCCCGTAACGGTTGATGGATCAGGCAGTTTTGCCTATATGACACAATCTGCCGACAACCTAATTGGGGCGGGTAATATAGATAATACAACCACGATCGGAGCCTTGAGCAAAATTTCGACGTATAACACGGGAACCAATACAAATCCGACCTACCTTACGATTTATCCGGACCCTGCAACGGGAGCTACGGATGCGGGGAAATATATCTATGTTGCAAATTCTGCAAGTACCGGTCAAATTTTTGTTTACACTGTCAACCCAGACGGATCATTAACAGTTCAAACAACGGTGACCGCAGGAAAATATCCAATGGCTGTCACGGTTGACCTGAACGGGCAATTCGCCTATGTGGCCAATATGGGAGACGGCACTGTTTCAGCTTATTCTATTGATTCGGGAACCGGCGCATTACACGAACTTACAGGGTACGGAAGTCCGTTCACTGCAGGAACCAATCCCACCGGTGTTACAATTGTTACAATCAACAACACACCAAAATTTGCTTACGTCGCCAATATGTCCGACAACACCATCTCGGCTTATTCTATTGATTCGACAACTGGCGCGTTATCCGAGATAGAAAGTCCGGTTTCCACAGGGACATATCCCACCGCTATCACGATTGCCAGGATTGACGATACGACGCAATATGCCTATGTGTCCAACATCGGTTCCTCTAATATTTCGGCCTATTCCATTGATTCGACAACGGGCGAATTATCCCTTGTTGGCACTTACAACACCAACAATTATCCCAACCCCGTCACAATCACCAAGATTGTCAATGGTGCCACGACGACATATGCTGCGTATGTATCCAACATGGGTAACAGCACTGTTTCTGCTTATACCATCGATGCGAGCACCGGCGTATTGAACACTGTTTCAGGAACTTACAGCACCGGAATTTATCCCAACCCGGTTACTATTGCCAAGATTGACGATGCGACGCAATATGCCTATATATCCAACATGGGCGACGGCACTATCACAGCCTATAAAATCAATGTGGACGGAACATTAACCTCTATCACCGGACCATCTCTGGGAACAAGTACGTATCCGAACACGGTCACGATTGCCAAGATTAATAATACGTCAACCTATGTTGCCTATGTATCTTTAGGCAGCGACAGCACCATTCGCGCTTTTACCATCGATACGAGCACCGGACTATTGTCCGAAATTACAGGAAGTCCATTTACTTTATTTTAATAACCTGTATTCTTTTATTGCAAAAGACAGCCGGGGAAAACTTAGCACTGTATAATCGTGCATATCCTTCGGGAATGTAAATTTCCGAAGATATCATGGCAAGTTAACATTAGTATCCTCAAACATATACGCCGTGCACTTTGTAATCCATATTTAAATTGACATAATATTATTATTTATATAACTTATAGTCCAACAGGAGCACGCACCGACATAGGCCAAAGCGTCTTGCACAAATAGGAAAAAACTAAATGACCGGCGACAAATCTCATAAAAATGATCCTGCATCGAAAATGTCCGTCAAAATGCCAACGGAGCCGGTCAAACGGGAAATCAAGGATGAAGATCTGAAGGAAAGCGAGGAACGTTTCCGTCTGCTTTCCGAG
Organism: uncultured delta proteobacterium; assembly: GCA_963812045.1. Taxonomy (GTDB): domain Bacteria; phylum Desulfobacterota; class Syntrophia; order Syntrophales; family Smithellaceae; genus Smithella. The sequence goes on from CAWETF010000003.1 coordinate 109,440, forward strand.
GCGGCTGAAGAAGGAATCGCTATTCACGATAAAGGCGTTATCATTGAAGCCAATCAAGCGCTTGCCCGCATGTTCGGATATGAATTATCCGAAATGATCGGCATGAACACAGAAAAACTGGCCAGTCCTGAATCATTGCAAGTCATAAATGAACACATTATTCATGAATCTGACGAGCCATACGAGGGCATTGGAATAAGAAAAGATGGCTCCACCTTTGTGTGTTCTCTGGTTGGCAAACCATATAAATATAAAAACCGTATACTGAGGGTAGCTGTCTTAAGAGATATCACCGAACGAAAACGTTCAGAGGAAAAATTACGGTTCGAGGAACAGCGGTTTAGAGCCCTGATAGATAACTCTTCCGATATCGTTGTGGTCGCGGATCTGACCGGAACCGTCACTTATATCAATCCCGCGGTGGAAAAAGTCCTGGGATACACTCCTGAAGAAAGAATAGGCCATTCGGGATTTGATCTTATTCATCCGGATGACCGTAATTTTTTAGCGGAATCATTTATTGCTTTGGTTACCACTTCAAAACATCATGTCGTAAGCGGTACCATGCGTCTTCGTCATAAGAATGGAACATACCGTACGGTAGACGCCGTGGGAAGCAACCTGATAAATAATAACATTGTTGAAGGCATCGTTGTCAACTATCGTGATATTACCGAGCAAACAAGGGCGGAAGAATTGTTGAAACAAAGTGAAGCCCAGTACCGTCTGCTGGCCGACCACATGAAAGATCAAGTCTGGCTCATGGATTTAAATTTGCATACGACGTATATCAGCCCGTCTGTGGAAAAACTATGGGGATACTCATTGGACGATATTGAGGCACTTCCGTTGGATAAAATTCTCACACCGGCATCCTTACAAAAAGCAATGGATTTTTTTACAGTGGAGATGTCCCAGGCACTGGCAGCCCCTGCAACCTACACTTTAAAACGTTTGCTGGAACTCGAATTTGTCTGTAAAGACGGCCGTATCTTATGGATCGAAAGCGCTTTCAGCTTCATCAGAGATGAAGAGGGAAAACCTGTTGCTATTCTGGGTGAAGGCAGAGAAATTACCGAGCGGAAACGAATAGAGAATGCTTTGCGAGAAAGCGAAGAGAATTTCCGTCATTCCCTTGATGATTCCCCACTGGGCGTGCGTATATCAACTGCAACAGGCGAAACAATGTATGCCAACCGGGCAATTCTGGATATATACGGATATGACAGCATTGACGAGTTAAGAAATACCCCATTGCAAAAGCGCTACACACCAGAAAGTTATGCCGAGTACCTGACGAGAAGAGAAAAAAGGTCGCGGGGTGAATCCGGGCCGTCCGAATACGAAATAAGCATTGTGAGGAAAAACGGCGAAATACGCCATCTTTATGTTTTACGTAAGGAGATATTCTGGAATGGCAGGAAACAATCTCAAGTCATTTATCAGGATATCACTCTGCGCAGACGGGCTGAAGAGAAACTAAATGAAACATTGGAAAACTTACGGCAATCTATCAGAACAACCATTCAGGTATTAGGCACGGCATCCGAGGCAAGAGACCCCTATACCGCAGGCCATCAGAAAAGGGTGGCCAATCTCGCCCGTGCCATCGCCACGGAGATGAAACTTCCTCACGACAAAATTGAAGCCATCCGGATGGCGGGCGCTATTCATGACATCGGGAAAATTTCGGTGCCATCAGAAATTTTGTGCAAGCCGGCGCTTTTGACCGATCTTGAATTTTGCTTAATCAAGAATCATTCCCAGTTCAGTTATGAGATTATGAAAGATGTCGAATCCCCCTGGCCGCTGGCCGATATCATCCGCCAGCACCATGAGCGTCTGGATGGTTCCGGATATCCGCAGGGATTAAAAAATACAAATATTCTCATTGAAGCCCGTATTCTTGCCGTTGCGGACGTGGTTGAGGCGATGGTATCTTATCGTCCTTATCGGCCTGCATTGGAAGTTGAAATTGCGCTGGCCGAAATTGAAAATAATTCGGGAATTCTCTATGACAGCAAGGTGGTGGAGGCGTGCTTAAAGTTATTCCGGGAGAAAGGCTATCAAATTACTTAGGATATTCCAGTACTAAATATTAATCCCCATCTACAATTCGTGATCGAAATTCTACGACAAGATTAAATGTTTTTTTATATGAATACCAATTTACTTATTTGCTCATCATTTCCTGTCTTTTATCAGTAATTTATAACCGATTATTCTGGCGGACAAAACTTGACATGGGCATAAATTAAATTTATACTTCGTACACTTTTTAATAAGGAGGCGGGCAGTGAAAAAATTAACGGCAACCCTTATACTTATTCTTTTTCTATTTCCAACTTTTGCTTCAGCTAAAAATTTATCCCCTAAAAATGTGTCGCAGGGAGTAGCAGAACAATTTAGAAAAAGCTTTCCTAAAAATAATTTTGAGAGCATAACGCCCACGGATATTAAAGGAGTTTACGAAGTATACAACGGCAATCAGATCTATTACTACATGCCGAAAGATGATGTAATCCTTTACGGCAGTATCGTTAATAAAAACGGAGTCAATATAACCCGTGAGAGTTTTTCCAAAAAGATGGCGCAAAAACTGGCCAAATTACCTCTCGACGGCGCTCTGAAAATCGGCAACGGGAAAACGGCTGTCGTGGAATTCATGGACCCCAATTGCTACCATTGCCGCCAGGCATATAAATTCTTTTCCCAACGCCAGGATGTAACGCTCAATGTCTTCTTTTTCCCGCTGTCTAAAGAATCGGCAGACAAAATCAAACACATCTTATGCTCCAAGGATGTTGTGAAGGCGTATGATGATGCCGTAACGGGCAAACTTGACAATAAAGCTTCCCTTAATATTTGCACCGATAAAAAAGTGGATGACACCGTCAAAACGCACAGAGAGCTTGCTTCTCAAATTGGAGTCAGAGGAACACCGTTATTTTACATCAAAGGTCAAATAGTTGAGGGGTTTGATCAAGCCGCCATTGAAAAGCTCTTAAAAGATTAGGCGAGACGTTAAGAAAAATAGCAGCCGTTTTTTTAAAGAAGAGCGGCTATCTGATTTTTGCTCCTGTTTTTGCTTCGCGGTCAAATGCCAGCACGGTAAGTCCTTTATCCGTATCCGTCGCCAAAAGCATTCCGTAAGATTCCACTCCCATTAATTTCGCTGGCTTTAAATTGGCAACAACCACTATATTTTTACCGATCAATTCTTCCGGCGTGTAGTCCTTGCCGATACCGGCAACGATTGTGCGTTCTTCACCAATATCGATTGTAAGTTTCAAAAGTTTATTGGATTTGGGAACAGCTTCCGCTTTAAGAACTTTAGCCACGCGCAAATCCACTTTAGCGAATTCCTCATAGTCGATTTCCGGTTTTAAATCAGTCATAGATACTTTTTCCTTCAAAGGCTTACTTTCTTTTTCCTCAACAATACGTGGGAACAACGACTCTCCGCGGGTCAACGGGCTGCCCGTCTTTAAGGCCTCATCTTTCTTGATGCTGGCCATATCCGGCTTTTGAGACTCCTCCACTCCAATTTGCCGAAGAATTTTTTCCGAAGTATTCGGTATGAAAGGCATAAGCAAAACAGCAATTGATCGCAGAGCCATAAGCAAATTATACATAATAGCCGTTAGTTTAGCTTTATTTGCCGGGTTCTTTCCCAAAGTCCATGGCTCATTTTCGACAATATATTTGTTGGTGGCGTTTATAAAATCCCAAATGGCAATCAGGGCTTTATGCAGGGACATATCCTTAAAACTGAATTCCACTTCCGCAACTGTTTTTAAAGCGGTTTCATATAGTGCTGAATCTTTCTCTTTGGGACTGATTTCCGGCACTTTGCCGTCACAATATTTGATGGCCATCGTAATGGTGCGGCTGACCAGATTGCCCAGATCGTTGGCCAGATCGGAATTTAACCGTCCGACAAAGGCGTCCTCGGAAAAATTGGAATCCAGCCCGAAAACCATATCTCTCAGCAGAAAATAGCGGAAGGCATCCAGTCCATATTTATCTTTTAAATCAAGAGGACGAACAATATTGCCGAGACTTTTAGACATTTTGCTCTGATCAGAATTCCAGTAACCGTGAACATTCAGATGCCGGAAAGGTTCAATCCCGGCCGCCTTGAGCATTGTCGGCCAGTAGATTCCATGGGGTTTTAAAATATCTTTCGCGATGAGATGTTCTGCCGTCGGCCAGAACGTTTTAAATTTTTCTCCGTCGGGATAATCCAGAGCGGTAACATAATTAATCAAGGCGTCGAACCAGACATAGGTTACATAGTCCTGATCAAACGGCAGGGTAATGCCCCACTGCAGACGGGATTTAGGGCGCGATATGCAAAGATCCTCCAGAGGCTCGCGCAAAAAAGCCAGCGCTTCATTTTTGTATCTTTCCGGCCGGATGAATTCGGGATTTTTCTTAATGTGATCGATCAGCCAATCCTGATATTTGCTCATTCTGAAGAAGTAATTGCTCTCTTTGCGGTACTCCGGTTTTGTCTGATGATCGGGACATTTCCCGTCTACCAACTCTTTTTCCATATAAAATCGCTCGCAGCCGACACAATAATGTCCTTCGTAACTGCCGAAATAAATATCTCCGGAATCATAAACTTTCTGCAAAATATACCGCACCGTTTCGATATGATTGGCGTCGGTCGTCCGGATAAAGTAATCATTGGTGATGGCCAGTTCCGGCCATAAATTGCGAAATTGCGCGCTGATTTTATCCGCGTATTCCTGAGGAGTTACTCCTGACTTTTGAGCCGCTTCCGCGATTTTATCGCCGTGTTCATCCGTTCCGGTAACAAAGAAAATTTTTTCGCCGATCATCCGGTGATATCTGGCCAGAACATCGGCAACAATTGTCGTGTAAGCATGCCCGATATGCGGTGACGCATTAACGTAATAAATAGGCGTCGTTATATAAAAGGATTTTGACATATATAAAGTGTCTCCATGCTAATTATTAAAATCGTCCTTTTCATCCATCTTTTCCAAATCCAGCGTCTGTTTCTCGTCTTGAATTTCTGCGTTGCTGTCATCAGCCTTTGCTGCTTTGGGACATTTTTTCCGCCCGGAGTATCCTTCATGTTCAAACGCCAGACAACACATCAGACGGCCGCATAATCCGGAAATTTTTTCCGGATTAAGCGACATACTCTGTTCTTTAGCCATTTTTACGGTAACTCTTTCCAAATTTTGCAGTATTCCCGCGCAGCAGACCATCCGGCCGCAAACGGCAATGCCTTTGGTAATACGCGTTTCCTGCCGGGCGCCTATCTGCTTCAGTTCTATTCTTATCTTGAATCTTTGAACAAGGTCCTTGACCAATTCACGGAAATCCACCCTGCTCTCCGACGTAAAATAAAAAATAATTTTGCTTTTTTCGAAAAGGCAGTCCACATCGATCAATTTCATGGAAAGCTCTCTTTTCTGAATCCTTTCCACGCAAAATTTACGGGCTTCTTCCTCCAGATCATCGTTTTCTTCTTTAATCTGCAAATCCTGATCGGTGACTTTGCGAACGACTTTTTTCAAATTTGCCGGCAACTCCGACTGCTGGCACCTTTTTACGTCATTCGCAACAACACCCAGCGCCAGACCATTATCTGTATTGACAATAACCTGATCATTTTTATGCAAAATAAGATCGGCGGCATTGAAACTGTATATTCGGCCCTCTTTTTTAAATTTAACACCAATAATATTTACAAGCAATTTTATCCTACCTGATTTTTAATAATTTAACTTAAATGCCATTGTTTCCAATGTCAATGATTTGTTGACATTTTGTTCCAGAATTTGGCCTGCCTTTTCCACCTGCGCTATATTCTGGAGAATTTGTTCGCCGGACAAACGCGTGGCAAAGGCCTCAATATAAGAAGAATTGTCCTGATTGATCAGCATTTCGTTTTGCCTGACTTCCTTGAAAACCAAAGCATCACGGAAAAAAGTATTTAGAACGTTCAGACCTTGTTTGATTTCTTTTTTCCCCTGTCCCAAAAAAGACGCAAAATTAATTAAACTGAAGGGGTCTTCTCTGCGTGTAATGGAAAGCAATTTCAACAATTCCGCGCGATAAACAACAATATCTTCTTTGTTCAATTGCATGGCGTTACCGATGGAACCGCCGGACAAAGCTGCCAACAGTAACGCTCTTTGATTATCCATACTCATCTGATTGACAAGAAATTTTGCTACTGTTTCAGAACTAAGCGGGTTAAAACGCATATGCTGGCAACGTGAAATAATCGTGGGCGGAAGAGCATATGGCCTGGCTGTGACCAGAATCAATATATTGGAGGGAGACGGTTCTTCCAGCATTTTTAAAAGCGCGTTTGCCGCCTGGTCATTCATTTTATCGGCATCATCAATAATAAACCCCCGCATCCTCGCTTCCATAGGCTTGCAGGTAATTCGTTTCTGCATTTCACGAATAGAGTCAATGCGAATAAACTGACCGTCGGCTTCCACGGAGAAAACATCAGGATGGCTTTCACGGTCTATTTTCCGGCAGGAAATACACTCATTACAGGAATCATGAAGAGAATCTGCCTTTTCGCAGTTAACAGCTTTGATAAATTCCCGGGCCAGTGTTCTCTTGCCAATGGCTTGGATACCGCTGAAAAGATAAGCATGAGCAATCCGCTTTTTAGCCAGGGTCTTCCGGATAATTTCTATTTTTTTTTCATGACCGTAGATATCGTGAAAAGACATATATAAAGAAAACTCTCCAAGACAATTAATTTTGCAGATTTAAAAAATCACCAATCTTCCTTCGCACGTCTTCCTGAATCGCGTCAACATCACGATTTGCGTTAATTAAACGGAAACGCCGGGGATCACTTCTTAAAATTTGGAGATAACTTTCGCGAATCCGCTGATGAAAATCAACTTTTTCTCTTTCAAACCTGTCAATGGAAGAAGGTTCCTTAAGAAGATTGTTGCGCCGAATAGCTCTTTGCAGTCCGATTTCAACCGGCAAATCAAACAATAAAGTCAGGTCAGGTTTCAAATGCATTGCCGAATAGTCGTTGATTAATCTGATAAACTCATTATCAAGACCGCGTCCAGCGCCCTGATAGGCAAAAGTGGCATCGGAAAACCGGTCGCATAAAACAAGTTTGTTTTGCTCCAGTGCAGGTATAATCACCTCCCGGACATGCTGCGCCCGGGCTGCGCAGAACAGGAACATTTCCGTCTCAGCGCACATATCATAATGCTCACGGTTAAAAAGGATGTTCCCTATTTTATGGCCAATGTCAGTCCCTGATGGTTCCTGAGTAACGATATGCGGGATTTTTTTCTCCATCAGATATCCGGCAACCAGTTTTATCTGGGTTGACTTGCCTGAACCTTCAATCCCTTCAAATGTAACTAACTTTTTCACTCATTAAACCTTTCACATCTGATCTTATGTTAATTACTTGAAAAACTCCCGACTTAATTTTCGTAAAATAACAAGACGTGCCTTGCAGGTGAGGATGGTTTGTATTTAAAAAGGGGAAACCGGGAACAGATCTTAAGGATCTATTCCCGGTTAGAATCTGCCACTGATAAATTATTTCCCCTCCCCGGGAACGATTGCTTCCACCGGACACTGGTCGGCGCAACTGCCGCAATCATTACAAAGTTTAGGGTCGATAACATATTTATCTTCGCCTTCAGAAATTGCCTCAACAGGGCATTCGCTTTCACAAGAACCGCAAGCGATACATTCGTCAGTAATCACATACGCCATATTTTTTTGTGCTCCTTCTTAAAATAATTATTTCAACAAATTTAAATTTCCTTGCAAACCTGCTGCAAGGAAATCTTTTTTAATCAAAATCACTCATAATTGTCAATTCACAAATAAAGTTTTTAAGATGTTTTTCCCGTTTATTACCGTGGAAAAAGTTCTAAACAGCAACGACTTCCTTTACATCAGGTATTTGCTGCCTGATCATTTTCTCTATCCCCATCTTTAATGTCATCTGGGACATGGGACAACCACGGCAGGCGCCTGTTAATCTAACCTTTACCACCCCATCCTCACTGACATCCACAAGTTCCACATCACCGCCATCCGCCTGCAGGCTGGGTCTTATAAGATCGATGGCTTTTTGCACTTCTTCTTTCATCTAACGTCTCCTTAACCGGTTAAAATTTATCCTTTTTAAACCAATCAATGCGGCATGTAAGAAATCATCTTACGGGCAACATTCTGGGCAACTTTCGGCAAATCAGGTTTTATTACCATATACTCTTCCGCAATGGTATGACCGGCTTTCCACATTAATGTACCTGTGGAAACATCATATAATTCCATAGTCAGGCTAACCTTGGCCAATTTGTTATCACGCTCAACAGTATATTCCCAATCATCGACGGAAACCAGTAAAAACGCGTCAATTTTAGCTAATTCACCTATTTTTTTACTTAAATCAGCATCGGAAAAATCAAGCATCCGCAATTTTGAAAGATAATCCGTAATTGCTTTCTTTAGTTCATCACTTGTCTGGATTTGTTTTTTCAGATCATCGGCGTAAATGACGCCGGGAAACCATTTCTCTTCAATCAACGAACCGGCGACAATTTGTTCAACCGCTCCCCTGGAATCAACTCCTTCTTTATGATTCCAAACTTCTATAGGAAAAACAGCCACTATTCTTGGATGAAAATTTTTTACTTCCGGCGCCGATTGGGAAAAACGTAATCCGCTGCATCCGGTCGTTAACAGAATTAAAACAACTAATATATATATTACGAACGATTTTTTTACCATAATTTAGAACCCCCTTATTTTGAGGAAGTACATCTCCATATCAAAAAATACTCCACAATAAAACACAAAAACCAGCTACTATATAGCTGGTTTCAAGAAGTCCTTCCCTGACAGCTCCAGAAAGCACTCCTTTTTTATCACAAAAATGAAAACAAATCCATATATATAATACGCACGAAATAAGCAAAATACTCAAAGACGGACTCCAGCCCGCAGGACTTGAAAAAAGAAGAAGAGACAATAATATCAATGAAATCATTCTAAGAACGGTTACGGTATGTTCTTTACCAAAAAAAACGGGAATCGTTTCCTGTCCGATCAATTTGTCATTCTGTATCTCCAGAATATCCGACATCGCTGAGCGGATGAAAACAATTCCGAAAGTAAAACAAAAAGCAACAATTAAACCGGCACTCAAGAAATATGGTTTATCCAGAGCGGGAAGAATTGCCGTCACGATTGACCAGGCAACAGCCAAAGATAGATTTTTTGAACCGGGCAGATCTTTTAAACTCCGGAAACGCCATTTTTTTGACAGAATATTCATATTATAAATTGCGCCGGTAAATGAAACAACAAACAAAACAACAAAAACAATTAACGACGTATTAAATGCTAACGCAAGGGCAGCAGCAATAGAAAGTATTGCTGTATATAAATATGTCTTCTTGTGCCGGTTGTAGCTTTCTTCACGAAAAGAACCGACGAGACCGGCGGGCTTTCGGCTGATCAAACGGTTTAAGACATGTATCGCATAAACAAAAAGAAAGGCAATCGCTATATAGGACAGCCTAACCGGCATATTCTGCAACAGCATACAAACAAGACAAAGGCAACCGGCGCCCAGAGCGGAATAAACATCTGTTTTAATTGCCAGGATCCAGAGATTAAGAAATTTGCCCAAATTTTTCAGCTTCCGGCTTTGATCTTCCATGATCTTGTCCATGACCCGGTCAATAATCCAGTTCGGAGAGGAGGCTCCGGCCGAAACGCCTATACGATTGTAAGGACCAAGATTAATTTCCCCCATTTCATCGGGAGTTTCGATATGAAAAGTGGAAGATTGCTTCTTCCGGGAAAGGTCGGCCAGCCTTCTGGTATTGGCGCTGTTTTTACCGCCGACAATGAACATCGCGTCCATTTCGGCTGCCATGGCAATCACTTCCGCCTGTCTTTGTTCCGTTGAAGAACAAATCGTGTTAAAGACGACCGCATGGGGACACAGCGTTTTAATCTTTTCTACAATTTTACTGTAACTTTCGGAATCCTGCGTTGTTTGAGCAACAACACAAACTTTGTCAATACAAGGTAATTTGTCCACATCATCCAAAGTAGAAAGAATGATGCCGCGGCCGCCGGCATAACCTAAAAGTCCATCAACTTCCGGATGTTCCTTATCACCAACGATCACCACCGTATAATTTAGGGTCGCGTGTTTTTTGATGATAGATTGCACATAACCGACTTTCGGGCAGGTGGCATCAACAATTTTAATGCCGCTTTCCTTAATTTTTTTTCTTTCGGCCGGAGCAATGCCGTGAGCGCGAATAATCAGGATAGCATTTTTTCTGTCTTCTATTTCGTCAATGCTTTCGACTGGCCTGACACCACGGCTCTTGAGCAATTCAATGGTTTGCGGATTATGAATCAACGGACCATAAGTATAAATACGACGGGTGGTTTCATGCTGCGCTATATCCAGCACAATATCCACAGCTCGGCGCACACCCATGCAAAAGCCGGCGGTGATGGCAAGTTTAATTTCCATTTTGTATTTTCTTCCGCGCTAAAATAAAAAATTCTTTGTTGCCTGCAGGGCCCATAATGGGTGATGCGCAGGTTCCTTCAACTTCTAAATTCAATGATTCGCAAAATCCGCTGATCTCCTGCAACACACGATCATGGATGGAAGCGTCTTTAATCACGCCATGCTCCCCCACTTCCTCGCGTCTGGCTTCAAACTGCGGTTTAATCAGCGCCAGAATCCGCGCCCCGTTTTCGAGAAAATTCAGAACCGCCGGAATAACAATTTTCAGGGAAATAAAGGAAGCATCGACAACGGCCAAATCAATTTTTTCATCAAGGTCCGCGCCGTCATAATAACGGCAATTGGTGCGCTCGATCACGACCACACGCTTGTCTTCGCGCAGCTTCCAGGCCAGCTGGCCGTAGGCGACGTCAAGCGCGTAAACTTTGCGCGCGCCTGCCTGCAAAAGACAGTCTGTAAAGCCTCCGGTGGAAGCTCCAACATCAAGTGCGACAAGATTTTCAACATTCAAATTAAATTCTTTCAGCGCCCCTGCCAATTTTAATCCGCCACGGCTTACATAAGGATTATCTTCGCCCTTGATATGTATTTCAGCGTCGGCATCAACGAGCGTACCTGCTTTATCTGGATAGGTCTCATTAATTTTCACAGCCCGCGCAAGAATCAACGCGCGGGCTTTTTCCAGTGTGGGAGCAATTCCGCGATCAACCAGCAATTTGTCCAGACGAATTTTTTGAGTGGCCATATATTTGCTCTAAAGGAATAATAAAAGCGATTGGGTATAATTAAAAGATTATTGAATACCGGCCTGTCCGGCCAGCATGTCTTTTACCGCGCGAACAATACCTTCTTCATCAATTCCGTATTTGTGGCGCTGCTCAGCCTGCGTGGCATGTTTAACAAATTTATCCGGGATGCCCAGTCGCTTGACCCAAACGCCGGTTACGCCTTCTTCGGCCAATAATTCCAGAACTGCGCTGCCAAATCCGCCCGCAAGCATGTTTTCTTCAACTGTAATGATTTTTTTAATCGTTGCCGCCATTTTTAAAATCAGTTCATTATCAAGAGGTTTTACAAAACGGGCATTGATCACTTTAATACTGATTCCTTCTTCTGAGAGCTTCTTTGCCGCAGCCACAGCCGCATTGACCGCCGAACCAATAGCCAAAACAGCCAGATCCGATCCTTCCCGCAGGACTTCACTCCTGCCTATTTCCAGCGTTTTGGGCTCATCATCAAGAATCACTCCAATTCCCTGACCACGCGGATAACGCAGCGAAACCGGCCGACCGCAGCCGACAGCCGTTTTGAGCATATGTTGCAGTTCGTTTTCGTCTTTGGGCGCCATGACAACAATATCAGGAATGGAACGCAAATAAGAATAATCCAAAAGACCCTGATGAGTAGCGCCGTCCTCGCCGACAAGCCCGCCGCGATCAATGGCAAAAACAACCGGCAACTTTTGCAGGCAGACATCATAGATGATTTGATCATATGACCTTTGCAAAAAAGTCGAGTAAATGGCGACAACGGGAACAAAGCCCTCAGCTGCCAAACCGGCGGCAAAGGTTACCGCGTGCTGCTCCGCGATGCCAACGTCATAAAAGCGGTCAGGAAATTCTTTGCAAAACTGATTGAGACCGGTGCCGTCACACATTGCGGCGGTAATAGCCACGATACGGGAATCGGCCTGCGCCAGCTTAACTAGAGTTTTGCCGAATACTTTCGTATAGGTTGGAATATCAGACGGAGAAGAAACAGTTTTACCGGTTTCCACGTTAAAAGGCGCTACGCCGTGATAAGTCAGCGGGTTTTCTTCAGCGAATCTGTAGCCCTTGCCTTTTTTTGTGATGACATGAACCAGCACCGGGCCGGTCAATTCCTTGATATTTTCAAAATTCTTAATCAGATACTTTAAGCGGTGTCCCTCCAGCGGCCCCACATAGGTGAATCCCATTTCTTCAAAAAGCGCTCCGGGAACCATAAAGGTTTTCAAGGTTTCTTCTATCCGCCGGGCAAATTTAACCATACCTCCGCCGATGCCGGGAATGCTTCTAAGAAAACCTTTAATATCCGCTTTCAGGGTAGTTATTGTATGACCGGTCATCACCCGGTTCAAATAGGAAGACATCGCGCCGACATTCGAAGAAATAGACATTTCGTTATCGTTCAAAACGATGATCATGTCTTTTTTACGATCCCCGACCCAGTTCAATCCTTCAAAAGCCATTCCCGTGGTCATGGAACCGTCGCCGATAACGGCAATTATTTTATTTTTATCGCCTTTTAAACAACCCGCTTCGGTGAACCCCGCAGCGGCGGAAATAGAAGTACCGCTGTGTCCGACATCAAAAACATCATAGTCGCTTTCTTCTTTTCGGGGGAATCCGCTGATGCCGTTTTGTTTGCGCAAATCGGCAAAAGCATTTTTACGTCCGGTAATGATTTTATGCGCGTAAGCCTGATGGCCGACATCCCAGACAATCTTATCCTGCGGCGTATTAAAAACGTAATGGAGCGCAAGCGTTAATTCCACTGCTCCTAAAGACGCGGCAAGATGGCCGCCGCGTAAAGAAACCGTATGAATAATCAAATCTCTTAATTCCTGAGCCAGAGTATTGAGCTGGGCAGTGTTCAGTTTGCGGATATCCGCGGGGAATTCCACATTTTTCAGAACGCTGTAATTTACTGTTTCCTGTTGTTTGACCAAAACTAAATCCTTTCTAATATCAAATCTATTCTATGACTTCCTCTCCATAATATAGCGCGCAATGACAATCAGCGGCATAGCCCTCTCATCAAAACCCGAAAGACTCGCCACAGCTACGTCAATATGCTTTGCCAGTTTTTCTTTCGCCATTACCATACCCAGTAAAGATGGATAGGTAAGTTTGTTATGAGCGGCATCACTGCCGGTTTCCTTGCCCATCAAATCACGGTCTCCTTCAACATTCAAGATATCATCTGCTATCTGGAAAGCCAGACCCAAATTTATTCCATATTCCGCAAGAGCCTGAATTTTATCTTTGCCGGCGTTAAAAATCATGGCTCCTGACTTTACCGCGGCAACAATTAACGCTCCTGTCTTGCGCCGGTGAATTTCCCAGAGCGTATTTTCTTGGGCCCCGGATTTTCCCGAAAGCATATCAAGAGCCTGACCGCCAACCATACCGCAGATTCCGGCGGCATAGGCAATTTCCTGAATGACCGCCAAACGTTTTTCCGCGGAGAACCCGGATAGCCTGACTTTTTCTGCGCGTGATAAAAGAACAAAAGCCTCCGTCAGCAGCGCATCACCGGCCAGTATGGCTATATCTTCTCCAAAGGCTTTGTGACAGGTCGGCTTGCCGCGCCGGAAATCATCATTATCCATTGCGGGCAGATCGTCATGAATCAGGGAGTAAGTATGAATTAATTCCAAAGCACAGGCAACCGGTATGGCCGAAGCCATATCTCCGCCAACCGCTTCCGCCGCGGCCAGACAGAGAATCGGCCTGATGCGTTTTCCTCCGTTAAATACACTGTAGCGGACGGCCTCGTAAATTTTCTCCGGGATATCATCCGCGGGCAGATAATGCTGCAGGGCTTCTTCCACAATTTTCTGCCTGTCGAGTAAATACGCTTTTAGAAATCCATCATCATATTCAGACACAGTCTTCTCCCTCAAAACGCTTTATCTGCAGGGAATCTTCTTTCCCCAGAAGCATTTCAACGCGACGCTCCGTTTCCTCTAATTTAGCCGAACAAAAGCGAATTATTTTTATTCCTTCTTCAAAAGATTTCAAGGTTTCATCCAAAGGCATATCGCCGGATTCCATTTTACGCACGATATCCTCGAGTTTTTCCAACGCGTCTTCAAACTTTTCCTTTGCCATAATTACTCCTGAGATATTTTTTCTATTTTAGCGTTAAAATTACCTCTTGCCAATTGGATATTTACATCATCCCCTGCACTCAAATCAGCCGCTTGCCGGACAATCATACCGCTGGCGACACTGCGCGTAATACTGTACCCCCTTTGCAAAACACTCAAAGGGTTGAGAGATTCCAAAACGGCAGAATCCTTTTGAAGCCGCTCTTTAAGCGCCGTCAGGCGGCCTGAAAAATTATTGAATAAATCCTTTTGCATATTTTTTAACAATATTTTTCTTTCGCTGATTTTTCCGGCCGGACTCTGGTGCCCCAGTCGCAACTGAAGTTGCCTAAGCTCATTATACCGGTTTTGTTTTTCATGATAAAAAGATAATTTAAGTCTTTCTTTAAGATCATCCAGATTGATTTTCAAATTAATTAGAAGCCGCCGCGGATCTCTGAGCCTCTCCTGTAATCCGGCAATCCTGTCTCTGGTGTCTTTCAGGTGGCGGCAATAACCTGTCGTCATTCTCTGTTTTAGAATATCAATCTTCGTTATTAATTCTACCCATTCCGGCACGATTAATTCCGCCGCCGCGGACGGCGTGGGCGCTCGCAGGTCAGCCACAAAATCACAAATAGTAAAGTCTGTTTCGTGCCCAACCGCGGATACAACCGGTATTGACGAATGGAAAATTTCCCACGCCAGAGCCTCATCATTGAAAGGAGCAAGATCCTCCAATGAACCGCCGCCGCGGGCAATAACGATTACATCAACAGATCCGTTAGCTTGCAAATTGCGCAGAGCCTGAATTATTTCACCCGCCGCTTCATTGCCTTGCACGCGCACGGGAGCAATCAATATATCCGCCACGGGAAAACGCCGTTTTGTTATATTTAGAATATCCCTAATCACCGCGCCGGTGGGCGAAGTTATGACACCGATTCTTTTGGACAGGAAGGGAATTGCTTTTTTATAGCGTTCATCAAATAATCCCTCCGCGGAAAGCTTGGCTTTAAGCTGTTCAAATGCTTTTTGCAAAGCGCCGACGCCAAGAGGTTCCACTGATTCGACAACAAGCTGATATTCCCCCCGCGGCAGATAAACATTGAGGCGCGCCCGGCACAAAATTTTCAAACCCTCTTCCAGTTCAAAATTAGTCCGCCTCGGATACGCGCCGAATTTATGAAAAAAGACCGCTTTAATCTGGCTTTTATCATCCTTCAGCGTAAAATAAACATGTCCGGATTGCGGACGCCGCAGATTAGAGACCTCACCTTCCACCAGAACATAATCAAATGTTTCCTCTAAGAGAAATTTAATATTATTATTAAGTTGTGAAACTGTAAGAATTTCATCCATGGGCAGCATCCTTTATGGAGAACTACCAGATAATGGAAGGTAAAACAAGATTGAAATTAATGCCGAATCATTCATATCGGCGGCATCTTCGCGGATTCAAACCTTCTTTTATTAAACAGGACGCAGCATTATATCAGGCAGGAATCTCTTCTCGCTGCCGGTTCAACTAATTACAACTACAACTAATATTATATTGACATACACGTATCGCTTCTTTACACTGCGTGATACGCAGGTCTTTCTAAGACCGGACCCCAAAGAGGGACTTCCATTGCAGGAGTTGCACAGTGCCCGCAGATTCAGCAGCAGAAAAAATTCCGGTAGTTTTATTGTACAATGTCGATCCGGAATGGACGCAGGAAGAAAAAGACGAAGTGATCAGATTGTCCACACAGCTTAACGACGCTCTTATCAGCGCAGGACACCCGACATTTCCCGTTGCCGTAAAGGATGATGATATCGCCCGCCACCTTGAGCCTTTTGATCCCGCGAAATATATCATCTTCAACTGGTGCGAAGGGCTTCCCGGTATGGAAAACAGCGAACCGCTGGTTATAAAGAAGCTGGAAGAATTAGGTTATACCTTCACCGGCGCTGATTTCCAGACGCTCGCGCTGGCGTATGATAAATACCGTGTGAAAGTTATTCTTGATAAAGCCGGAATTTCCACACCGGCCTGGAAAATTTTCAATTCTCCTGACGTAAAAGACTGGCAAATATTTCCGGCAATCGTCAAACCGCAGAATGAACACTGCTCCGCGGGCATTACGCCCGAATCCGTTGTAATGAATCAGCCGGATTTAGAAAAACGAATATCCTTTATTCTGAATAAATATTCTCAGCCTGCGCTGGTGGAGGATTTTATTGACGGAAGAGAGTTCCATGTTTCTGTCTGGGGAAACGAAACATTAAAGGTGCTGCCCGCGGCGGAAATGGATTTTTCCAGTTTTGGCAATATGAAAGACCGGCTTTGCACATACGACGCAAAATTTATTCCCGGCTCCCAGCACTACGAAGAAATAAAAACCCTGTTGCCCGCTCCTCTCACGAACGATGAAAAAAAAGCAATGGAAAAAGTCTGCTGCGACGCCTACCGGGCGACAGGATGCAGGGATTACGCCCGTATGGACATAAGGCTTCGCGACAACATTTTTTATGTTCTGGATGTCAATCCCAACGCGGATATCAGCTCTGACGCCAGTATGGCCTGCGCCGCAGAAGCCGATGGCATCAGCTATGTCCAAATGGGAAGCCTGATTGTGCAAATGGCTGCCAAGAGACATCCCATCCTGGGGAAACTATGATGATACGCCGATTATCAGCCAGGATTTTAACCGTCTGTAACCGAACAGAAATTATGGATTCAGGATAAAGCCCATTTTGTTGAGCAGATCGCGGCTGGGATCATAAATAATCGTAAACAGACCATCGATATTTTCTCCTCTGCTGAAATAATATTCTTTTCTGACAAGAGCAGCCGCCAGAGGTTTCAACTGCTGCACCCGGCCGATTATCGCTGTCTTCCCATTGGACGTAAATGCTCTATCAACTGCCAACGGGTATTCCGGATACCGGTCCCGAGGATGGACCCATCTTGCTTTGATTTCTTCGTCGCTCGCAAACATTATCTGCCATTGAAGCATCGCATCCGTACTGTATACAAATCGAACATCCTGATTCAATAACCGGACGGTCAAATCGGTCATTACTTGAGACTCACTCTTTCCCGGCACCAACGGCCATCCTGATGACGGAACATGACTGAATTCCATCATTGACATCATGCCGGCGGCAAGAAGAAATATAAGGATAATTCGCGCCGAAAACTTCGCACCATTCCCCTCGTTCAATAACCGGTCCATCTCTATGGCAATCAACGCAGCCAGCGAACCGATCAAGGGCAGGAGATACCTGAAGCCAAAAAGCCGATTATTGAAAAAGAGAGAAAGTATCAGGATGACTAAAATGGCCCCGACAAATCCACGGGTTAATAAATCCAGAGGTTTTCTTTCAATCCATTTTATCGCAGCATGACCTAAAACAAACAGTGATAAAATGATCCACACTGCTGTTGTAACAATCGTAGCATGGCTGGCAACCAGTTTGCGATCAAAGAAGTAGACTCCCGTCATCGCGACCCAAATCCGCTCCGGCAACAGTCTGATGGATTCTAAAATATTCCAGTCCATAAAGATAGGCGGGGTCCAGTAAGTGCCAATTCCGACGCCTGCCTGCTGAATAAGAAAAATAAGTGCTGTTAAACAGAAAGCACCGATAATCATGAAAAAGGGGTCGGATATCTTTTTTCTTTCATATAAAAACAGCGCGATAAACGGAAGCATCGCAAAAAACCAAATAGGGTTGACTAATCCGACGATGGCAAGACAGCATCCCATGATCAGGGCATCTCTCTTGAAATGACCGGTTGAACGATATATGCCTGCAATGATCCATAAACTCAGGTTCGTGGTCGCAAAACCCGATACATGGCTTGCCCATGCTTTCAGGGAAACAGCGCCCCAAGCCGGTGCAAAGATCAACAGAAGGCCGCCGATTACAGCAACCCGGCGATTTCCGAGACGCCGAAGGAAAAGCACAAAAAAAACCCATCCTGCCATCCAGAGGCATAATGCGGCAGCCTTTAAACCGGCTGCCGACAGGCCGAACAATTTAAAAAATAACACGGCGGGGAATGTTTCGAAAATTGAAAATCCATAGGGCGCTCCGTAAATAAAAAGAGAGAAATCCTTCCCGTCCATGATATGCTTCGCAACCATGCCGGTGATGCACTCATCACCATCAGGGAAGAACACGCCTCCCCAAAACTGTGGAAGTCTCGTCATCAGGATAAGAGCGCATCCCAGAAGAAGAAAGGCTCCATCGCTTTTGAAATATCTCGCAGACGACTCACCCGGAGAGCCGGAAAAGAAGGCCATAAATGTTCATTTCCTTCTTGAGTTTGATAAGGCATTGCTTTCTTTTGATCAAGATATAAAGAAGTTCCATTAGTATGTCAATTATTATTCACAGAAAATGGTGGGTCTGTATGCGATAGCAAATATTAAAGACAAGAGTCATCGTTTCGGACTGAAATGATCATGCCGAAAAAAGGGATCTCCGTTAAATATTCCGTCATGAAATATTTTGTTGCGAGCAGGGAATACAAACTTGCCGCCCGTTATCCAGTTTTATCATCTTTGCGGCCATCGTCATCTCACCGCAAACAGCACATGATTCAGACGGAGCAAGTTTTGCGTAGAGGGGCTCATCAAAAGGCACTTCCACGGTGGTAAAAATTTCCTCGAATGGACGTTCAATCAGATCATCTATTTTCAAACGTTTCAGTTCTCGCCGGTCATCCTCCGATGCCGTACCGTTTTTAACTGCCGCTTCTAACCGATCAAATGCATTCTTATCATTGCCGTTGTAATCATAGTGCGTTTTTCGGGAAAAGCGCCAGGCCTGTTTCGTTTTACGACTCAATACCGTATAAGCATTCTTGCCGAAATCCTTAATGATCAAATTGCCCTTCCCCGTCACAGTCCCCAGCAGAACCTGAAGAGCATCAACGGCACAGGAATCGTTTTCACAAACGGCAACCACTTCTTCATCAACGGCCCGCTGGAGATTCATCAGCATCACTGCCTCTTTTGCCACCCGGTAACCGTAGATAAGACCGGGACAGATATGCCCGTGAAATTCGACGCATCTTACCAGATCATCAGGCATATCTTGTTTGTCCTCCACGGTTGTCATAAGACATTCCCCTTCAATAATCCACACAGGCATTTGACTTTTTTATGATACACCATTTCTCCGGACAAATCGCAATATCTCAAAAACCGAATAACCGGTGAGATCCGGTTTGCGATGATCGTTATATAAAAAGACCCCTTAATTTCTCTAAGGGGTCTTTTTATTTTGCCGGCATATCCGTAATCACTGTATACTGATCATCATTTCAAAGGTTTGAGAAAGAATATTGTTATCCAAATTGCAATCAAGGGCCTTCGGCTGCGATCCCACTCCAATCAAACCCTTGGCATCGCTGATATAAAATTGTAACAACAATCTCATTTGCCTCTGAGTGGCTGTGTTATTGCTGAACCCCCATTGAAGAATTTTGTCGCGAGTATATGTCTGTGTAAAGGGCACACATTGATTTTTCTTCAAAACCGTTCCTACTGTTTTCTTGAAAAACTGCGGATTACCACCCGCGGCATAACTGAAATTTGGAGCGTATCCGTTATACACGGCAAAGTTTGCCTCAAGGGCGTTGTCAGGCTTGTTCCAATCGCCGGGTCCGTTGTTGCATACCTGGCCGGTCATTGTAAATGTCGCGACATTACCGGATAAGGATTTTGTAATGTTAAAATTTTTCACGGCAGGATCCACACAAAGAGAAATATTGCCCCCCGGAACCGGAACCGTCTTTATGTCTTTCACCGAACTTGTAACCGGCTGGGCCACTCCGGCAAGACACGCTGATGAAAGAACAAAAACAACAAATATTGTCATTATAGTTACATATAAGACTTTTCTTGTATTTTTCATACTACACCCCTCAATTTATTTGGATTTACAAGGCCCCCGATTTTTTTTCGGGAGAGTATTGCTTTCTTGTATGTTTACAATATAGGAAAGTCCCGTTTGTATGTCAATCACATATTTTGAGCAAAACACTGTCCGTATTTTATCTTACGATGCAGGAATGAACGATAATCGGTCAACGGGTGAACAGATTTTTTACGAACAGGTTTGCTGCTTCCATCCGCATACTGACAGGTTGTGAAGCTGATGTTTATTGGCCGTAATAATTATTTCCCCGGAAGAAAGGATGCCCCTTTCAACAAAATATTCACCAAAGGGACGTTGAAGCTGCCGTTGTTTCCCGACAAGGGCAAAATGCTCGAAACTGGAAATATATCCGATGCGAAGGGCGCACTCGCCAAATTTTTCATTAAATGTCCGGACGGTGAGTATACGGATGACATCCTGTGGGGAAATCAACCCCCAGGATATGGCTATCTGCCCGATTTGAGGACGCTGGCGCCGCTGCCAGCAAATAGCTTCAATAAGCATTCGCCATGAAATAAGACCGGAGTAGTATAAAAATTGACCGAGCATGAGGTTTACCTTTGGAAGACTGCCTGTGTAAAAATGATCGGATTGGTTTTTATGTTTTTTATTAGGATGTTTTTGATCGTTTGAGCTTTTCTTCTGTCCGGCCCTGTGATTACGGGTATTTCTGTATGACGATCTTCCCGGAGATTGATACGAGTATGCTTGTTGTGTTCTAAAACTGTTGAAGAGCGGAGCTCTTTCACTTCTTTCGTTTTTTGTTTCAACAAACAAAAGAAGCTTTTCATAGGCCTGCCGGACATCTATGAATTCCGTATTTAAATCCCTGGCAAAAGAACCCAGCGCTTTGGCCCGGTCGGGATGTGTTTCCAATGCTCTTTTGCGGTAAGCCGTTTTAATGCCGACAGGCTGAAGACATTCCAAGAAATCATCTGATATTTTTATCTCAGGCCCGAAAATTGTTTCGCATGCCTGAAAAATATCCGATGAAGTAATTTGCGTTGCCAACATGAAATCTGTTACCTTGAGGAATGAACTGTTGGATGAAAATAGCAATATACCGAAGAATTATCAAGAGAAAAAACTCTATTTGGCTTTGAGATGTTGAGTATAATCGTTACACTCTTTTTTATAAGTATAAGAAATAATTCTGACAGTTAAAAAATAAAATATTTCCATCTTCCTTCCTCTTCCACAAAGTGCCGACCTCAACGAAGATGCTAGCTTTCAATCCATAACAAACAAAAAACTGATTCTAAATTAATAGGTAATACAATTGCCAGAATTAGATTTTCTGGAGTATGCTTTTTATAGGTATCTTCATTACTATGAATCTCATTCTCTCTTTTCTGCATATTTATTACCCATCCGGATACCAATACGTGGATACATTCTATCCACTATCATTTAAGAAATTTAAGTGCATATTAAATACTTAGTTATATTATATGTTTGCTATTATTGTTTGATTGGCCTCTTTATTGCTTTTAATACAATCAAAATACTTTTGCGAAAGGAGTTCTAAAAATTGAAGAAACTATTTATAATTATTACCGTCCTTATAGTATCTGCAGCTGTTGTGGCGCCAACATATGCCATTCAGGCAGATAAGAAACCGGGTTTCCACAAAGAAATTTGTTTTAAAAAATATCTTGGCCTTTCAGACCAACAATTAGCAAAGATGAAGGAAATGAGAAACCGCTTTAATGCTGATACGAGGGATTTGAGATATGATCTCGCAATCAAGCGGATAGAAATGCGTAAACTTTTCACAGACCCCAAGACAGATGATGAAACACTTCTTGCCAAGCAAAAGGAGATAAGAGGACTTCGTCAGCAATTATCAGAAAAGAAAGGTCAGATGAAGATCGAGTGGCGCAAGATTCTTACTCCGGAGCAAATTGCAAAACTGGATAAGATAACTCACCGACACCACGCAAAAGAGTGGGCGCACCATCGTTACCACGATAACAAACCGGCCAAGAAAGAAATGTAATCAGCGCCATCTAAATCCTAATCGTAATGAGGAAGCATGGGTAAAAAAAGAAGAGATTATTTCATTATTAAATAATAGACGTAGGGATATTTAATAAATTACCGAGATAAATTTTGCGTCTTCCTATGCAGTCGCGTCATCAATAGATGATTTCATAGCCCCGGACACCGCTCCGGGGCTATGAAATATTGCAGCCGCAAATATTATGCGTTTGATTCAATGCATAAAAGACAGTTAGTCGTTGAATAGAAGATGTATTCCGTAAGAGTATGGTAAAGTTTTATATGAAAAAAAATATTGGCTTGATGGCAGGATTCATCCTGATGAGTCTTGTTCTGATCAGTACCAATAGCTATGCCGCTGACAGTAAAATTGGCTTTGTCAATCTACAGGAAATCATGCTAAACACGAATGCAGGCAAAAAAGCAGGTGAAGAATACAAGAAATTATATGATAAGAAGCATGAAGGAATTGCTGCGGCAGAAAACGAACTGAAAAAACTCAAGGACGAATTAGATAAGCAGGGTGAAATCATGACTGATACCGTCCGTCAGGAAAAGAGAACTGTTTATCAAAAAAAATTACGCAATTATCAATTGTTGGTTGATGATTCAAATAAAGAAATGAAATTACGGGATGAAGAAATTACCAGTAAACTGATTTCCTCAATTATGAAGACCGTACAAAAGGTAGCGGAAAAAGAAAAATACACTTTAGTAATCGACTTTGCCAGTATGCCGGTACCCTATTATGCAAAAGAAAATGATATCAGCAAAGAAGTAATAGAAGAGGTTAATAAGCTTCCAGGCGTCGGGGAATAAGTGTTTTGTGAATAGAATAAATTTCAGCAAAATTACCGGTTCCATCTTAATTTAGTAATCACCAAGATTACTAAATATGATTGTTTTACCGAATGAATATAACAAATGGGCACTACAGACTTGTACTAACTTTCAACATCCGTAAATAACGGGATTCTTGAAATTATCTTTACAGGCACGGTAGCTGGCCATAAGATTCCCAAGATACAAAAAGAAATGCAGGCACTCAGAGTAGAAAAAGGGAACATTATTCTTGTGGACATTCGTCCCGTTACTAAGGGTAAAACGTATACATATGCAGACATTTATCATCTAAAAAATCCTGATAAGGCTACAGGCAAAACAGCGATTTTAGACATTCCGGGAAATGGGTACGTCAAATCATTTATTGAAATGGGGTAATCTTCACCATTTTTGTATTGATCGAAAAAAGATTATTAAATAAATAGGGTGGTCATGGCGGTTTATATTCTTTTTTTTATTGAATTGACAAAACATTTATAAATTATTAAAAGGAAAAATCATTCACACAGGGTATTGTTTATTAAAATCAATTTGACAATTAATTAATAAAATCGTTAGTAATTTATTAGGAGATAATTATGAAAAAAAGCTTCACATTCTTTATGGCGGTATTGTTAATCCTGACGTTATCAGGATGTGCTTATTTAAAAAACCATAGTCCTTTTCATAGTCAAGACAGTGTCGGTAATAGACCGGTAAAGGAAGATGTTGCAATTGGCGATAAGATTTCAGGCAGTTCATCGTCAACAAGGGTTTTTAAAATCTTCAAATTCGGATTACCAGAGGAATATGCTGAAGGAGCAAATCATGTCATTAATGAAAGTTCGGGTAACCGGCTGGATGATCCTTTCTCCGCAGAAAAGAAAGCTGCCGTATATGACGCAGTTAACCGCTCGAATGCCGAATTCATTGTTGATCCTGAATTTACTGTTGAGGAAAAGAATTATTTCCTTTTTTCAAAAGTAAAAATAACAGTTAATGGATACAAAAATAAACATATCATTGCAAGAAGTGAAGAACCTGCTTCTTCTGCGAATGTCGTGTCAGCATCTAAACCAGAACAATCTGCTCCCGCAGAAGCTGCGGTATCGCCAGTAACGAAAGAACCTGAAGTTCCCAAAGCTGTTGTTTCTACACCTAAGGAAGAAGTGCCTGTTACTCCACAAAATGCCGCTGCTGAGCCGGTTGTAACAGAAAAACAGAGTATTGAACAAATAGATACAAAATCAGCCACGGAAGAAGCAATAAAAAATCGGATAAACAAGTGGCGGGATGCCTGGCAGTCAGGTGATATGGAAACTTACCGCTCTTGTTATGCGCCTGAATTTAATTCAAAGGGAAAAGACCTTAATAAATGGATTTCCTACAAGGAGAAACTGCAAAAGAGAAGTAAGAACATAACAATCGGCATTGATAACCTGAAAATAACTCTTAATGACGCGGATGTTGCCACAGCAGTTTTCACTCAAAACTACAGTTCTTCCATTTTGAAAGATTCGGGAGAGAAAATTTTAAGGTTCATAAAAATAAATAATGAATGGAAAATAAGTGAAGAAATTATGTGAAAATTACACCGGTAAATATCATTTATAGATTAAGGGGCGATTGGAAACTTTCCCGTCGCCCTTTTTTGTTACTACGAGCCTAAGGAGAAGCAATTCCTCATAAAATCCGGATACGCTATAACAATGTTTAACTCAAAATTGTTGCACCGTTCAACTGGTAATCCATAATTCAAATGAATGCCGAATACTGTGGATAAGCAGTTGTAACAAGCAGAATCAAATAATCGGAGAAGGTGTGAAAACGTCCGCTTTTTTTTAAAAAAGATTGATCAATGTTTGCTGAAAGTAACAACATAGTGGCAATTTTGAGACTATTCAAGAAAAATAAAAAAGGCTTACGAGTTATCAAAACAATATAAATAATTGATTTTATTTTGGTGCCGGAGCTCGGAATCGAACCGAGATGTCCTTGCGAACGGGGGATTTTGAGTCCCCTGCGTCTACCAGTTTCACCACTCCGGCACGGGCGCGATTATATAGACGGGGGACAAAATGTCAAGCTAAAATCTGTTGACAAACAATTACAGCCCATGTTAATGGGCGGCTCAATCGGTTCAGATTTTATTGGGGTTGTAGCTCAGCTGGGAGAGCGCTTGAATGGCATTCAAGAGGTCAGGAGTTCGATCCTCCTCAGCTCCACCAAGACTAAAAAAGGGATGGGTTTGAACCCATCCCTTTTTGTTTCTGTTATTGTAAGTCTGTTATAAATCTGCCACGTCCTTTTTAATTTTAAGCCTTTTCCCCTTAATCATGGCCGCTTTGTTACCCTCCATCCATGTTTGCAGGGCTTCTTCCCGCTTGACGGAAATCAATATCTTTCTGTACACGGCTTTCTGATTTTCGAATTCTTTTTCATCCGGTTTGATGACTTCCCTGAGCTTTAATACGAAATACGCATTATTGATAAAGACAGGCTTTTCCACGTATGGTTTATTCATGGAGAGCGGGAAGAGAATGTCGGCCGCATCGGGAATTGTTCCCACCCTGGGGATCGCATTCCCCGGTTTGAAAACGCCGGTTTCATTAATTTTCAAACCTTTTTCTTTGGCGACTTTATCAAGACCTTCCCCGGCTTTTACACGCTCTAAAATTGACTGCGCTTCTTTTTCGGCGAGAATCTTTGTCTCGTTTTCTATAAAACGGTGTCTGACTTCATTTTCTACGGTATTCAGTTTCGGCACGTAAGCGGGTTTTATATCAACAACTTTTAAAAGATAATAACCGTTTTCGGCGGCAAGGACCTTGCTGACCTCGTTCTTCTGCATTTCCAGAACCGTTTCAGTAAAGTTTTTGATGGATTCAAATTCCTGCGGAGGTTTGTTGATGGAGAAGAAATCCAGATTATGAATTTTTAAATTATTTTTATTGCCATAGCTTTCCATGTTATCTTCCTGATAGATAACGTCGCGGGCTTTTCTGGCTTCTGAATAAGCTTGCGGCAGTCCCCTGGTCTGCTTCAGTTCTTTCACGATGGCGGCTTTAGCCTGGGCCAGAGATAATGGTTTGCCGTCTTTGTTTTTATATTTTTCTTTATTGCTCAGGTAATAGCTTTTGATATCCGAATCGCTGATATTTTGCGAGAAAGAATCAGAGGGGAAATAAATATATTGAATTTTTATCTGTTCCGGGATGCGGAATAAATTACTGTTGTTCTTCAAGTAGTCTTCCAGTTCCGCCTGGGTTGGTGTGATTTTCTTTTTGACATCACCGCCGGAAATCTGCACGAAATTAAGGTTGATTTTCTGGTTCTGCAAAGCGTACAGGTCGTAAACTTCCTGATCGGAAATCTTGACGCCTTCGAGCACGAGGGATTCGATCTTTTGCGTTATCAGGTCTGTTTTATGGAGGGTTTCAAAATCTTCAGCAGACATCCTGTTGTAGCGAAGCAGTTGCTTGAATTTGCCTTCATCAAATCTGCCGTTTGTTTGCAGCGGCGGCAGCGACATGATGCTGTTTCTTAATTCCTCGTCGGAAACATGAACATTCAAATCAGCGGCTTTGGCCAGAATAATCTCTCTGTTGAGCAAATCGTTATACGTTTTTTTCTTGAGATCCATTTTTTTGAGTATTTCCGGAGTAAGTTTCCCTCCCAGACGGAGCCGAACCATGTCCAGATTCTTTTCGTATTCATTGTGAAATTCAGCTTCGCTGATGGCTCTTCTGTCAACGATGGCGATAATGTTTGTCGTTCGGCCTCCCCTGCTGGAACCGAAATAGAGAACAAAGACGATAATAATGATTCCCAGGATTCCAATCATGAACCAGCCGCGCGCGTGTTTGCGAAAAAATTTCAGCATAAAAATCACCTCAAAAAGGATAACAAATTTATTCTGTAAAAATTAAATTTTTACTTCATTATTATAGTCATTTGCAAAATGCAAACATAATTTAAAAAGGCGTTGATTAGCATAGTGAAATACTGTATAGAAAAAAATTCCACAGAAAAGTTATCATATTAATTTATGAAAATAATGGGGGAGTAAATGTTATTCGATTATGTGTTAGGAAAATTTTCCAATGATCTTGCCATTGATCTTGGCACTGCCAATACCATTGTTTATGTCAAAGATAAAGGCATCGTTCTAAACGAGCCTTCTGTCGTGGCTGTTCATCAGGATTCCAGAGGGATGAAAAAGGTGCTTGCCGTAGGCAATGAAGCTAAAAACATGCTGGGACGCACGCCCGGTAATATTGTCGCCATCAGGCCGATGCGTGACGGCGTCATCGCTGATTTCGATATAACCGAAGCGATGCTGAAGCATTTTATTTTGAGTGTTCATAACCGCAAGGCTCTGGTAAAACCGCGGGTTATTATTTCCGTCCCGTCCGGAATCACTCAGGTGGAGAGACGCGCGGTGCGTGAAACCGTGGAATCCGCCGGCGCCCGGGAGATTTATCTGATCGAAGAGCCAATGGCCGCGGCCATTGGAGCGGGTTTGCCCGTTTCCGAGCCGACCAGTTCCATGGTGGTGGATATCGGCGGCGGAACGACGGAAGTTGCCGTTATTTCTCTCTCCGGAATTGTTTATTCGAAATCGGTCAGAGTGGCCGGAGATAAGATCGATGAAGCCATTGTTCAGTACATGAAGCGCAAACACAACCTGCTGATCGGGGAAAGAACAGCGGAAATTATCAAGATGGAAATCGGCTGCGCGTATCCTTTTGACGAAATTAAGGTCGGTTCCATCAAGGGACGTGATTTGATTTCGGGAATTCCCAAAATCACGGAAACCAATTCGGAAGAAATAAGGGAAGCCATCAACGAACAGGTAACATTTATCGTTGACGCGATTAAAGACACATTGGAAAACTCTCCGCCCGAACTAGCCGGCGATATTGTTGACCGTGGGATTGTTCTTACAGGGGGCGGAGCCCTGCTGGCAAATATTGACATCCTTATAAGAGAAGAAACCGGATTGCCCATAACCATTACGGATGACCCCCTGTCGGCTGTGGCCAGGGGCGCGGGTATGGCTCTGGATCAAATAAACGTGCTGAAGGATATTGCTCTGGAGGTATAAAAACATCCGGGTATGGTAAATCTGATAAGCAATTTATTGTCTTTCCTGTTTCTTAGTATAAGGTAAATCGGCTATCGGGCCGCTTTTTACTTATGATATTGCTTGTGGACTGTAAAATAAGCTCTGCAAACCTTCTATCCCGGCTTACAGCGTTCGATACAGCTTTATAATTATTTTCCTTATCAGGTAAAAAATGTTTTTTTTAAGGAAATACAAAACAATTATTTTTATCGCTGCTCTTCTTATTTCAGCTTTAGGAATGATTTCCTATAATTTGAAATATGGAACTGAAAAAAGTTTCCTGAGAAAAATTGTCCTGGAATCCGTGGCGCCGGTCCAAAAAGGTTTTAAACTATTCCATTACCGGTATAAAAGATAACTGGTCGCGCTATATTTTCCTTGTCGGTATTGAGGAGGAAAATAAAAATTTAAACAGGGAAATCAACGAGCTCAAGGCTGTCCTCGTTTCTTATCAGGAAAGCTACAAGGAAGCGCAAAGGCTTAAGAAACTTCTATCCCTATCCGATAATTATCATTACAATTTTATTTCCGCACGGGTGATCGGCAGAGAACAGGCCGCGCTTTCCAGGGTCATATTGATCAACAAGGGTTCCTCTGACGGTTTAAAAGCAGGAATGCCGGTTGTCGCGCCGCCCGGATTAATCGGCCGCCTGGTGGATGTTTCCTGGCATGTTTCCAGGGTGCTGTTGTTCATTGACGAGAACAGTAATATTGACGCGATCGTGCAGCGGAGCCGCACACAGGGGATTATCAGCGGGGCCGGCTCCCGCGGGATGATATTAAAATACATTTCCAAAACTCAGGATGTTAAAGAAGGCGATGTCGTTGTTTCTGCCGGAATGGGCGGTGTGTTTCCCAAGGGAATGCTGATTGGTCAGGTCATCCATGTTGACAGAAAAGACCCCGGTCTTTTTTTGAAAATTGATGTTGCTTCGTATACGGATCTTTCCAAACTGGAGGAAATATTAGTCTTGGCCTCCGATGAAACTAAGACACTATAAAGATGCTTTATTATTTTCTACTGCCATTTCTATCAATATTATTAATCGTGCTGCAATCAACAGTTGCCGATGTAATTTTTTCCGGACGGTTAATATTTGAAATATCGTTGGTAAGCGTTATATATGCCGGATGCCGTCTTGATTTAATCAGAGGAGCGATTTCTGCATTTGTTCTTGGGTTTGTATTTGATTGTGTCAGCGGTTCGGTGCCGGGGTTATTCATCTTTATTTATACGGCTATTTTTTTATGTTCATTTTTTGTTTCCGACTGGCTGGACACCGACAAAATGTACGTTATCGCCTTCTTTAGTTTCTTTTGCGCTTTTATGAAAGAAATCATATCCTTTTCGTTTTATTATTTGGCTTTCAAAATAGATGTATCCATGAACTCGTATTTTATTTCTTTCGTGCAGGTTGTCATGATCGGCCTGTTTGCCCCCATATTTTTTCGTCTGATGGGCCGTGTAGAGGTGTTTATTTATGGAAATAAGGCGTGACCTGCTCAATGGACAGGAACCAGCTGAATTCAAGCCAAAAGTCAGAATAGCCGTCGCTTTATTTTTGATAGCCGTTTCCATTCTTGTTATGCGGCTGGGTTATCTGCAAATTATCAAAGGGGCTGAATTCAAGAAAAAATCGGAAAATAATTCTATTCGGTTCCGGCAAATCAAGCCTTTGCGCGGCCTGATCATGGACCGCAATGGAGTTGTTCTGGTGGACAACAGACCCTCTTTTGATGTGCTTTACATACCCACCAGAAATAAGGGCAACGAACTGTCTGTGGAAAAACTCAAAGAACTCTATAAAAGCAGATCCCTGGATTTTTCTTATGACCCATCCACGCTGGAAGATGCGAAACTGTACCTGCCCGTCAAATTAGAGAAGAATGTAAGCATGGAAAAGGTTGCTTTGGTGGAAACCAATGCCCTTAATTTGCCGGGTATATACATCGATGTTTCACCGATTCGCTTGTATCTCGATGGAGAAATCCTGGCGCCGATTATCGGTTATACCGGAGAAATCAGCAAAGAGGATATTGAGAAAAGTAACGATAAATATGCCTATGGCGATGTGTTGGGAAAACTCGGGCTGGAAAAGTATTTTGACGAGTACATTCGCGGCCGTCGCGGCGCGGAACTTATTGAGGTCAATGTTCACGGTAAAGAAATTAGAAATCTGGGAAGGATCGATCCCGCTTCGGGTTATAATATCGTGTTGACCATTGACTCTGATTTGCAAAAGGCCGCGTGGCAGGCGCTTGAGGGAAGAGCGGGATCGGCTGTTGTGTTGGATACACGCGATGGTGCGGTGCTGGCCATGGTGAGTTCTCCCTCTTTTGATCCGAATTTGTTCAACAGCGGAATTTCTAATGAGCAGTGGAACGAATTACAAAATAATCCGTTTGCTCCTTTATCCAATAAAGCCATTTCCGGACAATATCCGCCCGGTTCAACGTACAAGCTGATCGTTGCCGCCGCCGCACTGGAAGAGGGCGTTATTACTCCCGATACCAAGGTGCTTTGCAAGGGGTCTTTTACTTTAGGCAACCGAACCTATCGCTGCTGGAACAAGCACGGTCACGGCTGGGTTAATCTGCATAAGGCGATTGTTGAATCGTGCGATGTCTATTTTTACACTGTGGGGAAAATGCTGGGCGTTGATGCAATAGCAAAGTATGCAAAACTTTTTGGTTTGGGAGATATGGCCGGTATTGATTTGCCCGGCGAGAAAAACGGACTGGTGCCAACGAAGGATTGGAAGTTGAAGCGGAGAAAAAGCGCCTGGCAGTTGGGGGAAACGATATCCATATCTATCGGTCAGGGTTTCAATTTGGTGACGCCGCTGCAGCTGGCCAACGCTTTTGCCGCTTTTGCCAATGGCGGCACCTTGTGGAAGCCGTATCTGGTAAAATATATTGAGTCAACAGACGGGAAAATATATAAGCAATTTTTACCGGAGAAAAAGGGGGAAGTGAAGTTAAGTCCCAAAACGGTTGAAATTTTAAACGGTGCTTTATGGGGTGTGGTTAATGAGCCCGGAGGCACCGGTCATGCCGCGAGCATTCCCGGACTCGATGTTTGCGGCAAGACGGGAACTTCACAGGTGATGGGATTGCCGGCGGATGAAAAAGCCCGCCGGGCCAGAAGGCTTGGCGTTTTTCAAAAAGATCATGCTTTGTTTGCCTGTTTCGCGCCAATGAAAAATCCGGAAATAGCCGTTGTGGTGATTATGGAAAATGCCGGCGGCGGCGGCGCTGTTGCCGCGCCGGTTGCCCGCAGGATACTATCGGCGTACTTTGAAGGGAAGAAAAAAGATAAACATCCGCAGACGGTGGCGCAAAACCCGCAATTGAATAAATTGAACAATTGATATAATTGTCTTGATATTTGTTTCTAGGACATAGGGAAGGTTAATGATTTTTCTTAAATTTGACCGCCGCATTTTTCACTATTTTGACTGGACGCTTCTGGCGTTTGTGCTTTCCATTTGTGCGATAGGCGTTTTAAATATTTATTCAACAGGCTTCAGCGCCAGCGAAGGACAAATCCCTCTGTACTTAAAGCAGATTCAGTGGATTGCTCTGGGATTAATTTTTATGATGGTCATTTTTTTCATCGATTACCGCGTCATCGTTCAGTACGCTTATATCATTTACGGCGTTTCGATCACGCTTTTAGTCCTGGTATATGTTTTGGGCTATGCGTCGCATGGTTCGCAAAGGTGGATCGGCGGCGGTTTCTTTGCTTTTCAGCCTTCTGAATTAATGAAAGGGGTGATCATCATCACCCTGGCGCGTTATTTTGATAATCACAAATCCAACGAACCTTACAAATTAAAAGAGCTTCTGGTTCCTCTTTTAATAGTTGCCGTTCCTTTTATGCTGATTTTAAAACAGCCGGATTTGGGCACAGCGCTGATGTTAATTATTATTTTCGTCTCCATTGTCTTTTTTATCGGCGTGGATAAAAAATCTTTAATGGCGGCTTTAGCCGGTGCTTTGATATTGATACCCATCGGCTGGCATTTTTTGAAAGATTATCAGAGGGAAAGATTGATTACATTTCTTGATCCGGAAAACGATCCCCTCGGCGCCGGTTATCACATCATTCAATCGATGATTGCTGTGGGTTCCGGAGAAATTTTCGGCAAGGGATTTTTAAGCGGTTCCCAAACCCAATTAAAATTTTTACCCGAACAGCAAACGGATTTTGTGTTTTCCGTATTTGCCGAAGAATGGGGTTTCATCGGCGGACTGGTTTTGATCAGTCTGTTTGTGGTGGTCATTCTTTGGGGATTAAAAATTGCCTTGCAAGCCAGAGATTTATTGGGCACAATTACGGCGTTCGGCGTAACGGCCTTTATTTCATGGGAAGTCTTTATCAATATAGGAATGGTTTTGGGAATTCTTCCGGTTGTCGGCATTCCGCTGCCCTTCTTTAGTTACGGTGGATCAGCCATGCTTTCTTTAATGGCGGCGACAGGGTTGTTAATCAATGTGAGCGCGCGCAGATTTATTTTGCAGCGTTAGAAATGAAGGGTAAGATAAAAAATATTGTTGATAAAATTGGATCGATTAATATAACGTGATGCAGAAAATACAAGGGGGATACCGTGTGGGAAAAAAAGAAAGAAGTTGAAGAGATTAAAGCCTTCTTAGGTCAGGGAGCGGAATTTATCGGCAAACTTATCTTTAATGGCTCCGTTCGTATAGACGGAAGTTTTCAGGGAGAAATTTTTGGAGAGGGATCGCTGGTTGTCGGTGAAGGCGCGATGATCAAAGCCAATATTGCCGTCAAGAGCATTTACATAAGCGGCGATGTGCAGGGCGACATTGATGTAAAAGAAAAAATCAATATCCATTCAAAAGGAAAATTTGCAGGAAATGTTCATACGCCGGTGTTTATTATGGAGGAGGGCGCTGTCTTTGACGGCAGGTCGCATATGGCCCAGGCAATGGAGAAAAATGATGCTCGTCAGGCTGATTAATTAGGCGGTGAAACCCTCAGTCAGAAGTTTGCCGGAAATCAACAATAAAAACAATAATGATACATTTAAGATATTGTTATTATTGCGAGAAGTTCGTTAGTTGAAAAATTTTAGACTGCTGGTCAGAAAATACTTGACAAGCAAATAATGTTATGATTAGTAACTCGCAAGTTTTGAGTATCCGCGAGTAAGGTTCCAGGTCCTTCCGTAGTAAATATTCAAAACATATTTGAGCAAAAAACTTTATGCACTTGAGTTTATGCATGCTGCTAAAAACTGCGAGAAATGCTCAGAAGCGGTTTTTTAAAAATGCAAAAGTAAACAGAAGTAAATAGAGGTAAGTAATGGTTAAAGTCATCCCTGATTATACTCTCTTGATCCAAATGGTTATATTCATTATTTTAATCTTCGCACTTAATGTCCTGCTGTACAAACCGATTCTATCCATCATTGACAGGCGTAAAAAGCAACTCGAAGAGGCAGAGAACGAAGTTAAACTCTTTAATGAGTCCGTGGAAAAAAGAGTCGCCGAGTATGAAGAAAAATTAAAACAGGCAAAAATCAAAGCGTCGGAACTGAAGAAGGAAATAATTCAGGAAGGCGCAAATCAGGCCAAAAACATCGTTGATGTTGTGCGCAATGAGATACCTGCGATAGCCCGCGAGTTTCAGCAGAAAATGGATAAGGAAGTCGAGAAAGCCAAACTGATTCTAGACAGCCATTCCAAATCGTTATCTCAGCAAATTGCCCAGAAAATATTGGGGAGGCCGGTACAATGAAGAAAAAGATTTCCTTCCTCACAATTCTCTCTATCCTCTTTATTATCGTGATTTGCGTTGGTGTCGCTTTTGCTGAAGCTGAAGCCGAAGGCGGTGGTTCTGCGGCATGGATTGATTTGGCCAAGAAGACTTTCAATTTTGTCGTTTTAATAGGATTGCTTTATTGGCTGTTGGCCTCAAAAACGAAGGATTTTTTCTCCGGACGTCGTGTGGAGATAAAAGAGAGCTTGGAAAAATCCGTCGAGAGAAAAGCTGAAGCCGAAAAGAAGTATCGTGAATATTCGGAGAAACTTGATAAGGCGGCATTGGAAATTGACGGTATCTTTGAGATGATTAAAGCGCAGGGTGTTACGGAAAAGCAGAAGATTATCGAAGATGCCGAGAAAACCGCTAAGAAGATGAAAGAGGATGCCAGTGCCCGTATTGAGCAGGAAATGAAGAAGGCAACAGATCAACTCAAAGCACAGGCGGTTGAATTGTCCGTGCAGATGGCTGAAGACATTCTGAAACGAAACATTACAAAAGATGATCACAAGGCTATGGTTAAAGACTATATAAATAAGGTGGTAATCAGAAATTGATAAGCAATATTTCCAGGCGTTATGCGCGCGCTTTTTTTGAGATTGCAGTTGAAGAGAAACAAATAGAGCCGTTCTACAATGAGCTCAGTCAGTTTGCGTCAATCATTTCGGGAAATAAATCTTTAAAAGATTTTCTGGCCAATCCCATCTTTGAACAAACAATCAAAAAAGGGGTGGTCGATAACATCATTTCCAAATTAAAATTATCCAGTATGACAGTGAGTTTTTTAAGGCTGCTGGTGGATAAAAAAAGAATAGATATTTTAGAAGACATCGTGACCTGCTATCGCCAGTTGATGGATGAAGCATTGAGAAAAATTAGAGTCAATGTAAAAACAGCATTCCCTCTTTCCGAGGAACTGCGGTCTTCCATAAGTTCCGGTCTGGAAAAGGCAATGGGTAAAAAAGTGGAAATGACTGTGGAAGAAGATTCCACCCTCCTGGGGGGCGTGGTGATCGGCGTTGGCGATACACTTTACGATGGCAGCATAAAAAATCAATTGAACAATATGAGGAATCTCTTAGGGGAGGCTAGATAGGACATGGAAGCAATTAAAGCGGAAGAAATTAGTCAAATTATTTCTGAGCAAATCAAAAGCTATGAGAAAAAGGTGGATATAAGCGAAACCGGAACGGTCTTGTCCGTTGGTGACGGTATCGCCAGAGTATACGGCGTGCAAAATGCAATGGCCATGGAGCTTTTGGAATTTCCCGGCGGCATTCTGGGAATGGTTCTTAATCTGGAAGCGGATAATGTCGGTGTTGCCATTCTGGGTGAGGTTACTTACATCAAGGAAGGCGATATCGTAAAAAGAACCGGAAAAATCGCTCAGGTTCCCGTCGGTGAAGCGCTGCTGGGCCGTGTTATTGACGCTACAGGCGCGCCGCTGGACGGCAAAGGCGCGATTGAAACCAAAGAGTTCCGTCGTATTGAAATGGTTGCTCCCGGTGTTATTCAGCGCCAGCCGGTTAATGAGCCGATGTACACCGGTCTGAAAGCTATCGATGCCATGACGCCGATCGGACGTGGTCAGCGTGAATTGATCATTGGCGACCGTCAGATAGGCAAAACAGCCATTGGAGTTGACGCGATCATCCGTCAGAAAGATACCGGTGTAAAATGTATTTATGTCGCGATCGGTCAGAAAAAATCAACCGTGGCCCAGGTTGTGGAAAAATTGAAACAGCACGATGCTCTGTCTTACACCTGCGTTGTAGCCGGTTGCGCATCCGACCCCGCGACCCTGCAGTATATTGCCGCTTACGCCGGTTGCAGTATCGGTGAATATTTCAGAGACAACGGTCAGGATGCTTTGATTATTTACGACGACTTGTCCAAACAGGCCGTTGCCTATCGTCAGATTTCTCTGCTGCTTCGTCGTCCTCCGGGCCGTGAAGCTTATCCCGGTGATATTTTCTACAATCACTCCCGTCTGCTTGAACGCGCGGCTCGCGTGAGCAAGGAACTGGGTGGCGGTTCTCTCACCGCTCTGCCTGTTATTGAAACACAGGCCGGTGACGTTTCCGCTTACATTCCGACCAACGTTATTTCTATTACGGACGGTCAGGTTTATCTGGAACCGAGTTTGTTCTTCTCCGGTATCCGTCCGGCCATCAACGTCGGTCTTTCGGTTTCCCGCGTCGGTGGCGCGGCTCAGGTGAAGGCGATGAAGCAGGTTGCCGGTACCCTGAAACTCGATCTGGCCCAGTATCGTGAACTGGCGGCTTTCGCCCAGTTCGGATCCGACCTGGATAAAGCGACTCAGGCACAGCTCGATCGCGGTGTCCGTCTGGTGGAACTGCTCAAACAGCCTCAGTTCAAACCGATGTCTCTCGGACAGGAAATTGTTATTCTCTTCGCGGGTACCAGAGGATTCATCGATAAATACGATGTGGAAAAAGTCCGCGTGTATGAGGAGCAGCTTTTGAGTTTTGTTGAAAGCAAGCATCCCGATATCATGAAGGAAATAGAGGATAAAAAAGTCATATCTCCCGAGTTGGAGAAGAAGATGAAGGAAGTTATGACTTCTTTCGATTCTGTTTTTGTTGCGGAGTAAATATAAACTTTTTTTAGTTCAGCACAATTAAGGTTGAGGAGAAAATCAGGTGCCCTCGCTAAAAGATATAAAAAGAAAAGTAGGCGCTGTTCAAAAGACGAAGCAGATTACACGCGCCATGAACATGGTCGCCGCGTCAAAATTTAAATCGGCGCAGTTGAAAATGGAGAATTTCCGTCCCTATGCCGGGAAATTCATGGACGTGCTCAACAGCCTTGCTCTGCGCGTTGAGAGCATGTCGCATCCGCTTTTGGCCGTGCGGGATCCCAGGAGAATTCGTGTGATCTGCATGACATCTGATCGTGGGCTGTGCGGAGGTTTCAATACCAATCTCATTAAGGCGACAGAAAGATTTATGAAGGAAAAGATAAATGACGGCAAAGATGTTTCCATGATAGCTGTCGGTCGCAAGGGTAGAGATTATTATCGTAAAAAAGCCAACATCATTGCGCAAAAAACGGATGTCTTTGGTAAGTTTGATATGACGCTGGCCGTCTCGATTGCCGACGAAGTTATTCCTTCTTTCATTAAAGAGGAATATGATGAACTTTATCTCATCTATAATCAGTTTGTAAATGTTTCGGTTCAGAAACCGACTATCGTAAGATTGTTCCCTCTGCCTTCTATCGGGCAGGAAACAGCGGATGTTGATCCGGACCGGCTGCTCGACTACGCTTACGAACCTTCAGCAGAGGCTTTACTGGAGAGACTGTTGCCGATGTATGTGCATGTTCTTTTATATCGGGCTCTGCTGGAAACATCGGCCGGTGAAAACGGAGCACGCATGGCTGCTATGGATAACGCGACCAGCAACTGTGAAGATTTGATTAAAACATTAACGTTAAAAATGAACAAAGCCAGACAGGCGGCGATTACCGCGGAATTGATGGACATCGTCGGCGGTACCGAGGCTCTGGCCAAAGGTTAATTTTTCTGCGATCTATTGAACGCATGTAAAATAAATTAATACGACTATTTGTTAAGGAGATAGTTATGAATATTGGAAAAATCGTTCAAGTTATTGGGCCTGTTGTTGACGTGGCTTTTGAGGAAGGAAAACTTCCGGGTATATTAAACGCAGTCAACATTACCAACCCGGCCATCAATGATCAGGAAGATAATTTGGTTATTGAAGTTGCTCAGCATCTGGGAGACAATGTTGTTCGTTGCATCGCCATGGATATTACCGACGGTCTGGTTCGCGGTATGGTCGCCAAAGATACCGGCGCTCCTATCATGGTGCCGGTCGGCAAAGAAGGCTTGGGCAGAATTATAAACGTTGTCGGTCGTCCCGTGGATGGTCTCGGACCGATTAACGCGCAAACTAAAATGCCGATTCACCGCGAATCGCCGTCATTCCTGGAACAGGATACTTCAGTCCACGTTCTGGAAACAGGCGTCAAGGTTATCGACCTTCTGGTTCCGTTTCCCCGCGGCGGCAAGATGGGCATGTTCGGCGGCGCAGGCGTCGGCAAGACCGTTGTTATGATGGAAATGATTAATAACATCGCCATGCACCACGGCGGTATTTCCGTGTTCTGCGGCGTGGGTGAAAGAACCCGTGAAGGTAATGATCTGTATCGCGAAATGCTGGAATCCGGTGTTATCAAGCAGGCCGCTTTGATTTACGGTCAGATGACGGAACCCCCGGGAGCCCGTTCCCGCGTTGCTTTAACAGGTTTGGCGGCTGCCGAATACTTCCGTGATGTGGAAGGTCAGGACGTGCTTTTCTTTGTCGATAACATTTTCCGTTTCACACAGGCCGGTTCAGAGGTTTCAGCTCTGCTGGGACGTATGCCTTCGGCCGTCGGTTATCAGCCGACACTGGCTACCGACCTTGGTGGACTCCAGGAACGCATTACCTCTACAACCAAGGGTTCGATTACAGCTGTTCAGTGCGTGTACGTGCCCGCTGACGACTTGACCGACCCCGCTCCCGCGACGACCTTCGCGCATCTCGACGGAACAGTCGTTTTGTCCCGTCCGATCGCGGAACTCGGTATTTATCCCGCGGTGGATCCTCTGGATTCAACCTCCCGTATTCTTGATCCCAATATTCTCGGTGAGGAACATTATAAAGTAGCGCGTCAGGTACAGGTTACCCTGCAGAAATATAAAGACCTGCAGGATATCATCGCCATTCTGGGTATGGACGAACTTTCCGAAGAAGATAAACTGACCGTTAGCCGCGCCAGAAAGATTCAAAGATTCCTGTCTCAGCCCTTCTTCGTTGCGGCTCAGTTTACAGGAACGGAAGGCAAGTTTGTTTCCGTGCCGGATACAATAAGAGGCTTCAAGGAAATACTCGAAGGTAAACATGATGATCTGCCCGAGCAGGCTTTTTACATGGTTGGCGGTATTGAAGAAGCGGTGGAAAAAGCCAAGAAGATTGCCGGTTAATTAATATAGTGCTGGAGAAAGTAAATGGCAGACGAATTGATGCTTGAAATTGTAACACCTGAAAAGATGGTTTTTTCAGATAAGATTGAAGAAGTGACCATTCCGGGAACGGAAGGTGAATTTGGTGTTTTGCGCGGTCATGAGGCATTCTTGAGCTCGGTGGATATCGGGGAAATGAATTTTGTCAAGGACGGCAAAAAGACACATTATGCGGTGAGCATCGGTTATGCGGAAGTTACTTCCGGTAAGGTTACGGTTTTGATCGAAACCGCCGAAAGATCCGACCATATTGATAAAGAACGAGCCATGAAGGCCAAAGATAACGCGGAAAATCGTCTTTCTCAGATGAACAAAGAGGATATTGAATACGAGTTAATGCGTGCGGCACTGGCACGGGCAATGGCTCGTATAAGTGTTGCCGAAAGACAATAAGAATTTTCTTTCGTAAAAAAATATAAATCGTAAAAAGCGAAGCCCGGCATAAACCGGGCTTCGCTTTTATTATTCATATTAATTCATATAAATAAAAGATAAATTGACATTGCTAAGTGTGTATATTAAAATTTACTAAGTTATAGAATGCTTGATAAGGTAGAAGTTGTTTTTATGATGTTTTAGTTTAAAGGCTATCTGTTTTTTAACATTTACGATTGTTTTAAGGAAATGAAGAAGAGGGGGTTATTATGAGAAAAAGATTTTTGAGTTGTGCGGCAATATCTGTCTTGATGTTCTTTTTATCAATCGGGTCTGCTTTTGCAGCTGAAAATATGGGTTTCTATGTCGGCGTTTTCGGCGGTTATGTTATTCCCCAGACGATGGCAATTACAGACCCGGATGATGGTGCCAAGTATTTTGATATGACTTTAAACAATGGTTATATTATCGGCGTCAAGTCAGGCTGGAATACTTCCTTTACCAGAGGAATTATGGCTCTGGAAATGGAATACAATTATATTAATAGCAATATAGATAACAGTAAAGTAATTGCTTCACCGGATAATCCCGGTTTTTATGCTACATTAGATGGGACGATGACCATACATGCCCTTCTGTTTAACGTCAAGGGGCGTTATCCGCAAGGGCCAATTCATCCTTATGCCGGATTTGGCCTGGGTTATGCGTATTCCAGTTTTGGAGACATAACCGAAAGAGAAGTCGGAGGGCCGGGAGTAGATACTTGGAGCAGTCAATCAGGCGGCGGTTTCTGCTGGCAGTTTCTGGCCGGTGTGGATTTTGACGTCACCAAAAATGTGAGCGTGAGTGTTGGATACAAATACTTCGCCACCAAACCGACTATTGGTGACAGAAATGACATAATGTATATTGATGCTGACTATAGGGCAAGCATCTTTACAGCAGGTTTGACCTTTACGTTTTAGAATATTTAAAAATTAATTGTAAATTGTAACAATTACGGCGGTTAGAGATTTTCTCTAACCGCCGTTTTATATTGATGGGGTTAATGTTAAGTAGCCTGTGATTCAAAAAGATTTTCCAGGACAAGTTTTTCTTCCAGCCGTTTATTGGCTTCATTCAATTTTTCCGGAGAGGAATAAACGGCGACCGCCGCTGATTTTGCCGCCTCGGAAAAATAATCAGCCAGAGTATTTTTAAGTTTGCGCGGAGTAGCCGACAAAATATCATCTCTGAATTTCTGACGCATATTGTCGTTAATTCCGGCAAAACTGCGCATCAGCGCGGTATAGCCGCGGCCTGCCGGATCCAATGGTTTATCAATCATGCCGATAGTGCTGATGATTGCCTTTTCCATATCGCCCGAAGAAATTTCATTTTTGGAATAGAACTCCTGGGCATTCTTGAATACGTCCAGTGTTTCCACAATGTGCGGATCACGATAGGAAAGAAAAGAAAAGAGTCCCAGCGACGGATCAAAAGAAGACATGCCTCCATAAGCTCCGCCCTGCACGCGGATATGCTTGTAAAGATAACTGTTGGATAGTTCCTTCGCTGAAATCATAAGCAGTGCTGAAGCCGTATCGGTATACGCGGGTGTTTTCAAAACATAGGCGACATAAGATACCTGTGCCGGTATGGAAATTCCGGCAAATACGGGAGCCAGCATGGGTCTTGTTTCCGTCTTTGCCGCAGACGATACCGGCAGTTTATCCAGAAGCTCTGAAATATTATCTTTTGCGATCTTCAATCCTTTAGCTTCCGCGGTTATATTAATGACAAGATTTTCCCTGTTAAATATAATTTTTCGTAAACATTCGAGCTTCTCGCGCAAATCCTGTTTTTCCCGGCTGAAATTACTGGCTGTATTCTCCACGAATTTCAATTGTGTGCGGCCATGCCATTGTTCGCTCCGATAGGCAGGAACCGTGAGCGCGGCCCCTGCGGCCATTTTGGCAAAAATATGACCGGAAGGGACAATCGCTGATTGCAGGCTGTTCTTTCTTTCGGATATTAAATCCTTCATTCGCGCATCCGCGGTTAAATCGCTGGCACAGATAATATCGCTTACGATATTTATCGCATCCGGCAGATTGCGATAAAGGGCATTAAAGGAAAAAATCATCTTCTGCCAGCTGGTATTTGCGTCTGCGGAAAAAGCAGTGGTCAGATCGTAGCCTAATCCACCCATCTTCAGGGCTATGCGCTTGGCCATTTCCTCATAAGTGAAACCGGCAGCACCCATTCCGGCAATAATTTTACCCATCAGCGGCAGATAAGGCTGAAGTTCTTCCGGCACATGTGTTATATCAAAAGCCAAGTCCACATAAGCAATGCCGTTGGTAAAGATATCGTGTTCAAGAGACGACACTTTCGTGATTAAAGAATTTTGCGTGGGAATGGTAT
Organism: uncultured delta proteobacterium; assembly: GCA_963812045.1. Classification (GTDB taxonomy): domain Bacteria; phylum Desulfobacterota; class Syntrophia; order Syntrophales; family Smithellaceae; genus Smithella. The sequence continues at coordinate 151,364 of CAWETF010000003.1, forward strand.
CTATCGATTTTGGAATATCTTCGATTCTTAGCTTGGGTATGGTTGCCGCGACTTCAGGCGAATCCTGCTCCATCTGAAATTTCTTCAACTCTTTGGCCTCAGCGTTTATTTGTTCCAATTTAATTTCCGGCAGCGATGATTTCAATTTGGCCATCTTTTCCTGATAAATCTTTTCTTTCTTATCGTTGAAATCGGCATCAGGTTCCATAATCGCCAGGACGCGATGGGGGTTGTCCACAAACCATTGCTGTGTCATCTTCTGAAAAATTTGAGGATCGGCACTCCAGCGACCGCGGATATTTTCAATTGCCCGGGGAAAATCCAATCCGATTAATGGATCGCCGTCATAGAGCCATGTCTGGAACACGCTGCCCATCAAAGAAATGCCATAAGGGTAGGAGCCGCGAACTATCTCTTTGCCGTGAAACTCGACTTGGTGCAGCACGCCTTCTATCAGCTCCTTATCAAAACCATCGGCCACAATATGCTTTAATGTGTCAAAAATCAGCTTTTCAATATTTTCTACATTGGAACTTTGCGTGTTTCTTAAGCCCACGCAAAACATCAGTTGCTTCAGGTCGGCTTCCATGCCGCTGGCCGGTGTCAGGTCTTCGCCCAAACCGGAATCGATCAACGCTTTGCGCAGAGGGCTGGCGGCGCTACCCACAAGCAGGGCGGATATGATCTCCAGCATAAGAGAAGTTTCATAGTCCGTATTTTCGGACATCATCCAGGCGATATTCACCGTGGTTTTATGGTGGGATGTTTCATCCTTTCCTATGGGATAAGTGCTTTTAATAACCCGCGGCGCGGTCAGGCGCTTCTGGCTTTTTATGGACGAGTCTATTTTAACACATTCAAAGCCAGACAGCATTTCGGCAAGAAAGGCCAGATGTTCGGATGTGGTGATATCGCCGTAAATAAAAAACCGCGCGTTGGTCGGCGAATAATAGGTGCGGTGAAACTCCCGAAACTGTTCATACGTGAGTGTGGGAATCACATCCGGATCTCCCCCGGAATCAAAAGCATAAATGCTGTCGGGGTAGAGGTTCTCCTGCAGGACTTTGTAGATCAGGGAATCAGAAGATGAATATGCCCCTTTCATTTCATTGTAAACGATGCCGGAAATAATCAAATCGCTGGACAAATCATCCGGTGTTGAAAATTCAAGATGGTGGCCTTCCTGGTAGAAAGTTTCCCTAAGCATCCTTGGGTGCAGCACCAGATCAGTGTAAACGCGGGCCAGGTTGAAAAAATCCGTTTTAATCTGACTGGCCACCGGATAAATTGTTTTATCCGGATAAGTGAAAGCGTTAATGAAAGTTTGCAGGGTTGAACGCATCAATTCCTTAAAAACGTCTTTGAGCGGGTATTTTTCGGAGCCTGCCAGCACGGAATGTTCCAGAATATGCGGCAGTCCTGTAGAGTCGGACGGCGGCGTGCGAAACCCGATCGCGTATAAATTTTCACGGTCGAATGAGTGCAGATGCAAAACTTTGGCGCCGGTTTTTTCATGCTCGATTTCGTAAGCGGTAACCCTGATTTCGGGGAATTCTTTCACGCGCAGAACTTTAAATCCATAAAGCTCTTCACCGGTTTGCAACGTGGGAAGAGGGAAATTCGATTGAGGCATTCAATAATACTCCTGTTTCTTTTAGTTTGACTAAACTGATATTTGTTTGACGCTGAATAATGAATTTGCCACCGCCCAGATTAAAACGGCAACCGTAAGCAGGATGCAGGCATAGGCTAAAAGCTTCATCCACGCGCTTTCCTGTTTGTTGTCATTATAGCCCATCAGAAAAGCAAGGCCTATCCCCGATAATATTCCGCCGCCGTGCGCCCAATTATTTATGCCGGGGAAGATTAATCCGAAAACGACTAACCCCACAACCCACCCCATGGATTCTTTATATATGGCTTCTCCGTAAGAATCACCGCGGCTTTTCCCGTAATATATAATGGCGCCGATTAATCCGCAAACACTGGCGGATGCCCCGATAGTAAACGGAACACCGAACAAAACGGAAGCGGCAAAACCGCAGGCTCCGGTAATAATATAGAGATTGATAAAACGATGAAAGCCGAATTCCCGTAAAACGAAAGGACCCAGCTGATATAACGCCATCATGTTAAAAAGAATATGGAAAATTCCGCCATGCAAAAACGAAGCAGAAATCAGAGTCCAATAGCGATGAGCCCCGATAACAGGCAGTGTACCGCTTGCTCCCAATAAAAAAAGACTTTGGTTGGATGGCGACAGCAGATTAAAACCGCCTCCGCCGGCAAAAATTCCTTCCGGATCTAAAAGCAGTGACAGAATGTAAAAAGCGATATTAACATAAATAATTGTTCTGACCGGATCGGAACCCAGAAAAATCTTTCGGATAATACCGGCGGTATTGTGCAGGCCCGGACGAATGAGTCCGCAGTAAGGACAGGCTGGCTCATCCACGCTGATTAACTTGCGGCAATTGGGGCAAAGAATCGATTTTCTTCCTGAAGACATTAACAACCTCGTAAAAAGTCCATATACTGCGTTGCACTACATCCCTCCCCGGCCTTCGCCGGGGCACAGGCTTGCGGCGTATGAATATATACGCCGCATTCCTCGGTATTTGTGCGCCTTGCCTCTGGAGCTTATTACGAGGCTGTTTGCAACTGATAATTGTTACAACTTCTTGCAGCACATGAAATTATTTATTTTTATTGATAAGTTAATTAGCAACATTATTAAAAGTTGTAAAGAAAAATACCATTCCCGAATTGACGGCTGCTTCGACTATATGTTATTAAGATCAAAGGAGAATTGTTTTGAAGCTCAAAGACCGGATAATAATAAAAATTGATTCCGTGGCCTTCGGCGGCGAAGGAGTGGGACGTGTTGATAATTTTGTTGTTTTTGTTCCATTCTCGGCCACAGGCGATGAATTGGAAATTGAAATAACTCAACTGAAGAAGAAATTTGTCCGCGGCAGAATATTAAAGATGATCAAGGAGTCTCCATTGCGGGTGAACCCTTTGTGCCGTTATTATGGAAAATGCGGCGGGTGCTGCTATCAGCACCTGGATTATGAATATCAGTTGGCCATCAAGAAAAAGCAGGTGGAAGAGGCTTTCCGGAGAATCGGCAAAATCGACAATCCTCCTGTTTTGGAAACAATAGCCTCGCCCAGAGAGTATAATTATCGGGGAAAGGCTCAATATCATGCAAAGGTTGCGTCAGATAGACTGGAAATTGGATTTTTAGACGTTTCCGGCAGTAAAATTGTTGATATTAAAAATTGCCAGATAATGGAAGAATCAATTAATGAAGAAATGCGCTCTCTGAGGGGAAATAAACATCTGCGACATGCTAAAGACGCGCAATTGACAATCTGGTCGGACTATCTTGGCGATCGGTCAAGTAAAAAAGAATCAGTTGCAAGGACAGTTAAAGGGAAGAACTTTCTGGTGCCCCGTGACGGATTCTTTCAAGCCAATTTATATCTAACCGATAAATTGGTTGATGATGTTTGCCGTCTGATTACAAATAATGGAATAAATACCATTGTTGATGCTTATTGCGGAAGCGGGCTTTTTTCTATTTTTCTTTCATCTTATGCTAAAAATGTTATTGGCATAGAAATCAATGAGAAATCGGTAGAGTATGCGCAAATAAATGCGGAAAATATGGGTGTTGAAAATGTGAGATTTATTCACGGAGATATTGCGGAAATATTGCAGGGAAGATTTCTGCAACAAGGAGATAAAATAGATTTAATGGTTCTTGATCCTCCCCGTACAGGTTGCGAAAAGGCAGTGTTAAAAGCAATTGTTGATTTACGGCCCGATAAGATTATATATATATCCTGCAATCCGGCCACACAGGCGCGGGACGTAAAATATTTAAATGAATACGGTTATGATCTTAAGAGCCTTTTGCCCGTTGACATGTTTCCGCAAACAAGTCATGTTGAAATTGTAGGACTTATGACGCTGGTATAAAACGGATTATTTTATTAGAAATTTAATCATATAAATGATAAGAAAATTTATAGCTTAAAATCAAAAAAATTGTTATTCCTAAAAAGAATCATATAATATAAATAAGGAGAGTAAAAATGGCATCAAAGAGTAAAAATGTAAGGCTTGAACAGCTCCGGGTATTTGAAAAAAAACTGTCCCTGAGATTGCAGCAATTGGAACAAAGAGGGATCAGTAAAGATAAAGCTCAGATCGATCCTCTTGTTAAAAGCCTGAAATCAAAAATCAGAGAGACCAATGTAAGGATTGCGGCATTGGAAAAACTGGTCCAGCGCACTCAGGAATTAGCGCAAGCTAAAGCGCAAAAGCTGGCTGAAGCAGCGACTAAAGAGGAGAAATCAGAACCGGAAGCAAAACAGGCCGAGCCGAAACCGAAAAAGAAGGCAGAAACTGCCGAAAAAGAAACCAAGAAACAACCTGCCGCCAAAGATGACGCGCCGGCGAAAGAACCCAAAAAGCAGGCAGCGTCCACTGATGAAGCGGCGCCGAAAAAAGCCAAGAAACAACCGGCTGCGGAAGGCGAAGCCGCACCCAAGAAAAAATCCGCCAAGAAAAAGGAAGAATAAGATTCATATTCAGATGAATAAAAAAGGGCAATTTTAAAATTGCCCTTTTTTATTTCCAGAGCCATTTGTCAATTCAAATCCCGTTATACAAAATTGACTAAATAATAAAATAAGAAAGATAGACACATGTTCCAAAACAGGCAAGCCAGCCGAAAACCACCGCTCGGGATATTTTGTATTTCATCAGCGGCGAAAGCCCCGTCGTGATAAGAATTCCGTATACCGGCAGCAGTCCCAGCGTAAAGGTTGCCCGTGCTATCGAGTACATAGGCAGGGTGAGATACATATAAAGCATAGCAAATAAATATATCAGGAATGCCGATCTGGATAAAACAAGAACCGGACGGGATATGTAGTTAAATGATCTACAGAAAGAAAATATAAAAGCCAGAGTTGCGGGCAATGCAAGCCATGCGCAGGAGAACATCCATTTGTAATTCCATGGGGGGAATGGTGGTATTGCTTTGGAAAGAAAATATCCGTCCAACCAGAACGACGCATACAGGGCATCCCAAAATCCCCTGACATAGGAAAAGGCTGGCCGGACAAGCGAAGCGCCGAAGCTGGTGAAATGGCCGATCAGCCGGAATCCGGGGTCCTGCCACCAGCTCATGTACAGCGGGCCGCAACCGTCCAGCACCAGATTGTCAAAGTATAAATAATTTCTGATATAGAACCATCCCGATATGAGAAAGGCGATAACAAACGATGTGAACGCGGGGCGCATGCACGATCTGGAATCCTTTCTGTCCAGCATATAATTGATTACGACAAGCGGTATCAGCAAAAGGGCGCTGACTTTCGCCAGCAAGGCAAGCCCCAAAAATACGCCCGTGGCAATCGAAAAATTTTTGTCGGGAGCATAATGCTGCTTTATGCATAAATATAGAACCACTGCGGTCAAAACGCCAGACAACTGCTCGTTGCCGATGGTCTGCGACATGTAAATATTCATCGGCAGGATGCCGCAAATCAATGTGCCGAGTATCTGGATATTTTTATTTTCACTGAAAGCGATTTTCATAGTCCGGTAGCCGATTTCAATCTGAACCAGCCCGCAGAGAAGCGGAATGACGTGCAAAAGCCGTAGCGTTGCTGCGTAGCCGGAAAGCGCCATTCCCGCTTTAAAAACAAAAGCGCTGATCATATAGAAAAGTGGCGCCTGAAAAAATTCCCATCCCTGGCTGGCCAGAGGCAGCGATATATGATCGGAAATATACTGGATGTAGGCGAGGTGCTCCTTGACGTCAAAGCCCATGAAGACAGGGAATTTCAGGAAGTTATTAGCGGCGAGTATCAGATAGGCCGCCATGACTCCGAAGCGCATGGCCGACGCCGTGAAGTATTTATTTATAAATTCAACCTTCGGGTTCGTGGATAGCACCAGAAGAAAAACAACACCGAAAATAATGGCCAGCAAGGGCAGAATGTCAAGAAACGCTTCCCTGCACGGCATTGATATCTTTACAATATCCGGTGAAACAACGGGAATTGTCGCAAGCGAAAAAATCATGATGGTCACGGGGTGCGTCACGTTTTGCGCGCGAATCCGTTTTGCGCCGTTACTTCCAGCCAGCCAGCTGGAATCCGTGGAAAGGCCTGCCTCACGGCAGTAAGCCCAGAGCGCGGGATGGCTATTGCGGTTTTTCACAGTAATGCGAATTTCATTTGTGCCTGTTTTAAGGGCAGGCGTGAGATCGTAAGATTTTCGTTTTTTCCAGTTGTCCGGTGCGCTGCCGGAACTTGATATCTCCCTGCCATTGACCGAAACCTGCGGCGACCTGAACGCCCGCAGAATCAGCGTTGATTTATCGGAGACCTTGTCAAGGTTGAATTGACGGTAAAATTCGGTTTGTGTTTCAGCGCCCGTGCGGGCGTGGAGGATATAGGGCTCTGGCAGGCGAATCCAGTCGGCATTTCTGTCCGGTGTCAGCAGACAGATATCGGGATTGTTTAAAATCCAGAAAGCAATGACCGACAGAACGGACACAAGAACGGCGGCATATAAAATGGATTTTTTAACTGAGCCGTCAGTTGTTTTTAAGAGGCCAAATTTTGTCATGAACATTCCATAACATTTTCCCGGATTTTTTTTAAGATAGTTCAATAAAAAATGTTGCAGATTAAAAATGCCCTGTCGCGAAACCTGTAAAAAACAAAAATCTGAGGCAATGTAAGTACCTCAGATCATTGAGTAAGATATTGGCGTCCCCACGGGGAGTCGAACCCCGGTTACAGCCGTGAAAGGGCCGTGTCCTAGGCCACTAGACGATAGGGACGTCTCAAGACCAATTATGTAAATTGCGCCTTATATATTGTTAAAATTATAATGTCAAGCACTGACTCAAAAAAATAAGTCATGGAAATAATTCTAGTATTAACAGTGCTTTTGAGCATGGATATCTGGAATAAACCGGAAAGAACAATCAAACGGTCATTAAATTGAAAGTTCACTCAAAGGATGTTTTGTTCCTGTTTAAATCACGGTTATGATGTTCTGAAAAATCAGAATGTACAGAGAATTGCTTCAAAAACAAATGTTTAATTTCTATGCAATTTTTGCTGCAAACGGCAGCGCTTTTTAAAAAGCGCTGCCGTTTGGTTATTTGCTGATTTCAAAGAACGATTTTAAAATATCAGGGTTTTACGTATCCGGCTTTAATAGCGTCCTCAACGTACTTATTATATTTGGATGTTCTGCCGAGTTCGATATATTTTGGATTTTTCAACATTTTCATCATCCTCTTTAAAGATTTAAGAGGAGTGGTTTTGATCATCGGATTCGCAATAAAATGGGGCAATCCCTCGCCAAGATCGGGATCTATCATAAAAGTTATCCGGGTGTTTTCGCGGTTAACCCATTCCAGAGAAAAAACAGAACTGAATGAAGGCATTCTGACATATCCTTTGTCCGCATCGTAGCTCATTTCATTGGTTAAATCGCTGAAAATAAAATTCTGTCCTTTTTGATAATCAATTAATACGTGGCTTTTCATCACCATATCCCTGTCTTTCTTAAAGGGGATATGTTGACGAAACCATATTATAAAGACATCATTTTGGTCGTCAATGACTTTTAAGATTTTTGTTTCCTTACAATCTTCCATCCACTCAGGATAGTTGGCAATATCTCTAAGAACCGCGCCAATTGTTTCTATTCTGGCGGGAACAACACAAGAGGCTTTGGCGGCAATATAGCCTTTGCCGGGTACAGTGCTGGTATATACATCGCAACCATGTTCAGTTTCTTCAAATTTCCATTGATATTTGTCTGCCTGGGCAAAACCGGCTGTGGAAACAATGAAAAGCATCAGTATTGCAGTAATGATAAAACTTCTTTTAGTCATGGGATCCCTCCTGTTATTTTTTATTTAATGATTTGCTTACTGTATTTTGATCTATCCGGTATTTGAACACCAGTCAAACCGCGAAATCTATTGCATGGAGAGAATAATTTGTCAAGTGGTAAACAAACCGGATTGAATCGTAAAATCAATTGTGGTATAAAAGCAGCACATTTTTTTGCATTGCAAGTTGATTCCCTAAATAAATAATCAGGAGGTCCATGCGCGATGTCGGAAGAAACCCACAAAAAAGAACATCACGAAAAACATCTGGAAAAGTTAACCATTAAGGAGCTGCGGGATATTGCTGCTGAGATTCCCCATGAAAAGGCGATCCATGACATGAAGAAAGAGGAGCTTGTCGCTTTTATCAAAGAAGCACGCGGCATCAAGGACGAAACGCCGGTCAAGAAAAAGAAACACATAGGCAAGATCAAGATGACCAGACCCGAGCTCAAAGCAAAAATACGCGAACTAAAAGCATTGAGGTTGAATGCTCTGGAATCGAAGGAAAAAGAAAAAGCCCTGCGATTGAGGCATCAAATCAATCAATTGAAGAAAAAATCAAGACGCATTGCCGCAGCTTAAGATATCACTTTTTTACAGCTGATATATGCGTCTTTAACGCATTCAGGCCATTCCATATCTCGTCGCTACCGACAAATTTTCTGGCATCCTTTGCGGAATACTTAATGACGCAGGTGGGTGTGTGGTCCACTTTATTTACATTAGATATGGCAGTAAGCATAATGTACACGGATTTTTCGTCCATCGCTTTCCAGGGAATTTTCTTTTCTTTCAGATAAGCGATCAGAGCATCTTCTTTTTCGATATGTTTAACCTGTGCCGCTTCGAAAAGCGTTTTGCGGACATAAAAAATGTTTTTCGGACTGGAATTTACTTTTGCCGCGTAAAGGTAATACTTGACGTAAATCGGTGTAGCTTTATGAAAGGGGACATCAACAAAGGTGACTTTTGTCTTATTGGTTGCCAGTAATTCCTTTAACAACGATTCGGCTCTTGTATCAATAACCTTACAGGGCGGGCAGAAATAGTCGGTAAACAAAATAATCTCGTAGGAACCCTTTCCAAGAGTTGGGACGCGATTGACAATCTCCTGACCGTAGGCAGGAGTGACAGAACCGGAAAAAGTAAATAAAATAGTTAAATATCCCAACAAGCTAAAAATCAACAACGGCAACTTATGAATTCTGAACATAGGAAAATCAACCTCCCCGAGAAAATAGAGCCACATCCTGCTGCGATTTTCGAGCCACGCGGATGGCACCTCATAATTGATGATAAATGATAAGATCAATATTAACGAAAATGCAAGACAAAAAGGGCAATAAACGTCATTTTGTATCTGAAAGGCATATAAATGTACTTCGACACCCAGCCCGCCTGCCAGTGCGGCCCGCACAAACGGAGACAGCTTAAAGGCGGCAAGCACTATTATCGCAGTCATGCCAGCGATGCCGACCCATTTTAGATCAATGCCCCAGATATCGCCTTTTAAATAACTGCATGATGTGCCACAGTAGTCGTAATACATCATCAATACGATACCGGCGAGCGACAACGCCATGGTCATGATATTGCGATATTTTTTTATAAATTCTTTCATGTTCATTATGATGATATCCACATTTTTGATGCCTTATATCTTATTCCTGAGAAAAATTCTTCCTAAATTTAGGCTGTTTAAACAATATGGTCAGTATGCATAAACAGGTCATCTTTTGCTTTGGCAATATATTCAAACAGCGGTAAATTTCAACTTATATTTATATATAGCAGAAGAATAAATTGGCGATAATATTATTGAGAATGTTTCTTTATTATTGTAAATTTAGAAAAGCAAGAAAACAGGTTGATAAAATAGTGGCTAAAATATTAATCGTTTATCATTCCCAGACGGGCAATACAAAAAAGATGGCCGATGCCGTGGCGCAGGGTGCGCGAGGGATTGAAGGCGTGGAAGTTGTTTTGAAAAAAGCGGCGGACGCCACACTGGAAGATCTCCTGACAGCGGATGGTTTGGCTATGGGGACACCGGAAAATTTCGGTTACATGTCCGGGATGGTGAAGGATTTTTTTGACCGTACTTATTTAGGCGCGCAGGAAAAAGCTTTCCGCAAACCTTTTGTTATTTTTATCAGCGCGGGAAACGACGGAATGGGCGCGCTCAGAGCCATCGAGCGAATCGCTTTAGGTTATAAATTCAAAACCGTTTTCCATCCGGTTATTGCCAAAGGCGTGATTACGGATGAAATCCTTGATCAATGCCATGAACTGGGCGCTACGATCGCTGGTGGCTGCCAGATGGGTATCTATTAGCTTGTTGTCCACAGCACTCGGAATATTCATGTTAATTTGATTTTACGCTCAGCAAAAATACGGGAAAGAAATTCCAAAGGGTGAAAATGCCAATAATATATCTCGCGCCAGTTCAGGGGACAACCGACAGGATTTATCGAAACCTGTTCCCCGTTTATTTTAAGGGCGTTGATATGGCGATTGCGCCATTCATCTCCGTATCGAAGAAAATGAAACCCCAGAATAATCTTCTGCGCGAATTTTACCCTGATAGAAACACGGGTATTCCCACGATACCGCAGATCATGAGTTCCGATCCGGATGACTTCACAAGGCTCGCCAATGCGTTATTTGACCTTGGATACGGCACGGTGAACTGGAATATCGGCTGTCCGTTTCCGATGGTTGTGAAGAAAGGCAGAGGGGCGGGAATGCTTTGTCATCCGGACAAGATTGAATCTTTTCTCGAAAAAACGATGTCTGATTTAAAACCGGAATTATCAATAAAACTCAGACTCGGATTAAAATATCCTGACGAAGTATTGCAACTCATCCCGATTTTCAACAAGTTCCAGCTTGAGGAACTGATCATCCATCCGCGGACCGGTGTGCAAATGTATAAAGGTGAAGTTGATCTCGATATGTTCGAAAGATGTCTTCATCTCTCGAAACACCGGCTTGTATATAACGGAGATATAGATTCAGCGCAGAAAATGGCGATGCTCTCGAAACGGTTCGGAAAAATAGACAGATGGATGATTGGCAGGGGCCTGCTGGAAAATCCGTTCCTTGCCGAACAAATTAAATTCAACACAGAAAAACCTTATAATGAAAAGATAAAAATCATCAGGGCTTTTCATGACGAATTATTTGCCGAATATTCGAAAATATTGTCCGGCCCTTCGCATATCGTAAATAGAATGAAAGAAATCTGGACATATATGGGCGGCTTTTTTGAAAACAGAAAAAAGATACAAAAGAGGATATGGAAAACACATCACAGGGATAATTATACCGATGTTGTAAATAAGATTTTTGATGAGCTTCTTTGCCATAAGACGAATTTTGTTTGACGACAAAAGCAAAACACTCTAGACGACATTTGATGAAATTATTATTTTTCCGTTTCTTCGTTTAATATTACATTTCGCGGCCAAGATTGTCTTGACATACAAGACCTCATTTTCTATACTTTTACGGACAAAAAAGAAATTATTATCCATTTGAAGTAATTTTGCCGGTAATAAAGATAATTGAATTCTAATCAGGAGGAGCTAAAAGAATGATGAACAGTATCTTTAAGAAATCAAAATGGATGATATTGCTTCCAGCCGGAATATTGTTCGCCCTGCTTACCGCCGGTCCTGTTTTTGCCGATTATTGCGGTCATGTTGCATCCTTCAAAAGTGAGAAAAACGCGGTTGTATTCGTTCACAAAATGAAGGCCAAAGGGCTTGTGGCCTATTATCAGAAAGAAGATGTTCCGGGAAAGGGAGAATTTTTTAGAGCGTATATTGGCGGATATAAAACTATGGCGCTTGCACAAAAAGCTTTAACCAAATTGAAAAAAGCAGGCGAGATTGATACTTTTGAGATTCATAAGATGGCAGCGAAAAACAAAGAAGCAGCGGCAGAAAAAATTGAAACCGCAGCACAAACCAGCGAGCCGGTACAGAAACCGGAAAAGAAGGTTGAGACCGTAACGCAAACCAACGAACCGGCGCAGAAACCAGAAAAGAAAACAGAGACGGCCACACAAAAGACCGAGCCTTCGCAAAAACCGGAAAGCAAAACTGGAACCGTAGCACAGAAAAACGAGCAAATGCAGAAACCAGAAAGTAAAGCTAAGGCCGCATCACAAACCACTGAGCCGGCACAAAAAACGGAAATAGCTGCGCAAAAGCCCGAGCCGGCACAGAAACAGGAAAGCAAAGCTGAGCTTGCAGATCAAAAAAGTGAGCCGGTAAAACAGCCGGAAAAGAAAACTGAAACCGCAGCGCAGAAGGCCGAACCGGCACAGAAGTCTGAAAAGAAAATTGCATCCGCAGTCGATACCCGGCACTATTATGACGGAATAAAAGGGATTGTTTTGCAAAACGGAAGAAAAATCAGGGGGCAGATATTAAGTATCGATGAAAATGATGTGCTGAGGATTCGTACAAGAAGTGGAAGAATTTTATCATATTCTTTTACCAAAGATGTTAAAGAATATATAACAGCAAATGAACCGTAACAAGGTGTCCGAAACCAAACGACTGCCAGATGGACATAACATCTATTAATTATCCCCACTGTCATCATTTCCTGGCTCTTTGCCCGGCGAATGCCTGGGTGACTAGGGAATCCAGAATGCTGCTACTGGCAATATCTTGCGTTCTTCGTAGATTTCCAAAACGGTAGAATTGTTGCTTTAACCTCTCGCAGTTTTTAGCAGTAGTCAGAATGGAGGATTACTGGCCGAAGGATGCAGTTATGCGGCTCTTAATTCATCCGCTTGAGCATCTTGTTTGGGTCCCTGCCCCCGGTAATGAACTCAAAGACCCCCGGCAGGGTTTTTGATATAACGTATCCTGTCACAAACATCGAAATCAGAACTATTGGACAGTTCAGATAAAAAGAATATTTAGGTTTCAGCAGATGGTTATAAAATTGCAGAAAATCGTATAGAGGAACCAGATGAAACAGGTAAGCATAAAAAGCAAACCCGGAAAGATATATCAGGAAACGATTCGAAAAGAATAAATTTGAAAATTGCGTCAAAGAAACAATGCCTGCAATAATTGCCGCCTTGTGTAACATCAAAGAAGTGAATGAGTAATGATTTACATACCAGAGGTCGAATTCCGGGTATATATAAACCCTTATCCCTGTCAATATAAACCACATAAGAAATATTAATATTTTATAGGGTCGATTCATCTTGATGGCAGCCTCCATAAGCGGGAGTTTTTCAAAGAGCAGACCGCCCAGGCAGAAAAAGAAGATTGTTTCAATATTCAGCAGATACCATCCGGCCACAATCGGAAACGGCTGGTAATCGTTAAACCACAACACTCCCAATACTAAAACGAGTATTCCATTAAATATTTTTTGAGAGCTAAGCAGTATGGGAGCAAGGACGGTCAGAATTATCAGATCCCGAAGAAACCAAAACTGAATGGATATCGGATGAAGAAAAACATCCATGATAAAATTCATTGGTGTCATCGGATAAAATCTCCAATGCATCATTCTCAGAAATGCATAGATGGAAAATGAAACAATCACGTAAGGCAAAAGCAGCGTTTTGGCTTTGTACAACAGCATATTAATGTATTTCCCTTTCCCTCTTATCTTGTTGACCAGAAAGAAACCTGATGACATCGCAAAAAATGGTATGATCATCCTGAAGATGCCGTTTAGTGTAAATTCCTGAAAGGTGTAGTTCCACCCTCTGATTTCGGAATAGGGAATATATATCTGCGAACTATAATGTGCTGCGATTACAAAGACAGTGCCAATTAGATTTGCTATCATCAAACTGCAGCTTATTTCTTTGCTGATGCCCAAGGTAATTTCCCTTTGGCGTTCTTGCTGCCGATTTTTCTTAATTTGCTTCTTCGATATTTGTTTCGCCATATTTAATAATTATACTGATAATTTTTAATATTATAAAAAATAATAATTACAGGTTATAACCTAACATAAAATTACAGTTTTAAAAATCGGGAATTAAATGAAGAAGTGTTTGTTACACATCAAAAGAAACAGAATTCCATTGGCACTGCTGTCCCTCGCTCTTTGCCCGCGAATGCCTGGGTGACTAGGGAATCCAGTATTGCTTTCTTCCGCGTCATTCCGACGGCGGAATTTTATTTTCAGACAAACTCGCCTTTGGCCACGGTTATCGCCTTGCCGCCGCGAAAAACAGCCAGCTGGTTACCGGCATATTTTTCTTCGGCAAAAACATCAACAATATAAAACTGCATCTTGCCCCTTCTTAATTTATCCCATTTTGTCATTTCATACATCTACTGCACAGAGCTGTACAAGGGGGGAATTATTATTTATTCCAACATCAATCTTATAAATAGACCTGTCAAATATATAACAGATTCTACCTCTTTTTCAGAAAACTTGGTGGCAGAAGAATGTTTAGATAATTTGTCGAGCATGTCATTGTATTCAAAAAGCATTTTTTTATAATAATTGTTTAGCCCTGTTTTGGGCCAGTTTTCGTTTTTGATTAGATGCTTCACTCCTACGTTTTTATCATTTAAAACTATTTTGGATAATTCATCCATTGCCAGTTGCATATCTCTTAAACTGTTTTTCATCTTTGATTTATCGTGGCTAGATTGAAGATATTCTTTTAGACCCTTTTCAAAAGCAATTCTCACAGATTCATATTTCGGTTTGGATAAAATATTTAACGAATCATTGACAAGTTTATCGTCTAATAGTTCAGACCCTTTTGGATATATACTATATGATTTCTTGTTTTTTACGATTCTCAGATTTAGATCTGTAGGCGATTCATTTAAATATTTATCAATTAATGCACAGAGGTTTAGAGCAATATCTGGAGCCTTATCAAAAAGGATTTCAATTATACAAATTAATCTTAACAAATATTCTTCGAACGCAATATCATCTCTTAAATGTTTGTCCCTGAAGGAGTAAAAATATCCTTCAAATTTGAGACCATAATTGTTGCAAAATTGAAACTCTATATTATCTAAATTGAATGATCCACCGTCGAAAAGGGAGGAGTGAAATAATATATTATTAACCTTATTTCGAAAGCGTTTCTGACTTTCTTTTATATCGATTTTTACATTGAACCTAGTAAAAATTTCTTTATACATTCTTTATGCTCTCCATACTATCTGATGTCTGGAAAATATAATTTATAGTTATTTTCTATTTTTTATTTGAGTTATTATAAACATCCACAATATTTATTTAATCTTCTCCAGCATCTCTCCCATCATTTTATGGATCAGGTTGATGGCTTTGAGCGGGCGAATCATTACTTTGAATTCGGTAATCCTGCCATCCGCGCCCCAGGTAATCATGTCCACGCCGTTAACGGTGATTCCGTCTATCTCTGTAGTAAATTCCAGAACGGCATTGTTGCCGGAAATGATTTCTCTTAAATATTTAAAACTGCCATTATTGAAAACATAAAGCGCCGCGGTAAGATAAAGTGTGGTGATTGCTTTGCCCACTTGCGGCGTGTGAACAATCGGGGAGTAGAAGACTACATCATCAGCCAGAATATTATCCAGACCGGCTGCATCCTTCGTTTGCATCAATTTGTGCCATGCTGCTATGGTGTCGTCAATCATAGACAAATCTCACAAAGGGGAATTGTATTTTGTTTTTGAAATTTGAGGCTTTCTGATATTACAAATTCTGGAAAACAATGCAAGGATAAAATGTGAATAGTGAATGGTGAATTGTGAAAGATAAAGATTCAAGTTTTAAGGGTTAAGTAGTTAAGTAGGAGACGTGAAATGTGAAACGTGAAGAGTGAAAAGAAAAATTACTGGATTCCCCTCTTTCTTAAAGAGGGGCTAGGGGAGATTTTACAAAAGTGCCGCGATTTTAAAATCCCTGTGCAACTAAAACATCGTTTACAATTTAGACCGGGTACATCGTTTACACTTTATCAGTTGCGAACAACCTTGTTTCTTTTCAAATCTATGGAACCCAGAACATAAAAACTAAACTGAACTTGCCAAAACCCATCTTCGATTTCTCTAAGTCCAACAGACTGACCAGCCAATAACTCTGTTAAATAATAACTTTTGCTCATAAATCTAATTTCCCCGCCACGAAGAACCTTCCGAACCAAATAATTGCTGTCATAATCCGGCAAATGCGGATTTTCTATATAGGGTTGATTCGACTTTTTATAGTAATCACTCGGTGTCTTATCATGGAGTGATTCATGAGGCCGATGATTATTATAATCATACCGGTAAACATCAAAGACCTTCTGTTGTTCTCTTAAATTTCCGGCAACAGGATCTAAAGCATCGCTTTTTAAAGTGCGATGCATACGTTCATGCCGTCCGTTCTCCTGTGGGTGTCCTTTCCTTATCCGTTCCGGGATTATTCCCAAGAGTATCCACCAAACCATCAACCGACTTAATCCACCAATACATCTTCCTGCAAAAGGTGTCCCGTTATCGCTACGGATTGCTTTAGGTAGTCCGTTCTCTCGAAAAATTGATTCCAGGAAACGCCACGTAGGATCATAACGGGGTCCTTTCAGCGCCTTACAACCCAAAAGAAAACGGCTATAGTTGTCGCTAAGCGTCAAGGGGTAGCAAATTTGTCCATTCTGCATATGGAATTGCCCTTTATAATCAATGCTCCAAACATCATTGGGCTCCTTGCAGGCTGAAAAAGGTTCAGTATACGGCGGAACATGTAATCGCTTCTTTCGACGCTCTACAAGACCTTCCTTCTTAAACCAGTAGCCTATCGTGCTGACTGCCGGTAACTCAAGCTCAGGATGCTTGCGTTTCAATTGTGCCCGAACTTTCCGAGGCCCTCGTTTCCTATTACGCAGTTTCTCCTCTATCAATATAGCCAATATTACTTTGGATATATGATGAGGGCATCGCTTCGGTGCACGACTCTTTTCCTTGAGTCCTTCAATTCCATACCGCTTATATCGCTTAAGCCATTTATATATGGTTGGACGGCTTACACCATATTTATGAGAAAGATCAGTTATACTGAAATGTCCGGCATTCCAGTCTTGTGTAAATGCTATCTTTATTTCCATCTGGTTTATCACTTTCCACGGCATTGAGTGTCCTCCTTGCCGTATAGTGTAAACCATCTACCCGGTTCCTTTTGTAAACTATCTTACCGGTTTGTACCTCCCCCTCAATCCCCCTTTGCAAAAGGGGGAAAAATGGATTGCTTGGTCAACCAGCATTCGCCGGGCTTTGCTGCCGGAGTGAAGTCCCGCGTATGCGGGACCGGGATGACAAAGATGATAGGGCAGGGGGTGCTTATCAGACATTGCCATCCAGGTACAAGCGCCTCTTTGATGGCGTAAATCTTTCTATCGCGTAACGCAGCATGGTGCGGGGCATTGTACGGCAATGCTTTTTTAAAAAAGTTTCTGCGACCTTAATATCGCGCTTGCCGATTTCACGCAGCATCCAGCCGGAAGCTTTGTGAATCAAGTCTTCTTTGTCCTGCAATAAAATTTCTGCGATCTTTAATGAATCAGCGTATTGATTGTTTTTGATAAAATAGAAGGTGGCTAGCACTGCGATTCGCCGTTCCCAGAGGCTTTTTGATTTCGCCAGTTGGTAAAGAGGCTTTCTATTTCGTGTAAACAGATAAGCTCCGACAATATTTGGCGCGGAAAGATCTACCAGATCCCAGTTGTTAATGTAACGGGTATTGGATAGATACAGGTCATAGATTTTTCTCTGAATGGTGTCATCACCTTTGGCAAACGCGTTGACAAGAAAGATGAGCGCGAAGAGTCTAACTTCGTGATAAGGAGATTTTAAAAGCGGCAGTGCTTCTTTTAACGGTAGAGCTGCATATTCTTTGGCGAGCTTACGTGTTGCCGGAACACGAATGCCCAGAAAAATATCTCCCTCACCATATTGTCCCGCGCCGGTTTTAAAAAATCCCTGTAGAAATTTGGCGTCTTCCTTATCGCCCATTTTCTGTATTCGTTTGCTGATTTCCTTTGCTGTGATGTTCATTCTTATTCCTTTTCGCAAGTAATTAAATTCCACTTAAATCAAAGATGATATCGAGCCAACAACTCCTGCATACAAGTCTGTTCCACAATAGCAAAGAATGTCATTCCGAACGTATGTGAGGAATCTTAAAATACTTGATTTATGGAGATCAAGATTTCTCGCTTCGCTTCGAAATGACACAAAAGCAAGTTGCAATTCAGTAGATGACCAATTTTTACAAAGTCATTATGGGTAGTTTTGCCCTGTCGGCCTAATCATTATCTCACTGACATTTACATTAGGCGGCTGGGTAAGCAGCCAGCAGATGCCGTCGGCGATAGCCTGCGGTTTGAGCAATTTGCCCATGTGAGCAATTCCTTTGTAAAAATTATCTTCATCATAACCGGCTACTTTTTGAAATTCGCTGACAACAATACCCGGCATGACCAGAGACACCCGGACGCCATATTTGCAGACTTCCTGACGCAGTCCTTCAGCGATTGAGCCTATGGCGAATTTGCTGGAGCCGTAAAACGCACTGAAGGGAGAAATGTTTCGTCCCACCACGGAACCAATCGCCACAATATCGCCTTTTTTACGTTCAATGAAATATTTAGCCGCAGAGCGCATCAAATAGGCAGCGCCGAGCACATTGGTATGATAAACCTCTTCCCACTGGTAATTATCGCTTGTAATCGTGCCTCCTGCTAATCCTCGCCCGGCATTAACCACAACAATATCGTATTTGCGGCCGCCTTCTTTCCATTCCAATGTCTGCTCCAGCATTTTGTCTATATCAGAGCGCAGACTCGCGTCACCAGCAACAGCTAAGGCTTTCCCGCCTTTTGCGTGAATATCCGAAACAACTTTCTCAAGCCTGTCTTTTCGCCGGGCCTGAATGACAACAGCGGCTCCAGCCTGCTCGAGTGTCAGTGCAGTCGCACGTCCGATGCCGGAACTGGCGCCGGTGACAATTGCTGTTTTTCCGGAAAGAGGTTTGTATGATTTATCTTTTAGAGTTTTCATTTTGTCCCTCCTTGTTTGTGACATTATACGGTTTTTGTTTCAACTATGATTTCCGGCGGCGCCATCAAATGTTTTTTAACTGTACAGGTATCGGCAGCCTTAATTACGGCGGCTTTGTATTTCTCGGGAAAGTCCGGCGGCAGCATAATGTCGAGCGTTACTTTTTCCACCATGTGCGTTGCGTCGTTGCGAAAGACCGTTTGAACGATGCTGATATTGCCAGTGGGAATGGAGCGCGATTGGCAGAACGATGCCACATAAAATCCAGCACAAGTGCCGATGGAGGCCAGAAAATGTTCAAGAGGTGAGGGCGCTGTATTATCTCCTCCGCCTTTCTCCAACTGATCCGTATGAATCGTGAATTCCCGAATATGAGCGGATACTTTTTTATTGCCGTCAAAGGCGATGTTGAATTTTGATTCCATAAATAATATCCTTATAAAAATAAATTTTTAATTTTACTTTAAAGTTCTCAACGAAATTCAAATTTTAAAATTCTAATATTCTCCATTTGCCATCCAAATCTTGGATAAAATCAAGAGGATAAGAAAACTTTTTCCCATTATGTGTAGAGGTTATTTCGTAATGAACATTATATCCCATGATTGATTGGAAAGATATTTCTTTAGTATCTCGCATCGATTCCTGTATTGCTTCTTGAGACAATACTTCAAACATCTTTCTATGCTTATCCTTAGAGTAGTCACTGAAATAGCTTAAAGCTTTGTCAATATCATTATTTTTTAGAGCATCTGTCATTTTCCAAAAAATAGATTTCAGATGCTTATCCAATTCAGCCATTTCTTGTTTTGTTAATTTTGATAAATCCTGAGGCGCAACAGCATCTTTCAATGCTCTTAAACTATCGACTACATAGTCATCACTCTTTTTTATATTAGCTAGCTGTGCCGGCGATAAACTACTCTTGGCCTTTTCAATTTTTAAAGCCAGTTTTTCAAGAATTGCTTTTTGGGCAGGGGACAAATTCTGCATTATTTGAGGTTTAGCACAGGCATTATAATTCATTATGGTCGTTTCAAGGCCATATAGCGGGAAATTTGATATCAAATCCTCATTTATGCTCTGTTTACAATTCGTTGTCAGTTCTTCAATAAAACCATAAGGATGAGCAAACGAAGTTGTTGCGCAAAAAAAGCTCAAAATTATTATCGGTAACGATAGCTTAATCTTCATATTCATCTCCTTTAGGGAAATTATTTTTTTATTGCTGAACTTCTAGGAAAGAATTTATTAATGTCCTTTGTAACGTAATCCAGCCATTTTTTGCGCTGATCCTCTGAGCTGGTCACGATTACATTGAACATCCGGCGATGAAAGTTGGTGACTCCGCAGAGGCCGAAAATACAATTCTTCCAGATCGTTTCCAGCGGATCGCCAAAAACATCTTTTTCTCTTTGAGTTTCCGTATTGGATGTATTGTAAACCAAAGCGGCGTTGGCTTTGAGCAGGCCTTTCGGAACACCTTCACCTGAATCGCCTTCCAGAAATTCATAGGCGATACCCGGACGAATCACACGGTCGATCCAGCCTTTGAGAATTGCCGGAGGCTGTCCCCACCAGTTGGGATGCACAATAATAATTCCATCGGCTACCTTGATTTCGTCGCAATGTTTTTTTATTTTGGCGGGCAGTTTGGCGTTTTCGGCTATCTCCGATGCAGGCAGCAAAGGATCGAATATTTCTTTGTAAAGATCATGAAAGAAAACTTTATGACCATTTTTCTTCAATGCTTCAACCGCCGTCTGGGCGATAACATGGTTGAAACTTTTCGTGTCAGGATGGGCAAGGATAACGGATACGACCATATCTATGGTGCCCCTGATAAATTCTATTTGATTATAATTTTTTCCAATGCCGGGAAGACTTTATTTAAGTTTTCCGGTTGGGTACCGCCGGCCTGCGCCATGTCTGGCCTGCCGCCGCCGCTGCCGCCGACGAGAGGTGCCAATTCCTTGATGATATTTCCGGCATGATATTTTCCGGCCAAATCCTTGGTGACCATGCACAGCAACATTACTTTTTCGCCGGCCTTGCTGCCCAAAAGGATAACGCCGGAGCCCAGCTTGTCGCGAAGTTTGTCGCCGAAGTCGCGCAGAGTCTTGACGTCGGCAATGCTCACTTCCACCGACAGCACTTTCACACCATTGATTTCCTTTGCCTGACTGATCAAATCGCCGGAATCCTTGGCGGCCAGCTTTCCTTTGAGCGCCTCGATTTCTTTTTCCAGTTCACGTTTTTCTTTCAGAATCTTATCGGCGCGGTCGTAAACTTCCATCTGACCGGCTTTAAACAATCCCGCCGTGCGTTTCAATTCTGCTTCCGCCTGTTGAATGTGCGCGAATGCTTCTCTGCCGGTGACGGCTTCGATTCTGCGCACGCCCGCGGCAATGGCTGATTCATGGAGAACTTTCAAAAGGCCGATATCGCCGGTGCGCTTCACGTGCGTGCCGCCGCAAAGCTCCATGCTCATTTTGCCCATTTTGACGATGCGCACGGTCGCGCCGTATTTTTCGTCAAACACAGCCGTCGCGCCGGTTTTGAGCGCGTCTTCCAGAGCGCAGACTTCCGTTTTTACATCCACGTTTTTGCGAATCATGTCGTTGGCGATTTCCTCTATGCGCTTCATTTCATCGTCGCTGATTTTGGAAAAATGGGTGAAGTCGAACCGCAAACCTTCCGCGGTAACCTGCGAACCGGACTGTTTGATATGGTCGCCGAGAACCGCTTTGAGTGCCGCCTGAAGAATATGCGTGCCGGAATGATTCGCGGCAATGGCTTTGCGTCTTTCCTCGTCAACAACCAGTTTGGCTTTCGCGCCGACTTTGACTTCGCCTTTGCTGACCATACCTTTGTGCACGAAGAAATTCTCGACAGGCTTTTTCGTATCCTCAACTGTAAAATTGAATCCCGTTCCCTTAAGGAATCCGGTATCGCCGATCTGGCCGCCCGATTCTCCGTAAAAAGGTGTTGTGTCCAGAACGATTTCGGCTTTCTGGCCCGCAACTGCTGTATCTGCCGGTTTACCGTCAATAAATATTGCCCTGACTTGAGCGTTGTCTTTCTTGATTTTTTCATAGCCGCAGAACTCGCTGGCAATGCCGGAGCTCGAAGCTTTAAGATAGCATTCCGCAACCGCTTCTTCGCCGCTGCCCTTCCACGCGCTGCGCGCGCGTTCGCGCTGGGCTTCCATTTCGGATTCGAAACCTTCATTGTCCAGCGTAAACCCATCGCGCCTGACTATGTCCGCAGTCAGATCCGTGGGGAAACCGTAGGTATCGTATAGTTTAAAAATCAGCGCGCCGGGAAGAACCGATTTGCCCGCATTTTTAAGCGCGGCTGTTTCTTCGTTCAAAATTCGCAATCCGGCGTCGAGTGTTTCCATGAAACGCTGTTCTTCATTCAAAATCATTTTGGTAATGAAAGAGGCCTTCTCCACCAGATCGGGATAAACGCCCTTCATCATATCAATTACGACCTGAGCGCATTCGTTTAAAAAAGGTTTGTTGATGCCGAGCATTTTGCCGTGACGCGCGGCGCGGCGCAGAATTCTTCTTAGCACATAACCGCGCCCTTCATTGCTGGGCGTGATACCGTCGCCGATTAAAAAAGTAATCGCGCGGCTGTGATCGGCAATGACCCGGATGGAAATATCATTTTCGGCGTTCTGGCCGTAGTCTTTGCCTGAGAGTATTTCCACAAAACGAATTATAGGGGAGAAAATATCCGTATCATAATTACTTTTAACTCCCTGGATGACGGCGGTCAGACGCTCCAGTCCCATGCCCGTGTCGATGCTGGGCTTGGCAAGCGGTGTCAGTTTGCCCGACTCATCACGGTCGAATTGCGTAAAGACATTGTTCCAGATTTCCAGATGGCGGTCGCAGTCGCAATGGACATCGCACTCAGGTCGGCCACAGCCGGTGTCTTTACCCTGATCGTAAAGAATTTCGGAGCAGGGACCGCAAGGGCCGGTTTCGCCCATCATCCAGAAATTGCTTTTCTCTCCCATGCGGACAATGCGCTCCGCGGGCACTTTCATTTTTTTATTCCAGATTTCAAAAGCTTCGTTATCGTCTTCATAAATCGTTATCCAGAGCCTTTCTTTGGGAAGTTTGACCACATCAATCAAATATTCCCACGCCCAAGCAATGGCGTCTTCCTTGAAATAATCACCGAAAGAGAAATTGCCGAGCATTTCGAAAAAAGTATGATGACGGGCGGTAACGCCGACATTTTCCAGATCGTTGTGCTTGCCGCCGGCGCGCGCGCATTTCTGGCAGGTTGCCGCTCTGGTGTAGCCTCTGTTTTCCAGCCCCAGAAAAGCATTTTTAAACTGAACCATGCCCGCGTTGGTGAAAAGCAGCGTGGGATCATCCTTGGGAATCAGCGACGAACTCGCCACCCGGGTGTGTCCCTTGCTTTCAAAAAATTTTAAAAAACTTTCCCTGATTTCATCCCCAGTCTTCGCCATCAATATCTTCCTTTTTTATCCTTCCCAGTTTATTTAAAATCAGTCCCGGCGGGAAACCGCGTCCCATCAGAGCCTGAAAAATTTTCCGTTTTTCCTTAAAATCCAAAGCGGACGTTTTTCTTTTGGCCGCCTTTTTTTTAATTAATATTTCAATCGCTTCTTCTTCCGGCAATTCCTGCCGCGCCTGCTCGATGGACAAATCTATTAATTCAGCAGACAGGCCTTTTTCGCGCAAACTGGCAATTACTTTCTTATTTCCCCAGAACCTGTTTACAACCAAATTGCGCGCCCATTGATTAGCAAAAGACGCGTCATTGAGATACTTCAAATCGTGGAGTTTTTCCAGTGTTTCTTTAACGACAACTGCGGGAAAACCTTTTTCCCGCAGTTTCTTTTCCAGCTCTTTTTCCGAATGCGGCCGCAAAGATAAAAGACGATATGCCTTTTGCTTTGCCGCCTCTAAATCTAAAACTTTCACTTATCTTCTTCCAGTTCTTTAGCCAC
Organism: uncultured delta proteobacterium; assembly: GCA_963812045.1. GTDB lineage: Bacteria > Desulfobacterota > Syntrophia > Syntrophales > Smithellaceae > Smithella. Next base: position 175,347 of record CAWETF010000003.1, read on the forward strand.
AATACCCAACTTGGCGCGTACATCATTTTCCACCTGCGCCATGATATCGGGATTTTCCTTTAAAAATATTCTGGAGTTGTCCCGTCCCTGACCGATGCGGTCGCCCTTGTAGGAATACCACGCGCCGCTCTTTTCGATGATGCCGTTTTCCGCCGCCAGATCCAGCACGTCGCCCTCACGCGAGATGCCTTCGCCGAAGATGATATCAAATTCCGCTTCCCGGAAGGGCGGGGCCATCTTGTTTTTGACTACTTTTACTTTGGTACGGAAGCCGATCACGTCCTGTCCGTTTTTGATGGAGGTCATCTTGCGGATGTCGAGCCGCTGGGATGAATAAAATTTTAAGGCGTTGCCGCCGGTGGTGGTTTCGGGATTGCCGAAGAAAACGCCGATCTTCATGCGCAGCTGATTGATGAAGATCACGGTTGTTTTGGATTTGCTGATACTGCCGGTAAGTTTGCGCAGCGCCTGCGACATGAGTCTTGCCTGTAGGCCCATCTGAGCGTCGCCCATGTCACCTTCCAGTTCCGCCTTGGGCACCAGCGCGGCGACCGAGTCAACCACCAGCACATCCAGCGCGCCGCTGCGCACCAGCGTTTCGGCGATTTCCAGCGCCTGTTCGCCTGTGTCCGGCTGAGAGATCAGAAGGTCGTCGGTATTCACGCCGATTTTTTTTGCGTAGGTCACATCCAGGGCATGCTCCGCGTCAATGTAGGCCGCGATGCCGTTTTTCTTCTGCGCCTCGGCGACGATATGCAAAGCCAGCGTTGTCTTGCCGCCGGATTCCGGCCCGTATATTTCAATGACACGGCCGCGTGGAACGCCGAACGTTCCCAGCGCGATATCGAGACTCAGCGACCCTGTGGAAATGGCCGGAACATCCACTTTTTCCGAACCGCCCAGTTTCATAATCGAGCCCTTGCCGAATTGTTTTTCTATCTGAGTAATCGCCAAATCAACGGCCTTTGATCTATCCATATCCGCCATAATACAATAACCTCCTTCACCCTGTTATTTTTTATAATTTATTTTATTTATTGCTTCAATATTTTTTTGTCATTCCTCGCCCCGCATACGCGGGGTAAACTCCGGCGGGAATCTAGTTTCCTTAATGTACTTAATCATAAATTAAAGAACGACCTTTGTTGCTGAGATAAGGATCGAGGGTTTTCCAATCTACTGTGATTGAGGCTGTTCTGCTCCGAAAATTATATGTATCTAAATCGAAACTCAACCCGCCTTCCGAGATCTTCCACTGGCTTGGGAATATATCCGGATCCAAGTAGCGACTTATGTCTTCGACTTCTTTTTCTTTCTTCTTTTGAGCAACAAACATCATAAGTTTGTTACGCCAGTCGGTTTTATCGTCAAATATATTTGAAGGTTTTAATTCTCTTTTATCTTCCAGTAGCCAAGAAAAGCAATGATAACCTATTATAGATATCAAATGCTTTTTGCTGAAACTAACAGTGCATTCGGCGTTAGGTACCGGATGATCATTAACTCTTTTTAAGATAACATAATTCCAGTATTTCTCGTTTTCATCGCGTGGATTTTCAATTTGCGGATACGTCAGATCCCCTTTCGAAATATAAACATGAACATTTCTAAAGATACGTTCGGAGAATTTTACCAAGCTATCTTGAAGTTGTTTGATTCTTTTTTCATAAGCAGTCTTCAGACATTCAGCCCTAGCATCGTAATATATCTTTTTATCTTTACCCCCAGCATATGGCGATGCCTCTTTATAGTATTTCTTCTTCGGTCCAGCTTCACAATTTTGAGACAGTTCTTTCAGCCATTGCTTCTGATATTGTTTTGTTTCCTTCTGGCCTTCTGGAGAGAGACTTTTAAGAGCATCCGAATAAGCTTTAGCCATTTGCTCGTCGAGCTTGGAAAGTTCTGGATTAGAACAGACAATTTTTTCCACCCAAGTGGAAGCCTTCTTGCAATCAAAGCTTGCGGCAATGGCCTGTGTCGAAAACAAACCTAAAAAGATAATGCAAAGAAAGATGGAGAAGGATCTATTTATTTTCATTTTTACTTCCTCTTATTCTGGATTCCCGCCTGCCCAGGCATACGCCGGGCTTCGCTGCGGGAATGACATCGTTTTAAGATTCCTCATCCCGACACATCGGGATTCGGAATGACATTTATCATTCACTCAAAGCAAATTCCGCCAGTTTTGTATAAACGGCGCCCTGCGGAGAAAGATTGCTTTGAAACAAAAATAATTTATCGGCGATAAACTCTCCGGCTTTAAATGAGTCGTGTTTTTTCAGCGCTTCGCTCATCCCTGTCATGTCGCGCGAATCTTTTATTCTTGCCAGAGTCAGATGCGCCTTGAAAGAGCGGTCTTCCGCCGGAAAGCCGATTGCCGAAAAATCGCCATCCAGTTTTTTCTGGAAATTGGTAAGATTTTCCACATCACCAGTAATTCCGCACCACAAAACACGTGGTTTTCGGGCGTCCGGGAAAACGCCAAGCTTTTCAACTTTCAGATTCAGTTTCTGCTCGGAAACTGTCCGCTTCTGTACGGCGGCACAAATATTGTTTATGTTCTCTTTCGATATATCTCCGAAAAACTTTAGAGTCAGGTGCTGACCCTGCGGCCTTGTCCAGCTAAGCCTGCCGCTGATTTCCTGCTTTAATTTTTCCTGCAGGTCGGATATTTTTTGCAAAATATCTTCCGGCGGTTCAATGGCCAGAAAGGCGCGGATATTTTTTACGTCATCGGACATAAACTAAACTTTCTTTTGTCATATCGACCAACGGGAGATATCTTTTATACTTTAACAATCATTAAGATTTCTCGCTTCGCTTCGAAATGACATATTGTAAATCTTTTACTAAAACACCACACTGAAGAATAAGCGCACCTAAAGGTACGCACTACATTTTCATCTCTGTTTGTGACGATTTGTCGTCATGAGTGTTTGCCCTGCAGGTAATTTTTCAGCAAAAACAGCGCCGCTTCGGAAAAAATGTCTTTATTTTTCTGGCGATCCCATCTGAAAGCGTGATGGCGGCATATTGTCCCTTTGGAGTCGGCCAGCGCCAGATAAACGGTGCCGACAGGTTTTTCTTCACTTCCGCCGGTCGGGCCGGCAATGCCTGTAGAGGAAAGTCCCAGATCAGTTCCTGACAACTTGCGGACGCCTTCGGCCATTAGCCTTGCCGTTTCCTCGCTTACCGCTCCGTGTTTTTCGATGATTTCCGCCGGCACGCCCAGCATGCTGATTTTGGCGGCGTTGCTGTAAGTCACCAGGCCGCGCTCGAGATAATCCGAACTGCCGGACACATCGGTGAGGCGGCTGGTAATCAGCCCGCCGGTACAGGATTCCGCTATCGCGATGGTTAGTTTTTTCTTCGTTAAAAGACCGGCAATGACTTCTTCCAGCGTTTTTTCTTCGCTGGCAAAAATATAATCATGCAGGCGGGCAGATACTTCGTCATGCGCTTTTTGCAGATTACTTTGAGATTCTTTCAGCGTTTTGTGGCGCGATATCAAAACGATATGGTTTTCAGGAAACACCGGATAAAATCCGATACTCACGCCCATGGACGCAAAGTCAATATCCTTCAGCCTGTCATCAACGGCGGCTTCGGAAAGTCCGAATGTTTTGATGGTTTGCTTGGAGGTATATTGTTCTTTTTGCGGGAAATACCTGTGCAGGATGGGGATGACTCCCATGGTCAGCATCATTTTTGCTTCGGCGGGAACGCCGGGAATAACAAAAACCGGTTTTTCATGAATAAGCAGACAAAAACCCGGCGCAGTGCCTCTGGAGTTGGGGATTACTTCCGCTCCCTGCGGGAATATGGCCTGCTTGGCGTTATTTTCCACCCAGCGTAGATTGAATTTTGTGAATATCTCCTTGATATAAAGCAGGACGTTTTCATCAGTATATAAAGGAAGGCCGAAAGCCTCGGCGATTGCGGCGGTGGTAATATCATCGGCGGTCGGTCCCAATCCTCCTGTGCATATTACGGCATCCGTCAAAGAAAGCAGATAATCCAGACGATTTTTAATGGAGGCGAAGTCGTCTCCCACGGATATTATGGTTTCTATCTGCCAGCCATGCAGATTAATTTCGCGCGCAATAAACGAAGCGTTAGCGTCGGTGATGCGTCCGTTTATTAATTCGTTGCCGATTGTTAGAATGCCGATCTTCATAAAATACTCCCTCAGCTTTGGAAAATGTCCATATGCTGCGTTGCGCCGCGTCCTTTGTCGCTGCAACGTATAAAAAAATACGTTTCACTCCTCACGACTTGCGCGCCTTGCCTCTGGAACATTTTGCAAAGCTGATTAATAAATTATCAAAATTTTAAAAAATATATCAATAACCATAACACTGCGCCCGCGTAAATTCCAGCGGCAACGTCGTCAGCCACAATGCCCCATCCGCCGGGCAGCCGCTGCAGATTTTTTATAGGGAAGGGCTTTACAATATCAAATATTCTAAACAAAACAAAACCCGCGCAAATATTCAAGATGTTTATTTCCACCGGCAGCATCGTTATTTGAAAGCCGATAATTTCATCAATGACAATGCGCTGGTCATCTTTTTTCTGATAAATATTTTCCGCCTGCTGCGCGACATAAACAGATAGAGCCAATAAAGCGAGCACTGCCGTTAAACGTATAATCCAGGGAAATGGCAAAAAAATCAGGCAAATCAAAACACCGACAAAAGTGCCGGCTGTTCCGGGCGCGAAAGGCACAAGCCCCGCGCCGAATCCCGTTGCCAGAAATGTTATCAGTTTTTCGTTCAAAATTCCTCCGAAGCTGAAATAAAAAATATGGGAGCTTGGGCTTTATTAAAAAAGTCTTGACAATAGAACGATCGTTCTATATCATGTATTTTATGAAAGTCAAGCGAACTTTACAGGATGTAGAGAAAAAAATCACCGCTTTTTTCCGGGGTCATGGAAGAATGCCGACATATTCGGAGATTGCTGAAATTATTGGCGTTCGTTCCAAAAGCGTTGTTCATTTTTGGGTGGCCAAATTATTAGCCGCCGGAATTTTGCAAAAAGACGCCAAAGGATTTTTAACTATGGTGCGCAATCCGCGGGCGTTAAAACTTGCCGGAGAGGTTTGTGCCGGGTTTCCTTCGCCCGCGGAAGAAGAACTGCGGGATATTATATCCTTCGATGAATATCTTATCAAAAATCCGGAAACATCATTTCTGCTTTCCGTTACCGGCGATTCCATGATTGACGCGGGGATTCAAGAAAAAGATCTGGTGATTGTTGAAAAAAATAAAGATCCCAAAGACGGCGATATCATCCTGGCCGAGGTGGACGGCAACTGGACAATGAAATATTTTCGCCGAAAGGGAAAAATGGTGACTCTTGAGGCCGCCAACTCCAAGTACGCCCCGATCATACCACGGACGGATCTGCGTATTGCCGGCGTGATCACAGCGGTGGTCAGAAAATATCATAAATAGTGTCAATTTAAAATTAAAGCGCTATCTTTTGGGACAGTTTTGATGATCTTTATTAATCGCATCCAAGATTTTACAGTTTCCTAAAGCGCAGGCCTTCAGCGCATCGCGGCAGCAGGAAGCAGCGTCTCCCATCTGCAGGTAAGTAACAGCTCTATTATTGTAGGCATCGGCGTACTCGCTGTCAAACCCTATTGCTTTGTTGAAGTTTTCTATGGCCAGTTTATATTGGCTGTTTGTGCTGTAAACAAGTCCCAATCCGTTGTAAGGTTTGGCATAATCTTTTTTTATACTTATCGCTTTATTAAAATTTTCAATTGCCTGTTGGTACTGACCCGATTTCCCATAGGCAATTCCCAATCCATTATAGACGCCAAGAGCGTTTGGTTTTAAGCGGACAGCTTTGTCGAAATGATCTATGGCCTGAGGATATTGATCCGTTTGGCTGTATGCATATCCCAAACATCCATACGCCAGATAATTGTTTTTAGTTACCCGCAGGGCATGATTGAAAAGATTAAAACTGTTTTTCCAGTAACTGCATTGTTTCCAGGTCGTAAAAGAGATAACAAGAAGAAAGACAATTGCTGCTGGGAATAAGATTTTTCTTATAGATTTTTCACTTTTTACAAAAGATGGTATTCCCCAGGCTATTGCTACAGTAATGCCTATGGAGGACAGATAAGTATAACGGTCGGCCATCGAATACGGTGCTGATGATGAAACCTGAATTATTCCGATAACAGGCAGAAGAATTATCGCGTACCAAAACCAACCCACCAAAAGATACGGCATGCGTTTTGCCGTTAAAATAACGCCCCCCGTTATAAATATTATCAGCAGAGATGATCCAAAAACCTGCCATAGAGGAATTTGATCCGGGAAGGGATAAAAAACAGCGAGATTATGTGGCCAGAATGTTTCAGCCAGATAAGTCACAAAAGCGACAGGAGCATCGGCCAGTCGGAGAGAAAATTCCTTTAAATCTTTATAATCAGGATTATCAGTATTAGCGGGATTATGAAGGGTAATAATAATAAGCACTGCTGACAGGATAAAAAAAACTATCTTTTCCTTCAACTGCCATAAAACCAGGTTGCCTTTTTTCAACTCAAAACGATTAAGGGGCCAGTAATCCAGAAGAATCATAATCACGGGTAGAGTGACCACCATGGGCTTGCTCATAAGCGCACAGACAAAGGAAAACACCACCAGCAGATACCTTCTGATAGCCGGTTTCTCCGTATAATAGACATAAAGGCATAGCGTCAGCATCCAGAAAAAAGCGCTTAGAACATCTTTACGTTCGGCAATCCAGGCAACGGATTCCACATGCAGGGGATGCAGCGCGAAAAGCGCGGCGATAAAGGCACTTTTCCAGACAGCGCCTGTCATGCGGTTAAAGAGCCAGAAGAGCAACAGTGTGATCAAAATATGCAGGATAAGGTTGGTCAGATGATAACCGCCGGGATTTAAGCCATGAAGCTGATAATCGAACATGAAGGACAACCACGTCAGCGGATGCCATAAATCGAGATATCTTGTACTAAACGCCCAACGAATTCCGTTCTGAGATATTCCGGATTGAATATGACGGTTTGCTGTTACGTAACCACCGTCGTCAAAGTTAATGAAGTCAAATTGATTTGCATGCCAGAAGACAGCAAGTGTTGTCACTATAAGAACGATATAAACGATCATTATCTGCTTTGATAGGCTAATCTTGATATTGTTAATCATGAGTCGTTAAAGTTTCCTTCTGACTTAATAATGCAGGTAGCTTCAATTAATGGCAGTATCCTTTTCCTTTATTAAGTTCTAATATTTTACAATCTCCCAGTTTACACGCTGTTTGCGCATCGCTGCAACCGGAGAGTTTGTCGCCTCGGCTAAAATAAAGAAAAGCTCTGTTGCTGTAAGCATCAGTATAATCCGGTTTCAAAAGTATAGCCTTGCTGTAATCTTCCAATGCCTGCTGATACCATCCAAGTTTTATGTAAATAAATGCCCTGTTATTATAGATATCGAAAGAAGCAGGGGCTAAACGAATTGCTTTATTAAAATCTTCAATGGCCGTTTTATACTGACCAAGATTAATGTAAGTGTTTCCTCTGTTGAAATAAACTGAGGAATCATCCGGTTTAAGAAGGATTGCTTTATTAAAATCTTCAATGGCACGTTGATACTGGCCGATTTTTTTATAAATATTCCCCCTGTTGAAGTAACCCAGAAAATCATCCGGTTTAAGACGGATTGCTTCATTACAGTCATTCATAGCCAACTGATATTGACCAAGTTTAGCGTAAGCAGTCCCTCTGTTATTATAAGATAGAACATAACTCGGTATTATTTGGAGGGCATTGTTATATTGATCTATGGCCTCTTTGATCTTTCCTTCGTCAAGAAGAACATTACCTAAATTATTATACGCCAGATAATTATTCCTTGTTACCTTTAAGGCATGACTAAAAAGTTCAATGCCATTTTTCCAGTAGCCGCATTGTTCCCAGGATAAAGCAGCCAGAATGATCAAGGTTGCTATTCCCGCGGGTAATAAAATCTTTTTGTATATATCTGCGTGCAGGAATAAATGCGGGATGCACCAGCCCAGTATGATGCCGATACCTATGAGGGGCAAATAAGTGTAGCGGTCGGCCATCGCGAAATCACCTACCCGTATAATTCCAATAACCGGTAAAAGAGTAATCGCGTACCAAAGCCATCCGACAAACAGATATGGCCGGCTTTTAATCATTATAATGATGGCAGCACATACAACAATGATCATAATGATAGTTGCCAGGACTTGCCATGTGGCGATCTGATCTGAAAGAGGATAAAAAGCAGCCAGATCATGTGGCCAGAAAGTTTTCTCCAGATATGTTACAAAAGATACAGGAGCGTTGGCAAGACGGGAACTTAAGGGGAAATAAAAAAATTTTGCTGTTTGTTTATGTTGGGCGTAAATCGTAATAATGGAAAAAACAGCCGACAGAAGAAAGAACGGCAGTTTTTCCTTTGCCTGCCATAAGACCGGGTTATCTTTTTTCAATTCAAAGCGATTGAGCGGCCAGTAATCCAGAAGCATCATAATCACGGGCAGGGTGACCACCATGGGCTTGCTCATGAGAGCACAGACAAAGGAAACCACAACAAGCAGATACCTTTTAATAACCGGTTTCTCTGTGTAATAGACATAAAGGCATAGCGTCAGCATCCAGAAGAAGGCGCTTAAGACATCTTTTCTTTCAGAGATCCAGGCAACCGATTCCACATGCAGGGGATGGAGGGCAAAGAAAGCAGCGACAAAGGCACTTTTCCAGACAGCGCCTGTCATGCGGTGAAAGAGCCAGAAGAGGAGCAACGTGCTGAAGATATGCAGAATAAGGTTGGTCAGATGATACCCGCCGGGATTCAAGCCGTAAAGCTGATAGTCGAACATCAAGGACAGCCAGGTCAGAGGATGCCAGAACTCCGCATAGGTTGTGCCGAACGCCCACCGAATTCCATCCAGTGTTATTCCTGACTGGATGTGATTGTTAGCGGTAACATAAATGTCATCATCGATATTGACAAAACCAAAATGCTTCACCTGCCAGAAGACAGCAAGCGTTGCCAATATCAAAATGATAGAAACAATTAAAATTTGTTTTGGGGAAGTAGTATTTATTTTGTTTAACATAATTGGTTTAAATTCCATTCAACATTGAACATAGAACGTAGGACTTTTCTAACGGCAGAGCCCTTTAGCTCTGGCCGCATCTAATGTTTTGCAAATTCCAAATGTGCAGGCTGTTTGCGCATCCAAACAACCGGGGTCTTTATTGCCATGATTTAAATAAATTGTCGCTCTGTTTTGATACGCTTCGGCATAATCTTGTTTGAGAGTGATAGCCATATTCAAATCTTCTATGGCGTTTTGATACTGTCCAAGAGCATAATAAACGATTCCCCTGTGGTTGTATGCTTCGGCATAATTTTGTTTGAGAGTGATGGCCATATTTAAATCCTCTATGGCGTTTTGATACTGCCCAAGAGCATAATAAGAAATTCCCCTGTGGTTGTAAGCTTCGGCATAATCTTGTTTCAGAGTGATGGCCTTGCTTAAATCCTCTACTGCGTTATGATATTGTCCAAGGGAATAATAAGCAATTCCCCTGTTACTGTAAGTTCTTGTATAATCAGGATCCAGACGGATAGCTTTGTTATAATCTTCGATGGCTCTTTGGATTTGGCCGACTTTAGCGTAAGCAAATCCCCTGTTGTTATAGGCATAGGCATAATCTTCTTTTATGCTGATGGCCTTACTAAAATGATAAAGGCTTTCTTCGTATTTATTTTCGTTAAATAGAGTAAAGCCTAAATTGTTATGCGCCAAATAGTTATTCTTTGTTACCTGCAAAGTATGATTAAAAAGTTCATTGCTATTTTTCCAGTAACCGCACTGCATCCAGGTTAAAATCGACATAACGGTGAGAGAAATAATGGCAGCAGAGAATAAAATCTTTTTGCGCGTTTTTGTGCGTTGAAATAAAAGCGAAGTTCCCCAGGCCAGCCCAACGGCAATACCGATGGAGGGTAAATAAGTGTATCGGTCGGCCATGGCCTGTTCGCCGGATTGAATAATCCCGATAACGGGCAAAAGTGTTATCATATACCAAAACCATCCGACAAACAGAGAGGGTAACCGTTTCCAGACTATTATCATGGTAATGCTGATCATGATAATCAGCAGAATTGAACTCCAAACCTGCCAGAGCGGAATCTGATCCGAAAACGGATAAAAGACGGCCAGATCATGAGGCCAGAATGTTTTCTCCAAATATGTTACAAAAGATACAGATGCGTTGGCAAACCGGGAACCGAAAGAAAAATATTTCAGGGATGGATTATGCTGCGCGTAAATCGTGATAATGGAAAAAACAGCCGACAGAAGAAAGAACGGCAGTTTTTCCTTTGCCTGCCATAAGACCGGGTTATCTTTTTTCAATTCAAAGCGATTGAGCGGCCAGTAATCCAGAAGCATCATAATCACGGGCAGGGTGACCACCATGGGCTTGCTCATGAGAGCGCAGACGAAGGAAAACACAACAAGCAGATACCTTTTAATAACGGGTTTCTCCGTGTAATAGACATAAAGACATAAAGTCAGCATCCAGAAGAAGGCGCTTAAGACATCTTTTCTTTCAGAGATCCAGGCAACCGATTCCACATGCAGGGGATGGAGGGCAAAGAAAGCAGCGACAAAGGCACTTTTCCAGACAGCGCCTGTCATGCGGTGAAAGAGCCAGAAGAGGAGCAACGTGCTGAGGATATGCAGAATAAGGTTGGTGAGATGATACCCGCCGGGATTCAAGCCGTAAAGCTGATAGTCGAACATGAAGGACAGCCATAGAAGCGGATGCCACAAGCCGTCAGCTTCTGTTGTACAAAACACCCAGCGAATTCCATTCAGTGTTACCTTGGCCTGAATGTGACTGTTTTCTGTGACATAACCGGCATCATCAAGATTAACAAAGTCATATCGATTCACCTGCCAGAAAACAGCCAGTGTCGCCAATGTCAAAGCGATAAAGATGATCAGGATTTGTTTCCTGGGACTAATAGTTATCTGCTTTAACATCAGCGAGTGGAGTTCCTCTGGCTTGTAATAGCAATTAATTATTTCTTCATTTGAAGTTTCTTAATGTCTACCAGATTACTGGTTGCGTCTGTGTTGGCTGAAGCTTTTGCATTAAGAAATACCGGTTGATTAACAGAGGTATCCTGATAAAAATCTTCAACCAGCGCCAGATATTCAGCAAGCAATTTCCGGCTGACGACAAAAATATGCCCGATATTTTTTTCAATAACCCGATTAAGTCCACCGCAGGTAATTTTAACGTTGCCTGTATCCACGCATCCCCAGGTTTCCCCGGCCACACAGGAACCGGCCGGCGCGATGGGATCTCTCGACCCTTTGTAATCAAAAATTCTAACCCCCGCCTTTTTCAGGATAGACATGTTAACCGGTTTCCCATCAAACTTGGGATTGTTGGAAGGAAGGCGATAGTTACCTTCATATACCTGGTTGCCGATGAATATGTTTTGGATCCATTGAACATGCGCATTGACAGGAAACTTCGTTCCGTGTGTCAGCCAGTAATAGGAAAGGCGCCGAATCGGCAATTGATTCTTTGATTTCCGCACGTCCGTAAAAACCCAGAACAACCGTATGCTGAACTCCGGGCTGAATTTCATTCATGCCGGCTTCGATAATCTGCGGTGGAATATTGACTGAGCCGAAGAGTTCCTTCATCAAATCCGAATCATAATCGCGGCGGATAAGTGAACGGATCGGGATAGTGGCCGCTTCCCTCATCATCAAATTTCATTGGTGAAGCCATCAGGGCTATTTTCTTAATATCCATCGGCTTGCCTTCGGCCAGGAGTTCTTCAGCACGTCTGGCCAGATAAGGCAGTATTAAAGTTCCACCCATACAGTAGGCCATTATGTATATTTCATCCTGCGGATGTCTCTTTTTTGATGATGTCCAAATAGAAATCGGGAATTGTTTTTCCATAAAAATCCAGACCAAGTTCGGTTTCTTCCCAGCCCGGGTCGCCGTGATCCACCATATAAATAATGTAACCTTTTCTAATCATAGCCTCAATAACCGATTTTCCCGTGGCCAGATCGAAAAGCTCCGGTTTGTTGATGAGAGGAGTCGCCATGTAGATTATTTTGCCGTTGGGTTTGACGCCTTCGGCAGTCGGGTAATAACGCAGTCTTACTCTATGATTTAATGATCCATCCACGTATTCATAATTGGAACAGCCGATATTGCCCCTGGGTTGCTCGTTCGGAATATTCTTTGATATCAAAAGCGTTGGTTTCATAGAGATTTTCCAGACGGACACGGTTCTCCGCGAGATATTCCTCGAAAGAAGTTTTTAACGTTCCGTCAGGATTTGTCTTGGCGAAAGGCAGACGGCCACTGGTGAAAGGTTGTTCCGTGATTAAGACCAATAGACATTTTAAGAGTTCTTTCATGGCGTTAAGACGCGACAGTCCGATGTTGTTGTATTGCTGTTCCAACTGGGCGAACTCGTCCATATAATTTCTCAAATACTCTTTGCCTTTTGGCGTTGTGCAAATCATCTGAGTTTTTTCCCTGTTGAATTTTCCGTCTTTGATGAAAAAACCGGTCAGGGTGTAAAGAAGCCGGGAATAGCTTTTGTATATCCAGCCGTTCAAATCGGCAATGGCGTCGGGATTTCTGGACGCGCCGACGGCAAGACGCGCGCTGGCTCTGACATGCCGCAGCATCGAATCAAGTATTGCGCTTTGCCAGGAAGCGGCAATTGCCAGCGGACCGAAAAGCCAGGTTTCTTTTTTTATAGTATCCAGCATTCTCTGATAACCGAACAAACTTCTGATCTGCTGGCCGACCAGTTTACTTTTCCAGGCAATAGTCGTAGAAAGATCTTCCATATTATCGGCGGGTGAGAAATCTATCACACTCAGCAATTCATCAGGCGTGATTTTGGAATGATTTTCACTGGACATAAATTCACCTCTTAGATAATTTATTAGTATATCAGTCAATATTAGCAAATCATTATGTAGATATGAAATGGGCAAATTTTGTTGACAAATACGACCTTCTATATTAAAAAATAAACACAGCTTAAGAGATTTACATCATGGGCGTGACGCCGGCGCAATCCGCCGGCATCCATATAAATTATTTCGATAATTATTAATTAACTGTGAGTAATTATTCTTTTTTTGTTTTTAGCATCTAATGGTCATTTTATTCAATAGTTTTTTTATACGGGGTGCGAAATGACTGAGGAAGATAAACAATTTCAGTTCAATGAATCTTCAATTTTCCCGTTTCTGCAGACATTGACAGACATGTGGATCAATATGGCGAAGGCAATGCCGACCGGTTCACAGGCAGCTCTCAAGACACAATCCGCTCTGCAGAACAGATTCACGCAGCAGCTTGATACGAATTTGAATCTGCTCAAGTCATTTTCCAAAATGATGAAACAGCCGGAATCCGAATCGGCAGCGGCCAATGCCGCAAGCGCCTTGCCGGAAATTCTTCTGAAAATCTCCAAATCCGGTTTTGACACGGCGCTGAGGATACAGAACCATTTGCTGGAAAAAGCCGGCAAAATCGGCAAACGCACGGAAGCCTATAATTTTGAAAACCTGGATCAGGAAACATTTAAAGCCCTCAATGAGGTTTATGAAAAAGAGATACAGCAATATTTTAATATTCCGCCTCTGGGACTTACCCGTTTTTATCAGGAACGTTTCAACGAAATGCTCAACAAGCACAATATTTTTGAAACGACTCTGGCCGAATTTCTTTCCATCCTTTTCCTGCCGATGGAGAAGTCCTTTAAGGTTTTTCAGGAAAAACTTCAGCAGATGGCGGAAGAGGGCAATATCCCCACGGCGACAAAAGAAAATTACGCTATGTGGCTGAAAATTCTTGAAGGCCACTACATGAATCTTTTCAAATCGGCCGATTACACGGAAGCGTTGCATCGCGTGCTCAAACATTTTGAAAATTTCATGATTGCAAGAAATGAGACGATGCAGGATTATCTACAGATGCTTCCCGTTGTTACCACGAAAGACATTGACGACCTGTACAGAGAATTTCATATATTGAAAAAGAGAGTAAAAGAGTTGGAAAAACTGCTGGGTATTTCTCCCAACGCCATGGAGACGAAGTAGTATTCATTTGTCGAACCGGTATTAGACAGCCGGAGATTTTTAAAAGGGAAATTTTTTCATGAGTTCAACAAAAATTCCTCTGGACCTGATTCTGGAAAAGATGGCCGAAGACGCGGAAAAGGCGCAGGAGCGCGTTTCCAGGGCGTCCGAAGTTTTACAGGGACAACTCAACACTGAACTTGCCTCGACGCCGTATGAAATTGTTTATGAAGAAGACAGGGTGAAGGTTAAGCATTATTCCCGTAATGAGAACGCGGAAAATAAATTAAAAGTTCCCTTGCTGGTTGTTTACGCGCTGATTAACCGGGAAACCATGCTCGATTTGCAGCCGGACAGAAGCGTTGTCAAAACTTTTCTGGAAGGCGGGGTTGACCTTTACATGGTTGACTGGGGTTATCCCAAACGCAAGGACCGCTTTTTAACCATTAACGATCATGTCAACGGTTACATGAACAACATCGTTGATTTCATCCGCGAAAAACACAACGTTCCGAAAATCAATCTTATGGGAATATGCATGGGCGGAAGTTTCTGTGTAATGTATTCGGCCTTGCATCCGGATAAGGTAAAAAATCTGATTACCACCGTTACGCCGTCAAGTTTTGACACGGACAAGGGTCTTTTGCATGTGTGGATGAAAGATATCGATGTGGATGGGATGATTAAAACATTCGGTAATATTCCCGGTGATTTGATGAATTTCGGTTTCCTCCTGCTCAATCCCGCGCGTTTGATGATAGACAAATATGTCGGTTTCATGGAAAATATGGACAATAAGGATTTTGTGGAAAATTTTGTGCGGATGGAGCGCTGGATTTTCGACAGTCCCGATGTTCCCGGAGAAACATTCCGCCAGTTCGTGGAAGACTGCTATAAGAGAAATCTCCTGATTCAAAGCAAGATGTATCTGGGCGGTAAGAGAGTTGATTTGAAGAAACTGACCATGCCTCTTTTGAATTTTTTCGGAGAATACGATCATCTGGTGCCGCCCGAGGCCTGCAATCAATTAACCGGCGCTGTGGGCAGTAAGGATGTGGAGGATGTCCGTCTGGAAACCGGACACATCGGCATTTACGTCAGTTCCAGATTTCAAAAAATGTTCGCTCCGAAAATAGTCCAGTGGCTCAAAGCCAGAGACGCGGAAGATATTATTGCCGAGCCGCGAGAAGGCTGCCGCGCGTAAGACAGGAGAACGAAAGCCGGTCATTAAACGGCAGACGGCGAAAGTTCAAAAGAAAGCTTCAGAGGATGAAAGAAAATCTGCCATGACCAGAAAAGATATCACTGGTCAGCGATGGATATGAGAAAAGGATCATGATATGTTCATCAAATAATTGTTAGAGGATATATAAAAAGGGGAGAGGAGTATGCCGACAAAAGAAAATTATTTCCGGGCTTTGAGCAAACTCACATAAACAGGTCAGTGAAACGGAAGATCTGAGATAAGATACCGCAGTTAATTGTATCTTCAGCAGTAGAAACACTGAAGGCCAAGGCGGCCGTTATTTTTCTGAGGGATGAGGATTCGGAAGGTTTCATCAGTAATCAGGCCGCCGCTCAGTGCGGACTTTCCGATAAATATATTCATGCCGGGGCGGCTCACGCTATTAAAATCAGTCCGCAGTTGCTTAAAGACGGCTATATGTATTTTCGCGATGCTGCTACGGATAAGCGTCTGATGAATCATAAAGCAAAAAAAGAAGAAGGCATCGGTTCGATTATTTCCGTGCCGATTGTGGATAAGGGGAAAATGCTGGGAATCCTCAGCCTCTATACCAAAGAAATCCGCGAATTTACCAAAGATGAAATAGATTTCCTCTCCATTCTGGCCGAGCAGGGCGGCTTCGCTATCGAAAATGCCAATCTTAATAAAGCAGCTGCGCAACCAATCACAGATATTCCTGGATTTGTCGGCAAGCATATCATCAAGTCTTGATGTGAAAAAAATTATCGCAGGCAATGACCCGGGAGTTGGTCAAAGCTTTGCGGATAAAAGCCGCTTCAGTCAGACTTCTGGATGAAGAAAAACTTACGGTTAAACTGGTTGCCAGTTTCGGTTTGAGCGATAAATATCTCAACAAGGGGCCGGTTAGCGGCGGATAAAAACATCGCCCGCGCGCTCAAAGGAGAAACTATTTACATCAAGAATGTTTCTACGGATCCGGGAATTCAGTATAAGAAAGAAAAAGAAGCAGAGGGCATCGTTTCCATGCTGTATGTTCCGATTAAATCCCAGGACAAAATCATCGGCGTGCTCAATATTTACAGCAGCTGGTCAAGAGAATTCACGGAAGATGAAATTATGCTGGTAACGGCTTTGGCTTATCAGGGAGGACTGGCCATCAGCAACGCCAGCATGTACATGATGCTGCAGGAAGATATTAAGGATTTGAAGGATAATATCTGGAGCCATAAATGCTGGTTCTGAAACCATGTTGAATTCTTCGGCTAACTTTGTTGGCTGCGTCGTCGGCTTCCTCGACGTATTAGAAATACGCCTGCGGAGTCTCCTCCTGGCCGCCTCGTTATCCTTTGAATTGAACATGGTAAATTCAATATTCTTAAATAAAAATTTTCACACTATGTCTAAAGCAATTAGGAGGTAAAGTTTAAATGATTACCGGGAAAAGCATTGATAAGCTTAAAGTCGGAGACACCGCGGAATTTGCCAAGACAGTGACGGAGACCGATATATATCTCTACGCCGGAATTACGGGCGATTTTAATCCGGCACACGTCAATGAAGAGTACGCGAAAAACACATTTTTCAAGACGCGCATCGCGCATGGTATGCTCACCGCTGGATTTATTTCCGCCATCATTGCCAATCAATTGCCCGGTCCGGGAACCATCTACCTAAAGCAGGATTTGAGTTTTCTCGCGCCGGTACATATCGGCGACACGATTACAGGGAAGGTCGAAGTTCTGGAATTGATGGACAAGAACAGAGTCCGGCTGAAAACCATCTGTACTAATCAGGAGGGAGTCGTTGTGCTTTCCGGTGAAGGGTTAGTCAGTCCGCCGAAGGCTCCAAAAACATAATAATAGATGAATTATTATTAATAATTTCTGATTTACGTTATTTTTTAAATGAGAATCTGGAGTGTCCAAAATAACTGACAATCGCGACTATCGGTATTAACAGCGCGCCGGCGATTTTTGGATCTATCTTAAAAACTTCGACAAAAAAAGGAAGCAATAATAGTCCGAGAATATATGTCACAGCGTACATCGAAGAAAACTTAAAAAATTCTATGAGGACACCCTTCCCCTTGACGGTTGATTTGAAGGTGATATGTTTGTGAAAGAGAAACGCGCTGATTGTGGCGATGATGTTGGAAAGAATTGCGGCGGTCATGTAGGCCATGTAGCGTTTCTGAAAAACGAATGTGAGAAGGTGATCAATACTAATATAAGCTAAATAACCGAAAATCGTGTTCCACGCGCCTATGAAAAAAAACCGGATTTTGACCTGATGATTATGCCACAATTGTTTCCATGATGTGTTCAAAAGATGCGCTCCGTTAGCTGACAAAACTTGACCTATATATTATTCACTAAGGTTATGATTTCTAATATAGCCTCATCAAAATTTATTGTTTTCTTCCAAGAAAATCATCAACCCTTTAAGAGCCTTTTCCACTTCTTTGGGTTTTACGTCCTGAAACACTTTCAACCTGTTGCTTGATGAAAAAAGAACGGCAGGTAAATATCCGGTACGGCGTTTTTTATCTTTCTTTACCGCATTGACAATCTGATCCGCTTCGAACCACATTTTTTTCAGTTTCACTGATAAAAAACGCACTGTAATTTTTCTGATTTGATCAGCTTTTTTCTCGTTTAATATGCGCCGCGAAACGGAAATATTATTAGCGGTCATAAGGCCTAGTGTTACGGCCTGACCATGCGGAATTGCGTAATGACTTACTTTTTCGAACGCATGACCAAAGGTGTGAGCGAAATTCAAAAGATTTCTTATGCCGAAGTCATACTCGTCCTTTTCAATAAATGTTTTTTTAAATTTCAAGGACCTTTCAGTAAAAAACTTCAGCGTCAAGACATTTCTGTCAAGCAGTTTATCCATATTTTTTTCAAGAAGCTCGATGCCGTCCTTTGCCGACATGATATTGAATTTGGCAACTTCACCCAGTCCGCTCAGGTAATCATCTTTTGTCAGAGTTTTTACAAAATCCAGGTAAATATAAATGCTGTCGGGAGCGTAAAAAGTTCCAAGCAAGTTTTTGAATTTGAGGTAATTAAGAGATGTTTTGGATCCGATGCAGCTATCACACTGAGCAAGCAGTGTTGTCGGGATAAAAGTCCATTTTACGCCTCTATTATAGATATTTGCCGCGAAACCCGTAACGTCCTGAACAATGCCCCCACCGACGGAAAGTAGTTCTTCTCCGCGTTTGAAGGAAATTTCCGCCATCTTTCTGCAAATAGAAAGCGCGGAATTGATATTTTTTTTGCTTTCTACGGCTTTAAAAAGGTAGACAGAAGAACGATCGATATTTTTCAGAAGCGTGTTCTTGTATATATCAAAGACTTTTTCATCTATTACTGCAAGCCGGTGCGGGTTATTCAAAATTTTTTCGATATAATTCCGGTCGACAATTTCAACGAAATATATCTTACTGTGGGCTTTGATTTTCATTTAACGGTAAATCCTCCATCCACTACGATTTTCTGACCGGTAATATACGTGTTATTCTCCGAACCGAGATAATAAACAATCTCCGCGATTTCCTCCGGTTCGGCAAATCTGCCAAGTGGAATTTCACCATATATTTTTTCTGCTTCTTGCAGTGAAACATTCTTTTTAGTCAGCTCGGTATTGACGTATCCCGGACAAACTGTATTTATCAGGATATTATACTTGCCCAGTTCTATGGCAAGAGTGTTTGTGATGCCGTGAATGCCGTTTTTGGTCATGGAGTAAATACATCTTTTCTCTTTTGCAACAACTCCCCAGATAGATCCTATGTTAACAATGTGTCCCCTGCCTTTATTTTTCATTCCTTTTATCAGCGAGCGTGTTATGAGCAGGGGTGCAATTAAATTGACATTAACGGCATCCATCAAGTCACTGTCTTTGATTTCCTGAATTTCCGCCAGCGGATTAATCCCGGCATTATTGACCAGACAATCAACTGCGGGAACTTTATTATTTTTAAAGTATTCCTCAATTGATTGGGGTGAGAGAAGATTCATCTCTTCCCGGGACGGCATTATTATTTTATATCCATTATCTTGAAAATGTTTTGCGATAGCTGCGCCTATTCCCCTGCTGCCGCCTGTTAAAAATAATGTTTTCATAGAAAACCTTCCTTTTAAAAAATGTAGGATCCGGATGATTTATTAATTGTTTTGCCTTTTATCACGTTTATACGTAAATTGTTGGTGTCAAGAAATTCAGTTTGATATCTTTTCCCGTCACGACAAGTGCTTTTTTCACGGCTTCGTTACGCAGGACAACATTATCGTCGCAGTATAGGAATTGAATATATTCGCCGGGATAGTTTTTTGAATTATCGGCGGAATATCCGTCAAAACCGGCAAGGTACACTTCCTTGACCATCATTTTCGTAAGAATCTTCAGGAGCATCAGCATGGGGTTGTCTCTAATCAAGGCATCTTCGTTGACCAGTGAATTGAAATTGAACTTGTAATCTATTTTTTTATTCGATTCCGAGACGTTTGACGTGCAGATAACTTTAACGTGAAGATCTTTTCGGTATATCTTGTTGAAAAACTGGCTGTATCGTTTGGCGTTGCCCATGAAAACGTAATCCGGATCAAAATCGTCGTTAATAAAATTAATGGTTATGATGACCGGATTTTTTTCTTTGATAAAAGAGCGTATTTTATGCGCATTGATTTCTATGGATTTGCCCGGAGCGATAATCAGGATATCTCTTTTTTCCAGTTCGGCGCTCAATCCCGCGTAAGCGTCAGAATCTTCGATAACCTTGTTCTGATAATCAAGATAAAGGTTTTCCATTATTTCTCTGCTGAAGGTCAGTTTATTTGCCGGTTCAATTTTAGCGATAATCTCGTTTATGGATTTTATAGACAAGGTTTTTTTGTTCAGCAAATTGCTCACATAATCAGGGTGACAATCGTTGGAGGCGGCGATAAAATGTTTGAAAGAATAGCCCCAGTATTGTTTTGTGTACTCCTTCATGATATCGACGTCTATTGCTTCCAGAAGTTGATCAAGGTTGTATTGTCCTCCATAGTTTTCGTTTACATGCATGGTCAGCAATTCCGTGCAGGCATTGCCCGCGCTTTTGCCCATTCCGTAAAGCGATCCGTCAACAATAAGCTCTCTATCGGAATCAACAGCCATCAGTTCGGTGCAATTGGCGTATCCCAGTTGAAAATTGTTGTGCGAATGATACCCGATTAAAATTCCTTCAGACAGGTTCTTGTCCATTAAATTGAAGTAATGTAACAATTCTTTTTTGTGCATCAGGCCGTAAGTATCCACAATGGAAACACTGTAGGGTGATACCTCATTCACTTTTTTCAAAAGTTCTATCATTTCGTTATCGCTGTAAGTTGTTACGGAAACAGGTTGAAGAGACAATTTGTACCCTTTTTTCTTTATTTCCGAGCAGAAATTCAGAGCTTCCGGATAATCTTTTTTCTTGAAAATAACACGGATGCCGTCCAGAACAGAATCCTTTTGATGGGAGAGCGCTTCTATGCCGCATGTGCCATAATCTATCATGGCCAGAATCATCGCATTTTGAATGTCCAGATTTTTAAAAATAGGTTTTATGGAATCCGTATCGGGCAGTATCGAACGATTCTCATCGTATTTTCTTCTGTCATCCAGAAATCCTATTTCTACGATATCGATTCCCGCCTTGTCCAGCCTGCTGATAATGCTTTCGATAGTGCCAAGTCCGAAATTCCAGTCATTAACATAGCCGCCATCGCGCAAAGTGCAATCAAGGATTTTTATGGCTCTCATTTTGTTATTCCTCTTTAATCGGCTCGATAAGCATGCATTCATTAAACGTTTTTCTATCCAGAAAGGGGTACATGTCTTCCAACGAAGGTGTAAACATCCTGCCGTTACCAAGGCTGCGTGAAGATAGCTTCGGTTCAAAATTCTGTTCAGGATCAAGCACGACCTCGCACAAAACAGGACCGTTCATTTTTAATACTTTATCAAGGACAGGACTTACTGAAATATTTTTTGTGATTCTGGCAAACTGCAAGTCGTAGGCTTTTGAAATTTTCTCCGCGTCGGGAAAGCTGACGCCGGATGCGGCATTTACTCCGACGAGAGGATTACCGAAAAAAGAATTTTGAGTCTGCCTGATGGAATGGTATCCGTCGTTGTTAAAGAGAAAAATGGTGATATTCATTTTATTGTGAATGATCGTTTGCAATTCCTGTAAATTCATCTGCATGGATCCGTCACCGGCAATGCAGTATACTTTTTTTTCGGATGCCACATAAGCTCCAATGGCTGCGGGCAGGTCGTAGCCCATCGACGCGCAACCCGAATTGGTATAAAGCCGCTGGCCTTTTTTAATAAAGGCTGCCTGAAAGGTGACAACGCAGGCACTACCGTTGGCCGTGACGATAATATCATTTTCTTTCAGTTTTTTCGTGAGGGAATCTACAAAAAAATAAGGATTAACTTTGGTTATGTTATGCGGTTGGACAAAATTCGTTGTTGCAAATTTATTTCTTATTTTCTTACAGTAATCCATCCAATCTTTTTTCACTTTTATTGTTTCTGATTTCTCCAATATGACTTTTATAAAGTCAGCGACGTTGGCATTGACAGGAAGGTCAGGGGAAAGGGTAGGTTTTTTTAATTCATCCTTATCAATATCCACGATTATTTTATAAGCTTCACGAGCAAACATCTGCCAATTATAACTTATCTGCCGTATATTTAACCGGCAACCGAGTACCAGTATCAGGTCGGCGTTTTGCGTTATAAAATTTCCCGATCTGTTACCCACCGTTCCCGGTCTGCCGAAATAAAGCGGGTGAGTATCCCAGATAACGTCGTGCGCGTTCCATGCAGTCACAACGGGAATATTTAGTTTTTTTATCAACTTGTGAAAATCATCATATGCTCCTGAAGAACGCACTGCCGATCCCGCAAAAATCACCGGTCTTTTTGCTTTTTTAATTTTTTCCAGCACAGTCAGGACCGTTCTGCTGCTTACTTTCGGCGCAAGTTCGTTTTTATCTTCTTTAGGATTGTAATGTTTGAGTTTTCTTATTTCTATCACCGCTCCCTGGACATCAAGTGGAATATCCAGCCAGCAGGGGCCGGGTCTGCCGTTTACGGCAAGATAATAAGCTCTTTCCAGATGGTAAAGTATCTCATATGGGTTGATTACCATTTCGGCGTATTTGGTCATCGGCGTAACGACTTTAGCAATGTCAAATTCCTGGTCACCAAGCTGACGGAGCTTTAACCCTGTGCTCCGGGCCGTTGTATTGTAACGCACCTGCCCCGAAATGATCAGCATGGGGATTGAATCGAGCCATCCTCCCAGTACGCCTGTTATGGCGTTGGTGCCTCCCGGCCCGCTGGTCACACAGACAAGCGCGATTTTTCCACGCAGCCTGGCATAACTTTCCGCAGCCATGGCTGAAGCCTGTTCATGATGATTATAAATACATTTCAGCTTCGGATGTTTGCCGAAAGCATCATTTAAATGCATCGCACCGCCGCCGGTCACAGTAAAAACGTGCTTAATCTTCTTTTTTGTAAGCCAATCGGCGATGTAATCCGCAACTCTTATCTGCAACTTCAATACACTCCTTATTTTATGACGCAGATCTGAAACTGACATGCTTGTGACCAACATAACTTATTATCGTGGTAATAAACAAGCATATAATGTATTAAGTATATGCGTTCATCTTAAATTTTTCAATGCTGATATACAGATCAGCCATATTTAATAAATAAGTGAAAAGGTATCCAGATATAAATCTCGCTATTTCTGAAACCTATCTTTCCGGTATCCTGAATATAAAGTATTTATCCTACAAAGAACTGTGCGCAATTGCGAGTATACGTGATTATAACTGCGCCAATAAATAATGCTTCTTCAAGTAAATAACTAAGGCAGAAACGGCGCATCAAAATACAGTGTTTAGGACTAGGACAAATTAAAATATTACTTTATCATCTTCAGAGAGCTTTATTGTTATATGTCTCATTTCGAACAAGTGAATTAGATATCTTTAGCCGTAAAATAAAGGATACTTGATCAGGTTTTCCATAAAAAGCATTTTTTTACTTTTTTCCCCAATTCTTGAATATGTTTTCCGTTGCTTCTCCTGACTTTAACAATGAACCCCAGCCGTTTCCTATCCGAAATTTTTCTGGTGATGAAAGATAAGTTTATCTGACACGTTATTTGTTTCTTAGAGGATTTACACACCTATTGACAATTTTTCATTTATAATATAACAATTTTTCCACTGTTTATTTAAATTAATCGCAAGTATAATTATGAAGATATTTTTTTTTGGTATTGTGCTTTTCTTGTTGGCATTTGTCGTGCATTTGTTCATCTGGCGAATACGCGTGCCAAGGAAACAAACGCAAACGCTTCTTGTTTCCTATGCATGCTGCGGCGCCGCGGGTGGTCTTGTTTTGCCACTATTGAACCATATCCTGCCGACGGCGCTGTCGGCAGATTCTTTTGCCGAGATAATGACCATTTTTGTTTTTTATGGTTCCATGGCTCTTGGCTATATCGCATTTTATTCACTTCTTGAAAACGACAGCCCGTCGCTTACTCTTATTCGCGGTCTAACTGAGGCAAAATCGTATGGGATGACTATAGAAGAGTTATACGAGATGATGTCGAAGAAACAATTCGTTCGGTCGAGGCTTGAGCAATTGTTGAAGGACAAGTTGGTGATAATATCAGGAAATAAATATTATGCGACACAGACCGGCGAGGCCTTTTTATTAATTTTTAACTTTCAACGACAGTTGTTTAAATTGAAAAATAAAGGCGGTTGATGAGGCGGTTTCTGATGAGCATCTGAGACTGTGCCTGAACCGATTAACTATGAATAATCTGATGGAATACTCGACAATAGCTGGCCTATGTATGGGATTAAGTGCAGCAGTAATCCTCCAGGTTCTTATCATGAGATTTGCAAACCGCGCAGACTTACTCAAATCGTTTTTCATCGGATTTTCCGCTGGATATCTTTGCTTCCTCCTTTTTGGTGTATCCGCATATCTTCGGTCCCATGAATCGGCTATTGATCTTGTGTTCACCCTCATAGCGGGTAGTATAAGCTACGCCTCTTTGGCGTTTTGTTATCTTGCTTTTCTAGGCATTGGAGAGACATCGATTCGGACGCGTCTTCTCGCTGAAATACAAGGGGCGGCCTGCGGTCTTTCGGAGGTAGATGTTCTCCGCTTGTATAATGTTCGACATATGGTTGATGTCAGGATCGAGAGGCTTATACAGAAGGGTCAAGTGGTTCAAACAGGTGGCAGATATCACATCAACAGTCGACTGCTGATTTTCCTCGGACAGGTCGTTACGATATGCAAATTAATTGTTCTTCGGAAAAAAAGTGAATTTGTTTAAAAATGAGGAATTACCACCGGCCGCGTAGATTTCCGACTAAGTAACATCGCATTAATGAACAGGAGACGCAATGAAAATCATTGATAAGAAAACAAAGGTCAGTTATCTGTCCTGGATAATTCTGGGAGGATTTATTTCTGCAGTGTCGTTTCATTATTTTTTCGGAGGTCTTTATAGAACCGGTTACCCTTCTAATACATTTCTTTTCAGTCCGGCAGCGAGATTTACGGATTTCTTTAACATTTACCGTGGACTCAAGGATTTTGACATCGTACACGGCAGCATGACTGTAACGCATTTCCCGTTTTCTCTCTTAGTTGAATATCTGTTCGCGTCCGCGTTTCCCCCAGTCTTGGCTTTCCTCTTGTTCACGCTGATATTTGTCGCTTTTCTCATTTATTATAATTACAAATTTTTATATATAAAAACAGATCAAATGGAATCATGGAAAAATATCCTTATTATTTCTCTCTGTTCCTATCCGGTTCTATTTTGTATCGACAGGGGGAATTCGGAGCCACTTGTATACATGGCCATTGCATTGTTTGTATATTATTATTTACGACACAATAATCTGAACGTTCTCTTTTTGTCGTTTGCCATATCCATGAAGGTTTTCCCGGCGGTTTTTTTAGTGCTTTACTTGAAGAATAAAAAATACAGAGAAATAACTGCAACAATTATTATATCCGTAATCATAACCGTGATCCCGCTTTACTTAATGAAAGGCAGCCTTGTTGAAAATATCAATGCTTTTTCACATCATTTGAACACATACAATCAAGCATACGTAATTGGGATGCCAGGCGTTGCCTGTGGTTTGGGTTTTGGACATAGTTTGTTCGGGATCATTAGGCTTTTTTCCCAATACTGTATGTCAGATTTTTATTTTAATAACGCATCTGCCTTAATGAAAGGCTACATGTTGTTTTCAATGGTCTATATCTCTCTTATCGCTTTGTATATTATGTTCGTTGAAAAAATATTTTGGAAACAGATTGCCCTGCTGGTTTTCTCTTTCAATCTGCTGCCTTATGTCTCCGCAGATTACAAGCTGCTTCATCTTTTTATTCCACTTCTCTTATTTATTAATGCTGAAGAAAAATCGGACCATGATCTGCTCTATGTCGTGTTATTCGGCCTGCTGATGATACCCAAAGCGTATTTCCTTTTTCCTGAAATACGAAGCGACTCAGGATTTGCAGATATCAGTATTTCAATTATTGTAAACCCCATCTTAATGTTAATTTTTTCACTCATCATTATTCGTGAGGGATTTTTGGAAAAACGTCAAACAGTTGCACTGCGAAGAAGGTAGGTATATTGCATGTTCACATATAAACGCATCATGATACTCAGTGGCATATTGCTCAGCACAGGGCTTTTGTAGGGGCTTTTTATCGCACTGATGTCGCCGCATTCAGCGCCGTTCTGAAAAAAATACGGATATTTGTAATCATAATTAGTATTGTCTTCGTTTTTTCGTTTATTTTTCCCGGGCGCTCATCTGGCAAGTCATGACCTCGCAATTGCGGAGCCCAGCGTTTCGATGATGTTCGGCGGTGTCGCTATCGGCTGTTTGGTGAACGGATTGCTTCCGTTTCGCGCAGGAGAACTATTCAAGGCGCAGTACCTTTCGACCGTGGATTGTCGGATATCCGCTGCACTCTTGACAATCATTATAGAACGGGTGCTCGATGTCGTTTAGTTGGGGATCTGCTTGTCTGCCGGATTATGGATCGGCATCTGAGGATCATCGTCCACTGCGACAGTCTTAATTCTGGTCGTATGGGTATTTTTCATTGTTGCATGGCTCGGCACTCTCCTCTTTTATAACAATCTTCAGCCTTTCCTTTTGACGCTGCCTTTTTTGCCGCGACATCTTCTTGGTTTGCTGTCTCTGTCATGTAGCACCTCTTGGGCTTGGCTTGGATTGGTCTCTTAACCAAATTACAGCAGATGCGTTACTTCTATAGAGATGCGTTTGTATGATTATCAAGTCTATCAAATTTAACGCTGAGGACTACGGGTGTAAGCCCATGCGTATCTATTATGAATATTTATGTTAATTTCCTAAAATAATTCCCCTTTGGATAAAAACTGTGGTACATTAAAAAATAGATATGAGCGCTCAGTTATCAATCAAGAAAAAAGCAAAAGTATTGATTGAAAAAAGATGTTTGGAGATAACACATTCAGACTGCGTAGCTCTTTGACTTACTGTCCTCTAGCTCCAGAGGCATATTTATATTGAAAAAAATGGCAGAATTCTAATTTAACATGTGATACAAATATTTACTGGAGGTCAGTTTTTTATTGAGATCATCGGTTCCATTCATGCCCAGGTCATTAGGCGGCCACTGGTCATAGAAAAGGGGGAAATTAATTTTTTTATTTAGTCTTAAACATTTGATAATATCATGGGAGAGATAACGGTTGGGGTATCATACAGAATGGTGATTCAGCCAACGAAATTTTGGACTGTTTGATGAAGAATTGCGTCAACAAGTGAATTTGGAATTAATGGAGCCATCTCCTTGAAGCGAAACTTATAACCCCAAGCTGAAATATCGCAGGTAAGGGGGACTTTCCAAATTAATAAATGACGGGAAGCGATATAAATATGAACAATAGCAACGAATTAAAACAAATCAAGAAACAATCCCACAACAAGAAGGTCGTCTTCGTTGCCGGAAACTTTAATATCATCCATCCCGGACATCTGCGGCTGCTGCGATTTGCAAAGGAATGCGGCGATTATCTGGTTGTTGGTGTACTGGACAATAACTCGCCTGGTTCATTTATGGACGAACAATTGCGGTGGGAGAGTCTTCAAGCCATCGCCTGGATTGACTATTCATTTATCCTTCGTGAACCGCTAACAACCTTCCTTGGAAAACTGAAGCCGGCTTTCGTAGTTAAAGGCAAGGAGCATGAAGAAAAAGATAATCCGGAAAAAAACATTTTGAAACAATATGACGGCAAATTGATATTCGGATCCGGTGAAACCAGTTTTTCCTCTGTTGATCTAATGAATAAGGAGTGGAATGAGTTATCAATCGCATCCATCAAAAAGCCGGTTGATTACCTGAAAAGGCATAATTTTAGCTTTCAGGAATTAATCAAGATTGTAGACAAAATGAAGAACTTGAAGGTCTGCGTTTTAGGAGATACGATTATAGATGAATATGTTACTTGCGACGCCCTCGGAATGTCGCAGGAAGACCCCACTATTGTCGTCACACCCGTAGCGCGTGATAAATTCATTGGCGGCGCTGGAATTGTCGCCTTGCATGCCAAGGGATTGGGCGCTGATGTTCACTTATTTTCTGCAATAGGAAAAGATGAAACAGCGGATTACGCGAAAGAAAAATTGGTATCTTTGGGCGTAAAGGCCCATTTATTTCAGGATGAAAGCAGGCCAACGACATTAAAGCAAAGATTCCGCGCCCGGCAGAAGACGCTGTTGCGGGTAAGTCATTTACGGCAACATGCAATTCCCGCAGAAATTAGAGAATTGTTTTGCCAGGATGTAATGGATATCCTTGGGGGGATGGATTTGATCATATTTTCTGACTTCAATTATGGTTGTCTGCCACAATCATTGGTGGATCGGATTACGTCAGTTTGCCTTGAAAAAGGAATCATGATGGTTGCCGACAGTCAGTCATCCTCTCAAGTGGGGGACGTTTCACGCTTCCGCGGAATGACACTGGTGACGCCTACCGAAAGAGAGGCCCGCTTTGCTGTGCATGATTTTGAGTCGGGCCTCGTGGTTCTTGCTGAAAAATTAAGAAAAAAAGCGAATTCAAAAAATGTCATCATTACGCTTGATGAAGAGGGTGTGCTTATTCATGCGGGAACAAAAGAATGGCTGACAGATAGACTGCCCGCTTTCAACAAAGCGCCCAAGGATGTATCAGGGGCAGGCGATTCTTATTTGACTTGTACATCCATGTCCATGGCTGTTGGGGCTGACATCTGGAAAAGCGCCTACCTTGGATCACTGGCCGCCGCCTGTCAGGTAGGACGGATTGCCAATGTACCGCTGACTACAAAAGATTTAAAAATGGAAATAAACGGGATGAATGTGATTTAATGAAAGCGCTACTCCTTGCCGCAGGCTTAGGCACGCGCTTACAGCCGTTAACTAAAGACATTCCTAAATGCCTGATTCCTATTGACGGTAAGCCGCTTTTAGAGTATTGGATCACCATGCTTTATCATGCTGGTGTGTTTCCCTTACTGGTAAATCTTCATCACCATGCGGATAAAGTCACAAATTTTATTGATAACAGCCCTTATAAAAAATTTATTACAACGATCTATGAAAAGGAACTATTAGGAACAGGGGGAACGCTTTTAAAAAATCGGGCTTTTTTTGACGATGGACCGTTAATGCTCGTCCACGCCGATAATCTTTCTATGTTCGACGTGAGCGCATTCATTAATAGTCACAAAAATCGCCCTCCCGGTTGTGAAATTACCATGATGACATTCAGAACCCCCACTCCCCATACATGCGGCATCATCGAAACAGATAAAAAGGGATGCGTTCAGGCCTTTCATGAAAAGGTGGCCAATCCGCCTGGTGATTTGGCCAATGGGGCTGTTTATATAGTGGAGCCATCCTTATTCAATTATCTGGAAAGCCTGAAAAAGGAATTTATTGACTTCAGCACTGAGGTCATTCCGAATTTTATCGGTCGAATCAATACATTTCTTAATGATGTTTATCACCGGGATATTGGCACGATAGAGAGCTATGAAATGGCATGTAAGGAATTCCCGATTAGGAGATCGCGGTATGAAGCAAACAGATTTTTACCAGGATTATTCCCAAAAGATTAATAAGGCTATCCAGCAAATTAATCTCGAAAAGCTTTGTGTTATGTCTGATTGTCTCTGGGATGCAGTGCAAACAAAAAGGCAGGTATTTTTGTGTGGCAACGGAGGTAGTGCCGCGAATGCCATGCATATCGCAAACGATTTCATTTATGGCATAGGGAAAAGAAGTAAAACGGCAATGAAAGTTCAAGCGTTGACATCAAATCAATCGATACTGACTTGTCTGGCTAATGATATTTCATACGCTGATGTTTTTTCTTATCAGCTTGAAGCGTTAGGTCAGAAAGATGATATTTTGATTGCCCTTTCCGGAAGTGGCAACTCCCCAAACATAGTAAAAGCCATTGAAACGGCAAAGAATATGGGCATGCGTACCTTTGCCATATTGGGATACGATGGCGGCCGTTGCCTCTCTATAGTTGAGGAATCCATTCATGTTCCCATAAATGACATGCAGATTTCGGAGGATATGCAACTAATTATCGGCCACATGCTGATGCAGTGGCTCAATCAAAGGTTGTTATCGAAAAAATAACCATAAACGTAATTTAGAAACCACTCATGAAGGTTGTGCTATGAAATGTCTTGTTACCGGTGCAGCAGGGTTTATCGGAAGCCATCTTACTGATTTGTTGTTACGAGATGGCCATGAAATAATTGCATTGGATGATTTATCTACAGGTCGAAAATCGAATCTTGATCAGGCCAGCAAGAGCAAAAATTTTTCCTGGGTACAAGCGGATATTTCCGATCCGGCTGCATCCCAGGACCTGCCTGCGGTTGATTGGATGTTCCATATTGCCGGGCGAGCTGATCTTGTTCCATCAATTGAAAAACCTGATGAATATTTTAAGGTAAATGTATCCGGAACGTATCTGGCTCTGGAATATGCGCGAAAAATCGGCGTAAAACGTTTTATCTATACCGCCAGTTCAACATGTTATGGCATAGCGGAAAAAGTCCCCACACCGGAAGATTATCCCTGTAGTCCTCGTCATCCCTATGGATTGACCAAATATCTTGGGGAACAACTCGTCATGCACTGGGCGCAGGTCTATAAATTACCGGCCATTTCCCTGCGCCTCTTCAATGTTTACGGTCCACGGAGCAGAACAACAGGCGCTTATGGCGCTGTCTTCGGTGTGTTTCTCAAACAAAAACTGGCCGGAAAGCCCTTTACTGTTGTCGGCGACGGGACGCAAACAAGAGACTTCACCTATGTTACAGACATTGCAGAAGCCTTTCTGGCGGCGGCAAAATCAGATATTTCGGCAAAAATTTTTAACGTAGGCTCAGGCGACACTTACAGTATAAATCGCCTGGTGGAATTGCTGGGCGGTGAAAAAATATTCGTTCCCAAACGACCGGGAGAACCAGATAGCACCTTTGCCGATATTAGCAGGATCAAGGCCGCCTTGAAATGGGCTCCAAAGGTATCTTTTGAAGAAGGGGTAACTCGCATGCTGGCCATTATTGATGATTGGCAGGAGGCTCCGCTTTGGGATCAATCATCCATCGCCGAAGCGACGAAGAACTGGTTTAAATATTTAAAATAGTGAGGTGAATCTATTGGCTATAAAGAAAGTGTTGGTAACGGGTGGCGGCGGGTACGTAGGCTCGGTTTTAATTCCCAAATTGCTGGAGCACGGATATACTGTTTGCGTATTGGACTTGTTCATTTATGGCGAGCAAGTGTTTGATGATGTTAAGGGAAACCCTAACCTCGAGCTTTATAAAGGCGATATTCGAAATCAGTCACTATTAAAGAAGATTTTGCCCGGATGCGACGCCGTTATACATCTCGCCTGTATCTCTAATGATCCCAGCTTTGAGTTGGATCCGGAATTAGGAAAGTCCATAAACTTTGACGCGTTTGCCCCCCTTGTGGATATTTCCAAAGACAGCGGAGTGAAGAGATTCATTTACGCTTCGTCCTCCAGTGTTTACGGGATTAAGGAAGAAAAAAATGTAACGGAAGATCTTCCACTATTGCCGCTGACTGACTACTCAAAATACAAAGCCATGTGCGAAGATGTTCTTCTCCAGAAAAGGGCACCGGGTTTTGTAACACTTATTTTGCGTCCCTCTACGGTCTGCGGCTATTCACCTCGATTGCGTCTTGATCTCACCGTCAACATCCTAACGAACCATGCTGTAAACAATCGCAAGATTACCGTCTTTGGCGGACAGCAGATGCGGCCTAACATCCATATCGAAGATATGGCCCAGGCCTATATTAAATCACTGGAATGGCCTGATGAGGCCATTGATGGCAAGATATTCAATGTGGGTTTTGACAATTTCACGGTATCCGAAATTGCCGATAAAGTCCGCACGGTCGTGGGAGAGGATATCCAGATCGTGACGACGCCAACCGATGATAACCGCTCCTATCACGTATCCTCCGTAAAGATTAAAAAAGAACTCGGCTTTGTGGCTGAACACACCGTGGAAGATGCTATTCATGATTTGGTTACAGCTTTCCAGGCGGGGAAAATCTCAAACCCGATGAATGATAAAAAATATTACAACATCAAAACCATGCAGGAATTGAAACTGAGGTAGCATATTGACGCTTGATACAAATATTCTGGAACGGATAGCTCGAGAAGTTCGTTTTAAACTTCTGGAGATGTCTAACAAGGCACAGACCGGTCATCTGGGCGGATCTCTGTCTTGCGTTGATATTCTGGTTACAGCTTATTGGAGAGCATTAACAATTGATCCTGTTAAGCCTGATGATCCAGATCGTGATCGGTTGATTTTTAGTAAGGGGCATGCAATAAGCGCTCTTTATGCGGTACTGGCAAGACGAGGCTATTTCCCGGAAAAGGATCTGGATTTATTTAACGAAGAAGGTGGTTGTTTGCCGGAACAACCTTCACCCCGTTGCGTATCGGGCGTCGAATGGGCCACGGGCTCTCTTGGTCACGGTCTGGGTGTTGGCATCGGAATGGCACTGGCCGCGAAGCTTCTTGGGAAAAAATATCGTG
Organism: uncultured delta proteobacterium; assembly: GCA_963812045.1. GTDB lineage: Bacteria > Desulfobacterota > Syntrophia > Syntrophales > Smithellaceae > Smithella. The sequence continues at coordinate 207,988 of CAWETF010000003.1, forward strand.
TCTGTGTAATCATGAGTGATGGTGAATGCCAGGAAGGTTCTGTCTGGGAATCGGCTATGTTTGCCCCAAGGCACGGCCTAAGTAATCTCAAAGTTATCATTGATTTCAATAAGTGGCAGGCTACGGGACGTTCTTGCGAGATCATGGCTATGGAACCACTCAGCGAAAAATTCAAGTCTTTCGGTTGGCGTGTAACAGATGTTCAAGGTCACGACATTGATGCACTAAGCGCTGCCATGACCGATTGGAGTGACAATGATCCAAGACCGTCCGCCGTGATAGCCCATACGGTTAAAGGCTTTGGGATAAGTTTTATTCAAGATGACAATAATTGGCATTATCGGTCACCAAGTGTCGAAGAAGTTGCCAAGGCAAAGATGGAATTGCACATAACATGAGAAATGCTTTCGCAGAAGAAATATTAGAGATTGCGCGTCAGGACAAACGCTTGATTGTTTTGAGTGCCGATATAGGAAACCGCCTTTTCGACAAACTTAAAGCCAAATTCCCATCCCGCTTTTATAACACCGGTGTTGCCGAAGCCAATAACATCAGTATGGCAGCAGGGTTGGCAGCAAGTGGATTTCGTCCCGTATGCTATACAATTACACCATTTATTACATACCGGTGTTATGAACAGATTAGAATTGATGTTTGTTACCATGAGATGCCCGTGGTGATTGTGGGAACTGGTTCGGGCTTGTCCTATGCATCACTGGGTGCAACACACCATTCATGCGAAGATATAGCGGTGATGAGAGTTTTACCGGGGATGCATATAGCAGCCCCGGCAGATGCATTAGAGGTGAAAGCCTGCTTAAGGGCTGCAATAAACCTGGGGAAACCTGTTTATATCCGCATTGGCAAAAAAGGGGAACCTGTTATTCATAGTGATGTCCCTGTTTTTAAGTTTGGCAGTTGGTCTGTCCTGCGCCAGGGAGGAGATGTCTGCCTGCTCAGCACAGGTAATATGCTTGAATCCGCGTTCAAAATAGCCAGTCTATTGGATAATGCTAAAATATCCGCTTCAGTCGTAAATTGCGCCTCTATTAAGCCTCTTGATGAAAAAATGCTTAAAAAAATGCTTGATAGTCATGATACTGTTGTAACGATTGAAGAACATTCGCTTATAGGCGGGTTCGGTGGTGCCGTGATTGAATGGGTTGTGGATAATAACTTAGATGCAAATAAAATTATTCGTTTTGGGACAAAAGATTATTTTCTGCATCAATTAGGTGAGCAGGAATATGCCCGCAGGAAATATGGACTAGGCATTCAACAGATAACAGAAGCAATATTATCATTCTTTAAAAAGCGTCATGATCGCACAAAATAAAAAATTTATTATCGGTTTGGATCTCGATAACACCATTATTAATTATGGTGATCTATTTTATAATGTTGCTCTTGAAAAAAAATGGATACCAATAGAATGCCCAAAAGATAAAGTTAGTGTCCGGGAATATCTGCAAGTAAAAGGGGAAAATGATCTGTGGACAGAATTACAAGGTCTCATATATGGTTATTATTTAACCAAAGCTGTTCCATATACCGGTGTTGACGATTTTTTAATGGAGTGCCGCAGGCTTACTATCCCTGTTTGGATTGTAAGCCATAAAACACATTACCCCGCAGTAGGTTCACCATACGATTTGCATGCCTCTGCCGCCAAATGGCTTTTAGCAAGTGGCTTGATAAGAGATGAAGCAGGGGGTGTTAATAAAGACAGGATCACGTTTTGCGAATCAAGATCAGAAAAGATAGCCTTAATTATGAAATTGCGATTAACTCATTTTGTAGATGACCTGCCCGAGGTTTTTCTTGATGCGGAATTTCCTAAGGGAATTAAAAAATATTTATATGCGCCTGATGGTGTTAAGAAACAACTGCGTTATAGTGAATCAGCAAGTTCCTGGCAAGAGCTTAAAATAAAAATATTGGAAAGTTAATGAACCAGCATGATGATACAGACCATGAAGGCATAAAGATATTGCTTTCTAAAATGGGATTATATGGTGAATATTTTTTAACGCCGCTTAAAGGTGGACGAAACAACAGGGCCTTTAGGCTAAAATGTAATGGGCATGAATTTTTTCTGAAAGCGTATTTTTATTCACCCGCAGATCCGCGGGATCGTTTATATCATGAGTTCAGCTTTACTAATTTCGCCTGGTCGAATGGCATACACTGTGTGCCGGAACCATTAGCAATGTTACCCCCAAAGCGCCTTGCTGTTTATGATTTTATTACCGGCAACGTTGCTAATTATCGTCCCACAACAACGAATGATATTCGGCAAGCCCTGGACTTCATTTTATCATTAAATAATTACCGCGCCAATGATGCTGCAAAAAAATTACCTTCAGCCTCAGAGGCATGCTTTTCATTAAATGACCATATTAAGAATACAGCAATACGAGTTAATCGCCTCTTGCAAATAGAAGTTACCGATGATTATGATGAAATCGCTAAACGACAGATTGCCCAGCGTCTATTACCACTATGGGATGAAGTCATAAAAAATATTAATGCGCAAAGAAATAAACATCCCTTGATAGATCAAACATTAAGCTTCGAACAAAAATGGATTTCCCCTTCCGATTTTGGATTTCATAATGCCATCGAAGAAGAAGATGGAAAGTTGCGATTTATTGATTTTGAATATGCCGGCTGGGATGACCCGGCAAAACTATTATGCGATTTTAGCAATCAACCGGACAGGGTTCTTGATAATTCTTTGTCTCTTAACTTTATTCGCGCAATAATCGATGCTGACGTGAGTCCAAGCTTCCTGCAATACCGTTATGCCTTATTGGAACCATTATATCAAATCAAATGGGCATGCATCATACTGAACGATTTTCTGCCTATCGGTGAGGCGCGGAGAAAATTCACACATTCAGATAACATTAATAAGAATAAATTGACTCAATTGGAGAAGTTGGATATTATGCTTCAGCGAGTCAATAATACAATAAAATCAAATGCGCATTATCTGAATTAAATTCATCAGACTCGAAAGAAAGGATATAAAAAATGGGGCAACTTAGAAATTTTGTAACGCCGTTACATCAAGCGACCAAACGGGATTACTTGGCGCGTATGGTTGATGACAAAGTCAGATGCATGATGAAAGCTAAAGAGTATGAATACGATTACTGGGATGGTGATCGCCGTTTTGGATATGGCGGCTATAAATATATGCCGGGTCGCTGGAAACCAGTAGCGGAAGCGCTTATCAAGGAATACAACCTTAAACCGGGCGACAGTGTACTTGATGTTGGTTGCGGTAAAGCTTTTTTACTTTATGAGATGCAATTATTAATTCCTGAGCTGCAATTAACAGGTTTCGATATCTCCCTACATGGACTCAACGAAAGACATCCTGAATTAAAAGGCAATATTTTCAGGTATCGCGCCCAGGATGCATATCCTTTTGGTGACAAAAAATTTGATCTTGTTATTTCTCTAGGCTGCTTGCATAATCTGCGGATTTTTGAATTGAAGACGGCGTTATCAGAAATCGAACGTGTTGGTAAACAAGGGTACATCATGCTGGAGAGTTATAGGAACGAGCTTGAGCAGTTCAATCTTCAGTGTTGGGCTTTGACGTGTGAATCCTTTTTCGACACGGCTGAATGGATATGGCTATACCGGCATTTTGGTTATACGGGTGATTATGAATTTATTTACTTTGAATAACAAGGAATTGATCAATGCAAATTAAAAAAATGAAAGCAGCCATCTTGGTGGAAAGCAAAAAACCATTGATTGTCGCTGCTATTGATTTACCAGGCAGTCTGGAATTTGGTCAAGTACTGGTCAAAATACACTACAGTGGTATTTGTGGTGCACAAATCAATGAAATTGAAGCAGCTAAAGGGCCGGATAAATTTTTACCCCATCTTTTAGGTCATGAGGCTTCTGCAACGGTTCTTGAAATCGGACCAGGCGTAAAGACCGTCAAAAAGGGAGACACCGTGGTTATGCATTGGCGGCCGAGTGATGGCATCCAAGCGGAAACAGCAAGCTATCAATGGAATGGACGTAAAGTTAATTCCGGCTGGGTAACAACTTTCAGCGAATATTCGATAGTTTCCGAAAATCGGCTTACGGTTATTCCCTCTGATTTCGATTTGAAGTTAGCGCCACTCTTTGGTTGTGCGCTGACTACGGCAATGGGTGTAATCAACAACGACGCCCAAGTGAAAGTCGGTCAATCGGTGGTGGTTTTTGGTGTCGGAGGCGTAGGACTCAACATCGTTCAGGCAGCGGATATGGTTTCGGCTTACCCAATCATAGGAATAGACATCATCGAACGTAAACTGGAAATGGCAAAACGTTTTGGTGCAAATTATGTTTTCAATTCCGGAAATAATGCTGATTTGGCCAGTGAGGTTCGCAAAATTGTCGGCTCTGCCGGTGCCGATGTGGTGATTGAAACCACGGGTAACCCGAGGGTTATAGAATTGGCTTATGACCTGACTCATCCGGATGGCAAGACAATTCTTGTGGGAGTGCCCAGAAAAGGTGATAATATTTCTATTTACACCTTGCCCATCCATTTCAATAAAGTAATTAAAGGATCGCATGGAGGCAGTGCCTTACCCCACATCGATATCCCCCGCTACATTCGACTGGTTCAAGCGGGTAAGCTGAAATTGGATGGCCTGATAACCCATGAATTTAAGCTGGATGATATAAACGAAGCCATCGAGACGGTAAAAAGTGGGAAAGCCGGAAGAGTACTAGTCGCAATGGATTAGTCTCGTTAGAATACAGAATGATATCTCTGATAGTTAAGAAATGTCATCTTTGCAGTGGATTGATTCGTTATATAGAAGAATTTCCTAATTTGTTGCAGGTAACCTGCAAAGCATTTAACACCCAAGAATGGTGGCAGTGGTGGTTCAGGCACACCGGCGATTTTAGTTTTATTTATTTTGAGTAAGGATTTTTTATGGCCGAATCTACTAAAGAACCGCAATACCAAGTTTGCTTTGAAACCCTTGAGCAATATGGTTGTCAAAAATTTGGAATTATGAGCAACCATACATGGGTAAATGATCCCAAGCGTCTTCTTTTTTTATTGGCGCGTTATAAATTTGTCGGTCAAATGTTTGCAGGTTTTAAATCTGTTCTGGAAATAGGTTGCGCTGATGCTTTTGGATCAAGGATCGTAGCACAAAGTGTTAAAAATCTGGTAGTATCCGATTTTGATCCAGTATTTATTGCCGATGTAAAACAAAGAAATATCTCCAAATTTTCGTGTGAATGTATAGAGCATGATATTTTAAAAGGTCCAATGGATAGATCGTTTGACGGTGTTTTTTCACTCGATGTGTTAGAACATATAGCCCCTGAATCGGAAGATGTATTTTTTCGTAATATTGTCCTATCTTTGAACAAATCCGGTGTTCTCATTATCGGCACACCTTCACTCAATTCCCAGGCTTTCGCCTCACCGGAAAGTAAAGCAGGACACATTAACTGTAAATCCTTCCCCGCACTTAAAGCTTTATTAAGCCGCTATTTTAAGAATGTTTTCATTTTCTCGATGAACGATGAAGTGGTTCATACCGGATATCAAGAAATGGCGCATTACTTTTTAGGATTGTGTTGTTATCCTTATAAATTATAAATGACAAAAACTGCAAAAATTTTGATTATTGGTGGGAAGAGCAATTTGGGATTTGCAATTGCTGAATACTACAGGAAGCAGGGTATTTCTCCACTACAAACGAGTAGAAACCCAACAGATTCAGATTGTATATTTTTGGATCTATTAAACCCTGATGTAACCAATTTACCGAAAAGCATTCAATGTATCTTCCTGTGCGCAGCGGTCACTTCAATAGAACAGTGTGAAAAAAATCCTGGATATAGTCGACAGGTCAATGTAGACTCAATACAACCACTTGTTGAATATGCCAATGCCTGCGGCGGCAAAATCATTTATCCATCCACCAGTATGATTTTTGATGGTAGTTTACCTGCACCAGCGGCGCTGTCACCGCTTAATCCCATTAGCGAATACGGGCGGCAAAAAGCGGACGCGGAAGAAATAATCAGAACACAAGCAGACAGTTTTTCCATTATTCGTTTTTCGAAAATAATTTCGTCACCATTCAAGCTTTTTACCTTTTGGCTTGAGGCCATGAAAAAAGGTCAAGAGATCTTTGCCTTCAAAGATATGTATTTTTCTCCCATAAATATGAAATTTGCCGTGAATGTGTTGACATGTATTGCCGCGCTGCCCGAAAATATAATGATCAATTGTTCTGCATCGGACCAGTTGAGTTACTACGAAGCCGCGTGTTTTTTGGCGAAACATGCCGGGCTGGATACAAGATTGATTATTCCATCAAGTGCCACTGACTCAGGCTTAACCCATAATTGTCGGTATGTAACTCTAGGTACAAGAGAGTTGCAGGATAAGCTTGGTCTCCTCCCCCCCAGTACCATAAACTTTTTAAAGGATTACTTGTTGGATGATGCCTTATAACTGTCATATTTGCTTTTCCGAATGTACGGAATTCGACATTAAAGATTTGCGCGGAGTGAGTTCCGATTGCCGTCCCTGTAATGGGGTTTCAAATCTTGCAGTCTGTACCAGCTGCGGTCAAGTGCAACGGATTGCGGATCAGACGTTTTTTGACGAGTGTCAAAAAATATACGAATCATATGCCGTTTATTTTCAAGGCCAAGGTGCGGAACAAAAAGTTTTTGATCAACACGTTATGATAAACCGTTCGCAAAAAGTCATAAATGGAATAAAAGACCTGCTTCCCATCTCAGCAAGAGGAAAACTGTTGGATATTGGTTGCGGAAATGGTAATTTTCTCAAAACATTTGGAAAGTTTTACCCTCAATGGCAACTGTATGGTATGGAACAAAATGAACTTTACCGTGATGAAGTTCTGGCAATCAATGGTGTCGAAAAATTCTTCATTGCGGGACAGGAACTTATAAAAGATAAATTTGACTTAGTGGTATTGTTTCATACCCTTGAGCATATATATCGGCCAGTGGAATGGCTTAAAAACATATCTTTGCTTCTAACTGAAAACGGCATGTTATTAATTCAGGTTCCAAGTTGGCAGGAAAACCCTTTTGACCTTATGATTGTCGACCATTGTTCGTTCTTCAGTTTCACTACCTTGAAGAATCTGTTGTATCGCGCCGGATTAGGCAACCTATACCTAGCCCAATCGTTCGTCGCCAAAGAACTGGCTATTGTCGCAGGAAAAGGCTCAACAACGATAATATTTGAAAATCAAAATTCAGGAGGAAAATTATTGCATAGCCGAATTGAATGGTTGCGAAAATTAAAGCAGCAAGCGACAAATTCCTTGTCAGGCACCGTGGATTGCGGGATCTTTGGTTCCTCTATCGCCGCCAGTTGGCTTTATGCGAATATTGACACTACCATGATAAGTTATTTTCTTGATGAAGATAATAGCCGAATAGGTCAGACAATGTTGGGTAAGCCAATTATTTCTCCGCTGGAATTACCATATCAGGGGACCGTGTTTATCCCGTTCCCTAATAAAATCTCCGAAGTTGTTGTTCAACGTATGAAACAAATACGTCCGGATATAAAATGGCTGACGCCAGCTACTGCACTTCAAGGATAGGATTTCCACATGTAGAAAGTAGCAATGTTGACGAAATGAAAAGGATTTAACGGTTTCAAGTATAGACTTCAAAACTTTGACGGAGTTGTGCAAACAGGCAGCATCCAGTATTCGAGCAGGACAAGGTCTTGAATTGAGAAATAAAAAATAAAAGAATTCTAACGTGATATGCTATAAAGATTTGGGGGTAGGTTATCCGGAAAGCCAAAAATACGCATCGGTCTGAGGTAAAGAAGACCATGCCAATTGCAAGACGGGATAGAATTAAAGAAAACCGTAATTAAATATTTTGAGCGTGTTTTTGTATTCAGCATGAATGATGAGGTTGTGCATACTGGATTTTATCCAATGGCACATTCCTTATTCACTCTTGCTGGTTACCCTAGAAATGAGAATAGATGAAAGGACTATAAGATGCCGCCGTATGTTTTTTTAGATTCAGGAAAAGTGCTTGAGCATGTGCTACAATACTATGATAGAGACCTCACCATTATGATCCCTTGTTATAATGAAGAGTCTAACATCATTGATACGCTTAATATTTTGGTGTCAGTTTTACGCCAGATGTCGTTTTCCTGGGAAATAATAGCTGTCGATGATGCATCGGAAGATAATACCAAGGAGTTGATTCAAGGTTACATTAATGAACATCCAGATTATGGTATCCGTTTGTTAGTAAGGAAGGAAAATGCAGGTTTATCCAGGAATTATATTGACGGAGCTTTTTTGGCAAAAGGCAGATATTATAAATTAGTTTGTGGAGATAATGCCGAACCCAAAGAAAGTTTGGAAAAAATTTTTGGTTTATTAGGAAAGGCTGATTGTATTATACCTCATCATATCAAAGTGACAGGAAAGTCTTTTTTTAGAAATATGCTTTCAAAAGTATATACATTTTTAGTCAATCTTATCGGTGGATATAGAATAAAATACTATAATGGATGTGCGTTATGTTTAACTTACAATGTCATGCGTTGGCATACCGGCTATAGCGGTTTTTGTTTTCAAGCAGATATTATTGTCAGATCACTGGATGAGGGAATGAGTTATTTGGAAATTCCTGTTATGGCTCAGGAGAGAAAATTCGGTTCTTCGCAAGCGATTAAATTAAAGAATTTTTTTTCGGTAGGTCATTTTTTCATAGATTTGATAATTCGACGTGCAGCAAAAATATATAGTGCGTATGAAAAAGGTGTTCAAAAGTCACATTCAAAGAAATGATAAATGCTGACGAGATCATATGAAAGTTTTGGTTTGCGGTTTGATCGTTTTTTCTGAAAGCGTATTTTTATTCATTATGTTATTTGGAAGATTAGGTTAACAAAAAAGAATCAGATATTTTTTTATTAAATATTTTTAGGTTATTTATCTTTAACGTTATTGCATAAGAAACAATTATTATCAGATTAAACCTTGTCTGTTTTCGAAAATTAAGATAAAAAAGTAAAGAATTATGGTTCTCCGTTTATTGATTGATGTTACTATATATTGTATTTGTTTTACGATAAATGAAGCTATCTGTTGTGAACATATATCATTCCAATGAGCTGCATTCCGAATCAATAAAACTTTTTATTGATTATTCTGCTTCTTTTCTATAACCTACACCATCAAATAAATATGGTATTTTCCTAATCAATAGATGAGTCTTATAAAAAAAATACTCCATAATAGAATTACTCACTTTTTTCTGGTAAGCGGACTGAATACGATTTTTGGATACGGATTGTTCGCTTTATTGATTTATGTCGGTTTGCATTATGCGCTGGCTACTTTTATTACTACGATAATAGCTTTGTTGTTTAATTTTAAAACAACGGGTCTATTGGTGTTCGAAAATAAGGAGAACGGATTAATTTTAAAATTTGTCGGAGTTTCCGGAATCAGGTATATTGTGACTGTCCTTTTTCTTGCTATATTTAAAAATTTTGGAATAAATGAATACATTGGTCAGGCAATTCTTATTATTCCGTTGGGGTTTTTCGGTTATTTTTTAAATCATTATTTTGTTTTTAATAAAACAAAATTCTCCGAAGAAATAATTATAAGTTAGAAAATTATTTAAAAATAAAAAAAGAAACATTGTATTTAATATAAGTAGTGATAGATTACATAGCATTATTTATAAATCTTCTTAAATTTTCAGATGAGAAAAATTGAAGTTTTTATTATATTATATAATGTGAAGCTCTAATAAGGACTGAACATGAAGGTCAGCATTCTGGGTGCTCGGGGACATATTGCCAGAAGTCTTATTTCTCTTTATATGGAGAAGGTTGAATTGTCTGATCTGGAACTATATTCGAGAGAGCCTGCGAGTTTGATTTCGGAAATAAAGGGTGCTAAAGTTTATTCGTCCGAAGATTTCATACGTCATGATCATGATGTCATTATCAACTGCATAGGAATATCCAATTTAAAAGGCCGGATGGATTTTGGACCGGCAATATTCAATATACATGAGACTTGGGATAATAATATTTTGGATTATCTTAAGAAAAACGGGAAATCTCTTTATATCAGCTTAAGCAGCGGTGCCGTATATGGTAGAAATTTTCAGAATCCTATTACGGAGCAATCCTGTTTTTTAAGCGGAATGACGGAAATTTCACCTATGGATTATTATGGCGTTTCCAAATTGAATTCTGAAGCAAAACACCGATCTTTTGAGAATCTGAGCATTGTTGATTTACGTATTTTTAGCTATGTAAGCAAATTTATAGATTTCAATTCCAATTTTCTTGTTTCGGAAATAATGACGGCCATAAAAAATAAACAAACTTTTATTACAAATGATGTCAATATTGTGAGAGACTATCTTCATCCAGAGGATATGTTGCAGGTTATTTATCTTGTGATAAAACGCTGGAAGGAAACAGGCTTTGTCAATGACGCTTTTAACACTTACAGCAAAAAGCCGATAACCAAAATGGATATGCTGAAGGGCATTGCGGAGAAATTTAATTTTCATTATGAAGTTAAAAAAGAAACAAGAGTTGAATCCTCCACTACTGGTTTCAAAATGAACTATTATTCGGCTGATAAGAAACTTCAGCAACTCGGCTATAATCCCCGATATTCTTCTCTTGATGCGATATTACAAGTATTTGGTGAGGTGTTATGAAAAAAATTTCGATCATCACCGCATGTTACAATGAGGAAGAAAATGTTGAAGCTTTGTATAAGGAAGTAAAACAAGTATTTCAGGAACAACTAAAGGATTATGAATACGAGCACATCTTTATTGATAATGCTTCGAAGGATACCACTGTTTCCATTTTAAAAAAAATAGCAAGCGTTGACAAGAATGTTAAAATTATAGTCAATTCCAGAAACTTCGGTCATATACGATCTCCGCATCACGCTCTCTTGCAGGCGACCGGGGACGCGGTTATCTCCATTGTAGCTGATTTTCAAGATCCGCCGAACCTGATACCCGAGTTCATCAAAAAATGGGAAGATGGTTTTAAGATTGTTGTAGGAGTCAAAAAGCAGAGTGACGAATCTTCGATCTTCTTTATAATCAGAAAACTTTACTATAAAATTGTTACGAAACTTGCGGATATTGAGCTGATCGGGAATTACACGGGATTCGGTCTTTATGATAAAAGAGTGATTGAAATTTTAAGAGGCATTCCTGATGCCTACCCTTACTTCAGGGGACTGATATGCGATATCGGTTTTGAAAGGGCGATCATGGAATATCACCAGCCCCAAAGAAAGCGCGGCGTTACCAAAAACAATTTTTATACATTGTTTGACATGGCGATGCTTGGAATAACAACGCATTCCAAGGTTCCATTAAGATTGGCCAGTATCTTGGGATTTGGTACGGCCATATTAAGCATGCTTGTTGCTTTAGGATATCTGGCTTATAAAATATTATTTTGGAACAGCTTCCAGGTTGGACAGGCGCCTTTAGTCATAGGGCTTTTTTTCTTTTCCTCGGTACAATTGATATTTATCGGTATTATTGGTGAATATGTCGGTAATATTTATACTCAAGTTCTAAAGCGTCCACTTGTGATTGAAAGAGAAAGAATAAATTTTACAACAAAAGATCAAACTCAAAGTAAGGAAATTTTATGAAAGCAGTCATTTTAGCGGGAGGGATGGGTACGAGAATTACCGAGGAATCGGTATTGAAACCCAAGCCCATGATTGAAATCGGCGGAAAACCTATCATGTGGCACATCATGAAGCTTTATACAAAATACGGCATTAATGAATTCATAATATGCCTAGGTTATAAAGGGTATGTCATCAAGGAATACTTTGCCAATTATTATCTCCATGAATCGGATGTCACTTTCGATTTTTCGAATAAAAATGAAAAACTGGTGCATGCGCATACCGCCGAACCGTGGAAAGTCACACTGGTGAATACCGGCGTGGATACGATGACCGGCGGCAGAGTAAAGAGAATAAAAAATTATGTCGGCAATGAAACTTTTCTTTTGACTTACGGCGACGGACTTTCCAATATTAATATTAAAGATTTAATTGCGTTTCACAAAAAACATAAGAAGCTGGCAACGGTAACAGCAATCAAGCCTCCCGGCAGATTCGGAGTTATAGATTTGGATGAAAAGGATAATGTATCCAGATTTCTGGAAAAACCGACGGGAGACGGACATTGGATCAGCGGCGGATTTTTTGTCATGGAGCCCGGAATATTTGATTATCTGGACGATGATAAAACTATCATGGAGAGAAAACCTCTGGAAACATTGGCAAGTGAGGGAAATCTGAAGGCTTACAAACATGATGGCTTTTGGTACGCGATGGATACCCTGAGGGATAAAATATATCTTGAAGATCTTTGGAACACTGGCAAAGCGCCCTGGAAGGTCTGGGAATAATGAGAAACGTTTCCGACAGGTTCTGGCAAGAGAAAAAAGTTTTTATAACCGGCCATACCGGATTTAAAGGTTCCTGGCTTTCCTTCTGGCTTTATCAAATGGGCGCTTCTGTCACAGGCTATGCCCTTGATCCTCCGACAAAGCCCAGTTTATTTGAATTGCTAGATTTAAAATCAAAGGTTAACTCTGTTCATGGCGACGTCCGCGATTCGAACTGTCTTAAAAAGCATATCAGAGACGCGGAAATTGTTTTTCATCTGGCCGCGCAGCCTCTGGTTCTTGAGTCCTATAAAAATCCTGTTGATACCTATGCCACAAATGTAATGGGAACCATCAATCTGCTTGAAGCTTTTCGGGAACATAAAACTTTAAAAGCCATTGTCAATGTGACAACCGACAAATGTTATGAAAACAGGGAAAATCTGGAAATAGCCTACAAAGAGAATGAACCGATGGGCGGTTTCGATCCGTATTCCAATTCCAAAGCCTGCTCGGAACTGGTCACTGATTCTTATAGAAAATCATTTTATCAGTCAGGAGAAAAAATCGGCGTAGCAACGGCCAGAGCCGGCAATGTCATTGGCGGTGGGGATTTTGCGGCTGACCGGCTTATCCCGGATTGTATACGCGGAGTGATGAAGGGAGAAAAAATAATTATCAGAAATCCTGATTCGACCAGACCCTGGCAACACGTTCTGGAGCCTCTTGCCGGTTATCTGATACTTGCAGAATCTCTGTGTAAATCGCCGAAAGAATTTTCCGCCGGCTGGAATTTCGGGCCGAAAGAAAAAGACGCAAAATCCGTTCTGGAAATCATCAATGCCTTCTGTAAATTCTGGGGAAATGATGCCGGATATGAAATTAGAAACAATCCCAATGCTCCGCATGAGGCGAGTTATTTAAAACTTGATTCATCCAAGGCGCAAAAGAAACTTTTATGGAAACCCCACTGGAACAGCGTGACGGCCATTAAAAAAACGATGGAATGGTACAAGGTTTATCAGGGAAAAGGAAATTTAAGCGAAATTACATCAAGACAGATCGAGAGCTATTATGGATAAAAAGAAAATCTTAAGTCTTGTCAGAAAATATTATAAGGAAAACTTAAACTCAGAGAAAAAATCAAAGAATTTTAAAAAAGGGCAACGAATTTCTTACGCGGGAAGAGTCTATGATGATAAGGAATTGGTTAATCTTGTAGATGCGTCTCTTGATTTTTGGCTTACTACCGGAAGATTTGCCGATGAATTTGAGGAGAAATTTGCATCATTTTTAAAAATAAAACACGCCTATCTGGTCAATTCAGGTTCTTCCGCGAATCTTCTCGCGTTTATGGCACTTACCAGCGATAAGCTAAAGGACAGAAAAATAAAAAGGGGCGACGAAATCATTACCGTGGCGGCTGGTTTCCCTACGACCGTTACTCCCATTATCCAGTACGGAGCTGTTCCCGTTTTTGTCGATGTCACCATCCCCGAATATAATGTGGATGTAAATTTGCTGGATAAAGCCCTCAGCAAAAAAACAAAAGCGGTGGTGCTGGCACACACGCTGGGGAATCCTTTTGACATCGAAAAGGTAAAATGGTTTTGTGATGACAACAAACTCTGGTTGATAGAGGATAATTGCGACTCACTCGGTTCGAAATACAAATACAGGAATGAATGGCGATACACCGGAACTTTCGGGCATATCGGGACCTCCAGTTTTTACCCGCCTCATCACATGACGATGGGCGAGGGGGGAGCTGTCTATACTAGCGATTCCGAATTATCGAGGATTATGCTCTCGCTGAGGGATTGGGGAAGAGATTGCTTCTGCCCTTCCGGAAAGGATAACACCTGCGGAAAAAGATTCACGCGAAAATTCGGCGAACTGCCGATGGGGTATGATCATAAATATGTTTATTCGCATTTCGGATATAATCTGAAAGTTACGGATATGCAGGCGGCTATCGGCTGCGCGCAGTTGGAAAAACTTCCCGGGTTTATTGAAAAACGAAAAAAGAACTGGAGTCTTTTAAAAGAAAAAGTATCTCATCTGAGCGATAAATATATTCTCCCTGAACCTTTTAAAAATTCCGACCCGAGTTGGTTCGGGTTTCTATTAACGGTAAATGCGGGCGTAAAGAGAGGTGAAGTCGTCAATCGTTTGGAAGAAAACGGCGTGCAGACAAGAATGCTTTTCGCCGGGAATATTCTCAGGCATCCCTGCTTCAATGAAATGAGAAAAAGAAAAGCCGGTTTCAGGGTTGTCGGGAAACTCAAAAATACGGATCGAATCGTAGATGATACTTTCTGGATAGGGGTCTATCCGGGTCTCACCGAAGAAATGATTTCCGGCATGGCGGAACTGCTCGAGTAATCCGATTCCTTGTCGTTCTGTGCAAGTTAAGCGCAACCATCAGTCTGTCGTGTCTAGATTTGAAATTAAAATGCGGAAATAAAAAAGCAGCCGTGAAATTTCACGGCTGCTTTTTTAACATGATTTCTTATTTTGATGAAAAAAATGTTTCCACCTTTTTGAAATTTTCATCGGCGGTCGCTTTGAATTCCTCAAGACCTTTTTTGTAATTTTTTATCCATTCATTGATCAGTTTTTTGCCTTCTTCCGGGAAAAATGCGGTCTGTTCCATGGTGGCTGTGAACATTTTCTCGGCCTGTTCCTGAATTGTTGACATCGCATTAAATGCATTATCAAAAGCTGTCTTGTTAAAATCCACAATCTGTTTTGCAATTTGTTTGGGTTCCATGTTTTCCTCCATATTAGTTATTTTGTTTTGCTGTTTTTTTAGTCACTGCCCTCTTGCGGGAAGCGCCTTTTTTACCGACAGATTCTTTTTTTATACTTCGATTGGTATTCATGACGGGGTTTGTTTGTTCCGCTACCGACTTTAGAGATGATTCCATTTCCTCGTAAGCTTTTAAAAGACAATCTTCAATGAATTTAAACCGGCTGTTCATATTTGTTTTGAAATTGTCCATGCCGTTTTTATAAGTTTTAATCCAATCTTCAATGGCTTGCTTGCTTTGCTCCGGGAAAAACAGGGACTCCTCCTGGAAGAAAGACAGGGCTTTTTGGGATTGTTCTTCAATGGCGGAAACGGCATTGAAACTATCTTCAAAAGCTTTTCTATTGAAATCAAGAATCTGTTTAATCATCATTTTAGGATACATGACGTTATTCCTTGTCTGCTTTTTTCTTTGATTTAGAGTCTTCAACGCCTGACTTTAAAAGATCTTCCATTTTTGAATAGTTCTGATCAATGGATTCTTTAAAATCCGCTGTAACCTTTTTATAAATGCCGATCCATTCATTAATGGAAGATTTTGTTTGTGCCGGGATCCATGGAGATTGCCTGAGCATATTATCAAGTGCTTTGGTTGTTTGTTCCTGCAACATAAGGACGGAATTATAATATGTTTCGAAGGCTGCCTTATGATAATCAATCATCTGTTTGGCTTGGGCTTTATTCTTATTTTCCATCATAAATACTCCTTTTATGGTTTTTATTTCCAGCTATATTATAAGCAGAGTTTTTTATTTGTCAATAGAAAAAATGTTGCGTTGCAATATATTTTCTATTGAGATAGTTTTTAGCATGGATTGATAATATTATATCAGTAATTACAAATATTTAAATATTTTATTTACTGCAATAATTATTATTGATGGTTTTTTAATGTTGCAATTATTTCATAATTTTGTAATAGAATGTTTAAGGGGAATAAATATGGAAGACAATACACTTTTGCTGAAAAAATACACTAACCGCAGGCTTTATGACACGGAAAAAAGTATTTATGTTACTTTGGATTATGTGACGGATATTGTGCGACAGGGACGAAAAATTCAGGTTAAAGACGCCAAAACAGGAGAAGATGTAACCTCTGCCATCCTGACACAAATCGTTTTGGAAGAGGCGCGTAAGAAGAAATATCTTCTTCCACCACCACTGCTTTATCTGATCATTCAATATGGCGAAAATGTGCTGACGGATTTTTTTGAGAAGTATCTCGAACAAACCATCAAGAATTATCTTTTATTCCGCAATGTGGCTGACGATCAATTTAAAAAGTGGCTTGAGTACGGTGAAAACTACTCCAAAATCAATCCACAGGCCGTGGCCGGTCTCTCATCCTTTAAATCGCTTTTTGATATATTTGCCGCACCGGTGAAAGATGAGTCTCAGAAAGATGGCAAATCCTGAGGATACTTTGGTGATATTTATTCATTATATTTTGAAAAAATTTCTTTAGCGGCATAATCCTTTCGCTAAAGCAGCTTGAAGTGCCGCGCAGCTTCCCAGTTCGCAGGTTTTTCGCGCGTCAGAACAACCCAACTCCTTGTTCCCAAGATGTAAATAAACAAAAGCTCTGTTGCTGTATGCATCAGCATAATCTTGCTTCAGTGAGATAGCCTTACTATAGTCTTCAATGGCGCGTTGATACTGACCGAATTTAATGTATATAAATCCTCTATTATTGAAGGTTTCGGCTGAAGCAGGGTTCAGAGTAATAGCTTTATTATAATCCTCTAGTGCCTGTTGGTATTTGCATAATTTTGTATAAGCATTTCCTCTGTTGTAATAAATATCTGAATAATCAGGTTTTATGCGGATTGCCTCATTGTAGTGATAAAAAGCTTCTTTGAATTTACCTTCATCGGACAGTGCGGATGCAAAATTTCTATGCGCCAGATAGTTATTCTTATTTGCCTGTATGGCATGGCTAAAGATTGTGGCATTATTCTCCCAGTAGCCGCCTTGTTTCCATGTTAAGAGTGACATCACAGCAATAAAAATTAATCCTGCCGGGAATAAGATATTCTTTCGCATCTTTTCGCTTTTGATTAAGGAAGGAACTCCCCACGCAAGGAGGATGGAGATGCCGATGGAGGGAAGATAATAATAGCGGTCGGCCATTCCGCATAACCATATTTGAATAATTCCTATAACCGGTAAAATGGTTATTACATACCAGAACCATCCGACGAAAAGATAAGGCAGTCGTTTCATTATTGCAGCAACAAAAACGCTGATAACAATAATTAAAATTATCGTTCCCAAAACTTGCCAGAGCAGAAGTTGATCCGAAAACGGATAAAAAATGGCTAGATTATGCGGCCAGAAAGTTTTTTCCAGATAAGTCACAAAAGATATAGGAGCGTTGACAAGCCGTAAACCGAGGGGGGGAAAAAAATCGGAGGTTTCTATGCTGCCGGGATTATAAAGCGTAATAATAACAAGAATAGTCGATAAGACAAAGAACGGCAGTTTTTCCTTCACCTGCCATAAGACCGGGTTATCTTTTTTTGTCTCAAAACGATTGAGCGGCCAGTAATCCAGAAGCATCATAATCACGGGCAGGGTGACCACCATGGGCTTACTCATGAGAGCGCAGACGAAGGAAAACACAACAAGCAGATACCTTTTAATAACGGGTTTCTCCGTGTAATAGACATAAAGACATAAAGTCAGCATCCAGAAGAAGGCGCTTAAGACATCTTTTCTTTCAGAGATCCAGGCGACGGATTCCACATGCAGGGGATGGAGGGCAAAGAAAGCAGCGACAAAGGCGCTCTTCCAGACAGCGCCTGTCATGCGGTGAAAGAGCCAGAAGAGGAGCAATGTGCTGAGGATATGCAGAATAAGGTTGGTCAGATGATACCCGCCGGGATTCAGACTGTAAAGCTGATAATCAAACATCAAGGACAGCCATAGAAGTGGATGCCACAAGTCGAAATATCTTGTGCCGAACGCCCAGCGAATTCCGTCCAGCGTTATTCCTGACAGGATATGGTTATTGAACATTACATACTTGTAATCATCGAGATTGATGAAATCATAGTGATTTACCTGCCGGAGAACAGCAATCGTTGCCAATATCAAAACGATATAAACAATCAGTTTTTGTGTTTGACGTCTGGTATTTATTTTATTTAACATGACTTGTTCCATTCATCTTTGTCTATGTTAGAGAAATTAAGTCAGCGACAGAACCCCATGCTGTTAGCCCATTCAAATACCCTGCAGACTCCCAGAGCACAAGCTTTTTGCGCATCGGAGCAACCATCTTTATTATGACCCTGATTTAAATAAGCCAGTGCCCTGTCGTTGTAGGCATAAGCATAACCGGGATTTATGAGGATAGTCTCAGTATAATTCTCTATGGCATTTTGATACTTGCCAAGACCCAGGTAGACGATTCCCATATTGTAAAAAGCTGCGGCATAATCCGGTTTTAGGCGGATGGCTTCCTTAAAATCCTCTAAAGCGCGTTGTTTCTGGCCTAGATGATAATAAGCGATTCCCCTGTCATAATAAATGACTTCATAATATGGTATTATGCTAATAGCTTTGTTGTAATGATCAACTGCCTCGTTCATTTTTCCCTTTTCCATTAAATCTAAAGCGAGATTGATATGCGCCATGTAATTATTTTTTGTTACTTTCAGAGCATGATTTAAGAGGTCAATATTATCTTTCCAATAGCTGCACTGTTTCCATGTTAAAACTGCCAGAATGGCCAATACTGCCATTGATGTTGGGAATAAAATTTTCTGACGCAAAATTCCGTTCTTGATTAAGGACGAAACTCCCCAAACAAGGCTGATGACTATACCTATCGAGGGCAGATAAGTATAGCGGTCGGCCATGGCGAAGGATCTTAATTGCGTAATTCCGATAACGGGTAGAAGAGTTATCACATACCAAAACCAGCCGGTAAATAGATATGGAAAAAGTTTCATCATCACAAGGATGACCGCACTGATGACGAGAATGAGAAGAGTCGAGCCCAGAACTTTCCAGAGGGGAAGTTGATTGGTAAAAGGATAAAAAATAGCCAGATCATGAGGCCAGAATGTTTTTCCCAGATATGTCACGAAAGCAATTGGTGCATTGGCAAGCCGGGACATTAAAGGGAAACTTGCTGCGGATATCGATATATCAGAATTCGGAATAAAAAATGCAATAATGATAAAAACTACCGACAAGACAAAGAACGGTAGTTTTTCCTTCACCTGCCATAAGACCGGGTGATCTTTTTTTGTTTCAAAACGATTGAGCGGCCAGTAATCCAGAAGCATCATAATCACGGGCAGGGTGACCACCATGGGCTTACTCATGAGAGCGCAGACGAAGGAAAACACAACAAGCAGATACCTTTTAATAACGGGTTTCTCCGTGTAATAGACATAAAGACATAAAGTCAGCATCCAGAAGAAGGCGCTTAAGACATCTTTTCTTTCAGAGATCCAGGCGACGGATTCCACATGCAGGGGATGGAGGGCAAAGAAAGCAGCGACAAAGGCGCTCTTCCAGACAGCGCCTGTCATGCGGTGAAAGAGCCAGAAGAGGAGCAATGTGCTGAGGATATGCAGAATAAGGTTGGTCAGATGATACCCGCCGGGATTCAGACTGTAAAGCTGATAATCAAACATCAAGGACAGCCATAGAAGTGGATGCCAGAACTCTAAATATCTTGTGCTGAATGCCCAGCGAATTCCATCCGGTGTTATTCCTGACTGGATGTGATTGTTAGCGGTAATATAAATTGGATCATCATAATTTATAAAATCATAGTGATTCACCTGCCAGAAGACAGCAAGTGTTGCCAATATTAAAACGATATAAATAATCAGTTTCTGTTTTTGAGGGCTGATATTTATCTTATTTAACATAGTCTGTTTAAGTTTGCTTCAAGGTTCAACGTTGAACATAAAACATAAAACTTCTCTAACGGCATAAATCTCTATCGGCAGCAATTTCCCATATTTTGCAAATTCCTGATTCACACGCCTTTTTTGCGTCGATGCAGCCGGCTTTGTACTCGCCTTGAATAAAGTAAGCAAGTCCCCTGTTGTAATAGGCGTCGGCATAATCAGGATTAAGGCTGATGGCTTTGCTGTAATCCGCTATGGCCTGTTGGTATTGGCCTAGTCTTCTGTAAACATTTCCCCTGTTGTTATAGGCATCGGCATAATCCGGTCTAATGCGGATTGCCTCATTAAAATGATGAAAAGCTAAATTGATTCGTCCTTCTTCAGCAAGAGATGGGGCTATGCTATTGTGCGCCAATGCGTTATTTTTTGTGATCTGCAGAGTATGATTAAAAAGTTCAATGCTGTTTTGCCAGTAACCGCATTGTTTCCATGTTAAGAATGACAAGATTGCTATAAAAATAATTCCCAGCGGGAATGAAATATATTTGCGCATATTTTCACTCTTAATGAAAGATGAAATATTCCAGGAGAACATGATGGCAATGCCGATAGAGGGAAGATGGTAATAGCGGTCGGCCATCGCGAAGCCTCCTATTTGCATGATTCCGAGTACCGGCAGAATAGTTATTGCGTACCATAGCCATCCGGCAAAAAGGTATGGCAAACGTCTTGCCGTCGCAATGACGAAAGCACTGATGACAAGAATCAGAAAAGTTGAACCCAGAATTTGCCAAGCCGGGATTTGATTTGGGAAAGGATAAGAAACGGCCAGATCATGAGGCCAGAATGTTTTTCCCAGATAAGTCACAAAAGACACAGGTGCGTTGGCAACTCGAGAACTCAGGGGGAAATATTTTCTTGATGGAATGTAGTGAGCGTAGAACGTAATGATAGAAAAGAAAGCGGCTAGAATAAAGAAAGGTATCTTTTCCAACATTAACCATAACAGATTTTTTCGATGCGCAGCTTCTGTCGGGGTACTCCCGGTTTTTTTCAATTCAAAGCGATTCAGCGGCCAGTAATCCAGAAGCATCATAATCACGGGCAAGGTGACCACCATGGGCTTGCTCATGAGAGCACAGACAAAGGAAACCACAACAAGCAGATACCTTTTAATAACCGGTTTCTCTGTGTAATAGACATAAAGGCATAGCGTCAGCATCCAGAAGAAGGCGCTTAAGACATCTTTTCTTTCAGAGATCCAGGCAACCGATTCCACATGCAGGGGATGGAGGGCAAAGAAAGCAGCGACAAAGGCACTTTTCCAGACAGCGCCTGTCATGCGGTGAAAGAGCCAGAAGAGGAGCAACGTGCTGAAGATATGCAGAATAAGGTTGGTCAGATGATACCCGCCGGGATTCAAGCCGTAAAGCTGATAGTCGAACATCAAGGACAGCCAGGTCAGAGGATGCCAGAACTCCGCATAGGTTGTGCCGAACGCCCACCGAATTCCATCCAGCGTTATTCCTGACTGGATGTGATTGTTATCCTTCACATACTTGTAATCATCGAGATTGATGAAGTCATAGTGATTCACCTGCCGGAAAACAGCAAGCGTAACTAATATCAAAACTGCATAAACTATAAATTTCTGTTTGCCCGGACTGATATTTAGTTTATTGAACATAGTCTATTTAAGTTCCCTTCAAGGTTCAACGTTGAACATAAAACATAGAACTTCTCTAACGACAGAATCCCTTGCTCCTAGACCATTCTAATACCTTGCAGACACCCAGCAAACAAGCTTTTTTCACATCCGGGCAACCATGTTCCGGATCACTCTGCTTGAAATAAACCAGAGCCCTGTCGTTGTAGGCATAGGCATAATCGGGATTCAGCCGGATAGCTTCACTATAATTCGCTATGGCACTTTGATACTCGCCAAGATCCATGTAAATAATTCCCATGTTGTAATAAGCTGCGGTATAATCCGGTTTGATGCGGGTTGCTTTTTTGAAATCGTCGAGTGCGCGCTGTCTCATGCCAAGATGATAATAAGCAATCCCCCGATCGTAATAAGGAATTTCAAAAGAGGGCATTATGCTGATAGCCTTGCCAAGATGATCAATTGCCTCGTTTATTTTTCCTCTTTTAAGAAGATCTGCCGCAAGGTTAGTATGCGCCATGTAATTATTTTCTGTTACTTTCAAGGCATGATTCCAAAGTCTAATGGTATTTCCCCAATAACCGCATTGCTGCCAAGTTATGGCAGCCAGAATCAGTCCGGCGGAAATTGCCGCTGGGAATAAAATCTTTTTGCGAACGTTGTCGCTTTTAATCAAGGACGGAATGCCCCATGCAAGTATAATGTAAAAGCCAACAGAGGGCAGATAATTGTAACAGTCGTGCATGGAATGGGATGTGGATCTGACGATGCCGAGCACCGGCAAAAGTGCTATTATATACCAAAACCATCCGACACATAAAAACGGTAAGCGTTTAAATACCATTATTACCCTAATAGAGATGATCACTATTAGTAAAGTCGCTCCCAGAATCTGCCAGATGGGGAGGTTATTTGAAAACGGATAAAAAACAGCCAGATCGTAAGGCCAGAAAGTTTTCTCCAGATAAGTCACAAAAGACACAAGCGCATTGGCAAATCTTGCAGCAAGGGAGAAATTATTTGTAAATAGATTGCGCTGCGCGTAAATCGTAATAATGGAAAAAACAGCCGATAGAAGAAAGAACGGTAGTTTTTCCTTCACCTGCCATAAGACCGGGTGATCTTTTTTTGTTTCAAAACGATTGAGCGGCCAGTAATCCAGAAGCATCATAATCACGGGCAGGGTGACCACCATGGGCTTACTCATGAGAGCACAAACGAAGGAAAACACAACAAGCAGATACCTTCTGATAACCGGTTTCTCCGTGTAATAGACATAAAGACATAAAGTCAGCATCCAGAAGAAGGCGCTTAAGACATCTTTTCTTTCAGAGATCCAGGCGACGGATTCCACATGCAGGGGATGGAGGGCAAAGAAAGCAGCGACAAAGGCGCTCCTCCAGAGAGCGCCTGTCATGCGGTGAAAGAGCCAGAAGAGCAGCAACGTGCTGAGGATATGCAGGATAAGATTGGTTACATGATACCCGCCGGGATTCAGACTGTAAAGCTGATAATCAAACATCAAGGACAGCCAGGTCAAAGGATGCCAGAATTCCGCATAGGTTGTGCTGAACGCCCAGCGAATTCCATCCAGTGTAATTCCTGACTGGATGTGATTGTTAGCGGTAACATAAATTTGATCATCGAAATTTACAAAGTTGCATTGCTTCACCTGCCAGAAGACGGCAAGTGTTGCCAATATCAAAACGATATAAATAATCAGGATTTGTTTTTTTGAATTATTATTTATTTTATTTGACATAGTTTATATAAACTTCTTTCAGTGCAATATTAAACGTAGTATTTGTCTAACGGCATAGTTCCTTACTTTTAGCCGCTATTAATATATTGCAGGCTCCCAGAGCACATGCTTTTTGAGCATCCTGACAACCAAATTCATTATTGCCCTGATTTAAATAAACAAAAGCCCTGTTGTTGTAGGCATTGGCATAATCTTGTTTCAGACTGATTGCTTTATTGAAGTTCTCGATGGCACTTTGATCCTGGCCCCGTGTAGCGCAAACGATTCCTCTTTTATTAAAGGTTTCAGCCTTAAGAGCGACGGCTTTATTAAAATCATCAATGGCAAGTTGATGTTTTCCCAATGTGACGTAAGCATTTCCCCTGCTGTTGTAATGATCATAATTGTTTGGTTCTATACGGATAGCATTATTATAATGATCAATGGCTTCTTCGGTTCTTCCTTTTTCAATCAGAGCATAAGCCAGATTGTTATGCGCCAAACAATTGTCTTTTGTTGTTTGCAAGACGTGATTCCAAAGATCTATGCTGTTTTGCCAGTAACCGCATTGTTTCCATGTTAAGATTGTCAGAACAGCAAGAAGGGCTATCGCCACCGGGAATAAAATCTTTTTGCGAATATTTTCAATCTCAATAAAAGACGGTATTATCCAGGCGAGTCCAACGGCAATACCGACAGAGGGCAGATAAGTATAGCGGTCGGCCATTGCTTGCTTGCCAACCTGAACCAGGCCGATGACAGGAATGAGCGTTCCTAGGTACCAGAACCAGCCGACGAATAAAAAAGGCAGCTTCCTGATGTAATAAAGAACAACAAAAGTAATTCCTGTAAGAATGAAGCCGGAAATTAAAATCTTCCATAAGACCAGAGAAAATTCGTAAGGATAAAATCCAGCCAGATTAACCGGTAAGAAGATTTTCTCCAAATAAGCGACATAAGAAATAATTGCGTTGGTTGCACGTTCGAAAAAAGGCAAACGTTCAACAGAGGCAAGAGACCCTCCTTGATTTTGCGCCCATAGAGTAATGATACAGGAGATGACAGATAATATAACAAAGGGAACTTTTTCACAAATAAGTACGCCCGCCGAACTAAAACTTTTATCTTGTTCATCAATTGTTTTTTGCCATCGTTTAAGCGGCCAGTAGTCCAGTAGCATCAGGACAAAAGGTAGAGTGACCAGCATCGGCTTAGACATAAGGGCCAGAACAAACAATATCAGGCTAGAGAAAATATGGGGTAAGTTTAGACCTTTCAACATAGAAGGCATAAGAATAGATACAAGCCATACCGAAGAACATACTCAAGACATCTTTTCGTTCTGCCGCCCAGGCCACCGATTCTACCCGCAGGGGATGAAGAGCAAAGAAAGCAGCGGCGAAAGCGGACGGCCAGATATTATTTGTTGTTTTATTAAAAAAAAGGAAAAGAAAGATAACAGCGCCTATGTGAAAAAGCAGGCTGACCAGATGATGACCGGATGGATTTGCTCCGAACAGGCTCCAGTCCAGCATATGAGAGAGCAAAGTTAGAGGATGCCAGTTACTGGCAACAATGGCTGTAGCCGCCCATTTAAGACTTTCGGGATTTAGTCCCTGCTGAATATGACCGTTTTTAGTAATATACAGAATCTCATCATAATTTATAAAACCATTGCTCCCAATTCTGCCGAACGCTGCGCAGGAAGCGACAATTAGAAATATGATGATGAAGTAAGAGGGTTTTTTATTCATAGCGGCTTTCCATTTTACGCTTTTTTAAATAAAGTCAAGTGCTGCCTATGAGGAAACAATAGTTATTAATTGCACAATGCTTTGCCGGCGGCGGATTCCAGTATTTTACAATTTCCTAATGCACAAGCCTTTTTGGCATCGATACAACCGAGTCTGTTTTTCCCCTGCATAAAATAAGCGATTCCCCTGCTGGAGTAAGGGGGAGCAAAATCAGGATTAAGGCGGATAGCTTCATCATAATCATCAATGGCGCGTTGATATTGACCGAGTTTGGCATAAGCATTTCCTCTACCATGGTAAGCGTAAACATAATCCGGCGCTATGAGGATGGCTTTGTTGTAATTATCAATGGCTTCCCCGGTCTTACCTTTTTCAAACAGAACATGTCCGAGAAGATTGTAAACCATGGTGTTATCTTCGGTTACTTGCAAGGCTCGGTTAAAAAGAGTGAAGCTGTTTTTCCAATGGACGCACTGGTTCCAAGATAAAAATGTCATTACAGCCAGGGAAATTGTTCCGACCGGGAATAAAATCTTTTTGCGGATATTTTTGCTTTCAGTAAAAGACGAAACTCCCCAGGCCAGCATCATGGCAATGCCGATTGAAGGTATGTAATGATAGTGGTCAGCCATAGCGTAACCCGATAGCTGTATTATCCCGATAACCGGAGCAATGGCCGTCGCGAACCATAGCCATCCGACAAAGAGATACGGCAAACGTTTTGACATTACAATAACAATAATACTGATAACTGTAATCAGAAGGGTGGCTCCCAAGACCTGCCAGAGCGGAACCTGAGTTGGAAAAGGATAATAAATAGCCAGATCATTGGGCCAGAATGTTTTTCCCAGATAAGTCACAAAGGCAATGGGTACGTTGGCGATCCGAACATCAGGTGGTAAAATCTTACGAGGAAGATTATTGCTCGGAGTGGAGAGTATAATAATGACAAGAACAGCCGATAGAAGAAAGAACGGTAGTTTTTCCTTCACCTGCCATAAGACCGGGTGATCTTTTTTTGTTTCAAAACGATTGAGCGGCCAGTAATCCAGAAGCATCATAATCACGGGCAGGGTGACCACCATGGGCTTACTCATGAGAGCACAAACGAAGGAAAACACAACAAGCAGATACCTTCTGATAACCGGTTTCTCCGTGTAATAGACATAAAGACATAAAGTCAGCATCCAGAAGAAGGCGCTTAAGACATCTTTTCTTTCAGAGATCCAGGCGACGGATTCCACATGCAGGGGATGGAGGGCAAAGAAAGCAGCGACAAAGGCGCTCCTCCAGAGAGCGCCTGTCATGCGGTGAAAGAGCCAGAAGAGCAGCAACGTGCTGAGGATATGCAGGATAAGATTGGTTACATGATACCCGCCGGGATTCAGACTGTAAAGCTGATAGTCGAACATCAAGGACAGCCATAGAAGCGGATGCCACAAGTCGAGATATCTTGTACTAAATGCCCAACGAATTCCGTCTGGGATTATACCTAACCGGATGTGGCCATTATCCTTCACGTAAGCGTAATCATCGAGATTAATGAAATCATAGTGATTCACCTGCCAGAAAACAGCAATCGTTGCCAATATCAAAACGACATAAATAATCAGGATTTGTTTTTTGGGATTAATATTCAACATAACAGTTTAAAATTTTCTTTATTTATAATTGTTATTACAGATTTATTTCTAAGTCCAGCAAAGGTTAATAACATTATCATTGTGAATATTAATTTTAAGCAACAATATTCAGCGGGGAATATTTTATTTTTTTGCGACCGTCGTTATTAATAAGACCGGCTGAATTCTTTTTAAGTTGACATCCCGCAAGTTCTTTTTTATACGAGTACTATATTTTATATTAAATATTTGAAGAAAGATTTTTCTTTATAGCATAATTATTATGGGCTTGATCATTTATTTTGTATATTTCTTTATTCATTTGGACAAATATCTGCCGCTGGTTATTCAAAATTTCGGTGTCTGGGCCTGTGTTATCATTTTACAGAAAATTTCTTGCAGGACCAGTCTGATGGTCACACCCGTTTTGCTTGGCGATTCACTTTTATTTGCTAAAGGATAACTGAATGCATGATCTTATAAACTGGCTTCTTAACACCTTGAATGCCATGGGTTACCCCGGCATTTTCGCCCTGATGGTCATGGAAAGTTCCGTTATTCCGGTACCCAGTGAGCTTGTCATGCCGCCTGCCGGCTATCTTGCCCATCAAGGGCAGATGAATATCTGGATCGCCATTCTCATGGGTACTCTTGGCAGCCTTGTCGGCGCCTATGCTAACTACTTTGTTTCCCGCTGGCTGGGACGTCCCCTGGTGCTGAAATATGGAAAATATTTCTGGATAACCGAGAAAAAGTTCGCAAAAGTAGAAAACTTCTTTCTGAATCATGGCGAGATTTCGACCTTTATCGGCCGGTTGCTGCCGGTCATTCGCCACCTGATCTCCATTCCGGCCGGCATCGCCGGGATGAATCACCTTCGCTTTTCCCTTTACACTCTTGTTGGCGCCGGTATGTGGTGTGCGATTCTGGCCTGGATCGGCTACTTTATCGGCAAAGAGCAGGCACTCATCCTGAAGTACTCACATCAGGCCGTCATCGGCGTGATTCTCTTCAGTGCGGTCCTGATCGCAGTCTATGTCTGGAGACAGAAAAAAGCGAAGTGTTACTGAACCTGACAACAGGTTATGTCTGTTGAAAACAGCAAAACGGTTTAAAATGAAAAGAAAAATTATTTTTGTTTCAGCATTTCTGGCGCTTGTTATTCTTATGGCGGCGCCGGTTGATGCCCGGAATATCATCAAGATCGGCAAGGACATTAATATCAGCGAAGGACAGAAGGTGGACAATGCTATTGCCATTGCAGGTCAA
Organism: uncultured delta proteobacterium; assembly: GCA_963812045.1. Classification (GTDB taxonomy): domain Bacteria; phylum Desulfobacterota; class Syntrophia; order Syntrophales; family Smithellaceae; genus Smithella. The sequence goes on from CAWETF010000003.1 coordinate 236,204, forward strand.
ATAACCGTCAACGGACTAGTCGAAAATAATGTGTTAACAGTCGGCGGTTCGGTTGTGCTTACCAACGCTGCCGTTGTCCGCGGCAACGTTATCTGTATCGGCGGTGTTGTGGTTCAGGGAAATGGCGCTCAGGTTTTCGGCAACATCACGGAAGTGAACTCGTCGAATATTTCCACCGCCCTTTCTTCCGCTTTTTTCGGGGATATGGACGCCTGGACATGGCTTGTCGATATTATTTATTTTTGTTTTTTCGCCATGATCTTAATGTTAGCATTATTCATGGCTGTTTTATTTCCCCGTCCGTTAAACGCCATTGCCAATTCAATTCATGACAATAAGGCCAAGTCTTTCTTCTGGGGTGCTCTGGGCACCTTAATGATTGCTCCTTTTTTTATGTTGCTGATACTTTCATTCATCGGTATCCCATTGATTCCGCTTATTTTTTCAGCTATATTGCTGGCGTTCATGTTTGGATTTATTGCCGTCAGCGCTCTTCTGGGAAAATTTATCTTGACAAAAGCTTTCCCCCGACATAAGCAATCATTGGTTCGTGAAACTCTTCTAGGTTTAATTTTGTGGTGGATTATAGGCTGGATGCCTTTTTATATCGGTATGGTTATTAAAGCCGGGGTCATTACGATAGGTTTTGGCGGTGTTTTGCTGACCCTCTTTTACCGTGGATGTCATTGGTCGTCTCAGTTACCGTCCCGGGGGCAGGTTTCAGTAACAAAATAATCCTGTTACTGGAAGTCATATTTTGAGTCTATAGCTATTTATTTTTAGTCCGACGTCTGGTTTGTTTATTAGGTTGTGAAATAAGGAAGAGAAAGCAAATTTAGCTTGACATTTTTTTATCTTCCATATAGAATATAAGAAATCAAAAAGCAAAAACTTCCATTCAGTAAATATATGGCTAGAAATATTTAGGGGCCTGTTCAGGGATGAAATTAAACTGTAAGCAGACAATAACCAAGTTGACCTTCCTTAATAAAATTTTTCTTTTTCTGCTTGTCGCCATGGTATTTATTTTCATCTCGTCATCGGTCAGTTTCGCACCTACAAGAGCTGCACAAAAGTTGATGACGGATTCTGAGCTGTCCAATATAGAAGGTCAGGCGCTTCTCAATGTATTGCCAATGTACTCTGCCAATGGCAGTGCAAATGTCATCCATATAGATTTGGGTATTGATGTGGAGATACTGGGGTATATGACTTCCAGTAAGATGGGGTATTGGGCTAACAACGGTAATAACGGCTGGGATCTGGATACAACGAATTACTATTATGGTGCTTCGGATAACACAGCTTCACCCCTCGTATGGAATGGGATTTATATGGAGTTCGGGTTTGATAACATCTCGGATAGTGCCAACCGGACGCTTAATTATATAGACTTCGGCACAAATCATGCTACCGGCCAAGTTTCGGGGGTCATCGGCACAATTACCGGATTGATGTCCACTGTCGGCACAGGGACAAATAGCGGCGTCATGCTTAGACAGACAGGCTCAGGTCATCAGTACACTCATTTCACGAATGAGCCTTTAGGGTTTATATTTGCGTCAAAATACCGTTATGATACTTATGGTTATAACAGCAATTTGAAAGGAGTTTTTCAGAAGCTTCCTAATCATAATACGAGTATTTCTACGTAAGTTTTTAAGGAGTAAATTAAACTGTCTGCACATGGGAATAATGTTGAGGCGGTTTAAATAGCAGGTGAAGAGTAGTGTGGTTTAGAAACAGAAGTGTTTAACCCGGCGGGGGAATAAACGGCGTTCAAGGTTTGTCAGGATAAGAAGTCTTTATCCCTTTTCAACCGGAGCAAAGGTTATTTTCCCGGCACAACAAAAAAACTAGGAGGAGAGAAGATGAAGAAGATTGCAGTACTAACAGTTATCGCATTATTTGTAATGATGCCTTTCGCATCATTCGCCAAGACCGCTATTACTGATAGCGATCTGGGTGCTGTAACAGCCCAGACAGGCGTTTCCATTGACTTTAGCAACCTGAGCGTGAGTAACGTAAGTGCTTCCATTCAGTCATGGGGAGACAATGACGGTTTCGGGTCCTACAGCGCTGCAGGTTGGGTCGGAGCATCGATGGCATTAACGGGTAACGTAGTCGGTCTGTCCGGCACCATGAACATTGATGTCGGTACCTCTGGAACCCAGACTCGTTTGAAAATCGATCTGCCCACAGTCACCATTGGTGCAGGCGGCGGGTTGGCCCAGGATCAGACAATCAAACTGGCTGCTGACAAGACTTTGTCCACTGGCGCCGGTACACTGGGATTGCAGTATCAGGCCGGAATTACAGCTACAATAAACGGTTCAATTCAGATTTACGCCCATTAATACATGAGGGCAATTTTTCCGGCGCGCTTCCGGCCGGATAGACCTTGACAAGAAAGGGCACGCGCAAGTGCCCGTGCCCTTTCTTTCAAATGAAAGAATGATTCAGCGGTACTTAATGGAAAGTTTGCTAACTTATTAAGGTGGAAATGAAAAAAGTTATAATGTTAGCGATGATGATCTTGGCATTAATGATGATACCTGCGGCGTCATTTGCCAAGACAATTATTTCTGATAATGATTTAGGTAATGTAACCGCTCAGACAGGTGTCAGTATCACCTTCAGCAATCTTTCCATTAGTTCCTTGTCTTTTTCTACATTATCCTATGGTGACAACGACGGCATTACAACTCATGGGGGGTACAATGCTGCCGGTTACACCAGTGCCGGCTGGTTCGGAGCAAAAGGTGTAACGATAACCAAGGGTGGTAGTAATGTGATTGATCTTGTCGGCGTTATGAATATTGATGTGGGTTCCAACGGCTCAGCTGGCAATGTCGGTGGGATTGGAGTACAGATTGTTTTGCCCGCCATCACGATTGGTGGTTCGGCGGGCATGAATATCACCGGCACATTGGTGATGGCTCAGGATAAGACCCTGAGCACAAACGCCGGCACACTGGCTACTGTTGATATAGAACGCTTTAAGACATATATGAACGGTACCGTTACAGTTTTTGCCCATTAATCGATTCGTAGAGGGAAGCTGATGTTCAACTATAACTTTCTAAGAGTTAATGCTTTCATCCTAATTATGTTACTGTTATTTTCCGTGTCGGTATATGACCCGTCAGTGTATGCGAAAATGCAGGTGATTGAAGACGATGATCTCGCGCAGATTGAAGCACAAACCGGAATAACTATCAATCTGAATATGACGGTCAATTCTGTCGCCAATAATATCATTATTTCTGATGGAACAGATAGCATTTACTTTGGTACGCCAGGAGCATCATCTCCCAATGTTTTCATAGGTCTCGGAACTAATCCGGCACAACCTGTCAGTGTAGTAACAAATATAGATCAGGATGTGGGAGTTCTCAATGGCCTTGTCTATCTCCGTCAAAGATTTGTGAATGGTTTACCTGGAGATGGTGGTTCAAATGCGGGAATAGGTATCTTGATCAATAATATCGGTGCTAATATTAAGGGTCAAACCGTATCGTTGGGCAATCTTTTGATTAACGGTATCTATATGGGCGTAAATGCCATTACTAGCACCTCCACTCCTTACGGCAGCAACGTAGTTGCAAATCTAATAACAGGAACAACCGGAATGGAAACGTATATAACGCCTCATGCCAGCGGCGGTACAGGCTTTAGTTTTTGGTCGCGCCAGTCAGCGTATATAAACAATTTAACTTGGACAGTGGGTACCAGCACGTCTCCATTTTCCGTATCCGGCATATACATGTATGGCGCAAACACAACAATTGCTGACGGTAATCCTGCAAATTGGGGTACTTTGACCGGATATTCGCAAGTAGGTAACAATGGAACAAGTAGTGATTTTGCGCAAGTTGATATCGGCAGCAACGGCAGTGCCAATGGAACTGTATTAAGGCTATACCTGACCGCAACCGGCTCCACAAGGATCGCAAGTATTTCGTTGGGCGGCCAGAATTTTGGTCCGTCTGCGACGGATAACATGAACCTATCGCGATTAATTCTTACGATCAGGAACCTTAACGCTTCTGGCTACTGATTTAAATAAGTAAATTCCAAAAGCGAAATATAAACTTAAGAAGTTGTCTGTTGTTTTGAAGATCTGCTGAAAGTTCAGGCAAAATATTCAATTTGTAAAAGTAACACCGGAGGTCGCTCTCTTCGTGGGAGAATTAGTAATAGCCGCCATATTTGCAGTACTTGCATCATTCACTGCCAGTATCTATCCTCTTCAGGATCAGCCTCAAACGGAAATTCACATTCCCGTTTCGGGACCGGGACCGGGAGATATCCGGACTAATGTAAAGCCGGTATCGGAAATAAAAAAAGATCATTTAATCAAACAGGGATACGATTATTCCTGCGGTTCGGCCGCCTTGGCCATTCTACTTAATTTTTATCTGGGGGAAAAATTCACCGAGAAGCAGGTTATACAGGGACTTCTTCATTATGGCGACGTAGCCCAGATACAGAAACGACAGGCATTTTCTCTTCTGGATATGAAAAAATTCGTTAAGGTGCTCGGTTATGAGGCGGAAGGCTATAAAGCCGAACTGGAAGATTTGAAGTCTCTTACCACGCCCTGCATTATTCCCATCAAGGTTATGGAATACCGTCATTTCGTTGTCTTCAAAGGAATTTACAATGGACACGTCTTTATGACTGACCCCTGGAGAGGCGATACCAGTTATGTCCTCAGCGATTTTTATAATATATGGTATGAGAAGGTTATGTTTGTTGTTTCTAAAAAAGATGGAAAGGTTTTGAGCAATCTTAAATTGAAACCGGAGGATCTGAGTTATATTGACGAAAAAACAACCAGAGAAATCATTTACGGTCAAGGTAATAATATTAATACCGAACTTGCCGTATCCGAACGGGAAACAAAATTAATAATTAATAGTATAGGCCTGTACCAGTACTACACTGCGAAAAAATAATATAAAAATAATTATTAATCCGGCGGCATGCCCCAGTTGTTGCGGATAGAGTAAAAGTCTCCCGCGTGAAAATCATAACGCGAAGCCCCCGTTATTTTCAAAAATTAAAACTCGTTTCCACGAATGAAGTTTACCGCGTTGCGGAAAACAGCCAGACCCAGACCTTCCCGGGGCAGTTTTTCTCTTGTCCAGCGCGGATGATTGACGCGATAAAGATATGCTTCAGGATGAGGCATCAGGCCGAAAAGCCGTCCCGATTCATTACAAATTCCGGCAATGGAGCTGATGGATCCGTTGGGATTGTCCGGATAGTCCATTAAGGGCAGGCCGTCGGGTCCGCAGTAGCGGAACGCGCAAAGATTTTTCTTTTCTATTTTTTTGAGAGTTGATGAGTTTCGGGGAATAAATTTCCCTTCGCCATGTCGAACCGGAAGGTACGAAATATCTATTCCCCTGGTATAAATACAGGGGCTTTGCGCGTTCGCTTTCAGGTAAACCCAGCGATCTTCAAAACGTCCCGAATCATTGTATGTTAAAGTAGCGCTCTGTTTAGTAAAATTGCTCTCCAGCGCCGGCAGTAATCCCAATTTGATCATCAACTGAAAGCCATTGCAGACGCCCAAAATCAGTTTCCCGCCATGGATAAATTTAAGCAGCTGATCCAGAAGAAAATCCCCGCTGCCCAAAACACGCGCGCAGAGAAACCTGTTGGCGCCTGCTTTGGCCGAGCCCATATCATCGCCATCGAGAAAACCGCCCGGCAGATTAAGAAAAGAATAATCATCCAGACTTTTTTCTCCGTAAAGCAGTTCACTTAAGTGAACGATGTCCACAACATCGGCGCCGCCCAGTTTACAGGCCTGCGCCATTTCCATTTCACAGTTGGTGCCGTTACCGGTCAATATTATCGCTTTTACTTTGCGGGGCATATTAAATCCTGCTTTTAAAAATTAAGAGGCTTTTGCCATGCTTCTTTGAGTTTGTTTATCTTTTCTTTAATAATGAGTTTGCCGGTGAGACCGGTTATCTGGAATAAACAGTCACTACTGACAACGCCTATTTTGCCGATAATGTTTCCGGCCATGATTTTTTCCAGCTTGCGCTGTGATTCCGGATGGATCGTGACGATAAAACGGCTGGCCGATTCCGAAAATAAAATGTAATCATCTCTTCTTTTCCCTTGGTAAGGAACGGATTTTAAATCAATGTTCATGCCCAGTGCGCCGGCAATCGATATTTCGGCAACCGCCACACCCAGTCCGCCGTCGGAGCAGTCATGGCAGGAAGCGATGATGCCCTCCTGTATTGCTTTATGCAGGGCGTGGTAAATTTTTCGGGCTTTGACGGCATCCACCTGGGGGACATTATTACCGATAAAGTTTTGCAGGGCGAACCATTCCGAGCCGCCCATTTCGTCTTTCGTCTCGCCAATGATATAAACAAGGTCGCCCGCTCTTTTGGCATCCATGGTGACAGCCTTGCGTACATCTTTTATTCCGCCGATAACGGAATAAAGAATCGTCGGCGGAATGGATATTTTTGTAAGGCCTATCTGATAATCATTTTTCATGCTGTCCTTGCCGGAAATGCAGGGAACGCCGAATGCCGTTGTATAATCGTAGATAGCCATATTGGCGCGGACAAGCTGCGCCAGTTTGTATTCGCCATCGGGTGTTTTCGCGGATTTCACAGGATCGCACCAGCAGAAATTGTCGAGCCCAGCCAGATTGTCGATGTCGGCGCCGACAGCCACCGCGTTGCGGATGGCTTCGTCAATAGCGCAAGCGGTCATGTGATAGGTATCGATGTCGCTGTAACGCGGGCAGATGCCATGCGCGACGACGACTCCTTCCATGGAATTCAAAAGCGGCCGGATGACGGCGGCGTCCGACGGGCCATCATTTTGAGCGCCGACAAGCGGTTTGATGACGGATCCACCCTGAACTTCGTGATCGTACTGGCGCACGACCGATTCTTTCGAGCAGATGTTCAGACGCGCGAGCATTCTTTTGAGTTGAGTATTGTAGTTTTGCGAAGGATTGATGTGCGGTTCCCTGTTCTTGGGCTGTTTCCACCTGGCGTTGAGGCGCATTTGTGGAACGCCGGAGTGAAGAAATTCCATATCCAGATATGCAACTGTTTTTCCACCGAAGAGCACGTGAAACTTCCCCGAATCGGTGAATTTTCCTAAAACAGTCGCTTCCACGTCCATCTTTCGGGCGAGTTCCAGAAATAGTTTTATTTTTTTCGGATCGACCGCCAGGGTCATTCGTTCCTGCGCTTCGGAAACGAGAATTTCCCACGGCTGAAGACCCGCATATTTCAAAGGCGCATGAGTAAGATCCAGTTCGCAGCCGCCGGAGTAAGTGGCCATTTCGCCAACGGAAGAGGAAAGTCCGCCCGCTCCGTTGTCGGTGATGGCGCGGTAAAGCGCGCGTTCACGGGCGATGAGCAGAAAGTCAGTCATTTTCTTCTGGGTAATGGGATCGCCGATCTGGACAGCCGTTACCGGTGAGCCCTCATGCAATTCTTCGGAGGAGAAGGTCGCTCCGTGAATGCCGTCCTTGCCGATGCGTCCGCCGGTCATCACGATCAGATCCCTGGGCTTGATTTCTTTCTGGTGCGTTGTTTTTCCCTTGATGCGCGCGGGCATAATGCCTGCGGTTCCGCAATATACAAGGGGTTTGCCTAAAAACCGTTCATCAAAAACAATGCTGCCGTTGACGGTGGGGATGCCGCTTTTGTTTCCCCCGTGCTCGACACCCTCGCGCACACCTTCATAAATGCGGCGCGGATGAAGAATGCGCGGCGGCAGTTTCTTTTTATGAAACGGAGAGGCAAAGCAAAAAACATCGGTATTGAAAATCAGTTTTGCTCCGAGGCCCGTGCCGAAGGGGTCGCGGTTGACGCCGACAATGCCGGTGAGCGCTCCGCCGTAGGGATCAAGAGCGGAAGGCGAATTATGCGTCTCCACTTTAAAAACAAGATTGAAATCATCGTTGAATTTTATGATGCCCGCGTTATCCACAAAAACGGAGAGACAAAAATCCTTTTTCCCTTTTGCGTTGCGTATCTTTTGCGTGGAGCCTTTGATATATGTTTTAAAAAGAGAATCAATCGTCAGTCTCTTTTGCCCATCGGTATAGTTTATCAGACTGTTGAATATTTTATGCTTGCAGTGTTCCGACCAGGTCTGCGCCAGACACTCCAACTCTACATCCGTGACCTTGGGACCAAGCCCCATTTGTTCTCTTGAAGCAATCGTTTTTTTATTGCGGTAATAATCGCGAATGGCTTTCATTTCCTGCAGATTCAGCGCCAGAACGCCTTCTTTGCTTATCTTTAGAAGTTCATCATCTCCGGCATCAGCCAGACTGATTTCTTTGACCACGGGCTGTGTCTTCCCCAATACACTTGGAATATAGGCCGGTATCCCGCAAGACTTATTAAAATTATTTTTGGAAATTATTTGATAACGTTCAATCAAATCGTTGGCTAAAAGTCCGGAAGCAATTTGTTGGGCGTCTCGCTTGGTTATTTTTCCGTTGATAAGATATTGGCGGGAAGTATAGACGCCGATTCCACAACTCCCGTCACCATCGCCTAAAAGCAGGTTAATCGCTTCGCGGGCTGTTTTACCTACATTATCTGTAACGCCGGGCTTAAAGCCAACTTCAAGCAGCCAGTCAAAATCAGCGGCCAGAGGCGTCTTGATGGAAAAATTCTGAATGACCGGGTCTGAAAGAGGGCCAGCCGCGGCCTTTTTTAAATCATCTTTGGTTAAATCACCGGCAATGGTGTAAACTTCAATAGTTCTAACTTTTTCGATGGGAAGAGAAAAGTTGTCAACAATCCTTTTTTTTATTTTTTCTCCCAGAGCGTCACGGATGCCTTTTTTAAAACCGACTTCAATTCTACTGGCCATATTCAACCTTATAATATACCCGGATTTTAACCCACCAAAATTGTTAGAGGTCTGCGTTATACCCAAAAGCTTTAAATTATGCAACTTACAAATAGGTATTTTATAATAAATCCGCAGGAAATTTTCATGCAGATAAAGAAAATAAATGAAAACGATGTGTTAAAACCGGTCATTTCACTTGACATAAAAGTATTTTAACCGTTATATTCTTGCGTCGTTTTTCCCATATGATTTTCTAAATTAATTTTCAGGTTTGTTTTTTTGAACATCCTGTCTGGTTCCTGTTTATGAAGATTTCTTTGTGGCGGGCAGGGGTCTTATAATGGTGGCAAAAAAGTGGAAGTATATTTGATTATAATTATTATCCTGTTGGTTTTGGGTTTTATTCTTCTGTACTGGCGTGCCGGGCGCAGTGCCGTTGATATTGATCCTCTATCCAATAAAATTGATAATCTTCGCGATTTTCAGGAAAGAACCGACCGGTCAGTGCGCGATGAAATCGCACGTTCGCGGACTGAGAACCAGACACAGGCGCAGCAGGAAAGAACTGAACTTGCTCAATCATTTAAATCATTCGAAGGCTCGATACAGGCGAGGTTGGCAGAGCTTGCAGCTGTCACCGAAACGAAGATAGAAGCGGTTAGGCTGGTCTTGGACGAGAAACTCAAACAGATTCAGGAAGATAACTCCCGTCAGCTTGACCGGATGCGTGAAACGGTTGACGAAAAACTGCAAAGCACGCTGGAGAAGCGTCTGGGAGAATCCTTCCGTCAGGTATCGGAGAGGCTGGAGCTGGTGCATCAAGGACTGGGCGATATGCGCAATCTGGCCGCCGGAGTCGGTGATCTGAAAAAAGTGCTGACCAATGTTAAGGCGCGCGGAACCTGGGGGGAAGTCCAACTGGGAGCGCTTCTGGAAGAAATTTTATCTCCCGAACAGTACTTGAAGAATGTCAAAATAAACGAGAATGGGAACGATTTTGTGGAATTTGCCATCAAGCTCCCCGGCCGGAGTGACTCGTCCGCCGATTCCGTGCTGATTCCGGTGGACGCCAAATTTCCGGTGGAAGATTATCATCGTTTGCTGGAAGCTCAGGAAAAGGCCGATGCCGCCGCGGCAGATGAAGCTGTACGACAACTGGAGTCAAGCGTGAAAAAAGCAGCCAAAGACATTTTTCAGAAATATATCGCCCCGCCCAAAACAACAGATTTCGGCATTATGTTTCTGCCGTCGGAGGGGCTTTACGCGGAAGTCATTCGACGCTCGGCTCTGGTTGCGCACTTACAGAGAGAACTCCATATCGTTGTGACCGGTCCGACAACCTTTGCCGCGTTTTTAAACAGTCTACAGATGGGTTTCCGGACGCTGGCCATACAAAAGCATTCCGGCGAAATCTGGAAAATTCTGGGCGAGGTAAAAACGGCGTTTAGCCGGTTCGGCGACACGTTGGACGCGGTGCGCAAGAAACTGGAACAGGCGTCCAGTTCAGTGGAAGATGCGCAGAGAAAAACGAAAACTCTTTCCAATAAATTGAGGGCAGTTGAAGTGACGCCGGATGTGCCGCTTTCCGCGGAAATGACGATTGAAGACAAAAAACAGGCGGGAGACGAAGATATTTAATCCCGCGCCGGTTTATTTTTATAAAGGTATCAGAAAGATTATTGTATTCCTCTGGAGGGAGAAATGACTAGTTCCATGGAGCGTAGAAGGTGTGATCGCCGGCAATCTGATCGCAGAGGTCTTGCACGGAAGCAGGAAGATGTATGGAAAGAAGACGAGCGCAGGCAAGCCGAGCGTAGAATGTTTGAGCGCAGGAGCTTTGAACGTAAAAAAATTGAAGAAGCTATACGAGAACACGCTGAAAAACGCCGGATCATTCTTGAAGAGATTGAAGAGGCTTACTACGAAGCGGATATTAACGGCAAGTTTGTCTTTGTCAACAACGCCATGTGCAAAATTCTGGGATATACCCGGGAAGAATTGATAGGGCAGAAATACTGGCATCTTCTGGATGAACCGGCTTTGAAAGCAATTTATGCGGCCGTGGACATCAGTTACAAGACAAATCAACCGATCCGCGTGCTGGATATGGAGGCTATTAGAAAAGACGGTGCAAGGCTGATCGCCGAGACGTCGGCGTCAATTATTAGAGACACCGAGGGAACATTTATCGGATTCCGCGGCATTTCCCGCGATGTGACAGATCGCAGGAAAATGGAAGAGACATTGAAAAAAAATCAGGAAGAACTGATCAGAAAAAATGCAGAAATTGAAGCCAGCAAAAAAGACATCCAGATTGCGCTGGAAAGACTGGAAAAGGCCTATGAGGATCTGAAGTCTTCACAGTTGAAAATTCTCCAGCAGGAAAAAATGGCTTCCATCGGACAACTGGCTGCCGGTGTTGCGCATGAACTGAATAATCCCATGGCTTTTATATCGAGTAATCTGAGCACGCTGGATAAATATGTCAGCCGTTTGATAGATTTTATCGGAACACAGTCTGCAATTATTACAAGCTTTAATAATAAGACGGCCACTGAAAAAGCCACTGAGAAAAGTAAGGAATTGAAGCTGGATTATATAATAAATGATATCAAAGGAATGATCAAGGAATCTATCAACGGTTCAGAAAGGGTGAAGAAAATCGTCTACGAACTGAATTGCTTTTCCCGTATGGATGAAGAGGAATATAAAGAAGCCAATATCAACGAGTGTATTGAAAGCGCCATCACTATAGTCTGGAACGAATTAAAATATAAATCCGCGCTGGAAAAGGACTTTGGTAATCTTCCTCTTATAAAATGTTATCCCCGTCAGATCAATCAGATATTTGTGAATCTTCTGATCAACGCCGTCAATTCCATTGCGGAGCGCGGTATCATCAGGATTAAGACATGGTCTCAGGATGGTTCAATCTTGATGGAGGTTTCCGATACGGGCGGCGGAATACCGCGAGAAAATCTTATTAAAATTTTCGAACCCTTCTTTACAACCAAGGAAGCGGGCAAGGGAACAGGTCTGGGTTTGAGCATTACTTATGAAATTGTCCAGAGGCATAAAGGAGAAATTACAGTTAAAAGCGAACCGGGCAAAGGGACGATATTTACCATAAGAATACCGGTTGTTTAGCAGAATAAAATAAAAGTGGAGGTGTGTATGTCGAGGAATATTTTCAGAACAGTTTTTGTCTTATTTTTCAGTTTTTTAATGGCCGGAGCAGTGTTTGCCGCTCCTCCCGTAAAAATCGGCGCATTGTTTTCTGTGTCCGGTCCCGCTGCATTTTTGGGTGAACCGGAACTCAACACGGCAAAGATGATGGTTGCGGAAATAAACAAAGCCGGCGGAATAAAGGGACGCAAATTGGAATTAATTGATTACGATACTCAGGGTGATGCTACTAAAGCCGTTCAGGCCGTTAACAAGCTGATTAAAGACGATAAGGTTGTGGCGATCATCGGCCCCAGCACAACGGGCGACAGTATGGCAGTAATTCCCGTTATCGAAAAAGCTGAGATACCTCTTGTTTCCTGCGCGGCGGGAATCAAAATAACCGATCCGGTGAAAAAATGGGTGTTCAAAACAGCACAAAATGATGTTCTGGCCGTAATGAAAATTTATAAAAATTTGCAGAAACAGAAAATTTCCAAGGTGGCAATACTCACCGTTTCTGACGGATTCGGATCTTCCGGAAGGGAACAGTTGAAATTGCAGGCTAAGGAATTTGACATCAATATAATTTCAGATGAAACGTATGGTCCCAAAGACACGGATATGACCGTGCAGTTGACCAAAATACGTCAAAGCGACGCTCAAGCCATTATCTGCTGGGGAACCAATCCCGGACCGGCCATCGTTGCCAGAAACGCCAAACAACTGGGAATAAAAATTCCTCTTTATATGAGCCATGGCGTTTCTTCCAAGAAGTTTATCGATCTTGCAGGTGAAGGCGCCGAGGGAATTATTCTTCCTTCCGGCCGTGTTATTGTCGCCGACCAGTTGCCCAAGTCCGATCCGCAGAAGAAAGCCCTGATGAATTATGTGAGCAAGTACAAAGAACATTACAAGGTAGAAGGCGATCATTTTGGAGGCCACGCTTATGATGCGGTTATGTTGCTGAAAAATGCCATGGAGAAAGGAGGATTTTCTCCGGCGGCAATTCGTGACCAGCTCGAGAAAACGAAAAAATTTGCCGGTATCGGCGGAACATTCAGTTATTCTCCTCAGGATCATGCCGGTCTTACCAGCGAAGCTTTTGTTCTGGTTAAGATTGAAAAAGGCAACTGGAAATTGATTAAATAATAAAGTAATTAATTGATTAAAATCGATCAGACTTTGTAAGCGGTGCGGGCCTCCAAAGCCCGTGCCGCTTTAGTATTTATTGAAACGGCACATCACAAATTTATACCATTTATAAATCAAAAGTGATATTGGAACGGCTGGTTGAGTAAAACGGTAATCCCGAAAACGCGGGGCAGATTCTGTCCAGCAAAAATAGTGCTTTGATATGTAAATGGTGCTGTAAATGGGAAATTTTCGGCAATTATATCAATATATCTTATCAGGCCTTTCTAACGGATCTATTTATGCACTGATCGGTTTCGGCTTTGCCATAATCTACAATTCCACCGGCATTATCAACTTTGCTCAGGGCGAGTTTGTAATGCTCGGCGGAATGTTAACCATCTTCTTTCTGAACGCTTTTGCAATGCCGCTGATACCGTCTATCATTCTGGCCATTATTATTTCGACAATTGCAGGTATCTCTTTCGAACGTCTCGCCATCAGGCCTCTGAAGAATGCGAAGCCGCTCAGTCTGATTATTATCACTATCGGCGCGAGTATTTTTATACGTGGCGCGGCCATGCTTATGTGGGGAAAAGATACTCACGCTCTTCCTGCTTTTTCCGGCAATGATCCTCTTTATGTGGCGGGAGCAACCATTCTTCCCCAGCATCTCTGGATTTTCGGCGTGACGGTTTTAATCATTATCGGAAGCAGAATTTTTTTCAATTACAGCATCACCGGCAAAGCTATGCGCGCATGCTCTTATAATTCGCGTGCCGCCGGATTGGTCGGCATTAATGTTAAGAACATGGTATTGCTTTCCTTCGCTCTCAGTTCGGCTATCGGTTCAATGGCGGGAATCATTATTGCGCCGCTGACCATGACTTCTTATGACGTAGGCGTCATGCTCGGTCTGAAAGGTTTTTGTGCGGTCATCATCGGCGGAATGAGCAGCGGTTTGGGAACATTGATGGGCGGGCTTTTACTGGGGTTGCTGGAATCTCTGGGCGCCGGTTTTATTTCCGCAAGCTACAAAGACGCCATCGCTTTTATCATTTTATTGCTGATATTATTTGTTCGCCCGGAAGGGTTATTCGGTAAAAAAGAGACGGAAAGATTTTAATTTCCCATAAGACTTTATTTTTTAAGGAGCGCAAACGTTTTGCAGTCCGGTAATTTAAATTAAATATGATAACAGAAAAAAGAAGACAGATACTGATTTTCCTTATTTTCGCAGCAGCGACGCTCGCGGCGCCGTTTTTTTTAAAAGGTAATTATCTTTTAAATGTTCTTATTTTTGTCGGCATCAATACCATGCTGGCCGTGGCGCTGAATCTGCTTTTAGGGTATACCGGGCAGATTTCGCTGGGGCACGCCGCCTTTTTCGGCATGGGAGCATATATTTCCGGCATCATCACAGCCAGATTCCCGGTTGATCCTTTTCTGATAATGATTTTGTCCTCTTTTTGCGCCGGAGCGCTTGCTTTTGTCATTGGCTTTCCCATTTTAAAATTAAAAGGGCATTATCTGGCCATGGCCACGCTTGGCTTCGGCATTATCATGTATATTATTTTTAACGAAACTGTTGATTTGACGGGAGGCCCTTCGGGGTTATCAGGCATACCCAATCTTCATATCGGTTCATTGGTTTTTGACAATGATCTGAATAATTATTATCTGGTCTGGCTGTTCACACTTGCCGTGATGTTGTTATCAATCAATTTATCGCAATCGAGAATCGGCCGGGCGCTCAGAGCCATTCATGATTCGGAAGTCGCCGCCCGTGTCATGGGTGTTAACGCCAGAATTCTAAAAGTACAGATTTTTACTGTTTCCGCGGTTATTTCCGCTGTTGCCGGGAGTCTCTACGCCCACATCATGACTTTTATTGCTCCGGCTTCCTTCGGATTTAACTTTTCCGTGGAACTGCTGACCATGGTTGTTATCGGTGGTCTCGGAAGTATTTACGGCTCATTTCTGGGTGCGGCAATTCTGACGATGCTGCCGGAGTTCCTGCGTGTTTTTCAGAATTTTGATATTGTTATTTATGGATTGATGCTGATCTTAATGACCATGTTTATGCCGGGTGGTCTTATCAGCGGTATTGGAGCGATAACGGAATTCATCGCGGACGGAATAAGAAGAAGGAAAGATGATCATGCTCAGGCTTAACGGCATAACTAAAATTTTCGGAGGGTTGACTGCGCTGGAAGATGTTTCATTCTCCGTGGACGATGGATCGATCACCGGTGTTATCGGTCCGAACGGCGCCGGCAAGACCACGCTTTTTAATATTGTAACCGGTCTTTATACGCAAACATCAGGAGAAGTTTATCTTGGCGGGAAGAATATATCTTTTTGTGAAACCGAGGTGCTTGCCTCCTTAGGTCTGGTGCGCACATTTCAGAATGTAGAACTTTTTGGGCAGATGACAGTTCTGGAAAATGTTATGGTCGGTTTGCACACGAAAAGCAGGAGGGGTATTTTTTCCTGCGCTTTCAAGCTGCCCGGCCAGATTAAGGAAGAAAAATATATACGTGAGAAGAGCCTGGAGTGGCTCGCATATACCGGTATGGCGGATATGGCCGATACAAAGGCCGGCAATCTGCCCTTTGGCAAAGGAAGGTTGCTGGAGATTTCCCGTGCGCTTGCCGTTGGGCCACGAGTTATTTTAATGGACGAACCGGCCGCCGGTTTGAACAGCAGGGAAACGGCGGAGCTTGCCTTGCTCATTCGCAGGATAAGGGAATCCGGCATTACCGTGGTGCTGGTGGAGCATGACATGGATCTGGTGATGAATATCTGTGATTCCATCGTTGTTTTGAATCTGGGGAAAAAACTGGCCGAAGGCACGCCGCGGGAAATTCAGGAGAACCCCGCTGTAATTTCCGCGTATCTCGGTGATGGCTAATGACGGCTTATTAAAATTGCCATATACGGCGTTGCGCTATGGTCTTCGTCATTGCGGCGTACGGAAAAAGTACGCCTCATTCCTCATCCCAAGCGCGCCTTGTCTCTGACAATTTTTCTAAAGCCGTTGGATTAAAAGAATATGCTAAAGATAAAAAACATCAATACGTACTATGGTCAGGCGCAGGCGCTGAAAAATATTTCTCTTCATTTGATGGAGGGAGAGATAGTGACGCTTATTGGCGCGAACGGTGCCGGTAAAACGACGCTTCTTAATTCTTTGTCTGGCGTGGTGCCTCCCCGCAGCGGAGAGATTTTGTTTAACGATCTTCCGATCAATAATCTCGCCATTCACCAGATTGTCCGGATGGGCATTTCCCAGGTTCCAGAAGGCAGGCAGGTTTTCAAGCCCATTTCGGTGGAGGATAATTTAGAACTGGGCGCTTATCTGCATCATAAAATACTGGGTGGCGGGGAAGAAGTGAAAAAAAATAAGGAAATGGTTTACGATTTGTTTCCCATACTCAAGGAAAGGCGAAAACAACTTGCCGGAACGTTATCGGGCGGAGAACAGCAAATGCTCGCCATCGGCCGGGCGTTCATGGCCAGACCAAAATTGATGCTTCTGGATGAACCTTCCATGGGGCTCGCACCCATGATAACTCAGGAAATTTTTCGGGTAATCGAAAATTTGTCGCGCGAAAAGAAAACAACGGTTCTGCTGGTCGAACAAAACGCACGGGCTGCCCTGAAGATGGCTAATCGCGGTTATGTGCTGGAAAACGGCCATCTGATTTTAGAAGGTACAGCCGCCGAATTGCTGGAAAACAAAGACGTTCAGAGGGCGTATTTGGGCAAGGATAAGAAAGAGATATGGGAGAGATAAAGGGGCTGTTGAAAAACGCTCATCTACTGCGTTGCACTTCAAACCGAACCGCTCGACGTATTAATTATACGCCTCGCGATTCGGTTATTGTGCGCCTTGTACCTGAGCATTTTTGAGCAGCCCCATGACAAGTTTCGTAGGGTGGAACAAGCGAAGCGGTTCCACGTATGCTTTCATTAGCTTAAATTTGCGGGAGGTTTTTTTATGAATATCTGGGATCAAACTCACGAGTGCATGTCGCGGGATGAACTCGAACAACTGCAATTGGAAAGACTTCAGGCCGTTGTTAACAGAGTATATAAAAATGTCACTCATTACCGGAAAGTATTTAATGATGCGGGCATCATTTCCGAAGATATCCGTTCTTTGTCCGATTTGACTCGACTGCCTTTTACCACGAAAGAAGACCTTCGCGTAAATTATCCGTATGGCATGTTTGCCGTGCCGCTCAGAGAAGTGGTGCGCATTCATTCTTCCTCCGGGACCACCAGCAAACCCATTGTGATGGGTTACACGAAAAATGACATAAAAATCTGGTCCAATCTGGCGGCGCGTTTTATGACGGCCGCCGGTGTGACGCATGATGATGTGGTGCAGATAACTTTCCGTTACGGTCTTTTTACCGGAGCCTTTGGCGTTCATTACGGCGCGGAGGCTATCGGCGCGTCGGTTATACCGATGGGCACCGGAAACACGGACAAGCAGATTATGATTATGCAGGATTATAAAACAACAGCGCTCGTCAGTACGTGCAGTTACGCCATTGCCCTGGCGGATCGTATAGAGCAGCTTGGCATTGATCCCAAGTCCCTTTCGTTGAAGGTGGGGCTTTTTGGCGGGGAACCCTGGTCGGAAAAGATGCGCGAAGAAATTGAAAGAAGATTGCTTTTAAGCGCAACCGACAATTATGGTATTTCCGAGGTGATAGGACCCGGTGTGGCCGGCGAATGTTTATGTAAAAAAGGTTTGCATATTTATGAAGACGCATTCATTCCGGAAATCATTGATCCCGAAACAGGAGGCGTATTGCCCACCGGTTCAGAGGGCGAACTGGTACTGACAACGCTGGCCAGAGAAGCTTTTCCCATGATTCGTTACCGGACAGGGGACATTACCAGCCTGGATTACTCACCTTGTGAATGCGGCCGGACCCTGGCGCGCATGAAAAAAGTAACGCGGCGCTCCGACGATATGCTGATTATCCGGGGCGTGAATGTTTTCCCATCGCAGATTGAAGACGCGCTTTTCAGCGTGGCGCAGGGTGAAACACCGTATCAGATCGTCGTGGAAAGAAAAGGCGCGATGGACTCTTTGGAAGTGGTCATTGAAGTCACCGATAAAATATTTTCTCTGGAATTGCAGAAACAGCGATCTTTTCTGGAAGCAATTAAAAAGCGCATAGCTTCGGTAACCGGCATTAATGTTGACACCAGACTGGTTGAGTCTAAAAGCCTTTTGCGGCAGAAAGGGAAAATTGCGCGGGTACTGGATAAAAGACAAATATAACGACAATTGATCCTTTTACTTTAAAACAGTTTTTGATTTGCAGGCCTCGATATTTCCTGCGCCGCATTTACATTTAATCTGTTCCCGCGTGGGGATTAGTCCTAAATCCAGAATCATTTCGTGGTCCAGAGAGCTATCGCGTCCTTCTGTGGTTAAATAGTTTCCAGTCATAAGAGAATTTGCGCCGGATAAAATTCCCAAAGGAAGTAATTGGCGCAGATTTTTTTCCTTGCCGCCGCAAAGTTTGATATCCTTATCCGGCAGCATGAAACGGAAGATGGCTATGGTCATAAGTATTTCCATGGGCGGTAATGCCGCCATATGGCTCAGAGGTGTTCCCTTAATAGGATTGAGAATATTCAGCGGAATGGAATCCACATTCAGTTCTCTCAGGGTTTGGGCAAGCTCGATGCGATGGGAAATGTTTTCGCCCATGCCGATCAGAGCGCCTGCGCAAACTGACAAACCGGCAGACTTTGCGGCACGAATTGTTTCAACATCATCTTCGTAGTCATGCGTGGTGCAAATATTTCTAAAAAAGCTTCGGGCTGTTTCCAGGTTATGATGATAACGAAACAACCCGGCATATTTAAGTTCTGCCGCTTTTTCTTTATCGATAATTCCCAGAGAAGCACAGGGAATCAGACCAGCTTCCCGCACGCCTTTAATTGCCTTAAAGATCCCGGCCCATTCCTTTTTTGTGTTCAAGCTTTTTCCGCTGGTAACGATGCCGAAAAATTCAGCTCCGTTTCTTGCCGCTTCCCCGGCTTTGGCAATGATTTGCTTTGCATTTTTCAAAGGATAAGAGGGCACATTTGTATTGTAATGTGAAGATTGCGCGCAAAACTTGCAGTCCTCGGAGCACTTGCCGGATTTGGCATTGGTAATACCGCAAAGAATAACTTCTTTACCTTTGAAGTGTTCCCGAATTTCAGACGCGGCGGCCATGATCATCCAGGGGTGGTCTGAAGCTTCAATAAAAAGCTCCAGGGCTTCAGCGGAGCTGATCGCCGCCATTTTTTTAATGATATCGTTTTTTGTCTTGTCTATTAAATTCATGTATTATGCCCATTTCTTTTTTTAAGAAGGCGAGTATCTTATCGTGATAGTAATAAGCCACGATAAAAATTACCATACCCAGAATCATAATAATTGTTAACAAAGTATATTGTCCATTGCCGGCGAAAGATCCCATAATAGAAAGCATAATTGTGCCGAAGAGACGTCCGGCTGTGGAAATTACGATAAACGTTCCCGCGGGAATAAGGCTGACGCCCATGATGTAACATAAATAATCTTTCGGAAATCCCGGAATCAGAAACAGCAGGAAAGAAACCAGAAGCCCCTGGTGTTCCATAAAGTGTTCGAATTTTTCAAAAACTTCTTTTTTGACAACATTTTCCAGAAGCGGTTCGCCAAAAAATCTTGCCAGCATAAAAGCGATCCATGAACCGATCGTCAGGCCGATTGTGGAATAAACAGTTCCCCAGAAAGGACCATACAGATAACCGCCGATGATGCCGGTCAGTTCTCCCGGTATCGGCGCGGCCACGACTTGTATAATCTGAAGCAGAATGAAAACAACTACGTCGTAAGGGTTGTATGACTTGATAAAATTCAGTAATTTGTGCCTGTCTTCGAAAAACAGATACAGATCATAGTGGATGAAGGCATAAACTGATAAGATGAGTAACAGGAGTAGGAAGAGAATCCTGAGCGTTAATCTTTTATTCATTGGACGAATCTTAGTCCGTACTTCTCCTTGACTTTATTTTTCTATTTTCTTGGTTTCGTCCTCTGGTTTTTTTTCTGGTTCATTCATCGCCTGCTTAAATCCCCTGATCGCCTTGCCGATTGATCCTCCCAGTTCCGGAAGTTTTCCCGGGCCAAAGATGATCAAAACTATGACCAAGATGATGATAAGGTGCATAGGTTGAAAAAGTCCTTCGAACATTGTATGCCTCCATGAATTTGCATTGATCCAACTTTCAAGAATTTTCGTTACAACGGCGAAAATTCCAAGTTTGGACTATCATGAAGCGTATAATATAAATTTACTTGCGTCAATGTTATTGTTTTTCTATAACTACATCTCGTTTCATTGTAAAATTCCTCAATTAAAACAGTTGACTTTAAAAATGCTCTATGTAAAAACAAACCGGAATTTATTCAAAACAGCTTGATTTTACCGGTAATCTAGCATCAGCAATGAAGCAAAGGGGAGGGAATTTATATGATTAAAATTCCGCAGAAACTGGAAAGAAAAAAATCAGAAATTTATAAAGATGCGCCTATCGCAAAGTTCGGAGAGAGAAAGCCTGATTTTACGACAATGGGCAGAAAAATAAAAAATCCGCACAAAAAATTCCGGGAAGTGGTTTGCGTGGAAGCGTGCCGGACGCCTTACGGGAAGGCGGGCGGAGCGCTCAAAGATTTTTCCGCTATGGAGCTGGGCGCTTTGGCGATTAAAGAAGTTTTACGCCGCACGGAAGGCAAAGTGAAGCCCGCAGATGTGGACTATATTTTCATGGGTCAGGTTGTTCCCGCCGGATGCGGACAGATTCCCGGACGTCAGGCAACGATTCTTGCGGGCGTGCCGGAATCCGTTCCTTCCATTACCGTCAACAAAGTCTGTTCTTCCGGCATCAAGACTATTGATCTGGCGTTTCAGATGATTCTGCTGGGGCGCGCCGATATCTGCATCGCAGGCGGTCAGGAGAGCATGAGCAATTGCCCGTTTGTTCTGCCGGATATGCGCTGGGGCGCGAAAATGGCTCTGCCCAACGGTCGCGTGGTGGATTCGATGGTCTATGACGGTTTGTGGGACGCCTTTTATAACCGCCACATGGCGATTCATGGCTCAGAAGTGGCTGACGAGTTCGGATTTTCCAGACAGGAACAGGATGAGTGGGCGCTCAATTCGCAGATGAATGCGGTGCGCGCGATGAATGAAGGCAAACTCGACGATGAAATTTTTCCCGTGGAAATCAAACAGGGCAAGAAAGTAATCGTTTTCGATAAGGATGAAGGACCAAGACCTGAAACCACTATGGAGGGTCTCTCCAAACTTCCGCCAGTTTTTAATCATGTCAGCACCGTAACCGGACAGCCGGGCAGTGTTACCGCCGGAAACGCGCCCGGTGTCAATGATGGAGGCGATGTCTGTCTTTTAATGAGCCGGGGAAAAGCCGATGAGTTGGGTCTCAAACCCATCTTTACCATTGTTGATTACGCCGAAGTATCACAGCCGACAAAAGATATTGCGACCGTTCCGGGCTTGGCCATTAAAAAGATTCTGGAACAAAATGACATGACTCTGGATCAAATGAATCTAATTGAAATCAACGAGGCCTTTGCCGCGGTGGCGCTGGTGAGTTGCCGCTCGATTCTGGGCATGACCAAGGAAGATATGTTCAAGAGAGTCAACGTCAACGGTGGAGCTGTTGCCTACGGGCATCCCATCGGCGCGACAGGAGCCAGAATTGCCATGACGCTGGGTTATGAATTGCGGCGGCGCGGCGGTAGCTGGGGTGTGTGCGGGATTTGCTCGGGGCACGCGCAGGGGGATGCGATGCTTATCAAGGTAGAAAAGTAAAAAAATGTCATTCCGGCGAAGGCCGGAATCCAGGAAATTTAATTAACTAAAATATATCAGTTGAAAGGGCATCCAAACGCTCCATCCCCTTCAACTGTGGCTCTAAGGCTCATTCCGCGACAGCCGGAAACTCACCCTTCGGGTTCAAACAGTCCGGCTGTCTGATGCTCCATTTCGCCAAGAGCCACAACGTTTCAGACATAGTCGCTTATTGTATGCCCCAGTTCAACTAAGTTAATTGTTATGACTTTTTATGAAGGCGATCTAAAAGACGGCGGATATCTGTCACATTGATTGGCTCTAGTAAATTTGAACTTCCATCGTAAGCGACAGAGTATCTATTAGTGATTTCTTTTACGATTTTCACAACTGCTTCAAGATCAGACCATATTAAAGGTGCATCCTCTGAGAGTTTTTCCCGGTCGAAAAAATATTCCTTATCAAAGTGTGCATGGAACTTATCGCGCCGTAATTTGAAACTTGATAAGGAATTAAGTTCATTAATCATTATTTTGTCATGTTGAATTGTTTGGAACGTGATTGATTTTCTATCTTGCAGCATCCAATGATCATCCGCATAATTTCTTCGACGTTGAAGTTCTTTTATTTCCAATATGTTACAATTGTGTTCGCAAAACGTTAAAAAATTCCAGAGTCCTCGCTCTGATTTTTTGCTAAACATTTTATCGACCCATATTACTATAACTGGAAATAATGCATCGATGACAATTTGAAAAAAGGCTGGAGCTATATTCATCTCATTGAGTCTATCATGCCTTAATTCATGGAGTTGTTTGTATAGCCTAATGTAACTTATTAGTCGAATTGCTTCTTCTTGAAGATATTGTCTGTACTCTTCAAACTTTAATTCGGCTTCTGTTTTGTCCATCATTGTTTTATGTTCATCATCAGACATTTGCATAATTTCTCTTGTTATAGCAATCGTTAAGGGTGTTGCCCAAACGATATCCATTTGAGCGGCCGTTAAAAGCGTTTTGGCTAATAAATCTTGGCGAAGCGCAAGATCAGCGATTACAAGTGTTTGAGCCGCAGGCGAGTTTTGTAATCGCCTGAAGCGAGCCTTAGATTTATCCAAAATCCTTTCCGGCAGCGAAAAGGATTTTTGGGCAACACCTTTCAATGCGCTATAAAATAGCTTGTTCCAATTTATGCCAATATTTTTTTCACCACATCCGCGATTTGGCGGCAGTTGGTTTCGGTTTCTTTTTTGGTGGGGCCTTCGACCATGACGCGGCACATGTTCTGGGTTCCGGAGTAGCGCACGAGGATGCGTCCTTTATCGCCCAGCGCCTTTTCCGCTTTTTTGATGGCGGCCATAATTTCCGGTACGGTTTCTATGTCCGGTTTTCTTTTAACGTCAATATTGATGAGCATTTGCGGAAAAACATCCATTACGAGCGCCAGTTCTGACAGAGGTTTGTTTTCTTTTTTCATCGCGGCCAGCACTTGAAGAGCAGTAATCAAACCGTCGCCGGTAGTATGATAATCCAGAAAAATCAAATGGCCGGAATCTTCTCCGCCGATGATTGCGCTGCGTGAGAGCATTTCTTCCAGAACAAAACGATCGCCGACGTTGGCGAAAACGGAATCAATGCCCAGTTTCTGAAAGGCGACTGTCAGGCCGAGATTACTCATTACCGTGCGGACAACCAGATTGTTTTTCAGTTTATTTTCTTTTTTCAAAATTACCGAACAAATGGCGAGCATCCGGTCGCCGGTCAGAACGTTGCCCTTTTCGTCAACAGCGATTACCCGGTCGCCGTCTCCGTCGAAAGCAAAACCGGCGTCGGCATTCTGCCGCAATACTTCCGCAGCCACCGCTTCGGTATGCTGAGAGCCGCAGTTGAGGTTGATGTTCTTTCCGTCAGGCTGATCAAACAGAGTTTTTACTTCACAGCCAAGTTCCACAAAAACTTCAGGGGCTACGCGATAGGTGGCGCCATTGGAGCAGTCGAGAACTATTTTCATTCCTTCGGGATTGAGCTTTTGTGGGAAAGTGGATTTCAGAAAATCTACATAACGTCCGGTTGCGTCATCCAACCGGGATAATTTGCCCAGTTCTTTGGGAGTGGGCTGGAGCCGGCGCATATTGTTGGCAAGGATGAGTTCTTCGATTTTATTTTCTTTCTCATCGGAGAGTTTGAAACCTTCGGCATTGAAAATTTTTATGCCGTTGTCCTGCGAGGGATTGTGAGAAGCGGAAATGACAATGCCCGCGTCGGCGCGCATATCCCGGGTCAGAAAAGCGATGCCCGGCGTAGGAATGATACCCACGGAAATAATATTGACGCCCATGGAACAAATTCCGGATACAATCGCGCTTTCAAACATATCGCCGGAGAGCCTTGTGTCCCGGCCAATAATGATACGAGGCTTGTGCCCCTTTTTCTTTGACAGATAGGCGATGGCCCGTCCCACATTTGCGGCAACCTCCGTTGTCATGGGATATTCGTTGGCTATTCCTCTGATGCCATCGGTGCCGAATAGTTTACCCATAGCTAGCAGCTTCCCTTAAGATAAAAAGTTCGT
The DNA here is from genome assembly GCA_963812045.1 of uncultured delta proteobacterium. GTDB lineage: Bacteria > Desulfobacterota > Syntrophia > Syntrophales > Smithellaceae > Smithella. Next base: position 260,821 of record CAWETF010000003.1, read on the forward strand.
GTTATTTTATTACCGTATGGCGTCTGTTTTTGCAACAGATGAAAAAGTATTTTAACCGGAACAGGGTCAACGAAAGTGTATTTGTTGATATCAAATTGCATTGAATATACCAACACAGGGGATTGCCGCCAAGCCCCTGTGTGGCTGACATAATGATAATTAATGCTATATTCAATGAAACGGCGACGAATACAGGAAATCCTGCCCAGCCTGCGGCAGAATAACAAAACGGTAATATTTCATCTTCTCTTCGGATAATTTAATATTCTGCGGATTATACCACCGTGCTTCATATATTCCCGTCTTGCCCTGATCGGTTATCTCGTTCAAAATGACGGCAATATCATATCCACTGTCATCCAGAGGTTGTCCGTTTGATATGACTCGTTTCCAGATAAATCCATCTTCACTCTCTTCAATTGTTACCAGCGTTTTTCCCCATGAAATCAGATGGGGCGGCAAATCCTCCCACACAAATGACCAATACGATTCCTCTCCGGACAGTAGGGAAACAAAGACAGGATAGCTATCAGCTTTTCTTACGGTTCCGTTCTTGATTTTACTGGCATAAAATCTTTTTGACTTTAATTTATAAGACCATTTTAAGGGAAAATTATTTTCGATTTTATCCTGTCCTATTTCCAGCGCCAGTTTGCCCGCCTGTTTGGCCAGAAAAGGCTGCGTCTGCGGTCCATACAAAGTATGCCCGCCCTCGTAACGCTGGATACTGTATTCTTCGGGAGTTGTGACGTATCCGTAGTAGCCGTTGGCGCAGCTTATGACGAAAAAAGACCGTATGTCATTCTTATTCTGTGATACAAGTTTTTCCTTGCACTGTGCCGCTATTCTTACACCCGACTCTGTCGTTGTTTCGAAGGGTAGAGGTATGAGCAGGAAGTCGTCAATCTGAATTGTTTGTAAAAACAACTGATGAGGAAAATCCTTTTTGGGAAGGACAAGGTACTGCCCGGGACCACCGAGAGTTCTCTTATGCCCCTGGCAGAAGTGTGTAAAATACCACCTTGGAGAGCCCTGTCTGAACCAGGGAAGTTGGGAAAGTACAGGAGTGGAACCGTCATCCGCTCCTGCGGAAAGCGCGGAACCCACAACAGGTCTGTCGCAGACACATGTTCCGTCAATGCAGGGGTCGGAATACAGATCTATTTCCCTGGCTGCGAATTTTATGGTTGCCTGATCTTTTAATTTTCCGTCCAGTGAGCGGAAAAGTTCCAGCGCCTTCTGTCCGATGGATGTTCCTATGCGGCGTGATTCGGAAAAATTCTGGGCGTTATAGTTGGGTGAATTGTCGCCGTGAGTGCCGTTAAAGGCGACATGAACCGGCTCCCATGATGTTTTATAATTGTCTTTAATCCCATATTCCACTTCACGTTCAATGAACGCAAATACATCGCCGTTATAGAGATTATTTTTGGCCGGAAGCGTTGTTGGATGGATGGAAAAGCTGGTGAATGCGGCCAGCGGATAATATTGTCCGTCTTTATTCTGCACGTCCACTCGGATTAGATGCAAATCGGGATTGACGGCGTCATAAACATCGGGCGGTGTTTTGGGGACGATATTTTTATTGGCATAATAGGATTTAATACTGCGATTGCGTGTCATTTGCCATATCTGCATTTCTCCCGTGGCAATCTTTGCAGGTTTCTTTTCTTTGTATGCGCGAATCACTGCGTTTGCAATCTGTTTCGATAGATAATCAAAATAATCGGGATCAAAGCCGGATGCGTTGGCGGCGAAGTGGTTGTAGAAATTATTGTCGAAAAAACCACCCGGCCCTGAATGAGTATGAGTTCCCGCTATCAGTAAACCGTCTATTCCAATATCCGTTTCTTTGGCTACAAGTTCGGCAACGCGATGATTGAGCAGAAGAGATCCTGTCAGAAAGTCGCACTGAACAAGGGCGACACCCCTGCCTGACGCAGGTTTTAAGTACAATACACGGGCATAGAGCCTGGTGCGAAACCCTTTACTGTAATTTGCCATTAATGAATATCCGGCCAGAGGCATTCCGGGAGGCGGAGTAATATCGGCTTTTGCCGCTCCGGCCAGCAGGCCGGTATTTACCGTGCTTTGTTGGGGAATTTGTCTGGCCATCTCCAGTTGAATAGAAGTACAGCCGGTAAATATGAAGAAAAACACAAGTATTAGGGAAATTCTTTTCAATATTTTTGCAATATTCATGTATAATTCTCCCGGATTTGTTTACAGCGCTTCTGTAAAATAATAAAATAAAAAAATCAATAAATTTATTGAGTTTTCTTCTGTTTGATCAGAACAAAAAACTGTTGAAATCAATGACCAGTTATGCAAAAAGATTTACCTTAATTATATTGAAGCAAGAGTAATCGCATTTCTTTTGGATTGTTGTGAAGTAAACTGGCAAATACTTATAAATAATCAAAAGATGATCTGCTGTTTACGGAGAGAGTCTTTAAAAAATGTAGTTTTAAATTGGTGATAAAAAAGTTGAAAATGATGGTCAGTTGTGCAAAGGTTTTATTGTCTTTCTTAATATTGAAAATAGTTCATAAATTGTGTTTTTTATAAATGCTTAACTGAGTATATTTTATGTTTGATGTTCCTGATATATCAATAGTTGTGCCGGTATACGGAAGCGACGGCACGCTCGATCCTCTCTATAAAAGGGTTGTCGCGACTGTAGAAAAAATTCCGGCCAGTTTCGAGTTGGTCTTGGTTGATGACTGCGGGCCGGGAAATTCATGGGAAATAATCAATAAAATGGCGCGCAACGATCCGAGAGTTACAGGTATAAAACTATCGAGAAATTTTGGACAACACAAAGCTATTATGGCGGGTGTTGATATCGCTCGCGGAAATTGGCTGGTTATAATGGATTGCGATTTACAGGACCGCCCGGAGGAAATTGCCCGCCTGTGGGCAAAAGCGCAGGAAGGAAATGATGTTGTTGCCGGTCGCCGGGTAAAGAGACAGGACGGATTCTTTAAGTGTTTCTCCTCGCGTTTATTTCACTGGTTTTTCGGTTTCATGACTAATCGGCGAAGCGATGCTGCTCAGTCTAATTTTGGAATCTATTCCCGAAAGGTTGTTGATACAGTCAAAACATTATTGGAATACCCCGGCATTTTCCCGTTTCTGGTTCGACAGGCAGGATTTGAGGTGATAACTATTGAAATCGAGCATGGCAGGCGTACGGAGGGCAAATCAAGTTATACTTTGGGCCGTAAATTATCACTGGCGATTGATATTATTTTTTACTACTCAAACAAACCTTTAAGAATGTTTATCCATTTCTGGCTTTTAATGGCTTTAACGATTTTTTGCTGTGGAACATGGTGCTTTACACGGCACTTTTTATTTGACTACATTTCTGCTGATTGGATCAGTGTGATGTTTTCATTGTTTTTTCTGTCAGGCATTTTAGTTTTGGTGACAGGTATTCGGGGAGTATACATCGGCCGGTTTTCTAATCAGGTAAAGGAAAGACCTCTTTATGTCGTTAAAGACCGGACACCGGTTGCTTAGACAATTTGTTAACGTCTGTCAGATTTACCGGTATATATGACAATTGCTGACGGAGTTCATCTGAAGAAGAAGATGATGATGATTGTGCTGTATATAAAAGAGAGAAAGATTTGTGAACAATAAAATAAAAATTCCCTTCAATAAACCCTTTATTGTCGGCAAAGAACTTTTTTACATTGCTCAGGCCGTTATGGAGAACCATTATACAGCCGGCGATGGCCCTTTTACAAAAAAATGTCAGATATGGATGGAGGAACGTCTCGGTTGCCGCAAGGTTCTCCTGACGCATTCCTGTACGGCGGCTTTGGAGATGTCGGCAATTCTGGCTGATATCAAGTCCGGTGATGAGATTATTATGCCTTCCTACACATTTGTCTCGACAGCCGGTTCTTTTGCTTTGCGGGGAGGTGTTCCGGTATTTATCGATATTCGGCCTGACACGCTCAACATGAATGAGAATCTGATTGAGGCGGCCATCACGTCGCGTACCAGAGCTATCCTGCCGGTTCATTATGCGGGTGTTTCCTGTGAAATGGATACTATCATGGATATAGCCGCACGGCATAATCTGTTTGTCATTGAAGATGCCGCGCAAGGGATACTCTCCACCTATAAGGGGCGTCAGTTGGGAACCATCGGGCATTTCGGAGCGTGTTCATTTCACGAAACCAAAAACATTATTGCCGGCGAGGGCGGCGCGCTGCTCGTCAACGATGAGAAATTCGTCGAACGTGCCGAAATCATACGTGAGAAAGGCACCAACCGCAGCAAATTTTTTCGCGGCCAGATAGAAAAATACACATGGGTCGACGTGGGATCTTCCTACCTGCCCAGCGATATCATTGCCGCGTTTCTTTTTGCCCAGATGGAGAACGCCGATCAGATTATCGCTAAACGAAATTCGATTTGTTCTTTATACAGGGAAGCCCTGCGGTCTTTAACCGAAAAAGGTTACATTCAACTTCCTTTTACTCTTAATGATTGTTGCAGCAATGGTCATATATTTTATATCATCACCAGGTCCTTGAAAGAAAGAATAGAGCTGGCTCAATTTCTGCGGGAACAAGGCATATTGGCTGTGTTTCATTATGTTCCTCTCCATAGCTCTCCGGCAGGGAAATTATACGGACGAACAAGCGGGACATTGAATGTTACGAAGAAGGTAAGCGACTGTTTATTGCGTCTGCCGCTTTACCATGAAATGAAGAATGAAGATGTCCATTACGTTAGCGACAAAATCAGAAAATTTTATAAAAGATTTTGATTAAGCGCGAAGAATATTACAATAAACAAATATTTTTTGAAAACAGGAGGCTAACGTGCCCATGAGTGAAAAAGAGAAAAAAAGAAATCAAAACACCACTAAACGAAATGATGCGGTTAATGCCGCAAGCCATTCTTCAATAATATCTTCTTTTTTTGTCTTTTCGGAAAAACTCGCATCTTCCGGATATCTAAGATGGCTGATGATAGCGCTTTTGCCGGCTTTTATTCTTTTGAGATATCCGGTGGACAGAGTGGATTACGATTTATGGTGGCAAATGGCGCAAGGCAAATATTATATCACGCATCATACTTTGACGATGGATCTCTCTGTATTTTCATGGACACCTACAGATCCGACCTGGATTTATAATACATGCCTGGGAAGTATAGTCGTTTATTTGTTCTATAATTTTATGGGCGGGTTTGGACTATGGTTTCTTCAATCGTTAATTTTTCTGGGAGTTTTTCTTTCTTTTTATTTGTTTCTTCGTCTGGCTCGTCAGCGGTTGGATATAACCGGCGTAACTCTTATTGCCGCCATTGGTGCTGCCTGTGCTCTTGCCTGCCGGTTCTATAAACCGGAATTATTTTCTCTTCTGTTTTTCGCCTGGATGGTATTTGTCTTTTACTGTTTTAAGATAACCCGCAGGAAGTTTCTTATTTATCTTTATCCATTCATGTTCGTTTTTTGGGTTAATCTGCATGGCGCTTTCATTTTAGGCTTGGTTTTTCTTGCTTTCGCTTTTATCGGCGAGTTTATAAACAGGATTTTCTTCCCCCGTGAATCATTGACTACTGAGGAATTAGTTCACTTTGGAGTTGCCTGCATTTTGTCCGTAGCGGCTACCCTGCTGAATCCCTACGGCATAAATTACCTGTTGAGCTCTTTCAGCGCTGGTTCTGATAATAGTAGCTATGTTGGACAACTGCACAGCAAGTATATTTTAGCCTACATAGGACTCTGGCCTTATTTAAAGAATTCTGGTCTTTCAATTTTCAATGCCGGTTTTACCGCATGGATAATGACGTTAATGATTTTTTCTATACTGATCCTTTCCATTTATGAATTGGTCAAAAAAAGGTCATGTGACTTTACTTCCCTGATAGTGAGTTGTGCTTTATACTGGAAAGGTATGGAGACAAGCCGGGCATCTTATTTTTTCCCCGTTGCCTTTTTCTTTGTTTTCTTCTATCTACTGATTCACCGGCTGGAACTGAAGAGATTGACTGGTAGAGCAACCATCTTTTCTTTGCTGGTTTTCCTTTTTTTGTTTGTCAGTATTTCCTGGTTCACAGTTGGATACTATACGGATGGTAGATGGTTTGGCGCCGGTCTTGACAGTTTTGTGCCGGTGCAAGAGGTGGCTTTTCTAAAGAAATATCATCTGGAAGGGCCGATATTCAACGACTATGTTATCGGCGGCTACCTGGTATGGGGTCTATATCCTGACTACAAGGTCTTCATTGATCCTCGCGGGGGACTTTACAGAAATCAGGTTTTCCCAGACTATATGGAGTTTACCACGAAACATGTGAATATTGATGACATCCATCAATTTACGAAGAAATATCCTTTTAAAATTGCGGTAATTCATTACCGCCATATGGCTTTGATTTTCGATTTCCTGAGAGCCGGTGATGAATGGCGTCTTTTGTACTTTGAAAAGAATGCCGCTATTCTGATCCACAAATCACTGCTTCCTGCCATTCACTCGGAAATGGGCAATGTTAACCTAAGTCCTTTGCGCTTTTCAAGTGTCCGGAATCCGGATATTTTAGTGAATGTTTTTAATTTTTATGTCCATCTGAACCCAAAAGCAGGCCGGTACATTTACGGTGTGTTCAAAAGGAATGTCAGTGACTATTACAGGCTAAAGCAGGACATTCTAAATATGATGGACAGCAACATCATAGAGAAAGAAAAAGAATTTCAGAACAGGGCAAACTGGCTTTCTCCATGAATTTCGAAAAAGGAAAATTAAATCCTGTGTTGAGCGTTTAAACATTGCTTGTTGTAGAGAGAGTCCATCCGATGATTTTGAAATATGTGTAAACTTATAATTAAAACGCGCCAATTTTGTCGTCATGATGTGGTGGAAGCGATCAAGTCATGTTCGGAATTATGGAACAGGGAGGATTAATGAATTCGGTCTCATCCGACGTGTTTATTTCAGATATTGATAGAGAGCGGTTTGGTGTTAAAACAGCAAGGGTTGTTGGTTTGACCGCGGACAGGTTGCTGTCCATTCTGGATTTTTGCACCCGGGAAGAGGTTATCCTGCTTATTGCCCGTTGCAATCTGGCCGATCTGGAGGCAGCCCAGGCCATGGAGAGGGAAGGCTTTCTCCTGATGGATACTCTTGTATATTACAACTTTGATCTTACGAGGCGAGCCGTTCCAGCCGATAATGGCGTGGTGCAGGTAAGGCCTATCCGCCCTGATGAGGAAGATAAAATGATAACTGTGGCGAGAGAATCATTCCGCGGTTATTTCGGTCACTATCATGCCGATCAAAGGCTGGATAAATATAAATGTGATGAAGCCTACGCTGATTGGGCGCGCAAGGCGTTCGCGTCCAGACAATCTGAAAATTTTTTGGTAGGCGAAATAAAAGGCAGAGTAACAAGCTTTGGTGTGTTGAGGATGAATAATGCCGATGAAGGTGAAATGTTTTTAGGTGGCATTCTTCCTGATTTTCAGGGTCAGGGCATATATCATTCTTTCTTATGCCAAGGGATGAAGTGGTGCCTGTCAAAAAACGCAAAAAAGATGATTATTTCCACGCAGCTTAAAAATATTTCCGTGCAAAAAGTTTTAATAAAAATTGGTTTTGAGATTTGCCGTGGCTATTACACTTATCACAAATGGTTTGATTAACGCTTTGCGATATTTCATGCTTTAACTCAAAGAGGTTCCTTATGTGCGGGATGTCTGATAAACAGGGGAATCATTGCCCGATAATGTCGTCTTTATTTACTCTTTCGGAAAAATTAGCGTATTCCCGTTATTTAAAATTTGCAGTGGCTGCGCTTCTGCCGGTCATGATTTTACTGAGATATCCCGTGGACAATTTTGATTATGACGTGTGGTGGCAGATGGCACTTGGCAAGTACTACGTGACCCATCACACTCTTACCCTGGATCACTCGATCTTTTCCTGGACGCCGGCAGAGTCGGGCTGGATTTACAATACATTTCTCGGGAGCATGATTTTCTATCTTGCCTACAACATGATGGGAGGCCTGGGGCTGTGGATGATTCAGTGGCTTGTATTCGGGGGAATTTTTCTTTCTTTTTATTTTTTTCTGCGATTGACTCGTATGCGCTTGGACATAACAGGTTTGACGATTATCGCCGCCATCGGGGTTGCCTGTTCGCTTGCCTGCCGCTTCTACAAGCCGGAGTTATTTTCCACTTTAATGTTTTGCTGGATAGCGTTAATCTTTTTTTGCGTCAAGATAACCCGCAGAAAATTTCTCTTTTATCTCTATCCCCTCATTTTCGCTTTGTGGGTCAATCTGCACGGCGGCGTTTTCCCAGGATGTTGTTTTCTTATCTGTATCTTCGTTGGTGAATTTTTAAACAGACTTTTCTTTTCACAGGAATCATTTTCGGTAAACGAACTGGTTCATCTGGGAGGAGCGTGCGTCTTATCCGCGGCTGCCCTGCTGGTGAATCCTTACGGAATAAACTACATATTGAGCATATACAGGGATTTACTGTCCGATACCTATACCGTGAATAGAAACTATATCCAGGCGTATGCCAGTCTCTGGCCGTATTTCAGAAACATAACACACATGGATATTGTTTTTTTTAAAACAGGCCAAAATACCCTGATCGTATTTGTAATGATGTTGTTATCGGCAGGTCTTTTCCTCTACGAACTGATCAAGAAAAGAACCTGTGATGTTTCCTTTATAATTATCACCATCGTAGGATTCTGGGTGAGCATGAGGGCGCCCAGAACAGTTTACATATTTCCTCTTGTGTTTTTCTTCTCCTTCTTTTACATGCTTTATCGCCTGAATTTAAAAAATATTCCTGCCAGGGCAACCATACTGTCGCTGCTTGTTTTTCTTTTACTTTTTATTAACGTTTCCTATTTTACTTTCAGATATGGAACAGATAATAAATGGTTTGGCGCCGGACTTGAGAGTTTCGCGCCGGTGAAGGAAGTCGCGTTTCTGAAGAAGTACCGGCTGGAAGGGCCGATATTTAATGATTATGTCATCGGAGGCTACCTTTTATGGGCGCTGTATCCGGATTACAAGGTTTTTATTGATCCTCGCCACGGACCATTCTGCAAACAGGTTGCTTCCGATTATTGGGAGTTTACCGGCAAGCCCGTAACTCCGGAGGCCGTCCGGAGTTTTACTCAAAAGTATCCTTTTAAAATAGCGATTATCCATTACAGGGAACTTCCTTTAATCTTTGATTTCCTGAACGCCGAATGGCGGCTTTTGTATTTTGAGCGGCATGCGGCCATCCTTATTCATAAATCATTGCTTTCCAAAATCCCGCCGGAAATTCGACAGATTGATCTTGGCCCCGCACGCTTCAAAGATGTCAGAAATCCCGAAGTTCTTCTTAATGTTTTCAGTCTGTATGTTAACTTATATCCGCGGGCGGCGCCGGTAATTTACGATATCTACAAAAAGAATGTCAGTGATTATTACAAGCCCAAAATGGATCACTTGCGGGTCATGGAAAGCGATATGAGGCAGAAAGAACTTCTGCAGATGAATGACGGAAAATAACGATCTGCACCGTATGGGAGAGAAAACTATCGGGGTATATAAAATACAGAAGAAATTTTATTCACTGTCTTCTATGTAATAAGATTTACCTTCCGGCCGCAAATTATTAATAATCGTCGATGATGAATCAACCGACTTTCCTGTTTCACCGTTTTTCGCAACGCCTTTAGCCGGAGCAGGAACATGCTGCCATTTTTTCGGCACGATTTTATTAAAAGTCTTCCAGAGACCATCGGTGAAAACATCAAGCGGTTGCGTTATTCTTATGCCCCCCGCGTATAAGAGCTGTTGTGTGGTTACAGTTAACCCCCTGTATGGGTTGTTAACTCCCTGGCCGAGTACAGTTGCGTTCATGTTTTGGCTACCACCATCCATAACCTCATAAGGCTAAGTGGTCATATAAGCAAAAGTCAGGTCTATATCTGCATCTTTAGTCATTTCCAGCCCGAGTGCATTTCCTTTAATTCCTAATCCCAGGCCATAGAAATTCGCATCGGAAATGGACATAAGATCAAAATATTGGTATTGACAGGAAGAAGGCCTGTATTCATATCCGGCGCGGAGAGAGAGCCAATCCAGTAATTGATATTCAGCACCGACGCTCCAGCCTATGGTGTCCTTCATGCCCCTTTCCATGATCATGGCCTCCGGTCCCCCGTTATAACCCATGAACTTGGCTAACTGGAGAAGCTGAATTTTCTGATCGAAATTAATCACGTATTGCTGTACGTCCGAGTAGTTTGCCCAGCGCCAGTCGTTCAAAAGGGTAAGCCGTTTGAACGGTTTGAGCTTGATGCCAAAATTGACCATCTGCGGGAATTCCATATCCATCGTAACTGTTCCCGTCTGTGATGCGACAGAGGAATAAGGCATATCGAACACCATGGAAATAATTTGCATGATGGCGTTTTCTCCCATCCAGTAGGTCATATTTTGCCATTGTTTGCTGTACTGAAACTCATATTTCCCGGTCATGTGTGAATTAATGGCGCTATTGTAAGATAACCCGAATGAAAGCCAGTCATAAGGTTCCCACAGCGCACCAACATTGTAAGACGGGGAGAAATCATCACGCATTCTTATGTCCACCTCTCCTAATTGCTCATAAGGTGATAATCCTCCTCCGAACAGGGGCATGGGGAATCCCATTAAATCGAATATAGGATTTTGCATACCCTGGGTGGCGTCTCCCAGCACTTTTGTTATATTCGTCATTTCATTAGGGGATCTCATGGTCAATTGCTCACCCATGGCGGTCTGTCCCACCGCGACAGAAAAACCTATGGAGAAGTTCTGGTTGACCCTGTAGCTCAGCGCCGGACCAAAGTAAACCAGGTGCTGCAGATACATGGATTTAAGCTCATAGCGCGCCGGGTTATCCGCGTCACCATTGACCCACCCCCCGGCATCAGGCGTATATATGAGGTAACCGAAAGTCCAGTTTGAGCCTGGTTTCCGATAGGAGAAGCCCATGTCGCCACCCACCAAAAAATTCAAGGTAGTGTCTATGACAGGGATATACATCATGCCGGAAGTACTGGAATACGATTTTCCGGCGGCGGGGTCTTTGATCACGTTGCCTTGAAAGTCATGAAGTGGTTCAAGATTGGGGTCATTTGCAAAAGATGTTTTTACCTGGATTATAGGAAGGATGGTCCCCTGACTGATCCAAGTACCGTCCGCCATGTTGGAAAGCCCCGCTGGATTGTACCAGACTGAGCCGACGCCCGGGGAATAAGCGGTAACACTGTTGGCAAGTGACATGGCCACAGGATCTACGGCCATATTTTCCATCAACTCGCTTTCGGCTTTAGGTACCTGGAGAAACAGGCTTGCGGCAATTATGCATATGATACAAAAGCCGGTATGCAAGCGTGACAATTTGTTTGAATGATTTCTTCCCCGACAAAAACGAAATACTGACAAGGGGAAATGGACAGCAAACCTTCTGAACGTTAAAATCATTACCATTATTACCGCTCCCTCATTATTTTGTTATAAAAATAAATCTTAAGCAAGCAACTTTTCCTGCTATTCGGTACGGGGTAAAAAATAAATATGTTACTTTTACCCTGTTGTGTTTAAAATATCAACTCTTTTTGTTTTCAGGCGTCGAAATGGAATCTATTTACAATCTGTAATTTTCGTAGAGTATTTTTTACCCTCCATTGCATAAATGGATCATCAAAATTCAAACGGCAAGGTGAAGGACAAGGAAAAATCAGGATCATTCACGGTCAGTCCTATACCTAGCGTCACATATATAGATCTTTTTGAAGTCAGCCGCCACCCCGTTCCTACATTAAAGCTGGCACTAAGGGAACTGCCTGTTTCAGTTGTCGTAGTATTGTTGAGAGTATATTTACTGTTGAAACCATATGAAAGCGAAGTGCTTAAATTCAGTGAAGCCTGATAAGAAAGGGCATACCCGAATCCGAAGGCCAAACCGATGCTGGCGCCGGGCGTAACAGCAGTCAGAGTGCCTGACCCCCCCCAACTTTGAGAAATATTATTGTCGGGTAGAGTGTAAGAGTAGCTCAGATTACCAAAAGCAACGAGAGGATCTAGGACTTTGCTTACGGAAACCCCGCCGCTGATTGAATAGAGACCTGAACCGGTTGACAGTGAATGAAGAGGATCAACTGCGTAAGGGCTGGTGCCTGTGGGCAGGGAAACGGAGACACTGAATATTGTCGACGGAATGTTTCCTCCCGCCTTAAACGGCTGTACCTGAAATCCTAATGACACGTCTCCTAAGCCGGTTGATTCCTGAGACGATGCTGTTCCCACAAGATTGTACTTATAATTGAAGGGAATGCCGGCATTGAGTGTGAGGTTATTCAGTAGAGCGTATTCAGTGGTAATCGAATTAGTTAAATTATGGTTGGCCCTGCGTTCAACGTAGTATTGCCCACCGGATTGGGCGATGATATCCCCGGAATAATATGCGTAACTGAAGCCATATTGAAGTGCCAGGGTTCCCTTCTTTAACAGCGTATATTGATTACCGACGGCGGAAAGAATATCTTCTACCGATTTATTCTTTTCTTCCTCAGGCACTTCCAGCATTTTTCGTGCTTCGTTTTCACCTCGCATTTTTTCAACTTCTTGCCTCAAATCTTTTATCTCCTGCTCAAGACTTTGAGACGGGTTGTTCGTCGTCAGATCTTTTGTTTCCAGTTTTTGATTTTGAGACGAACTGTCCTTCTTTGTTTCTTTTGTGTCCAGATGGGAACTTTGAGGCGGGTTATCCTTCTTCAACTCTTTTACTTTCGGTGAAGGATTTTTAGGTAATTCATCGTCTGTCGCAGTTTCGGCGTCATCCGCGTTCATTCCACTTAAGGCGAGTTGTGTTCCCCTGATGGGTTCCTGTGCCATGGCGGGAACTGAGAGTGTCAACACGTATGTAAAGAAAACAACTGATAAACAACCGATAAAAAACCTGCTTCTCATCATTATCCTTATTGGTTAAAAAATTTACGAGTTCACTTCTGTCACTTTAAATAATTCGCATCACTTGACTCAATCGATGCAGACAGCTATGTTAATGAGACCGGATATTTGAAATAGTGCTGTACTTTAATAATTGTCATTTAAATTACTCAACGAATCTTATTTCCAATCAAATAAATGACTGTCTTTTCTGTTGGTACAAAAAAGCGTACGGGCAACCTAAAGATGCCAGTGCTTTTAGTGAAATGAAGATCCTTTTCAAGGATATGTATTCATATATAAGCCCATTTGCATTGTCAAGGGAAAAACAGTATTTTATTAATGAAAAATTAAGTATTATTTTATGTTGCTGCACCCTACCGGAGTATTCGTTTTCGGGTGTGATTAGTTTTGTTAAATTTGCTCATGAAAATTAAATATCGTTAAAAAAGCAAAAGAAAGCGTGCGAGTTAGGTCGATCTCGTGCGGAGATTGATGATAATGATATATTTAATTTAATTACATTTATTACCAATTAAATCAATTACTGTAATCTCCGGAGGCGCTAAAAAACGTACAGGCGGCCCCCATGTACCGGCGCCCGGACTGATATAAACAGATTTATTTTCCGCTAACTTATATAATCCATAGGGTTTTGGGAAAAAAAGTCGTATGATCAGCATAAAAGGGAAAATTTGACCGCCATGTGTATGTCCGGAAAGTTGCAAATTAAAAAATTTATCTTCTTTAATGGTTGGCTGATGCTTTAATAATAAAATAAAATCATTACCTTGCTGCCTGGGGAAGAGATCTGATATTCTTAAGCTACTTTTTACAAGCCCCATTTGCCTGCCTGTCGGGTCTTCAAGACCAATAATATTTATTCCGGCAACTTTTGTGCGCTCATCCCGTAAAATTTTGAATCCGGCGTTTCTCGTGAATTCCATAGCATTTTCGATTCCGGCATAGTATTCATGATTGCCGGTAACCGCATATTTCCCATATACCGGTTTTATTTCAGCAAATTGCTTTGCTTCCGGCATAACATTATTCAGTTCGCCATCCAGCAGGTCTCCCGTAGAAACAAGAATATCGGGTTTGGTCTCCTTTACCCGGTCCAGAATGGCTTTCAGACGTTTTCCCCGGATAATTAATCCGACATGCACATCGGATATCTGGACAATCCTGATCTTCCCGCCATTGGGTAGCGGCTTTTCAGTATGAACTTCCAGCTTTTTGATCCTGACTTTTTGAGCGTCAAAGAATCCATAAAGAACAAATATCAAGGAAAGAAACATGGACAGACTGAAGAAAACATTTTTTAGCAGAACACTTTCCTGGCTTTGCGAAAGAAACTTAAATATATATCTGGCTGCGTCAAAGGTAATATTTAGGCAAAAGAACAGAAAAACAAAAGCCATCCAAAGATAGCCCAAATAGGCAATTGACCGGGCCAGCGTTTCACAGTGAAGTTTTTCTGCAAGTCGTATTATAATCGGGGCCAGGATGAGCAGACAGAGCAGGGCAATGATAATGAATTCTGTTTTGCCGGAAAAATGTAAAATGTTTTTTGCCTGAAAAAAGGCGTAAAAGTTAAGACCGCCGTAAAGACACAAAAAAATCAGAATAAAAATTATCATGCTCAATTCCCCAATTCTCGCATCACGTAAAACTTGACAATCAATACCCCTTAAGATAGATACGGAATCCCTATCGGGATACTGATAAAAAAAGGATGCCGATGTAGCTCAGCCGGTAGAGCAACTGATTCGTAATCAGTAGGTCACCAGTTCGATTCTGGTCATCGGCTCCAGAAAAGTAAATTTGAATCACTTATAAAAAACCGATTTAAAAATTGCAAATTATTATTACCTGCTGTTGTAGTGTATTACTCGAGTATGTGGCTGAATGACATCGCCCCAGTGGCGATTCCTGAATTCCCGGAGGCGGCCTGTGAGAAAAAATCCATATGCCGCGACGATCTGCAAAGCATTGACACCCCCGAAAGAGCCTTCCACCTGTTTACGGACATTTTTTATCAATTCGCGCATGTGAGACGTAGGTACAAGATGATCCATAGCCGAGAGTATTATCTTATGTTTCCATATCTGATGCGCTAAGAAATCGGATCTGGCTCTCAGGTGCGGTTTATTAGAACTATGAAGATATTTCCAGCCCTCGTATTCTGCTTCTATGATACGTAACAACGAGGGGCCCAGTTCGTGAAAATCACGCTGGTACGCTTCTTCCTGAATATTTTTTCCTTCCTGAACGGTGAAATGAGGATGTCGAAACCATGGTTCGTTGAAAGCGTGCATCTCTTCCCACGGGATTCCCGGTATCAGCCTTCCTTCATCGCGCATCCTGTCCCAGAGGGGAGTTTGGGGAAGAGGCGCGTAATGTGAAAACTGACTGAATGCGGGCCGGCAGGCAAGGTGTTCATCGATGTCTTCACGGATATTTTCTTTTGTGTGTTTGTCCAGAAGTAGTATAGAACTGAGAATGGTTTTTATGCCGTAGCGCCGGAGCTCTTCGATGAGCGACTTCATATCAATTCCTCTGTTCTTTGAATAACTAGAAAACCGGCCTTCCCGCCCGATCCAGATCATGCCTACTCCCATTTCAGCTAGTTTTTCCGCTCCAAAATCTATTACTTTATCAGCGGAACCGAAAAGCATAATATTGAGCATTCGGCCGCTTTCCACGACACAACGCCTCAGTTCCTCCGCTCGTTTCAGGTCAAGAAGGAAATTATCATCGCCAATCAGAGATATCATATTTTCTCCAAACTTTTTCTCCACGCGTGATATTTCTTCAAACAGCGCTTTGCCGGTTTTGTAAAACCGGATATGCCTGCGTCCGAAGAAATGGCTCGGACTGCAGAAATCGCACCCATAGGAGCATCCCAGACCGACTATGATCTGTGAGGTCTTGGGGATTCCGAACAGCGGCATTCCCAGGACCTCACGGAAATCAGTGAACACGTCCGGATTTTTGAATTCGAACTCGGCAGGCCTGCCGAGCAGTTCGCGCATGAAGCTGATTCCGTCGCCTATGCAAACGTAATCCACATCAAGCATGTTCTGCAAGCCGGGGATACCGGCGCAGAACCCGCCGATTACGATCTTTGAACGCGGCGATATCTTCCGTATCTGTTCTGCCATCCATTTGACCTTTTGAAAATTTTGCACAATCGAACTGATGCCGATATAATCATAGCCCTTTTTAATTTCCCGGATAAATCTCTTTTGACTCGGGAAATCAAGCACCGTGCAGGGGATTCCCATGTTGTTGGCAATGGCATGAATACCGTAGGAATCATAGGAATTGCGGAGAGAATATATGCCTTGGACCTTGGTAAGTTGGTTGTGAAAAAGTTCAATAATTGATTCCTTCCGGGAATATATATCATCAACCGCAAATGGTTTAAAAACAGATGAAAGCAAAACTCGCGGCGGCATTAAATAATCTCCTAAAAAAACTTAAAGTGAAAAAATACCATATTGATGATTGTGGAATCTTCGTATTCGATTATATTTCCTAGACATACTTTTGGGGAAAAAGCTTTAATTTTAATATCCAGATCATTTGTTTCATATATAATGCTAAAAAGAGTTTTATTCGTGGGCTTCTATGTTTTATAGCCAGAAAAAAGATAGAATAAATAAAAATAGGCAGTTTGATGAAGTAAGGTATCTTTTGGGATAAACTGTAAGTTAGTTTCTTTCTTAAAAAGACCGGAACAGCCGGAAGAACTTTAAGTATAAAATAATACTCACTGTGAAAATTATTTGATGCCTGAGAGGTATCAAAATAACTCTGAGGATTACGGCCGTGATTGATTAAATCCATTTTTTCATCATTCAGGATATTGTGTCCAAATCCTTTTTCAATAATTTCAGTTTGGGGATGGTAAGACATCCAGTAAGGCTCTATGATATCGGGCATGTTTTCGATAAAGAACAACCTGGCTTCTTCATAATGTTCTATAGTGTCCCCGGGCAATCCGATAATGTAATCGGCAAAAGAAACAATTTTGTGCTTTTTTAGAATCTGCAGGGCTTTGATAATATTGGCGTTTGTTTCGTTGCGCTTCAAATATTTTTTGCGGTATTCTTCATTAATGTTTTGAATTCCAAAATCCACCCATTTGCAGCCGGCATCTTTGAGCCAGATTGCTATTTCTTCGTCAAACAAATTAACGTGTATATAGCACTTGAAAGGAAGAGAGATTTCTTTCTTGTATTCCTCCAGAAACTCTTTGAGCCACTTTTTGTCAAAGATGAAGATATCATCCCAGAATTCGATAGTTTCCAGTTTGTATTTTTCTTTATTGGCTTTCAACTCTTCCAATACATGTTTAACGCTTCTGCGTCTTATGTAGTTTGTTTTTTCTTCTGGAATGTTTCGAAAAAAATGATTGAAACAATAAGAGCAGTTGTAGGGACATCCACGGGAAGTCATCGTCAGATAATATGATTTTAAGGGAGATATTTCTTCCCAGATTTCCTTGTCAAAATGAGGAAGGGAGTCGAGGTCCTGAATGAAACCTGCCTGTTTGCCTTTAATGATGGTTTTATCTTTGGATTTATACCATGTGTTTATTATCGGTTCGGAAGAATCGCCTTTTTCAATATTTTTGATAATTCCAAGAAAGGCAATCTCTCCTTCACCGATGACAACATAATCTATGCAGTCATTGGCGATGACCACTTCTGGAACTGAAGAAACATGGATACCGCCGAAAACAATTTTCGCTTTAGGACAGATCTTCTTAAAAATCTCAGCATAGTGCAGTGCTCTTTGATAATCAAATGTTACCACGGAAAATGCGATCAAATCGGGCTGGTAGGTCTTAAGTTGTTTAAATATTTCTTTGTCGTTGCTGAAGAATTTTGCCAGACGTTGAAACTCTCTGGTGAGGCCGTCTTTAAAAATGGCTGGGATGTGTATCAGTTTTACATCATGCCCTTCTTTTTTGGCTATGGCCGACAATATTGATATTGCCAGAGATTCATAGTTAACAGAGACAAAAGCTATTTTCATATAATTTATCAACAGACAACTTTATTGCTTATATTTAAGAGTGTTTTGTTATTTTGCAAACAAATTCGCAATTATTTACTTTGCTTTATTTTTGTTTATAAATAAAACTTTTGCTTTCAGGGTGGTGAAGTATAAGTAATACATTTTTTTGTGTCAAGGAATATATAAGTATCGAATGATATGAAGGAAATCTTGACAGGGTAAAGATTAAAAAAGTAGAAATTATCCAATTGTTCTGAAAATTCTGTACAAAATATACTTTAATCTTTCCAGAGACCGGGTTGCCAGAATGACATTTAATATGGCTTTGGGCCTCATATAAAAACTTATGAAAGCCAGAATGAACAGCCATATAAATTTATTTTTGGAAATGCCTTCCGGGATATAAGGCAGCCGGTCCTGTCCCATGAGTTTCCAATCGATAACTTTTAATTCATTTTTAGCGATCAATTCGTCAAATATTTCGGTGCCGGGAGCAGGATGGAAGGGGAAGAAATTCGCGCCGTGGAGGGGCAGGCTTTTCGCAAACCTTATGGTTTTATAAATATCATCCTCTTCTTCCAGCGGATAACCGAGAATAAAATTGCCGATGACCTTGATGCCAGTTTCAGTATGAATTAGGTTTATCTTTTCCTTTATGAGATCAAGAGATAAGTTTTTTTTCATATGATCGAGAATACGCTGCGACCCCGATTCTATGCCGACGGTCAATAAATAACAGCCCGCTTTTTCCATCAGGTTTAATGTATTTTTATCGACCAGATCCAGACGAATGCCGAAACAAGACCACCTGACATCGAGATTCTGTTTAATTATCTGATCGCACAGTTCTATGACCATATTTTTGAGAACCAGAAAATTATCGTCAATAAAACATACCTCTCTTATTCCGAACTTTGATTTTAGAAATTTTATTTGCTCTATTATATAGAAAACGCTGTGAGACCTTATTTTGTGTCCCGTTACCGAGCGGCAGGAACAGAAAGTACATTGATAAGGGCATCCCCGCGTCATGATAAGAGGAGCGACAAATTTTGATTTTGTCAGATAAGATGTCTGGAAAGGATAGTTGTGGGGATTTATCAAATTCCAGTCAGGGGAGCCCAAAGAATCCAAATTTTCAGGAAAGACAGGAGGATTGTTTTTTATCTTACCATCTTCTTTCCAGATCAACCCAGGAATATTTTCTTTGCGGATTATATCCGGATTGGAAAAACTTCTCATTAAATCAGCCAGCCCCGTTTCCGCTTCGCCTCTGATGGCAAAGTCGGCTTCTTCGAAATATTGCAGCGTTTGTTCGGGGAAGGCCGATGGGTGAGCTCCGCCAAGAACAACCTTGACATCAGGCCGTCTCTTTTTAACTATCAGCAATGATTTCTTGACGGAAAATAAATCAGTAGAAAAGACTCGAAAACCTATAACGTCAAAATTGGTGCCGGCAATATAATTTTCGAAATTCTTAAATGTCAGCCGGAGATTGACGCAATCCAGAATGTCAACTTGATGATTTTCTTTTTCCAGAGCGCCCGCCAGATAGCCTAATCCCAAATCCGGCGAGGATAAAGACGTATTGCGGGTTATGGGATTTACCAGTAAAACTTTCATCGGAAAATATAAGAGCTCTCGAAATTTGATGTTACATTACCTGTTCACACAAAGACTTTAAGAACTTACGTTTTTGATGTCAAGAGATAAAACGGCGGCGACAATTCTAGTATTTTGCCGTCCCTTTAAAGATAAGACTCAATACAATGCCGAGATTTCTGGTGAAAAGCTTTTTCTTATCTGGTGTGGTTTTGAATATTCTCCAAAGGCGTGAAGGATTGAGGTAAAAACGGATAAAGGCAAAACGTCTTATTTGGATGAGTCTTTTATCCGGAACAGCACTGTGATTGGGTATGATCGGCGAATCATAACTGAAAGTTAAATCGTCGTTAAAGTCGGGTATCTCAGTCAGGTACTCATCCGCCAAAGCGGTTCCCGGAAATAACTTCAGAACGAAAAAAACCGCTGTTGCCAATTTTGATCGGAGAGCGTAATTAATTGTTTCCATCATTTCCTGCTCGGTTTCTGTAGGGAAACCGATAATGAAAAAGCCATGTGTGCTGATGCCTGCGCGATTAGCCATTAATATCGACTTCTCCAACTTCTTGAGATCGAGTTCTTTTTTGATGAGATCTTTTATGCGTGGAGAAGCGGCCTCAACGCCGTAACTTATTCTAAAAACCCCGGCCTTTTTGAAAATGTCAATGAGTTCCTGATCAACAAGGTCGCCGCGGATACCACTGCTGAGAATAATAGATAGACGATAATTACGGTCAACGATGCCGTGCATTATCTTTTTTGACCTGTCCGGATTGGTATTAAAAGCGTCGTCTTCTATGTGCAGTTCTCTGATCCCGTATGTTTTAACCAGCCAGTCTACTTCCGCCAGTACGTTTTCTGCCGATCGCGTCCGAAATTTATGCCCCAGAATCCTCACGCAGAATTTGCATTGAAAAGGACATCCGCGCGTTGACAAAATGGGCATAGCCCTGTTGTGAATATTCATACTGGTGTGGAATCTTGGATTATCAAAATAAATTTCCATATCCAGCAAATGATAGGCGGGGAAGGGTATTTCATCTATATCTTCGATAAATTCGCATTGTCCGGTGTCGATTATGGAGCCATTATTGCGATAAACGAGTCCTTTGATTTTGGATACCTCTTCGCCTTTTTCAAGGGCATTGATTAGCGCAAGAAATGTTTTTTCGCCTTCGTTTTTTACTATATAATCAACAGGAGTATCTTTCATAACAAGATTGCTGAAGCAAGTGGCGTGCGAGCCTCCTGCAACGATAGGAACGTTACTGCCAAGAAGTTCACGAATTACTTTTGTAACATGTTTTATTCCGCTCCATTCAATCGACAATCCGGTTACGCCGACAATATCCGGTTCCCATTTTATGATTTCATTTGTCTTTTCTTTAATAGGCGTTCTTTTTACGCGGAGGTCTATGATTTTGATTTCATGTTTTGAATGCGCCAGTACATATGCGCTAAGATATAAAAAACCGATCGGCAAGTGGTTTGAACCGCTGATACTTGAAAAAGGCTGGATGAGCAGAATTTTCATTTTATTTTCCTTGAATTAACCGGTTTGGGTCAAGTGGCGAAGCGTTTTCCCGGCAGAATCTTTGTCAAAGCCATGAATGCATAACGTGGAAGCGAAAAGATATTTGGATGACGAATAATCAAACGCAGTATTCTTTTCGGATTGAGATAGAATTTACTGTTGGCGTGTCTGAAGATCCTTTGCAATTCACGGTCTGACATTGCCGAGATATTTAAAGCGCTGGTAAAATAGTTCATATCGTGCGGATTCGTTACATCATTCCTGTTTTTAAGGATGCCGCCACACATTTCAGCCAATTCAGTTCCCTCGAAAGGTATGGGATTAAAAAAGATAGCGCGATCCAGAGTTGAGCAGGCGGCAAATTCAGCCGTGGCAGAGGCTTCTTCGTAAGTTTCTGTAGGAAACCCGATCATGAAATAACCGGACGAGTAGATTTCTTCCTTGACGGCCGCGTTGATTATAAGAATGGCTTTGTTGATGTTCAAATTTTTGTGAATCATCTTCTGAAGCCGCCTGCTCGTCGTTTCTATGGCAAAAAAGGCTGATACGGTTCCTGCCTGCTTGAATAAAGTCATGTCTTCCGGTTCAAGTATATCAGCTCGGAGACCGTTTGGGAAATGCAGCTTGACGTCGCCAAACCTGTCTCTGATGCCTGTAAGTATAGAATACATCCTTTCACGGTCCAGATTAAAACAGTCGTCAACGATCTCAAATTCTTTGAATCCGTGTTTGGAGCGGAGCTCCTCCATCTCTTTAAGAACTGATTCAGCCGAGCGTTTTCTAAATATCTTGCCCATAGTATTGTGGCAGTAACCGCACCTGAACGGACAGCCGCGGGAAGTGACTATAGCCATATAAGGTCTGGGACCGACGATGGCTTGTGAGAATGTTTTTGCGTATAGACGGTGATCCAGAAGATCCCATGCGGGAAATGGAAGGGCGTTCAGTTCATCTTCACTCAATGGACTTCCCGGATTTATCTTTATCTCGCCGTCGATAACAGAAGCTGTTCCCGGAACTGATTCTATGGGAAGGCCATTGTTTACGGCATCGATCAGTTCAGGAAATACCAGTTCGCCTTCACCCAGAACAACAAAATCAGCTCCAAATGTTTTAATTGATTTTTCCGGATTGGCTGAAGGCCAGGGACCGCCAAAAATGACCGGAGCTTCCGGCAGAATTTCCCGCATCATTTTCATGATTTTTTGTGTCTGTTCAAGCTCGGTAATGATTATACTGATGCCTATGAAGTCAGGTTTCCACTCCATGATGATACGTCTGAGAATATTGAGTTTTTTGTAATCCTTGCAGCAGTCGTGAATTACAGGTTCATGGCCGGTTTTTTTCAGAGTGGCGCCTATATACATAAGCCCCATCGGTTGCGTTATTGCCTGTAGGTGTAATCCCATAAATCTGGGTTTGATCAGTAGTACTTTCGACATCGGTCACCACTTCCTCAAAGCACTATTTGCTTTGGACAAAAATTACCACCTTTTATCTTAATCTCCAACTCTTGCATCAGGCATTAAGAATAGTAGCAATTATATTATATTCTTAAATTTATACTGTATTAATTATTATACCACTTGGTAAATGTATAGGAAAGTATCCCGTATGTCAATATTTCGTTGACATACGGGATACTCCTCCATATACTCTTTACATATGGGAATAATATATTTCATTATGAATAATTAAGAAATAACGATAAGGATTATTCAACCGGTATTTGTTAGTTTTCTTTATTATTTACAAAATCAATTCGTTGTTTCAGTAAATACGCTTCTTATGTCCTCTTATAGTAAAATGAAATAAATACAGAAATAGGGAAACAATATGCGGGTTCTTATCGTAGGTATTAACGGATTTTTAGGAAGAACGCTCGCAAAAGAATGTATAAGACAGAAAATAATAGTAGAAGGAGTTTATCACAAAAGCAAGACCCGTATTCCCCCCAGTTGCAAAGTATATCCGGTCTCTGAAATCGGTAATATTCGAAACAATTACGACACGGTTTTTATAACTGCCGCGGCTATTCCGTATCCGGGTCGCTATGTGTTGGATGCCGACCTGATAAAAACAAATGTTGAGTTGCCGCTGCAAGTTGCCCTGCTGTTTTCCGGGAGTTTTCTTGTTTTTGCTTCCAGTGTTTCCGTATACGGGACGCCGTCAGGATCTCTCGTTAGCGAACGAACATCAACGAAAAATCCAGATAATTACGGCATGACAAAACTCACGGCGGAGTTACTGTTGAGAAAGTATCATAAAAAAACCGCCATCATTCGTTTTTCTTCTTTATATGGGAAAGGTATGTTTCCGGAAACATTTATTCCCCGCATTATTAAAGACGCTGAAAAGAAGAAAATAATTACATTATTGGGAGATGGGCAGAGAAAACAGGATTATCTTCATATTCATGATGCGGCAGTGCTTTGTTTAAATGTGGCAAAGAGTCAAAAACCGGGGAAATATCTGGGAGTATATGGAATATCTTATACGAATCTGGCAGTTGCTCAGTGTGTTTGTCATCATATTCCGGGCTGTCAAATTAAGTATACAGGTGTTGATACAGAGCCATCCTTTGAATACAATGCTTCATATACAAAAAAACGCCTTGATTTTGTTCCATCGATGTCATTAAAAAAAGGCATAGAGCAAATGTTATGAAAAATCGGAAAACCATATTAGTGACCGGTATCGGCGGGAATGTCGGACAGGGAATCCTGCGCAATACCATAGCCTACGGAAAAGCTATAAAGATTGTCGGGGTAGGTGTAGAATCTGTTTCCGCGGGAACACATCTTTGTGATGTTGTTTACCAAGTGCCTTTTTCTTATGACGAAGCCTATATCGGGATCCTACGTAGAATTTGCCGGGAAGAAAAGGTTGACTGCATCATTCCCAGCACTGACTATGAAACCGTGTATCTGGCAAAACATCGCCGGAGTTTGCCGGTGGTTGCTACTTCTTCATACGGTGTTAATATGGCATTTCTGGATAAATACAGAACGTGGCAAAAATTTTCCGCTTATGGAATTTCTTTTGCTGAAACGGCACTTCCTTCGGAATACAAAGGGATGTTTGACAGCAATATTGTCAAACCACGCGAGGGAAGAGGTTCGCGTGATATATTTTATGAATCCAAGAATGCAAGGAAATTTCCCGATACCTTTGTTGTGCAGAAATTGTATAAAGGAACAGAATTGCTGACAGCCTTTTATGTCACAAAGAGCGGATCATTGCACAGCATGATCACTTTTGCCCGTGAGCTTCTTGGCGGTATGACGGTAAAGTGTACGGTTTTTCACTCGTACGACAAACAGTTATGGAAGATCATTCGCCTTATCATGAAACACTTTGCTATACGCGGGTCATGCAATATGCAATCTATTGCGACGTCTGATGGGAAAGTGATTCCTTTTGAAATAAACAGCCGGATCTCAGGAACAAATTCTATTCGTTCACAATTCGGATTTACGGATGTCGCCTGGACGATTGATGAATATCTCTACAACAAGAAACCCGCGCCGGCGCGCCTTTCATTTGGTTCTGCAGTGCGAATACAATTGGATGTAATTTATCCCGGTGTTACTCTTGAAGATATTAAGAACAAGAATACAAAACACTATATTTTTTAGAAAGTGACCTAATGCTTATCCATGGGACTGTTGGAAACTGATTTTTTTACCTCATCACGCAGGTCTCTGACCTCTTGCCATTGGGGCGCCAGCCGAACAGCTTCATTAAGATGTTTTATCGCTTCGTCAAGATGTCCCTGCTTGAACTTGAGAACGGCCAAATGAAAATGTGGTTGGGCCGCATCAGGATCAAGCCGGATGGCTTGATTGAAACAAGCCTCAGCCAGTGATTCTTTGTTCATCCGGGCGTATGCTACGCCCAAATTATTATAAGTGGTTACATCTGTGGGATTCATTTGCACGGCGGCTAAAAAATGAGTGATGGCAAGATCAAGCTGATTGTTTTCTAAATATGCCGCACCAAGGTTAAAGTGAGCCAATTCATTCTCGCCGGCCACTGCAAGGTTTTGGTTAAATAGAGTTTTACTGTCTTTCCAATAGGAACCCTGACGGAATGTCAGAATCATAAGAATAGTTATGACTACCGTCATGGTAATTGCTGCTGTGCGACGGAGTTTTTTATTTATCATAATCTTGTCCAGAAAAAGTCCTATTGTCAGAATTAATCCCAATTGGGGTAGCAATGTATAGCGGTCGGCATGAGCTTGATCGCCTACCTGGATGAGTCCAATGACCGGCAATAAAACTCCCAGATAAAATAACCATCCCCATAACAGATAAGGGCGTTTCTGTCTTTGCAGTAAGACAATGACTGTGACGAAGCCTAAAATACAGCAGGCTACAACAACGCTAGGAATGTTAATTGACGGCGGATACGGATAAAAAATGGTTAAATCAAAAGGCCAGAGACTTTGGCGCATATACTCCAAGTAAGAAATGACTGCATTAGCAAGACGGTTTATCAGAGCCAAGTCGATTAACGAGTTAATCGACTTGCTTTGATTTTGCGCGATTATTGTTACAATTGATGACATTATGGAAAGAACGAACCAGGGTATTTTTTCGTAAATGGTTTGTTTCAGCTCTTTATGAAGACGTTTAAGGGGCCAGTAATCCAAAAGCAGAGCAACGCAAGGCCAGGTAACAGCCATGGGTTTGGAAAGAAGAGATAAGACAAATAAAAACGTTGTTAAAATGTAGCAAGATCGTTTGGGTTTGCATGCATAGTCAAGATAGGCGATCGTAGCAGCCAGAAAGAAGAAGGCACATAGCAGGTCTTTACGTTCTGACGCCCAGGCAACGGATTCAACATGCAGCGGGTGCAAACCGAAAAAAGCTGCCATGAAAAAAGCTGCCGTGGGAGATGCGTCAAGACGTATAAAAAGTAAAAAAGCCAGCAGTACGCAGCCTATATACCAAAATATATTGACCAGATGCGCGGCTTTGGGAGTGGGGCCGAAAAGGCTGGAATCCAGCATATGGCTTATCCACGTTAACGGATGCCAGTTAGAGGCTGTGCCAGTGATAAAAGCCCACCCAACGCCCAGCCAGTTTAAGCCGGCGGAGACCATGGAATTATTATAAATATAGATGTGGTCATCCCAGTTGATGAACTCGTGAGATTTTATTTGCGCGTAAGGCAATATGATTACTATGGCCAAAATGACCAGCCACGGCCAGAGTTTCAGCTTTCTTGTTGGTGGGTCATCGGATACAAAAGCAGAACTTTTTTGTTTTGATGGATTCATTATCAAGGCTTTTTTGGTAAAAATTTTACTTACGTGATTTAAATGTATATGATGCAGTTGGAGTGTGTCAATAAAAAACTAACCGCAGAATATCGAGTTTTGTGATTGATTAATGTTTTACAAATATGCCGAGTTTTCCATTGACACATAAAAACGATATCTCTATACTTCTAAGCATTAAATCAATTCATTATAAAAACCGGTATGAATGATTGGAAATAAATTTTCTAAAACATTTGAGAAACCTGTCTTAATAATCACTCTAGTTATTGTCGCATTGTTTTTTCTTGGCGGATTCAGAATCATGCATTATCTGAAATCTCCGGATGTTCTGCTTCTTGTGAATCATTCCGGGGGGCAGTGGATTAAATATGATTCGGAATTCGAATTGAGTGCAAAACCTGCAAAGCAGACGCAATGTGAATTTAAATATATTTTCAATACAAACAGAAAAATTGATAATGCCCGGATTGCTGTACAGGCCCTGAAAAAATGCAGCGTTTTTCTGGACGGTGTTAATATATTCTCTTCACTGTATGAATCTTACAACTGGAAAAAAGTCCATGATATCAATGTGCCTTTTACGGTTAAATCAGGCATGCATGAAATACTTATAATTGTTACGAGCGAAAATTCTTATCCGTCTGTCATCGCTTACAGTAAAAACATTCCCGTAAAGACGGGAGCTGGATGGCTTGCGTCAATGGACGGTAAAAACTGGCAGAAAGCTGTTCCCGTTTCGAAGGTAAAACAACCGGCAACAGCAAAAAATTTTCCATTTTCCGGTACTGCTTTTGTTTCAATATTGCCTTGGTTGACAATTGTATTTGGGATGGCGTTGCTCATTTCTTTATTTTTCAGATGTAATGATAATGGAAAGAAGAATTTGCTAAGTTGGTGGACTGAGCCGTCTCATGTCCGATGGGTTGTTCTGTTTTTATGGGTGGTACTGGCAATCAACAATATGTTCAGGCTTACTTTTCAGGCCGGCCCTGATATCTGGGGGCACATCGAATATATCGATTACATCGTTAAAAAAGGATCTCTTCCTTTGGCCTCGGAAGGCTGGCAGATGTATCAGGCGCCGCTCAATTACATATTGAGCGCCCCTCTTTACGCGTTGCTGTTGAAATGGTTCGACCTGCCTTTTATTGTTAAAATGATGGCAATGATTCCTGTTGTCTGCGGACTTCTGCAGATTGAAATAGTATATCGTATGGCAAGGCTTGTTTTTGCGGATAGAAAAGATCTGCAGATGATTGCCGTAATTACAGGTTCGGTGTTGCCGATTCACACCTATGCATGTCAGTATTTAGGCAATGAACCTCTTGCCGGATTTTTTATATCCCTGGTGAGCCTTTTATGTTTATCTCTTATTATGCCGGACCCAAAAGAGCGGCACCCGGGATATTTTGTCCTTCTCGGATTTGTGTGGGGATTGGCGCTTCTTTCAAAAATGAACGCTGTGCCGTTTGCGCTTGTTTTAATAGTTGTTCTGGCTTTTCACATGAGGTTGCTCCAAAAACCCTTGAATCTAATGTTGATGCCGTTAATGATTGTTTTCGGCGTTTCAATGCTGATTTCCGGTTGGTACTATTTACGAAACTATGTAAAGTTAGGCAGTCCATTTGCGGGAATATTTGACCGGTTGCAAATAACATACTGGTGGCAGGATCCCGGCTATAGAACATGGTCGCAGATTTTATCTTTCGGTCATTCCTTGAGTTATCCTGTCTATTCCGGAGTTACAAGTTTCTGGGATATGTTATATTCGACGTTATGGCTTGATGGTCTGAATTCGGGATTAATAGATTTTATTCCGTGGAATGAAAATTTTATGATTGCGGGAACCCTGCTGGCATTGGTGCCGAGTCTGCTTATTGTAACAGGCATTATATCAATATGGCTAAACAATAAGGTCGTTTATAGAAATGCTGTTATATTTTCCGCAGGCACGATAACGCTTTTTGTGGTTATAATGATGGATATCTTTATTGTTCGTTCGGCCTATAGTGTCACCAAATCCACTTACACTTTGGGTTTGCTCCCCTGTTACGCGATACTTGCAGCCGCAGGTGCTGAACCTTTCTTCCGAAACAGAACAATCCGTACGGTTACAACGGCTTTTTTTGCCTGTTGGGCTTTTGCGGCTTACGCGGCGTATTTTGTTGTTAAATATCAGTAATTTGACTGATCAGTATAAAAAATTGATTCATGTATAATCTAAATTACGACTCCCGAATAAAAACAGCGCTTAACTTTGCCCAGATTCTGTTTTTTATGATTGTTCATTAAAAAATAGTATATATAAACGGAGAAATTGCGCTGCCGCTGGTGCCCAACATAATTAACAAACTCAACAGGAGCAACACAATAATGATTGGCGCCAGCCAGAATTTCTTTCGCTCCCTCATGAATAGCCATAAGTCTTTTAAGAAATCCATTTTATCCATCCTCTATTCTATTTTTTTTAAAATTGCTTCGGCAACTTTTCTGTTAACTGTTATTGAAGCATGTCCGTCATTTATATTTATTACTCTTTCCGGTACAGGGACATCTTTTACCAGGGACGACACATTGATAACACTTATTTTATTCGATTCAAAAAAATTGACAATATTATTTACATACATATCATCACTCATTTCCAGGTCCGTCAAGAAGGGAAATACCACCACGATAAGTTGTATAGAGTTTTCTCTGGCATAGTTCACGAACAATTGAAGTTCGTCCTCGTGTTTTGATAATATCTTATCATCTTTGTAAGCGCGATGTAAAAAAGTTATATATTGCGCGTCAAAATTTCCTCTGGGGAATAGCCAGTAAAGATAATTCATGAGGTAGGAACCGGAACCAATGAATAATACAAATTTATTCATATATCTGGGAAGCTTATAACCGTCAAATGTTATTCCGTTTTCCTGCGCGACATATTCAATGTCATTTCCGCAATATTGGAGCACGATTATCTCTGGTTTAATTCTTGTCGAATAAATAAAATTTTTCATTAAATAATATTCCCCCAGCGAATCCGCTCCCGGTTTTCCTATATTGATTACAGTATATTTCGAATTCTTCTTATGCAGTTCTTTCCCAACGATATTGGAATATCTTTCCTCGACCGACTTCAATCCATGGCCCGCTGTAAATGAATCACCATCGAATAAAATAACATGTCTGCCGTTTGTTGGTTCATTATCCCGGAAACCCAGGGAATTAATCGGCTTCCAGTATTTCGCGTACCATAAGCTGGAAGCTAATGTGTAATCGGCGGAATGCGATCGGGGAATAAACATAAATACTACTTCCAGTAATATAAGAAGTGCAAAAACGGAAAATAAAACGGTTACCGAATTCGATATGATGTTACTTCTCTTCGTGTCTATGAAAATGATTTTGAATAATTTAATACTCTCAACAAAAATTAAAATAAGTAAAAATAATCTTAAATAAATCGCTGTTCCCGCGGGATAATGCAATGGTAAAATGAAAACCACTGCAAATAGAATCGTTATGAATAAAATTCTCGGTAATATTTTCCTCATGATTAATCCCTGTCAAATTCAATCGCTAAAAATCTTTCAACGATTCCATGACTACTTGCTCCTTATCCTGTTTATTTCTTCAATGATACTGTCGGCTATTATGCGGTGTGCTTTAGGATTAGGATGATTATCAATCAGGATAAGTTCCTTCCCGTTAAATATCCACTGATAGAATTCTTTGCAATAATCCTTGGATGAACTTGTTTTTAAAAAATCATTTAAATGAGAATCCGCTTCGGCAAAATAAATACTTGAATCACTGAACAGGCCGTGAGAATTTTTTGAATATTCGATATCACCCAAATTTAAAATAATCACAGTGGCGCCATTCTTTTCGGCAATGGTTTTGATTCGATTATATGCGTATTTTTCCACCTCCGTTGGATTTGTCGCCGGCCGGGGAATTTGTCCTGTTATTAATAGAAATTCAGTCTTCAGGGAATGCCAGAGTTCATTTAAAGAAAATAAAAGCGCTTCCTTGAAAAGAAACTTAATGAATTTCCCCTGATAGGAGGATTTAATTTGTTGCGCATTCATCGTTTTGAAATTAAGGGTGTAAATAGGCGGCTCCAGAATGTAACGGTTGTTCTTTTCTGCGAAGTAAGGGACAGGCAGGTGGAAATAATAAATGGGGCCAAACATGTTTATGGCTCTGGCCGTCAGCCAGGGACTGTATTGGACAATAACATAATCAGGTTTGTATTTTGGAATTAATTTCTCGGCAAGAATTACCATATGAGCCAATCCATAGCTGCTGACGCCCGCGTTGATATATGAAAGACGGGTCTCTTTCGCCACCAGGAACGGAAATGTGTCCTCTGCAAAACAACCGGCGCCAAAAGTAAAGGAATCGCCCAAGAATAATAAATTAATTTTGTTTGATTCGTCAACCTTTGATGTGTCGGATAAAGGAATTCTAAAGCCATTTTTATCATAAGCTATGGATATTTTATCACCGGTAGTGAGAGGTTGACGCTCTGTGGCGTTCGGAGAAGGTTTAAAGCCAAGCAGATCATCCGCCTGATATTGAATGCCTTTCGAACTGGCCTTGTTTTCGGCGACTAAATACAGATAGGCCTCATGTGCCCTGTAAATCAAATTCGTTAAATATAGAAGTATTAGAAAAGATAGGAGGACGATTGAGCAAAACTTTAAAATATTTTTATGATTGCTGAAAGTATGAAACGACCATAAATATTTATAGGCAATCGAAACAAGTAAAAGTGCTAAATATAATGCCGTAATAAAAGCGATTACGCCTGTGCCTGATTTCCTGGAAAGCAGATACAATGGGGCAAAAATGATGCTCCAGAATATAACCAAAATAATTACGTCAACAACTTTTTTCATAATCAATCGGTATGATATTTAACGATCCATGGTCCGTTTTGCCGATTTATAAAATGAGATTCAATATAAAATAAACGTTAAAGAACGCAAGCACATCCTTTAACGTTTATAAAACGATTAAACAGATAAATTTAAAAATGACGAATCGGCCGAATCTGCCGTTCGTAGCTCTTGAGGACTCCCGTTTGTGAGCCATCGATAAAGCTTTGTGCCCAGGCGTCCCATGTATCGTATTCAGACGAACTCCAGTAACCGGAGCTGTTCTCATTAAACCCGCCCCACCTCTTTACATCCCTCTGTGCGTAGACTTGAGCTAATTCATCTTTTGAAGGCAGATACCAGTCGTTAAGTCCACCACCTTCATGATAGTCTTCGCATAACTCTGCCGCGCTGTATGAAGTTCCTGTTCGTCCGGATGACGTTACACCTGATGCTATCATAATAGCATCGCTGTTTTGCTTTCCCGTTCCTATCGCTGTTGACGTCTTTCCGATTAAAGTTGTTTGTGATTTCTGGGTTAGATCGCCAGAGTCATCAGTTACGGTATATCCGGATATCCATACCAATGTAGGATCCGGACCATCGGCATACGGATCATACCAGCCCGGAGGCGCCATCTCCAGCCCGCTTGTACCACTCGCGCCACCGCCGTCAATATAGAACACTTTGCCGACGCAACTCGGACCGGGATCGCCTATTGTATAAGTTGATTTTGTTGTATTCGTGCCGGCCCATGTCCAATTGGCATAAACTGTAATATCAGCAGTAAGCGGTGTGTTGGCAGAAAAAAGATTTCCGCCACCGTTTTCCCCTGTATACCAATTGTCAAACGTGTAGCATGGTTTTGTAGGTTGTGGTGGTAGAGAACCTTCTGTAGTTCCAGTGGCTACTGTATTTCCAGACGACAGGACAACATATTGCGGGTCGACAGAGGTTCCCCATCCGCTATTATATTTTACTGTATACACTTTGCTGCTCCACTTGGCATAAACTGTCGTGTTGGCTGTGACCGGTGTCGTTTCGTCAAAATTAGCACCCTGACCATTGGACTGTGCATTCCAGTTTTCAAATTGATAAGCCGGGTATGTGGGTTCCGGGGGCAAAGTCACAACATTTGCTGCTGGCGGTATAACATATTGGGTTCCAACACTGCCTCCCCAGTTATCATTATATGTTACCGTATATACAGTTTGAGTAGCAATCCACTTGGGATAAAGTAAAATCACAAGAAGATCTTCTTTAGCTATATCGTCATTATGATAAACAATGGGAGGACTTTTATCAATGCTTGTGGTTGTAAAAAACTGAGAACCGCCGCCATTTTCCTCTGTCCACCATCCGGCAAAAGTGTAGCCAGTCTTCGTCGGCGGTGGCGGCAAAGCGCTAACATGATTTGGCGAGGAAGGGAATGTCATTTTTATGGCATAGGCTGTGCCATTGCTGTTGAAGGCCGTGACATCGGTAATAAAGATTGCCAGGTATTTAAACCAATACGCATAAACAGTCATATCAGATGCAACCGTTGTGCTTGCTGTGAATTGTGTGCCAGCGGCGTTTGGGGCAGTGGACCAGCCGCCGAAGTGATATCCGGACATGGCCGGGTCTGTCGGTAGTGCGTCAATCGTTGTTGCCGGAGCTGTGACCGTTTTGCTGGTTGGTTTCGGCATTGTCGTGTTGCTTCCGTCGTTGAGAAACTCACTTTTAAAGGTTACAGTGTAGGTAGATGATGTTGTCTCGGAGAAATCGGCAGTCGGCGGGTTCATGTTATTGCAGGCAATAACCGAGGAAATGGCGGCAAAAAGAATTAGAATATTAACAATCTTTGCGGGAATTCTCATGTTTCCTCCGAATTAAGACACCCTCACCGGTAAATAATACCTGCCAATTAATAGATTATTTTGAAAGAATAAACCGGGTTATGAGTTTTTTGTCAATAAATATTTTAAGTACCAATAAAGTTGGATAACGCAATCTTTCGATAAATGGAAATTATCCGCGGCGTGTCGCGAATAGGTTTAACTTCATTATAATTTCCCCGAACCGGTGTCAGACATTAAAACGGAATGTGATGATATCTCCGTCCTGCACGATATATTCTTTTCCTTCCAGCCGCAGGCGTCCGGCCGACTTTACCTGTGCGGCGGAGCAGCCGTGGGCGACGAAATCATCATAGTGCATCACTTCAGCCTTGATAAAACCCCGTTCAAAATCATTATGAATTGCTCCGGCGGCTTTGGGAGCCTTGGTCTCCACAGGAATTACCCAGGCCTTGACTTCATCCTCTCCGACCGTAAAAAAGGACATGCGCCCCAGCAGCGAAAACGCCGCGCGGATAATCCGGCCGAAAGCCGGTTCGGCAATTCCCATCGAATCCAGAAATTCCTTTTGATCAGCCGCATCCAGTCCGGCCATCTCCGCCTCAATCTTACAGCAGATGCCCATGACCGGTTCTTCCAGTTTTGCCTCGCTCGAAAACCGCCGGCAAAGGAAAGATTATCTTCCGCCACGTTGACCACAACCAGTTCCGGCTTGATCGTCCAGAAAGAAAAACTTCGCAGAGTAAAAACTTCCGCAGGGGTGAGCCCTGCCGCGCGTAAAGGTTTTCCCCCTTCCAGGCAATCTTTTAATTTAGGCAGAAGATCGTTTTGCGCCACATCCTGCGGCGTGAGCGCTTTCTTGGAAGTTTTAGTCAGGCGCTCCATTTTCTTTTCAATGATCAGTAAGTCGGCAAGAATCAATTCGTCTTCCAGCTTGCGGTAGGCTTCGATGCTTAATTGTACATCCGGCAGAGAAAAGCCGTCAACAACGTGCAGGATGCCGTCCGTGCCGCTTAAGTTCTGGCGGATTGCCTCCCAGGGATGTTCGCCCACGGCGTGGATATCCACAAAAGGAACTTTGGCAGAAGTTGTTTAACCGGTTTGTATATTTCAACAAGCCTGTCGAAACGTTCATCAGGCACCGAGGCCTGACCGCGCACGACGGTTTCGTTATGCAATTGACCGCTTTTAACGCCGGTCATGATTTCAAATAATGTGCTTTTACCGCTTTGGGGAAGCCCCAGAATACCCATTTCCATAAAAAAATCTCTTTTCCTTCCGATAACAATGTTGCCTGAATAATATCTTTTTTAAGCGGCCATTGAAAGTGTTTTGATTAATAAATCTTGGCGAAGTGAAAGATCAGCAATGACAACTGTTTGAGCCGAAGGCGAGTTTTGTCATTGCCTGAAGTGAGCCTTAGATTTTTTCAAAACACTTTCCGGTAAGCGAAAAGGAGATCGGGCAACAATCCTTTAAAATCAATTCATAAATTATTTAAGTTTAAAATTTACCCTGCTGTCTTTAACTTTTTCTTTTTTCTCGGGAACAAGAGTTTTCGGTTCCACAATAAATATTCTCTCCGCGGCTATATCGCCAGACTTAAGCAGCAGTTCTTTGACGTTCTCGGCGCGTCTGGCGGCAAGCTGGCGCAGGTCACTCTCATTCACTTCAATATTTGCCAGCATTAATTTCTCCATTTCGGCGGACGGAATGTCCTTCTGCATTCCCAGAAAATTACGCGGCTTGGCAAACTTCGCCGCCCGGTAAACCTGCTTGAGGTATTTATCATATTCCTGCGGTGAAAGCACTACGTTATCAACGGAAGTCTGCTGTTCATCTTTTGCCGAAGTTTCCTTGATTTTCTGCGCTTTAATCCGGCGGTGGAGCTCTTCCTTCTTCAGATCGGCTTTATCTTTCTCCGCGTCAACATATCCTTCAATATCCAGTTTGATGTTGGGACGGTCGGTCAAGGCTTTGCCGATCATATTTATTTTCTTTTGGCTTTCCTCTCCGACAATGGCGCTTCCGTAATCAAACTCAATAAAACTAAGCTCTTCTCCGCCGCCGGTCAATGATGAAAGCAGGGCAAAGGGTGAAGTGACCGCTTTGGTAATCAGATTGACAATAATCTGCCAGACAATCGACCAGATTTTAAATTTCGGGTCATCCAGACTCCCCGAGACGGGAAGATCCAGATTGATTTGCCCCTTGCGGTCGGTCAGAAGCGAGACGGCCAGCGTTACCGGCGCTTTTATGGCGTTTGGACTTTCCACTTTGTCCCCGAAGGTTAGCTGGTCAATAACAATTTTATTCTGGGAATCTAGTTTTCTTTTGTCAATGAGATACGAGACATTAAAACTCAGCTTGCCCTTAATGATGGGGTATCCGAGATATTTATTGGTGTAAGGCGTGACAGGACTCAACTCGATATTCTGAAAGCTGACCTTAATGTCGG
Source organism: uncultured delta proteobacterium (assembly GCA_963812045.1). Taxonomy (GTDB): domain Bacteria; phylum Desulfobacterota; class Syntrophia; order Syntrophales; family Smithellaceae; genus Smithella. The sequence continues at coordinate 296,426 of CAWETF010000003.1, forward strand.
CAAACAGGTCTTTGGCCAGCGGATTGATTTTACCCGCGATATCGATGGGAGAGCCGTATCCCAGGTTGCCCTTGAGTGCTACATCAGCGCGGGAAAATTCCTGAGACGAAAGTCCGGTAACACTTCCGGTCAGATTAAGCATATTCGCCGAGTAGTTCGGCTTGATGTTCCGGTCGCTGAAATCAATATTGCCGCCTTTGAATATGACCTTGCCGATTTTAATATCAGCGGGTTCTTCTTTGGTCTTGATTTCTGCCGCTGCTTTTGCTTTATCGGATTTTTCTTCTTCTTGTTTTACAGTCGCATTTTTTTCTTCCTTATCGCTTAATATATTCTGAACATTTATTGTCGCGTCAGGATTGATGATAATCCGCGCGTAAAAATCAGCAAGGGAAACCGTAGTGATATGCAGGGCAAGAGGATTAGAAGTGAAATTGATCTTATCAAGAGAAAGCTTCTTCCATTTCAGGAAATCATTGGATTGCGCCTTATCCAGAGTAGCCAGATTGGATACGAAAAGATTACCGTTATATTTTATAATTGATTCGTTTTTCTTGTCTTTGGTCAGGGAGAAATTTCCCGTCGTGGAAATTGCGCCGCGCGTGACGTCAATTTTAACCTTGTCGGTAAAGTAAGATTCAAAATCTCTGATGTTGATATTTTTTAAATCAAGCTGCAATTCAGCGCCAAGCGGCTCTAACGCCAGTGTTCCCGCAGCCCTAACTTCGCTTTTTTTGTTAATTGTGCCGGTTAGGTCAATCTTCCCTTGCACGCCTTTTTCGGTGGAAATATTGGAGGCCTGGAAATTAAGCGGTGCAACATGAATATTAACGGGCGATGACGGTTGAGAATCAACAAAAGCGATATCGGCTTTATCCAGTACGATACTATCAACCTTGAATTTAAATTCGGATTTCTTTTTTTCGGGAGCGGCCGTATCTTTTTTCTGAGGGACCTGTTTTCCCGTTTGTTTCTTCGTCAGATTAAGCAGATTGATTTCGCCGTTTTTATCCCGGCGGATGACCAGCGAAGGCGTTTCAAGGGCGATTTTTGCAAGATAAATATTCGGCACAAAAGGTTCAACCGCGGCCATATCCACGCTGAAAGACGGCAGTTGCAGAATTTTGTTGTTCTGTAAATCATCAAGGACTATTTTCCTTAAAGTAACTCCTCCGGAAAGGGCAAGCGAAGGCGATTTGTCTTTGTTCACAATAAAATGGACTTTCATCTTTGTGTCCAGCCGCGCGGATTTTAAGCGGCAATTCATTTTCGCGGGAATGTAATTCAGGTAATAAGGAATATCCAGATCCTGAATATTGATATCAAAGCTGGTGGCGCGCGATGTCAGAAACGGTGTCGTTTTACCGACGAGATCAAATTTGTTATCGTTAATTTTAGCGGAAAACTTCGGCTCAACATAATTTGTCAGATAGTATTCGATATTGGAAACAAAGGGGACGGAAATGTTCATCTCCCGCACCGTGTGCTTTGTTTTGTTTGGTGCGTCTTCAAAATCTATATTTCCGTTGATTATCTGAATATTATTCAACGAGAAGTGAAAAGGTTTCTCTTCTTTTGCCGTTTGTGGTTTGGCTTCCTTCTTCTCGCTTGGCAGCAGATCGGCGAAATTGTAAGAGCCGTCTTGTTTGCGGGAAATGCCCACGTAAGGATTGTTCAGTGTAATCTTCTTCAGAATCAGCGCCCGGCGATACAGCGATGCCGACAAATCGGCATTGACGTAAAGTTCGTCAAAGGCGACAAAAGGTTTGGGCCTGCCGGGATCTTCCAGCTTAAAGCCTTTGATTGTTACTGAAACAGCGTAAGGATTGATGCTGATTTTATCAATGGACGCCTTGCGGTGCAGAGCCTCGGACATTTTTTTCACGATCAGCGGCTTGACAACCGGCGGCGCTATAAAAAATCCGGCAATTCCCAACACAACCCAAAAAATCAACAACCCGACAATGATTTTTTTCAGGATACGCATAATGCCTCCTTAAAAAATAGAACTTTTGTTTTCTAGAAAACAAATTCTAAGGAAGAAATGTTGCCATAGAGCAGAGTCACCGTTATTCACTTAACCAACTTTTTGTGCTGTTAATTTCCTTTGTTTTAATACTGCCGATAAAATTAAAGGATTTTTCATATGGATCAATTAGTTGCAGGTCATAAAACAATCTGAAATATTCATGGTGTTCAAGATAAAGAGAATATTTTAGTGCTTGCTCTTTTTTATTTTCAGAAAGCGCAATGATGGTCCTTAAATTATCAAATTCAGGATATCCGGGGAAAATGGACTCACCTGCGGCAAGAAGCCTACGCGCGTTACTCACAATATCAGTATTGATTCCCTTCTCACGAACATCTTTCATAAGATTTTCATATTCATTTTTTAATCGCCATGGATTATATTTGCTATCGGAGAGATAAGGCGTTAATAATTTTACTTTATCTTCAACTTTTGTAGTTGCGTCTTCTAATATCATACATTTCTCGGTGTATTCAGGCGATAGTATAGGCAAGTCATCAAATAAACCTTTCCCCTTTCTGCTATCATATTTTTCTTTGCAAGTGTTCATTTCATTTGTAAGACTGTTTAACATAGAATAAGCATTCCATCGAATATATGTTGGTGCTTTTTCATCTTCTATCCATTTTACAAGTGTTGAAGTAACTTCTTTTATAGATTCTATACTTGGGTTAATTCTACAATATACGTTGGATGATAATATATCTGAATGAATTTTCATTCTAAGAGACTTAAGAAATTCAGAATAAATTTTTTGTATATTTAAAGAATCTGACAATGGTACCAATTGAATATTTATATCATATTGATCTTTAGGCTTGGCGTCTTTGATGGAATAAACATTAGGTTTGAATCCTGGTGCCCAGGTAATTAGATTGACATGAAGGGGCAGAGGGTTTCGTGCCCAGTACCAACCATTCTTCGCGCTGTATCGGATATAACGGATATCTGCCATACTAGTATATTCTACTTCCCCATTTTGATTACTGGTAAAGTTGAATATATCATCGTTTCCCGCAAAAATATCAGAGGATATTATTTTACTCGTATATAAAATTGGCAAATGATTGGCAATCAAGTTCAGCATAGTTTCTTTTAAAATATAAGACGAAAAAGTGTTTGGTGAAGAAAAACTTCGATCTTCCTTACTGATGCCGTAAAGAGGTATCTCTATAGGTGAAACAATTTCATATATAGATGCATCAGGAATTGCTCCACCGTTATTGTCCGTTACTTTAATCTTAATCCTGATGCCCAACATATCTTTTAATATATTTTTTTGACAGTCTTTATGATCCTTACGTCGTTCGGTTATTTGAGGATATAAATGTCCATAATATTCGCAATAAGCCGATTCACATCTGTCTGGTTCCATTACATCACCTGTTGCTTCAGCTACCATTAGCAATGATAATATCGGTATAATCGTAAGAGGAAGAGTTACCGCTGTCCCAATCTTTACTGCGGAGTCAGCTTTGGGATTAAGCTCTGAGGTCTCTGTATTTTTCTTAACCAATTGCTCACATTCATTTGTGCTCTGGGGAAGATTATAGTCCCATAAATAATTCCCCTTGTATACAGAAATAACCCAATCAGCCCTGACCTTTTTTTCGCTTACAGGCAGATAACCTTTGTATTCAGGAAATTGTCTGTATTCATCAACTTTGCCATATTTATAAGTACAGCCATTTATTAATTGAACTAAAAATAAAAATATTAAAAAAATAATTATTCTATGTTTTTGATACAAGTTACAAATAATATTTGTCGTTTTTTTATACATGAAATAATTATCTCTTATGGGATGGATCATAATCAGCTTGTGAGACGTAATGATACATGTGATAACGCTGTAGAATGCTCTGGAGGCAAGGCGTGCGAGGCTTTTGGAATGAGGCCTACTTTGATGTAGGCCGCAGTGACAAAAAGCCGAAGCGCAACGCAGCATACAGACCTTTTACGGTGTTATCCTGCGAATTCCTTTTCTATTCTCTCCATTGCTTCTTGGAGCCTTTTATCCGGCACTGTCAGCGATATCCTCACGAATCCTTCGCCATACTGGCCGTAGGCCGTACCGGAGGCGACGACCACCGCAGTTTTATCGAACAGGCGATTGGTGAACTCCAGCGAAGTCATTCCCCTGGGTACGGGCACCCACAGGTAAAATGTACCGCGCGGCGGATTGAAATCAATGCCGATTTTTTTCAAAGTTTTCAATACCAGTTCGCGGCGTTTTCCATACAATTCGATCATTTTATCTACAAAAGGCGCTTCTTTTTGGAGCGCTTTGATACCGGCAAACTGGATCGGATTGAAAATGCCTGAATCCGTGTTTTCTTTGACCTTGCTGATGGCGGCGATGAGTTCCGGGTTGCCGCAGGCCATGCCCAGCCGCCATCCGCACATATTGAACGGTTTGGATAAAGAATTAAGTTCGATGCCGACATCCTTCGCGCCTTTGGCCATCAGAAAGCTGATGCGCTTCTGTCCGGCAAATACTATTTCACTGTAGGGATTGTCATAACAAACCGCGATATCGAAGCTGCGGGCGAACTCGACAAGCTTGTTTAGAAATTCCATGGTCGCGCAGGCGCCGGTTGGATTATTCGGATAATTTAAAAACATGGCGGTTGCTTTCTGGGCTGCATCAGAAGGAATATCTTCAAACACAGGCAGATAGTTGTTTTGCGGTAGAATAGGAACATTATAAGGAACCCCGCCGCCCAAAAGAATGCTCGCGCGATAGGCTGGATATCCGGGATCGGTCATTAAGACGATGTCATCCGGATTGACCCGCGCGATGATAAAATGGTGGCAACCTTCCTTCGAACCGATAAGTCCCAGGATTTCTGTTTCAGGATTCAGCTTGACTCCGTAGCGGGTCTCATACCATTTCGCCACCTCGCGGCGAAAGGCAAGCATTCCCTTTTCTTCATCGGTCGGATAGCGATGATTCAATGGATCGCGCGACGTGGCGCAGAGCTCGTCAATTATGGAGTCCGGTGTCGCTTCTACCGGATCGCCGATCGCCAGAGAAATAACATCTATGCCGTCGGCCTTGGCTTTATTGATTTTTTTTCTCAGTTCCATGAAAAGATACGGCGGTATCTTTGTTAGTTTTTCAGCAGTCTTCAAAGTCAGTATCCTCCAGAATTAATTATTTATAAGCCTCTTCAAAAAGAAATCCCTGATAGACTATTTTTACCTTGCCTTCAAGGTAAATTTCCCGCCAGAGTCCATTTTGATTTTCAAAATAAATGCGGAGCGTTTCACCGCTTTGCACCAGCACATCCACCGGAGAGTCCACAAGACCTCTTTGCGCAGCGGCCAGAACCCCCGCCACCATGCCCGTGCCGCAGGCGAGTGTTTCACCCTCGACGCCCCGTTCGTATGTTCTCACTCTTATTTTATGCCGGTCAAGAACTATGGCAAAATCGGCGTTAGTGCCGCGAGGAGTAAAGTATTTATGATAACGTATACTGCATCCGTCATTATATACATCGCAATGGTCGATATCATCGACAAAGACAACAGCGTGAGGAACGCCCGTGTCAACGCTGTCCAGAATAAATTTTTTACCGCCGGCTTCTATTTTGATTTCCGTGTCTACCGGGGAAGGATCAGTCAGTTTTACCTTGACAACATCGTCTTTGACTTCGGCGCTGATAACACCGGCAATGGTTTCAAAGGACATTTTCTTTCCGGCAATGCCTTTCATATAAGCAAAACGCCCCGCGCAGCGACTGCCGTTACCGCACATTTCCGGCATGGAACCGTCGGCATTAAAAAACTGCCATTTAAAATCAGCGGACTTGGAGGGTTCGATTAAAATAAGACCGTCTGCGCCGACAGAAATTTTACGTTCGCAAATCCGGCGCGCGAAAGCCGGCAAATCGCCCACATTCAATGACAAATTGCGGTTGTCGATAATGATAAAATCATTGCCGCTGCCGCTCATTTTATAGAATTCAATCATGTTTGATTCCGTTTAAATTTCCAGAACGATGTCATCCTTGCGATTGAGCGAACGCGTCACGCGCAAGACTTCTTCGATGGTTGTTATGCCGGAAAGTACTTTATCAATGCCGTCTTTTTGCAGCGTTATCATGCCCTGTTTGATGCCCAGTTCATTAATCTGATTGGCATCCGATGTTTTTAAAACCAGTCTTTTAATTTCTTCATCAACAATCAAAATTTCAAAAATGGCCGATCTTCCCCGAAAACCCGTTTGCATGCACAAATTGCATCCTTTTTTCCGGTAAAAAATATTGTTTTTCAAAACCGACCTGTCCAGTCCGAGATTGGACAGGGATTCCTCATCGGGCACATAAACTTCCTTGCAGTGCGGGCAAAGAACGCGCACGAGCCTTTGCGCTATGATGGCGACAATCGACGAGGTGACCAAAAATGGCTCTATCCCCATGTCAATCAGTCGTGTGACGGCGCTGGCCGCATCATTGGTGTGCAGAGTGGAAAATACAAGATGGCCGGTGAGCGACGATTGAATAGCGATCTCCGCCGTTTCCCGGTCGCGGATTTCTCCGATCAGGATAACATCGGGGTCCTGACGCACGATGGAGCGTAGTCCCGCGGCAAAAGTCAGATCGATTTTCGGATTTACCTGAATTTGTCCGACGCCGTCCATCTGATATTCGATAGGATCTTCTATGGTGATAATATTTATTTCGGGACGGTTGATCGTGGAGAGCGCCGCGTATAAAGTCGTTGTTTTGCCGCTGCCGGTGGGGCCTGTGACCAGAATGATGCCGTAAGGCGATTTAATCAACTTGTTGAGAAGCTTGATTCTTTCATCATGCATGCCCAGATCGGCAAGTTTGAGGATGTTGGCGGTTTTGTCCAGCAAACGCAACACAACCCTTTCGCCGAAAGCCGTGGGGATGACCGACACGCGGATATCAACGAGCCGGTCGGCTATTTTTATTTCAATGCGTCCGTCCTGAGGTAGGCGTTTTTCCGCGATGTTGAGCTTGGCCATGATTTTAATGCGCGAAACAAGAGGAGACTGAATGCGCCGCGGCAGACTGAGAATGTCGTATAAAATTCCGTCAATACGGTAGCGGATCTTCAAACTGCCGGAGTAGGGCTCAACGTGAATATCGCTGGCGCGGTCTTTAATCGCTCCGGAGACCAGCAGATTGACCAGTTTGATAATCGGCGCGTCGCTGGTTTCGTCGAGCAGATCGGTTGTTTCGTCAATTTTTGAAATGAGGTCGTCTGTGGCCGATTCGTTCATTTCCTCGAAATAGTCCTTGGCGGAAGCGCGGCTCATATCATAAGCCATATTGATTGCCGCGACGATCGCGTCCTGTGTGGAAAGAATAACCCGCAGATTGGGATTTTTGAGGAGTAGCCGCAAATGATCAACAGGATGAAAATTGGAAGGATCATTTACCGCGATCACCGGATCATCAGAAGTGATGAGAGGAACAATCCGGTGTTTTTTTAAGTATTGAATGGGTATGCTCTGCGTGAAATCAATATTGATGCTTTCCATCGGCAGTTCCGGCCAGAAAGAAAGGCCGAAATGTTCGGCAATAATCTTTAACAAGTGGGTTTCACCAATGGCTTTTTTCCGGATAAGCAGATCAAAGAATCCAGCGCCGTGATTTCCTTTTTCTTTGTGTGTTTCGGCAAGAATATCCGGGACGACTCCGGCGGTAATTAATTTTTTATCCAGGGAAGAAAGAACCGGCTTATTAGGGGCCGAAGAACCACCGGCAGATCCTGCAGATTCTTTTAAGGCTGTATGGATTTTAGACATAAAAGATGGTTGCCTTTAACTTAAGGTTTAGCCGGCGCTTTATTATCGGCGGGAATTGGCGTGTCCGAAGACTTTGTTTCCACTTTCTTTTCATTCAACCGGATGATTCCTTCAACCACGTTACCCATGGATTCTCTCTTTTCCTGGTAGAGTCCGGCGGCATCCTTTTGAGTGCGGACGATATGCGGCGTCAGAAAAACATAGAGGTTTGTTTTTTCCCGTGTTACCGTTTTTGACTTGAATAACCAGCCCAGAAGAGGAATATCGCCGAACAGAGGCACTGAAGATGTCGTGTCTTCAGTGCTGTCTCCCACCAGGCCGCCGATAACGATTGTTTCATTATCCTTGACCACTGCCGTAGTTTTTGCTGTTCTTTTTAAAGTTGTCGGTGTTGTGGAAGTGGCGGCGGATGTAAGCTTGGTAGACTGCAGCGATATTTTCAAACGGACGAAGTTTCCTTCATTGATATGCGGCGTGATATCCATAATTACACCGACATCTTTATAATCATATGTGTTGTAATTAACCAAAGTTGTTGTTGATGATGATTGCTGCTGGGTTATGTAAGGCACATTTTCACCGACGTTTATTTCCGCATCTTCATTATCCAACGTCACGATTTGGGGAGTGGATAAAATGGACACTTTGTCATCTGTCTTGTATGCCTGGATCACTGCTCCGATATTCGGGAAGGTTACACCGCCGATCGTAATGCCCGCGCCGATTACACCCATGGAAAAACCGCTGGGGAAGGCAATAGTTGCAGCGGTGGTGCTGCCGCTGCTTGCAACAGTTGTGCTGGGGATAATACCGGTGCCGGAACTGATAAACGCCGCCGAACCGCTTCCGGGAACGCCCACCTGACCCGTATTAGAAATACCGGCCCAATCCACTCCTAACGAGAAATCTTTATTGACGCTGACTTCCATAATCAATGCCTCAATGTAGACCATGGCTCTGGGAATGTCGAGCTGTTTGATGATGTTTTCCAGAACTTTATAATCTTCGCGTTCAGCCATAATGACCAGCGTATTGGTGGCCTTATCCGGGACAATCTGGACATTTTTCGAAACCACCGCGGTAACCGGTTTTGGCGCCCCTACCGCCCCTGCAGTGGCCGTGCTGCCTGCCGTGCTGGCGGCCGCGCCGGAATCTTTTATACTGTTGAGAACTTTTGCCAGGTCTTCGGCAACGCTGTTTTGCAGGCTATAGACCTGAATGCTGGAGTCACCGCGCGGTACGTCTTTATCCATGAACGCGATAAGTTTGCGCACGGTTTCCGTATCGGCGACGCTGGCCAGTGTAATGATCGAGTTTGTGCGGGGATCTGCGACAACCTTGATGGCGGTTGCTCTGCCCTGGCGTTGTTGAAATATTGCTGTCAGCGATTTTACCACTTCCGAAGCGGAAGCGTTTTTCAACGGAATATAAGATATCTGATCTCCGGCGCCTTCAACGTCGAGTGCCTGGATTATTTCCTGAAGCCTTTTGATGTTGGACAGGTAGTCGGTGATCACCAGAATGCCCGCCGGCGGGTAGGAAAGCACCGAACTGGACTTGGAGATAATGGGGTCCAGAACGCGTTTTACTTCATCCGGGTTTGCTCTTTCGAGAGAGACTATCTGGGTAATCATGCGGTCATCCGGCGCGCCGGGTTCATTTTTAATTCGTGTTTCGACACTCTTTTCCCGCGCTGAAACGGCGGGGATGATTTTAGTCATACTGCCCGCGGGGACGACTGTAAACCCGTTAACTTCCAGAACGGACAGAAAAACTTTATAGACATCTTCAATGGGAATTTTTTTAGGAGATATGACAGTGACCTTGCCTTTCACTTTATCGTCAATGATGAAATTTTTCCCGGTAAGTTCGCTGACAAACTTGACCAGGACTCCGATGTCAACATTGTCAAAATCAATCGTTACGTATTTTTTAGAAGCATCATTTTTCCCGGATTCGACAGGCCGTTTCTCGTCTTTAACTGCTTCAGGATTTTGCGCCGCATCTTCTTTTTTAATTTCCTTTCCGGATTTCGCGGAGGAAACGTCTTGTTTCGCCGGGGTAATTGCCGGCCCTGGAGATGCCTGCGTTGGATCGGCCGTGGTTGTTGTTGTGGCAGCATTGTCTGTGGCGCCGGCAATGCGGGCGGCAAATGCTGTTCCGCAAAGGCAAAGCATTATAATCAGCGCCATGATAGCGTCCGAAAACAGACTTTGTTTTGAAATAAAAGAATGCGAAGTTTTCATCTTTAAATTAATTTTTCTCCAGTAATTTTTTAAATTCCGGTAAATCAGCCAGAACCTTCAGATCGTTGTCGTTTTCCGCCCATTTCTTCACCTGAGGGTTGAATCCGACAGCGTTCTTCAGATAAGAAAGGCTCCGGTTCGTGTCGTTTTTCTGCGCATAAAGACAGGCCAGATTATAATAGGCGTCAGGGTAATCGTGATTTACCTTGATCGCGTCATTGAGGCGGACAATGGCCCATTTATATGTTTTTTTATTCATATAAATTACCCCCAGATTATTCAATGCCTGTACATTCCGCGGATCAATTTTTATAACTTTCTTATATAACCTTTTTGCCTCTTCCAAATTCCCTTCTTGCTGCTTTTTAACGGCTTGTGCATAAAGAATTTTGGAATCGGCAATTTCCGGCTTAATTTTAATGCCTGTTTTAATCTTTACAGAGCCTGTTTCTGTTTTTGCTCCGGTTTTATTTTTATTTCCCGTGGTTATTATTTTAGCAACCTGCGGTGCCGGTGGAGCAATACTCTGCACACGAGGTACGCTTACGATCGTCGTTGCCGGTGTCTTTTTTTCTCCGGACCAATTAAGCCAAACCACAGTTCCCGCTGTCCAGACAAAAAATATCAATATTCCTGTTGCCAAGAATTTCTTTCGAGGTCTGTCGGCTTTAGTGCCGGAAGCAGACGGAACAGGTTCATAAACCGCGTAAGGAGATTTTTTCTCCTTCTGTGCTTTCAGTAATGCGTCATTTATGTAGCTCATAATATTCCTTTGGTCAAGAATTTCCGGCGTCAGTCAGGTTGTCAGACGCAGCCAGATTTTTCTGCCGCCGCTCACGGTTTTTTGAAAATAATTAAGGCCGATATCATGAACCGCCAGTTTGACAATTTTGCGGTCAATCTTACGTACATTTTTTGTATAGGCAATCAGCAATGCCCTGTCGCAAAGAGTGTTAATACGCCGGGGAATACCTTCGGAGAAGGCATAAATAAGGTTCAGTGCGCCACTCGTAAATTTTACGGAGCCCGGACCTCCAGCGATTTTCAGACGATGGTGTATATAATCGCTCACTTCCTGCGGCGAAAAAGGCTTAAGATCACATCTTACCGTAATTCTTTCGTTTAACTGCCTGAGCGCCGGAAGCATCAGAGAATCCGCCAGTTCCGGTTGACCGATTAAAATGATTTGAAGGAGTTTTTCCGCTTCTGTCTCAAGATTGGAAAGCATTCGTATTTGTTCGAGAACGCCGTGAGAAAGGTTTTGTGCTTCGTCAATCAAGAGTACCGCCGTTTTCCCTGCGGCGAAGTTGTCCAGTAAAAATTCATTCAGGGCGTCAATATAATATTTTTTGTTTCTGGATTCGTTTTTTATGACAATGCCGTATTCATCCAGAATCGTTTCCAGCAAGTCGAGATCGGAAATGGCCGTATTGAAAATCAGCGCCGTTTCCACAGAGTCATCCAGAGAGGTAAGCAGACTGCGGCAAATCGTAGTCTTTCCCAGTCCGATGCCGCCGGAAATTAAAACGAACCCCTTTTTTCCTTTGATGCCGTAAATAAGGCAGTTCAAAGCATCCCGGTGCTGTTCGCTCAGGAACAAATATCGAGGTTCCGGCGATAAACTGAAAGGATTTTCTTTTAAATCAAAATAATCGGCATACATATAAACATATTTCCCTGATTTGATCAGTTAAACGTGTAATTAATAGTTTCGTTTGAGCCGTTTCTCTTAATGTCCAAAGTCATACTGTTGCCGGACTGCATGGAATTCATCACCTGCAATATATCGTTGGCGCTTTGCATCCGGTTATTGTTGATATCAATTATTACATCACCGTTTTGCAGGCCGGCTTTTTCATAAAGACTATTGGGAGCGATATTGGAAATGAGGTATCCTTCCTGCACACCCTTGTTTAAAAAAGGGCGCAAAACAGCCTGATTCATTACTGAATTTAAATTACTTAAATTTTCATTTACTGTTTTTTGGCTCAAAGTCAAATTCCTGGTAGGACCGCCGCCTCTTCCGCCACCCGGCGAATTCGGAAGCAGAGATCCTTCCAGGGTTTCTTTTATTTTTAATGTTGTTTCTCTTACGCCGTTATTAAATGTCGCTGTGTTACGCGTTATTTTTATCAGTTTATCCGAACCGATTTTATCTCCCAGCCGGTAAAGTTTTTGCTTACGGGTGCTACGTTCTTCAACAACAATAAAACCAAAGGAGGAATTACAGGCCACCGTTCCTTTCAAATCAAAATCCAGGGTTCTGTCGTCGGAATCGAAGAGGCCTCCATCCGATTTGTTGCCTCCGGCCGGTTTCAAAGTCGAAAGAAACAAATTACGCCCGCTGATGATATCGTAATCCTGAAGAGAGCTGCGCTGCTGATTGTCTTTGGCGGCAGATGCCGCTGGGTTGTTTTTAATAACGGCAGTATGGTTCATCAGAGGGAAACTGATAATTTTATAAAAGAGATCGGTTGCTTCATAAGACAATATAGTTATTGCCAGAATGATTAAAAATGACCTCAGTGAATCGGCATCCATTGCCTGAATCGCGCTTATATTTTTAATTTGTTTAAAGCGCTCTTTTACAGTTTGTGTTATTTTAAGCCACATAATTTCTGCCGTTAAATATAGCGGAATACCGGATTGATCAATGTTCCGCCAATCGTAAATTTCATTTTAACCTTTTTTTTGTCTGACAATGCCATCTCGCCGTTCAGATTAAGCTGACTGTTTTTAAAATCATCAGCAATCGTGATGTCGCCGCTCAAGAAGCAATCTATTTGCGGACCGTAAATCTGCAACTTTTCCAGTCTGATCACACCGTTTTTGATTTGAGCGTGAATTTCACCGCAGTCAAAATCGATTCTGTTTAATCCCAGAAAAGGTTCGGTCAGGGAATACGTCCCTTTGGTGAGAAAAAGCTCGATTGTTCCGGAGAGATTCCTGCCCGGTGCGAGGGTATGGGTCCAGTTGCCGCTTGCTTTGCCCGTGATTTCTCTTCCCATCAATGTTTTAATAAAAGCGTATCTGGTCAGATCAATATTTTTAAATTTTAATTTTCCTTCTTCCGGCGGATAAATTTTTGAAAATGAAGCAAGCGCAAAGCTCCCGGAAAAATTGCCTCCGTAAGCTTTTCCGGACAGACCGACATATTTATTTTTCTGAAAAATACCGAACGGATTGAATTGCAGATTGAGCAGGTCGCCCTGAAAATAAACATCTGCGGGCGAGGAACTGATGATAATATTTTTCATTTTGAAACCGAAAGGCAGGGACGGCCGCAATGAGTCCATCTTCAGAATAAGATTGGATGAGTTTGCCGCTTCTTCGATCCTGCTTTTGGCAATATCCGAAGGGAAAAGCAGATACAGAAATATCACCGTAATAAATATTCCATAGAGGGTGAACCATAAGACCTTTTTTTTCAGTATATTCATCTGGGCTATCTTCCTCTGGGCTGCTGGTTCAGCGGTTGAAAAGACGATATTTGCAACTGTGCGTCCAGGTATTCCGGGCTTTCTTTCATTTTGTTTACGGTAATCTTTTTTACTCTTACTAAATCCGCCGGCGATTCGGCATAATACAAAAAGTCGGTCAACTGTTTAATGGTGATTTTTTCGAGTTTCATGTCAATTAATGATTCTTCAAAAGATGTTGACTGCGTTCCCTTTGAAGAATTCATGTACTTGATTCTTCCTCTTACATTTGCCTGCGTTGCTTTTTTTTCCAGATAGGAAAATAAAGTGAAATCGGCTCCGCGGATGGACACAGCCGTTCTGATTGCCGCCGTCTTTGCTTCAAGTGCTGTAAACTCGGAAGAAAGTTCATTTATTTCGTTCAATTTTTTTTGATTGATTTTTATTGCTTTTGCCAGTTTTTCTTTGGCATCCCAGAAAGGAAAGACGGCTATTTCCATCATCAGGGCGATCAAAACGACTATTGCCGCACCCATGGCGAGATTTCGCTGTTTTGTGTCCAGTTTGTTCCAGAATACTTTTATCATTTAACTTCTATCCTTAAGTTGAAATCAACTTTGCCGCCGTCTTTGGTAAGGCTGGTCGAACCCATAGTTACATCTTTAAAATATCTGGATTTCAAAAGATCATTTTTAACCGCGGAGACATCATCAATTGTTTTTGCCTCGCCTTTCATTAAAATAATGCCGTTTTCATAATTGAAATCGGTAATAACTATATTGAGGGAAGGCGAAACCGTGCCCGAAATCTCCTTGAGTAAATCTGCCACGGTTACTTCCGGCAATCCTTCATAAAAGCCGAAGGCCTTTTTGGTTTCAGTGAGCTTCGTCTTAAGCTGCTGCACCGGATCAACCATATTGCCGGCTTCGGGAAAATCTTTCTTAAATATCTGGGCAATCTGCTTTTTGATATTATTGAGGCGTTGAGTCTTCAAACCGTAGTCGACAAACTGATTTACGATGGCCAGGGAAATAATGATTCCGGAAATTACAGCCACCCATTTTAACTGTTGTCTGAAATTAAAGCCGGTGTTTTTGGCTGCAAATTCCCCCTGCAGGAAATTAAAAGACTTTCTGCCTGCGGAAATCCTCATTGCGGCGGCAATTGCCGTGTTCATGATTTGCGGGTTGAATTGACTTCGGATGCTTTCCTCAATTTCCAGTTCTTTGGACCGGATAAGATCTAGCAATTCCACGGGAGAAGAAAAATAATCCTCCAGTTCTTTTTTAAGAGGAGCAAATAACGAACCTCCGCCGGTTAAAGTGATATGCGTAGGCTCATTTTGCAGAACGCCGTTGAGTTTCATGTACTCGATGGTATTTTTCAGTTCCGAACAGAAACTGCGGCACACGTTGCTTGCCGCCGCGCCCATCGAGGAAAAATCAGCATTGATTTTTAATTGTTCGGCTGCATCCCTTCCGACCGACAAATCAGCTTTTAATGCCGCCGTTATTTTTTCGCCACCGAAAGCCAGAGAACTGACATGAATAATCGCGTCATCTTCATAGAAAACCGCCGTTGTTGTATTGCTGCCGATATCCAGAATGATTCCGCAAGCAGCCGGGTTTCGTTTATTGATTATCTGGACGGCCAGAGCGGCGGACGATGCGTCAATAACGGATACCTCTCCCAGATTTCCTTCCACTTTTTCTATCCATTCGCGGATGCTTTGTTTGGTGAGCACGGCTACCAGGAGTCCGTTACGCGGAATCATCAGATAATCGGCAACCACATCTTCAATGGAAAGAGGGATGAGGGGTTCGAGTTCAAATGCCAGTGTTTTTCTGATTTTGTTGTCATCGCGAAAAGGCAGGCTGACGTGCCTGAACATGATATCAGTAAGCGGTAAAGAAACACAAACGGGAATGCCGGAAAAAGTTTTATCTTCCGCCAGTTTTTTTAATGTCTTTTCAATCCCTCCACAGGCGTCGATATCCAGATTCCGTGCGGCAACGATACGGCCGCCGGTTAATCCTTTGGAAGTTAATACAACCGCTTTAATTGTGTGTTGGCCGATATCCAGCCCTAATACAGTCTGCGGCATTAATCCAGCCTCCATTTGATTGTCTGGACGGATTTCTGACCCTGTTGTCTCTGGACAATTCCTGTTATAGTTTTTGACATATCATACATCTTACCGGTGGATATAATTTTAAAATAACCGCTTTTTACCGTAATCAAATCCGGAGGGATGTTCACGCCCGCCATATCGAGAAACCACTTGGTGCCGGATAAATCGTTGCCTGCACTATTACGGTATTCATCCATTTTATCGGCCAGTTCCGGGCTAATTGCCTCATTCAGAGATCGTAAGACCATCTTTGGCGCCGTGTTGATATTGATTGCTCCGTCGCTGTCCGTCGTAACGAACTGCGCCAATGATGGTTTCTCATTTGTTCCGTAAAAAATTTCCTTTGTCATCCCCTTTACCATAAGCAATTCTTCAATGCAATCGAGCGGAGCATTTTTTGCTTCATAAGGCGGATCCAAGGAAGCGTAATAAGAAGTTTCCGCTCCGTTTCCTGTAACATTATCATCAGAGTCAATCCAGTCCTTTATGGAATCAACAATCTCGGAAACTTTGCTTTCAGTCAGGCCGAATTCCGGCTGACTAAGCAATCTGATCAATATATCTTTTATTTCGGGATTGTAATCACTGCCGTTGACCAGTTTATTCAGGGGAATTTTGCCGGCTTCATCTTCGATTCTGACGCTGAAATAACCGTCGGTAAAAAGAGTGCCGGATTGCAGGGATATGGTCTCCATGTGCGCCCAGTCATCACGCAGGGTGACATAATCATTTTGGGAATTATTGAGGATAGCGGCCGCGCCGTAAAAACCGGATTTGGCGATGTAGGTTAATTTTATGCCGTCGCTTATATTGGCCGCGTCATAAATACCGGCGCGGGACGAACGGTTCAATTCGATAACCACAGCCACTAAAATGACAATGATCAATATGACCGTTATCAGCGCCACTCCACGATTATTCATAAATTTATTTTTCATGAAATTATATTTTCACCGGGAAAAACACCTTTGTCATAAATTTGTAAGGTTTTTCCGGATCCTTTGCGTTAACCAGAAAAAGCTCTATTTTCATGGCCGCGGGCGCCTTGTTTGTCTGATCTCCTCCGCTTGACGAGGAATTCCAGTAATCTGTTTCTCTGCCTCCCGCGTCATAAAATGTCAGCCTGAAGGTGTCTATATTCCGGCAAATGATGAATCCGCCGTCCGTGTTTTTTCCTTGATCAGGTTTTGCGCCGGACACATCGGTTCTCCATAAAGAAAAACCCCCGCGGTCTGTATCCCCCCGTACATCGTAACCGATGGAGGCCGGACGTCCTTCTTCTTCATTTTCGCTGAAGACCAGATGGGAAGCCGACCAGAAATAAATAGAATGAAATTCGCGGCTGTTTAATGTTTTTTTTTCAGACCGCAGATCAAAGGCGCCCGCGGATGCCTGTAGGGAAGATAAATCTTTGATAATCCTGTCCATGGCGGTACGGGCCATTTTGTATATATCGCCTTCTTCCTCCACCTGATGCGATGTTTTCAAAACGTCGCTGTAGGATACGTAAACAGTGGCCATAACCACAGCGAGAATGAAGATGGCGATTAGTATTTCGACCAGAGTAAAACCACTATATGTAAATTTTTTCATAAGTCGCCCGGTCATAAGTTACGTTCCCGTGTTTTTGTAAAGAAGAAGCGTGTATGTTCCGCGACGGATAAATAATTTGTTCGTCACGGTAACTTGAATTTTTTTAAATTGCGGCATCTGGGTATCGGTGATTTCCAGATGCCAGGTGTATTGCGGATAATCGGTGCCGAAATCGCCACTGTCGCTTGTATTGGATAAGGAAGAATCCGTTTCTATTTCGACCATTTTGCTCTGGGCCAAGAGAGCCGCCGTGGTCATAAAGCGCGAATCCGTGGCCATGGAAATACTCTGAGACTGCAATTGATAGACGGCGACAAGCGCGATGGCCAGAACCGCCATGGCGATCATCACTTCCATGAGAGTAAAACCTTTCGACTTGTTTCGTGTCATGCCGCCTATCCTTTACCGGGTGATGTTTTGCCCGGAACCGCTTATAGGAGTATCAACATATTTATCGTAAATATCCGTCATACCCAGATAAGGATTTATTACTATTGTCATCCGGTCTTCTTCATGCGCCAGATGGATGACGGCCGGAGAACAGACATTATTCTTCCCGAAATTTATTCTTGCCTCCCCGTCCACCTTTTTTTTGTTGTTTTCGTCCACAATGTCCATGACAGCGACATCTGATGGCAGATGCTGCGCACTCTTTTTGATTTCATCCTGTTTTTCCGGCGTCATGTCGGAGATAATCACCCAATAGGCGGAATTCGGCAGGTCGATGCAGAGGATATAGTTCTTCTGATTTCGGACGGCGTCAACGCGTAATTTCCTTTCCATTGCGATGAACTGACGCGAAGCCTTCTTGAGACTGTCGCCGGTCAGAACATCTCTTGTGGAGGGAACGGCCAATACAAGAATCACTCCGGCAAGAGCGATCACCAGCAATAATTCAATAAGGGTAAAACCCCGTTTATTCACTTTCCCAGTTATTGATGTCTTTATCGACACCTTCTCCTCCGGGTTCGCCGTCTTTGCCCAGGCAGGTTAAATCAAAATCGCCGTGAGTACCGGGGCTCACATAAACAAAGTCATTTCCCCAGGGGTCTTTGGGCACCTTGTTCTTTTCCAGATAGCCGCCCTGACGCCAGTTCTTGGGAAGGTTTCCCACTGTTGGCGCTTCCACCAGAGCATTCAATCCCTGTTCGGTTGTCGGATAGCTGCCGTTATCAAGTTTATAAAGCTTCAGCGCCGATTCCAGAGCCTCCATTTGTATTTTAGCTTTGGCGACTCTTGCCTCGTCGGGACGTCCCATAATACGGGGGATAATCAAACCGGCGAGCACTCCTAAAATGACAATGACCACCATCAGTTCAATTAAGGTAAATCCTGCCTGCCTGTTTTTATTCTTTCTGAAAATTTTCATAAACAACCCCTTTTGTAAAAATTTTATCTCACCAGCTGGTTCATTTCAAATATCGGCAATAAAATAGAGACGACGATAAAACCGACAATAAGGCCCATCACCAGTATCATGACCGGTTCCAGAAGAGAGGTCATAATCATAATATTGGCCTGTGATTCGTTTTCATAAGCCGTGGCAATGCGGTTGAGCATTTTTTCCAGCGTGCCGCTTTGTTCTCCCACCGCGATCATTTCAGTAACCAGCGGAGGAAACAGCCCGCTTTGTGTCAGGGGACCTGAAAGGCCCTTGCCTTCCTCCAGGTCTCTGGCGGCCTGATGAATCGCGTCGCCGATAAGAACGTTGTTGACGATATTGCGGACGATTTCCATGGCCGCGAGAAGCGGAACACCGCTTTGCAGCAGCGTGGCCAGTGTCCGGCAAAATCTGGCAATCGCGATTTTGCGGTTGATTTGTCCGAATAGCGGAAGTTTCAGTTTGGCGTTGTCCCACATGTGCCTGCCCGCTTCCGTTCCTGCCGTCATGTATCTAAAAGCGGCGACTCCCGCAGCTATAAGAATCAGAATGAGCCACCAGAAAGATTTTAAAAAATTGCTAACCGCGACCAAGATCGTTGTCACCAGGGGCAGGGTTTGATGCATGTCGGCAAAAATGCCGGTTATTTTAGGCACAACAAAAGTCATCAGCAGGAAAATAACGGAGGTTCCTATAAAAACCATAATGATCGGATAGGCAAGGGCCGAACGGATTTTGCCCATCAGCGCCTGCTGATTTTCGCTGAAGTCGGCCAGCCTCTCTAAAACCAGATTGATGGTTCCTGACGCTTCACCGGCCCGGACCATGTTCAAATAGAAGGGCGGAAAGATTTGAGGGAATTCCGACATGCTGTCTGTGAGGCTTTTGCCTTCGTTGACCTGTTCGCGGATTTGCGCCAGGCATTTTTTTAGCAGAGGATTCTGCGCCTGCTGCATCAGGATGGAAAGTGAAGGCACCAGAGGCATTCCTGCGCCCAAAAGCGTGGAGAGCTGACGCGTAAATACGGAAACCTCACCGGCGGAAACTCTCTCAAATATATTAACCTTTAAAGCACCGGCCAGAGCGGTTTCTTTTTTGCTTTCCGCCTGATTGATTTCCACGGGATAAACATTTTCTTCCCGCAGTTTCTGGCGGGCTGCGGCAATGCCCGGCGCGTCAATAAAACCTTTGCGCTGATTGCCTTTTTCATCCAACGCTATATATTCAAAAACACTCATTTGTGCCTGCTTTTTCTCATGGGATAAAACTTATAAGCGTTTAACATGAAATTAAATTTGATTCAATAACTTGTGATTTGCGCATCGTTTCCTGCAACATGCAATAAAAAGGGGCTTGAAAGCCCCTTTTTATACTTCAATTATATGTTGTTAGTATCGTTTTATCAAGGGTCCGGTGTTGCTAATGGGCGTAAATCTCAATCGAACCGCTCATCCACATAATTACACCGGATGTTCCTCCTCCGCTCTCCGGTGTTGCCCACCATTCGGCTGATTCCGCGCTTTCGCCATTGGTATTTACCGCCGTCACAACGATGTAATATGTTTTCCCGTTTTGAAGAGTAGACGCTGTTCCGTATAATGGCGGTGTTAGATCCGTTATGGATGTTACTTGACCGGTTGACTTTGTTACTCCTTTTGCCTCACCGATGTATATGTTGTATGAGGTTACGGTGGGAGAGGCGGCCACAGGATCCCAGTACACTGTTATTGACTGGTTTCCCGCCACTACACTCGTGATGTCCGGAGCAAAAGGCGGTGGATTGGCGCTGGGCGTTGCTGAATAGTTGAAGGATGGATTGCTTTCAACATTACTGGCATCCACCGCTTGCACATAGAATTGATAAGTCATTCCATTTTGAAGATTGCCCGGTCCAGCGATGCTTTCCCCGTTAATTGATCCGGCAAGCCACGTTACAGAGCTGACAATGTAGGAGTCGCTGGATTGTCCGCTTACAGTAATGGGGTCTGCTGTTCCTGAGTTAATTGTTGTATTCGCTCCTTCCAGAAACCAGCAATAAATGTTGTAATGGTCAGCATTGGTAACGGGGGTCCATGTAACGGTGACCGCGGCGTCTTGGGCATTAGCACGGACATTTTCGGGCGCTGTCGGAGGCGCAGGTGAGGTTGGTGTCGCGTTGATTGCGCTTGATAAATCGCTTTCTACGGAACCTTGCACGGCCGAAATGGCAAACCAGTATTGTGTGCCGTTTGTAAGACCGGATACGGTATAAGTCGCGCTTTTTCTACCTGTTACATTTGTTGTGCTCGCTTTCATTGTCGCGGAACTGGGTTTGTTATCCGCATTGTAGGCGCCGCTGGCGTCCTCGATCCAATAAATATTGTACGTCGTAGCGCTTTGCAGCATCTGCCAGTCCAGCGTGACGTTCCCGGCTCCGGCGTCCGCTCTGAATTGCACTTCTAAATATGTTGTGGCCGGTGTTGAAGACGTATCTCCAGTATGACTACAGGCGGACACGGAAATTATAAGCAGACTCAATAAAAGTAAATATGCTGATAATTTTTTCATTAATATGCTCCTGTCTTTATTGTAATTTTTATAATTATTAATGAAATGTAGATTTTGTAAAACGTTACACCGAACAAGACTTATTTCTCAAATTATTTATGAATATCGTGTATAAATAATGCGCACCAAAGGCATGCCCTGTCAAGCTAATTTTTACGCGTCAAAGAGCTCATGTAGCGGACGCTGATTTCATCCGCCGGTTCAATGCAGAGGCTTTTTAAGTAGGCTTTAACAAACCCCTTGAGAAATACTGCCGCCGGCAATTTTTTTATCTCATCTTCTTCTATATAATTTAAATAATCGAGGCGGATTTTTGTTTCCTGATGAATTTTTTCAATCGCCACGCCTAATTCGTTTCTGATGGTCTTCAGATCGGCGCCGTTGATGTCGGGTCTGGAGAGAATTTCCCGGATGCGCTGATTCTGGGAGATTTTTGTTTTTAATTCGGCGTTATGATTTTTCGGCGTTAAAGAGCTGTCTTTCTGCCGGTTGATGCCGAAAATATTGACGGGGCCTCTTTTAACCGCCGAACCCTTTTCCGCGGCGCTGATAATTCCCTGCTCCTCAAGTTCATTGTCGTATCTCTCCCTCTGGGTTTCATTGATAAGAATAGAGTAAGCTTTCTCCAGCATGACCAGAATCCGGCTTCTTTCCTCCTGTGAAAAAAAAGAATAACTGACCAGGGAATCGGACTGATACATTTGCAGCGCGGCATTGTAGGCTCCGCGGATTTCCAAAGCAGTCGCGTCCGGTTTAATATCCAGCATTTCGTAATAATTCAGCTCGGCAAAATCTTTTTCCATCAGGAGCCTCGGGAATATTTCTAAAGATAGTTAAACATCAATTGTTCGCCGAAGGAGGAACTCATTTTCATGTTCAGTTCGCGCAAGTCGTTTGCGGCGCGCGTATGGGGATAACGGTCCAGAAAGCATACGCGCTGACAAATGGCGTCGTGAACGTGTTCATCGTAGGCGATGTTGCCGGCAAAAGCAACGCTAATGAAACCAAGATGCTTTTTGATAATCTTGCATATCTGATCGCCCAGCGCGGGATTGTCCTGTTTGCGCAACTGGTTCAGGATAAGCTTGAACTGGAAAGAATGGAAATCCTTTTTAATCAGTTCGTATTTCTCCGGATGCTCTTTTTTAACGACAGACGCAATATGTTCCGGTTTCTTGAAGGAGTCTTCGCCCAGATGCTGCTTCACCTTTTTTTCCAGCGTCTTGAAGTCAGCCGCGGAAAAATAGTGGCGGATGCGGCGGAGATAGATGGCACGCATAAGCCGGTAAACATTTTCAATAGACGTCGGCTCCGGTGTGGTAATGAATATGCCGTTTCTGGAGGCCAGAAAGAAATCAAGTGTGTTGAAAGCGGTGCCGGCGCCCAGATCCAGCAGAATATAGTCATATTTCAATCCGGAGATGGCCTTTAAAGTTTTCTTCTTTTTATCATACGGAAGATTGGCGATATCCAGATTATCATGGGCGCCGCTGATCAGGAAAAGATTGGGGAAGGGCGTTGTCAGAACAGTGTCTTCCAGTGCTTTTATTTTATTGATGACAAAATCGGAAAAACATTTTTCAGGATAAGGGACATTGACCATCGTGTGCAGATTGGCCGCGCCCAGATCAAGATCAATAAGCAGAGTTTTTTTACCCGACTTAGCTAAAAGGCGTCCCAGGGAACTTGCCAGAAAACTTTTTCCGGATCCCCCTTTGCCTCCTCCGATTGGCCAGATATGCACCATAAACTATCCGTCAATTTTATTTTATAAAGTCCATACATGATAAAATAATGATATTCAAGTACTAAGTTGGATTTCCCATCCGATAACGTTCTTGACTTATTTTACATTTACCCCTAAGAAAACAATACGAAAATTACGGTTTATAACGCATGAAAGTGCTGATGAGTGATGCCGGAGTGCCGATGATTTATCAGGAACCTGAGATTAAAGTGGCTTTGCTACGGGGGTATAAAGAAGCGCGTATTGCTCTTGGCGGAAGATTTTTTCTGTCTGACGGCCACGCACTCGAAGGCAGTCTTGAGGTTGCTGTTGATCAAGGAAAGATTTCGCTTGTGGATTCTTCCGGGAAAGAAATCATCAGGCAGAAAGAAATTTTACTGGTGCCGGAAGACAGAGTAAGTTTTACCGTATCTGACGTAAAAATAGGTATTGATTTTCACTGGCAGAGAAACCAGGAACAATCATTTCGCGGCAATTTATTTTTCTCGGCATGTTCTAGTTCATCTTTTAATCTCATCAACGGGATTTTTCTGGAGGATTATCTCGAAAGCGTTATTTCTTCGGAGATGTCCGCCGCCGCGCCGCTGGAATTTTTAAAGGCGCAGGCTGTTGTTGCCCGCAGCTGGCTGGTGTCGATGCTCGCGAAAAAGAAAACCGTCCGGAATTTGCCTGAATCAAAAAATGAAAATGAAATCATCGTCTGGCAGGATGTGAACGACCATGAAGGATTTGATGTCTGTGCCGACGACCATTGTCAGCGTTATCAGGGAATAACAAGAATCATTTCAAATAACGTCCATCAGGCGGTAGAAAACACCCGCGGACTTTTTCTGGTTCATAGCGGTGAAATCTGCGACGCCCGCTACCATAAATCCTGTGGCGGACAAACAGAAATTTTTTCAACCGCATGGGAGGACAAATCTCCCGGCTACCTGGCAAGCATAAGCGATGATGCCTTGCAGCATCCGCCTGTTCGATTGGAGGAAGAAGCAGAACAGTGGTTAAAAAGCAGGCCAGCAGCGTATTGCGACACAACGGACAAAGCTCTGTTGAGCGAAATTCTGCCCGCTTTTGATCAGGAAACGCCTGATTTTTATCGCTGGCAGATTGTCTATACAAGAAAAGAATTGGAGAAAATTCTGAGGCAGAAATCCGGTTTTGATTTCGGCACATTAAAAAATATTGAGCCGCTGGCGCGCGGTCCTTCCGGCAGGATTTCCAGATTGAAGATTGAAGGTTCCAAGAAAACGATGATCGCCGGCAAGGAACTGGAAATTCGCCGCTGGCTTTCACCAAGTCATCTTTTAAGCAGCGCTTTTGTTATATCAACTGAAAAAAATGAAAATGGAAAAATCAACCGGCTCGTTTTACACGGCGGCGGTTGGGGACACGGCGTGGGCCTCTGTCAGATAGGCGCGGCGGTGATGGCATCCAAAGGATTCAAAGCGGAGGAAATTCTGGCTCATTACTTTACCGGAGCTAAGTTGCAAAAATTGTATTAATGATTTGTTGTTTTTGCCATACAAATCCCGCATACGCGGGATT
Source organism: uncultured delta proteobacterium (assembly GCA_963812045.1). Classification (GTDB taxonomy): domain Bacteria; phylum Desulfobacterota; class Syntrophia; order Syntrophales; family Smithellaceae; genus Smithella. The sequence goes on from CAWETF010000003.1 coordinate 320,846, forward strand.
GCTCTCTGGCCGGTATTCAGTGATTAAATTTGAAGAATAATTTTTAAATTATGTCCGAAATAAGTACGGAAAGAAAAGATATGACCGATTCGCAGTCAAAAACTGACGATGACCCAGGCATACGCCGGGCAGGCTCCGCCAACAAAGGTAGGCGAATGAATACGAGCCGGAGTCCCTGGTTATGGGTTCCTTCCCTTTATCTCGCTGAAGGCATTCCCTACATGATTGCCATGACGGTGAGCGTCATTTTGTACAAGAGACTGGGGCTTTCCAATACACAAATCGCTCTTTACACCAGTTGGCTTTATCTTCCCTGGGTGATCAAACCCCTGTGGAGTCCGTTTGTCGATATTATCCGCACAAAGCGTTTCTGGATACTGGCAATGCAACTGGCTATCGGCGCGTCTCTGGCCTGTGTTGCCCTGACTATACCGGCTTCTGATTTTGTGCGCTATACGCTTGCCATGTTCTGGATCATGGCTTTTAGTTCGGCCACGCATGATATTGCCGCGGACGGTTTTTATATGCTGGGGCTCGACACCCCGGGGCAGGCTGCCTTTGTTGGTGTGCGTGTTATTTTTTATCGTGTTGCCACCATTGCCGCCAAAGGCGGCCTGGTGATAGCAGCCGGTGTTCTGGAAAATTACGGTTATCCTGTGGCGAGTGCCTGGTCGCTGGCTTTTATCGGCGCCGCCGCGGTTTTTATGGCTTTATTTATCTATCATTTTTTTGCACTGCCCATGCCCGCCGAAGATATCAGCGCGCCGTGGGATAAATCAAAGAATTTCATTACGGAATATTTTCGCGTTTTGACCATATTCTTCCGGCGCAAGGATATTCTTGTCATGGTCAGTTTTTTTCTGTTTTACCGGTTTGCCGAAGCGCAACTGGTGAAGATGGTTGCGCCGTTTCTGCTCGATTCGGGAACCAAAGGCGGATTGGGCATGACCACTGCTGAAGTCGGAATAATTTACGGAACGGTCGGCGTTATGGCGCTGATGCTGGGCGGACTTTTAGGCGGCTACGTCATTTATGAAAAAGGTTTGAAATTCTGGCTGTGGCCGATGGTGATCATTATGCATGTGCCGGATTTGATTTTTGTGTGTCTGTCCCATTACCAGCCTCAGAATTTATGGCTGATCGGTTCGGCAGTAGCCTTTGAGCAGTTCGGTTACGGGTTTGGTTTTACAGCGTACACGATGTATATGCTCATGGTTTCGCAGGGTGAATATAAGACGGTTTTTTATGCCATCAGCACGGGCATTATGGCGCTGGGGATGATGATTCCCGCGATGGGCAGCGGCTGGATTCAGGGAATGCTGGGTTATAAAAATTTCTTTATTTGGATTTTGATTACGACCATCCCCGGCTTTATCGTGGCGGCGCTCGTGAAGATTGATCCGGAGTATGGAAAGAAATATAAGAAGGAACCAAGAGGCTAAGCGGCTCTGTTAAAAGTCAGTCTGTTCTGATAAAATAAAAATCAAGCTGCAAACTGTGCCTTGATGTTTGCATGTCTGTAAAGCAGCCGGAGTTTATGGGGTTGAAGCATTAAACATAATGTTAAAAGAGAGATTTCATCATGATTGCTAAATCTAAAAACATATTTATATATTTTCTGATCATTCAGCTTTTTTTTGGGATGCCGTCCTTTTCATATGCTGGTGATTGCGTCAGTAACAATAGCTGGAAACGTCTGTCGTCAATAACCATGGAGACGAACGTTGTAAGCGCGGCGTTGACAAAATATGCAAATAAAGAACGGTATTTTTCCATGAAAACAAAGGAATCACAAGTTGATATTTATTATTTGGATGAGATTTTTCTGGTCAAAGGTCTCGCTGAGGCTGAAATAAATTTTCATGGCATTTTTTTGCTTCCCATGGTTTTGTCGACACCGGTTAAGATTGCTTCTCAGGCTTTTCCACAAGGACCGTGCAAAGTTACTAAAAAAACAACTTTTTCATTACAAAATATTGATGGTGAAGTAGAACCTGCAACAGATGGGATAATTAATTATAAATTCATTATAACAGATACAAAATCCAAAGATGTAAAAATAACCGAGTTCAAGGGCATGATGAAATTTGCACTTCCGATATCTGAGCCGGACAAAAATACCGATGTGCGCGGATATATACTTGTCGACGGGAAACCACCCTATACGATTATTGGCAGTTCCGTTCTGCCGGTTACCACAATTGGAGAACTACGTCGTGTCCTTAAGGAAAAGAAAAAAGTTCAAAATCATAAATAATATGGAAGGCAGACATATTAAAACAGCATTTATTTTGGGCGCGGGGCTGGGGACAAGGCTCAGACCGCTGACCGAAAACACGCCCAAGCCGCTGCTGGAAATCCGCGGACGTTCGATCATTACTTACGCGATGGCGCATCTGCGCGCTGTTGGAATAAAGCGGTTTATAGTCAATACACATCACTGCCCTGAAAAATATAAAGAAGCGTTTCCTGATAATAGTTGGCAGGGCGTTCCGATCATATTCCATCACGAGCCGGTGTTGCTGGATACGGCGGGCGGCATCAAAAACATCGAAGATCTGATTGCCGATGATGAACGCATCATAGTTTATAATGGTGACATCATCACCAGCATGCCGCTTGAACCGCTGATTGCCGGGCATTTTAAACTTAAAACATCCGTTACGCTCGCCCTGCGCTCAAGCGGCCCGCTGCTCAATGTCAATGTTGATAAAGAAGGTTTTGTCTGCGACATACGGTATATTTTAAAAAATGAAGGCATCAAGAGTTGCCTATTTGCCGGAATCTATATTGTGGAAAAATCTTTTCTGAAACGACTGACAGCGGGAAAAATCGAATCGATTGTCTTGCCGTTGGTGGAAATGATTAAGGAAAATCCGCACTCATTGGGCGGCATCGTTATAGATGATGGTTGTTGGTATGATGTGGGATCTCTGGATGAGTATAATAGGTTAATCAAAGAAGGGATTGGTTAAGTGTCATAAAAAATGAGTCTCTCTTTTTTAAAAGGAGATAAAGAGGGATTTTAAACATCTCCCCTCACCCCTCTTTAGAAAAGACGGGGAAATTGGGAAATTATGCATAAGGAAATACAAAAATACTTAAGTGAATATTTCGGCCATGCGGATTTTACGCTTGAGCCGATCAAGAAGGGAGGTTCCGACCGCCAATTTTTCAGAGTAACTTTGCCGCATAAAGACAGTTTTATTTTTATGCGCTACGGCGATGAAGTGGCGGAAAACGCCCATTGGATCAACATCAACAAATTTATGGCATCGCTTGATATCAATGTGCCGCGGATTATCAGGCAGGACGTCTCCCGTCATTTTATTTTGCTGGAAGATTTGGGCGAGGTTGATTTATGGTCGGAAAGATTTTTGCCCTGGGAGGAGCGGTGCGAATATTATTTTCAGGCGCTTATGCAAATTTACCGTCTGCATTCTTTTGATCTGAAATCACTTCCCTCTGATGTGCAGTTGTCCGAGAGCTATGGCCCTCGTCTCTACAAATGGGAGCATGACTATTTTCTGGAGAATCTTGTCGGGGAAGTCTGTAAAATAAAACTAACGTCTGCGGATGGCGCGAAGTTGAATAAAGAACTGGATGCGCTTTCAGCCCCCCTGCAAAAGATTGAACCGTGTCTTATTCATCGCGATTTTCAATCACAGAATATCATGATTAAAAACGGCAGACCGGTTTTGATTGATTTTCAGGGAATGCGCGAAGGCTGTCTCTTTTACGATCTGGGCTCGCTTCTCTGCGATCCTTACGTTACTTTTGAAGACGAAGAAAGAAACGAGTTGCTGGATTTTTACTATGAACTCATGAATCCCGCCTACAGCCGCGAAGAGTTTGTTCATAATTTTTGGATGGGCTCCGTACAACGGCTTTTGCAGGCTCTGGGAGCGTATGGTTTTCTGGGACTCAAAAAACACAAACCGGTATTTCTTCACCACATCGGCAACGGCCTGGAGAATTTATTAGTTGCAATAGATAACGTAAGCGGGCTTGAACTGCTCAATGACCTGGCGATTGAATGCGAAACCATCCTCGCCCGTAAAAATTATTAAAAAAAATTGATAAGAACTTCCTTCTTATGAGAAGAAGCATAGACAACGCGGTCTTGTATGTCAAAGCAATTTTGACCACAAGATAAACGAGCCCTCTCTAACTTAAAAGCTCTTGCCTGGCGGAGAGCCTTTACTCTTTTATTTTATCCAAAAAGTCTTACCTAGCGCCGCACCAATGGCGTGCGTTGCCTCACAGGACGTCCAACATTGTACACAATGCCCCTTAAGGATATCCTGTCGCATGGATTTTCGCGTGTCACTTTTCCACAAAAGCATTAAGTCATAGCCATAGTCTCGCAACGATCCGATCGTCCGATTGTCAGATATGCAGGGATATCCCAAACCCCGAAAATCAACGAACAACGAAACGCAGGCAGCCGTACACAAAAGCGGGCAACGATTGTCAACAAAATATTTCTTCGCTAGCGTCTGGTATATACGCTCAACACGGGCCACCGGGTCAAACAAGCTTTTCTTTCCGTGAGAAAGAACAACATCAAGAACACCCGGCGCAGGAACATATTTCGTGCAGGTCTTTTCATTGTTATAGTAATGTGCAGATGTATGGGCAAAGTTTACATGAATGCACCCATCCATGTCACGGTTCATTTTTCTTCGCAAAGCGTCATAGGTTTCATCTATAAAGAATTGATTATCATCCTGTATGGTCATCGAGAAATGAACTGAAAGATGCGGCAAATTACTTTTTATAAGATGCAAATAACAAGCGACAGCTCTTTCCCACGCCAAAGCATTTCCCCGGATGGCATTATGTACGTCCGGAGGACCGTCAAGGCTGACGGAAACGATGATCCGAACCTCCGGCAAAAGAGATGAAAGATACGTAACATGTCGAACAATTGAATCTACTTCAAATCCATTCGTATTAAGTGTCACTAGCGTCAATTTCGGCATTGTGGCAAGGGTTTTAAATATCTCATCTATATCCGGCATAATAAAAATTTCCCCGCCGGTCAAATTCAACCAGCGAATACTCTTTGCGGAAGAAATGATTCGACAAATTTCACCAACGGACAAGTCCCTGGAACGATCATCTGTTTGCCATATTCCACACATTTTGCAACGCAAATTGCACCGCGATGTAATGGCCATCTCCAACCTGTACGGAGCCGAAAGTTCCTTAAAGTTTGCAAGTAAAACATCAGCACCGAAACCGCACATGCGCCGAGCGTAGCCGATATCCGAAAAAAAACGCTCAAGTAACTTAACCATTCGTATCGTTTCTCCTCAATATTGTAAACAAGCCATCTCCATTCACCGCATGATATCGTGAATTAACATAAGCAATAATTGGTCCAAGCGCATCTTGGGCATCTTCTGTAAGGGGGGGATCCACAAAGTTAAAGTTTTGAAAAATAATCAAATCCGGTTTCTTCTTTTCGAGATCGTTTTGAACCTCTCGGGACATTCTATCGTTTGTAATATACCCTGCACAAATATGCCTGCTAACAATCTCGCGCTGCGAAAGATAGCTAATGGGTGTTCCCGCATAAGCCAATACAAACAATTTCTCATCTTGGCGACTGTGCTTATCAATCCATTGCGCAAGAATGTAATAATCGTCCGTATATGTAGATGCTCGAAATGCATTAATTATTGCTGTATAGGGTGAAAAAAAGAAAACAATAACGATGGTCGTCATCACCACTTGCCGTCTTCGATTTGCAGCCGCCTCAACTGTGCCATCAGAAACTTTCGCGAAAATAATGGCCGCAGCCGGAATGATTGTTAAAAAATTGTGTCCCCAAAAACGCAGCGTGGCGGAAGCTGCAAAAAATTCAAACAAAAACCATGTAATCAATATCCCCCGGACGTACCCCGGCACCGTTTTTTCTGTGCCCAAAATCAGAACTGCTGCAAAAAAAATAAGACATCTGGTGTCGGTGACAGTCGTTAACCCTAACCAAAGATTCGGCTGAACATTGCCGCTGTTTCTAAGAATCCCCCAAGGGCCATCCATCAAGAACATTTGCCAGGGGACCCCAGCTAACAAATATAAAAGCGAACTTCCCAAAATGACAGATATAAAGCCAAACCCCATCGCACTTTTGGCTACGACATTCGGTTTAATCGGATCCAATGCCGACGCAATCCATAAAGTAAAAAAAGAAATTACTGCCGTCTGCCGAAAAGACGTTGCCAATCCGACAAAAAGACCGGCCAGAAAATATCTGGCAACAACATTCTTCCTGTCACATGAAAACAACACCCAAATAGCGGCAGTAACGAACATTGCGCTGTAACTTTCGGTCAGCGCGGGATACGATCCCTCAAAGCAAAGCCACGCGCGGGTCAAACCAAAAATAACCATAGCCCAAACGCCGATTCGCCAAGAAAAAAAACTCTTCCCGATCCTATAAACAAGCAGCGCTGTTATCGTTATCGCAAAGGTGCCAACGATCCGCGGCGGAACAATTGTCTGCCCGAACATCCAGTGTGACAATGCATAAATTATATATAAACCGATATTCTTATTATCTAACGAACCTACCACTGGCGGCAAATGCTTCTCTACCCAAATTTTCCCGATTGTGGCCCACACACCTTCATCTGAGTATATGGGCATGTGAATCGAAAGCGCGCAATAACCGGCAAAAATCATTAGAGCGACGACCGCAGGAATTACTCGACGAAAGTCAAACCGCATGCTGCCTCCCGAAAATACCACTAACTGTTACGAAAACATCTTGGGGTTTAATAGCCGTCATGCGTATATTCCGTCAAAATCAACTGCCGCATCAAACCCCTGCCGCTGAATATCGAACATCATAAAAATAATCGAAAAAAACGACCCAAACATAGAACCATCATCAACACAATAAATATCTTCTTTGGAATAAACTTTAATAGCATCAAAAACCTTTGCCGTCGACGAAAAACTTAACAAATGAAACGAAAGATCTGGGGCAACCTGTCGCGCCGCTATAATAACGGGAGATACTTCTATAAGTGATCCCTGCTCGGTAAGGTTGATGATCAAAAGTCTTTACGTTCTCGTCCGCCAAGATTACGGTCTCTTTGATTAAATAGATAAGAACTTCCTTTAATTATTTGTTATGTGAACTTTATGCCTAAGAGTGTCAATGGGTTTTATTAATAATTTATAGGCAAATATTGACACAAATACTGACATTGCGGCAGCTACTACTAGATTTTGTGAAATTGGAATAAACCCGAGAAGTTCTATTATTAAAACATGGACTAAGTAAATTGGATAAGAAAGCTCTCCTATATACCTGTCGGTTTTATTATTTTTGGAAATTATAAATAAAATTGGCAGGCTTGCAATGAATAAAAGAAAGTATAAAGGTTTTTTAAAAAAAGGTGTAACGGGTATGGAGTAATAAAATACCATGAGTAGAATCAACGCAATTGGAAAGATTTTTACAGCAGCTGGAATTTCTTTTTGTTTAATTTTTGCATATATCCTGTAGCATAATATGCCAGTCAGGAAAAACATTAATTGCGTTGGAAAGAATCTGTATGTCCAAGGATCGCCCAGCCCGAGAGAATAAAAAAGGACATTGATTAAACAACTTAATCCGATAAAGCAAATCAGGTTATTATTCTTTTGTTTCACAAAAAAAGGCGCAGTAACATAAAATAAAATTTCCAAGGAGAGCGTCCATGACTGAGGAACAATAAGTCCGCCAGCCAGGCTTAGTGGAATTTCGTGGAAATTTTTTGCAATAAATAGTGCGCCGGTATCCCTTATGCCTATGGAAAAGGTGATATCTTGACCGACAATAAAAAGATTTGAAAACGCCAATATTAAAGAAGAAATCCAATTTAATTTTTTAAAGTTTTGGGAATAAAAAACGAGAGCAAAATTGTTTTGATATAATATGGCAAATAAGAAAGATATTAAAATTGTTGCCACGAAAACGGTAAAATAAAAAGGAAATATCCTAAGGAATCTATTGATTATAAAATCAGAATATTTTTTGTACTTTTCGGTTAGTATTAACGCCATATAAAATCCAGAAATAATAAAAAATGATTGAACAGCAAGTCCGCCATCTATAAAATTAAAAAATAAAATTTGATTCGAAATTTGACTTGAAATTTGATTTGTATGGGTGAAAACGACGGCTAATGCGAGCAAAAATCTTAAAAGTCCAACTCCAAGGATGGGAAAGGCAGATAATCTTATTGCTTTTTTGATATTCAATTGTTCCATAATTTTTTATTATATCATAAAAGTTGTTAATTTAATAAAGAAAGACGCCTGTTAATTTGTTTGTGCAGGCATGAGGGTCAAATCTTGACGGACATAGGGTAGGAACGAAATGACCGGTTTTGGGATAGGTCGGTACAGCGACTTTTGCAAGCACTCGGTGCTTTCGGATTTCTCGAGTTCAAAAAAACAAACCGGCTTTTCTTGGGCACATCGGCAACGGTCTGGAGAATTTATTGATGGCAGTGTATAACGTGAGCGGCCTTGGGTTGCTGAATAATTTAGCAACCGAATGCGAAACCATCCTCGCCAGAAAAAATTACTAAAATAATTATTGGGATATACCATAGGGTTTACATCTGTGATGAATAATTAAGTGTTATGTTAGAATGTATAAGCGTCCCCTGAATTCCCCCAAAATGCGCATGAACCCGGAAATCAGTAGAAAGGAAGAGAAAATAAAAGATGCTAAATGCTTTTGAGCCAGTTAATCGCTTCGTCTTTATCGGTAAAATATTTCCATGAAAATCCGGCGTTATGGGCGGTGATTTCAAGAAATGATCCGTATTGAGCGTGTTCCGGAATATCGAGAATAGCAACTTTCGCCATGGGTTTGTCAGGTGGGAATTCCCTGACGCGAAAATATGTTTCCGCATATCCGAAGCGTCCCTCGGCATTGCGAATATCGGCCAGCACCTTGCCCGTGTTATTCGGTTTTATAATGCCGAGCACGTCATCCATTAGTTGGTTGACGTCATTTTCCGAAAGTTCTCCGGTAAAAACAATTTCCAGAATGCAGTTCTTTACGGATGAGAATATTTGATATCGTGCCTTTTCTTTCATTGCGTGATTTCTTTAAAAGTTACCAAAATAAGTGTTGATAAGAACTTCTTTTTTCTTGCAGGCAGTATAGAAAGCGCGTTCTTGTATGTCAAGGCAATTTTGGCTGCCAGAGATGGCTTCCGGTGCAGAACACACTATTTCTTCATGACATCGGCAACAGCGGCGAAAACTTGTTAACCGTTGCCGATAACGAAGTGGAATTCGACCGACTCAATGGCCTGACAACCGGATGCTAAACCACCCTCACTAGAAAAAATTATGGAGACATGAAGTATACCTTAACACTATGATGAATAATTAAGTGTTATGTTTCCAAAATTTTGTCCAGTAATTAAGTATCCTGTTTCTCAAATTCCGAATTCCTTGGATTTCGGAAAGTATTCGGGTGATTTCACGATTGTCGAATCACTTCAACGGACACTTTTTCATTTTTTCGTCTGCAGCTCTCTCAAGTCCCACGACAAGCCCATCTTTCCATATCCGGCATCTTTATCGCCTATCACGGAACCAGACTCTCCTGGTTCTATGACGACCCATTTCAATGGAGAATTTTTATTATTTTTATCTGATCGGATGAGTCGCATAGAAAAAAGAACATGGTATTCGGTTATTGGAGAACAACGGACCTGTTGCCCATCAAGCGTCAACGTTGCAAACTCGCGAAAATTATTTCTCGTTCGCTTGATTGCATTTTCAGGAACCTCGGAATTTGTCGGATTTCGACCGCTACCATCGTCTATGAGAACTTCGAGGTCCGTCGATAACCCTGGTGCATCAATATCATAAAGAATGCCTTTATATAATCCATCTACCAGTATCGGTAGTGGACTGGGATCTTGGCCGGGCGGTATCTTCTCGCTATAGTCGGTTTGCTTATTCTTTAGTTTGCCGTCGAGATTTCTGTCAATCAAAGTCATGTCCCAATAATCGCGATTGGCATAATCCCGATCGAGGTAAAGCAAATCAGGTTGTTTTAGCGGATAGTTAAAATTACTTGGATGAACCTTAGCCTGAAATTCCAACCCCCATCCCATGCGCTGCACCTTGTATTGATGACCATCGACAGTAATCGGAGTGTCTTTATATAATCCAAGACCTAATTGTTCAGATTTATTTACGGATAGATTTTTCTGAATTTTAAATAATATCGGATTCCCATCTGGAATGCGCCCATCTGTTTGTAATACAGGTTCATCGATCCACAGTACGGTAAAGTTGACCTTTTCATCGTGGGTTTGGTGACCGACGAGGCTTGCCCAAATCTCGGCCCTACCCATATCCTCGCTCGTATTTTTTCCTTCGACGTAAAAATCCTGCGGTAACTGCTTCGATGTAAAGACGTTTGCAACATGATCCTGAGGAATCGAAGAAGCGGCTAAAGTCGAATCCCTATAAAGAGCAAGATCATCGGTCCAATGAAGTTCAATAGGAGCGGCAAAAGTTTTTTGCGGGTCTGGAACCTTCAAAGTAATCTTTTTCCTCGGAGCGTTATTGTTGTCTGAATTTAAGACGATCAGCGCGCCAGGTGATTTATTTTTCGCGTGGGACAATTTGTCAACATCCAGTTCCGGCGTACACACCGCTTTCAGATCCCACGTTACTGTAGAGGTACCCGTTCCCATATCTCCTGAAATTTTTCCGTTATAGCTCCCTTTTATCTCGCTTTTATCTGGCCCCAGCTTTCCCCAAGGATGACCAAAGGTGACCCCATCTGTTTCCGGAAATCCGTCCGGCCCATTTGTTCCCCATGAAGCACGCGTAATCGTATTAAACGTATCATAATATTTTACCCCGCATATACTGCCCGTTCCTCGAATCTGCGCACTAATAATTTCAATTCGGTAATTACCGGCAGCGAGATCAAATTTTACGGCTGTATTTGTTTTTCCGTGCCCCTTTGCATACTCTAAAATCGCGCATTTACTATCACCTGATCGCATATTATGCGTATAATCATATTCTGCAGAACCATTGATATTAACATGATATACGGCTTGATCAGTTTTCGAAACATAATCCGCCTGAAATTGATCGATCAGGGTGATTGTTCCTTCCCAGCCGCACTGGTTATTTGCGTAGACCGTGTTAACAAAAAATATAGAAAATAGAAATACGACAAGTTTTATTATTTTTATCATTTCGATTTCCTTGCTTAGAATATAAGCAATTGATTGATATTATATTTATATGAACTTCCTTTTGGAATTGTTAATTATATGAGGAGCGATCTTGTGTGTCAAGAAGATTTCGGATGCGATAAAGCCATTGCGCTCATTGTTTCAATATGTTAAGTAAATCAGCAATTCCATGACATGGAACCCTCCTGCTTTAGAACGTATAAAATTAGTATGGTGTCAACGGATTTCTGGTATAATTCAAAAATCTAATATTGGAGTCAAAATTGTCAGCACGAGCAACTAAGAACAAAGAAAGAATATTTGAGGTTCGGATTACTATAGTTCCCGATAGTTTTATAGATAATCAACGTGCAGCGGATGCGTGTATTTCAACATGGAACAGTATCGTACCGTGTTTGTCAAGATGGGTGCTTGATTTTGGATTCGGTGAAATGGAATTTACTGGAGATTGGTCTTCCGTAGCTACCGCTGCCATATCGAGTCATAATGAAAGCGTACGATTCTGGAAGGCCACGACAAAAGAGGAAGCAGAACAATTTTTAAATGAACACGGTAAGTATGCTGATGAAGAGATACATACAATCAAAGTGTGTTTGCGTGGATCTCGAGAGATTCTAAGTCAAGGAGACGATTTTCTTCGAATGTATCTAATGAATTGCTTTCTTGCGCTTAATTTGAGCGCTCCTGGATGTGCAAGAATGAGTGCTGAGTTTAAAGGACGGCACTCCGTGGAAAAGATCGAACTTTATGAGCTTAATTGGTTTTCGGTTTGGTATGAAGTCTGGCCTGTTATTTATGGCACTCCTCTCTCAGAAACGATGAAATGGCTTACGGATGTGCACTTTGGGAAAGGACTGTTAGCTGAAACGTCAATTCAACGATTATTGATTGCGCTGCTTCGTGTCAGCGATGGAGAAATGTGGGGTCCGGAACATGTTCTTTGGCTTTCGCAAGCCCTAGAGGCCATTGTAGATTCACCAGTCGAACGACTTACCAGTACATTGCAACAAAGACTTCTGGCTCTTCTTGGAGCACCGCATTCGGTGAAGAATGTAAAGAAGAAAATAAGTGGATTTTATGCTCTCAGATCTAGAATAACTCATGGCGACTTTCAGTTCATTCATCCTGTTGCAAACGAAATCATCGACTATCGAATTGAATCAATATACGAAGAATTGCGTAGAACAGTTAATTTTGGAATGGCGATGTTAGTGGCTATAGCGCAAATGTTAGTGTGCAAAAAGTGGAAAGGAATTTCTTTTTTTGAAGAAATTAGAGGCATTGAATAAAATAGAGTAAACGGTATTTCTTTTAACCTTATTTTTATTGCAATCGTCTTTTTGTCATTTCTAAGAAACTTCTTTCAATTTAAAAAAATTATCACACCATTCTAAATCAAAGATGATATTGAGGCGGCAAGGAGGAGGGGACGAGGCGTATATGATAATACGTTGAGGAAGCCGACGACCCCGGCCTGCGCCGGGGCAGGCTGTGCCAATAAAAAAGCGCCCGGCATTCGCCGGGGTTCCCTTTGATTTAGAATTGGTATCAGATAAAGGCATTGCGCTCATTGTGCCGATATGTTAAGCAAATCGTCAATATCGACCATCCGGAGAGATTTTGAAAAATGAAATACGAACCGATCACCATTGAAGAAAAATGGCAAAAAAAGTGGGATGAGGAAAAATCCTTCAAGGTCACCGAAGATCCGCAGAAGAAAAAATATTATCTGCTGGAGATGTTTCCTTATCCTTCCGGCAAAATTCATATCGGCCATGTCCGTAATTATACCATCGGCGATGTCGTTGCCCGCTACAAGCGCATGAAGGGTTTCAATGTTCTGCATCCGATCGGCTGGGACGCCTTCGGTATGCCCGCGGAAAACGCCGCCATCGAACACAAAATCCATCCGTCGAAGTGGACGCACGAAAATATCGAACACATGAAAAAACAGCTCAAACGCATGGGCTTCAGTTACGACTGGGACCGGGAAATTGCGACCTGCGAGCCGGAATATTACAAATGGGAACAACTTTTCTTTATCTGGATGTATGAAAAAGGCCTGGCTTATAAAAAACGCTCCAGCGTTAATTTCTGCGCCAAGTGCGACACGGTGCTCGCCAACGAACAGGTCGAAGGCGGCCAGTGCTGGCGCTGCGGCACGGAGGTGACGGAAAAAGTCCTCGATCAGTGGTTCTTCAAAATAACCGCCTACATCGAAGAACTTTTGGATTACTGCGATAAACTCCCCGGCTGGCCGGAACGCGTCATGACCATGCAGAAAAACTGGATTGGTAAAAGCTACGGTTGTGAGGTGGATTTCCCCTACGCTTCCGGCCCGGGCGCGATCAAGGTCTTTACCACCCGTCAGGATACGCTCTTCGGCGCGACCTTCATGCTGGTGGCCGCCGAACATCCGCTGGTGATGGAACTGGCCAAAGGAAAGCCCTGCGAGGGCAACGTCAAACAGTTTGTGGAAAAAGTGAAAAAGCAGGACAAACTCATGCGGACTTCCGAATATTACGAAAAGGAAGGCCTCTTTCTGGATTCTTACTGTCTCAATCCGCTCACCGGCTGGAAAATGCCCATCTACGCCGCCAATTTTGTTCTGGCCGATTACGGCACGGGCTGTGTTATGGCCGTTCCCACGCACGATCAGCGCGACTTTGAATTTGCCAAAAAATTCGATCTGCCGTTGATTGTCGTTATTTCACCAAAAGACAGAACACTTGATCCGGCGACGATGACCGAAGCTTATGTGGATGAAGGGATCTTAGTGAACTCAGGCCAGTTCGACGGTATGGAAAATACCAAGGTTCTGGAAGCCATCGCTGATTTTCTGGAAGCCCAGGGCAAAGGCCGGCGCACCATTCAATACCGTCTGCGCGACTGGGGCATCTCCCGCCAGCGCTACTGGGGCGCGCCGATCCCGATGATCAACTGCGAAAAATGCGGCATTGTTCCGGTTGCTGAAAAAGATCTTCCGGTCATCCTGCCCGAGAAGGTTGTCTTCAGTCCGGAGGGAGGTTCGCCGCTCGCGTCGCTTCCCGAATTTGTCAATACAATCTGTCCCAAGTGCGGAGGCAAGGCTACGCGCGAAACCGACACGATGGACACGTTTGTGGAATCGTCCTGGTATTTCGACCGATACTGCTGCCCGGATTGCGACACCAAGCCCGGACTGGACCGTAAAAAACTGGATTACTGGATGCCGGTGGATCAATACATCGGCGGCATTGAACATGCCATTCTGCATTTGCTTTACTCGCGCTTTTATACCAAAGTTCTGCGCGACTTCGGCGTGATCGGCGTGGACGAACCCTTTACCAATCTGCTGACGCAGGGCATGGTTTGCAAGGAAACGATGAAGTGCAAAGAGCATGGTTATCTTTACCCGGAGCAGGCGGCGGACGGCAAGTGCCATATCTGCGGCAAAGACGTCATCATCGGCAAAACCGAAAAAATGTCCAAATCGCTGAAGAACGTGATCGACCCCGATTTTCTGATTAAGAACTATGGCGCGGATACGGCGCGCATCTTCTGTTTGTTCGCGGCTCCGCCGGAAAAAGATCTGGAATGGAGCGAACAGGGCGTGGACGGATCGTTCCGCTTTCTGGGCCGCCTGTGGCGCATCGTTGAAGAATATCTGAATGACATCAAGACCGTTGAGCCGCTGTCCGGCGTTGTTGAACTGGAAGAAGAATTGAAAGCTTTGCGGCGCAAAACCCATCAGACCATCCGTAAAGTTACAGTTGATATTGAAGACCGTTTTCATTTCAATACGGCCATCAGCGCCGTGATGGAACTGGTGAATGCGGTCTATCAGATTAAACGTCCAGCAAGCTCCGATAAGATCGCGCTGGCTGCTGTCCGCGAAGCGCTGGAAGCCGCCATAATTCTGCTGGTTCCGATCGTGCCGCACATTACGGAAGAACTCTGGCAGTTGCTCGGCCATAAAGATTTGGCCGCCAATGTTCCCTGGCCGGAATTTGATTCAGCGATAGCCAGCGAAGAAGAGATGACGATTGTCGTGCAGATTAACGGCAAACTTAGGAGCAGAATGACTGTCGCGGTGGACGAAGACCCGGAAAAAATCAAAGCCAATGCGCTGGCTGATGAAAAAATTAAATCAATGACCGCGGGAACGCAGATCAAGAAAGTTATTTACGTGCCGAAGAAGCTGGTCAATATAGTTGTCGGTTAGCAAATCGAATTGAATAAAAGGTGTTATGAATGAAGAAAATGAATTGTAAGTTGTTTATTAAAGCAGCAACAATCTGCCTGTCTTGCATTCTTTTGTTTGGCTGCGGATATACCTTCTCTTCACGCGGAGAGTCAATTGATAAACATATTCAGAAAGTTTACGTGAAATCCTTTGATAATAATACAGCGCAAGCGGAAATAGAAAATTACTTCCGGACGGCGTTTATCAACCAGTTTATTCAGAACAGCCGTTTTAAAATTGTGAACAGCGAAGAGGCCGCGGATGCGATCGTTAAGGGAAAAATTGTCAACTTTAATACATCACCGCTTTCGTATCTGAATAATAGTCTGGCGGCGGAAGAACGGGCAACAATTATTCTGGAAGTGACTTTTGAAGACAATGCCAGCGGAAAGATAATCTGGAGTTCGAAAAATATGACGGACACGATTGATTATACTTTAAGCGATGATATTAATTTGCTTCCCTCGACCAGAAAACAAGCCTTGATGAAACTGGCCAACGACATGGCCGAAAAAGCCTTTAACCTGATGATGTCAGGATTCTGATTTGTGATGCCGTCTTAATCAGAAAAATTGTAGTCATACCGGTTATCCAGCATGCGCCGGAGTGAACGGCCCAAAGTCCGGCGAATGCCGGAGGTA
Source organism: uncultured delta proteobacterium (assembly GCA_963812045.1). GTDB lineage: Bacteria > Desulfobacterota > Syntrophia > Syntrophales > Smithellaceae > Smithella. The sequence continues at coordinate 336,961 of CAWETF010000003.1, forward strand.
TCAAGATGTCGCTTTGGTGAAATTTAGAAAAACAATAATAAAAAAATACTGGATTCCGTATCGCGCTTCGCTTGTACGGAATGACAAAAATGGTTTATGACGCCTTTAGTTCTAAAATTCGGCAGATTCCTTCTTTTGCCCGTCAATGACGAGAAGGAGGCACTGAGCTTCTTTTCGTCCGGCGCGCGTAATGTTAAAGAAATAAAAAACCTTTCTTCATATTTGAAAAAGTTATCAAGTAAATATCTTCTGCTTATTACCGATGAAGCAAAAATAGACTGCGACGAATTGTCTTTGCGGCGGTTGCTAAAGGTTTCCGAAAGCAGACACGCCGGTATTGTTTATTCAGATTTTATCCTGCACAAGGGAAACAGCCGCATTGAACATCCGCTGTTAGATTACCAGCAAGGCAGTATCCGCGACGATTTTAATTTCGGACATCTCCTGATTATTTCCCGCGAAGCAGTTAAATCAGCTTTACAAAAATACGGTTCTCTGTCGTCCGATGAAAATGCCACTTTATATGATTTGCGTCTGAAAATTTCCATTGATTACGAATTGATTCACGTGCCGGAATTTTTGTATACGGTATCCGTAGAAAAACAAAAAAAAATAAAAATATCAGGAAAGAAAACAGAGGTTCACTTTGCCTATGTCGCGAAAGAAAATTTTGTCCGTCAGAAAAATCTGGAAAAGATAGCAACAAATTACCTGAAGTGTATCGGAGCTTACCTGCCTCCTCTTGTAAATAAAATAGATAAAGAACAGAATGAGCTTCAGTGGAAAGCAAGCATTGTCATTCCCGTGCTCAACCGCAAGAAAACGATAGCCGACGCTTTGGCGAGCGCGCTAGGACAAAAAACCGATTTTCCCTTCAATATTATCGTTGTTGATAATCATTCCACGGACGGCACAACGGACATTTTGAAAAAAATTGCCGCTGGATATCCTCATGTTCATCACATCATTCCGAAACGTCGTGATCTGGGGATCGGCGGCTGCTGGAATGAAGCAATCTATTCGCCGCAGTGCGGACGTTATGTCGTGCAGTTGGATTCGGATGACCTTTACAGCTCACCCCAAACCCTGCAAAAAATCGTGGATGTCCTGCGCGCGGGAAATTACGCAATGGTTGCAGGTTCTTATACTCTGGTAAATGAACGCCTGAAAAAGATTCCGCCGGGTCTTATCGACCATAAAGAATGGACGCAGAAAAACGGTCACAATAATCTGCTTCGTGTCAACGGTATGGGAGCGCCCCGTGCGTTTGACGTCTCTGTTATTCGCCGGATCGGTTTTCCTAATGTCAGTTATGGCGAGGATTATGCCGTGGCACTGCGGATTACCCGTGAATATGAAGTCGGAAGAATTTATGACAGCCTTTACCTGTGCCGCCGCTGGAAGAACAACACGGATGCCGGACTTTCCGTGGAAAAACAAAACATAAACGATTTTTATAAGGATAAACTGCGCACAGGGGAAATCGAGGCAAGAAAACTGATCAACAAGGGAGAAACTTTGCCGGATAGTCGCAGAATATTTGCCGAATTTAACGGAGGAAAAGATTTATCGTTGCCCGCGCTGTGCCTTAGCCTCTGCGATTCGCAAAAGAAAACATGGACGAAACTGGCCGAAGCCTGCCGGGATCTGGATTTGGCACGCACGAGAAAATTATCAGGCGAATATAAAGTCTATCTGCAATACAATCCCACCCGCGCCGTCAGCAGCGGCGCTGCTGTCGACAAGGAATCCATAAAAAGAAGGCCTTGTTTTTTATGCGAAAATAATTTGCCCGCCCAACAACTAGGCATCTTATATAGAAATCAATTTCTGATTTTATGTAATCCCGCGCCGATTTTTGAAAAACATTTTACCATCGTAAGCCTGCGCCATGAGCCGCAGGAAATTGCTCCATCAATAAATGCTCTTCTGCAATTGAGTGTTGATCTGTCGCCTGATTATACTATTTTCTATAACGGTCCAGCCTGCGGCGCGTCCGCTCCCGATCATCTTCACTTTCAGGCGATTCCCCAAAATGTTCTTCCTTTTGTGCGGGAATTCAAAAAGCTCACGCAGGTCAAAAATAATTCTTCTGTTCGATACAGCCGGTGGGAAGTGTTCGACCGTTCTGTTGTTGTTCTGGAGGGGAAAAACGCGCAGGAGATGACCGGACAATTTCTGTGTTTATTGAAAGCGGCGCAAAAAGTGCTTAAGACAAATAATGAGCCACTGGTTAATGTCATTTGCGATTATACCGGAAGGCGATTTCGACTGTTTGTATTTCTGCGTCAGAAACACCGTCCGGAAGCCTATTTTGCCAAAGGTGAAAACAGGATTTTTGTTTCTCCGGGCGCTGTTGATATGGCCGGCTTTGTTATCACGCCGCTTCTGGATAATTATAAACGTCTGGATTATAATGCTGTCCGTGAAATTTACCGGCAAGTATCACTGCCGGAGCGTATGATGAATTCAATAATAAATATGATGAGAGGAAGTTGAAGATGTTTTTTGCCGAGGAAACTATTGTGGACAGCTCGATGAGCTTTTCTGAAGCCATTGAAGGAACAAACGCGCCGTCGGAGATTATCGACATTTTATCAATGATCGATGTCTGTTATTATTCTTTTGACGGCAGAAAACATCAGGGGCAGGTTATCGTAAACTGCGAACTGGAAGATGATGTTTATGAAATATTCAACTTTATTGAAAAAATATTTTTCCCCGTGGAAAAAGTTATTCCCATAGCCGCTTATCAATGGAATGATCATAGTTCCATGGCCGATAATAATTCTTCCTCTTTTAATTTCAGAGTAATTGAAGGAACGACAAAACTATCCATGCATTCGCTGGGGAAAGCTATGGATATCAATCCTGTACAAAATCCGGTTATCTATCCCAACGGCGTAATTGCTCCGGAAGGAGCAAAGTACCTTCCGAAAGAAAGAGGAACCTTTACATCGGATAATGCTGTAGTTGAGGAATTTCTCAGGCGCGGCTGGCATTGGGGCGGCAATTTCAACCAGCCCAAAGATTATCATCATTTCGAAAAGCCATAATACCAATTCCAAATCAAAGCGCTCTCTGCGTTGGATTCGTCATCGGATCCTCGACGTATTAACATATACGCCTGCGGAGCCTCTTCCTATCCATCTTGAGATCATCTTTTATTTGAAATCGGTATAGAAGGTGATTTAGTAGTAATAAAAAATAATCAATTGTTGTTAATTATATAGGGCGGGCGACGATGATGCCGGAAAACTTTTTGTTTGATTTCAGGTAAGCAGCAAGCGTTTTTTTCGAGATGACCACAGCGCCTTCTTTGCTGGAAGCGTGAAGCAGGTGGAGATTTTTGCCCTGCCAGAGAGCAAAGCCCACGTGCGCAACATCCAGTCCTTCCTGATTCGCGGCAAAGGCAATAATGTCGCCGTTTTTAATTTTTGTTTTTATTGAGTTTACTTTATCCTTACCGATGACGTGAATAATTTTGCGGGAAAGATTTTTTTCTATTTTCGAAATTGCGGTAAATTGTGTTTTGTTTTCCAGCGCTGGATACAGCTCGCGATGAGCTGTCATAAAATTAATCTTTTTGCATCGAGATTTACCGCCAAGACTCTTCGATATATCGGTTAAAATTTTCTTGTTTTCATTATCGCGCAGCCAATCGGTAAAATAATGCAGGCGTGAAGAGTAACCGTCAATCTTCCCTTGGCGGTAGCGGATTAATTTTAAGTTTTTTCTAAAATAATGATGTGAAATTTTTCCGGTCCGGATGCATCGGGTAAAGGCAAGAATGGTTTCTAAAAAAGTTGTGCAGTCGAAAGCCGACCAGTTCACAACCAGCTTTTCTCTGCCCGGTGATTCGAGCGTCCCCGCTTTGTAGGGCGTATTAATAAACAGACGAGCGATCTCCACTATTGAATCGCCCGAAGATAGATCACTGTATGGTGAAAGTTCGTTTCGTGAAGGCGCGTCAGCCTCACATTGACATATTTTTATCATAATCAGTCAGCCTTTCGCGTCATTTTTAGATGATTATGGAGGACAAAGCAAATACAAAGATAAAAATATTTAAGGATTACAAGAAATAAAAAAGCGGCCGGATTTAAATCCGGCCGCCAAATATATGATCTTTTTATTATTTAAGAGCGTTTACTTTTTTAGTCAGTCGTGAAATTTTACGGGAGGCATTTTTTTTGTGAATCAGTCCCTTGGAAGCCGCTTTGTTCAACGCGGGAATTACAGTTTTTAACGCGTTTGCGGAATTTTCTTTGTTTTTGCTGTCTACGCTTGTAAGTACTGATTTAATTTTCGTCTTTAACGCGGACTTGGCCGCTACGTTGCGCTTACGGTTTTTCTTATTCTGCCGGTCACGTTTTTCTGCTGATTTATGTGTTGCCAAAAGTATCCTCCTGAATTCATTTTAATAAGGTGGCGTTATTTAGCCCAATTATTTAAGGCTGTCAAGCATAAACTGGATAATTGTAGTTTCTGTCCGTCCGGATGTAAAATCAACATCAATTTCTTTCCATGTCAAGGAAATGTTTATTATTTTACCTTTTTTAATGCCGCTTCAATAAAATTGCTGAAGAGCGGGTGAGGTTTTATCGGCCTCGATTTAAATTCCGGATGGAATTGGCATCCCAGAAACCAGGGATGATCTTTTATCTCCACAATTTCCGCCAACCGTCCGTCAGGCGACATTCCTGTTATCCGCAATCCTTTATCCGTGAGAATTTTTTTGTAATCGTTGTTAAATTCGTAGCGGTGACGATGTCGCTCCGAGATCGTTTTTTGCCCGTAAGTCGTGAAAGCAAAAGAATCCGGTTCGACAACACACGGCCAGGCGCCCAGTCTCATGGAAGCGCCCTTATCCTTGACATCGCGCTGTTCCGGAAGCAGGTCAATGACCGGATAAGGAGTTTTAGAATCAAATTCGGAACTGTTGGCTTTGTCCAGTCCGCAGATATTTCTGGCGTACTCCACAACAGCCATCTGCATGCCCAGACAAATTCCGAAAAAAGGTATCTTTTTCTCCCGCGCGTACTGAACGGCAAGAATCATGCCTTCGATTCCGCGGATGCCGAAACCTCCGGGAACCAGAATCCCGTCAACATCGTGTAATTGATTGCCGAGGCCTTCCGTTTCGATCTTTTCCGAATCAATAAATTTTAATTTCACGCGGCAGTTGTTGGCAATGCCGCCATGCACCAGCGCTTCATTGAGGCTTTTGTATGAATCTGTCAGATTGACATACTTGCCGACTATGCCGATGCACACTTCGTTCGGCGGATTATTAAACCTGTTGACCACGTCTTCCCAGACCTCCAGTTTCGGCTGGCCCGTCCAGATATTAAGTAAATCGACAATCTTGTTGTCCAGTCCCTCACGATGAAAGATCAGCGGAACCTCATAAATACAGCCGACATCCTTGGCGGTAAAAACGGAGTTGACCTCCACATTGCAGAAAAGCGCGATTTTGGATTTAATTTCGTCGGAAAGAAAATTTTCCGTCCGGCAAAGCAGAATATCCGGCTGAATGCCGATTTCCCGCAGCGCTTTGACGCTGTGCTGAGTAGGTTTTGTCTTAACTTCGCCTGCGGTCTTGATCAGAGGCACCCAGGTTAAATGAATAAAAATGGCGTTTTCTCTTCCTGCTTCATTGCGGAATTGACGGATAGCTTCCAGAAAGGGAAGGCTTTCAATATCGCCAACAGTGCCGCCGATTTCCACAATGGCCACATCGAAACCGTTGGCTGATTCTCTGATATAATCCTTGATTTCGTTGGTAATGTGGGGAATTACCTGCACCGTCTTGCCCAGATAATCGCCGCGTCTTTCTTTGGTAATTACCGAATAATAAACCTGTCCGGTGGTAAGGTTGTTGCTTTTTCCCATGCAGGTGGAACAGAATCTTTCATAATGTCCCAGATCGAGATCGGTTTCCGCGCCGTCATCGGTTACGAAAACTTCGCCGTGCTGGAAAGGACTCATTGTCCCAGGATCAACATTAATGTAAGGATCCAGTTTTTGATTTGTAACTTTCAAACCGCGGCATTCCAGCATGGCTGAAATTGATGCCGCCGCTAGACCTTTCCCCAGTGAAGAAAGAACGCCGCCTGTGACAAAGATAAATTTTGTTTTCATAATTAATCCTTAAAAATTTCCATTTATAATAGTTATTTTATCAATCCCTTTTCCGTTTCTCATTTTTGCAGGAGCGCTTTATTATCCAGATGTCGCCCATTGTTTGATTCGTCCGGCCAGAATTTCCACCGGTTCGCTGAATAAATCAGCGATGGGGATTTTTTCCAGATAATTGTCATTCCAGACGATATTATATTCATTGACCAGATTCCTGATGTCATTGTAACGATAACCTAAAACTTCTTTCTTTTTGCTGACGGGCAGAAGTTCATTATATTCCACATGAAGCAGGAGTAAATTATTGATAAATTCGCTTCCTGTTTTAAGCGGCAAAATGACGATGGACGCTCCATCCGCCTTGCCTTTGCCGATGTATACATGACCGGTGCTGACGATGGTTCTTTTTGTTCCCATTAACATTCGGGAGGTCTCCGCTCTCGATTTCATTCCACTTGCTATTCCATCCTTTTTGACGATGGCAATGGTTGAATCATCGGAGGGATTGCCCCGCGCATCGAGATTATTTACGCCGTAAAGAGTGTATCCGCGCACGGCGGAAACAACAGGCTGTATTCTGCTTACAGTCATTACGTTCTTGTAGGTCAAATCCTTGACGGTAAAGTTGAGTTTTTCCAGAAGATCGAAGATGACGCCTTTTAATACCGTTTCTTTGCGGGTTGTGCCGACGGTGACCGTTTTGGCCTGATGACGAATGGCATCTATCGGACGGGTAAGTTCATCGATTGCTTTTCCCAGAACAACATCCAGGAAATTCAGCGGCGAGACAAAACCGTTGTCAACTTTGAATTCATGGCGAAAATCATCCAGAGGTAATTTGCCGGAAGCATACTTTAATAAGATTATCAGATCGGAAATCGTCTTGACCCCTAATAAATTAAAGGCTCCTTCATTGCGATGCTGATGAAATGCTTTATCGAATTTATTGATGATTTGGCGAAGGCGGGCATCGGCAATTTTTTCGTATAGTGAATAATCATTTTTCACCTGTTGTGCCATGGCCAGATTAAGATCATTGCGGAATTCTTTAAAAATAGAAGCTTCCTTGTTGATGCTGCAGGCGGCGTAATAGCCCCACAAATGACCGGCCATCGTATTGAGAATGACCGGCAGGGGCATTGCTGCTACGGGAATGGGAATGACGGCATCGGCAACTTTATCAAAACGATGATCTTCTTCTTCCGCGAAGACGATAACAGCGGCCTTGTGAGCTTTGAAAATTTCCACCTCTTTGAGGATATCGTCCATGACCGGTCTCGGGCTTCCGGAGGCGCAAACCAGAATTAAAGGTTCCGCCGATAAATCAATATGTTTTTTATTTTCCACGACATCGGATGAAATGGTTTTGTAACAAAGTTCGCTGAGCTTGATTCTGATTTCGTCTGCCGCCGCTTTGTTGGGACCGCTTCCCACGATTGCCCAGAATTTATGAGCCGAGGTTTTTTCAACCGAGGCGGCAATCTGATCTCTGTACTTGAAGATGCGCGCCATCAGTTGAGGCGCGGCTTCCAGATTGCGCAGTTTAGAGGCAATGTAGTCGTCAGTCCTGGCTTCGAGAAGTTGTGCGATGAAAAGAGACAGCACCTGTCCCGCGACAATCTGGGAATAAAAGGCTTTGGTAGAAGCGACGGACATTTCAATATCGCGGCCGTCGCTGGTGTAAAATACGCCGTGCGATTTCGCGGTGATATCCGATTGCCTTCTGTTGACGATGGAAATGACGAAGGCGCCGCGTTCTTTCGCCATGGCTACGGCGCGGTTTGTATCCGTTGTTGTTCCTGATTGAGTAATGGGAATGACCAGTGTGCCGGCCAGACTGTCTTTAAGAAGAAATCCGCTTAATTCAGAGGCCAGTCTTGCCGTTACGTTAACATTTTTATCTTTTAAATAATGCGCTAACGCATCGGCAACAGCTACTCCGGCGACAGCCGCCGTTCCATGACCGATAACGATGATGTTTTTTATTTCACCCCGCTTAAGTGCTGATTGAACAGCGGCGGGAATGATGTTTGTTCCCAAATTGAAAATGACTTGCGGGGATGAACCGCCGCCTTCTGTAATGCGATACTTGCCGCGCAGGGTTTTTCTGATGGAGACGGCGGATTCGGAAATTTCCTTGAGGAAAAAATGCGGGTAATCGCCGCGATCGATGTCCCGGGTTGTAATTTCGGCTTTTTGCAGGGAGTTTTTGTTCAGAGTAATTCTGGCGCCGTCGTAATAGCAGGCCTTGATTCCTTTTACTCCTCCTGAGGAATTCTGATCTAATATAAAAATCTGTCCTTTGGACACATTTTCGCCGGCGGCGACGGTTTCCCCGTTCATTTTTATAAAGTGAGGCATGACTTCCACCAGACCGTATAGCTCGGAGGAAAACATATACTGATCGGGACCGATTCCGACATAGATAGACTGGCCGCTGCCCTTGAGTGCGAGAAAAAATTTTCCGGGTTCAAGATCACAGGTCATGACGATGGCGTGTGATCCTTCAAAATCATTTACAGCAAGGCGGAAAGATTCCGCGAGATCGTGACCGGCTTTGAGATGTTTTTCGATTTGCAGGGGGATTATTTTTGTGTCGGTTGTAACTCTTGAGTCAATGGGTTCTTTATCCAGTTCCAATGCGTCGTATAATGCCGAGTAATTATCAATGTCGCCGTTTAAAATGGCGTTAACGTTAGCTTCAGATTTTGAATAAAAAGGAAAGACCGGACTTTTCCGGTTTGGTTTATAATTATTGACAGGATGACAGTTTTCTTCCGTTATGGAACCAACAGATGCCCAGCGCGTATGCATAAGCGCTGTCTCGCACATGGTTTCCGTTCGGGCAAATGCTTGCAATATCCTGTCCTGTTTTATGGATTGCTTCAACTCGCAGGCATTTCGTCCCAGTTCGCCGACTATGGAAAATGTTTTGTAAGTGAAAGTTACCGTTGTTCTCTTTTTACCGGCAACCATCGAATGCGCGGCGCAAATCAAACCATTGAGAGTATCTCCTCCCTGTGACCGCTTTAAATAATCCTCATATAATCCGTTTTCCTGTATGCAGGACAGGATGTTTTCCAAATCCTTTTCATTTTTTAAAGTAAAGATGATTTGCAATCCTGCAGAATCACGTCCCCGGACTTCCAGACGATTCAACGAGTTGAGCAACAAATTAATCTGCCGATACTTTTTAAAAGCCGCCGGATTGATTGCGGTTGAATCTTTTGCTCCGGAAAGATCCGTAATCTTCGCAAAATTATCCAGAATATCTTTTTCCAAACCCCATTGTATATCTTTGAGAAAAACAATACGGCTGTTGATAATCTCCAGATCGGTGGAAGAGAAATTAGCCGCGTTATCTTCCAGAGTCTTTTCTTCTTCCTCCAAAAATAATTTCAATGCTTCAACTAAACGGAGAAGTCCTCCAGACCGCTCTTTCTGAAAGAAAAGAATTTCCTGCCTGTTTTCTTCTTTTAGTTCCGCCGTGATTTTTTCCATGGTGTTGAGAGTTTCCGTGCCTTGCAGGTAATCATTTACGGCAATTTTCCCGCTCAAAGCATTTTTCAGATCTGAAGTTTTTATTTTTTCCCACAATTCCGAAAGCGTGAGGTCGGCATTGAATGCTTCTGATTTGTCAGCCGAACGGAAAGTCATTAATCCGGCAAAGCCGCAGTTCAGTTGAGAATTCATCACGGGGAGGAAAATTACCGCCGGACCGGAAACACTTGATGAATGTTTGCCGATATATATTTGACAGACCGCAAGAAACCGCCAGAAAATTTTTACTGTATTGAACATTTGCGTAATAAACATTATTTTTCTTTCTGCTTCAGAGCGTGAAAATTATTTATGCAACCGGCTATGATGTTATCCGTTATATCTTTTAACCAGGAAGTGCCTTTTTGCACTTGATCGGGTGTTAAAAGCTGTATCGCGTCCAGATAGGAGTTATTTTTGCCGGATAGACTTTGCATAATTTTCACAAAGGAATCTCTTTTTTTAAGTCCTGTTTTTTCTTCGTTGCCGCCGGAAAGATACGCTTCCATCTTTGGCCAATTATGCGAAAACTGTTTTTGGGTACGCCTTACTTTATCCGTATGATATTTTCTCGATGTTTCGGTTGCCATGGAATTGTCCAGGTTCTGAGCAAACAAACGCAACTGTTTGAGTCTTTCAGCAATGGCTCCATCCAGTAAATCGCATGCTCCTGAATATAAGACGTCGCCATACTTTTCCTTTGTAAAGAAATCGCGGCGTACATGACGGTACCACTGCCTCAAAGCCAGTAAATTAGCCAGATATTCTATGTTGTTTCTAACTTTACGACCGATGTCGCCGTAAACACCGGGGACTATTTTCTTATGCTGAATATTCGAGACAGATAATAGAGTAAGTTTTTCTCCGGCCTTGCAATCCTGCCGGCAAATAATACCTGCGGGAATAACCGTTCCATAATCAATTTGCACTGGCCCCACAAGTCCGCCCTGACCGCCCAGAAAAATCGGCGGTTCGCGCAGCATTACGCCGCGGGGCACGTCGCCGATCAGTGAAGGAGTTGCCTTGTCCTGCTGTGGCGTGTAATTGAAGTGAATATATGAGCTGCCCACTTCGCTGTGATTTTTTCTGCTGGTTCCGCCGGCCATCAGGCAATCGCAGAAATTAATCACACTACCCAGCTGGACAAAGGGGAAAAGTATTGTTTGTTTCAGGCCGACGCAGTGGTTTCCGCCGGATTCTTCTTCCAGAAGGCACCCCGAGCGGATTTGCGCGTTACTTCCGATAATAACTTTATCCAGGAAAACGGAATCGGCAAAATATCCTCCCTTTAGTTCAACATCCCGGCCCAGTTGACAGTCCATTAAAGTTACAGGCGCTTCGTATCCCAGCTTTACATTCTCAGAAATCAAAGTGTTCCTGCCGTAAATCCTTACTGCGCCGTAAATTATCAACGAACCGGAAATCCTTGCAGGATTTACTTCATCGCCGATTTCCACAGAAAAAGGGGCCGTCATCCGAACCCCTTTCTTTAAAAGACAAATTAACTTTTCAGGTAAAGTTACAGTTTTTTTAATTACTCTGGTCATAAATATTTTTTAGAAGGCTATTTATTTTTCCCGCAGGTAATACCCAGTTTTGCCATTTTGTCAGTGAAGGTGTTGCGGTTAATGCCTAAAAAAATCGCGGCGGAACTTTTAACGCCGTTTGACCGGCGCAGGGCTATTTTAAACAATCCTTTTTCCACCATATTCATCACTTCTTCGTACAGTTTACTTTTGCGACTCCCGGAAGAAGATAAAAGCGTGGCAATATCTTCCAGTTTTTTTTCCATGATTTCTTCAACAGCCGCGTAAGGCGTTGACTTAACATTCATTATAATTTCCGAGGCATTCTTTTTTTTCGATCGCATTATCGAAGCTTGCTCCTTCCCGGCATGATTTATTTACAAAAGCATATTCTTAAAACATTATTGTATAAGTTTAAACTGATAACAATTTTAAAACAATAAAGGCAATAATAATTAATACAGTCAGCCAGCAGATTGCTATAAGGGAACGCCGCTCCACAGGATGTTCCAGATAATTCTTCACTTCTATCTCTATTTTTTCCGGTTCCAGCTTATCCATAATTGATCGAATAAGTAAAGGATGGTTTTCGAACATATTGGAGAAAAAATAAAACCCTTTGGTCGTTGTTAATAAAAAATATGCTTTTTTGTTCAATTCAACAATGCCTAAATGGGTAATTTCAGGCCAGGTAATGTCCTTGGTGCGGAAAAACTTTTTTATTTTTAAGCCATCTTTGGTTATGGCAATTTCTTTTTCTGCCGATTCTATGCCAACAAGCAGGGTGCCGATAAAGGAAACAGCTAAGATAATCCTTTCCCATGATTGTCCCTTGCAAATACTGAGCACTAATAATAAGCAAAGAAGTGCGACAATTGCCATGAAAGGCACAAGAAAACTTCTTTTTATTTTAAAAATATTTTGATCCATTTTTTCATCCTGATTTGATGGGTTACATAAAAAAGTATAAAATTTTTTATGGGTGGATGGTATTACTTGTTTCTTATAAAGGTTCCGCTTTTACCACCGCTTTTTTCTAAAAGCATGATATCCCCGATAATTATTCTTTTGTTCACCGCTTTGCACATATCGTAAATAGTCAAAGCGGCAACGCTCACTGCTGTCAGGGCTTCCATTTCCACGCCGGTTTTCCCCGCGGTTTGAACCTGAGACTCTATAACAATTTGCGAATTTTTATGATCAATACTTAAGTTTATGTCAATTCCGGTTAATTCCAGCGGGTGACAAAGGGGGATAAGCTCTCCCGTTTTTTTCGCGGCCATTATTCCCGCAATTTTTGCCGTTGTCAAAACATTTCCCTTTGCAATCTGTCCCTTTTCTATCAATTTCAGAGTATGGACGTCCATTTTGACAAATCCCAGCGCTTTGGCCTTGCGAATTGTCTTTTTCTTGGCTGTGACATCCACCATTTGGACATCGCCTTCATTATTAACATGAGATAACTTTTTCATCGTGTTATTTGGAGTTTATTCTTGAATCAAATGATTTAACGAACCTTAACATAGGCAAACTTGTGAGTCAAGAAACGTAAATATTTTTTTGTTTGTATAATTTAGGTAATCGTATCCAGAATTTGCGGAGCAAATAAATTATTCCCGTTGGAGAAAATTAAAGATTTTCGTTTACAATAAAACATTTTAATGAAATATATTGATATAAATAGTTTCATTAGTTAGTATCCCCGAAAAAATTTAATAAGAAGGCGTTATGTTCGTTAAAGTAAGCAGCATGAGCGTCATTGGCATGGAGTCGTATCCGGTGTATGTGGAGGTGGACACGTCACAGGGATTGCCCCAGTTCGCCACCGTCGGACTTCCCGACGCTTCTGTTAAAGAAAGCAGAGACCGCATCAAGGCCGCCATCAAAAATTCCGGTTATCGTTTCCCCCGCAGTCATGTAACCATCAATCTGGCTCCCGCAGATATTAAAAAAGAAGGAACGGGTTTTGATCTGCCCATTGCCGTCGGCATTCTGGCCGCGGAAGAGTTAATCAAAAAAGCTGATTTAAAGGATTGTTTTTTTATCGGAGAACTGTCTCTGGATGGTAGCATTAAAGGAGTAAACGGAGTCCTGCCCGCCGCTTTTAAAGCAAAGGAAATGGGCATCAAGTCGGTTTTTGTTCCCGAAGAAAACGCGGCGGAAGCGGCTATGGTGGAAGGGATAAATGTCTATCCGGTGAAAACATTGCCCGATGTTGTGGAATTTTTGGGCGGCCGCAGTAGTATCGAACCGCTTTGTCTGGATATAGATAAAATTTTTCAGAAAACAAATAAATACGATTTGGATTTTAGCGAAATAAAAGGGCAGAAGCAGGCCAAAAGAGCGCTGGAAATAGCGGCGGCCGGCGGCCATAATGTTTTAATGATCGGGCCGCCCGGTTCCGGAAAAAGTATGCTGGCAAAAAGGATGCCCACTATTTTGCCCGATCTTTCCTTTGATGAAGCAATCGAAGTAACCAAGGTTTTTTCCATTGCCGGCTTCCTGAATAAAGATGAAACGCTAATGGCAGTGCGCCCCTTTCGTTCGCCGCATCACACCATATCCGATGCCGGTCTGGTCGGAGGCGGCCAGACACCGCGCCCGGGAGAAATAAGCCTTGCTCACCTGGGAGTTCTTTTTCTGGACGAACTTCCCGAGTTCAAAAAAAACGCATTGGAAGCTCTGCGTCAGCCCCTGGAGGACGGTACCATAACGATTACTCGTTCTTTGGTAACCGCTTCCTTTCCCGCGAAATTTATGCTGGTGGCGGCGATGAATCCCTGTCCGTGCGGTTATTTCGGCGATCGAATACATACCTGCCGCTGCACCCCGCAGCAGATCCGCCAGTATCAGTCTAAAATATCAGGGCCGCTGCTGGATCGAATAGATTTACATATCGAGGTACCTTCGGTTAAGTATCGAGCCCTATCCGATAAAGAGCCGGGAGAATCTTCCGTGGCGGTCAAAGAACGCGTCAACAAAGCGCGTGATTTGCAGAAAAAACGTTTTGGACAAAACGGAGTTATTTGTAATGCCCGGATGACGGAAAAACAAATTAAGAATTTTTGTTCGATAGATGAAGAAGCTCATAAACTTATCGAAATGGCTATTGAAAAACTGGGATTAAGCGCCCGGGCGGTAAACCGGATATTAAAAGTTTCCCGCACCATTGCTGATCTGGAAAATAATGAAGCAATCAAACCTGCTCATGTTGCCGAGGCAATTCAGTACCGAAGTCTTGATAGAAGTTTAATTTAGTGATATATCAGGTGAAAATTTTAATACCAGACCGATTTGCGGATAGTAGAGAATATAACTGAGGCAGCAGCCTGGTGAAAGAGGCATTTATGGAAATTAAGATCAAAAAAACACCAATTAAAAAAAGAAAAACCAAACCGGTTGACGAAGCTAAACTTGGTTTCGGGAAAGTTTTTACCGATCATTTTTTTAACGTCAAGTACAAGGAAGGCAAGGGCTGGTATGATCCGATAATTGAACCGTACCGTAAATTGGAATTAGATCCAACGGCAATGTGTCTGCATTACGGACAGGAAATTTTTGAAGGACTGAAAGCATATCGAGGCCAGGACGGGGCAATTTATCTTTTCCGTCCGCTGGAAAATATTAAGAGAATGAATTCGTCCGCGGAAAGACTCTGCATGCCGATCATGGATGAGAATCTTTTCATGGAAGCCATGAAAAAACTGGTTATTCTGGAAAAGGACTGGATTCCTCGAGGAGTCGGAACTTCTATGTACATCCGTCCGACAATGATTGCGACGGAAGCGGCCCTTGGAGTGCATCCGGCATCAGAATATCTGTTTTTCATTGTTGTCGGGCCGGTGGGCGCTTATTACCCGCAGGGATTTTCTCCTACTAAGATGTATGTGTCCGAGGAATATTCCCGGGCGGTGCGCGGCGGGATTGGTCACGTTAAAGCCGCCGGCAATTATGCCGCCAGTCTTTACGCCAGTAAAATTGCTACGAATATGGGATACACGCAGGTGCTCTGGCTGGATTCCTCG
The DNA here is from genome assembly GCA_963812045.1 of uncultured delta proteobacterium. Lineage (GTDB taxonomy): Bacteria > Desulfobacterota > Syntrophia > Syntrophales > Smithellaceae > Smithella. The sequence continues at coordinate 352,193 of CAWETF010000003.1, forward strand.
GAGAAAAAGTACGTGGAAGAGGTTGGCACCAGCAATATCTTTTTCCTGATCGGCGATGAGTTAGTCACGCCTCATCTGGGTGGATCAATTTTGCCGGGCGTCACTCGAAAATCAGTGATTACACTGGCAAAACATCTGGGAACAAAAGTTATCGAAAGACAAATATCCATTGATGAAGTAATAACTGCTTCGCAGAACGGAATGTTGAAAGAAGCTTTTGCTTCCGGAACGGCGGCAGTGGTTTCGCCGGTGGGACATATTCATTTCCGGGGCAAGGAATATTCGATCAACGGCGGCAAGGCCGGAGCGCTGGCGGAGAAATTATATAATGAAATCCTGCAAATTCAGTATGGATTGAAAGATGATCCTTTCGGCTGGCGAGTCAAAATATTAGACGGAAAAAAGACTACCAAGAAGTAAATTTTCATTTTTCTTCTTATATACAGGCACTTGAATTTGTATTCCACAAGACTGTGGAAATGGTTGTTGATAACTTTGTTGATAATCTCCGTAAGTGCGTAATTGTTACGATTTTACACCAAATTGCACAAGGTTTGGGCAATTAAAATATTCAATGTAATCAATAACTTATTAATATAGCCTTATATCATCGTCACTTATGCCGCATGGATAAAGGAAGATATAAACTTCAAAAAAAATAGTGTGCCACTTTTGGCCGGTTTTTTATAAAAAAATGATAAAAAATTTTTTCAAAACAAATAAGCTATTTACGTCATCAGGGATTAATCTTTGCCTTATTCTATCGATGTTGGCTGTGCCTGCTTGTGTTTTTTCCGAAGAACTTCCGGCGGTTGGAGATGTTGCGCAAAAACTTCAAAGCGCTTATGAAAAAACAAAAGACCTGAAAGCTGATTTCGTTCAGGAAGCAACCATAAAGTCGATTAAGAAAACGGAGAGGGAAGAGGGCAAAGTATTTTTTAAGAATCCAAAGAATATGCTCTGGGAATACACAAAACCTCAGGGCAAAAAACTGGTGATTAACAGTCAAAAGGCGTGGCTTTACCTTTCCAAAGAAAAGGTTGTCTACACGCAGAAGTCAGAAAGCATTTTCCAATCGAAGTTCTTAATTAACTTTTTTGCCGGGGCGGGAAAATTAAAAGATGATTTCACAATTAAATATGCCGAACCCAAATCTCTGGATAAAGACGGCAATTATTTGCTTGTGTTGACTCCCCGGGAAAAGACGGCAGTCTGCAATTCAGTTATGCTGACCGTTGACAAAAATAATTTTTATATTCTGCAGGTAAGCTTCGATGATCTTTTGGGCAACTCCACCACGCTGAAATTTTCAAATATTTCCATCAATACGGGACTGGCGCAAAAGATGTTTCAGTTCAGGACTCCGGCGGGAGTACAAATTTTTGAAATGCCATAGGGGCTGTGTGAAAAACGTCCATCTGCGGCGTTGCGCTCCGTTCGCGTCGCTGCGACCTACGAAAAAGTAGGCCTCACTCCGCGATACTCGCGCGCCTTGCATCTGAACATTTTTGAACAGCCCTGCTGAATTTTTGCTATGGTTATTGGAAAAAGCGAAATTTGTATATTAATACGAGGCATAAAATGAAAAACTCCCAAGATTGGCCATGGTGGCTTGGAAGAGCCCTCCAAGGTCTCACCTATTGGATCGGCCATCGCCGCTGTCTCTATAGGAACTATCCACTGACAGAAGGGGCCTTTGTTGCCGAACTCTGCAATCTTATCCATGCGAACCTCCCTGATAAATTCAGCCTCGTCTGCGAAGAGCAGTACCGTAAACGGATGAACAGGAGCAAGCGATCTCCACAGCTCGTAGAGCGTTCACGCGTCGATCTCGCCATCTATAAGAAAATTACTCTGAGTAATGGTGATGTTAAGTTTCATCCGAAGTACATAATAGAGGTTAAACGCGCATCGGCACAGAAGGCACAGATTTACGCCGACCTCAAACGCTTAATTGCTGTTCGTTCGGTGCTACCTAAGATCAAGACCTACTTGGTCGTAGTGGCTAAGGCTCAACGTCCCAAGCTTTTCGTGTCATCCAAGGGAAAATCTATAAAGAAGCACCAAACTCTTAAGGGTGTCAACGGGTACTTCAAGGTGCGCCGTACTTTCAAGGCAGCACATACATACACTAAAGTCGAGCGGATTCAATATGCATGCCTTGTAGAGGCATATTCTGAGAGGCTACAACCCTAATATCCATAGCGTTAGTCATCAAGTGGAGGCGTTTCTAAATTATGTGGCCATTTCGAAAGGATAATAAGACCGAAACGTCAAAAACACACAAGGGTAGCGAAGTCTTTAAGTCTGGTAACGAATTTGTAAGCATACGTTCGATGGACTTCTATGGGCAATACTCGGAATCCCCCGATGGTGTGTTCTTGATTGCTTGGTCAGATTTTAATCAATCGCTAGGTGTCGGAGGCTTCCGGGAATTTGGAGAAGGAACCTACATTCTATCAGAAAATTGCAAGGTATTACGGAGTGACCGTTTACAGCGGCCAAACGATGGGAAGGTAGCTAATAATGGGACTATTATTATCAATGACTGGATGTTCGGAGAAGGACTTAAAGGCACTTTTTATGCACTAGATAAGTCTGGTAGACAGTTGATAAAATATCGTTTTTCAGCAAATCTTTTCAATAACGGCATATCTGAAGATGGACATTATGCGGTTTGCCAGTGTGCAAAGAGCGATACAGAAGATGATAGTGTTCTATCTTTTTTCGATTTAGAAAAAGAATCGTTTCTTTGGAAAATAATACCAGAAAGCGGACGTGCAGATTCATTTTATTTTGATTGTGTAAAAAACGAACTTCATCTTCGCTACAACGAACGAGAAACATACCTATATGACTTTGCTGGGAATTTTATTGACAAGGGAAAATGGGAAGTTGAACGAATCAATTATGTTTCTGCTTTTGAACTTTCCATTATTGCTAAAGAGCACTATAAAGAAAAAGCATCCTCCCTGAGCGAAGCTGATGCCCAAGAAATACTATCCTTACTTGACCGAGCTCTAAAGAAAGGTTTGGACGAATACCCTAACGAAAAAGCTACTGTATATAGGACAATGGGTGAAGTTAAAGAATCTTTAGGAAAAACAATAGAGGCAATTCACAATTATGAATTGGCCTTAGAATTGAATCCAAAAGTTGGAATTAAACACCGTTTGAATTTATTGAAAAAATTGAAGAGCTAACGAATCAATCCAACTATAGCGGTGAAGTAGCGCCGCTGATGCCTGCCGTTAGTTATAGAGCATATAAGGTAGAAGCAATGAAGTTTGCAATTGGTGACAAAATCGATCAGGCTCTTACGACAACCCTTGCTCAGGAACTCATTCTCTGTAAAGATAGTTTCGAGCGATTCTCGCATTTTGCCAAAATAAATATCATGGGCCGCCGTGACAAAATCATAAAAATCAAGTGCCATGACGCCTATTCAAGTTTTCTCCATCACTTATACGAATTCTATGTTGGTTGTATTAAGCGCAATCGAGCGAGTACGGAAAACATAGATAATGAGACGATGGACAAAATTCTTAACCATGAAGCAATCAAGCTGCTGAAAAACAGAATTCATGCAATCGAAAATGGCTACGCACCTTCATGGGAAAATGACATAGCTGTCTATCGTATTGAAGTCCCTGATGAGTTCGGTTTACAATTCAGAAAAATAAGGAACAGGACAGCTCATGCGAGTATTCGTCGTTCAGTACCAGGAACAGAGATGACCATTGCAACCTTCTACCAGAAATATCATTTACTCATATGGTTGCTGTATTACTCAGCACAATGTCTATGGACGGTAGAGGATGTCGCGGCACATGATTGGAAAGCCATTGAAGAGTTTGATCTTGCCATACAAGGCTAACCCACCATTCCACCGGATCGCTACGCTCCGGCTAATCTTTTCATTATAAAATATATTGTAAATACATTTGTAAAGACATTATTTTTATGATATTATTGAGCCATGAAAAAAATTAAATGGGACGAAGCAAAAAACAAGATCCTCAAGGAAGAGAGAGGCGTTTCGTTTGAAGAAATATTAGATTCAATATTTATAGGAGCTGAAAAACATCGCACGAGAAAGAATCAAATGGTTTTGCTATATGAATACAAGAAATATGTCTGGGTTGTGCCTTGTGTTGTTGAAGATAAATATATTTTTCTGAAAACAATGTTTCCCAGTCGCAAATATACGAAAATGTTTAAAAGTAAAAAAGGTGAAAAATGAAAAAGCTCAGATTATCAAAAGAAGAAAAAGAAATTGAAAATGCTTTACTGATCGGTGATTTCAAGCCGGTCAAGGGAAAAGAACTGGAAAAAATAGAAAATGCCCTCAAATCAAGAAAAAAAGACACAACGATGACCATTCGGGTGAATAGCGAAGATATTGAAAAAATTAAGGGCAAAGCAAAAAAATTGGGAATAAAATACCAATCTTATATTTCAGAAATTATACATCAGGTTGCTCGATAGTAAATGTTAACGTATCACAATTAATCAAACGGATTCTCTCTGTCGAAATCCGGCGTCAGTTCGTAGTCGTTGACTTCCTGAACAAAAATATTATCGAATCCTAACTTCAGTGCATAATCAGTCACTTGTTCATAAATAATAAATCTTGATTTGCTGTTTATATTGGTCTATATTTTGACCATTAAATGAGTCAAAATAAGGAGCTGTATTATGAAAACAATTTCCATTAAAAATGACATTGTTCCTATTGCCGAGTTCAAAGCGGGCATTTCCATGTGGTTCAAAAGCCTCAAGATTACCGGACAGCCCTTGATCATTACGCAAAACGGGAAACCGGCAGGTGTTCTATTATCACCAAGTGACTATGACGATTTGGTATATAAAAAATCTTTTCTTGATTCCGTTGGCAGAGGTATATCAGATGCTGAAAGCGGAAAAACCTATCGAACAGAAGAGGTTCGAGCGGCATTAAAAGCAAGAAGAAAAAAGGATAACTCCTGATGAAAATCAGATGGTCACATGAAGCCCTTGATCGATTAATCGAAATCGAAGATTACATCTCAAAAGACAGTTCGGTTCGCGCCATACAATTCGTGGATCAACTTATTGAACACGCGGAATTATTATCTGGAAAACCTCTTATGGGCAGGATAGTCCCCGAACTTGCCAACCCTGATATAAGGGAACTGGTATTTAAGAAATATCGTATTATCTATAGGCTTAAAGAAAAACGCATCGAGATACTGACTGTTTTTGAAGGACATAGATTGATGCGAATTGATGAAATTGAAGTTTAGTATATGAAAACACTGATACGTTTAATCAAAAGGATTGGATTGGTCGAAATCCGGCGTCAGTTCGTAGTCGTTGACTTCCTGAACAAAAATATTATCAAAACCTAACTTCAGAGCGTAATCAGTGACCTGTTCATATTCGTGTTTGGTGATTCTGCGTTTTAGAATCGGATGATTGCGCACCTTGGCAACCGGCGTGTATTGGGACATCAGGCTAAGTTGAACCGACGTGGATATTTTCTTTTTGATCAGCTTTAAGACGTCTTTGGAGTTTTCAATTCTGCCGGGTAAAACAAGATGGCGAATAATTATTCCTTTTTGAGCGACGCCGTTTTTCAGTTCCAGACCGTCGCCGACCTGCTTTACCATTTCTTTGATCGAATCAATGGCAAAGCGGGGATATCCCGGCGCTGACGAAAAATCCACAGCATCTTTTTCCAAACCATATTTAAAATCCGGCAGATAAATATCCACCATGCCGTCGAACAATTTGATAACTTCCGGGTTCTCATATCCGCCGCAGTTGTAAACAAACGGCACCGTAAGCCCCTGCATGCGCGCCATGCACAGAGCCTCCATCACCAGAGGAGCCTGCGGCGTCGGGGTTACCGGTTCGACATTGTGACAGCCGCTTTTCTGGAGATCCAGCATGACCTTAGCCAGTTCCAACACCGTCAGATGGCGCCCTTGCGCGTTGTGGGAAATCTGATAGTTCTGGCAATAGATGCAGCCCAGGTTGCATGAAGAAAGAAAAATAGTGCCGGCACCGTTTTTGCCGGATAAAGGCGGTTCCTCGCCGTGATGGGCCAGAGCGCAATCCATGACGATATCGGCAGGCAGGCGGCAGTAGCCCAGTTTGCCCGCCGTTCGGTCAATATGACACTTACGCGGACAAAGCGTGCAATCTTTTAATATTTCTTTTAATCGTAAGACTTTTTCTTTTTGTTCCATGTTAAATCATCAGCTCAAGGTTTTAATAGAGACTGGCGAAATTATACCATTTTGCTATCAAATATTGAACAGTAGTACGGGTCTTTAGACCCGTTGAACAGGCGAACCTCAAGGTTCGGACTACATTGTCTCCTGGATTCCCGCCTGCGCGGGAATGACAATTTTGGCGGTGGTATTAAAGCTTTTCCACTACGTCTCTAATCTTTCCGCTTCCCACCAGTTCCAGAAAATCTTCGCCCAGCGGCGCGGATAATTCCACGGCTTTGCGCCAGTTATTAATTCTTGTTTCTGGATCGTTGATGAATGTAACCAGATCGGTACGGTCGGGCACTTTCCCGCCCGGAAGACTTTCGATAAAACTCTGCGACGGGAAAACCATTAAGACGTTGTTTAAGGCATAAGGTTCCGGCTCGCGGTTCTCTATTTTTTTATCCAGCCAGCCCGGAATAATTCGTTCCTGATGATGGAAGAAAAGTACGATTTCGTTTTCTTTTGCGGCAAACTGTTGCGTTAGATGATAATCAATAAGGCCTCCGTCACGATAGACGCCGCGCGGCGCGCCGTAAATATCATTCACGCCGTCAATAACAAGAGGAATGGCTCCCGAGGCCAGAATGGCGTATTTAAAATTAATCTCGTTTAGTTGTACATAAGTTCCGCGAAATCGCGATTTTAAACAAAATGCAGGCGGCTTGGAAGCATTATAAAAAACAACCCTGTCGGCGAATTTATAAATATTTTCGCGACTGAAATAATTAAATACCAGACAGGTTATCAGCCCCAGTTTTTGTAATCCGGTGTTTTTAAAAGCGACAAGTCCGCGCGCCCGCGCGGTAATTACAACCAGACGGTATTTTTTGTTGGCCAGAGCAAACGGCAGGGCGTCGTCTTCCAGATAGGCATTGACAATATTGGTGATTTTCCCCAGTGATGTTGCCGGTGTATCGTCTTTCGTGTAGGTTACGTTGATATAAGCCTCCCGAAGTTTTTGATAGGATTCGACAGCTTCGGGCTGCAGCCAGGCGGCAAAACGAAACGCGCCCGCGGAAGAGCCTACCAGTTGAACCGGTTTTGAACGGCCAAGATATCCTCCTTTCAGGAGGGTCAAATCAAATCCGCTGGCAATAAGCCACCGCGGCCCCACCGCCGGTCCGAAATAAGTTGACACGGAATCGAAGTTAAATCCGCCGTCTTTGATTATCTGGTAAATATTTTTACCGGCTTTAATTCGTATTCTGCTCATGATATTTTATGCTTGGGCAAAGGCCTTGACACGTAAACTTTTGTTTTGTAGATTGACATCGGTAATTCTTATTGCTAGAGCTGAAAATAATCAAGTTCTTCAGCTTTTTGTTATCTTCTTAAGCGGGGCAGTTTTTATCAACAATTAGAGAAAATGCAAGTTTATTTTTAAGGATTGAATTGTGGATATAAAAAATTCTGTACAACAAATCGCCCGTGATGCGGTGCAGGCGTCGCGAAAACTTTCCCGTGTCACGGAGACGGAAAAAAACAAAGCTCTTCTGCGCATGGCTGATGAACTGGAACGAAACAGTAAATTTCTTCTCGAGGAAAACTCCAAGGATGTGGCTAAAGCGAAAAAATCCGGCATTGCCAAAGCCATGCTGGAACGTCTGACACTGAAGCAGTCTACAATTGAACAGATGGCCAAAGGATTAAGAGAAGTGGCCGCGTTGCCTGATCCTGTCGGCAAGGTAATTTCCATGTGGCGCAGACCGAACGGCCTTCTGGTCGGTAAGATGCGCATTCCTTTGGGAGTCATCGGCATCATTTACGAATCGCGTCCCAACGTCACCGTTGACGCAGCTGGTTTGTGCCTCAAATCGGGCAATGCCGTAATTCTGCGGGGCGGTTCCGAATCGATCAAATCCAATCTGGCGATTGTTTCATTACTGCAGAAAGTATTGCGGGAAACATCAATACCCGCAGAAGCGATTCAGGTCATTCCGATGACTGATCGCGAAGCTGTATCGGAGATGCTGCAACTGGATGAGTATATTGATTTAATTATTCCCCGCGGCGGCGAAGAATTAATTCGCGCCGTAGTGGCCCAATCCAAAATACCGGTGATCAAACACTACAAAGGCGTTTGCCATGTTTTTGTGGACGCGCACGCCGATATTGATATGGCTGTCAATATTTGTCTGAACGCCAAGACTCAGCGTCCGGGCGTGTGCAATGCCCTGGAAACAATGCTGGTGCATGAAGATATCGCCGGTAAATTTCTGCCGCTGGCGGCGAATAAATTAAAGAAAGCCGGTGTCGTGATCAGGGGATGCGCCAAAACGAAGTCGATCCTGAAAAATATTGAAAAAGCCGATGAAAGTGACTGGTACGCTGAATATCTGGATCTGATTCTGGCGGTAAAAGTTGTGGAGAATATGGATGAGGCTATCGCTCATATTGAAAAATACGGCTCTCTGCACACGGAATCGATAGTTACAAATGATTATGCCAATTCGCAACGCTTTTTGAACGAGGTCAATTCTTCGACCGTGTTGGTCAATGCTTCGACCCGTTTCAGCGATGGTTTTGAACTGGGACTGGGCGCTGAAATCGGCATTTCCACGACAAAGCTTCACGCTTTCGGCCCGATGGGGCTGGAAGAATTAACTACAACAAAATTTATAATTTACGGTAACGGACAGGTGAGAACATGAGATGGGGACTTTTAGGCGGAACATTTGATCCGATTCATTACGGACATTTGCGGGGCGCGGAAGAAATGCTGGAAATTTTCAATTTAAACCGCATTATTTTTGTTCCTTCGTCAAGGCCGCCGCATAAGCTGGAAGCCCAGATAACGTCTTTTAATCATCGCGAACAAATGATTCGTTTGGCAATTGAAGCCAACGTTAATTTCTCTTTTTCCGAAGTGGAGAAATTACGCGCCGGCAAATCTTATTCCGTGGAAACGGTTGAATACATTCTCAATAAGTACATGGAAGATCTGGAACTGTACTTCATCGTCGGACAGGACGCTTTTCAGGCGGTCACTACCTGGAAAGACTGGGAGAGACTTCTGCTGTTGTGCAATTTTGCCGTAATGACCCGTCCCGGCTATGATGATATGAGGCTCACTGAAATCCTGCCGAAAGAATTTGCCGCGAAATTTACCTACGATAAAAAAATCGACGGATTCACAGGACCGACGGGACATACCATTTATTTCCGCCATACAAGTTTTCTGGATATTTCATCATCTAATATGAGAGAAATGGTGAAAACAGGCAAATCAATAAGATACCTCACGCCGGATAAAGTCCGCCAGTACATCACGAAAAATTCTTTATACAAAAAATAACAGGAAAAAAATTAACAAACATTAAACGAACAATTTTGAGGGAGAAGCACATGACTTATAAATTTATAGAACTGGAAATAAAAGATTATATCGCGACAGTGACCATGGCCAGAGAGAAAAGCCTCAACGCCCTGAGTCTGGAATTTGCCGCGGAGATCGCCGATGTTTTCAAATCGCTGGGCGCTATGAATGAGGTGAGGGCTGTTATCCTCAAGAGCAAGGCAAGAATTTTTTGCGCCGGTCTGGATTTGAAAGATGCCGCCGGAGGGTTTACCGGAACGCCCCGGGGACCATTTGATATGATCAAAAAGTCACAGCCTTTGTTTGATTGCTGTAATGCTATCGAGGAATGTCCCAAGCCGGTCATCGCGGCCGTACACGGTAAATGCATCGGCGGCGGACTTCATATTATATCGGCGTGTGATATTCGTCTCTGTACTGAAGACGCAAGTTTCTGTCTCAAAGAACCTAAAATCGGATTGTGTGCAGATATGGGGGCGCTACAGCGGCTGCCTTTGATAGTTGGACAGGGCTATGCCAGAGAGATAGCATTCACTGTGGCTGATTATTCCTCGCGGCAGGCCGAGAAAATGGGACTTGTCAACAATGTTTATGCTGATCAAAACGTTCTTTACGCGGCCGCCTTGCAACTGGCTGTGCAGATAACCGAGAATTCTCCCCTTGCTATTGAGTGCACAAAAGAAGTTCTCAATTTCAGCCGCCACACTTCCGTGAGCGAAGGAATGGCACTGGCCATCCAGAAGAATATGTTCCTGTTGACAACTAAGGATTTGCAGGAAGCCTTCATTGCTTTTATGGAAAAAAGAGCTCCGAATTTTAAGGGGGAATGAGCGCCAAGCCGGCATTCATTCGGCTATCTTTGTTGGCATAGCAATAACGGGAGGTGGATATTGTAGGGACTGCTCCCCGATCAGTCCGAATCGGCGCGTTTGGGAAACGCGCCCTACCACGCTATATTTTTTTATGATGAATGAATTAATCATTGCCAAAGTCTCAAAAGAAGATTTGCCTGTTATTCTTGATATACAAAAGAAGGCATTTCTGGAAGTGGCCAGAACTTTTAATTTAAAATCCATGCCACAGATAGAACAAACACTGGAAAGCTTGAATGATGAATTTATTAAGTGTACTATCTTGAAAGCTTCTATATCCAACACAATAGTTGGTTCAGTACGCGCTTATAATAACAACGATACCTGCTACATCAGCAAATTAATAGTTCTTCCTGAGAATCAAAATAAAGGAATCGGCAAGACTTTGATGAATGCAATCGAAAATCAATTTGTGAATGTCATAAAGAGATATGAATTATTTACCGGCGTCCGTGATCCTCGGAATCTATACCTGTATGATCAATTGGGTTACAAATCTTTTAAAACAGAAAAATATAATAACTTAATATCCTATGTGTACATGGAAAAAATCATATACGCCTGATAAACCTTGCGGTCCAAAAAATAAAAGAGGCACGTTCAACCAGAACGCGCCTCTTACTTTTTGGTTCTTTTCAGACTTTCCTGATTTTTAGAGACAGAAAGGTCTGGAGAAGTGTCTGTTTGTTATACCGAGTTGCATTCAAAAGATAACGAGGCGGCAAGGAGGAGGCTCCGCAGGCGTATTTTACATACGTTGAGGAAGCCGACGACGATGCCAACAAAGTTAGCTGAAGAATGCGACCTGGTATTAGTTAACGTACAAGCTTTCGATATCATCTTTATATTTTTCCAAAACGATTCTGCGTTTCAGCTTCAAAGTCGGAGTCAATTCGCCTGACTCGACGCTGAAAGGTTTATCCAGTATTTTATAATACTTGATCTGTTCGTAACGGGGCAGTGTTTCGTTGACCTCATCCACCTGCTTCTTGATTAAATCTTTAATTGCCTGATTTTCAACAAGGTCTTTGTCTGAACATGCCGGAATGCCGTTGTGTTTGGAGAAACGGTGGAGTTCCTGGAAATCGGGAACGATAAGCGCGGCGATATACTTCCTGGCATCGCCAAGCAGGCAAACCTGATCTATATAAGGCTTGGCTGTTACGGCGAGTTCAATGGGATGCGGGGCTATATTCTTGCCGCCGGAAGAAACAAAAAGTTCTTTTTTACGGTCGGTAATCCGCAGAAATCCATCTTTATCAAATTCACCAATGTCTCCTGTTTTGAACCATCCGTCTTCAGTAAATGCATCAGCCGTAGCTTCCGGCAAATTCCAGTATCCTTTGAATACCTGCGGACCCTTAACCAGAATTTCGCCGTCTTCGGCGATTTTTTCCTCTGTCCATAAAGCCGGTTTGCCGACTGTGCCCGGCTTTATCATCAGTTTATGAGCAACGGTATTATAAGCCAGAGAAAGACTGAGCGATCGTATCGGATTGGTGTAAGGCGATAAACCCTTTGCCTGTTTGGTAACCATCAAATCAACCGTCAGGTCAATCATCTTGTTGCCGAACCATCCGGCTTTACTCGGGTCGAAGTTGTAAAACTCAGGTTCATTAAAGTTAATTACCGGCGATGTCTCTGTCAGCCCGTATCCTTCACTGAGTTGAATACCCAGTGAGCGGATAAATACGCAGACATCTTTGGAGAGTTTGCCGCCGCCCGATATGCCAAGTACGACGTGGTCCAGACCTGCTGTCTTTTTAATATTATTAAAAACAATCATGTTTGCCGCCGCGAATTGAAGCAAATCAATCTGCCCCATTCTTGTTGCGGTTGCCATGGCATCGGAGTATTTTTCACCAAGCCTGATTGCCCACGCGAAAATGGATTGAGCGGTTTTGTTTTGCCGGGAGACGATGGATTTGGTGGTGTCATAAATTTTTTCCCATAATCGGGGGATGCTGACTACTACATTGGGCCTGATTTCCTGAAGATTTTTCGGTATTTTTTCGAAACTTTCGGCAAAAACCAGAATGCCGCCCTGTTGAAGAGCACCTACATGGTAATCGCTTGTCCTGCCGAAAACATGACACATGGGCAGATGAACAAGGAATATCAGATGAAGTCCCAGTTCCCGCTGACAACGCACTAATGTGGAATTGGAAGCCTGATGAAGATTGGACACCCAGTTTTTCTGGGTAAGAATGGCGCCTTTTTGTTTTCCCGTGGTTCCTGATGTGTATATTATGGAAGCGACATCATCGGGAGTTACAGCGTTTATTTTGTTTTCTACTTCCTGATCGCTTACCTTTTGTTTGCCCAGGGCTGTTACATCATCAAAAGTATAAACGCCTTGAGGTTTCGCGCCATCCCAGGAGCACATCACTATTATGCTTTCTATGGGAACGCCCTGCGCTTTTGCCTTGATGGCCATTTCTCCTCTGTCCTGAGTAGAAGCTATGACGATCTTTGCTCCGCTGTCCGCTGTCATATACTTCAATTCTTCAAGCGTTAATGTGGGATAAAGAGGAACGCCGATTGCTCCGCAGGCCTGAATGGCTTGATCGGCGATAATCCATCTCGGTCTGCTTTCGGAAAAAACGACGATTCTGTCGCCCTTATTTAAGCCTAAGACCATTAACCCTTTGGCAAGATTTATAGCTTCGTCACGGGTTTCTTTCCATGTTCGCGAATACCACTGGCTGCCGGGGTTGCCGTCCCTGTCGAACTTAGCCCGGAGAAGTTCAACCTGGTCTCCATAACGTAGAGCCTGATTGTGAAATATTCCGCATAAAGTATCCATCCTGTAAGCCATTATTCCGTTATTCCTCCTTAAATGATTTTGTCAGCTGTAGTCAGCCCATAAAGCAAGAGTTGCTTTATTCTTTTAATTTACTTTTTCAAACGCATTGTCATATGCTTTTCTTCCTAAAAAAATCAAGTTCAAAATTTACCTAGTGGTCAAATAATTTCGGTTCACCAGTATTTTTCTTGTAAAGAAAACGTTCCAGGAAGCGATTGTAGGTTGTCCAATCAGAATCAGGATTAGTAGAATCAGTGATAAATGTTTTAAAAGCGTTAAACTTGGCATCGAGGTCGTCAATGTAATGGACAACCAAAGCTTCCAGAGTTTTCGGACGCTTGGGAGAACCGAATTCGAACTCTCCGTGATGACTTAAAATAATATGCCTCAGTTCCAGAGCCAATTGCGGGGGGAAATCATCAATAGCAGCAATTTTTTTATTGATCATTTCCACACCCATGACAATGTGACCGATTAATCTTCCTTCATCGCTGTAATCAATGATATTATTATAAGAGAATTCATAAATTTTGCCGATATCATGAAGAATCCCCCCGGTAATAAGCATGTCTTTGTTGAGGTCGGGATAATGGTCAGATACTTTTTCCAATAAGCGCACAACCGAGAGTGTATGTTCTAAAAGACCGCCCAGATAAATATGATGAAACCCTTTGGCCGCGGGAGCTCTCTGGAAAAGCTCAGCGGTTTTTTGATCATGGAAAAACGCTTGCAGCAACGCTTGCAGAGGTTTTGTCTGAATATTTTCAACATAGGTAAGAATTTCATTAAACATGACGACAACGTCGCCTTGGGCTGCGGGTAAATAGTCGGCAGGGTCGACATCTTCCCATGGAATTTTGTTAATATCCGTGATTGATATCTGGACGGAGTTGCGGTAACTGGCGGCTTTTCCTTCAATGGAAATTAGATCGCCTTTCTTAAACCGGCGATCAAATTCCACGGCGTTATCCCAGACTTTACTTTCAATTTCTCCGGTTTTATCTCGTAACCGCACGGTCAAATAAGGGAAACCTTTTTGAGAAAAGGCCATATTTTTTTCCGTGACGAGAAAAGAAGAAATAACCTTGTCGCCTTGTTTGATATCCTTGAGATAAATTTCTTTCGTCTTCAAATTATTATCCGCCTTTCATGAAAATAAATGTTCATCCTGCCGTTACGCACATAACCTATTAGCATAATATTTGCCTTGCGCAATAACTCCATGAGCAAATATTTTTATTGTTTTTATAATTTTATCGAAATTAATCATGTCTTTTCTCTTAAAATGCGGTGGTCGCCGACTCTTACGGTAAGTTTGTTTGTGTCAAAGTATTCCATCAGCGGAATTATATATTTGCGGGAAAGTCCGGTTAAGTCTTTAAAGCTTGCCGGCGTGGCCTTGCCGTCTTTTATCAGTTGAGCCTTGTAATCATTGCGTAGTTTCTCCAACGCTTTGCCGGCAAAACATAGTTCTTCGTTTATTTGGATTAAATCTCCTTCTTTGAGCATCAACTTGATAATGCTTTGCGCTTTTGTTTTCTGATCTTTAAATTTGTTCATAACTTCAGAAAGCGAAGAAGGCGTAAGGCCCGCGTCATTATAAATTCTTGCAATATCCCGGCGCAGAGAATCCAGTTCTCCTGAAAATTCCACCTGATGTCCGGCGAGGCGCACGTTGTCTTTATCGCTTACGATAGTTCCGTTTTTATTAAGAGAATTTATGACCATATTGAAAAGTTTTGGTGAAACAATGTTCCCCTGTGACGCTTTGAGTTCTTCTTTGGATATGCCTTCTTTTAGAGAATTATTCTTATGATAAGCGGCAATGTTTTTGATAATAAGCTCTTCCATTTGATGAAAAAAATTGGCGGAAATAACAGTAGTGTCGTCATTGTCCAGAAGGAAGGCAAATCTTCCGGAAAGTAAAATCTCCAGCGCGTCTCTGATTTTTCTGGCGTTGATACCTAAACGAAAAGACAGGCGACGTAAGTTAATGCCTTTAAAACCGGCCCGCTCCAGAATCACAGAAATTTTTTCCGGCAAAGTTCCTTTTTGCAGCAAATTCAATTCTTCGATAATTTTGGTATTATGCCTTTTGTGTTTGGCCGGAAGCGGGTCGATTATCAGGCCGCCGCCGATGGTTGTAACGGGAGAATAGCTTCGCAAAACGAAATGGTCGCCGGCCACAACAACGTCATTTTCGGATAAAATAATCTGAGCAAATTCTTTTTGCCCCGGAGCGAGTTCATCTTTTTCCAGCAGAATTATTCGCGCGATAATTTCGCTTGTGCCAGTATGCAGACGAACCAAAGACCTGTTTTTGAGATTTTTGGAATTAGAAGCGAGAAATTCAACAAGGACATCCATGCGCTGTGACGGCCATACGGTTTGCGGGCGAACAAGCACATTACCGCGTTCGATGGTTGATTTTTCAATGCCCTGCAGATTTATCGCCGTGCGTTGACCGGACCATGCTTCTTCCACGGTTTGATTATGCACCTGAATGCCTCTGATGCGGGCGGTAATGTTTTCGGGAAGTATTTGAATTTCATCGCCGGTTTTGATGTGGTCGGAAACCAGTGTGCCGGTAACGACGGTGCCGAAGCCTTTCATTGTAAAAACGCGATCCACAGGCAGACGAAAAATACCGTCATCTGCTTTTTCGGTAATCTGGCATGTTACAGCGTCCAATGTCCGAACAAGATCGTTCAGGCCTTCTTTTTTAATGGCGGAGACGGGAACAATCGGCGCGCCTTCCAGGAAAGTTCCCTTCAGAAAATTAGTAATTTCCGATTGCACCATGTTCAGCCAGTCTTTTTCAACAAGATCAATTTTGGTGAGAGCAACCATACCCTTGGAAATTCCCAGAAGCGAACAGATATTCAGATGTTCTTTCGTCTGGGGCATTATCCCCTCGTCAGCGGCAATGACCATCATAACCAGATCAATACCCGCGGCGCCGGAAACCATGTTCTTGATGAATTTTTCGTGTCCGGGGACATCCACGATGCCGAGTGTACGGCCGGAAGGGAGAGCCAGAGAGGCAAAGCCCAGTTCAATAGTGATGCCTCTTTGTTTTTCTTCTTTTAAGCGGTCGGTATCAACACCTGTAATGGCTTTTATTAACGCGGTTTTTCCATGATCAACATGGCCGGCTGTGCCGAGAACAAAATGTTTCATTTGTTTACCTTGATAAAATGCTGTTGGAAAGTAGCAAACTCTTCATTTTTTCACAAGATTATATTTGCTGTTGATCAAAATAAAAAATGTTTCTGGCTGTGGAAAAACACTTGTCAAATTAATTCTTGAAAAAGAATCGTTTCTCGGCTTTACTGGAAAAACCTTTTGCCTTCCGGTTGTTAAATGGCAGGAAACCCTTTCCACGAAGGAAGCGGAAGAAATACTGATAAATTCCGGTGTCCGTTGGGAAAAAAGAAAAAAATGGTGGATAAACTGACGGCCTGCCTGATTCCTCAAGGTTATTATGAAAAAAAGAGAAACATGCCAGATTTGCCTTCAAGAAACAGCAGATCATTATCTTGATCTCCAAGGCATGATTTTGCATCGTTGCCGGCAATGTGGACTTGTTTTTAACGCCAGGCCGTTAAATCAAGATACATTAAATGAGATTTACGGCGAAAAATATTTTCAGAAAGGATATTTTAATAATTGTCATAAAGCCTATGCCTTTAGAGGACAAATTAAGAATTATAAAAAATATTTAAGAATTATTAATGGTTTTTGTCCGGCGAAGGGCCGGTTGCTCGATGTTGGTTGCGGGAAAGGGGTTTTTCTTGATGTTGCCGCTAAAGACGGCTGGAAGGTTTCGGGACAAGATATCTCTCCTATTGCGGCACGGCACGCCAAAGAACAGTTCTCTTTCCCGGTTTTTTCCGGCCATCTTAAAAGCGCTCCATTCTTAGCGGAATCGTTTGATGTTGTTACCATGTGGGATGTTATCGAGCATAGTGACAAGCCCCAAGAAATGCTTAATGACGTTTTGCATTTTTTAAAAAAGGACGGGCTATTATTTATCTGGACATTAAATCAAGATTGTCTGATGACCTGGATTGCGTATCAATTTTACAAAATAAATATTAATTTTGCGGTGCGGGAAATTTATATTCCTGAACACCGGTTTTATTTTAATCAAAAGACATTGGCGGCGATTCTTGAGAAAGCGAAGTTGAAGATTCTTTATAAAAATTTTGACGAATACCCGTTGGACCGGTATGGCGGAAAAGTTTTTATTAAAATAGGCCTTTCGGTTATTTTTCTATTTCATAAAATCTTCAACATTAAATCCGAACAAGTTTGGGTGTGCAAAAAATGAATGGAATTCGACAATCACAACTGGGGCTAACTCTTAAATTGTTAAGTGAAGGGCGCATCAAATGGTTTTTTGATAATTTGATAAAGATGGCACTTATCAAACAGTCTTTTCATTTTAAAAAACCATTATGCGGCCCGCTTGTTGCCTCCGTGATCGTAACGTATAAATGTAATTTTCGATGCCCTTTTTGCGATGCGTATAATAAGCCTGCTTTGTTGGAATTAGAAAATAAATATTTTGAGACGGAAGATTTTAAAAAAGGTTTGCAGCAATTAATTGATTTTAAGGTAGGGGTGATTGGATTTACCGGAGGTGAGCCATTATTGCGCGAAGATATTTTTGAGTTAATTACTTTCGCCAAACAAAAAGGCCCGGTGGTGCATTTGAGCACCAATGGTTCTCTGTTAAGCGAGGATCGCGCCGAATTGCTTTTAAGAACGAAAATCGATGGAATCAATATTTCCTTGGATGGGGCCATCGCAGAAACAAATGATTTTATCAGAGGAAAAGGTTCTTTTGAAAAAGTTACGGAAAATATCCGTACCCTTGTAGCGTCTCGAAAAAAACTCCGGTCAAAAACACAAATCGGTCTTTTTTGTGTCTTGACGCGAAAGAATCTCAATGAGACGCAGGCGTTGATATCATTGGCAAAAAAGTTGGGGGTCGACTCTGCTGGATTCATGCCGGTTCAGGATATTGTGTATAAACATAAAGATGATTATGGAAATCTGAAAAATGAATTATGCCCTGATGCGGAAAGCGAGATTGATCAGGCTGTTGATTTTTTAATTGAATATAAGAGAAAGTATGGTTTTATTGATGATTCGAAAAAGTATCTTGAATTGTTTAAATCGAGTCTGCGAGGGTATCCGCTTCCTTTGAATTGTTATATGGGGCACGGATTTATCGTTTTAGATTGCTATGGAAATATTTTTCCTTGTTATCCTTTTGCGTTAAAAGGCGCCCATTGCGTTGGGAATATTTCAACAACACCGTTGCGACAGGTTTATCATTCCTCTGAATATGCAAAGGTGAGAGATATGGTGAAAAATTGCCATAGTTGTTACTGGAATTGCACGACGGAATTAAATGTATTATTGAATTAATTAACAGCTATCCCCTATTATCTCATAGGCCAAACATCTCAGAAAAATCAATCCATCTAACCTTAAAAAAATAATTATAGCCCCTATGTAGATTCCAGATTAATGAAAATATCTTATTCAAATCGTATTGAATCAATCTTTTGACAATAGGTCTTAAGAATGGAAAATCTACGACAAGAGGAAACAAATGATGTAAACGGATTATCTTGTCTATGTCCTTGATCTTCATTGGGGATTGATAGTAATAATCTCCTTTTAATGAATTAACATCACCGTCATAATATCCTTTTTTAATAGAATATTCGCTAAGGTCTGTCCTTGGATATGGCTGGAAAATCGAAACCCATGAATAACTTGGTTTACATTTAATATTCAGGTCGATTGTCTCCCAAACAGAATCAAGAGTCTCATCAGGAAGGCCTACCATATTTTGAGTGAAGATATGAAGACCATATTTATGGCATAATTTCGCGATCTGAAGTATCTGGTTCCGGGAGATATTTCTCTTTAATATTTTGTTCCTTATAACTTCATCTCCGCTTTCAATCGCAAAAACGATGGTTATACAACCAGCTTCCTTAAGGGACCTGATTATCTCTTCGTCGATTATATTTACCCTGATATTACAGATAAAAGGAAGTTTGATCTTTTCCTTGTACTCATGGCAAAAATCAATGGTCCATTCCTTATTAAGGATAAAAGTGTCATCAACAAAATGAAATCTTCGCGGATGAAATTTATTTTTTGTTTGAACCAATTCATTGATGACATTTGGCACAGTTCGTTTACGAATAATATTCCCCTTCCCTTGATATAATTTATTATAACTGTGATTAAAACAGTAAGTGCAATTATAAGGACAACCTCTTCCCGTAATAATATGCCTCCTGTGAAAATTTCTGTATTGTTTGTAGCGATTAATCAGTTCACGATCAGGATAAGGGATTTCATCCAGATTACATATCAAATCCCTTAAAGGGTTCTTATAGATTTTACCGTTAATCTTCACATCAATATTTTGAATATGTTTTATATCTTTCTTTTTTTCAAGATTCTCTAACAATTCTGCAGTAGCATATTCACCTTCTCCCTTACAAATAGCATCGACGCCTTCTTCTTCTATGAATTCGGGGAAAAAAGTACAATGGGGTCCGCCGAAAATTGAAAAAAACTTTAATCTTTTCTTAAGGTTCAGATTAAGTTTTTGATAAAAAGTATGCATTCCAGTTGTTACGGAGTATGCAATAATATCCGGTCCAATCTCTTGAATCTCTTGAAGATAATTTTTTGAAAGTCGCAGATCTATAAAATAGACTTGATGCCCTTTTTTCTTAAGAAAAGCAGAAATTGTCATCAAGCCTAGCGGCTCAACATATTCATACTTGTAAATAAATAAAACTTTCATGTTCTCACGAAGCGATGAATGCATGACATAAAACTTATGTCAATACAATTTTGAGAACATCCAGGCAGAGCCACTCTCCGAATTCCACCACGCGCTTCTGATGGCAGGACGGACAGAAGTGGCGTCTTTTGCAAGAGAAGGCCAGCAGATATTCATGGCCGCACTCTTTGCATCTCACACGGGCAAAGCCGTGGCTCCGATCGCCGCAATCGAGAAAGCGGTCGATCACTTTTTCGGCATAAGGCCGCCAGAAGCCATACCGCATAAGGATCGACGCAGTGGTAATAATCCGTATCTTGTGATCGACGTGGCAGGTATTCGGCTGCGGACACTGAAATATCTTTCTCGCTTCATAGGATGGATAACTCCATCCCGAAGCGAGAAAATTTAGTCGGACGAGCGTTCTATTGTCAAGATCAATAAACATCGGGCAAAACACCTGTCAAATTAATTCTTGAAAAAGGCAGGTGGAATTGTTAGAAAGCGCGGCAAAGGAGTGCTTCTTGCGCATACTTGGTTTGGATTATGGTGAAAGAAGAATAGGAGTGGCTATTTGCGACGAACTGGGTCTTACGGCTCAGGGTTTGCCTACGATAATAAGAAAAAATAAGAAACATGATTGGAAAATTCTGGGAGATCTGATCGCAAATTACAAAGTAGACAAAATTATAATAGGTTATCCTGTAAGACTGGACGGTTCCGAGGGCATACAGTGTGAAAAAGTAAATCGTTTCTCGGCCTTACTGGAAAAAACATTTTGCCTTCCTGTTGTTAAATGGCAGGAAACCCTTTCCACGAAGGAAGCGGAAGAAATACTTATAAATTCCGGTGTCCGTTGGGAAAAAAGAAAAAAAATGGTGGATAAACTGGCGGCCTGCCTGATCCTTCAAGGTTATCTGGATTCTATCGTAAAATAATTTTAAATTAATTCCGCAAAGAATATGAATAAATCTGTCAAAAAAAGAAATTCAAATAAAAAACAAAAGGATTCGTGGATAAAGAGGCTTCTCTTATTCAGGTTCTTTAAGAAGTCATCATCTGTGGACAGAATAGTTCACCGCGCCATTTTATATTTTGTCGCTGTTTTTTTTATTTTTTGTGTTCTGCTTTTAAATTATTCAATTAGTTCCATTGATAAGAAAAACGTAAATGTGCTGGTTGATATACCGACAGGCTCAAGCTTTTTTGAGGTTACGGAAACACTTAATCGGGCAGGTCTTATAAAGCACAGGATTTTCTTTTACAGCCTGGCCGTTATAAAAAACGCCAGACGGCACATTTGCGCCGGTGAGTATGAAATCAATACTTTGCTAACTCCTTCGGCAATGATTAATAAACTGATGCGCGGAGAAGTTAAGGAACATAAAGTCCTGATTCCGGAAGATTTGTCCATGCAGGAAATTGCCACGCGTCTGGATAATGAAAAGCTGATTAATAAAGAAATGTTTTTTGAACTGGCAAGAGATAAAGAATTTCTGGAATCTTTAAATATTAAGGCGGAATCCATAGAAGGTTATCTTTTCCCCGATACTTACTATTTCAACCGTTCCATGAACACGCGCAAGATTATGAAAATTATGGCGAGTCAGTTCTGGAAAAAAGTTACACCGGAGATGATTAAAAAAGCCCAGGGGCTTGGATTTAATACTCATCAGTTTGTCACATTTGCTTCCATTATAGGCAAAGAGTCAGGTAATGATGCCGAAAAACCTCTTATCTCAGCGGTGTTTCGTAATAGACTCAAAAAGAGAATGCCCCTGCAGAGCGATCCTACTGCTGTCTATGACTTGGACAGTTTTAACGGCAAAGTACTGCGTAGTCATTTGAGAAGAAATTCTCCCTACAACACTTACGTCATAAGAGGTTTGCCGCCCGGACCCATTGCCAATCCCGGGGTAGCTTCATTGCAGGCAACTCTTAACCCAGCCCCTGTTAATTATCTTTATTTTGTTTCCAAAAAAGACGGCTCACATTTTTTTTCAGCCTCTTTAAACGAGCATAATCAGGCCGTATATCGTTATTCACATTCAAATAATAAGTAAATACAGTAACTTATAAATTAATTTCTTTGAAGAAAACAGATAAAAATACAAATTTGTATTTTTATCTGTTTTCTTATTTTTAAAACTTTTTTCATCTCAGAATTATTTCCGGTCCGATTTCTTAATTTCCCCTGTAATTTTAAGTCGTTTAATTTAAAAAAAGTTGAATTTTTTGCTTGACAAAGGCGAATACCGCCTTTATAGTTGGCCATGTGGAGTAAAGTGGTTTATCGTGGAGGAAAGTGATGTCCGTATTTAGAGGGCAATATCATCATAATATTGATGAAAAAGGAAGAATAATCTTCCCGTCCAAATTCCGCGAAATATTCGCGGAAGAATATGACAACCGGATGGTCATTACCACCTGGGATCAGTACCTAATGGTTTTTCCTTACGACGAATGGCTTATTATTGAAGAGAAGGTAGCCCATCAATCCAAGTTGCGCAAGGAAGTGCGATCGTTTCAGCGTTTCTTCATGTCCGGAGCCGTTGACTGTAATATCGACGGACAGGGGCGTGTGCTCATACCCCCGACTTTGCGCGAATATGCAAAATTGGAAAAAGATATTGTTCTGGCCGGCATGCTTAAGAATATTGAAATCTGGTCGAAAGATCGTTTCGAAGAAAGAATGAAACAGGCTGCCGGTGAAATTGACAAATGCGCTGACTTCATAGCTGATCTGGGAATCTAGAAGATGATTACCGACTTCTATCACGAGCCGGTAATGGTTAAAGAAGTTATTAAATCGCTTTTAGTCAGTAGAACGGGAATTTATGTTGATTGCACTTTAGGGGGTGCAGGTCACGCTTACGCGATACTTAAACAAACGGATGCTTTGCTTGTGGGAATTGATTGCGACGAGGATGCGCTGCAGTTCTCGGAAAGAAAACTCGCAGAATTCGGTTCGCGCAAAGTTTTAGTAAAAGCGAATTTTGCTAATTTAGACAATATACTAAAAAATTTAAATATAAAAAAAGTTGATGGCGTTCTCATGGATTTAGGCGTCTCTTCCCATCAACTCGATGCAGATCAGAGAGGTTTTAGTTTTAGCCAGAAAGCGCCTCTGGACATGCGGATGGATCGCAGTCTAAAAATAAGCGCTTACGATATTGTCAACAATTTTGTGCAAAGCGAGCTGGAAAATATTATCAGGTTTTACGGGGAAGAAAAAATGGCGGCAAGAATAGCCAGAACAATATCGAAAAAAAGACAATTTTCGCCCATTGAAACAACAACAGACCTGGCGGCGATAGTCGCTTCCTGCATGCCTGCGAAATTAAAATGGCAGAAAATTCATCCCGCCACGAGAACTTTTCAAGCCATAAGAATCGCCGTAAATAACGAACTGGAAAACATTAGACCGGCGATGAACGCTGCCGCTGATGCGTTGAATCCGGGCGGCCGCCTTTGCGTTATCTCGTTTCATTCTCTGGAAGATCGAATCGTCAAAAACGAAATTCGCGCCCTGCAAGGCGGTTGTACTTGTCCGAAAGATGTGCCGGTTTGTGTTTGTCAAAGAGAAGCGAAACTCAAGAATCTGACGCCGAAACCGATCATTCCATCACCTGAAGAGGTGGAAGCCAACGCACGCGCCCGAAGCGCCAAATTACGCGTAGCCGGGAGACTATAAAATGGCATCACAATCCGCACAGTCCGTTGGAACAAAAGCGATTCCCCACTTCGAAGAAGTCAAGGAAAATACTTTAGGTATAAAGTATTCGACTTTCATTATCTTTGCCCTGGTGCTCATGTTTGTTGCTTTAATTTATGTGGGTTCTCATATCCATATGACGGAACTGGAATACAGTATTGCTACGGAGTTAAGTGCCCAGCAACAACAACTGGAAGAACAGAAAAAGTTAAGATTGGAATACGCGATGCTTAAATCACCGCAGCGCATTGAAAGCATTATGAGAAGTAAATTGCAGATGTCCTATCCTGATAATGATCAGATCATTGTTTTGAAAAAATCGGGAGAATGATATGGCGAGTGAATCGAGAAAATGGCTGAAATTCAAAATTGTCATGATTTTCATTTTTTTTCTCGTATTGTTTGTAGCTTTGATATCACGCGCTTTTCAGCTGCAGGTTTTGTCCGGACAGAAACTGAAGAAATTAGCGACAAAGCAACACACCTCTGTGCTTCAGTTGCAGCCGGAAAGAGGCATAATTTATGACCGCAACGGCGAGAAGCTTGCCGTGTCCGTCATGGCGAATTCGGTTTGCGCCGATCCTTCCAAAATAGTTGATCCCGTTAAAACTTCCACACAAATTGCGGAAATCCTCAATCTGGACGGTGAGACTGTTCTTAAAAAGTTGTCTTCTCAGAAAAACTTTTGCTGGCTGTCCAGAAGAATCCCGCCGGATCAGGCGGATGCCGTGGAGAAAGCCGAAATTGAAGGAATCTTTCTCGTGAAGGAACCCAGACGTTTTTATCCCAACGGCGAATTAGCGGCACATTTGCTTGGATTTGTCGGTTTGGATGCCAATGGACTGGAAGGTCTGGAAAGTAAATATGATGCATCTCTGAAAGGGAAGCCCCAAATGCTGTCATGGGCCAGAGATGCAAAAGGCAAAAAATTGTTTCTGCGCGTAGAGAAGAATGAAACACAAAAAGATGAAAATGTGAATCTTGTACTGACCATTGATAATCGCATTCAATATCTGGTGGAAACTCATTTGAGGGAAGCTGTTTTGAACAAGGGCGCCAAGGCGGGACTGGCTATTGTCATGGATCCCAAGACCGGCGAGATCCTGGCCATGGCCAATCAACTGGGATTCAATCCCAATAATGTCGAGGGACTGACTCCGGAAAGATGGCGTAACCGCGCCGTTACCGATAACTTCGATCCGGGTTCGACCTTCAAGCCTTTCGTGGTAGCCGCAGCCCTGGAAGAGAAAGTTATCAAGGAAACGGATAAATTTTACTGTGAAAACGGAAATTATAAAGTGGCGAATCGCGTTATCCATGAAGCAAACAAAAAACGTCATGGAGTGCTGGCGGTGCCCGATATATTAAAATACTCCAGCAATATCGGCGCTGCAAAAATTGCTCAAAAAATGGGCAAAGAAAGATTTTATAACTACATTCAAAAATTCGGTTTTGGAACGAAAACAGGTATTGATCTGCCTGGTGAAACTTCCGGGTTGTTGCGGCCGGTGCAAAACTGGGTGCCTGTGGATACGGCAATGATCGGTTTCGGCCAGGGAATTTCGGTAACGGCAATTCAGTTAATTTCCGCCATGTCGGCCATTGCCAACGATGGAGTCTTAATGAAGCCTTACGTTGTACGCGGTATTGCCGACAATGATAACCACCTTGTCAAACTTTATACACCGGCGGTCGTGCGCAAGGTTGTTTCTCCAGATACGGCGAAACGTCTCACCAGGATGCTGACGGAGGTCGTCAGCGCTTCCGACGGAACCGGCAAAAACGCGCGTATTGTCAATGTTTCCGTTGCCGGCAAGACGGGCACTGCTCAAAAATTTGACTTCTCCCGTAACGTATATTCTTCAGAAAAAGTCCGTACATCTTTTATAGGATTTTTCCCGGCAGAAAATCCGCAGGTCGCCATTCTGGTAATTCTTGACGAGCCTCAAAGAGACAAATGGGGCGGTGTCGCCGCCGCCCCGGTGTTTAAAAATATCGGTGAACAGATTCTCAATTGCTTTAAAACAAATATCAGAGAAACTCCCGCTCCTGTTCCTGTTTTTGACAAAGAGAAGACGGATAAAGTACAGCTCGTTTCGACGCAGCAGACTTTGATTTCACAGAGCACCGCTGAAGATGGTGAGCCGGCTATGCCTAATTTTGTCGGTTTGACGATCAGGGAAGCGATGAAAAAGGCGAAAACTGAATCAATAGATCTTAAGATATCGGGCAATGGCTGGGCAGTGCGTCAGTACCCGCCTGCACATGCGCCTTTAGGCGAAGAACGCTTATGCAGTGTCGTTTTTGAGCTGAATAATTGAGGTTTGAATGAGACTGACTCGTTTAATGGAGGGACTGAACATAATAAATATTTCAGAAGAAACTTCAAAAGAAGTTTCTTCTGTATGTTTTTCCGCGGAAAAATGTGAGAGTGGTTCTCTGTTTGTGGCTGTTCCCGGTTTAAAGAGTGACGGGCATGATTTTATTCCGGAAGCGATAACCCGTGGTGCGCAGTTTATTGTTTGCGAGAAAGATATGCAATTACCTTCTCAGGTAACAGCCATTAAAGTATCTGACAGCCGGCGCGCCCTGAGTATTTTAGCCAAAAATTATTTTGGCAATCCATCCGGCAATTTGGTGCTTGTTGCTGTTATGGGAACAAACGGTAAAACGACAATCACCTATCTTCTGGAATCCATATTGAAAGAGGCAGGTTTCAACTGTGGCGTATTGGGTACGGTTAATTATCGTTATAATGATAAAAATTATCCCGCGCCCAATACCACGCCGGAATCTTACGAATTCCAGAGAATTATGAGCGCGATGGCCGATGACGGCATTACCCATGTTATAGCAGAAGTTTCCTCTCATGCCGTTGACTTGAAAAGAGTTGATGACTGCGATTTCGACCTGGGTGTTTTTACCAACCTGACCCGTGACCATCTTGATTATCATTTAACCATGGAAAATTACTTTCAGGCGAAAAAACGATTTTTTGCCGAAATTTTGCCTCAGAGTAAAAAAGTTCATTCGCAAAAAATGGTTATCAACGCCGATGATCAGTGGGGACAGAGGCTTTTGCAGGAAGTATCTGTGCCGGCATTGACGTACGGAATAGAAAACGATTACGCAATTAGAGCAGCGAACTATGAATTGTCATTAACAGGAATAAAAGCCCAAATTAATTTGGCAGGAGAAACCGTTTTCATTGATTCGCCCTTAATAGGCAAGTTTAATCTCTACAATATATTGGCCGCCGTTGGAGCGGCCTTTATTTTACATGTTCCTTATCCTGTTATTAAAAGAGGGATTGAGAATTTGTCCAATGTGCCCGGAAGGCTGGAAAAAGTTTCTTCTCCTGATGGCGTCAATATTTTTGTTGATTACGCTCATACGGATGATGCTTTGAGACGCGTGCTGCAGAATTTATCGGAACTTAAGAAAAAAAGAATCATCACTGTTTTCGGCTGCGGAGGAAACAGAGACCGGGGCAAAAGACCGCTCATGGGTGAAGCAGCCACAAGCTACAGTGATTTAACCATAATAACTTCCGATAATCCTCGCCTGGAAGATCCCCTGGCCATCATTGCGGAAATAGAAACAGGCATTGATTCGGGCAGAATACAAAAGACCGCGCCGGACAAACTGCAATTAAAGAATGGTACTCACGGCTATACGATAATTCCCGAACGGAGAAAGGCCATTGAAGCGGCACTGGGTGTTGCCCAAAACGGAGATATTGTTTTAATCGCGGGCAAGGGGCACGAAGATTACCAGATTTTGGGAACTGAAAAGCTGCCCTTTGATGATCGCGTTGTCGTAGCGCAGACTTTAAAATTAAGGAGTCAATTACAATAAATTGATGAAGAATGATTCGCCAGTATTTTCATTAGACGACGTATTGAAAGCAACAGCCGGAATTTTAATTTCCGGAGAGACCGGAAATACGTTTTACGGAATTTCTACGGATTCGCGATTGATAAACAAAGGAAATCTCTTTGTCGCGTTGAAAGGAGAAAATTTCGACGGTCATGATTTTGCGGGAAAGGCCGTCAAACAGGGGGCTGCCGGAATTCTGGCGCATGATGAAGAAAAAATTAATCAAATACCGGCCAACAAAAAGTTTGCCGTGATTAAAGTTGCCGACACATTAACTGCGCTGGGAGATCTGGCCCATGTTTGGAGAAAGCGATTTTCCATACCGGTTATCGGATTGACGGGTTCTTCGGGAAAAACGACAACCAAAGAAATGATCGCGGCAATCATTGGCAGGAAGAAAAATATTTTGAAGACCGAAGGGAATTTAAACAATCTGATTGGTCTACCCCAGACGATATTTCGTCTGATATCGCAACATGAATTGATGGTTCTGGAGATGGGGACGAATACCAGAGGAGAAATAAAAAGACTTACGCGAATTGCCGAGCCGAATATAGGATTGATCACCAACATTGGCCCTGCGCATCTGGAGGGATTCGGTTCCATGGATGCTGTCCGGGAAGAAAAAAACGATCTGTTTTTTAATATGCCGTCTTCCGGAATGGCCGTCATTAATCTTGATGATGAGGCTATTGCGACAGCGTCCGAGAAATGGAACGGCAGGAAGATAACTTTCAGTATGAGTCCCAACGCGGATGTTACTGTCAACGATATAGAAAAGAACGGTGTGAAAGGAATGCGCTTTAACCTGGTTATCGGCGGTAACGCGCAGAAAGTGGAGATGAAGATTGCCGGTGTTCATCATGTATATGATGCCATGGCGTCAGCAGCCGCGGCTGTTGCCGCAGGCTTTGATCTTCAGACAATATCGGAGGGGCTGGCCGCTTTCCGGCCGTTTAGTGGACGCATGGAAATGATCAAACTGCATAACGGCGCTTTTCTGCTGGATGATTCATACAACGCAAATCCCGCTTCAGTGCGGGAAGCGTTGATGACATTGAAAGATTTAAAAGCGAACCATAACGGTTATGTGTTTCTGGGAGACATGCTGGAGTTGGGAGATCAGACGGAAGAAATGCATCGAAGGATTGGGATGTTGATAGCGACTATCGGCATCAAATCCCTTTTTCTTCAGGGTGATTTTTCAAAGGTGACCGCCTCCGGCGCCACGGAAGGAGGCCTGTCGCCCGAAAATATTTTCTTTTTATCCGGAGATGAAAACGGCAGCGCTTATTTAAAGGCGCATCTGAAAAAAGGAGACTGGATTCTGGTCAAAGGTTCCCGCCGGATGAAAATGGAAAAGTTTGTGACTCAGATATGTGATGATTTCGGCAGTGATAAAATTGACGGAAATAAAAAAACGATTAATCAATCAGGAGTAAATTAAATTGATTTACCATTTATTATATCCTTTGCATGTCACGTTTTCGTTTTTTAACGTGTTCCGTTATATAACGTTTCGGACTATTTTTGCGTCCATTACGGCGCTTTTGATTTCGTTGTTTTTCGGTCAATGGATGATCCAGAAATTGCAGGAAATGCAAATCGGCCAGCAGATAAGGGATGATGGGCCGCAAAGTCATCTTGCCAAGAAGGGCACTCCAACCATGGGAGGAATATTAATCATCCTTTCCGTGGTGATCTCCACGCTGCTCTGGACAAACCTTTCCGATGTTTATGTCTGGATTATATTGCTGGTAACGCTCGGCTATGGATTAATTGGTTTTATTGATGATTACAGAAAACTTGCCGGTAAGAGTTCCAAGGGTGTTTCCGGGAAAACAAGATTAACCGCGGAAATAATGATCGCTTTGTTTGTCAGCGTGGTTCTTTATTTTAAACCGGGTTTTAATTCGCAGATAACAATTCCTTTTTTCAAAACGGTGCTGCCGAATCTGGGTTGGGGTTATGTTTTGCTTTCCACATTTATCATAGTCGGCGCGGCCAATGCCGTAAATTTAACAGATGGTCTGGATGGTCTGGCTATTGGTCCGGTGGTAATCTGTTTTGCCACATATTTGCTTTTTGCCTATTTTGCCGGAAACGTGAAAGTTGCTTCTTATTTGCAGATAGTCCATGTTTCCGGCGCCGGCGAGCTGGCGGTTTTTTGCGGGGCTATCATCGGCGCGGGCTTGGGATTTCTGTGGTTCAACGCCTATCCCGCGGAAGTTTTCATGGGAGATGTCGGTTCCCTTTCGCTCGGCGGTGCGCTGGGTACGATAGCGATTATAACCAAGCAGGAAATATTGTTGGCTATTGTCGGCGGGATATTTGTTATGGAAACTTTTTCGGTTATTTTTCAGGTCGGTTATTTCAAAATGACCGGCGGGAAGCGAATCTTGCGGATGGCGCCTCTGCATCACCATTTCGAACTGAAGGGATGGGCGGAACCGAAAGTCATTGTGAGGTTCTGGATTATATCCATTTTACTGGCCTTACTGGCCATGAGTACCTTGAAGTTGCGTTAGAGGAAATATGGATTTTACCGGCAAGAAAATAATTGTAATCGGCATGGGTAAAACCGGAATTGCCACAGCTCGTTTTTTAGGAAAACAGGGCGCAAAGGTTGTGGTAACGGACGAAAAACCTGTTGATCAATGGAGCGTTGAATTCAAGCAAATTGCCCAGGAAAAATGGCTGGAAGTCGGCGACTATAATCCCCGTATTTTAACAGGTGCCTGTATCGTTATTCCTTCCCCCGGAGTTGCTCCGGACAATGAAATATTGGTTGAGGCGCTGAAAAGGAATATACCTGTTATCAGCGAAATTGAGCTGGCTTACCTGGTTTTAAAAGTTCCGTTAATCGCTGTTACCGGCACGAACGGTAAGACAACGACGACGACGCTGTTGGGTGAAATTTTGCGTAAGTCGGGAAAGAAAGCGTTTGTCGGCGGCAATATCGGCACTCCTTTGATTGAATATGCTGAAACCCCTCAGACGGATGATTTCATTGTTGCGGAAATAAGCAGTTTCCAGCTCCAGTGGATAAAAAAATTCCGGCCATTTATCGCGGTACTTTTGAATATTACCTGCGATCATATCAATTATCATGGATCTTTTGCCGAGTATCACCGCGTTAAGGCCAGAATATTCGCCAATCAGACAAAAACAGATTGGGCAATTTTAAATGCCGCGGATCCGGAGCAGGAAGATATGGACAGAGTCATTAATGCGCAAGTTGTAAAGTTTAGTTCTAAGAATTGTTTGCCCCGGGGAATATTTATTAAAAATAAAGATATTGTTTTGAGAATTCCCGGGCAAAAAGAAGAGAAATATTCTTTGAGCATTATTAATCTTCCCGGCCTGCATAATGTGGAAAATGTCATGGCGGCGATAGTGGCGGCGCGTTTGTGCGGCTGTTCTCAGGAAGATATCATAGCGGCAGTCGGAGATTTCCGCGGATTGCCGCACCGGATCGAATTCGCGGGAGCGAAGAATTCAATCAAATTCTATGATGATTCCAAAGGAACGAATGTCGGCTCCGTTTTACGCGCGCTGGAGACATTTGCCCAGCCCGTAATTTTACTTTTGGGAGGCCGTGATAAAGATGGTGATTTTGAATCTCTTCGGCCGTTAATTAAGACAAAGACTAAAAAAGTAATTTTATTCGGCGAAGCGCGTGAACGTATTGCGTCGTTGATCGGCGGTGATGTGCCGGTTTTGAAAAAAACGAAATTACGGGAAGCTGTCCAGAGCGCTTATCAAGAGGCTCAATCAGGCGATGTTGTTTTGCTTTCTCCCGGCTGCGCCAGTTTTGACGAGTTTGCCAATTACAAAGAACGAGGCAATTTTTTCAAGGATGTAGTGAGGGATCTGTAAATGGATGCTGTTATTAAACATAATGATGATAAATTGCCGGACATTATTCTGCTTTTGGTTACTTTAATTCTGGTGATTGTGGGAACGGCGATGATTTATTCTTCCAGTTCCATTATCGCGTTGGAAAAATTTAAAGACGGCCAGTATTTTTTAAAAAAACAACTTTTGTTCGTTTTTTTAGGTCTCACGTCCATGATCATTATGACTAAAGTTCCTTATACGCAATTAAGGAAATTGGCTTATCCGGGAATATTATTGTCATTTGTATTGCTGGCCCTGTTACTGACACCTTTAGGAATGAGACGCGGAGGAGCCACCCGCTGGTTGAATTTATGCGGCTTTTCTTTCCAGGTAACCGAGATGGTTAAGATTGCGGTAGTGGTTTTTCTTGCGCACTTATTAACCAGAAAAGCGTATCAGCTGCAGAATTTCACCAGAGGAATTCTGGTTCCTTTATCCGTTATCGCTGCCGTAATCCTGCTCATTTTACTGGAACCTGATTTCGGCACTTCTGCTATTATCGCCACTATTTTGCTTTCGATGCTGTTTTTAGCGGGAGCCCAGATGAAACATCTTTTGTCTTTAATAGCTGCCTTTATTCCTATCGGAGTGGCGTTGATCTTCTACAAAGGATACAGGCTGACGCGTTTAACCGCTTTTCTCGATCCGTGGAAAGACGCGGACAATACCGGTTTCCAAATTATCCAGTCGCTGCTCTCTTTTGGTTCAGGAGGGACTTTTGGCGTGGGAATAGGCGACGGCATGCAGAAGTTATTTTATTTGCCGGAACCGCATACCGATTTTATTCTCTCGATCATTGCCGAAGAAAGCGGCTTTATCGGAGTGACTATTGTAATACTTATGTTCGCTATTTTTGCTTTTCGCGGTTTTATGATTGCCGCGAAAGCGCCCGATCTTTTCGGGACGTTGCTGGCTGCCGGAGTGACGATGGTAATTTCTTTGGAAGCGTTTATCAATATTGCCGGTGTCATGGGACTCATTCCGCTCAAAGGTCTGGTGTTGCCATTTTTGAGTTACGGCGGAACAGCATTTATCATGAGTATGACGGCTGTAGGTGTTTTACTGAATATTTCTACACAGACGTAGTGAATGAAATATATATTTGTTACAGGAAGAGTTAAACGGATTTTGTTTTGTGGAGTAAAAAATGCGCATTGTAATTGCGGGAGGCGGAACAGGCGGGCACTTATTTCCCGGAATTGCCATCGCTGAAGAATTTTTAAAAAGAGATGATAAAACAAAAATTATTTTTATCGGAACAAAAAAAGGCATTGAAAGTAAATTGCTTGAAAAGTTTGGTTATGAACTTAAGGAAATTGAAGTTGAAGGAGTTAAAGGACGGGGGATTAGGGCATTGGTAAAGGGCGCTTATCAGATTCCAAAAAGCATCTGGCAGTCAAGGCGGATTTTAAAACAATTCGGTCCGCACATTGTTTTTGGCGTCGGTGGCTATGCTTCCGGTCCGGCTGTCCTTGCGGCTTATTTCATGAATATACCCACGGCCATTGCGGAACAGAACGCCATTCCCGGCGTGACCAATAAGATACTGGGCAATTTTGCGGATAAAATATTCGTTACATATGCGCAGACGAAGGAGTGCTTTCCTCAAGCAAAAGTGATTTTAAGCGGCAACCCCATAAGGGCGTCGTTTGTCGCGGGACGCGGTCAGACAAAAGAAAAAAAAGATTACCGGCAACTGCTTATTTTCGGTGGATCTCAGGGAGCTGAAGCCATCAATAAAAGTGTCATTGATATGCTGCCGCAGTTGCAGAATATGAAAAATAAGTTACGCATTCTTCATCAGACCGGCGCAAAACAGGCAGAAGAGATGAAAAAAGCTTATGAACAATTTGGTATTGAGGCGAAAGTCACAGACTTTATTGTTGACATGGCCGCAGCGTACACGGATGCGGATTTAATCATTTGCCGGGCCGGCGCCACATCGCTTGCAGAGATCACCGCCGCAGGCAAGGCTGCTGTTTTGATTCCGTACCCGTGGGCAGCGAACGACCATCAATTAAAAAATGCGCAGGCTCTGGCCGCCCAAGGCGCTGCTGCGCTGATTCCCGAGAAAGACCTTAGTGGTGTTAAATTATTCGGCGTGATTGAGAATCTGTTGTTGAATGAAAAGAAGCTTCGTCAGATGGAAGAAAATTCGTTGAGGATGAGCAGGATTGATGCGGCAGCAATAATAGTTGACAGTTGCGTTCAATTAATAGCTGGAAAAGATCGGGCATATAGTTCGTAAAAATATAAAGAGTATGGGGGAAAATGATATCAGATAAGAGAAACAGTTTGATGCAGCACAAAGTGAAATGTATCCATTTTGTCGGAATCGGAGGCATTGGCATGAGCGGGATTGCCGAAGTTCTGGTCAATCTCGGTTATAATGTAACCGGCTCCGACGTTCAGACTTCGGAAACAACGACGCGGCTGCAGAAAATCGGCGCGAAAGTAATTATCGGACATGCGGCGGAAAACATTGGCAATGCCGATGTTGTTGTTACCTCCACGGCAGTGAAAACAAACAACCCGGAAGTTGTGGAGGCGCATAAGAGAAATATTCCGGTCATTCCGCGGGCCGAAATGCTGGCGGAACTTCTCAAAATGAAATTTTCCGTTGCCGTTTCCGGCAGTCACGGCAAGACCACGACCACTTCCATGGTATCCACCATCCTTGCTCAGGGTAATTTAGATCCGACAATGGTCATAGGGGGGAAGCTGGCAAGCATCGGCAGTAACGCCCGTTTGGGCGACGGCGAAATTATTGTGGCGGAAGCTGACGAAAGTGACGGTTCATTTCTGAAATTATCGCCCACCATTGCCGTCATCACCAACATCGACCGCGAACATCTGGATTATTATCCGGGCATTGCCGAAATCAAGGAGGCGTTTCTTAAATTTGCCAATATCGTTCCCTTCTATGGCTGCACGGTTATTTGCGCCGATAATATTCATGTGCGGGAGATCCTTCCATTGATTAAACGAAAAATAATAACCTATGGAATAGAGTCCCCCGCGGATTACAGCGCTGTGAATATAAAATTTCTAAAAACAAAAACAACCTACACAGTGGTTTATAAAAAGAAGAAAATGGGTACTGTTGAATTAATTGTGCCGGGGCTTTTCAATGTTTATAATTCTTTAGCGGCGATAGCCGTAGCCCGTGAGTTGAATCTTGATTTTGCGACCATCAGGGAAGGTTTAAAAAGCTTTTCCGGAGTGCAGCGCCGTCTGGAAATTAAGGGGAGAGTAGGTAATGTTACCGTCGTTGATGATTACGGTCATCATCCTACGGAAATAAAAGAAACACTGAAAGCCATGCGGCAAATATGGAAGAACCGATTGATCGTGGTTTTTCAGCCGCACAGATTCACGCGGACAAAAGCGCTTTTTGACGAATTTACGAAAGCCTTCGGCAATGTTGATATCCTGATTTTGAATGACATATACCCGGCCAGTGAGGAGCCTATTGCCGGAATTAATTCCGCCGCGCTTTGCAAAGCTATCAGAAAAACAGGGCAAACACATGTGGAGTATATTCCGAATGCGGAAGACACCGTAAAATATCTTTTGAAGACGGTGAAGGCTAAAGATACCGTTGCGACGATAGGAGCCGGAAGCATTTATAAAATCGGTGAAGCTTTTATAAAACAACTGGTGGCAGGGGAAACAAAAAAGTAATGGCCGGTAGAAATGAAATTAAAGAAGCTCTGAGCGACATATTTTCAGGAAAGATATTGTATGATGAGCCGATGTCGCTTCATACATCGCTTGCTGTCGGCGGCATGACAGACGCTCTTGTTTTTATAGAAAATGAAGATCAATTGGATCAGGCGACAAGGGTGCTCAGAGAAAGGGAAATAAATTTTTTTATAGCGGGAAATCTGACCAATGTCATTGTGCGGGATGGCGGATACCGTGGAGCGATATTGCTAATGACGGGATGCAAAGAAGTCAGTTGTGAATACACACGGGATGAAGGTTATATGATTTTTGCTCAGGCAGGCGCGTCGCTGGCAAAAGTTGTCAACCGGTCGGTTATGGAAGAGCTTACCGGGCTTGAATTCTGCGCCGGCATTCCCGGAAGCGTCGGCGGCGCCGTATGGATGAACGCCGGAGCTTATGGAAAGGAAATGAAAGATGTTCTGAAAACAGTTTCATTACTGAATGCCGCAGGAGTTAAGAAAACAGTGAACGCGGAAGAAATATCTTTCAGCTATCGCAAAACATCCTTCCTTCCCGGCACGATAATACTGGGCGCTCAGTTTAAGCTGGAGAAGGGTGAACTCACCTCGATAAAAGAGAGAATAAATGAAATTTTGCAATTGCGGCAGGCCAAACATCCTTTGGAATTTCCTAATGCCGGATCCATTTTTAAGAATTTGTCCGGGCAGGCAGCAGGCCATCTTATTGAAGATATGGGGCTGAAAGGTATGACCGCGGGAGGGGCGCAAATATCTTCCAGGCATGCCAACTTTATTATTAACAGGGACAATGCCACTGCCTCGGATGTTTTAGGGCTGATTGAGTTTATTCAATCGAAGGCCAAAAAAGAAAGAGGCGTGAATCTGGAAACAGAAGTAGTGATTATCGGAGAAGATTGATGTTGAAAAAAACAGGACTGGAAACAAAGAAAAACCGGATACGCAGGCGGTTCAGCGATATATCCGGTGATTTCTTCGCCGCAACGGGATTACTGCTTATCGCGGCGCTTCTGTGTTCTTTGTTTATTTACACATACAATTTCCTGATCAGCAGGCCGTATTTTCAAATAAAAGAAATATCCGTGCGTGGCTTGAGAGAATTAACGGAAAAAGATGTTCTGGCATCGGCGGGGATAAGACCCGCGCAGAATCTGCTGGCCATCAATACAGACGCGGTTATCCGCCGGGTCTCCGCGAATCAGTGGGTGGAAAATGTTTATATCGGCAGAGAACTGCCCAATAAACTTGTTTTGGAAGTGAAGGAAAGAACTCCTCTTGCCCTGGTTAAACAGGCCGATGATTTTTGTCTTATGGATGCGGAAGGCTTCGTGTTTAAAAAGCTGGGTAAAAGCGATGAGGTCGATCTTCCGGTAATTACAGGGGTTGACGAGAAAGGAGAAAATAAATCACAGCTTCTTTTAAGCACCCTTAATTTATTGAAGGTTTTATCAAAATCCGGCCAATATTCTTATCTGGGAATGATTTCCGAGGTTCATATTGATGATGTGTTCGGACTTTCTTTAATTTCCAATACCGGTCTTTACTTAAAACTGGGCACGGCCGATTTTGAAAAAAAACTAAAACAGTTAAAACTGGTTTTGGCTGATCTGGAAAACAGAGGTCTGAAAAAAGGTTATTTGTGTATTGATCTGTCGGATGAATCAAAGGTGACCGTAGAACGCAAAAATATTCCCGAACATATGGAGCCGGGGAATAAAGGGAAACAATATTTAATATAAAATTTTGATTAGCAAAATTAAATGAAGAGGTGAAGAAGCTGATGGGCAAGAAAAGCAATGTTTTAATCGGGCTGGATATCGGAACGACAAAAACAACGGCTATTGTGGGTGAGGTTACCGAAGCCGGAATTGATATAATCGGCATCGGAACATCTGAAAACAAGGAAATGAGAAAAGGCACCGTTGTTAATATTGACAGTATGGTGGAATCGATAAAAACGGCAGTGGAAGAAGCCGAGCACATGTCCGGATGCCGCATTAATTCGGTTTATGTCGGAATTTCCGGCAGTCATATCAAAGGACAAAACTCTTTGAGCATTGTCTCCATTAAGGGCAGGGAAGTGGATGAGAACGATGTCAAAAGAGTGCTGGAAGCTTCCAAAGCCATTGCCATTCCCGTGGGCAGGGAGATCATGCACGTCCTTCCTCAGGGCTATGTGATTGACGGTCAGGAAGGGATTAAAGATCCCATCGGAATGTCGGGAGTCCGTCTGGAAGCCAAGGTACACATCGTTACCGGAGCCACATCCGCTATCCAGGATATCGTGAAATCCGTAAACAGGGTAGGTCTGGATATTGACGATATCGTTCTGGAGCAATTGGCCGCCAGCAAAGCCGTGCTCAGTAATGATGAGAAAGATCTGGGGGTGGTCTTGATTGATATCGGCGGTTCCAATACTTCGGTAACCATTTTTTCCGAAGCGAGCATCAAGCACACGGCCATATTGCCTGTCGGAGGCAACTATCTGACTTCGGATATTTCCACCGGTTTGCGCACGCCTTTGGCTGAAGCGGAAAAAATTAAAATAAAATACGGCTGCGCCATGACCTCCATGATACCGAAGGATGAAACCATCAGAGTGCCCAGCCTGGGCGGCCGGGAAGACCGTGAAGTATCGCGTCAGATACTCGGACGAATCGTCGAGCCGAGAATGGAAGAAATATTAAATCTTGCTTACAATGAAATTGTCCGTTTCGGTTTTGAAGATTTACTGGCGGCCGGCGTTGTTTTAACAGGGGGAACATCGCTTCTGGAAGGTATCAGTGAACTGGCGGAAAAAATATTCGATATGCCCGCGCGCAAAGGCATTCCCATCGGCGTCGGGGGCTTAACCGATATTGTGAATTCACCGGCGCATGCTATCGGAGTAGGTCTGATCATTTACGGCCATGATGAGATGGACGGCGATTCTGTATATAGAAGAACAACGGGTGTCTTTGGCAATATGGCAAGAACAGTAAAAAAAATGTTTTCAGAATTTTTTTGAAAGGAAGGAGAGAACATGTTTGAGTTAACTGAAGTATGTAGTGACAATCTGGCAAAAATCAAGGTGATTGGCGTAGGCGGTGGCGGCGGCAACGCCGTCAACACGATGATCGCGTCAGCCCTGCAGGGGGTTGATTTCATCAACGCAAATACCGATGCGCAGGCTCTGAGCGTATCGAGTTCGCCGGTCAAAATTCAAATCGGCTCCAAGATAACAAAAGGTCTGGGGGCCGGTTCCGATCCGGAAATCGGCAAACAATCAGCCCTGGAGTCCCGCGATGAGATCCGCCCTTATCTGGAAGGCGCGGACATGATTTTTATCACCGCGGGAATGGGAGGAGGAACGGGAACAGGCGCGGCCCCGGTTATCGCGGAAATTGCCCGTGAATGCAGTGTCCTGACGATTGCCGTGGTGACCAAGCCTTTTCAGTTTGAAGGTAAGAAACGCAATATTCAGGCTGAAGATGGAATTGCTCAGTTGCGGGAAGCCGTGGATACGCTGATCGTCGTTCCCAACCAGAGGCTTTTGAGTCTGGGCGGCCGCAACCTGTCGCTTCTGGAAGCTTTCAAAAAGGCGGACGATATTCTTTATCAGGCAGTCAAGGGAATATCCGATCTGATCCTGGTGCCGGGATTGATCAACCTCGATTTCGCCGATGTAAGGAGCGTCATGAGCAATATGGGCATGGCCATTATGGGCACCGGCGTGGCCAGCGGCGAAAACAGAGCGGTGGAAGCGGCGCAAAGAGCGATTTCGTCACCTCTGCTGGAAGACAATACCATTCAGGGCGCGCACGGAATTCTGCTCAATATCACCGGCGGCCCTGACATGAGTCTCTATGAAGTCAACGAAGCTTCATCGTTGATTCAGGAAGAGGCGGATGAAGACGCCAATATTATTTTCGGCACAGTAATCGACCATGATATGGAAGATGAAATCCGCATTACAGTCATTGCTACCGGGTTCGATGATTTTAATAAGAAGAAAACCGAATCGCTGGGCAATGTCACCCGGTTCGGCGGTTTCCGGCGGGAAGACCTGGCCACGCCAACTTTCATTCGCAGAGAAAAGAAAATCAATAGCAATGAGGTAGCGGTTGTGGGACTGGGCGACGTGGCTGATAACACGGATATGCAGATTCCGACATTTTTACGCCGTCAGGCCGATTAATGAATAGCGAAGTATGCGGGGATCAATGTCCGTAAATTTCATCTTTGCTGTTTTATGAAGAGATATAGGCCATGATAAAAACATGGATTGGAAATTAAAGAAAAATTATACAACCATTCTGGAGAACGAGACCGGATATGTAAAAAAAGTTTGGGGCGCGTACAATACAGTTTGCCTGGCTTATCCGAATCACTACCGGACGGGCATGGCAAATCTGGGTTTCCAGACAATATATAAAATATTTAATGATCTCCCTTCCTTTCTTTGTGAAAGGGTATTCCTGCCCGTTTCCGGAAACGACGCCAGATTCGTTTCCGGAGCGGCAGGAATTTTTAGTATTGAAAACCAGAAAGCAATCAACGAATTTGACATTCTTGCCTTTTCCCTGTCGTTTGAAAACGATTATCCCAATGTTTTAAAAATGCTGGACTTGGCCGGTATTCCGCTTTTGGCTAAAGACCGCACAGAAAAAAATCATCCGCTGATTATCGGCGGCGGCATTGCTCTGACCCTTAATCCCGAACCGCCGGCGGATTTTTTCGATTTATTTATTCTAGGTGAAGCTGAAGACGTATTGCCGGAATTCTGCCGTTACTTTGAAGAAGCGCGCCGTCTCGGTCATGACCGCCGGAAATTACTCACAGATCTGCAAAAGCAGGTAAGTAATATTTATGTTCCGGGTCTTTACGAAGTAAAATATTGCGCGGAAAGTAAAATTCAATCCATTGCGCCGCGCGAGGCGGAATTGCCGGAAAAAATAAAAATAAAGCATGTAAAAGATATCAACGCTTTTTGCACACAAGAGATTATCAGCGCGCCCCAAACCGAAATGGAAGATATGTTCCTGGTGGAGGTTAACCGGGGATGCGCCCGCAGCTGCCGCTTTTGCGCGGCCAGTTTCGTTTATCGTCCGGTTCGTTTCCGCAGCTTAAAGGAAATTGCCGCCTCCGTTGATCACGGTTTGAAAAGAAAAAAGAAAATCGGGCTTGTCGGCACAGCCGTTTCCGATCATCCCGACCTCACGCGTATCTGTGAATACATCATCGCGCAAAAAGCGCGGGCAGGCCTTGGTTCCCTGCGCATTGACCGGATTGATGAAAAAATAGTCGACCTGATAAAAGCCAATGGCATCGAGACGGTCGCACTGGCGCCCGAGGCGGGCAGTCAGAGAATGCGTGACATTTTGCGCAAAGATATAACCGAAGACGATATTTTGCGTGCCGCGGAATTGCTGGCGGAAAAAGAAATTCCCAACCTGAGGCTTTATTTTATGGTTGGTCTTCCGGGAGAAGTCGAGCAGGATATTGACGCCATCATCGAACTTACCGGAACAATTCAACATCATATTCTCAGTAAGTTTGAAGGCAAAAAAAAGTTCCGGCGCATTACATTGAGCGTCAATCAGTTTATTCCCAAACCGGCAACGCCTTTTCAATGGTGTCCTCTGGCCGATGTCAATGCCGCCGGCAAGAAAATTAAAAAGATCGAGAATGCTTTGAAGCGGGAAAAATCAATCAAGGTTATTCACGATGTCCCGAAGTGGAATTACGTTCAGGCCCTTCTTTCACTGGGGGATCGTCGCGTGGGAGAAATACTGCTGGCGGTAAATCGTCTGGAGGGAAATTGGGCGCAGGCGCTGAAAGAAGTCAATATCAACGCCGATTTTTATGTCTACCGGCAAAAGCAATTTGATGAAGTTCTGCCCTGGGATATTATTGATCTGGGAGTTTCTAAAAAAGCGCTGGTGAGCGAGTATCAAAAAGCTCTTAAAGAAAATAAATAAAACATCTTTTATTTATTTCACAAAGGTTCAGTATTATGCAGTTAGCAGAATTAAGAATTACCATTTCAAATCTTCACATTCTAAAGATAGAAAATTGGTGCGTTTTATTTTCCTCATTCTGCCATTAAACATGCGCGCCCGGAAATTCGTAACATCCGGTTACAAATATCTTCACTCCATTACTTCTATTTTTCCAAATAATCCGGGAGATATTTTATATTCTCAAGCGTTATAGGCGCCCCTTTCTTCCTGATAAGCGGCTTTCCCGTATCTGCGAGATGAATAATCAGCTCCGCCGAGGTATTGATTCCGTCGCATTTTTTAAAAGAATCCTGGATAAATTCAGAGCGCTTCTTGTACTCGGGATTTTCCAGCAATTGAAGTACTGAGTTTCTAATCTTTTCCGGTGTTATATTCGTAACATTACAGGTTATTCCTGATCCATTATATTTTACTCTACCGGCAACATCCATGGAATCGTTTCCAAAATATACAACAAACATTGGTTTCCCGTATAGTAATGATTCATATGTGCTGCTTGATCCTCCATGGTGAATAACCAGGCTTGCCTGCTGTATAAGTTTAACCTGAGGAGCAAAGGGCACAACAATAAAATTTGATGGAATTTTTCCAAAGTCATCTATGGTTTGTTGATTGCCGGCGGCTATTACCACCTGAACAGGAATAGGAAAACTATCATTGGAAAGAGCTTTAAATACCATTGGATAAAATTCTTTGTAATAGAAGTTAAAGAAGGTGCCAGTCGCTATGTAGATTAACGGGCGGTCTCTATCAATTTTATCCCAGGGGAATGGGGGCAATTGATCTTCCTCCGGCGTCAAAATTACCGGACCAACAAAAAATATTTGAGGAGGCAGTTTTTTTCGCGGATATTCAAATCTATCAGTAGCATAATACAATAAAAGGTAAGGGGATATAGGCTTCAGTTGTTTAATCTTCCAATCAGGATAAAAATCCCTCATGGCGCGTATTAACCGCAGAGCTATCTTCAATGTGCTTCTTGTAACTACCAATGAATAGGGAATCCATCTGAAAATGTTGATCCATGGCTTATTTTTATCCCATCCCGATCCAGGTGGCGGGATTTTTATATCAAATATAGTAGATTTTAATTGTAGGATGTTTCCATCAACATAAGGAATATTATATTGATCCGCTATAACATGCAAAAAAGAAAACAGCGTATCAATGTATATTACATCTGGTCTAAAACTCTCAATTGCAGATATCATATCACTGATACTCTGTTTTATAACATCGTAAGTCAGATACTCTGAAAATTTATTATAAAGCTCATATCCCTTATAAACTACAATTTTAAGCCCAACGTTGTTAAGTGCGTCATGGCTATAAAAATAATCAACACCTGCCTTTAATACAACATCCTGTACATTGCTTCCGCTACAGTATCCAATTATATGGCCTTTAGTTTTTAGATTTTTTATTATTGGCAGAGTTGGATTGATATGACCATAACCTGCCGGAACAACAAATAACATTCTGAATTTTTTATCCATAAATTATCCTGATGCTTTAGTGTTTCCAAAACTTAGCTTTTTTCGTATTCGTTGAGAGCCAATAACAAC
Source organism: uncultured delta proteobacterium (assembly GCA_963812045.1). Lineage (GTDB taxonomy): Bacteria > Desulfobacterota > Syntrophia > Syntrophales > Smithellaceae > Smithella. Next base: position 395,041 of record CAWETF010000003.1, read on the forward strand.
AAGGTGGTTCCCTTTTAGCTTGCGTGGGTGGATTCTCTTAAAAATTGTTCTGCCATAGTAATATCCTCGTCGGTATTTACGTTTATATATCTATCACAGATCAAAAATGTCTTTATCTTCTTTCCATCGTCAATAGCGCATTGCATGAGGTTAGGGAACTCTTTTTCTTTCCTCTCCTGGTGCAAGGGAGTAAGATCAATATATTTGAGAATTTCGTTCTTAAAAACGCAATCTCCTGTTCCCATGTAATTATTCAATGGATATCGCGGCTTTTCGATAAGCCTGGAGACATAATTCTCATCATCCTGAATAAGAGCATAAGTCTTTTTAATTAAATCTTTGTTATCCACCCACAGTATTCCACAGATTGAAATGCAGTCTTCATTTTTAAATTTTTCAATCATCTCCTGGTGCCGGGGATTGATTAAAATTTCATCCCCCAGCAATAACATGAAATCATCGCCGTCGATAGCATTGCGGCAACACTCCATTGCATGAACCATCCCCTTCTGTTCCCATTGAATTACATACTCAACCTTTTTCCCTTTATAATAATTACCGAAGGTATTGATAATGTCCTCTGCTCTATGTCCGACAACAAGTATAATTTTATCAATATCTGTATTGGCCGCGCAATCCAGACTATATTCAATTATATTTTTTCCCAATATCTTAATCATGCATTTATTTTTATCAACGGTAAGGTCATTAAGCCTTTTGCCTCTTCCGCCTGCTAAAATTACGGCCTTCATAAATTCCCCATCTCTATTATTCAATATTAATTACTATTGTTAGATTGTTTGATAAGACATTAAGTCTGCATGTGTGAACTATATGAAACGCGGTCTTGTATGTCAAGAAAAGCTTGCCTGTAAAATGTTGGTTGCTATACCGATGTCGTCGGCGTCCTCAACGTATGTATAATACGCCTCGTCGCCTCCTTCTTGCCGCCGCGATATCATCTTTGATTTGGAATTGAAATAATATGTAATCTATTTTTTAAAATTATGCACCATAACGAAAAAATCAGCTGGTGCGCAGCGATCGACTGAATTGAAGGGTTATACCTATTTATAATTTTCTGGGATTATTAAATGTTCATCCCTAAAAAGTACCTTTGTTAATACTTCAAAATAGATATCAAGAAGCTTGTTGATTTCGATACTATCCTTTTGAATCTTATTCGCCCATTTCTTTCTGGCGGTCCTATAACTACTAAGAAAAATATTCTTCATTAAGTTGGCAAAATCATCATTGCCTATTGACATAAGATCAAGCGTTGAGAGCCGATCAATTTCTTTATCCGAAAATCTTGCGACATGCACATGTGATCCTCTGGCTTGATTATATGACTTTAAGCTGTCTCGAATAAAGGTGCCAAGGGGCTCGATTATTTCTGATATCTTTGGCCCTTGATCAGATTTGCGGTAAGCTTTTTCTAATGTGTTCAAATATGAGATAAGCCTAGTCTGTAGTATATATATTTCATTTAAGTAATTCTCAACATGATACCTGAGATAGCTAAGATGAGATACGTTTTGTCTTTTGTGCGGAAAGGTTCGAACGTAAATAGCAATATTTTCTATTGACCAAATTGACGTAAGTATTTCGCTCAGCGGTCTAAATATTTTATTGGCAATAAATTTATCTCTTGTAGAGGGTTTCTTGCTGACTACAGTCGGACCAGATTGTGTAATTACATTCATTATCGCTTGGCCTAATCCAGAGCGATCTTCATCATCTTCCAGCGACATCGTCGCGCGTGCCTCTTTCAGGACCAGTTTAAAATATATAGAAGTATATTTACCTTTTATGTTCTGATTCATATAGTCTATTTTGGCATAACGGAAAAATCAGCCGATAAATAGGGGACAACGCCCTATTTCAAAAGCCCCAAACGCCGCAACTTCGCGACACAACACCCCGTGAAAATAATTTATGCTTGTAACTTATTGTTCTGTGATTCTCAAACTTGGTAAGACATTACTTCTGAGAATGCGAAATATAACGATTTTAATTTGCATGTCAATAGAAATGATAAAGTTTTAAGTGTTAAGTGTGAAGTTTTAAGTATAAACGGGCACGAAAGCCCATGCTACGTTTTAATGGTGAATGGTTGATGGTGAATAGTGAACCCCGTTAGAGATTAGTCACATCTCTAACGGGGCAAGCGATCAAATAAACGGTTCAATCAGGATGAAGCAGGGGTTTGCTAATGAGCAAAGATTGTCAGTGACCCATAGCTTATTGTTATACCATAGCCTGTTATAGAGCCTGAATTGATTACGCCGTCACCAGTGTCTATTATGATTATTCCACCGTCGCCGGAAGATCCTGATGTAGTAGGAGTATCTGAAATCCCATACCATGCGGTATTGAAGTTTGCATCCTTTACAATAACATACACATCATACTTTGTCCCGATTGTAAGAGATGCCTGGCTGGCTGTTCCATCTACATTGTACAGGACGGAAGTCTGCGTACTGGGCATGCCGAAGGGAGTACTGGTGGGATAGTACCATATCAGATTACCGGTGGTGCTGTCATATATCGCAATATAATAGCTGTAGAATGCTGGAGGGCTGGCAGGCGCTGACCAACTGAACGTGGGTGTGTCAGTATCAGTAGCAAGCAGATTTTGCGCGAAGCTGTCCAGCACAGCAGTAACGGGCGCTGTCATTTGTCCCATAGAGCCAGAAGAGGTGTTGGCATCGAACCTGTACGAGTCAGTTAAAGCCGGTCTAACTGCACCGATGTTGACCGGGCAATAGTATGTTCCCACAGAGTTGTTTGCTCTTTGCATGTCCAGCGGCACAGGAATATTCTGGCCGGAGATAATGTTTGCTCTGATAGGAAGTCCCATTATACCACTTACTGCAAAGTTTAAAATATAACCCGATGATGATCCATTCATCCAGTGTTGAGTGGCTACATAGCTACGGTAGCTATCGTCTGAAAGGATTATGTCCACTGTAGGATTATTATTGTTAATCACGACCGGCAGCGCTCCAATATCATCAAAGACCAGATCGCCAATGCCCGGCGATCCATCGTTGATCCAATCAATAAACGCAAAGGCTCTGTATGTACCATTGGGAACCCCCGAGAAACTGTATGCCTGTGAAGCGGTGGGCGAGGCAATCCTGGTAAAGTAATAAATTCCATTGCCCGCGTAGAGTCCCACATACAAAGGATAGGTAGTCGTATATGAAACGGGAACGGTGACCGTGCCGGAGACAGTATTTAATCCTGTACCTGGGCCAATTATTACAGGACCTACCACAGCAGAGGGGAAGCTTTCGTTGCCTCCCGCGAATGCTGTAATTTTATAGTAGTAACTACCATTGGGAAGTGATTGCAGATAAGTGTTGTGGCTTTCCTGTACATAAATTGGTGTTCCGTTTGTCGCCGCGGGATCTGTTCCCCAATAGATTTTATAACCGTCGTTGATATTCTTATTGTTTGCACGCATGTGATTCCACCGAATCAGAGCGACACCATCGCCGGGATTAACCCTAAGACCTGTTGGTGTGACAGGGAAAAGAGTCCCCGTATCCGGGTCTGTCAAAATGATGTTCTGACCAGTCAGATTTGCATTGGTTACTTTTATCGTCAATATCTCACCGGAAGGATTATCTACATTCAGAGTTCCAGATATGCGAAAATCAAGCTCCGCACTGAGTTTATAATATATTCCCGCAGGTACTCCACGAATAGTGAACGGGCCGGGCGACGCGATGCTGGTTCCGTGCCCGGTTGCAGAACCATCTGCATTTTTCAAACCAACATAAATTATTCCGCCTATCCCTCCATCATAACTTATCGTGCCTGATATACTATAAGAAGTGACAGCTGACGTAGCGGTGAAATTCTGGGTCAGATTTGCATTGTTAATAGTTACGGTCGGACTTGATGGGGAATAATTATAACCTGCCAGAGAAGGTGTGATCGTATATGTTCCAGCGGCAAGATTCGCAAAAGTGTAGCTCCCTGTATCATCGGTGGTGGCATTGGCAGAGCTTGCACCGTTCAATGTAACCGCGACTCCCTGCAAGGCGTTTCCATCCAGTGTTGCGGTTCCGGAGATGCTGTAGGTTGGACTATCACTGCTTTTACCGCATGCGGTTAAAGCGAAGATGATTATCAGAATTAATCCGATCACTGCCCATGATTTACATTTCATTGTCCACTCCCCATAATTATTTTTGGCTATGAAACTCCAAGGTGCAATAAGAATTTATTTTATAAAACATTTTTGTTCTGTGAATCTGAAACTTGGTAAGACATTACTTCTGAGAATGCGAAATATAACAATTTTAATTTGCATGTCAATAGAAATGATAAAGTTTTAAGTGTTAAGTGTGAAGTTTTAAGTATAAACGGAACCCCGTTAGAGATTAGTCACATCTCTAACGGGGCAAGCGATCAAATAAATGGTTCAATCCGAATGATTGAAACAGCAGGAGAGTAGGTTCAAACTGTCCCTCTGCTCGAAACATTAAAAATTAGTTGTTATAATGAGCGAGCATTTGTTTGCATCTGCAAAATCCATAGCAGTTATGCCAAACCTTCCACTTTTATTTGCGGTAAAGTAAGTTACAATCTTAGGATTAACGAAATTGGATACGGTGGGAATGATCGGAATACCTAAAAAGCCCGATTTATAACCGCTTGTATAATTGATGTACAACCAGGTACTGTTTTGTGTTTTAGCTTCATTATAAAGATTCTGAATATTTGTCCATTTTGTATTATTGTCAGGAACAACATATTGGTCCTGTATCTTCAGGTTTGCCGCGTCGTTACTAATCGTAAAGGTGGTATCATCCGCCCAATTCGCAGCATCAATACCTTTCGGCAGGGTATTTGCTCCAAAACGCCTTAGTAAAACGATTTTACCTCTAACCTGGCTTAAGTTAGGAATACTGGCTGTCATGTACCATTTGTCGGGGTTTTTTGCCACATAAGAGTCAAAGGTTTGTTCAAAGGTGCGTGTATTGCCGGCTGCGTTATATTCTTCCTTGACACTCATAATGATGGTCTCTGTCGGATGGCTTTCCAAAAAACTTATACAGGCATTTAGTACATCGTCAAAATTCATATGTTGATACACCGACCCATGATGTATGACAAAAGCGTCATAATAGTGGCGGCATCTTATGTCAAGGTAGCGGATGCCAGCGGTCAATTGGTCTGCAATCGTTAAATTCTGGCATATTGCTGTGCCTGGAAAAGGCTCATATCGGGCACACGAATCATGTGTGCCAGGGATTGAAAGCTGCGTCAGGCTTTTGCTTCCATCTATCGAACCCATCCAGTCGGAACTTGTATAAGCATTAGCATTCAGGGGTAAAATTCCAAAAACGAATACAATTGATAACAGGATCAGAAGCTTCACTTTCATACTAAATCCTCCTCTTAATTGTTATTGAATGATAAGAACTTCTTTTTTGTGTGATAAAACGTAATAATAAATGCTATCTTGTATGTCAAGAAAATTAAAATAAAATAATGAAGGGTTAAATGTGAATGGTGAACTTGTTACACTGCAAAGAAACAGAATTAAAACGGTTAAAGTTTATTGATTACCGATGGAAATATGTAATAGTTACTCCCCCAATTCCATCAAGCGCTTATGGTGGAATGAAGGGCAGAAATGGCGGAACTTGCCGGAGGATTATTTCTGATCGGCGAGGAAATCCTTTGCCTCTTCCAGAGTCTTGCAAAGAACAAAGTTCTTTCTGCCTGAAAAAGCCAGCAGACCTCTGAAGATAACTTCCTTTAATCCCTCCACACCGTAAACAGCTGCTACTTTTATATATGGTTTGTTCACCTTCGCAAATTCCTTCAGGGCGCTGGTGATTCTGGTATCAAAATGTCCATCTTTGACATTCACAAGCGCAAGTACCGAATTTAGAGGTTGACTGGCGATTATTTCTTTTGCTTTTTCTATAGCGAGAAGTAATTCATCGGGTTTACCATTGGAGAAATCTTCATAGAGAATCTTTACTCCTTTATGTATTATAAAGCTTATTTCTGGCATTTTCCGTCCTCCTCTTTTTTTATGTTTCTTGTAATCTAGTATAAAAAATTTAAGGATAACTGGTTGCAATCTAACATAAAATTGTTGTTTTGAAAACGGAAGATTACTGAGGAAGCAAGAAATAAAAAAAGGCAGAGTCTTTTGACCCTGCCTTTTTGCAATCAAACAGTTCTATTATGTCATCCAGAGAGAATTATTTCTTCTGCTTGGTATCTGCCTGTGGTTTATTGGAAACAGGAAAATAGTTTTCCATACGCTGGATGTTTTCATCAAATTGTTTCTTGAATTCGTCATAGCCCTTCTTGTACATAGCAAGCGATTCTTCCATCGTTTTCTTAAAATCAAAGGGCATCCAGTTTTTTTGGAAGGAAAAAACATCGAACATCTTCTTGGTCTTATCTTGAAACATGGTTATTGTATCGCTCTCGAAGAATTCCTCAGCCTTTACGTATCCCTCATCGACAGCTTTTTTGAAATCGTCACGGTTTTTCTTGTACATACTGTTCAACTGGTCCATGACCTTTTTGCCTTCATCGGTTATTCCAGGGGTATGGTCGACAAAAGTCTTCATAATTTTTTCCGCCTGATCCTGAAGTGTTACCATTGTTGAAAAGCAGTTTCCAAAAGATGTCTTGTGCAAATCAATCATCTGTTTCACCATTTCTTTGTTGTCCATAAATATCTCCTTTTTTAGTTTACTGGTTTTCCCCTAGGTTGAAACACTAAAGTCTTCTTTTAACAGGACTTTTTTAAAATACATTTCATAATAGCTAATATTGCCCATAAAACAATACGGGATAATGCAGGGGGAAATATGGGGCAAAAACAGGTATTATGAAAATTTAAGCAAAAAAGATCTAAGGTTGGTTTTATTGTTCTTGATATCTAATTTTCTGCGGAGATTGTCTCTATGGTAATCGACAGTTTTTATCGAAATTCTAAGAATGCCGGCAATTTCTTTGGTTGTATTTCCGTTCTTCACCAAATCCGCTACACGAAGTTCCTGTGGTGTAAGATCGAAAGATGACTTGGACATTGTGCGCAGGAAGGGGGCAACGATTCCTTTAATTTGTCCTTCGAGAGTCTTCAGGCAAGTCTTCTGATGCTTAGTTAAGGAACCTTTTTTTAGTTCTTCAATATAGGGAAGGATGGAAGTTTTCACATTTGTCAGCACATTCTCTTCAATCTGTATCCGGTCTTCTTCTCTTTGTTTGAGGAGTACTTTCAACGCTGTGTTCATTTCCTCAAGATTCCGCGATTTAAAAGAGAGTTCCTGCTCCCTTTGCTTAAGGGTCTCTTCATTGCGCTTGCGTTCGGTGATGTCTCTAAACATTCCAAGAAGACATTTCCCTCCATTCACTGTAATCGGCGAAGAGCTCACATCCGCGAAAAACACAGTTCCACCTTTTCTCAATACAGGTATATCTTTTGCGACCAATATTTCTTCTTTGCTTTGTTTTTCAAATTGATTAATAACATAAGGTAATGATTCTTCCGGATGAATGTCATATACACTCAACTTCAGAAGTTCACTTTCTGTATAACCTAACATCCGGCACATTTTTTTATTAGCGGTTGAGAACTTTTTGTTGCTAATCTGTGCTAGAAGAATTCCATCTGAGGCTGAATCAAATATCGTTCTTAATTTTAGTTCCGCGTCTTTAAGCGCTTCTTCCGCCTTTTTTCGCTTGGTGATGTCTCTGGCAATCGCCTGGATCGCCACAGGTTTTCCGTTCGACATAATGACGGATCCCCTAACTTCCACGTATACATCGGTACCATCTTTGTGCCATAATTTGAACTCAGTTAATTCCTTTTGAGTACCCGCCAAAACATTCTCTACTGTTTTGAAGGCAAGGGGAATTTGATCTTCACTCAGGAACGAGGCAAAATTGAGGGACCTCATCTCTTTCTTCGTATAGCCAAGTCGATTCATGGCGGCATCATTGGCGTCTATTAAGCGGCCTTCGAAATCATGGATGTAAATAAGATCGAGCGAGCGGTCAAAAAGAGACTTGTACCTCTCCTCGCTCTCCCGAAATTTCTCCTGATCCCGACTGAGCAGATTGTCACGATATTGGTGTTCAGTATTCTTATGCGTTTTGCCACACTTTTTCTTCATTATTTCCTTATACAGAACCGTTGCAGATTGACCGATTCCGGATCAAATTTCAGTCAGATAAAATTATACGAAGAATGATTTTGTGTCAAAAGAAATAATAACAAATTGTGAGATTTAGTTTTTTGTTTCCAGGCATGAATTTTATTTATTACGGGTTGAAAGCTAGCATAAAATTAAAAAATTGAAAATTGAGGATTAAGGAAGGAAGAAATAAAAATTCGATTCCCGAACCGGGAGAATTGTGGACTCCACCTCCTAACAAGCGACTTTGAAAAGTCTTGATGTTGAGGATTATAAAAGGTGCAAAAAAATCAGTGGCGAGTGCTTTAATAATGAGGCTGATTCTTACCCAATAATAGGCAAGTCATTATTTGCCATATAAAGTCTGTCATAGTTGGTCGATGCTGCCCTTTTGTTCGATAATTAATTTTAATAAAGCAATCATTAAGCATTGATTGTTTTCCCATGCAATACACATCTCCGCCTTACAGGTCTCCTTGATTAATGGACAATAAAATTCCATATTAAATACTCCTTTTTATTTGATAAGAACTTACTTCTATGTAGAATAGCATAGTAATTTAGAGATTGTATGTCAAGAATATCGTAAAAGATAATATTTAACGCAATGAAGGATAATGATACTATTGATTGACTCATACGACTGATTTTGTCTGTTTGTTACACTAAGTTTCAGTATTGGACGGTTGTCAGGATTGAGAATTACCACTTGAATTGTGACATACGAAATTGCTCGTAAGCCAAGTAAAGATTTGACCCAATGAAGCCCCACGATTTGGGAAAATCAATATCGGTTTGACATGTTTTATTTGTAAGGCTATATTCAAAAAAGGCAGGTAACACGGTTTGCCTAATTGGTGATGCCTATTGGGCGGCAATTTTGTAATCATGGGGAATTTATGGTTAAAGATAAGAAAGTTCATAAACTGATAATAAATTTTGCGCCAACCGGAATGATACCAACAAAAGAAATGACACCACACGTTCCTTTGTCCTCGCAGGAGATCATTCAAGAGGTATTGGAAGCAAGACAATTTGGTGTTTCAATGGTGCATCTACATGCCAGAGACCAGGACGGACAGCTATCATGCAAGAAAGAAATCTATTCGGAGATTATTAACGGCATACGCCAGGTTGACAGAGATTTGATTTTATGCGTTTCAACCAGCGGACGATTCTGGACAGAGTTTGAAAAACGATCAGATTGTCTTCGACTTGAGGGTACGGCCAAACCAGACATGGCGAGTTTAACGCTCAGTTCTTTGAATTTTAATAATGAAGCCAGCATCAATAATCCCCAGACGATTCAAATGCTGGCAAAAACGATGATGGAAATGGGCATCAAACCCGAATTAGAGGCATTCGATATTGGGATGATAAATTACGCCAAATACCTTTGTACGAAAAATTTACTCAAACCACCTTTCTATTTCAATTTGATTTTAGGCAACATAGCCTGCGCTCAGGCTAATATTCTAAATCTTGGAATAATGATCAATGAGTTGCCGGAAGGATCAATCTGGTCAACTGGCGGCGTTGGAGATGCCCAACTGAAAATGAATGTGTGCTCTATGATCAACGGAGGCGGAGTGAGAGTAGGGCTTGAAGATAATATCTGGCTGACTCCCAAGAGGGATAAGTTAGCCACCAACATGGACCTCTTGAAAAGAATTTACCTGATTTCTCAATATTTAGAGCTGGAAATTGCATCACCGAAAGAAGTGAGGTTCTATCTTGAGCTTAAATAATCTTTGTGAAAGAGGAGACGCGTAGCTATTATCTCATACCCGCAGGTATGGATAAACAGATTTGCCCGTTGGCTACAGGGGATTGACTCATCAGATAAAACATGGGTTAACCATACCGGCCAAGAATGACATTGTTGTCATCTAACATTCTATTGAGAAAGTTCTTCATTCCTGCCAAGCTGGTGAAGGAAAGGATGTATTTAATTTGCCAGTCGATTTCCGGTGTGTTCTGTAAAGTTATGAGGGCGTAAGGTTTTCCTGGTAGCACCATGGAATAGTAACCGCCTTCGAGGCGATTGGCGTACATAATATTATCGAATTCATAAACAATTTCATTTGCACTGAATCATTTTTTTGCGTCATGAAAGATGATTTTAGGCATTAAGCCTGATTATTCATTGTTTTAATTTTAATGTTTTTACTGATCTTATTGAATAAATTCAGATAAACATAATAAAGCAAAGGCTTCGCGTTTATTTTTTCTTTAAATTTCAGTGCCGGAGTATTAAATTGTTCGGTAATGCAGTATATTTTTTAAAGGTCCGGCGGGCTGATTTTATATTCATTGTTTCTTTCATGAAATTATTGGCAAGTACCCGTAAATTTTAAATACAGATTACAAACAGGTTTGATAAGAACTCTCTCTTCTCGTGGGATTAATTTGCATTTTCCACAGTTTTCCGAAGCGGTAATCCCATTCTCGAGGATAAAAGGGAGACAACCCGCTTCCCGGAGTTAACGTGATTTCTCCAAAAATAATCTTTTTATTGTCAGGACAATATAAGTCAACCCGGCAAAAATCAAACTCACTTGCAATTTTTTCGGCAACAATAATCATTTCATCAAGAAGGTGCGGCTTCGTAAAATCTTTTGCTCTCAAAGTTCCCCATCTGAAATTCATAGCATTCCAATTCGTATCGTAATGAATTTCTCTATAATGATTCGAGGACCGAATGACTGCTTCTATACAGTGAACCTTTCCATTAAAACAAAGGAACTTATAATCTAATGGCAAGTAAAAAACAGAATCTTCAATGAACTTTTCAACAATAATCTTTGGGATAATCTGGTCATAATGTGTTTCAGAAAATACGGTATCGCTGTATTTCCTGCCAAGCCACATATGGCACTTTGCTATGACCTTATCGCGATTTATATTGTTCTTATCGAATACGATCATATTCCAACCAGAACCATGATTAGCCTTAATAACAAACTTGTTTGGCAGATCATCAAAAGGGATCTTTTCCGGTTCATTGCCGATAAAATATATGTCATTCAATAAATCCTGCCGGCCAGTTTTTGAAACAACATATGACCTGGCTGCGTATTTGTCAGAAACAAAAATGGATAACGGATGAGGTGCGAACAATTTCCTGTAATTAATCTTCTCATTGAGAGTTTTAGGATGGTCTATGTTTGGCCAATACCCTAGAATAAAAAACATCTCAAGTTTAGCAAATACAACTGGACTCATAAAAACACGCAGCCGCAACAACATACTCCATAATAGCCTTCTAAGAAACAGGAGAGCTCCTCCGTGTTGATAAATATTAATCGCTCTTTTATATACAGGAAGACCCATTCCTGAACTTCTCCTTTTTACATCTGCAATTAATTGTAACACGCCGACATCTATTTTTATATATTAAATAAGATTTCCTTGACATACAAGATCGAATTTCTTAAATTTTAATTGTTAAAAAAGCAATATAGTGTCAAATTCCCTCGTGCGCAAAGAAGGCAAGATTATCAATATCTGGAACAAGAAGTGTAATAAATATTCGCAAAACATTTATAGTGAATTCCCAACAGAATAAAAAATATAGTTTAAAAAGTTTGTTTCTCCGGAGCAGAGGGATATATCGCAAGATACCCCCTTCTTTCCGCAGGGTTCTTATTCCTTTGAAATGGGTGCTATCATTTATTAGAGGAGTTAGATTTGATCTCTGGATTATAACGGGAGAAGATATAAAAAGTAAACAGGCTCTCAGTGTTTTTTATGCAGGAAGCAAAGAAAACAAGAATTATTTGATCAATTTAATTCTCGATAAGCCTAATCAAGAAAATTACATTGGAAAGATATGGATATGGGGAATTTTAAAAAATATTAATGAAAAAAAATTTAATTGTTCTCTGATGGTCGTTGAAGCACCTAAGTATTTTTCTTTATTTTCTATAACTAAGAAATGGTTTTATATTCCGTGCTGGATTTCCGGAGAGATAGATATCTCGAACGAGATTTCTTCATTAATAACAAATGCAAGTTTAAAATCGGATATCAGGAAAATAAAGAGGAACTATTTATCTTTTGAATCAACAAATGAAATTTTTCAATTATATGATTTTTATCACAATATGTATTTACCATATATTACTGAAGCTCATGATGATGAAGCCATTGTTAAGGAATACGATTTTATAAAAGAAGAATTTAAAAACTGCGATTTAATACTTGTAAAAAGCAGGGAAGAATATATAGGCGGTTGTCTGATTCGTTATACGGGGGAAAGTGCTCGTCTATGGTGTATTGGAATAAAAAATGGAAATAGAGATTATCTTCAGCGCGGCGTTGTCGGGGCGCTATACTATTTTTCTTTTTGTTATTTGAAAGACAAAGGTTTTAAAAAGGTCGAATTAGGCGATACAAGGTCTTTTTTTAAAGATGGCGTTTTGCAATATAAAAAGAAATGGGATATGCGGATTGTAAGTGCGTCTGAAACCGGATTTTTAGTAAATATTTTGCCAGAAAGAAATTCAGCGAAAGGCTTTTTTTTAAATAACCCCTTTATCTATATGGATAAAGGTAAATTGGAAGGGGCTATTTTTATAGAAAACGATCAGTTGCTTTCGGAAAAAGATTTTAGAGAAATTTATAAAGGTTATTATCGATATGGCATATCTAAATTAATCATTTATCGATTTGGAGGAGACGTTAGCATGGTCCCCAAAACAGTCCCGCCAGATTTTAGTGACAGCATTGAAATACGATATTTAACGAAGCTATTATAGCTGAAACCCGTTATTGATGTGTGTGAGTTTGCATCCTCCAATTAAAAAAAATCAAACAACTTACTTTACAGAACGCACGGGAAGCGCGCGGCCTCTGCTTTTATGCGCAATGGAACTCCAGAACCATGACCCATGATCATAATCAAAGCCAACGTATACAGCTTCAGAACCTTTTACATCGGAAGCCCACGGAAAAGATTCAGTCAGGGTTATGAGCTTTGTTATATGATGGCCGTTGTTCCAGATTAAATTGTTATATAAACTAAGCAGTTCATCCTTTGTAGGCATTCGCCAGTCTTTATAGCCGCCTCCATTGTAATTCTCACAATAGAATTTGGCATCCGGCCAATTTATATTTTTCCCATTGTCCTTTGCCGCCCACATCAAGTTCGTTTTTGTGTCCAGGACAGTTCCATTGTCATAGGCAATGAAACGACCGTCTCTTTTACTCTCATTGGAGGCTTGAGACTGGTTGGTAAAAACGAAGACTGATAAAAGCAATAAAAGGATAATTCGTGTGTAAAAGTATTTCATAAACGCGTCCTCCTTTTTAAAAAAGAATTAATATTAAATCTTTGATTACGGATAGGAAACTATCATAAATTTACAGATTTGAGAACAGAAGATTACAGTTGCAACCTGGCATAAAATTAATATTTTTTAAGTAGAACCGGCCCCCGTTACTTTCCTCTTTTACTCTTCTTTTACTCCAATCATGCTGCTTATATTACTTGAGCGCTTGCAAACTTCCTTTTCAATAAACGGCTTAAATGCCGGAATATGCCGCGCCATGCGGACCAGAAATGGAATTTTTACGAAAGGCCTTTCTGCGATTTTCTTTGTTCTTCTCGAAATACATCCTTTTAACACCAATTCCTCTCCAGCGCGGACATACGCAGCCAGAACACTTTCCGCATTCTCTTTCGCCTGTTTGCCGGTTCCTTCCAGTGCGGCTATCCATGCCGCCGCACTCCGACGTTCCAAATGCGCTATATGTGGCGCGTCCATGAAGCGCCCAAAAATACGGAAGTACTCTTTGGCATTTTGAATGGTGAGGTTTTCTACATTATCGCAGACTATCAGGGAGATGAATGGTTTTCCTGAAAGAGATCGGTTTGTCGTATGGAAGAATAAACCGGATTTTGTCAGAAGGACCTCTCCGACAGGAGCGCAAGCGTGAATTCTTTCAAGAAGACGTTTGAGAAGGTTCGATATGCCGAACACATAAACCGGAGATGCATATATTATCATATCGGCATCCATCATCACACCGAATACATCTTTCACATCGTCTTTTGTATCTAAAATGCATTTGTATGTCTTTGTTATCTGGCAATGATTACAGGCGCGGCAACTTTTAATGTTCAAATCCGAGAGATTTTCAACATTCCATATTCCACCCGCCTGCTCAACTCCCCTACCAATACTATGAAGAAGTTTAAATGTGGCTCCTCTTTCACCTCTGAGACTTCCATTGAGAGCTAAAATTTTCATGGATAATATCCTTTGTAATAAGGCTTTATTAATAGTGAAAAAATAAGCACCGTCAACAATTCCAGGTTGAAAGTTAGCATAAAATTGCAGTTTTGAAAATTGAAGACTACGGGAAGTAAAGTTCATCTACTAATCCACAGTCTTTGGCGGTCGTCTGAATTGAGGATTACTGGTTGTAAGGTTCAAAGATTTCTGAGCATAAAAAATTGAGGAAGAAAGAAATATCATCTATAAAAAACCCCGTGAGGCTGTATGGCCTCACGGGGTTTGGTTTAAAGGTTAAGCATTAATTCTCTTAGAAGCTGAGAGTAAGTTTGTTCATGAGAATGTAGTCATCGGTAACTTTGTTGCCGCCCAGATAACCGTTGTCAACACCCTTGAAATAATCGCCAGTGAAGAGATAACCGACACCCAGCATATAGGACAGGTTGTTGGTGAATTTGTATGTTGCAGTAAGATCAACTTCCGTACCATAATTGCTGCCAGTTCCGTTACCTTCAACATAGTTGGAAGTATCCCAACCGCCAGGTCCGGAACCTGGACCATATATATATACCATATGGGGTTTTTTATCTGCTACAGCGTAAGAAACAGCGAGCATGGCATCAAGTTGGGGAGTGGGTTTAACTCCGACTCTTAACTGACCGAACCATGCGTTGGACATTTCACTGTCAAACGTCGTGCCTGTGTGACCATACATGGTGCCCCCCCAGTAGTTCAAATCCTGATTAAACAGAATCAGGCACGGATTCCAGTCCACACCGGCAGTATTAAATCCACCTGTAAGTTTACTGTTGGTACCCGGGTAATGATCATCGCCGGAAAGATATGCAAAGGAGCCTCCCGCATAAAATTTACCGAATGTGGCAGTTGCATCAACGAATGCACTCAGTGCGTCTATCCCGACGTTACCACTATATTGTCCATACCAACGCAATCCCGGCGAACCGTTTTCCCATTTGTACATATCGCCGAAATAATAAAGAAGTTCCGCCTGAAAATCGACAGGTCCAATCTTTGCCTTGACGTAGGGATCAATCACATAAACGTTGGAAAGATAAGCGCCGTTTGCCCATCCCATATAAATTTCATATGGAATGGCAGGGTTTGGTGAATCCCAACCGCTGGTCTTAAACATTGAATTGCGTTCCCACATGAAAAGGGCTCCGGCTTCGCCGCCTTTGAAATTATAAATACCTGCTATCCGGTAAGAATCGTAGTCTTTGTCTGTTGAAGTTGTTGACTGATTATAAGCGTAACTTCCGTCCGCTTCCTTGGCATAACCGATGAAACCGGTGAAAGGTCCTTTTTGAATGTAATATTGAATCTGGCCTGTAGTCGGTCCGGAGCTTCTATCGGCGAAAACAGTCCCAAATACGTAATCTTCCATATAGCCAACCTTGAACGAACCGATAGGAGAGGTATAATCAACATGAATTTGTCTCATGGAGATGTTTTCAGCTTCTGCCCTTGTTCCAGCGCCACGTGCATCCGGAACATCAACATCGGATCTCTGTCCGCCCCAGATTCTTTCCATCGCATCAAACTGCGTTACCAGTTTCAAGGAAGGAGATACGATAAAATCGGCGCCCATGCGCAGGTCCTGATAGAAGAAAGCTGTACTTGGATTATTTGATCCTGTCTTTCCCTGACTATCCTGGAAACCGTCATCCACCGTAATTTTGTTTAGATACAATCCGCCGACATAATAATCGGCGCTGACTTTGACGTCAACCGCAAAGGCTGACACATTGAAGGCCATGACCAGCCCCAATGACAACAAAATTAACCAAAACCTCTTCATAATTTTCTCCTTGATAAAAAGAGTAAACAATTACAGCTTCCGAAAAACGGGCATTTTCTGAAAGCGACTCCAATTTCACTTTTTATTGTGTATTAATATTAAAAATGATCTTGTATGTCAAGGGGGAATCCTAGCCGCAAGTTCACACCCCATATTATTGTGCCCAAAATCTTCTTGACACACAAAAGTTCGCTTAATATGTACTTAGTCCAGCAAAAAAGAAGTTCTTATCAAATTAATTAATATAAAATTTAGCGGTTTTGTAGTTAAATTGAAAAGTATAATTAATAAAAATGGAAGGAGGAGTTTTATGAAGAAATTGGTCTGGCTGCTTTTCTATCTGCTGGTTATACCCGCAACGAGTGCTTATGCAGCTGTTGAATATGTTAAAGTATGCGAGGTTTTCGGCGCAAACTTTATATATTTGCCTGGTACTGACACGTGTTATAACCCGACAACCGGTGAAACCCGTGAGAATATAGCAGGAAACACATGGTATTCTCACATCCCGGCAAATCCTGGGAACTGGGTAGCTTCACCGGGGGCCGATTGCTCATCAGGAAGGCTGGTCAATGTTGGAACATTCAAGGCAAGCAGTTTTGCTCTTAATTCGTACGGGAAATATGAGACAGCTCCGATTCCGCTGGCGCTCGCGACAAACGAGTTCATTTCAAAGGTAATGCTTAGTGGTGGATTTAATGTTACATCCAGGTCGAACTTCTGCCTTTCCTTCCTGGATGCCACATCTGGACAGTATGAAGTTCTTGGTTGTAAGAACACAGCACAGATGTTGAACCAATCTGTTACATGGTCATTTACTCCTCTTCAATCAGTTCCCCTGAGTAGTTTTACAAAACCGTATAAAGTTGTTGGGAATAGCGGAGATGAAGATTGGGGAACAGATGTTTTTAATGGTTCCCTTACTTGCTGGGTCTGCATCCAGCGAATGTCCCGTTACTGAGGAACAGGTTAAGCACACGGTTGGGAAATAAAAGCACTCATCAACAAAGATGACTTTTGTTCATTTTACTCTTCCAAGGACGGTTATCATTTGGTCTAGAGTCTTTCATGTCATTTCTATCATAAGAAGATTATCGACAGGCAAAAAAATATTGATTTGAATAACTCTGGTAATCGCTTCATTTTAGACTATTGTAATGCTGAATATTTTTTATGATGAGACTTTACTTGTTCTTTTTAAAACTATAAAGTCGTCGGTTTCTTGTGTCAAGGAAATATTGATTTTCGATTATAATGTTGAATATATTTCAAAAACAGTAATGTGTGGGTTTCAGGAAGAAGGAAACGGCACGTTCCTACCTAAACTGTCAGCATGGTTTTGTGCTTTATTACTTACATTTCTCTGCAACAATACATATATCAATTGAGTTTATATCATTGCCATCCACTGACTTTCTTGAAATATTTCTTGTTTTCTCATCAATAATTTTAAAATTATGTCTCTGCAATAATTCAATAATTTGCAAGGACTCAAATAGCCTGAATACTTCCTTAGTGAAAGGTAACTTCTCCATTATACTTTTTGGTCTGAACCCAATGAGTAATTTGCCACCTCTTTTTAATAATCTTCGAATTTCTTCTATTTGTTCGTCAATAGAATTCCAAAAGTAAATCGTATTAATCGAAATAATAGTGTCAAAATAATCATTATCAAAAGATGTCCTTAATGAATCCTCACAACTCAAAGAAAGCTTATTATCATTGATATATCTTTGATTCAATAATACTGCTTCGCCGCACATTGTATCAGAAAAATCAACACCAAATACATTTATGCTCGGGTTAATGTTAAAATAATTCGAGAAAAAATTTCCATTTCCAAATCCAATTTCTAATACTTTAGAGATATAAACAAAAGTTGTGTTTAGGAAGATAGGTGGTGTATCCACCGGTTGGTTGTTTCGCGACAGTCAGCCGGCCAAAAAACAAAAGGAAAGGATACACACACCATGAATAAAGATAACGTAGTAGCGATAAAAAAACCAGAGAGATTTGTTGATGACCCTATTTCAGACATTTTACGTCAAGGAGCAAGAGACTTGCTAGCCCATGCCCTGGAAGCCGAGATTGAAATATTCTTAAACCAATATAAAGATTTAAGAGACGAGACTGGTCTTCAGAGGATCGTGCGCAATGGTTATTTGCCCGAACGTCAGATTCAAACGGGGATCGGACCGGTGCCTGTGGAAGTTCCTCGGACAAGGGATCGGTCTTTGCAGGAATCGGAAAGGGTATCCTTCCGTTCAGCCATATTGCCGCCTTACCTGCGGAAGACCAGAAGCATGGAACAATTGATTCCGTGGCTGTATTTGAAAGGTGTTTCCACCGGGGATTTTAGCGATGCCTTGGCAGCATTGGTCGGTAAAGATGCTCCGGGTTTGTCTGCCCCCACGATCAGTCGGCTCAAAACGGTTTGGCAGCAGGAGTTTCAGCAATGGCAAAAGCGTAATCTTTCAGAGAAACGTTATGTCTATTTCTGGGCCGATGGTATTTACTGCAACGTTCGCATGGATGATAAACAGTGCCTTTTGGTCATTATGGGTGCCACTGCTGATGGTGTAAAGGAACTGGTGGCGATAGAGGGCGGTTTCCGTGAAAGCGAAATGTCATGGAAACAACTTTTACTAGACCTGAAATCCAGAGGCCTGACTACCGCACCACAACTGGCGATTGGTGACGGCGCCTTGGGTTTCTGGAAAGCGTTGAGCAAAGTCTACGATGGTACCCGTTGGCAAAGATGCTGGGTACACAAGACTGCTAATGTTCTGAACAATTTGCCAAAGAGCCTTCAATCCAATGCGAAATCAAAATTGCATCAGATTTGGCAGGCAGCCAACAAAGATGAAGCCGCACGTCATTTTAATGATTTTGTGAATACGTATGAAGCAAAATATCCCAAAGCGGCCCAGTGCCTGGAAAAGGATCGGGATGCTTTGTTTACCTTTTATGATTTCCCCGCTGAACACTGGCGTCACATTCGAACCACGAATCCGATTGAATCGACCTTTGCGACGGTTCGATTACGAACAAATAAAGTGAGAGGCTGTTTTTCTGCAAGCACAGTCATCTCAATGGCATTCAAATTATGTCAATGTGCTCAGAAAAGATGGATTCGATTACATCGTCCGGAGCGCTTGGCTGATGTTGTGAAAGGAGTGAAATTCGTCAACGGTATTGAAGAAAAACGGATCGCCGCCTAATTCTTCATACACAACTCTTGACAATATCTCAATACTTTATCGTTATCTTTAAAATTAATCATCGTGCAAGCAAGAGAATAGATTGCATTGTTTGAGATATTCATATTTTCTCCAACTTTAATACCTGATTCTCCTGAAGGCTTCATTAATTGCCTTCCTAATTCTATTGGATTAATTTTATTCATAGACATTAATTATCAAGTTAATTTTTTTTCTTTAACGATTGCAATGTTGTATAAATCGACTGACTCAAAAAATCAAGATTAAGGAAGAAAGTTGCAAAAAACCCAGTCTTTCATAAATTGTTCTTATGCAGTAAGGAAATACTGAAAACGAATAGGGTTCCATAGAGAATCACGCATAGCGAAGGAAAGTCAGACAACCACCAGTAGGGACTATCAAACACCACTATAGAGTATCCGGTTACCCGTATCAGAACATAATCCTGCAATAAGAAGTAAAAAGGCAGGATAATCAGAAACGGAATAACCGTTTTCTCATGAAAGGATTTCAGCCACCAATAAACAAGCGGCAGTGCGATACCGACTACAAGGCTGACTGAAATGTACAAATCTATCGGAAATCCGAAAACAAGATATCTTGCAGTGTAGTGCCAAAATCCATAATGTTGCTCCACGATATCAACCAACAAATTTAGGATTCCAGCACTCCAGCAAAACGTGAAAGCAACACGCGAAACCTCGCGCGGCGGTGAGATAAGTTTTATTGTTAGAAAGACAATACTTATCGCAACGAGAGGAAGTAATCTGGAAATGGTAATCGCGTCCATAAGTTGAATTATAGTTTAATATTGTCCAAAAATAAAATTTTTCTAAACTGTGGATATGGCAATTTAACAATTACGGGTTGTAACCTGCCACAAAAGAAGATCAGATAGAAATGCTCTATATAAACTCAGGCAGAATACATTTTCATGGAAACAAAATTAATTCACAGTATCCTTGGGCAGGCTGGTTTCGGTAAGACGTCAGTCGTTCAACCGGGGTATTCTTTTTAATCTATTTATCTCCGCTTGTTGGTCTGAATCTTTTTCTTTCTGCGTAGATTGGTCGGATTCCGCATTGCTTCCCTGCTTTTTTGCGCTGTTATCATCTTGCGATGCCGCTTCTTCGTTTCCTTCGCCGGACTCGCATTTTGCACCCGGAGGGGGATTATCAGTAATAATGAGATTTCCGTTCTTATCCGTGCACTTCTGAAACGCCGCGGCATTAATTGCAGTTACCAGGACGATAAATGAACACAGTATAAACAATATTCGTTTCATGGATTTCCCTGTTTTAAAAAATTCCGATTTGAAACTATTAAAGAGTATTTAGCACGGTTTGCATTTAAAATCCAGTGTGAAGTCATAAGACGAACGGTAATGAATTACGGGACTGTTTCAAAAATATTGCAGCCGGAACAGTCTTAAGAAACTGTTCCGGCTGCAAATAATTTATTTCGCGGTATATCCGCGACTCTCGAGACAGGCTGTCATGGCCCTTTGATAGACGGACCGCTTCTGTATAATCTGATCGGCCGGTATTCCGGAGATATTCGTCGGATCATAATTTGTCTGGTCTACCGCCCATTTATGGCATTCATAACGATCGTTGGCCTGTTGCTCTTCACTCTGGCCTTTACTCGGATAGATGAACAATTTACTTGCCATGCTGTCATCCGTGGGCGGCGGTGTTTGACTTACCTCGTCCTGAGGCGGTTCAGCAACCACATAGCCTCCCTCCGTTTGCGTATAATAGGTATCGTTGGCGTAATAGTAGGGTGTTCCCTGAATCCAGATGGTTGTATAAAAAAGAGGCAGGAAAGGAACAAACAATCCGAAAGGCGGAGCAATCACAACATATCTTCCGCCGTACGGTCTGTACCAGACACCGTGTGAATAGTAATAACGCGAATGATCATGCATTATCACGCGATAGTCTCTGGGAAGTGATCTGAACGACTGACCGCGTGCCGGATATGCACGGTTATGTTGATAGCGGGAATCAACGAAATTACTGTGCGAAGGTCCGGATGCTCCTTTGATAATTTGTCTCTGTTCTCGTCTGTAATTTTGCGTTCCGCCCGGTTTATTATATTGTTGTGTCTGCATTTGCCTGTGTTCCTGCGAAGGTCCTCGCTTAGAAACCTGTCCTCGTCCGGAGCCCCGGCCCTGCTGACCTTCAGCCTGTCCCGGCTCAGCAAAACAAAGTAAGCTTGTGCCTGATAACATGACTATTGACAGCGCGACGGCAAAATATTTCTTAAAATTATTATATGACATGATGGTGTCCTCCTCGTTGGCTGATGATGAAAATTATTTTACGGTATATCCGCGGCCTTCAAGACAGGCCGACATTGCCCGGCGAAAATCCAAAGCCTTTTTTTCATTGTGAACGTCCCGCGCCTCGTTGCGGTTCTGGTATGCTTCTTCCATCTGCTGCGCGTACTCCTCGCGTGAAATATCCGAAGTTGCTCCCAGCATCGCGCCACTGGCTGCCCCGATTAAAGCTCCGCCTCCGGAATGCCGCGGGCCGGCAATCAACGCGCCAAGCACGGCTCCGGCAATGGACATGGCGACAGTATCATGTCCGGGTGGCGGCATGGGAACGACCCGGACACGCTGTTCCGGTGCAATGGATGATACGCTTGGATCAAAGCCCGTTTGATCCACCGCCCAGTTATAGCATGCGTAATGATCCCGTGATTGTTGTTCCGTTGATTGACCTTTCGCAGGATAAAAATAAATTTGTGTAATGGCAGTGACATTTTGATTTTGCACCGGTTGCGTGACGACCTGTTCATGGGGCTGATAGTAACATGAACTCAACAATAAGATTGCGGGTAGAAACAAAAGCTTGCCGCAATGCCTGGATAAGGGACTTATTTTCTCATAGATTTTAATATTCATAGTTTGTTTTCTCCATTTGGATCATTCATATTGTTCTGGCTGACTTCAGTTGTTTATAACACGTTTTTCTGTTCAATTGAATGAATTTATCTCTATAAGGTGTGATTTTTGAAATGAAGTTTAAAGAAAAAGGGATATGTTCCAATTGAACGCCGGAACATATCCCTAATATTTTGAATTTATCAGCTATTATTTCGCTTTAGCAGGAGCCGGTACTTGAGCCGGTGCCGGAGCAGGTACCGCAGCCTGGGTTGCCGCCGGGGCCGGGACAGGAGCCGGAACACTCATTCCCAGAGATTCCATAATCTTTATTAATTTATCTTTTACGGAACCTGCCATAGTAATCGCATCGGTAAAACTTTTATTTTTAAAGCTTTCCTCTGCTTTTGTCCATTCATCTTTGACGGAAGCCAGTCCCAATTTAGCTTCTTCAAATTTGTCTTTGGCCAGTTTCTTCGGAAGTCTTTTAAGTTTGGAAAGAGCATCTACTTTACCCTGGACATCTTCGATCATTTTGGGAATGTCTTGGCTTATCTCCGTCCATTTTTTTGTAAGCTCTTCCTTTTGGGCTTTGGCAGCAGCCATTACTTGCTTGGCCTTAACGTCAAGAGCGGTTGCTTCTTCCAGAGCGGCTTTATATTCTTTTTTGACAAACTTTTCTTTGGCGGAAGCCAGGGAGTCTTCGAGTGCCTTTACCTGATCCGGAGCAATCTTGACTGCTTCAGCCTTGGTTGCAGCAACAGTCATTTCGGCGGCTTTAATAGCCAAATCCGCCGGCTCTTTATCTCTGGAGCAGGCAATTAAAAAAAATACGCTCACAAACATTAGAATGACCACTGAACTAAATATTTTCTTCTTCATAATTAATTTGTCCTTTCTCAGTTTTATTTTTTTATGATTGCAAAAATAACCTTGTCCTTTTTCTCCTTATTAATTATTTTTCTTGAACACGTCAACTGAAAAATGCATGTTTATAATATATTAGTAAAATATTTTGCCGTTCAATCTCGTATTTCAATTATGATGAAGGAGCCCGCAATGATATTGCGGACAAGGTCAAATATATTATTTTACAAATCATGGCTGATAATGATAAACATTGAAATGTCTGGAACTTTTACACAATGATATTTAAAGGCACGGCATGTGTGAAACCGGGCATCATTACGCCGGAATTATCAAGAGGTATACATGGATACTATTCAATCTGTAGTTTTAGGGCTTGTGCAGGGACTGGGTGAATTTTTGCCGATATCCAGCTCGGCGCATCTGATTTTAGTGCCCTGGATTTTTAAATGGCAGGATCCGGGGTTGATGTTTGATATTGCTTTGCACGTCGGTACGCTTGTCGCAGTCATTCTCTATTTCTGGAGGGATTGGCTGAATTTAATCAGTAAAGGCCTGACGAAGCCGAAAGAAAGGGAAGGGAAGTTGTTCTGGTATCTTGTTTTGGCGACCATTCCCGGAGCAGCCGCGGGCTATCTGCTGGAGCATAAAGCTGAAACGGTTTTCCGCAATCCTGTTTTAATTGCGTTCATGCTTATTCTGCTGGGAGTTGTCCTTTACCTTGCTGATCGGAAGAGTAAAAAGCAGATTGATATGGAGCATATCTCATTGAAAGCTGCTTTGCTGATTGGATTGTCTCAGGCGCTGGCGATTATTCCCGGCGTATCGCGCTCCGGCATTACGATGACCACGGCATTGATGCTCGGCATAACCAGAGAAGGGGCCGCGCGCTTTTCTTTTCTTTTATCCGCGCCGGTCATTTTAGGCGCTGCGGCAATAAAATTACCGAAGATCATTGCCAACCCATCAGTAATAAATGTCCCATTCATTGTGGGGATGGTTGTGGCCTGTATATCCGGTCTTGCCAGTATCGGATTTCTTCTGCGTTACGTGCAGACGAAAACTTTTTTACCCTTTGTCTGGTACCGGTTTATTATAGGTGCCGTGGTTATAATCATGGCCTTTATTAGATGAATTACTGAGATCACCTGATATCAAAGAGGAGTTCATTATGGAAGCAAAAAAGAAGAAAATACTTCATCAGAGCGGATCTTCATTTTTTAAGATTTTTCGTCCCGGCTTCAATAAAATAAAAGTGATATTTGCGGAGACTTTCGGGCTGGGACCCGCTGTTGCGCTAAGCGCCATTATTTTTACCGTTCTGGTTGTAGTTATCGCCGCATTTCTGTTTTTTTATTTTGCGCCGCCGAATACAATTATCATTACCAGCGGCGATGAAGGCAGCAGTTTCCAAAGAAATTCCGAGAAATATGCTAAAATTCTGGCCAGTAACGGCGTAAAGATGAAAATACTTAAATCCGAAGGATCGCTTCAGAATCTTGAAAGACTGGAAAATCCATCATTTCACGTTGACGTCGGCTTTGTTCAAACTGGAGTGGCCAAAGGGGAAAATACTGATAAGCTTGTATCCTTGGGCAGCATTTCTTACGAACCGCTCTTTATTTTTTATCGTGGTTCCAAATCTCTTGATATGTTGTCTCAGTTTGAAGGCAAGCGTTTGGCGATCGGTGAAGATGGGACCGGAACCCAGGTACTGGCATTGGAACTTCTTGCCCTGAACGGGATCAAAAAGGGCGGTAGTACAAAACTTCTGGAAATTGACGATGAGGAGGCGGAAAAGGAATTGCTCGCAGGCAAAGTTGACGCCGCATTCATGATGAGTGATTCCGCCTCTTCCAAAACCCTGCATGAACTTATGCATAAAACGGGAATAAGGCTTTTTGATTTCAGTCAGGCTGATGCCTATGTCCGGCGTATCCACTATTTGAACAAAATCGTTCTACCAAAGGGTTCTCTTGATTTCGGAAAAAATATTCCTGACCGGGATATTAATCTCCTTAGCCCCACGGTTGAACTGATTGCGCGTTCCAATCTTCATCCGGCGCTGTCTGATCTTCTTCTGGAAGCGGCGATTGAAGTACATTCGCGTCCAGGGCTTATTAACAAGCGCGGCGAGTTTCCTGCGCTGCTGGAGCATGAATACCGGCTAAGCTCCGATGCAACACGATTTTTTAAATCCGGCAAGGGTTTCCTCTATAAATATTTCCCCTTCTGGCTGGCAACAATTATCAACCGTATCCTGGTGGTCATTGTCCCGATGCTTTTGATTCTTATTCCCGGACTGAAAAGCATTCCTTCGCTCTACCGGTGGCGCATGAGATTGCGTATCCTGCGATGGTATCGCGCTTTGCTGGTGCTGGAAGACGAAATAATTGCTCAAATAACTCCTGAAAAGCGAAACGAACTTTTAGGCCAGCTCAATGGAATCGAAGAAACCGTCAATAAAATGAAAATGCCGGCGTCATTTGCCGATCAATTTTATTCGCTTAGGAGTCATATTTTTATTGTTCGCGAACGGCTGATGAATATCAATTGATATGAAAATGACGGAAGAAGTTCCGGTTGCCGTAGAGAAAAATTCCCACATTTGAATCTTTGAAAAAGCATTAGATTTTACTCCATGCGAACAAGTAAAAGGAAAGCTTAAAGCAAGTGAAAGTAACTTTCGCCATTTTCTCCCCTCAAGTGCACGCATATCACCATCGGCAGCCGGAACATTCCATGCCTACCGCGCGATTCTGAATAGACAGTATTGAAGAGCTGAAGAAACACGCCCTTGGAGAAACGTTATACGCAGAGCAGTTCTTCTAAGTGGGAGGCAAAGCCAACTCATCATGAATGAGCAATTTAAACTGCCAATGCCGATCAGGGGGCATTAATATTAACTTTAAATATTAGCAGATTTAAAAGTTCATTCTTGTTCCAATGATGTCATAACAAGAACATATTTGTTAATTAAATTATTTCTGTGTTGGTCCTTAATTTTAAGAAATATTAATAATATCAAATACGTAATTACTTGTACTTTTTTGTGGCACTTTAATTGCTTTGATACATTTTAACAAATATGTACGGGAGGTCATTATATGAATTCTGGCGATACGGCTTGGGTTCTTGTCTGTTGTTCTTTGGTTTTACTGATGACGCCGGCTCTGGCGCTTTTTTACGGAGGGATGGTTCGCAAAAAAAATCTTCTTTCCACTTTAACATTGAGTTTCATTTTTATGGCTCTTATCAGTGTCCAGTGGATAATTTACGGATATTCACTTTCTTTCGGCGCTGATATTAAAGGACTGATAGGTGGTCTTAACTATCTGGGTTTTAAAGGTGTCGATGCTCTGCCCAATGCAGCATACAGCCAGACTATTCCTCACGGACTTTTTGCGGCCTTTCAAATGATGTTTGCCATCATTACACCGGCACTCATTACCGGCGCCTTTGTTGAGCGAATCAACTTCAAAGCTTTTCTCATTTTCGGATTACTTTGGGCAACCCTGGTATATGATCCTCTTTGCCACTGGGTATGGGGGCAGGGCGGATGGCTCAAAGAGATGGGGGTTCTGGACTTTGCAGGCGGCACGGTTGTGCATATTGCGGCCGGATTTTCCGCTTTGGCCTTTGCCATGGTTATCGGTCCCCGAAAAGGATTCGGCAAAATACCAATGGAACCCAACAATATACCATTAACGGTATTGGGAGCAGGCCTACTGTGGGTAGGCTGGTTTGGTTTTAATGCCGGAAGCGCTCTTGCCGCCAACGGGGTCGCTGTCAATGCTCTTTTGACCACCAATACTTCGGCGGCAACGGCAGGACTTGTCTGGATGATGCTTTCCTGGCTTGACGGCCGTCCCAGTACTCTGGGCATTGCCACCGGCATGATAGTGGGACTGGCTGCAGTTACACCCGCATCTGGTTTTGTTACCCCTCTGACAGCCATGTTGATCGGGGCAGTGGCGGCGCCACTGTCCTACTATGCCATGCGCCTGCGCGACAAACAAAACCTGGATGAATCGCTGGATGTGTGGGCCTGTCATGGAATGGCCAGTACCTGGGGAATGATCGCCACAGGTTTATTTGCCACCACCGCCGTCAACAGCAGCGGCGCCAACGGTATGTTTTTTGGAAATCCCGGTCAGCTTAGTATCCAGATTCTGGCTGTCATCGTTACCATCTGTTTCAGTTTTGGCGCCACCTATGTCATTGCCAAGCTGCTGCAATGGAGTATCGGCTTGCGGGTAACTCCCATGGAGGAGGAAGTAGGTTTGGATATCAGCTCCCACGGAGAAAGATCGTATTCATAAAGCAGGTTGAAATAATTTAACAAGGAGAAATGAACGATGTTAAAAAAAATCGAGGCAATTATTCGTGAAGATAAGGTAAGCGACGTCAGGGAAGCTCTGAAAAAAATAGGCATTGTCGGGATGAATATGATTGAGATCAGAGGACACGGAAGGCAGGGCGGTATCCAGCTGTTGGGTCGTGCCGGTACCTATCAGATAGACATGCTGACTAAAATACAAATCAATATCATATTGAGTGAACAGAACCTTGAAGCCACAATAGAAGCCATTCTTAATTCCGCGTCAACAGGTCAGCCCGGAGACGGCATTATCTTCGTCTATCCCGTCGATGAAGTAATTCGTATCCGTACCGGCGAGAGGGGGCAGGAGGCGGTTATGTATCCTGACGATATCGACGAAAGGAAAAAGAAGGGAACCATCTGATAGCGTCCTTTCTGTTGATACAACAAAATCAGCAACGTCATAATTGTCGTTTTTACCAGACAAAAATGTTTGGTAAAAATATCTTGACAACCTTTGTAAAAGGGCATAGCTAGCACGGCAACATTTTAATGATGCTTAAATCTATCCAAACGATAGATGCGGGGGACCCGGTATTTTGGGGCGAATTTTCAAAAAATAGGACACTTCCAGTCCGAGCCCGTCAGCTAACCTCGTAGGCATGTGGGAGGAAATTGAAGATGTTTAGTCTTCTTTTGCAGAATGTATTGCCGTTATTGTTTTGGCCTGCATCTGTCGCCGATGCGCAATCGGCGTCACCGATTGCCGATTCACATGTTGTCTTTACCGGACACAAGTATTTCCATAAAAAAATACAACCACATTTAAATGCCGGTCGTTATCCCGTGCGGATCGCGGCTTGTCGTACATGATTGTTTAGCTGATAGTTAATGTGCTTTAAGCTCTAAGGAGGTTTATATGACATTAAACGATTGGTTGTGCCTTGTATTATTTTCCATAATATTAATAATTACGGTTTTTCTGTGTGGGCAAATGAATGGTAAGCGTATTCGCAGGCACAATAATTTTTATGATGCCGGTCGTGTTCTGCTTTTAAATCTGGATTTGGATAAGAAAAAATAATGAAGACAGAGAGGAATTATGAGTGAAGATAGAGCCGATGCCTTCCTGAAAATGATCAAGCGCAGTCAGCGGGGAAAATTAAAAATATATCTGGGCTATGTTGCGGGTGTCGGAAAAACATATGAAATGCTTCAGGAAGCGCACCGATTGAAGAAGGAAGGAATCGATGCCGTTGTAGGGCTGGTGGAGACACACGGCCGTGTCGATACGGCTAAGCTGGTTGAGGGGCTGGAGGTGGTTCCCCGCCGGCAAATTGAATATCGCGGAGTTGTTCTGGAGGAAATGGATATTGATGCTATTCTGGCTCGCAAACCGCAAATAGTTATGGTTGACGAATTGGCGCATACCAATGTTCCGGGAAGCCGTAATGTCAAACGCTATGAAGATGTGCAGGAAATCCTGGATGCAGGCATTCATGTAATCAGCACGCTCAACATTCAGCATTTGGAAAGCCTTTACGATATTGTGGAACAGGCAACAGGTGTTAAAGTGAAGGAGAGAATTCCCGATTCCGTTCTTGCTGAAGCGGATCAACTGGTTAATGTTGATCTGACTTATCAGGACCTTCAGGAGAGACTCAAAGAAGGGAAAATATATCCTAAAGAGCGCATTGCCACGGCCCTGCAGAATTTTTTCAAGAAAACCAATCTTGATCAACTTCGGGAACTTGCTCTGCGGGAAATGGCAGCACATATTGATTTGCGGTACCGTGATCGCCTGCATGAGGAAATATCGGCTACGCCCGATCAGGTGATGGTTTGTTTAAGTTCCCGCGGTCCCAATAGTGAAAAACTTTTGCGTTATGCCTCGCGGCTTGCGGGGAGGCTCAACAGAAACTGGTATGCCGTTTATGTTCAGACGCCTTCGGAGGAGCCGACAGCGATTGAAGCCGCAACCCAGCGCATGCTCTCTGATACCCTTACACTGGCCAAACAACTGGGTGCCGTCGTTTTTACTTTCAAAGGTGAGGATATTGCCGCGACAATTTTACAAATGGCGAAGGAATACCGCGTGGGACACATTGTAATCGGCAGTCCCCGCAAATTGCCTTTCTGGCAAATATTGATAGGACGCCGTACTGTTGTGGATCAATTGATTGATGATTCCCGCGGCATCAATATTGTTGTTTTAAACACATCACATGAAGAGCATCCTTCCGTTATTACAGTGCAGCCCTCTTCTTCTATAAAACCGAAGAAGGAGAAAACTCCACCACCTTCGGAAGGTGTAAAAGAATTGAGCTTAAGCCATGTTATTTCCAGGGAAAGTATTATCATCTGGAATGAACCGCTTTCAAAGGAAGAATTGTTGTGTGAACTGGCAGGCTTGATTTGGGATGAGATCAAAATTTTATCGCCGGCGCTTATCCTTGATGCAGTGCTGGAAAGAGAAAAGCAAGGGTCCACGTTTCTTAATGAAGGAGTTGCTTTTCCCCATGCCCGGCTGGAAGGAATCACTAAATCCTTTGTCGCCGTTGGGATAACCAGAAAAGGAATTGCCGATGTTGTAACTGAAAAACCCATTGAATGCGTATTTCTAATTCTTTCGCCTGCGTCCCGTCCCAACGATATGATCCAGATTCTGGCTTTTGTCAGCAAGGCATTTCGTGATCGTCAATTAATGAAAAATCTGCGGATGGCTTCAACCGCTGATGATGTGCTGAGTGCGATTAAAAATTGGGAATCAGACCAGGATAAAAGAGAAATGAATGAATAAAATATATAATTGTAAGTGGAGCCCCTGCGGCAGGACCTGCGGCTTTCTACAGGGGGTAAATTAAAAGAAAGAAATACTAAAGGATGAAGGAGATGTTTTAGAATGAACCTTGCAATTTGGCTTTTGTTAATGTTTTTTTTAGGTCTTTTGTCAATGGGGCTGTGCTTTTTATTTTTGAAAGTATGCGAAAAAATTTAATGCCAGGAGGAGTCGATGACTTATTTAACTATAGCTATAGTGGTTTTCTTGTTTGTTTATCTTATTGTTGCTCTGGTGAGGCCGGAATGGTTTTAGCAAGGACAATAGAGAATACTGAAGTACTGCACTGAAAGGAGTCAATAGAATGTTTATAAAGACGTGGTTTCTTCCCTTCGCGTTGCTCGTCACGGCGACGATCATCGCGATTCCATTAAGCCGTTACATGGCGTGGATCATGGACGGAAAATATAAGTCCCTGCCGGTACTGAACTGGTTTGAAAAACACCTGGACAGTGGTCCGCAGAACTGGAAACAGTATACAGGATCGCTGCTTCTTTTCAACATGTTGCTGTTTGTCTTCGGTTATCTGGTGCTCGCGCTGCAACCGTGGATGCCGCTGAATCCTGATGGAAAAGGTATGCTGTTTCCTTCCGCCATTTTTCACAGTGTGATTTCGTTTATGACGAACACCAATCTCCAGCACTATGCAGGAGACGTTCACCTGTCTAATTTCAGTCAGATATTCTTCTGCATAGCCAATATGTTCCTGTCGGCCTCTGTTGGACTTTGTGCGCTGACTGCGATCATCCGGGCTTTCCGGGGTGGTCCTTCGATAGGCAACTACTTTGTGGATATGTGGCGGGTGGTGGTGTATATGTTCGTGCCTATTGCCCTGATCTTCGGCTTAATCTTTCTGCAGCAGGGCAGCCCCATGACCTTCAAAAGTTCTCACCAGGTCTCGACACTTGAAACCGCAGCGATGGGAATTACGGACAAGGGTGAACCAAAGCAGCAAACCATTGTGGTCGGGCCGGTTGCTGCCCTTGAGTCCATCAAGATGCTGGGCACTAACGGAGGGGGATTTTTCGGCATGAATGCCGCGCACCCCTATGAGAATCCCACAGGCTTGTCGAACTTTTTTAATACATTGGCTATGATGATCTTTCCGTTCGGTCTTGTATTGATGTACGGCAGAATGCTCGGCCGGCCGCGGCATTCCTGGGTTATTTTTTCAGTAATGATATTGCTGATGGTCGGCACGATTATATGGTCGGTCTGTTTTGATACACTGAAGCCGAATCCCGGTTTAACTGCTCGTAGCACTGCTCAGGCATATCAAATCCCCAATGCGAAAGCGCCGGGAGGAACACAGGCGTTGAACGTTCCTGCCGTAACAGGCCTGCCTGTTGACCAGCATCAGGGAAATCTTGAGGGTAAAGAGATGCGTTTCGGAACTTCGGCCGGTGCCACCTATGCAGCGATAACAACAGATGTGACGTGCGGTTCGATAAATGCGGAAATGGACAGCCTCAATCCACTTGCCGCCCTCTCTCCCATGGTGGGGATGTGGCTCAACTGTTTATTTGGAGGCAAAGGTGTCGGGATGATAAATCTGTTGCTGTATCTGATCATAGGGATCTTTCTCGCCGGTATGATGGTGGGGCGGACGCCCGAATATCTCGGCAGAAAAATAGGCGCCCGCGAAGTAAAACTGGCGGTGATTGCCCTTCTCGTGCATCCGATGATGATTCTTCTGCCCACCGGGCTCTTCGCGGCTACGAGCTGGGGAATACAGGCAATCAGCAATCCCGGTGCCCATGGATTCTCCCAAATGCTCTTCCAGTTTTCTTCGGCCTCCGCCAATAACGGAGCTGCCTTCGACGGACTGGGCGTAGTCTATGGATTTGCGAATAACTCCAATCCTGCGCCGATGGCCATTCCTTGGGACATTGCCACAGGTCTTATTATGATCTTTAGCCGCTATCTACCGATCATTGCGCCAATTGCCATGGCGGCGTTTCTCGGCGCCAAGAAATCCAGTCCTGCAGGTCTGGGAACATTGCGCGATGACAGCGTAACTTTCGGTTTCCTTCTGTTAGGCACGATACTTATTGTTGGGGCGCTGCTTTTCCTGCCGGTCGCTGTTCTTGGTCCGGTGGCGGAGCACCTTGGCCCAATGCCCTTCGGCGGATGACAGAAAGTTATTACGATTGTTTAGGACGATTATTCAATTCTGGATGAAGAAATTAAAAGGAGTTTAAAATGACTACAATATCTCATGCGACGGATACCGTGAACGAGGGACAGCAAAGTCCAAAGCGGCCGCGGTCTACTCGCAGGTTTAAACATAGGAAGTTGCTGGACAAGGAAACATCATTTACTGCTTTAAAGCAGGCATTCATTATGCTGCGGCCGGACATTCAGTGGAACAATCCCGTAATGTTCGTGGTAGAGGTCGGCACTATTCTTACCTTTTTATATATTGTTCAGGCCTTACTGAACAAGAACGTGAGCGAAGTTCCTGTAAGTTATTTTATAACAGTCGATGTGTGGCTTTTCTTGACGGTTCTGTTTGCCAATTTTGCCACTGCCCTTGCAGAAGCCCGCGGTAAAGCCCAGGCCGATTCTCTCAGAAAAGCGCGTTTTGACACGATTGCCTACCGCCTGAATGGTGCAAAATCAATCGAACAGGTTTCGTCGACGGACTTGAAACCGGGCGATCTGGTTGTTGTAGAGGCCGGGCAAACGATTCCCGGAGACGGAGAAGTCATTGAAGGAATCGCTTCTGTCAATGAATCCGCCATCACCGGTGAATCGGCACCGGTGATCAGAGCCGCAGGGAGTGATCGCTCCGGTGTGACCGGCGGCACCACGGTTCTTTCTGACCGGATCGTAGTCCGGATAACCAGTGGTTCCGGAGACTCGTTTCTCGACCGGATGATTGCGTTAGTGGAAGGCGCCATCCGCCAGCGGACTCCTAATGAAATAGCTTTGACACTTGTCCTTTCGGCCTTTACGCTTGTTTTCCTGATCGTCGTGGTTCCCATCTGGCCCATGGCATGGAATGCTAAGCAATACATGATGAGCTATCTTGGAATCACGCAACCATTGAAGAGCCTCGGCACCGATGTTCCTACCCTTATTGCTCTCATTGTCTGCCTCATTCCCACAACGATTGGCGCTTTGCTTTCCGCTATCGGAATTGCCGGTATGGATCGCGCTTTACAGGCGAACATCATTGCCAAAAGCGGTAAAGCCGTGGAATTGGCAGGAGACATTGACGTGGTCATGCTGGACAAGACGGGCACCATAACCATCGGGAACAGGAAAGCGACAACATTCCTGCCCATCGGAGAGTATTCTGCGGCTACTTTAGGCAGGCTTGCTGCCATGGCATCCGCTGCAGACGAAACACCCGAAGGAAAAAGTATAGTTGAATTATTCACAACTCAAAACAATAGTGAAGTGGATTTTATTGAGAACACACAATTCGTGCCGTTTACAGCACAAACCCGTATGAGCGGAGTCGATCTTCCGGATGGGCGACGTATACGAAAAGGGGCGCCCGATGCTATAATCAAATTTGTCACGAGCAACGGCGGCAGCATTCCGGAAGAGTTGAACACAGTCGTCAACGGTGTTGCTTACAAAGGTGCGACTCCCCTAGTTGTTGCCGATGACACTCACATTGTCGGTGCTGTCGCTCTTGAAGATATTCTGAAGCCCAATATGCAGGAACGTTTTGAGCGGCTCAGAAGAATGGGGCTGAGGACAGTCATGATAACGGGAGATAATCCTCTCACTGCTGCAACTATTGCCAAGCAGGCCGGGGTTGATGATTTCCTTGCCGAAGTCACGCCGGAGTCCAAGCTTGCCTACATCCGTAAAGAACAAAATGAGGGCAAGCTGGTTGCCATGATGGGTGACGGAACGAATGATGCTCCCGCCCTGGCTCAGGCAGATGTCGCTTTAGCCATGAATGCCGGAACACAGGCGGCAAAAGAAGCAGCCAATATGGTCGATCTGGACAGCGATCCGACCAAGCTGATCGAAGTAGTGGAAGTCGGGAAGCAGCTTTTGATGACGCGGGGCTCCCTGACAACTTTTTCGATAGCCAATGATGTGGCAAAGTATTTTGCGATCATTCCGGCGCTTTTTGCAGGCACTTTGCCGTGGCTGAAGGTGATTGACATAATGCATCTGCATTCGCCAACATCGGCTATCCTGTCGGCGGTGATTTTCAACGCGCTAATAATTCCTGCACTCATTCCCATCGCACTGAAGGGTATATCATATCGGCCGCTGGGCGCCGATGCTCTTTTGCGTAGAAATCTGCTGATTTGGGGAGTGGGAGGAATCATTATACCATTTATCGGCATCAAACTGATCGATCTTGTCATGGTGGGTTGCCACCTGATTAGTTGATATTAGAAATAAGGAGAAATAATCATGATAAAATATTTTATAAAAGGATTCTTCCTTCTGCTGGTTTCAGTAGTTATATGTTGCATTATTTATCCGCTGGCATTGTGGGCGGTCGGACAAGTCTTTTTCCCTTTCCAGGCTAATGGCAGCATGCTGAAAGGTCCGGACGGGAAAGCAGTGGGATCTCGCCTGATTGCACAGCCGTTTACCAAGGACGAGTATTTTCAGCCCCGCCCTTCGGCGGCATCCTACGATGCTTCAGCTTCGGCGTCATCGGCCTTTGCGTCATCCAACTATGGGCTGCGTGACCGTGTTGCCCGGGTGATTGGTCCGATTGTTATGTATAAAAGCGGCCCCAAGGCTGGCCGGACCGTTGCCCCTGATATTGAAAACTGGTTCGGAAAAGACATATATAAGGGCAAACCACATATCGTGGCTCAATGGGCGGACATGCACAATTCCATTGCTCAGGCCTGGGTGAATGCCGATCCGAAAAACGCAAAGTATGTGGAAGACTGGGAAAAGACGCACCCCGCTTTGGTAGCCGGGTGGATCAAAGACAATCCGTCAACGCCAAAACCGAAGGCCTCCGATCTGGTCGTGGTCTTCTTTGAAAGTTTTTCCACAGAAAACCCGGGCAGATTTCCTTCTGCCGTTACGAAAAAAGGGACTGACGGAAAGGATATGACTATGATTGAGTCAGTTAATACGGGAACAGACATACAATCGATCTTTTTCGATATGTGGAGACAGGAGCATCCTGATGTTGAGCTGCAGGATGTCCCCGGAGATATGGTAACCGCCTCCGCTTCCGGACTCGATCCCCATATAACGCTTCAAAATGCCGAGTATCAGATGAACAGGGTTGCATCTAAGTGGGCAGCCGACATGAAGCGCAATCCGGATGATGTCAGGAAAGAGATTGAGCAAATAGTCCGGGAAAATGCTTCTGCGCCGTGGAATGGAATCATAGGAGAGAAATATATTAATGTACTCGAAGTTAATCTTGCGCTTTGTAAAAAATATGGCATGCCATCAGCGCAGTGATTCCGACAGATCATTTTATAGAAAAAACGAAAAGGTTTAGATTAGATATTCTCTGTTGTGCCGACAGGTCACCCGTGGTAAATGGTTAGAGATGTATTGTGACTAACCATTATGATGTGAGTAAACAATCCAATATAATAAAATTTCCCATCTGTTCAAGAAAGGAGGTCATATGACTCTAAAGAAAAAACTTTCGTTAGGTTTAGGATTTTTATTCCTGATTATTTTCACTCTTGTAGGTTTTTGCTCCTATTATGTCGGCAGATTGGGGCAAGAATCTGACAATATTCTTAAAGATAATTACAATTCCATCGTTTATTCGAATAATATGCTTTCCGGTCTTGATGACATGAAAACTTCAATAAGCAGTATCATGTATAATACAAATCATTCCGGAAGAATGTCTGACTATTACCTGAAGCTTTTCGAAGCAGGTAAAAATTTATTTGAGAATAATTTAAAAGAAGAAAATAATAACATCACGGAAATACACGAGAAAGAATATGTGGAAAAACTCAATCAAGATTATGCTATATATTTAAAGCTTTGCCTTCGCATGAAGGATGGAAATGGCGGAAGTTTATTACTCAATGACTTTCTTGCTGCGTCTGAGCGACTAAAGCAATCCATCAATAGTGTTTATGACGTGAACATGCAGGCGGTGGTTCGAAAAAATGATTTAACAAAAAAGGATTCCATCCGTTTTAAAAACTCTATGGTGATTATCGGTTCGATCTTCATTGTATTGGCTCTCGGATATTTTTGGTATTTCCCCGTTTATATCTCTACCACAATTAGCTATCTTGCAGATAGAATGAGGAAATTGCTGGAAGAGAGTGGTGTTGCCGTTGACATAAAAACAAACGATGAAGCTTATATTATTTTGCAGTCCATAAATTTACTTGAAAACAGATTAGGCGTTAAAAAGAAAGATATGCACAATAATTCAGTATCTTAAATAACATAATCAGATATCATAGAATTCTAATTAAACATGTGATACATGTTCCAGTAATAGATCAGCCGGATATAATTCGAAGAGATCGGTTCAAGATGGTTAATTTCGATTCAGAACATGAAAAAAGTTTAAAGCACAGACTCTGGCATAAACTGGTTGGCGAGCCGCGCGACATCAACGAGCCGTCCATTTTTCACAAATTGTCCCTTATCCCCATACTTGCCTGGATCGGCTTGGGCGCCGATGGACTGTCATCCTCGTCATACGGACCGGAAGAAGCCTTCCGGGCGTTGGGCGCTCATTCCTACATCTCCGTTTTCATCGGTCTGGCCACAGCGCTTACCGTTTTCATTATTGCCTATGCCTATTCGCGCATCATCGAACATTTTCCGCACGGCGGCGGCGGATACATCGTGTCGACAAAAACCATCAGTAAAAGCGCTGGTGTAATATCAGGGAGCGCATTAATCGTTGATTACATGCTGACCATTACCGTTTCGCTGGTTTCCTGCGGCGACGCCATTTTCAGTTTTTTGCCGCTGCATTACCAGAAGTTCAAACTGATTTTTGTCGCGCTTCTCATCCTAGTCCTTGTTCTCATGAACCTGCGTGGCGTCAAGGAATCCGTCATGGTTCTCGCGCCCATCTTCTTCGTCTTCCTCGTAACGCACATTGTGCTTATCGTTTATGGCATTTTTTACAATGCCGATCAGTTCGGGTCGGTGGTGGGAGAGTTCAACAGCAGTTTAAGACAGGATATCGGGGCAATCGGTTTTGTAGGCATTCTAGCGATATTTCTGCGGGCATTCTCGCTGGGCGGCGGAACATACACCGGAATTGAAGCCGTATCCAACGGCATACAGATCTTGCGCGAACCGCGCGTGCAGACGGGGAAGCGCACCATGTTGTACATGGCGGTTTCACTGGCCTTTACCGCGGGCGGTTTGCTGATATGTTACGCCCTTCTCCATGTAAAACCGGCTGAAGGCAGAACGCTCAACTCCATTCTCGCCAATGAAGTGTTCAGTAACTGGCCTCTGGCGGCCATAATCGTTTTCATAACCATTTTTACCGAAGGAGCCCTTCTCCTTGTGGCGGCCCAGGCCGGCTTTGTTGACGGGCCGCGCGTCATGGCCAACATGGCGACTGATTTCTGGCTGCCGCACCGTTTTGCCATGCTTTCCGAACGGCTCACCATGCAGAACGGCATCGTTCTGATGGGAACGGCTTCGATGATACTTTTATTTTACACACACGGTTCCGTTTCCGCCCTTATCGTCATGTACTCCATCAACGTTTTCATGACCTTTTCGCTTTCTCAGCTGGGTATGATCCGTTATTCCATCAACGATAAAGTCGATAATAAAAGGATACGCCACACCCTGATTCATGTCATCGGTTTTATTTTCTGCATGACCATCCTCTGCGTGACCGTCTATGAGAAATTCACGGAAGGCGGCTGGATTACGCTGGTCATAACTTCCACGCTGATCGTTCTGTGTTACCTGATAAAAAATCATTATCTGGGCGTGCGGAAAGAGGCGCGTAAACTGGAGGACCTTCTGCAGAAGGTTCACCCGGGTAAAAAATTCAACAACGAGCCTTTGAATCCGAAGGAGCAAACGGCAATTCTGCTGGTCGGCGGATACAACGGATTCGGCCTGCACACATGGTTTTCGATAAACCGCAAATTCCCGCATTTTTATAAAAACTTCATTTTTATTTCGATTGCCGAGGTTGATCAGGGATCATTCAAGGGATCGGCGGAAATGGTGGAGTTGAGAAATTCCGTTGAAGACGGCCTGAAAAAATACGTCGAGCTTGTCCGTTCCTTCGGTCTGCCCGCGGACTACAGGATGGATGCCGGCACCGACGTGGTCGAAACGGCGACGCAACTTTGCCAGTCGCTGGTCAAGGAATATCCCAGGTCCATGGTCTTTACCGGGAAACTGATTTTCCAGCAGGAGCGTTTCTTCCAGAGGGCGCTGCACAACGAAACGGCCAACGCCATCCAGCGGCGCCTCCAGTGGGACGGAATTGAAACGGTCATTCTGCCGATCCGGGTCTGATGGAATTTGTATTGAATTTACATGCCCAAAAGATATAAAAGTCTAGGTCTTTATTTTTAACAGGAAGAAAGAAAGCAAAGCACTTATAAGGAGTCATATGAAAATATCAGTTAAAGAATTAAAGAATCTGACAGGCCGTGCCATAAAGAATTACGGCTACAACGATAAAGAAGTTCACATCATCAGAGATGTATTACTTTATGCCCAGATGCGTGACAATAATCAGGGCGTAGTGAAACTCATCGATAAAGGTATTCCCAGAGATCCGAAAGCCGGGGAGATCGTAATAGAAAAAGAGACTTCCCTCTCCGCGAGGATCAACGGTAATAAAAATCACGCCATGATCGTTGTCAGCAAGGCTGTCGATATTGTAAATGAGAAGGCGCAAACACACGGCTTTGCAATTGCCGGAACATTCAATACCAATACTTCATCGGGGGCTATCGGCTATTATGCCTCCCGACTGGCTAAGCAGGGGCTGATTGGTTTCGCTTTCGGCCGTTCACCGCAACGTGTTGCGGTTCACGGTTCCTATGAGCCTGTCTTTGGAACCAATCCTCTGGCTGTAGCTGTTCCAACGGAATCTGATCCGGTTGTTCTGGACATGTCGACGGCGGCAACTTCCTATTTTGGTCTGGTTGAAGCTGTGACGGCGGGAAGAGATATTCCGGCTGACTTTGCCTACGATAACCAGGGTCTTCCCACGACTGATCCGAAAAAAGCGATTGCCGGCGCCATACGTTCCTTCGATAGAAGTTATAAGGGATCAGGTCTTGCCCTGATCGGTGAAATACTGGCCGGGCCGCTGGTCGGTGCTGCTTTCTGCGGTCTTGGTGACAGCAAGGGAAATTGGGGACATCTTATCTTTGCCATTGATCCGGAACTCCTGGCGGGCAGGCAAGAGCTTGCCACAAATGTTTCCGCGATGCTTGCCAAGGTAAAATCAACAAAGAAACTGCAAGGAGTGGAAGAAATATTCGTGCCGGGAGAAAAGGAAAACAGACTGGCCAGAGAGCGCGAGGAGTCAGGCCTGATCGATATCGAGGATAATCTTCTTGCCGAGTTGCGTAAAGTTGCCGGTATGGTCTAGAAGACTGCCGATATTTATTGTCAGATCAATCATGCTGAAATTGTAATAATGAAAGGAAATATATTATGTCAGAATTCAAAAATGTAACAGTAATCAAAAAAGCAAATGTATATTTTGAAGGCAAGGTTACCAGCCGCACAGTAATTTTTTCGGACGGTTCGAAGAAAACACTGGGCATTATGTTTCCCGGAGATTATGAATTCGGAACGGCTGAGAAGGAAATTATGGAGATTATGAAAGGCGAACTGGATGTTCTTTTGCCTAACGCCGCAAGTTGGACAACTATCAAGGAGGGAGAAGTCTTTGAAGTGCCGGCTCAATCCAAATTCAGTTTGAAAGTGAAGAGCCTTACGGACTATTGTTGTTCCTATATCAAATAAAGATTAAACTTTATTTGACCGGCATCAATTTTCTTTGAATTTCATTGCACCTTTTGTCTTGACGCAAAGATATTTTTCCCTTATATTTCGACAACAAGAAACCAAGTTGCTATCACATCTATAGGGGGGAATGTGAGAACTGTTCGTTTGATCGTGGTTGCGTTTATCTTTTTATGCGCCGGCGTGGCATTTTCTCAGGAACCATTGCCTTCGCAGTCAACTCAACCCCAGGAGCAATTGCCGGCACAACCGGTTCAGTCAACCCAGCCGGCGCCGCCTCAGGAATGGGTTCGTATGATCACCCCGCTGGATAACGCGGAAATCATCGGCAAGAAACCTGAACTCAAAGTTGAATTTATCGGGCCGTCTGTCCGGAGTAATCTTCTGGTAACACTCGACGGAACAGACATCACGCAGATATTGACTTTATCGGACAAGGGGTTTGAATACAGGCCGGTCATGCCTATGGCTGCGGGATCCCATACGCTCGTCTTAACAGCTTCTGACGCAAGCGGTGCGCAGATGCAGAAAACAGTGACCTTCAAATCACGGCATTTCACAACTCTTGAAGAGGCCTCTTCGAACAATGAGGCCTCGGTAACTTATTCTCAGGCTATCGTCAAACCCCAACCCGCTCCGCCTCCGGCCGCCACACCGCCTCAGAATCAAACTTCTCAACCGGCAACGACGGTCGCGGATTTCAACTCCAAGATAGAAGGCAATCTCAAATCCGACAACAAGATTAAAAACGGCAACTGGGAAGTCACGCTCAATGGCAATGTCCGGTATTTTGATCAGGACGCGCCGGCGCCGAGTCCGCTAAACAAGGGACTTGATGTCGCTAATTGGCTGATGACCGGGACGTATCAAAAAGACGCTCTGAAATTTCAGGCCAGTGTCGGAGATGTTCAGGTAACTGAAACGTCCAACACCATCAATCTTAACCGGAAAGGCGGACTGGTGCAGTTAGACTACGATAATTTGCAGTTCAGAATTTTCAACGTTAAAGGAGATCAGACATATGGCATTGCGGATGGCGGAATGGGTTTTGGGACGGGAGACAATATTCTCGGCGCGTCGGCGGGCATAAAATTATTTGAGAAGAAAGTCGAGTTCAGAACGATATATCTTTACGGAGAAGGTTCTGACAACAGCGCGATTGCTTCCACGGTTACTCCAACCCCGACGCCGGTGACACCTGTGAATCCATTCGGCACTTCGAATCAGCCCGGCAATAAAAAAGGCGATGTCGTGGGATTTTTATTAACATCAGATCTTTTTCAAAACAAAATGAAGACCGAATTTGAGGTTGATCTTTCAAGATTTGATCCTGATACATCCGATGAGTTCGGTTATCAGAACGACGGCGCCGGTCTGGCAAGAGCTTACGGCGTACTGGGTGAGCATTATAATTATGACGCGAAATATGAATATTTCGGAAAGAACTATGGAACACTGGGCAATCTTAGCGCCTCCAAGGACAGGGAAGGGATCACCATTTCCCAGGGATTGAATATCAACAAAAATACTTTCCTTCTCACTCTTTCCGGTGCCCATGATAATGTTACAGGCGATGCGCTATTCGCGACGAATTATCAGTACACAGGAGGCCTCAATTACACCTACAACGGAATCCAGAACCTCCCCATTGGTTTGGGTTATCAGAAATCTTTGCAGGAAAGCCACGATGACCCCACGGGAATACAGAGCATGAACACCATGACCGATACTTTTTCGGCCAATATCAGTTATACAGCGGGCACATTGTTATTAGGACTCACCGCTCTTTATTCAATACTTGATGACCGGACGGTAAACGATGCCGATACCACCACGGCAACGGTTACTTTTTCTCCGGCCTACACCAAGCCTAATCTGTCGGTAGCGCCAATGTTTTCATGGAACAGCTCCAAGAATGAATCACTGAATGTGCGTACCGATTCTTATACGGGCGGGTTGAATGTTTTGTCAAAATTCGGGGATGGTCTTTCTTTTGATATGGGGGCCACGTACACAGTATCGAAGGCTGATAATAATTCTGTTGATACCAGTCAAATTAACGCAACGGCAAATCTGTCCTATAACCTGAAATGGGATTATGTGAAGAAAGTCAACCCGGTGCTGACCCTGCGGAACACTTATGTAAAGACTACGGATAAAGTAAATCCTTCAATGGACAGCGATAATTACGGACTATCCCTTGTGGTTACCGGAAACATGCCTTTTTTATTTTAGGAGGAATTAAATGCGAAGAAAAGAAGCTCGTATATTACTCTTTGCCTGTATGATATTTCTTATCTGCGGTCGTGGATTTGCCGCCGTTAACATTACCCCATCTTCAATCAATGTTGCCCAGGGACAGGCTACCACGGTAACTGTGCAGTATCAATTCACGAAGGTCATGCTTTCTCCCATCACTCCTTTTACCGGAGTGATTACCTCAACCAATGGGACCTTCATAAGTCCCGATGCCATAATAGGAACAAACCCGGTGCCAATGCCGGTCAATATAAACAGCGGCAGAGGAACTGCCTCTGAGATATTAATCATTCCGGCCGGCGTTGTCGAACGGGCGCTGTCCGGCGGTTCGACGAGTTTCATTTACCGGAGAATTTTTACGTCTCCGATGGGTGATACCGCTATTATGAATGTAAGCATTACATCGGATGCTGCCGCGAGCTTTAATGTCAAACGGGTCGAACTATATTTCGATAACAACAGGGCGGAAGTAACGGTGCAGAAATATTTCCCGAATCTGAAAGCCTACGCGGATATCCGGTTCACGGGATCGGGACTTCTTGAAGGATACTGGGAGGTTGACGGACGGATCATCTCGAGAGTGTATCAGATGCTGACTTTCGGAGCCATGACCACTCTGAAAACCCCC
This sequence comes from uncultured delta proteobacterium, assembly GCA_963812045.1. Taxonomy (GTDB): domain Bacteria; phylum Desulfobacterota; class Syntrophia; order Syntrophales; family Smithellaceae; genus Smithella. The sequence continues at coordinate 438,219 of CAWETF010000003.1, forward strand.
GATATTCCCGCTTTGCCTACATTTGATTCGGGCAGTCATATCATCAGGTTTGTCATAACCAATCAGGGAGTAGCCCTGCCGACACCCGCGCTTGTTTATTTCGTCACGAACGAAGAATTCAAGGGAAAGATGATGGAACTCGGCATCAAGTCGCCACAGGACGGTTCGTTAATCGATCGCAAGTCGGCAATGTTCAAATGGGGATCGTTTAGCGGGGCATCCTTATTCCTGGTTCAGTACTATGAGAATATCGAAGACAACCCGATCTTTTCCGCCTACACCAAGAAAAATTACTACGTCCTGCCGGAGAAGGTTTTTTCGCATATTTTTATCAGCGGCAAGAAATATTACTGGAGGGTAACCGGCTACAACGATAAAGACAATATGACCGGTGAAAGCGCGACAAATAGTTTTACGGTTAAATAATCATGGCAGCCAACAAAGTCTGTCCGGGTGAGAAGTAGTTGGTGTGATGCAATAAAAAAGGTGACAGTCTTTACGGCTATCACCTCTTTTTACAATGCTTTCAGGAGAGGGTTCTCCTGATTTGCGATTTCCCCCCAAGTATGATTCGTTAATAATTTGTCATTTTCTTCAGCGCTTCGATGCGGTCATCCAGCGGCGGATGGCTCATGAACAAAAGCGCCAGATTATGTTTGGAGGGCTTGCCGTTGATGCCGAATGCGGCCATCTGATTCGGCAGCGGTTCGCCTTCACTTCTTTTGAGCCTCTCCAGCGCATTGATCATGCTTTGCGTACCGGCCAGTTTCGCGCCGCCCGCGTCCGCTATAAATTCACGTTTTCTGCTGAACCACATCACAATGATGCTGGCGAGTATGCCGAACAGAACCTGAGCGATCATGGACGTGATAAAGAAACCGATTCCGACGCCTTCATCATTGTCGCTTTTGAAAATGACCCTGTCCACGAAATATCCGACGACGCGGGAAAGAAAGATGACAAATGTGTTGACCACACCCTGAATCAAAGACAGCGTGATCATGTCGCCGTTGGTCACATGGCTCATTTCATGGCCGAGAACGGCCTCTATTTCATCTTTATTCATTGCGTTAAGCAGACCGGAACTTACGGCAACCAGCGCTTTGTCTTTATTCATGCCGGTGGCAAAGGCATTGGGCGAGGGGGAATCGAAGATGGCGACTTCCGGCATGCCGACATGGGAGGCCATCGCCAGTTTTTTGACCGTGTCCACCAGCCAGATTTCCGCCGATGTCCGGGGATTGGTGATGACCTGCGCGCCCATCAGCCGTTTGGCCATCCATTTGGACATCGCGAGCGATATAAAAGAACCGCCGAATCCGATTACCGCCGAAAATACAAGCAGGCTGGTCATATTCAAACCGTTTCTATCCAGAAAATGATCGACGCCCAGCAGACGGACGACGATGCTCAAAACCACAAGCACAGCGATATTGGTGGCGAGAAACAACAAAATCCTTTTCATTTTTTAACCTCCTGAATTTAAAAACCGCCCTGGGCGGTGACTAAAGCAATATATTGGTAATTGTTTTTCTTATTTTAATGACAAGATGCGGGATGTCAAGCCTTTATGTGATTAAATATTTGGAATTCGGATAATATATCAAGAAATTGTTGAGATTGTTGCAAAGAGTTATTATTATAAAACAATTTATGCGCTTGTCTCTGACATGTACCGAAAAATAATTATCGGATAGAAATATATGAGCTTTTGAATATGGGAACTAAACCTAACTTAGACGAAAAAAAATCAGCCCTCAGATTTCTGATGCGGGCGCTTGCCTATAGAAACTACAGGTTGTTCTTTGGCGGGCAGAGTCTTTCCTTGATCGGGACGTGGATGCAGCAGATAGCCATGAGCTGGCTTGTCTACCGGATGACCAACTCGGCTTTCCTGCTGGGTCTGGTTGGTTTTACCGGTCAGTTCCCCACGGTCATCTTCGGTTCTTTTGCCGGTGTTTACGCGGACAGACTAAACCGCCGCAATTTACTTGTTGTCACACAGACATTTGCGATGCTACAGGCTTTTTTGCTGGCGTTTCTGACACTCACTGGTTCTATCGCCGTCTGGCATCTGATCGTGCTGAGTATAATTCTGGGCATAGTCAATGCAGTCGATGTGCCTACCCGGCAATCATTCGTCGTTGACATGGTGGAGAACAAGAATGATCTCGGCAACGCCATCGCCCTGAACTCCTTTATGTTCAACGGCGCAAGGCTGGTGGGGCCATCCATTGCGGGCATTCTTATCGCTTATGTCGGGGAGGGCGTTTGTTTCCTGATGAATGGAATCAGTTTCTTTTTTATAATTCTGGCGCTCCTGGCGATGAAAACGACTCAAAAGGTGCGGATGCAAAATTCCAAGGCCGTGCTCCATGAACTCAAGGAGGGCTTTCAATATGTTGTCGGATTTGCTCCCATCCGGTATATAATACTTCTTTTGGGATTGATAAGTTTCTTGAATATGCCTTGTGTTGTTCTTATGCCAATATTCGCGCGGGATATCCTGCACGGCGGTTCCCATACGTTGGGATTTCTGATGGGCGCCACCGGAATCGGCGCGCTGGCGGGCGCTCTGTATCTGGCTTCCCGCAAGTCGATCATCGGTCTGGTGCGTCTCATCATCATTTCCGCTTGCATTTTCGGTTGCGGAACTATCGCCTTTTCTTTTTCCCGTTATCTGCCGCTTTCCTTATGCCTGATGCCGGTTACCGGCTTCGGCATGATTGTCTGTATGGCTTCATGCAATACAGTCGTGCAAACCATTGTGGACGAAGATAAGCGGGGCCGCGTCATGAGCTTTTACGCCATAGCTTTTATAGGAATGGCTCCGTTCGGCAGCTTGATTGGAGGGAGCATCGCCCACAAGATGGGCGCTCCTTTTACGCTTGCCTTGTCCGGCGCACTGAGCATTGTCGGCGCTATCTTTTTTTACAGCCGATTACCTGAGATACGCAAATATGTCCGGCCGATATATCTGCGCATGGGACTTATTCAGGAAATGCCGACGGAACTTCAGTAAGAGACGCCTTAATCTTTTCGAACAGGGGACAGTTTATCCCTAATTAGAATAAAGCATTTTTAGAGGACTCATCAAATCAATGACAGTATTTCTTTTCCTTGCCAAAATCCAGCAATTGGCAGTTTCCCATATCACATGCTTTTTGCGCATCATCGCAACCGGTCTTTTCTTCACCCTGAATAAAGTAGATATTCCCCCTGTTGTAGTATCCCGTGGGGGCATCCGGTTTTAAGCGTATGACTTCATTGTAGTCACCAATGGCTTGCTGATACATCTCCAGTTCTTTGTAAACATTACCTCTGTTGTTGAAAAAAATTGAACTATCGTTTTGCAGTTGGATGGCCTTACTGTAATCCTCCAATGCCGTTTGATACTGCTTAAGATTATAATAAGCATTGCCCCTGGCAGCGTAAGCCTCTCCAAAATCAGGCCGTAAACGGATGGCTTCGTTCAGAAGTCCTATAGCCTTTTGGGGATTAGTACAGTTTGCTCCGGGGCACAGAGATACCGCATTATTATACATGTAAATTAATCCGGCGGGTAATAGGGCGGATTTTAATTCCGGGGAAGGTCCTAATACAGGAAAAGGGGCATGCACCTGAGCAGATTCTTGTGCCGCAGCAGGTTCCTGCGCCGGAGTGGCAGAAGCATCAAGTTTCGGAGGTTCGGTTCCGGCAACTTGTTTTTCATCTTGATTGAGGTCTGTTTTTTGTGAAACTATGAAAAAAATGCCGGCAGTTAAAATTAAGATAATGGATATGATAACAGGCACCTTATAGTACTTCCATATTTTACCTGGTTCTATCCCGCTTGTTTCCTTTTTATCGGTTTCAGCAAAAGTGGTTTGCTCCGGTGTTGATAATATTTGCAGTGGTCCACCACAATAAAGACATTTATTAACTTTATCCGAAAACTCTTCCTGACAATTAAGACATATTTTCATGAGATGATATCTCCCCGCGCTATTATCTTACGATTAACATACTTTTTGAACTTTTTCTATCACGTTGAGTATAACAACAGCACGATTCATTTGATGCTATAAATTCAGCGAATTTGTCAAGAAATTATCAGTGTTAAGAATTATAAGTTTTCTTGAAAGTGCTGAAATAATGTGATACTTCACTGCATCGTAACCAAGCCGCCCCCAAAAAGGCAGTCTTGGTTTAAATTATTAAAGCAAAAGAGTAATTTCGCTGATTAATAAACAGGAGCAGGAGATGGATTATAAAAATACTTTAAATCTTCCCCAGACGGATTTTCCGATGAAAGCGAATCTGGCGCAACGTGAACCGGAAATGTTGAAAAAGTGGGAGGAAATGGGCATTTATAAGAAAATACGGCAAACGTTAAAGGGGAAGAAACCGTATATTCTGCATGATGGTCCTCCTTACGCCAACGGCAATATTCATCTGGGCACGGCTCTCAATAAAATCATCAAGGATATCGTCATTAAATCGAAAAACATGAGCGGCTTTGACGGCGTGTATGTGCCGGGCTGGGATTGCCACGGTCTGCCTATCGAACATCAGGTGGATAAGGAACTGGGCGGTAAGAAGGCGGCCATGTCGCAAGTGGAAAAGCGCCGCGCCTGCCGCGTATACGCGGAAAAATTTGTCGGTATTCAACGCGAACAGTTCAAGCGTCTGGGGGTCTTTGGCGAGTGGGATAATCCCTATCTGACAATGGCCTATCCTTACGAGGCGGCAACCGTCGCCGAATTCGGCAAGCTCTATCTCAACGGCAGTGTTTACAAAGGCAAGAAGCCTGTTTACTGGTGCGCGATCGTGCAAGACGGCGCTGGCCGAAGCGGAAGTGGAATATGCCGATCATTCCACGCCGTCCATTTACGTGAAATTTGCTTTTACATCCGATGTCAGCCAGGTGCTGCCGAAACTGAACGGGCAGAAAGTCAACATGGTGATCTGGACAACAACGCCCTGGACGATTCCGGCCAACCTCGCGATTGCCGTCAAGGATGATTTTATTTATGCCGCGGTGAAGATTGAAAAAGAAGTGCTGATTGTTGCCAAGGACATGCTTGATTATTGTCTGGAAGCGTTCGGGTTCAAGAATAAAAAATATGAAATACTCGATGAGTTCAAGGGCGCAGTTCTCGAAGGCCAGAAATGCGTTCATCCGCTGATCAAAAGAAACAGCCTTTTGATTCTGGCACCGTTTGTCACGCTGGAAGCCGGAACCGGCGCCGTGCATATCGCGCCCGGCCACGGACAGGAAGACTATGAAATCGGTTTGGAATACGGATTGGACAATTACGCGCCGGTGGACGACGCGGGGAAATTTACCGAGGATGTCGAACATTTCGCCGGACAGTTTGTTTTTGACGCCAATGATAATGTAATTAAAAAATTAAAGGAAGTGGGCGCGCTTATGGGACACGTTTCCATGCAGCATTCTTATCCGCACTGCTGGCGCTGCAAGAAACCCATCATTTTCCGTTCCACGGAGCAGTGGTTCATCTCGATGGAGAAAAACGATCTCAGAAAAAAAGCGCTGGCCTGTATCAATGAAGTCCAATGGATTCCTTCCTGGGGACGCGACCGCATCTACGGTATGGTGGAAAACCGTCCCGACTGGTGTATTTCACGTCAACGGTTGTGGGGTGTGCCCATTACAGTCTTCTACTGCGCCAAATGTAAGAACGAAGTTCTGACAAAGGAAATCGTGGATCATCTTGTTGAACTGGTGGAAAAAAACGGCGCGGATGTCTGGTTTGAAAAAGAACCGAAAGATCTGATGCCGAAACACACAACCTGTCCGCACTGTCACTCGACGGAATTTAACAAGGAAGTAAATATTCTGGACGTGTGGTTTGATTCAGGTGTCAGCCACGCGGCGGTTCTGGAAAAACGGGCGGATTTGAGTTCTCCCTGCGATATGTATCTGGAAGGTTCCGATCAGCACCGCGGCTGGTTCCATTCCTCGCTTCTTGAATCCGTTGGAACCCGCGGACGCGCGCCTTATAAGAGCGTACTCACGCACGGTTTTGTCGTGGACGGAGATGGTAAAAAAATGTCCAAGTCCGTCGGCAACGTCATCGGGGCGGAAGAAGCCATTGAAAAATACGGCGCGGAAATTCTCCGGCTATGGGTGGCGGCGGAAGATTATACGGACGATATCCGCATTTCCGAAGAAATTCTTAAACGCCTGATGGAAGCTTATCGCCGTATCCGCAATACTAGCAGGTTCATTCTGGGAAACCTTTATGACTTCGACGTGGATAAAGATCAGGTCGCTTATGAGAAAATGACGGAAATGGATCAATGGGCATTGCACCGCCTGCAGGAAGTCATCAAACGCGTGACGGAGGCTTACGAGCGCCATCAGTTCCATGTCGTTTTCTACACGATGTATAATTATTGTACTGTGGATTTGAGCGCTCTTTATCTGGATGTTTTAAAAGACAGACTCTATACGACCAAGACAAATTCGGTGGAGCGCCGCTCCGGGCAGACGGCGATGTTTACCATTTTAAAGGCTATGACGCTTCTTCTTGCGCCGATTCTGACATTTACTGCGGAAGAGGTTTGGTCGTCAATGCCATCATGGAGTGAAAAAGAAGAAAGCGTTCATCTGGCGCAATTTCCGCGGGTCAGCGACAAATATTTTAATGCGGAATTGGGCGAACGCTGGAAAACAATGATTGACGCAAAGAGCGAAATTGCCAAAGCTGTGGAGCAGGCCAGAAAAGAAAAAGTGATCGGACATTCGCTTGATGCCCGTATCACGATAGCCGCTCCTGAAAAAATGCGTGCTTTATTTGCCGCGCATCTCGAAGATATGCGTTCTCTGCTGATTGTGTCGCAATTGCAGTTGTTCCAAGAGAAAGATATTGCCGAGCCTTTCAAGAGCGCGGAAATCGAAGGGCTTGTTGTCGGCGTGGAAAAAGCCCGAGGAAGCAAATGCGAACGTTGTTGGATTTATGAAGAATCCGTCGGTTCCGACGCGAAGCATCCTACGGTTTGCGCCCGCTGTCTGCCGAATCTATAGATCAATAAAACAGGCTTCCAAAGGAGATTTGTTTGAAGAAAAATATCGTCATTTTCATTCTTGGCGCGATTGCGGTGGTTGTGCTGGATCAGATAACGAAAGCGGCTATCGTGGCAAAATTTATCATACATGAATCATATCCCATTATTGATGGTTTTTTTAATCTTGTTTATGTGATGAATCCAGGCGCCGCTTTCGGATTTCTGGCTGATGCTTCCGCAACATTCCGCTATGTTTTCTTTATCGGAATTACGGCGCTGGTTATCTTGTTGATCATTTATTACATCCTCAAAAGTAAATCATCGAATATATTTACTGTCATATCTCTAACGCTTATTTTTGCCGGTGCGGTTGGAAATCTTATTGACCGGGTGCGCTTCGGCGCGGTCGTGGACTTTCTCGATTTTTATGTCCGTTCATGGCACTGGCCGGCATTTAATGTGGCGGATTCGTCTATTTCTCTGGGAGCGGTGTTGATGATCTGGGGAATGATTACTCAACGCAGGGAAGAATCCGCATCATAATATGTCTTGAGCCTTCAGAATAAAAGATGCCGCATGAACGTAGTAGTTTCAATGATTAGTAAGAAGGGGTTTAAATAAAAAACCCCGGGAGGTTGAACACTCCCGGGGTTTTAGTTTGAAAGTTAAATAAATGAGTTATTAGAAACTCAGGGTCAGTTTGTTCATGAGGATGTAATCATTAACAACTTGATTGTTTCCATTGATACCCTTGAAGTAATCACCGGTGAAGAGATAACCGATCCCCAGCATGTAGGACAGGTTATTGGTGATTTTGTAAGTGCCGGTAAGATCAACTTCCGTACCATACGTGCCGCCAGAAAATTGAACTGGTTTGCTTGAACTCGAATATTGGTAAAAACCGGGCTTATCCGTTTTTGCGTAGGAAACTGAAAGTGCGGTATCGATCTGGGCAGTAGGTTTAATACCAACTCTGCCCTGGAAGAACCAGGCGTTATACATCGGACCGCTGAGATAACCGTTGCCGTAAACAGGAAGAGAACTGTTAACCGGCGTCGGTGACAAGTCGTAACCGGAAATAGGACCAACCTCATTAGTCATATCGTAGTAATTAAACATAATTAGACAGGGATTCCAGTCGGTACCACCGCTTAGAGTGCCCACCCTCCTCTTACATCTTTCGTATTGGGGTCATCGCCGGATACGTAAGCAATCGTGCCGCCTATATAGAATGGAGCAAAAGTGGCGGTGGCGTCAACCCAACCGGCCATCTGTTCCATTCTAATGTCGCTGCCCAGAGTGCTGTTATCATATTCCCTGTATCTACCTGTCGCGTAATTGAATTCGGATTGCACTGCTACAGGGCCGATTTTAAAAATGGTATAGGGATTGAAAGTAAAATAATCCACTCTGGAATTGGGATATTTTGAAGTGGTTGGTCTGTATTGTGCGTTACGGTAATAAATAACTTTCATTCCCGCCTTGCCATCCTTCCAATTATAAACCCCTTCAAGGCCGTATGAGTCGTAGTCCGCATCAGTTGTTGATGAATAGAATAAACGGCCGCACTATCACTGTAATCTTTGAGTTTCGAAATATCCGCATTGATGTTGAAAACTCCCTTGATGGGATTGGAATAAAATCTCAACCGTGCAGCAGGATAAGTGGAATTGCCGAATACTGTGCCGGTGGCGCCGTATTCCTGATAACCGATTTTAAACTCTCCGATAGGGGACTGATAATCTATATAAGACCAATCGAAGGCGATGTTTTCATTTTCCGCCCTGCTATCTGCAGATGGGAAATAATCGTTAAAGTTGTAATTAGCATCTTTACCGCCTCCCCAGGGTGTAGATCTCTGTCCGCCCCAGATTCTATCCATGGCGTCAAAGCGGGTAATCAGTTTCAAGCCAGGAGATACGATAAAGTCTGTTTCTACGCGTAGTCTCTGATAAAAGAAAGCAGTGCTGGGATTGGGATTGGCGTGTAACCGGAGATTCTATTGTTTTTATCATATACGGTATTTCGTCAGCGTCCGCTAGACTTGTTTTATTTAAGTACATTCCGGCAACATAAAAATTGCCGCTCATTTGGACATCAACCGCGAAGGCTGACACGCTGAAGGCCATGACCAGGCCAAGTGACAACAAAATTAACCAAAATCTCTTCATTTTTTCCTCCAAAATTCAATGTATTTAACAACAATGGATTTCTGATCAAATATGTCTTTATTGACATAAATAAAATTGACGCTCAATTATCACTAAATAGTTGTTTTGTAAAGATTAATTAATGTAAATAATGAAAAAATGAATTAAGATAATGATAACAAGAACATATGTCATTATTGACATAATGAGATTCGGTTAATTTAATATTTCAATGGATTGTACTTATTGGATAAATTTGGGGTGTTTTTTTATGCAGAATGGCTCTTTGACATACCATGATTTAAATGTCAAATTTGTTGTTATATTAATGTTATAATAACTTTACTGTTTTGATTCTTTTAATTTATTTAATTCTTCCTTATAGAGTTCGGCTTGTGCTCGCACTGTTTCAATTTCTCTTTGTGCTTGTTCCAGTTTTTCTTCCTGCCGATGCCTTTCTTCCTTTTCTTTTTCCTGAATTTCATCAATACCTACATAAACGGCCAAAGCCCCGCCCATCAGTAAAAAGATGGGAAACGCGCCCCTGAGTATGGTCATAAAATCCGACCAGAAAAATATTAAACTGATCAATCCGAAGATGGCGGAAATTACTCCTCCGATTAGCAAAGACATAATTATACCTCCGGTTGGGAAATAAATTTTTTACAGAGATTTTTTAGCACAAAAAGAATATGGGGACAAGCCGTAAATAGATATTATAAAAGATGAAAATATTTCTTGATTTAAAGCAATTCATAATTTAGATATATAAAATTACAAAGTTATGAGGATAAAATGATAGAACCTGATTTTTCCAAAGGGGACGGCTTAGTACCCGCGATTGTTCAAGATGCTGAAACGAAAGAAGTTCTTATGATGGCTTACATGAATCATGAATCATGGGAAGCAACACTGCAAACAGGCAAGGCCACTTACTGGAGCCGTTCTAGACAAAAACTCTGGTTAAAGGGTGAAGAATCCGGACATTTTCAAATCATCAAAAATATTTTTATTGATTGCGATAATGACACGATTCTATTGCAGGTCAAGCAATTGGGAGATGCGGCCTGCCATACAGGTTACAAATCGTGCTTCTACCGGAAGTTAAGCGGCCAAGATTTTGTTGTTGTCGGGGAGAAGATTTTTAATCCGAAGGAAGTATACAAATGAAAGTTTTGAAATTAGGAATTCCCAAAGGAAGCCTGGAAAACAGTACCATAGATTTATTTAAAAAAGCCGGCTGGCGCATTACCTGTGACGCTCGAAGTTACTTTCCCGACATTGATGATCCGGAAATTACGTGCAAACTCGTCAGAGCGCAGGAAATGTCGCGTTATGTTGAAGACGGCACTCTGGATTTGGGTCTCACGGGAATTGACTGGATTCTGGAAAATTCATCGGATGTAGTTGTTGTGCAGGATTTGATTTATTCCAAGGTTTCAACTCAGAAAGCGCGCTGGGTGCTGGTTGTCCGCGAAGATTCACCTTTCAGATCAATCGAAGATATGGAAGGCAAAAGAATATCAACGGAGCTGGTGAATTTTACGAAGAAATATTTTGCCGAAAGAGATATCAATATTCATGTTGAATTTTCCTGGGGAGCGACGGAAGCCAAAGTCGTGGAAGGTCTGGTGGATGCTGTTGTGGAGGTAACGGAAACCGGTTCGACGATTAGGGCCAATAAATTGAGGATTATTCATGAACTGATGAAGACCAATACGCAGTTAATTGCCAATCGCGCTTCCTGGAAGAATACATGGAAGCGTAAAAAAATTGAACAAATCAGCACAATGCTTATGGGTTCTTTGCAGGCTATGGGCAAGGTGGGTCTGAAACTTAATGTCGCCAAGGAAAATCTGGATAAGGTGATGTCGCTGCTTCCTTCGCTCAAAGCGCCCACTATTTCCAGTTTGTCTTCAAATAAATGGTTTGCCATAGAATCCATTGTTGACGCAAAAATTATACGTACTTTGATTCCCACGCTTCTGGAAGCAGGGGCGCAGGGTATAATTGAATATCCTTTAAACAAGGTTATTTAGCAGGGAAGTCGAACATGTCCAGAAAAGCAAAAATTATCCGTAAAACAACGGAAACAGATATCAATCTTGAAATTGATCTGGATAAAACCGCGGGAAGCAGGATTGACACGACCATTCCTTTTTTAAATCATATGCTGGAACTTTTTGCGCGGCATGGCTTGTTAAAACTTGTTGTCAAGAGCAAAGGGGACACACAAATTGATGATCATCATTTGGTGGAAGATTTAGGTATCTGTCTGGGACAGGCCGTTTCAAAAGCCCTGGGGAAAAAGACAGGTATTAATCGATACGGTTCTGCCTGTGTGCCGATGGATGAATGTTTGTGCCGGGTGGATATGGATATTTCCGGTCGTCCCTATTTAATTTACAACGTAAAATATGGACGCAGGAAAATCAGCGGATTTGATCCTTCCCTGGTTAAGGAATTTTTTAAAGCGTTTACCGATAACAGCGGTATAACCTTGCACATCAATTTTTTGTATGGCGATAACGGTCACCATATTATTGAGACGATATTCAAAGCTTTTGCCCGTGCCTTCCGAAACGCCGTAGATTTAAATGAAAATATTAAAGGTGTCCTTTCCACAAAAGGAAGTCTTTAAGAAAGTGAGATTGAATTTTGATTAAATATTTTTGGAAAAAAATAGGATGTATCGCGGGATTTGTTTTGGTGGCATTGCAGCTTTGTCAATTACAGTTCAAGCTGCGGAAACAAGTTCGGAAAACGCTAAACTTGCAAAGCGTATTGCCGTAATTCCTTTTCAACCTTTAACCGCTGAAGAAGAATCGGGGAATACCGTATGTTTGTCCGATTTGCGGCATAGGTATTTCCAGCGGTAAAGTTTTAAAGGGATCTGAAAAAATAGTTGAAGAAATTTTTGTTAATAAACTGCGTGAAATGAAAGAAGTGGAATTGATTCCTGAGGACAAAGTGGATAGTGTCTATAAAAGAATTTCTTCAGAATCGCTTAAAGAACCTTTGTTGAAGATTTTGAAGAAAACCGGCGATGAGCTGGGAGCCGATTTTCTGGCCGTGGGTTATGTTTACCGTTATACGGACAGAGAGGGTTACAAATACTCAGTGAAACATCCGGCATCTGTATTTTTTGAAATTCATTTGATTAAAACGAGTGACGGCAGCATCGTTTGGCGGGGTCTTTTTGACAAAACACAAAAATCGGCGATGGAAGATGTTTTTCAGATATCTTCGTTATTTAAATGGATTACCGCGCGCCAGTTGACAGAGCAGGGCATGAATAAGATTTTTAAGACGTTCCCAAATTTTGAAAATTAAATATATTTTTCAAAACGCAGCAGCCCACAAGATTATATCTGTTAAAAGAGCTTCGGTGGGTAAATAAAAGATAACTTGAAAATAAAGGTTTGTTCTTATTTTAAGTTCATTCATTATTAATGAAGCTAAACTTTTTTTCACGTGAGAGAAATTCGTTGATCATTATTCCGGCAATTGATATCAAAGATGGAAAATGTGTGAGACTGGCGCAGGGCGATTTTAACCGGGTTACAACATATGCGGATAATCCGGCGGATATGGCGCTGACGTGGATGCAAAAAGGCGCTGAATTAATTCATATCGTTGATCTTGACGGGTCCGTCGCCGGTTTGCCCCGCAATGCCGATGTTATTCTGGACATTGCCCGCAAGGTTGAGGTTCCCATTCAGGTCGGCGGCGGAATAAGGGATATGGAAACCATTGAGTATTACTTAAGCAACGGTGTCGAGAGCGTCATCCTGGGCACGACCGCTCTGCAAAACGAAAAAATTGTCCAGGAAGCGAGCGATACATTTCCGGATCAAATAATTCTGGGTATTGACGCCCTGGATGGCAGGGTAGCCGTTCGCGGCTGGACGCAAAAAACAGATAAAAACGCCGTTGATCTGGCCAGACAGTATGCAAATTGCGACGTCAAGGCCATAGTTTACACCGATATTGAACGCGACGGCATGAGCACGGGAGTCAATATCGAAGCGACGAGAGAACTGGCAAAGGCAGTGAACATTCCGGTTATTGCTTCCGGCGGCGTGGCCACGCTCGCTGATATCGAAAATCTTCTGGCGATAAGAGATTGTGAATTTTACGGAGTGATTATCGGACGCGCTCTTTACACCGGGGCTATTTCCCTGGAAGAAGCGATAAGAGCAAGTAAAAATGTTTAATCATTGAAAAAGCGGCGGAGGTGCCATTTATGTCAGATTGTATTTTTTGTAAAATTGTCCGTGGTGAGATTCCCTGCGCCAAAGTTTATGAAGATGATAAAGTTTTGGCATTTGATGATATTCATCCGATGGCGCCTACGCATGTTATCATCATTCCCAAGAATCACATTTCGACACTGATGGATGTTAATACTGAAAAAGATAATATTATGAATAATCTGATTGCCGCCGCGCAAAAGGTGGCACGGATAAAAAATATTGCCGAAAGTGGTTTTCGCGTGGCGATGAACTGTAACGCTGAGGGAGGACAGGTCGTGTTTCATTTACACGTTCATGTTCTCGGAGGCAGAAAACTGCAGGATGAATTAGGCTAAATTAAATAAGGTGATTTATGGATATCAATATCAAGTTAAATGAAGAAATGGTTACCGCCGCTAAATCCAAGGATAAAATCAGGCTTTCCGCGGCTCGGATGTTGAAGACAGCGCTGCATAACAAGGAAATCGATTTAATGCGGTCGCTTAACGAAACTGAATCTCTGCAGGTTCTTTCCTCAATGATCAAGCAAAGAAAAGATTCTATCGAGCAGTTTGTCAAAGGTGGCCGGACTGATCTGGTGGAAAAAGAAGAAGCGGAATTGAAGTTCCTGCAGGAATTTATGCCGGCCCAGATGTCGGAAGATGAGGTTGATGCGTTGATTAAGAAAACAATAGAGGAAGCAGGGGCCGTCTCTATCAAAGACATGGGAAAAGTCATGAAACTTCTAATGCCCAAGCTTACAGGAACGGCCGACGGCAAGGTTGTAGGCGAAAAGGTTAAAGCGTTTTTATCTAAATAAACATTTTCTTCCGTGAATAAACAGCACGGATTTTGCGGTATTGAGCGGGATATCCAGTGTACGTTGATAAAAGCAAGATTGAAGAAATTAAAAACAGAGTAGATATTGTTGATCTTGTTTCCGAATACCTTACATTAAAAAAAGCGGGGAGGAATTTTACGGGCTTATGCCCGTTTCATCAGGAAAAAACACCGTCATTCTCCGTAAACCGTGACAAGCAAATATTTTATTGTTTCGGCTGTGGAGAAGGCGGCAATGTTATTACGTTCTTGATGAAAATTGCCGATAAAACTTTTCCGGAAGCCATTGAATATCTGGCGGAGAAAACGGGAGTTATTTTACCCCCGGTATCTTCCGGCAAAGAAGGCAGGCAAAAGGATTCATTGAAGGAGGGTATCATTAATTTAAATCTGAAAGCGGCGCAGCAATTCTCCCGTAATCTTGCTTCTCTCGCAGGCGCTGCTGCCCGCAAATACCTGCAAAACAGGGGTATCGCTGAAGAAGTCATCAAACAATTCCGTCTGGGATACGTGCCCGACACATGGCGTTCTTTGACAGATTACATTGAAGGCAGCGGAATATCGCTGAAACTGGCCGAACAGGCGGGACTGGTGATTACCGGTAAGGAAGGAAGTTATTATGACCGGTTCCGTGGTCGTCTTATTTTTCCTATTGAAAATGTTTTCGGTGAAATCGTGGCGTTCGGCGGCAGAATTATGGAGAAAGGAGAGCCCAAATATCTCAACTCTCCGGAATCGCCGGTTTATATCAAGGGGAAAAATTTATACGGCCTGAACAAGGCGAAAGAAGAAATTCGCAAAAAAGGTTTTGCGCTCATTGTTGAAGGATATTTTGATTTGATTTCTCTGTGGAATGCGGGTATCTGCAATGTCGTCGCCACTTTAGGTACGGCGCTGACCAGAGAGCATCTGGAGCTGCTTCGCCGTTACACGGTGGAAGTTGTCGCTCTTTTTGATCCGGACGAGGCGGGGATAAAAGCGCTTGACCGCAGCCTGGAATTATTTTTGAGCACAGAAATGCGAGCGCGGGCTTTAATCCTGCCTGAAGGATACGATCCCGATGATTATGTAAGGAAGTTTGGCAAAGACAAACTGGAAGAATTGATTTCCCATGCTCAACCGCTGAGCGATTATTATATTGAAAATGTGCTGGGTGGCGGCAAGACTTTCGAAGATAAACGGGATATGATAAAAACCGCCATGGAATTTATTGCTAAAATCGGCGATAAAAAAGAAAAGGACCTTTTTATCAAACGTATAGCGGAGAAAACAGGCCTTAACGAAGAGTTGCTGATAAAAGAAACTTATAAAAATGTAACTCAGGGAGAAACGAAAAGCGTAAAAACAAAACAGCCTGTCAGCATCAATAATGATCTTGTTGAATTGCATTTAATTCAACTCATGCTGGAGTATCCTCAGAAAATCATACAGGTGGAAAACGAAAACATACTGGATTATTTTTTACAGCCGGAGCTCCAAAACCTGGGCAGGAAAATCATTGATGCCTATAAATTGCTGGGTTTTGTTGATATTGGCGTAATTTTATCGGCTAATGAGAATGCGGCTTTGCGCGAAAGGATATTTCAAGCAATGATGAAGGCAATGCCCGCCGATGATAAAATACTGGAGAAAATATTTGCTGATAATGTAAGACAGATTAAGAGAAAATGCTATAAGGAACAGCACCGTCAGATTAAATTGAGATTGAGCAAAGCCCAGGAAAGCGGCAATGAAGATCTGCTCAATAAGCTTCTTTATGAAAAAGAAGATCTCTTGATTAAAGAGAAAGAATTACTAAATTAAAATTTTAAATAAATAAAATATTTGAAGGAGATGCCAGATGGCGAAAGAAGTACAATCCGATGAAGTTAATAAATTGATTTTGCTGGGTGAAGAAAAAGGTTTCCTGACGTACGATGATGTCAATGACGCCTTGCTGCCGGATGTAACATCTTCGGAACAAATTGATGATATCATCATGCTTTTTGGAGAAAAAAATATTGATATCATTGATACCGAACAGGGTGAAAAATTGACTGTGAAGAAGTCAATGAAGGACGTGGGCGATGCCATTCTCAAGGATACACTTGCGCTTGTGCCCAGCGCGGAAAAAACCGGAGATCCGGTAAAAATGTATTTGCGCGAGATGGGATCGGTGTCTCTTTTGAGTCGCGAAGGTGAAGTGGAAATAGCCAAGAAAATCGAAGAAGGCGCGCGCGAAACAATGTCGGCTATATTCCGTTTATCTGTTTCGATTAACGAAGTGTTGAGTATCGGGGAAAAACTTCAGACCGGCGAACTCAAGAGTAAAAATGTGGTTGACAATATAGAAGATGAAGAAGGCTTTATGGAGGAGGACGAACATAAAGAAAGAATTCTCAAGTTGATTGCCAGAATCGAAGATTTTTACGATAAAAATAAAGTCCTGCAGGCCAAACTGAAATCAGCCAGTCTTCCGAAGAAAAAAAGAGATGCTTTGACCGCCCAGGTGGAAATAAACGCACGTCGCATCGTCACGCTTTGTCGTAAAATTCGTTTCAGCAAAAAACAAATTCATCGTTTTATTGCCCGTCTGCGGCATTATGCGGATGAGATTGAGGCCGCTGAAAACGTGATTGCTCAATATAAAAAAGAAACGCGTTTGACTCTGGCGCAGATGGAAAAAGCCTGGGGCAAGATGAAAAAATCGAAGCAGGATGAAAAACGTGTGGCAAAAGAAAACCGTGTTTCTATTGATCTGCTCAAGAAAAGTAAGCCGGCCATACACGAAGCTCAAAAGAAGATAAAACAGGTTGTGAAGGAAGTGGGGATACCGACGGTAACTTTAAAAACAATTATTAAATCCATTGAAGAAGGAGAAACAAAAGCGGAGATAGCTCAAAGAACGCTGGTAGAAGCAAATCTGCGGCTTGTTGTAAGTATCGCCAAGAAATACACGAACCGGGGTTTGCAGTTTCTTGATTTGATTCAGGAAGGCAATATTGGTCTGATGAAGGCGGTGGATAAATTTGAGTATCAGCGCGGATACAAATTTTCCACGTATGCCACATGGTGGATCAGGCAGGCAATTACGAGGGCTATCGCCGATCAGGCGCGTACCATTAGAATTCCCGTGCATATGATTGAGACGATCAATAAATTGATTCGCACTTCCCGCTATCTTGTCCAGGAACTGGGGCGCGAGCCCACTCCTGAAGAAATCGCCAATAAAATGGAATATCCGTTGGAAAAGGTCAGAAAGGTTTTAAAAATTGCCAAGGAACCTATTTCTTTGGAAACCCCCATTGGCGAGGAGGAAGACAGTCACTTGGGCGATTTTATCGAAGATAAAAGAGTGATGTCTCCTTCGGAAGCAACGATCAATATAGATTTGGCGGAACAGACACGGAAAATATTAACCACATTAACATCGCGCGAGGAAAAGGTTTTACGGATGCGTTTCGGCATCAGCGACCGGTCTAATTTTTTAACGCAGGAGGGAAACTTGTCGGTGGATACCATTGAAAAATCTGCCGAAGTTACTGAAGTCCCGGAAGTGATCGAAGAGCCGCCATTAAAGAAGATGAAGAACAAATCCAAGAAACGTTACGGTAAACAGTAAAATAGTATTGACAATCAATATGTTTGGGTATATCAAAGCCCCTCTGACATGTCTGATAAAAATGGCGGGCCTATAGCTCAACTGGTAGAGCCACCGGCTCATAACCGGTAGGTCCCTGGTTCGACTCCAGGTGGGCCCACCAAATATAATTTAGAAGAAGAGTCATGGTTGAAAGAAAAAGTATTTTTTATACAATGAGAGAAAATTTGACAACAAGCTCTGTAAAGGCCGTGGTGAGACAGATAAGGTCATCATTCCACGGCTCAGATGATCAGCTTATAAAGCAGTTTACTTGAAAAAATGCACCCCTAAAAGGTGCATTTTTTTTATACTAAGAAAAGAAGGAGAAAATTATTGAAAGAGAAATTATTATTATTAATAAAGCTTCAGGATTGTGATTCCCAGCTGGTAAAGTTATCCGCAAAGAAAAAAATATTGCCGGGGAGTATAGAAAAACTGGATAAAGAATTCAGCTCATTTAAAGAAGGAATAGAAAAAAGTAAAACAAAGTATGATGAGCTTAAGTCCCGTCATGTTGAAAATGAAAGCAAAATCAAAAAAATTAACGAAGGTATTGTAAAAACAAAAGAAAGAATGCTGGAGGTTAAGAATAACAAGGAATATCAGGCCATGCTCAAGGAAATTGAGATTGCCGAATCATCCCGCGGTGAAGTTGAAACTCAAATAATTTCGATACTGGAAGAACTGGATAAGCTTTCTGTTTTAGTGAAAAAAGACGAAGAAATTTTTAAACAGGGCAGAAATAAATACGAACAGGAAAAGAAAGCGATCGAGGATGAATTGAATGCCGTGGATACGGATGTCGCTGCCTGGGAGCAGAATCGAATGGATTTGCAGAAGAATGTTCCCGATGATCTTCTTATTATATATGAAAAAGTCAAAAAAAGAAATAAAGGAATCGGAGTCACTTCCGTCTGGAAAGCCGTTTGCAACGGCTGCCACATGAATATTCCGGCACAGCTTTATAATGAATTGCAGAGATCGGATGATTTGCTTAGTTGTCCCAATTGCAACAGGATAATGTATTACCAGAATATGGGAAAGCCGGTTTAGATTCTATGGCGGGGAAAAGTTATAAATTATTCAGTGACGGCGCCTGTCGCGGCAATCCCGGGGTTGGCGGCGCCGGCGCTGTTATCACGGATGCCGGTGAAAACGTTGTCTGGGAAGGCAAGGAATATCTGGGGCACTGCACCAACAACATTGCCGAATATAAGGCGCTCATTATGGGATTAAAGGGCGCGTTGTCTCATGATTATAAGAACCTGGAAATTTATCTGGATTCGGAGCTCTTGGCCAAACAAATCAACGGTTCCTATCGCGTTAAAAATGAAAATTTGCAGATCTTGATGAAAGAAGTTCGCAATCTACTGGCATCTTTTGATTCTGTTGTCGTTAAACACGTTCCGCGTCTCCACAACAGCCATGCCGATAAACTGGCCAATATGGCCATTGATGAAACATAATAGAAAAAACTATTCTAAACAATATTTGACCGGACAAACGGTTTCAAATTAAGTCATTGCTTGTATGGCAGACACCTCCTTATCCACAGTATTTGGCAGTCGTCAAATTTGGAGGAAGATCGTTTGATTATTTTCTACCGGCAAAAGTTCAGTATTAGAGCGTTACGAGAATTCAAGATTACTATTTGGGAAAATCAATAAAAAGGCAGAGCCATTGCTAACTCTGCCTTTCGTTCATCTATCAAAAAGATAGGGCGTTCAACTTCTTGTCCTCCTACCTTCCATGTTCTTCACCTCTGCCTTCATGTCCTCGAGACTGTTGATGGGATTCACCATTATATTGCTGTTGCCTCTGCTGTCTTTGAAATTGCTGATGTTTCTGAACTTCAGGTTTTTGTTCGTATAGCGTTTGTCTTTGTTGTCTGATGACCTGTCTCTGCTGTTGAGGTTTAGGTGTATAACCCTGAACACCCCAAGTTTTTTGATTGCCCCAAGATCGATTACCTTGCCAGTTCTTCCAGTTCTGTTGAAGTTGTGAATGATGAATTGGTTGATAATTCCAGATATGACCGTGCCAATTGTGATTCAGATAATGTCCTCTCCAATATGGATCTACGTCATAATAAAACCTTGGAACACTATCGAAATAAGCCCAGCCACGATCATAATACGGTGAACGATACCAGCGACCTTCCCATGGACGCCACCAGAAACCATTCCAGAAAAAAATGTCTAATCTTTGCCAACGGGTACCATCGTAGACTTTGCTCAACGCTTTCCAGAAACCCAAGGCGCCGTCACCAATCGCCAGTTGTGGTGCGGTAGTCAGGCCTCTGGATTTCAGGTCTAGTAAAAGTTGTTTCCATGACATTTCGCTTTCACGGAAACCGCCCTCTATCGCCACCAGTTCCTTTACACCATCAGCAGTGGCACCCATAATGACCAAAAGGCACTGTTTATCATCCATGCGAACGTTGCAGTAAATACCATCGGCCCAGAAATAGACATAACGTTTCTCTGAAAGATTACGCTTTTGCCATTGCTGAAACTCCTGCTGCCAAACCGTTTTGAGCCGACTGATCGTGGGGGCAGACAAACCCGGAGCATCTTTACCGACCAATGCTGCCAAGGCATCGCTAAAATCCCCGGTGGAAACACCTTTCAAATACAGCCACGGAATCAATTGTTCCATGCTTCTGGTCTTCCGCAGGTAAGGCGGCAATATGGCTGAACGGAAGGATACGTTTACACCAGGAGCAACATAAACACCATTGGTATCTGGTAATACAACTACATCCGGCGGTGCTTCAAATGTGACAGGCGGTGGCAACGGTATAGAAATTCCAACACTCACATCTACCCCTGCCATCGTCGTGATAGGGAAAATACTTATCAACGCTAAAACGATTGTTCCCAAAAGCAACTTTTTCATTTTGTTACCTCCTTTATCGGACTATTATACTACATATGCCGTAAACAAGAACTTATTTATTGACCATGCTTTTCATTGTAGATTTGATTGCTGGTGGCATTTTCCTGCTGATTTAAAGTTTTCTTTTCCTGCTTGGTAATATGTCCGCCATTTTGCGACGCCATATCCCGTTCTTCCTGTCTGATCTGATGGTCTTCTTTGTGTAATTTGCGTGCCTGCTGCTTGGTTAGTTTCCCATTCTTCACACCCTCGTTGATTCGTTTATTTTGATTCTTCAGTCTTTTATTAACCTCAGTACGGCGCGGATGATCTTTTTGCCACTCAGTTTCAGCCTGAACAACTGGAAGACTTACTAAGAAAAAAACAAACATGAGCAAAGTAATCCCTGCAATTTTCAGATAACGTTTCATATTAATTTCTCCTTTCTTAAAAGATATTAATTTTAATGATTGAAGCATAAGAATTATTCATCTTACGTTCTTTCATCATTCCTAGAAAAGTATCAGCAACAAATATGCCAATTTAATATTAGCAATAATTCCTCTGAAAATAGCTTCTTATGGGATAAGAGCATAATGGATATCATACTTAACTGAGAGTTATTTCCCCACCAAATGGAGACTTATTCCTCTTTGAAAAAAATATTTACGCATGCGATATTTTACTGATTACGGGTTGTATCCTAGCATAAAATTGGAATTATGAAAATTAAGGATTAAGGAAGAAAAACGCAGGAGCCGCCTGCTTATCTTCAGTTTTTGTTACATTGCTCATGTGTTTTACCGGTATTATAAAAGAAACTCTTTTACCCTTGACACGCTCATGCCGCTTCCCTATACTTCAAAACCGATTAAATGGATTTTATCTGAGAAAACAAATAACCGTCAACGCGACAACTTTTTCCGAAAGAGCGGATTATGCCCGGCAAAGTGAAGCATAGATATCAAAAGTTCAACAAACGTTCCCGTTTTTTGTTTGCCACAACATGGGACATTCTGCGCGATACGATTAAAAATTACCGGAATAACGGCGACACAAATCAGGCCGCGGCTATTTCGCTTTACGGCATATTGTCTTTTATTCCGCTTTTCATCCTGACGCTGATCGTCGCGGACCAGTTTTTTGGTTCTTACCCGAATGTTCAACGGGAGGTTATCGAAGCGATTCAGGGATTCAATCCCTTCTTTTCGGAATCTCTGCTAAAGCAGCTGGGCCGTTTGGAACAGAAGAAACAAGTCCTCGGCTGGATAGGAATCTTCAGCCTCATTTGGTTTTCAGCAATGATTTTCAGATCCGTTGAAACCGCCATGACCATAATATTTCATTCGCAGAAGAGGAGGAATTATCTGCTTTCCAAACTGCTTACCATATCCATGATCCCGATGGGGTGGGCGGTATGTATTGTCAGCATCCGGATTACATACATCTCCATGACTCTCGCAAAACAGACTGTGCTCTCCAACGGTCTGATCATTTCCCCTTTCTTTCACAGTGGTTTGACCAGGTATGTTCTTCCCTATCTGATGATGGTGGCATTCTTTACCATCGTTTATAAAGTTATTCCCAAAGTCAAGGTGAGCCTGGACAGCGCCTTTGCCGGTGCGGCTGTCTTTTCAGCGCTCATGGAAATTGCCAAACATTTTTTTACATGGTACGTAGCCAACTATACTCACTACAATGTCATATTCGGCTCCCTGGAAACCGTTGTCATTCTTATGATCTGGGTCTTCTATATGGCGCTGATCTTTCTCTTCTGCGCGGAGATCATCTCGTCCTATCAGAGGAGAAATTTAATCCTTCTGGAAAAGGCTTTTCTGCGGCCGAGGAAAAAAATCACGAACATCGAGAAACGTCTGTTCAGAAAATTCGGCCGCATGTACCCCAAAGGCACTTATATTTTTCAGGAAGGAGACACGGGACAGGACATATTCTATATCCTCACGGGGAAGGTGCGGGTTGAAAAAAAAGCGGGCAACGTCAAAAAGATTCTGGCCGAGATGGGACGGGGAAATTATTTCGGCGAAATGGCCGCCTTGATCCGGGCCCCTCGTACAGCTTCAGCATTGGCCATGGAAGACAGCCATGTGGCCGTCATTTCCGATGACACGTTCCGAAATCTTTTACGGGAAAGCGTCGGCGTGTCTCTTTTCATGCTCAAAGAATTTTCCAACAGACTTAAATATACAAATCAGTCTCTTGAAGAACTGACCCAGTCTTCCATCAAACAAACGGTGCTTCACTATTTTCTCAATCAGTGGCCTCTCCCGCATGATCGATCTGTGCTGGAAGACCTGTGCCGGTATACCAGAAAAGAGCCCGGAGAAATTCAGCAGGTTCTGAAAGAACTCAGCGATCAGCACATTATTACGATTCATGACGGAAACGTCATGGAATTCAGAAAAGAGCTGGTCTGGGATTTGTTGAACAAGGAGATTTTTTTCTCTGAACGACGCGCGGAAAGACGGCCGACAGATATTTACATATAGTACCAATCTTCACTTATATCTTTGCAAGCGCCACCCGATAAAACTCGAAACCCTTCAGGTGCTTGCCTGAAGCTCCCAGGTAACGTGTCCGGTATTCCAGGGAACCGACGTCAGTCACCAGGGAAAAACCGCGTTCGGCAAGAAAAGACTGTAGTTCTTCAGGCCGTAGGCCAAATGTCCATATCTCACCCGATTTTTTAAGAGTTGAAGGGACACGGCCTGTATTGCCGAATTTATCTGTGCCGTCCAGCAAGCCGCGGTGAATATAGGTAAAGACAAGGCAGCTTCCGGGCGCTGACAGGGACGAAATAGAACGGAGAGTTTTATCGACAGCATCGGATGTCAGATAATGCATAATCCCTTCCCAGAGAAAAAAAGTCGGAATCAAACGGTTAAATCCGTATTTTTCAAGTAAAGGAGCAAAATCTTCCCGGTCAAAATCAGTATTAACGAAGGAAACATTTTCCGGTATGGATCCCAGAAGATCTTTCAAACGTTTAACCTTGACGGCAAGAGTGTTGGGGTGATCAATCTCAAAAACTCTGGTCCGGCTCATGCCCGATATTCTGTATGCACGAGAATCATATCCCGCACCGAGGATGACAACCTGCCTGATATTTTTATTGTTGAGTGAAAAGCGAAGCTGCTCGTCAATCCAGCATGTTCGGCCGATAGCCGAAGTCCTCACCCCCGGCCAGTTCCAATCGATGAACAGGGGTATGAGCCGACCGATCAACGGTAGTTGTGATAGGAGAAATGCCCATTTGGTTTTTTCTAAAAATCCATGAGCGAGAGGATCATCGAAAAGCCGCTTATTCCCGGTTTTTTGTGATGATTCTCTTGCACGAAACAATGCGTTAAACTCGGCAGTCCGGCTTGCTTCTTCTTTTTTCATACGGGATCATCCGCTCTTCTGATGAAAAAATCTATTACAGCCTGTCTCCCCGAAACTTATACCATGCTTTAAGTTAGAATTCTGCCATTTTCTATTTCTTTTTGCTTGAAAGATAATAAATATCAAGACTGAAAATTTGAGACTTTCAGAAAGGAAAAAATACTTCACCGTCATTGGATAATCATCTCAACAATTGGAAATATAATCTAATAAAAAACCCCGCGAGGTTTTTGGCCTCACGGGGTTCCGTTTAAAAGTTAAATATTAACTCTCTTAGAAGCTGAGAGTAAGTTTGTTAATGAGCAGGTAATCATCCTGGGTTTTCCATGTTCCAATAGGATCAAGACCCTTGAAGTAATCACCGGTAAATAAATACGCGCCGCCCAGCATGTAGCTCAGGTTATTGGTGATCTTGTATGTTGCGCTAAGATCGATTTCCGTACCGTAGGTACCGTTGGGAACCTGCTCCGGCGTCAGAACGCCCCAAACTACTTTTTTATCCGCGAACGCGTAGGACAATGATAGCATGATACTCCACTGCGGATTGGGTTTTACGCCAACTCTGCCCTGAAAGAACCAGGCGTTGGTCATCGGCATATCGAGATTGGATATAACGGGGTTATTGGCATAAATAGTGCCTACCCAATTGCCGAGAGTTTCGGTGTTGAACATAATCAGGCAGGGATTCCAGTCGTAACCGCCGGTGTTGATTCCGCCTGTGACCCGATCTTCCTTATTGGGATCCGGGCCGGAAAGGTACGCAAAAGTGCCTCCGGTATAGAACATGCCCAAATCGGCAGTGGCATCAACAAAGACGCTCAGAGCGTCGATGGAAACGTTAGTTTGACCGCTGTATCCTTCATGTTTCATATAATCGCCGAACCAATACTGTGCCTCCGCCTGTAGGGCGACCGGGCCTATCTTGGCTTTGACATAAGGATCGATCACATATGCGTTTGTCAGGTAATTATCCCAGAAACTCGTCGGATTTCCCTGCGATCCCCTATTGGTCGCGTCACGATCCCAGAGTAAAAGAGCGCCGGCTTCGCCGCCCTTGAAATTGTAAATAGCGGCCAAGCGGTAGGAATCGTAATCTCTGTCAGTTTTCCTCGACATATAATCTCTCACATAGGAGCTCCAGGAGGTGCTGCTGACGGCGCTGTAACTATAATCATATCTCTTGGAGTAGCCTGCAGAAATCGTGAAGGGACCGACAGGCACGAAGTACTGTATCTGTCCGTCATAGAGTGCGCTTCCGTTATCGCCGAAAACCGTTCCCCAAACATAATCGGGCATGTAACCGACCTTGAATAAACCGATCGGCGAAGCATAGTCAATGTAAACTACGTTGACAGCGATGTTCTCGGTTTCCGCCCGTGTCCCGGCAGATTCGGTCGGAAAGAACACCGAGGCCTGGCTGGGATCAGTGCTGGAACGCATGCCGCCCCAAATTCTTTCCATCGCGTCAAACTGGGTGACCAGTTTCAGGGAGGGGGATACGATAAAATCCGTCCCCACACGCAGCCGCTGATAGAAAAATGCTGTGCTGACATCCGTGTTTTCCGGGTACTCTGTGGATAATGAAGTTTTGTTTAAATATAAACCGCCGACAAAATATTCGGCACCTACCTTTACGTCAACCGCAAAGGCTGATACACTGAAGCCCATGACCAGCCCCAGCGACAATAAAACCAACCAAAATCTCTTCATTTTTCCCTCCTTGATAAAAGAGAATCAATAATTTTCGCCTTCAGAAAACGGGCATTCCTCGAAAGTAACCTGCAACTTCACTTTTTAAGTGTGTATTTATATTAATAATGATCTTATATGTCAAGTGAATCGTGACCGCAAAATGAAAGCCATGAATAGTGTTTATTATCGGTTGAAAAGTTGTATCTTAATTAAAATTGAGGACTTCAGGAAGATGTCAATAAAAAAGGCGGATTTTATTCCGCCTTTAATAAAGTATTCTAAAATGTTGCTTTGGATTTTATTTCCCGGGTTTCGTACGATTGACCCCGTCTTCACCATCTTTATACAGAGGTTGTGCTGACGAATTAATCCCCGACTTGGATACCTTTCCGTTATTTACCGTAATCTTATCGCCGACCTTAAGACCTTTCACATTACTTTCAATGGTTCTCACTTTGCCTGCGTCATCCATCACCGTTATCTTGTTGCCATCGATCTTTGTGATCGTTCCTATATACTGTTTCTCCGGATAAAGGCCCGGAGGGAGCGGTTGTGGATTAAGGGCATAACTACTGCATGGGGCAAAAATAACTACCAATCCTAAAAAAAATAAAACACCTGCTACTACTACGAATCTCTTCATATTTATTCGTTCTCCTTATTTTTTATTTTAATAAGATATTGATTCCTAATGTTTAAAATATAAAAAGTCCTTTCCTTCATGTCAAGAAAATCTTGTAAAATGTGCTAATCAACGGCCTTGAAGTCAATATCTAAAACGCTCATAAACTTCCCGGCGCTACTCTGTGGCTCCATGCTCACGCAGCATTTTCGCGATGTCGGTGAAGTTATTCGACACGGCGTAGGCCAGCGGTGTTTTTCCGGCGTTATCCTTCCCGTTGATTTCAGCTTTGTTCGCCAGCAGCACTTCCACCACATCCTTGCGGCCTTTTGTAACGGCTTCGTGCAACGCTGACTGGTTATAGCTTTCTTTAGCATTGATGTCGGCGCCATGAACAAGGAGCACCTTCGCTACATCCCTGTGGCCTTCGAATGCCGCGATCATCAAGGGCGTCTCGCCGAAAACTTCCTTGACGTTAGGATCGGCCCCATGAGCTAAAAGCAACTCCACGATTTCTTTGGAACCCTTTTCCGCGGCATGATGCAACGGCGTCTTCTTATCGATAGCCATGGCATTGACATCGGCGCCATGGGCTACCAGCATTTGGGCCGCTTCTTTGGAGCCGTTGGCTGCCGCTCCGTGCAGGGGCGTCATGCTGGACATGTTCTTGACATTCACATCCGCCTTGGCGGCCAAAAGCATTTCCATTATCGGAATATTGTTTGACCATGCCACTGTTTCCAGCGGCGTTCCGCCCATTCCGTCTTTGGCATTGACATTAGCTTTATGGGAGATAAGCGATTTCACTATATCCCTAAAGCCCTTGTCTGCCGCGTAATACAGAGGAGTCTTGCCATTGAGGTCTCTGGCGTTAACATCGGCTCCGCCGGACAGCAGCACTTCCGCCACATCCCGATGGCCGGACAAAACAGCGAGGTGCAGGGGGCGATAACCGCCGTCATCACGGGCGTTCACGGAGTTCGGATTCGCTTTCAGCAGGGCTTTGACTTTTTCCAGATTGCCGATTCGGGCGGCGGCGTGAATTTCCACGTTCCCGGATGACGTTGCCCCGCGCTGGCGGAGAAGTTCGGCGACTTCGTCGTGATTAGCCGATGCGGCGTAAGCCAATGGTGTCAGGCCGCTTTTATCTTTGGCGTTGATATTAGCTTTATTGTCTAGAAGCAGAATCACCATGGCTTTGTCGCCCCGGTTGGCGGCGTGATGCAGAGAGGTCAAATCGTTTCCATCGACCGCGGCTATATCCGCTTTGTTCGCAAGAAGCAGCGCGACCACTTCCGTGTGACCCGACAGAACTGCCAGATGCAAGGGAGCGAATCCCAGCGTGTCTTTGATATTGACGTCGGCATTGTTCGCCAGCAACACTTCCACCACATCCTTGTAGCCTCTGCTCGCCGCGTCGCTAAGCGGCGTCGCGCCGTCAAACGACTTGGCATTCACATCCGCCTTGTAGGCCAGAAGCATTTCCACAATTTCCCTGCGTCCTTCCAGCGCCGCCAGATGCAAAGCCGTCGTATTACCCCAGGCTTTGACAGTCGCCAAACTGGGGTCCGCTTTGAGCATGGCCTTGACTCCAGCCACATCATTTTTCCGGATTGCCTCATCAAAAGTGCCGCAGAAGGCATTGCTGCTCCAGGCTAATAATAAGAAAAAAACCGGAACAACGATCATGGCCGGGCGCAGAGCGCCTGCTTTGAGCAACGCGTTACGAAATAACTTTTTACCATCGAGGAAATTTGAGTTTGCCTTCATGGGATTCTCCTTTGTTTGCTGATAAGACATTAGAATACTTATTGAGCTTTGCTTTTGTAATGATGTCTTGTAATCGCCAGATTATCACGATGGATTATTTCATCATAATCCTTATGACCTAAAGCCTGGCTGATTTGTGAAGTTTTTAATCCTTTGATTTTACGGATTTCAAGTGAATTGTAATTGACCAGACCTTTGGCCAGAATATTCCCTTCGCGGTCAACGCAACTGACCGGGTCGCCCAAATCGAAATCTCCTTCCACGTCAGTGACGCCTGAAGGAAGAAGACTCGTGCCTTTGTCCAGCAAGGCTTTCTTTGCCCCATCATCAATCGTCAGCTTGCCGCGTGGATGCAACGTGAAAGCGATCCAATATTTCTTGCTGTTCAGACGATCAGCCATAGGTAAAAACAGCGTGCCGATTTCTTTTCCTGCCATGATGTTCTTTAGAACATTTATTTTCTTTCCGGGAGCGATAATGCAGGGAATGCCGATGGCGGAAACTTTTTTGGCGGCTTGAATTTTACTTTTCATTCCCCCCGTGCCTGCGGAGGATGTTTCGTTGGTAGCCGCCGCTTCAATCTCATCTGAGAATTCACAGACAACAGGTATGAGTTTCGCTTTTTTAGATACTGCCGGATTGCAATCGTAAAGTCCGTCAGTGCTCGTCAGGTTAATAAAGAGATCGGCTTCGATAATGTTGGCGATCATCGCGGCCAGATTGTCGTTGTCTCCAAACTTGATTTCATCAACGGCGACGGTGTCATTTTCGTTGATAATAGGAATGGTTTTCCATTCCATCAGCGTGGAAAGCGTGTTGCGGATATTCAAATATCGCTGACGGTCGGTTAGATCGGAAAGGGTTAAGAGAATTTGGGCGACATAGTGGCCGTTCTTTTCAAATGATTTGGAATAGACCCGCATTAATCTTCCCTGCCCGACGGCCGCGGCCGCCTGTTTTTCTGGTATGCTTTTAAGATTTTCAGTTATTTTCAGGCGATGTTTTCCCGAAGCAATGGCGCCGGAAGTAACCAGTACGATGGAATATCCGGAATCAGCCAAATCGGACATTTCACGAACAAGCGCATCGATGATTTTAAGATCCAGTCCGTCACTGCCGGTCAATACCGCTGAGCCGATTTTGATGAGAATTATTTTTGCGTGCGCGAGTGTATCCTGGCGAATATTTCCTCTCATTGTCATTACGTCCGGTTTAACTTAATTTGGTGATGATCTTGTTTAGTATTTCCTTAATGCCCTCGCCGGTAATAGCGGAAAAAGGATGCAATATTATGCCTTTTTTCTTAAATATCGCAACTTCTTTTTTGACGTTTTCTTTTACATAAGGCAGATCAATTTTGTTCAGAGCCACGATTTGCGGTTTCTCCAGGAGTTCAGGATTGTAATGCTCCAGCTCCTTATTGATTGCCGTAAAGTTAGACCAGGCATTGGTGTTAGGTTCCGTGGAGATGTCCAGAATGTGCAGTAACACAGAAGTTCTTTCTATGTGTTTCAAAAATTTTATGCCCATGCCCATGCCGTCATGCGCGCCGGAGATAAGGCCGGGTATATCGGCGATGACAAAACTTTTACTGTCCGAATATTTAACAACTCCCAGATGCGGTGTAAGCGTGGTGAAAGGATAATCAGCAATTTTTGGTTTTGCGGCAGACACGCGGGAAATAAAGGTTGATTTGCCGGCGTTGGGAAAGCCCAGGATGCCAACGTCAGCAAGCAGCTTCAGTTCCAGTTTGAGTGTGAATTCTTCGCCCTCCATGCCTTCCTGAGCAAAACGCGGTGTCTGATGAGTTGACGTAGTAAAATGAGCATTGCCTTTGCCACCGATGCCGCCGCGCGCGGCGACAAAGATTTGTTCCTTTCGGGACAAATCCGCCAGGACTTCTCCGGTTTCAAAATTTTTGATAATGGTTCCCACCGGTACGGCGACTTCCAGATCTTCCGCGCTTCTGCCGGTGCGATGATTGCCGGAACCATGGCCGCCGTTTTTGGCGATCTGGTGTTGCTTGTATTTTAAATCCAGCAGCGTGTGATGGCTTTCCGTGGCACGAAAGATAACATCGCCGCCTTTGCCGCCGTCTCCTCCGTCGGGGCCGCCTTTCGGCACGAATTTTTCCCGCCGGAAACTTACGCAACCGCTGCCGCCGTGACCGGCCTTGATATAGATTTTTGCTTCATCAACAAATTTCATAATTATTGCCTGTGTGTATTTTTTCTGAAATTATACAAATTATTCTGAAATATTCATACAACAATCCCGCATGCGCGGGATAATTCAGCTTGCTGATTTCAATACCCTTCGTTTTTGAAATTGAAGCCTCATTAAATAAAAAAGGCGCTTAATGTAAGCGCCTTTAAGATTAAAAAATCTAATTATAATTTTCTATGATGCGTAGACACTTACTTTTTTCCTCGTTTTGTCGAGCCGCTCATATTTAACCACCCCGTCAATCAGGGAGAAAATTGTGAAATCTTTGCCCAGTCCCACGTTATTGCCCGGATGAATTTTTGTTCCTACCTGCCGCACAATGATAGAGCCGGCGTGAATTTTCTCTCCGCCGAAAACTTTAATGCCGCGTCGTTGGGAATTGCTGTCTCTGCCGTTGCGGGAGCTTCCCTGACCTTTTTTATGTGCCATGATTTCTTCCTCTTACATCGAAATTTTTGTTATTTTCATGCTGGTTAAATTTTGACGATGTCCTGTCTTTTTATGAAAACCCTTGCGTCTCTTCATATGGTATACAATAAGCTTCGGCCCTTTCTTCTGGGTGATGATTTGACCAACAACCTTGGCTCCGTCCACAAAAGGTTTTCCTATTTTTACTTCTTTATCGTCGGAAACCATAAGAACTTCATTAAAAACAACTTCATCGCCCTTATTACCGGCCAGTTTTTCTACGGATAAAACTTCACCTTCGCTTACTTTGTGCTGTTTTGCTCCTGTTTTTATTACTGCGTACATAAACGTATCCTTACCTGAAATAGAATTAAGACTGGCACTTATAGACAAAATGTTTCTTTTTGTCAATAAAATTTAAGTCTTGGGGAAAAATATTTTACCGGAAGCTCAATTACCGGCTAAGTTGCTGAATTCATATTGAAAAATAATGGTTGATAAAATTTAATATTCTATTATGGTTGTTCTGGATTAAATTAAAAATCCAGATGAATAAAGGACGTTATAATTAAAAAAACGTCATTATATTTCAAGTCTTTTTTAATGAGAGGATGATATGGCCGTAATTTCTCTGCAAAAGTGTGTTCAGTACGATAATAAAATATTAAAGGATAAAATCCTGACGGGATTGAAGCAAATCGATTTTGATTTGACGGCATTGAAAAATAAAAGGGTGTGTCTGAAACCGAACCTGCTGATGCCTTCTAATCCTGAACGGGCAGTGACTACTCATCCGGAAGTTTTTAAGGCCGTCGCTCAAATCGTACGGGATTACACGGACAACATCGTTTTAATCGAATCTCCCAATTTTTTTCCTCTCAAATCCACGATAACAAAAACAGGACTTGCCCCAATTGTAGATGATCTGAAAATTGAGGTTGCCGACATAAACGTAACCGAGGCGCTGAAATTTCCATCGGCGCATCGCTATAAGAGCATAGACATTTCGAAAGCTTTCTTCGATGTTGATTATATCATCAACATGCCGAAGCTCAAGTCGCACGGATTTACCCATTATACAGGAGCGGTCAAAAATTTATTCGGTGCCATGCCGGGCTTAAGCAAGTCGCGGATGCACATGAGAGCGCCGTCTCAGATGGAATTTGCCGGGTTCCTGCTCGACCTTTATGGCGGACTGTTAAATGGTTTTGAGAAACCGAAAAAATTCATCCATATCATGGACGCTGTTGTGGGCTTGGAAGGTGAGGGGCCGGGACCGTCAGGAAAGCCAAAAAATATCGGAGCCGTAATAATCGGAGACGACGCAGTGGCTTTGGATTACGTTGCCATCAATCTGGTGGGCCTCAATCTGAAAAAAGTTTTCACAATCACGGAGGGATTCAAACGCGGATATGGTGTGAAATCGCCCGATGAAATCAAGCTGACGGGCGAACCACTTGAAGATATGCGGATAAATGATTTTAAAGCGTCGCGCAGTTCCGTGATGGGCGGCGTAATATGGCCTGTAACATCACCAACGGTTAAAAATCTTTTTGTGGAAAAACCGGTGCCAATGGCCGATGCCTGCACGCTCTGCTACAATTGTATGAAGGTTTGTCCGGCGGGTGCGATAACTAAAGCGGATGACGCCAAGGTGCCACGGTATAATTACCGGAAATGCATCAGATGTTTCTGCTGTATGGAAACCTGTCCGGAAGCCGCCATTCATCTTAAGAAGGGCGCTTTGCAGTGGTTGATGCCAACTTGATCTGGCGGAAGCACGAAATCGTGAGGCTGTTGAAAAACGCTCATCTACTGTGTTGCGCTGCAAACCGCACCGCTCAACGTATATCCATATACGCCTCGCGGTTCGGCTTTTTGCGCGCCTTGCATCTGAACATCCCGTATCAAGTACGGGACAAGCTTTTGAACAGCCCCATAGTAACTATGAACTAAAGTTATACTGTAAATTATGCGGAGGTTGAAGAATGAATACTAATGCCCCCGTAGTTCTGATCAGCGGGTGTTCAACCGGTATTGGCCGGGCGCTCGCGATGGAATTTGCGGCGCGTAACTGGCGGGTGTTCGCCACTGCCCGGAAACAGGCGGCTATTGATGATCTGAAAGCCCTGAATGTGGAAACTGCCACTCTTGATGTGACGGATGAAAAATCAATTGCAGCCTGTGTGGATTCAGTAATCGCTAAAGCCGGCCGGATTGATATGCTGGTCAACAACGCGGGGCTATTGTTAATAGGCCCTCTGATTGAACTTGAGCCGGATGAATTACGCCGTCAGTTTGAGACAAACGTAATCGGTGTGGCGGCTCTTACCCGTGCGGTCGCGCCTTACATGATTAAGCGCCGGGCGGGAAAAATCGTGAATATGAGCAGCGTTTCTGGCGTGCTGCCCACGCCCTTTGCCGGCGCGTATTGTTCCACGAAGGCAGCGCTGACCGCTTTGTCCGATTCACTTCGCATGGAGCTTGCTCCTTTTGGCATTGAGGTTGTCACAGTGCAACCGGGAGGCATTAAATCGAATTTGTCCGGTAATGCGGACAAAAGGCTTGAGCGTTTCAGAAAAACCCCTTATGGACCGATACATGATTTTATTGTTGCGCGGGCGAACGCTTCGCAGGAAGACGCTACTCCCGCGGAGGATTTCGCGAAAGAGTTTGTTGACAAACTGATGAAGAAAAAAACTCCAAGACTCATCCGTCTGGGAAAAGATTCCACGCTCCTTCCGTTGATCGCCGGATTCCCGCGAGCGTTTATAGACGCTTTGCTCAGTAAGAAGTTCGGGCTCGACCGGCTTCGTAACAAGGGATAAGGTTGACCATTTATTTCTGTTCGTTGGAATATATCGTTATCACGGCCTGATTTCGTCCCCGTTCTTTAGCCATGTAAAGAGCATGGTCGGCTTTCTGAATTATTTTTTCTTTATCATCGCATGATAATGGATTCGTAATTGCCACAGCGCCAATACTCATCGTAATATGAATATCAGGAAAGTCTTCAATAACAATTTCCTTTAAGGCACGGCATATTTTATCGATAATAATTTTAATCTGTTGTTCACCGCAAAAACTTATGAGCAATGCAAATTCATCGCCTCCGTAACGGCCTACAATATCATAATTTCTGAGTTTAAGTCCTGGGGAAATCTTTTTGTGACCGGAAAATTCCGAATCTTTAGGATCGGAATATCTTGCTCCGGGATTCAGCACATCCCCCACTTTTTTTATGACCTGATCACCAACAATATGACCGTAAGTATCATTGATCTTTTTAAAGTAATCAATATCCATCATAGCCATGCTGAATTCAAATGACTGTCGCTGTGCCAGATTGAGGATTTCAGCAAGCCTTTTTTGAAAAGCGGCATGATTGTATAGTTTTGTCATACTGTCCCGTTCCGCAAGTTCGGCCAGCATATGGTTTGTATTTTCAAGCTGTTTATTTATGGATGAAACTTCATCCGCCATTTTTCGGATTTCGAGTGTCCGCTCGATCACTTTATCTTCCAAAGTGACATTCATGTTTTCCACTTCGAAAAACAGACTGACAAAACGGCGGAGCAGGGCGTAGTCCATAGAGAAGATAATTACCAGGAAAGCATATTCTGCCGTATAGATAAACCTGACCAAATTGGATGCGATCAGAATATCCATGATGCAAGAGATAAAAAATACAAAGAAACCGATAATGAGCGGCCAGAGATCTTTCCGGTGTTGTTTAATCAGGGATTTTATTAGCAGTGAGAAAAGATAGACCATGAAGACGAACAAAAAAACACACAGGATATTCATAAGCAGGATGGGTCTGGCTTCATAGTAGGTCACAATGAAAGAAAAAAGACCTGCCTGACGCACTATTGGATCTTGAATCGAGAAAATTCGATCATTGAACAGAAGCCCCATCCCAAACAAAATTGCTATAATGGAAACAGAGAAACGGAACAACCGGTCTCTTTTCCTGTCAATCAAAAAATATGTAAAATAAAAAAATGAAGCGGTTATCAATGCAATGCTGAAGTATTGGCACTTCTGCCAGAAAATGCCTGATGTTACCGAAAGGGAATTGTAGAGGCCGATGCAGGCAATATCATAAAGTCCGACGGAGAAACACAGTGCCGCAAAATAATAATTTAACAGACTCTCTTTTCTGATGAAATAAAAATATAGATGGTAGAGCGCAACATAAAAGGCTATCGCACTCATCAGTATGACGGGCATGGAGATATAACTCATAACTCTGTCCAAAAAGAAGAAATTGAATATATGAAGTCGCGGTTACACTGTAGATATTTCAGCTTTCACAAAAAGCGGTTCATAATTATTAACAGGAATTTGCTTAAATTGCTCGCAAGTATAAGTAACCATCGTTTATATGTCAATGAAAATCATGTCACCGAGGTTTGGATGTTTTGAAATATTGAATTTATCCGCATTTATTTCCTTTTCTGAACAATTGCTGGTAATGATGAATAATGCGCCGGGCGCGGGGATGAGTTGGAAACCCTGGCGGCAAAGTTCTTATCTTCCTGAGAAATTATCCTGTCCGGTAATTCGAATATGATATATACTCAATCGTCTGGTTGAAGACATACAGTTTGGGTACAACGGAATTGTTGTGACCGCCCAATAATTTAAATCAGGGAGATGATTATGGAGGAAGAGCTTTACAGGAGACTGCAAAAACAACTTGATACATATTCGCTTGGTTTTCCGGCAACTGAATCCGGTATCGAAATTGAGATATTAAAAGATTTATTTACAAAAGAGGAGGCCGAGCTTTTCACCAATATGACCCCAAGGCTGGAGACCGCCGAATCTGTAGCCTTGAGGCTGGGGAGAGACCACAATGAAGTTGCCCGCCGGCTTGAAGATATGGCGTCCAGGGGGCTGCTTTTCAGATTAAGAAAGGACAAAGAAGTTAAATACGGAGCGATTCCTTTCATGCATGGCCTGCTGGAATTTGGGGTTAAAAAACTAACTAAAGAGAGAATCCTTGCATTAGAAAAATATTTCAAGGATGGTTTTCAGAAAGCGATTGCTGACAGCAGCGGCCTTTTTTTACGGACCATACCTGTTCGGGAATCAATCGATATAGAGAGGCATGTGGCCGCTTTTGATGACGCCTGCGCAATTCTCTCGAAAGTAGACCTTATTGTAGTAACAGACTGTATTTGCAGAAAAGGCAGGTCGTTGATTGATAAAGCATGCGGGAAACCGGTTGAGGTTTGTTTCATGTTCGGATCAATGGCACAATATTATCTTGATAATAAGATGGGGCGGAAAATTTCGTACGATGAAGGTGTGGCTATTCTTAGCGAAGCACAGAAAGCCGGTCTGGTAACGCAACCGGCAACTTCACAG
This sequence comes from uncultured delta proteobacterium, assembly GCA_963812045.1. Classification (GTDB taxonomy): domain Bacteria; phylum Desulfobacterota; class Syntrophia; order Syntrophales; family Smithellaceae; genus Smithella. Next base: position 474,453 of record CAWETF010000003.1, read on the forward strand.
AATCCCGGCGGCATGTGTAACTGCTGTGGAGATTGCTGCGGAGTTCTAAGAGCGATAAAACTCGATCCGAAACCGGCCGATTTAGTCTATTCCAACCATCAGGCCTCAGTGATCGCCGAAAACTGTTCAGGGTGCGAAATCTGCGTTGACAGGTGCCAGATGGACGCTATAGCGATTGATCATGAGGGAATCGCCGTAATTGATTACGACAGATGTATCGGTTGCGGTCTTTGCGTCCTTACCTGTCCCTCCTATGCGATCTGCCTCGAAAAGAAACCAGAAGAAAAGAGAAAAATCCCTCCGAAAAATTCCGCTGATCAAATGATTACTTTGGCAAAGAAAAGAGGGGTTATATAAATACCTCCATTTTTATTTCGTAGGGTTTTCTAATTTAAGTTGCCTGATTAGAAAGCTATCCAGTTGATTGGCAAATGCCTGGCGGTCTCTCTTGCTGAAAACGGCGGGTCCGCCGGTCATCTCGCCGCTATTTCTCAGATCGTTGAGCAAATCACGCATGGCCAACCGGTCTTTGATATTATGCTCGGTATAGAGTTTACCTCTGGGGTTCATCGCAAACGCTTTTTTGGCAACAACGCGGTCAGCAAGCGGGATGTCGGCTGTGATCACCAGATCACCCGGTTGTACCGATTCGGCAATGCGATCATCGGCTACATCGGGACCTTCCGGAACCACGATGATTGAAATGTGCGCGTGCCTGTCCAGCCGCAGCGATTTATTGGCCACAAAAATAAGCGGTACATTTAAGCGCAAAGATGCCTTGATCAAAATATCCTTGATCACATTCGGAAAAGCGTCCGCGTCAACAAATATCTGCATAAAACCTCTTGACCCGCAAGGGACTTCCTTATATATACGCGCACTATTTATAGATAGATGGAGCTTATATCAATTGACACAGGACAAAGATAAATTCAAGCAATCAATGCGAACAAAAGTCGGCGGACGCCGCACACAGGTGCGCGAATCCGGCATCCACGGCAAGGGTGTCTACGCCATCCGTTCCATCAATGCTGGAGATAGAGTATTGGAGTACAAGGGTAAAATTATCACCTGGCGAAAAGCGCAGGCATTGCACCCTCACGATCCCAGCCAGCCCAACCACACCTTCTATTTTCATCTTGACGACGGCCATGTCATTGATGCCAAGCAAGATGGTAACACCGCCAGGTGGATCAATCACTCCTGCGAACCCAATCTGGAAGCCGAGCAGGAAGGCATGCGTGTTTTTCTTAAAGCTCTGCGTGACATCAAAGAAGGCGAAGAGCTTTTCTACGATTACAGCCTGATGATCGAAGGCCGGTTGACGCAAAAGCTCAAGAAGGAATATGCCTGTCTGTGCAATGTCTCCAACTGCCGGGGGACTATGCTGGCCTGTAAAGGATAAAATACACCAATTCGCTTGTAAGTTACCACCATGAAGGTGGTAATTACCGGTAAGGTAAAGTTTTTATTTATTATGCGCTCCCCTTTGGGATGCGCCCCCGGTCTTGGGCTAACTTTGTTGGCAGCGTCGTTGGTTTCCTCAGCGTATCAGTAATACGCCTGCGGAGCCTCCTCCTTGCCGCCTCGTTATCCTTTGACCGTGGGTGCAACCGAAGGGAGCACAATAAAAATTGACTGGTACCTTAGCGGGAATTGACGCCGGATAGGCGGCAACTTCAAATCGAAATGGTATGAATCGTTGAAAAAAATTTCTTGACAAATATATTTTGTTTAATTAAGTATTGCAATACTAAGAGTGTAGGATTTTTGCGATGGACAGAAAACTAAATGTAAATATTAATTTTTATGGTTATTGGTTTTATACCTATTTTACATCGGTCTGCCCGTCGCTGAGGAGGACTCGTTAAGGTAAATTAAACCAAAACGGCCATGGGTAGATCGAAACCGCTCATGGCTTTTCTTTTTTAAGGCCGGGGCGGCAAAAACGCTCTGGCTTTTTAATTTTCAGGAGGAATAAAAATGATCATTGTTATGAAAAATCATGCAACCGAAAAACAAATTGATGATGTGATTAAATGGATTGAGTCTGTCGGATATAAAGCGCATCCTTCAATCGGCGTGGAAAGGACAATCATTGGAGCGGTGGGTGATAATCGAGGCAAGGATATTCTAAAGTATGCCGAATCGCTGCCGGGTGTCGAAAAGACGATGCCTATTTTAAAACCGTACAAGCTGGCAAGCATTGAATCGCATGAGGGCAATTCCATCGTTGCCGTCGGTTCGGTTAAAATAGGCGGACCGGAATTCGTGGTAATAGCCGGTCCCTGTGCGATTGAAAGCGAGGAACAATTACTGGAATCAGCCTACGTTGCCAAGAAAGGAGGAGCGCAGGTTCTGAGAGGCGGCGCCTTCAAGCCGCGCACTTCTCCATACAGTTTCCAGGGCATGGAAGAAGAAGGTCTGAAAGTATTGAATAGTGTCAGCACAAAAACGGGTCTGCCGACTGTTACGGAAGTGGTCAATCCGGCTGATGTTGATCTTGTGGAATCCTACGCCGATATGCTGCAAATCGGCGCGCGCAATGTGCAGAATTTCGCTCTTCTCAAAAAAGTCGGTCATTCGCGCAAGCCGGTGCTTTTGAAAAGAGGCATGATGACCACTATCGAAGAATTGTTGATGTCGGCAGAATACATTCTTTCCGAGGGTAATCCCAATGTGGTGCTTTGTGAACGCGGCATCAGAACGTTTGAAACGGCCACAAGAAACACTTTGGATTTAAGCGCTGTTCCGGTGTTGAAAGGTCTGACTCATCTGCCGGTCATTGTTGATCCCAGCCATGCCGCCGGTAACTGGAAGTTTGTCATACCGTTGTCCCGCGCGGCGGTTGCCGTCGGCGCGGACGGCATCATCGTGGAAGTGCATCCTGAACCGGAAAAAGCGGTTTCCGACGGCGCGCAGTCTTTGAAGCCCGCAAAATTCTATCAACTGATGGATGAATTAAGAGCAATTAACGCGGCAATGAAACATTAGACCACATCCTGTCATTCCCGTGCAGGCGGGAATCCAGGATAAATTAATAATGCGATAAGGAATTAAATATATGCGATCGGTAAAAGTTAATCTGGATAAGAAGTGTTTATCATCCTATGAAATCCGTATCGGGAAAGACATACTGGACCGGATGATGCTGCTTATCGCCAAAAATCATAAAGCGGGGCGTTACGTCGTGATTACTGACAATTGTGTCAATGGTCTTTACGGGCAAAAGTTTCTCTTGGGTTTGAAAGATATCGGGCTGCACGCGTCTTTGATTGAATTTCCCGCAGGAGAGGCTTCCAAAAATATTGACACTGTGATCAATATCGCGGGGATATTAATGGAATCGGGAGCCGACCGGGAGACCTGTCTGATTGCCTTGGGTGGCGGCGTCGTTGGCGATATTGCCGGCTTTGTCGCTTCCATATTTATGCGCTCGGTTCCCTACCTTCAGATTCCCACGACGCTGGTCGCGCAGGTGGACAGCAGCATCGGCGGAAAAACGGGCATTGACCTTCCCCACGGAAAAAATCTGCTGGGGACCTTTTATCAGCCGCGCGCCGTATTCGCGAATTTGAATTTTCTAGACACTCTGCCGGAAAAAGAATTTAACAATGGGCTGGCGGAAATTATTAAATATGGAATTATTGACGATGAAAAAATGTTTCGGACTTTGGAAACAAACATGAAAGCGATAAAATCAAAAGATCCGAAATTAATGCTTAGTCTTGTGGAGGGTTGCTGCCAAATCAAGAAATCAATTGTCGAGATTGATGAAAAAGAGCAGGGGCTGCGGCGCATTCTTAATTTCGGCCACACGCTGGGCCACGCGCTGGAAGCAGTATCTGAATATACGATAACTCATGGTGAAGGCGTGGCCCTGGGAATGATCGCCGCGGCGCGTATTTCCGAAAAAATGAAATATCTGGAAAGCGGTGAGACCAAACGCATCGAATCTCTTATCCGGGAAGCGGGTCTTCCCGTAAAAATACCGAAGTCTCTGGATGGCGATAAGATTATCGCCCGGTTGAAAATGGATAAAAAGAAAAAAGGCGATATCGTGCAGTTTGTTTTATTGAAAAAAATAGGAATGCCTTTTATCGACGGAGACATTGACCCTAAAATTATTGCCGCAGTGATTGAGGAGATGAAAAAATGAAGCCTCGAAGGTTGGAAATTCTAAGAGAAAAAATGAGAGAGAAAGACAAAGAAATTGTCCGCCTTTTAAATGAACGGGCGCAAATATCCGTCCTGATAGGCAAGCTTAAAGGAGAAGGCGGGATGCAGGTATATGATCCGTCTCAGGAAGCGAAGGTTCATGGTTATTTGCAGAAACTGAATCCCGGACCATTGCCGCCCAAAGCGCTGACAACGATCTTTCGGGAAATTATTTCTGCTTCGCGCGATTTGCAAAAACCGATGACCATCGCTTTTTTGGGGCCGGAAGCCACATTTTCGCATTTGGCAGCACGAATGCATTTCGGCGAGTCCAGCATATATTTCCCCCAGACGGGGATTTCCCGCGTTTTTGACGAAGTGGAAAAAGGCTCCATTGACTGGGGTGTCGTTCCTGTGGAAAATTCGCTGGAGGGTTCCATCAATACCACGCTCGACAGGCTGATTACAACACCTCTTAAAATAAGGGCGGAAATTTATCTGAGGATAAGCCAGTGCCTCATTTCTTCGGCCAAAAATATCAAGGACATTAAAAAAGTTTATTCCATTCCGCACGCGCTGGCGCAGTGTCAGGTTTGGCTCAAGACCAATCTGCCGAATTGCGTATTGGGCGAAACGGAAAGCACCGCCGCGGCGGTGCAAATGGTGCGGGGAAAGAAAAATGAAGCCGCCATAGGCAGTTCCCTTGCGGGACAAATTTACGGCTTGAATCTGCTGGCGGAAGGCATTGAGGATAATTCATCCAACATGACGCGTTTTCTGGTTATCGGCAGTGGAGAAAGCGATGCCACGGGCAATGACAAGACTTCGCTTATTTTTGCCACGCCGCATTCTCCGGGTTCTCTGCACAGCGCGCTGTCATCATTTGCCCGGCGAAAAATCAATCTGGCAAAAATAGAATCGCATCCCGTAAAGGATAAATTATGGGAGTACAGCTTTTTTGTGGATATGATCGGACATGTAACGGATAAGCATGTAGAGAGTTGTTTGCTGGAATTGAAGAAAAAAACTACTTTTCTAAAAATCTTAGGTTCGTATCCTAAGAGCGAAGGCGCGTTATGATTTGTATTCCCATTACATCCGGCACGAATAAAGAAGCTTTGCGTGCTATAGAAAGAAGTTGTCCGTTTGCTGATTTAATCGAGTTGAGAATGGATTTAATCAGTAAGACCAATCTTGCTGAATTAATTTCTACTGCTCGTAAAAAATCCAGTTCGATTAAAATAATTGTTACATGCAGAAAAAAGGAAGAATCTGCTCCTGCCACAGCGACAACGCGCACAAAAAGCGCCGTTAAAAACAAAGAGGAAAAAATTGCCCTGCTCAAAGAAGCAATCGAACTGGGCGCGGATTTTATTGATATCGAACTTGCGGAAGGAAATGCGGTCATTAAGGAACTCGGTTCTTTCTGCGCGAAAAAAGATAACAAAACAGGGATGATCATCTCTTACCATAATATTAAAGAAACACCGGGGCTCGCTAAATTAAAAGAAATATTTAATCAATGCGCGAAGTATAAACCTGCCGTTGTAAAAATAGTTACCATGGCTAAAACCTTCGAAGATAATCTGACAACTCTGAGTTTGATTTCCTACGCGCGGCAGCATTCTCAAAAAATAATTTCCCTGTGCATGGGAGATAAAGGCGTCGTCAGTCGTGCCGTTGCGCCCTTGATGGGTAACTATTTGAGTTTTGCCACGCTGGATAATAAAGGACAGTCCGCACCGGGACAATTTACCGTTGCCCAGATGAAACAAATTGATGTTTTGTTAAAAAAACAAACGAGCACGCCTTCGAAGCCGTTTTTATACTCTTCCGAGAATTCAATGCGGAATTATGTTCTGCTGGGAAATCCGGTCGGTCATAGTTTATCTCCGTTAATGCACAACGCGGCGTTGAAAAAAATGGGGATTGAAGAACATTACAGCGCTTTTTGCGTCAATGATCTGGCAAGCGCGATGCAGGGTATAAAGGGAATGAATATCAGAGGCGCCAGTGTTACCATTCCTTTCAAAGTCGCTGTTATGGAATATCTGGATGATATTGACGATGACGCGCTGGCAATCGGAGCGGTAAACACGGTTATCAATAATAATGGCCGTTTGAGAGGTTGCAATACCGATTGGATGGGATTGGTTCTTACGCTCAAAAAAGCAATGCCGGTGAAGAACAAAAGTTTTGTAATCATCGGCGCGGGCGGAACAGCGCGGGCGGCCGCTTACGGAATAATCAGGGAAGGCGGATTTTCGGTTATTGCAAATCGCACTATGGAGAAGGGAAAAATTCTTTCGAGTAAATTTGATTGCCCATTTTATTCGCTTTCCGCAATAGGACGAATTAAAGCTGACTGCCTGATCAATACAACGTCTGTGGGCATGTATCCTCACAAGGATAAATCGCCGGTGAAAATCGCGGCGCTGGCCGGATATAAATATGTGATGGATGTTATCTATAATCCGATCAAAACTAAGTTACTGGAAGATGCGGAAAAACAGGGCTGTCACATTTTTTCGGGTTTGGATATGTTTGTAAATCAGGGAGCACAGCAGTTAAGACTATGGACGGGCGTCGAGCCGCCCCGAAAGCTCATGAAAAAAGTAATACTGGAAAGGTTAACTGACAAATGAATAACGGCAATGTTAGTATTAATGAAGCATCCACAATAGTTCATGTCCCCGGTTCTAAAAGCCTGAGCCAGCGCGCTCTTATAGCTGCCGCTCTGGCGCAAAATGATTCTGTTATCAGCAATGTGCTTGTTTCTCAGGACACTCTTCATTTAATCGATGGGTTGCGGGAGTTGGGCGCGAAAATTATTTTAGAGGAAGAGGGGTTTCTTGTCTATGGCACGGCAGGTAAAATAATAAACAGCAATGAAGAATTATTTTTAGGAAATAACGGCACCGCGCTGCGTTTTCTTACAGCGCTTACTTGTCTGGGCAGCGGAAAATATGTTTTAACCGGTGAGAAGCGGCTTTGCGAAAGGCCGGTCGGACCTTTGGTGGAAGCGCTGAAAAACATGGGAGTTGATATTTCCTGCACCAACAATTGTCCGCCGGTGAAAATTAACGCCAACGGACTTGCCGGAGGCAAAGTAACTCTGAGGGATATCGAAAGCTCGCAATATGTGTCGGCGCTGCTTTTATGCGCGCCATACACGACGCAGGGTATTGATTTAACTTTGCAGGGCGGCGTTGTATCTACGCCTTATATTGATTTGACGATTAATGTGATGCGCGATTTTGGTGCTAAAATCACCCGGACGGGAAAATATGAATATCATGTCGAAGCCTGCGAAATTTATCATGGCCGCGAATATCACGTGGAAGGCGATGCGTCCAGCGCGTCCTATTTCTTTCTGGCCGCCGCGCTTACGAAAAAAATAATCCGGGTTGCCGGAATTAGCCGGCAAAGCAAACAGGGAGATATACGTCTGCTCGATGTTCTGGAAGAACTAGGCTGCAAGGTACAGTCGGGAGAAAATTGGGTAGAGGTTACAGGAAATAATCTGGCGAAAGGTGATTTAACTTTCGATTTAAACGATATGCCGGATATGGTGCCTACTTTAGCTGTATTATCGGCTTTTCGCGAAGGACAAACAATTATCAGCGATGTGGCGCATCTAAGAATAAAGGAAAGCAACCGTCTTGCCGCGGTGGTTGCGGAACTAAACCGCTGCGGCATTGAAGCCCGGGAAATGCCGGAAGGCATTGTCATTCAGGGCGGGAAATTGCGTCCGGCAAAAATTGAAACATATAACGACCACCGAATGGCCATGAGTTTTGCCATTGCCTCTCTGATGGCGCCGGGCATAGAAATAACCGATAAAATGTGTGTTGATAAATCATTTCCCTCGTTTTGGAAGGAACTGGCGAAGATATGAAGATTGCACTGATCGGTTACCGGGCAACAGGGAAATCAACTGTAGGCAGGATTCTTGCTGCCAAACTGAAAATAGCTTTCTGGGATACCGACGCAATGGTGGAAAAAGATTTGGCGATGCCGATCAAGGAAATTGTGGCGCTCCATGGCTGGGATTTTTTCCGCGCCAAGGAAAGGGAAACCATTAAATTTCTGACGCAAAAAGAAGATTACGTTATCGCCACCGGCGGCGGAGTGGTTTTGTTCAGAGAGAATGTGGATTTATTAAGGCAGAATGTAGGTCTTTTAAAACAGGCGAGCGTTATTATCTGGCTCAACGCCCCGCTGCAGGATATTATTGAACGGCTTAAGGAGGACGCCAGGAATGAGGCAACGCGCCCGCAGTTTACTCCGGGAAACATTGTCCAGGAAACGATAGATGTAATGAGAGAACGTCTTCCTTTATATGAAAGCGCCGCGGATCATATCGTGGACACCGCGGATAAAAATCCCGAGCAGGTCGCCGAAGAGATTTATCAATATTTGCTTAAATCAGGAAATTTAGATAAGATTCATAAAAAATAATATCGTTTCTAAATCAAAGATGATATTGAGGCGGCAAGGAGGAGGCGACGAGGCGTATTGTGCACATACGTTGAGGAAGCCGACGACGATGCCAACAAAGATAGCGCTTTGATTTAGAAATGATGTAAGGGAGAAATTATGTCCGGAAATACCATAGGCAGTATTTTTCGCGTAACAACATGGGGAGAGTCGCACGGGAGCGCTTTGGGAGCGGTTGTGGACGGCTGTCCTGCGGGGCTGAGCTTGAACAAATCCGATATTCAACAGGCGCTCGACAGAAGAAAACCATCAACATCGGTTTCCTCAACAACAAGAAAAGAGAGTGATAAAGTAGAGATTCTCTCCGGTGTCTTTGAAGGAAAGACGACCGGTACGCCTGTCTCTCTGATTATCAAAAACGCTGATGCGAAATCTTCCTCTTATGATGAATTAAAGGATGTATTCCGTCCGGGGCAGGGAGATTTCGCCTATCTGCAAAAATACGGTATCCGCGACTGGCGCGGCGGTGGACGATCATCCGGCAGAGAAACAGCCGCCCGTGTTGCCGCGGGAGCCATTGCCGCAAAGGTAATCGCCCTTTCCGGCATTGACGTCATCGCCTACACGCAGGCAATAGGCTCCATTGCGATTGACCGTCGTAAAATACAGTTAGGCAGGAACTTGAGAAAAATTGCTTATGATAATTCTCTTTTCTGTCCCGATTCGCAGGCTGCCGCCGCAATGGAGAAACAGATCATGGCGGTTCGCAAAAAAGGAGATTCGCTGGGCGGTGTTGTGGAAATTATTGTACATGGTTGTCCCGCGGGTCTTGGCGAACCGGTCTTTGATAAAATGGATGCCGATCTGGCCAAAGCGCTGATGAGTATCGGCTCGGTGAAGGCGGTGGAAGTGGGTGACGGATTTACCATGGCCGAACTTCAGGGTTCTCAGACCAATGATCAAATGAATAAAAAAGGATTTAAAACAAATCATGCCGGGGGAATACTTGCCGGTATAACGAACGGCGAGAAAATTATTTTGAGAGCTTATTGTAAACCTATCCCCTCAATAGCCAAACCGCAGCAGACGTTGGATTCCAAGGGAAAAGAGCGGATAATCAGTATTGAAGGCAGACATGATATCTGCGTTCTTCCCAGAATAGTGCCGGTTTGTGAAGCAATGGTAAGCATTGTTTTAGCAGACCACTTGCTTAGACAAAAGGCGATATGCAGATGAATAAAATCAAGGTGGGAATAATTGGCGGCACCAACGGCATGGGGCGCTGGTTTGCCCGTTTACTCAAGAATGAAGGATGTACCGTCCATGTTTGCGGCAGAAAAACGAAGCTGCAAATAAACGATCTGGCGAGACTCTGCAATGTTATTGTCGTGGCCGTGCCCATTTCCGCGACCGCTGATATAATAAAACAGGTTGGCCCAAAGCTTACCAAAGATCAGCTTTTGATGGATTTGACATCGCTAAAAGTAGAACCAGTGAAACTGATGTTGAAAAATTCGCATGCGGAAGTTATCGGCTGTCATCCGCTTTTCGGGCCGCAGTTAAAAGATGTATCCGGACAGAACATTATTTTATGTCCGGCACGCGGAAAAAAGTGGCTGGGCTGGCTCAAAGGTGTGTTTAAAAAAAATAAAATGAGTGTTCTGGAAGCAACTCCCGAAAAGCATGATAAAATGATGGCAATTGTTCAGGCGCTCAATCACCTCAACACGATTACCATGGGGATGGCGCTTGCCCGGACGAATATTAATTTGGCGGAAATAAACAAATTTTCCACGCCGATTTTCCGGACAAAACTCGATATTATCAAAAAAGTATTTACGGAAAGTCCCGAACTTTATGTTGATATAATTGCGGAAAATACTCAAACGAAAAAAATGCTGGACATCTACCAGAAAGCTTTGATAAATCTAAACCATGTGGTTAAATCAGGTGGCAAGACGAGGTCCAAAGAGATGATTATTCGGGCAGCAAAAAAATTATACAGCAGCAGGAATCAATAATTACCTCTATGATAACGGCATACGGCTGTTTGGCCGGCGCCTATCACAGCAAAAACTCTTGACTTAAAACCAATTTCCATAATTTTACTCCGGCGGCAGGATCGGTTCTTTGAGGGCTTTGCACAACGCTTAAAACCAACAATATTGTCATTCCCGCGCAGGCGGGAATGACAGCTAAGAGTGTTTTTCAAAGGTCTCTCTTTATCAACAAAGGCCGGCTGGCTGCGTCAGTGATGCCTGCTAATAACGATGCTTGCGTTGAAGCATCTGCGCGATATGTTACAGAATATATTATTTATTACCTAAAGTAAGGAGAAAATCATGTATCAAGTGAAAAGCGTCTGGAAGCAAAAGGCCGCCCGATCCGGCGGCAAAATAAAAATATTTTTGACCGTGGCCATTGCTTTGATTGTGCTGGGCATTGGCACACAGGCTATGGCAGTGGGATTTCCTTACACATGGGGTTCAGGCAATGCCGACGACGGGTCAAGTGATGGATCATCAAGCACGACAAATACCGCAATAGGCGTTGATGCTAAAGCTACCGGCGATTACAGCACCGCCACCGGCACAGACAGCAATGCTACCGGCGATTACAGCACCGCCACCGGCACAATCAGCACCGCCAGCGGGGAGTTTAGCACCGCCCTCGGTTATTACAGCAAGGCCAGCGGTAGTTACAGCACCGCCCTCGGTTATTACAGCAGCGCCAGCGGTACAGACAGCATCGCCCTGGGCAATACCGGCACGGCCAGCGGCACAGGCAGCATCGCCTTGGGCGCACACAGCAACGCCAGTATGGATTACAGCACCGCTCTCGGTTATTTCAGCAGCGCCAGCGGCACAGACAGCGTCGCCCTCGGCTATAAAAGCAGCGCCAGCGGCACAGACAGCATCGCCCTGGGCAATGGCAGCACCGCCAGTATGGATTACAGCACCGCTCTCGGTTATTACAGCAGCGCCAGCGGCACAGACAGCATCGCCCTCGGCTATAAAAGCAGCGCCAGCGGCACAGACAGCATCGCCCTGGGCACAGGCAGCACCGCCCACATCGATTACAGCACCGCCCTCGGCGCATACAGCAAGACCTACGGGCAATACAGCACCGCCATCGGCTATAACAGCGACGCCGACGGCAATTACAGCACCGCCCTCGGCGATTACAGCAAGGCCCTGGGCGGCGCATACAGCACCGCCCTGGGCAATAGCAGCACCGCCTGGTATGCCGGTACGGCCATCGGCACAGGCAGCTTTGCCTACGCTTACAGTACCGCCCTGGGCTTTGGCAGCAATGCCTACGGGAAATACAGTACCGCCATCGGCTCTGGCAGCACCGCCGGCACCTTTGTAAGCGGCATCTATGGCGGCGATTACAGCACCGCCCTGGGCTACAACAGCACGGCCAGCGGCACAGACAGCACTGCCCTCGGCTATGGCGCGGCCTCGAAAGGAAGCAACTCCGTTGCCATCGGTTACAACTCCACCGACGGAGGACTGAACAACGTCGTCTCCGTGGGAGCATCGGGCAGCGAACGCAGAATCATCAACGTGGCCGCGGGCACCGCGAACACAGATGCGGTGAACGTCTCCCAGCTCAATGCCGCTTCCGCCAGCGTTGAAGCGTATACGGACGCCCGCATTGCCGTTAACAATACGTCGGGCTTTGCCGATCCTTCCGCGACAGGAACCGATTCCATCGCCGCGGGAGCAGGCGCGGTTGCATCCGCCGCCAACACAGTCGCCGTGGGAAGCAATGCCACGGCCAATGGGGTTTACAGCACCGCCACAGGCGCGGGAAGCACTGCCAGCGGCTATGCCAGCACTGCTCTCGGACAGGGCAGCACCGCAAGCGGGGAGTATAGCACCGCCAGCGGCTTTTACAGCACGGCCAATGGGGATTACAGCACCGCCACCGGCACAATCAGCACCGCCAGCGGGGAGTTTAGCACCGCCCTCGGCTATAACAGCACCGCCAGCGGGGAGTTTAGTACCGCCCTCGGCTATAACAGCGCCGCCCTAGGCCTAGACAGTACCGCTATCGGTAATGGTGCGCAATCTACAGGAAATAACTCCGTCGCCCTCGGTTATAACTCCACCGATGGAGGACTGAGCAACGTTGTTTCCGTGGGGTCAGCAGGCAGCACACGCAGGATCATCAACGTTACCGCCGGCACGGCGAACACAGATGCAGTGAATGTCGGCCAGCTAAATACTGCAGCGACTAATACTTTAGCATCAGCTAATACCTACACGGACACCAAAGCCGCCAGCACCCTGGCAACAGCCGAAGCGTATACGGATGCTGCCGCCATGGCATCAGGCTCAACAGCGGTCGTGGATGCCCGCATTGCCGTTAACAATTCGTCGGGTTTCGCCAATCCTTCCGCGACAGGAACCGACTCCATCGCCGCAGGCGCAGGCGCAGTCGCATCCGCCGCTAACACAGTCGCCGTGGGAAGCAAGGCCACTGCCAGCGGCCTAGAGAGCACCGCTATCGGTAATGGCAGCTACGCCAAAAGTGGCAGCACGGCTACAGGCTATAGAAGCACTGCCAGCGGCGTAAGCAGCACAGCCACCGGTGCGGGCAGCACGGCCAGCGGCTCATACAGCACCGCCCTCGGTGAGTCTGCGCAATCTACGGGTAATAACTCCGTCGCCCTCGGTTATAACTCCACTGACGGTGGATTGAGCAACGTTGTTTCCGTGGGATCTGCAGGCGGCACACGCAGAATCATCAACGTCACAGCCGGTGTCGCCGACACGGACGCGGTGAATGTTTCTCAGCTAAATGCCGTCTCCGCCGGCACCCTGACATCAGGCGAGACGTATACGGATGCCCGCATTGCCGTTAACAATACGTCGGGATCTGCCAATCCCTCCGCGACAGGTGATAATAGCGTTGCAGCGGGAGCAGGCGCGGTTGCATCCGCCGCCAACACAGTCGCCGTGGGAAGTAATGCCACCGCCAGCGGCCTAGACAGTACCGCTATCGGTAATGGCGCACAATCAACAGGAAATAATTCCGTTGCCATCGGTTATAACTCCACCGACGGTGGACAGAACAATGTTTTTTCTGTCGGGGCTGTGGGCAGCGAACGCAGAATCATCAACGTGGCGGCCGGCACGGCGAACACGGATGCGGTGAATGTAGGCCAGCTAAATTCCACAGCCGCAAGCACACTGACATCAGCCAAGACCTATACGGATGCCACTGTTGCTACATCTGCTTCTGCTACCCTGACTTCAGCCAACGCCTACACGGACACCGCTGTTGCTACGTCCGCTTCTGCTACCCTGGCGTCAGCCAATGCCTATACGGACACCGTTGCCGCCAGCACCCTGGCGTCAGCCAACGCCTACACGGACACCGCTGTTGCTACGTCTACTTCTTCTACCCTGACATCGGCCAAGGCCTATACCGACAGCAGCATTGCTGTCAATGATACGTCAAATTATGGTAAGCCGTCCGCGACAGGGAACGACTCCGTTGCCGTAGGAGGAGGCGCGGTCGCCTCCGCCGCCAACACAGTTGCCGTGGGAAGCAATGCTCATGCGACGGGAACCAATGCCATCGCTATCGGCAGCGGGGCAGTGGCCACAGGATCGGTGGCGGTAGGCACCGGAGCCTCCGCATCAAACGGCGGATCAGCCTTTGGCGATAACACCACGGCCACTGGAACGTCCAGCGCCGCTGTCGGAAAGGGCGCGACATCGACGGGAGCGAACTCCGTCGCCATCGGTTCCAACTCCACCGATGGCGGAGTGAGCAATGTTGTTTCCGTGGGATCAACCGGCAACACACGCAGGATCACTAACGTAGCCGCGGGCGTCAATGACACCGACGCGGTGAATGTTGCTCAGCTCAATGCCAACAATGCCAATATCGTGTCGGAAGCAAACGCCTACACGGACAGTAAGATCAATGACCTGAGTGATGAGGCTCACCGGGGTATCGCCGGAGCTATCGCGATGTCGCGGGCGATTATGTCCCTTAATCCCGGAGAATCGGGCTTTGCCGCCGGTTTCGGCGAATCCGGCGGCCAGGGCGCCATTGCTTTGTCTTTCCAGCACAACACAAAGAATAATATTCAGTTCAATATCGGCGCCAGTTTCGACACGTCGAATGTGCAGGTGGGAGGCGGAATCGGCATTAAGTTCTAAGTCTTGATGATTTCCTTTCAGGAATAAGGGGTCAAATATTCAGAATAAAAATTTGACTCCTTATTCCGTCTTTTTGTATTCCTCTTATTATTACTCCGGCAATTAAATGTTTAAATAATGACGGGCAGTTTTATTTCTACCTTAATTCAACTTTTTGTTATTTCTGGATTCCCGCCTGCGCGGGAATGACACCTTCTATATGTTTTGTTGCCGGAGTAATAATACTGTCGCAATATTATCTTTGATTTTAAAATAGAGAGATACGCGATCGTTTTTTCCATTTGATTTTTATCAAACATGGTATATCTTAAGCTCACAATATCAAAACCGGATGAAAGAAAGAGACAATAACTGATCTATGGAAGCAAAAATAAATAAAGTTGCCCAAATGATTGCGGCGTCGAAGCGGCTGGTGGTTTTTACCGGAGCCGGCATCAGCACGGAATCAGGCATACCGGATTTCCGCGGACCGGATGGCCTCTGGACAAAAGTTGATCCTGAAGATTTCACCATTGATAGATTTCTCCATTCAGGCGAGACGCGCACGAAGGTATGGTATCTGTTTGTGGAGGGCGGTGCACTTCTCGATGCAGAGCCCAATCGTGCTCATCTGGCGATTGCTGAACTGGAGCGAATGAACAAACTAAGTTCGGTCATCACGCAGAATATTGATAATTTGCACCAGAAGGCTGGCAATGATCCGAAAAAGGTTCATGAACTGCATGGTAACATGCAGTGGCTGGTTTGTCTCGATTGCGGCGAGCGTTATCCCGTTGGTGAAATGAGAAAAAAACATCCGTCACCTGATCATTTTCCTTCATGTGAAAAATGCCGGGGAATCCTGAAACCTGATGTTGTTTTTTTCGGTGAAATGCTTCCTCCGCATACCTTGATGATGGCTGAACGGGAATCCCAGGAATGCGATTTGCTTATTGTAATCGGTTCGTCGCTGGTTGTTTATCCCGCCGCTTATATGCCGCTCTATGCCAAACGCTCCGGCGCAAAAATAATTATCATTAATATGGGAGATACCGGGCATGACGATATCGCCGATGTTTTTATAAACGCGCCGGCAGGTGATACCATGACCAGAATAATGGAAAAGCTCAGGTCATTGATCAAGAGTTAGAGAAATGCTTTTATGTTTTGCATTTCCCCCTTTACTAAAGGGGGATGAAGGGGGATTTGAAAACAACGTAGGAATTTAAATGCTACCCTTTGACAGGAAACTCAAGCCGCTTGCCCGGGCTCTAAGAAAAAACATGACTGATGCCGAACAGCTTATCTGGTCTAAGATCAGAGGGAAACAGATAAGCGGCGTCCAATTCTACCGGCAGAAAAACGTCGGCCATTACATTGTTGATTTTTACTGTCCCAAAGGAAAGTTTGTCATAGAAATAGATGGCGGTCAGCATTATGAAGAAGAAGGAAGGGAAAAAGATCGGAAAAAGGATGATTATCTTCAAGGGCTTGGTTTAAACGTAATGCGTTTTTCCGACATAGATGTTCTTAAAAACATAAACGGTGTTCTCGAAAGAATCCAAGAGCATTTAAAATCCACCCTAACCCTCCTTTAGAAAAGGAGGGAATACGATGGCAATTATTTTTTATTCCACCTTTGTTAAAAAGGGGGATACAAGGTTCCTCCTTTTAAAAAGGAGGAATATACGGTAGAATCAAATATGTGCCTGATAGTTTTTGCCTACAATGTTCATCCTTCATACAGACTTATTCTTGCGGCCAACCGCGATGAATTTTATGAGCGGCCGTCATCTTCCGCTGACTTTTGGAAAGATCATCCGCAGGTGCTGGCCGGTCGTGATTTGAAGAACAAAGGAACATGGCTGGGCATAACCAAAGAAGGGAAATACGCCGCTGTCACTAATTATCGAGACCCTGCCGCTTTAAAAAGCAATGCTCCTTCTCGCGGCAGGCTTGTCAGCCGCTACCTTGCCGGTAATCAAAAACCAGATAAGTATCTGAGAAAAATCGCCTCACAGGTTGATAAGTATAATGGCTTTAATTTACTTTTAGGCGACGACAATGATCTTTTCGTTTTCTCCAGCCGTGGAGAAAAGCAAAAGTTGAAACCGGGAATTTACGGATTGAGCAATCACCTTCTGGATACATGCTGGCCGAAAGTTACAAGAAGCAAGAGGATGCTGAAAGCGGCGCTGGATAAAAAAGGAGATGCTTTGGAAGAAGAGTTGTTTGCCCTGCTGGCTGACCGCCGCGTTCCGCCGGACGGTAAATTGCCTTCAACAGGGATCGGTCTGGAATGGGAAAGGCTCTTGTCCGCTATTTTTATAGAAAGTCCGGTTTACGGTACGCGATCTTCCACGATTTTGCTGATCGGAAAGAACAGGCGTGTCAGGTTTGTGGAAAAAGTTTTTGACGGGCAGCCCGAACCCTGGGTTGAGAGCCGTTTTTCTTACATCATGGAGAAGAAAAAGAATGCGATATGAATCAAAGAACGCTTATCCTGCCATTCCGCGGGTCGGAGTCGGAGCGATAGTCGTAAAAAAGGGGAAAGTATTGTTGGTAAAACGCGGAATAGAGCCGAGCAAAGGGCTCTGGGCGATTCCCGGCGGAACTTTGAAACTTGGCGAAACCTTGCAGGAGTGCGCCGCGCGTGAAATATTCGAGGAGACGGGCATAAAGATAAAAGTCGGCGAATGCATCTATGTATTTGATTTCATCGAGCGCGACAAGAAAAGGAAAATTAAATTTCATTTCGTGATTGTTGATTTTGCGGCTGATTATATTTCCGGGGAACCGCAGGGCGCTGATGACGCGCTGGAGGCACGCTAGTTTTCCCGGTCGGAATTGCGTGATTTGCCGGTGGCGGAAAATACTCTCGCTGTTTTACGAATGGTAGGTTTTTTAATTCGTTGATTACGATGCCAGTGGAAGGAGAATTGTATGAAGGTTGTTTATCATGAAGATTATAACGAAATTTATTCTTCTGATCCTGCTTCCGCGGCAGGCCGAATGCAGGCCGTGGAAATGGCGCTGCGCGGCAAGGTAACTTTTGTTACACCGGTTGCGGCGACAAAAGAAGATATTCTCAAGGTTCATACTTCCGAGCATGTAAAATCAGTTGAACGCGAGGGCGTCTATGATATTGCCGCGCTGGCCGCGGGCGGCGCGATTAAGGCGGCGGAAATCGGTGTGGAAGAACCCTGTTTTGCCGTGATCCGTCCGCCCGGTCATCACGCTTCGGCGGGCAGCGCCTGGGGATTTTGCTATTTCAACAACATGTCCATCGCCCTGGAAAAACTAAAAAGCGAAGGAAAAATTAGAAAAGCTTTTATTCTGGATTTCGATCTGCATTACGGCGACGGCAATGTCAATATTCTGGGAAACAAGGGATATGTGACTATTCTCAATCCCGCTTCATCTAATCGCAATGAATATTTGAAAAATGTGCTCAATGATTTGGAGCGGACGGACGCTGATATGATTGCGGTGTCCGCCGGTTTTGACAATCACGAAGACGACTGGGGCGGATTGTTAAAAACTGAAGACTACAGATATATGGGAAAACTGGTAAGCGAAGCCGCAAGACACAATAAAGGCGGTTGTTTCGGTATTTTGGAAGGCGGCTACAATCACAGCGTTCTGGGAAAAAATGTTCTGGCGTTTATCGAAGGGCTGGAAGAAAAATAATCAAGCGACCGGAAATATCCCGGCATATATAATCTATCAAAGAGAAAATTAATATCAAATAGTCATCTGCAACGATTATGTCTGAAGGAAATCAAAATCAAAAATCATCTTTTTTACAATCTATTGCAGAATGGCTGGGGATAAACCGGGCCATGATGGCGGTTCTGGTTGTTACAGCGGGCATGGGTCTCTCCGAGGAAATCTGGCGTAATTTTCTTTCTCTTCATCTTAAGGATACAACTGGCGGTGTGCTTACGGCCGCCAAGTACATGGGCATATTTGCCGTATTTGTCAACCTTCTGGAGGGTTTCGGCTACATTATCGGCGGACAGGTTGCCCATCGTCTCGGCGCGCGCATTGCTATGCTGGTTTCAGCGCTGCCCATGGTTCTGGGATTTTCAATTTTGCTTGCCGCGCATCAACCCTGGCTTATTATTATCGGCGCTTTGTTCATCACCAACTGGGAACCTCTTTCAGTTCCGGCGACATTCGAGGTCGTAGGCAGTGAAGTAGCGCAGAACCGGCGCACTATCGCATTTGCGGTGCAGAGCATACAGAAGCGCCTGCCCAAAGTCCTTGGCCCGTTCATTGGCGGGTTAGTAATGATGATCGGCTACTGGCTGAACCTGGTTCTGGCGTTCGGTCTGATATTTATTACAAGTCTGATTCAGTTCCGTTTGCTCAATAAACTGAAGCCGGCAAAGGATCCTGTAAAAATTCCTTTCAGGCAGATGCTCCATGACATTCCGCTGGATTTGCGCAGGCTGCTCACGGCCGAAATTATCCTGCGCTGGGGTGACTGGTTCGTGCGCGATTTTGCCGTGCTCTATGTCGTGGGTGTGTTACTGCGCACCAAGGCGGAGGCGGGTCTGCTGCTGGCCATTACCAGCCTCACGGCGCTTATCACTTATATTCCTGTTGGAAAACTTGTTGACAAAGCGAAAAGCCCCAGAGTTTTCATCGGGCTCACTTTTGCTTTATTCGCCCTTTTCCCGCTTAATCTTGTGTTGCTGCCGCGCTATCTTCCGCAATTCGGCATCCCAGTAATGGCCGCGCTGGTGATGGTTTTTATCCTCAACGGTCTTCGGGAACTGGGCGAACCGGCGCGCAAAGCGCTCATTTCAAGCGGGTTTCCCAAAGAGACACGCGCCCGCTCAATAGGGCTCTATTGGGGATTGCGCTCGTTCGCCTTCTGCCCGGCACCCCTTGTATCCTATTTTCTCTGGAGTA
Organism: uncultured delta proteobacterium; assembly: GCA_963812045.1. Lineage (GTDB taxonomy): Bacteria > Desulfobacterota > Syntrophia > Syntrophales > Smithellaceae > Smithella. Next base: position 494,132 of record CAWETF010000003.1, read on the forward strand.
TGATCGGCCCGGAAGCTACGTTTCTGATCGGTGGGACAATAGGTGCGATCGGTACAATCTGGTTTTGGACACGAGTGAGAATCAACGTGATTGTCAGGTCGTAGAAAAGCTACAAACTGATTTGTTATTATTTGCCGATGCAGAAGCTGGAGAATATTTTATCCAGTATTTCATCATTGATTTTTTTGCCGGTTATTTCATCCAGATGATCCAGAGCTTCCCGCAAGTCAAAAGCCGCGAATTCAGCAGACATGCCATGTTCGATACTTTCTTTCGCGGATTGAATATTTTTATAAGCTTTTTCCATCGCCAGTTTGTGGCGCATATTCATAATCATGACGCCGCCGGTATCGATATTCCCGCCGCTTCCGGATAAATCGATGATAATATTTTTCAATTCTTCCAGTCCTGCGCCCGACTTGGCCGAAATTTTATAGATTCTTACTTCCTGCCCAAAGATTTGTTCAATGATTTTTGTTTCCCATGCCGGCGGCAGATCAATTTTATTGATCGCGGCAATAATGTTTCCGGTTTTATTTTTATCAATGATGATTTTATCTTCATCTGTTAATGGGTTGCTGACATCCAGCATGACAATTACAACATCGGCTTGGGCAAGATTTTCCCACACCAGATTGATTCCTTCTTTTTCGATCAAGTTTTGCGGTTCTCTGATTCCGGCGGTATCGGTAAGATGAACGGGAATTCCGCCGATATTAATGGTGTCTGTTATTAAATCTCGTGTTGTTCCGGGAATATCGGTGACAATCGCTTTTTTTCTGCCCGTCAAAGCATTGAGCAGGCTTGATTTCCCCACATTGGGCTTGCCGGTGATAACCACATTGATGCCTGCGGTATATGCTTTTGCCGCGCGATATGACGATAGAAGCAACTGCATGTGTTCCAATGCCCGGTCAATCTGCGGCGGCATTTTGGGAATTGTTTCACTGGACGTATCTTCGGTAAAATCAATCGCGGCCTCAAGTCCGGCCAGCGCGTCTATCAAACAGGAACGCAAACTTTCTATTTCTTTGCTCAGCGATCCCTTTAACTGAGACAGCCCCATGGCATAAGCTTTTTGGGATTTGGCACAAACCATCGCGGCGAGCGCTTCCGCCTGCGATAAATCAATCCGGTTATTTAAAAAGGCGCGTTCGGAGAATTCCCCGGGACGGGCCAGGCGGCATCCCAGCTCCTGAAGGTGCACAAGAATGGACTCTATGATGATGGGATTGCCGTGGCAGTTGATTTCAACAACATCTTCACCCGTGAACGAGTTGGGTTCGCGCATGTAGGATATCAGAACTTCATCAAGAATGGTTTTGCCGTCGGCGGAAACAATATCGCCGTGATATAAATGATGGCTTTCCCACGGACAATTTTTACCCGCCGGCTGAAAGATGCGGCGGGCGATTTCGAGAGCTTCATGACCGCTGATCCGAATGACCCCGATTCCGGACATGCCGAAAGGAGTTGCCAGAGCGGCTATGGTGTTTTGGCGAAGCACAGTAGGGCACTTCCCCTTCTGTCAAATTGATTAAAAAACTATTCCTGTCTTCTGGTCCGAATACGCCTGTTGTTTCCTGTCTTCGCGGGAAGAATTACAATTTTTCTGTTGTTACCTTCGCCGCGGCTTTGCGTTACCAGCGATTCATCTTCCTGCAACACCATATGGATAATGCGGCGGTCGTGGGCGTTCATATGGCCAAGCGACACGGGCTTCTTTGACTTTTTGACTTTTTCCCTTATTTTCTCCGCTAAACCCAGCAGAAATTCTTCTCTTCTTTTTCTGTATTCTCCCAGATCAATCAGAATATTTTTATGTTCAGCATCAATCTTATGGACTGCTTTGTTCAGTATATACTGAAGGGCGTCAAGATTCTGCCCGCGTTTGCCTATCAGTAAACCGCTTTCGTCGCCTTCAATGCTGAGAATTATTTTTTCCTGTGTTTCGCCGGCCCCAACCCGGTATTCCGGTGATATTCTCTGTAAAATACCTTCCAGCAGGTCTTTGGCTTTTATGGCCGTAGTGGAAACGGGAACCGACGTCTCAACGGAATCGTTAACAGGAACAGGAGCGATGATTGCAGGCTTTGCCACAGGCTCATGACGCTTTTTGGGCTTTTCCGTTACAGGCTCTTTTTCGGGTTTCTTTTGAGAATCCGTTTTTATCTTCAATTCGCTTTTTGGTTTTGCGTTTTCCGTTTTAGGCTTTGGATTGTCCGCGAAACTAAAATCGATATCAAAAGAAAGCAGAGACGCCTTGATCTTCGCTTTTTTGGAAAACAGACCTAAAAAACCTCCGGATTCACCGGAGATAATTTCAATATTTAATTTTTCTCTGGGCACGCCGAATTCCCGGCAGGCTTTTTCAATTGCTTCATCAATTGATTTTTCTTCTATCTCTATTATTTTCGATTTCATTTCCAATCCTCATAGCAATGTATCAATCAATTATTTTTTACTAATGTAAATCGGACAATATTAATCATGACTTAAGCCTGGCCCGGGGACTGATTTATCACCGAATTTTCTGTAAATGTAAACTTGCTGACCGATACTTAAAATATTATTTAGTAACCAGTAAATGACCAGCCCCGCGGGGAAATTCAGGAAAATAAACGTAAATACAATGGGCATCATCAGCATGACTTTTGCCTGCATGGGATCGCCCACGGTCGGGGTCATTTTCTGTTGAATGAATTGCGTGGCGCCCATGATAATCGGCGTGATGTAATAAGGGTCTTTTGCCGACAAATCCTGAATCCACCAGAAAAACGGCGACTGGCGAAGTTCGATGGCGTAAAGAAGTGTGTTGTACAGACCGATAAAAACAGGAATCTGAATCAATATCGGCAGGCAGCCGCTGAGCGGATTAACTTTATGCTCACGGTAAAGAGCCATGGTTGCCTGCCCTAGTTTCGCCTGGTCATCTTTGTATTTCTCTTTTAACGCATTTACTTTGGGCTGAATTTTCTGCATTTCCTTCATGGATTTATAGCTGATGTTTCCCAGCGGCCAGAAGATAATCTTGATCAGGATGGTCAGCATAATAATGGCCACTCCATAATTGCCGACATACTGATTCAGGAATTTGATGAAAATCAGCAATCCGATGGAAAGCCATTTCAATCCCGGTATGAATGACTGAAATTCAATCGCTTCCTGCAGGAATATGCCCTGCTTCTTGAGAAGCGTATAATCCTTGGGACCGATGAAAAGATTATATTTCATGGAACCGGACTGCCCCGGCGGTATTACGCTTTTTGTTTCCTTGAGATTGACGGAGACTACATTGTCGCTGTCTTTGGACATGTTGATCGTGGTCAGAGACGGATCCTGGGGGATAATTATAGCCATAAAATATTTTCTCTCGAATCCGCCCCAGGAAACATCAGGACCAAGACTCATGTCCGTTGATATATCCGAAGTTTTTTTACGCTTGATGGCATTGGACACATAGGCCACGGGTCCTTCCTTGCTGTACTTATCAACTTCCCTCTTCGAATCCACATACTCATACCAGTTAATCTGCGGTGTCTGGGAGAGAGGCGCGTCCGTCAGGTTGGATACTTTTACATCCAGCGCGATGGAATAATTATCGGGATTAAAGGTAAAAACCTTTTCTATTTTGATTTTACCGTTGAAAGTCCGCGAAAATGTCAGACGCTGTTCTTCTTTATCTTTTGTCATGTCCAGCTTTGTCGCGTCTGCATCGTAAACGGAATCGGCGGTAATCTCGGCGGCTGATTCAGGGAAAGTGATCGTCAGCGGGTAGGGCGTGTTATCATTGAGCGCGACAAGTTCGATTAATTCATTGCTTTTTTCTTTGACCGGTTGTTTCACGCCGTTGAATGAATTTTTAATGACCGGCCAAATATCTCCGGCGCATTTTGTACATTCTTTGCGGTATTTTTTCAGCTGAAACGATTTGAGCGCGGCGCCCCGGGTGGAAAATACAGCCGTGTAATTTTCCGTTTCCACCTTGATATCTTTCGGCGGCTCTTCCTTTTTGGCAATTGTGTGTTTAGCCGCGGACTTTGGCGCCGACGCATCCGGTGAGGACGCCGGTTGTTTTATCGCGGCATCACTGCCTGCCTGTTTTGATTCCTGAATGGGTGCGGGTGCGGCCTTTTGGGGCACCGGGTGTTTGGCAAAAAACATCTGATAGGTGAAGAGCACAGCCAATGACAGGACTACAGCAAGAATTGTCCTTTTATCCATTTTAAACCTCTCTTTTTTTACTTGACGGGATCATAACCGCCGGGATGCAGGGGATGACAGCGCAGAATTCTTTTTACGCCCAGGAAAGAACCTTTTGCCGGTCCATGCAGCTTGATCGCCTCAATGGTGTATTCAGAGCATGAAGGATAAAAACGGCAGCATGGCGCAAAAAAGAAAGGTGACAAACAGGTTTGGTATAAACGAACTATGAAAACAAAAAGTTTTGTCAAAATTTTCCTGAGCATATATCTGTTAATTTTTCCGCGTGAAGAGTTCCGTTAATTCGTCACATGCTTCTTTATAAGTCATGCGGGGCGGCATATTTCTTTTGGCCATGATAACGATGTCATGCTCGGCGGGAAATAAATTTTTGTTGAGACGAAAAAATTCTCTGATTAATCGTTTGATCCGGTTTCTTTTTACCGATTTTCCCGTTTTCTTTGTTACTGTGATTCCGAGCCTTTTAACCCCTTGCGTGTTGCCGCATGTGACGGCCGTAAAATGTTGAGAACTTCTCCACATCCCCTGGTTATAAATTCCTTTAAACCTGCTTCTGTTGGTTACCCTTTCCGGTTTCCGGTAAGATTGTTCTTTCATGCATACTGACCTGACCATCCTTAAATTTATAAGGCGCCGGATTTATACGGTTAAACGTTTCCTGCCCTTGGCTCTTCTGCGGCTTAAAACCTTTCTGCCGTCCTTCGTTTCCATCCGAACGAGAAAACCGTGGGTCCTCTTTCTTTTGGTATTTGTTTTATTGGTCAAAGTCTTTTTCATTGTAAAACCCCTAAAAGTAATAGGGTTATGCGTTAATCATAGTCGTTTTTGTTTGTCAAGGCTAAATTGGGTTCGGCTGAAGGTTGCAAAATTACATATCAGGGCTAAATTATTTATAAATAACAGGCCTTGAAAGAAAAAGAAATCGAGTGTAAACATAAAATTCAGGCCGGAGAAGATCAGATGATCGCCGGCGGATTTAATCTGCCGGAGGAAAGTCCGAGCTCCACAGGGCAGGATGGTCGCTAACGGCGACTGGGGGCGACCCTAAGGAAAGTGCCACAGAAAACGTACCGCCCGGGGTGAAAGCCCCGGGTAAGGGTGAAAAGGCGAGGTAAGAGCTCACCGCTTTTCCGGTGACGGAAAAGGCATGGTAAACCCCATCCGGAGCAAGACCAAATAGGAGAACGTTTAAGGGCGGCCCGCCTGATGTTCTCGGGTAGTGTCGCTAGAGGCGTAAGGCAACTTGCGTCCCAGATGAATGATCATCGTTGCGTTGCGGGTAACCCAAACGCAAAACAGGACTCGGCTTATGATCTTCTCTTGTGCCTGTTTGTACCACTTCTAAATCAAAGCGCTATCTTTGTTGGCATCGTCGTCGGCTTCCTCAACGTATGTAAAATACGCCTGCGGAGCCTCCTCCTTGCCGCCTCGATATCGTCTTTAATTTAGAAGCGGTATTCAATCATGAAGGCAAGAAATCGCAGTTACATTTTCTTTCTTTTCTTTGAAAGGCGGAAGGCCGAGGAGGAACAAAACTAGTATGATGTCCCTGGATTTAATTTACTGTACATGATAGCGCTTGCGCTTCTCACGAACGGAAAGAGATAACTGAATAGATTCTTGCTGCTTTGGAATTATATGATTTTTGTAAGAATTCTTTTTGCCATTGCTATTATTGGTATAGGTAGGCCATGTAATTTCGTAGTTATCCGCTTGGTTGCCCCATGCTGTCCATTTGTTTCTTGTTCCTCGAGCAAATAATTCCAAATATGGACATGGGCTGCATTTTTCTATAATTTCATAAAGTTCATCCGGCTTTCTGGAATGCTCCTGTTTCATGGTTCTGATGATATTGACTTGAGATCTACCTGGCTCTAATGTTCTCATGCGCCCTCTAATCCCGAAAAGAATCATTTCAGTAGTATTACGAAAATAAAAACCGACTCCTCTACCATCCGGTCCGCCATCTTTTCGTACTTTATGCCAAATGATATTCGTTTTATATTGAAAACCCCAAGCTTTCATTACTTCTAGCCCCTCTGATAATAATGCATTCGGAACCCACAAGTATAAATGAGCTTGTACATCCGTTGCTAACGCAACTGGTATTTCACAAATTTCTTTTAAAGATAAAGTATCATATCTTTTCAGTCTTTTATGTTCTGGCGCCATTTTCCCAGTACGATTAGAAAACTGCCACGGTGGATCGGCCAGAATTGTTTTGTATTTATTATCTCCGATAAATTTAACAAACTCTTTTGCAGCATTGTACATCTATAAATCCTCCACATAGAGGCTCTTTTTCAAGCCAATCACAAGAATCGGACAACCGGACCCACCGCCTCCTTCTATTCGCGGTAACAATTTTGACATGTGTGTGGTGGACATACCATAAGAAGAACCTCGTCCGAGAGAATCAAATATTTCTTGTAAATCATCGCATCGCGTTATAATAATGCCAACACTTATTGCCCGAAGATCAAAGAGAAGTCGAAAATTATTCAAATCACGATCAAAAAAAGGATCCTTATTATTCCATTCAAGTTCGAGGGCGATTCTATTTTTATAGCAATCGATTTTATGGGTTGGAGAATCCATTTTGCTTTCGTCCACTATAAATGATGTCATAAACTGCTTTTCCACCCAGCCTCTTTTCCCAAGAAAACCATCGATCCATTTTGCCAATTCAGTTTTGTTGCCCCCACCCCTGACAATCCATGATTTCAATAACCGAAATTCGTTTAACATATCAATGAGGTCATTCCATTCTTTAGGGAAATCACTTTTTAATATTGCGCAGGCGTGTTTCCATTGATGAAATTCATATTTATCTCGTAATTTTTTTGAAAAATGTTTTTCCGCAGATATATCCGTCATGGTTTTCAACTCTTTAAAGCACTCTAATTCGTAATTTAATTATTTTGTGTAACACTATCACAAAAAATAAATTTTTGAAATAATGCTTTTGAAAAAGAACGCTAAGATTCAGGGGCTGTTCAAAAGCTTGTCCCGTACCTGATACGGGATGTTCAGATGCAAGGCGCGCGAGTATCGTGAATAAGGAAACGCATCCGGCATTCGCCGGATTCACTCCGCAGATACAAAGCCCGGCGCATGCCGGGAGCGTTTTTCAACAGCCCAATAGTTACATCTTCTTCCCTCTCTCCTTCGCCTCCTTATAAAGCGTCCACATGCAGAGACCGATTGCCAGAAAAAAAGAACACAGCATGAAGTTGGGTGTGGTTCCCAGAAGTTCATCCACAAGATAACCAATATAAAGAAACAGAAAAGAAGAGAGCACCATCGCGAATCCCCATGCAGATAACATCAAAATTCCGCCGAATTTGCGGACCTGATCAGGATCTTCCTTTGGTTTTCGTCCTATCTGATAACCCTTCATATTACTCAAACCACATTAAATATGAACATGAAAACGCGTTTAACAAACTTGTTATAACTGGCTGGCTATTATACGGGTAGCATTTACCCCATTGGAAAGTCGAAGACTTTCTAACGAGGTTTACTCGACTTGAATAAAACTTATAAATCTTTTTATCAGATCCATTCCCAGCTCTGTAAAGATGGCAATTAATATAACAAAGAGAATGAATACTATAATCAATTCGCGGTTGCGTATTTTCTTGTATTTTCTTTTTAGTATCCAAAGAACAAGGCAACTTACAATCAACGCGAACAAATGCGGTAAATAGTTCATTTCCGTCTCCTTTAAAAGAAAACAAGATTTTGTTGTTTACATGTAAATAGCTGCACTTAATATTATATATGGTATTTGATTAAAATCCATTCTATTTTTTGTTGACGAAAAGGAAATAAAAAAAGGCCGGATCGAAATCCGGCCTTTTGATTAATTTATTTAATTAAGTTTAATTATTTATCGTCGTCATCATCGTCATCGAAATGACCTACGCCTTCCGATCCTTCGGGAATTTCCGCCTGCAATGAACGGGTGATTCCGCGTACCAGAAGAAGCATGATGAAGAAAAGAATAATCATGGAAGCGATAAGAATAAAGATGACTGTAGCCGTCCATGCCTTAGCTTCTTTTTCAATTTCCTTGGAAACCTTCATGGCTTCGTGGTTGTATTTCTCAACATCCAATCCGAGTCCTACCCATCCAAAACCGGCCGGTTCAGGAAGGTTTGACGCGTAAAACTTGACGGGCGCATAGGAGACGAACTTGGTGATTCCGCCAAATTTGTACATTAAGATGCCTGATTTACCCTCCGCCGCTTCCTTCGCAATCTTGAATATATTGGGATCCATAAAACCAAGCTGGAACATATTCAACGCTTCCGCGCCCTTCTTCGACAGCTCATTAGCGTTCTGAGCCGTAACCGTCGGGACGGTTGTTCCGTTGGGATTGAGTCCGACAATATGATAAGCCGCAGGATGAGCAACAACAAAGCCGCGGTTGTCTACCAGGTATGCGTAATTACCTGTGGAAGCATCTGTTTCAAAAACCTTTTCCGCTTGGGTAGGAACAAGTTGATTGGTAAACGCTGCCAGATGGCGGTAATCCAGGGCCAGTGTAATAATCCCCGCAAACCCGTCTTTATTGAATACCGGTGTCGCGAAACGGACATATCCGGAAAACCGCTGTCCCTTGTCAAATGCCGCCTTGTCAACATAAAGACCTGTGACAGGAGAAACGTAAATTTCGCCTTTGTTCAGACCTTTTGTCTTGGCAAAATAGTCTTCCGATTTGAATGTTGTATTGGCCGGATTGCTGACATTAACCCGTTTACTCGCCGGCACGGCCTGACCGTCAACGATTTTAATCTGCTCGTTGCCGTTTTTATCAATCAAAGCCATTTCCTTGTACAGAGGAATCAACACCTGTTGTACTTTACCGTCTTTTTTTATCCAGACCGGTTTTTTATTTTCGGAAACAAATTGTTTGTACACAGATTCTGTTGAGGGAATAATTGTTGCGACTTGTAAATCTTTTTTGTTTTCCATCAGGAATTTAGCAATTTCAGTGGCCGTGTTGACGGCTCTTGCTTTGATATCTTCCTGGGATTTAGTATCGAGAACGTTAACGGTCTTCTCTTTTACGGTAACCCCCAGCTTAAACATGCCGTTGGCAATTAAGAACGCCATCAATGATAAGGGGATTACAATAAGCAGGAAGAACACGCCTCCTACATTAAAAAACTGCTTATTATTCTTGGTTTTTGACATTATTATTTCCCCCTAACGTTTGTTAATTTTGTAGTTAACTTGCTTGAAAAGATTAACCTAAAAAATAACGCATGTAAGGGTTAGCATAGAGAAGAACCAGAGAAACAACCAGCGCGTAAATCGCGATGGATTCGGCCATGGCCATACCGACCAACATGGTCATCATGATTTTTCCCTGAACGCCGGGATTTCTTCCCACAGCGCCGCAAGCTCCACTGGCTGCTGTTCCAATACCCAAACCTGCACCGACCGCGCCCACGCCAATAGCGATACCGGCGGCAAGCATTGCGCCTACGGCAAAGATAGCTTTGGAGTAAAGATCACCTGTTGGGATAGCTTCTGCGGCATACACAAGCGGGCTTGCAACCAGCAGAACTACTACGGATGTGAAAGCGGTTATAATTTTTTTACTTAATTTTGACATTGTTTGTCTCCTTTCATAATAAAGTGTTTATTATTACTTCCTGTTTCCATAACACATATCGAGAGCCATAGGAAATAGAAATAATTTAACTTATTCTGCCCGAATTGTTGCACGACTTGTGCCATGGCTGAATGCCTTTAAAAATATTTTCCGGTATTGAACGGCGCGATTGCCGGGGAAAAGTCTGTCTAATTTATTGAGATTGTTTCGTTTAGCTGTGAAAATAAAAAAAATAAAAAATAATATAAAAAATATTTGCGAATTTTTTTTGAAACTTGAAAACGTCGGAATTTGCAGTTGCATTTAATGTTTTGTTAAACGTGCCGCTATAAAACATTAAAAATAAGTTTTTGATAGGTAGTTTTAAGCGCCGGATTATTTTTTTTATCCTTTATTATTGTGTCTGCAAAAATCTTCTCAAAAAAGGGACGGGAAATACTTTTATATATTTCTATTGAAATTTTCCGTTAAGGCCGTTAGTATCATCAAAATAAAAAGAGAATATTCATTAAAGGATCATTATGCAGGAGCTTTTCACCGCAGTTGCTTATCCGATCACATGGCTTATTTGTTCTTATATTTTTAAAATTGAAAGTGGTCTGGCAAAACTTCTTATTTCACTGACAACTGCAATTCTTATTTACGTCTTAATAGGTATTAAGCTTTCTCATAAAGAAAATACAGAGGATAAAGAAGATTAGGTGACTTTATTCAATAAAATTGAGAGCCTTTTCTATAAGGCTATAAAATTACGCATTTGGTTTGCCAGCATTACCGTTATCATCCTTTTTCTGCTTTTAGCTCTGACAGTCAACAGCGCCCGCGAAAAAGATATCGTGGAGATATTCAGCCGTCAGCAGCTTGCCAATGTTCAAAATACCGCAACAAGAATGGCGGATATCTTTTCGCAGGTGGGGAAAAATATTTCTTTATTCCCCAATTTTGATCAGCAGTTGAAGATATCTCCGGGGGAAATGGAAAATTATTACAAGATACTGTCTTCCGGATGGGAAAGCACCTTTGATGCTATTGTTCTTTTTGACGCCGCAGGCAGATCAAAGAACATTTATCCGAAAAATAAACAACCGGCCGTAAATTTATCCAAATATTTTAATGTTATCAGGGAAGAGCGGCAACAGTATTTAGGCCTGGCTCTGCCGGATGCTTCGCGGGCGGTCAGCGTAAAACAGAAATCAGACAGATATCTGGTCCTCGGCTATCCGGTAAAACGGCAGGACGGTAAATTTTCCGGGGCATGGCTGGTCACGTTTTCCGTTTCGGCGCTCGCGGAAAAATATGCAAAACAAACTTTAAACGGTGATCTGGGTGAACTCTGGCTGATAGATGAAAAGCAAAAAATAATTATTCATCATAATTCGGCATTTGTCGGGAAAAACATAAATGATCTTCTGAAAAACACCGGTGAAACGAAAATTGATTTTTCGTCCGACACAGGCGCTTACTTTGAAGCATTTGTTCATCTGAACGGCAAAAGACAGCAGCGCAGCATTATTGCTTATTCTCCGTTCCAGACCGGAGACAAAAAATGGACTCTTCTGATTGTTGCTCCCTACAGTCAGGTGATTTCTCCTCTTCGTAAAACTTTTTTCTACACGCTTTTCAGTTCCTTGTTGCTCATTGTCGTAGTGATAATCGCCAGTATGTCTTTTGCTTATAAAGAAGGCAAGAGGGTGCGCATCCGGGAAGAGAAGAAAAGATTAAATGAACGGAAAGACTGGCAGGAAAAACTATTGAGGGAAAAGAAAACCATTGAAGGCATCATGGAGGGTTTTCCCATTCCCAGCTTTGTCATCAATAATAAGCATCAAGTCATATTATGGAACCGGGCCTGCACGGAGCTGACAGGTTATTCCGCCGAGGACATGCTTGGCACCGATAATCACTACAAGCCTCTTTATGCAGCCCCAAGACCGCTTCTCGCGGATTTAATCGTCGATAACGAGACGGATTTGAGTAAATATTATGGCAATAAAAAGATAAAAAAATCTGAAAAAGTGTTAGGCGCGTTTGAAGCGACAGATTTTTTTGATAATGTCGGCGGCCGCAGCCGGATTTTATATTTTCTGGCGGCTCCTATTTACGATGAAAAAGGCAATGTCATAGCGGCGATTGAAACACTGCAGGATATTTCGCGCGAAAGGGAAATGACAAAGAGTCTGAGCGAATACGCCGAGACCCTGCAAAATGAATTGGTCGAGAATATTGAACTGCGGCGGCAGATAGAAGACCTGTACAACTATTTACAATCCATCGTGAACAGTTTGCCGGACAAAATTTATGAAATCGATGAAAACGGCATCATCAATTTCGTGAGCCGCGGTTTGAGGAAAAAAGGGGAATCGTCTTCCCGTGAATTTAAGAACAAACATTTTCTGGAATTTGTCGCCTCCGGTTATGAAAATTTCGTATTGTCCAAATGGGAAGATGCGAAAAAAGGCATTTATAAACCTTATGAAATTGAAGCCAAGGATAAGGAAGGCCGCAAGCATAATCTTCTGATTACCACGTCTCCCGTTATAGGAACCAATCATTATCTTCTGGTTCAACGTGACATTACCGAATTTAAAAATCTGGAGAAGAGACTTTACGACAGTCAGAAGCTGGCGGCGCTGGGACAGTTGTCGGCAGGTATCGCCCACGAAGTGCGCAATCCGCTCTCTTCCATAAAGATGAGTCTGCAGATATTGACAAAACGCATGAACCCTGAAGGGAATGATTTGAAGAGATTCAAGATTGCGGAAAAGGAAGTGGAGCATCTGGAGAGGCTGGTCAATGATATTCTGGCTTTTGCCAAACCGGTGGAAGCGAAGAAAACCCCTGTTAAACTTTCCAAAGTTCTGGAGCAGGCGCTGGCGCTGGCGGAAAAAGGAATTACCGACAAGAAAATTGAAGTGCGTACGGACTTCGGAGAGGTTCCTCCCGTTGCGGTTGACGCGGCAATGATGGCCGATGCTTTTTTAAATGTTATCCGCAACGCTTCGGAAGCGGTCGCGGAGCACGGCGAAATCACCGTTTCGCTGCGCTGTCTTGATGAAACCCGTCAATCCGTTGTTGTGGAGATAAAAGATAACGGCGGCGGCATTAATGAGGAAGACATGCCGCATTTATTCAATCCTTTCTTTACGCGAAAAAATTATGGTACAGGTTTAGGCCTTTCTCTGGTAAAGAAAATTATTGATATTCATCAGGGAATAATTGATATTGCCAGTAAAAAGGATGAGGGAACGACCGTGACGATTGTTTTGCCTCTGGGAACGGAAATGACCCGTTCACCATTATTATAAATGAAGAAGGTAATATATGATGCCGAGTATTCTTGTTATTGATGATGATGCTTCGATTGCCGAGACGCTGGATTTGTATCTTACCGAAGAAGGCTACAAAGTTCGCACCGCGCATACCGGCACGGAAGGGCTGAACAAGTATGTGCAGGAACCGTCTGACGTTGTCATTCTGGATATTCGTTTGCCTGATGTGGACGGATTCACCGTTCTGGATGACCTCAAGGAAGAAAATGAAAACGTGAAGGTCATCATGATCACCGCTTTTCACGATATGGAAACAACCATTACCGCGATGAAGAGCGGCGCTTTCGATTATATTCACAAGCCGGTCAATGTTGATGAACTGGATCTGGCGATTAAGAAAGCCTTGAAATCCCTGGAAATGGAAAAAAAGATCGACGGACTTTTAATGGAGCCGTCAAGGAGTTTCCGGGTCGGGGATATTATCGGCACCGGTAATGAAATGCGGGAAATTTTCAAAACCATCGGCACGGTTTCGCAGAGCCGCACCACTGTGTTGATTCAGGGAGAGAGCGGCACTGGCAAGGAATTGATTGCCAAAGTCATTCATCACAATACATCTCCCGACGAACCGTTTATCGCGGTCAACTGTTCCGCCATCGTCGAGACGCTTTTGGAATCGGAATTGTTCGGCCATGAAAAAGGTTCTTTCACCGGCGCGATTGCCCGCAAACTCGGCAAGTTTGAACTGGCAAGATACGGGTCTGTTTTCCTCGATGAAATAAGCGAGATGTCCGTCAATTTACAGGCGAAGCTTTTGCGTGTTTTGCAGGAAATGGAATTTGACAGGGTGGGAGGAAAAGATAAAGTCAAGGTAAACGCCCGCATTATGGCCGCGACCAATAAAGATTTAAAGACGCTGGTCAAGGAAGGAAAATTCCGCGATGATTTATATTATCGTTTAAATATCGTGTCCATTACTCTGCCACCGTTGCGCTCGCGCCGTCAGGATATCCCCCAGTTGATAGATTACCTGCTGGCCAAGATTAATCTCGATCTGCATAAAAAAATTATCGGTGTGTCCGGCGAGATGATGGAAATATTCATGAACTACAATTGGCCGGGCAATGTCCGTGAATTGGAAAATCTGCTGGTGCGCGCCTGCGTTGTGGCCAAAGGCCAGGTTCTGGGCGTCAGCGATTTCCCGGAACTCGGCAAGGAAGATCAATCCAAATTGCAACCGGACGCATCCGCCGATTTATTTAAATCGCCGGAGCCCGGAAAATTCCTGACGCTTGATGAAGTGGAAGATCGCTACATCAGAAAAGTCATTAAAGAGACGGATAAGAACAAAGGGGAAATTTGCGAGGTGCTGGGGATTTCCAGGCCGACGTTTGAACGGAAGTTGGAGAAATATGGAATCACCTTCGAGCGCGAATGATACCATTCCGCTTTCTTCGGCTAACTTTGTTGGCATCGTCGTCGGCTTCCTCAACGTATGTTCATATACGCCTGCGGAGCCTCCTCCTTGCCGCCTCGTTATCCTTTGAAATCGAAATGGTATAACCTAAATAGAATCGCTTTCCTAAATATTCCATATAAATGTGTATTGAAATTATTTTCTTTTGCGAGTAAATGACATCATCTATAAAAAAGTGGACATTAAAGGAATGGCTGGACATTCTTCAAACCATTTCGCTAATTTTAGGTATATTTTTTATTGGCTACCAAATTAGGAGCCAATCTGTATCTTTACAACTTCAAAATAAATCATTACAAGATAATCAAAAGGTTAATTCGGCTAATTTTGTATTAAAAATTAGCGATGAATTAAGTAAGAAATATTCAAAAATAATGTCTGCAATAGATGACCATGACAGTAATTATAAATTACTACTAAAAGGATTCAATGAAAAACAGCTTGATGACTATATAAGTACTTTTGAAACACTTGGTAACTTAGTACAACAAAATGTAATAACCAAAGAAATGGCTTATTATGAATTGGGGTATGATCTAGAAAAAGCATGGTGTAACAAAGATGTAAAAAAATTTATTAATGATTCAAGAGAAGCCGATAAAAATTTTTCAAGCCCAGATGCTTTTTACATGGGATTTGAAGAAATGGCTAAATACAGCCTGTCTAGAGATAAAAAAACCTGCTCTGATATGGATCAAGAATGAAACTATTTTTGGAGATTCGGGAATAAAAAGCGTGAAGTACGGTGTCTTGAAATATAAGTTTTTAAAGAAATTAGGGATAAAAGGGCTGTTCAAAAGCTTGTTCCGTACTTGATATGGGATGTTTAGATGCAAGGCGCAGCGCAAGCCCGGTCTTTGCCGGGGTAAACTCCGCAGATGCCTGTCCTGTGTGTGCCGGGAGTGTTTTGTAAAAACTTCGACTTCGCTAATCCTCTTACATTCCGCGCTTGGTTCCTTCCAGATCTGTCCAGCATTTCAAACCAAAAAGGGGTTGAGCCTTTTTTACGGCCGAAATGACAGCTTTCTCCATTACTCTGGCGGCAAGCAGGCCGAGCACACTTAGATCCGCTTCGACAAATCCTGTTCCAAGGGTGAATATGGTGTCCCCATCGAACATGGTATGAGCGGGGCGCATGGTTCGGGCATAACCGTTTTGAGCCATGGAAGCCAGTTTAGTAGCCTGAGCTTTAGTCAATATGGCATTGGTTGCGATAATTCCAATTGTTGTATTGCCGGCGAAGAGATTTTTCTTTTCCGCACAGGACTTGATCATAACCTCTTCCGTGTCGGACAGTCCGGTTCTGTCAGCATTTAAAAGCCCTGCCAGTCGTTCTCCTGTTGTCGGGTCGATTACATCTCCCAGGCAGTTGACCGCCACCAGCGCGCCGAGCTTTAAGTCTCCCACCTGAATAGCACAACAACCAAGACCACTCTTCATCGCTCTTTCCATTCCGAGTATCTTGCCCACTGATGCGCCTGTGCCGGCACCGACATTTCCTTCAGGGCAAGACTGGCGTGTAGCATTCAGGCAGGCTTGATATCCCATTTCCTTGTCCGGTCTTTTTCGATGGTTGCCCACAGTCAGGTCAAATAAAACCGCCCCGCAAACAATAGGAACTCTGGTAACTTTAACGTCAAACCCAATGTTCCTTTCTTCCAGAAACTGCATCACTCCGGAGGCGGCATCCAGACCAAACGCGCTGCCTCCCGCGAGGACGACGGCATGGATTTTCTCCACCAGATTGACGGGATTGAGCAGATCACTTTCCCGGGTTCCGGGAGCGCCTCCTCTGACATCAATGCCCGCCGTTGCTCCCTTTTCGCAGATAATAACCGTGCAGCCGGTACCGGCTTCCAAATTCTGGGCATGGCCTACTTTTATATCATCGATGTCGGTGAAAGCTATTTGCTGCATAAAGATAGTTTATTTAACCGTAAATAAAAAAAACCGGAAGGATCATTTGGATTTCTTATCGATCCATAGAGATTCATGCTGGTGAATTACCGCGTTTATTTCCGATTTCGCTGTTTCATCCATGTCAAAATAACGGCCGTTCATTCCAAAGGCGTCTATAACGGTGCCGCCCTGTTTTTCCACCAGGGCCTTCATCTCATCCATCGCGTCCGAGGCAATTCCGCCGTTGTATGTGTAGAAAAGAACAACTTTTTTAGAAGTGAAGTCGTTATTTTTCACGAATGTGTATATGAAAGCCGTCGGATGATGCGCCCAGATGGGTGATCCCAAAAATACAATCTGATATTTTGACATGTCCACCTTGAGCGGTTTGATTTCCACCGTCTCATTGCGGTTGGGGAAATCCATAAGAGAATCTCCGGAACCAGTGGGAACTTCCAGCCGGATGTAATCGGCACGCATCTTCTCCGATATGGCCTGTCCCAGTTTTGCCGTGTTGCCCGAGCGTGAATGAACGACAACAAGACTGCTTGCGTTAGATTTTGTAACGGACATATCCGGCGGGGTGAGTTGCTGCGCCGGGCCGATACAACTCAACAGCAACAGCAAGCTCAGAAGCATCAGGCTTTTCACCATTCTGAAAGTTATCAACCTTGTTCGCATCAGGACCTCCGTGAAGGGCATGTTCAACTCAGTTTTTTGAAAAATAATATTATTAATTTATTTGCACAAACGATGTTGAGGGTTGTCCTCTATAGTATTCAAACAAATTTTTCTCTGTATGTTTTTTCAAACTCAAAGTGATCAGATACGCATACCGTATTTTGCAATGAGGAATCTATAATTCATATTGGTAATAAATATCATTATCACCCCTGGAGAAACCCCGGATACATTTTTCGACAACTTTTCTACCGAACATTTTTAATCCCTGCTCAATGTAACCCGCGATAAGGTACTCGAAGTAAAGATGTTTGATGGGAATTCCGGAGATTTTTACGTGAATAACATTGTTCTCGATACGAGTGATGAGGATACCTTCGTCAAAATACGTCGACCAGAGTTTTGGTATGACCGTTTCGACGACATACTTCAAATCATTTGTCAGAAGATAAGCGTAGTAATGGCCTCCGGGCGACAAGGCAAATTTGGCTGCTACTTTGCCGAACATCAGGTAACTCGAGTTGTCATTGTTGAAGTATTCCTTAATCAACTCGTCCAGAAAAAAGGCGAATTTATCCACCGGAATCTGTGTGACGGACATAATAATAGTATTGAAATATTTGTCCTTTTCCGCCAATCTGGTATTGAAGGAATTCCAACGTTCTTCCCCGAAAGTTTTGGTGATTGCATCTTTTCCTGTAACATAAACGGTGCCTTTTACGTTCATATTGAAACCTCCTTGTAATTTTAGGGGGGACTAGGAATGGTTATTTACATATCTCATGATGAATAAATGTGCAAGAATGATAAAAACATCTTTTTTAGACATGAAAATTACCCTGAAAGAGACTAATCCGACAAAAGTGACAAGTAATTTTAATATGATTGAGGAAGAGTCTTGTAAATCAGGATTGCTTTAGCAAACCGTGTCTGATGGATGTCATAAGACAATATTCTCTTTATAAATTTTGTTAAAAAAGTTACCTGACTAACGAAACTCCCCAAGAGAAACGCAATTATATCAGCGCGCAAAGCATCAAAAAAGAAGCGTAATGTATATAAAAGCCGGAAATAAAGAAATTAAATTATACGATGAAAATGACACTACTTATTTTATTGATAAAACAAAACCAAAATCGTTGAAAGATTTGGGATTCAAGCTGCCGGCAGAACCGCCGACAAAAGTAGTGAGCATCCGCTTGCCGGTAAATTTATTTAATAAGATTAAAGCTTATGCGACAAATATTGATATGCCGTATCAGGCATTTATTAAATATGTGCTGAATAAAGAACTGGAAAAAGAAAATAAAAAACATAAACGCCATGCAGCTTAAAAAATCAAATGGGTCTACTCTTGGTTCATGTGGGTAGAATAAAACAGGTGATGGGCAGGGACAAAAAACTATGGCAACGGACAACAGCAATCGAAAATCTGCTAACATGAGTCAAGAGTAGACCCCATCGTCTCGGATTTCGCCACGGATTTACCGCCGATGGATGGGAAAAACAGGTACGAATAAGCCTCTTGACATATAAGACCATTTTTCATAAACTTCAAAAATTGTTAAAGAAGTTTTCCAGTTGAAAACTTCTTTCATTATGCGGCAGTCATCACAGATCAAACTTAACAATTTATGAAAGGAGATCAAAAAATGAAGAAATTATCTGTAGTTTTGTTAACCTTGGTGTTGTTGAGCATAGTATTCGCTCAGTTTGTTAGTGCGGCTGAATACGGCTGCCCCAATCCAGCGCAAGTCAAGTGTGTCCCCGCTGAAACAAAAATCGGTCCCTGGACACATAACGGCGGCCAGATGACAGGAAACACCTTCGCTCCAAACAATCAGTGCGCCAATGTTATTTCTCTGCCGGGAGGCAAATCTCGTTTGCTTTGTTGTTACAGCAAATGCGGGGTTTTCACCCAGGATGTTCCTCAACAGAAATGCACAAAGACAAGTGAATCCAATTTTGCTTGCCATTAACAATAGCGAGTGACAGTATACTTCATTTCATCTTTCCCCGAATTCCAAGTATACTGTCACCCTAATATCCGTCCGGAATATCCTTCCAAAAATGCATTGGGAAAATATTTTTCCAACGAATCGTGCCAAAAATATTTACCTTTACAAAATTTACCAAAAAAGTTACCTGACTAACGAAACTCCCCAAGAGAAGCGCAATTACAGTAGAGTTGTTTTAAACATGAGCCAAGAGGAGAATTGACCCTTTTGCTCCGGATTGCTTGCGGAATGTTTGGAGATTCACTATACAACGGTTAGCAAGGTGATAAAGAATACAGAGAAAAACTGATATTTCAATTAAGGAGCACATTCATTATGGGGCCTACACAAAATCCTGATCCTGCTTCCTATAAATTAACGAGTGAAGATTATGAAAATATCTGGCTAAGAATCAAAGATAAGACTCAGAAACAAATTTATAAAACTTATGGCTTCGCTGCGGCCGTGGTTACAATCATTGCTTTTATATTTATTTCGAACTTATATACATATTCCAAAGAAATAGTTAGCCATTTTATTGGTGACTATGTAAAAAGTGATAATTTTAGACAGCAGTTAAAAGCTACATTTCAAGACCAATTCACAATTGTTGATAATAAGCTAAAATTAATTGATGGTGGTCTAAAAAAGATTGATGATGGTCTTGGAAAGATTGAAATTTACAAATCAGCTCCTATGAATATTTCTGATTATGGATTTACTCTTGTTGATCAAAGAGGTAATTACATATTAGTCGAGTATGGTAAAGGAAATTCAAGTAGCTATAAATTCAAAAGTAAATATAAACAACCACCAATTGTAACTGCAAGTGTAATGTCAAATCCTTGGGCAAGCCATAGTATAAGAGGTGCATCGATAGGTGTGAGTTCCATCACAAAAGATGGTTTCTATATAGATAATCTTTCTGTTCCGCCGCATGAGATACAATGGATTGCAATCGGAAAGTAGAACTAGTCAGAAATGATATCTAATGAGACACTTGAATTTATTGGAAAAGATTAAAACCATAATCTTAGCTTGACGCATCTTCAAAAAAATACGATGAAATTAGAGGCTGTTCAAAAATGTTCAGATGCAAGGCGCGCGAGTATCGTGGAGTGAGGCCTACTTTTTCGTAGGTCGCAACGACGCGAACGGAGCGCAACGCAGCAGATGAATGTTTTTCAACAGCACTATAAATTATGAAAATTACCAGTGCAGAATTCATAAAAAGTGCGGTGTGGCCGCCACAATATCCTGCGGCGACTTTGCCGGAGATAGCATTTGTCGGGCGCTCCAATGTCGGCAAATCATCTTTAATCAATACGCTTGTAGGACGCAAGAATCTGGCCAAGACAAGTAACACTCCGGGGCGCACGCAGTTGATTAATTTTTTCGCAATAAACAAAAAGGTGTCATTTGTTGATCTGCCGGGTTATGGATTTGCCAAGGTTGCCCAGTCTGTAAAAAAAGATTGGGGCGATATGATTGAGTCCTATCTGCGGGAAAGGCAGAATCTTTGTTTGGTAATTTTCATTCTGGATATCCGGCGCTCCCCCAGCGCCGATGATTTGTCCCTGCGTGATTGGCTCACGCATTACCGCATTCCTTACGTATATATTTTAACCAAGGCCGATAAATTATCCAACAATCAGGCGATTGCGCAGACGCGCGCGATTGCAAAAGCTCTGCGCGTATCGGCTGGAAATAAGCTCATCATTTTTTCGGCAAAGACACAAAAGGGCAAAAGCGATATCTGGCAATTTTTGGAAAATCATTTACGCTCTCTTCCTGCCTAACAGTCATGCGATCTTTTTACTGAATATAAGTCACCAAATAATTTTGAATTGATTGAACATTTCGTTAAACTCTCCATGAATACCAGTCAGTGAACGATAGTCATATTTTTAGTTTTATTATATCAATATGTTAGGCATATAAATTAAATAAATTAGGCTTACGCTCTTGACAGAATAAACAATTTATGTTAGCCGAAACGTGCTTGTTTGAGATGGTATTTTGACAACATTTATTGAAGTTCTTTCATATAGAAAAACGAGGTGTAATCAGGTGCTAAAAGATAACGAAAAAGTTGGTGCGGTAATGGTTGTTGGCGCGGGAATCGCCGGTATTCAGGCGTCTCTCGATTTAGCCAATTCCGGAATGAAAGTATATCTGGTCGAAAACGGGATCAGTATCGGCGGCGTCATGGCGCAACTGGATAAGACTTTTCCCACGAATGATTGTTCCGCCTGTATATTATCGCCTAAACTTGTTGAAGTAGGACGCCATCCCAACGTAGAAATAAAAACAAGGCGGACTGTTGAGTCAGTCGAAGGCGAGCCCGGAAAATTTAAAGTTAAATTAACGAACACTCCGCGATTTGTTAATCTGAATAAATGCACCGGATGCGGTGATTGCGCCAATGTCTGTCCGGTTTCCGTTCCGGCAGGTTTCAACGGTAATTTAAGTGAACGAAAAGCGATCTACCGGCACTTCCCTCAGGCCATTCCCAGCGGCTTTGCCATCGACAAGCTGGGGACATCTCCCTGCAAATCCAATTGTCCCACGCACATCAGCGTTCAGGGTTATGTGGCGTTAATCGGCCAGGGCAAATTCAAAGAAGCTCTCAAACTCATCAAACAGGATAATCCTTTTCCCATCGTTTGCGGCCGCGTCTGCAATCATCCCTGCGAGACAGCCTGTATGCGGGGCAAAGTGGATGATCCTATCGATATTATGCACCTCAAGCAATTTGTTGCCGATCTGGATCTCAACTCTGATACGCGCTATCTGCCCGAAAAGAAGGAAAGCAAGGGCAAGAAAGTCGCCGTTGTCGGCGCCGGTCCTTCCGGACTTACCTGCGCTTATTATCTGGCCATTGAAGGCTATGATGTGGAAGTTTTCGAAGCACTGCCCGTAGCAGGCGGCTGGATGGCCGTTGGAATTCCCGAATACCGCCTTCCCAAGAAAGTCCTCAACGCGGAAATCAAGGTTATGGAAGACCTGGGTGTGAAGATTCATCTCAATACAAAAATCGGCAAGGATATTTCCTTTGATAAGCTGAAATCCGATTTCAGCGCGATTTTTATCGGCTGCGGCACAATGAAGAGCAGCAAACTCAACATTCCCGGCGAGGATATGCAGGGCGTGATTCACGGCGTCGATTATCTGATGCAGATCAATCTGGGCAAGAAAGTTTCCCTGGGCGATAAGGTCGCCGTCGTTGGCGGCGGAAACGTGGCCATGGACGCTGTGCGCACAGCGGTCAGAACCGGTTCGAAAGAAGTCTTCATTCTCTATCGCCGCACCCGCGCGGAAATGCCCGCGGCGCCCGAAGAAATCGAAGAGGCCATTGAAGAAGGCATTGAAATGAAGTTCCTCGTTGCCCCGAAACGCGTTGTGGGCAAGGATGGAAAAGTCACCGGAATCGAATGCACGCGCATGGAACTGGGTGAACCGGACGCGAGCGGCCGCCGCCGTCCCATTGAAATCAAGGGTTCCGAATTTATCGTCGAATGCGATTCTATCGTTCCCGCCATCGGCCAGGAAGCCGATTTATCTTTCATTACCAAGGAAAGCGGCGTTTCCATCAACAAATGGAATAACGTAGATTTTGATAAAGTTACTTACGCGACGAATGTCGCCGGTATATTCACCGGCGGTGACGTAGCTACCGGCCCGCAGACAGTTGTTAAGGCCGTATTTGCCGGTAAGGAAGCGGCCAAATCCATTGATCGTTACTTGCGCGGCGAGGATATAAAAGCCGGACGCGAAAAAGACTGGACAAAAGATTTGGCGGACAAAGCCGATCTTTCCAACTTTGCCAAAGTTCCACGCGAAAAATATCCTCTTATGAAACCGGAAGACCGCCGAACCAACTTCAAGGAAGTCGGCTTGGGTTTTGACGAGGCTAAGGCCAAAGCCGAAGCGCAGCGCTGTTTGAACTGCGGCATCTGTTCGGAATGTTATCAGTGCGTGGATGCCTGTATCGCCAAGGCCATTGATCATGAAATGACCATCGAAGAAGAAACCATTGAAGTGGGCGCGGTGATTGCTTCCCCCGGTTTTGAAATATTTGACGCCCGTCTGCGCGGCGAGTTCGGTTATGGCATTTATAAGAATGTTGTTTCGGCGATTCAGTTTGAAAGAATTCTGTCCGCGTCCGGACCTTTCTTCGGTCATGTGCAGAGAATTTCCGACGGCAAGGAGCCGAAGAAGGTTGCCTTTATTCAGTGCGTTGGTTCGCGCGATGTTTCCTGTGATAACAGCTGGTGCTCTTCGGTTTGTTGTATGTACGCGACCAAGGAAGCGATTATCGGCAAGGAACATGCCAAAGGACTGGAACCGACAATTTTCTACATGGATATTCGCGCTCATGGCAAGGATTTCGACCGCTTTGTCAACCGCGCCAAAGATGAATATGGCATTCGTTACATCCGTTCGATGCCGTCAGTCATTAAAGAAATGCAGCAGACAAATAATTTGCTGATTAAATATGTCAATCAGGATGGAACATTAAACGAAGAAGAATTTGACATGGTCGTTCTGTCCGTTGGGCTAATGCCGCCCAAAGAAGCCAAGAAGCTTGCCGCCAGCATGGGCGTTGAGCTTGAAGAGCACGGTTTTTGCAAAACTAAACTGGAAAATCCCGTTCAGACATCACGCCCCGGCGTTTTTGTCTGCGGTGCTTTCGGGGGGCCGAAAGATATTCCCGAAACGGTTATGGAAGCCTCAGCCGCCGCCGCGTGTGCGGAAGGATTGCTGGCCTCCCGTCGCGGCACAATGATTACTCCGGTGGATAATCCGGAAGAAAAAGATATGCGCGGGCAGGCAGTGCGTACAGGTGTATTCGTCTGTCACTGCGGTATTAATATCGGCGGCGTTGTTGATGTTCCCGCCGTTCGTGATTACGCCGCGACGCTGCCCACCGTTGTCTATACGGCCGATAACCTCTTTACCTGTTCTCAGGATACAGCGGTGAAGATGGCCGAAGTTATCAAAGAAAAGAATCTCACCCGAGTTGTTGTGGCTTCCTGTTCGCCCCGCACGCATGAAGGTTTGTTTCAGGAAAACTGCGAGAAGGCGGGTTTGAACAGATATTTGTTTGAGATGGTCAATATCCGCGACCAGAATTCCTGGGTGCATATGCACGAGCCGGAAGCAGCCACCGAAAAAGCAAAAGATCTGCTGCGCATGGCCGTAGCCAAAGCTCAGTATTTGAAACCATTAAAACCGGGTCAACTTTCCGTCAATCATCAGGCTTTGATTATCGGCGGCGGTTTGGCCGGTATGACTGCGGCTCTGTCGCTGGCCGATCAGGGTTTTGCATCCTTCATCGTGGAGAAAGAAGATCGTCTGGGCGGCAATTACAATCATCTTTACAAAACACTTGAAGGTCTGGATACCAAGGCTCACCTCAAAGGGCTTCTGGAAAAAATTTATAAGAATCCTTTAATCACGGTTGCCACCAGCGCCAAGATTGATAAGATCGAAGGTTTTATCGGTAATTACAAAACTACGGTCAAAGCCAAGGATGGTGAAAAAGTATTTGAACACGGCATAGTAATTGTGGCGACCGGCGCTTATGAAAACAAAACAAAAGAATATCTCTACGGTCAGAACGCCAGTGTGAAAACACAAAGAGAACTGGAAACTCTGATTTACGAAAAGGATCCCAAGCTCGCTTCCGTGAAAAACGTAGTCATGATTCAATGCGTGGGAAGCCGTGACAAGGAAAGACCGTATTGCAGCCGTTACTGCTGTTCCGAGGCTGTTAAGAACGCGCTGGAACTCAAAGCTGCCGATCCTTCACGCGACATTACCATCATTTATCGCGATATCCGCACCTTCGCTTTCAAGGAAGATTATTACAAAAAAGCGCGTGAACTCAATATTAAATTTATCTCTTATGAAGAAGACCGCAAACCGGAAGTTGTAGCATCCGGCGATAAAGTGGAAGTCAAAGTATTTGACCCGATTCTTAATGAGCAGTTAAGTCTGCCCGCTGACATTGTGGCTCTGAGCATCGGTGTTGTGCCGAATCCCGAAAACGCGGCCATCGGCCAGATGCTGAAAGTGCCCACCAATCAGGACGGCTTCTTCCTCGAAGCGCACGTTAAACTGCGCCCCGTTGATTTCGCGACCGATGGTGTGTTTATGTGCGGCATGTCTCATTCGCCCAAGTTCAGCGACGAGACCGTTACTCAGGCCAACGCCGCAGTTTCACGCGCCGTCATGGTTCTGTGCCTTGATTTCATCGAGGCGGAAGGCAAGACGGCGTATGTCAATAAGGATAGATGCGCGGCCTGTGGTCTTTGCGAAATCAATTGTCCCTATAGCGCGATTCGGGTAAACGCCGTCGAAGGCGTGGCCGAAGTTAACGCGGTTCTTTGCAAAGGATGCGGAGTTTGTACGGCGTCCTGCCGAATGAACGCGGCTGATCTTAACGGTTTCAACAACGAAGAAGTGCTGGCACAGATAGAAAATTTAAACTAAGGCAAGCGGCTTAATCCAAGCCGTGAGATGGAGAATATATGGCTGAAAATTTAGCGAACAAAGAATGGGAACCGAAAATTGTCGCCATCGTCTGCAACTGGTGTACTTATGCCGGAGCCGATCTGGCCGGCATCAGCAGAATTCAGTATCCGCCGAATGTGCGCATCATCCGCGTCCCCTGCACGGGAAGAATCAACCCCTTTTATATCGTCAAAGCCCTGCAGGACGGAGCCGACGGCGTTTTAGTTTCCGGTTGTCATCCGGGTGAATGCCATTACATTTCGGGCAATCTGGTAGCGCGCCGGAAATTCGCGACATTGAAAAGTTTCCTGAATTACATCGGCATGGAAGGCGACAGAACCATGTTTACGTGGGTTTCCGCATCCGAGGGCGACAGATTCGCGCAGGTCATCAGAGGCGTCACGGCGAAAGTTAAGGCTTTGGGACCGGCCGGTAAATTAATAAAGAAGATAGGTTAATATCATTTAAAGATAATTAAAATAAACGGGGAATCATCACTGTGGAAAACATCGAAACAAAATTACGGGAAGAAGCAAAAAGGCTGCTTTTGGAAAAGAAGGCCGACGTGATCATCGGTTATGAAAAAGGCACGCTTCCATTGACGGCGACGCCCTGCTTTATCACGGCGCCGGAAGAAGCCGATAAGCTTGTCTGGAATAATCTCTGCACGCAGAATCTGGCCAAGTTTGTTCACGATTTGATTATGGCGCATAAAAATTCACAAAAGCGGGTCAAGCCGGAAGACCGGAAGAAAAAAATTATCGGTGTTGTAGCCCGCGGCTGCACAACCAGATCGTTGATTATTCATTTGCAGGAAAGACAATACGAGCGCGACCAAGTTTATATCATCGGCGTTCCCTGTGATGGTTATGTGGACGACAAGGGACTGAAAGCGGCCGTTGACGGCGCGGACATTGTTGAAGGATCTATTGACGGCGGCCAGATCAAGATGAAAACATCCGACGGCGATAAAACCGTCGCTCTCAAAGATGTGCTGGCGGACAGTTGCAAAACCTGCCGGTTCAACAATCCCATAATTTCCGACGTCATGATCGGACAAAATGCTCCGGCCATGAATCCCGATGCGGAATACAATGACGTTAAAGAATTTGAAGCCAAATCAATAGAAGAGCGCTGGGCGTATTTCATCAAGGAAATGGAAAAGTGTATGCGCTGCAACGCCTGCCGTCAGGCTTGTCCTTCCTGTTACTGCCCGACTTGTTTTGTGGAACAGAGTCAGCCGCAGTGGGTGGGCATCGGCGAAGACAAGACCGACACACAGGTATTTCAATTTATGCGTCTGTATCACATGGTCGGCCGCTGTGTTGATTGCGGTTCCTGCGTTTCCGTCTGCCCGATGGGCGTTGACCTGCGCAAGTTCCTCAAGAAGATCGACAAGGATTGCTTCGAACTCTTCGGCAACCGCGCAGGCTCCAGCATGGAAGATATGCCGCCGCTGGGGAAATACGATGAACATCACGATAAAGAAGAATTTATCTTCAACCCATAATTAGTTTGAGGTAATGGAGTTTACATGGAAACTTTTCTGGAAGAAGTAAACAAAAAAGTACACGGTGTGCCGATACAGGCCTGTTATCACTGTCGTAAATGCACGGCCGGCTGTCCTATGACAAAGCACATGGAGTATAACCCCAACAAGGTTATCAAAATGATTCAGAACGGTCAGCGTGACAAGGTGCTTAACAGCTCGACCATCTGGATCTGTCTGTCCTGTGAAACCTGCATTACGCGCTGTCCCAATAAGGTCGATATTGCCCGGATGATGGATGTGTTGCGGCAGATGGCTATCGAAACCGGTGTCGGCGCGCATGAGAAGAATGTATTGAAGTTCCATGAAGCGTTCCTATCCGGCATGAAGTTAGGCGGCCGGATCAACGAACCTATGATGATGGTGGAGTACAAACTCAAGTCCGGAGATCTTTTCTCTGACGCTCTGTTGGGCATGAACATGTTCATGAAAGGCAAGCTGTCGTTGCTGTCTCCGCGGACGAAAGACATGAAATCGGTAAAAGATATATTTGAGAAAACAAAGCATTCGTAAGGAGTAAAAAGTTTTTTAGAAGCAATATATGCAAACGGTTGGCTTTAAGAAAAAGCTCCAGATGCAAGGCGCGCGAGTCGCGAGGAATGAGGCGTATTTTGAGGTACGCCGCAATGACGAGGGACGGGACGATGCGCAACGCGGCAGATGGACTTTTTAAAAAGCCGTATAAGGAGGCTAGAGTTGAAAGTTTCATACTATCCGGGCTGCTCGCTGCACGCGACGGGAAAAGAATATGATCAGTCCATGAAGGCTGTCAGTCGTGCCCTCAACATTGAATTGAAAGAAGTTGACGATTGGTCCTGTTGCGGAGCTTCGTCCGCGCACAGCACTAATTTTGATTTATCCATAGCGCTTTCGGCGCGCAATCTGATCGCCGCAGAAAAAGACGCGATGGATGTCATGGTGCCCTGTGCCGCCTGTTATCAATCGTTTTAAAACAGCCGAGCATCATTTAAAAGCCGACAAAGATCTCAAAGCAAAGATTGAAGGCGTGGTCGGAGCAAAATATCAGGGCGGCATTACGATTCGCAATCCGATAGATATTATCTACAATGATATCGGCATTGACGCGCTGATCGCGAAGGTGGTCAAGCCGCTTACCGGACTCAAGCCTGTTTCTTATTACGGCTGTCTGCTGCTGCGACCGCCGGAGATTTGCGAGTTCGAAAATTATGAAAATCCGTTTATGATGGATAAAATTATGGGCGCCGTCGGCGCTGAGGTGAAGAACTGGTCTTACAAGACGGATTGCTGCGGCGGTTCGCTGGCGATCAGCAAAACAGCCATTGTTGTGGATATGTGCGACAATCTGATGAACGCCGCCAGAGAAGCCGGAGCAAACTGTGTAGTAACGGCCTGCCCGCTTTGCATGGCTAATCTGGATATGCGTCCCAGCGCTGGCAGGAAGCTGCCGGTGTTTTATTTTACAGAATTGATTTCATTGGCCATGGGGCTTGCCGGATCGGCCGATACATTCAAATCTCATATTTTTGATCCTCAGCCGTTAATGAAGCAGTTGGGTCTGATTTGATAATTGTAAGTAAATTTATTTAGGGAAAATTATGGAAAAACGTTTAATAAAAAAAGATGCACTAGCGGGCATTGCCAAGAAAATGGCCGAGAAATTTCTGGTTTGGGCGCCGGTAAAAAAAGAAGACAATATTCTTTTTGAACCTCTGCAAAAAAGCACCGAGCCTAACTTCGCTTATTTGAATTCCAAGAACGCGCCGAAAAATGTTTTCTTTCCGCACACGGAAACCATGATGAAATATACCCGGACGGACAAAAGGGAATGGTTTTTTCAGCCGAGGAAAACAAGGCGAATGAATCGGTGTTGTTCGGCGTGCGTCCCTGCGACGCTCATAGTTTTGCCCTGCTCGATAAACTTTTTGATCAGGAAAAATACAAGGATGGTTACTACATCGCGAAAAGACAGAGCACAACGGTCATTTCTTTAGCCTGTGTCAAACCTCCTTACGCCAGCTGTTTCTGCACATCGGTGGACGGCGAGCCTGTTGCCTCAGATGGCGCGGATATTCTTCTGACCGATATCGGCTCTGATTATCTCGTTGAATTTATCACTCCCAAAGGAGAAAAACTGGCCGGTTATTTCGGCGATGTCAAAGCTGATGCTGCCGCCGATGCCAAGAAAGCTGAAATTGCGGCTAAAGCCAAAGAAGCGATTAAATCAAAAATTCCCGCTCATGAAATCAAACCGATTCTGGATAAGAATTTCGACAATCCCTTCTGGAACACGATTTACGGCAAATGTCTTGCTTGCGGCACCTGCACCTATTTGTGCCCCACCTGTCATTGTTTTGATATCAGCGACGAAGTGAAAGGCAGCGACGGTATCCGCCTGAGGTCGTGGGATTCCTGCATGTTCCCGATGTTTACCAAGGAAACGTCAGGGCATAATCCCCGGTCTTCACAGAAGGAAAGATGGCGTCAGCGCACAATGCATAAATTTAAATATTATGTGGATATGTTCAACTCGATTGCCTGCGTCGGCTGCGGTCGATGCGTGATGTCTTGTCCAGTGAATATTGATATTCGAAAAATTGTTGAAGATATTTCAAAATTATAATAGGGAGTTAGTAATGCAGAACCCGTATATACCTTATCCCGTTGTGGTGGATAAAATCATTACTGAGGTCGATACCAAAGACATCAAGACTTTTCGTTTCAAGTTCGTTAATCCGGAAGACGAAGCAGAAATACGCCTATATACCGGGGCAGTTCGGTGAACTTTCCATTTTCGGCAAAGGCGAATCGCCCATCGGCATTGCCTCATCTCCGACGCAAAAAGGCTATGTGGAATTCACCGTCCAAAAGGCCGGTGTGGTAACTTCAGCGCTTCATGAAATGGAAGAAGGCACCATGATGGGTCTTCGTGGACCGTTGGGCAATTCCTGGCCGCTGGAATTTCTGGCAGGAAAGAATATAGTCATCGTCGG
>CAWETF010000004.1:0-4949 GCA_963812045.1 uncultured delta proteobacterium
AACCGGAAACTAAGGGGAAGATGTTTTCCGTATGGATTGTACTGAGCATAAATGGCAATGATGGAGAAAATTGCTGATAAAATAAAAAAGGGTGTTTTCTCCCACAGTTGCCATAACGGAATTATTCCCGCAATCCTGGTTTCCGGTAATTTCCGGTTATTGGCCCGGGATGTATTTTTCAACCGTTGATCTTTGAGGAAATCTTTTGGATTTCGTTTTATTTTTCCTTTATTGATGGGAACGGGCATAACACTCTTTTACGGCAGATGTTATTTCCTGCTGCTGAAAACGGCCAAGCGGCCAGTAATCCAGAAGAATCATAATGACCGGCAGGGTGACAACCATAGGCTTGCTCATAAGAGCCAAAACAAAGCAAAAAAGAACAAGAAGATACCTTTTTATAACCGGTTTTTCCGTGTAATAGACATAAAAGCACAAAGTAAGCATCCAGAAAAAGGCGCTCAGGACATCTTTGCGTTCAGCAATCCAGGCAACCGATTCCACATGAAGCGGATGAAGCGCGAAAGAGCGCCGCGACAAAGGCACTGCGCCAGATAGCTCCTGTCATGCGGCAAAAAAGCCAGAACAGCAGTAGAGCGCTCAGTATATGCAGGATAAGATTGGTCAGATGATAGCCGCCGGCATTCAGGCCGTAGAACTGGTAATCCAGCATCAGGGAAAACCAGGTTAAAGGATGCCAGAATTCAGCATAGGTTGTACAAAACGCCCAGCGCAATCCGGCAAGTGAAAGTCCTGACTGGATATGACTGTTGTATATGACATAAACGGGATCATCGAAATTGACGAAGCCATAAAGATTTACCTGCCAAAAAACAGCAAATGTGATAACCGTTAAAACAATATAAACGATCAGTTTCTGTTTGTCGGGACTGATATTTATCTTATTGAACATATCCGGTTTTTCGTTTCCTCTAATCATGCAGTTTTACCGGTCAAAAAAATAACATCAAAGGTTTAATTTTCTATATAATGTTGTTAAGGAAATTTCAATCAATGATAACAGATTGAAGTCCGGCATCTTCTTCAAGGTTGAAGATTTGAGGATTACGGGATTGCACTTCCCCCGATTTAGTGGACTTAAAAAGAAAATGAATATTTCTATTTTCAGGGAAAGGTGTGTAAGCCTGATGGTTACACCTTGCCGGCTCGCAATCAGGGAAGCCCCGCATTATCGGCTAATTTCTCCCATAAATGTGCGGCCTTTGAAACCGGAAAAAATTATCATTATTTTCTTCGCGTTCAATGGTGTTTGCTTCACTGTTAAAATACTTCTCTCTCAACTCTTTTAATTTCTCTTCCCGTTCCGACCCTGAGAAATTTTCCACTACGCTGTTACGCTCCTGCATATATGCCAGTCCGACATTCCATCTCTGTTCACGCTCAGCGTCTTGCTGGGCTAATTGTTCAACCTGCTGCGGATCTATTCCCATTTGACTGCGGATATTGTTTATTTCCTGCTGGCGCTCATCCGGGCTCATCTGTTTTAGTTCATCCTGCACGGAATCGATGCTGAAAAATATTCTGGAGAGCATTTCCTTCTGGTCAAGATAAAATCCCTCCGGAGTGTCTCTATACGTATCACGCAGAGCGTTTTGATACTTATTAAGTTTTTCATTAAGCGTCATATCGCCGGAATTATTTAAATCGGCGAGAGCATTTTGCATTTTAACCTTTCTGGCTTCTGTCGCCAGCATTCCGCCGGACCATATTTTTTCCGCTTCATCACCGAAGAGTTCTTTTCTTTTTTCCTCCATAGCCGCTTGGGAAAGCTATTGTTTTATTTTCCTCAAGCCAACGGTTGTATTCGTCCAATTTGGCCAATGTTGCTCATGATCTCATCGGCATAATCCGGAAATGCCCGCCTCAGAATTTGGTAAAATAAGGCTTTGCCGTTCTCGGGGTGAGTGCTGATGACAAAATCCCTTATGCCGATAAGGTTCGCCTGAACGCTTTTATCCGATATGGTTTTACTATAGTACTTCTGCAATTCCTCTGACGAGATGATCGCTGAAAGAATCATCGCTGTTAAAGGTATTTCCCCCCATTGCTTCCTGAATTTTGACGAGCGCGGACCTTGGATCGGTATTATTTATTATAAAATGATAGCAAAAAAAGATTACCAATATGATCGCGGCTATACTGATTGCTATGACTGTCTTTTTTTTTCCGCTTTTCATGTTTTATTTATACTCCGGGATGGTTACAAAAAACTCGTTACTATTTGCATTTTATACACGTGCCGGCAACACAAAATGGTCACGGGACCTTTTTTAAAAGCTCCCGTGACCTTTTGTTATCTTACGATATTGTATCTGTCATTAAAGAAGAGGATGCAGTACAGGCCAGATCAGGTTTGCAAGTTTCTGTGAACCGGAATCGGCCGGATGGACGCCATCGATGATGATGTCGGAATTGACAATAGACGACCGTGGATCGATAAATACACGATTATTACTGACTGCCGTCGCATTAGCGATTGCCTGGGCAAGTTTTGTATCACCATAATCCACAGCAGGGTTTAATGACGTTGTCGCGAACAGACCGTTTTTCACATGATAATAACCCTGCCAGATTATATTTTTCACGCCGTCATTGCCCATCTGGTTTAGCAGAGTTACAGCATCTACGTATACATCATCTATAACAGCTTTGCAGGAGCTTGTAAGCGTTGATGATTTGCAGTCATAGGGATCAAAAAAGTTGGCAGGGATTAAAATCTCATTGCCTCCGCCGTCCATTATTATGGTCTTTATATTGCTGTTATCGCTTTTTGCCGTGGCATATTGCACGGCAACAGAGTTGGAAGTAATGAGGCTGGTGCCTGTTAAATAAGATCCCGAAACGCAATAATTGCGGAAAGATTTCCCGGCTAATGTTGTCAAATCATCATGAATCTTACCGGACAGAGCAAAGATAGAGTCTCCGATATTAACCACATCATTCATGGTGGCAGACCGTATCCACGGCACGGAGAGTAAACTACAAGCTGTACTTATTGCAATGACCAGCAAACAGACAATGACGCGAACGGATAACAATGCTTTCATTCTTTTCATTTTTTACCTCCTCTTCCCTTTTTTTATAAATTTTTTGAAATAAAAAACAGGTCGGTTTTATATTTCAAAAAGCATCAAATTTTCTGGAATCAAACCAATTACTTAAATTGTCACTGCCGGGATATGCTCTTTCATTGATTCTTTAACGGCATATCCCTCCGAGAGGTTTTTTAATGAGTGGCTTTACGTAAAATCTTCTTTTCATCATCTGCTTGCAAAGAATAATTTAAAAGCAGGTCTTGCCGAAGGAAATCGAGTTTTGATAAGAATTTGTTTTGGATTGGAGTGAGTATGCTAAATCATTTTTTGTATGTCAAGTATTTTTTACAATTTTGTCCAGCCAATTTAGAAATGTCCTGTTTGATTTGATAAACATATTCCTTTAGTGAAACCGGCTGATCATACAACGGCACATTATTATACGCCCAAATGAATAAGCGGCCTTACAAACTGTCAGGGCGTGGCCGGTGGTCCATACGTCCCCATCTTAAAATTGAAAGACCCGACGAGATGATACTGGGGAGCGGGAACGGTTGTTGAATCGTAATCGGTCATAATGACGTCGAACGAGCCTTTGACGATGTCGTCAACTGTCGAATCGGAAGTAAACGAGATAGTCCCGCTCTCAACTTTCTTGAGGGTGGATTTTTCTCCGTTGAAAACCATGAACGTGCCGGGAAAAGTCACATAAAGAGCGTTTTCTTCAATGGAATAGGTTTGGCCGCCGATGCTCGGCAACGGGGTAGTGTCGGATACCGGAATGTCGATCCTGATGACAGACACGCAATTAATATCGTCTACGTTAGCCGCGATATTTGCCTGAATCGACCAGAATGTGGCGTTGTTCGTG
This sequence comes from uncultured delta proteobacterium, assembly GCA_963812045.1. Lineage (GTDB taxonomy): Bacteria > Desulfobacterota > Syntrophia > Syntrophales > Smithellaceae > Smithella. The sequence continues at coordinate 3,928 of CAWETF010000004.1, forward strand.
GAATAGTAGAAATTGGGCTTTTTAAGCCCATAATCATCCTCGGTCAGGGTTAGTTGATTGTCGTACTCTACCGCGCTTACCGTTACATTTGCCCCTGTTTGAGTTTGAATCGTGGTGGTTGTTCCGGCGGAATCCGTCGACGTCGAGGCTGTATCCGATGCGCCTCCTCCACAGGCGGCAAGCAGGGCGACCAGAGCCGCTGTCACGAGCATCTGCTGTAAACGGACGCCGCGTTTGATATGCGTGGGCTTTGCATACCCCTCCTCAACAAGCACTTCTCCGAGTTTTTTACCGGAACCGCTCTGCTTCAGCAGCGCATCTTTAAGTTGCTCGCGGGAGATGACTCCGGTAGAAATCAGCAGCTCTCCCAGTCTCAAAGGACTGGAAAAAGGCGTCGCAACGGACTGGTTCATCTGAAAATCGAGCAGACATTCCAACTGGCGTGACGTCAGTAAGCCCAAACGGATAAGTGTTTCGCCGAGCTTTTCCCCTGTCTTTTTCTGTTCGGCAAGCGCCTGCTTAAGTTGTTTGTCCGTTATATGGCCGGCCTGAACAAGCATCTCTCCGAGCATCAGGCGAACACCCGCCGCTGTTTTGACAACATTCTTGGCTTCGTCAAGAAGCGCCTGAACGGAAATGACCGCGTTGATGTCCGCGGGTTCAAGCACCTTCATTCTGACCAGTACCTGACCGAGCAGTTCACGGGTGCGTTTCTGCTCCTCAAGAGCGAAGTCTATGTCCGGGGGGGATACAAAACCGCCGTCCAGAAGAACCTGGCCTATCGGGCGTTTATGCTTCATAACCATTGCCATTGAAATCTCTCACGTTTCGGGTTTAATTACATATGCCGATCCATTCCATTTCAATATAACAGCATGCTATTCTTATCTATTTAATCATAATATTTTATTTATAGCTAATTATTTTTGCATTTTCATTGCAGTTCATCAATCCCTTCAATTAATACTAATAATACTAATCATTTAAATATCGCATTACCGGCGTCATCCGGATGGCGGCAT
>CAWETF010000005.1:0-1090000 GCA_963812045.1 uncultured delta proteobacterium
ATTGGTACTTTAAGCCACATCTTGATAAGTTTCAGTATCTGCTTATCAACAATGCGCTTGGCTACCAGTTGCATCAGTCTGTCATGAGGAATAGTATCGAAGTACTTGGAAATGTCGGCATCGATTACTTCCGTTTTGCCTTTAAAGAGGTGACTCTTTACATCTTCCACCGCCTGATGGGCGTTCCGCTTCGGTCTGAATCCGTATGAGTTGTCCTGAAAGTCGGCTTCAAAGATAGGCTCGATTACTATCTTCACTGCCATCTGCACTACCCTGTCCCTGATCACCGGTATTCCCAGCGGTCTCTTGCCGCCTGACGCCTTAGGGATGTAAACCCTACGGACAGCCTGTGGCTTGTAGTCCTGCCGCTTTAGTTCCCCGGCAATCTTTTCAAGATACTTCTCTGCTCCTCCTTCTCTCTCCTCGATGCTACCAAAGGTTTCACCATCTATTCCAGACGCTCCCTTGTTCGCTTTGACAAGGTTGTAGGCGTGGCTCAGGATGTCCGGCCTGTATATCTTGTCATAGAGAAGATAGAATCGGTACTCTTTCTCCTGTTTGGCTTTCCGGTATAGTTTCCTCTGAAGCTCCCGAATCTTTTCTGGGGTTTTCAGCATTACCGCAATCCCCTTTCCTTTACTTCTTCTGAAACCTGATAAAAGTATTGCCCCTTCCCTCTCCCAAGGTTATGTTGTCCTTGGAATACAAGCGGTACTATGAGCAAATCCGACTCCCTTGCCGACCCGGTGAAACTTCGTTTCCTTATATCCACCCGTTGCTCTCCTGCTGGGCATCGACAAGGGTCTCCCGTGTTCATTCTCGTATGGCTGCCCCTGCGTGTCACCCCTGTTACCCCGGAAGTCCATCTACCGGTTCTGGTAGTTTTCGTTAAGATAGATGCTACGGTCTTCCCCCTTCTGATACGGGGTCGACAACTCCATCGTGTGTTTCGAGGCTACATCTAGGTTCGCTTGCGCTGCGACCCGCAGGTTTGCTCGACTCCCCTAAGGAGCCTTTGTCAGGAAACTTAATGCTTCAGGTTACCCCTAACACCTCCCTCCAGCTACATGGGCGAACTACCGAACTCCCATGATCGGACTTTAACCGATAAGTCATACGTTTTACACGGCATACATCAGTAATCTTCAATTGTACTTATTCCATAATGCTGAGGACTTGCAGGTGAAATCAATAAATTACATTTGACAAATTTCTTTATAAAAGCTGCTGAACTCTAGCTTAATCTGTGGTACAATTATAAAAGAAGGTCAGAGTGTATGAACTATATTAATTTAGGCAAAACCGGTTTAAAAGTTTCAGCCGTTGGTTTTGGCGGAATTCCGATAATCCGTCTGCAAACCGATGAAGCCGTGAAAGTATTGCGCCATGCCTTTGATCAGGGAATAACTTTTTACGATACCGCCAATATGTACCGGGATAGCGAAGCTAAAATCGGTCAGGCCTTATCCCATGTCCGCGATAAAATAATAATTGCAACAAAAACCACCCAGCGCAATGCCGCAGAGTTTCGGCAGAATCTTGAAGGCAGCCTCAAAGCAATGAAAACTGATTATATTGATCTATATCAATTTCATCAAGTGGCCAATGATGAAGAGTGGGGAAAGATCACAAAAGACGGCGGAGCCTGGGGTGAATCTGATAAAGCGAGGCAGGAAGGGAAAATTAGATTTCTGGGTGTCACTTCACACAACTTGCAGATGGCCATTAAACTGGCAAAGACCGGACTGTTCAGTTCGGTTCAGTTTCCTTTCAATTTTATCGAACAGGAAGCTAAAGACGAGTTGCATAAATATTGCCGGGAAAAGGGAATCGCATCTATTGTCATGAAACCATTTGCCGGCGGAGTGATTGATAATGCCGCTATAGCTTTTAAATATCTCAGGCAGTTTCCCGATATTATACCAATTCCCGGTTTTGATTCGATAAAGTCGGTGGATGAAATAATCTCCATATACGAACATCAGAATGATATCACCAGCCATGATTTAGAGCTCATGGAGAAATACAGGCAGGAGTTGGGCAAGGTATTCTGCCGCCGTTGTGAATATTGCCAGCCTTGTCCAAATGGCGTTCTAATTACACCGGCGATGGGCTATCCGATTGTCGCCAGCCGTATGTCACCCAAGGTATCGGTTGAGTTTTTGAAAGTTCCTATGGAGTCAACACAATTATGTGATGAATGCGGGGCATGTATCGAGAGATGTCCTTACGATTTACCCATACCGGATTTGCTTAAAAAGAATTACGATTTATTCGAAGCCCATCGTTCTCAGGCCGGATTAAAATAAAGAAGCTGAACTCTAATTTAACATATGAGACAACAAACATAAGAGTAGCTCACCCTCTTCCTGGAGAACTTTAATAATACCTCTTAACGAAAAGGAGAATGGATATGAAGGTTATCGGTTTCAACGGCAGTCCAAGGAAAGACGGCAACACCACCACATTGATAGGCTATCTCTTACGGGAGATCGAAAAAGAGGGCATTGAAACGGAACTTGTCCAGCTCTCGGCAAAAACGATTCACGGATGCATTGCCTGCTACAAATGTTTCGAGAATCAGGACCAGCGATGCGCCGTTAAGAAAGATGCGGCAAACGAGTATATCGAAAAGATGACGCAGGCTCAGGGTATCGTTTTGGGATCTCCTTCCTATTTTCAGGATGTAACAGCGGAGATGAAGGCCTTGATCGACCGGGCGGGCTTTGTTGGATTAGCAAATGGGAAGATGTACAAAAACAAAATCGGGGCTTCTTTATCCTGTTTTCGTCGCAGCGGAGGAATGCATACCATAGAAACCATGAACCATTTCTTCTTTGGCAATGAGATTATCATTGCCGGCAGGGCTTTGAGCGTTGCCAGAGACAAGGGCGAGGTGGAAAAAGATGAGGAAGGCGTCCAGAGCGCACAGACTCTGGGATGCAAGATCGCCTGGTTAGTGAAGAAGCTCTATGGCTGAAATCGGCAGCCTAACTGGAGCGTTCTTTCTACTACGTTTTAACTCACTATAAAGAGAGGTGCAAGATGAAGAAAAGAAATGGAATCATAGTATATGAAAGCCTCAGAGAGATCGTTGAACCGGAGCATTCCTGCCTTGTTGTTTGGGATGTACAGAATGGTTTGGTCGATCGGATATTTAACAAGGAAGAATTCATGACCAATCTGAAAAACTTCATAGAAAAATTACGCGGCAGGATGCCTGTAGTCTATACATTGATTACTCCAATGCATAGAGATTTTACCTCTTCATGGAGCTACTTTTCGATGATGAGGCGTTTCAATGTGGATGACATAAATAAGTTGCCGTCTTTCATGGCGGCTGGTTCGAAAGAACGTGAAATACCGGAAATGATTCAGCCCAAGCATACCGATATAGTCCTTGAAAAATCGACGGCAAGTATTTTTATAGGGACAAATTTTGAATACATGATGCGAAATCACAATGTAACCACCCTTATATTTACCGGTATTGCTACCGAGATGGGCATTGAATCGAGTGCACGGGATGCTTCCAACAGGGGCTTTTATCCGGTGGTGGTATCGGATTGTGTTTCTTCTTTAGATAAGGATGCGCATGAGCGGTCTTTAAAAACAATGGCCAAACTTTTTATCGTAGAGACCGCAGACAACATTTTAAAGAATTATGAAACGGGAAATAGTAAATCTGCGTGAAGGCCTTATCCTCATCAGCGCCATTATCATGTTGGTTGGTTTGCAATGTTTTTAAATTACTTTCTATTTTTTGTTATTAAAAGGAGATTAATGATGATGAAATATTGCATAAAAAAACCTATAGCCACACTCAGTGCCGTTATTCTCGTATGTTGTAGCGCTTCCTACAAGATCATCAAGAACGAGCCGGTGAAAAACATACCGGATAAGAAGTACGAGACAATCATAAGATTAAACACCCCGGAAAGTGAGCCGCTGAAGTCGGAAGCCGGGTTTGTCTATGTTGAACCGGAAGGAAAAGTGACGACTGACTTTCCGCGTGAGGAGATTGTAAAAAATCTCGATATGTTGGACAAATACGCGCAGCTGAACAGAAATAATATGAGTAAATTCGTCATAAAAGACAGCAAGGGCAAGGTGCGCGGCTACTTTGAAATGCTGCCCGAATACACAGCAATCATCTGGGAACGTGGGGATGATATTCTATTGCAGGTTATAATTCCCAATATCATGGGCGAAAACAGCGGCGACACTGGCGATGGTAGAAGATCAGGAGGAAAACATGGTGGCCGATGAATTCGCCAGTTCAATATTTCTATTTAATAATTTTCAATTGCTTCAATTATCCTAAAGCGAAATTGTAGGAAACCCTAACGAGTACCGGTCGTGGTAGAATGGCGCGTCACGCCTTTTATTTGCCGCGCTTTTTTGCTGGAAACGTATTATCCTTTTTCGACCGCGGAGGCGGATTATATTTTTTTTCGCGCAGAAGCCGGGAAATGTCTTTTTGCCTTCTGGTTATTTTTTGTCCGGCCATAAAACTAAGGCTCATTTTTATTCTATACACATTCTTCTTTCAGAGGAAAAATAAACGCCCTTCTCAAGACAATCTTCACTCACCCCCACCCAATGCCGTATAGAGCATCACCTGATTGACAAGCCGGGCAAGAGGGAGGGAGATCAGTCCCTGTTGTGCGCCATAGAGGGAACGTTGTGCATCAAGGACGCTCAGATAACTGTCAATTCCCTTGGTATAGCGCGCATTGGAGAGGCGATAGGTTTCGGCAAAAGCGTCAACCAGCGATTGTTGTGCCGCTATCTGTTGCTCCACTGTGCCCCGCACGGCAAGGGCATCAGCCACTTCCCGAAAAGACGTCTGGATTACTTTTTCGTATTGGGCCACGGATATTTCCTTCTCTACTTTTGTTACATCGTATGCCGACCACGTGCGGGCATCAAAAATCGGCATAATGATCTGCGGCGTAAAACCCCAGGTACCCTGGCCGGCTTTGAAGAGTCCGGATAGATCTGCGCTGGCGGTTCCGATGAAGGTCGTCAGGGAGATGCGGGGAAAGAAAGCGGCACGGGCAGCGCCGATATTGGCGTTGGCCGCCTTGAGCTGATGTTCCGCCGCCAGTATATCCGGCCGGCGCAAGAGCAGTTCGGAGGACAGGCCGGGAGAAATATCTTTGGGCGGGCTGACACTACCCAACTCCGCCGGCAGAAGCTCTGACGGCACGGGAGAACCGACCAGAAGATTCAAAGCGTTTTCATCTTGCGCTGCCAGTTGCGTGTAGCGAGCGACGTTTCCTCTGGCCGTATCCACCTGGCTTTGCGCTTGCCGCAGATCCAATTCGGACGCGATCCCCACGTCATAACGTTTCCGGATCAATTTGTAGGAGGTCTCCTGAGTCTCCAGAGTAGAGGCCACCAATTTGAGGGTTTCCCTGTCCGCAGCCAGGGTCAGATACGCCTGCGCTACCGCTGACACCAGCAGATTTGTGCGCTGCGGCGGGCATCCTCCGTAGCCAGGTACTCCTCCAACGCCTGGTCTTTCAGGCTGCGGATGCGGCCGAAGAAGTCAATTTCCCAGGAAGTGATGCCGAGATTGACACCGTATTGTACGGAAGTCGTCGCAGTATCCGGTGGTCGAAAGATCAGCCGGAACATGTTCTTTATCCCAAATCCCGGCCGCATTGACCGAAGGCAATAAGTTCGGCCCGCTGAATGCCGTAAAGCGCCCGCGCTCTTTCCACATTCAAGGCCGCCACCCGCAGATCGCGGTTGTTGTTCAGGGCAGTTTCGATGATTTTTTGCAGGCGTTCATCAGTGATAAATTCCCGCCACGGCAGTGCGGTACTGCCAGGCGCAGATGCAGTCGCATCTTTGTTTCGCTGATAGGCCGCACCGGTCGGCCAATTGGCAGGAACGGGAGAGGCAGGTCTCGTGTATTTCGGGGCCAGCGTGCAACCGCTCAGAAGGAAGATTATTATACCCAGGAGAAGAAACAGATTTCTTTTCATATCATTTATCCCCCTCTGATGAATTTGCGCCCTCTGTTTTGGCTGCTTTATTCTTCCTGCGTTTGCCAAAGGTTTTCTCGATCAACACATAGAAGAGCGGCGCAAACAAGGTTACCAGGAAGGTGGCGGTCACTACCCCGCCAAACGCACCGGTGCCAATGGCCTTTTGCGCGCCCGCACCCGCGCCTGTCGCCAGCATCAGCGGCAAGACCCCGAATCCGAAGGCCAACGAGGTCATGAGGATGGGACGCAGCCTCAGTTTGGCACCTTCCAGAGTCGCCTCGATCAGCCCCATTCCCTGTTCCACCCGTGCCTTGGCAAACTGGACGATCAGGATGGCGTTTTTTGTGGTCAGGCCCAGGATGGTCAAGAGGCCTATCTGGAAATAGACATCGTTGGGCATCCCCCGCATGCCGTGAAGCGATAGCGCCGCCGATCGCCCCCAGTGGAAGGGCCAGAAGAATCGAAATGGGAACGGTCCAACTCTCGTACAGGGCCGCTACGCACAGGAAGATGATCAGAATTGAAAAGGCATAGAGCGGAGCAGCCTGAGCGCCGGCTTGCCGCTCCTGGTAAGAAAGCGCCGTCCAATCAAACCCGATCTCCTTGGGCAACTTCGAGGATAAATCTTCCATGGCCTGCATCGCCTCACCGGAACTTCTGCCCGGCGCCGCCTCTCCCCATATCTCTACGGAAGAGAACCCGTTGTAGCGCTCCAGTTTGGGAGAACCGAATGCCCAGTGCCCGGTGGCAAAAGTGGAATAGGGAACCATATTGCCCGCGTTGTTGCGCACATAGAGTTTTTCCAGATCACCGGGCAGCATGCGGTAGGGAGCGTCGGCCTGAATATCCACGTGTTTGACCCGTCCGCCTCTAATAAAGTCGTTGACATAGGCGCTGCCAAAAGCTATCGAAATGGTGTCGTGGATGGCAGTGATGGGAACCCCCAGAGCGCCGGCCTTTTCCCAATCCACATCAATCCGGTATTCGGGACAATCTTCCAGTCCGTTGGGCCGTACCCGGGTCAATCTCGGATCCTTGGCCGCCATGCCGAGGAGTTGGTTGCGGGCCGCCATCAGACCCTCATGGCCCAGGCCGCCACGGTCCTGCAACTGAAAATCAAAACCCTTGGCATTGCCCAGTTCGATGACCGCCGGCGGTGTAAAGGCGTACACCCTGGCGTTGCGGATCTGTGAAAACGCCCGCATGGCTCTGTCGGCCACGGCGCCAGCCTTCAGCTCCGGCCTGTTACGCAGCTTCCAGTCCTTGAGCTTGATAAAGGCCATACCGATATTCTGCCCCCGGCCGGCCTGGTTCTGACCGCTAATCGTCAGAATGCATTCCACCGCGTCTTTTTCTTTCACTAGAAAATGATCGTTGACGGTCTCCATTACATTCCTGGTTTGTTCCAGCGTGGAACCCGGCGGAAGCAAGGCCTGAACATACATTATCCCCTGGTCTTCATCCGGAAGATAACTCTTAGGCAAATGCAGAAGCAGCAATCCCATCGCCGCCACGATCAGCAGATAGAAAAATCATATAGCGCACATTCTTGTTTAACGAGTGACCGACCATTTTCAAGTACAGGTCCCGGAACCGGAAAAAGGCGCGATCAAACCATCTGAAAAACGGACGAAGGAAAGATATACCGCCTTCCGCCGGTTGATGCCCCTTGGGCACCGGTTTGAGCAGCGAGGCGCAGAGGACCGGCGTCAGGATCAAGGCCACCAACAGCGAAAGGAGCATGGAGGAGATGACGGTCATGGAAAACTGGCGGTAGATGACGCCGGTGGAGCCGGAGAAAAATGCCATGGGGCCGAACACCGCCGACAGCACCAACCCGATGCCGATCAGTGCGGGGGTGATTTGTTCCATGGACTTGGCGGTGGCCTCTTTGGGTGAGATTCCTTCCTCGCTCATGATACGTTCGACATTTTCCACCACCACGATGGCGTCGTCCACCAAAAGGCCGATGGCCAGCACCATGGCGAACATGGTCAGCATGTTGATGGAGAACCCGAATATTCCCAGCACCGCAAAGGTGCCGAGAAGCACCACCGGCACGGCGATGGTCGGAATGAGGGTGGCCCGCATGTTTCCCATGAAAAGGTACATGACCAGGAAGACCAGCAAGATGGCCTCGAAAAGGGTCTTGACCACCTCCTCAATCGCCACTTTGGTAAAGGGAGTAGTGTCGTAGGGATAAATGACCTTCACGCCGTGGGGAAAGTACCGGCTTAATTCATTCATTTTGGCCCGGATCGCGTTGGCCGTATCCAGCGCATTGGCGCCGGGTTCCTGCCGGATGGCCAGTCCGGACGCAGGCATGCCGTTATAATAAGTAAAGGTATCGGCAAGATCGGTTCCCAGTTCCGTCCGCCCTATATCCTTGATCCGTACTCTGGATCCGTCCGGATTGATGCGGACGGGAATATTGGCAAACTCCTCGGGGGTTTTGAGCAGGCTATGAACGACGATGGCGGCATTGAGACGCTGGCCCGCCACCGCCGGCGCACCGCCGAACTGGCCGCCCGAGATCTCCACGTTGTAGGCTTGCAGCGCCGCGATTACATCGTCCACCGTCAAACCGTAATCCGTCAGCTTGTTAGGATTGAACCAGATCCGCATGGCGTATTCGCCGCCGAATCCTTCCACCTCCCCAACGCCCGGCACCCGCGACAGCACCTGCTGTATGACGGTAAGAGTATAGTCTCTCAAGTCAATATCACTCATGCTGCCGTCTTCGGAAACCAAACCCAAAATCATCAGGTAGTTCGCGGTGGATTTGCGGACCCCGACGCCCCGGAGCTGCACCAGTTGGGGCAGTCTCGCCATCGCCAGTTGGAGTTTGTTCTGCACCTTGGCCCAGGCGAGGTCCGGATCGGTTCCCGGATTGAAGGTCAGCGTGATGGTAGAGATGCCGGACGAATCACTGGTGCTGGACATGTACATCATTTTATCCAGCCCGGTCATCTGCTGCTCGATGATCTGCGTCACGCTGTTTTCCACCGTCTCCGCCGAGGCCCCGGGATAAAGACAGCTAATCCTGATGGAAGGCGGAGCGATGGGGGGATACTGCGTGATGGGCAAGTTGTAAATCGCCAGGCCGCCCAGCACCATAATAATCATAGCGATGACCCAGGCAAAAACCGGACGTTCCAGAAAGAATTTTGATAGCATCGTGCGTCTCCGTTAATTCGATTTTGCCGGCGGCGGTAACGCATTCTTACGTTCACCGCTGTTTTTGCCGCCGCTGGTTTCAAAAGGAACAGCCTTTACGGGAGCGCCGGGTTTCACCTTTTGCATACCTTCGATAATCACCCGTTCGCCGGGCGCAAGACCCGATGAAACAAGCCACTGATCGCCGATGGCCCGATCAAGCGTGAGCATCCGTTGTTGGACATTGCTCTGGGCGTCCACAATCAATGTGAGCGGGTTTCCCCTCGGATCGCGTGACACGGCCTGCTGGGGAATGAGGATGGCCTGTTTATTGACACCTTCCTGCACCACTGCCCGGACAAACATGCCCGGCAGCAGAACGCCATTCGGATTAGGAAAGACAATCCGCAGAATGACCGATCCGGTTGTCGGATCAACCGTGACATCGCGGAATTGAAGGGTTCCCGCCAATGGATATGCTGTGCCGTCTTCCATGATGAGTTGAACCTTTTTCTGATTTGCTCCATTTTGATCCAGACGGCCTTCCTTCAAGCCGCGCCGCAATCGCAGCACTTCGGCCGTGGATTGGGGAACATCCACGTACATGGGATCCAACCGTTGAATGGTTGCCAGAACCGTGGGCTGCTGCGCCGTCACCAGGGCGCCCTCTGTTACGTTGGATCTTCCGATGCGGCCCGAGATGGGCGCGGTAATAGAGGTGTATTTCAGATTAATGCGGGCCGTCTCGACGGTAGCCTTTCCAATACTGTATATCCGCCTGAGTCTGTTTCAGCGCGGCAGCCGCATCATCGTAGTCCTGCTGGCTGACCGCTTTATCGGCCAGCAATTCCCGCAAGCGATCAGCCTTCAACTGGATTGCCGACAGATTGGCCTCGGACCTGGCAAGCGCGGCCTTGGCATTGTCGAGCGCCGCCTGATAAAGGGCAGGATCAATCTGAAAGAGCGCCTGGCCGGCCTTGACATCGGAGCCTTCCGTAAACAGGCGCTTCTGGATGATACCGACTAACCTGAGGACGCACTTCAGCTACTAAATTGGCGGACGTCCGGCCGGCCAATTCGGTCGTGATAACCACCGGCTTCGATTGTATCGTCACAACGGCAACTTCGGGAATCGGCGGTGGAGCGCCTGTGGTCTTCTTTCCGCAACCGCCCAGAATCAAGCCCACAGCGAGAACGCTCGCGGCGGCAATCAGCCATCCGGCTCTGTTATTGTTTTTCATTCGACACCTCTGTTATTTTAATTAAATATCGCAACTATAATCCACATACAACAAAACTACGGCCAGATAGTTCCCATGGCTCTTTGCAGCCTGGCATAATTTACATTATAATCGCCCAAAGCATTGGCATATTCCGATTTTGCTTTTGTCAATAAAGTTTGGGCATCGAGAACCTCCGTTGAGGTAGCGACTCTTTCTTTATATCTTTCCTCGGAAATACGGAAATTCTCTTCGGCCTGTTCAATAACTTTCTGCCAAACAATAATTTGACTTTCCGTTTCCTGCAATATCAGATAAGCATTTTTTATTTCCAAAGTAATTTGATCATTTAATTCTTTGCTGCTTCCAGCGCTTGATTCTCTTTGGCTTTGCTGGCATCGACCCTGAATTTTGTTTTGCCCCATTCCCAGAAATTCCAACTGGCCACCGCCATCACATACCAGCTTTCCGCGTTTTGATAGTCACTGCCGGAAACAGATGGATTATCGCCAAACCTTGTATAATTGCCAACTAGACTTAAAGTGGGGAAATAATCGCTTTGCGCTACCCGAACTAATTTTCCCGCCTGCGCCGCCTTGAGCGATGATATTTTGAGCTCCGGCCTTGTTTTCTGGGCAACATTCAAACATTCTTCAAACGATTGATTCAGTGGATGATAGGCCAGAATATCCACTACTTCTACCGGCGCAAATATCTTACGTTTCAAAACCGTATTAAAACTGGACTTAGCCAGTTCCACCGCATTTTTTGCTCTGACCAGGGCTTGCTTGCCATTAGCCAGCTCGACCTCGGCATGCAGCAAATCATTTTTGGGAATCATGCCCACTTTGAAATAATTTTCAGCAACATCGCGATGCGCGCTAAGCATCTCGACCGACTGTTGCGCCGCATCCTGAATCCTCTGCGCCCGCAAAATATTGAAATAAGCAATCTTTACTTCCTGCACCACATCTTGATACTTAGCTGTTTCCTCTAAACGGGCGGCATCTTCGCCAATATTGCTTGCCTGATAATTAGCCAGAATCCCGCCACCCGCAAACAGCGGCTGTTTTGCTTCGATTGCCCAGTTATAGTTATTTTTTGTGCCTGCTATTACCATTTCTATTGGAGTCATGTATTAATGGAGTGGAAATCCAATTCCGGTAATTTAAGGATTGGCTCATCGTTCAATCGCGTATAACTGTAGGAAGTGTTGAATTTCGGCAAAAATCCGGTAATCGCTTCCCTTTTCTGGGCAGTGGCGCTCTTAGATCCTTCTTTGGCAATATTTATGACTATACTGTTTTTCAAGGCGATATCAATGCTCGCCTCCAAGGTTAAAGGCTCTTCGGCAAAAACCAGATGTGGAAAAAAAGCAACCGTGAAAAGCGTTAAAACAATTGTGCGCCAATTTTTACTAATCATATTTTTTCACTCCATTTAAAAAAATGTCCAGAATAAACCCCTTTTTAGAACTGAGGGACTCTTTTGCCGGCACTAACATCCATTCCATTGATGATGCTCTGATCAAGTGAAATAATGCCGAAGCCATATCATGCGGCGGCAAGGCACGTAATAACCCTTTTTTTATACCATCTTTTAATAAATTTTCAATGAAGGTTATATGTTTGAAATAATCATCAATAAGTTTTTGGCGCAGCGATGTCATAGCTTCCGATAAAGCGGCATTTTCTCCTTTTATAAATAATCGGCAAAAATCTGTGTTTTTCTCAATAAACTGCAAGTGCGCATCAATCAGCGCTTCAATTTTATCGGTTATATCTTTGGCCGCGTTCGTTGCTTTTCTAATGTCAGCGTACATCAAATCGAGTTTTTCGCTGATCATCGTCGTGTAAAGATTCTCTTTGCCTTCAAAAAACTGATAAAGAGATCCGATGGAAAAACCGGAAGCATTGGCAATTTCCGCCACAGTGACGTTATGAAATCCTTTCGTGGCGAATACTTTTTCCGCCTGTTTTAGAATTTCCGCCCGGCGCATATTAAACTCGCGCTTTTTTCGTTCCAACCTTTCCATTTATCAGAACCTTATATTTTTGAATTAGCATTCAAAAATTGAATATGAGGCTCAAATTATAGAATATTTATTATTTGTCAAGGGGAATGTGTAACATTTAGTAAAAAAATCTTGACAAATGAGAAAATATTAATACAATTGTTTAATGTTTAATCGATTGTTTAATTTATATGAATTCTAAAATTAAAGAAAAGCCTAAAGTTGAATTGATCCTTGAAACCGCGGGAGAAATCTTTGCGGAACAAGGTTACAATAAAGCCACGATAAGGGACATATGCAAACGTTCCGGTGTGAATCTTGCGGCAATAAACTATTATTTCGGCGACAAAGAAAGATTATATCTGGCCGTTTTAAAATACTATCGTGAACTTGCCATACAAAAATATCCCCTTACTTTCGGCATCAATGAAACGGATACTCCCGAAGAAAAACTCAGCAATTTTATTCATACTTTTATCCGCCGTTTTCTGGAAGAAGGAAAAACAGCATTATTTGGCAAACTTCTTGCCCGTGAATTTACCGAATCTACCGGGGCGTTGGATGTTTTAGTGGAAGATTTCATCAGGCCAACGTTCATTAAATTATCCTCCATCGTCAGAGAAATTATGGGCGATAAATCTCCTGACAAAAAAGTAGAACTTTGTGCTATGAGTATTATCGGCCAATGTCTTTATTTCCGCAATGCCCGGCCTATTGTTTTCCGGCTGCGACATAAAGAAGGATATACTGACAAAGACATAAAAGAAATAACCAAACATATAATAAATTTTTCACTAAAAGGATTGCTTAAATACTAGAACATAAATTATAATTAATAATGAGTAGAAATGCAGTGATTATCATCAAAAAAGGAATAGGTGAAATTTGGTATGAATCAAACATCAAGTTTGAAACGCCCACTGGACCGCATTTAACCAGGATTCAAAGATTCTTTCATTTTATCCGCCGCCACTGGGTAATAATTATTGTAACCATTGTCATTATTATTGCGGGCATAATATTCATCAGATCAAATATGACAGGTAAAAAATCTCTCGATGATCAGCGTCCACAGCCTGTAACGGCCTTAATGACAAATAAGGCTGATTTTGATGTATATCTGAAAGGGTTGGGTACTGTCATTCCTACAAACACCGTCACTGTCAAATCTCAGGTCAGTGGCCAGCTCATGAGCGTGCGCTTTAAAGAAGGGCAGCATGTTAATAAAGGTGACTTGATTGCAGAAATTGATCCACGGCCATTCCAGGTTCAACTGATGCAGGCCGAAGGGCAGCTTGCCCGTGATGAAGCGTTTCTGAAAAACGCCGAGAGTGATCTGGCGCTTTACAAGCAGTTGATTGCTCAGGATTCTATTGCCGCGCAACAGGTCACGACGCAGGAAGCATTGGTGAAGCAGTACCGGGGCGTGATTGAAACAGACAAGGGTCAAATTGCCAATGCTAAACTCCAGCTTATTTATGCCCGCGTTATCGCCCCGATTACAGGACGCGTCGGTTTGCGGCAAGTTGATCCCGGCAATATGGTTCAGGTTACCGATCCCAACGGTATAGTGGTAATTACACAACTGCAACCGGTCACGGTCGTATTTTCACTGCCTCAGGACAATTTGACGATTTTGATGAAACGCTGGAATGCCGGGGCAACCAACTTACCTGTCCAGGCCTATGATCAGGAAGGCAAGGTATTACTGGCCAGCGGCAAACTGCTCGCAATTGATAATCAGATCGATACTACAACAGGAACAATTAAACTGAAGGCGATATTTGACAATAAGGATAACAAGCTCTTTCCCAACCAGTTTGTTAATGTCCGGCTGAAAGTGGATACTCTTCATGATGCGACTGTAATGTCTACTGCTGCAGTGCAGCGCGGAAGTATCGGCACTTTTGCTTATGTGGTCAGGGATGACAAAACTGTTACTGTAAGGATGTTGAAACTGGGCCCAGCTGAAGGCGATAATGTTGTTGTAATGGAAGGTCTGGTGCCCGGAGAATCGGTGGTGACTGTCGGAGGCGATAAACTGCGCGAGGGCACTAAAGTAGAGATTATAACGCCGAATAGTAAAGGGACATCAGGCCGCAGAGAAAAAACAAACACCGCTCCCGGACAAAAAACACGACCGTCTTCAGCAGCCAAAGTAAACTATGTCAATGTTGACCCTCGTTAACATAATTTATACCCTTTCGCTTTCAAAGGATAACGAGGCGGCAAGGAGGAGGCTCCGCAGACGTATTAATAATACGTTGAGGAAGCTGACGACGCAGTCAACAAAGTTAGCCAAAGAAAGCGAAAGGGTATGATTAATATATGAATCCTTCACGTCCTTTCATCTTGCGTCCCGTGGCTACATCATTGTTCATGGCAGCGATTCTGCTTGCGGGCATCATCGGTTATCATGTACTGCCTATTTCCGCGCTGCCTCAGGTTGATTACCCGACTATTCAGGTTGTGACACTTTACCCCGGAGCAAGTCCCGACGTTGTTACTTCCTCCATTACTGCGCCAATGGAGCGCCAATTCGGCCAGATGCCGGGATTAAACCAGATGTCTTCGACCAGTTCGGGCGGAGCATCGGTAATCACTCTGCAATTCAGTCTCAGCCTGAATATTGATGTCGCGGAACAGGAAGTGCAGGCGGCTATCAACGCCGCCACTACCTTTCTTCCCACAGATCTGCCGATGCCGCCGATCTACAGCAAAGTTAATCCGGCTGACGCGCCGATTATGACTCTCGCGATAACATCCAAAACATTGCCGTTGCCGAAAGTTCAGGATCTCATCGACACGCGCGTCGCCCAGAAGATATCACAATTGCCGGGTGTCGGACTGGTCAGTATCAGCGGCGGACAAAAACCGGCGACACGCATTCAAGCCAATCCTCAGGCGCTGGCAGCCCATAATCTAACGCTGGATGATTTGCGAACTGCAATCAGCAATTCCAATGTCAATCAGGCTAAAGGCAGTTTTGACGGCCCGGAACGCGCCTCCACAATCGACGCCAATGACCAGATCAAGTTAGCCGCGGAATATGAAAAAGTTATTGTTGCTTACCGCAATGGCGCGCCGGTGCGTCTTACCGATGTAGCGGATGTTCGCGATGATGCCGAAAATATAAGTCTGGCGGCATGGCAAAATCAAACTCCGGCTGTTATCGTGAATATTCAGCGTCAGCCGGGCGTTAATGTAATCGAGGTTGTCAACCGCATCAAGAATATAATTCCGCAATTGAAAGCATCGCTGCCCGGTTCGGTTGACGTTATCATGCTGACCGACCGCACCACCACCATCCGGACATCTGTGAACGACGTTCAGTTTGAACTGTTTTTGGCCATTGCCCTCGTCGTTATGGTCATTTTCCTTTTTCTGCGCAATCTGTCCGCGACGATTATTCCGAGCATCGCCGTGCCGCTGTCACTTGTCGGAACATTCGGAGCCATGTATCTTTTCGGCTTCAGCATCAATAATCTGACCTTGATGGCTTTGACGATCTCGACCGGTTTTGTCGTGGATGACGCCATTGTTGTCATAGAAAATATTGCCCGTTATATCGAACAGGGTTTGTCCCCGATGGAAGCCGCCCTCAAGGGTTCGGCGCAGATTGCCTTTACAATCATTTCGCTTACTTTTTCTCTGATCGCCGTTTTGATTCCTCTTCTTTTTATGGGCGATGTTGTGGGACGCCTTTTCCGGGAATTTGCGATCACCTTGTCCGTCGCTATATTAATTTCGGCCGTTATTTCGTTGACGCTTACACCGATGATGTGCTCCAAACTGCTTAAGCATGTGCCGGTAGAAAAGCAGGGACGTTTTTATCACCAGAGCGGCTTGTTTTTTGAAAGAACAATTGCCGGTTACGGCAGAATGCTCACGTGGGTTCTCGATCATCAAAAAGCCACTCTTCTGGTGGCCATTGCCACGCTTGTATTGACCGTTATTATGTATATCGCAATCCCAAAAGGTTTCTTCCCCGTGCAGGATACGGGTATGATCATCGGCATATCGGAAGCTCCGCAATCGATTTCATTTTCCGCCATGGCCGCACGACAGCAGGCGCTGGCTAAAGTGATTCTGCAGGACCCGGCGGTGGAGAGCCTGTCGTCCTTCATCGGCGTGGACGGAACGAATGTAACATTAAACAGCGGACGAATGATGATTAATTTGATACCGAAGAATAAACGCAACCTTGACGCTTCAGGCGTTATCCGCCGTTTACAGAAAAGTCTTGCCGCGACGGAAGGCATAACTCTTTACATGCAGCCGGTGCAGGATCTGACGATTGAAGACCGGGTAAGCCGCACGCAGTATCAGTTTACACTGGAGTGCGCCGATCCTGACGAACTCGGCCTTTGGACACGCCGTCTCGTCGAGCGCATTTCCCACTCGCCGCACCTTACTGATGTGGCCAGCGATTTACAGGATCAGGGGCTGCAGGCTTATGTGGACATCGACCGCAATGCGGCCGGCCGGCTCGGCATAACAACTGCCGCCATTGATAATATCATTTATGACGCTTTCGGCCAGCGCCTTGTTTCTACTATATTCACGCAATCAAACCAATACCGCGTGGTTCTGGAGGTAAAGCCTGAGTATAAAAAAGGACCGGAAGCCCTGAACGATTTGTATATAACTTCCCAATCGGGAACACAGGTTCCGCTTTCGGCAATCGCGCGGATATCGGAAAAACCCACGCCGCTGGTTGTCAATCATCAGGGACAATTCCCCTGCGCCACAATTTCTTTTAATCTGGCGCAGGGAGCGTCACTGGGAAATGCCGTCTCTGCTATAGAGCAGGCCGAACGTGAAATAGGCATGCCGGCCAGTGTCAAGACCGGTTTCCAGGGAGCGGCGCTTGCTTTCCGGGCTTCGCTTACCGGCACGTTGTTTTTAATCCTGGCCGCCATCATCACGGTTTATATCGTCCTGGGCATTCTTTATGAAAGTTATATCCATCCGATGACGATTCTATCCACTCTGCCTTCCGCCGGAGTCGGCGCACTGCTCGCGCTGATGATTTCCGGAAACGATCTGGGAATAATCGGTATCATCGGCATCATCCTGCTTATCGGCATAGTGAAGAAGAATGCCATTATGATGATCGACTTTGCCCTTGATGCGGAGCGCAAAGAGGGCAAACCCCCGCGGGAAGCGATTTATCAGGCATGTCTGCTGCGCTTCCGGCCGATTATGATGACA
The DNA here is from genome assembly GCA_963812045.1 of uncultured delta proteobacterium. GTDB lineage: Bacteria > Desulfobacterota > Syntrophia > Syntrophales > Smithellaceae > Smithella. The sequence goes on from CAWETF010000005.1 coordinate 17,604, forward strand.
ACAATGGCGGCCATACTTGGCGCGCTGCCGCTGATGATCGGCACCGGAGTCGGATCGGAGTTGCGTCACCCTCTGGGCATTACGATGGTGGGCGGATTGATTCTGAGTCAGATACTGACACTTTTTACAACTCCGGTAATTTATCTGGCTTTTGACCGTACTGAGCCGTCGCGTCAGAACTCGAATATTCCGTCATTCAGCAGCAGCCGATAAAATTGATGGGACTGTAGTCATGAGCATCTCCACTCCTTTCATTCATCGTCCTGTAGCAACAACCCTGATAACGCTGGGCATTGCTCTGGCCGGATTGGTTGCGTTTAAATTGTTGCCGGTATCGGCGCTGCCGCAGGTGGACTTTCCGACAATATCCGTCCAGGCTTCGCTTCCCGGAGCCAGCCCGGAAACAATGGCCGCCACTGTGGCCACGCCTCTGGAGCGCTCGCTGGGACGCATTGCCGGCATCACGGAAATGACCTCGTCAAGCTCGCTGGGACAGACCCGGATCATTTTGCAATTTGATCTTGACCGGGATATTGACGGGGCGGCGCGTGATGTGCAGGCGGCCATCAATGCGGCGCGCAGCCTCCTGCCTACGGGACTGCCCGGTAACCCGACCTATCGTAAAGTAAATCCTGCGGACGCCCCTGTCCTCATTTTAGCTCTTACCTCGGATACAATGACCAAAGGCCAGCTCTACGATGCGGCTTCCACTATTTTGGCGCAAAAGTTATCTCAAATAAAAGGCGTGGGCCAGGTGACTGTCGGCGGCAGTTCACTTCCGGCCGTGCGCGTGGAATTGAATCCGGCCCTGCTCAACCATTATGGAATAAGTTTGGAGCAGGTGCGCGCGTATATTGCCGCCTCCAATGCAAACCGGCCCAAGGGCGCAGTGGAATCGGGCGATAAGCACTGGCAGATCTATGCCAATGATCAGGCAAAAAAAGCGTCCGATTATATTCCGCTGATTGTGTCCTATCGCAATGGCGCGGCGGTGCGTCTTGGGGATTTAGGCGAGGTGGTCGATTCGGTAGAGAATGTGCGCAATGCCGGGTTATACAACAGCAAGCCCTCCGTATTGTTGATCATAACCAAGCAGCCCGGCGCCAACGTTATCGAAACAGTCGATCGCATCAAAGCAATTTTGCCGCAACTGCAGGCATCCATACCGGCGGCGATTAATTTACAGATTGCTATCTGATCGAACTCTGACAATCCGGGCATCATTGAGAGAAGTCGAACGAACCTTATTAATTTCCATCGCGCTGGTGATTCTCGTCGTATTTTTATTTTTACGCAATATTTATGCGACATTTATTCCCATCATTGCCGTGCCTGTTTCACTGATCGGCGCCTTCGGCGTGATGTACCTGGCCGGTTACACACTGGATAATCTTTCTCTCATGGCGCTCACCGTTGCCACCGGATTTGTCGTTGATGATGCTATTGTCGTTCTGGAGAATACCTCCCGCCATATCGAGGCGGGCATGACTCCTTTTCAGGCTGCGCTGCTGGGAGCAAAAGAAGTAGGGTTTACCGTGCTTTCGATGAGCCTCTCGCTCATTGCCGTATTTATCCCCATATTGCTTCTGGGTGGAATTCCGGGCAGGCTTTTCCGTGAATTTTCCGTTGTGCTTTCTACCGCAATTATCGTCTCTCTGGTCGTATCTCTGACCACAACACCGATGATGTGCGCCCGCCTGCTGCGGTCAAAAGAAGATCTGAGCACCGGCTGGTTCTATCGAAAAAGTGAACAGGTATTCGAGACGGTTCTTGGCTTTTACAGAAGATCGCTTCGCTGGGCATTGCGGCACAGCTTGCTCACAGTATTAACATTATTTGTTGTTATCGGCCTGAATATTTTCCTTTATAAAATAATTCCCAGCGGTTACTTCCCTCAACAGGATACCGGAGTTCTCACCGGCCAGATTCAGGCCGACCAGAGTATTTCTTTTCAGGCCATGCAGCGCAAACTCATAAGTATTATGGACACGATTCGTGCCGATCCGGCAGTTGACAGCATAGCTGGGTTTACAGGAGGCGGTAACTCTGGGTTCATGTTCATTGGTCTGAAGCCGGTTCGTGAGCGCAAGGCTTCCCCCGATCAAATCATGGCGAGATTAAGGCCAAAGCTGGCGCGTGAACCGGGCGCCAGAATGTTTCTGCAATCGGTTCAGGATATTCGCACCGGCGGCCGGGCGGGCGGCGCTGCCTACCAATATACTTTGCAGGCCGAAGATCTTGCTGAATTGCGATTATGGGAAAAACGTATCAAAAACGCATTTAGCGAAATTCCCGAATTGACGGATGTGAATACAGACGAGCAGGATAGAGGATTGCAGACTTCCGTTGCCTTTGACCGGGACACGGCTTCACGTATGGGAATCACTCCGGCGCTGATTGATACGACATTAAATGATTCCTTCGGCCAGCGTCAGGTCTCCACAATTTACGATCCTCTCAACCAGTACCATGTCATTATGGAGGCTTCACCTCCCAACTGGCAAAGTCCGGAATCCCTCAAAGATGTTTATCTGATTATTCCTGCCACGGCGGGGCTTCCCAATGGTGCTAAGGTGCCCCTTTTGTCCTTTGCCAACTATGGCTTGACCAATACGCCGCTTGCCGTTAATCATCAGGGACAATTTGCCGCATCCACAATTTCTTTTAATCTTCCTCTGGGAGTGTCGCTTTCTCAAGCTACAGTGGCTATTCAGAAAACAATGGCCGGTCTCGGCGTTCCCGGTTCCGTCAGGGGAAGCTTTCAGGGAACGGCCCAGACATTTCAGCAATCGTTACAGAGCATGCCCTGGTTAATTCTGGCGGCAATAATTGCCATATACATTGTGCTGGGCATACTTTACGAAAGTTATGTACATCCGGTCACGATTTTATCCACACTGCCGTCCGCCGGCGTGGGAGCATTACTGGCTTTAATGATCTTCCGGACGGAGTTCACCATCATGGCTCTGATCGGCGTTATTCTTCTGATCGGCATTGTCAAGAAGAATGCCATTATGATGATTGACTTTGCTCTGGACAGGGAACGAAAAGAAGAAAAAAGTCCTGAAGAAGCAATATTTGAAGCCTGCCTGATGCGATTCAGGCCGATCATGATGACGACGATGGCGGCGCTTTTCGGCGCCTTGCCTTTGATCCTGTTTACCGGAGAAGGTTCCGAATTGCGCAGGCCTTTGGGAATTTCCATCGTCGGCGGACTGATTGTCAGTCAGGTTCTAACACTATATACAACACCGGTCGTTTATTTATATCTTGACCGTTTCCGGCTGTTTTGCTTAAGGGTATTGAAACGGAAGCCTGATAGTTTGCCCCAGCAGGTGTTGGAAAAAATTTAAATAGGATAATTATGAAAAAATTATTTGTATTAAAAATCCTCCTTGTTATCTTAATGGCTATATCCGGCTGTTCCGTAGGTCCCGATTATAAACGCCCCGACGCGCCGGCGCCGGCATCCTTTAAGGAGTTGAAAGGATGGCGCGAAGCGCTGCCGCGTGATCAGGAAATCAAAACAAAGTGGTGGGAAGCTTTCGGCGATCCGCTTCTGGACTCACTGGAAGAGCAGGTAAATGTATCGAATCAGTCGATTGCGCTGGCGGAATCTCAATATCGTCAGGCGCAGGCTCTGGTGCAGCTGGATCGGGCTAATTACTTTCCGACTGTCAATGCGGGAGCAGCCTATACCCATTCACAACCGGCCGGAAACACCTCTGGCGTCATAGATCAGCATCAGGTTTCTCTCAATGCCGCATGGGAAGTGGATTTATGGGGGCGCGTGCGGCGGCAGGTGGAATCAAGCAAAGCCACGGCTGAAGCGTCTTTTGCCGATTTACAGGCTATGCGTTTATCAATGCAGGCCGAACTAGCCTTGAATTATTTTCAACTGCGGATATTGGATGCCCAGAAGAAAAATTTTTCTGACGCAGTTGCGGCATACTCAAAAGCTCTGGAGCTCACTCAAAACCGCTACAGAGCCGGTGTAGTTGCCAAGGCTGATATTGCCGCAGCCCAGACTCAGCTTAATTCTGCTCAAGCCCAAGCGATAGACATCGGTGTGCAGCGTGCGCAACTGGAGCATGCTATTGCCATCTTAACCGGCAAACCGCCGGCCGATTTTTCTCTGACACCTGTTACATTTGTCGCGCCGCAAATAAAAAATCCAATGGCTGTTCCTTCCGATCTGCTGGAACGCAGGCCGGACATCGCCTCGGCGGAGCGTAAGATGGCGGCGGCGAACGCCCAGATCGGAGTTGCTAAAGCAGCTTATTATCCGACCCTTTCTCTTTCCGGATCACTGGGATATGCAAGTGCGGAACTGGCCACGCTGTTTACATCACCCAGTTTTTTCTGGGCGCTAGGACCGACTGCTCTGGCAGCAACTTTATTTGACGGCGGGGCGCGTAAAGCACAAACCGAGCAGGCAAGGGCTGCCTACGATGGAACAATAGCTTTTTACCGGCAAACAGTGTTGGCTGGATTACAAGATGTTGAAGACAACCTGGCCGCCCTGCGCATACTGGATGAGGAAGCGCAGTCTCAAGAGCTGGCGGTAAAATCGGCGCAGGAATCGGTAACGCTGACTACCAATCAATACAAAGCCGGAATTGTCAGTTATCTGAATGTAGTTACCGCTCAAACTATTGCTCTGACAAATGAACGATCGGCTATCAGTATCAGCGGCCAGCGCCTGAACGCAGCCGTCCTCCTTATTAAAGCTCTCGGCGGCGGCTGGAGTGCTCCGGAATCACATGGCGTTAAGCCCACGATTTTGAATTCCCCGGACAGTGATTAATGTCCGCATAAAATCCCGTATTATTTCATGCATGCAAAGGGAACGTTAAAGAAAGTTTATTTATGTCGTTAAAATCAACATTCAGAGCGTTGCAGTGTAAAAATTACAGTAATTTACAGTTTTATGCTAAATTATAATTATAAATATTAAAAGATGACAACGGCAACTTGTAAATTTATATGATTGAACAATAATATCTTCCTGTAATTTATGAAACAAGTAAAGTTTGGAAAAAGCGGTTTAAAAATATCCGAACTGGGGTTTGGCGGGATACCCATTATCCGTTTGGATATTCATACGGCTGTAAAAATTCTTCGCCGCGCGTATGATTCTGGAATCACTTTTTATGATACGGCCAATGCCTATCGGGACAGCGAGGAAAAGATTGGCCGGGCATTCGACGGTTTGCGGGATAAAATTGTCATCGCCACCAAGACAATTATGCGTGACGGTAAAAACGCGACGAACCATCTGGAAAATAGCTTGCGCATGCTCCGGACGGATTACATTGATTTGTATCAACTGCATCAAATCGCGCAGGAAAAGGATTGGAATGCTGTTACAGCGCCGGGCGGTGCACTGGAGTCTGTGGTAAAAGCGAAACAAGAAGGGAAAGTCAGATTTATCGGCGTTACCTCCCATAATCTTTCCATGGCTGTCCGGCTGGCCAAAACAGGTTTGTTCAGTTCTATTCAGATTCCGTTCAATTTTATTGAGGATGCCGCAAAGCATGAACTTTTTCAGATTGCCGCAGATTTGGGAATGGGAATGCTCGTCATGAAACCATTTGCCGGCGGAATGATTGATAATGCTGAGGTTGCCTTTAAATTTCTGCGTCAGTTTCCCGAAGTATTACCCATACCGGGTTTTGATTCGGAGAGCGCGGTTGACCAAGTCGTTTCCTTTTATGAAAAGCCAAACATTGTCAGCGAAGAAGATCTTCGCATCATGGAAAGATATCGGAAGGAACTTGGTAAACAATTTTGCCGCCGTTGTGAATATTGCCAGCCATGCCCTCAGGGCGTCATGATTACACCGGCAATGGGTTACAAGATAGTGGTCTCCCGGATGTCGCCAAAAGTTGCAGTTGAATTTTGCCGGCCGGCAATGGAAAGCGTAAAACTTTGCACGGAATGCGGAGAATGCTTGGAACGTTGTCCTTATGAACTTCCGATTCAGGAAATGTTGAAAGCGAATTATGATTTATATGAACAGCATCGCGCTGAATTAAATAAATAATGAAACGCTGTTTCAGAGTTCTATAGAGGTAATATAAAAATGATGGAAGGTATTCCCGCAAAAGAAGCGATTGAAGAAGCTTTCGCAGAAATCTTAGAATAAGTTTCATCAAAATAGCACAGGAGGTCCACTATGAAAGACGTCGACTATATGAAAGTTGCCGAGGACAGCATCAATAATATCAAGAAGGGTGCTTTCTTAACAGTAAAAGCAGGGAAAGATCTTAACACAATGACTATCGGTTGGGCAACTTTCGGGGTTATCTGGAGTAAGCCGATCATGATGGTAGCAGTTAGGTCGAGTCGACACACCTTTGGTATTATCGAAAAAGCAAAGGATTTTACAGTTTCAGTACCCAAGGGAAACATGCAGGAGGAGATTGCTTTTTGTGGTTCAAAATCAGGACGGGATGTGGACAAGTTAAAAATGTGCAGGCTTGAAATAATAAACGGCAGAATGGTCACTTCTCCGGTCATTAAAACCAACGGACGGCATTATGAATGTAAAATAGTTTATAAGTCTGCCATGAATCCGGCAAATCTTGATAAGGATTATGATAACCTTTATCCGAAAAAGGATTACCACACCCTTTATTTTGGAGAAATACTGGCCTGCTACGAGACCGAATAGGAGAAGACGCTGAACGTTACACCTTTCTTCCTTAATCCTTGTTTTCCAGATTTCTATTTTTATGCTAGGCTTCAACCCATACTCGTTAAACAATCCGTCTTCATTAAAGATGTTATACAATAATACTTAAATATTAAGCAATATTCTTGAATTGATTTTTGAACAGAATTTGTTGGAGGTTTAAAGGATGAATGCAAAAACTTTATTCAAAACTACAGCCACAATTTTTATAACGATCACATCATTTCTGTTAATCACTCATGCAGCCTTTACAGCTACCAATGAATGGTTTGAAAAGGGAGTTGCCCTTGGAAAAGCGGGAAATTACAAAGAAGCAATTGAAGCATTTACTAAAGCTATTGAAATAGACCCTAATAATGCAACAGCATATCGGAATAGGGGTCTTGCATATAAAAGTCTTGGCAACAATGAACAGGCGATTCAGGATTATGATAAAGCCATTGAGTTAAACCCGCAATATTTAGATGCCTATATCAGTCGGGGAATTGCATATTGTACACTTAGCAATTTTGAGCAAGGGCGTCGTGATTTCAACATGGCCATTAAACTTAACCCGAAAGATGCAGGTGCCTATAATAACCGGGGCATTGCATACAAAAGTCTTGGCAACTATGCAGAGGCAATTCAGGATTACAGTAAGGCCATTGAACTCAATCCAAAAGATTCAGGCACCTATTATAATCGAGGTGTTGCATATTATAAGATTGACAACTATAAACGGGCGATTCAGGATTTAAACAAGACCATTGAAATAAACCCGAAGGGTGCAGGTGCCTATAAAGATGTCTATAAGGGCATCGGTCTAGCATATTATAATCTTGGCAACTATAAACAGGCGATTCAGAATTTCGACAAGGCCATTGAATCTAATCCAAACGATGAATATAACTATTTGCGGTCTGTAATCGCCGGCGGTTATCTATCGAAAGAGGAACGCACGGCCAGGCTGGAGCAACTTAGCCGTTATGCAGTGAAAAACAGGTCAGACGCCTGGGTGCGCACCATTTCCATGTATTATCTGGAGAAAATAACGGAAAAGCAATTATTCGCAAAAGCCAAACAAGCTAAGGACGCCAAAGAGACGAAGGGGCGTTTCTGTGAAGCCTACTACTATGCGGGCGAAGCAAAACTGTTTAATAAAGACCGGAAGAGAGCATTAGATTATTTTACGAAAGCAGTGGAAACCGGCGTCGACAATTTTATCGAGTACAGTCAGGCCAAGGCAGCAATGAAAAGGATGAAATAAGATTGGAAAGAAACAAAAAAATGCTGAACTCTGGACAAATATATTGTATGAGCATGAAAGGTCGGTCGTGATTAAATTATTAAATGATTCTGCAAATGCTCGGTGGAAAGATGTATGTTCTCATTGATGAGTTCCAGCACTGGCTTTTCGGACCGTGGCATGGGAAATCACTCTCCGTATTAATATTTATTGTTTCAATTCTGATATCTGCCGGATTTTTCTATGCGGCCAATAATTTTTCATTTGACGATAAAGACAATAAATAAGTCTTCTATTGTAATCTTCTTTACCATACAAAAAATATGTGAATGTTTTTTATTCACTTGAACAATCCAATGTGAATAAATATCATCCATTCTGATAATCCTGCCATGCTCAGACATAAACACTTATATAACAATATCAAAAGCTTATCAACATTATGATAACTGGCATATTTAATGCTAATGTTAAATCTAAGTTTATTGGAAAGGAGAGGCATATTATGTTAAAGATTTTTAGAAAAGACGAAAAAGGTTTCACATTGATTGAGTTAATGATCGTTATTGCGATTATCGGTATTCTGGCAGCGATTGCCATTCCTCAGTTCATTCAGTACAGGAAAAGAGGTTATATCTCAACCTTAAACAGTGACTGCAAGAATGCTTACACCGCATCAGTTGCGTATGTTGTTGATCATCCTACTGTTGCGAGCATGGCTTATACTGATTTGACATCTGCCGGATATAGCCAGACTGCAGGCGTAACTCTCGCAACAACTACTTTAAGCGGCAATTCCGGTACCATAACATGTACAGGTGCTTCTTCATGGGGCGTAACTGATGCATCAATAGTCGTAACAAGTGGTGTGATGAGTTTGACTCCGTCAGCGCTACCATAATAATTTAATTGCAACAAAAAAGGGCGTTTTATAACGTCTTTTTTTTATGGCTCGTAAAATATAATCCTTAATTTTATGATGTTAACGATTCCCCGCGGCAAGCCGCGGGGGAGTTTCGCTTTTTTTTTGTTAAGTCCATCATCAATTATTTTCTCGATCTTATCATGCAAACCAATTTCACTATTTAAATCGCCATAAAATTTCTTACCCTTAACCCGATGCCCTTTTTCCGGCAGAGCGAACGCTAAAAATGTGATTTCGAAAATGATGAAAAAAATACATACCAATAACCATCATGAGGGGGAGTGCCGCCACCATCAATATCAAGTTTACATTTCATAACGCAGCCCCTTTTCTCTTTTAATGGCCAGCGTAAGCGGTTTTCCCGCCTGTTTAATCATTGTTACTCTTTCTTTCCAATATAGACATCGTGTAATTACCTATTGTAGCGAGGCCTTGTGGATTTACATTGGTCTTCAGCTTTAAATCGGAGTTTACAACACCTTTTAGGCGGTAGTTATCCTCAAGATATTTATTAGCCCAATAAATAATATGACGATCGGAATCAGGTCTCGTAAGCCATGAGAACCCGGAATTAACAAAGATAATATATCTGGGTTTTGCCGATTCAATCTCTCGTATCATATCGTTTTGCATTTGAGATGCATAAATATGGGGTTCCATCAATTCATACATATAAATATAACCGGTGGCTGATTTTCTATTTGTATAAAAATAAATCTGCGGTTCCGAACCAAGGACGGCAATAGTGTCCGCTTTGGATGAATGATTATTTATGTATTCAGAAACAATGAGCGATTCCACGAATGGGTTCTCATCGTAAATCATCCTGTTTGCTTCGATACGATTTGCAAGAAAATAGTCTTTATAATTCCATACCGGAAAAGCGAGAGCAACGATGATGAAAAGAACAGGAATAAATTTTATATGAGGAGAGAATCTCTGAGACAGATATATCATGGAGGTACTGACGGCAATTCCAGACAACATTGAAATAGCCGGCAATAACGTTACGAAATAATCCGGCCGGAAATGAAATCCGGGACAAATTGTCAGAAATGAAAATATTAAAAATCCCACGAAAAGAATCCATTGCTCACGTATTTTCTTGTTCCAGAAAATGGTGAATAATCCTATCCCTGCTACGATCCAGACAAATCTCCAGGGATAAATAACAAAAAACGCGGGATCCATGAACATCCTTATGGCCGAGGAGACAGGTATTATTGACACATACTGTCTCGCATAGATGAAAGTCCAAAACCAGAAATTCGGGAAAACACCGGCTACGTAAAGTAGTCCGCAGGTAGTCAGAAATGGAAACACAGAAGCGGCAACCAATATGGATGTTTTGTAAACAGCTTCTTGCATAGTTACAGGGATGTTCTTTAAATAAATTAAATAATAAATGACGGCAAACAAAATAAAGAACACAGCATGCTGCTTCATCAAGAAGGATATACCCAGCAGCAATCCGCTTGCTATCAACATCCAGATTTTTTTCTGATCGATTGATTTGAGCAAAAGAAGCAGCCCGGCGAGAGCAAAAGGGACCAGAAACTGGGTCGCATGAGCAGCCGTTCCCAGTACGGAAGGACTGACAGATAGCAATGCATAAACAAGAGCCGCAACAACACCGGCAATCTCATCAGAAAAATATCGTGTAAGCAAAAAAACCAAAACAATGGCAATGCCGTTAAATATCAATAAGCCCATATGTATTGCGCCGATTGATTGGCCGAAAATACCCATGATGATTGCGTAGACTGCAAGCACGCCGGGAAGTTTCATGCTGTAGGCCATCAGATAAGGCGGTATGCCCTGGAGCAAAAGCTGTCCCATATACGCATACTCACCTTCGTCCCGCTCCAGAGGTATTTGCAGCATTGCTAAACGTAAAACAATAGTTGCTGCGAGAATAATTCCCACCGCAATCCAGGGAAGATACTTTGACGAAAGATTTCTTTTTGAATGGTCATTCATGAAGATGGATCTGCCTCTGAAAAATGAATGTTGTTTTGTTAATTGACATAATTTTATTTAAATAGCAACGGTGCGTTGCATTTTGCTTGCGGAAAATGGTCATTTGAATGAAAAAGCTATTGTGAACAAGGCACAATAAAAAAATTCATCTTACCGGTAAGTGATGATTGCCGGAATGAAGTTTCCATGCAAGCTGTCATCAACAATACGGAATGCCATAATTTTACAGTAAATATTTCATTGACATGCAGAACTGATTTTTTTATACTTCAAATATGAGTAATCGATCTATTCTCAAAGAAAAGGTCTTTCCGGCATCGGTCAAAGGTGAAATTACTGCTTTCAGGTGGTGTTTCTGATGGCCGTAGATATAAGACTTGAAAGAATTGTAGTTGAAACTGACCGATACAGAGTTGAGGGCAACATAACGTTGCCCCAGGATGGTTATCGGAGCCGTCTTTCCGACTACCTGAACCGTCAGGATCAGGAATTTCTCATTCTCGTCGATGCTGAACTGATTGCGCTTGACGGATCAGGGCGCGACTGGAGTACATCCGTTTTAATGCTTGCCAGACGGCACATCCGTTTAGTTGTGCCGGCCAGTGTTGGTAACGAATAGAATATAAAAGGGGAGGATGCCGTTAGCAATTCCCCCAGTGTTTTTTTAATATTTATTTCAGGCACAAAATTATTCTTCATATACTCGCCATGATAAAGAAGTTCTTGTCAATTATGAAAAACATCAGACATTGAGAAAAAGGCCGTCAAAGGCTTCAAAATTATGCGATCAATAAAATATTGAAGATAGAAAACTACATTACATAGGAGTTTAGAATGAATATAAAAGATCTGTTTGATTTAAAAGGCAAGGTTGCCATCGTTACGGGCGGTGGCAGGGGCATTGGTAAATTTATGGCTACGGGTCTGGCTGAAGCCGGTGCTAATGTGGTGATCGCTTCGCGCAAGCTGGAGAGTCTGGAAAAGGAAGTGCAGGAACTGGAGAAACTGGGCGTTAAGGCTTTGGCCGTGAAATGCGATCTAGCCAAGAAAGAAGACATTGAAAATCTGGTCAAGACGACCATGGATAAATTCGGCACGATTGATATATTGGTCAATAATGCCGGACTCACCTGGGGAGCGCCGACACTGGATTTCCCCTTGGATAAGTGGGAAAAGATATTCGACGTCAATGTCAAGGGTGTCTGGATTTTATCTCAGCTGGTTGCCCGTATCATGAAAGAAAAAGGCGGAGGAAAGATGATCAATGTTTCCTCCATCTACGGATCGCGAGGCTCCAACGAAGAGGAGCATCCGGCGGTGGCTTATAATCCTTCCAAGTTCGCGGTAGAGGGTTTGACGAAGACGCTGGCCATCAAACTGGCCCGGTACAAAATTTATGTAAATTGTATCGCTCCGGGATTTTTTAAGACCGATATGATGGCTTATGTTTTCAAACCGGAAATGAAAGAAATTTTGGATTTGACGGTTGCTGCAATTCCCATGAAGATGTACGGCGATGAGAACGAGATTAAAGGAGTGGCTGTTTTTCTGGCTTCTAAGGCGTCGGATTTTATGACCGGTACGGTCATTCATGTGGACGGCGGATTGTCGGCCCAGTAGAAACTAAAGTAAATTTAACAATTGCAGGAGATATGTTTATGAAGATTCCGCAGTATGTAACAATCAGTGAAGTGAAGAGGGTTTGCAAGGAATTAGGCATAAGAGACTGGACGAAAATTAAAAAACCGAATGTAACAGCAAAAGAAGCCGGGATAATTTTGAAAATTATAAATGTTAAAAAGATGCCCATTGCCCTCGAAGATTTTCGTATGGGACTGGAAGTGGAATTGGAACACGGAACCATGTTCGATGACGCGAATGTGACGAATAATCATCCCATCCTTACGGGCATGATCGTTTTGGCGCATATGAAAGAAACCCTTGATTATTATGAGAGGCTGGATATTGCCGAGATAGAAGGAGACCTGCTCAAGGCCGTTCTTTCGAAAAATCTTGATAAGATTCAAACAAAGTATAAAAAACTTATCAAAGCTCAGGCTTCTTTAAATAAGGTGGTTTCCGCGCAATTAAAGTAGATTCTTCATGCTTTGCGCTTTTGTTACTTCGGCAATTAAATATATACAATATTTCCTTCTCTATCCTCCGCTGGTGGAGGTGTCACGTAGTGACGGAGGAGGACAAATAGTGTTGATGTATGAATATTATAACTGCCTTAAAAGCATCCACCCCCTTAATCCCCCGCCAGCGGGGGACACGCATAATGGGTACAATTATTAACATGTTTAATTGCCGGAGTAATAATAGCGGTGGAACAGCACCACTTTAGCTCATAATACCGGTTGACATTGTTTTCCGATATTCTATAATCTCATATAATTGTTTTTATGTACCAATGATGGATACCGTCAATTTATGGACAAAAAGAAGAAGGAGTTGAGCTTATGAATAAAAACGGCATCAAAAGCTGTCTGATTATTCTTGGGGTTTGCCTTTTGGCTCTCATGTCAATTAAGGCCTGGGCGCAAGACATTTATCCGGCCTCGCCGCCGTTATTGACCGATCAGGAACTTGACGATATCCTCTCGCCGATTGCTCTTTATCCCGATCCTCTGCTGGCGCAGGTTCTGCCGGCTTCAACTTATACAGAAGAAATTCTCGATGCGTATGATTGGCTTGGCAGCGGCGGTTCTATTTCGAAAATTGATGGGCAAAACTGGGACGAATCCGTAAAAGCCATTGCCCATTATCCCGATGTTTTGAAAATGATGGCGGAATATAGTGACTGGACTGCCGATTTGGGAGATGCATTTATGAATCAACCGGAGGATGTGACAAGATCAATTCAAAGGCTCAGATGGCAGGCAAAAGACATGGGTAACCTGGTAACCAACAGCAGACAGACTATAGTTGTTGTCGGAGATTATATAGAGATCCTGCCTGCCCAACCCCAGTATGTTTATGTTCCGTCTTATGATCCTTCAGTGGTTTATGAAGAAAGTCCGTACGCCGGAAGCGAACCTTTCATTACGTTCGGCATCGGTTTGATGATCGGAAACTGGCTGACCATGGATTTCGACTGGAATAATCATCATGTTATCTATCACGGCTGGAACCGTCCCGGGTGGGTCAATCACGCCAGGCCTTATATTCACTTGAACAATGTGTATGCTCACACAAGCAGACCAGATATAAATAAGAACTGGAGACATGATAACTCACACGGCAATCCTGATAGTTTCAGGACGGCGCATCCCGGCGGCGCTCCCGGAACGAGTATGAAATCACGAGTGGCTGAAATCAGAGGAAGATCTGTAAAAGTAGCGCCGCCAAAAATTTCATCTTCTCCAGATATCAAAAAACAACGTGTAATAACGATTCCGGATGTCAGCAAACGGCCGGGGGCGCAAACTATTGATATCACGAAACGGCCTGAACAGCCGGCCCGGAGTGTCAGCAGGGAAACTCCGCAAACGCGTCCTGCGCCTGAAGTCTTCACGCCTCCCAAAACACCTTCAGTGACCTTTGGCGGTTACAGGGGGGCCAAGGAAGCCAGAGGACAGAGTATGCGCGGACAGGCCAGCCGTCAGAGTAGCGAGAGAACAGGTTCTTTTGCAACCCCTGCGGCGAAGAGCAGCACGCCTGAAAGGAAAGGTGTCTCTGGAGGCAATGCTCCCGCCGGCAAGGGAGATGGTGGAAATAAATCGCGCCGGTAAAGTACAGGCAGTATATTTTCTGATAACACGGAATAAATGAGTAAGGAAAGGAAGGAAAATATGATGAAGACAATTCAACATAAATTCGCGTTTCGTTCGTTCAGCAAAAAGTTTTTTGCAATAGCGCTTTTTATAATGGCAATATTGATCCTTGCCGGCCCAGTGCCTGCAATGTCGGCGCCATCATCTTCCCAGATAACTTTTTCATCTCCCGAAGAAGCCGTGAAGGCCCTTACCGCGGCTGTCAATGTGAAGGGCTACGAAGTTCTGGATCAGATATTCGGCCCGTCGGGGAAAGATCTTCGTTCCGGCGATAAAGTGCAGGATGCTTCGGAATTGACGGAATTTTCCAAATACCTGGCTGAAAAAACTGAACTTGAAAAAGAGAACGATTCAAAAGTAATTCTTCACATCGGCAATGAGAGCTGGCCGTTTCCCGTTCCCATAGTCAAATATAATGATCGATGGTTCTTTGATGCGGAAGCGGGCAGGGAAGAGGTTCTGAACCGCCGTATCGGTGAAAATGAACTAACCGCCATACTGGTTTGCCGCACCTATGTAAAGGCGCAGCGCGAGTATGTGCTTAAAGACTGGGACGGCGACGGCATATTCGCGTACGCGCAAAAACTCCGGAGCGATAAAGGCAAGAGAAACGGTCTTTTCTGGAGATCCGCGCATGGTCAGGAAATGAGTCCCCTTGGCGAACTTGTGGCGCGTGCATGGCATGAAGGCTACAAGAAGGATAGGGCTCTTTTTAAAGAGACGGAACCTTCTCCGTTCCATGGCTATTATTTCAAGATATTGACAAGGCAGGGGAAAAATGTGCCGGGCGGCAGTTATAATTACATTATAAATGGAAACATGGTCGGCGGATTTGCCCTGGCAGCGTTTCCTGCTGAATGGGGCAAGTCGGGAGTGATGACCTTTGTCGTTAATCAGCAGGGAAAGGTTTATGAGAAGAACCTGGGATCCAATACGGTAAAAATCGTTAAAGAAATGAAATCATACAACCCGGACAAAACATGGAAACCGGTTAAAGAAACCAACGAGTAACACAATAACGAAGAGAGTTTAATCATTACTCAACTTCCCTCCCTTGACGGGAGGGATTGAGAGAGGGTGAATCTTCTCCGTATCTTTTGTCATTCCTCTGTTTGGAGACTGTGTCGCAATTGCAAAGAATGTCATTCCGAACGTATGTGAGGAATCTTAAAGTGCTGAATTTATAGACGTCAAGATTTCTCGCTTCGCTTCGAAATGACACGAAAGTTAATTACGACACAGTCTCTTGACCGAGGAATCCAGTCCTTAAACTCCCCCTTTTGTAAAGGGGGATAGAGGGGGATTTTTCATTTGATGCAATTGTAAAAATATTTCCTTCGCCTCACTTTGAAAAAGAGGGAAATCTATTAATACAAGGAGGAATTAATCATGGAACCCAAAGTAGCACAAAAAGCGCCTTACATGATGGATTTAAAGCCGGGGACTTATTACTGGTGCAAATGCGGTCATTCCGCAAACCAGCCTTTTTGCGACGGTTCGCACGCAAGGCTCAACACCGGAATGATGCCGGTGGAGTTTAATCTCACCGAAACAAAGAAAGTTGCTTTGTGCGGCTGCAAGCAAACAAAAAACCCTCCTTATTGTGACGGCACACATATGAAGCTTTAGCTGACTGTTGAAAAAGTCCCCCATCAGTTCATTGCGAAAAGCATAAGCGTTTGTCATTGCGAGGAGCGCCGTGCGCGACGTGGCAATCTATCTTTTTGCTTCTTTGTCATTCCCCGGCTCGCAGACTGGCGAATGCTGGTTGACCGGGGAATCCAGAATCTTTTCCTCCCTCCCTTGAGGGAAGGGACGGAGGAAGGGTAATTTTTTGTCATTTCTTTTTTAGCCCTCAGCCTTAACTACTTAAATCTTAAAACTTAAAACTTAAAACTTAACACTTAACACTTAACACTTCTCTTTTATCCATTTTATCCTTGCAATGTTTTTAGGAAGTTGTAAGATAACCCGCAATTTACAATAAAAATCTACTGCGGTAAAAAATTGCGCTGCCACTTGTTTCATAGTTTTACGGATGCGCGATAATGTACTTACTATGACCAATCAAAACCCAGAACAGCTAGCCCGCGACAATATCGACAAGCAATTAACTGAATGCGGCTGGATTATTCAAAAAAAGAAGCAGATTAATCTATCTGCCGGGATGGGTGTCGCTGTTACGGAATATCAAACCGAAATTGGCCCCGCTGATTATGTTTTATTTGTTGAAGGCAAGCCGGTCGGCGTGATTGAAGCCAAAAAAGAAGAAGAGGGCGTCCACTTAACCATTCATGAAGATCAGTCAAAAGATTATGCCGACAGCAAATTAAAATATCTCAATAACGATCCTCTGCCTTTTGTCTATGAAAGCACCGGCACGGTAACCCGCTTTACCGATTATCGCGATCCCAAACCACGATCGCGCCCTGTCTTTGCCTTTCACCGTCCGGAAACATTTCAGAAATTGTTAAAGAAAGACAAAACTCTGCGGTGTAGAATACAGGACATTCCGTCTTTGCCAACCACAGGACTGCGCGACTGCCAGATTGCCGCCATCAACAATTTGGAGACTTCCTTTCGCAGCAATCATCCCAAGGCGCTCATTCAGATGGCAACAGGTTCCGGCAAAACCTTTACCGCCATTACGGCCATTTATCGCCTGCTCACTTATGCCAAAGCCGGGCGCGTCTTGTTTCTGGTGGATACCAAAAACCTGGGCGAGCAGGCCGAGCAGGAATTTATGGCCTATATGCCCAATGACGACAACCGCAAGTTTTCCGAACTCTATGGTGTGCATCGCCTGAAATCCAGCTTTGTACCGACTGACAATCATGTCTATATCAGCACCATTCAGCGGTTATATTCGATTTTGAAGGAAAAAGAGCTGGATGAAAAAGAAGAAGAAACCAATCCCGCTGAAAACCGCTGGGAAGGTCGCCAGCCGGTTCCGGTGATCTACAATGCCAAACTGCCCGTTGAGTTTTTCGACTTTATCGTCATCGACGAATGCCATCGCAGCATTTACAATCTCTGGAAACAGGTGCTCGACTATTTTGACGCTTTTTTGATCGGCCTCACCGCCACGCCCGACAACCGCACGTTTGGTTTCTTCAATCAGAACATCGTCAGCGAATACACTCACGAAGAAGCAGTTACCGACGGCGTCAATGTCGGCAGTGACGTTTATTTGATTGAAACACAGATCACAAAAAAAGGCGGCAAGATATGGAAAGGCCAGTATGTTGATCATCGGGAAAAACTCACCCGCAAAAAACGCTGGGAACAACTGGATGAAGATGTTGTTTATTCCCAAACGGAACTGGACGATAAAGTCGTCAATCCCAATCAGATTCGCACGGTCATCCGCACATTCAAAGAACATTTGCCGGAAATGTTTCCCGAACGATTCAATGAAAAAGGTGAATTTGAAGTGCCCAAAACCCTGATTTTTGCTAAAACCGACAGCCACGCCGACGACATTATTCAAATCGTACGGGAAGAATTCAGCGAAGAAAACCGCTTCTGCAAAAAGATCACTTACAACAGCGACGATCCTAAAAGCACACTGGCGCAGTTTCGCAACGACTACCATCCGCGCATTGCCGTTACCGTGGATATGATTGCTACCGGCACGGATGTCAAACCGCTGGAGTGCCTGCTTTTCATGCGGGATGTGAAAAGCCGTAACTACTTTGAGCAGATGAAAGGCCGGGGCACGCGCACGATCAATCTGGACGATCTGAAAAAAGTGACACCTTGTGCCAGGTACACCAAAGACCATTATGTGATTGTCGATGCCATCGGCGTTACCAAAAGCCTGAAGACTGACAGCCGCCCGCTGGAGAAAAAGCCTGGCGTGCCGCTAAAAGATTTGCTTGCGGCCATTACCGTTGGCGCAAGAGATGAAGAACTCTTCAGCACGCTGGCCAATCGCCTCACCAGACTCGATAAGCAACTCACCGAAAAAGAAAAAACAACCTTTACCGGGAAAGCGAAAAAAACAATTCCGCAGGTCGTCAAGGAACTGCTCAATGCTTACAATCCCGACACTATCGAAGACATTCGCCTGAAAGTAGAAACGGAAAATCCCGATGCGGCGCCGGTGGAAAATGAAGAAAAAGTCAAGAAACTCACTGAAGACTTGCAAAATGCGGCAGCCTCCACATTCAACGGCGAACTAAACGACTATATTGAAAACGTCCGCAAAGCGCATGAGCAGATTATTGATATTCTCAACCCCGATAAGCTCGTAGCTGCAGGCTGGGAAAAGGACAACAAAGATAAGGCCGAGGAACTAGTTAAAACCTTTGCTGACTGGATAACTAAACACAAAGACGAAATCACCGCTCTGCAAATCTTTTACAGCCAGCCTTATCGCCGGCGTGAGCTTACCTATTCGATGATTCGGGAGTTGGTGGATGCCATCGTTGCCGATAAACCCATGCTGGCACCTTTGCGTGTATGGCAGGCCTATGAACTTTTAGAAAGCGTCAGCGGCCAGCCCAAAAACGAACTGGTGGCGCTGGTATCGCTTATCCGCAAGGTGGCGGGTATTGACGCCTCGCTAACCTCTTACGACAAGACAGTTGATAAAAACTTTCAGAATTGGGTCTTTAAAAAACAAGCAGGCACTCTGAAATTCACCGAAGAACAAATGCAGTGGCTGAGGATGCTCAAAGACCATGTTGCCGCGTCGGTTTCGTTGAGCGTCGATGATCTGGACTACACGCCCTTTGACGCGCAGGGCGGCAAAGGTAAGATGTGGCAGCTCTTCGGCAGCGAGACGGAAAACATTATCAACGAACTAAACGAAGCATTGGCGGCATAACTCCTCGACATACCGGCGCAGGCCGGTATCCAGCTTTAATAATCCTGGATTCCGTGTCGCGCTTCGCTTGCACGGAATGACAAAAATGAAATAATTAGGCAGTGACTATATAAAATGAGTGAGAATCAAGGAATACCGAACGGCTGGGAAGTTGTTAAGCTGGGCGCGATTGCAAAATACATAAATGGTAAAGCTTTTAAACCAACTGAGTGGAGTAAAAAAGGCTTACCTATTATTAGGATTCAAAACCTCAATCGTGAAAAATCAGAGTTCAACTATTGCAACTTCATTGTTGATGACAAATATTATGTAAGCAAAGGTGATTTGCTTTTTGCTTGGTCAGGCACACCAGATACATCATTTGGTGCGCATATTTGGTCAGGTGGTCGTGCCGTATTAAATCAGCATATTTTTAGAATCGTAATAGACGAAAATAAAATCACAAAACAATATTATTTGTATGCATTGAATCATAAGGTTAAGGAGTTTGTTAGTAAGGCACATGGTACAGCAGGTCTTGCACATATAACTAAAAATAAATTTGAAGAATCATCTATTGCTCTTCCACCCCTTCCTGAACAGCACCGCATTGTCGCCAAAATAGAAGAACTGTTCAGCAGTTGGGATAAAGGAATCGAAAGCCTCAAAACCGCGCAGCAACAACTCAAAGTCTATCGGCAGGCCGTCCTGAAATGGGCATTCGAAGGCAAGCTGACAAATAACAATGTGAAGGAAGGTGAATTGCCTGATGGGTGGCAATTCAAAATAATTAATGAATTAGGGCGTATCGAGACAGGCACCACGCCTTCAAAAAAGAATCAAAAATTTTATTCTGATGAATACCCTTTTTACAAACCTACTGATTTGAATGCTGGTAATAATGTTTCCTCATCTACAGATGGACTTTCTGAATTAGGAATAAAGGAGGCGCGATTTGCGCCTGCTTCATCAATTCTTGTTACTTGCATTGGTGCAACAATTGGGAAAACAGGTTTTATAAAAAGGGGAGGCGGTTTTAATCAGCAGATCAACGCCATTATTCCTGCAAAAGGAATCGTTCCGAAGTTTATTTTTTATCAAGCGATTAGTCCTTACTTTCAGGAACAGATACAAAATAATGCTTCTGCAACAACACTTCCAATATTGAACAAAGGGAAGTTTGAAAATCTGATGATGGCTTGGTGTTTGCCAGAGGAACAACACGCCATCGTCGCCGAAATCGAATCCCGTCTTTCCGTTTGCGATAAAATTGAAGAGAGCATTGAGCAAAGCCTCAATCAGTCCGAATTCCTGCGACAAAGTATTTTGAAGAAAGCCTTTGAAGGCAAGCTCGTTCCCCAAGATCCAAATGACGAACCAGCATCAAAACTACTCGAACGAATCAGAGCGGAAAAAGTAAAGACGGAAAGTAAAAAGGGTAATAAAGGAAGGTTGTCTTGAAAATCAGAATTGCTTATAAAATGCAAAACCCCATGCGCTATTTACGAGCAACCATCCGGTAGCCCACGCATGAGGACTTACTTGCGGCTTAAATATGGGCTTTTTGAAATAAAAAGTCAAGAGGAATTTTGGTTATAAATGTTGTAATCAAATAAATTATTTGGATAGTTTGAGGAAATTAAAAGAATATGAGTAACGAAACCAACAATACATCAAGCATTATCAGTAAGATCTGGAGCTTCTGCAACACACTACGCGACGACGGCGTTGGTTACGGAGATTATCTGGAACAGCTTACTTATTTGCTTTTTTTGAAAATGGCCGACGAATACAGCAAACCACCGTATAATCGTAAACTGGATATTCCCAAGTCATATAATTGGGAGAGCCTGACCACGAAAAGTGGCGCGGCACTGGAAGCGCATTATACGACGCTTTTGCGCGAGCTATCGAAATCCAAAGCAATTCTGGGTCAGATATTCATTAAGAGCCAAAACAAGATTCAGGACCCGGCCAAGCTCTACAAGCTGATTGATATGATAGACAAAGAGCAGTGGACTGTTATGGGAACAGATGTCAAAGGCAAAATTTATGAAGGTCTCTTAGAGAAAAACGCCGAAGATACCAAGAGCGGCGCCGGGCAGTATTTTACACCGCGTCCCTTGATTAAGACTATGGTGGCCTGTGTGCAGCCACAGCCGATGAAATCTATTGCCGACCCGGCTTGTGGCACAGGCGGCTTTTTTCTGGCGGCTTATGACTACATTGCCGATTCCCAAAACTTCACGCTGACCAAATCACAAAAAGAATTTTTGAAGAATCAAACATTTTACGGCAACGAAATTGTTGCGGGTGCGCGCAGGCTCGCGCTTATGAATATGTTCCTGCATAACATCGGCGATATTGATTCCGAGACTTTTATCCTGCCTACTGATTCACTTGTTGCCGATACGGGTTTACGTGTGGATTATGTATTAACCAATCCGCCATTCGGGAAGAAAAGCTCCATGACCTTTACGAATGAAGAAGGCGAACAGGAAAAAGAAGACCTTACTTACAACCGGCAGGATTTCTGGGCGACGACAAGCAATAAGCAACTCAACTTTGTTCAACACATTCGCACAATGCTGAAAACTACCGGCAAAGCGGCGGTTGTGTTGCCTGATAATGTTTTGTTTGAGGGAGGTGCAGGTGAAACCGTCCGTAAAAAATTACTGGAGACAACGGACCTGCACACAATCTTACGCCTTCCAACAGGCATATTCTACGCGCAGGGCGTTAAAGCTAATGTGTTATTTTTTGATAACAAACCGGCAAGCAAAGACCCGTGGACAAGCGAAGTATGGATATATGATTATCGGACAAACGTCCGCCATACCTTGAAGAAATCGCCATTGAAGTTTGAAGATTTGCAAGAATTTATAAAATGCTACAATCCGGACAACAGGCATAAGCGCAAAGAAACATGGAATGCGGAAAAGAATCCCGAAGGACGCTGGCGCAAATTTACCTACGATGAGATTGTTGCCCGCGACAAGACCAGTCTTGATATTACCTGGCTCAAAGATAAAAGTCTTGCTGATCTCGACAATCTACCCGACCCGGATTTATTGGCCAACGACATCATCGAAAATCTAGAAGCGGCAGTAGAAAGCTTCAAGGAAATAATGGTAACGATTAACGGAAAATAGAGATTGAATTCGGAGAAATTCGGGGGACACAACACTTAATTCGCTGTTGTCTGATAACCAACGTAAAAAAAGTTAATGTGAGTCAAAGTCGCGCCCCGCGCGGATTGAAACCATAAAACTGGATTCCCGCCTTCCCGGGTATTCGCCGGGGTACCCTGCGGGAATGACAGTTGCGCCCCGCCTATTTCAAAAAGTCTTTCACACGCGTGTGTTTTTCAATCAGATGAGATAGAAGCTTTATTTTCTCCGTGTCGTCGGTCCTGAGCAGTGCTTCCATGTCGTCAATCGTCTTGGCGGTTTGGAACATGTCCATGTTTACAAGCAGAATCGGTATGCCTCGTTCTTTTGCTCTGGCAATGATATTCTGATGGGGAACGATATCATTGGTGAGTATGATACCGATGGTGTCCCGTTCCATTGCGGCAAGGATCATCTCGCTTCGGTCACCGCTGGTTATCATCAACTGATTTTCCTTGCTTTGGCAATGCGAGGTAAACAGCGGATCATTATCCGGGCAGGTATTCGACGGAGTACCGATGATGATATTCTTAACGACCTTCTTCATATTATCTTCGCCGGTCAGCACTCTGGCGAAGAGCTTCTCCGCGAGAAAATCAAGCGTAAAGTATGTTAATTGAGCTTCATAAGGAATAACTCCGATGATATTAATTCCCATATCCTTTATACTGGGAACGAAGAAATTTTCAAACGATTCAATATCGCTTACCTTGTTTATGATTACGCCGCCGAAATTGGCATCTATTATTTTCATATATTTCTCGATGAATTTTATATCATCTATAATGGAATCGTTGTCGCCGCTCACGACAATCACAAGTTCGCCGTCAATATATTTGGCGATAGATACCGGATCGAGATTAAGATACGCTCCGCAGGAAAAGTCTTTTCCGCTTTCAATAATGAGCACATCATTTTTGCCCCCGATGTCATCCACAATACCGGAAAGAGCTTTCTTTATGCCTTCCTGATCGTACATATATCTCAGTTTGGAATGGTCAAAGCCGAGTGTGATCTTTTCATAGTGGCTCTCCAATTCGCCTTTGCGCTCCAGAAGAGTGACCATTAAACTGGCGTCGTAATCCCAGGTTCTTTTCCGGCGATAGATCATCCTGTCGCCCAGCGGCTTGGCGTAAGCGAATTTTTTATCTTTCACCGAAGAGATTATCCCCGCGATTATGCTTGTCTTGCCGGCATTGCTTCTGATTGAAGAAACAACTATTTTTTTCATTGTATATCCTCCTTCGGTTTGCTTATCAAAATCCGCGCGTCCACGGCCTTAAGGCCGCTTTTCATACTATACACAACGACAGGATTTATCTCTATATCGGTAATCCTGTCGCATTTCTTAATAATGGAACTTATTTTGATGATCGTATCTATAACAGACTCGATGTCCTTTTGTTCTTCTCCTCTGGCGCCGAGAAGCAGCGGATAAGATCTGATTTCTTCCAGCATGGAAAGCGCGATGCCACGATTTATGGGGATCGCCCGGAACGATATATCCTTCATCACTTCCACGTAAATCCCTCCGAGCCCGCACATGACGACCGGGCCGAATGACGGGTCGCGCCTGGCGCCGACAATGAGTTCAAGACCTTTTTTGACCATCTCCGCGACTTCAATGCCGTCAATAACAGCGTTGGGTTTATACTCTCTGCATTTATGCATGATGACTTCATAACCGTCGACAACTTCTTTTTTGTTATCAATGTCCAGCAAAACACCGCCGACATCGCTCTTATGCAAAATGTCTTTCGATACAACCTTCATCACAACAGGATACCCGATCTCTTCGGCAAACTTCACCGCCTCGTCTATGCTGCGCGCGATCCTGCTCTGCGGAATTGAAATGTTTGCAGCCTTCATGACCGCTTCGCCCTCGTTTGCCAGAAGGAAGGTCCTCCCGTCTTTCAATGCTCCGTCGATAATTTTATTGATCGCCACTACGTCTATGTCGTATTCATCAGATTTATAAGAAACTTCATCGAGGTATTTGTGGTATCTGTAAAACGCGCCGATGCACGACACGGCCGGTTCCACGTCGTTGAAAACGGGAATACCGGCTGTCATCAGGGAAGATATCGCGTTTTCAACCTGTTCCCCGCCGATCAGCGCATAGCTGATGGATTTGCCTTTTTGCTGATGTTCCGCGTACGTATCCTTTATCATTTGCGTGAGATTCCCGGACTCGAAAATCGCTGTTTCGCAGTAAAGTCCGATTGTGGAACCGATCTCTCCGGAATCGGCTGTTACTGCGAGCGCGCGCGTATACTCATCCGCGCCGGCAACACCGGTAAGATCGATAGGATTTTTTGTCGACCCGAACGATGGCGTAACGGATTCGTAAAGACTCTTGAGCGCGGCTTGATCATCATATAACGAAACCCCGTACTTTTCGCACGCATCGGTGGCCATAACCCCTACGCCGCCGCCGTTTGTCACGATTACGCTGTTGCGGCTTTTAGGAATGGGGCTGGAAATCATGAATTTGCACCAGTTAAACGCGTCTTCCAGGCATTCGGCGCGCAGCACTCCGCATTGTTTCATGATGGCGTCAAATATTTCATCCGAACCGGCAAGCGAGCCCGTATGCGAAGCGGCTGCCTGTGCCCCTTTTTTCGATCTCCCCGACTTTATCACGATGACCGGCTTTTTGCCCGTTGCGGCCTTTAGAGTTTCAATCAGCCTTTCTCCCTTTTTGACGCCTTCGATATAAATAAATATTACTTTTGTATTGTCGTTATGAATCAGATATTCAAGAAGGTCGGCCTCATCGACATCGCATTTGTTGCCGATCGAAATGATAGCGGAGAGCCCTATGTTGGCGACGGCGGTTTTCGCGATCATGGCGATTCCCAGCGCGCCGCTCTGAGTGAGGATGGCCACATGGCCCGGCTTTATTCTGGCCGCGGAAAAAGTGGAGTTAAGCGACGCGGCCGAAGAGTAAAGGCCGAACATATTCGGGCCCACGATGCGTGTCCCCGCCTCTGCGGCAATTCCGGCAATTTCTTTTTCTTCGCTGACGTTTCCAATTTCTGAAAATCCGGAAGTTATTATCTGGATGAATTTGACTTTCTTTTGAGCGCAGCTTTTTACCGCGTCTTTTACAAAATTGGCCGGAATAACAATCGACGCGCAGTCGACATCGCCTTCAATGTCCAGGACAGTAGTAAATACTTTATGCCCGTCAATATCGCCGCCCTTGGGGCTTATGGGAAATACTTTCCCCTTAAATCCTCCGGAAATTATATTATTAAATACAGCATAACCGATTTTCTTTTTGTCCTGGGAAGCGCCGATGACGGCAATGCTTTGAGGCTCAAACAGGTATTTAATATCGTATCTGCTTGTATTGTCCACTGTGTTCTCCCGTAACCGAATTTACACCATGTTAGTTTAATTAAATTAACCGGAGAATGCAACAAATAAACACGTTTTTTAAAAATTAAGCTTCGGGCGTCTTTTATTTTCTTGCCTTTAAAATCTTCAAAGATTATAAAGAGAATAATAGAGGTTTCTATACATGAAAAGCAAAGTATTCTGGGGGCTGTTTATCGTGTTGGGGTTGATCGCTGATTTGATCTTTTCTTTTAAGTGGAGCATTATCGCCACCATCCCGATTCTTATCTTTAGCTGGTGGGTGGCTTATCGTTCTGAATGGTTTGAATGACGGTTCAAATCATTTACTTTTGATAATAAAAAATGATCATTTATTAATAAATAGGCCTGTTGTGTTATGGTAAATCACAAATACCGGTACAGGAATGCCCTGAACTCATGAAGACTTTCATCGTTCATAAACGGACACAAAAGTTGTTTGATACTGAACCGGAACGTTTTATAGAACGGGCGATTAAAAATTTCTTGCGCTCAAATCCGGCGACTTCCCTTGATTGCTTCGGGAATGAACCGATATTCGAAAAGCCGCTGGTGGGATTTGCCGACGGCGATGATCCGCTGTTTAAAGAATATAAAAAAGTTGTTCACGAAAATCATTTTTTGCCGCGTGAAATTCTCGGACTTCACCTTGGCGAAAAACAAAAATCTCAAGAGCCGAATCTGGAAAACGTCAGCGTTATTTCTTTTATTTTACCCGTAAACAGGAAAACCATTAGAGTAAATGCCCTGGAAAAAGAAGGCCCGTCTTTGCGCTGGAATCATACGCGCTGGAAAGGCCAGGAGTTCATCAATGAATTATCAAATTATCTGGTATCAATTTTGGAGACAATGGGCGCCGGCGCTGTAGCACCGGAGGTATCGCCTTTCTATAAAATTATCGCGTTGCCGGACGGCTTTACTTCCAACTGGTCGCAGAGGCATGCGGCTTATGCGGCGGGTCTGGGAACATTCAGTCTCAATGATGGGTTCATTACCGCCAAAGGCCTGGCCATGCGTTGCGGGAGTGTTGTTACTAATTTGAAACTGAAATCATCGGTCAGGCCATATACAAATTATCTGGAGAATTGTCTTTTTTATACAACCGGAAAATGTGGAAAGTGTATCAGCCGTTGTCCCGGCGGAGCGCTGAGCGAAAAAGGTCATGATAAGCTGAAGTGTTTCTCGGTATTGTTTGAAAAGCAAAGACCATGGATCGAAGGTGCCCATGGGCCGGGATTTATCGGCAAGTACGCCGGGTGTGGATTATGTCAAAGCGGCGTTCCCTGTTCTCTTCGCATTCCGCCCCGAAAGGAAATGGATAGAAAGTTTTCATTATAATTAACGGTTTTGTATTCCATGCCGCCGGGTAACAAATCTTATAATAACGTCTGAAGGCATACGCGTGAGAAAGCCGTTGCTGATGCGATGCCAGAAATATAATGATTTGGCGGTAAAAGTAGGTACCACAAGAAATTTCTTTCTTTTGATGCCGCGGACAATCGCCCGTGCCGCTTGCTCCGGCGTCATTAATCCGGCCAGATTTTTCACTATGCGCGCCTCAGGCGGAAGGGTTTTTGCCTCTTCATCTATGAAAGGAGTTTTAACTTCCGGAGGGCAGACCAGCGTAACCGTAATATTAAACCGCTTTAATTCGCTGCGCAGGCATTCAGAAAATCCCACAATGGCATATTTTGACGTACAATAGAGAGAGTAGCCGAACATACCGATAAGTCCGGCCACGGAAGAAATATTGACGATATGGCCACCGCCTTTTTGCTTCATAAAAGGCAGAATGGCGCTGATAGTGTTTCTGGTGCCGTATACATTTATTTTAATTAATCTGTCGAACTGTTCGTAGGAAATATTTTCAAAATAATTTCCTGTGCCGATACCGGCACAATTTATCAGTATGTCCGGTACGCCGAATTTTCCAACGGCAATTTTTATTTTCTGCTGGACATCAGTATTGTCTGCGACATCCATGGCAAGAATATTTATACTCTGAGATGTTTTGTCTATGTGTGTTTCAATATTCTTGCGGGACTCTTCCAGCATCTTCTGCCCTCTGGCAAACAAAACCAGGTTGCATTCCTGTGCTGCGAGTAGTTTTGCGGTAGCGAGGCCGATGCCGCTTGACCCCCCGGTGATGAAGGCCAGTTTGTTGGAAAAATGAGCCATATATCGTCTCCCTATTTTGTTAATTCTTTATCGATGTATTCCTTGATATTCTTCAAAGCTTCGGCATAAGAGATTTGCGGTGTGTATCCCAATTCACTCTTCACCCTGTCAATCGGTATTCTGTTATCCGAACCTATCAGATTCAATGCTTCACGGGTGATAAGAGGACGCTTTTGAATACCGAGTAATTTCCAGATTGCTTCAAATAAATTGGCGCCAAATGCGGCCAGGGGCCGGGGAATGGATTTCGGATTTTTGACTCCAATCATATTTGCTATATCCGCAAAATATTGTTTCCATGTAACATTAATTCCATCAGAAGCATTATAAGCTCTGCCGATTGCTTTTTCGGTTGATCCCGCAAGAATCAAAATATCCGCCACGTTGTCAACGTAAGCCAGTCCGGCGTTCATGTTGCCGCCGGAGATAAGACCGGGTGATCCGCTCTTCAGAACATTAATCACATCATGAAGCCACGGGCCTGAGCGCGGACCATAAACATTAGCCGGACGAACCACGGTCAGTTTCATTCCCTTGTTCTTATAATAATCCCAGGCGAGTTTTTCCTGCGCCTGTTTTGTCCTGCTGTAAGGACCGAATGTTTTGCCGTAAGAAGTTTCTTCAGGGCATGGTTGAGAGTAAATCTTGTCACCGTAGACCACGATGCTGGCAGCAAGCACGACACGGGCATTATTTTTAATGGCCTGTTCAAATATCAGGCGGCTGCCTTCAACAGTAAACTCCCAGTATTTTTTCTCATCGCCCCAGTCAGTAACAATGGCGACCAGATGAATAATTGTTTTAGCTCCCGCGGCGGCTTTTTCCACGGCGAGAGGATCCGATATGCTGCCGCGTGCAATCTCAACTTTGTCTACCCATTCTGCCGGTATCGCTTCACCGGGGAGCGCCAGTATTTTAACCGCGACTCCAGTTTGTAAAAGTTTATGAACGACTCTGTTGCCGATAAATCCGGTTGCTCCGGTTACCAGAACCGGTTGCGCAATATTCTCTCCTGTAATCATTGTTCAACCCTTTCCAAATTTGATTAATATGGTGTTAACTTCCAGCTTCGGTTATTCCAGCCTTTTCAAATATGGCTCTGCATCTTTCACTCACTGCAATTTCGCGAAAAGAAGTCATGTCTTTGCTGTTTTTATACGGATCTTCCACGCCGACTTTATCGCTTTTTTCATGCCATAATGGATTATAAGCGAGCAGGGCGGCCTGGGTGACATTCAGGCTTCTCAGAAATGCGGCTATATCCCTGATGTTCGCTTCCGTATCAGTAATATCGGGTATGAGCGGTGTCCGTGGAATGAGTGTTTTATGATTTTTCTTTGCTGTGGTGGAAATCTGCCTGAAATTATCCAAAATCTTTTCGTTGGATACACCGCAGTATTTTTTATGAGCGATTCTATCAATTATTTTGATATCGAAATAAATCGCGTCCAGATAAGGGTAAAGCATGTCCATAAATTTATTGATGTCGAATAAACCGCAGGTTTCCAGAAGCGTATGAATATTGTTTTGTTTGAGCGATTTCAAAAGCTGTGACGTGAAATCCATGAACAGAGTGGGCTCGCCTCCAGAGAGCGTTACTCCGCCGCCCGATGTGTCAAAAAACGGTTTGTCCAGCAGAATCTTTTTGATGATGTCGTCAACGGACATGGATTTTCCTACTCTGTCCAAAGCGCCTGAAGGACACGCATCAACGCACAAAAAACAAAGATTACATTTGTTCCGGTCAATATAATAACGGTTATCCTTGGAGAGCGCCTTCTCGGGACAGATATCGCGGCAGGCGCCGCAGTCAATGCAAGTTTTAGGATCAAAGGATATTTCCACAGAGGCTTTTTTGCTTTCTGGATTGTGACACCAGACACACGAAAGAGGGCATCCTTTATAGAATACGACAGAGCGGATGCCGGGGCCGTCATCGAGGCTGTTGCCTTTGATTTCCAGAATTAACGGTGATTTGATTTCGTCTTGTGCCATAAATAATACCAATTCTAAATCAAAGCGCTATTTTTGTTGGCGTCGTTGTAGGCTTCCTCAACGTATGTATAATACGCCTCGTCGCCTCCGCCTAGCCGCCTCAATATCATCTTTGATTTAGAACCGGTAGGCTGCTTGATGAAAATCATATGCCGAATTCGGCCCTTTCAATTAATTCTATCTGCATGTCCCTATTCAGCGTCACAAAATAGGCATTATAACCGGATATACGGACCATCAGGTTCTGATAATTTTCAGGATGTTCCATGGCGTCTTTGAGTGTTTTTGAGGACACGACATTTAACTGCATCTGCATGCCGCCTAAATCGCTGTAAGTTTTTACGTAGGAATAAATATTATCCACGATTTTCTGATGTGACTCATGCGCGCTGGGAACTACCTTCACATTGAAGGCGATATTGTTTTTCATGTTTTCCGCTTTCAATTGAGCGACATCGCGGATGTTGTCCAGAATATTTTTGGATGCGTGCGCTTCCGGCGTCAGTCCCGGAGTAAACGCTTTGCCGGCGAGTCTTCCCGACGGAAGAGCTCCCGTCAATGTTCCGAAAGCCACGTGATTGGACATGGACCAGAATCCTGCCGTGTATCTGCCGCCGCGGTAATTGGTATGCTTCCAGAAACTGTCATTGGCCAGTTTTGTAATCCGGTTGGCCGTCGCCAGGGCTTCTTCATTGCCGGAGCCGAACAGAGCAATCTTGTTTTTAATCAAAGCGAGAAGGGCAGGGTCATTTTTGAAGTTTGAGTTGACGGCATCAAGCAATTGACTAAAAGTTACTTTTTTCTCTTCAAAAACAAGTTTCTTGACGACCATGAGCGAATCGGTGATGTCGGCCAGCCCGATACAGGCCGTTCCCGACGAGTTGTACAGAGCGCCTCCCTTGGTGACGTCCTTGCCGCTTTTCAATGGGCCTTCGATCAGGGCGGAGATGTAAGGCGTCGGGCGCAGCGTCTGATGTGCCTCGCCCAGAAGATTGTTGTATTCGCATGTCTGATCGGCGAGAAAATCCAACTGCTTTGCAAATGCATTAAAAAACGATTCATAATCCTTGAAGTCGCCGGTCTTGATGTTGCCGGTTTTGGGTCCCAAATCCCACCGCATCAACGGATGCCTGCCATTATTGAGAGCCATTTCGAGCGCCGCCACCATGTTGAACATCATGCAGTTGGTGTGACCGATATGACGTCCCGAAAGCGTCGGTTCCACACAGCCCGTTGCCGACCAGTCGCGCAAGTGCTCCACCGGATAATTGAATTCCGCAAGCGACGCCATGACGGCCTCGTCATTGTGAATCGAGGGTGTAGCGGTTGTATTTAAATTTACTTCGCAGAGCCTCTTTAGATAAGCGGCGCTGTTTTTACTCCTGTGATATCGGGCGTTGACGTTGGGGTCGCGAATGGAGAGCATCTCTGTGACTTTCAAAAAGATGTAGGTCATGTCATTGACCGCGTCATCACCGTCAGGCGTTACTCCGCCAAGAGTGATAGCCTGATCGGAAGAGGAACCGCCGAAAAGGTAGTTGCCGATATCCGGTATCAATGGCAGATGGTCTGTGCAACGCATGTAGAAACAACCGATCAACTCAATAGTGTGCTTAAGGTATTCCTGCCTCTCTTTTTCATCCTTAATTTTTTCCATGTCGGCTGTAAAATAAGGTTGCAACCATTGATCCAGCCTTCCCAGAGAAAATCCGGCGTTGGTATTTTCCATGTGCACGCCTATCCATATTATCCACATGGCGTTGACGGCTTCATCAAGAGTTGTGCAAGGATTAGTCGGTATTCGTCCGCAGATTTCAGCAAGGTGGAGCAATTCTTTTTTGCGGGCAGGTTGAGTTTCCTGAGCAGCCAGACGCCAGGCCTCCTGCGCAAGATTTTTCGCGTAGGCGTTGATTCCTTCCAGGCTGATTTTCATCGCCTGCAGCGTGTTACGTTTTTGTTTTTCGGAGCCGGGTGTTGTGCTCAGTTCATGGTCAATCTTTTCAATGATGCCATTTGTGCCGAGTTTCAAAACTTCGGGATAATTTAAGATGGTGTGAGACAAGGCGACGGTTTTCCATAAGAAACAGGCGGCAAATCGTTCGTCGAGTTTCTGACAGACCGGATAGCCTTTGTTGTCCCTGACCCATTCGCGGAAATTACGTTTGAGCCAAAAAGGAAAAACTTTGTTGTGTAGCACGTTCATTGTTTCGTCAGTTACGTCATAAGGATTCAACGGTCTGTAAGGTGCGGTAATCAATTCTCCCCAGATCATGGTGCCGTGCGCGTCCGGATAGATGATAACGCCGATGTCTTTTGTGGTATTGGTTCCGGCAATCAAATCATTTGTCCTGACGATGGGTTTTTTGTTTTCCATTAGATATTTGAAAGTGCTTGCCTGACGCAATTCCCCAACCCAGGGATTGCCGTTTTTATCGGTTTCAAAACCGTTTTGTTTGTACCACCTTGTCACAAGCTCTGCGCGCTCGTGGCAAATGGCTGGTTTTGTTTTTAAGTGAATATCCAGAAAATCCTTCAGTCTCGGAAAATCATCAAGGGAATATTCCGCCAGATAGGGGTCTTTCAGAAACTTGACACCCGGGTCTACAGACTCAGCTTTAAGTTGGCGCGGCTTTCTGGTCTCAATGCTGTGTTTGGAGGCTTTTGATGCGTCATACTTCCGATGCTCATTTTTTGCTTCTTTTTTCAGTTTGGCGATCTGGATTTGCTTGACAAGAAGTGAAAGATAAAAGTTGATTAGCTGAATATAGCCGATGTTGCCTTGCGTAATCATTCTGTTTTCCATCAGAGCCAGCATCAATTTGTTGGGAGGCTGCGTGGCCGCCTCCTTGAGTGCGTTCTCATCCTTAAATATAAGCTGTGCGTCAAATTTATCCGGTATGGTTTTTAATACAGTTACCTTTCCGTTTTTAAAACTCAAAGCCTGTTCCACACTGCCGCTTTCCGTTTTAATGCCGAAAGTAAAGTTCAGCCAGCCGTCGTCGCATTTTAAGTATTTGTTCAATGACGGACGAGCATTGAAATTAAAGGCCAGAAATTTAAAAAAGAGATTGGCCAAAGTATTTGAATAACTTATTTTGGTTTCATTTTGTGGGGCCTGCATGGCATACCTCCAAGCAATCTTGTTAAAAAAGTTTTTTCCCTTCATCGAAATTATTTTTCAGTTTTAGGAAATCTTCAATCATGTTCGCGGTTCGTCCTTTGATGAAATTTTCCACATCATCAGTCACTTCATGAAATAAACGGCTATTGTTGAGGGTGATCAGACCATGCAGATCAGACCAGGCTTTGATAACCTGATATAAGACGTAATGGTCCTTTTTCTTTCCCTTGACAGTGATGTAGTTGCTGATCGGTTCCAAAAAAAGAGAAAGGCATTTTAAAGCATTTTGTTTTTCCGTATAAGCAAGCGGTTCTATCTCTGTTCCCACGTAATCCAGATACTTTGGCGTGTGGAGATTGAACATGATATCGTAGTAACTGGGATAGGTGAGGCCAAATTCAATATAGGCGCGAATCATGGCATTAAATCTGTCATCAATTTTTTTAAAAGGAGCAGCGCGTTTTGTCAGCAGATCATACAGCTTTTCAAATCCTCGGATGCGGATCATCAAATTAATTTCATCTTTATTGGTATAATAGTTATAAATAGTGGTGGCTGTGACATTTAAACGGGATGCTATTTTCCGCACGCTGAGGTTATGGAACCCTTCCTTAATAATAATGTCGAGAGCGGTATCTAAAATACGTCCTCTGGTGCTTTCCACTTCTTCTTTTGTCATGGGTGCCTTGGGCATATTCATCTCCGACTATTTATAAATAACGGTGTTATAATAACAGTGTTATTTTTAAAAGTCAAGAAATTTGTAAAAAATATTGTTTTATTTATTACATTATTAATGAGAGGGCATAGATGATAAAAAATCGGCAAAGCCGGAAATCTAATTTAACGGTTGCTTAACTTGAGTTTATTTCGTATCTTGTAACACAGGATGCATGATTATACAGTAGCGGCAACCTGATATTTTGGGACAATATTTATGAAGAAATCTTCACCTGATAAGAACAGACTGAATATTTTGCGCGATTTAGAGAAGAGACTTGCGTACACTTTTCGTGACATAAATCTTCTTTCCACCGCTCTCACGCATCGTTCTTATGTTAATGAGAATCAGCAGCTGGCTGTTTCTGATAATGAAAGATTTGAATTTTTGGGGGACTCTGTTTTAGGTTTTTGTGTAAGTGATTTGCTTGTTAAAAGATATGTTGATTCTCCCGAAGGCGACCTGAGCAAAATCCGGGCTTCTTTGGTAAACGAAAAAAATCTGGCACAACTCGCGCGTGATTTGAAGATTGGCGATTGCCTTTTAATCGGTCACGGCGAGGAAAACGCGGGCTCCCGCGACAAAGATTCTTTTCTGGCTGATTCTTTTGAAGCCGTTGTCGCAGCCGTTTATCTTGATTCCGATTTTGATAAAGTAAAAACTGTCATCACAAAATTAATCGAACCGCTGCTGAAGGATGATAACGTATCTTCCGAATATTTCGATTATAAAACTGCCTTACAGGAGCTTTGCCAGAAAAGATATAAAACGATTCCAATATATATGGTTGCCGATTCTACCGGTCCGGATCACGATAAAAGTTTTACGGTGAAAGTAATTATCGTGAACAAACTGACAGAATTCGGCAGCGGCAAAAGCAAGAAAGACGCCGAAAAACAAGCGGCGCAAAAAGCATGGGAAGCACTTCAAGATGAAGAATAATCATGGATCGGACGCCGGAAACAATCCCCTGATCATTCCCATCTTTATCATGAACAAAGGTTGCCCGCATCGTTGTATCTTCTGCAATCAAAAGATTACCGCCGGTAATTTCCCGCCGGAAATAACAAAAGAATTATTTGACTCTGAAGTTAATTCTTATCTGTCCTGGAATAAAGATAAATCCAGAGATGTGGAAATTGCTTTCTATGGCGGAAGTTTTACGGGAATTGATCCCGCCTATCAGGAGAAACTTCTTTCCTGGGCATATTCATTTATTCAAAAAGGACTTGTTAATTCTATTAGAATTTCGACAAGGCCGGATTACATTTCTGAAGACAACATATCTGTCTTAAAAAAATATAATGTTACGACGGTGGAAATCGGCGCGCAGTCTTTTGTTGACGAAGTGCTGCACTTTGCTCAAAGAGGCCATGATGCTGTCGCCACTCAAAGCACTGTCAAGATTTTAAAAGACCACGGCTTCCGGACAGGTCTGCATCTTATGGCCGGATTGCCCAAAGACACAAAGGAAGGATTCATTTATTCTCTGGATAAAACCGTCGAACTCAAACCAGATATTGTAAGAATTAATCCCGTTATCGTTTTTAACGGAACAACTCTTGCGGAAGAATTCAGGACAGAGAAATACAGGCCGCTGGAACTTTCCGATGCCGTCGAATTGTGCGCACTTGCCTGGCAGAAGTTGTCCACGGCGGGTATTCGTGTAATAAGAATCGGTCTGCAATTAACTCCGGAAATGGAAAAAAACGGAGCTGTCGTGGCCGGGCCGATTCATCCTGCGTTGGGAAATCTTGTTCTTTCCTCGGTATTTTATGATTATACTATTAAGCTTCTGGGTAAGATTTCTCCGGACACCAGAGAAATCCGCTTTAACTTATCCGAGCGTGATATTTCTAATTTCCGCGGTCTAAATAATATGAACATATCGGCAATAAAAAAGCTTTACCCCCATACAAAGATAATTGTAAGATCAATGGCGGGACAAAAACGCGGCGCGATTTCCGTGTGCGCCGATTCCGCGGAATCTTTTACTGTTGAGATTCCGGGAATGGTCCGGTAATTTGCGTATGCAGTTTGGTAATCCAAATATAATTTGATATTATATTGATGTAATTGACACACAGGAGAATAATAATTTGTTTAAATCGGGATTCATAGGAATAATTGGCCGCCCCAATGTGGGCAAATCTACTTTTTTCAATACTGTCATCGGCGATAAGATTTCAATCGTTGCGAACAAGCCGCAAACAACCAGAAACAGAATCACGGGCATAAAAAATTTCCCGGACGCGCAGCTTATTTTTCTGGATACTCCGGGCATGCACAATCCCAAAACGCCGTTGAATCGCGCCATGGTACAAACTGCGCAGGAGACAATCGGAAGTGCTGAGCTTCTGCTTATGCTGGTCGAGGCCAATTCGGATGTCCATCATAATGATATTTTTCTCATTGAATCACTGGCCGGGATAAAAGTTCCCGTTTTTCTGGTGGTCAACAAAGTTGATCTCATTGAAAAGAAATATCTCTTGCCGCTGATAGATAAATTCCACAAACTTTATGACTATCGTGAAATTTTCCCGATTTCCGCGCTTAAAGGCTATGGTATTGATGATTTATTGACGGCCATTAAAGAAAGTCTTCCGGAAGGACCGCAACTGTTTCCTGAAGATATATTTACCGACGCGACTGAAAGATTTATCGCGGCTGAGTTTATTCGCGAACAAATCATGCTGCTGACTTCGCAGGAAATTCCCTATGTAAGCGCGGTAACGGTTGATTCCTTTAAAGAAGATGAGGAAAAAAATCTAATGCGCATCAACGCGACAATTAACGTTGAAAAAGAATCGCAAAAAGCGATTATGATCGGCAAAAAAGGTGCCATGCTGAAAAAAATCGGCACACAGTCACGGCTGCGTATGGAAAAACTCTTCGGGGCCAGGGTTTATCTGGAACTGTTTGTGCGGGTGAAAAAGGAATGGACCAGTTCCGACAGGATGCTCCAGGAATTCGGTTTATTAAAAAGGTAGGGTGAATGAAGTAGGGCGTATCTACCAAAGAAATCAAAATGGATACAACCGATACGCTTAAAAACTGTCATTCCCCGGCCAGACCGGGGAATCCAGAATAAAACAAAACTGGATTGCCCAATCGAGTTGGGCAATGACAAAAATTATAAGGTATATTTAATGCAAACAAAACCCGTCATAGCCATCGTCGGCCGTCCCAATGTCGGCAAATCAACGCTTTTCAACAGAATTGCCGGCAAGCAGAAGGCCATCGTCATTGACGAGCCGGGCGCCACCCGTGACCGCAATTACATGGACTGCGTCTTTCAGAATAAAGCTTTCACACTGATTGATACCGGCGGATTTGAACCGGCGTCGGAAGAAAGAATTCTCGTGCAGATGCGCGAACAGAGCAATTTGGCTATTGAAGAGGCTGATGTCATTATTTTCTTAATGGACGGAAAAGACGGACTTACTCCCTCGGACATTGAGATTGCCAAACAGTTGCGCGGCAGGAGCAAACATATTTTCTATACTGCCAACAAAGTGGATGGAGACCGTCATGAGGAAATGCTCACCGATTTTTACCGTCTCGGTATCGATCAGTTCTATCCGATTTCCGCGCAGCACGGTCTTGGCGTTGATGAACTTCTGACGGACGTGACCCGTGATTTTCCTGAATCATCAGAAGGCGAAGATCAACAGGATGATCAAATAAAAGTAGCCATAGTAGGAAAACCTAATGTGGGCAAATCATCTCTGGTCAACCGGATTCTGGGAAAAGAAAGAAGCATCGCCAATCCCACTCCGGGTACAACACGTGATGCCATTGACATGCCTGTAAAGGTAAAGGGTAAAAAATATCTGCTTATTGATACAGCGGGAATCCGTCGTAAAAGTAAAATCAGCCAGACTCTGGAAAAATACAGCGTCGTTCAGGCGCTCAAATCGATCAATCGCTGCGATATCGCGCTTATTTTGATTGATGCCGAAGAAGGACTGACCGATCAGGACACAAAAATTATCGGGCTGGCTTACGAACGCGGTAAAGCCTGCATCATCGTTGTAAATAAATGGGACAAGATTGAAAAAGATAATTCCTCCGTGGGGAAATTCGTGGAGGACATCAAGGATAAAATCAAATTCATGGATTTTGCGCCGATTATTTTTATATCCGCCATTACGGGACAACGCGCGCCGAAGATTTTCGACCTGATTGATCAAGTTTACGAACAGTATACAAAAAGAATCGGCACATCTCCACTCAATGATATGTTGGAAAAATCAGTGCGGAGAAATCCGATGGCGCGTTATCAGAATAAACAGATGCATATTACTTACGCCACGCAAACGGATATCAAACCGCCTACCTTTGTCTTCTTTGTCAGCAATACCAAAGGAATTCATTTTTCCT
This sequence comes from uncultured delta proteobacterium, assembly GCA_963812045.1. GTDB lineage: Bacteria > Desulfobacterota > Syntrophia > Syntrophales > Smithellaceae > Smithella. The sequence continues at coordinate 55,966 of CAWETF010000005.1, forward strand.
ACGAACGCTACCTGATGAATCAAATCCGCGAAACCTTCGGTTTTGACAGTGTGCCGCTAAAGCTTGTTTTCAGGAAAAAGAGATAATCCTGCCAGTGGTTTCTCGACCTGTGGATACTTTCAGCAAACACTTCTTCCTGTAAAGTTGTTTTTCTTATTTAGACAGTCGATACAACATTTCAAATGATAATAATCAAATACCATAGAATTATAACTTAACATGTGGTACAAATTTTGAGAAAAATCACTCTAACAACATGAAACGGATTGGAGTCAAAGCATGGACAAAAATGAAATACTGTTTCGCTGCGTTGCCGTAGCACTACTGGTGAGTTCATTGCGGTGCGTAATTATTACCGACGACGAGTAGAAAGCGAGCCAGTCGCGACGGGCCGCGCACAAGCACGTGACAAGCTATGTTACCAATCTATATCTGTGAGTTACATGTTGACATTCGTGTACGCTCTAACGCATTGGTTGGACTTTGCGCACGTAAGTCTACCGGCCTGGATACGCTGGATCGGCGCACTGACAGCGTTCGCAGGTATTGCGATATTGTGGTGGACGCACCGAACCTGGGACGTAACTGGTCCGGTATTCTAGAGTTGCGCGAGAACCACCGTTTGATAAGCCAGGGGCCATATCGCTACATTCGTCACCCGATGTATACGGCCTTGTTGATTCTGTCCGTTGGTATGGCTTTGATAACTGCTAATCTGCTGCTCGCGCTGCTACTGATCGGCACTACCATGGCGATGTACCTAGCCCGTGTCGCCGACGAAGAGGCAATGATGATCGAACGTTTTGGCGATGAGTACCACAGCTACATGCGACGCACAGGCCGCTTGTTCCCACGTTTGCGTGCTGAATAAAAAACTTGAGAGGTGTTGCTCGTGTCTAGGTGTGAAAGATAGATTACAATTGGTTATCTTCAATATTTTCTAACGTATAATTCCATTGACTTGTAGGTGAAAGAAACAATTACGACGATTCTGAAATTGATATTTTATTTTTTACTTCCTCTTACCATAAAATATTGGGAAAGGTTCTTTTAAATTAACAACATCCGCTGACCTACGCCAATCATGAGTTTCCGGACGTTGTCAGACGCATCCATTCTAAGATCATCGGCACAGTATTTTATATTTTTATGGTGAAGTATTTCTGTCAATTTATCATTGACATACAAAATCTTTCTTCATATGCTTCAAGACCGGGAAACGAGATGCCTTATGAGTTTGGAGTAATTCTATAGATAATTATTTATTGAGGAACGGTATGATAAAAAAAATGTTCTGGGCGTTGATTTGCCTGATCGGGGCTGTGGCATTTGGCGCGGTGGTGGGAATATGGAATCCTTCAGAAAAAGTAAACGCCCTCTGGCTTTTAACTGCCGCCGGGTGTCTTTATCTTGTGACGTACAGATTTTACAGCGCATTTATCGCCGCCAAGATATTCGCGCTCTCCGACGACCATAAGACCCCGGCCTTTACAATGCGCGACAGCATAGATTACGATCCCACGAACAAATACGTGCTTTTCGGGCACCACTTTGCCGCCATCGCCGGCGCGGGCCCGCTCATCGGACCGATGCTGGCTGCGCAGTTCGGGTATCTTCCCGGCTTTTTGTGGATACTCATCGGAGCGGCGTTCGGCGGCGCCGTCCACGATATGGTAATTCTTGTGGCGTCGGTGCGCCGCAACGGGCACTCTCTGGCGCAGATCGCCCGGGACGAAGTGGGTCCCGTCGGAGGCGTTGCCGCGTCCTTCGCTATCCTGTTCATCATCATCGTTGCGCTTTCCGGTCTCGGTCTGGCGGTAGTCAACGCGCTCACCCACAGCGCGTGGGGCACATTTACCATCGCGATGTCGATTCCGATAGCCCTGTTTATGGGTTTTTATCTTTCCAAAATACGCAACGGAAAAGTGGGCGAAATGACCTTCATCGGTGTTACACTTCTTATCGCTGCGGTCGTTTGCGGGCACTTTATACCGGGATCTCCGCTGGAGTCCGTGTTCAGCCTAAACCGGAACACGCTGGTTATTTGCATGGCCTTGTATGGCCTTATCGCATCGGTTCTGCCGGTATGGATGCTGCTTTGCCCCAGGGATTATCTCTCGACGTACATGAAAATCGGGACGATCATGATGCTGGCTATAGGCGTGATTTTTATCGCGCCCAGTCTGCAGATGCCGGCCGATGACGAAATTCATAAACGGCGGTGGTCCGGTGATCCCGGGCAGGATATTCCCCTTCATGTTCATCACCATCGCGTGCGGGGCCATATCCGGTTTTCACGCGCTGATATCTTCCGGCACAACGCCAAAGATGATCAGCTCCGAAAAAGACATACGCATGATCGGTTTCGGGGCGATGCTGGTCGAGGGCGTCGTTTCAATGATGGCGCTGATTGCGGCGTGTATTCTGCTGCCGGGCGATTACTTCGCAATCAATACAAATCTTTCGTTTGATCAACTGGCGGCCATGGGCTTTCCCATTGATCGCGTCAAGGAGCTTTCCGCTATGGTGCAGGTCAATGTAGTGGGAAGGCCGGGTGGCGCGGTTTCTCTCGCTGTGGGCATGGCTTCCATTTTTGGCAGTCTTCCCGGAATGAAGGGTCTCATGCCTTACTGGTACAACTTCGCGCTAATGTTCGAGGCCCTGTTCATCCTCACGACCGTTGATGCGGGCACACGGGTGGCGCGCTTCCTCGTCCAGGAAATGGGGGGCTTTGTCTATAAACCGCTCGCGCGCCAGGGATGGTATCCCGGCATATTCCTATCCAGCTTGTTGGTTGTCGGTTGCTGGGGATTCCTTATTTTCACCGGAACGATAAAAACGATATGGCCGATGTTCGGCGTGGCAAACCAGTTGCTGGCGGCCATCGCGCTGGGTGTCGGGACCACCATCATCATCAAGGAGAGCAAACTGCGGTATTCCATGGTGACCTTCATCCCCATGCTTTTCATGTTTACCACAACCCTGACCGCCGCAGTCGAGTTGATTATATCCTATTGGGCAAAGGGCAAAGCAGAGATGACAACCGCTCTTGCCACTCTTCATACCATTCTTGTCGGCCTGATGGCGGTGCTGGCTGTTGTGGCGCTGATTGAACATGATTCACCGCTGGTACGTACTGGTCATTAAAAAAGAAGGGCTGGCGCCGCGCTCTCCGGATGGCAAGGTGATTTATCCGAATGTCGCCGGCGAAACATGCGAAGCCAATGAAATACGTTTATAGTTTAAAGCATCTTGTTTAGTGTGATTTCCCAAGAGTTGTATGTTATAATAGCAAAGAAAAAATTAAGGAGATATAAAAATGTTCAGAGGACTTTTGCAACCCATGCACCTCATCATTATTCTGATTATTGCCCTGATCATTTTTGGGCCCGGGAAGCTTCCCGAATTGGGAGGGGCTATTGGTAAGGCCATCAGGGGGTTCAAAAAAGCAATGGAAGAGCCGGAGAAGAAATCCGATGGGGATGCGGAGGTCAAAAAAACGGAAGATAAGAAAAGTTCTTGAAGTAGAATACTTGTAAAAAGGAACTGATTTACGGAAAGAGAAATTATATGATTCAAAAAGTATTCATAAGTTCTATGGGTTGGGCGGTAATTGTCTGTCCACAATGCGGGCTGGAAAGCCATCAAAAACCCGGGAAGGAATTGCAGCACAAGGTTCTGGAGAGAACTTGTACATGTGGAGCAAAGCATCAAATACTGTTTGACACTAGAATGGCGCCGCGAAAAGAATGTTCTTTGTCCGGCATTCTTTCCGCAGAAAAAACCATTACGGTCGAAATAAATCACATCTCTGAAAGAGGAGCTTCTTTTGAAGTTGATGAATTGAACCTTGATGTCGGTACTGTTTATCCCCTGAAAATAAAAATTAACAATGATTGGATTGAGGTTTCGATTCGAATCATCGGAATCAATAAAAAAATAGCCGGATTTGAATTTGTCAATCTTGGGTATAATCAGAAGAAGATGATAGAATCTTATCTCCTCTCCTGCTAATCTTACGCCTGGTATTCTTTATTGAATTTTAATTTTTGTGTTATTATATTTAATAAAAATATTTAAGGAGGTCCATGATGCCGAGTTTAAAATGGATTACTCACCAAAGCAAAAGAATTCTTTACGCGGATATTGCAAGCCAGAATACTAAAGAATTATTAGATATATCAGAACGTATAAAAAGGGAGGTTGATAAGGAACCCCTGGATTCCGTACGACTCGTCTGTAACGTCAAAGATGGAAAAACCAATAATGAAATAAACGAGGAGCTCAAACAGCTCGTCAAGTATGTTGATCCTTATGTGAAGATGACTGCTGTTATCGGAATGGGAGGTCTGCAAACCATAGTTTTCAACGGTCTTTTAATGTTTACAAGCACTAAGAAGTTAACTTCAAAAAACTCAGAAAAAGAAGCCTTGGATTTTCTTGCCGGATTGTAATTTTTCGATTAATAATCTTCAGTTTCTCAATTTCTAAATTTGTGCTAGATCAAAAGATAATGTTTATTGTTGGAAGGTACTCAAAATACAATCCTGATATCAGACGTAAGACAGAGGTTCATCCAATGTTAAAAACTTATCGCTTTCTTGTTTGTTTTGTTTCAATACTTATCTTAATATCATTTTCCGGCACGGCACAGTGTCGGGAAACTTTTCAGATTACCAGAGCTGATAATAAATCCGTTCCCATCGTTGTATATTCCCCTGCCGATACCTGTAGGGGCATTGTCATAATTTCCCATGGAGCCGGCGCCTCGGAAATAGTTTATCCTTATCTGGGCAAGGCCATGGCCGCGCAGGGTTATCTGACTGTCGTTCCGGGTCATCAGGAAAGTGGATTGCAGGGGTTGAATAAAAAGGTGATTGCCAGCGGCGGACCGCGCGAAGGTCTCATCGCACTGATTACGGACTCGGAAGCTTACAAGGGCAGATTCATGGACATCGCGGCGGCGAAACAATGGGCGCAAGAACGCTGCGACGCGAAGGAATCCATACTGATCGGGCATTCCATGGGCGCGGCAACAACGATGATCGAAGCGGGCGCGAAGAACAAGGTGGGAGTCATCGGCTCGAACTCGTTCGATATATACATAGCTCTTTCTCCGCAGGGGCCCGGCACTATTTTCACAGAGAAAGCCTGGCACGAAATATCCAAACCGGTGCTTTTGCTGACAGGAACAAGAGACAAGGAACTGGACGCACCCGACTGGCAAAACCGCACGGAGCCGTTTGACGATATGTCTCCGGGTTGCAAGTGGCTGGGCGTTATCGAAGGCGCAACTCACTTGAATTTTGCCGGTATCGGCATGTCAGGGCAAACGGAAAAGCTGACCGTCAAGACGATTCAGACTTTTCTTGCCGGCGTTCATCAGCATGACTGCAAAATGCCCCAGCAGGAACCGGGCATCGAAATTAAAGTCAAATAAACAAGCCGATGTTTTTTTAAAGCTTGAATTCATAATAAAACTCCTGATTTATTTTTAAAGATAAAATCCTTTTTGCTGGAATTACTTTAAGAAATATGTAATAAAAAAAATATATAACGTATTTGCAAGCCACAATATAAATTAGTCAATCACATTAAACGAAGGAGTGTAAATGGGGATGAGATCATACCGTAAAATAGCTCTGACTTGCGCAATAGTGGCCGTGTTCATTTTATGTTTTTGTTCTTTTTCTTTTGCGCAATATGAAGGCGTTAAAGGCGTTCAATTTAAAGATGGCAGCATAATATATGGCATTATCCTTGAAAAGGATTTGGACAAAATAATTATAATAACCAAAGATAACGAAGCGATTACAAGGAAAGCTGACGACATTGTCTCTTTTATCAAAGAGGATGACCTCAATAGAAAAAAACATTCTTTTTCTGTGGGGACGGAGATATCTTACATTAAATATGATGAGCCCGGGCTTATGGAAAACAAGGGCGAGATGTACGGTTTGGTTTTTTCGTATGCTTATCACAATAAGCTGATGACAAAAATAGAAGGGAAGTTCTCTTATGGAGAGGTTAATTATGAAGGCAGCACCTGGGACGGTACTCCATTAACTATAAAACGAATACCCGATTTTATGGTGGAATTAAGAGCTCTGCTGGGTTATGACTTCAAGGCAAATGAATCTATAACCATTAGTCCTTATTCCGGTGTGGGGTACAGATATTTGCAGGACAATTCACAGGACAGATATTCCGGAGGTTATGAAAGGGAATCAAATTACATCTATATACCGGCGGGCGTGGAAACCGTTGCCCGTTTGGGCGGAGGCTGGTCTGTGGGAGCCACGGCGGAAATCGACATCTTCATATGGGGAAGACAAATATCATATTTAAGCGATGCCGATTCCGGTTATAATGATATCGAAAATGAGCAGATGAAAGGCTATGGCGCCAGAGGATCGGTATTCATTGCCAAAAAATTTGAAAAAGTAGGTTTTGTAATAGAACCTTTTATAAGGTACTGGAACATCAGAGAGTCAATGGATGCAGATGTTGTGTATGACGGATACATTGAAGGTTACGGTGTGGAACCGAATAACAACTCCACGGAAATCGGATGCAAACTGGCCATAACGTTTTAATTGTTTTCTAAACCTGCCCAATCTTAATGGATGCTTCAAAAAATATAATGATGCCGCTGGCCACGCCTACAAAAATATTTCGGAATATTTTCCTATTCATTATACTACGGTCAGCAAGGTGATAAAGAATGCGGAACTGACTTGACAGAGGAATAAAAAGGATGGCCGGGGAAAAACTAATATTTCAAGACCTGACCCCATTGCTTTATATAGGAGATTAAAATGCAATTTAAAATATTTATTTCTATAATATTAATAATGATTATGCCTGCATTTTCAATAATGGCAAACGAAGTCAATACCCAAACAGACGTCGAACAAGAAAAAGAATATGACAAGCAATCTGATAATCTACAATTGATTGTAAATTATTGTATAAGTCATCAGTTAGTTAAGTATATAAAACCGAATATAAAATCGACTGATAAATTTAAGTTGACGGCTTATCGAATAAGAGATGAATTAAATTATAATCATTTACCTAGTGATGAAATGATAAAAGCGATTCGCAATTATAAAGATGTTTACTTGGTAGATTTTGAAAGTAAAGCAATTAAATTAAAAATTTTGTATTCCCTCACTAACAGTAAAATTACATTAATTTCATCATATAAGCTCAATAAGGATAAATGGCAGAAATTAGAAGGCAAATAACGGGGTCAGGTCTTAAAATATCAGTTTCTGGAATCGTGAAGCAAACCTGATGATAGAAAAGGCGGCACCGGTTTCCCTTTTTTACCCTTATAATATTTTCAGCGACAATTTCAGGCAATCTTTTTAAATCTTAATCATTGATTATTTAAAATAAGTTTGTAAGTATAGCCGCAAAAATCCGGAGAGTTAGTTAGTGATCTATTTCCGCAACGTCAGTCTTTCTTTTTTAGATAAAAAACTGTTTGATAATATCAACTGGACAATTCATCCCCGAAGCCGCATCGGGCTGGTCGGCGAAAACGGAACCGGTAAGACAACACTGTTTCGGGCATTGCTGGAGCAGGTCCATCTTGATTCCGGCACCATTGAGATTCCCGACAGAAAACATAAAACCATCGGTTATCTGCCGCAGGATCTGGTGGAACTGGAATCCGTCAATCTCATAGAATTCCTGAAACAAAAAAGCGGTATTTCCGCTCTGGAAGAATCCATGAAGGATTTGGAACACAGGATATCTCAAATCAGACATAATACCTCCGAATACAGCATGCTTTCCCGGCAATATTCTGACGCGACGGCTCGCTTTGCCGCCATGGATGGTTACGCTTTTGAAGCCAGAGCCAAACAGGTGCTCAAAGGTTTCGGTTTTAAAGAAGATGATTTCGCGCGAGACTGCGCATTGTTTTCCGGCGGCTGGAAAATGCGCATTCTGCTGACGTCAATCCTTTTGGCAAAACCGGATATCATGCTTTTGGATGAACCGACCAATCATTTGGACACGGAAAGCATGGAGTGGCTGGAGGCTTATCTTAAAGACTACCCCGGAACAATTATCGTTATTTCACATGATCGTTTCTTTCTCGACAAAATCACCATTCAGATTGCCGAGCTTTCCGCCTGCCGTATTCATATTTATAAAGGCAACTACTCTTATTATTTAGATCAGAAAGAAATCCGCCTTGCCGCCCTGAAAAAAGAGATGGAGCTGCAGAAGGCGCAAATTAAAAAAATTGAAGAGTTTGTGGAACGCTTCCGTTATAAGGCAACCAAGGCGGCCCAGGTACAGAGCCGTATCAAAATGCTGGATAAATTTTCTGCCATCTCGCTGGATGCGAAAACAAAAAGCGTCACGATGAAATTTCCGGAAGGGAAAAAAAGCGCAAAGGAAGTGGTCAAGGTGAGTGATCTGGGGCATTGTTACGGCAGCTTGAATGTCTTCAGCAATTTAAATTTCACTTTATTCCGCGGGGACAAAGTGGCTTTCGTGGGTGTCAACGGTTCCGGTAAATCAACTTTGTCCCGTCTGCTGAGCTTATCGGAACAACCTTCCTGCGGATCGGTAAAATACGGCGATGGTGTGAATATGGCATTCTTTTCTCAGGAAAGTTCGCAAAATCTGAATTACGAAAATACAATACGGGAAGAAATAGATTCCGTGCCGACGCATGCATCTGATCAGGAGAAACGCAATTTGCTGGGAGCATTTCTCTTTTCAGGCGATGATATATTTAAATTAATATCGGTGTTATCCGGTGGTGAAAAATCGCGCCTCGCTCTTTTGAAAATTATGCTTCTCGACACGAACTTTCTTATTTTGGATGAGCCGACCAATCATCTTGATTTAAAAACTAAAGATATTTTTCAAAACGCGCTGATCAACTATCACGGCACTGTCGCCATCGTTTCGCATGACCGCTATTTTCTGGATAACCTCGTCAATAAAGTTTTTGAACTCAGGGATGGCGCAATTAACGATTATCACGGCAATTACTCGTATTTCATTGAAAAACGCAGTCAAACAGTTTTGCCACAAAAAGAAAATATTGAAAAAAATGAACAAATCACCCAAGAAAGCTCTTTCAAAACTAAAGAACAAAAGAGACAGGAAGCGGAAGAAAGAAACAAGTTTTCGAAAATAAAGAATTCCTGCAAGAAAGAATTGACGGCGATAGAACAAAAAATACAACAGTTGGAAGCAAAAAAGAATCAGCACGAAACAGCCTTGTGTGACCCGCAAACACATAAGGATTCGGCTAAAATTAAAAATATTAACTTGGAATTAAAAGACATTAACGTGGAGTTGGAAAGTTCCTATAGCATCTGGACGGAGTTGCATTCAAAACTGGAACAGTTATTGTCAGCAAATAATTAAAAAATGATCAGTCAATACGGGTAAATTATTTTTATTAAGCGCCATCCAGCATGGGTTTTTCCATATTCTGATACCAGCCGGCCGGATCGGTCAGGAATTCTTCGGTTTCGCGCAGTGAAAGAAAATGCTCCCGCTCAATGCCGGCTATCAAATTAAAAAATTTCTTTTCTTTGGAATCCGTACTTTCGTTTTCCAGTTTGGTGTAAAGCGCCATGCCTCTTGCTTCAAAATCCAGCGCGGCTCGAATCGCCTTCAGGTCGTCTTCATCGCCTCTGAGGCGCGCAGATTTTTTACCTGACATGGATTTTAAAATACTGCCGGCCAGGGACTTTTTCACTTTCAACGGGACCGTTTCCGGCCACTTTTGCTTTTTTTCCCATAGGTCATGTAATTTTTTTAGAACGTCAAAATGTTCTTTTTCTTCATCGGCAATCTGCTTGAACATATTTTTGCCGGCTAAATTCTTTGTCCGGCGGGCATTCGCCAGATAAAATTCTCTTTCCTTCTGTTCATTTTCCAAAGCAAATTTTAAGGCGTTTATTCTTTTATTCATCTTGATATCTCCTCGCACGGATGTTCAAGTAAATAAGCAAAAAGCATTCATGACTGTTTTGATTATAGAGGATATTATTGATTAGTTCAACACGTATTTCCGGGAAAAATGAGCAAAACCATTTTTATTTTCGATGTGCGGAGGCATTTAATCTATATAACGCAGGCCTTCTCCTTGATATCTAAGACATATTCGGCAATATTTGTGCAATGATCGGAAATGCGTTCCAGATGAATGAGCATCTCGACAAAAATAATTCCAGCCTCCGTGCTGCAAAGATGATTGTGAAATCTTTGCAGGTGTTTATTCCGGGCTTCCTTCACCTGAATATCTACTTCATCTTCCCGCTCGATCAGGTTGCCGACTCTCTCATTATCGTATACTTCAATCAAAGACATGGCATCGTCAAGATTCTGATTTACCAGAGTGATTATTTCCCGCAATTCCTGCTTGCCGCTTTCGGTAAACTTGATTTTCCCCTCGGCTTTTTGTGTGGCGAGCTCGGCTATCCACACGATGTGATTGCCGATACTTTCAATATCTCCTGCTATGGCCGTAAAAGCAAAAACCTTTTTTGAAAGTTGCGTCGAAGGATGTTGGGCGGATATTTTCCACAAAAATTTGACGATCTGAGAGCGCAAATTATTAACGACCATTTCAATATACGAAATATCGCGCTCTTTACCCGCCTGAGGGAAATTAATCAGATTAACAGCGGTGAGAAACATTTTACGCGCCAGAATGATTTCTCTTTGCAGTTCCCTTTGCACATTGTTAATCGCTGTGTCGGGGTTGGCTAAATCCCGGCGATTAAGAAATTCCGGCCAGATAGGCAGGGTTCCATCTTCACCCCTTAGAACTTTCTGCATCAGGGAGGCAAAAGGCTTCAGGAAAAAAATAAAGACCAGCAAAATAACCAGATTGATCAAAAAATGAGCCAGAACAATTTGTTGAGCGACATTGGAAGAAAGATTTCTCAATATAATCAGAAAATACGGCATAAAGATAAAGCATAGAGAAACGCCGATGAACTTGAAAATCAAGTGGGCGAAGGCGCTTCTTTTGCCGCTTACAGTTGCCACCATTCCGGCCAGCAATGCCGTGACCGTTGTCCCAATATTGGCCCCCATGACTACGGGCAGGGCATTTTCCAGTGAAACCAAATCCTGCTGAGCTAAAAGAGCCATAATGCTTATCGGTATGGCCGAAGCGTGAATAATTCCGGTAACCACAATTCCCAGACCCATTCCGAAGAAAGGATTTTGAGTTTGCGTAAACAGCCTGAGAAAAGTCGGGGAATTTTTTAAAGGTTCCACTGCCTGACTGATTAATCCCAGGCCAAAGAATATCAGGCCAAAGTAAAAAATAATCTGGCCGATAGTTTTCCACCTGCTTCGGTTGGCCAGCCACAGAAGCCCGCCTATCGAAATAAAGACAGGTGAGATTTCCGTAAAATGCCAGACAACGAATTGCACGGTCAGCGTAGTGCCGATGTCGGTGCCCAGGATAATCGCCAGAGAACTGTAAAAGCTGATCAACCCGGCGCTAACCAATCCGACGGTCAGAGCTGTAGAAGCGGAGGAGCTTTGGAAAACTATTGTAGCAATGATGCCGGTGAGCAGTCCGTAGAGAGGTTTTTCAACGGCATATCTAATGTATTCTTTTATGCGGACATCAATAAATTTTCGTACGGAAGAGGAAAGGTTGACCATCCCGACGAGAAATAAAACAACACCGCTGATAACGATCAGTGTTTCTTTAATTACCAAAATTTACTCCGTGTTCTTACTTATTATTGCCACGTCCGTCGCAGCGTACAAAGAGGAATGTTATTTAAAATTGTCATACCGGCGGAGGCCGCTATCCATGACTTATTAAAAATACTGTACTGGATTCCCCCGTGTCAAGCACGGGGCAAGCTCATCGTCGCGCTTTGCTTGCACGGAATGACAAAATAGTAATCAATCAACTTTTTTGAACATCTTTCCTTTGGCGCCGCATACCGGACAAGTTTCCGGCGCTTCTTTTTCCGCAGTATAGCCGCATACCGGGCAAACGTAATAGCTGTAAGATTCTTTCGCGCCTTCCAGATGATCGAACATTTGCTGATAAAGCGCGGCATGAATCTTTTCTACCTGGTTGGCAAAGTTAAAAGACCTCTCCGCCTCTTTATTTCCTTCGGCTTTGGCCGCTTCAATCATTGCGGGATACATGCTTTTGAATTCATGCGTTTCTCCCGCTATCGCTTCCTGCAGGTTTTCTTTTGTGGATTTAATTCCTTTTAATACCCGCAAATGAGCATGGGCGTGAACGGTCTCAGCCTCCGCAGCGGCCCGGAACAACCTTGCCGCCTGCGCAAAGCCTTCCTGATCGGCTTTGGCGGCAAAAGCCAGATATCTTCGGTTTGCCTGTGATTCTCCGGCAAAAGCTTCTTTTAAATTTTCTTCGGATTTGGACATAATTTACTCCTTCGACTGTATTTAATAATTTTAATTTGCATTAATTAACAAATTATCGGGAACGTCTCAAGAAAAATGCGCTCTTAAACTGCTTTTAAGGACGTTCGCCTGATATAATGAGGCATTAGAGCCAGCCTTTTTTCATCCAGTAATCATATTCCCATCTCCATTTGTCTTCTCGCAGGTGTATAAGCTGCCGGAAGTATTCTTTCCGCAGGTCGTGTTCCCTGACCTGTTCCGGAAATATCTTCTTCTCCCTGATGGCTTGAACAAGAGAATATCCGATATCAGCTGCTTCCTTCAGAAACGGAGATTTATCATCGAGAAGGCCGTCGATTCCTCCGAGGAGACAGGCCAGCCGTCCCACGTTCTGCATTCCCGCGTATTTAAGAACTGATTCCATATAATCGGCCGTTTCTTTTTCACCGCTTCCTCCTGCGGTCGTTACAACCGCGCTGTATTTGCCGAGAAACAGAAGACAGTGAATGGTTACGGCCAAACGGTCGATCCAGTTTTTCAGTTGGGCTGTTACCTGATAAATATAAACAGGGCTTCCCAGCACAAGTCCGTCCGCTGCCACGATTTTGCCGAAAGTTGAATTGAAATCGTCCTTCTGGGCGCAGAGGCCTGTTTTATGACATTTATCACAGGCAATGCAGGGTTTAATCTTGAGTTTCGTTATATCAAGATACTCGGTTGATGCTCCGTTATTTGCAGCGCCGCCCAGGACTTTTTTTACCAGTTGTCCGGTGCGGCTGTTTGTGCCCCGCGGGCTGCCGTTTAATCCGATTATTTTCATCATACAAATCCTTAAAAAATATTTAAAGTGGTTGGTCTGTTTTAATTATGTTTTAAGACGGTCTGTGAAAGTATTTGTACCATATGTTAAAATATAATTCTACATTACATTATATTTAGACCGGTATAGTGAGAAAGCTTAGTTGTGAAAAGCGGCAAAACCATGAGGCGAGTTATGATCTATCTGCATCCTCAATATTAGCCGTCGTCTAAATTGAAGACTGCTGTTTGAAAGAAAGCAGCATTAATGACTAAAGGCATGATCCTTTGCTTTTTGCAGCGTTTAACATTTTGCAATTTCCCAATTCACAGGCTTTTTGCGCGTCGCGGCAGCCGGAGATTTTATCGCCCTGATTCAAATAAACATAAGCCCTGTTGTTGCAGGCGTCGGCATAATCCGGATTCAGCCGGATGGCTTCATTATAATTTTCGATGGCGTTTTGATACTGAGCCATGTCAGCATAAACGTTTCCTCTGTTGTTATAAGCGAGGATATAATCAGGATTCAGGCTGATCGCTTTATTAAAATCCTCAATGGCAAGTTGGTGTTGTCCGTTTTTGCCGTAAAATGATCCCCGGAAATAGTAGGCATCAGGGTTATTCGGCGCTAAAGAGACGGCTTTATTGTAATCGTTCAAAGCCGGTTGATACTCACCCGCTCTGGTGTAAGCTATTCCCCTGTTGATATAATAAAAGTAGACATCGGGCACAATACTTATCGTCTTGTTGTAATGGTAAATAGCTTCTCTGATTCTTCCTTCTTTAATAAATGTCAACCCCAGATTATTATGAGCCAGATGGTTGTTTTCCGTTACGCGCAAAGCGTGACTGAAAAGAGTGGCGCTGTTTTTCCAGTAACCGCATTGCCTCCATGTTAGAACTGCCAGAAAGATAATGACGGCAACTCCAGCCCACAGTAAAAACATTTTTTTTGTGTTTTCGCGTGAAAATAATACAGGGATGCCCCAAGCAAGCATGATGGCAATACCTATGGATGGCAGGTAAGTGTAGCGGTCTGCCATCGCCTGATTCGCGACCTGCACCAGTCCGATTACAGGGACAAGAGTGCCAAGATACCAGAACCAGCCGACGAATAAAAAAGGCAGTTTTTTAATGTAATAAAGAACGGCAAGAGTAATGATGATAAGGATCATGCCGGAAATTATAATTTTCCATAACGGCAGGAAATATTCAAAAGGATAAAATACCGCCAGATTAAAAGGCCAAATGGTTTTTCCAAGATAAGCCGCACAGGAAACAATGGCATTACTGAAACGTTGAGGGAAGGGCAGGCTGTCAAAAGAAACGACCAGATTGTCTTTGTTTTGTGCCCATAAGGTAACAATACATGATACAATCGTCATACAAAGAAAAGGTATTTTTTCCAAAAGAAGTTTTCCTGCTGCGTTAAACCTGCTTTGCTTCGGCTCGTTCATCTCTTTCTGCCAGCGTTTCAGGGGCCAGTAATCCAAAAGCATCAGGACAAAGGGCAGGGTAACCATCATGGGTTTCGACATCAGGGACATGGCGAATAATATCAGACACAGGAGATATCTGGATATTTTGGACACTTCAGCGTAGAAAACGTAAGCATAAAGACAGGCAATTCCGAAAAACATACTTAAGACATCTTTGCGTTCAGACGCCCAGGCCACGGATTCCACTCTCAGAGGATGCAGGGCGAAAAATGCCGCGGCAAAAGCGGCGGGCCAGATATTATTTGTTGTTTTATTTAAAAAGAGGAATAGAAGGATAATCGTTCCAATATGCAGGAATAGACTGACAAGATGATGGCCTGAAGCGTTTGCCCCGAACAGACTCCAATCCAGCATATGTGAAAGTAAAGTTAAAGGATGCCAGTTGCCCTTTATGACTGATGTAAACGCCCATTTAATACTTTGTGAATTTAATCCGGTCTGAATATGATGATTCTCGAGAATGTATTCATTATCGTCAAGATTAATAAAATTATTTTCAGCTATCCTGCCGAAGGCCAGGCAGGACATTACAATTAAAAGTATAACGATCATGTATGAATATTTCTTGGAATCACGCAAATCAAACACCTGTCAGGGAGAAATGATTATTGGAAATATCTGCAAAAATATCAAATCCGCTAAAATAATTCTACGAACCGTATTGTTCTTCAATCCATTTCTGGTAAGCGCCGGTTTTAATATTCGTTATCCACTGCGTCTGGTTCAAATTCCATTCGATGGTTTTGCGCAGGCCGGACGCAAAAGATTCCTTTGGAGACCAGTTCAATTCTTTATTGATTTTTGAAAAATCTATGGCGTAACGGCGGTCGTGGCCGGGACGGTCATTGACGAAAGTAATCAGTTGGCGTCTGGCTGTTCCATCCGCCGCGGGTTTGATCTCATCTAAAATATCGCAGATCATTTGCACGATGATAATGTTTTCCATTTCCGCTCTGCCGCCCACATTGTATGTTTCTCCTCGTCTACCGGATGTCATGATCGTCCAGATGGCTTCACAGTGGTCTTCGACATAAAGCCAGTCGCGTACGTTTTTGCCGTCACCGTAGACAGGAAGCTGTTTTCCTTCAAGAGCGTTGAGAACGATCAAAGGAATGAGTTTCTCCGGAAACTGATAGGGGCCGTAATTATTGGAGCAGTTGGAAATCGTTGAGGGGAGGGCAAAGGTCTTGTAATAGGCGCGTACCAGATGGTCGGAAGCCGCCTTGGATGCGGAATACGGGCTGTTGGGACGGTATGGCGTGTCTTCGCGGAAAAGGCCTTCTGCCCCCAGGCTGCCGTATACCTCGTCCGTACTGACATGATGAAAGATTTTAAATTTGCCCGCGCGGGATTTTGCGCATTCCAGAAGATTGAAGGTTCCGACAATATTTGTCTGGATGAAGTCACCTGGGGTTTTTATGGAACGGTCAACGTGCGATTCGGCGGCAAAGTGGCAGACAGCGTCGATATCATATTTCGTAAATATTTCGTCAAGGCCTGCAGCATCGCAAATATCCACCTTTTGGAAAATATATCTTGATGCTTGGCCTGCGGCTATATCGGCCAGATTTTCCGGATTGCCTGCGTAGGTTAATTTATCCACGTTGATTATTCTGCCGGTGAAGTCATTATTGCTGATCAGCCAGCGGATGAAATTGCTTCCGATAAATCCGCAGCCTCCCGTCACCAGAAGATTTTTGAATTCGACTTTGCTTTTATTTTCCGTTTTCATTTTCATTAGCCTGTTTTCGTAGATTTGCAGTTCTATTTAAGGAATCCCTGAATAATCCTGTTGACTGCTTCATCGTAGGTCAGTCCGGGACTCATAAGCTTGATTTTTTAGTTCCGGCATTAGATTAACCTGCCTGTGTTTTTAAATGTTCGGGAAACTTAAGTTGATAACCGATTTTCCCCGGAAAAGTTTAAGACATGTATACATAATTTAATTGAAAAATCAACGTTGAAAGAAGGGGCGGGTATTTATCTCCATGCACATAAAATCATGGCGGCAACCTTATAAAAAGGTTGCCGCCAAATGATCTTTCAAAGACGCGAAGCCATGCAATTCAAATTCAGAATAAACAGAGGCCGCTTAGTTTTATTGCGAAAAATACTCCCTTCTAAAGAGTACGATCGCGTCCCCTCGGGTTTGACCTGTTAAAAATGGTCAACTAAAAATTCTTATTTTTTCTTTGCTACTTTCTTTGCCGCTTTTTTGACAACTTTCTTTGCAGCTTTCTTAACAACTTTTTTCTTTGCTACTTTCTTTGCTGCTTTCTTGACTACTTTTTTCTTTGCTGTCGCCATTTGAGTGAAGCCTCCTTTGTAAAAATTGTTTTTTTAGGTACTGCTGGTAACTTCTTGTTAAGTAATTTACTTTATTTTTATCACTTCGTCAACAAAAACTGCAAAAAAAATGAAAAAATTTTATTTATATATTTTTTGACACTGGAATTTAAAATTTTTCTGATGATGTAAAATGCAACGACAGACTTTTTTAAAACTTTTCTAAAACTCTGCAATCCTCGTCATTACAGCGTTTCGGAGATTTGCAAAATGACGGATTGTGTGAGAATGATCATCATAAATATCAAAAATGATGAAGAGAATCGCATCCGCCGGACAAGCGGATTGATCGGATGAAAAAAGAGAAAAAACACAAAATGAAAAATATTTTTGAAAAATTTTCTGAAAAAATGTGAAAAAATCATTTTGGTCAGCGTGAAAAATTACAGATACGTCTTCGCGCCGACAAAATGTTTTGTGAAGTAAGCTTCGGAAAGTGAATCGATGCGGATCTTCTTGCCTTGGGAGGATGCGTGGATGAATCGGCCGCCGCCGATGTATAGTCCCACGTGCGAAACGCGGCCTGATCCGTTCTTGGCAAAAAATACCAGGTCGCCTTTTTGCAGATCATTTTTACTTATAGAATCTCCCGCGTCGAATTGAGTTCTGGAATGGCGCGGAAGATTCAGCCCGTTTAACTGATAAACCGTCATTGTAAGTCCGCTGCAGTCGAATCCGTCATCGGGGGACTGGCCGCCCCAGAGGTAAGGGACTCCGATAAAATCTTTCGCGGTCTTAACAAGAGAATTTCTGATGTAATCAATACTGTTTTCTCTCTGTCGGGAGACGGCCACACTGTATTCTTCAGGTTTGACAATATAAAAGTCCGATATAACTCCCGACTCCTTCAGGCTCATGGCTCTTAGTTTGGCAGCTTCCTTCGTGGTGAAGTTGCCGAAGCGAACCTTGAAGAGTTTATCGGACGCGAGGAAGTATGTGGCATCCAGTCCGTGATTCTTCAGGACCTCGGTCAGGCGAAAGGCGTTTTCCGCTTTCCGGAATGCTCCGGCCTGAATGGTATATCCCATCAGCTCCAGTTTGGGTTTCTGCTTTATCTGCTCCAACGCCTGTTTGTGTTCAGCAGAGAGCGACACGGCAGGCTTGCTGTAATGAGTTTGAGATGTAGAACGCGAGTACCGGTGCGAATGAAAGCACGATACGGTAAACATGATCATCAAAAATAAAAGAATCCTTAAACGGCGGTTTCTCATTGCTTTATCTTCCAGTTTGCCTCTACAAAATCTGCGGCTTCTTCGGGTGTCTTGATTCTCCCTTCCAACTGCTCTTCTTCCAGAGCCAGAAGAATCTCTCCGATAATTTTTCCGGGCGCGAATCCCATCGCCATCAAATCGTTTCCGTTTAATAAGCGCGGCGGATGCAAGTCCTCCTGTGCCAGATGCTGGATTTGCTCGCGGCAGAATTCATAATTGTCCAGCATGCCGTGACTGGCGATGCAGTCCAGACGGTGCAGCTCCATATGCAGATCGAAATCAGGCATGCGCAGGAATCTTTTGAGGCGCCCCGGACGCATTTTCTGAACATTCATGAAAACCATATGCTGGCGGATGAGCGCAAGCACAGTTTCTCTCTGAGCACGGGAAAATTTCAATCGTTGCATTATTTTATCGGCGATTTCTTCGCCCTTTTGCACGTGTCCGTAAAAGTGCACGCCTTTTTCGTCTTCACTTCGGGTAACGGCTTTGCCGACGTCATGCAGGAGCGTTCCCCATCCGAGATAAATGTTTTTTTCAGTTTCGCCATCTTGGGGCAAAAGATCAAGCATGCTTAAAGTATGTTCCCACACATCGCCTTCGGGATGGAAACGAGGCAGTTGCTCTACGCCCTTTAAATTGTCTATTTCCGGCAGCACCTCTTTCAAAATACGTGTCTGCATCATTAATTCAAAGCCGCGACTGGAACCACCCCGCGTGAGAATCTTGTTGAGCTCGTCCCGTATCCGTTCAGCGCTGATTTGATTTATTTTCGGCGCGTTTCTTTCAATGGCTTTTTTTGTTTTCGGCTCTATGGAAAAACCAAGATTGGCCGAAAAACGAATGGCCCTCAGCATTCTCAGATAATCTTCATTAAAGCGGCTGTCGGGATCGCCGATGGTACGGATTATTTTTTTCTCGATATCGGAGCGGCCGTTAACATAATCAGTTATCCTGTTGGTTTCCGGGTCCATGAGAAGCCCGTTGATTGTGAAATCGCGACGGAACACATCTTCTTTAGCGGAAGAATAATGAACTTGAGAAGGATGCCGTCCGTCTTCATAAACATCGTCGCTGCGGAAGGTGGCAACCTCGTAAGGGTCATTCTCTACAATCACCGCGACCACGCCATACTTCGCGCCGATGGAAACGGTCTTGGGAAAAAGTTTGATGACCTGTTCGGGAAAGGCCGAGGTGACAATGTCGTAATCACCGGAATCTTTTCCGAGAAGAGAATCGCGCACGCAGCCGCCGACAAAATACGCTTCATGACCGGACTGTTTCAACCTGTTGACGATTTCTTCAGCATTTTTGCGTTTATCATTTCCCATTTTATTGTTTAATTTGATCAGGACTTTTTTGACTTCTAAATTACCTTATCTCGCACACGCTCGCAAGAGAATAAAAATAAGGTGTCATTATCCGGCTTGACCGGTAATCCAGTCTTCTTTTTTTAAAGAGGGGCGAGGGGATATTTTTTGTCATGTCGAACCGAAGGGAGACATCTTGTATTCTAATAAAAGATGTCTCAGGTCTGCGTTCCTCGAAATGATAAATGTTTTAAAATCCCTCTACATCTCCCTTTAGAAAAGGGAGACTGTTTTAACATTATCCATTGTCATACCGGTGTAGGTGGTATCCATTATTTCATTTTCTTTCTTTACCATTACCCCAAAACTTATATTTCAAGACCTGACCCCATCATCCTAAGAAGTGAATCCATGGTTTTTCCTATCATTTTCTCGTATTTTTCATTGATTATCATAGAAAAATGAAATCCGTTTTCACAATTGTCCAGAATAAAGAATGTTTTTGATAGCAAGTTAGCCTCTTTTGCTTTGCTTTTTCCTTCCTCACAAAACAATTTTGGGTTCACATCGAATATGACCTTCGGTGCCATGGCAAAAATCTTTAGCTTGATTTCGTAACCAAGAGTAAACCAATAAACATCAAATATTTCTTTCAATAAATCCCCTCTACATTCAATAATGGCGAAGGAGTCTATATCTATTGCGCCACCTTTATCTTTTTGCCAACAATGATAGTGCAGTATTGCATTAGTCTTAGAATCATGAAGAACTAAATATTTCTTAACGGCATCAATATTAAAATGAAGACCGCTCAATTTTATTATCATAATTTGATCGGCTAAGAAAAAATTGGTAAATATATTCCAATACAATTGTCGAAGCTTTCTTTGAAGCACTTTTGAGCGTGCTGTCACGTCATCAGGGTCGAATAATTCGTTATCTACTTCCAAAACAAAATTATATATACGATATTTTATATTATTTTGGGTCATTGATTTGCGTTTATACGATAGCTTTGCTTTGCATCTATTTCACCTCACTCATTATGAGCAATGGGGTCAGGTCTTGAAATATCAGTTTTTTTCTTCATTTTTTATCACCTTACAAACAGATATATAATCTGGTGACACTACTTAATTATAATGAAGGAGCTTATGTTTATTTTCCACTTTTTTTCTTTCCTAGTTTAATCGCGCAAAGTTCGCCGCACATGGTGCAGCCTTCATCTTTGGCGCTTTTGCTTTTTTCCAGAAGAGACAATGCTTTTTCGGGATCAATGGATAAATCCACCTGTCCCTGCCAGTCGAAATTCTTGCGGCACTGCGACATTTTCCGGTCTCTTGAGCGCGCACCGGGCAATCCTTTGGCGATATCTGCGATGTGCGCGGCAATGCGCGCGGCGATGACGCCATCACGAACATCGGCGAGTGAGGGCAGGCGCAAATGTTCCGCGGGCGTGACATAGCAGAGGAAATCGGCTCCGGCGGCGCCGGCAATCGCTCCGCCGATAGCGGAAGTGATATGGTCATAGCCGGGCGCGATATCCGTGGGCAGAGGTCCCAGAACATAAAAAGGTGCACCCTGACAGATTTCTTTCTGGAGTTTGATGTTGGCCACGATTTCCGTCAGGGGAACATGACCGGGGCCTTCTATCATCACCTGCACTCCGGCGGCACGCGCGCGAGAGGCCAGATCGCCCAGAATAATCAGCTCCTGAAGTTGCGCCTGATCGGTGGCGTCATCGATTGCTCCGGGCCGCAGTCCGTCACCGAGGCTTAAGACCATATCGTAGCGATGGGCAATTTCCAGCAGATGGTCGTATTGTTCGTAAAGGGGATTTTCTTTTTTGTTGCAATCCATCCAGTTGGCCGTCATGGAGCCGCCGCGGCTGACGATTCCCAGAATTCTTTTCTGCGATTTGAGCGCGGCAACACTAAGTTTCGTCACACCGCAATGAACGGTAATGAAATCCACGCCGTCTTTGCCGTTTTCTTCGATGACGGCGAAGATATCATCCGCTGTCATTTCAGATATGGCTTTGCCGTTTTTAATCATTTTAACCGCCGCCTGATAAATCGGTACGGTGCCGATAGCCACGGTTGATTTACTCATAACCTTTTTTCTAATGGCGGCCAGATTGCCGCCGGTGGAAAGGTCCATGACGGCGTCAGCGCCGGCATCAACGGCAATTTTCAGTTTTTTCATCTCCAGATTCAAATCCATGTGATCTTTGGATGTGCCGATGTTGGCGTTGACCTTGGTGCGCAGACCACGGCCTATCGCCAGCGGTTTGATGGATGTATGTTTGACGTTGCGGCAAATAACGATGGTTCCGTCCACAAGCCCCTTGCGGATATATTCAGGCGCGACTTTTTCAGCTCTGGCCGTGATTTTCATTTCTTGGGTAATCAAGCCTTTGCGGGCTTTTTCCAGTTGTGTCATTTCTTCCTCCAAAAATATTCAAGCAATCTTTTAAATTGCTGATCTACTAATGTAAATTTTTTAAATACTCTCCAAAAACGTTTACCGCGCCGAAACCCTTGCCGGGATTCACGGCATTTTTTATGGCCGAAGTGATAAGAATTTTGGCCCGGAGAGCCGAATCAATCATGTTTTCCCCCTTGGCGATGCCTGCCGCCAGCGTTGAGGCAAAGGTGCAGCCTGTGCCGTGAAAGCCGCTTAGGTTAATCCGTTTAGAGGAAAATTCATAGAAATTGCCGTCGTAAAGAATATCCGTGACATCTGATTTTCCGGAGCCGGGAAGATGTCCTCCTTTAATCAGTACGTTTTTGACACCCAGTTCATGAATTTTAACGGCTGCTTCTTTCATGTCGGCAATCGACTTAATCTTCATTTTCGATAATATTTCCGCTTCGGGAATGTTCGGCGTGACGGCCAGGGCAAGAGGCAGAAGGTCTTTCACCAGAGCGGCCTGCGCCTTTTTTTGCATCAGGGTTTTCCCGCCCTTGGCAATCATGACCGGATCAACGATGACTTTTGTAATTTTATGTTTTTTAATTTTCTTTGCCACTGTCTGAACGATTTCCGAGGTGTGGAGCATGCCGGTTTTTAACGCGTCGCATCCTATATCATTTAAAACAACATCCAGTTGCTTCGCGACGAAGGCAGGCGAAACCGGATAAATGCCGGAAACGCCATGAGTGTTTTGCGCGGTTACCGCGGTGATGACGCTTGATCCCCAGCAGCCGCAGGCAATGACTGCCTTTAAATCGGCCTGAATCCCGGCGCCGCCGCTGGAATCGGACCCGCCTATGCAGATTACTTTAACGGGTTTCATAGATCATTCCGCCTCCGGGAAAGAATCCTTCCGCCGGTATTTGACGACAAGAAGTATTCCTTCTGACGCGCTGATGACGGCGCGGGCCTCATTAATGACATTGCTGATGCCGCGCGATTCACCCATTTTCAGGGCGCCGTTTTCCAGAGGATAAAGAAATCCAGCGAGCGTTATTCCCGTAACTTCAGGAGTCAGCGCAAGAAGAGAAACTGTTTTTCCTTTTTCATTGATAAAGGAAATTTTTTTATCCAGCACAAAAGATTCACAGTACTCATCAACCAGAGAAGTTTTGACTCCTTTATCATGTCCTTTGCAGAGCAGAAAGACATTGGCCAGGCTATGATCTATTCTTCCGCCCAGGGCGCACCAGATAAATATTTCCTGCGGTTTTAAATCCAGCGCGTAATCGATCGCGAGTTCCGTATCGGAAAAATCCTTGTTTGCCGGATGTTCTATTATTTTTACTTTTTGGGCGGCATAATCCGCCAGTTGATCGCTGTCAATGGAATCCATGTCGCCGATGATTACATCCGGCTTGATGGCTGAATTCAGGAAGTGACGCGCTCCGCCGTCGCAGCAGATAATCATAACGTCTTCCATCTCTTTTATTTTTTTATGGAAAAATACAGGGTCATCCAGACCGCCGCCGCTTACTATGATTATTTTCTGATACACGGGAATTTTCCTAAATTATAAAAAGTTTAAAATTACGTTACTGGTTATCATTGAAGTCATTCCATGACAATTACGGAAAAAATTTATTACATAAACAGGCAAAAAGCAAATTGTTTAATTTTAAAGAATAATGATACCAATCCGCTGTCTTTGGCTAACTTTGTTGGCATTGTCGCCGGCTTCCTCAACGTATCATTATATACGTCTTCGGAGCCCCCTCCTTATCCTTTGACAGCGAATTGTGCCGCAACATTAAAATGATTTAAGGCATGACAGCATCTCCCTGGGGAAAATTAATTCTTGACAAATATAAATTTGTTTGTTTTTTACTATAAATTAATATAACATAATTACACAAGTATATTCAGTATTAGAGTTTCCGGTAGTGAAAATATAACGCTGATTTTGAATGAAGGAGTTAAGTTTCTATGAGAAAAATAGGGTGTTGCTTATTAATTATCGCAGTAGCTTTAATAGTTATTGCCTGTGGTCAGGAGGAAAAAGAACTTGCTTCAATAAATCCAGGACTTTATGAAATTAATTTCGACGTCAAATATGGAGGTCAGCTGGTTGTATTGAAGCAAAAGGTTCGTTATAAATCCGATGCTTCTTATGAAGCAACAAACTTCCAGAATAATGTGGCCGTCGAAGAACTCAAAGGGAAGTACAAAGTGGAAAATAATCAGCTTATTTCTTTCGATAATGAACATCGCCAGATTTCCCCGGAAGGAAAATGGGAAAAAAAGGATCTGTCCAAGGTTGACGTTCGCAAAATTAAGAAGGGAAGCTACGATTATTTTTTCAAATTTCCCAACGAGAAATTGCGCGAGCGGTATAAAGGACTTGGCCTGTCGGAAGGTTGGAAAACTTACAAACGGGTTGGCGATTAATTCTTAAGCATTTTCAGATTACACGAGAAAAAATATAACATTGTAGATGTAAAAAACGGTTGTCTAAAATTTGACAACCGTTTTTTTTATTCGCGAGAAGATATAATTACTTGTTTATTAGATATTTGGCAATAACGGCATTTGTCGAATAATCCTGTTTTTGACCTTTTTTCAGCTGCCGCAGAACTTTCATGTCGGATTTCCAGACGATATCTCCGGGAGAAATAAAACAGAAACTTTCCGGTGAGGGGGTTAAACTTACCTTGTTGTCTGTATAATAAAAATATTCCTTGCTGATTTCGGTTGGAAAACTGCGCATGAGCGGCGGAATATCCGTGGGTAGAAACCAGAGTTTGATTTCTCTGTCCGCGTCCGCAGGATTCGCGGAAGCGTGAATCAGATTATCCGATCTATCTCCAATATGTTTGCCTTTATCATTATACAACGGAATGACCGTTCCCAGGGCGCGGATACAGCCGGGCCTCTGCTGTCTTGCCTCATGCGGGTTTGTGTTTCCGCAGATTTCCCGGATATTTTTGATGGCGTTTGGCCCCCTGTACAATATGGCGATAACCCTTCGTTTCTGGGGCTGATCGGGATAATGGAGAATGCCTCTGATATAGTCTAAAAGGGCCGGATAGAAAAATTTGCCCTTATGCTCCGCGTAGTGTTCCTCCGCCAGTTCCAGATTTACGGCAACGACTTTCAGCGAAGCGAAACGCAATCCTGTGTGGAATTCGGAAAACTGCGAAAGGATATATCCTGTCAGTGAATTTTTGAGAGCGTCCGGTTTTATGAGAACGAGTGAACTCTCCAAATCTTGTTTTGCCATTTAAAAACTCCTTAAAAAAATTGTTTTCGGGTGGACGGAGTATAGGAGAAGAAATTTCCTGTGTCAATAGAATATATGTGCGACGAATTAATCCTTATTCTGACAGGCAATCCAGGCGTTCAAAGCGTTCAAGGCCTGATTTACAAGCATAATGTTTTTTTCTTTCTTTTTGATTTTTTTTGGGGAGGGAGAGTTTAGCAGGCCAAAATTAATATTCATCGGCTGAAACCGTTCGGCGGATTCGGGGGAAATAATATAATTAAGCAGAGCTCCAATAGCCGTCTGAACGGGCGGTTGCCGGAGTTTTTTTCCTTCGAGGATAAAGGCGGCATTCAGTCCCGCCAGACATCCCATTGCCGTGGACTCGGTGTATCCTTCAACACCGGTAATCTGACCGGCAAAAAAAACGTTTCCGTTATTTTTTAGTTGCAGCGAAGTTGTAAGCAATGACGGGGAATGAATGTAAGTGTTGCGATGAATGCTGCCGTAACGGGCAAATTGAGCATTTTCCAGACCGGGAATAAGACGGAAGATGCGCCGTTGCTCAGGCCATGTCAGTTTTGTCTGAAAACCGACCATGTTGAAAAGAGTGCCGGCCGAATTTTCCCGGCGCAACTGGACAACGGCATAAGCAGTGGAACCTGTTTTGGGATTGATAAGACCTACCGGTTTCATGGGGCCGAACGCAAGACTGTCTTCGCCGCGGGCGGCCAGCACTTCAACAGGCAAACAGCTTTCAAAATGGCGGACTTCTTCGAAAGATTTTGCTGCGACCTTTTCACCCGAGAGTAATTCCCACCGGAAATTTTTATATTCTTCCTCGCTCAACGGACAGTTCAGATAATCCGGCGTTCCCTTGTCGTAGCGCGACGCCCAAAAGACCTTATCCATATCGATGGAGTCGGCTTCTATGATAGGAGCGATGGCGTCATAAAAATATAAATACGAGCTGTTCAGCATCCGGGCGATTTCGTTCGCCATCGCATCGGAAGTGAGCGGACCTGTGGCGATGATGGTCAGCCGATCATTGGGAATCTGTGTAACTTCAACACGGTTCAGCGTGAAGTCTTTTTGTTGTTTTAGCTGATCTTCCACTTCACGGGCGAATTGGGCGCGGTCAACGGCAAGGGCCGACCCAGCGGCAACCGCTGTTTTATCCGCTGCCGCAATGATAAGAGAGTTGAGGAGGCGCAGTTCCTCTTTCAGCAATCCGGTTGCGTTGTCGAGGCTGTTGGACTTGAGGGAATTGCTGCAGACAAGTTCTGCCAGGGCTTCCATTTTATGGGCGGGAGAAAATTTCTGCGGCTTCATTTCGTACATCTCAACGCGATGTCCGCGTCGCAGCAGTTGCCATGCCGCTTCGCATCCGGCAAGCCCGCCGCCGATTATAACTGCAGAACTGTCTTTAAGCATTGTCTGTCAATCTTTAACTTCTGCCGGTGTTGACGGGGGTATACTCTCGCTCTTGTAAGCGCATCCTTTATCGGGGCAGGCCTTGTAGGTTCCTTTTCCGCGGGAAAATTTTTCCACGAGGAAAGGAGAGCCGCAGTCCGGACAGGATTCCGCAATCGGTTTGTCCCAGCTGGCAAATGTGCAGTCCGGGTATTTGGTGCAGCCGTAAAAGGTTTTGCCTTTTTTGGTTCTTTTTTCGGTGAGATATCCCTTGCATCCTTTTTCCGGGCATTTCACGCCCAGAGAAATTGCCTTGGTGTTCTTGCATGCGGGGTAGGCTTCGCAGCCGATGAATCTGCCGAAACGTCCGTGTTTGTATACCATCCGCTTACCGCATTTTTCGCAGATCTGATCGGAGTATTCCACTTCTTCTTTCGCCAGATCGCCGTTTGCGTCTCTTTTGATATTCATAGTGTTTTTACAATCGGGATAATTGGAGCAGGCGACGAATTTCCCGTTGCGTCCCCACTTGATAATCATTGGAGAGCCGCATTTTTCGCACTTAAGGTCTGTCGGTTCCTCTTCCCGTTTAATATTTTTCATTTCTGTCTTGGCTTTGTTCAATTCGCCGGAGAAAATCACGTAAAACTCTTTGAGTGTTTCAACTCTTTTGCGGTCGCCGCTTTCGATAGCATCGAGTTTATTTTCCATATCCGCCGTAAAGGCGAGATCGAGAATGGTGGGAAAACTTTTTACCAGAAGCCCGGTGACAACAATGCCCAGTTCAGAAGGATAGAATTTACCCTTTTCCAGGCGGACATATTCACGATCCTGAATTGTGGAGATAATGGCGGCGTAAGTGCTGGGACGGCCTATGCCTTTTTCTTCCAGTTCCCGCACCAGCGACGCTTCGGAATAACGCGGTGGCGGCTGCGTGAATTTCTGTTCCGTGTTCAGTTTAAGGAGTTTCAGTTTCTCTTTCTCTTTAATTTCCGGCAGAAGTTTTTCATCGCCGTTTTCCTCTTCTTTGTCATCTTTGCCTTCGGTATAAACGATGGTAAAGCCGGGGAATTTCATGACCTGTCCCTGAGCACGGAACAAGCATCCCGCGCCGGCTATATCGATGGTGGTCTGGTCGAGAATCGCCGGATTCATCTGGCTCGCTATAAAGCGGTTCCAGATGAGCTGATAGAGTTTAAATTCATCGGAGGACAGGTATTGCTTGATGTCCTGTGGTTTATAGGTCATTTTCGACGGACGGATCGCTTCATGAGCATCCTGCGTTTTCTGCGCGTTCTTATAAGTATGAGGTTTATGCGGTAGATAATCGGAAGAATAATTTTCTTTGATATAATCACGTGCCTCAAGGAGGGCTTCTTCCGCGATACGGTAAGAATCCGTTCTCATGTAAGTAATCAGACCTACGGAGCCGTCTTTGCCCAGTTCGATGCCTTCATATAATTTCTGGGCGACGCTCATGGTTTTTTTTGCGGAAAATCTAAGCCATCGGGATGCTTCCTGCTGCAATTTGCTTGTCGTAAAGGGCGGCGGCGCCGTGCGTTTGATTTCTTTCTTATCCAGTTTTTCGACTGTAAAATCGGCTTCCCGGATTTTAGCGGCAAGTTTCTGTGCCTGTTCTTCGTTTGTCACCTTGGCTTTCTTGCCGTCCACCTTGATCAGTTTCGCTTCAAAGGGAGGCGGATTGCTGCCTTGGAACTGCGCCACGAGATTCCAGTATTCTTCGGGCACGAATTTGTTTATTTCTTCTTCCCTGTCACAGATCATGCGCACGGCCACCGACTGCACGCGTCCGGCGCTGAGTCCTCTTTTGACCTTGTCCCACAAAACGGGGCTGATTTGATAACCGACCAGACGATCCAGAATGCGCCGTGTCTGTTGCGCCTCGTACTTGTTGAAATCAAGCTGCAGGGGGTGTTTGATGGCTTCCAGGACGGTATTTTTGGTTAAATCGTTGAACAGAACACGGTAAACATTTTTATTTTTGGTGTCGATCACTTCCGATATATGCCAGGCTATTGCTTCGCCTTCGCGGTCGGGGTCCGGAGCAAGGTAAATGTTTTCCGCTTTCTTTGCCGCCTTTTTCAAATCGTCAATGGTTTTCTTTTTTGTTTCGATTACTTTATAAGTCGGTTCAAAGTCTTTTTCCAGATCAATGCCCAATGTGCTTTTAGGCAAATCTTTAATATGTCCTACTGAGGCAACGGCATTAAAATCAGAGCCAAGAAATTTTTTAATCGTTTTAACTTTTGTGGGTGACTCAACCACAATCAATGAATTCGCCATACTAACTCCTGATACCCGTCCGCGGGAAATTGCCGTCCATACGGGCGAAAATAGCAGCGCGGGGTAAAATCAATTTTGCCCCTATAAAGGGAAGCAATAAATTTGTAAAGACTTATTTTATTGGGGATACCATAAAAATTGCCATAGGCTGAGCTGAGCGTCATTCAATATTTTAATATTTCATCACTTCTTGAGAGAGAAAAATTTCCCCGGATGTTGCTGAACCATTCCCTTTAATTCCATCGAAGTCAACGCGCTGAGCGTTTCTGCTGATGAAAAACCTGTGGAAGAAATCAAATCGTCAATGTGAATACGGCCTCTGGAAACAAAATCAAATATTCTCTGACCGATTCCGTCTAATATTTCGGCATGTTTCGCAGCCTCTTCGGTGTCCGGTGCGCAAGCCGGTTTTAAAGCGGTGTTCAGTTCTATCTGAGGCAGGATTTCTTCCAGAATGTCATCGGTATTTTCGATTAATTTTGCGCCCTGCTTAATCAATTTATTTGTGCCGCGCGATCCTGCGGAATCGATAGAGCCGGGAACGGCGAATACTTCCCGTCCCTGTTCGAGGGCCAGCCTCGCTGTAATCAACGAGCCGCTTTTTTCTCCCGCTTCCACAATTACAACCCCGTAAGACATGCCGCTGATGATTCGATTACGCGCCGGGAAATTGGATGAGCGCGGCGGTGTGCCTAAAGGAAATTCGGAAATAACAGCGCCGTTTTGAATAATATCTTCAAACAATTTCTTGTTTTCGGGAGGATAAATAATGTCCAGCCCACTGCCCAGAACGGCGATCGTTCTGCCATGCGCCGTTACAGCGCCCCGATGTGCCGCTGAATCTATTCCCCTGGCCATACCGCTGACTACCGTTACGCCCCTGAGAGAAAGTTCACGGCTTATTTTTTCGGTGGTATATTTACCATAAGTGCTGGCCTGCCGTGAACCGACAATGGCAATATTTATGTCATCTTTACATAGAGTGCCGAGTACATATATATAAGGAGGGCGATCATAAATATTAAGGAGCTTTTGGGGATAAATATCATCTTGATAAGTAATTATATTAACATTCTTTCTAGCAAGAAGTTCAAGTTCTTCTTTAACTTTATTCCAGTCGTTAAAACCTTTGATTGCTTCGGGAATTCCTTTAGAAATTCCTGGAATTTCCTTTAACTTCGCGGGAGAGGCGGCAAAGACAGCATGCCCGGAGCCGAACTTATCCAACAGGGCCGGAAAATTAACATTTCCGATACCCGGTATGGATTTCAACGCAATCCAGTATTTTAAATCGTCATGATTCATAATTATAGTTAACCCGGGAGGGGTTTGCGAAAAAACAGAAAGCACGCTACAACTTGTTTACATTGTGTGTCAAGTATTTTAAATTATACCTATGTTTAGAAAAAAATATAATATAGTTTGATTAATTTTAAGCTTTGAGTTAGGAAGCCATCAAAGTTTTTTAAGAGGTTTATTTAAAATGTCAAAGATAAAGAATTATTTTATCTTTACTATAATTGCTCTGATTATTTTCCCATTGGTTGCTTTTGCTGAAAGCTCTACGACTCCGGAACAGGATCAGGCTGTTGTCAAGAAAACCGCTAAAAAATCCGCAAGCAAGAGTAAGGGAAAACCAAAGCCTTCACAGTCGATAACTCCGTTGGAACTTGATTTAGGAACAATCAACCTTGATAAGTCTTCCAGTGAAGGAAGTTTTGTATTTAAAAATACCGGTACGGGAGCGGTAAACTGGTCGACAGAAGGACCGGAGGGCTGGGAAAACCCGGATAAGCAGAAACTGTCCGGCGTTTTAAAAAATAACTCCGATTCGCTATATGTGCAAATCCGTTTACTGCCTAAAGAAGGATTGTCAAATGTATCCGGTTATAATGATGTGGAGATGCAACTGGAAGCCGGGACCGGAAAGCTTATCTGCCAAAAGGAACTTGCTCCCGGCATGTACAAAGAAGCGGTTAAAATCGATTCAACGGACGGACAGAAAATAATATCTATCACATTTATAATAGGTTACACTCAAAATGCGCCCTTGATTAATTTGTATCCTGTAAGGCTGGATATGGGCGGTGTTTTGCCGGACAAAAACGTTTCCAAAAAAATCGTGGCAACCAACAGCGGTAAGGAAATGCTGTCATGGTCGGCTGCGGTGCAAAAACACGGGATTGAAGATAAACCGTTCAATTTGGGCAGATACGTATCATTTGCCAATGATGAAGCGCGGGGAAGCGGAGTATATATCGTGCCGGCGCGTTTAAAAGAAACATTGGAATTTTCGGGCAAATGGTCGGAAATCGACGGCTATCCGGCTGGCGCTGACGGCGAAAACTATATTAAGATTCATTTCAATGGGACAGGAATAATTCTGTATTTATTAAATTCTCATGAAGAAGCAAATCTGTCCGTATCGCTTGATAAACGTCTGATCGATAATGATGAACTGTTTAAAGAGAAACAAACAAGAGGACAGTTGCTTATTGCCAAAGACCTTGTTTATGCCCCCCATGTGCTTACGATAATAAGCAAAAACAACCGTCTGGAATTTGAAGGTGTAAAAATACTGGGAGAGGTTATGTCTTATTTCCCTGAAGGCAGCATAAAAATTGTGCCTAATTCCGGCGCGATCACCAGACAGACCAATTATATAAATGTTTCCTTAAATACGGCGCAAATGCAACCGGGGTATTACCTGAACAACGTTATATTCAATACAAACGGAGGCGAAAAAATTGTTGAAATATTTGCCGAAGTGGTGGCCGACAGCCTGGCAAAGGTGGTTGATATATTCAGATATTACAACGGAACGGATTATATGTTCACCGCGAATCCCCAGGCTGAATCAAATAGACTGATACAGAATAAGTACGTAAAAGAAGGCATTGCCTTCCGGCTTTTTAACGCGGATACTCCGGGAACGACAAGTTTTTACCGCTGGTATAATCCGCAAACAAAAGTTCATTACTATCATTATGATTCCGCTGGAGGAAGAAAAGACCTGCGGGGATATATATTCGAAGGTTCGATAGGCAACATCGCGACATCACGGTTGACCAACACAAGAGAACTTTACCGCTGGTATAATCCCAAAACAGGCGGTTATTTTTATTCAACCGACATGCAGGGAGGCAAGATTAATAAAAAAGCATACCGTTTTGACGGTATTGCCGGTTATGTAAAATAACGGATAAATTTCCGGCGTTGATAAATACGCAAAAATCTTTGACAGTTTAATCTTGACAAAAACCGGAAGAGGGGATATTAGCCTATCTCTTTTTTAGGTACAGGTAAAAAATGCGCCTGTAGCTCAGCTGGATAGAGCAACGGACTTCTAATCCGTGGGCCGAGAGTTCGAATCCCTCCAGGCGCACCAAGGCGATAATGGTGGGTGTAGCTCAATTGGTTAGAGTGCCGGGTTGTGGCCCCGGAGGCTGAGGGTTCAAGTCCCTTCACTCACCCCATTCATGAATGGTTGGATAATGAGCGCCCGTAGCTCAGCTGGATAGAGTCGCAGACTTCGAATCTGTTGGTCGTAGGTTCGAATCCTACCGGGCGTACCAGAATAAAATATTTAAAGGGCCCTTAGCTCAACTGGCAGAGCAAATGACTCTTAATCATTAGGTTGTCGGTTCGATTCCGACAGGGCTCACCAAATATCAAGCACTTACGCAATTCCGGTAGGTGCTTTTTTTTAGAAAAAAGCGACAAAAAGCGACATTCATTTCCAGCACCTCTTTATAGCTTCTTCCATGTGGCCTAAATTGACCTTTGTGTATATCTGCGTGGTCTGTATTGATTCATGACCTAATGCGCTTTGGATCGTCCGCAGATCCGCACCAGACTCTAATAAATGGGTAGCAAAGGAATGTCTTAAACAATGCAGAGTAATCTTTCTCGTAATTCCTGTTTTTGTCATGGCTGTTTTAAGCGGTGCGCGTATATCTGTAAGAACACCCTAATATTACCTTTAAATTTTATTACTTTTGAAGGGGATAATAGAGTGTCTGATTGGCTTTCTAAATACAGAATTAAAACAACAGATATTGGCAAATAACATGGTCAAAAAAAGTAAAAAAAGTTTGATAGTAACTGAAAAAGGTAACACAAAGTTTTGAAAGTCTAAATAATTGACTAGAACTGTGGTGGAGTGCCCTTCCTGCCACCAAAATCAGGTATTCTTTCCTGATCGGGATTACTAAACTGAATTAGGGCTACGTCACCGATGTCTTTTATCACCATATTTCTAATCAAAAAAGCTCTTGCACCAAAATTCGGCATCTTAATATCTTCCTTGTTATTGGTTGTAAGATGAAATATGTTATTTCTACCATTACTGCCTTGAGTATCAAGTATCTGAGAATATCCGGTGGCATGCCAATCAGGCCCAATTGTTCCAATCTTTTGCAAGGCAGATATTTTATTATCAATTGCAAATTTCACAGCATTTCTAAACGAATCGTAATACTGAGAATATTCGGTCCATGACCAACTTACCCTGCGTTGATCTTGCAGTTGTCTCTGAGCTTCTGAGTCAGGCAATGCGTTAAGATTAAAAGGTATGTAGCCAGTTATGCCAGTATTTTCAGCATCAATTTTCATTATGACTTGAAGAACTCCACGAGCACTTGCCGGGAATAGTTCTCTGTTGCCTAATGGAAAAATTATCGCGGAAACACTATCCTTATTTGCCAGAGATAATCCTAATCTATATACGGCATCGCTAATGGTTAAATTCTTTAGTTCATCATAGTCTGCTACAAAAACATATTCTTGATTTTCAGGTCCCAGCATATTTAACCTTTGGATAGTCAAGAATTGTTCAGTGCTTTTACAGTAGGGAATAAGACGCACCACCCAAGTAACTCGTTTGTTATATTTTAGGGATTCAAATATTTGTTTGGGTGACGAGATCGGAAGTGTATTTACATACCAGAGTCTATAGGTCTGAAAAAATACAATTAACAGTAATGATATAAATATTCCTGAAAAATAAAGTTTTCTATACTTATCACTTCCATTGGACTTATAAATTAACCTTAAGAATACTCCACCGACTACTAGAGAAGACAAAGTAATCCACGAAGACGCTGAAAAAGTTTCTAAATAATCTAATGCAAGTTTAATATCTTCCAACAATCCTGCTAAAGATTCCATTTGATTCCTCCTTACATGATAAAAAAACTACAGCTGAAACAAATTTACCGCAAAAAACGTCTACTGTAAAAAACGACACTAGAGAATCAAATATTCATTATTGGAAAGAAATAAATAGGAAATAAAACAATTTTATATATTAGTTTTTTTATCAAGAATATAAATAAACGTCCGTAAAAGAATATTAATTTTTTTTGTAAAAACTTAATTAGTTGATACTATCAATTAATTTTTATTTCTACAGAAAATGTTCCCAAATATCTTTATAAGAGGTTATGGACATAATGCAAAAATTATAAAAAATGTCAATCCCTCGAAAGAGGGATTTTAAGTCTTTTGTTTTTGGTTGAGTTTTTGTTCAAATTATTATAAATAATTATTCAATAATTATAATTATTTATGACTGAAATGAATGGGAATCGAATCCACTAATCAAAATATATAAATCTATTTTAAATGTATCAAATAATACAATTCATGATTTAATATACAATCTTCTAAGAACTATGTGTGCGTTTATTGTTTAATGTAAGTGGTTGTATGAGAAGAGTATAATTTAAAAACTTATAACTCTTAATCATTAGGTTGTCGGTTCGATTCCGACAGGGCTCACCAGATATATCAAGGGGTTACACATTTCGTAACCCCTTCTTTTTTACTAAAACTTAACGAACACTATTCAAACTCATTTGACTGTTCTTTCCAGGCCTGGATAATCTGTTTTTGTGCTGATCACGAAATCAATTCCATTGTGAATTTCCTTCTTTAAAAAATAATGAATAGTGTTATTATAATATTGATAAAAAACAGCAAAGTTTGTATTGAGATTATTAGACTCAAAAAACGAGAATAATTCATAATGAAGAATAAATCATCATCCGTTGAAGATATTTGCAGAGAAGCCAAGCAGGGAGATGCGGATGCCCAGAACAAACTGGGTTCGATGTATCTGACCGGAAAAGGCGTTTCACGCGACTATGAAAGGGCTGCCGGCTGGTATCTCAAAGCAGCCGAACAGGGGCATGCCAATGCGCAGTTCAACCTTGGATTGATGTATCATAAAGGTGAAGGCGTTGAGCAGGACGATGAAGAGACTGTAAGATGGTTTTTAGAGGCAGCCGAACGGGGACACGT
Organism: uncultured delta proteobacterium; assembly: GCA_963812045.1. GTDB lineage: Bacteria > Desulfobacterota > Syntrophia > Syntrophales > Smithellaceae > Smithella. The sequence goes on from CAWETF010000005.1 coordinate 91,217, forward strand.
AATTGCTCAGTTCAATCTTGGCGAGATGTACAAAGACGGCATGGGCGTTGAACAGAGCGATGAAGAGGCTAAAAAATGGTATCTTAAGGCGGCTAAGCAGGGAAATGACGATGCCCGGACGATGCTGGACAGGATGCGGAAAAAAAGCAGGGTAACGTCTTACGACTATGTGAAAAACCCGAAAAAACATAGTGCGGTGATGGAGCAGGGCGCCGCGTCCGTTCATTATAACATGGGCTTAATGTACCAAACCGGCGAAGGCGTTCCTAAGGATAATGCATTGGCCGCCGAATGGTATCGTAAGGCCGCTGATCTGGGAAATGTGGATGCCCAGTATAATCTGGGGTTGATGTACCAGAAAGGTGAAGGCGTTTTGCAGGATGAAGCTCAGTCCATTGATTGGTTTCGTAAGGCCGCTGACCGGGGACATATAGCCGCCCGGAAAATACTGGATATTTTGATACCCGAAGAAAGTGAAGGTATTGGGCGGGAAAATACTAAAGCCGAAGAAATACATGATAAAGAAAGAGAAGGTATTGAGCAAGACGGCACTGAAGCGGAAGAAACGCATCATAAGGAAAATAATCAGCCGGACGAAGGAACCCGGTATAATCTGTTGCTGCTGCAACAAAAAGGTAAAGACGTTTTACGGGACGATACCCACGCCGAAAAAACGCATCATAAGGCAGATGATCAGGCAGATGATCAGCCAGACGTGGACGCCCTGTATAATCAGGGGATGAAATATTTTTTTGGCGACGGTGTTCCGCAGGATTTTACTGAAGCTGTAAGGCTGTATCGTAAGGCTGCCCTGCAGGGACACGCCCAAGCCCAGTTTAATCTGGGAATGATGTATCGAAATGGCGAAGGCGCTCCGCAGGACGATACTGAAGCCGCAAAATGGTTTTTAAAATCAGCGGAACAGGGGATTGCCGGTGCCCAGTTGAATCTGGGTGTGATGTTCCATAACGGTGAAGGTGTTGCGCAGGACGATATCGAGGCTGTAAAATGGTATCGCAGGGCGGCCCAGCAGGGAGATGCCGATGCCCAGTATAATCTGGGGTTGCTGTACTTCTTTGGTGAAGGCGTTCGGCAGGATTTTACTGAAGCTATGAAGTTGTATCGCAATGCGGCCCAACTGGGACACACAGAGGCTCAGTTCAATCTGGGCGGTATATACAAGGAAGGTGTGGTTGTTCCGAAAGATGATGTTGAAGCCAGAAAGTGGTATTCAAAGGCGGCTGATAAAGGACACGAGAAGGCGAAGTATAATCTGGAAGTAATGTCCCGAAATCAGGATAAGAAATAATTGCAGATGACAATATTTTATTCACGGCTTTAACACTGTGAGCTGATTTTAGTAAATTTTGAAAATGTCAGTTTTGTTCCCGACATATTTAGAATAAATTGATCCGGCCTTTTGTTTTGCTATCTCAATGATTGCCTTGCGTTCCGTGCAGTGCATTGGAATCACATAATCGGGATTCAGTCTTTTTATTCCTGTGACGTCCTCTCGATTACCTTATTTTCTTACGTCAGACTTTAGCAATAATTATTTGATTTCCATCAAATAGTGGCGTACAAAATGCAAAATTCAACAAACAGTTTTTTCAAATCAGCATATTAAAGATTGTATATTAATTGATCGACAGGAGAATAGTATGGGTAATAATAACTCGCTTATAAATTTAAATGATCTGACGAAGCCGGCAAATACACTTATCGAAAAAATCTCAGACGCAATCGGTGGTATATTTAAACCCTATCAGATAAAGAGAGTCGCGCAAGCAGAAGCCGAGGCAGATAAAATACATGCCGTTGCGCAAATTGAAATAACAGATCTTCAAAGAAGAGCTATTGCCCGTTTCTTTGCAGAAGAAGCAAAGAAACAGAATAATATTGAAGCAATTACTAGAAAAGCTCTTCCTGAGGTCACAGAACAGGCGCGACCCGACCAAGTCGAGGATGATTGGATCACGCACTTCTTTGATAAATGCCGACTGATCTCGGATGATGAAATGCAAAGTTTATGGGCAAGAGTTCTTGCAGGTCAAGCCAATTCTCCGGGTAAGTATTCAAAAATAACCGTTGGAATCCTCTCTAACTTAGAAAAGGCTGATGCAATATTATTTTCCAAATTGTGTAGCTTCGGATTCAATTTTGGCGGTAGTTTTATACTCTTTATATACGATACAAATCACAGCATCTATATTGATCACGGAATCACCTTCGAGTCCATTTCTCACCTTGAAAGCTTGGGTCTAATTCATTTCAATATCCTTAGTAACTATGCTTGGACAGGATTTGGACAAAAAGGGTTCATATATTATTTCGGTAATAAGATGTGGATTGAATTCCAAAAACAAAATGACAATAATATGAATATTGGACATGTGGTTCTAACAAAAGCAGGTCAGCAATTACAGCTAATTTGTGATGCGCAACCATTGGATGAGTTTGTTGATTATGTGAAGGAAAAGTGGAAGATCTTTGGATACAAAACTGAACCAGATACCGAACAATCGGTTGCAATGGACGGTATGCCAGCCGCCACGACTGAACTATGATATTATAAAAGAGAACTCAAATGATGTTCATGGAATTGGTAACGGGGTAAAATATTATTTAGGAGAGCAGGAGGGCTTATCATGTTTAAGAAATCATTTTTAACAGGCACGGTAGCGTTCATTATAGTTTCATTTATTACATCATCGTGGGCGGCGGAATTGTCGCCGATCAAACTGCCGCCGCCGAATTTGAGCAGCGGAAAATCGTTGATGCAATCTCTGCAGGCGAGAAAATCGTCGAGGGAGTTCAGCGCAAAAAAACTGCCGGTGGAAGTTCTCTCCAGTCTGCTCTGGGCGGCCGATGGAATTAACAGGCCGGATTCAGGACGGCGCACCGCTCCTTCCGCCGTGAACTGGCAGGAAATAGATGTCTATGTTGCCATGGCCGACGGTCTCTATCTTTATAATGCGAAGGAGCATGTTTTGAAACCGGTTATCAATCAGGATATTCGGGAGCTGACGGGAAAGCAGCCGTTTGTAAAAGAAGCGCCTGTAAATTTAATATATGTCGCCGATTATTCCAGAATGGGCGGAGCGAGCGCTGAGGAAAGAATCTCCTATTCGGCGGAGGATACCGGGTTTATCGCGCAGAATGTTTATTTATACTGTGCGTCCGAAGGTCTGGCAACGGTCGTTAGAGGTTCAATCGATAGAGATGTTCTGGCAAAAGCCATGCAGCTTCGCGATAATCAGAAGATCATTCTGTCGCAGACAATCGGCTACCCGCGATAAATTAAGCGAACGCTGCAAATCAGCGGCGCATCCCAAAACGTGAAATGGTAACCAACTTTGAACGCGACTGCCCCGCAGTCCGGGTCCGCTGCAGGCGCTAGTTAGCTGGTGGCACCGGTTTGCGACTGAGGCGCGAAAAAACGAGCCAGAATGTCAGCCAAGCGCAGTAGAGTGGCACGAGCGTGTAGAGCAGTGGATCCTGAACGTAGATCTGAAACCATGTCCCTTCTGTGATTGCAAAAATCGGGATGATCGCCTTGACCAGTGCGATACCAAAGACACCTAATCCCGCAGCGAGCACCGCTGCGGCAAGCGAGATCGGAATGACGATGATGTTTCTCATTCGCACCTCCTGCTCAATTGCTGCCGATTAAGATTGATTTAACTTGCGAGCGGGGCTGTCCCACGAATCAAGTTGAAATCATTATTAGAAGGTAAATTCAATAGCTCTCCGTTTTCTTGAAAGCATTCCCTTTCACAATATCAGTCATAAACGCATTGATAAATTCGTATAGTGAAGTCGCCTCATAATAGACAGTATCAAAAAGATACTTGTCAGGTTGGCTCGCAATATTGTGTTTTTTTATGAATTGACCGACCTGAAAAAATGCTGAATTGACCGGAACTACATAAACAATGTTTTGATTCTTTTCACCTAGGCTTATAGATATCTGCATGTCTGTTGTTGCAGTTCCATCAATGATGGTTCCTTCATAGATATCTTTCTTGAAATGAAAAGAAAACTGGTTACGAATCATGTCCAAGAAAAGAAGATTCACTTCTGTTTTGAATCTAAGATAATAAGCTTCTAAACTGGTAAGTTTCGTTGCAACCTCTACCATCCTAATTCTGCCTTTTAAAGTGTGAAAGGCACGACCCGAACCAAAAAGTTCCTTCATCGCTTCCCGAATGACGCTGGCGATAATAAAAGTTTCTTCAACTTGGTGAAATCCAGAGACGATTGTTCTTTCTCCCTCATGTGTTTCAACCAGCCTGACCAAATGGTAGGTTAAGGAATTCTGAACCCGAAGCAGTTGAAAAATCGCTTTCATTTCATCGGCTGAAAGTGACGTCACAAAATCTTTTTTGAGATATGCAGAAATATATTCTCTCACGAGTTTTCTTCACGCCTTTCTAACAATGTTTATACAGTCTGTATAATTCTGTAAACACAAACATTTCCGTAAGTCGAGTTTCACTGCCGCCGCGTTATCTTTTGAATGTAATTTGGTATTAATCCCGTGATAAAAAATAAAATTTCCCTAATCATGCGCCGTTTTTCAATGTTGCGGCCAGATAAATGGAGAATGTGGTTCCTAAGTTAACAATGGATTCGACAGTAATTAATCCATTGTGATATTTGATAATGGAATCGCTGATGGCCAATCCGAGGCCGATGCCCCCGTGCTCCTTGGTCTTCTTTGTCGTGAAGTAGGGATCGAATATGCGGGAAAGATTTTCCCGCGGGATTCCTATTCCGTTGTCTTTGATAATGATCCTCACGTAATTGCCCTGTCCGAGAGATCGGATATTTGTTCCCGTTGTTGTATTCTCGGCGATAAGTTCAACAATTCCGTTGCCGGGAATGGCTTCTTTGGCATTAACAAGAACATTTTCCAGTACCTGTTTTATCTGGGCTGCATCAATTTCGCACGGCCACAGATCGTCGGCAATGGAGACATTGCAGGCGATGTCGGATCCGTGGAAAACTTTTTCAACTGCCTCCCGCAGGATAGGTTCAATATTTTCCAGCTTGCGCACAGGATAGCCTCCCTGAGCGAACGTAATCAGGCGGTGAGCCAGTTCCTTGGCTTGCAGACCTGCGCGTTCCGCTATCGCCAGGCCATTTTCCAGAATCTTGTCTTCATCGCTTGCGGAAATCTTGGCCAGAAAAACATTGCGCAGAATAGCGGTGAGCAGGCCGTCAAAGTCTTTAGCTATACCGCTCGCCAGTGTCCCCAGTGATTGCAGTTTGGTGCGTTGAAGAAGTTCTTCTTCGGCATTTTTCTGTTCAGTGATATCTTCCAGAGTTTCCATAGCTCCGAATAAATTTCCGCCGGAGTCTCTGAGGCCGGCGGAAGTGATACGGAACCATTTTCCTTTTTCGCCCATGTCTGGAAAAAACTGCGAAACCTCATAAGCGTCGTCCAGAAGTTTTGATTTGCTCACTTTTCCGGAATATAAATCTTCAGTCTGGCCGGTTCTGCCGTCCAGTATCAAATCGGCCAGACAAGGACGTTGGCTTTTATAGAAAGCGCGCCATTGATGATTGGTGCCAAGGACTTCGCTGGGTTTGATATCGTTGAGAGCCTGCAGGGCTCTGTTCCAGTATATAACTTTGTGTTCTTTAGATATAACGAAAGTAGGAATAGGGGAACCATGAATTATGCTGATTAATCTCTGTTCGTCTTTGCGGCTGCGCCAGATTGCGTAGACAACACTGGCAATTACTGCTATCGCCAGAACAAAAATAAAAATCAGAATAAAATAATGGTTCATAATGATGATCGCTTGTTTAAAGAAACTTTAATCTGATAGCAAGGTTGGAATAAAAATGCAAGACCTGAAAAATAATTATTGTTTGAGTTTTAAGTTTCTGAATTCATCAGTGAATACAAACACCTTACCTGTTTAGGGAAGATGCCTGCTTAAGATATATAAATATTAGTTATTTGATTTTAGTTATGCATTATTGTACAGGATAAAAATATAAATTTAATACATATTCTAATAAATTGGAGTATTTTATATGGAGAAAAATAGAATTTATTGTTCCGGCCCGCTGTTCTGCGCGGAAGAAGTCGGCGGCATGAACGCGATAGCCAAAGTCATTGAAGGCGCAGGCTTTCAAACGTTTGTGCCGCATCGTGACGGTCTTGAAGCATATGTAATGCGTTTCGGAAATTCGTCTTTTTTGTCAACAATTTCCTTAATACGTTCTCAAATTGATTACGCTATATTTTCTCTGGATGTGTATGAGCTGATTGAACGTTGTAACGCAGTGGTATGCAACCTCAATGGCCGTGTCCCCGATGAAGGAATGATTGTTGAAGCGTCACTTGCCTGTGCGGCCGGTAAACCGCTGGTACTTTTCAAAGACGATGCCCGGGCGCCTTTTGGCGGTTATGATAATTCAATGCTGACGAGTCTTACCCGTGGGAAAGTCGTTGGAAAATTGAAAGAATTACCTTTCGCGCTCGAGCAGGAAATGTCTGCAAAAAGAGATTTGACGCTTTTGTCAGACGATTTGAAGAAAGCCGTTTCATACGGGAAACGCATTTCGACAGTAATAGAGTATTTACCGAAAAATATCGGGAAAAAACAGTGGCCGGACGACGTGATGAATCAGGTCATCGAAGCATTCAGAGAATAATAATTTTTAAAATCGCATTAAACGTTTGTTGCCAGCCAGTCCCCTATTTCGCTTGTGCTCATGCCCATTCTGCCAGCGTCGAGGCTCTTGATCTTCCCGCTTTCCAGTAGCTTTATTACAGCATTCTCTATTCTCCGGGCGGCCTTGTCTTCTCCCAGAACTTCCAGCATCATGCCTCCTGCGCAGATAGCCGCCAGGGGATTAATAATGTTCTTCCCTGTGTATTTTGGGGCTGAACCGCCGATCGGTTCGAACATGGAAACGCCTTCAGGGTTTATATTTCCTCCGGCAGCGATGCCCATGCCGCCCTGAATCATGGCGCCCAGATCGGTGATGATGTCTCCGAACATATTGTCGGTTACGATCACATCGAACCATTCGGGATTTTTTACCATCCACATACAGGTCGCGTCAACATTGGCGTAATCGGTCTTAATTGGGGATATTCTTTGGCCAGTTCGTTAAAAGTCCGTTCCCATAAATCGAAGGCATAGGTCAGAACATTGGTCTTGCCGCAAAGCGTGAGTTTATTTGCCTTGTTTCTTTTTACGGCATATTTAAAAGCATAACTCAGACAACGCTCCACGCCTTTTCTGGTGTTGATAGATTCCTGAATGGCCACTTCATCGGGAGTGCCCTTTTTCAAAAATCCTCCTCCGCCCGTGTACAAACCTTCCGTATTTTCCCGCACCACGACAAAATCTATATCCTTCGGTCCCTTGTCTTTGAGGGGGCAGGGAACGTTCGGATAAAGTTTTACCGGCCTTAGATTGATATATTGGTCAAGTTCGAAACGCATCGTCAAGAGAATTCCTTTTTCCAGAATTCCCGGTTTTATATCCGGATGACCGATAGCGCCAAGATATATGGCATCGAATTTTTTCAGTTCTTCCAGAACGGAATCAGGGAGTATTTCCCCTGTTTTCTTGTAGCGCTCTCCCCCAAGATCATAATGGGCAAGCTCGTACTTTATTGATTGAGTAGCCGCCACGGCTTTAAGCACTTTGAGACCTTCATTAACAACTTCCGGGCCTGTTCCGTCGCCGGGTATAACGGCGATTTTATACGATTTTGATGAACTCACAATGACCTCCTGTATCGTGAATAATGCATGAATAAAAAGAGGAAGCTTTATTAGCGCAACGAACTTATGAAGTCAACTTTAAAAATTATTTTGAAAGATATTTTGATTTGACTTAAAGCTAAAAATAGATAGCAGGTATAAACTGGAATGTTAATTTCTTCATTTCAATTCGTTATAGTTGATGATATTTTCTTAAGCATTATGATATAAGGAACAGAATTTATGGCGTCTCTTTCGGTGAGGTGTTTTGCTTGTGTGATTATAAGAACTACACTTACATAGTCCTAATATTCTTAATTATTGTTTCTTGTGCCGCCTTCGGCCGGATAGCAGGGAATGGCTTTATTAATTTTGACGATAACATATACATTACAGAAAATAATCATATTAAATCGGGAATTAATTTAGAAAACATTAAATGGTCGCTTACGGCCGTTGTTCTGAGCAACTGGCATCCCATGACATTGATTTCACATATACTGGACTGGCAGCTTTTCGGAGCAAATGCTTCCGGTCATCATCTCGTCAGTCTGCTCCTGCACATTGGTGCTGTTATTTTTCTGTTCCTTTTCTTAAATAAAACAACAAATAATCTCTGGTCATCCGCTTTTGCCGCCGCACTTTTTGCTCTCCATCCCCTGCGCGTGGAATCAGTGGCCTGGGCGTCAGAGAGAAAAGATGTCTTAAGCATGTTCTTCGGCATGGCCTGTATCTATGTTTATGCCTTCTATGCCAAAAATGCCAAGATATCCCAATATCTTTTATGTCTGATATTATTCATTTTAGCTTTGATGTCCAAACCAATGATGGTCACCTTGCCTTTTGTCCTTTTACTCCTTGATTACTGGCCGCTGAAAAGATGGCAGAAAGGAACGGGTGATTCTGGAAACCGTTTTGATTCAACCGATAGACTTATTGGAGAAAAGGTCCCTTTTATTTTATTAACTATTGCCTCGAGTATCGTAACTTTTTTGGCGCAAAGCAAAAGCGGTTCTGTTTCTCTGGATTACCTTCCTCTTATTATGCGTGTTGCCAACGCAATTATTTCTTATGCAACTTATTTGGAAAAAATCTTCTGGCCGTTTAATTTGGCTGTATTGTATCCTTATGAATTTTCACTGCCCCTATGGAAGATGTTGAGTTCCGGCCTCATCCTTGCAGGCATTACTTTTGTTGTTTTTTATTACATCAGGAAACTGCCTTTTTTATTCGTCGGCTGGTTCTGGTATCTGGGAACTCTTATCCCGGTCATCGGTCTTGTGCAGGCAGGCGAACAATCGATGGCGGACCGCTACACTTATCTGCCTTCCATTGGTATTACCATTATGATTGCCTGGGGAATACCTTATCTATTTTCTTCTGCGGGAATAAGAAAAAAGATTTTGTTTCCGGCGTCAATCGTCGTTTTTGCAGTCTTAACATTATTAACTTGGCGGCAGTGCAGCTACTGGGAAAACAGTATAAAGCTTTTTAAGCATACCCTGAATGTGACAAAAGATGACAGAATGATTCATATGAATTTAGGCCTTGCCTTGTTTAACGAAGGCAAAATAAAAGAGGCTGTGGATCATTACAATGAGGCAATTCGTATTAACTCAGATTTTGTGGATGCCTATTTTAACAGGGGGAATGCATACGCCAAATTGGGTCAGTATCAATTGGCCATTAAGGATTATAAAGAAGTCATCCGGCTAATGCCGGATCATGCCGCGGCCTACAATAATAGCGGTAATGTTTATGTCTCATTAAGCCAGTATTGGCTTGCCATCGAAAATTATAATGAGGCCATCCGGTTGGCGCCGAATCATGCCGGCGCCTACTACAACAGAGGGGCTGTTTACTATAACCTTGGCCGGTATCAACGAGCGATTGAGGACTTCAAAAAGGTCATCAACCTGCAACAAGATCATGCCGAGGCCTATAACAATATGGGGAATGCTTATGTATTGCAAGGTGATAAAGACCGTGGCTGCTATTATGCGCAAAAAGCATGTGCATTGGGAAATTGTACAACGTTGAATCTTCTTGAAAGCCAGGGAAACTGCCACTGACTTTTTTTAATATTTCATGACTTGTGTTATCGACAACATGGAGCATATAAATATTTTTTTCTCTCAGGTCAAATCACATCCTCTGTTTCCAATGTTATTAAGTAAAAAATATCAAATATTTATAACTTGCAAAAGAAATGTGTTGTCCATTATACTGGTCTAAATATTTGCATGAAAGTTCAAACAATGTTAATAAATAATAAAGATGGTTCAGCGGTAATTTAATATCAAGAAAATTTTCAATTATTACCCGTTAGAAACTTTGTTTATCATTTGCGGAGGATAATATGGGAGAGGGGATCAACGATTACACAAAAAGTATTTTTGATTTGAGAAGGCACATGTGGACGGCGGGCGTGGAAGTCGAATTGAGGCGTCTTATCTGGCAGATTGCCGTCATGGGAAAATATATTTCCGCAAAAATTCATGAATCCAACAGGAAACTTGCCGGGCTGAAAAATATTTACGGCGATGATCAAATGGCATTGGATCGTTCTTCCGATGAAATATTAAAAAATCAATTGGAATTTTCAGGCTTTGTGCGTGAATATGCATCCGAAGAACTGGAAGATATTATTCAAATAGGTTCCGGCAGTGAAAAATATATTGTGACTGCCGATCCACTCGACGGTTCATCGCTCGTTGACACCAACCTGGCTATAGGAACGATCATAGGCATTCATAAGAATTCGGTTTTCGATACGGGCAGAAATTCGATGGTGGCAGCCCTTTACATCACTTACGGTCCATTGATTACCATGATGTATTCTGCGGGGAGGGGTACGCATGAGTTTGTTCTCAATCGAGAAGGCGAGTACGTTTTATCCGAAGAAAATATCAAGTTGAAAAATAAGGGTTCGATATTTTCACCGGGCGGCTTGCGACGCGACTGGACTCCCGAACATCTCAAATTTGTCGAAAAACTGGAAAGTGACGGATACAAATTGCGCTACAGCGGAGGTTTTGTTCCCGATATAAATCAGATTGTCATCAAAAAAGGCGGCTTGTTCACCTATCCCGCTTTAAAAAAAGCGTCCCAGGGGAAACTGCGTCTATTGTTTGAATTACAGCCCATGGCATTTATTATGGAGCAGGCCGGGGGCCTTGCGACTGACGGCAAGCAGGATATTTTGTCTATAAAAGTGGAAAATGTAAATCAGCTCTCACCGGTTTACATCGGCAGCGTTTACGAAGTGCAGCTGGCAACGCAGATGTTATCATAATACAAAATTCTAAGGAGTAATTATGATCTACAAGGATAAAAATGAATTACAAAAAGAATTTGCGAAAATTATAGAGATCGACGGCAATGACGTGCGCATTCTGGATGAAGCTAAATTTCAAAACGAGCTTATTGATAATTTAATTCACACGGCGGTATTCAGTTCCGATAAGACGGCGCAATTTGCCGCCCGCTGGCTCATCCGGCGCGCGGGCGCCGCTCTGGGAATTGTGTCCGCCTCAATCCAGCCGCTTTATGAAGCAAAGGGACGCGAAGAAATAAAAGGTTTTACCGTTCCGGCAATTAATATCAGAGGAATAACCTATCATGTTGCTCAGGCTGTTTTCCGGGCGGTTATAAAAGGGAAGGTTGGCCCGGTAATTTTTGAAATTGCCCGTTCGGAAATTGACTATACAATGCAGCGGCCGGTTGAATATGCCTGCTGCGTGATTGCTGCCGCTGTTAAAACCGGCTACCGCGGACCGGTTTTTCTGCAGGGAGATCATTTTCAAATTAACGCGAAAAAATTTTCCGCCGACGCCGCAAAAGAAGTTCAGACGGTGAAAAATTTAATATGGGAAGCGATTGAAGCAGGATTTTACAATATTGATATAGACACTTCCACACTGGTCGATTTAACAAAAGGAACCGTCAAGGAACAGCAAAAAACAAACTACAGTCTGGCGGCGGAGCTCACAACAATGATACGCGATCTGGAGCCGGAAGGCATTACCATCTCCGTGGGCGGTGAAATCGGCGAAGTCGGCGGAAAGAACAGCACCGTGGAAGAACTTCAGGCTTATATGGATGGATATCTGGAAGAACTCAAAAAGCAGGGTGACTCGCTTAAAGGAATAAGCAAAATCAGTGTTCAGACGGGCACAACGCATGGAGGCGTTCCTCTGGCTGACGGAAGCGTTGCCAAGGTTAAAATTGATTTCGATGTCCTGGGAAAGTTGTCCGCTATGGCGCGTTCAAAGTACGGTCTTTCCGGAGCCGTCCAGCATGGAGCGTCCACTCTTCCCGATGAAGCCTTTGACAGATTTCCGGCCGTAGGAACAGCCGAAATTCATCTGGCCACCGGCTTCCAGAATATGATTTACGACAGTTCAAATTTCCCCGGAGATTTAAAAGAAAAAATGTATACCTACATGAAAACCGAATTTAAATCTGAATGGAAAGAAAAAGATACGGAGGAACAGTTTATTTATAAGACCCGTAAAAAAGGATTCGGTCCTTTCAAACAGGAAATGTGGCAAATGCCTGCGGACATTCTCAATAAAATCGGTGTTGAATTGGAAAAACAATTTTCTTTTTTATTTGAGAAACTCAACATGACAGCGACTCAGGAAATTGTTGGAAAATACATTAAGCCGGTGGACGTGCAGTTGGAAATCCCTGCTTCTTTAAAATGAAAGCGGCAATCTTAGAGAAGATAACAAACTTAACAAAAAACAAACAGCCACTTAAAATGGTTGAATTACGTGAACCCGAAGTTGGGGAACGGGAAATTCTGGTTAAAATATCCGCGTGCGGTGTTTGTCACACGGAATTGGATGAAATAGAGGGAAGGACTCCTCCTCCTGAATTTCCGGTAATTCTTGGACATCAGGCGATTGGTATGGTTGCCGGTTGCGGCAGGTTTACGAAGAAATTTGCCGTGGGTGATCGGGTTGGAATCGGCTGGATTAATTCCGCTTGCGGCAACTGCTGGGCCTGTCTTGCCGGGAATGAAAATCTCTGTCCTGATTTTCAGGCAACCGGCAGGGACGTTCCCGGAGGTTACGCCCAGTATCTGAAAATAAATGAGGACTTCGCTTTTTCCATTCCGGATGTTTTTTCTGATGTCCAGGCGGCGCCGCTTCTGTGTGCCGGCGCCATAGGATACCGCTCTCTTTCTCTGACAAATTTAATCGATGGGCAGAGTTTGGGGTTGACCGGGGTTGGCGCATCCGCCCATCTTGTCTTAAAAATGGTTCGTTACCGCTATCCTCACACGGATATATTTGTTTTTGCCCGCAATAAAGATGAACAAAATTTTGCCCGTGAGTTGGGCGCAGTATGGGCCGGGGACGCAACCGAGGAATCGCCCCGGAAACTCCATGCTATTATTGATACAACGCCAGTATGGAAACCGGTCGTGGAAGCTTTGAAAAATCTCGAACCTGCCGGAAGATTGGTTATCAACGCTATACGCAAAGAAGAGACGGATAAAGATTATCTGAGATTGCTGGATTACAGCCGTCATCTATGGCTGGAAAAGGAAATAAAAAGTGTCGCTAATGTGACACGAAGTGATATACAAGAGTTTCTGGTTTTGGCCGCTCAAATACCCATAATACCGGAAGTGGAAGAATATGCGTTTGAAGATGTTAACCGCGCTCTTGTCGAACTGAAGGAAGGAAAAATCAGAGGCGCTAAAGTTTTAAAAATAAATTAATTTTTGCATTATCATTCCGGCAAAATTATATTATAAATATATTATTCCACTATGGAGAGGCGATTATGAAAATAGCCAGTGCTGATGAAATGCGTTCCATGGACCGTTATGCCATCGATAATTTAGGAATACCCGAAGAAATCCTGATGGAGAATGCGGGACTTGCCTCAATAAATGTGCTGCAAAATAAAATCGGCTCACTAGATAAGAAATTTGTAATCTTTTGCGGTTCAGGAAATAACGGAGGTGACGGGCTGGTGGTTGCCCGTTTGATTCATTCCATAGGGGGCCGCGTAAAAATATTTCTGCTTGGCGACAGCGCTAAGTTTAAAGGAGCGGCAAAAACAAATTTCGAAATAATCAGCCGGCTTTCAGTGGAAGTGGTTAAACTGGAAAATGCGGCAGTGGCTAAAAAAGATTTGGCTCATTGTGATGCGGTAATTGACGCGATTCTTGGCACCGGTCTTGATCGCCCTGTTGCCGGATTGGCCGCGGACGTGATTACTTTGATCAATAAAAGCAGAAAGAAAGTTCTGTCTCTCGATATTCCTTCCGGTGTTAACGGCAATACGGGTGAAGTAATGGGAGTGGCTGTTAAAGCCGATTACACGGTTACTTTCGGTTTGCCCAAAATCGGCAATATGCTTTATCCGGGATATGAACTGGGCGGAGAATTATTCGTCAGTCACATTTCTTTCCCTCCGACGCTGACCGAAAGTAGTACTCTTAAAGTCGAAACCAATGATTATATCGCATTGCCTGTAAGACCTGCCGAAGCTTATAAAGGGGCGATGGGTGATGTTCTTTTTATCGCGGGAGCGGCAAATTATTATGGCGCTCCGTATTTCGCAGCCATGTCATTTTTAAAATCAGGCGGCGGTTACTCCCGGCTTGCCGCTCCCAAAGGTATTGTTCCGGTAATCGCAAAGAGAGGCCGGGAGATTGTCTATATGCCGCAGGAAGAAACAGCAACGGGCAGCATCGCCCAGAATAATAAAAAAGCACTGCTTGCGGCTGCGGCAAAAGTCGACATGGTGGTCATCGGTCCGGGACTTTCTCTTCATGAAGAAACAATAAAGCTTGTTCAGGAACTTACGGCGGCAATCAAAGTGCCGATGATTATTGATGGTGACGGTCTGACTGCGATTGCGGGAAATCCGGAAATATTGCGCGGCCGCAAAGCGGCAACGATTCTGACCCCGCATCTGGGGGAAATGGCGCGTTTTACCGGGAAACCCGCGGCGGAAATCAACAGCAACAAAATCGCGGTTTTGCGTGAAACAGTGGAAAAGCTTAATGCCACTATTATTTTAAAAGGCGCGCACTCTCTTATCGGGACAAATAACGGAAATGTTTATATCAATTTAAGCGGTAACGCGGGAATGGCGACAGCCGGGTCCGGTGACGTTCTTACCGGCTGTATCGCGGCAATGTACGGAATGGGACTTAAGCCTGACGAGGCGGCGCGCAAGGGCGTATTTCTTCACGGCTATGCCGGGGATCTGGCGGCGGCAAAAAAAGGTGTTGACGGAATTACAGCAAAGGATATTATGAATTATCTGCCGCAGGCACTTAAAGAAGACCGCGGTGGGGTTATTGACGGGGAATATTATAATCCTTGGATAAATGACTTACCAAGGTAAACTTCTAATAATATTAAAGGATGATATTTTCGCGATACGGTTAATATTATAAATCATTAAATGAAACTGCATCCATTGACACTTAAATTTTCCGGCGAATCTTCAAGCCTCGAAGAGCCATTCCTGGAAAATTACTATAGGGCGTCGCTTTCCCATGTTCGTACATTGGTTATTCTGGGAGCAGTGATTTATGCCGCTTTCGGCATTCTGGATGCGCTTTTGATGCCGAAGCAAATGTTCAGCATATGGCTCATTCGGCTCTTTATCATAGGTCCCGCGCTTTGCGGATTTTTGCTGATATCTTTTACCGGATTTTTCAAAAAATATATGCAGGCCGTTATGGCGTTTGTCTATCTGCTGGTGGGCGGGGGCATTATCGGAATGACCGTTATTGCTCCACCCGAGGTGGGTTATTTTTATTATGCCGGCCTGCTTCTTGTTTTTATATGGGGCTATACTCTTATTCGTTTGTTTTTCATGTGGGCTTCACTGGCCGGATGGTTGCAGGTAATATTATATGACATCGTGTCTATCTGGATACATCCGACACCTCTGCATGTTCTTATCAACAGTAATTTTTTCTTTATCGGCGCGAACGCCCTGGGAATGATGTCATGTTATGCCATCGAATTCTACGCCCGGCGTGATTTTTTCATGAAACAACAGTTGGAAATTGAACGGGAAAATGTAAAAAAAATAAACAAGGAACTGGAAGACCGGGTAATCAAACGGACTGCGGATTATCAAATTGTCAATCAAGCTCTGGAACAGAAAATTTCCGAACAGAAGAGAATGGAAGAAGAACTTAAGCGGACGCTTGAAATCCTCAAAAAGTCTGTTGGCACGACTATTCAGGTCATGGTTGCCGCCGTAGAAGCCAGAGATCCCTATACGGCAGGTCACCAACTGCGGTCTGCCAATCTGGCCTGCGCAATTGCTGAGGAGATGGGATTGTCTCAGGAAAAAATTGACGGCATCCGCATGGCCTGTTCGATCCATGACATAGGTAAAATGTCTGTGCCGGCGGAGATATTGACCAAACCTAATAAATTGACGGACATTGAATTTTCTCTGATTAAGGAGCATTCCTGGAGCGGACACGAAATGTTGAAGGATGTAGAATCTCCCTGGCCTCTGGCACAGGTCATTGGTCAACATCACGAAAGGCTGGATGGGTCCGGTTATCCGAAAAGACTTAAGGGTGACGAAATTCTCATAGAAGCTCGCATTCTTGCTGTTTCCGACGTGGTGGAATCTATGGCTTCCCATCGTCCGTATCGTCCGTCTCTGGGTATTGAGGCCGCCCTGGAAGAAATCGAGAAAAATAAGGGGATTCTCTATGATGTTACTGTTGCCGATGCCTGCCTGAGATTATTTCGCGAAAAAAACTATCAACTCCCATAAAATGTTGAGGACTTTTTCTGAGATCAACGAGATTTCGGGATGAGAACGGATATACAAGGTATTATACCAATTCTAAATCAAAGATGATATTGAGGCGGCTAGGCGGAGGCGACGAGGCGTATATGATAATACGTTGAGGAAGCCGACAACGACGCCAACAAAAATAGCGCTTTGATTTAAAATTGGTATTATATTTTTCTTGAAAGGATATATTCCGCAACAGTATTCAAATGGTCTTTTTCAGAGCAGTCGCTGAAAATACTCAGTTGTGATTTTGCTTCGTTAATATATCCAGCCGCGATTTTGAGGGAAGAATCAATTCCGTTATATTTTTGAATTAAACCCAGAATGACCCGCGCATCTTTTTTTGAGCCTTTCTTACGTGCTATTATTTCTCTGATCTTATTTTTTTCTTCATCCGTGCTTTGTTTAAGGGCTAATATTAACGGCAGGGTTATTTTTCCTTCTTCCATATCTTTGCCGATGGACTTTCCGAATTCCTTACCTTTAGCCATGTAATCCAGAACGTCATCCGTGATTTGAAAGGCCATGCCGGCGTTCAGGCCGAATTGCGCCAGGGCTTCGAGCTTCTCCGGTGATGCTGATTCCAGAATCGCACCTGCGGCGCAGGAGGCTGAAATCAGAACAGCCGTTTTCTTTTCAATGATGTTGAAATATTCCTCTTCGGTCAGATTGATGTCGCCGCATTTGGTGAGTTGAAACACCTCTCCTTCGGACATGATGTCTCCCATTTCAGAGATAAGTTTTAAAATATCCAGATTGCCGATTTCTGTCATAAGGGTGAAAGATTTGAAACAGAGAAAATCCCCGACCAGAATGCTTATGGCGTTTCCGTAAATTTTATTCGCGGATGTGCTGCCACGCCTCATTGATGCGCGATCGATGACATCGTCGTGCAGCAGGGTGCCCGTATGAATAAATTCCATGACCGCGGCCATAGGGAAACGGCGCTCATTGCGGCATCCGCAAATGCTGGCGCTAATCAGAAGCAGAAGAGGCCGGAATCTCTTGCCGCCGCTGTCAATTAAATGATGCACGACTTCGGGAATCAATTTGATTTCGGAAGAAACATTGTCATTGATACAATTTTCAACCTTTTGAAGGTCATCTTTATAGGCGGTAAAAACATCTTGAATAAGCATTGTAAATTTACCTTAATGGTGGGGCTGTTGAAAAACGCCCATCTGCTGTGTTGCGCTGCAAACCGCACCGCTCAACGTATTATTAATACGCCTCGCGGTTCGCTTTTTGCGCGCCTTGCATCTGAACATTTTTGAACAGCCCCAAAATTTTAAAATCGTCATACTGGCGCAGACCGGTATCCAGTATTTTGTTTAATAGGATTTTACAAATTATTGCTCACGTATTTCTATAGAATCAATCATTTGTTTGAATATTGGTATTTTTGTTAATACATTAGCCTTACGATATCCATAGACACCAACAATTATGAGGTTTTTGCCTAGTGCAATACATTCAATACCATAATAACTTCGAGTATTTTGTTTACAATTCCAGTTAGCTTCCGATTTAAGAATGTCTGCTTCACTAGGTAATTCATCATATTTTATACCAAATGATTGTGCAGTATTGTAGTATTCATCAAATTTCTTATAGTTATTTATAGTTACTCCAAAGTTAAAAAATACTTTCATGCTATCCGGATCAAATCTATGAGAGGGAGTTTTTCTCAATGCCGATACCATAGATGCCGTCGCTTTGTCTTCCCAGAAAGTAATTAGAAAAAAATCTTTAGAAGTACTAAATTTATCGGGGAGTTTTCTTGGAAAGTACCAATAACCTTTCGGAGGAGACACACTATAATTACCAAAATGAAGCTTATCTTTCACTTCAATAGGTGCCGATTTGTTAGTACAACCCAAAATTAAAAGACAAATCAAAAACAAATAAATTGATTTATGCATTTTTATATTCCTCTAATAACGAATACACCATTCTCACCATGGATCAACAAAAGAGTGACATGATTCCTGATCTTTTCTCATGGGCGCTGATTTTATGCCCCGCATAATCCACTTTCTGGTATCGGCCGGATCGATGACTGCATCGATTTCCAGATAAGATGCTATGTTAATCGCTTTTCCTCTTTGATACAATTGAGCCACCAGTTGTTCATAGAGTTTTTCGCGCTCCGTCGGATCAACAATTGCCGCCAGTTCTTTTTTAAAACCGGCCTTAATGGCTCCTTCTATGCCCATGGCGCCGAATTCTCCTGTCGGCCATGAAGCCGTGAAGAAAGATTCGTGGAAACCACCTCTGGCCATAGCCATAGTGCCAAGACCGTAACCACGGCGCAGCACAACCGTGAAGTAAGGCACTGTCAAATGTGATCCGATAACAAACATACGGCAGACGTGACGCACCTGCGCGCGTTTTTCTATTTCCGGCCCGACCATGAATCCGGGCGTGTCGCACAAAGAGAGAATCGGCAAACCATGCGCGTTGCAAATTTGCATCAACCGGGCCGCTTTATCCGCGCCTTCGGCTTCAATAGCTCCGGCCATATGCATACAGTTATTGGCTATCAAACCGAAAGGCTGGCCTTCGATGCGTACAAATCCTGTGATAATGCCCGGGCCGAATTTGGGACGCAGTTCAAGAAATGAATCCGTATCTGCTAATGTTTTAATGATAGTGCGCACGTTGTAAGCGCGTTTGCTGTTTTCGGGAATCATATCGCGCAGGCGAAGTTGATCAGCGGCCTCCCACGCGGGAGTTGTTCCCTGAAAATAGGAAAGATATTTTTTGGCGGCAGCAACCGCTTCCATATCATCGGCCACTTCAATATCAACCACACCGTTTTGAGTTTGTATATCTATCGGGCCGATTTCCTCCGGCTTAAAGATGCCCAAGCCTCCGCCTTCAATCATCACAGGACCGCCCATGCCGATATTGGAATTTTTTGTCGCGATAATAACGTCACAGCATCCAAGCAGGGCGGCGTTTCCCGCGAAACATGGTCCTGATACAACGCCGACGACAGGGACTCTTCCGCTTGAGTTTCGCGAAGGAACCGAAGGTGGATAAATCAAGTCCAGCCACCATGATGCCGATGGCATCAACATCGCCCGGTCTTCCACCACCGCCTTCCGCAAATAAAACCATAGGCAGGCGCTGCTCGTAGGCAAGCTTCAGCATCCTGTCCATTTTTTTATGATTAAAATAGCCCTGCGTGCCGGCAAGAACTGTATAATCATAGGCCATGACCATGCAGCGGGCTTGGTCTTCTTTGAAGAATGAACCGTTTACAGAACCGATGCCCGCAATCAACCCGTCTGCGGGAGTTTTGCTGATGAGATCTTCTTCCGATCGCCTTCCGCGTTGCGCTGCAATAGCCATAACTCCATATTCAATAAAACTTCCGGCGTCACATAAATCCTCAATGTTGGCGCGGGCAGTTCTCTGATTTTTCTGTTGACGTTTTGCCACCGCTTCGGCGCGTTTCTCGTCAAGAGCGAAAGAATGCCGCTCAATCATCTCGGCCAGTTCCGGGCGTATCGTATTCGCATCAATTCCCTTTTTCACGGAAGGGTTGGTATTGCCCGCTGTATCTTCTTTGCCCTTTGATGTTTTCATTTGCTACGTGCTTCCTTGTTTTTTCTAAACATATTTATGTAGAATTTATACAACAATTATATAGGTATTTCAAAGAATAAATTCAGCCCCATGGCGAGTTTACGACAATGAACATGACAATCCAATAATTTCTTTCCGCTCTTGAGGGGATGAATCAAGGAGATGTGTTTTTAATTGATTGTTTCTGCGAACAAGTCATATTCATCGGCGGCAGTTATTTTACATTTTACGATCTTGCCGATTTTTAAATTAGATTTTTTAATGTAAGTTGCACCATCTATTTCCGGCGCCTGTCTGCGGCATCTGCCTATAAAAGCAAAGTCAGTACGGTCGCTTTTCTCTTCAATAAGCACGTCCTGAATTGAACCGATTAATGTTTTGTTGATGGCGGCGGAAACGGCCGCCTGCTCATTCATAATGATTTCACGGCGGCGCTCTTTTTCCTTTTCGGAAACATGCGATTTTAAATTTGCAGCAATTGTTCCTTCTTCTTTAGAATAAATAAAGACACCGAGATGATCGAATTTTATTTCGTTCACAAAATCGAGCAGTTTATTGAATCTTGTCGGCGTCTCGCCCGGAAATCCTACAATGAGCGATGTTCTCAAAGCGACGCCGGGAATTATGTGGCGCACCTGAGCAATAATTTTTTTAATTTTAGCGCTGGTGACTTTGCGGTTCATTGCTTTTAAGATATCATCGTCAATATGCTGAATGGGCAGATCGATATAGCGGCAGATTTTTTCATTGGCGGTAATAATCTCCAGTAAATCTGTGGTGACGCGCGCCGGATGGGCGTAAAGCAGGCGTATCCATTTTATATTTTTTATTTTTGCCATATCGTTTAAAAGGTCAGATAAACGGGGGCGGCCGGTTAAATCTTTTCCATAGGCTGTAGTGTCCTGAGCGGTGATAATTATTTCTTTTATTCCTCTTTTAGCCAGTATTTCAGCCTCGTGAAGAATATCATCCGGTTTACGGCTGCGCACCGGACCGCGGATGGACGGTATCACACAGTAGGAACAGCGATTGGAACAGCCGTCGGAAATTTTTAAATACGTGCTTGTAGCTGTTGGGGGTAAAATCCGCGGGTGCTCAAAATTCATTAAAAAATCCGGTTTGGTGATCACGGCTGATCTTTTAAATTTTCCCCGGTTTAATTTATTTATGTGGCTGACAATGTTGCCTACTTCTCCGGTGCCTATAAATAAATCTACTTCCGGCATTTGGGTGAAAAGCTCCTTACCATAACGCTGGGCAAGACAGCCGGCAACGATAATCCGCAGTTGCGGATTATTTTTCTTTTTTTCGCAGGCCAGCGTTAAAATTTCTTCAAGGGCTTCTTCCTTGGCCGGATTAATAAAGGCGCAGGTATTCACGATGACTATATCGGCTGAATCGCTGCGGTCAACCAGTTGATTGCCCGCCTGGTTTAAAAGGCCTCCCATTACTTCCGAATCAATTAAATTTTTCGGACAGCCCAGACTGATAATATTTACTTTATTTTGGTTTATTTTTCTCAACGGGGGAGCTTTCTAATCAGGACTTTTCTGGGTTTTGCGCCGTCGGAAGGACCGACAACGCCTTCGGTCTCCATTTTTTCAATGATGCGCGCCGCGCGGTTGTAACCGATTTTCATGTAACGCTGGACAAGCGATATGGAGGCCTGTCCCAGTTCTCCGACCAAAGCCACAGCCTCATCATATTTTTCATCGAAATCATCATCGTTCTCATGCGTACTCTGCGCGGCGGCCAATGCGAATTTTTCGATGGAGGAATCATAAGCCGGTTGCGCCTGCATTTTGACAAAATCGACAATGCGCGAAATTTCTTTATCAGAAACATAAGCTCCGTGAATGCGGGACAGTTTGGATGTGCCCGGCGGAATAAAAAGCATATCTCCCGCGCCGAGCAGTTTTTCCGCGCCCTGCTGGTCAATGATTGTGCGCGAATCAATTTTGGAAGACACCTGAAACGAAATACGCGTGGGAAAATTCGCTTTAATCAAACCGGTGATAACATCCACCGACGGCCTTTGCGTGGCAATGATAAGATGAATTCCCGCCGCTCGCGCCATTTGCGCCAGTCTCGTCAGCGATTCTTCCACGTCCCGCGGCGCGACCATCATCAGATCGGCCAGTTCATCGATGATGACAATAATGTAAGGAAGCTTGGTGTGCTTTATTTCTTGTTCCGCTTTACCCGTATCTGCTGTATCAGGAACTTGATCATCTTCCAGATCCGGATCGGATTGTTTTGGCAGCGCTAAAACCGTTTTGCTCTTCAGACCTTTTAAAAGCAGTTCGTTGTAGGCGTCAATACTTTTTGCTTTCAAATCGTTGAGTATCCGGTAGCGTCTTTCCATTTCTTCCACTGTCCAGCGTAGGACCTGCGAAGCTTTCTTCGGGTCGACAACGACAGGATGCATTAAATGGGGAATCCCTTCATAAGAGGACAACTCCAGCCTTTTGGGATCAATCATCAGGAATTTGACATCATCAGGCTGTGCTTTAAATAATACGCTGCAAATCATCGCATTGAGCGCGACACTTTTGCCGGAGCCGGTGGTGCCGGCAATGAGCAGGTGGGGCATTTTTGTCAGATCGGCAATCACGGGTGTTCCTACAAAATTAACACCCAGAGCAATCGGAATACGGAAAGATGATTCGGAAAAAGAATTATTGTCGATTACTTCTTTGAGAAAAACGGATTCCCTTTTTAAGTTTGGTATTTCAATACCGATGACCGATT
This sequence comes from uncultured delta proteobacterium, assembly GCA_963812045.1. Lineage (GTDB taxonomy): Bacteria > Desulfobacterota > Syntrophia > Syntrophales > Smithellaceae > Smithella. The sequence goes on from CAWETF010000005.1 coordinate 114,102, forward strand.
TGCCGGGAATCGGAGCAAGGATGCGGATACTCGGCGCCATCAGCGCTAAAGCCAGATCGTCAGAGAGGTTGACTATCTTGTTGATCTTGACTCCCGGAGCGGGTTCCAGCTCATACATCGTGATAACCGGTCCAGGCATTACTTCCACCACGCGTCCCTCAACGCCGAAATCGGACAATTTCTTTTCCAGAATGCGGGAATTGGTGACCAGAGAATCCCGTTTTACGCGGGCATCCTTTTGTGGCGCTTCTTCCAGTAAAGTAAGCGGCGGCAGTTGGAATTTATCATCGGTTTTTGTTTTATTGAAGTCGAAATGAGTCTGTTCGATTTTTTTCGGAGGCGCTTTTTTTACAACCGGCGGGGGATCTTCGATGATAACTGGTTGCTGTTTTTTCTCCGTTTTCATGGTTGTGAAAACAAAATTCACAAAAGACGAAAGACGACTTTTGAAGGGTGTTATTAACGCCAGGGCAGACTGAGATGTTCGTTCCGTTACCGATACGATTGAAAATTCAATCATGAATGTCAACGACACCACAAAAATCAGAAATAAAATGATGTAGGTTCCCGCAACATTGAAATACGTGCGCAGCAATCCGACGATTGAAACGCCGATTAAACCGCCTGTGCCGTTTTTCAGTGATTCTCCGTAAACAGTGAAACTTCCACTGATAAGGATGGACATTATTCCGGCAAAAGAAAGAATAAAAAATAAAAAACCCAGAGACCTGTGGGTGTTCATAGTAAAATCCGGCCGCAAAAAATATTTAAAACTGCAAACAAAAAGCGTCAGCGGCAGGAGAAAGGAAGCAACGCCCAGAAGACGAATCAGGGAATCGGCCGTATACGATCCTGCCTTGCCTGTAAAATTATGTGTTGCCTGACCGCTGGCGATAAAGTGGGTGAACGAAGGATCCTGAGGATGGTATGAAACCAGACATAAAAGTAAGAAAACGGCCAGAGAAAGGTAAACGACGCCTTTAATCTCTCGGATTCTTTTATTGTTCGTTTGTTTTTCTGCCATACTATATTATTGCCGCATGTTTAAATAATTTGTCAATTAAAATGATTATTTCAGAAAAATGACGATTTGACAAGTAGAGGAAAAAAATTTATTGAGTGACTCAAATTTTAAAAGTGAAACGCATTAAAATTTGTAAGTCGAACAATCTCGCCAACAAGACTGTGTTGCAATGTCTTTGCGATCGAATGTTATGAGCAAAGCAATCTCATAAACTCTTGAAAATATTAGATTGCCACATTCCGATAAATTGGGATTCGCAATTACAAACAGGTATTGCGACACAGCCTCAACGGTGGGGGTTCATACCTATGCTTGCCGTTCCCGGCTTCTGTTTTTCTCGGCATCAAAATAAATTCCGCCGTTCAATCTTCCGCCGGCGTCTCTTTCTTTTCAAAAAGGCTCACGCAGTTTTTTCCTGCGTGTTTTGATGTATAGAGGGCCTCGTCAGCTGCATGGATAAGAGCTTCCTTGTTTTCGTTATGCTCCGGATACGTGGCGACGCCCAGGCTGATGGTTACATGCAGTATTTTTGATTCATAGGGGATCTCAAGTCCAGATACAATTCCACGGACCTTTTCGGCTGCGATCATGGCCTGTCGGCCATTTGTTTCGGGCAGGATCATGACGAACTCTTCACCGCCATAGCGCGCCGCGATATCCTCGCTGCGTATGTTTTTTTTGATGGCGTTGGCCACGTCTTTCAATACCTTATCACCCAGTTGATGGCCATAGGTGTCGTTGAAAGATTTAAAATTGTCAATATCAATCATGATGAGGGAAAATTGTTTGTTGTGACGGCGTGAGCGCTTTATCTCTTGGTCCAGAAGAAGCTGGAAGTAACGGTGTACATAGAGCTTGGTCATGCCATCGGTAGTGGCCAATTCGAATAGTTTGGCGTTTTCGATGGATATAGCTGCCTGGACGGAGATGAACCGGAGAATTTCCAGACGCTTCTGGGTGAAGGCGTCAGTGGTCAGGTTGTTTTCCATATACAGGATGCCGGTGAGTATGCCCTTGTTCATAATGGGAGTGCATAAAATAGATTTGCATTGTGTGCGCATGATGTAAGGATCGTTCGTAAAGGTTCCTTCCTGCACAGCATTGCCGAGGATGACGTCCTTCGCGCTGTGGTGAACGTAATTGACTATGGGATGGCAGATGTCTGTACAATCATATAGTGACATGGATTGCATCACTAGAATTTCGTCTTTATCCACATCTTCACTGGCCTCGATGGTCAGTTTGCCGTCTGATTCCAGAATCAGGTAACCTCGCTGGGCTCCAGCATTGGCAATGGACATGTGCATAACCTTCTGAAGGAGCCGGTCCAGCAAAATCTCGCTGGATATGATTTGTGAGACTTTCATGACTGTGGACATATCCAGAGTTTCAGATGCGGTTTCTAACGAGATTGTCCCGCTATTGGCGTCTGCCGGCCTGAGATTTTTCTCCACACGGAGAAGATCGGGATAACACTCCCGCAGATATTGTTCCTTGGCTGATGCTCCCCATGAAGCATAGCATCGATACGCACGCTGCATGAACAGCATGGCCTCTTCCGTACTGGAACCACTAAGGTAAAAGAGCGCCAGACGTTCGCAGGCCATAGCCTCTTCATGGCGGTATTGGTTTTGCCGGGCTCCTTCGATTGCCGCATGATACAGATCCTGTGCCTCCCGGCAGCAGCCCTTGATGGCCATCATTTCCGCAGCCACAAGATCATATTTATGCCGGAAGTTTTCCGGACAGAGAACAGCCCATTTGTGCATTTTTCGCTGATTGCGGCGAATAATGGCTTTAAATTTCCACTTTCGCTGCGGTTCCCCCTGTGTGAGCAAAGCCGTCAGGATCAGAGAATAGTAAAAATAGTATTCCGCAACCATTTGGGTTCCCATCTGGACTTTAATATGTTTTTCCAGTTCGGCGGCAATTTGACGGGCCTCCTCATACTTTCCGTATAGATATAGTATTTTTAACTTGTAAAGCAGCGTGTAGCATAAACCGAAGAAATTCTTTTCTCTCCGGAGCTGCGCGATATAAGCATCTTCGTCATAGCCCGGGCCGGAGAGCGTATAGCGGTTGTCCGTTTGACCCTTGAGGTTGAGAATCAGTTGGTTATTCTCCGTGTGGCGGGCGGCAATGAAGGGATCTTTGACAATATTCATAAAGTCCGTATATTTTTTGTTTTGCTCCAGAATATCATCCAGGCGCACACCGATCATCAGGCGGCAGTCCATGGAAGCATTGATGCTGTGTCCGGCGTAGATAAAATCACCGGCGTCCAGGGAGAGTTGATAGGCCTTGCGGTAGAAATCAAGGTTGTACCGGGCATGCTTCCTCCAGTGCTGAATAAAAAAAGCAAAGATATGGTTGACCTGGCCGGCTGTTTTGCGATTTTCGACCATCTCACTGAGTTTGAGCGCTTCCTCGCTCAGGCGGTAGGCCAACTCGTAATCGCCCAATGCGGTTTGGATGATGGTAGCCTGGGCGATAACCGCCCCGGCCGAATATGGCGGAATATGTCCGGTTCTCAGAGCCATATTGGTCCCTTTGAGAGCCAGTTTAGCAAGGAGGTTCTGATTGAAGTAATAGGCCGGAGTTCCCACCGACAACATAAGTTGGAGGCAGGCGATCATATCCTTATCTTCCATGGGAGGGAATGCGGCAAGTTTTTCTAAGGGAACTTTGGCATACCATCGTTTGGTCTGGATTAATTCTATTGCGACGGAGAGCACTCCGACATAGGGTGATATATGGATATCATAGATGGTTAGCGCCTTGAGACCAAGCTCAATGGCGTCCCAGGGGCTGCGCATGTTCGTATAGAGCACGATCATGGTGTTGTAGGCTTTGGCCTTGTCCTTTTTCGTGAGCGCCCGGGCAATGATAATCTCGAATAATTTCTCTGCTTCGGCCATGTTCCGGTTCAGATATTGGCATTCCATTTGTTCAGAATACAAGGCATAGATTAAGTTGTATTCCTTCTTCCATGATTCATCTGTCAGAAGTCCTATGCCGGCGCTGAGGTAGCTTACCGCCGCCGCATAAGCAGTGGATTCCTTGGCCTTGACTGCGGCTGTCAGATTAAGATTTGCGAGGTTGATCTTCTCATTATAATCCTTAACAAGGCTAATCCCTTTGTTGAGCTGGTCAACAACATAAAATATCTTTTCGTTCATATCCTTCGGAGCGGTCTTTTTGAGAACATTATTGCCGATCTTGTAGTGCATCTTCGCCTTTTCATCATCGGGAATCAGGGAATAAGCCGCTTCCTGAATCCGGTCATGATGAAATCTATATAAATTGCCACGCAGATTGATCAAGTCCTCCTGAACGGCTGAGGTCAGATCGGCAAGAGTTTCTTCAATTGATTTTCCCGAAACAACAGACAGCATCTCCAGATCAAATCTGTTGCCGATGCAGGCGCATATTTTTAATATGTCTTGTGTATTTTTCGGGAGACTGGAAATCTTCTTTGCCATGAAATCCACGACATTGTCGGTAACCTGCATCTTGTTAATCTGATCAATATCCCAATGCCATCCGGTTCGGGGATCCAGTTCCAGCAGGCGGTTATCATACAAACTCTTGAGAAACTGAATGACGAAGAATGGGTTCCCGGCTGTTTTCTTATCGATAAGTTTGGCAATAGGCATAGACCTTTCCGCATTACACATAAGCGCATTCATAATTATCCGATTGATGCTATTCACATCAAGAGGGCCGATTGTTATGCGGTTTATGTTTTTTCCTTTCTTCCCGATTTCATCAAAGGAAAGTGTAAGCGGATGTGACGGACTTACTTCATTATCCCGGTAAGCTCCCACCATAAAGAAATATTTTGTTTCATAACTGGTCATGATGTTTTCTAAAAGCTTTAAGCTTGCCTGGTCAGCCCACTGGAGATCATCTAAAAAAAGCGCCAGCGGATGGTGTTCGGTTGTAAAAACGTTTACGAAGTTTTGAAATACCAGATTGAATCTGTTCTGTGATTCTTCCGGGCCAAGTGACGTCAGGTCAGGCTGCTTTCCGATAATAAGCTCCAAATCAGGGATGACATCGGTTATGACTTTTCCATTTGGTCCCAAAGCGGCAAGAAGTTTCTCCTTCCATGATTGTATCCTTTCTTCGTTCTCGGCGATGATCTGCCGGATGAGCCCATGAAAGGACTGAATGATTGCACTGTAGGGAACGTCCTTTCTAAACTGGTCGTATTTACCGAGAATGAAATATCCATTTTTAGCCACAATGGGTTTTTGTATCTCGTGGATCACGGCAGATTTGCCGATTCCGGGTTGACCCATCACCAGCATGATCTCGCTTGCACCATTGCTTACCCGCTCAAAGGATTCCATTAATGCCTTCTGCTCCTCTTCGCGGTTGACAAGACTCCGGGGAATATTAAATCGTATGGAAATATCCTTCGTTGCTATTGAGAAGTCATCAATGCCGCCTTTTTCGGTCAACTGATTCAAACATTCATCAATATCAGCCATTAAACCCAGACAATTCTGATATCTCTCCTCTGGATTTTTTGATAACAGCTTCAGGATAATAGCGGATAATACCATCGGAATGGAAGTATTCAGGTCACTCGGAGAAGATGGCTGGCGAGCAATGTGCGAATGGATTAATTCCATCGGATCTTTCGATTTAAACGGAACCTCGCCGGTAAGCATTTCGTAAAAGGTTGCGCCGAGAGAATACATGTCTGTGCGGTAATCAACGCCACGGTTCATCCTGCCTGTTTGTTCCGGAGACATATACGATAGTGTTCCCTCAATGACATCAGGATTGTACAACTCATCATTCGCATGCGTTAATATCGCGGAAATGCCGAAGTCGGATATTTTGACTTCGCTTAATTCCGAATTGATCAAAATGTTGTCAGGTTTAATATCCAGATGAATGATATTGTTCTTATGAATTAATCCCAGAGTTTCGGATACTTTTGATGAAATCTGTAAGAATGATTTTAATCCGAGCGGTTTTGTTTTTAACATGTCTTTGAGAGATACGCCGCCGAAATCCTCTTCGATGATGGCATATTTATTGTTATCTTCCACCAGATCGATTATCTTAATTATGTTTTTAATGTCGAGTTTTTTTACCAGATTATATTCCTGTTTAAAACGCGCAATTTCCGATGGAGTCGGATACACGGTTTTCAGAAGCTTGATAATAAAAGGCTGTGATTCGTTTTCTTTATGTCCACGATAAATGATTGAATTTCTGGTCTCGTGGATTTTTTCTTGAAGAACGTAATTGGCGAACTTTTCCATGATTTTATTATCTCCCTAATGGTAACTTACTCTTTAATTGAGAAGCGACTGATATTAAAGAGAAAATCTATACAATAACCTTACTGAAAGCTTAACTTTTTTTACGTAGAATAATTTGTTGATTAATTCAAGAATTTTTATATTTTTAAAATTTGTTAATTATTCTTATAATTGATTCTGCATACAGCTTTTTTTACGGAATAAGATGCTTTTTCTTGGATTTCTGCATTAAATTAATTTCTATTTATTAACAACAAATTAATGTGATAATCCGGCAAAACACTTTGCAGGATAACCAGATGAGTGGAGATGCGTATAGGGAAACGTTCAGTCAATCCTTGAATGATTTCTGAAATTATTATGATAAATAAATTCAAGCTGTCTCGTTTTTTATATCTTTAATATCCGGTTTTTCTGTTTCCTGCCAATAATTATAGTTTTTTATGATTTCATTCCTGACAACTTCAATAAGTTCATTCCGTTTTTCAATATCAAAATTTATCACTTCTATGGGTTTTCCGATGACCATTTTTATTTGGCCGGGTTTTATTCTCAGAGATCTTTTCTGCATGATTTGACCGCTGCCGATAATGGAAACAGGTACGATTGGCACGCCCGACTTAATTGCGAGATAAAAGGTTCCTTGTTTGAAAGATTTAATTTCTCCATCACGGCTTCTTGTGCCTTCCGGGAAGGTCATAATCGATTTCCCTCTACGGATGCGCAACGCGGCTTCGTCAATGCTTTGCATGGCTTTTTCCCGATTACTCCGGTCAATTTCAATATAACCGGCGCTTCTCATCGCCGCGCCGAATATAGGAATGGAAAACAACTCTTTTTTTGCAATCCACCGGAATTGAACAGGGATATATGCCAGAGAAATTAGAATATCAAAATCACTCTGGTGGTTGGCCATGAAAATTTGCGGTTTCCCCCGCAGCAGATTTTCTTCACCGATCAATCTTACTTTTGTATTACATATTAAAAGCAAGATTTTAGCCCAGAGATTGGCCACTTTATGAATTTTGTTGTCGGCATCAGGGAAGATTGAAAAAACCACAGACCAGAAGGACATAAAAGCAGTTATGGCAACACCTAAAGTAACTAACAATACCGAATAAATCATGGCAGTCTTCCCTTATAGACTAATTACTTGGTAAATTTTTACTTTATAATATTAATGAAGTCAATAAGAGATATGGAATGACTTGTAGGAGACTGAGGAAACGGATATGAACGGGTTGACTGCGCAATTATTCGAGTCTAAATCCATTTTCTCTGAACAGCCTTAGGCAGGCATCAGTCGCGGTGCGGTCGTAAAGAACACCCGCGTTATTTTCAATTTCATTGAGCGCTATATTAATTCCCAAAGAAGGTCTGTAGGGACGATAAGACATCATTGCCTCAACAACATCGGCAATGGCAAGTACGCGGGCTTCAATAAGAATATCTTTACCTTTTAATCCCTGCGGATAGCCGGAGCCGTCTATACGTTCATGGTGTTGATACACAATATTTGCCAGCGGCCAGGGAGATTCCACGTCTTTCATAATGTCATAACTATATTGGGAATGGGCTTTGATAAGGGAAAATTCAAGATCAGTTAAAACTGACGGTTTGCAAAGTATTTCCGATGGGATTGAAATTTTACCAATATCATGGATGGCGCCGGTCATGCGAATTACTTCGATTATTTCAGAAGGCAGCTCCATCTCTGTTGCTATGGCACGGGCAAGATTGGCAACTCTTTTCTGGTGACCTGCCATGTAGGGGTCTCTCGCTTCTGAAGCAATGCCGAGCACCTGAATAGTCGTCTTGATAGACCGGCGCAGGCTATCCATAGTTTCCTTCAGTTTCTCTTCAGCTTTTCTGCGTCCGGTGATATCCTGATAAATAACTTGAGACTGTTTTTTGCCGTTCCAGAAGATTTCCTTGCGGAAAACATAAACATGACGGACTTCGCAGTCCTTTCTTACAATACTTATTTCATATTCGGACGGTCCAAATTCCCCCCGCAATCTTTTTTCTTTTCTTAGCAGATATTCGTTATAGCTTTGCGGCGTATATCGTTTCTCTAAAGGAGTGTTTTTTAATTCGTCGATACTGACGTAGCCATATAAGTCAAGAATCGATTTATTGGCATAAATGGTTTCGCCTTTTAATGTTGATATACGCACACCCAATGGAGAATTATCAAGGGAATGACGGAAATTCTCCTCACTTTTTCGCAAAGAATTTTCTATTTGCTTGCGTTCGGTGATATTTCTGCCTTCGCCAAGGATGGACAGAGGCTTTCCATTCTCATCCTTAATAAAACTGAAAGCGCATTCGATCCATAAAATATGGCCGTCTTTACAGACGAATTCCAGTTCAAATAATTTTTTTAGAGAATAGTTTGAAGAAGCATCCAGTGCCTTGGGCAGTTCTTTTTGGGAAATATTAATGACATCGCGGTAAGATTTTGGAGTCAGCAACTTGTCAAAGGGAATTTGTTTAAGCTCCTGCAAGGTATACCCGAACGATTTTTCGACGGAGGGGCTTATATATGTTACGTTTAAATCCATATCCATAAGCCACACCTGGTCTTTTACGTGATCTGCCAGCAGGCGGTACTTTTCTTCGCTTTTCTTAAGCAGTTCCTCCGTTTTTTTACGTTCGGTTATATCATGAATGATTCCTCTGAATCCTATCGGTTTGCCGTATGAATCTTTTCGTAACAAGGCTGATTGTTCAATATATCTTTTCGTGCCGTCTTTTCTTATAATCTGCCAGTCGAATTCTTTGGTGGGTTTGCCTGTTCTGTAAACTTTATTGAATGCCTGAAAAACTTTTTTTGCGGTTTCTTTATCTGTATAATGCCGGTTATTCATTCCCATTAATTCTTTCCGTGAGTAGCCGAGAAGCTTACAGATTGAATCATTGAAGAAAGTGAAATTGCCCGCAAGATCTATTTCGTAATAGCCTTCTTCAGTGGTTTCCATGATAGTCCGGTACTTTTCTTCGTTTTCGTGTTGAGCTTTCTCGAAATGCTTGCGGGAAGTAATATCCGTCATGACCATGAGAAAATATTTTTCTCCCTGATGCTCGATAATTTCTCCTGAGAATACTCCGTCAAGAGTGGTTCCGTCTTTGCGTCTGAATTTTGCCTCGCAATTATCGATATAACCATCTTTCATCATCTGTTGCGCAGCCTTCTTTCTTATTTCGGGTTGCACAAAAATATTAATTTCTTCGGTGGTCTTGCCGATAACTTCCTCCCGTGAAAAACCGAATGTTCTCAGAAAAGCTTCATTTATATCTGTGAATTTTTTATCTTGGATGTTTATCAGAGCTATTGAATCAGGATTAAGATGGAAGAGCTGCTTGGATTTCTGCAGCCAACCATCAGGGTGACATGTTTCAATATTTTTAATATTTGGTGTTTTAGAGGGGTTGGCGATTGACAATTGATGATGAGGAGTCGAGGTTTTTTTACATTTAGAGTTTGTTGTTTTAATTGCCGTCATTCTCCCTTTCTTTTCGCTCCACTGCTCATAATGAATTGAAGATAAATCGTAAAAGCAATTTTCTTAATACTAAAACAATTATATGTATATGTCAATTAATAAGTCGTAGGTAGCTTTAAAGTTATTTTCTATTCAATGGACATCAGAGAATTCCATCGTTCCCATTCTGTGGCAGAAGGAAGATTTTTTTCTTTAATGATATTCATGATGGCTTCTTCATTAAATCGCAAATAAGGATTTATTTTGCGTTCTTCAGCTAGAGTAGAATAAATTATTGGGATTGAACTATGAGAATTACGAAAAACTTCAATATTCTTGTTATTAGGTTCCAGGCGGCGGGAGAAGGCAAGGGAATCGATGATATAATCATGACCTGCGTGAATGATGGTTTCATCAGGCAAATCCATCAGCCGTTTTATAGATAAATAAAAATTCTTCAGATTGCCGGAAAAACAATTGCCGATTGTTCCATTAAAGAGCGTGTCGCCGGTGATTAAAATGTTGTTTGTATGAAAACAGACGGAGTCATCTGTATGGCCGGGAGTCCGGTAAAGCAGAATGGTTTTTCCTTCAATGATAATTTTGTGATTGTCAGGGAGAATCGCGGAATTAAGAAAATCGGCGCTGGTCGCTTTGATCAGATGATCGTTTCCTGATGTGTGGTCATAATGAGAATGCGTATTGGTGACAGAGGTCAGTACGAGTTTTTTTATTTTGAGGAAAGAAAGTATTTCTTTCCAAGCTCCGCCGTCTATGGCTAATGCGTGTTTCTCTCCATGGATTAGATAGGCAAGATTGTCTGTTCCATAGCGAAATTGTTCAACATTTAACATGATAAATCCTTTTTATTTCTTCGAATAACCAATTTCTTGAAAATACTATTAACAAATGGTCTGTCGTTTTGGAAAAGAAGTATAAGGAAGATGTTATTGCCGTGTCAAGGTAATCGTAAAGGCGGGTAAAATATATTCTTGCGGATATTTTATATTTTTAGAAAATAATTGACAAATTCAGGTCTTGGTAATAATATTGCGCCACTTTTTACAATGCAGGCGCGGTAAGCGCTTTTTTTAATTTTCAGCATCAATTTTTTCAGGAGTTTGTTTCAAAGCGTGCATAGAATTTTAACAAAAAAAAGAGCGTTGGAAATTATTGACAATTTCTCCCATTCCGGTGTCCTTGTGGTTGGAGATGTAATGGTCGACCATTTTATCTGGGGAAATGTTTCACGTATTTCCCCGGAAGCCCCCGTACCGGTTGTTGATGTTCAAAAAGACAGTATTTTGCTTGGCGGCTGCGCGAATGTTCTCAATAATATTCATGCTATGGGCGGTAGGGTTTACGTGGCCGGAGTCATCGGCGCTGATAATATCGGGAAAAAAATGCTTATGGAGTTGAGCGACCGGAAAATTGAGACAAAGGGCATTATTGTAGAAAAGAACAGGCCGACGACTCTTAAAACCAGAATTGTCGCGCATGGACAGCAAATGGTGCGCTTTGATAAGGAAAACAGAAAACCAATTCCTCAATCCAGTATCAATAGAATTCTGGAATATGTAAAGTCGCTGCGTAAAAAAATAGGGGCGATTGTTATTTCCGATTACAACAAAGGAGTTGTTTCTAAAGAACTTATCCAGGGAATAAAAAAGATAGTGGGGAATTCTAATATTTTCATCTGTCTTGATCCGAAACAAAACAATTTTTCCATATATAAAGGGGTGGATGTCATTACTCCCAATCACTATGAAGTTCAGCGCGCTGCCGGTATGGAAATAACAAGCGACAATAATATTCAACAATTGAGTGAATCTCTTTTGAAAAAATACGCCTTTCCCGCAATACTTGTGACACGGGGAGAAGAAGGCATGAGCCTGTTTGAAAATGGCCGTAAAGTTGTTCATACTTATTTCCCATCTCAGGCCAAAGAAGTTTATGATGTTACCGGAGCCGGTGATACAGTGATCGGTACGCTCGCCCTTGGTCTTGCCGCGCAGGCTGATATGAAGGAAGCGACATGTTTGGCTAATCTGGCCGCCGGTCTTGTGGTAGAGAAAATAGGGACTGCCACCGTTTCTCAAAAAGAATTGATAGACGTGTTATGAGCAAACCGAGTCAGGCTCAGCCCGTAAAGTTGATTTTCAGTATTTTTGCGAAGGAGGACGCTCGATTAAACGAGACAATAGAAATTTTATCTTCCGCATATGGACAACCGGATTTTATAAGTGAGATAATACCTTTTAATTATACGAGTTATTATAGCGCCGAAATGGGTGAGAATCTTGTAAGGCGTTTTTTGTCCATGGAAGAATTAATCCGGCCGGAAGAATTACCGGATATTAAACTGGCAACAAACGAAATTGAAAATAAATCGGCATTGAATTCGCGGCGGCAGGTTAATATTGATCCAGGGTACATATCGCAAGCTAATTTGATTTTAGCCACCGGCAAGAGTTACACTCACCGTCCCTATTTACGGGATGGAATTTATGCCGATTTGACATTGGTTTATCAGGGGAAAAAATTCTGTTCTTTACCCTGGACTTATCCTGATTACGCGGATGAAAAGCAGCTTCTGATGCTCGGGAAAATCAGGACGAAATATTTATTACAGTTGAAAATGACAGGTCAGTAAGAATCAGGAATTTTTATTAAACTGATATGGGTGAATAAATGATAAAAAGTATGACCGGTTATGGCCGGGTAGAGTCAGTTTGCCAGGGCAAGAATATTGTTGTGGAGGCCAAGTCCGTAAACCATCGTTTCCTGGAAATATTTTTGCGTACACCTTCAGCGCTTTCTCCTCTGGAGATGGAGTACAAAAAGAAAATTACTGAAAGATTCAAACGTGGGCGCATTGAAATATTTATCAGGTTTGAGGGGGAAGGTGCCGATGTTTCCAAAGTAAGTATGAATTTAGAAATTGCCCGCGATTATTTTGATATTTTGAGCCGGCTTAAACAGGAATTCAATATACAAGCTCCCATCAGTTTAAAAACTTTGACCAGTTTCCGTGATATTTTTACTCCGCCATCGGAAACCCAATTGAGTCCTGACTTTCTGAATCAGGTAGAAAAAACTTTTCTGGAATCGCTGGCGATGTTGTGCAATATGCGGCAAGAAGAAGGTCTTGCCCTGTTTCAGGATATGCAGATGAGACTCAAAGCGATTACGGAAATTCTGGAAAATATTAAATTGCGCGCACCGCAGGTTGTTTCTGAGTATCAAAAACGTCTGTCTGAGAGGATTAAAGAATTAACGGACGGACTTGCTTTTGATGACATACGCCTGGCTCAGGAAGTTGCCATTATGGCGGAAAGGACTGATATCACGGAAGAAATAGTGAGAATGCATAGCCATATAGGCCAGTTTGAAGCATTGCTGCAAAGCGATGGAACCGAAGGAAGAAAAATTGATTTTCTTTTGCAGGAAATGAATCGCGAGATCAACACAATTGGTTCGAAAGTTGGCGATGTAGAAATAACCCGTCAGGTGATTGAAGTTAAGAGTGAATTGAGCAAGTTGCGTGAGCAAGCGCAAAATATTGAGTGATATTTATGGCCAAAGGATTATTTATAGTGGTTTCCGCGCCCTCCGGCGCAGGGAAAAGCAGCATTTGTCAGAGGGTTATGCGGTCTTTTCCCGAAATAAAATTTTCGGTTTCCTATACATCAAGATCTCCGCGTCCCAATGAAGTGAATGGAAAAGATTATTATTTCATCTCCCGCGAAGAGTTTCAGGAAAAAATTGATCAAGGCGAGTTTCTTGAGTGGGTGGAAAATTACGGCAACTTGTACGGGTCTTCCAGAAAGGTTATGGATGAGTTTATCCGTGATGGCGGTGATTTATTGCTTGATATCGAACCGCGGGGCGCTAAAAAGGTTAAAAAAGAATTTAAGGGAGGTATTTACGTTTTTGTTCTTCCCCCGTCCCGTTCTGAACTATTAAAAAGACTGGAAAAACGCGGTCATGAAACAGATGAAGTTATTCAAAAAAGGTTTAGACAGGCAGAAAGTGAATTAAAAGAGATTTCGTGGTATGATTATATAATCTTTAATAAAGATTTGAAAACGGCTGTAAATCAGTTAATTTCAATTTATATAGCCGAAAAATGTAAAAGAAGCAGGTTGCAAAACGAAATTAAAAAATTTAAAGAATAATTACATATTTTAAGGAGATTTTAATCGATGGCTAGAATTACAATAGAAGATTCATTGCTGGTTGCCAAAACAAGGTTTGGATTGGTGTCTTTGGCATCTAAGCGCGCACACCAGTTACTGAAAGGTTCGGCGCCTCTGGTTGTGAGCAAAAACAGAGAAATCGTGCAGGCCCTGCGTGAGATTGCCGAAAGCAAAGTCATTTATGCCAATCCCGAATATCTGAATGGAACAAAAGAAGATTTTAAACCAATTCCGGATAATACGGAGTTCATCGGCGATGAAGAATATATCGAGTAAGGATGCCGGTAAAAAACTGATCTTTGCCCTGGACGCCAGCAATTATGAGGAAGCTTTATCATGGGTGGAACTTCTTTCCGGTCATGTCGGCATGTTTAAAGTTGGCAAGGAGTTATTTACTGCCGTAGGACCTAAGATAATTCAGAGCATCAAAGAAAAAGGTCAGAGAGCATTTTTAGATCTCAAGTTTCATGATATTCCCAACACTGTTGCCCGCGCGGCTGAAGCAGCGGTCGGCTTGGGTGTTGATATGTTTAATGTTCATGCCTCCGGCGGCGCTCGGATGATTAAAGAGGCCGTCTCGGCAACCTGGGCCTGTGCCGATAAACTTGGCAAAGAGAGGCCTGTTCTTTTAGCGGTGACGGTGCTTACCAGCTTAAATAACGATGATTTAAAAGAAATAGGATTTCAAAAAGACACAGGTGAGATGGTTCTTCATCTTGCTGGATTGGCACAAACTGCCGGTGCATCGGGCGTTGTTGCATCAGCGCAGGATATCGCGCTCTTGAGAAAAAAATTCGGGAGTGATTTTATCATTGTAACACCGGGCATACGCAGTGCGACTGAAACAAAAAAAGACGATCAAAAAAGAACTCTCAGCGCTTATGAAGCTATCAAGACCGGTGCTGATTATATTGTCGTGGGCAGGCCGATTCGCACGGCCGTAGACCCGCTGGATGCTTGCCGGCAGATTGTTCAGGAAATTGCTGAAGGTTTGTCGGCAAGATGATTCGTTCATGAAAATGGGAAAAAGAGTATGGAGGTAATTTACGGCATAAATTCTATAAGAGATCTCCTCCGGCAAAACAAAGACGGATTGAAGAAAATTATTATCGCCTCTGGACGGAGTGGAGCTTCGGTAAAAGAAATAATAGAAACCGCCCGCATGAAAAAAATTCCTGTTGAGTTTTGTGAGCGACAATATCTGGAAAAATTGGCGGGGACTCCTGAAAACCAGGGTATTATCGCTCTGGGCAAAGATTTTGCTTATGCAGATTTAGATGTACTCATTAAAAACCGTCATAAGTCTTTTAATTTTGATCTTATTTTAGTGCTGGATAGTATCATGGATCCCCAAAATCTGGGATCAATAATTCGTGTCGCTCATTGTCTGGGTGCAAATGGGGTAGTGATTCCGGAGGACAGGGCGGCTCAGGTTACAGCGGCTGTTCATAAAGCCTCAGCAGGAAGTATTGGGCAAATACCTGTAGCCAGGGTAGTTAATTTATCGCAAACGCTTGATTATTTAAAAGGTAAGGGATTTTGGGTTTTTGGAGCGGAAGCTCATGGCGGAAAAAGTTTAAAAGAGATGGATTTTAATTGTTCAGTTGTTCTGGTAATGGGAGGAGAAGAGAAAGGTATCAGACCATTAGTGAAGAAAAAATGCGATTTTCTAGTAACAATTCCGATTATGGGAAACTTTGATTCGTTGAATGTTTCTGTGGCTGCGGGAATTATTCAATATGAAATATTTTGTCAACGCAGTAAAGCAAATGAGATTAGAAAATAAACACTTGTTGAATTTATATTCAAGCTGGTTTAGAATATAGAACAATAAAAGTCATCCATTGTATAGAAAGGATTTCTAAATATGCCAGTTTATCTATGGGAAGGTGTAACAAAGAAAGATGAAATAAAAAAAGGAGAAATTGAGGCAGTCGACGAAATTACTGTCCGCGGCCTCTTACGCCGGCAGGGATTTAAATCTATTGAAGTAAAGGTAAAACCGAAAGACCTTTTGGAATATCTTCCTTTTTTAAAAGGGAAGATTAAAGAAAAAAATGTGGTTGTTTTTTGCCGGATTTTTTCCACCATGATAAACGCCGGTCTTCCACTTATTCAGTGTTTGGATCTTTTGGCTCAACAGGAACAAAATAAAGCTTTTTCTAAAATTATTCGCTCAGTAAAAGAAGATATCGAAGGCGGTACCAGTTTAACCAATGCTTTGAAGAAATACCCCGAAATATTTGATGAACTTTTTGTGAATTTGATTGCCGCTGGTGAAGCCGGGGGTATATTGGACGTTATCTTGGAACGTCTTTCGAATTATATGGAAAAAGCGATGAAATTAAAAGCACGAGTTAAAGGAGCGATGACTTATCCTATAGCTGTTCTGGTGATTTCCTTTGCTGTTGTTGCTTTATTGCTGATTAAAGTTATTCCGGTATTCAAAAAAATGTTCGAAGGTATGGGCGGACAACTGCCGGGACTTACGCAGGCATTGATCACTGCAAGCGAATTTATGCAGAGTTACTGGTACATAATCGTTGCCATCATTGTTATTATTTATGTGGCTATGAGCAGGTTTTACAAAACGGAGAAAGGGCGCTGGACGATTGATTCTATAATGCTGAAAGCTCCTGTCTTCGGGGATTTGTTGAAAAAAGTAGCTGTAGCTAAATTTTCACGCACATTATCAACAATGATGAGTTCCGGCGTCCCCATTTTGGAAGGATTGACCATTGTGAGTAAAACTTCAGGGAATGTAGTTATCGAAGATGCCCTGATAAAGACACGTCAGAGCATTTCCGAAGGCCGGACCATAGCGGAGCCGCTGTCGGAAACAGGAATTTTCCCTCCCATGGTTGTACAAATGATTTCTGTCGGTGAGGCGACCGGCGCTCTGGATTCGATGCTTAGTAAAATTGCCAATTTTTATGACGATGAAGTTGATGTAGCCGTGGATGCAATGACGGCTCTATTGGAACCGGTCATGATGGTTTTCCTGGGAGGAGTTGTTGGAGGTATGATTGTCGCTATGTATCTTCCGATATTTAAACTTGCATCTGTTGTTGGTTAATAAAAATATTATAACGGAAAATCATCATTATATAAAATGGTCGGGATGGCGCGATTTGAACGCGCGACTCCTGCGTCCCGAACGCAGTGCCCTACCAAACTGGGCCACATCCCGACACGAAACGGACGATATAAAATTTATTTCCAATTGTCCACTTTTTTATTCAGTAAAAACTCATTTTTAATAATCCGATAGAAACTTATCATTTCGTATTGTAAATGTTTCCCCTTTCTCTAAATAACATAGACAATTGTATTTTATTTCAGGGCGTGTTATAAAAAAATAAATTTATTGTGAAAAGGATAATCTGCCGTTGATTATTTACGATTTAAAATGCGAAAAAGGACACACCTTTGAGGGGTGGTTTAAAGACCGGCAAACATGGACTTTGCAAAATTCGCAGAAATTAGTCTGCTGCCCGGTATGCAATAGCTCAAATATCGAAATAGTCCCTTCCTCCATTACAATTATGGGAAAGGATTCACGGACGGAAAATAAATCTCAGAATAAGGAAGTTTCTCCGGCCAATGCTTTGAGAATGCTGCATCAGTATATTGATAAAAATTTCGAGGATGTGGGGAACAAATTTGCCGAAATTGCCATAAAGATTCATTATGGGGATGAGGAGAAACGAAACATTAAAGGAACAACAACGCCTCAAGAGGAAGAAAATTTAAAGGAAGAAGGCATTCAGTTTATTAAAATCCCTCTCATTAAAATGGATAGTTAGACAATTTATCGAAGGCGTGTTTTTACTGAACAGTTTGATATTTCCCAACAAAAGCTGGATTTTTTTATTTTATGGGACTTAGTTTATGAGTAAGTTTTACAGAAACATTATCGAAGGTATCGGCAATACGCCATTGGTGGAAATCTGCAGGCTCAATCCTAATACCAAAGTAAGGATTTTTGCCAAGCTGGAAAGCGCCAATCCCGGAGGCTCCATTAAGGATCGTACCGCGCTATTCATGATTGAAAATGCGGAAAGAAGAGGAGATTTAACCAAAGATAAAATTATTTTGGAAGCAACCAGCGGCAATACAGGAATTGGTCTTGCGATGATTGCGGCGGTAAAGGGTTATAAGCTTTGTCTGACGATGCCCGAATCGGCAAGTGAAGAAAGAAAAAAGATTCTGAGGGCACTAGGCGCTGAATTGTATTTCACTCCGGCCAGTCAAGGAACCGACGGTGCTATTGAGGTAGCCTATAAAATGTTGCGCGAAAACCCTGATAAGTATTTTGGTACTGATCAGTTTAATAATGAAGATAATATTGCCGCTCATTATCACGGCACCGCACAAGAAATATGGGAACAAACTGATGGAACTATTACTATGGTGGTGGCCACACTCGGCACCAGCGGTACGGCCATGGGAATTTCCAAAAGACTCAAGGAATTGAATTCGCAGATTAAAATTATTGGTGTCGAGCCCTATATGCAGCATAAGATACAGGGATTAAAAAATATGCGCGAATCTTACCGTCCGGGAATATTTAATAAAAACAGTCTTGATGAAAAGATAAATATTCAGGACGAAGATGCCTTTGAAATGTCCCGCAGGCTTGCCCGCGAAGAGGGTATTCTGGCGGGAATGAGTTCCGGCGCGGCGATGTTTGTAGCCGTGCAGAAAGCAAAGGTTTTGGAAGAAGGGGTCATCGTTGTAATATTGCCTGATGGCGCAGAGCGGTATTTGAGCACGGAGCTTTTTGCGTTTAAAAAAGAACTTTCTACTTTTTATCTATACAATTCCTTCAAACGCCGGAAAGTTCTTTTTAATCCGATTAAAAATGATGAAGTAAGTATGCGTACCTGCGGGCCGACAATTCATGATACTCCTCATTTGGGGAATTATCGGCGTCTTGTTGTTTCCGATCTGATCAGCCGCTATCTGAATTATAAAGGATACAAGATCAAACACGTTCTGGACATTGTTGATTTCGGAGATAAATCAGTAAAAGGTTCGGAAAAAGAATCGATAGAACTTGCCGGGTATTCTCAAAAATATTTGCAGATTTTCATGGAAGACACACGTTTCCTTAATATTCGTAATGACAATATTTATGTAAAAGCCTCCGAAAATTTCGACACGATGTTAAAGATTGTCGAAAAATTGACCGACAAGGATTATGCTTATGAAAAACTGCATTCGGTTTATTACAATATTTCCAAGTTGACGGACTATGGTGTTCTCTCCAATATAGATTTGGGGAAAAACAGGCAGGGAAACTCCATTGACCTTGACGATTACGAAAAAGACAGTCCGGCTGATTTTGCTCTATTGAAGAGATCAAGTCTGGCCGAGTTGAAAAGGGGTATTTATCATAAAACAATATGGGGGAATGTAAGACCCAGTTGGCATTTGGAATGCGCGGCGATATCCAACAAATATCTTGGGACCAATTATGATATTCACTTAAGCGGGGCGGATGAAATATTTCCTCATTGTGAAAATGTGCTGGCCATCAATAAAGCATTTTCCGGACACGACGGTTCTAATTTCTGGCTCAACTCTGAACTGGTTATGGTGGAAGGGCGAAAAATGTCTCGTTCTCTAAATAATGATGTGTCTTTGTCCCAGTTGCGGCGAAACGGATACAGCGGCCAAGATGTGCGTTTTTTCTTACTGGGGGTGCATTACCGTAAACCGATTAATTATTCTGATAATGCATTGCAGACGGCGAAAAATACAGTTAAGAAAATAAATACTTTTATTTGCCGGCTCAACACTGTAAATAATGACAGCAAAGATGGTTTTTCGGAAATCGATCAGTTCATATACGATCTTAAACGTGATTTTATAGATGCGCTTGATGATGATTTGAATATTGCCGGCGCATTGGCAGCGCTATTTAATTTTACTGGTAAAGTGAATTCTCCTTTGACAAAAGGTATAATCAATATAAGTAACGCCCGTAAAATTTTAGATGCACTGGAAAATGTCAACAAAGTTTTGGGGATAATGGATTTTGACGTGCGGGTCGCTCAAGGGGAAATAAATGATTTGATCAGTAAAAGAAATGCCGCCAGAAACGCTCATCATTGGGAGGAAGCTGATTCCTATAGAGCGCAGTTAGCCGATCTTGGCGTTGAAGTTTTAGATACATCTCAGGGTGTGATCTGGCGATTTAAGTAATAACGATGAATACTCTTAGAAAGTCAGTAATAGCCGGTTCATGGTATCCCGGAAATCCTTCAGTTTTGAGAAGAGATATTGAGAGCTACTTTAATTCAATACCCGAATTAAAATTGAAAGGAGAGGTTGTCGGGCTAATTTCCCCACATGCCGGATACATTTATTCCGGAAAAATTGCGGCTAACGCTTATAACCTTATCCGCGAAGAAAAATATGATGCAATTATTGTTGTTGGACCAAGTCACCGGGTTGCTTTTCATGGTGTGTCTGTTTTCAGCAGGGGCGGTTTTGAAACACCTCTGGGGATTGTTCCTGTTACAGAAGAATTGGTTGAAAAAATTAAACAATTAAACAGCAGGATTGCGGATATTCCACAGGCTCATTTGCAGGAGCATTCTGTGGAAATTCAGCTTCCTTTCTTACAAATTGCATTGGGCGACTTTTCATTTGTACCGCTGGTAATGGGAGATCAGGACGCAAATACTTGTCAGGAGCTTGCTTACGCAATATATCAAGCGACACACGGCAAAAAAATACTAATCGTGGGCAGTTCCGATTTATCTCATTTTTATAACTATAATGCGGCAAAAAAGATGGATGCTGTTGCGTTGGAATATTTGAAAAATGGTGATGCTGCCGGTCTTTTACGAAGTTTGGAAAATGGAGAGGTTGAAGCTTGTGGCGGAGGACCGATGGCGGTGGCTATTTTGGTCTCGCATATGATGAAAGCTGATAAAGCTCACCTTTTGAAATACGCCAATTCCGGAGATGTCACGGGTGACAAAAGCTCAGTTGTGGGATATGCGGCGGCAGTTTACTGCAAATAGAACCGGTTATTAACATTTATCGAAGTAAATCAGCCCAAAATCATATTTGTATTTTTTATTACTCGAAATATTGAGTTTAACGAAGGAGCATGAGATGGAATTAACAGATAAGGAAAAGGAAACTCTTTTGGATATAGCGAAGAATGCAATTGCCGCCAAAATTAAAAATAAAGACATGCCTGAATTAAATATAAATTCGGAGACGATCAGAGAAAAAAGGGGCGCATTTGTAACTTTGAAAAAACACGGTCAATTGCGAGGCTGTATAGGTTATATCAAGGCGTATAAGCCGCTTTGGGAAACCGTGCGGGATATGGCCATCGCGGCTGCTTTTCACGATCCACGATTTCCATCATTAAAATCAGACGAGCTTAATCATTTATCTTTTGAAATATCCGTGTTAAGCCCGTTGAAACGAATTAAAGATATTAACGAGATTGAAGTGGGAAAGCACGGCCTGTACATAGTCCGCGGGTACAAATCCGGTCTGTTATTACCGCAGGTGGCCATCGAATATGAATGGGACAGGGAAACATTTTTAAAAGAGACTTGCCATAAGGCCGGATTGCCGCCGCAGGCATGGAAAGATGCGGAAACGGAAATTTATATTTTTTCGGCAGATTATTTTGGAGATGTCGACTGATATTTTTTATACAATGAATTATAAGGATGTTCATTTGATAAAACGTCATAAAAGTCTCGTTATTATTGGTTTTATTTTAGTGATATTGGCTGGACTTATTTCGTATTCGCCGCGGTTTTTACTTTATTCATCAGAGTGCAGGAAAGCTGATGCAATAATACTTCTTTTGGGACCCGATTTTAAAGCACGTCAAAAAGAAGCATCCGTCTTGATAAATGAAGGGATGGCTGATTATTTAATTATTCCGGCATATCATAAGACCTATGGAATTTATGATAAAGGGAAGGGGCAATATTTATTACCGGATTTGCATTCGTTTGAACCAAACAATAATAATGTTTTACATACTCCAGATTTTTACGAAGACACACATCTGGAAATAATTGAAGCAAAGAAAATAATGTCTGATTATGGACTGAAATCGGCAATATTTGTCAGTTCACCTTACCATATGCGCCGTATCAAATTAATTGCCGCGAAAATATTTGATCTCAATAAAGGCGATTTTTATTTTGTCCCGACGCGTTACGAGAAAGTTCCGGTTAACGGCTGGGAATTATCATCGACGGATTGGAGAAAAGTGAGAAGAGAATATGGCAAGATACTGTGGTTTTTTATTTATTTTACGTGGTCGCATGATTCCTAAATAAATATTTTTCATATTGTAAAAGAACCCCCTCAAGACATCGAGCCTTGAGGGGGCCGGTACTATATTACAGATCATGTCCAGGTAAGTTAAACATCCTTCCTTTTTTCACAGGCTTCCTGATAAAGCCTCATCATGCAAAGGAAAAGGCCTACCATAAAGAAGCCCAGCATAAAGTTCGGAGAAGTTCCTAGTATGCCGTCAAGTAAATGTCCGATGTAAAGGAACAGGAAAGAAACAACCACCATCGTAAAACCCCATGCCGAAAGCATCATCACTTGTCTGAGATTGTTGAATTGCTCATGGTGCGTCTTGTGTGCTGCTTGCATTGTTCATTCCCCCTTCCTTCTGAAGGACCTTGTCTAAGTACCTCTTAGCTGACGATCGTCTTTACCGTTTCAATGACCGGATTGGTGAAAAGAGCCATCAGGATGGTGTACAGAGCGAAGATGCCCACGACTTCACCGATATACATCTTTTCATATTTGCGTTTTAAAGAAACCATAATCAATCCGCCAACGATTAAGCAACCCAGTTGGAAGAACGGGAAGTTTGTCGCGCCTGCTGCCGCATACTCGGCAAAGCTGAAAGTTGCTGTTAAAAGAATGACTGCCGCCGCTACGATTGTTGTTGCCAATGTCTTTTTCATGATCTGTTACCTCCTTGGGGTAATTTGTTTATTTGCCTTTATTCATTGAAATTATCGTGCCAAAATAATTAAAAATTATTTAATACGATATAAATATATGATAATATTGCTGAAAACATATTAATCGTTTGCGCTGAAAGATTAATCAATCTAATTCTTTTTTAAATAAAATATTAAAACTAGTTTAACGAAACATAAAAAAAGTATTAAATAGATTGAGTAGCGAATAAGAAAATACGGGTGAAAATTAAAGTGATTTCATTGATGAAGGAGATGATTAAAAAATTATTTAATACAAACGCGGCGTACCTGAATGAAATCGGTAAGACCTTTTAGAGATTTTAGAATACCATCTTGTAAAAGTGTCGTCATGCCTTCGCGTCTCGCCAGTTCACGCATGACTTCCACGGTTTCATGCTTTTGCACCATTTTTTTCATATCGTCGGTGCCTACTAAAAGTTCGTGAATGCCCAATCTACCTTTATATCCGGTCCCATTGCAGGAACTGCAGCCTTTCGGTCTGTAGAGTTTGAAGTCATCGTTGTAAGGCACATTTAATTTTTCAAAGTCTTCCCGTCCATAGCTTTCGGCCATTTCATCGTATTCATCTTTTGTGGGATGATATGCTTCCTTGCACGATTTGCATAGTGTGCGCACAAGGCGTTGAGCGAGAATTCCAAGCAAGGCATCGGCAAAATTAAGAGGGTCAATACCCATATCCAGCAGGCGTACAATAGTTTCCGGAGCACTGTTGGTATGCAGAGTGCTGAATACCAAGTGACCGGTAAGAGATGCTTCTACGCCTGTTTTTGCTGTTTCAAAATCGCGCATTTCGCCGACCATGATTACGTCAGGGTCGGCACGTAGAAACGCTCGCATAGCAGCGGCAAAATCAAAGCCGATCTTCGGTTGCACCTGGACTTGACGTAAACCGTATTGTGTGATTTCGACAGGGTCTTCCGCCGTCCATATTTTTTTATCCGGCCGGTTAATGTGATGCAGTGCTGCGTGCAGTGTGGTTGTTTTACCGGAACCTGTAGGACCAACGCATAAAATCATGCCGTAAGGCTTGGAAATAACACTAACCAATTCTTTGTAATTGCGAGGCGTTAAAGCCATGTCTTCTATTGGCATTGTTTCGCCTTTAGCCAGAATACGCATAACCACATCTTCCACTCCGCCCTGGGTTGGAATTGTTGCCACACGTAATTCTATTTCATCACCTCCGCTACGCCTGAATTTAATCTTGCCATCCTGAGGAAGTCTTTTAACGGTGATATCCAGGTTGGACATGATTTTGATGCGCGAAATAATGGCGGCGCGGTAACTGAAAGGAACCGTTTGATAAAGAGCACAGTCTCCGTCAACACGGAAACGAATCTCAACATTTTTTTTGCCTACATTGGGTTCAACATGTATATCCGAGGCGCGGCGAAAATAGGCATCATTTATAATTTTATTGACAAGTTGCATAATGACGCTGTCCGATTCAGTAACCCCTTCTCCTCCTCCATCCTCATCATCTACAGGAGCGCCTTCTTCTCCTCCTTCCATTTTTCCTAAAAGTTCGGTGAAAGAACTTTCATCTTCAGGAGAAGCATAAAAAAGGTTGATGTATTTGATAATATCTTCTTCCAGAGCGACATCGTATTTAACCTGTTTTGTTTTTAAGAGACTTTCGATGGTGTCTTTCTTTATAAGATTACTGGGATCATCAATCAGTACGTGAATCTTGTCTCCGATTGTTTCCAACGGCACCCATAACTCACGCCGCAGAAAATTTTTCTTTAAATTTTTAATGAGATGTCCGGGAATAGGCGTTTTTTCGTTATATTTGATAAAACGGCAGTTATAGAATTCCTCGAAAGCGTGGCCGATATCATCTTTAGATATTTTGAACTTCTGCATGAGGAAATTTTCCATGGATTCTTTTTTCTCACGCGATTCCTTCCAGGCGTTTTCCAGTTCGTCCTCTTTGATCAAATCGTGACTCAATAAATAATCAAACCGTGTTTTTCTATGGCGCACGAAACGTTGCTGATTATAAAACGCAACACCGAGAACTTCTGCAATTTCGAGCGCCAGTCCTATTTCCTCTTCAGAAAATTTTCCGTCGCCGATTTTTTTGTTGATAATCTGAATGACGCCCATGAGCTGATTGTTGTTGTAAATGGGAGTTGCAAGAATTTGTCTTGTTTTAAAACCTGTTTTCTTGTCCCAGCTGTCATCAAAGGTTAATTCGGCCTCAATATTTTTGAGTTCCTTTTGATTGTAAGCATTTTCAATGTTGATGACCGCGCCGGTGTTAGCCACGTAGCCGGCAATACTTTTATTATTGATCGGTAACCTGATTTCTTTGAGTTGCGTGCCGGCCAGAAACATGGAATAAATTTCATTGCGCAATTTGTCAACGACGTAAATCGTAATAGAATTGGCGTTAAAAAGGTTTAGAATGCCACTCTTTAAATCTACAAGAATTTGTTTGATATTTTGCGCCGCATGAATACGGTTTGTTATATCCAGCAACTCTTTGCGTATCTTGGAGTTACCATTAGCAAATTTTGCAGAGGGTATGTTTAAAGGACCAGCCATGGAGTAAATTATTCCTTAATGTCTTGAATATTTTTTATTCTAGCAAGGATTCATATTAATGTCAATGCGTCTAATATCGCAATGAATAAAGTACTCAGTAAAAATCAGCCCGCGGTAACAATTTTGGAAAAATCAGCAATTTTATGGAAAAGAGCTGAAATATCCGCCAGAAGCGACAGGCGGTTTAAACGTACCTTTTCATCTTTATCCATCACCATAACGTTGTCAAAGAAAGCATCAACAGAAGGGCGTAGAGCCGCCAGTTTGTTCAGGGCGGCGCTGAAATCCTTTTCTGCGATACCTTTTTCTACGCGTGTTTTGATATTATCAAAGGAAGAAAACAGGTTGATTTCCGCATCGGCGGAAAGAAGGTTTACATCAATTTGGCCATCGTGGAAATCCTTCAAAATATTGTCCACGCGTTTAAAGGCGACGGAAATCGGTTCAAAATCGGGATTTTGACGGAAAGCTTCCAGAGCCTTTATTTTTTCGATGACCAGGACAAGGTCATCAATATCCGCTGACAAAACAGCATCCACCGTATCGTAAGCATATCCTTGAGTTATCAGTTGGTTTTGCAGGCGTCCCTTGAAGAACTCCAGAATGTCTTTTTTTACATCATCCGCTGGTTTTTTCAAAACATCCTTGAGCAGTGCCAGACTCTCATCAATCAGGAAATTCAGGCCAAGCGAATAACGGTGGAACAAAATAATATTAATGATTCCCAGTGCCTGACGGCGTAGCGCATAGGGATCGGCTGTGCCGGTAGGCGGCAGACCCACGCCGAAAAAACCGACAATCGTGTCCATCTTATCGGCGATACCGACAATCGCGCCTTCGTCTGTTTGCGGCAGGTCACCTCCCGCAACAATCGGCAGATAATGTTCATAGATGGCATTGGCGATTTCCGTTTTTTCTCCGGCTAAAAGCGCGTATTCACGGCCCATGATGCCCTGAAGTTCCGAAAACTCGCCCACCATCAGTGATTCCAGATCAGCCTTGGCCAGAAGAGCGGCACGGTCGACATTTTTCTTAACGGACGGCTTGACTTTGGAAGCGATCTTTACCGCCAGTTTGCGGAAGCGCAGGACCTTTTTATGTGATGTTCCCAAGAGTGTATGGAAAACAACTTTTTTCAGCGATTCCACACGATCCTCCAGAGGCACTTTTTTGTCCTCCTCGAAGAAGAAAGAAGCATCGGCCAGACGCGCCCGCAGAACTCTTTCGTTGCCTTTTGCTACCACCGAAATATCTCGTGGTTTAGTGTTGCTGACCGCGATGAAATAAGGCAGAAGTTTTCCTTCTTCATTTACCACGGGGAAGTATTTCTGGTGAGAAATCATTGTCGTTGTGAGAACTTCTTTGGGAATTTTTAAAAAATCCTCGTCAAAACCGCCGCGCGTTATTACCGGATATTCCACGATAAAACTGACTGTTTCCAGCAGTTCGTCAGTGTAAAAAAGTTTTCCGCCGACTTGGGCTGCCGACTTCTGCGCTTCTTCCAGAATCAATTTTTTTCTTTCTGCAGGATCGACAATGACAAAATTTTCTCTGGCCTTGTTCAGGTAATCTTCAAAGCCGGTGACGGCAAAAGGCGCCGGGCTCATAAAGCGATGACCGTAAGAGACATTGCCGCTTTCAATATCTTCAATCTTCAGGGGAACGACATTACCGCCGTAGAGCGCCAGAATCCAGTGCACGGGGCGGGCAAAACGCAAATCGTAATTTGCCCAGCGCATGGATTTGCGAAAAGGGATGGCCAGCATAAAATCTTTGAGGATATCCGGAAGAAGATCTTTGGTGTCTTGTCCGGCAATGGTTTTGCGCGCACCGAGATATTCGCCCTTTTCTGTTGCGATGGTTTCCAGTTGGGAGACTTCCAATCCCTGCCCTCTGGCGAAACCGGCCGCGGCTTTTGTCGGCTGACCGTTTTCATCAAAGGCCGCCTTTTTCGCTGGTCCCAGTTTTTCAATCGTTTGATCTTCCTGTTTTTCCGCCAGATCGGCGATATAAAGAACCAGGCGACGCGGTGTGGCTAGACATCTGATGCCTTCAAAAGCGATGCGCTTTTCCGTAAGCGTTTTACTGATAATTTCTTCCATATCAACAACCGCCTTGGATAAAAATCCGGCGGGAATTTCTTCTGTGCCAATTTCGAAAAGTAGTTCGTTACTCATTTTGTCTCCAGATTTTAAGAAGTTTTTAAGAGAGGATAGCCCATTTCTGCGCGTTGTTTCATGTACAGTTCCGCGCTGACTTTTGCCAGATTTCTGACCCGGCCGATGTAGCTCGCGCGTTCGGCCACGCTGATCGCGCCGCGGGCGTTGAGCAGGTTGAATGTGTGCGAACATTTCAGGCAGTAATCATAAGCGGGCAGCGCCAGATTTCTTTCAGCGATGCGCATCGCTTCTTCTTCGTAAGTGTCGAAGAGCCTGCGCAGCATGGGAATATCGGCAACTTCGAAATTATAGGTGGAAAATTCCACTTCGCCTTTATGGTGCACGTCGCCGTATTTGATTTTGTCCGTCCACTGCAGATCATAGACATTGTTGACTCCCTGGATATACATGGCGATTCGTTCCGTGCCGTAAGTCAGTTCTGCGCAGACAGGTTTACAGTCGAAACCGCCGACCTGCTGAAAATAAGTGAACTGAGAAATTTCCATGCCGTCAAGCCACACTTCCCAGCCCAGTCCCCAGGCGCCCAGTGTCGGCGATTCCCAGTCGTCTTCCACGAAGCGAATGTCATGATTGAGCGGATCAATGCCGAAACTCTTGAGTGAATTTAGATAAAGTTCCTGAATGTTAACCGGCGACGGTTTCATGATGACTTGGTATTGATAGTAGTGCTGCAGGCGGTTAGGGTTTTCTCCGTAGCGGCCGTCCGTCGGACGCCTTGATGGCTGAACATAAGCCACGTTCCATGGTTCCGGCCCCAGCGCGCGCAGGCAGGTCGCGGGATGAAAGGTGCCGGCTCCAACTTCCATATCGTATGGTTGTTGAATCACGCATCCCTGAGAATGCCAGTATTTTTCGAGGGCAAAAATCAATTCTTGAAAAGTCACAATTTTCTCCTTGGTGTTTTGAATCAAAAACGGTCAACATGGCCAGTTTTTATATAAAAATTACGAGCAGCTAAGTAACATGTTCCGCCGTATAGTGTCAATATAAAAAGGGTTAAGCGGTTTTGCGCTAATCAATTGACTGGCAAAAGAGTTTTTCGCATATTTCACCGCATTGAAAGTATATTACCTCAGATCTTTTCGGAAATGGTGTGAAGAAAATGGATGAACGAACTGGCAATGGCAAACCCGATTAAAAAGGCGCAGGAGCGCGGGAAATAAATCTATTTCTTTGAAATTATCTGTGGAAAAGTTATGTTCTTCATTAATGGATTTTATTTGTTGACTCGCCATTTTTGATAGAACATTTTTAAATTAATTTTTAGAAAATAGTTATTTCTTACACCTACAAAGGTGCGGTTTTGAGGGGCTGTAAAAATTAAGAATTACTGATTGAAACATTCATGACAGTATTCTGTCACAAAAGAGAATGAAAATAGCCTTGCCGAAACCTTTTATTGTGGGTGTAATAATATCAAGATATTAGACTTCTATTTACAGGGGAAGATGGAATGAATCGTTAAAATAAAAAAAATAGTTTTACAAAAATAATCATTTGCGACCACCCACAAAGTTATATTTTTAAATTTATGATTATACTTGATAAGTGAAGTAGAGTATATTTTTGATAAGCATTACTTCTTTTTATCCTTTTTGCTTGATCTATCCAATCGATAACCGAACCAATAAAGCAAAATGAAAGTAGGACCTGCAAAAAAGATATATGTCCTCAGCAAATCAATACCATCAAACAAAAAAGGACAACCCAGACTATTAATCAACATATCTAAAGGCGTAAGTTGAATTACAATGGGTAATTGGAGGAAAACAGGTTGGCTTTCATAATCCAAATGCCCGCCCTTCCCCCAAAACGCATAGCCAACGCTGACTGCAATGATGATAGCATAAACAATACATAAGGCGATGCCAGTTTTTGATATATTTTTTTGATCCATTTTGCGAATTTGGATTAAAATAGCGAGCAGTAATACTATTAGTAAAGCATATATTAAAATAAGATTTTGATCCATGTTGTCCTCTTTTTGTCGTTAGATGACTCGCTCCTTTGACTTTATGCAATAAGTTAAGTTAATTTTTTAACGATTACTGGTTGTAACTTAGCATAAAAATAAAAATTTAAAAATGAGGATTACAGGAAGTTAAGATATAAAGGAAAAACAGCCGGAACGTAGCGAACTGCTGGATTGAACGGTTAAATTCAATTTTAAAATAAGTTTTTTGACTCTCTGGCTTTCTTAACAATTATTTTAAAATTCTTATATGCTTCTTTATTATGATCAGCTTTCCCCCTTACCTTAAATGTTGATTCACTCTTTGGTATCATAACTAAACTATAATCGTTGTCTGATATTGTATCAATCAATTTATTATCTGAATTGAAAAACTGCACCTCAAAATACACGTCTTCCCATGCAACATCTGTGTTATTCTTAATTTTCCCGATTACTGAGACAAACGACCCACAATTATCTGAACCATAATTTATGCTAGAATCAGTAATAAATAATTTGGAAGCATAATCTTGAAAATCTTTTTTCCCCCAAAATCCCATTTTGAAATACATACCGCCAAAAATAACTAACATTATGACAACCCAAATAATCGCATATCTTGGATCGGAAGGTTCGATACGCCATTTTGATTGCCAAGTCTGACAATGCGAACAACGTTTAGCAATGGATTTTATTTCTTCACCGCAGGCATGACATTGTTTCATTTCTGACATTTCTTTGTTCCTTTCTCTAATTTAATATTGTCTATATGGATCAGTGCTAATAACGCAAATATCGCAACTTTAATAAATAACATTTTTTAACGAAAAAGGATTTTCTAACGATTACTGGTTGTAACCTAGCATAAATTTACAACTTTGAAAATTGAGGATTTCAGTCAACTATCATGAATTCAGTTGCGGACAAAAGGTTTCCCGTTGTGTCAGGATAGCATAGATGACCCGGATCAACTTATGAGCCGTAGCTAATACAGCCTTTTTGTAGGGCAATCCCTCCTTTCTTCGCTTTTGATAATAGGTTTTAAAAATATCAGTGTATTGGATTACACCGGTTGTCATCATCCAGATGATTCTCCGCAAATGTCGGTTCCCCCGTTTCGTGATCCTGCCTTTTCCTGCATGTTTTCCGGACTGGTAAACAGCAGGGTTCAATCCCGCCATGGCAATGATTTTACCGGAACATTCAAACTTATGGATGTCGCCACCCATCTCCACAAGAAAATTAGCGGCAGTTTTATCTTCGAAAACAAAAGAAATGAAACGCAGGTGCCGCAGCCTCCTGACCAATCCTCCAGCGTTACAAGGATTCGATGATCCAACCAACCTATTATGGCTCTCAGAGCCTTGGGACATACTGTAATAAGGGCTCTAATGCCCAGGAAGTAAGAAGTCCTCCTGTCTTCCTGTTATTATAAAACTAAAATCCCTATAATCAATTTTACATTATTCTATACACGAATTCATGGTAGGAGAAAGAACTAAACAAAATTCAGAGTATAAAACTAGCTGAATTGTTTGGTTCAGTATGCGTTGTTAAACTTCTTGAATTTGTCGAGATCCAGCAGCAGAAGGGGTAACGGCTGTTCATAGCGCCTCGACCGCTCTATTTCTCTTTTAAGTTGAGCGTGAAAATGTCTGGAATTATAAAGCTTCGTAAGGCCGTCGATTGTCAATGACAATGTGGATTGCAATTCTCCGTTTTATTGCGCAGAGAAGGTGTCGGTTTTTTCACCTCTGTGTCTTTTAATTCGTCCTTCGCTTTCCAGATAGAGCAAATGGGCAAGAGCTTCGCCGACGGCAAACCATTTCTGAGCGGTAGGGAATTGTTCCCAGTTTTCACAATCGATATCCCAGGTCATTCCTGCGGCAATATCATAGGCGCTCATTGTGTTTTTTCCTAAAACCTCAAGAACTTCATTAGCTCTGATTTCGTGATGTTTTTTTAATTCATCTATTCTTCCCTTAAGGTCGGTGAAGGAATTACGGTGTCCGGGTAGTATCAGTTTTACAGGCAGATTCCTGATCATTTCCAGACTCTCCAGGTAGTTTTTGAGGGAATTAACCTCATATGACCACGATTCTATATGCGGCGTGATATCATAGAGAATGTGGTCACCGGAAAACAGTATCTGTTTTTCTTCTTCGTAGAGACAGATATGACCTTCGGTATGTCCGGGTGTCAGGATGCACTTAAGACGGTAATCGCCCATCTGAATGATGCTGCCGTCATCAAGCAGGGTGAATTCCGGGATTTTCTTCGGGCGGTATTTTAAGCCGGGATGGCTTTCCACCGCCTTGATAAGTTCTTCCAATTGAAATCCATTATGCAGGGCGTAATCCAGCATGGCTTGCCAGTCGATATTTTCATTGAATACCCTGGAATCAATTCTGCTCATATAAACAGTGCTGGTCTCTGTAGCGAGTCTGGAAACCAGTCCTGTGTGGTCGGAGTGCATATGGGTCAGCATGAAGTCCGTTTTGGACAAATCGATGTTAAGATCGCGCAAACCCTCTTCCATGGCCTCCAAGCAGATGCCACGATTAAAACCTGTATCTATAATCAGATTACGGTCGCCCGACTTGATAACGTATGAGTTAAGATCCTTTAATGGACTATTGGGAAGAGGTACGATGATCCGGTACAGATCGGGCATTATTTCTTCCAAAATAGAAACTCCTTTATAATTCAAGTAATTATACTGGGTTTTTAATTAGCACGTTTAACCATAATAAACAAGCACTCTTAGGATTTATCATATAAAATAATAGCTTGACATATTGCAAAGCAACATGTATTAAGCGCACCTCACAAAAGTACTGTTTTACGGTGGATGCCCCATCTTGCAGATATTCTAACAAGTGTGGGGTTTTCTGTTTTATATAAGAAATAGATAAAAGGAAAAAGGTAATGAAAATAGAAGATCAGAAAATTCGCAACATCGGTATAAGCGCGCACATCGATTCCGGGAAGACCACGCTTACCGAAAGAATTCTTTATTATACCAAGAGAATTCACGCCATCCATGACGTCAAGGGAAAAGACGGTGTGGGGGCCACAATGGATTCCATGGAACTGGAAAAGGAGCGCGGGATTACCATCGCTTCGGCGGCTACGTATTGCGAATGGAATGGTCATGAGGTAAACATAATAGATACTCCGGGGCATGTTGATTTCACCATCGAAGTGGAAAGATCGCTGCGCGTACTGGATGGCGCCATTCTGGTTTTATGCGCCGTGGGCGGAGTTCAGTCGCAATCCATTACTGTCGATCGTCAAATGAAAAGATATAAAGTTCCGAGCATTGCTTTTATTAATAAATGCGACCGTAGCGGCGCCAATCCATTTCGTGTTATCGGTCAGTTGAGAACAAAACTCGGGCACAATGCCGTGGCGATGCAGATTCCCATCGGTCTGGAGAATGAGGTGCAGGGCGTGGTTGATCTGGTCGGCATGAAGGCTCTTTATTTCGATGGCGATAACGGTGAAATTGTCCGCGAGGCGGAAATCCCGCAGAATCTTCTGGAAGAAGCCCGGGCGAAAAGAGAAGAATTGATTGACGCGGCTTCGTTATTTTCCGATGAGTTGACGGAAACGATCCTGAATGAAGGTGAAATACCCATCGAGATGATTTACACGGCTCTGCGCAAAGGCACATTGAAGAGAGAAATAACCCCTGTTTATATGGGTTCGGCGTATAAAAACAAGGGTGTCCAGCCCTTACTCGACGGCGTTAATTACCTGCTGCCCTGTCCTTCCGAAATAGAAAATGTGGCGATTGACATGGATCATAACGAAGAAACAATTGTGTTAAGTAACGATCCGGAAAAGCCGATTGTAGCTCTGGTCTTTAAATTGGAAGACGGTCAGTACGGACAGTTGACTTATATCCGCGTTTATCAGGGAACATTGGCAAAAGGTTCAACAATTATCAATGTCCGTAACGGTAAAAAGGTAAAGGTCGGACGTCTTGTGCGCATGCACGCGGATCAAATGGAAGATGTCGAATATCTGCGGGCCGGATATATCGGCGCTTTATTCGGAATTGAATGTTCTTCGGGAGATACCTTCACTTCCCCGGAAATAAATCTGACGATGATTTCGATGTATGTGCCCAAACCGGTTATATCGCTGGCCATTGTGCCTGAAGACAACAAATCGCAGATTGCCATGGCTAAGGCCCTCAACAGATTTGCCAAGGAAGATCCGACCTTCAAAACTTTTGTGGATAACGAAACAGGCGACACGATTATCGAAGGCATGGGCGAGTTGCATCTGGATATTTATGTGGAAAGAATGCGGCGTGAATACGGCGCGGATGTTACGACTGGAAATCCCCGTGTCGCTTATCGCGAAACAATCACGCAACGCGCCGATTTCAATTACACGCATAAGAAACAGACAGGCGGCGCCGGTCAGTTCGGCCGTGTGGCGGGTTATCTGGAGCCGATTACCGATGCCGATTTTGTTTTTGAAAATAAAATTTTCGGCGGTTCGATTCCCACGCAATATATTACCGCATGTGAAAAAGGATTTAAACAGAGCATGGCCAAAGGGCCAAAACTGGAATTTCCGGTTACCGGTGTTAAGGTTGTCATCAACGACGGCGCGTCGCACGCGGTGGATTCATCGGATATGGCTTTCCAGGCGGCAGCGCGCGGCGCTTTCAAGGAAGCGTATCTGCGGGCAAAGCCCGTTATTCATGAACCGATCATGAAGGTTGTTGTCGAAACCCCGGCGGAATTTCAGGGGCCGGTCATGGGTCTTTTGAATCAGCGCCGTGGAATGATCATCGGTTCTCAGGATGAAGATGTCATGTGCGTGATTGAAGCACAGGTGCCGCTGGCGGAAATGTTTGGTTTCTCGACAATCCTGCGGTCGGCCACACAGGGCAAAGCGCAGTTTACGATGGAGTTTGCCATTTACCGGCAGGTGCCGCAGTCCATTGCGGAGAAAATCGCTTTGGAAGCGGCTCAAAACAAGAAATCGGCCGCGTAATAATAAAGATGTTCACAATCAATATTGCCCTGAAAAGGGAAAATAATGTTATTCATTTAACGTATAAGGATATTCTCATGATAAAAAAAGAAATGATCTACCGCAATCCGCTTGTCAATTTGGGGTACGACAATGAAGATATACTGCCCGTCGGAGGTTTCGGCGCAGTGCTGGCTCATGCGGGAGTCGGGAAAACCGCTTTGCTTGTCCAACAGGCTTTGAATATGATGTTGCGCGAAAATTCCGTGTTGCATGTCAGCCTGAATGACGCGGTGAGCAAAGTTGATGTCTGGTATCAGGAACTGTTCCACGATATCGCCGGGAAATTCGGCATCACTGAAATCAATGATTACTGGGATAAAATTCAGCCCTATCGTTTCATCATGACCTTCAAGGTGGAAGGTTTCAGCGCGCCGAGGCTGGAAGAACGTTTAACGAATTTAATGGAACAGAATATTTTCAAACCGCACATTGTTATCATTGACGGATTTAAATTCGATGAGGCGGGACGCGGTCAGCTTGTGCAATTAAAGGAGCTTGCGAAGAAATATTATATGAGCATCTGGTTTACCGTTCATACGCATCGCCATGAACCGCCGCAGGAAAACGGCCTGCCCCTTTCTTTCCTGCATGTGGCGGATTTGTTCGATGTCATTGTCCAGTTGTCAACAAAAGGCGATGAGGTGTACATTAAATCTCTCAAAGGACAATCGGCGGGTTCCAAACAGGAAAGTTTATGGCTTGATCCGTCAACCATGTTGATTAAGAACGGTCAATAGAAGAAAAGTATCCGTCCATTATTGGCAATCTCCTCTTCTTCCGGCCTCTTGAAATAATGAACAATTTCCTAATTCGCATGCTTTTTGAACATCAGGACAGCCCAGTTTCGTGTTGCGCTGATTCAGATAAGCAATTCCACGGTTGATATATGCCTTGAGAAAATCCTGTTTCAGGTCGATGGCTTTGCTGAAGTCCTCGACGGCTTTTTGAGACTGGCCGAGTTTATCGTAGGCCAGACCCCTGCTGTTGTAAGCATCGGCAAAATCCGGTTTCAATAGGATTGCCTTGCTGTAATCTTCGATGGCCTGCGGTTGTCTGTCTAATTTAAAATAGGTGAGACCCCTGTTGTAGTAACAATAGGCATCATCGGATTTTATACGTATCGCTTCATTATAATGTTCCAGAGCCTCTTCGAACTTTCCTGCTTCAAGCAGAAAGGACGCGAGATTGTTATGTGCGGCGTCGTTATTTTTTGTCACCTGCAATGCGTGATTAAAAAGATCGATACTGCCATTCCAGTAATTGCATTGTTTCCAGGATAAAACCGCCAGGATGGCGAGGATGGTCATACCCGCGGGCATCAGTATTTTTTTGCGTGTGCCTGGGAATGAGAAAAAAAGAGGAATGCCCCAGGCCAGCATTACTGCAATGCCGATGGAAGGCAAATAAGTGTAACGGTCGGCCATTGAAAATTCCACGTTCTGCATAATTCCGCAGACTGGAAGCATGGTTACTGCGTACCAGAACCATCCGACAGCGAGATAGGGTAAACGTTTTAATGTTACAATGACGGTGGCGGTAATAGCGATAATCAGCAAAAAAGCTCCCAGCACCTGCCAGGAAGGAATCTGTATTGAAAAGGGATAAAAAAAGGCAAGATTATGAGGCCAAAATGATTTTTCAAGATAAGCAATGAAAGACACGGACGCGTTGGCGATTCTGGGTATCAGAGAAAAATGTTTTACATCCGGTTTATATTGGACATAGATAGTAACAATGGAAAAAATCGCTGAAAGAATGAAAAAGGGCAATTTTTCCCGCAGTTGCCATAAAGGAATTACTCCCGATATTCTGTGTTCCGGTAATTTTTGCTTACCGGCAGGAGATAAATTTTTCTTTACTTCTTCTTTTTTTGACTTCTTCTTTTGTTTTGGCTTTTTAGGAATCAATAAACTTTCTGTTGTGGATTCGGGCACATTTTTCAGCGATTGAAGGCGGGCAAGCGGCCAGTAATCGAGAAGGATCATGATGACGGGCAAAGTAACAATCATCGGCTTGCTCATGAGACCGAAGACAAAGCTGATGAGAATGAGAAGATATCTGTTTATAGTCGGCTTTTCCGCGTAATAAACATACAGGCAAAGTGTCAACATCCAGAAAAAAGCGCTTAAGACATCTTTGCGTTCCGAAACCCAGGCGACCGATTCCACATGAAGAGGATGAAGAGCAAAAAAGGCTGCTACAAAAGCGCTTCTCCAGAGCGCTCCGGTCATGCGTCGGAAGAGCCAGAACAGCATTAACGTGC
Organism: uncultured delta proteobacterium; assembly: GCA_963812045.1. GTDB lineage: Bacteria > Desulfobacterota > Syntrophia > Syntrophales > Smithellaceae > Smithella. The sequence continues at coordinate 151,114 of CAWETF010000005.1, forward strand.
TTAGGAGATGCAGGACAACATTGGTGAAGTGATAACCGCCGGCATTCAAACCATGAAGCTGGTAATCAAGCATCAGGGAAAGCCACGTCACAGGATGCCAGAAATCGGCATAGGTCGTGCTGAATGCCCAGCGAATTCCATCCATCGTCATTCCGGATTGAAGAGAAGCATTTCCGAACACGTAAATGTCGTCGTCAAAATTGACGAAAGCAAATTGGTTAACCTGCCAGAAGACGGCAAGAGTGGCCATCGTCAAAACGATATATATGAACAGAATCTGTTTTTGAGGACTGATATTTATTTTATTTAACATAGCGGCCTACGGGTGACACTTGTACCATATATTATGTCAGAGTTCAGCAGTATTTTTAATTGTTTCCAATTGACTTATCGGACTCATTGCTTCTATAATCATAAACACAAGAATGGTGTAATACTTAATCTACGAGGAGAAATCTCTTAAGGATATTATGATTTCGAGACGTAATTTCTTGGCAAAGCTTGCAAAATTGACGGCTACAGTTGGCGGGGCAGGTGTTATCCTGTCCAATCCTTTCTGGCAGAAGTTATTATGCAGTGGTGATTCGGGACTTGCATTTGCGGATACATACTTAGATGAACTTATCCGCTTGGCTCCAAAGGCCCGTTACTGGAAGCCGCTCAAAATACAAGGCAATGACTATCCGAAAGAGGAAAATATTGTCCGGTGTCTTCTTTGCGCCAACGGTTGCGCTATTGTGAACGGTCAAAGGGGGAGATGCCGGACGCGTGTGAATGTCAACGGAGAGTTGAAGAGCCTTGTCTATGGGCGCCCCATATCTATCCATATTGATCCCATAGAAAAGAAACCGTTCTACAATTATTTGCCGGGAGCTGCGGCATTTTCACTTGCCACCGCCGGATGTCCGCTGCAATGCAAGTTTTGTCAAAACTGGCAAATATCTCAGTCGTCTCCGGAAGATAATCAGATCCCATTTACGCCGCCCGCCAGGATTACTGGTGCCGCGCATTCAAGCAAGTCTCCCATTATTGCCTTCACTTATAATGAACCGACTGTTTTCACGGAGTATCTGACCGACATCGCGCGTGACGCGAAAAAGCAGGGCATTCGATCCGTATTGGTAAGCTGCGGATTCATGAACGAGGCGCCTCTAGTGGAAATGTGCAGTGTGCTCGACGCCATTAAAATCGACCTGAAGGGTTACAGCGATGATTTCTACCGCACGGTATGCGGAGCGGAATTAAAGCCTGTTCTTAGAAGTATCAAACAGGTGGCGAAAAGCCGCGTTCATCTGGAGATTGTAAACCTGGTTGTACCCACGTTAAATGATTCGGACAAAATGCTGGAGGGACTGATAGACTGGATATTGGGGGAAGTTGGTCCTGATGTTCCTGTTCACTTTACCCGTTTTCATCCTGATTACCAACTGCTGAATCTTCCTCCACGCCAGTTGCCACCCTGGAGAGAGTCTATTACATGGCCATGAGCAAAGGAATGCATTATCCCTACGTGGGAAATGTGCCGGATCATCCGGGAAATCACACGTACTGTCCGAACTGTAAAAAGATTGTAATAAAACGGCAGGGATTTTTTATAGCAGAGATGAATTTAGAGAAGGGCCGTTGTAAATTCTGCAAACGGAAGATTGCCGGTGTGTGGGCATAAGTGAGGTCTTAGAAAAATGAGAATATTTAGATGGTGTCTTGCATTGCTTGTTACAAGTTCTTTTTTTGCCGCGGCCTGTCAGGCAAATAAAACGTCGGATACGGATATTCGTGAACCGGCTGTCGCGGGAAAGTTCTATTCCGCCTCCGCGGCTAAACTGAAACTCGCCGTTGAAAAATATCTTCAGGACGCCCTGCCCGTCAAAGTAAAAAAACCCGTCGCTATCATCGTTCCTCATGCCGGTTATATTTATTCCGGTCAGATTTGCGCTGATGGATTCAAGCAGGTGAGTAATCAATCCTATGACGTCATCGTCGTTTTGGGAACAAAACATACAAACTCTGATTTGCAGAACATTTCACTTTATCCGGGGGATGGTTTTCGCACTCCTTTAGGGAAAGTGATGGTGGCAAAAGATGTTATTGCTTCGCTTATGAAAACGGATCCGGCAGATTGCGTCATGGATAAATCACTGCATGAATCCGAACATTCCATTGAGGTAATGATTCCATTTATTCAAGTCTTATTTCCCAAAGCGAAGATTGTTCCAGTTGTTGTAGGGTCGCCTGATATGGATATGTGCATCCGCTTCGGTCACGCTCTGGCTAAAGTTATAAAAAACGAGAAAGCATTGATTGTGGCAAGTTCCGATCTTTCCCACTATCCTGCCAAGCGGGATGCCGATATTGTCGACAGAGAGACTCTGGCGGCTATTGCGGGGCTTGATCCCGCCGTTTTTCGCAAGACTTTGCAGGCACACAGAGATAAAAACATTGCCAATCTTTTTACGAGCGCTTGCGGGGAAGCTCCGATTTTGGCGGCAATGACAGCCGCCAAATTATTGGGCGCTGTTCGCGGAGAGATCATCAGCTACGCTAATTCGGGGATACATCCATCGGCGAGAGTTCGCGGGTTGTGGGGTATGGCGCGGTTGTATTAACTGCGGACAGCGGAGGAAAAATAGCGGCGCCTCCCAAACCAAAACCTGTTGCCGTGTCCTCACGGCTTAGCTCATCTGACAAAAAGGCTTTGCTTGCATTTGCCAGGGAAACCATATCCCGATTATTTTTAACGGATACAGTTCCGCTGGCAAGAGGTTTTAACGCAAATCTCCAGCAGACACGGGGAGCTTTTGTGACACTGAAGAAAAAGGGCGAACTTCGCGGCTGTGTCGGTCGAATGACGGGAGATGAACCGCTGGTAAAGACGGTAGGTGCTATGGCCATTCAGGCGGCTTTTAATGACAGACGGTTTAATCCTTTAACCGCCGATGAATTGAAAGATATCGAAATAGAAATATCCGCGCTGACACCGATGAAGCAGGTGTCCGGCGTATCCGATATTGTTGTCGGAAGAGACGGTGTCTTACTTATCAAAAATGACTATCACGCTGTTTTTCTCCCTCAAGTGGCAACGGAACAAGGGTGGAATCGAGAAGAAATGCTGGATAATCTTTGCCGGAAAGCAGGATTAGATACTGGGTGCTGGAAAGAAAAAACACAATTTTCGACCTTTCAGGCTGCAGTATTCAGCGAATCACAATTCAAATAACCTCATGATTATTTACCTTCTCACCATCGGGTTGATTTCAATTCTGGGACAGGTTGTCCTGCTTCGGGAATTGAATGTTTCCTTTTACGGGATTGAATTAATTTACCTCCTGGCCATGGGAATATGGTTATTCTGGACGGCCATAGGCGCGGTCATCGGACGCAGGGACCGGTCTCCATCGATCAATCACATCGCGGCGCTGTTCGCCATCTTTGGGATCATTATTCCTCTGGATATTGTGTTCATCCGTTCCAGCCGATTGATCTTCGGCGGCGTACCCGGCGCATACCTTACTATTTTTCAACAATTAACGGTTGTGTTCATTTCCATTCTTCCCGTGGGACTGTTATCCGGTCTCTATTTCAGTGGACTGCGAAGGTGTATGTAAAAGCTGATAAAACGCTGGCCGTTGCCTATGCTCTTGAAAGCGCGGGCGGATTATTAGGCGGATTGTTTTCCACTCTGTTTATAATGTGGGGAGCACAGAATTGCTCTATAGCGTTTGTGTGCGTCCTCGTTTCAGTTATGACGCCCTTAGTAGCTTTGAGGATATTCAGTAGATTGACTCTGTTTTTGACTGCGCTTGTTTTGGTTTATATGTTTCTGGCATTTCCTTTGCCTCTGGATAACCGGATGACCATGTGGAATCACCCGAATCTTTTGGAAAGCAGAGATTCTCCTTATGGCAGAATTACCGTGACGAAGCTTTACAATCAGATATCCGTTTTCGAAAATGACGCTCTGTCCTTTGAGACGGAGGGAACCGACGCTGAGTATTTCAGCCATTTAGCAGCCCTTCAGCACCCGAATCCGCAAGAAGTGCTGATTCTGGGAGGAGGGATTGAAGGAATCGTCCGGGAAATTGCAAAGTACAAACCTGCGCGAATTGACTATGTCGAACTTAACCCGGTCATGCTGAATATGGTAAAGCAATATCTTCCCGACGACATACGAAAGTCGCTTGAGAAACAAAACGTTCATATTATATTTACCGATCCGCGACAATATCTCAAGCAGTGCGGCACATACGATCTCATCCTGGTCGGTATGCCGGAACCGGCATCGGGACAGGCAAACCGCTTCTATACGCGGGAGTTTTTTCAGCAATGTTCAACAAAACTAAAATCCGGGGGAATTCTCGGATTCAGATTACGCACGGCTGAAAATCTATGGACAAGGCCGCTGATCCGGCGTAATGCCAGTATCTACAGCGCTCTTCAATCGGTTTTTCCTCATGTGCTGTTTCTTCCCGGAACGACGAACGTTGTAACCGCCTCCGGCACACCGCTGCCGCAGATGCCGGAAGTCATGTCCCATCGATTGCAGGACATGAAAATAGCGACAAGATTAATTTCACCCAATTATATAAATTATCTTTTTACCAACGACAGATTTTTCACAATCAATGATTTGCTCCGTAAAGAAAAGATATCGCCCAATACCGACGTCAGACCTGTTTGTTATCAGTACGCTTTCGTAATCTGGCTGTCGAAATTTTTTCCCCGCTTCGCCCTTATTGATCTGGCTTCAATCGTGAATAAGGGATTATTCAAAACATCATTATTGTTGTTAGGGATTTGTCTGCCCATTGGCTTTCTTTTTTGCCGGTTAAAACCGTCACTGCGACGCGAGATGCTGGTTGCATCAGCAGGTTTTCTGGGGATGGTGATGGAAACGATCATCATCCTTTATTATCAGGTAAAATACGGGGTGCTCTATCAGGATATAGGACTGCTCCTGATGAGTTTTATGGCCGGCCTTGCTCTGGGCGCAATGATCATCAGCCGGGAGATGTTTCGGCCGGTCAAAAATAAAACACTCTCCCGATGGTGCGGCATAAGTTTGCTCATAGGATTTTGTTCTTTGTGCGCGGTTACAGGAATGATTGTAAATGTGAGCATTTCAGCCGGTTTGGTAGAAATTTCATTTCTTTTAGCGGCGACAGGTTTTTTAGTCGCTGCCATTTTTGCCTACGCCAGTCTTCATGAAATTGAAGATCAGAAAAAAGTCATTTCCCCGCTGTACTCGGCAGACCTCATTGGTGGATGTCTTGGCTCTGTGCTTGGCAGTCTGATTCTGATTCCTTTGGCGGGCATGGATGTAAGTTCTTGGGGAATGCTTCTGCTCGCTGCGTTTTCTATTATTTTGGTATGATTGGAAAAGCAATCGCCTTCATATTTTACGGCCACTTTTCTATTGACACAAAACATGCGTTTCACTATACTTTTGTAAATTATTTTTCAAGTCGTAGCAATTTATAGATGAGGATTGTCTTTGGATCATCAGGCACATATACTTATTGTTGATGACAGTTCGATTGTTCTGACAGCGCTAACGAGACAACTGGAGGTTTATGGCGCCAGAATTACCCAGGCGGGGGACGGCGAACAGGCATGGGAAGCGGCGCTCTGTACGGACTTCGATCTGATCATTACCGACGTAGAAATGCCCAGGCTGGATGGGTTCGGTTTATGCCGACGGTTGAAGAGCAACGCCCGTACCAGGGGAATTCCCGTTATTATTCTCAGCGCTCTGGAAACGGACAAGGACATTGAACAGGGATTCAGCGCCGGCGCCGCCGCCTATGTTTCCAAGTCGGAAGCTCATTTACAGTTAAACGGGGTAATCGAGAAAGTACTCAAACAATCTCTGTTTTCACGCAGTCACTGCATTTTAGTGGTGGACGATTCTTCGACTATCCGTCAGCTTGTCTCCAAGGCTCTCGAAGAAGCCGGATTTCAGGTGATGACTGCGGAAAACGGGAGACAGGCTTTAAAACGCATTAACGAGCATCGTCCCGACCTGATCATCAGCGATATCAACATGCCCGAAATGAACGGGATTGAGTTCTGTAAAAAAATTCATTCCGACCCAAACCTGGCTGTGATTCCTTTTCTCATTATGAGCACAAACAGCGATCGTGCGATAATGCGGCGTATGCTGCACTGGGGAGCTGCCAGTTATCTGGTCAAACCCTTTAACCTGGAACAAATTGTGATCACCGTCGAGAGAATGCTTGCTGATCATATTTTAATTTTGCTCAAGGAAAAGGAGCGCCTTGATGCCGAGCAGAAAATGATGCTGGCCGGTATCACCAGTCTCATAGAGGCGCTGGAAGCGCGTGATTCCTACAGCAGGGGGCATTCCGAAGCCGTAGCGCAAATCATCGCTCAAATAGGACAAAAAATGAACGCCGACACGGATGCGATAGATTCCATGATCATGGCCGGAAGGCTTCATGACATCGGGAAAATAGGTGTTCCTGATGCTATACTGTTGAAACCGGGTAAACTGACTGACATAGAATTTTCCAGTATCAAAAAGCATCCCATGATCGGATCCTCTATCCTGGGATCCATTCCCAGTATTCAGCCGCTCATGCCCGTCATTCTGCATCACCATGAACGCTTCGATGGCAAGGGTTATCCTTACGGACTCAAGGGAGAGGAAATTATGCTCTGGGCCAGGATAGCGGCGGTGGCCGATACATATCATGCCTTGACGAGTGACCGTCCCTATCGCAAAGGCATGGGCCATGAAGAGGCAATGCATATCATTGAATCCATTCGGGGCACGCAGCTCTGTCCGGATTGCGTCGATGCGTTCAAAAAACTTTCTCCACTCGAGATCGGCAAATTCCTTCCCTGACTGTGTTCCGGCAATAGCCTAAAAATAGTCATAAAATGCCAATTTCTCTGCTTGAACGGAACAATATAAGATCGGATAATTACTTCCCCCGGCAACCGGATCTGCCCTTGCCGCGGCCTACGGTATTTTCTTCTGTTAAAATGTTATTTTCAAATGTAAGGGCGTAAATGAAATCACCCTCGCCGCAATTGTAGTGCCATATTTCTAACTTCTTGCCGCATTTTCTAGAGTTTCTGTTGTTTGTGGTTGTGTATTGACGATTTTCACAAGACTTCTCCTTTGAAGTCGGCTTGCCGCAAGTAACCAGCACCTGCGTTTTAGTGTCGCCTTCACCGACCAAGCCTGAACCGCAACGGAAAGCCAGGGCTTCGCAGAAGGCAAACGATAAAAAGAAAATTGATGCGAGAAAAATAATTGTGACATTCGTTTTCATGTTTCATCTCCTTTAATAAGAATTAGGTATTCGTACTTAAAAAGATCATGAACAAACTGCCGGATGATTTCCTGCTCATCATTAAACGGGGTTATGAGTCTCATGGCCGTTTTTATCTTATCGTTAAAATTTAGAGGAAGAAAATCGGCGAAAACACCGCGTCGCGTTTTATAATTTAGCATTTCTGCGATTTGCTGCAAGTAGGAAAATTTCACGGTATACTCTTTATGGCCTTTCAGGGAAATCATTTCCGGTGTGCCTGAAGATTGAAATGACAGATAGGGTTTCATTTCATCGGGAACAACCGCTTCGCAACTATGTTCGCTTAAATAAATGTATTTGATGCCGGCCAGGCAGAGTTTTTCCACTGTTTCTATAGCGCCGATATTGATGTGCTCATTCTCATTTATTCCGAGCGGCAAATCATATTTTTTATTCAGATAATCCAGTCTTTCCAGCACACCATCAATATTACCGCCGGAAACATTTTTCTTCTCCTCATGAATTACAAGAGTCGGCAGGTCGCCCATATTTTCATTCATGACAGCCAGATCAAAGCCGGATAATAATTTTGAAGGAACCGCCAGAATATCGGCAAGTTCGTAATCAACGTCAAATGCTCGTAGAATCTCTTTTTGTTTAGCCAGAAGATACGGGGAAATATCAATCATTTTTATCCGCAGTTTCTTATTGATATTGAGAAAGTCCCGCGTTAAATAACCCATCCCGCCGCCTATTTCTAAAACAGTGCGTATATTATCCAGGGGAATGATTGCTTTTAAGAAATTATAAAGATGATAACCGAAAGAAGAGGGCGATGACAGGGCTTGCCGGCAGGGACTGTCGAGAGGCTCCAGGCAATTGCAGACAGTGAGTTCCCATCCCAGAGAATTTAAATCGTGTTTATGGTAGTCTTCCGTCGAATTAATAAAATATTTCATAAGTGACTTGAAGAAAAAATATATTTTCTCCTTGTTACCATATTTTGAAAATTATGCTATTAAAATTTGACATTTGTTATTCCGAACGTACGTGAGGAATCTTAAAACATTGGCATTATTAAAATCAAGATTTCTCGCTTCGCTTCGAAATGACATGAAAGTTGATGGCAACACAGCCTACAAATAGAGTAATTGAGCATGAAGCTTTTTGCCGGCAATAAATTGGTTAAAAGAAACATTAATGTCCATGGGAAGACAACATGTCGGAATATTCAGAAAAAATAATTGAGCTTCTCCGCAAAGACCATCCTGATCTTTCCGGCTGGACGATAATTTGTGCCAACGACAGAGCTGTTGATCCCGTGCAGTACCTTATTCACAGCGATCTTGGCGGGATACTTCCCCGGGTAGAAGGTCTTCAATCCTACATCACCAGAAAGAGCAGTGAGAAACTGAATCTTGAGTCGGTTCCCGGTGACGAACGATTGCTTTACTTTATGCAATTCATTGCGGAAAAATTTCCGGATGAGTTATACCCGACCCGGCGCGCCGCCGGTCTTCTGCCTGTTATTACAAAACTTGCGGAATATAAAATCAGCAGAAATACAATCTATGGGGCTGATCGTTTTACCGACGACGAATGGGAGAGGCTTGAGGAATATCTGGACACCGCGCAGGCTTTTCGGAAATGGCTGGCAAAATTAAATTTCTTTATGCCGGAACTGGAAATGACGGCGCTTGATGAAATAACGCCCGGCGAAAAAGAAGTGTTTATCGGACTTCCCGAGATGACGCCGGTGACAGAGCGATTCTATCGAAAAATAAGAAAAGAAAGATTGTTCATTAATCAGCCGCTTTTCGGGTCTGAATTATCACAAATTGAAAAACTGCCGTTTGATTCGGCAAAAAATCTTGTCCTGTCCTACGGTGGCAGAGTCGCGCCCTCAGACGGTGCTGGGATCGAATTGGTTTCGCTTGCCGGACTTCATGCTCTGGTCGCTCTGGTCACACTGGAGGTTTCCGGTTTTCTCAAAGAGCGAAAGGGCGGGGAGCAGTTAATGATCTTCCTTCTGGATGAGTCGCTCACACCGATGATCTGGAACAGGTCGCTTCGGTTTTTCGGCAAAGACGTCAATCTTGCCGTCTGGCTGCCTTTCGCGACTACTTCAGCCGGAAGAAGAATGCTTGCGGAAATAGAAAAAACCGGACGCTCACGCCGTATGCCTGATTTTAAAAATTTTGCCACAACCTGCGCGGTGGAATTATCCAAAAACCGGGACAATTACGTCCGCGAGGAATGCGAGGCGCTGGAGGCGGCCATATCTTTTGCCACGCTCCTTGATTTCTGGAAAGAGCAGCTGGGGCGCAATCTGTCCGATGCCGCGAAAATGCTGATTGAAATGAGAAAGTTTCGCGTCACGGGCAGTAGATCAGCGCCGGTGCAGGTGGTCGGTTTCGGCCATGTTTCGGGCGAGAGATTCAGCAGGGGATTGATCATATCCCTGGATGCCGGAATCATGCCTTCACAGCCTTTCGAAGGACCCTTTATCAATCCGGTGCATGTTCCGCAGTTGCGCAAAAGCGTGTTTGAATATGAGGATTTGACTTTAAGGCAGATTCTGGCGCAGGGCGAAAAAATCAAAATAGTCGGCGTGAACGATCAAATCAGAGAGCGAACACCGAGCTATTACATGAGTCTGCTGGCTCAGGAATTTGGAAAACGCATCACAGCCGTCGCGTTTAAGGAACCTGTGAGGGCGAAACCAAACAAAGAAAAGACTGCTATAACCATTGACGATGATCTGAGAAACAGGCTCAAAGACTTCACTTACTCCTATTCAAGCCTGACAAGTATTTTGGCTTGTCCTTTTTTGTTCTACCATCAATATGTCCTTGGGATTAAGCCGCCTTCATTTATGGATGACGATGAAAAAATAAATATGCATATGGGAGATTTTGTTCATAGATTCCTGCAACGGCTCTCGACCGGCCCAAAAGAAAAATTTGGAGATTGGGAAAAGCTTTTTGATGAGTTATGGGAAAGTGACGAAAACGCGGAGGTGCGGGACATTGACGGCATTAATATCTACATGCTCAACGCGAAGATTTTGTTGCAGGAGATATACGCCGATGAGAAAGATTCCGGCGAGGGATTGGTTTTTGCCGACAATGCCCTGTGCTGCGAGGAAGAATTCGAGGGAATGATTGACGGATGTTATAAGATAACCGGCCGTTCGGATAGAATCGCCAGTATTGCGGGACGAACCGAGGTAATTGATTTTAAGTATTTCAAAAAGCAAAGCAAATACAGTCTGCTGGGCAAAACAACGGTTTTGGAACGCTTTCAAGAAAAAGGCATACTGCATCCGGCGGCGCAACTGATTATTTATCAGTATTTCAATAAAGACGTTCAAGGCGCGCGCTTTTATTTTCTGAGGGAACCGACGAGGGATCGGGAAATGGAACTACCGGAGAAAGAAATCGCGCATGCCGGGGAACTGATGCAGGCCATTAAAGAGAGACTGGATGCAATCGTCGTAGGCAGCGAACTTGCGACGAATCATGACTGTTCGGAATGCGAATACTGCCGGTTTCAGGCTTTATGCGGCAGGGAAGATTATTACAAAACCGTCCGGGGAAACATGTAATGAAAAGCATTTTACTAAAAGCCTCGGCAGGTTCCGGAAAAACAACAAGGCTCACCGAAGAAGTGTTCAAAAGAATATTTATCGGCGGCAAATTCATTTCTGCGCTGACCTTTACACGCGCCGCCACCACCGAGATGCGCTCCCGGATAATGGAAAAGATTGCCGAACAAAAGGAAAAGCCTCTTCTGGAACGCCTGCGATTGATTATGGAAGCGGGACGCGTCAGCTATTCCACAATCGATTCGTTTTTCTACCGGCTTTTTGCTGCTGTGGGTTTTGCGCCGAAACTCGCGGATGAAAAAGAACAGATGGAATTATCGCGGGAGATTGAAATTCTTTTCCGCGATGATGTCATTCAAAAAGGCAAAGCCGACAAGTTGCTTATGGCGGCACGAATTTTAAGAACGGATATTGACACGCTTTGGGAGACTCTGAGGGATGAACGGACTGTTGAGCGCTGCCTGCTGGATATGGCGAGGCTCGATGACCTTGACGATATGATGAAGCAAAATAGTGTGCTGAGAAACAGGCTTAAATCTCTTTATGAAAAAGCGGATGCTCTGGCGGAACAGGTGACGTCTAATGTTAATAATCGGGTTATAAATTATTTGGCCGATTATAATAATTTTATTTCCAAAACTGTGGCAACTCAATGTGATTTGGGAAATTACAAAAGCCTGGGCAAGATCAAGTGGGATGATAAACCCTATTCGGAACTCAATAAAATATTCCGGGATTACCGGAAAACCGCCGAGCAACTGGCCGTCAACAGGGCACTGTTGCGGGAGCTGGCCGTGGCCTTCCTTTGCGAGATTTACCTGGAAGCGGCTGCAGTCGTAAAGGACGAAAAAGGATTGATCTTCTTCCACGATGTGCGCCGGGGCCTACTTGAACTGGATGGTCTGACATCACCTGAGCGCCCGAAGCTCATGAGCAATTACTTTTCGCTGGGACTCGACCGGACGGAACATCTTTTGATCGACGAATTTCAGGATACGTCAAAGGGAGATATTGAAATATTGATGCCGCTGATTGATGAGATTTTATCCGGCCGGGGCGAGCGCGGCGAAAGATCGTTCTTTGCCGTAGGCGACTGGAAGCAGATGATCTACGGATGGCGAGGGGCGGATCGCGAAGCCCTGGAAGATGCCGTAGGCAAATATATCCAAAATGGGGAAATTACTGAAAACTCACTGGAATATAATTATCGCAGTACACCTCTGTTGATTTCTTTTTTCAATGAACTTGTTGCCCATCTCTTTGACGGAAAAGAAAAAACTGAAATGCAGAAACCGCCAGAGAAAGTAAAATCTTTTGACGGCATCACCGAGGTGAATCGTGTTGAACTGGAGAAAGACGGCACTTCGGAATTGCCTTTCTATCCTGCGATCGTCGAATATCTGAAGAAGAAAAAAAGTGAATATGGCTGTTCATGGGGAGATATGGCGGTGCTGGCTTTGACCAACAATCATGTGCAGAAGATTGAAGTCGAACTATTGAAGAAGGACATTGGCGTGGCGGCGGTGAAAGGAAGACAGCTTCTTTCGACGCCTGAAGGCGTAGCGGTCATGTTTTTCATCGCCGGTGTGCTGGCAAAAGAAGATAAAAAAAGATTTGTCGCCACAGCAGCCGCATCGCCTTTATGGAAAGATCTGTACGGAAATATTGAAGAGATCCGGGCGGAGTTTACACAAAAATTCCCCAGGCCATTCGGATTGATGGCTGTCAGTTGCGCCATCGAACTTTTACGCGGGAAGATCGCCGCGACAATACTGGATATCTGGCAGGAAGAAGCGCAGGCGTTTTTCAGCGAAAGCAGCGCCGATGTGGATGGTTTTCTTTTGCGCATGTTCAACATCCGGTACAGCGTTAAAGTGCCGGAAGCGGAGGATAGCGACAATATCAAGGTCGATACCATTCATGGAACGAAGGGGCTCCAGTTCAAACATGTCTTTGTTTTCTGGAATGAGGAGGAAAGGGAGTCGCCTTTTTATCTGGAATCGGAAAAATGCCATGTGCAATTTTCGAAAGATGAAATAAAGTTTTTAAACGCGAGCGAATCGGAAACTGCCGGAGAAATCTTGACTGCGCGAGAAACAAATCTGGCGCGGCTGCGTCGCGAAAAGGCCAATGTGTTCTATGTTGCCGCGACACGGGCCGTCAGAACACTGACGGTTTTTCTGCCGAAGAAAAAAAATGAAAACTACAGGTCTGTTCATCAGGCAATACTCAATACCTTCGAAAGATTTGCGCCGGATGGAAGTAGAAAAGAGATATGCTCTTCGTCCGGCAAGCCGGAAGAACCGCAACCCTTAATAATATATAATGTGCCCGCAAAACACAATAATGAGCCGGAAAAATACGGCGAAATTGATCCGGCGCTGGTATCCGCGAATATAAAGGCCGGTATCATGAGAGGTGATCGTCTGCACCGCTGGCTGGCCAGGGTTGTTCATCAGAATGCGCTGCCCCAGGCCGGAGAACTAAACGATGAAGAATATGAAACGGCGGTTCGTTTCGTTCAAAGAAATGATGTTTCGTCGGTAATGTTTCGGCCGGGCAATCTCTATATCGAGCAGCAAATATCGGATAAGGAAAGTTTTGGCATCGTGGATAGAATGATCATGTCGGATAACCTTATCACCATCATTGATTACAAATCCGGTTCGATGAAAGGGCTCAGGCAAAAATACAATGAACAGCTTAAGCGTTATACAAAAATAATGAAGACGCTCTATCCGGCGGCAGAAATAGAGTATTTCATTTTATCCATAGACGCTTAATGAGCCATATTATAATTTATTTGCAATATCCTTTTCGTCAGGAGCCTGATCGTCTACAACGGGCGCTTCCAGCAAATGACTGGGCAGGAAAAATTTATTGGCGATCAGAGTCGGGATAACGGCGCTGGCGATTACCGCACCAACGATGAGAGAATACTGAGCTTGTGAAATGATATTATGGGATAATCCAAACAGGGCGGATATGGTTCCGAATGTCAAACCGGTGGACATGAGCAAGGTGTAATACCATTTTTCTTTTTTATCATCCCTGAAATGATGAATAGCCGGATACAACCCGAATATTTTCGAAATGACTTTTCCGGTAAAAAGTAAAAGAAAAATAAAGGGTGCCGCAAGCAGTGCCGGTATGGAAACAAGAGCACCGGCTCGGAGAAAATACAAAGGAGTTAAAAACCCTATTGTCAGAGTTCTTAATCTCCTGACAAAATGACCGTCTTCTTCCATTGTCCTTGCCAGAACCATTCCGAAAACATAGGCTGGAAGCACCGGTTCGCTGCCGGACCACAGAGCCAGCACTCCAACGGAAAGCAATATGAAAATAATCCATTTGGCGCGAATGGCTGCTGTTTTATGAGCGAAATGTCTGATGATAAAATCCGTAGCAGGCCGCAGCAGAAAAATCATCGAAACGGTTACGGCAATGAATACGACAGACTTGTATGTAAAAGGAGCGAATATCATCCCCAGCACAATTACCGTTCCCAGATCATTGACGAAACATGCGCCCAAAACGCCCTTGCCGAAATCGGTCTTATTGAATCCGTATTCCAACATGACAGCATAAACCACGGCCATGGAAGTCGTGGAAAGCGCTATTCCGCACAGGAGGCTTGCCCGCAAGTCCCATCCGATCAAATAATAGGCAATTAGAAAACAGCCGATAAACGGTGCGGTGAATCCGACCAGTCCGATAATGGTCACTTCCTTTATTTTTGATTTCATCGCGTCGGGATTCAATTCGGCTCCGGCGAGGAATGTCAGCAAAATCGCGCCGAGGCCCGTGCAGAATTTCATCCAGTCGGCATTCAGGGAGAGTTTGTCAAAGTAGCCGGACTTGACGGCGGCAAAGCCGACAAAGGAACCAACGATGATTTCCATCAGGGCAATTGAGATTTTCAAACGATTGGCTAAAACAGTGGACAGGACGGCGGCGAGAAACCAGAACGCCGCGACAAGATAAATTGTTTCCATGTGATAACTCCTTTAATGATAATTTTTCAGGAGTCATCAGCAGCAAAGGCGGTTAAAGGTGAACCCCATCACCTGATTTTTGTGCATCAATATCAAACGATGGACTTAGCTGTCAAGCCTTTATAACTGTGATTAAAAGGTGTTTTAAAAATGTCTATTTATTCTTTATTGCTATAAAAACAGGTGAAATAAAAAAGCCCCCTCGAAAACTGATCGAAAGGGGCTTTGATGATACTGAAGAACTATAAAACTACTTTTATGCTTTTTTCGGTGGTTTGAGAAAGGCTAAAGCCAGTATAAGTCCGACAACTGCGAGCACCGCTGTCGGATAGAAGGCGACTGTGTATGTTCCGAACACATCCTTGGCCTGACCGGAGATAATGCCGCCGATGATGGCGCCGAGGCCGTAAGCGAAAAAGACCACGCCATAATTTCGAGCGTAATGAGTCATGCCGAAGAATGTCGCTGTAGCTGTGGGAGCAATTGCCAGCCAGCCGCCAAGACACAGCCAGAAACCGATGAAGCTGATAACATAAAGATTTGTATCACCTTCTTTGGCAAAAATCATAATGATTGATACAATAAGAATCATAATCAGATTGAGCACAGCGGCATTGCGGGGTGTAATCTTATCCGTCAGCCATCCGAAAAGAGGACGTCCCAGAGCGTTAAAACAGGCAAAGACGCCGACCAGTGTTGCGGCTGTTTCGCCGGAAATTTTAATAATGTCGTTACCCACAGGCTTGGATATGCCGATAGCCATTAAACCGGCGATAGAGCCGATTAGAAAGCATAAAAACAATCCCCAGAATGTGCTGGATTTCACCATTTCGCCAGGTAGACAGTCTGTTGCGCACACTGCACCGGCAGTAGGTTTCCATCCTGCCGGAACCCAACCGGCAGCAGGAAATCTGAAAGGTAAACTCAGAGCAATAAGAATAATTCCAAAAGCGATTCCGAAATACATAAAGGTTGTCGGTAACCCGACAGATGGAATCAGCGCACTGGCGATTTTGCCCGTAATCAGGGCGGATCCGCCAAAACCGGCCAGCATCAAACCGACGGCCAGACCTTTTTTATCCGGAAACCATTTAGCGCCCATAGCGACAGGGCAGCCATAAACCAGACCGACACCCGATCCGGCGATAACGCCATAGGTTAATGTCAACATCCAGATATCGGTAGCATAGCCAGAAAGGAACCATCCAAGTCCCACAATGATACCTCCGATAATTCCCAGTTTACGCGGGCCCATTTTTTCCATAAAACGGCCGCCAAAAAACATTAAAACAGAAAAGAACGCCAGGAAAACCATGAAAGGCAAATTAGCCTGAAAAGCCGAAATGCCTGCAAAAGCTTTTCTTACGGGACCCAGGAATATGCTGTACGCATATACAGCGCCAAGACAAACATCCATAATCAATCCAAGAACAACAAACAACCACCTGCCGCTTTCAGCGGATAGGCCAAAGACTTTTGTTTCTTTAGTCATTTATCACCTCCATAATTTGTAAAAAACTTGACTACGAGTCATATAAGGTTCTGTTTATTGTGTCAATAAAAATGTAAGCATAACGCAGAAAAAAGAAATGAAAATAATATTATAATAAGTCTGTGATAACAGTGATATATGCCGTTAGAAATTTGAGGGGCTGAAAAATTGGTAAAAAAATATCCTTTTTTATATTCAAATAAAATAAAAAATAAATAGTTTTATAAAAAGAAAAAACAGTAAATTGTTGTTGATAGGAATGATGATTTATTAATTTTAATGCAAAAGAACCGAATCCGGACGAGCAGGTCGACTGCCAACGGAATATTGAAGTGTCCTGCCGATGGACTGAAAATCTTTTTCCAGACGGCTGATAATATCCACAGCTGGGCCGACATCTTTTCTGCCGGGATAAATATCGTAGCGGCTTTTATAAATATCCGGTGTAAAATCCGGCATGACTACATTGGCTCCGGACTGGAGCGCCAGTATGCGTCCCTGCGGATGAAGTGTGGCCAGAGCTGTCGTTGCCGGAATATTGGTATTGCGTGTAAGTAATCGCGCGACGGCCAAAACACGCAGGGTGAGTTCCAGATCGTCATTTCCAATCCCGGCAAGCGGTGTATCGGGATGCGCAATAAACGGGCCGATTCCCAGCATGTCCGCATCCAATAGTTTCATCACCAGCAGATCATCGGCCAGTATTTCCGGTGTCTGACCCGGCAGGCCCACCATGTTTCCGGTGCCGGTTTCAAAGCCAAGCTGTTTGAGCCGGCGCAGGCATTGCATGCGGTTATCCCATTTACAGCCGGGACGCAGATATTTATAAAGTTCGAGCGATGCCGTCTCGTGTTTCAGCAGATAACGGTTGGCGCCTGCCTGCTGAAAGGCTTTGTAATCATCCAAATCACGTTCACCGATGGACAGGGTAATAATCAAATCGGTTTCTTTCCTGATTCGCTCAATCATACGGCAGACGATATCCTGAGAGTAAAAAGAATCTTCACCCGATTGCAATACCACTGTGGGAACGCCTGTTTTCTTGATTTGCTTTGCCGTGGCGATAATTTCATCCTCAGACATCCGGTAGCGGCTGAGTTTGTCGTTGCTTTTACGCAGGCCGCAATACAGGCAATTGCGTTCGCAGTAATTGGAAAATTCGATAATGCCGCGAAGAAATATTTCATCACCCATCTGCTGCCTGCGGACGCGGTCGGCGACGGCGAAAATATCCACAGAATGAGAGGCAGGCGCTCTGAGAAGGGAGATGATATCCTCTCGTGTTAAATCTTTGCCGATTTCGGCTTTGAGCAGCAGTTTGTCAATTTTATCAGATATAGACATCTCTTGTACCTTCCTCGATTTTTTGCAGCTGGTCGGATACCATTTTCTTTCTCTTGGTCTTGAAAGTTTCATCCAGCATCTTTTGAATTAGTTTTTCTCCCGCTTCGCGTGTTTTCGGACTCGCGTAATCAAGCAGATATTCTTTAAAGGTGAACACGGCATTGGTCTGGCAGAATTTCTGAATCAGACCCGGCTTTGCCAGGTCCATAAAATCCTTGCCGGTACGTCCCAGACGATAACATGCCGTGCAGAAGCTGGGAATATGGCCGCGTTCGGTGATATCCAGAACAACTTCATCGAGCGTGCGCGTGTCGCCCAGATTAAACTGCGCGGCGCGGAAGGCTTCACTGTTATCTTCCTGATAACCGCCGGGATTGGTGCGCGAACCGGCGCTGATCTGGGAGATGCCCAGCGCGAAAACTTCATCACGCATTTGGGGCGTTTCCCTGGTAGATAGAATCATTCCGGTGTAGGGAACAGCCATTCGTATAATGGCCACAAGTTTTTTAAAGTCATGATCGCTCACCGGATGCGGCGGAGTGATTGCCGCCGGTGCGTTGAAAGCCGGTTCCAATCTGGGAACGGACATGGTGTGAGGTCCCACGCCGCAGTCTTTTTCCAGTTGCAGAGCGTGCATCAGCAGACCCATAACTTCATATTTATAATCATAAAGTCCGAAGAGCGCTCCGATACCCACGTCATTAATGCCACCTTCCTGGGCGCGGTGCAGGGCGGTCAGCCGCCTTGCAAAATCTTTTTTAGGACCGCTCGGGTGCATGATTTCGTACGTCTTGTGATGATACGATTCCTGAAATAATACAACGGTGCCGATCCCGGTTTTCTTCAGTTGCTTATATTCATCTACTTCCAGCGGCGCGATTTCAACGTTAATCCGCCTGATCTCTCCGCCTTTTTCCGTTTTGACGGAATAAGCCGTTTCTATGGCCTCCATAAAATATTCCAGGGAGGAACGGGAAGGGTGCTCGCCGCAAAGCATCAGCAGGCGTTTGTGGCCTTCACGTTCCAGAACCTGCACTTCTTTGGCGATTTGTTCCATTGTCAGGGCCACGCGATTGAGTTCCTTGTTGTCACGGCGGAACCCGCAATACAGGCAGTTATTGGCACAGTGATTGGCGATATACAGCGGAGCGAACAGCACAAGACGGTTGCCGTAAATATCTTCCTTGATTTTATGCGCGGCCTGCAGAATCATGCCGATGAGTTCGTCGTCTTCGGTTTGAAGCAATACGGCAACTTCTTCCGGGGAGAGACCTTTGAGTTCCAGAGATTTTGTTATAATTTCCCGGACCCTTTCCGGCGCGGGATTTTTTGCTTTTTCCAAAATGTTTTCTATCTTTACATCATCAATAAAATCTTTAATCATTTGAATCATCCTTATGCTTTTGTCAGTGCGGATTTAACCTCAACACCTGTCAGTTTCCCCAGTTTTCCCGTAAGAGCGCCGATTTCATCCGTGGATGCGTGAACGATAAGAGCGATGATATGAAGACCTGCGGGCGAATAAGGAATGCCCATGCGTCCGATAATCGCGTCTCCATGTTCGCTCAGGATTTTGTTTACATCACCTGATTGACTGGTCCTGTTTGTAATAATAATCGTGATGGTTCCGATTCGTTTATCCATGTTCCTTCTCCAAAAACAAAAAAGGTTTGATCCCGGAAGAATCAAACCTTAAACATTATAATCAAAGTTATAACTAAAAGACTTCAAACTCCCCTCGAGATCAGAAAAATCCTCACTCTCAGGCGCCAACTTTTCTGTTTTCTTAATTAGTTCATTTGGACGTATTTGTCAATAATCAATGTTAGTAATAATCAAAATAAATCTTGACGGCGTTGTCATACTTTCTTTATATTCACATGACCACCATAAAAAGGAGAATATTTTATGTCCAAGCTCGTTCGTTTCGGTGTTTCGCTGGAAGATGATCTTTTAAATAAATTTGACCGGCATATCAAAGAGCATAAATACACAAATCGCTCAGAAGCAATTCGCGATATGATTCGCGAGGAACTGGTCAAGAAGGAATGGACGGAAAACAAGGAAGTGACCGGAGCGATAACGCTGGTTTACGATCATCATACAAGGGAGTTGGTCAACAAAGTTCTGGATGTCCAGCATGATCATCACGACTGCATTCTCTCCACGCAGCACATTCATCTCGATCATCACAATTGCTTCGAAATTATTGTGACCAAAGGTAAATCGGCAGAAATAGAAAAGTTATATATGAAACTGAAATCGCTGAAGAGCGTAAAGCATGCAGGTTTCCTTATGGCGACCAAAGGCAAAGATTTGCCCTGACCCCCTTTTCCCTTCTGTGGCTAACTTTGTTGAATACATCGTCGGCTTCCTCAATGTATAACCTGAAGGTCACGTGTGTAAAATACACCGGATGCATGACCGGCGAATGCCGGTGAGCCTCATCATTAAGTGTTATGTCTCCAGAACTCACCATTTTAATCCTTATTGCTATGAAATACGAAAATGGTAAAAATAGATATTTATTTATAATCGCGGAATATTTTTCTTGTAAAAGAAATAACATATGATATGGCAATACAAAAATTATTGTGAAGTCATGACATATAAGATTACAAAATAACATGGCGAAAACTAAACTATGAGATTGCCCTTTTCGAAGACCTATAAAGTACGTTGTCCTGATGGTAGTGTCAAGACAGTCTATAAGAACGTTGATGATGCATTTCCTCTCCATGTTCCTGGTTGGAAAGCTAATCTTTCGGCAACCGGCAAGTTCATTGATAAGGTTGATGCAAATGTAAAAGCGGAGTATTCTACAGCAATTCATGGGCTCCTTTTCGCTTTGGATGAATTTAATAAGGGACTAATGATTACATTTCGCGGCGCATATGTGGTTTACCAGAATGATCCATACAAATACGCAGATTTCTTCGAGCGTGAGGTTGCAAAAATTCTTGAAGATCAACGACATCTAAGAATCCTAAAGATTCAGATTGATGGTTTGATCGAACTAGCAAAGTTGCAGTCCAATCAATCCGAAGACTTCGCAAAAGCTTTGGCAAAAGTTGTAGATAGCATGGGGTCATTGATGATGCCTCAAATAACTTCCGAACGAATACAACAAGCAAAAGAAATCGTTAAACAAATATCGGAGGGTGGACATGAAAACTAAAATATACTGTCTTGCCAGCGCAAAAGGTGGCTCCGGCAAGACTGTTCTGAGTGCTTCATTCGCTGCTTTCTTGGCTAACCTCGGTAAGAAAGTGTTGATTATTGACCTCGATGTTGCAACTTACGGTTTGACGCTACTATACCTGAATGAAGTAAAATCTCATCTTGATGAAATCGCAGCCAGTAAAAACGAAAGTCTACTTCAAGGAATTTTTGATACTGGTGAATTCTCTTGGGAGAGGAATGTTGTTCAGTTGCCTAATGGTGTTTCATTAATTCCTGCGACCTTCTCATTCTCAATTAAGGAATACCAATCGGCAATCGATCTTAAAATGCGGCTCAAAAAGATTCTCATACGTGCTGCTGAAGAACTGTTTGACTACATCTTTCTTGATGCTCAGGCGGGTACCGACGGTTATTCACAAGTAGCTATGAGCATAGACATAGCGAATGAAGTGGTGATTGTTAGTGAATACGATCCGTTATCGGCAGCTGGTGTCGAACGTTTAAAAGCACTGCTTAGAGATGAACTCTTATATGAGAGGACATGGATGTTGTTGAACAAGATGCTTCCAGAATTTGTCTCTACATTTAGCGAATTCCTTGAAGTAAACAAATATCTAACCCCCATCCCTTGGGATGCTGACGTGGTAAGAGCGTATGCACGTCGTCGACTTCCACTGGATCTTAAATACGGCAATTCGTTCACACTTGCCGTCATGCAGAGTTTAAAGAAATTACTCGGAGAAGATCTATCTTCGGAAATTGACAAATGGGCTGAAGGTCGCGCATCTAGTATCCGAGAACCAATTGAAAAACAATACTTTGATGCCGAAACAGAGCTGAAGGGATTGATAGAACAGAAGCATTTTCAGGAATCAAAATTGGCACGTAAAAAATTATTATATAAAGTTATTGCTACAATGGTGCCGTTGATAGCAATAACGATGTCTTTTCCGTTATGGTTTCATACAGAATATCGACTAGATAGTTCTAGAGATTCGATCTTTTTCTCCTATATCATCCCTATTTTAACAGTATTTATTGTAATTTTTGCAGTTTATTTCTCATCGAGGGAAATAATACCATGGATAAAGTCTGCAGAGCAAGAGGTTGAGGAAGCTAGGTTTATGCGACAAGTTAGTATCGTTGAAGATCGACTAAAGAAACTTGAAGTGCTAAGAAAAGCTGACTTGAAAACATTGGTGAGTGAGGCAAAAAACCAAAAGTAGTTTGGTTTCAGAATCGGTAATATGGTTAGTCCTTGGCATACAGCATCAGTATGTTCATAACCATTTTTTCGTCAAGGCAATTCTACAGACTTCTTGCTGCCGCCTATCTTTATATATTGATTAAGAATTTCAAACACAAATCTTCATAATATTTATTCACAATGTTTGTTTCTCTGTAAGTGTAACAATTGTCAAATCACATCTTTAATATCCGATAATTAATTGGTAATGAACACTTTCAACGTCTTTGTAGCGACAGGGGAAGTTCCAGATGGTTTTCTTCCAGAAGTTTTTTATTGGTAAGTATTTCGGAAACCGGGCCGTCGGCGACCACGGTGCCTTCTTTGATCACAATGCAGCGATGACAGACATCCATAATCAGATCAAGATCGTGTGAGGCGATTATTTTTGAATGCTCGAAGGTTTTAGAATATTGCAGCAATGTGGTTACTGGAAAAACAGTATCTCTCTCTTCAATTATATGCCCAAGATTACCTTGACACATAAGGCATCATTTCCTATACTCGAACCAGATAAAAGATAATTCTTATCAATTCGACTCCTCTGAGCGTAAAATTTACGGGACATTTTTCATGAAACAACTTGCCGGTTACAGCATTGAAGAGCAATTGGGGGAGACCTTGAACTCCGTCACGTACCGCGCCCGGTCGTCCCAAAATAATAAAACGGTCATCATCAAGGCCCTCAAGACAGACAATCCAACTCCTACCGAAATAGCCCGCCTCAAGCATGAATATGAACTGGTCTGCGGGCTTAATATCGACGGAGTGGTCAACATTCTGGACATTATCGATTTTCAGAACGGAATTGCGATAGCGCTGGAGGATTTCGGCGGCGTTTCCCTGAAAGA
Organism: uncultured delta proteobacterium; assembly: GCA_963812045.1. Taxonomy (GTDB): domain Bacteria; phylum Desulfobacterota; class Syntrophia; order Syntrophales; family Smithellaceae; genus Smithella. Next base: position 174,112 of record CAWETF010000005.1, read on the forward strand.
ATTTCTGAAGGGCGGTTTAAGTATTCAACTTTTTCTTGAATTAGCCTTAAAGGCTGCCATAATCATAGGAACGCTTCATCAGAAAGGTGTTACTCACCGCGACATCAAACCCAGCAATATTATTATAAATCAGGATAAGAATATCCTTAAGATTACTGACTTTGGTATTGCCGCTGAATTCACCCGCGAGAACGAACAAATCTATAATCCCAAAGTAATTGAAGGCACACTTGCTTATATTTCTCCAGAGCAAACTGGCAGGATGAACTGCGCCGTTGATTACCGTACCGATATCTACTCGCTGGGAGTTACCTTCTACGAGATGCTCACAGGGAATGTCCCATTCCTCTCGGGAGATCCCATGGAGATTATCTATGCGCATATCGCCAAGCAGGCCGCTCAGCCGCAGACATTCAATCCCGCCATTCCCGAAGCTTTGTCGGCAGTCGTCATGAAACTTTTATCCAAATCGGCCGAGGATCGATATCAGAACTGCTTTGGCCTTGCGGCCGACCTCCAGGAGTGCCTCAATCAGTGGGAAGCAAAAGGCAGGATCGATCCTTTCGAACTGGCCCGCCATGATATCTCGCTCAAGTTCAATATCCCCCAAATGATAGTGGGCCGTGAAAGTGAAATCGAGCTTATGCTGGAAGCTTGCGATCGGGTCAGCGCAGGTGCCGTGGAGATCATGCTGATAACCGGTGAGCCGGGGATCGGCAAATCAGCCCTGGTGAATGAGATTCATAAGCACATTACGGGCACGGTCATATTTTCTGTCCGGAAAGTATGACCAGTTTCGTAAATCAGTGCCTTACAGCGCCATTATTCAGGCCTTCCAACTTTTGGTCAGACAACTCCTGAGTGAAAGCACTGAGCGCTTGGAGGCATGGCGCGAAAAGATATTATGGGTCTTGGGTCCCAATGGAAAAATCATCACCACTGCCATTCCCGATGTAGAACTGATCATCGGCCCGCAACCCGATCTGGCTGAACTTGGAATTGAAGAGTCGCAGAACCGTTTTAACCTTGTCACGAAAAACTTTATAAAGGTGTTCGCCAATTCCGACCACCCCTTGACCCTTTTCCTTGATGACCTCCAGTGGGCTGATGCAGCGAGCTTTAGCCTCATCCGGGAAATCGCCACAGACAAAAGCATCAGCCATTTTTTCCTCATTGGGGCATATCGGAACAATGAAGTGGCCGCTCATCACCCCTTAATGCTCACCCTGGAGCAAATTCGCAAAAATGGCACTACAATAAACAGTATGCATGTTTCCACATTAAAGGAAAACGACGTAAACCAGATCACTTCCAACCTGCTGAGGTGCGATCCTGAAATATCTCAAGGGTTGGCCGCTATCATCTATGATAAAACCATGGGGAATCCCTTTTTTGTTATTCAATTCTTAAAGATCCTCTACGAGGATAAATACCTGACCTTGGATTCATCCGGTTGGAATTGGAATATCACTACCATCAGGGAAATGCAGGTAACGGACAACGTGGTTGATCTCATGGCCTCCAAGATCACCCGTTTATCACGGGAATGCCGGGAACTCATCGAAGTGTGCGCCTGCATGGGCAATCGCTTCGACATTGATACATTGGCCACGATTAGCGATACTTCAGTATATGAGATTCTTTTCACCATGGACGATCTGATAACCCAAGGCTTGATCAACTATTCGGGAAAACTTTACCGTTTTCACCATGACCGTATTCAGGAGGCCGCTTATTCACTGATTTCTCCCCAGGAGAAGAAAAGGATCCATTATCGTATTGCCGGACATCTTTTAAAATATACGCCGCCGGAAAAACTGAACGCAATGATTTTTTTCATAGCCGACCAATACAATCAAGCGGGAGATCTGATAACATCAGAGGAAAAATACACCATCGCGGATTTGAATCTCAAAGCCGGAATCAAGGCCAAGAAGTCCAACGCCTATGCCTCTGCCGTGGATTACCTGAAAAAGGGTATGGATCTGCTGTCTGAACGGGCATGGAAAGAGCAATATGATCTTTGCTATGGACTCTATTTAGAACGCATGGAGTGCGAATATCTATGCCGCAACTTCGAGGTTTCGGAGGATTTGTTCGACAAGATCAACCAAAATGCCAGAAACAAAATTGACCGTGCAAAGGCATTTTATACCTTAATTATACTTTACACAAACGAGGGCAGGATAAGTGAAGCCATCAATCTGGGCATAGGAGGCACCAGGATGTTCGGTGTGCACCTGCGCGCTAATGCAGGCAAACTCTCCGTGGTCAAAGAACTTATCCGTTTTAAGATTTGGTTTAGTAGAATCCGCGTTGAAGACATTCCCAGCATGCCGATCCTAACGGATGAAGATAAAATCTGGTGTGCCGAGCTTTCTGCAAGTGTCGGTTTACCGGCTTATGTTTCGAATCCTAATCTCTTTGCATTAACGGTGCTCATTAACATCAACAGAACCTTTAGATATGGACTTCTGGTTTCTGCCCCGTTTGCATACATGGCCCTGGCTTCTCTTCTTGAAGCGGCCATAGGTGACTATCGCACGGCATACTCAATCGGTGAAATGGCCGTTGAACTCCATGAAAAGATTGGCGCGAAACGGTATGCCTGCAAAGTCTATTTTCTCTTTGGCTACATGATCCTGCACTGGAAGAAACCTCTGCGGGAGTGCCTGACTTTTTTCCGCAAGGCCTATCAGGTGGGACTCGAAACAGGAGACATGATTTACTGCGGTCTCAGCCTCAACACTCTTGCCCATGGCCGGATCGTTATGGGAGATAACCTTGATGATATTGCCCAGGAGTACAGCCAATTCAAGAATTTTATCGAGAGCATTAAAGACCCCTTCATCAGCGATATCTGTACCATACTGACGCAATTTCTGCTTTACATGAGGGGACAGTCTGAGAGCCCCTTCGTCTTTGAAAACGGTGATCTCAACTTTAATGAACGTGTAGCCGCCATGCGAACGAGCGGAAACCTCCTGAACGTCTTTCTCATGCTCCTGACCAAGGAAAGGAGCCTCTATCTGTCAGACCAGTTTGAAGAAGCCTGTCAGGTCGGTTTTGAAATGGACGCCATCATGAAAGTTCCCATAGGGGCATACCATGTTCCGGAACATTACTTTTACAGGTGCCTAAGTCTCTCGGCCGTCTATGCAAATAAACCATCTTTCGAAAAGCGCAGAATTCTCAGGATTCTGAGGCGGCAATTGAAAAAAATGAGGCAGTGGTCCAAGCTTTGTCCTGCCAATTACGAAAGTAGATACCTGCTGATGGAAGCGGAGCGCCTGAAAGTGACAGGCAGGTTTAAAGATGCCGTTAAAATGTATGAAGCTGCCGTTAAATCCGCCGATGAGCATGGCCACACCAATATTAAAGCCATGGCAAATGAACGGGCGGCCATTTGCTATCTCAATGAAGGTATCGAGGAACCTGCCTGGGCATATATCAACGCGGCCTTTAAAGCATACCGGAAATGGGGGGCCAAGGCAAAAGTGACCGAGTTGGAAAAGCGCTACCCAAATATCATTGAAAGTGAAACACCGCCTGTTTCCGCTAAGAAGGCTAATTCAACTTCAACAGACACCGGCACGGAAACGACCACAACACTCCTTGATCTCTCCACAGTCATGCAAATCTCTCAGGCAATTTCCAGCGAAATCATGCTGGATCGTCTCCTGAGCAATATCATGAAGATGGCCGTGGTAAATGCCGGGGCACAGAGGGGTTTTTTAATCCTCGATACCGATGGCGTTCTGACCATTGAGGCTTCCCGGGAAAAAGACGAAGGCAAAGTTTTACAATCCATCCCTCTTGAGAATTTCCGGCAACTTTCCACCTCGATTGTGAACTATGTTTACAGGACAAGGGAAAACGTTATCCTCAAAAATGCCTCCATTGAGGGCGGATTTATGAACGACCCTTATATTGTCCATTCGCAGTGCAAATCCATTCTATGCTCGCCTATCATGAGTAAAGGCAAGCTTTCAGGGATTATTTATATGGAGAACAATCTTGCAATTAATACCTTTACACCGGAGCGTTTGGAACTTCTAAGTATCATTGCCTCTCAGGCCGCCATTTCACTGGAAAACGCCAGACTGTTTGAACTGGCCACCACTGATGGTCTGACGAGGCTTTTTGTGCATCGCTACTTTCAGATTTTGCTTGATGCCGAAATTCAACGCTCGCGCCGTTACAAACAGCCTTTAGCCCTGGCCATGATCGACATCGATGATTTCAAGCACGTCAACGATACTTATGGACATCAGTTTGGCGACGAAGTTCTGAGAAATGTGGCCTCCACCATTCGCAAAAATACGCAGGAGGTGGATATTACGGCCCGTTACGGAGGTGAAGAATTCGTCGTAATTTTTCCAAAAACCAATATGGAAGAAGCTCTCGTCGCGGCGGAAAATATCCGCGCCTGCGTCGAACAGCTCGAAATCCCCCATGGTCAGGAAAAGCTCCATGTGACAATTAGTCTGGGTGTTGCCGTATTTCAGGAGCATGCAATGGAAAAAGAAGAATTGATTAGAGCCGCCGACGCGGGATTATATCAATCGAAACGCACCGGCAAAAACCGTGTCAGCATAGCTAACGCGAAATTAGTCTATGAGCAGTAACTTGTTCTCTTCGGATCTGGTTTCTCCGACACATTCATTAAGTTGCCTTAAACAGAACTTGACCTGACAGTGAGTGTCGGCACAATTGATAGGTGACGGTGATCGTCAATTTTCGTATTTTTAAATTTATGCTAGATTATCCGGCAGCAAACACCTTTAATGTAAAATTAATATTTTTTATAAACCGACTTAAAAAGGAGAGCAATCATGAAGGCGTCCACTATTTTATCGTATGCGATATTTTTACTTATCCTCGTTTTTTCAACGACCTTGTTTGCCGCGGAATCAGCATCGGGCAAACAAATACTAAGCAGCGCGCCTGCGGTCGCGCAGAGCAAGAACGCCAAACTGCCGTCCCAAATTAACATCAATCCGGCGGACATAAGCGCGATAAAGAATATCGCAGACATCGACAATTATATGACAAAAGCCAAAGCGGCGGAAAAAAATGTAAAAGTAGACTTCAATGTAACTGATGGTTACATTCCTATGCTGGAAAAGGATATTGCCGACTATAAAAATCTTGTGAATATATGTAAAAATAAAACCTACAGTATGGCTGACCAGAAGAATGCCAACTGCACCGATGATATGACCGTCGCGCAATGCAGCAAACTTCTTTTTGATAATTGTATGCACAGCCAAATCTTAAATTTTAAAATAGACAAGCAAATGTGGGGTTCTTCTCAACAAGACTACAATGCAAATCTAAAGGAACTGCGGGACAATGTAAATTTAATTCTTAATAACATTCAGGTTCTGCAGAAATAACTTTCCGCTTGACTCATTTCCAACAGTCAACGGCAGATCTGACCCCTTTGTTCCAAGAAATGAACTGGAAATTTACATTAAAAATTTGGAAGCAACATTAGCCTCAGTGGGAGATGATTCGCAGTCAGCAAATGTTGATTTGCAATCTACCTCGCAAACAGCGCAACAGGATATAGAACAGCTGTCAACTATTTCAAAAATGCTTTATGATACCTGAATGAATACTATCCGGAAAAACGACGGCGGATAAGCAATAGTTTACACTTCCGGTAATTAAGACCAAAGTAGGTTAATAGTTCCTACCATTCATACTCAGCATATTATTTAATTTATTTTCTTGAATTATTTGTTTTTTTGTTTATTATCAAACCCATGGCAGATAAACACATTCAAAATCCTCGAATTGCGGAACGGGCAAAATCCGGCCCACACCTTACAAAACATGAGCATGTGGGATTTAATGGCCGTTTAGCAGTCCTAATAACTAACGCAGTAAGCACGATGTGGTGTGCCTATCTTTTTGCACTTATAGCTTTAATAAGTCTTCCTGCCGCTATTGCCGGAGGCACAGCGGCTCTCGTATCATGGATAGCTCAAACGTTTTTACAATTGGTCCTTCTTTCAGTTATTATGGTTGGTCAAAAGGTAGCAGCACAAGCTTCTGATAAACAGGCGATGCAAACATATAAAGACGCAGAGTCACTTTTGAAAATTCAGGACGAAGTGCACAGATTGGTTAAAATTAATAATGAATTAACAGAAGAGATTCACAGTCTTTTAACTAAAAATTCAAAATAAAATATTTATTCCACTTTCTTCCTGAAATCCACAGTTTCTAAATTTCTAATTTTATGCTAGATTACAAACGGTTATTAACAAATATCATTTTGGCAATCGGCATTATTTTGTACTAAAATTAGTATTTGAATAATTCCTTTATTATAGAAAGGAGTGTTAATATGGATAATAAAGAAATCGTGAAACAAATGATTGATTTCCATAAGACGACCTTTAAAAATTGTTATTCAACAATGGCCACGATTCATGATCAGGCTCAAAAGCTCTTCAAGACTTTTGTCGATAAGACTCCCGGAATAAGTGATGAAAATAAAAAAATTATAGATCAATGGAATGACATATACGAGAAGGGTCTGGACGATTTTAAAAAGTCTATTGATGAGGGATACGTCAAAGTGGAAGAATTTTTCGATAAAAATACAATCGCCAATTTGCAAGATCATGCCGAAGAAGATGTTAAATTCTTATTTAAGCCAAGTGAACTGGATACCTAAGAATTTGAAGGGAACAATGGAAGAATTAGCTGCGACGCATAGAAAGAGTTGTGACGAATTTAAGAAATACGTGGATGAGAACATTTGGCGCATGGTAAACTTTTACAAGATTACAAAAAAATCGGGTTCAAAAGACAAAGCGGCTTAAATAGGCTTTTGTATGCCGCTATGAATTACATTGAACTACAATTGAATAACAATAATCGTTGATTCCTTCCTGAAGTCTTCAATTCTCATATTTCTGATTTTATGCTAAGTTACAAACAGTAATCGTTAGCGACCGGTATATTAGAAGGATACATATAAACATTATTAGATGGCATGTGGATTAGACATAAAAAAGAAAGTAATAAATTATAAAGAAATGGACAAACAACGCGATAAAGATATTGAGAGCATGTTCTCGAAGATCCCCTTCCTGGTTGGGCTTTCCGAAGTTGAAAAGTTTAAATTCCGGGAACACATCATCTTTCGAGATTTCCGGCGAAATGAGACCATCTTAAATGAAGATGATTCGATAAATTACCTTTATCTAATAATATCAGGGAAACTCAAAGTTACTCAGATAAGCGATGAAGGACATGAACATATACTTGCCATACGCAAGAAGGGGGATTTCTACGGAGAAATGGCTCTCCTGGACGGCAAGACATCACCGGCAACCATTATAGGCATAACAGAGGGTCGGATAGGTCTTATTCCCAAAGAACCTTTTTTAAAAATCATCATGACGAACAGTCTGGTAAAAGATCACATTATTAGCCTGCTCTGTATGCGTCTCCGGCAGGCATGGTTACAAATACGTGCAATGAGTTTTGAAGACGCCGGACATAGAATCCGTTTTACTTTACAAGAACTAGGAGAAAAATTTGGTATTCAGGATCATCGAGGCACGATAATCGATTTAGACGTCACCCACCAGAATATTGCTAACCTGTCCGCGACATCGCGCGAAACAGTCACCCGTTTTCTCAGCATGGCAGCAAAATCTGAAGAAATAGAGGTACTTGCCAATAAGAAAATCCTCCTCAAGAATAATTTCCCCAATAAACCGCATTAATTGTGACGGCAGTCACAGACAAATCCTCTTTTACCTCGTATAAAGTAGCCGAAAGAATAAATACGAAGCAGAAGATGTCATGCGTAAACGTGATAAACACAGACGAACATTGAGGCAATGAAGAGGAGGTGTTATTATGAAAAAAATCATTTTATTTGCATCTGCGGTATTAGTGCTATTCGCCAATACAGCCATAGCCGATAGCATTGCCCATAAAGTAGCTGTAACGATCAGGGGCGGAGCTACCCAGGTTTTCAACAGTGAAGTTACAGACGTTGTTATGGAAGATACCGATAACTTTGTAACAAGGGATATTAAAATGGATCTCGGATATACTATCGGAGGCGAAGTCATGTACGGAATTACCGATCATATGGGAGTTGACTTCGACGTGATTTATTTTCAGGCTGACGGGAAACTTGGCACCGGTCAAACCATAGCGACCATGCCGGAGTATATGTCCGTGGGACGTATCAGAACCATTGATTTGGCCTTGGGTGTCCAGTGGCGTTTTCTACCGAAAAGCCAATTTGTTCCTTACGCCAGTGCCGGTGTTGATGTCATGTTTAACGGAATGGATTTTGTCGACGGTTCCGATGTGAGTGCCGATCCTACTTTTGGCGGTCATTTAAGCTTGGGGGGTGATTTCTTTCTCAATCCCCATGTGGCTCTCAATGCTGAAATCAGAGGATTATACAGCTCATACGGATATGTAAAATATCAGGCCGGAAGGGATTTGCCCATTGGCAGTATCATTGCGAAATACGATCCATCCAACATTTCGGCCTTTTTGGGGATAAAGGTTGTCTTTCCCTGAGAGAATGATTTATTGAGTGAAAATATTATAAAATACATCATACTTAGTGAAAATTATTTCAAATGAGTTTAATGTCCGCGGCGGTTAGAGATTTTTCTTTAACCGCCGTTTCCTTATTAAGGTAGTTAGCTATTTTCTAGCGATCCTAAAGATGTTCTGGAACAAGTTTTTCTTTGAGCAATCGCTGACGCAAAGCTTTGCTCTCTTTCAACCAGAAATCATCAAATCAGATGACGGCACAATACTGTGGATTAGGTGTAACAATTGTTAAGGCACATCATTTTAATATCCGATAACTAATTGGTGCAGAACACTCTCAACGTCTTTGAAGCGACAGGGGCAGTTCCAGATGATTTTCTTCCAATAGTTTCTTGTTGGTAAGTATTTCCGAAACCGGACCGTCGGCAACCACGATGCCTTCTTTAATTACAATACAGCGGTGACAGACATCCATAATCAGATCGAGATCGTGTGAGGCGATTATTTTCGAATGCTCGAAGGTTTTAAGCAGGTTAATGAGCAATCGTCTTGAGCGGGGATCGAGATTGGCCGCCGGTTCGTCCATGGCCAGAATATCAGGTTCCACGGCTATGACCGACGCGATGGCCACGGCGCTCTTCTGGCCGCAGGATAGATGATGCGGCGGTTTGTTTTGCAGTTCAAGGCCGCTAACCAGATTCAGCGCATATTCCACTCTTTCCCGCACGGCGGTCTCATCCATGCCCAGGTTGAGAGGGCCGAATGCTACGTCTTCGTAAACTGTCGGCATAAAAAGTTGATCATCGGGATTTTGAAAAACTACGCCGACTTTTCGGCGGATTTCCTGCCGGGTCTGACGTGTCAGATAAAGATCGCCGATGTTTACCGTTCCCGAAGTCGGCATGAGATAGCCGTTCATGTGCAGTAATAGAGTGGATTTGCCGGCTCCATTGGCGCCGATGATGCCCACTGATTCGCCGTGCGTGATGCGAAAAGAAATATCCCGCAGGGCTTCGGTGCCGTCCGGATAACGGAAAGAAACATTTTTAAATTCGACTATATGATGACTCATAAAAACACTCCTTGAACAAATCGTCCCAGTATTTCCGTGGCGGGATAGAAACGAAAGAAATAGAGAAAGACCGCGACGGATAAAGCAAAAACAATATCGCCGGTTTTAATATGAAAACGTTTGAGCGTTGGCATATCTCCCTGAAATCCACGGGACAGCATGGCGTAATACACCCGTTCCGCTCTCTCGATGGTGCGGATAAAAAGGACTCCGACGAGACGGACAAAAACCTTTATGCCTTTGCCGCGCTGTTCGAAAGAGCGCATGTTTCTGGCGCGGACTATGCGCATGGTTTCTTCCATGAGAACAAAAATATAACGGTAAAGAAACAGAAGCTGTGAAACAAAAAGCGATGGAAGACCAAGCTGTCTGAGGGAGTGGCAAACACCCGGAAAGGATGTAGTGGCAACAAGCAAAAGCGCCGTGCTGACGGTGAGGGTGAACTTGAGTATGATTGAAAGGAAAGACAGCCATCCCGCTGAAATCGTCAGGCCATTGAAAATAAAAACCTGCCCTGAATCCAGAAGAGGATTGAAAATCCCGATAAAGACGGCGAAAGGCGATACAATAAGAACTTTCTTGATGATAAATGTGAAAGGAATTTCGCCGATGGTCATCAGCAGCATCGGGTAGAGAAAAAAAGGAAGCAGGGCGGCAATTTCGTACTTGGAGAAGGAAATAACGGTAAAGAGAAAAAGCAATGTGACAATCAATTTTACCCGTGGGTCCAGCCGGTGAACAAAGGTGTTCTTGTATGACAGCTGGTCGAGAAATCCGATGTTGTAATATTTTTCATCAAAAGTCATGATTCCATCCGGTAAGTGTAGTGTCTCAATGAAATTTTGTCATATCGACCAGCGGGAGATATCTTGTATATTTTGACGATTATTAAGATTTCTCGCTTCGCTTCGAAATGACATATTGCATAAATATTTATGAGACCCTACACTAAAGCTTTAATAAATTATTTATCCTAAAAAGGCTATTGCTTTTTAAAGAGCCTGATTCCTAAACCGATAAACAAAATAAAAATCAGAACAATCGATCCTCCCACGATGCCGGCAACAGAAGTGCCGGCTTCAATCCCCGGCCACGCAGACGCTTCTGCTGTTTTTGACTCTTCTTTTACAGAAGATTTGAAATTATAGCCGGGAAGAAAGGCGGTTTTGTCCTGAATATCCTTGAACAGAGAAGCCACACCATTTGTCTGTTCGGCAAGTTCTGTCTTGCCGGTGACTTTATTAATGGACCATTCCAGGCCATCCGGATGGGTTGAAGCGAACCAGGAGAGGGCGCCGCCGGTGACGACGGCAAGAATCACGAAAGTGATCATGATGTTCTTTAGCGAAATGCCGGCATCGAGAGGCCGCAGGAAATTGCCGGATTCGAGAATTTCCGGTCTGATTTTTTTTACATAGCTGATTATTCCGGCCGTGATAATTCCTTCCACGAAACCGATGGCCAGATGAATCGGCTGCATGAGCAGAACAAATGTGCCGAAGGGCAGTTCACTTTTACCGGAAAAAAGTGTTTCCAAGACAACCGAAAAAGCGCCCAGTTGCAGCGCAATAACCACGCTCAGAATTGCAGCGATGGATGTACGCCTTGCGCTTGTGCCGTCACCCGCGATAGGTTTGTAGATCAAAGGGTAGCCGAGAAAACAGGGATAAAAACCCATGTTCCAGATATTACAACCCAGAGCAAGCAGTCCGCCGTCAGCGAAAAATAGCGCTTGTACCACCAGCACCGAGGCCAGAACGATAAAAGCCGCATAAGGTCCCAGCATGACGGTCAAGAGTATTCCTCCGGCTATGTGCCCGCTCGAACCTGTGCCGGGGATGGTAAAGTTGATCATCATGGCCGCAAAAATAAACGCGCCCATGACCCCCATCAGAGGGATAGTCTTGTTATCAATGTTCTCCTTAAGTTTTCTGGATGAATATCCTATGGTCGCCATTGAACCGACCCACATTGTTGCTCCCACCGCCGGTGAGAGTAAAGCGTCCGCCATGTGCATGATAATTTCTCCTTAAATAATTTATAACTTAATCCCTAAAACCGGAAAGTAAGTCCGGTCAGCAAAGAAAGATCGGTCTCGGATTTGGTCAGACCACACTTAAGGCCGAAATCAACATCGACATTTTCTTTTATGGAATAGATGATTCCGCCAATGAGAAAAGCTGGATCGTCTTTTGCGTCATCATAGGGATTGCGCTCGATACCTATATCGGCGGCCAGCTTTAAATTCTTGATAACTTCCCATGTGGCTGCAAAAGAAGCATGCCAGATATCCCTGCGCTCATCGAGTTTGTTTTCATTCCTGATGTAACCCAGATTGCCATGAAATGCCCATGATCCCAGTTCCTGAGAGGCGATTAAAAAAAGATGGCCTCCTAAAAGACCCGCGCCCAAGCTTTTTTCATCATTGCCTGTGGGGATGCTGATTCCCGGTTTTAATGCCACGCTGAATCCGTTTTTCTCGAATAGACGCATCTTTGTTTCCAGTACGGCATCGCCTATTCCTTGTTCGTTATAAACGGTTGTTTCATTTATTTCCGCATTTCCCCACAAATAAGGCAGGCTCAAAATCAGATCAACATTATCGGCGACTCCATAGGATAAGGTGGCTGCTGTCTGGCCTCCCGTGCTTTTGACGGAGGAGTCATCAGAATCATCTCTGTCCCAATCGTATTGACCGTTTAGTTCCAGTTGAAACTTTCCTTTCCCCTGTGTGCCTGTATCATCGGTAATCAGCGGATGAGCAGCCCATGAAGGGCAGGATAAGAACAGCAGCGCCAGATATATCATTCCACTTGCAAATCTTTTACACATTATCTGGAATATTCTCCTGTAGTGTTACAAATATTTTTAACGTAGCACACACTAAAAGTTTTTGTCAAGTATTTTGCTAAAAAAATGCGGAAAGAAATTATTATATTAACTGAGCAACCAAGGTAGTGAGGCAGGTATTTTAAAAAATTTGCTTTTGAAATGATTGATCTAAAACCTATTGCTTTTAAACTCCAGAATGCAAGCAGAATGGTGCTATATGGTAGGGTATGCTATCGCAGCAAGTACTCTATATTCCCAGATTAGACAGCATTGTGCAGAATCTGTTGATAATTTCCACAAGATCTGGATGAGATACTTCGAATTCTCGAACCGATTCAGATAAACCTTCAATAGACAGATTGAAGAGAGCCGGACTTTTTTCTGCACGTGTAGCTTCGCGGGCTGATAGTTCTGCAAATCCTGCTATGCTTTCAGCCTGTTCATGGTGAGTTTTGGAAATACCGGCAATTTCTTTCCTCAAGGTTGTCAGGAGATTCAATAGCTCAACTTTATCACTCTCTGTTATCGTTTTACTTTGTTTAAGCCTTTCTTCTATCTTGTCCAGACGATCCTGAATCATTTCTTTCCACCTTTATATTTTTTTTCAAATATTCTTTTGAAATTCTTTATTACGTAATTAAATAATACGGTGAGTTGTTTTGTATGTCAATGAGAAACTAACTACAATTGAAGTAATATTTTTAACAGGATCAATTGTTAATTTAATAATATCGATAAGATAGATTAGTGTTGGATTCTATTTTAAAAGCCATAGAAAAAAATCCTTGCATTTAAATTACTATCAAGAGATAATTGGTCTAATGGTAGTACCAATATGGAGATGGAGAAAATGATACCAGAATTAGCACCTGTCGAAAAAATGAAAGCTCCCGAACAGATCGCTGAAATGTTATTGAAATACATTTTACAGGGAGGGGTACGTCCCGGGGATAAATTGCCTCCGGAAAGAACCCTTGCGGAACAACTCAATGTGACAAGGGCAACTCTGCGTGAAGCTCTTAAGAAACTCGAACAACTGAAGTTGATAGTTATCCATCAGGGCAAAGGTATTATTGTTGAGGATTTTCATAATGCGTCCATCGATTTGATATTTTCGTTACTGGTAATAAACGGTGAAATCGATCTCAAAATTCTTGAGAATATTTTGGAAGCTCGGGAACTTTTCGGAACGGATGTGGCAAGAATGGCAGCCCGTCGTGCCGATAAAAATGATGTTGATCAAATGAAAATCCTGATGGAGAAACTCGTTCAAACAACCGATCCGGGAAAATTACAGCAATTGGATTTCGAATTTTTCAGACTGCTCGCATCAGCAAGCAAAAACATTGTTTATACTCTCTTGATGAGTACCATTAAATCAATTCATGACAAACATTTAAATCTGTTTTTGCCTTTATCCACAAGTTTAGACACAACACTACAGCAGGAAATTTTACAGGCCGTAATAGACGGTGATGAAGAAAAAGCGGCAAAGAGCGCACAGACCTTTCTGCAAGCCAGCATTGAATTACTTAAATTTTTAAGGGCTGCCAGATAGATATAAAATCCAAAGGAGAAAAGAATGCAGACCGCAAGAAATCTTAATGACTATCCTGTCGAACACATAAAAAATCTGAACGTTTTAAAAATACAGCGTACCTGTGTTCATGACGGTCCCGGAATTCGTACAACGATTTTCTTTAAAGGATGCAAACTGAGATGCTTATGGTGCCAGAATCCGGAAGCGCTGTCATTTGCGCCGGACACATCACCTGAAAGCGATTATTCGATTTCCGATATTATGGAAATCGTTTTGAGAGACAAGGATTATTATTTCAAAACCGGAGGAGGGGTGACCCTCAGCGGCGGGGATCCTCTGTTGCAGGATCCGCATCATCTTATACTTCTGCTGGAATCACTGTTGAAAGAAAATGTTCATGTTGCCGTTGAAACTTCTCTTCACGTGCCGTGGGAAAATATAAGCAGAGTTGCGCCGTATATAGATCTGTTTCTGGTTGATCTGAAGGTTGTCGGCGATGATAATCTCCATATAAAATTAACAAAACAGGACAGTCTTTTGATACACGGCAATATCAAGAAGCTGATCAATGCCAAGGCCAATATAAAATTCCGCATGGTAATGGTTCCGGGATACAATGACACGGAAAGTAATATTAAAGCGACCGCGGATTTCTTAAAGTCCATCAATTATAATTCGATTGAACTGCTTAAGTATCACAATATGTACGAAGATAAAGCCAAGCGTCTGGGGCTGGTGCGGGAATCATTGAATATCACACCGGAGCAGAGCCTTGATTCTGTTAAAAAAGCAATCGAATTATTCAAAACCTTCGGCATCAAGACAGAATGCGTTGATCTTGATTCTTCCAGAAATAAAGCCGTCTTTACCGAACGCGTTTACAAAATACAAAACGATATCAGGGAAAGTGATTATCATCTCTGCTTTGAAGTATCCAAGCTGAAAACAGATTTCTACAAGAAAAGCGGTTTTAAAAAACCTACTCATATTCACCGGTCGGAGCGTCTTTCTTATGTATTGAGAAACAAGGAAGTCATCATTTATCCCCATGAACTGCTTGTCGGCAATTTTACTTCCAAAAGAGTAGGCGGCCAGGTTTGGGAAGAACACTACGGTATTCTTTTTGTTTCCTTTCTCCATCAAATACATCGCCAGACGCCGGTCTCCTTCAAGTGTTCATGGAAGGATAAACTGAATTTCTATTTCAATATATTTCCTTTCTGGCGAAAACACTGCCTCATAACAAAGGTATATAGAAAGTTTTCGGATTTGATTTTATCCATGTCACGATTATGTGAAATGAATGTGGGATTTAATAATAACATAGCGGCGATAGCGCATTTTATTGTCAACTCCGAACGGATGCTTACACTGGGCACCACCGGAATCATAAAGGAAATCGAAGCGAAGAAAAAAGAAAAACCTGAAAATAACATGGACTTATATGACGGCGCGATTATCTGCCTAAAAGCGCTGGAGGTTTTTGCCGAAAAATATGCAGATGCCTTGTTAGAGTTAAGCAAAAAAGAAACCGATCCTGTGCGCCGCAAAGAACTGGAAGAAATGGCTCAGATTTGCCGGCATGTTCCTAAATATCCAGCCCGCACATTTCATGAGGCGTTGCAATCCATGATGTTCCTGCAAATCGCGCTTTGCATTGAATCTTATGAAAATGCGATATCCTTCGGGCGAGTCGACCAGATATTGTATCCATACTACAAAAGGGATAAAGAGACAGGAATAATCACGTATGAAAAAGCGAAAGAACTGCTGGCCTTATTTGTTCTCAAAATGGACGAAGCGACTCTGGTAAATGACGGCGATACATATCTGGGAGTCAGCAAGCTTTTTGAAACACAGTCCACGGATCAGGCTTTGACCTTCGGCGGTGTCGGCAGAGACGGCAGAGACGCCACCAACGATCTGACCTATATGCTGGTGGATATTTGCGAACTCCAGCCTCTTGCCGTGAATATGACGGCAAGAATTCATCAAGGCAGTCCCGATAAATACATGGACAGGCTCGCGGAGGTATATATCAATGGAGCGCCCATGCCGGAATTGTTCAATGATGATATTTATATTAAAACTTTGCTAAGGCATTATCCGACCACCGTGCAGAATGCGAGAGATTACGCAATAGTGGGATGCGTTGAGCCAAAAGCTTCGGAAGATCATTTCGGCAATACTGACTGCGCCAACATGAACGTTGTTCTGCCGTTACTACAGGCGCTGAAGGGCGAAGAAGATGATTTATGGAACTTCGGTGTTTCCGATCAGATGGAAAAAATGATTACCAAAGCGATCGAATATAACTTTCGCGGGGGCAATAAATTTTCCAGGTTTATAGCTTCAAAATATAGCAACGCACAGAAAAGGTTTAAAAAGAAAAGAAGCCTTGCTGTTTATAACCCGCCAGCGAACATGGATGAACTTCTTGAGCGCTATCAGAAACGCCTGAATCACCTGGCTTGTTCTATCCTGGCCGATCATCAGAAAATTGAGAAGGCAATACGCAAAAACTTTACCACGCCGCTTGCTTCCTCACTTTCCAAGGGGTGCATCGAAAACGGAAAAGACGTGAACGAAGGCGGCTGCCAGTTTAACAGCAGCGGCATTCAGGCCGTAGGAATCACGGATGCCGCAGATTCACTGCACGCCATCAATGAAGTCGTTTATAAGAAAAAAATGTATTCGATTAATGATATAATAAACGCCATAGACAATGATTTCAAGGGAGAATATTACCAGAAAATCCGGGAGGCTCTGCTTGCCGTGCCGAAACTGGGACAGGATGAATCAAGTGAAGCAATCGCATGGGTCAACAAAACATTAGAGATTTATTGTAACGCCCTAAAACAGGTACCGAACTGTCCGCGTAATGGAATATACACCGCCGGTTATTATGCTCTAAATGTCAGTGATGTTTATGGGAAGAAAACACCATCTCTGCCTTCAGGCAGAATGAAGGGCGTTCCGCTGGCCAACAGTGTCGCCCCTCATTATGGAATGCAGATGTCGGATTTATTATCATCGCTGAACTCCATAGCCAATGTTGATTTCGAAAAATACGCACCGAACGGTACAACCGTGACCTTCACAATTGATTCCGCACTGTTTCAGGGTCCTGATGGAGTCCGGAATCTTTCCGGCATTTTCAGCACGTATTTCAAAAAAGGCGGCATGCAGTTCCAGCCAAACGTTATCAATAGAGAAATATTACTGGATGCATACAACCATCCGGAAAAATATCCGTACCTGCTTGTGCGTGTAGCCGGCTATTGCGCGCACTTTAATAATCTTTCTGATGATTTAAAGAAGGTTATCATTAACAGAACATGTTATTCTTAACAGATGGTTTTTTGAAAAGATTTTTTAGAAAAGTAAAATATATTTTGAAAATAATCCATTTCGGCTATCTAAATTTTTATTCGGTAATTTTCGTAACTCCAAAACGGCAGACTGAACGGATTAAGACTTATACACTTTTGTTTCCATGAGATGTGATCCTCAAGTTTTTTGATCGCTTCGCTGGATGTATTGACAAATTCCACGCCCGCCTCATACCATTTATTCTCAATGACGCTTTTGGTCCATTTTACTTTTCCAAGGGCGGTTATCTTTTGCTGCAAATTCGTTAATGCGAAATCTATCTTGAGAAGGGTATCAACAGGCAAAGGAATATTGCCCCGAATTTTAGCACCGGACACAGAGATATTCTCGCTGTAATTATAAAAATTATTTTCTTTAGAAAGATTGTTTTCTCCGCAGATAAAAGTTGTGGTGATTTTGTTAAATTCTTTCAGTCGTTTCTCTGTCCTTCTTTCTTCCATAACGATTCATTCCTTCTTTATTTAAGGTTTCTACATCTCATTTAAGCTCATAGCCTTTCTCCCGAAATAATCTAAGGCAGGCATCGACTACATCAGCATCATAAAGAATGCCTTTGTTTTTTTCTATTTCTTCAAAGGCGGCTTCAATGCCCAATGACGCACGATAGGGACGATGGGAACCCATGGCTTCCACGACATCGGCTACAGCCATAATACGGGCTTCCATGAGAATTTCATCCCCTTTCAGGTTTCTTGGATAACCGGAACCGTTCATTCGTTCATGGTGCTGATAAACAATTTCCGCCAATGGCCAAGGAGATTCCACATCCTTCAGCATCTCATATCCGTTTTGAGCGTGTTCTTTAATCAGAGTGAATTCAATATTTGTCAACTTTGTAGGTTTGGACAATATTTCCGCGGGTATGGATAATTTTCCGATGTCATGGATGGAACCGGCCATGCGGATTCCTTCTATTTTATCCTGAGCTAATCCCATCTCCGTGGCAATGGAACGGGCCAAATCAGCAACACGGAGCTGATGACCGGCTGTATAAGGATCTCTGGACTCTACGGCGGATACCAAAACCTGAATGGTTGTGCTAACCGCTTTTCTGAGACTTTCAAGAGTCAGATGAAGTTTCTCCTCCATCTGTTTGCGCTCGGTAATATCAGCATAAGTAACAAGAATACGGTTGGAGGTGAATGCACCTGCCTGCAGCACGTGGCGGGTGTAACCGTCTTTGCAGGCAATCGTTACTTCAATTGAGTTAGCCTCCTTTCCTTGTTTCTGCACGTCGGTAAGTAAATTGATCAGTGAAGGAATCTGCTCCCTGTAGGCGGGATCTGGATAGGCCAGCGAGCGCCAGGTTTTAATATCGGGAATGTCGTTAACTGTGTAGCCGAAGAGATCTCGAAACTTACGATTGTTATATTGGATGTTCCCATGCTTGTCCGCCCAGCAAATAGCTATCGGTGAGACATCCATGAGGGCCTGTAGTTCTTGCTGACTCTCACGCAGTTTCTCATCCATCTGCTTGCGTTCTGTAATATCCCGGCTTACACTGATAATGCCAACCGGCTGCTGATTTTCATTTCTGATAAAGGAAGCCCTAACCTCTGTCCAAACGGTGCTTCCGTCTTTTCGTTTCATTTCCAGCTGAATCATCAGTGGGGCATTAATCCGTCTATTACCGGAGTTCTCCATCTCCATGATTTCGGAAAAAGTTTTCAGGGCCGTATCCCACGAGGAGGGCATCACCGTGTCGGAAAGTCGCAGCGTCAACAACTCTTCAGGCTCATAACCCATCAATGTTTTTACTGACGGACTGGCATAGGTGTAAATCAAATTCAAATCCAAAACGAAAATGACGTCATCTATATTATTGGCCAGCAGACGATATTTGTTTTCACTTTCTTTCAATTCCTTCTCTGTTCGTTTGCGTTCGGTAACGTCGCGTACAACTCCTCTAAACCCCGTTGGTTTGTCTGATGAATCTTTTTTTAACGATATAGACGTTTCAATATACCTTTTAGTCCCATCTTTTCTTATGATCGTCCAATCGAATCCTTCGGCAGGTTCACCTGTGTTGTAAATTTTATTAAACGTTTGAAAAAGGATTTTTGCGGTTTCTTCATCCGTATACTGCCGGTTATTCATGCCCAATAATTCTTTCTCGGAGTAACCAAGTATTCGGCATAATGAATCGTTGAAAAAGGTAAAATTGCCGATAAGATCAACCTCAAAATAACCTTCCCGGATGTTTTTAAGAATGGTTCGATATTTTTCCTCACTCTGACGCAGTGTTTCTTCCATTAATTTGCGTTTGGTAATATCGCGAATTACGCCGAGAATACCTGCCGGTTGCTGATTTTTATCTCTGATAAAAGAGAATTTTGTTTCCGTCCACACGGTAGTCCCATCTTTTCGCTTCACTTCCAGCTCAAGCGTCCGAGATTTGAGAACTTGACGTCCTGATTTTTCCAACTCCATGGCCTTGAAAAATGTGCTCATGGCCAGATCGAGGGAGGAAGGCGTAAATGTGTCGGAAAGTGCTTGTTTCAATACATCGTCAGGTTCGTATCCCCTCAGGATTTTTACAGAAGGACTGACATATGTATAATTCAGATTCATATCCAAATAGAAAATGACGTCCCGGACGTTGTCAGTCAGCAGCTTGAGGGAAGAAAGGGTATTGGAAATCTTAGCCCTGAGTTTGGTGATGTATCCACCGATCAGTGAAAACCAGGGCAGAACCATTGCAAGGATTACAATGTTCAACATATCAATTCTCATGTTGATGGATTCGGGGTGGGTTTTATAAAGCAGAAGTATCACTGCCGCATAATTGACCACGGCAAACACCGACAGGAAAAGAAACTGCCGGACGTTCAATCTGAAAAGCCCGAACACAAACACAATCAGATAGACAAGAAGCGCCACATTTCTGATCGAGTCGGCGTAATACACAATTACCATAATCCAGAAAGTGGCAATCGTCATTTGGAAAAGGGTTAGGCTCGGATCTTTGAACCGTTTATTAAATCCGGTTCTGATTATTGCATATATCAGGACATTAATGGCAAGAAGTCCTGAAAGACTAATAACCAGAACATTGAATGTTACCCGGGTCGTCGCTTGGTAATGAAGGAATACAGCCAGCATACTCCACATGACATACGATCCGAATGCCATGAGAAACCGTTTGATTCTCAGGGTCTGGTTGTGATCGTCTTTAGGAAATATACCAAACATGCAGTATCGCCTTTATCGCCGAAAAGTTACTAGTCATTATACTCTCTTGCCCTGTTTTTTGACAAACTTAATCATATTTGTAGCATATGTTAATCTAAAGTTCAGCCATTTTTTGATTATTATGGATTGAAAGTTGAATATTCATTGAGACTGGTGATTTGAGGAAGAACTCTACACTCGTTGAGAAATCAAGCATACTTCACCAATGCTTTAATACCACTTTACCATTTAAGCGAATAATTTAGAAAACCATTTGGGTGGTTGAAAATAAGCAGAAAGACCAGCTGAACCCGATATTATTAACCATAGAAAAAGTTTTAAAGTATCCCACTGGTAGTCTTCCAACTCTCCCTGAAAAAATGAAATCCATTTTCCCATAAACCATTACTTAAGATATTCAACGAAACCCGCAAGAACAGGAAGAAAGGTACTAGAAAAAAGTTCACAAAGAATTCAATCCCAGCTTATTTTCCATTTCCATTCATTAGGCGTGCTTTCCACTTTATCCATTTTAACAGTCTTGGCTCCGGCTAATTCCAAGAGGCACGATATTACGCCGCAAATATACTCTCTTTGAACAGCCGTCAATTCAGGCAGGTCGGATATGACAAGCATTCTGCTATTTGAAGTTATGATATCAACCCGGACTGTGCCTTTGTCCATCAATGTATTAAAAGTTGCTGAAGCATTCTTAATGATAAAGCCAATACTTGGAATCCTGAGAAAGAACTTGTAAATGCCGGTAAACTGTTTCCCTGCCACTGTATGTCCGAGCCTATATATAGCGTGGATCTTTGGGGAAAAGCAATCTGGAAGCTGCCTGAATTATTTCTGCTTCAACCTCGAGCGGAACCCAATTAATCATAAGAGCAGTTTGAAAGGTCTTAAATATTTCAGGCTTGAGCAACGAGGCCATGGTATTGATGTAATCATCCCCTTTTCCCTTCAACATTTCACGGATAATAACGATGTCAGATGCTTTAACATTTCCCATATCGTGCTCTCATTCCAAACTTAATCGTTGGTAATGAGTTGATAAGAATTTCATTATTTGTTTAATATAGTATGGAAGAAGCTATCTTTGTATGTCAAGAAAATAAGGTTAGGTCAAGAGATTGTAAGCGCAGCGGAATCGAGTTAAAGTAACTCTTGAAGCAGAAATATCAGACCAATCAGTCCAAGAATGCCACTACCATACCAAAGCCATTTTCTTCTGGTCAAAACAGATATTGCTGATACTGCAATTGCGATTTGAAAGACTGTTACGGCCTTGGCCAGTATGCTGTGAGCCTTAAGATGGGAAGCAGAAGATTTCTCCTTTTCTTTCGCTTTCTCTTCAATTTCCGCTTGTTCTTTTTTATAGTTTTTGAATTTTTCTTCGTCTTTTGTTGATATTTGTTTGCCTAAAGCGCCAAGCGTTTCTATTTTACTTTCCAACACAGTAGATTTGATTCCCTTTGATTGATAATATGCCCATTGATCGGAGGCTTGGATTTGTTCAATCAAAGCTTCATTGGCGTGATGACCTGCCATCAGTGAAGACAAGGCGGCTAATACAGCGAGAATGGCCGTGCTTAGAGCCACCCACAGCACCCATTTTTCACCGGACTTCTCTGCTTCTTCGTGAATGGATTCGTGTAATTTTTCAGTTGGAACTTCTATCTCTTCAGGCATGATACTTCCTCGACGATGTGTTTTAAATAAAAACAATTTATGTTTATGGTACGATTAAGATAATCCTTTTATTTATAATTTTTATAATGCAGCATAAATATGTTTGACGGAAAAATCAAGACTCTGATTTCATACTAGCAGATTCTTGGTACCAGTTCACCCGTGGGCAAATCAACAATTCGTTCTCCGCCGATAGATGTTTTGAGAATGACCCGTCCCTGAGTGGCAGCACTTACAGTGCCGATGACGGTGGCATGTTTTCCGTATTTGTGCCTGTGCATGGTTGTTAGAACTGCCTCTGCGTCGGATGCCGGACAAAACAAAATCATTTTACCTTCATTGGCTAAAAATAACGGATCGAAGCCAAGGATTTCGCAAATACCACGGACGTTATCCTGTATGGGAATTCTACTTTCATTGATGTCAATGCGTACCTGCGCGCTTTTGGCGATTTCCGTCAAAATTGCGCCTAAGCCCCCGCGCGTAGCGTCGCGCATGCAATGCACGTTGAGACTGGCCTTCAATATACAGGCGATTAAATCATTGAGCGGTGCGGAGTCCGATAAGATGTCAGAAGTGATTGCCAGATTTTCTCTGGCTTTGATGATCGCCGCGCCGTGATTGCCGATGGTGCCGTTGACAATAATCACATCATTTGGCTGAATATTTTTTACCGACAGAGTTCCGGGATATTCTACGATGCCGATGCCGGATGTATTGATAAAGATGCCGTCTGCAGCGCCGCGTGCGACTACTTTAGTATCGCCGGTTACGATATTTACATTGGCCTCGGCTGCCGCTTTCGCCATTGTCTGAATGATGGTTTCCAGCGAATCAAAGGGAAATCCTTCTTCAAGAATAAAACCGCAGCTGAGATAAAGAGGCTTGCCACCGCAAACGGAGAGATCGTTGATAGTGCCGTGCACGGCAAGCGAACCGATATTACCGCCGGGAAAGAAAATCGGGCTTACAACATATGAATCGGTTGTAAAACAAAATTTCTGGCCTCCGATGGTCAGCACAGCGCTATCTTCCAAGCGTTCGAGATAGGGATTTTGAAAGCTGGGCAGAAAATATTCAGAAATAAGTTCATTTGATAACAGTCCGCCACCCCCGTGTTCCAGAAGAATTTTATCGTATTTCATTTCAGCAACCTTTCTGTTTATAAAAGTATTAAGCCATTCCTTTTTGTATCATTGAAGCAGCAACGACTGCCTGCCCTAAAGAAATACCGCCGTCATTGGCGGGAACTTGTCTGTGACAGTAAACATCAAAATCCAAATACCTTAACTTATTAATAACGCCTTCTAGCAAAATTTTATTTTGAAAACAACCGCCGCTCAGTACCACGCGTGAAAGTCTCGATGATTTGCGGATTTTATCTGCCATAGCAGCAAAAGCATCAATTAGTGTCTGATGAAACAATGCCGCAATTTGCTTTTTGTCTTTCCCGGAATCCCGATCGGTGACAATCGCCCTGATCATGGCGGTGAAATTTAGAATATTAGATTTGTCGTCATCTTGCAATATATCAAAAGGGTAGGGCGGGCCTGATGTTTCGGCGGCTTGCGCTTCCAATTCCATTGCCGCCTGGCCTTCAAAGCTCACCGTGCGTCGTAAACCGATAAGCGCGGCGATACCATCAAATAATCGTCCTAATCCTGAAGACAACGGCGAATTGATCCTTCCTTCGATGATTCTATCCACTGTTTCACAGATGTTTTGATCCTCAATAAGCTTTAATCGCAGGGCAATCTCTTTCCATTCTTGACCATAAGCGGTTTTGAGAAGACTTACAGCAATACGCCATGGTTCGCGTATTGCTTTCTCACTGCCCGGCAAGGTGATATATTGTAGGTGACCGAAACGTTGGAAATTAGTTTCATTGGCTATTAAAAATTCTCCGCCCCAGGCGTTGCCGTCAAGACCATAACCTGTGCCGTCCATTGCAACTCCGATCACATCACCCTGGATTTGATTTTCCGCCATGCAGCTGACGATATGGGCATGATGATGTTGAACGCGAATCACTTTGGACGAATTAAGTTCCTGCACTACCTGTGTAGAATAATATGCCGGATGATAATCACAGGCTATGATTTGCGGGTCTGATTCAGTGATTCTTTTCATCAGTATCAGGCTCTCGGAGAAGAAATCCCGTGCCTGTGGCGTTTCCAGATCTCCGATGTGGGGACTAAGATAGGCAAAATTGCCTTTCAGAATACATTGGGTTGTTTTGAGTTGCGGCCCCAGAGCCAGAACAGAAGGCATTGAATCTTTCAGCGCGAGAGGCTGTGGAACAAAACCGCGTGAACGCCTCATTAATTGGGGGCTCCCCGCGGCAACGAAAACAATGGAATCGTCGCAGCGCACCAGAATGTCGCGGTTATGCACAAGGAAATAATCAGCAATGCCGTGCAGGCGTGTAATGGCCTCACGATTGCCGGTGCAGATCGGTTCATCCACCTGATTGGCGCTTGTCATTACCAGTGCGGTAAAATTATTTTCCAGCAGTAAATAATGAATCGGTGTATAGGGAAGCATGATACCAAGATTCTGCATTGACGGTGCGACAAAATCCGAGATGAGATTATTTTTTATTTTTTTAAGCAAAACAATCGGCCGCTGCACGGATGTAAGCAAAATCTTTTCTTCCTCGCTGACTTCGGCAATGCGTTTTACCTGGTCCATATCGCGTGTCATGATTGCCAGAGGCTTTTTTTCGCGGTATTTGCGCGAGCGTAGTATTTTTACGGCTTCATCATTTGAAGCATCTACGCATAGGTGAAATCCTCCCAGCCCTTTAATGGCAAGTATATGACCGGAAGAGAGGAGATCAATCGCAGCTTTTATCGGATCATCTGTCTTGATTTTTGCGCCTTTCGTGTCAAGCAATGTCATTTGAGGACCGCAGACATGGCAGGCATTGGGTTCGGCGTGAAATCTGCGGTTTGCCGGATTATTATATTCTGCAAGGCATTGCGGGCACTGAGGGAAGCAGGACATGGATGTGTTAGCACGGTCATAAGGGATTGCGTTAATGATGGTCAAGCGGGGGCCGCAGTTTGTGCAGTTTATGAACGGGTAGCGAAAGCGCCTGTCTGTAGAATCGAAGAGTTCTTTAAGACAGTCAGGACAAGTGGCCGCGTCGGGTGTGATGTGGACATCAGCGTGTCCTTCGGCGACGCTGGAAGTAATTTTAAAAGAATAGTCATTTTGGAGTCCGAGATCGGAAGATTGAATTTGCGTAATGTGAGCCAGCGGAGGGAGTTCGTTTTTAACGCCGGCTAAAAACAAATCCAGGGATTCAGGACTTCCTTCCACTTCAGCCGTCACGCCTTCCGGATTATTTTGCACAAAACCAGTCAGCTTGTTTTTAATAGCCAGCCTGTAGACAAAAGGACGGAAACCGACCCCTTGCACGATACCGGAAAAAAGATAACGGACTCTTTTTTTATTCACTTCTTTATTTTTTGAATGCATCGATGCGCTGTGTAAGCCATGCTATCCAATCATTCAGACCGGCTGCGGTCTTACATGATACTTCAAATATTTTTAAATCCTTGTGCAACGCCAGCGAATCTCGCCGGGCCTTTTCCAGATCAAAATCCACATACTGCATCAAGTCCATTTTATTGATCAGGAGCGCCGAAGATTCCTGAAACATCAAAGGATATTTCCCCGGTTTGTCCGCGCCTTCCGGAGTGCTGAGCAGCATGATCTTGACGTTTTCGCCGATTTTAAATTCCGCGGGACATACCAGATTGCCGACATTTTCAATAATCAGCAAATCGATTTTGCTCAAATCAAATGCAGGCAAGGCTTCCCTAATCATATTGCCATCGATGTGGCAGGCGCCGCCAGTATTGATCTGGACGACGGGAATGTTCAGCTTGGCAATTCGATCCGCGTCGTAGGTGTCCTGAATGTCGCCTTCGATAACAGCGATTCTGTATTTATCCTTAATAGCCTGAATGGTTCGCTCGACAAGGGATGTTTTCCCCGCGCCTGGAGAACTCATCAGATTAATAACAAAAATTTTATGCTGGTCGAAAAGCTTTCTGTTTTCTCCCGCGATCCGGTCATTGGCGTCCAGAACATTTTTCACAACTGTTACTTTCACTGTGTAACCTCCATTAATAATATTTATAATGCGTGGAGCAAGTGCCTTCCGAGGAAACCATGCAGGGGCCGATGGGGTTCATCGGAGTACATATTTTTTTAAATAAGGGGCAATCCTGAGGCGCTTTAATTCCCCGTAATATATCACCACAGCCGCAACCCTTGATTTCAGTGGATTTAATGTCGGGCACGGGAAATTTAAAGAGTGTGTCGAATGCTTCATATTCTTTGCGGAAAACCAGCCCGCTTGCCGGAATTGTTCCAAGGCCTCGCCACTCGGCGTCGGCAATCCGGAAAACGGATTGTAGAAAGTTCATGGCTCTTATATTTCCTTCGGGTTTAACTCCCCGGCTGTATTGAATAGCGACTTCCTTTTTGCCGCTGACGATCTGTTCCATAATCATCCAGATGCCTTCCAGAATATCCACCGGTTCGAATCCGGTAATGACAGCGGCGCATCCGGCATCGGGAATCATTTGATAGGCTGCGCTGCCAATCATTGTGCTGACATGTCCCGGACATAGAAAAGCGTCAATTTTCAGAAGCGGGTCGGCAATTAAAGCATGGATTGCCGGAGGAACAATCTTGTGCACGGAAAAGACGGAAAAGTTTTTGATTTCTTTTTTGCGGCAACTATCCACAGTAGCCGCAATCGTTGGAGCGGTTGTTTCAAAACCGATGCCCATCATGATAATTTCTTTTTGAGGCTTGGACTGGGCAAGCGCGATGCACTCATCGGCGGAAGAAACAACGCGTACATCGGCTCCTGCGGCACGCTTTTTCTGCAGACTGTCGCTGCCGGTTCCGGGAACTCTCAGCATATCGCCGAAAGTCGCGAAGATGACATTATCCGTGCCTGCAAGATATAAGGCAATATCGACATCGCGCGTCGAGGTGACACAGACGGGACAGCCCGGGCCGGAAACGAGCCGGATGCTCTCAGGCAGCATTTTGCGGATACCGAAACGGCCGATGGCGTAGGTATGGCTGCCGCATATTTCCATGATGGTTACCGGACGGGAAATCTGATGGGCGGCATTTTCAATTTTGGTCAGCAATCCGGCGGCAAGAGCGGGATTGCGATATTCGTCAATATATTTCATTGTCGATGAGCTCTTGCAAGAATTTTAGTTTTTCCTGGGCGGTGGCCACATCGATTTTGTGAATGGCGTAGCCCGCATGGCTGATGACATAATCGCCCACGCCAGCTGGTTCGTCCACTATATCCAGACAAACCTCACGGCGTGTGCCGCTGATATCGATAACCGCGTAATTATCTTTATCGATAGAAATTATTTTTCCGGGAAATCCAATGCACATAAAAATCCTAGTCTACATCCATCTCTAAAATTTGCAGTTCTTCTGTTCCGGCGGTCAGCATAACATTCTCACCGCCACACCCGGGGCAAAAGCCTGCGTGTGTTTTTATCTCTAAATCTTTTTCACAGGAAAAGCAATGGACGACAGCAGGTATTACCTTAAAATTCAGTTTAGCGCCATCCGCTACAGTTTCCTTTGCCTGCACTTCAAAGGCAAATTGAAGCGCTTTGGGTTCAATGCAGGAAAAACGTCCATATGAAAGCAACACATTATTAACTTTCTTGAAATTGTCGCGTTTTGCGTAATCCTGAATGATGTTTAGAATGGATTCCGTCAGATATAACTCATGCATTTTCTGTTTTTTCCAGTTTAACGTTCAATTTATCCAGTTCCTGCAGCAATAACTTTTCCATGACCGGGAATTTATCCCTGATAAACGGTGTCAATTCCAGATTCATATCGCCGTAGTCTTTCGGAACAATGCAAAGAAATATCGTTTCGGGAGATTCGTCCATCATCTCCGTTTTAAAAAGAACATCGGAAAAGGTGACTTCGTGGGCCGTGGTCGGCGGAGGCATGTGCAGTTCCATTTCCTCCTTGTTGAAACGGTAGACGGATCCGGGCGCATCCTTCACTTTCAATACATCAACAACGATCAGGGTTTTGCAACTGCAAATTATATCCAGTAGTTTGTAACCCAGAGTGCCTCCGTCAATTATTCGCACGTCATCAGTAGCGCGATAACGCGTCGAAAACCAGTTCACAAAATGAGGGCCGAACCCCTCATCGGATAATAGAATATTGCCGATACCCAGTATGGTAACAAGATTTATTTCTGACATATTCCATCCAATTTCAAATCAAAACGCTATCTTTGTTGGCTCAAAGTCGCCGTGCTCAACGTATTAACATATACGTTTCCGGCGCCTCCTTCTTGCTGCCTCGATATCATCTTCGATTTGAAAATGATATTTATTTTACATAACCAAAAAAGGGGAGAATAATTTCTTCTCCC
Source organism: uncultured delta proteobacterium (assembly GCA_963812045.1). Taxonomy (GTDB): domain Bacteria; phylum Desulfobacterota; class Syntrophia; order Syntrophales; family Smithellaceae; genus Smithella. The sequence goes on from CAWETF010000005.1 coordinate 202,819, forward strand.
CTTTCCGGTGATTTATATACTGATAACTTAAATTGTTACTCTTTTATTTTCTTAAACAAGTTACCGTTGACCATTGATGACAGCGCGCCCTCTTGGACCACAGCATCAACCCAGAAGGCCATGTAGATATGAGCAACAATAAACAGAATAAAGAACCAGGTGAAAACGTGGTGAATATAACGAACCACTGCTAAACCGCCTAAACATCTTTCCACAGGCCTTAATATTTTGTAGGCGATGGCGGTTAATCCGGCATGATAACCAGCGCCCATCAGAATAAGGCCTGTAATCACAATAACAAAGACCATGAACATCAATCCAAGATAAGAGATTGATTGCAAAGGACCATACAGCATTTTATGTTCGGGCGGATCTTTTTTGATCAGCAAATAAAACTTAATGTTCTCGACCATGGCTTTTATATCCGCCCAGGCGAAAAAATCTTTCCAGTCCGCATGGAAGCGTGAGAAAAAGGCCAGATACGCTCTCCAGATAAACAGGAAAACCAGAAGCATTCCGAAGAGAATATGCACATAACGCACATTGCCCATCAGGAATTTGTGTACCGTTTCTCCTTTGGATACCGTAAATGGATCAGCAATATAGAATCCGGTAGCAATCAAAATGAATATTGAAAGAGCCATGGCCCAGTGGTTAATCCGTAGTGCCACGGACCACTCTTTTTTACAAACGATTTTTTCCACGGTAACCTCCTTATTGCTTACGCCACTTTGAATTTTTTAATCTCTTTTGTCTTCGGATCAATAATATGAACTGCGCACGCCATACAAGGATCAAAAGAATGGATGGTTCTGATAATTTCCAGCGGCTGATCAACTTTCGCCAGTTTGGTGCCGATCAAGGATTCCTCATAGGGGCCTCGCACGCCGGCTTTGTCACGGGGCGAGCAGTTCCATGTTGAAGGAACGACAGCCTGATAATTGGAAATAACGCCTTTTTCAATTTTGATCCAGTGTCCCAGAGCGCCGCGAGGAGGTTCCGTCATGCCGCGGCCTTGAGCCGGTTTCTTGGGAACATCGCAACGTGTCCAGGTGCGGGTGTCGCCCTTCTTGATATTGGCGATCAATTCATTGACCCATGCTTCGGTGTTGTCCGCGACAAGCTTTGTTTCAATCGCGCGGGCGGCTGTACGGCCCAGCGTGGAGAAAAGAACCGTGGCGGGCAGTCCGGTTGCCTTCAGGGTGGAGTCAACAAGATTCTTAATTGCTTTGTCTCCCGAAGCATAACCGACAATCATGCGGGCCAGCGGGCCGACTTCATAAGGTTTACCGTCATAACGGGGAGCTTTGCACCAGCTGTATTTCCCGTCGCCCTTGAGGTTTCCGTTCTTATCATAGCCTGTGTAATTGGGCTCGGTTGTACCTTTGTAAGGATGCTGAGGTTCTTTGGCCGTATACCAGGAATGGGTTGCTTCTTCGGTTATCTTCTCTTCGTCGATCGGCAGCGCCTTCGCCAGATTTCTGTCTTTGACAATTCCGCGCGGGAAGAGCAGTTTGTTCCAGTCGTCATCCAGCGGGAATCCGCCGTAGGCGAGGTAATTTTTGACGCCGCCGCCAATGCCTTTCAGACCTTCATCTTTGTAGTAGTGTGCGGCCAGAAGAACATCGGGTATGTAAGCGGTTTCCATGAAATTCTTTATTTCCTTGAAGCGGAACAGGTACTGTCCCATACGTTCGGCGTTAAATAAATCCATACCGGACGTTACACCGCCGACAACCAGTGTTTGCGGATGGGGATTTTTCCCGCCTAAAATAGCCATCATCTGCGCGCCGACTTTGGAAACGGCCAGTGCGTCAAGATAATGTGACAGGATGATTAAGTTGGCCTCCGGGGGCAGTTTGTAGGAAGGATTTCCCCAGTAAGCGTTTGCAAACGGTCCAAGACGGCCTGATTTTACAAACTTGGTGACTCTGTCCTGAACTGCTTTGTAATGAGTTGCCGAACAGTTATAGGGATTGGAACAGTATGCGCGGGCCATTTCCACAGCCTTGGCGGGACTGGCTGAAAGAGCGCTTACTACATCCACCCAGTCCAGACCATGCAGATGATAGAAATGCATCATATGATCATACATATACTGGGCCGAATTAATCAGGTTGCGGGCGATTCTGGCATTGGGCGGCGGCTTGATGCCGAAGGCGTCTTCGCAGGCCAGAATGCTGGCTTCGTAATGCGCGAATGTGCATACGCCGCAGAAACGCTGAACCATCAAACCGGCATCGCGGGGATCGCGGCCTTTCAATATTGTTTCAATACCGCGCCAGAGAGTAATACTGCTCCATGCATCCTTGACAACATTATTGCTGTCAACTTCCACTTCAATTCTCAAATGTCCTTCAATCCTGGTGATCGGATCGATAATAATTCGTTTAGTCATATTTATTTATCTCCTTTATGTCGGATTCCGCTGGCTACCGCATGGGCGGCAACTCCAGCCACGGCTACACCGGTCAATGCAATTCCAATGTTGTCAACGGTTCTTTCACCGCCGCCGTAAGTTTTTTCGTCAAGCGGTTTTTCCAACGGCGCCATGGTATCCCAGAAATTGGGTTCCGTGCAGCCGATGCAACCGTGACCGGCCATGATAGGCCAGGAAATACCGTCATTGAAGCGGACTTTAGCGCAATTGGCGTAAGTGTAAGGGCCCTTGCAGCCGACTTTGTAGAGACACCAGCCTTTGAGAGCGCCCTTATCGCCCCATTCTTCGACGAATTCGGAAGCGTCATAATGAGGTCTTCTTTCACAGAAGTCATGAATACGTTTTCCATAAGCCCAGAGCGGTCTTCCCAGACCATCCACAGGAGGCAGAGCGCCGAACATCAGGAAATGCAGCACTGTTCCGGTGAAGTTTACGGCATTGGGAGGACAGCCGGCGATGTTTACGGTGGAGACGCCGATAGCTTTTTTAATACCGACCGCGTCTGTCGGATTGGGTTTGGCTGTAGGAACATTTCCAAAGGCCGAGCAGGATCCGATACACACAACAGCTGCCGCTTTGGAAGCCACTTCTTTGGCAACCTGGATGCCTGTTTTTCCCTTTGGACCAAGGGTTAGATACTTGCCGTTAAGACCGCGGGGCAGAGCTCCTTCGATAACGCAAACAAACTTGCCGGAAAAAGTTTTAACTGCGTCTTCGAGGTTTTTTTCCGCCTGATAACCTGAAGCAGCCATCAGTGTTTCATGATATTCAAGAGATATGGTTTCGAGCAGGATGTCATCAACATTCGGATACGATGAACGCAGGAATGCTTCGGAGCAACCGGTGCATTCGGCAAAATGCAGCCAGACGACGGGAAGGCGGCTGAAATTTTCCGCCGCCCTGGCGACCATAGGTCTGAAAATTGGCGGCAGCATCAATGCAGCAGTCATTGCCGATGTCCATTTTACAAAATCTCTTCGGCTAACACCTTTTTCTTTTAACAGTTCGTGCAAATCTTCCTTCGGCGCAGGAAGATCTCTCTCAACTTCTTCCAGGTGATGTTGACAATGTTTCATTAGATCTTTGTATTGCTTGTCAATCATCTTTTTATATTCGGAATTATTTCCTTTTGCCATACTTCCCCCTTTCAATATTTTGGGCTGTTCACTTAATAGAACACGCCAATTCGATTGCATTTAAAAAGAATTTCAATAAAAAATTACTTGGTCATTTGATGACAATTTCTTTTAGAAATTCTTTTCAAAAATGACTGACGTTCATTATCAGAAAAAACGATATCTGTAAATAAAAAATTAATAAAAATTTAATAAAAAAACGACATGGACATAAAAAAAGTATCGATTTGAAATAACTTCGCTTTTTGCTGAAGTTAAGAGGAAGATAAGCCACAAAATGTAAAAAAGGATCAAAGATCATGTGAAAACAATAATAATTACTGAAGATTTTTAATGAAAAAATATTATCCAGTATTTGCTCAAGCAAGTGGAAAAGAGTTCACTTGCGGATTCAATAAATAAACTATAAAAATATCCAATCGCCATTAACTTTTTTATAAATATTGACAGAGGTATTTCAAATTTTGTGTTCATTATTTCTTTTGACATTCAAGATACATGTTTGTATTATTTTAACATTAAAAATGAATTTTCTGAAAAATGTTGATGGATTTATGTAACATTTATTGGAAACAATCAATTCGCCATTGCGGTAATTAGTTAATTTTCAACGCATAAAATCATTCCAGAAGACAAGGGCAACCCGATGAAGGATAAATCACTACGGGCATTAATTGTTGATGATTCGGAAGACGATGTACTGCTTGTAATCAAAGAGCTTAAAAAAGGAGGATACAATCCGGTGTATGAACGGGTGGAAACCGTCGACGCCATGAAAAAAGCTTTACAAGATAAGCAATGGGACGTCATTCTTTGCGATTATAAGATGCCGAATTTCAGCGCTCCTTCAGCCATTGCCTTATTAAAGAAAGCAAATATCGATATCCCTATCATCATTATATCCGGAGCAATAGGTGAAGAAACAGCCGTAGAGTGTATGCGTTTAGGCGCTCAGGATTATATCATAAAGGGTAACTATTCCCGTCTTTGCCCGGCCATAGACAGAGAAATAGAGGAAGCAAAAGTTAGGAATAAGCAAAAGCAGGCGGAGAATGCACTGCGAAAGAGTGAAAAACTCTTTAAGGAAGTTACAGAAAACTCTGCAGATATTATTATAATTTCGGATAAAAACGGAAATGTAAAATATTGCAGCCGTTCTGTTGAACGTTTTACCGGATACAAAGCTGAAGAAGTAATGGGTCGAAGTGTTTTCGCATTCGTTCATCCGGATGACCTTGAAAAGGCTATCGATGATTACAGCAAGGCTATCCTTACAAATGATAACATACTTATCCACAATGGATTCCGCATAGTGCATAAAGATGGTTCGGAAATTTATTTAGATGGGCTGGGTAAAAATCTCCTGGATAATCCGGATATAGCAGGTTTTGTTATGAATATGCGTGATGTTACCGAGCGTCAACGTGCGGATGAAAAATTACAGCAAGAGGAAGAGCGGTTCCGGGCTCTTGCCGAACTGTCTTCAGATATTATTCTTCTCGTGAATCGGGAAGGAATTATCATCTATGAAAACCCCGCTTTGGAAAAAATTCTGGGATTCAAAGTTGAGGAAAGAATTGGCAAGAATGCATTTGAAAATCTTCATCCTGATGATTTGAATCTTGTGACCGATGCGTTCAATACATTTATAAGAAACCAGGAGCCCGTCACTCAACAATCTGAAATACGCATTCGTAATAGTAATGGAAACTGGCGTACTTTTGAAATTATGGCGAACAATCTAAAAAAAGGGGATGTTGTTGAAGGTCTAATTGTTAACCTTCGCGATATTACCGAACGTAAGAAGGCGGAAAATGCTTTGCGGGCAAGCAAGCAGAGATACCGGGAACTGAGTATGATCGACGATCTTACGCAGCTTTTCAATTCCAGACGTTTTCACGCTCAGCTCAAACAAGAGATAGAGCGTTCGAACCGCTATGAACAGCCTTTGACCCTTTTGTTGCTGGATATTGACAAATTCAAGGAGTTCAACGACGCATACGGCCACATCGAGGGAGATCATGTACTGGAGCGATTCGGTCAGGTGATCAAACGATGCCTGAGAGAGACTGATTCCGCCTATCGTTACGGCGGCGAGGAATTTACGATTATACTGCCGATGACCACAAGCGATGATGGAATTGTAACAGCGAAAAGAATCCAAACGGAATTAAGGGAAGAGAATTTTTCGCCGGTGTCTGGTCAGAAAATTTATGTGACAGTCAGCGTAGGTGTTTCGCAATACAAGCCGCAGGAAGAGATAAATGCGTTTGTTCATAGAGTAGATCAACTCATGTACAAGGTAAAAAAGAAAGAAAGAGGAAAGATTTGTTCTGATAATGGAAATATGCAATAAAAAATGGGCACTGTCCATGGACTCCCTGGATTCCTATTCAAGATTTTCTTGACATAAAAGCTTGGCTGCCCTACACTTGCTATCAGTGAAAGTAAGGTCTGCTTATGTTTTTTCCTGTGAAGATTAAATTTGATTGAAAATCCTTTTCAGTCGAAAAATAGAGAAGAGGGAGTTTTTAATGAGCGAGTACGACAAAAGAAAATACATCAGATATCCTGTTGAGCCCAATGAGCTTGCGACTATTTATTATTTAGATGAAAGGGCTAAAGAGACAGGCCATCGTGTGGGGCTCGGCGATAATGAAAGTTTCAAAGGGTGCTGTGTGGTATTTGTCGGTGAAGTTAATTTCAAAGAAGGCCAGGAAGTGCTTTACGAATGTGGTACGCTTCAAAAGGTGAAAGCCAAAGTGGCCTGGATCAGGAAGATGGAAGGAAATATTACCAAAATAGGATTCTATATAACCGAGTAAAATTCTTTTTCGTGAAATGGCATTATTGATAATTTGAAGACTTTAAATTCTTATTAATTAAGGTGATGGATTATGAAAAAAAATATAATATTTTCCGTTATTTTATGTTTTGCGATGGTTTGCTATTTTTTGATTGTCTCTTTTTCCGGTATTTCGATCGCAGAGGATACAAAAGAAAAACAGTTAAAAGAGTGCGTTGATAAATGTAATGACAAAGGAAATGTTTGCATTAATATGACCGCGGATCCAAGGCGGTGTGAGGCAATAGTTCAAGAATGCGTTGATGCCTGCAAAGCAGAAGCGTCTCAGCCTGAAAAATAATCATTTACCTTTCATCTGCTTTTCGAAAGCTTCCAGTGCGGAAGGGAAGGGCGCAAGACTTCGTCTGATCACACCCTGCAGAAAAGAAATGGCCACGCCGTAATTGGTGACCGGAACACCTGCTTCCTGTGCTTTACGCAGGTGACTGAGCATTTCCCGGCGATTCATCATGCAGCCGCCGCAATGCAAAATCAGCTTGTACTTTTTCAAATCATCTGGATAATCACGCCCCGAAGATATGTCCATCTGGAGATCGCCGCCGACATACTGGCGCAGCCAGCGGGGAATTTTCACCCTGCCGATATCGTCTTCCAGTACATGATGTGAACAGGCTTCAGCAATCAATACTCTATCGCCGGGCTGCAAGTTTTCAATCGCTGCCGCGCCCGCGGCCATGAAGGCCAGATCAGATTTCTGTCTGGCAAATAATATTGAGAAAGTGGTTACAGGAATGTTTTTCGGAACATCGGCATCAACTTTAAGAATGGCCTGAGAATCAGTCACAACAATAGCCGGCGGATTTTTCATATTGGACAAAGCGGCGGCAAGTTCTCTTTCCTTGACGACAATGGCGGTTGCGTCATTATCCAGAATGTCGCGGATTGTCTGCACCTGCGGCAAAATCAGCCTTCCTTTCGGCGCTTCCAAATCTATCGGCACGACAAGAACGGCGAAGCCGCCTGCCGGAATCAGGTCGCCGATTAATGACGGCGTTCCGATAAAATCAGCAGGAGCTTTGTCCATTAATTGCTGCTTCAGAGCATCAAGATAAGATTGACGCTGTTTTTCATCACTGCAGGAAACAGTCAGAACCTGTCCCGTTTTCTCAGAAACTATTTTTAACCAGTCAGGTGATGGATTATGCAAGTCAATTTTGTTGACTACGATTAAGATGGGTATTTTGCGTCTTTGAGATTTAGCCAGAACTCTATCCTCATATTTTGTCCAGGTATCGGGTTCAATGACCAGAATGATAACGTCAGCGCGGTCGAATATTTTAGCTGTTTTCTTGAGCCGTGCGCCGGAGAGCTCTGAAACATCGTCAAGACCTGCCGTATCCAGAAACAAAACAGGCCCCAGAGGCAAAAGTTCCATCGCTTTTTCCACGACATCAGTTGTTGTTCCGGCCACAGGCGATGTGATGGCGATATCCTGGCCAAGCATTAAATTCAGAAGGCTGGATTTACCGACGTTGGTGCGTCCCATCAACGCGATGTGCAGCCGGTTTCCTTTCGGTGTGTTATCCATTATCCTTGTAACCCAGGGCTGTGAGCTGATGAGGTGATAAATATTTATCCACGGTTTCTTTACTAAGTTTCTTTTCTAAAAATAATCGCATATTTTTTTCATGGCCTGCGGAAAATTCTGTGATCAGTTGCGTTGCTTTCTCATAGCCGATGACGGGCAGAAGCGCTGTTATAATCATAGGACTTTGGTCGAAGTATTGCCCGCATTTTCCCTGATCGGCGGTAATGCCATTTACATATTCTACCAGAAGCGTGTCAATATGAATCAGTAAGTCTAGGGATTCCAAAAGAGCGTGAGCCAAAAGTGGCAGGAATTCATTGATCTGAAGCGTTCCGCGGGCGGCAGCTTCGGTTATAATGCCATCATTGGCAATAACCTTAATGCCGACCTGAATAGCTGCTTCCGCCAATACAGGATTGACTTTGCCGGGCATGATGGAAGAACCCGCCTGTAGTTGAGGCAGATGAATTTCTCCCAGAAGATTCATCAGGCGCAGATCATCGGAAATTTTAATCAGATTTACGGCGTGGGCCTTCAGGATGCCGGAAACTTCCACATAAGCGTCAGCGTTGGCTGTTTCTCCCATAATATTTTCGCCGCGCGAAAGCCCCAGGCCGGTTACTTCCCTTAATTTTTCAATGACGGCAAAAATATATTTGCGCGGCGCGGTAAGGCCGGTGCCGACGGCTGTTCCACCCAGGTTGACCACGCGCAGTCGTTCCTCGCATTTGAATGTCCGCCAGCGATCGCGTGACAAAGCTTCCGCAAAGGCGGAAAATTCCGCGCCCAGTGTGATGGGAACGGCTTCCTGCCACTCGGTTCTTCCTAGTTTGACTATTTCGCCGAATGCTTTTTCTTTTTCCTGAAACGCGCCCTGCAAATGGGCGATGACCTGCGCGAGCTCCCGCAGTGCCAGGGTCCCGGCAACTTTAATGGCTGTGGGGTAAACATCGTTGGTGGATTGATGCAGGTTTACGTCTTCCAGCGGATGAATCAATCTGTAATCGCCTTTGTTTCCTCCGAGCAGTTCAATGGCGCGATTGGCGATTACTTCATTCAGATTCATGTTTGTTGATGTTCCCGCGCCGCCCTGAAGAGCATCAACCGGAAATTGATCAGCGAGTTTGCCCGCAATAATTTCTTCGCAGGCGGCGGTAATGACTCTTGCTTTATCCGCCGGGAGATAGCCGCTTTCGGCATTGGCCAGACAGGATGCTTTTTTTACCATTGCCAATCCCCGAATCAACCGGCTGTTGACTTTTATGCCGCTGATCCGGAAATTATTAATGGCTCTTTGAGTATGGATACCCCAATAAGCATCGCGTGGGACTTCCATCTCGCCTAAAAAATCTTTTTCTATTCTTTTATCGGTCATCGTATTATTCCAACCATCAGAGCATCAATAAAAAAGAGGTTTGCCCGCAATAGACAAACCTCTTTATACATGATTTTCAGTTAACAGCAAAGTTTCTATTCATCTTTACCGTGAGGCAGTTCGGTGCCTCTTTTTGTGTATTTGGTGTGCAGAAGCTTGTGCGACTTGTGTCCCAAAGGTTCCTTTAGGAAATTTTCATACAGCTTTTTAACTGATTCGTTTTCATGGGACTGACGGTTTTTCTGCACTTTTCCGTCATCTTTATAAAGAGCGGAGGAGCGCAGCACTCTGATATCGTTATTTGTGGGAATGGGCTCTCCGCCGCCGGAGATACAGCCGCCCGGGCAGCACATCACTTCAATGAAGGCGTAACCGCCTTTGCCTTCGCGAATCAGGTCCATCAGTTTGCGGGCGTTTCCCAGACCGTGGGCAACAGCTATTTTTACGTCTCCGAGATTTCCCACCTTTACGGTTGCTTCCTTAACGCCTTCCAGACCGCGGACAGGTGTAACATCCAGGCTGGGCAGGTTCTCACCGGTGACAACCGCGTAAACCGTGCGCAGAGCCGCTTCCATAACGCCGCCTGTCGCGCCGAAAATGGTGGCAGCACCGGTGTATTCACCCATCGGTGCGTCGTAATCTTCATCGAGCAGGTTGAGAAAATCAATGCCGGCTTCGTGAATCATACGGCCTAATTCTCTGGTTGTGAGCACATAATCAACATCGCGGAAACCGCTGCTGTTCATTTCGGGTCGCTGGGCTTCAAACTTTTTGGCGGTACAGGGCATGATGGAAACCGAAACGATATCTTTCGGATCAATGCCCGCTGTTTCCGCATAGTAGGTTTTCGCCAAAGCGCCGAACATTTGCTGCGGAGATTTACAGGTGGACAGATGAGGCAGCAAATCAGGATAAAAATGTTCGCAGAATTTAATCCAGCCGGGGCTGCACGAAGTAATCATCGGCAGTGTTCCGCCTTCTTTAACTCTCTTGAGCAGTTCATTGCCTTCCTCAATGATGGTCAAATCTGCGGTGAAGTTGGTATCGAAGACTTTATCAAAACCAAGATGGCGCAATGCGGCAATCATTTTGCCGGTGACAAGGCTCCCCGGAGGCATGCCGAATTCTTCACCCAGGGCGGCCCGGATTGCCGGGGCTTCCTGAACGATCACGTGCTTGGTCGGATCCTGCAGAGCTTTCCATACGGAATCCACATCATCCTTTTCATAAAGAGCGCCAACGGGGCAAACCAGAATGCACTGGCCGCATGTGACGCAATTGGATTCGATCATGGGCAAATCAAATGCGGGAACAACCTTTACCTTGCTGCCGCGGTTAGCCGGTGTCAGAACGCTGACGGTCTGTACCTGGTCGCAGACGGTAACGCAGCGGTGACATTCGATGCATTTGCGGCTATCGCGCACAATGGAAGGGCTGGAACGATCGATCATACCTTCTTTGGGGAAATCGGTATGCTCGAAACGGACTTCCTTGAGACCCACAAATTCGGCAACTTTCTGCAATTCGCAGCTGCCGTTTCTTACGCAGAAGTTACACTCCTGCGGATGATTGGCCAGCAAAAGTTCCACCACCATTTTTCTTGCTTTGCGCACTTTTTCTGAGTTGGTGTGGATAACCATGCCTTCCGCTACCGGGAAAACACAGGCGGCGATCAGACTGCGCTGACCTTCAACTTCCGTCATGCACACACGGCAGGCGCCGGGAGTGTGGTTTCTTTCCGTCCATGCACACAGTGTGGGAATTACAATGCCGGCACCGCGCGCAGCTTCCAGAATAGTGGAACCAGCCTCTGCCGTAACTTTACGATTATCTATAGTCAAATTAACAGTTGACATGAAATGTTTCTCCTTATCGTTAAAAAATATAAATTAAACAGCCGCGTCACAACGCAAACAACGGCAGGCTTCTTTAATGGCATCTTCACGTTTGAAGCCCAGTTCAACTTCAGCAAAGCTCATCTTACGTGTGTTGTGATGCATTTCCGGCATAGCTGTCTGCGGTACCTCTATGGTTTCTTCATCTATAACCAGAGGCACATCGATTTTATCTTTAGCCGGTTTCTCGTAAGCGGGTTCGCCGTTGACCTTGCGAATGGACACATCGATGTCATCAGCAGCCTGATGGCCTGCGCCGATAGCCGCGATAACGGTATCGGGTCCCGTGACAGCATCGCCGCCCGCGAAATAACGGGGGTTGGCTGTGCGGGTCTTGTAACCCTTGCCGACATCGTAACAATCCCACTTGTTGATTTCCACGCCGGTCTTCTTATCGATGAAGCTCATATCCGGTACCTGGCCGATGGCGGCAATGACCGCGTCAACATTTAAGGTAAATTCGGAGCCTTCAACAGCAACAGGTTTCTTGCGGCCGCTGTTGTCAAAATCGCCGAGTTTCATGCGCTGACAGGTAATGGAAGATACCTTTCCTTTTGTTCCGTCAATTTTCAACGGAGCAACCAGAAGTTCAATCTTGATTCCTTCTTCTTCAGCTGCCTTGATTTCTTCTTCTGCCGCAGGCATATCCTGTTTCAAACGGCGGTACAGTATGGTCACTTCAGCGCCAAGACGCAGTGCTACGCGGGCAGCATCAATGGCTGAATTGCCGCCGCCGATAACGGCGACTTTCTTGCCCAGAGATTTCTCGCCCTTGAGCCATTTGTCTTCATTGTTGTTGAAGTCGCGCAGGAATTCGACGCCGCCGAAAACGTTCTTCAGGTCTTCGCCGGTCACGCCCATCTTCTGGCTCTTGTGAGCTCCTGTTGCCAGGTAAACGTAGTCATACTCTTTTTCCAGTTTGGCAAATGTAATGTCCTTGCCCACGCGGGTATTGAGACGAATTTCAACGCCCAGTGCGCGGATGTCATCAATTTCGCCTTCAAGAATGTTACGCGGCAGACGGTACGCGGGAATACCCCAGACAAGCATTCCGCCGGCTTTGTTGAGTTCTTCGAAAACGGTTACTTTGTAACCGCGCAAGGCCAGATCTCTGGCTGCCGTGAGTCCCGCGGGACCGGCGCCGATAACAGCGATCTTTTCCTTGCGGCTGACAGGAACCGCGTCAATCTTCGGACGGGGTGCGTTATCCGTAATGAAACGTTTGAGGAATTTGATGGCAATGGATTCATCCAGATTGCCGCGGCGGCATTTGCTCTGGCACTTATGATCGCAGACTCTTCCGCATACGGACGGGAAGGGGTTGGTCTGCAGAAGTATCTTGTATGCGTCTTCAAAGCGTTCGGCCCGAATCAGCGCTATGTAAGAAGGAATATCCATCTCGATCGGGCAGGTATGCTGACACGGTGATTTGAACATGGCCGAGCATACGGCTGCCACGCATTTATGTTCGTGTATGTGTTGTTCATACTCTTTACGGAAATAACGGAGAGTACTCAATACCGGATTCGGTGCAGTCTGTCCCAATCCGCAGAGGGCCGCATTTTTGATAACTCCGGCCATTTCTTCCAGAAGTTCAATATCGCCTTCCTTGCCTTTGCCCTGGGTGATATTGGTCAATATCTCCAGCATGCGTTTCGTGCCTTCACGGCAGGGTGTACATTTGCCGCAGGATTCATCCTGGCAGAAATCCATGAAGAATCTGGCCATATCCACGGCGCATTTATCTTCGTTCATAACGATCAAACCGCCTGAACCCATGATGGCGCCGAGTTCGACGACTTTTTCGTAATCAACGGGAGCGTTCAGGTGCTGAACAGGAATCATGCCGCCTGAGGGACCTCCCAGTTGCGCTGCCTTGAATTTTTTGCCCTTGGGGATGCCGCCGCCGATATCATAAACGATGGTGCCCAATTTTGTTCCCATGGGAACTTCCACAAGACCGACGTTGTTGACGTCGCCGGTCAGCGCGAAGACTTTCGTGCCCTTGCTTTTTTCCGTTCCAATGGATGAGTACCATTTCCCGCCGCGCAGAATAATCTGTCCGACGTTGGCAAATGTTTCGACGTTATTCAGAATACTGGGTTTCTGCCACAGACCGGCAACAGCGGGGAAGGGCGGTCTCGGGCGGGGCATACCACGTTTGCCTTCGATGGAGGTCATCAGAGCTGTTTCCTCGCCGCAGACAAATGCGCCTGCGCCCTGGTATATCTCCAGATCGAAATCAAAACCGGTGCCCAGAATATCCTTGCCCAAAAGGCCGGCTTTTTTAGCCTGGTCGATAGCAATGTTGAGGCGATGAATGGCCAGCGGATACTCAGCGCGGCAATAAATGTAACCTTTATTGGAGCCTATTGCTTTGGCGGCAATGACCATTCCTTCCAGAACGGCATGCGGATCCGCTTCCAGTACGCTTCTGTCCATGAATGCGCCGGGGTCTCCTTCATCGGCATTACACAAAACATATTTAATATCGCTTTTGGACTGGGAAGCGAATTTCCATTTCAATCCTGTGGGGAAGCCGGCTCCTCCACGTCCTCTGAGTCCTGAATCGAGAACCTCCTGGACAATTTGTTCAGGTTTCATTTCAGTCAGAGCTTTGGCCATGCCGGAATATCCGTCACGGGCAATGTATTCTTCTATTTTTTCGGGGTCGATCAGACCGCGATTCTTTAAAACTCTCAGTTCCTGATGAGCAAAGAAGGGAATGTCCTGCATGGTGGGAATAATTTCATCCGTCGAGGGTTCATGATAAAGGAGTCTTGCTACGGTTCTTCCCTTGATTAAATGTTCTTCCACCAGTTCGGGTATATCCTGAGGTTTCAGGCTTACGTAAATAATGCCTTCAGGATAAACAACCATAATCGGTCCCAGGGCGCAAAATCCGTTGCATCCTGTTTCCACAACCTTTATTTCTTCTGCCAAGCCTCTCTTATCGAGCTCTTCCGATAAAGCCTGTTTTACTGCGGGGCTGCCGGAAGCCTGACAGCCGGTGCCTCCACATATTAGTAAATGCGAACGAAAAACTTTCATTTAGCCTATATCCTCCTTAAGAAATCATCATGCTGTTGCGTAATAAGCATGATAGAGCGAAAAAAATTATCTGATAACTTCAGATCCTCTGGCCAGAACAAAAGGAGTCTGAATTTCTCCCTCCAGAATGTGTCTCTTGAAAACCTGCCTCATTTTATTGGCATTCATGTATTCATATTTGATCGGTTCCTGATTCAGGACTTCGACGGTAACCAGAGGTTCGCGGCTGCATAATCCCATGCAACCTGAAGTGGTTACGACAACATCATTTGCACCGGCAGTTTCAATTTCCTGAAGCAATGTATCCATAACTTCTTTTGCTCCCGAAGCGATACCGCAAGTTCCCATGTGGACGGTAACTTTTACGCGACGTTTGCCGTCTCTGAGGGACATTTCCTTATGTACTTTTTCCTTTATTTTTTTTAAATCATCTATCGTTAATTTCGCCATTGGCGTTTCCTCCCGGCTTTAAATTATTTTGTTATGTTATGAGTATTGAGCTAATATCTCTTTTACCTTGCCCGGCTTTATACGGCCGTGCACGTCTTCATCTACAACGACCACCGGTCCCAAACCACAGGCTCCCAGGCAGCGAACGGATTCAAGAGTAAACATTCTGTCCGGGGTGGTTTCACCTTCGCTGATGCCGAATTCCTTCGCCAAAGTTTCAGAAATTGCTTTTCCGCCGCGCACGTAGCAGGCTGTTCCCAGACAAACGCGAACCGTGTGTTTGCCTCGCGGTGTCATGGTGAAGAACGAGTAAAACGTAACAACACCATAAACCCGGCTTAAAGGTAAATTCAATTCTTTGGCAATTTTTTTCTGTGCTGACATAGGCAGGTATTCCAGACACACCTGCGCTTCTTCCAGCACGGGAATTAAACTTCCCGGTTTACCTTTGTGTTTGCTGATAATTTTGTTGAGTTGATCAACCTGTCCTGATGTGAATTCTTTTAAAAGTTCATTATCTTCCGACTTCATCAATTTCCTCCTCATTCTTTTGGGTTGTTACGCTTGGGGTTCGATTTCAGACAAACCTTCGTCGATAACACCACGAATATACTTTAGAATTTCAAAATGATTTATTGGCAAATCATCGATTTCATTGCGGATTTCACGGGTATCCAGTGAGAACCGGCGGTCATTATGCCTATGTTTGTAAATAAAGTCAACAAAAGAATTTCCGGCAATCAAATTGATAATTGTTGCTGAAATATCACCCATCGGCTGCCTGTCCAGATGATCCAGTTGAAATGTTGCTTTGAGACTTGTTCCTTTCCCCTTTTTCGATTGCAAATCAAGGCTTCCGCCAGCCCTTTGAGCGGCGTCGGCGAGAAGAGGAATTCCCAATCCGAACCGTCTGACTTTTTTGGTGGTGTAAAATGGATCAAACGCTTTTTTGATTTCTTCTTCGGTCATTCCGCTACCGTCATCGTTTATTTCTATGGTGAGCAGATTTTTTGCCGAATCTTCCTCTACGGTAATCTCTACAATTTTTGCACCCGCGCGAACGGAGTTTTCGGCAATATCCAGAATATGCGCCGCAAGTTCCAACATTTTTACTCCAGAACACGGCGGCCGTTTTGTACGGCGAAAGCCATTTTGAGTTCATTTAGAGTCGGTTCTTCAAGGATAATTTTTGTCAGAGCCGTTCCGATGTCTTTTAAAAAATGGGCATCGGAAGAAGTTATAAACGAAAAATTACTTAACTCCGGGTATTTGATTCGTGCCTGTTGAAGGCCTGTTAAAGACGATATTTCCAGCGCGTCAAAATGAATGCTTTTGTCGATAAATCCCAGTTGACTCAATACGCTGAAACTTTCTCTGTCTATATGAGAGGCTATGGCTAAACCATTTTGTTCATGAACGTGATTTATTAAATCATTTAAGGGTATGTCGGTAGCTCCAATTAATAATTTATCGTTAAGTCCTTCAACCTCGCCTTTTTCGTTGACAATGGCTTGGACACCGAAAAGGTCTTCATCATTCTTGCCTTCCAGATGCAGATAAATAATGTCCTGCAATCTGGCTAAATCCGGCAGAGAATCGAAGAGAGCTATGAAATGCACTTCTTCACTCGTTGTTATTTCCATTCCGGGAAATATCTTTAGATTTTTCCCCCGGGCAGCATTGATGACATAAGGAACATTTTCGGAGGAATTGTGATCGCAGATGGCAAGGATATCGACCCCGGCGGCAATGGCTCGTTCTACCAGGGCTTTAGGGTGCATGTCTAATTCGGCACAAGGCGAAAGACAAGTGTGAATGTGCAGATCGCAATTAAAAGTTCTAAGCATTGTATTTCTAGGAAATTAACCAAATATGGCCAAATGCCGTCGCAGGTTTAAAAGCTTCCTAATTATTTTGCCGCGTTTAGTAAATTATAAATCTTACCTGTTAATTCGAATGCGGGCAGATCGGAAATCATTATAGGCACGTTTTCCTGAATTGCTTTTTCCAGCGCGTCTTTCGCAGGTTCGCAAGAGTTAACCAAAATAATACCGGCGTGCTCTTTTAAGGTGGCTATGGCAACGATATTCTGGTGTACCTGTCTTGTTATCCAGACATCTCCCTCGTGAGAATTGGCCATAACATCACTTAAGAGATCTCCCGTATAACCTCCTGTAACATTATTTTTTCTGTCCTTTGCGCATAATACTTTTAGATTTAATTCTTGTGCAATAGTTCCGATGTCCATTATGCATCCTTTGCTGGTTGAGTTGTTTTAATAATCATTGTTAGAAAAGTTCCTTTGTTCACTTCCGATGATATATCGAATATGTCGGAGTATGTTTTGATATTGTGTAATCCCATGCCGGCGCCGAATCCCATCTCTCTTATTTGCGGACTGGCAGTTGAATAACCCTGCTCCATTGCCTGTTCAATATCCGGTATTCCCGGTCCTTCATCGTTTACGTGAATCTCTATGGTTTCCGGAGTGACTGTAAGGATAACAGTTCCTTGTCTCGCGTAAGAAACAATGTTAATTTCCGCTTCATAACAAACGATGGCGGATCTTCTGACAATATCGTTCGGCAAGCCTTTTTCTTTGAGGATGGATTTTATGCGTGTGGAAACTGTTCCCGCGTCGTTAAAATTACCGCCCTCAATATTAAAGCTGTAATTATTTAGAATATTTTCAGGACTGTTCACTGCCGGTTTCAACTTTTTCCAGGCAGCCGACTATGCCTTTTGCGTAAAGACGGCCCGCCGTTTCAAATAAGATATATTTTGTCGTTAAGATCGGGATTTGAAGATTCTTAGCCATAGACACGGTTTCGACAGGCGGTTTTTTCCCGCGGACTAAAATGATAGCCGCAATGTCGAGAACATTGGCGGTTCTGACAACCTGCGCATTGGTCAGACCGGTCAAAAGAAGACTGCCCGCTTTTGCAAAGGCGAGAACGTCACTCATTAGATCCGCCCCAAACGCCGTTTTAACTTCAATGTCCAGCTTTTCCTCGCCGACTATAACATCGGCATTTAGTATTTCTTTTATTTCACTAAGTTTCAATATTCTTTCCTCACACAAAAAATATCCGGCGATTTTTGTTTAAAATATAGAAAATATGTTGTTTCCCCCCGTATCATATATTAAACTTTACTGTCAACGAAATCATTTTAATATCTGATATTTTAAAATGCTACTAATTGTGAAATCCGTCACTTTCGACTTTTTTCAGGCAACCCACTATCCCTTTACTGTAAAGAATACCAGCTGTTTCAAATAGAATATATTTCGTAGTTAAAATTGGAATTTGGAGTTCCCTAGCCATATCAATAGCTTCAGTTGATGGCTCTTTGCCTCTGACCAAGATAATAGCGGCAATGTTACGGGTTGCCGCCGTTTTAATAACTTGGGCGTTTGTTAAGCCAGTTAACAAAAGACTTCCTGCTTTTGCAAAAGCCATTACATCACTCATCAAATCAGCTCCGAAAGCTGTGGATACTTCTATATCTAATTTTTCTTTGCCGACAACAATATCAGCATCTAATATTTCTTTAACTTCTCTTAACTTCAATAAAAACTCCTTACAAAAATAAATTTGGTATTTATTATTTGGTATGCACAAAATAACTGATTATACTTAAGAAACTTGTCATCTTGACCAATAATTACCACAGTGCATGAGTATCATAAAACAATCTTCAATGTCAATAAATTATCCGACATATTGTAAAATCTTTAATTCATGACCGCCAGTTATTAAACAAATACAGTTGTAAGATTTGTGAAAAAAAACGGATGTATTTATTCTTGACATGGTTTTACTGTAATGGTAATGACCTTCGCACTTTTGAGCAGGTCGGGGCGTGGCGCAGTCTGGTAGCGTATCTGAATGGGGTTCAGAGGGCCGGTGGTTCAAATCCACTCGCCCCGACCAAAAATCAAAGGCTTAATCAAAAAATAGCTCACCCTTTCTATAATATCAGATACTTTCAAACTGTTTGCATCATAAAAAGTTTGTATTTTCAAAATGTTAACATTTACTTACTTAATATAAATTGTGCGGGCAATGGGGATTAAGACATTTTTCTTGCATAAAAATGGATAATCAAATACATAATTTTAGAAAGAGCTTCAAAAAGCTTAAAATGACTGGTTTTGTTTGTAATTTCACGGAATAATCCGCGTTGACATTTTTATGTGCTATGAATATATAAAAATCCAAGAGCGAGAGTGGCGGAATTGGCAGACGCACTGGACTTAGGATCCAGCCCGCTATGCGGAATAGGGGTTCAACTCCCCTCTCTCGCACCAGTCTTCGAGTTGATGCTTGCAGATATTTAATTAAAAAAGGAGATATTATAGTGAGTCAGGTTGTTATTAAGATGGAAGAATTGAGTCAGGTGAAGAAGAAACTGTCAATGGAAATACCCTGGAATGAAGTTAAGGATGAACTGGATGCGTCCTATCGCGAGATTGGGAAAAAAGCAAAAATTAAAGGTTTCCGTCCGGGGAAAATTCCCCGCAATGTTTTGGAAATTTATTATAAAGAACAAGCAGAAGGAGATGCAATAGGTAATATTGTTAATAAGTATTACTGGCCGGAGTTGGAAAAAAAGGGAATGGTTCCCATTTCTCAGCCTCAAATAGACCAGGAAGGATTAAAGGAGAATACGGATTTTTCTTTTTCCGTTACGTTTGAAACAGAGCCCGAATTTGATCCTGGAAATTATAAAGGGATGGAACTGGAAAAAGAGGAGTTTAAAGTAACGGATAGCGATGTTGAAAGTAGACTGAATGAAATAAGGCGAATGTTTGCAACGATGGAGGAAGTTAAAGATGACCGTCCTGTTGCAAACGGCGATTTTGTAGTGATCGATTTTGCCGGTAGTTTAAACGGAGAATCATACAAGGAGTTAAAGGCGGACGGCTATTTGCTGGAAATCGGTTCGCAGAAATTTGTTCCGGGATTTGAGGAGCAGTTAATCGGCATGAAAAACGGAGAAACAAGAGAAATTAAAGTGACTTTTCCTGAAGATTATCATGAGAAAAAATTTGCCGGAAAAGAAATAATTTTCAACGTAACATTAAAAGGCATCAAGGAGAAAAAATTACCTGAAACCGACGAAAGTTTTATTAAAAATTTTGAAAGATACAATTCTCTTGATGATTTGAAAAACGATATCCGTAAATCTCTGGAGGAGAAATTTCAACGCCAGGCGGAAATTAATCTGCAAAACAGGATAACGGAAACATTAATCAAAGAAAATGATTTTGAGGTTCCGCCATCGCTTGTGGAAAGACAGATTTATTACATGATTGCTGATACTCAAAGAAGAATGATGTCCGCCGGAATGGATGAGAACAGTGCCATGGAATTCGGTCTTAAAATGCATGATAAATTCAAGGATGACGCAGTAAAAATCATAAAATCTTTTTTGCTTTTAAAAAAGATAGCTCAAAAGGAGTCGTTTGTCGTTGAAGAAGTCGATGTGGAAAAATATATTCAGGAGTTAGCTGTTCAGAATGGCCATGATGTTGGATTATTAAAGAAAATGTACAATAATGAAGAGAAAAAAGACGGTCTTAAAATGGAATTGATTCAAAAAAAGGCATTTGACTTTATTGAACGCAATGCCAATATTAAGACTGTTGAAAAAAAAGGTGTGGATGCGGAGGTTAAATAGTGACTTTAATTCCCATGGTGGTTGAGCAGGACGGACGAGGCGAACGGGCCTATGATATTTATTCCCGATTACTGAAAGATCGAATCATTTTTCTGGGTACCGCGATTGATGATAACGTGGCTAATTTGATTGTTGCTCAGATGCTGTATCTGGAGGCTGAAAATCCCGATAAGGAGATATTTTTTTATTTAAACTCTCCCGGAGGTTCTGTGAGTGCAGGGATGGCCATTTATGATACCATGAAGTATATCAAGTCTCCGATTTCGACTGTTTGCATGGGACAGGCAGCCAGCATGGCTGCAATACTTCTTGCGGCGGGAGAAAAGAAAAAACGGTTTGCTTTGCCTCATTCGAGAATTTTAATCCATCAACCGCTGGGAGGTTTCCAGGGACAGGCTACGGACATTGACATTCAGGCTAAAGAAATATTAAGATTAAAAGATGAATTGAATAAAATATTGGCTGATTTAACAGGACAACAGCTCGCTAAGATTATTCATGATACGGATCGCGATTATTTTATGAATAGCGAACAGGCGAAGGAATACGGTTTGATTGATGAAATCATTGTCAGGAAACCAAACGCTTTAGCCAATAAGAAAAAGGAGATTTAAGTGATAAAAAAAGGCAAGAATAACCGTATGGATGATGGAATGCTTTTTTGTTCTTTTTGCGGAAAAATGCAAAGCGAGGTGCGAAAACTGGTTGCCGGTCCGACGGCCTATATTTGCGATGAATGCATTGAGCTTTGCCGGTATATAGTCGAGGAAGAAGAAGATAAGCTTGTAGAAAAAGATTCTCCGAAAGGTCTGCCCTATCCGAAGGAAATAAAGAAATTTTTAGATCAGTATGTCATTGGCCAGGAAAAAACGAAGAAAATTTTATCAGTTGCCGTTTATAATCATTATAAAAGATTATTTTCCCACATGGAGCCCGACGGGATAGAAATTCAAAAAAGCAATGTTCTTTTAATCGGTCCCACCGGTTCCGGTAAAACTCTATTGGCCAAAACTCTGGCAAAATTTCTCAATGTTCCGTTTACCATTGCCGATGCTACAACTCTGACTGAAGCCGGATATGTCGGCGAAGATGTGGAAAATATCATTTTAAGTTTGCTGCAGAATGCTGATTATGATGTTGCCCGAGCGTCGAAGGGAATAGTGTATATTGATGAGATAGATAAAATCGCAAAAAAATCCGGAAATCCTTCAATCACCAGAGATGTATCGGGCGAAGGAGTCCAGCAGGCACTCTTGAAAATTATGGAAGGAACAATGGCCAATATTCCGCCCAAAGGCGGACGCAAACATCCTCAACAGGAATTTATCCAGGTCGACACAACAAATATTTTGTTTATCTGCGGCGGCGCTTTTAATGATCTGGAAAACATCATTTCCAAACGGTTGGGAGTAAACGCGATGGGATTTGGCGCCGAAATAAAAAGTAAGAAGGAGAAGAGAGTCGGTGAACTGCTCACGGAAGTGCGATCGGAAGATTTATTGAAATTTGGATTAATACCTGAGTTTATCGGACGATTGCCCGTTATCGCCACTCTGGATGAACTGGACGAAGCGGCTTTAATCAAAATTCTGGTGGAGCCAAAAGACGCTATTATCAAGCAATACAAAAAATTATTTGCTTTAGAAAATGTATCATTAAAATTTACAGACGGAGCGCTGAGAGCCGTGGCCGGTTTATCGACGGAAAGAAAATCAGGTGCGCGCGGTTTACGCTCCATACTGGAAAATACGATGCTGGAAGTTATGTATGATATTCCGTCACAAAATAATATTAAAGAATGTGTCATCAGTGAGGAAGTCGTATTGAAAAAAGAAAAACCAATTTTGATTTACGAAACTAAATCTGAATCTGCTTAATGGAATAAAACGGGGAAAATATGTTAGATGAAAATAAAGAAAATAATCAGGATAAAACAATAACAATACCTCTCCTGCCGTTGAGAGATGTTGTTATGTTTCCGCATATGATTGTGCCTCTGTTTGTCGGACGCGAAAAATCTATTGCCGCGCTGGAATCAGCCATGAAGTACGAAAAAAGTATTTTTATGGTTGCCCAGAAGAATGCCAAGGATGATGATCCCAAGAAGGAAGATATTTATAATGTCGGTACGATTGGCATTATCATTCAGCTTCTGCGTTTGCCTGACGGGACAGTCAAGGTGCTTGTTGAAGGAAAAACTCGCGGCATCATCAAGGAATATTTGCCGAATAATGATTTCTTCCTCGCGAAAGTGGATGAAATCAGTGATATTGATGATGATAAAAATGATGTGAAAAAGCAAGCTCTGATGCGAAGCATCAAAGAATCTTTTGAACTATATCTGAAACTCAGTAAGAAAATTCACGTCGAAATGCTGGGAACGATTGCCGCCATTGAAGATGGATCGAAGCTGGCTGATGTCGTTATTACTCATCTCAATGTGAAACTGGAAGATAAACAAAAAATTATTGAGATATTTGACATCTGCGAACGGCTGGAAGCAATTTATTCTTTGATGCTTTCCGAAATTGAAATCCTGCAGGTTGAGGAAAAGATCAAACGTCGCGTTAAAAAGCAGATGGAAAAAACGCAGAAAGATTATTATCTCAACGAACAAATGCGGGCTATTCAGAAGGAAATGGGAGACAAAGATGATTTCCGCAACGAAATAAACGAATTGGAAAAACGTCTAAAGCAAAAGAAAATGTCGGAAGAGGCTGTGAAAAAGGTCCGGCAGGAAATTAAAAAATTACAGATGATGACCCCCATGTCCGCGGAAGCCACTGTTGTTAGAAATTATATTGACTGGGTTTTGGATATGCCGTGGTCGGAAAAAACGGAAAATAAACACACCCTGAAGGAATCAGAGACGATTCTCGAGGAAGATCATTTTGGTTTAAAAAATGTCAAAGAGCGCATTATAGAGTACCTTGCTGTGCAATCACTGGTTAAGAAAAACAAAGGTTCGATATTATGTCTGGTTGGCCCGCCCGGCGTGGGCAAGACGTCTATTGCCAAATCGGTCGCACGGGCCACGAACAGAAAATTTGTTCGTATGTCTCTGGGCGGTGTGCACGATGAAGCTGAAATTCGCGGACATCGCCGGACTTATATTGGAGCAATGCCCGGTAAAATCATTCAACTTTTGAAAAAAGCCGGATCCAATAATCCTGTTTTTTGTCTGGATGAAGTGGACAAACTCAGTTCAGATTTCAGGGGAGATCCTTCCTCTGCCTTGCTGGAAGTTCTTGACCCGGAACAGAACTTTGCCTTTAACGATAATTATCTAGATCTTGATTATGATTTGTCGGAGGTCATGTTTATAACTACGGCAAATGTTTTGCAGACAATACCCGCGCCCCTGCAGGACAGAATGGAAGTGATCAGGATTGCCGGGTACACGGAACAGGAGAAGCTGCAAATAGCGAAGAAATTCCTGATTGCCAAACAAATAGAAGCCAATGGATTGAAAACTGAAAATGTGGAATTCACCCAAGGAGCGTTGCTCAAAATTATTCGTCAATATACGCGGGAAGCGGGCGTGCGTAATCTTGATCGGGAGATTGCGTCAATTTGCCGTAAAGTAGCTAAAGAGATAGTAAACAGTGATAACAAGAAAAAAGTGTTTATTAGTTCGGCATCCGTATCAAAGTATCTGGGTGTGCCCAAATACCACCACGGTGAAGTTGAGGAAAAGAGTAAAATAGGTCTGACCATCGGAATGGCTTGGACGGAAGTCGGCGGTGAACTTTTATCTATTGAAGCTTCCATCATGGAAGGCACCGGTAAAATGATCATGACAGGTAAACTGGGCGACGTGATGCAGGAATCTGTTCAGGCGGCATTGAGTTATATTCGCGCCCGCGCGGAACAGTTCGGACTGCCGAAGAATTTCTATAGAAAAATTGATATTCATGTCCATGTTCCGGAAGGAGCAATTCCCAAGGATGGTCCTTCTGCAGGTATTGCCATGACGACTTCCATCGCGTCGGTTCTCATGAGGAAAAAAGTACGCGCGGACATCGCAATGACCGGTGAAATTACGTTAAGGGGAAGAATTTTGCCCATTGGCGGACTTAAGGAGAAAGTGCTTGCCGCTCACCGGGGAAATATTAAAACAGTGATTGTTCCGAAAGATAATGAAAAAGATCTGGCGGAAGTTCCCCAAAATATACAAAAGACGCTGAAGATTATCTTTGTCGAGCATATTGATGAGGTTATGAAAATAGCTTTTGTTCAGGATGAAGAAGATATCCGGCCTACGGTAACGGGAGATGTTCCAATGATTCCCCAGTCGGTGAATTAAAAAGTTTTTATATTTTTCTTTTATGACTTGACAAGCAATATCAATGTTGCTAGAAGCCTCGCAGCCAAGTTGGTATTACGGGCGGGTAGCTCAGCCGGGAGAGCGCCACGCTTACACCGTGGATGTCACAGGTTCGATCCCTGTCCCGCCTACCATTTGAAGGTAAATTGAAAAAGAAAAAATGATTTTTTGGGGTCGTAGTTAAGTTGGTTATAACGCCGGCCTGTCACGCCGGAGGGCGTGGGTTCAAGTCCCATCGGCCCCGCCAGAAAATCCTAAGGGAGTCAGCTATTTACAGCGACTCCTTTTTTTTTTGTTAATTGTTTATCAAATAACAAATGAAGAAACCTTATTAGTTACACGAATTCATGGTAGGAGAAAGAAAGAGTTGTTAATATAGAGTCGAGAACAGCCCCGCTACATAAAGTTTTCCGGATCCACATCCGCTATAATCTTCACATGACTGTTCTTTTGATTTTGGATGATTTCCCGTGCGATCTGGTGTAGCAACTTTATGTCTTTGCCTTTAATCAGCATCTGCCAGCGAAAGCGTCCCCTGATTTTAGAAAGCGGCGATTCCGCAGGGCCGATGATTTCCGCCGTATTTCCTAACCGCGCGCTTAATCTTTTCGCCAGTTTGCCCAATCGATGCGCTTCGTCAATCAATTCATCTTTTTTTATGGAAGATAAACGC
Source organism: uncultured delta proteobacterium (assembly GCA_963812045.1). Lineage (GTDB taxonomy): Bacteria > Desulfobacterota > Syntrophia > Syntrophales > Smithellaceae > Smithella. The sequence continues at coordinate 228,245 of CAWETF010000005.1, forward strand.
AGGTTGATTATCCGGTCAAACGGCGGGTATTGCAACGCTTTGCGAAGTTCGATTTCTTCCGCGTAAAATGCCTTATAGTCATGATTTTGCGCGTGTCTTAACGCATAGGTTTCGGGATTGAAAGTCTGGATAATAACTGTGCCGGGATTTTCTCCGCGTCCGCCGCGTCCGGCAACCTGAGTTATCAGTTGAAAAGTTTTTTCCGCGGCCCGGAAATCCGGCATATTCAAAGAAGTATCGGCGGCTATGACGCCCACCAGAGTGATGAAGGGGAAATCGTGTCCCTTGGTAATCATTTGCGTGCCGATGAGAATGTCAATTTTTCTCTGTTCCAATTCACTAAGTATTCTTTCATGATCTCCTTTTCGGGAAGTGGTGTCGGAGTCCATTCTTTGAATCCTGGCCTGGGGGAAAAATTTCGCTATTTCTTTTTCCAGTTTTTGTGTGCCGACTCCGTAACTTAAAATGCGGCTGTTTTTGCAGGATGGACAAAGCGGCAATGATTTTATCGTGTAATCACAGTAATGGCATTTGACCACGCCTTCCGTCGCGTGATTTTTCAGGGAAACGGCGCAATTGGGACAGCGGAAATTATAACCGCAATCGGCGCAGACAAGAAAAGTGTCAAATCCCCGCTTATTGAGAAAAAGTAGAACCTGCTCTTTTTTCTCCAGGGTTTTTTGTATTCTATCCATCAGGATGTCGGACAGGATGGGAACTTTTCCTGACTTTTCCTGTTGCGCTTTCATATCAACGATTTCAACGACAGGCATGGGTTTGTCCTCCACGCGCTGTGATAGTTCCAGATGACGATATTTTTTTGTCCGCGCATTAAAGTAGGTACGGACGCTGGGTGTGGCGGAACCTGTAATGACAACAGCAGAAGCCATCTTCGCTTTTAGAATTGCCAGGTCGCGGGCATTATAGCAGAGACGCTCATCCTGTTTGTAGGAGGCATCATGCTCCTCATCAACGATGATTAATTTTAAATTAGGCAACGGAGCAAAAAGAGCCGAACGGGTACCGATAACAAGATTAATCAGGCCGCGTTTGATTTGCCGCCACTGATCATAGCGGACCGATTCGGCAATGCCGCTGTGCAAAACGGCAATTTGCCGCTCATCGAATCTTCCGGCAACGCGCGATATCAGTTGCGGCGTCAGGGCTATCTCAGGAACAAGATAGATAGCGGAACCACCATTTTTTAATACTTTTTCAATTGTCTTTAAATAAATTTCCGTTTTTCCGCTGCCTGTAACGCCGTGAAGCAGGATTGGCGTAAAAATATTCTTCCCCAGATAGCGGGAAACTTCTTCCATTGCCTGATTTTGCTGTTGATTGAGAATAATCGTGTTTTTGTTTTGAAGGATTGCCGAATCAAGAGAGGCGGCGCGCATTTTTTCACAGGCTGTGAATTTAATAATTCCTTTATCATGCAACTTTCTGACAACGGCGCCGGAAATACCGGATGCTTCAATTAAATCGTTTAAGGATGTCAGGCCTTTGGTTTGAATAAATTCAACGATTATTTTTTGCTTATCCGTTAATTTTGTTTCGGCAATTTTCCTTTCTTCAAGCGTTACTATTTTTTCGTTGTGTGGGGAGAGTTGTTTGTTTTGCTTTTTTTCAATTTTGACAAGTTGAGCCAGATGCAGTTTTCGCAATGCTGAAGACATGTTTTTCATACCGCTGATTTTGGTAATGTTATTTGAGGCTATTCCCTGAGGATATTGCTGTAAAAATGCCAGCAGTTTTGCCTGAGCCGGTGGAAGGTGAATATCCTTTTTGGATTCAAGAGGGGTTATCCAGAGAAAATCTTTCTTTTCGGAGCCGGATGGGATCAGCTCGGCCAGCGCCTTACCCAGCGGATACATAAAATAATTGGCGATCCACTCGTAAAAAACCAGGTCACTTTCACCAAACAGCGGCTCTTCATCGAGTATCTCGGCGACGGATTTTATGTTTGTCAGATCGCAGGATGGAATTGTTCCGACAATAAAACCTGTGCGTTTTCTGTTGCCGAAGGGGACAAATACGCGTTTGCCGATTTCAACATTCTGTTGCAAATTGGCGGGCACTTCATAAGTGAAGATTTTATCCGGTGGAATGTTTAAAGCGACATTGACAAACATGAAATCCTATTATCACCTTTGATTAAAAAATGGAATTGCTAAAGGTGGAGAAATAATATGGTCATGCCGGACGCTATTAAGTTATTACTGATGAACTCTTATTTAATACCATTTCTAAATCAAAGATGATATTGAGGCGGCTAGGCGTATTGTACATACGTTGAGGAAGCCGACAACGAAGCCAACAAAAATAGCGCTTTGATTTAGAATTGGTATAACATATTAAGAGCGGGGCGCTGAATAAGCATCCTTATTTAGCGCCCCCGCTGATGACAATCTTTTTCCTTTATTTTGTTTTTATTCTGCGCTTGGTTGTGTCGATACCCAAGAGTCGTCCCATGTTGCCGCCGAAGATCTTACGTTTGTCTTCTTCTGTAATGGGAGGATATCCATAACCTTCCTGCATATCCTCGGGTATCTGGAAATTCCGCAATCCTTCTACGGCGCTTTTGATTTGTATGCCGTAGCCTGCATAGTCCGTTCCCCAGATGATCTTGTCATGTCCGACCCACCGCAGGGCTTCGCCGATGATAGTAGCGAATTTTTTAGGAGCCGTAATTGCCCAGGGGACAAGGAGGCTCAGGCAGACATACAGATTCGCATGCCCCATAGCCACCATGTTCAACTGATCGCAATAAGGGTACCCCATATGAAACGCCACAATCTTCAGCTCAGGAAAATCACGGCATACATCATCAAGGAACACAGGGTTCGCGTACTTGCTCGCCTGCGGCGGACACCAAGACATGCCCGTATGAATATCCAGCACGATGCCGAGCTCTTCGCATTTCTCGTAGAAAGGCCACAGCTCCGGGTCATTGATGTAGGTATCCTCGGTGCATAGATATTTGAATATCTTTGCTTTCTTTTCCTTCACCCAGTACTCTAATTCCTTGATGGTGTTCTTCACGCCCTTGAACTTAATGGGAGACATGTTGGGCTGATACATAAAGCGATCGGGATTCGATTCCACGATCTCAGCCATTTCCCCGTTCGTGCAGAACCGGCCCGAATAGCCGCAGGTATCCATGCACGATTCGGGCAGGAGGCAGGCAATGTCCACACCGTACTTGTCCATGGCGCGCAGAATATTCGATGGGTCAGGATTCTTCTGCGCCTCCCACTCCTCTAAACTTTCCATTCCCTTCATCAGGATGTTGGGGTGCGTGCCGGTGAAGAGCGGCCTTGAAATATTATCAATCGCCTTCCACCACATCTTGTAGCCGGGGAAATATTCATAGTAGGAACCATTTCTCCCAATAAGATGGGGCTCGGGATCGATCTTAAAATAATCGTCATCAACTTTTTCTGCCATAAAGAACTCCTTACTTGTCTCAATCAACTTATATTTTTTTGAGCTATTACATGATTTGACTGCCTTGTTTTTACGTATGCATGATCTGCTCGATTTCTTCCTCGTTGTATTCCCATGTCGTGGACGGTTCCTTGCGACCCCAATCCGCGGCGGTCTTCCACACGCGATCTTTCAGGGGCAAAATGGGGCGCTTGGCATATTCCTCGATATGCTCTTCCAGTCCTGTTCGCGGGTTCTTGATGCAACGTACCGGAAGCATTGCAATAAAGCGGATGATGCAGCCCAGGTTGCATCGAGTGCATTTGATGATCTCTTTTTCTCTGCCTTCCCGCACCTTGTTGACCCAGTCGGGATCCGCAATCTGCTGACGTCCCTGCAGAACCATCTGCGCCTTGCCTTTTTGCAGGACATCCACGACATTATCAGGGTTGTGAACGGAGGGACACATGACCGGGATCTTCACCGCTGCCTGAATGACGGCGGACTTGTCCATAACCTGGCCTTCGGTGTTGGGCAGAAAATCGCTCATGGCCTCATACGAACCATCGGACAGATCGATGAAATCCGCCCCTTCTTCCTCCACCCGTTTCGCTATCATGGCGGCAACATGGGGATCATACCCGCCGGGCAGGTCATCGGAGGCGGAGAAACGCACTCCCACCGGGTAATCAGGTCCCACACACCGTCGCACCGACCGGATCAGCTCCAACAGAAAACGGATGCGGTTTTCAAAACTGCCGCCGTATTCGTCCTTCCGGAAGTTGGACCGTTCGACCAGGAAGGAGTGCACCAGATAGCCGTGACAGGCATGGATCTCCACGCCGTCATATCCTGCTAATTTCGCCAGCCTGGCTCCCATGCCTTCATCGATGGCAAGCTGCTTGATTTCTTCCCGCGTGATTTCCCTGGGCGGCTGCCCCATCATATGCATCATGGGGATCTTATCCACTAAGGCGAGAAAAGCTTCAGGGTCTTTCTCTATATCAGGGATAGCGCCATAGTATCCCGAGTACCTGATTCCTCCCTTTAAGACCTTCATATCCATTGAGCCGTTGATGGACTTATGGAGCTGCCAGTGCCAGGGAATCGGAGAGGCCGATACCGGTTCGGCCGCTCCGATATCGCTGGTACCCTGCCTGCCGGGTCCGGTGAAAAGCTGGGCGAAGATCTTGACGCCGAAGGAATGCACATGTTCAACAAACTCGGATTGCAGGGGCACATAGCGATAGTCAGTCAAATACGGATTGTTATACTTGCGGTAGGTGTCCGCGCAGGGCAGCGTTGATACCGCCTGCGCCTCAGTGATGATGAGACCAGTGCCGCCTTTGGCCCTGGCTGCGTAATATGCCATCTGCTGTTTGCTGATGTAATGATCCGGCGCCGTGTAGTTGCAATTCATGGGTGCCATGACGATGCGGTTCTTGATTGCACACCCATTGATCGTGATCGGTTCGAATATCGGGGCGTACTTTTTATCCGCCAAAACTTGATCCATCGATTGCTTTTCTTTCATAGATTCCCTCCTCTTTGATTTTATGATAATATATGAACCATTGTTCGTATATTATCAATATAAAAATGAATGGTGGTTCGTATATTAAAAAAATACTATACTTACTTGATATGTGGTATAGAAAGAGCCCATGACCTCAAAGAATAGAAAAAACGCCCGCATACCTCAGCAAGATCGAGGCATAAACACCAAAGAACGCATTATGAACGCTGCCGAGCAACTCTTTGTGACCGATGGTTATTACAGGACAACATCAAAAAAGATCGTTAAGCATGCCGGTGTTTCCATTGGCAGCTTCTACGGCTATTTCCATGATAAAAAGGATGTCTTTATTGCTGTGGTCTGGAATCACATCCAATGCACCGTTGCCGCGATAAGGGAATATTTGGATAAAAAGGATCGATCACATGATCTGAGGGAGGTCACTTCAGATCTCATTGCCCTGACAACGGAACACCTCTCGCCCGGATTATTCCGAGAGATAACCATTCTCAGATATCATGATCCTGATGTCGATAATCTCCAGAAAAAAACCTTGAGGACTATGTATGAACTTCTTTTGCCCTGGATACAATCATTGGGAAATCAAGTGCGTGTCAAAGACATGGAAGCCGGTATCGAGATGATGATCGGGGCAGTTATGGATATCGTCCATGTGACCACTACCTATACACAGGAGTTACAGAAGGAGCGCATCATCAATGAGCTCACGGACATGATCATTCGCTATCTCGTGGGTGATTCTCAAGATTCGGCCTAATGTACGGCTCCTTCTCCATGTCATGAATGTGATGTGGCCGGAATTGCAGTATACTGGTTTTTCAATTCACTAAGGTCATTCAAACTATTTTGCTTTTCGAAATAAAAAAAGCCCCGATGACGGGGCTTTTCAGTGGATTTATTTTATAAAGGTTATTCGCCTTTTAGTTTTTCCATTTTTTCCTGTTTGGTTTTGCAGTCAATGCACAAAGTGGTAACAGGCCGGGCCATCAGTCTTTTTTCGGAAATAGGCCCTCCGCAGACTTCGCAGATACCGAAGGTGCCGTCATCAATTCTTTTGATAGCTTCCTGCATTTTCATGATAAGTTTGCGTTCTCTGTCCCGGATGCGTAATTCAAAATTTCTATCGGATTCCAGAGAAGCTCTGTCGTTGGGATCAGGATAGGTTTCTTTGCCATTGGTCATTTCGGAAACAGTTTTGCCGGCTTCACTCAGCAATTCGTTTATCTTTTGAGTCAGCATTTTTTTGTAGGCTTTCATCTTGTCTGTTTTACTTGTCTGTTTTTCCAAAATAGTCACTCCTTGGTCAAAAACTTGGTCGCCTTTATTACATAAAGCAAATTTATTTGTAAAGAGAAATCTTTATCAAGAATATTTTTAAATCATTTTGTTCTAAAGCCGAATAATATCAGTAAAATCAAAACTTTATTTATCGGAGCCGTAAAGCATTTTTATCTTTTCCACGATGTTGGTTGTTGATTTGCCCTCAACTTCGGGAATTATCGCTACACGGCCGCCCCATTTTTTTATTTCTTCGCGTCCGACAATCTTTTCTTCCGGCCAGTCGCCTCCCTTGATTAAAACATCCGGCTTAAGATAGTTAATGAGTTCCAGCGGCGTTAATTCAGGAAATATTGTAATGAAATCAATAAATTCCAGTGCAGCAAGAAGTTCGGCTCTTTCATTTTCATTCATCAGAGGCCTTTTTTCACCCTTGATTGACCGGACAGAAGAATCGCTGTTGAGAGCCAGTACCAGCACATCGGCGGTTTTTTTCGCTTCGCGCAAATATCGCACGTGACCGACATGGAGAATATCAAAACAGCCGTTGGTGAAAGCGATTTTTTTACCTTTATTTCGCAATTCTTCGAGTTTGTTCCGGAGAGCTTCTCTTTCTAAAATTTTGTTCATTCCTGCTCCTTCATTTCTATATTATAATTAACTGTGGAGAACTCTGGCTAGCGTTAAAACAGCGACTTTTTGCGCTCCGGACCTGATTAATGTTTTCGCGCATTCGTTTATTGTGGCTCCGGTCGTGTAAACATCGTCAATCAGGATAATATTTTTACCGGCAACTTTTTTCTTGTCCGTTACTTCAAAGGCCCCCTTAATATTTTGTTTTCTCTCGTTTCTGTTCGAACCGGTTTGGGTTAAAGTATACTTGTGCCGTTTCAACAGGGAAAAGTTGACAGGGATTTGCCGTTTTTTTTCTAGAGCACGTGCCAGAATAAGGGATTGATTAAATCCCCGTTCGCGCAGTCGTTTAATGTGCAGGGGCACCGGGACTATCAGGGAATAATCTGTAAAATCAATATCAGGAAAAGAAAAATCGGCCATAAATGAGGCGAGCGTTTCACCGATGGATATATTTCGTCCGTATTTGAATTGATGGATTGCCTTCAGAATGAATTCATCGTAAGAAAATACGGCGCGCGCGTGAGAAAAATATGTTTTGTTTCCCAGACAATCTCCACATAAATGACTTGGAGCCGGACTGTCGGAAAAAGTTGTTCCGCATACAGGGCAGATGCTGCCGTTTATTAACTTGATATTATCACTGCAGACCTGGCAGAATATCTGGCCGGTAAACGGATGCAGAATTTCAGAGCAGCCCAGACATTGAGGCGGGAAAATAATCTCTCCGATATCTTTTAAAGCTTCACTCAAAATCATGCCATTTCCTTGCCCAACCTTTTTATTTCCTTCTTGTTTTCATCAACAATCATCCGGGGGGCATCCCAAAGATTTTCTATGTTGTAGAAAGCTCTGACTGGTTCATAGAAAACAGAAATGACCACATCGTCATAGTCAAGCAGAATCCACTGGCCGTTGGATTGCCCTTCGACGCCCAGAGGCCTTACTCCCGCTTTCTTTAAAAACAACTGAATTGCCTGCGCGATGGCCTGAACTTCACGTTCCGATGTGCCGCTGCAGATAATCATATAATCCGTGAAAGCGGAGATGTCTTTTAAATTTAAAACAACGATATTTTTTGCTTTCTTTTGCAGGGTCGCGTTGATGCATAAAATAAGACGTTCTCTGGTTACATTTTTTTTTGTTGGCAAGAAAACCTCCTGTGTATATTGGATTTTGATATCGTTTATATGCCACAAATAATTAAAGTTGACAATGTTGCTTTTACATTCGAGCCGGTGCGGTGAAATTCGAAACGTATTGTTGTCGGCGGTAGCTTTTTGTCTGTTGTGAAAATAAGGCAGCTGTGATAACAACTTACATCGTTCCGACGAAAATTAACAAAGGATTCCCCGATGCAGGATATTATCAGCAAGGTTCATGTGCATATGCCGTTTCATCTTTTCCCCGAATACAGGGAAATGATTTTGAAAAACAAACTTAATCTCGAAATATATTTCCACCACTGGGCTCTGCAAAGTATGGATAAATCGCAATGCCGGGAAACGGCGAAGATGGTTGCCGACGCGGGCTTGAAAATAAATTTCCATGCTCCTTTCCTGGATTTGCGTCCGGGTGCGTTCGATGACAAAATCCGGCAGGTAAGCATTGACCGGATTCAGCAGGCCATAGACCTGGCGCACTATTTTCATCCTTTAAAAATAGTATGTCATGCATCCTTTGACGAAGACTATTATGTTAACAGCGATGATTTATGGCTGGAGCATAGTTTTAAAGCATGGAAGAAACTGGCAAAGCTGGCCAAAGGTTATAACACGATCATCGCTCTGGAAAATATCTATGAAAAAAATCCTTATATCCTGCGGCGTCTTTTCGATGCCCTTGATTCCGAAAGCGTCTGCTTTTGTTTTGATACCGGACACTTCAATGTTTATTCCCGCGAACCCTTGAGTGTCTGGCTTAAAACACTTGGTAAATATTTAGGACACATGCATCTGCATGACAACTTCGGGCAGAAAGATGAGCATCTTCCGGTGGGGGAGGGGACTTTTCCATTTGATGAGCTTTCTCAATATCTGCGCAAGAGAAAGTCGAAGCCGTCTTTTACACTGGAGGCTCACAATCAGACGGCTCTCTGGCAATCGTTAAACAATATAAAAAATCTGGAACTTTTGAAGTAATATCAATTGAATCTTTTTGGGGTAACAGATTGTTAAATTATATCGTAAAAAGAATATTGTTCATGATTCCGCTTTTGCTGGGCATTACCATTATTTGTTTTTTTGTCATGCACCTGGCTCCGGGGTCCCCAACCGATTTACAGACAGAGATGAATCCGAAAGCTTCAGCGGAAATGAAGAAGAATCTTAGAGCATTGTATGAATTGGATAAGCCGATTCATGTGCAATACGGGTCATGGCTGAAAAAAATCAGTCACGGCGATTTGGGAACATCATTTTCTACCGATCATCGTCCTGTTACCTCAAAAATTTTGGAACGGTTGCCTATTACCATCATGATAGAATTCTTGTCTCTAATCATTATTATCAGCATTGCTGTGCCCTTGGGAGTGCTTTCCGCTGTTCATCAGAATTCACTCTTTGACAGAATCGCGGGGGTATTTGTGTTTATTGGTTTTGCAATTCCTGCTTTCTGGCTGGCATTACTGCTGATGATTTATTTTGGTATTCATTTAGGGTGGCTGCCGATTTCAGGACTGCGTTCGTTGAACTATGAATATCTCGGCACGATCGACAGATTTATTGATCTGGTGAAACATCTGATCTTGCCGGTGTTTGTTTCCGCGTTTGGCGGACTGGCCGGACTTTCCCGCTATATGAGGGCGAACATGCTGGAAGTGATCAGGCAGGACTACATTATGACCGCGCGCGCCAAGGGATTAAGTGAAAGAGATGTCATTTACAGACATGCTTTGCGCAACGCGCTTTTACCGGCGATAACCATTTTGGGTTTATCCATTCCCGGTCTGATTGGTGGCGCCGTTATTTTCGAAACAATCTTTGCGATTCCCGGTATGGGACAGCTTTTATTCATGTCGGTGATGGCCCGAGATTATCCGACAATCATGGGAATCTTACTGATCAGTGCGATTCTGACGCTTTTAGGTAACCTGATTGCGGATGTGTCCTATGCGCTGGCGGACCCGCGCATTCGTATCTCCTGATGGCTTTTTAAAAGTCCATCTGCGGAGTTTACCCCGGCGAAGGCCGGGGTTGCGCGGCGGGTGTAGCAGGGGCTTAGATAAATAGGAATTAAAATGAATTTCTGGCAGACATTTTACAAAAATAAATTAATGCTTTCCGGCGGTGGAATTATCTTACTACTGTTAATAGTTTCGCTTCTGGCATCGTGGTTTGCTCCCTATGATCCGGGGCAGATAGACTTAACCAATGTACTGGCCTCTCCTTCGATGAAACATTTATTTGGAACTGATCCTCTCGGCAGGGATGTGCTTTCCAGGATGATTTGGGGTGCGAGAATATCGTTACTGGTTGGTTTTGTGGCAACAGGTATCGCTATTATTATAGGTGTTATTCTTGGTGCTGTGTCAGGATATTATGGCGGATGGATTGATTCGGTCATCATGCGATTTGTGGATATTATGCTCTGCTTTCCCACATTCTTTTTGATTTTGGCTGTCATAGCATTTCTGGAGCCGTCCATCTGGAATATTATGATCGTGATTGGACTAACAAGTTGGATGGGTGTGACACGGCTGGTGCGGGCTGATTTTATATCGCTCAGGGAAAGAGATTTTGTCAAAGCCGCTCAAGCCATCGGCGCCAATGATGCTCGGATTATTTTTCTGCACATCCTTCCCAATTCCATGGCCTCTATTTTGGTGGCGGCGACTTTAGGTATCGCCGGGGCTATACTCACCGAATCGGCCTTGAGCTTTCTGGGAATCGGCGTGCAGCCGCCAACGCCCAGCTGGGGCAACATCCTGACTGCCGGCAAGGACAATATCGATATTGCCTGGTGGCTTTCCCTTTATCCGGGGCTGGCCATATTGATTACGGTTGTCGGTTACAATCTTCTGGGAGAAGGAATAAGGGATCTGCTTGATCCCCGTCTGAAGAAATAAATTTTCTTTTGTCACAGCGTCATCAAAATGTTTTCATGCAGGGCAGGGTGGAACGCAGTTAAATTGTTCATTGTTGATTAAATCAAAAAAATGTAATAATAATTAGCTTATTTAATTTATGTAAGGAGAGGATTAAAATATGTCCAATAAAGTCAACGCAGAATCTATCAGCAACGATAAACGCGTTATTGCGCGCAAGCTTTCAAAGGGTGAGCTTTTCGAAAAAGATTTACAGGCTTTGATGAAAAAACTTCCTGACGTTTCTGAAAATGCCGAGGAAGTTAATCTGAATGAGAACGAAAAATAGTTTCTTATGCTTATTGATTCCCATGCTCATCTCGAAATGAAAGAGTTCGATGCCGATCGTGAAGAAGTAATCGGACGTGCCGGCGATGAGGGAATCGATTTTATTGTAACCGTAGGCACAAATCTGAAATTGAGCCGAAAGGCGGTTGCGCTTGCCGATAAATATGAAAATATTTATGCTACAGTGGGTGTTCATCCCCATGATGTTGCCAATACGGATGAAAAAACATGGGGAGCACTTAAAGAGCTTGTCAATACTCACAGAGAAATAATTGTTGCTTACGGCGAAATCGGGTTGGATTTTTTCCGCAATCTATCGCCGAGGGAAAAACAAATAGAAGTATTCGGCCGGCAACTGGAACTTGCGCAAGAACTTAATCTCCCTGTTATTATCCATGATCGTGAAGCCCATCAGCAAACGTTGGAAATTGTCAGGGCGTCAAAGGTGCGCAGCGGAATATTCCACTGTTTTTCCGGAGACTATGAAATGGCGAAACAATGCATAGATCTTGGATTTTACATCTCTATTCCGGGCGTAGTGACGTTTGATAAAGCCAAAACAATTCAGGATGTCGTCGAGCGCATTCCACTTTCTTCCTTGTTGCTGGAGACAGACGCTCCTTATCTTGCGCCTGTTCCGCACCGCGGTAAAAGAAATGAACCTTCTTTTATTATTCATACGGCAAAAAAAGTTGCCCAAATAAAAAATATTTCCTGGACGGAAGTTGCGCAGACAACGGCCCAAAATGCAATGAATCTCTTCGGCATTGAAGTTTTCCTTACCAATTAACGTAATGCTTTCCCTGGTGTCGCAATGATGGAAGAAGAATTAAAAGCGGTTGTTCTTTTGAGCGGCGGGATTGATTCCGCAACAACGCTGGCTATTGCCGGAAACGAGGGATTTAATGTCTATGCGTTGAGCTTTCGCTATGGGCAGAGGCATGCTTTGGAATTGGAAGCTGCCAGGCGTATCGCGGAGCGCTTTAAAGTTAATCAACATTTGATAGTGGATATTGATCTGCGAAAAATCGGCGGTTCCGCATTAACCGCGGATATCAATGTGCCGAAGAACAGAGGCGTGGAAGAAATGAAAAAAGATATTCCGGTAACTTATGTTCCGGCGCGCAACACGATATTCCTTTCTTATGCGCTGGCCTGGGCGGAAGTGATAGGGGCTGGAGATATTTTTATCGGAGTGAATGTTCTGGACTACAGCGGTTATCCCGATTGCCGTCCCGAATATATTGCGGCTTATGAAAAGATGGCCAATCTGGCAACCAGAGCCGGTGTGGAGGGAAAACAGCAGTTGAAAATTCATACTCCGCTTATCCGGATGAGTAAATCGGAAATTATCCGAAAAGGTATTGAACTGAGTGTGGATTATAGCTTGACGCACAGTTGCTATGATCCTTCGTCTTCAGGTGAAGCCTGCGGTGAATGTGATTCCTGTATTCTGCGTTTGAAAGGTTTTCTGGAAGCAGGATTAAAGGACACTGTAAGATATAAAAAATAAAGGAATGTCTTTGAGCTATTTTATCAGGGATATATTTTATTCTATTCAGGGAGAAGGGTTTTATACCGGCCGCCCGGCTGTTTTTTGCCGTTTCACCGGATGTAATTTATGGTCGGGGAAAGAAGCTGATCGTGAAAAAGCGGTTTGTAAATTTTGTGATACGGATTTTGTTGGCTTCGATAAACCGGAAGGCGGGTTGTTTCAAACGCCGGAAGAATTATCCGGAAGAATTAAAGAATTATGGCCGGATAAAAATATGAAGTCGGCAAAGCCGCTGGTTGTCTGCACAGGCGGTGAACCTCTGTTACAGATGGATGACCGGTTGGTATCATTCCTGCACGAAAAGGGCTTTGAAGTAGCCGTCGAAACAAACGGCACAATCGAGCCGCCTAAAGATATTGACTGGATTTGCGTCAGTCCCAAAGCTGGCGCTCAATTACTGCTTAGGTCAGGGCAGGAATTAAAACTGGTTTTTCCGCAGCCGGGCGCGGATCCGGAAAAATACTTGATGCTGGATTTTGAGCATTTCTTTCTGCAGCCCATGGATTCACCCGACCGCGAGGTCAACACGCGTCTGGCGCTGGAATATATTTTGTCTCATCCGCAGTGGCGGCTGAGCCTGCAGACGCATAAAATTCTGGGTATAAAGTAGGGTAAATTGAATGGAAATTTTTAAAGTGTATAAATTCGACGCGGCTCACCGTCTGCCTAATGCCGGTGAGAAACACAAGTGCTCCGAACTACACGGACATTCCTTTCGTGTTGAAATCCATATTGTCGGATTAGTTGATCCGCATTCGGGCTGGGTAATGGATTTTGCTGATATTGATAAAGCGTTTAGACCTCTGCTGGATCAACTGGATCATAAATATTTGAATGACATTGAAGGGCTGGCTAATCCCACTTCGGAAAATATCGCTAAATGGATATGGAGCCGTCTCCATCTGAAGTTACCGCAGCTAAGTAAAATTGTTGTGCAGGAAAGTCCGGAGTCAGGATGTATCTATCGAGGTGAAAAATAGAAGGTTATTTTTCCCTCACCATATTAAGCTGTTTATACAGGAAGAAGTTTTAATATGGATAAAAAATATAATTTTTTATTAATCCTTGTTATCTTAACAATGGGCATTATCGCCTATTCCAATTCCTTTGACTGTTCAATTCATTTTGACGATAGAAATATTTTCCACTACAGCGTTACCAGAGATTCGGCGACTGTTGCCGACTGGATTCATCTTTTCCCCAACCGTCCGTTGGGCATAGTGACGTTTGCCGCCAATTACAATATACATAAACTTGATATTTGGGGATACCATCTGGTTAATCTGACGATTCATCTGATAAACGCTCTTTTGATCTGGTGGCTGACCCTTATAACCTTTGCCACTCCCCTTATGAAAGAAGAACCGATCAGCAGACACAAGACGGCAATTGCTTTTCTGACCGCTCTGCTTTTTGTAACCCATCCGCTGGCCACGCAATCGGTAACCTATATCGTGCAACGGTTCGCCTCACTGGCCACATTATTTTATTTTTTATCCCTGATTTTATTTGTAAAGGGAAGGCTTTTGCCCGGCAATAAGAATACAGCGATGATTTTATTCGGTTCATCGCTTGTATCCGCCGTTTGCGGTATGCTGACCAAGGAGATAGTCTTTACCCTGCCGTTTGCCATCGTTTTGTACGATTACTGTTTTATTAAGACCTCTTTGTCCAAACCGGAAGTAAAAGACAAAAGTCTCATTTTTTCTTTCATTATGCTGGTAATTTTTATCCTTATTTATTTCAGGAACCGTTCGCTTAATGTATTTGATACGATACCGCCCGATCAGGGATATTCCTATTCCATATCCATGAAGGAATATTTTTTTACACAGTTCAGAGTTGTTCTGACCTATATTCGCCTGTTTATTTTTCCGTTTAATCAGAATTTTGATTATGATTATGCGATATCCACCGGTTTTTTTCAGATAAAAACATTTTTAAGCTTCCTGGTGTTGCTGTGCATTCTACTGACCGGAGTTGGACTGTTTAAGAAATACAGACTGATTTCTTTCGGGATATTCTGGTTTTTCCTGACCTTATCCGTGGAATCAAGCATTGTCCCGGTTTCTCAGAATGTTATTTTCGAGCACCGGACATATCTGCCGGGTTTCGGCTTCTTTATTGCATTTACCGGAGCGTTCTTCTACCTTTTCAGGGAACAATATTTCAGGATGGCCCTGATGATCATCCTGATGATTGCCGCCGTGAACACTGTATTGACATATCAACGCAACAAAATCTGGGAAAATGAATATACTCTGTGGACCGATTGTCTGAAGAAATCTCCCGATAAAGCCAGAGTGAACATGGAGAGAGGTATCGCCAATATTGAAATAGGCCAATACCAGTCAGCCATTGGGGACTTGAATAAGGCCATTAGACTAAATCCCTATTACGCGAAGTCATATTATAACAGAGGATTGGTTTGCGCAAAGCTTGGCCTGTATCGGCAAACCATAGAGGATTGCAGCGAAGCCATCCGTTTAAAACCTGATTATACAGACGCATACAACAACAGAGGGAATGCCTATGCCGAACTAGGTCAGTATCCTTTGGCCATTGAAGATTACAATAAAACACTTCGTCTGATTCCGGGTTATTATCAGGTTTATGTTAACAGGGGAAATGTTTACAATAAGTTAAATCAGTATCAAAAAGCCCTTGAGGACTATAACAGGGCTCTAATCCTGAAACCGGATGACATCCGGGCTTATACCAACAGGGCCATTTTATATTTTAATCATCATAATGAAAATCTCGGATGTCTTGATTCTAAAAGGGCCTGTGAACTGGGCGATTGCAGAATACTGAAAATTGCTCAAGGCAAGGCATACTGCTGGTGACGCAAGCCGGTCTTGTTTGTAGTACTTAAATTTCCTTAAAGTTGTATGAAAAGTCATTATAAAATAAATTTTATTATCATATTATTAATTATTGCTACCTGTGCCGCGTTTGGCAGGATTGGAAGCAATGGTTTTATAAATCTTGATGACAACGCGTATATAACCGAAAACCATGACATTCAGCGGGGAATCAATCCTGAAAGTTTGAAATGGGCACTTACTGCTGTTGTTGTGAGCAACTGGCACCCACTGACTTTGCTCTCTCATATGCTGGACTGGCAACTTTTCGGGATAAAGGCATCCGGCCATCATCTGATCAGCCTGTTTTTACATATAGGCAGCGTTCTCTTTCTTTTCTTATTTCTAAATAAAACAACAAATAATATCTGGCCTTCCGCTTTTGCCGCAGTTGTGTTCGCGCTCCATCCCCTGCGGGTGGAATCGGTTGCCTGGGCAGCGGAAAGAAAAGATGTCTTGAGCATGTTTTTCGGCATGGCTTGTATCTATGCGTATGCCTTCTACGCTGAACGATCTAAATTTAGCCTGTATTTTCTAAGTTTGATATTATTCGCTCTGGCTCTGATGTCCAAGCCCATGCTGGTCACCCTGCCTTTTGTCCTGATGCTACTTGATTACTGGCCGTTAAAAAGATGGCAGGAAGCGATTGATGAACCGGGTAGAGGTTTTAATTCAGCAGACCGGCTTATAGGGGAAAAGGTCCCCTTTGTTTTACTGGCAATTATTTCCAGTATCATTACCCTCTGGGCGCAAAACAAAGGAGGAGCGCTTGCCTCTGTTGAACGTTTGTCTTTTTCCGAACGTGTAATTAATGCAATTATTTCCTATGTCGCTTATCTGGAGAAAATCTTCTGGCCGGTTAATCTGGCTGTGTTTTACCCTTATGAATTATTTCCCCTGTGGAAGGTTTTAATTTCCGGTTTTATCCTGATAGTAATTACTGCTGTTGTTCTTTACTATATTAAGAAGCAGCCTTTTTTATTCGTTGGCTGGTTCTGGTACTTGGGAACGCTTATTCCCGTAATCGGCCTGGTACAGGTCGGCACACAATCCATGGCCGACCGCTATACTTATCTTCCCTCGATCGGCATTGCTATTATGCTGGTGTGGTTTATCCCCCTTTTGTTTAAACGTGAAGACATCCGCAAAAGAATTTTAATTCCGGTGGCGATAGCCGTTCTTGCTTTTCTGACAGTTTTAACCTGGCAGCAATGCGGCTACTGGAAGAACAGCGTTGAGCTTTTTAATCATGCTTTACAGGTAACTAAGAATAATTATCTGGCGCATAACAATTTAGGAATTGCTTTGGATGAGAAGGGAATGACCATAGAGGCTATAGATCATTATAGCGAGGCTCTTAGCATAAGACCGGATTATGGTCCAGCCTGCTTTAACCGGGGAAATGCATACGCTGCACTTGCTCTGAAACAACAAATTGTAAATGACAGCAGTAAAACAATGCGAGAGGAGCCTCATTATAAAATAGGTTACGGGGAAAGAGGAGATATTAATGATAAGCTTAGTCTGTACCGTCAGACAATTAAAGACTTAAGTAAAGCAATCAGTACACGTCCCAATGCTTCAGCATACAACAATAGAGGAATTATGTACGGTAAAGTCAATCAGTACCAACGTGCTATAGATGATTTCAGCATGGCAATAATCTTGGACCATCATTATTACAAAGGACACAATAACAGGGGATTTGCTTATGCAAAACTGGGTCAATATCAACATGCCATCGAAGATTACAACAAAGCCATAAGTTTGAAACCGGATTATGTTAGTGCATACAAAAACAGGGCATTTGTTTATTTTGTGCAGGGAGAAAATAAACTTTACTGCATTGACGCAAAGAAAGCCTGCGAATTAGGTGATTGCAGAATGCTGGAACTTTCTCAAGAAGGGGCCTGCCGCCGTTAACGCAAGATTGTCTTATTCATGATACTTAGGCTTTATTAAAAAAAGATGTTGTATGAAAATTGCCATGAAAAAAAAATTCATCATCATATTTTTAATCATTGTTTCCTGCGCTGCCTTCGGCAGGATTGCGCGCAATGATTTTGTTACACTGGATGATGCGCAATTCATTTATGAAAACCATCATATTCAGTCTGGAATCAATTCTGAAAGTATTAATTGGGCATTTACAGCCGTTATTGACGGCAACTGGCATCCCTTGACGTTTATTTCACATATGGTTGCCTGGGACCTTTTCGGAGCATCCGCTTCGGGCCATTTGCTTTTCAATCTGCTCCTGCATATTGGCGCCGTTATCTTTTTATTTCTCTTTTTAAATAAAACGACAAATAACATCTGGCCTTCCGCTTTTGCCGCCGCTTTTTTTGCTCTTCATCCCCTGAGAGTGGAATCTGTTGCTTGGGCCACCGAACGAAAGGATGTTTTGAGCATATTTTTCGGAATGGCCACTCTTTATGCTTATGCGTTTTACGCCGAAAACTCCAAACTCTCCCGTTATTTTATTTGTTTGATATTATTCGCCTTGGCTCTGATGTCCAAACAAATGATGGTCACTCTGCCTTTTATCCTGATGCTTCTGGATTACTGGCCGATGGGGCGATGGCAAAAAAAGAAGGCTCGAGTGCTTATAATGGAAAAGGCTCCCTTCTTTTGTCTTGCCGCTGCAGCCAGTGTCCTCATGTTCTGGACGCAGTATAAGAATGGTTACGTAATGCCTCTGGATTTTGTGCCGCTTATTACGCGCTTTGCCAACGCAGTTGTTTCTTACGCCATTTACCTGGGGAAAATATTTTGGCCCGTCAATCTCGCCATCTGGTATCCTTATGATTTATACCTTCTTTCATGGAAAGCTTTAATTGCCGGTTTTATTCTTACAACCATTACTCTTGCTGTTGTTTCTTGCATCAGAAGATTTCCATTTCTATTTGTCGGCTGGTTCTGGTTTTTAGGAACGCTTGTTCCCGTGATAGGACTAGTTCAGCTCTGTATTTTTGCCAGGGCGGACCGTTATACTTATTTACCATCCATTGGCATAGGCATCATCCTTGCCTGGGGCATTCCCTCTTTAATCATGAGCGGGGAGGTACGTAAGAAAATTATATTCCCGGCGTCAATAGCAGTTTTAACCGTTTTGGCAGTTTTGACATGGAAACAATGCGGCTATTGGAAAA
This sequence comes from uncultured delta proteobacterium, assembly GCA_963812045.1. Classification (GTDB taxonomy): domain Bacteria; phylum Desulfobacterota; class Syntrophia; order Syntrophales; family Smithellaceae; genus Smithella. The sequence continues at coordinate 247,062 of CAWETF010000005.1, forward strand.
ATACTGTCGACCTCTTAAATCATACTCTGGAAGTAACAAAGAATAACTATATGGCGCATAGCAACCTTGCTTCAGCTCTAGTGGAAAAGGGAAAAACAAGAGAGGCTGTTGATCATTACAATCAAGCCATCAGCATAGCACCGTATTATGACGTTATATATTACGACAGGGGCATTGCTTATTATCATCTTGGTCAGAAGCAGCGTGCCATTGAGGATTTCAAAGAAGCAATTCGTATAACACCGGATTATGCCGCAGCTTACTACAATATGGGTATTATTTATCTTGATCTTGGCCAGTATCAAAGGGCCATAGAGAATTACAACGAGGCTATCCGAATAAATTCTGATTATGCCTATGCTTACAACGACAGGGCCCTTGCTTATTTAAAACAGGGTAATAGTGAACACGGTTGCCTTGATGCTCAAAAAGCCTGTGCTCTGGGAGTCTGCAAGGTATTGGAGTGGTCTAGAAATAAAAAATTATGCCATTAGAGAAGTTCTATGTTCAATATATTGAATATCAGTTCGGGTAAAAAGAAGTTTATGGTTTATACCGTTTTGATATGGGTTACGCTCGCTGTTTTCCGGCAGGTGAATCAATGTGACTTCATTAATCTCGATGATTACTGTTATGTCGCCTAAAATAGTTAAGCTATATATAGAAGTCCGGTCAGGGCTTTTTGGTTGAAAAATAATCCCTTAAATGATAAACATCCGTCCGGTTAAAATAAGAGAAAAAATCATGCAAGTGTCGCAGAAAATAAAAGATGACCAACAGAATAATTTTCTTGAAGAATTATTGCGGGAAAAAGCTGCCGTTTTGAGTCGCGCAGGGTTTGCTGTTGATGAAGTGATCGGACAGTTGAAAGAAATAGACAGGGAAATAGAAGATAAGATGTCTCTTTTAATGTCCTGTGACTGGAATGACTGTTCCACGGAAGAATCGCAGAAAAGAAAATTAATATGCGACGAACTCAATTGTAACATTGATAAGTTCAATGCTCTCCATCAAAAAGCCCATCTGCAATATTATTATCTGATTGTGACAAGGGAAGCTCTGGGGTTGCGCCGGCATGAAATGATTCGGGAAATTTACCGGATTCCGGAAAAAAAGAAAAAATACGGACAATTTAATGGATAGATACAAGAAACCGCGCATGCGGATGGTGGAAACGCAGCTAAAAGCGCGCGGCATAAACGACATGCGTGTATTGAAAGTTATGGCCGCTGTTCCGCGCCATCTTTTTGTTGATGAAGGGTTGATTGAGCAGGCATACAGCGACAGTCCGCTGCCCATAGGCGAACACCAGACCATTTCACAACCGTATATCGTAGCGCTGATGACGGAGGCCCTCGAGCTGAAGGGCAAGGAGAGGGTCCTGGAAATCGGCACCGGTTCCGGTTATCAGACGGCGGTGCTGGCCTGTCTCGCGGACCGTGTTTTTTCGGTTGAGCGCATAGCAAAACTTGCCACAAACGCGCGCAAGATTCTTGATGGACTCAATTTATATAATGTGGCCATCAGGGTGGGCGACGGATCTTACGGCTGGAAGGAAGAAGCTCCTTTTGATGCCGTCATTACCACGGCTGCTGTGCCGGCAATTCCCCAGTATCTGATAGAGCAGCTTGTTCCCGGTGGAAGAATGGTCGTTCCTGTAGGTGACCGCGATGTGCAGACCCTGTATAAAATTACCCGTTCTGTGGAAAATCCGCAGGAGATAAAAAAAGAGGATCTGGGCGGATGCCGCTTTGTCAGCCTGATAGGGGAGAGCGGATGGGGAAAATAAATTCTCCATATGCATTGGCAGTTTTAATTTTACTTATCTTATTTTCAGTCGTTTCCTGTTTTAAACCTCAGACACAAAAGATTCAGCAGTCGGGCGTTTATCATCTGGTAAAAAAGAACGAAACGGTTCCGATGATTGCGCAGGCTTACGGTGTTTCGCTACAGGATTTGATCCGGGTCAACAAAATAAAAGATATTAAATCGGTGAGAAACGGTTCAGTTCTATTCGTCCCAAACGCGACTCATGTAATCGACAATATCAATGTAAAAACCACGGATACGACATCAAATATAAAATTAAACGAACGTAGTTCGATTTCCCCAAGAGAACCTGTGAAGAATAAAGAAGTAAAAGACGTTTATGAGGCTAAGAAATCAAAAGAAGTTAAAGGAGTAAACGACTCAAAAGAAATAAAAGAAGTTAAAAAAGAGATAGAGGAAGTTAAAGAAGTCAAAACCGTAACGGAAGCACCGGTTGACTCACCTGCCAAAGACGTTGTGCCCGCGGTGCAAAATCCGAATATTCAACATTCAACAATTGCCATTCGTGAAAAACCTCAGCCCGCAAAGAATTATCCGAAAGAGAAACTTGTCGATAAAAAAATTGAATCTAAATCCGCGGCGCAAAAACCCATCGAAAATGAAAAAATAAAACCGGACAAAAATAGATTTATTTGGCCGGTGCACGGCAGCGTGAAGACAGGTTTCGGTATTCAGCCCAACAAAACTTATAATAACTGGATTAAAATTGTTTCCAAATCCGGCGCGAAAGTAAAAGCGTCGGCAAATGGAACGGTTATTTTTTCTTCTTATCTGAAAAATTACGGTGAAACGATTATTATCCGGCATAAGAACAATTATGCCACGGTATATACACATCTCAAAAAGAGATATGTCCGTATAGATAAGGATGTTAAAAAGGGGGATACGATTGCAATGCTCGGTGAAAAAGATGATGCCGGAAACGCATACATTAATTTTGAAGTTCGTTTTAAAAGTAAAGCGCGCAATCCCATGCTTTTCCTGCCTTAGTTTTTTAGAACGTCCGTATAACGGATAAAAAAACTAGTATGGTGTCCCCGGATTTGTGAAGATCCACATTACTTATTAACGGTTTGTAATGGGTTTGATATGAAAAATTATTTTAAAAAAATCTTAAGTGAGAAGTTTGAAATTAATGCTGGTTGGGCATTTTTTGTAATTGCAATATTTTATATCGGGTTTCTTGTTGGTTATGTTCTTGCGGGATTTTTTGTTTTAGTGCTTGCCTTATTAGATCCACGTTCTACAAACAGTCTAGACATTCACACTCTTCATCTATATCAAGCAGCATATTTGAAACCAACAATTTTATTTGAGCATGTTATAGGTTTGATTTTTATGGTTGGCGTAGCGAAGCGGATTTTCGCTAATTTATTAAAAGATAGAAGTACAATTGGCGCAGCATGGGTTTCGGGTAGCACTAAAAATATTTTCATAAGTGTATTTCTTGGTACTGTATTTGCAGTCACATATGTCTATATAAATAATGTTTTTTATGGCAATATTCCGCAGGCATTGCATTTTTGGCAATTCATTACAGAAGAAAAAAGTATAGATTTTCGCATCATATTAATAATAGTTTTAATTGATTGCTCAATTCTGACCCCAATTATCGAAGAATTAATGTTCCGAGGTATCATTTTAGCAGGATTTAATAAATCCTTCGGCACAATTTGGGGCTGCATTCTAACCACAATATCCTTTGTTTTGTTTCATGATATTAAACTTTTAAGATTAGATTTTCTAATTTCGATATTATGCATAGCAATTGCTCTTCTTCTAATTAGACTTAGGACGCGTGCAATAGGTCCAGCTATAGCTTTCCATATTTCCTATAATTTAGTGAATTTCATTTGTATGTGAAAAAGTTATAATGAAAAAAAAATGATGAGGTCAGGTCTTGAAATATAAGTTTTTTGTAACGGTAAATAGTTTGAAATTTGAATGATATCTTTGGAGAACTGCATGGCAAGGCCATTACGAATAGAATATCCTGGCGCGGTTTATCATGTGACATCCCGCGGCAATGCTAGGACCTCGGAATAACGCTAATATGGGGACACCATACTAGTTTTTTCGAAAATCAATAATCAAATTTCTTGAGACAAAATTCTGCGCATATCCCATCTAAAATTTCACAGTTGCCAGAAATTAAATAATAACTATATTATTACAAAAAGAAGAAGGAATCATTATGAATCATTGTTTTGAACAGGGACCCATCCGGCCGCCCAGCGAGGCAACAAGCCTTCTCTTACGCGTGACCAGAAATTGTCCATGGAACAGGTGCGCGTTCTGCCACACATACCGCGGATGCAAATTTGAACTACGGAGCGTGGATGAAATTAAAAAAGATATTCAGGCGATGAAGGCTATTGCCGATGAAATCGCCAATATTTCCCGGAAAATGGGCGAAGGCGGCGAGGTGAATAAAAATGTCCTGCGGCGGATTTACAATGGCGATGATTTTTACAGCGATAAAATGTATTCGGTGGCGGCATGGCTTTACTTCGGAGGCGAAAATGTATTTCTGCAGGATGCCAATTCGCTGATTTTGAAAACCGCTGACCTTCTGGCAGTTCTTGATTTTTTAAAGGAAAAATTTCCCGGGATAAAAAGGATTACCTCCTATTGCCGTTCGCATACGGCGGCAAGAAAGATGGTCTCAGAGTTTGAACAATTGAAGAGGGCAGGGCTTTCCCGCATTCATATCGGCATGGAAAGCGGCTGTGACGAGGTTCTGTCCATGATTAACAAAGGCGTTACCGCCGCGGATCATATCAAGGCGGGTCTTAATATCAAGGGCGCAGGCATAGAACTTAGCGAATATATAATGCCGGGACTGGGCGGGGAAAAATTAACACGGCAGCATGCTTTGGATACCGCCCGTGTTATTAACGCGATAAATCCCGATTTTGTCCGTCTGAGGACACTGCACGTTGTGCCGGGTACCGGACTGGACGAGTTGATGATAAAAGGTGAATTTAAGCCATTAAGTGATGATAAAATTATTGCAGAAATAAAATTGTTCATAGAAGAACTGGATGTCAGAGGGACTTATCTGGCTAGTGATCATATTTTAAATCTGCTGGAAGAATTGGAAGGGAGATTTCCGAGGGATAAACAGAAAATATTATCCGTGATTGAAAGATATTTTGATCTTTCTGATCAGAACAGGCTTATTTTTCGGGTGGGGCGTAGGAGCGGTGCATTCAGAACATTGGATGATCTTGCCGAAAAAGAAAATTATTTGAGATTAAAATCCGTGGTTGATCAATACGCCGCCACTGGAGGAAGCCTTGAAGAGGATATTATTAAAACAATGAATAATTACATATAAATATAAATGAACAAGGACGCGGTTTCCCCTCTTTTTTCTTTTCCCTTCATTTATTCTGACTGCCGTTCTGACTGCCGGTAAATATTTATTGACACATAGGTTCTTTCTGCTTATACTTCCGCCGTCAAAAAGTAATGCTTTATCAAGTATCAGATATTTAAGCGGCCTGCACCTAGTCTGCTATTGATCTTAGGCAACTTATTTTAAGCACTAACAGGGCTGATGTTTTTTCGGCTCACGGGAATACGCAGAACAAAATAATATCTGCGCATCACGGTTGGGGGTCTAAGAAAATAAGCAGTCTGGATCATTTGATCAGTTGATAAATTCATTCGATATTTTGATAAAAAATATAAACAATAATTTTTTAGAGGAGGCTATACAATGCGTGAGTGTGTAATTATTGATGGTGTAAGGTCTGCTAATTCCCGTGCTCATAATGAAAAGGGATGGTTTAGAGCCATTAGACCCGATGAGGTGCTGACAAAAGTTTATGACGGATTATTTGCCCGCAATCCCAAAGTGAAACCCGAAGATGTCGAGTCTGTATTTGTCGGTTGCGCCAACATTACCGGCATGCAGAACGATATCGGCCGTCTTTCCTGGCTGGCCGGTGGATTTCCGGAATCAGTTCCTACAAATACTCTGACCATGCAGTGTCCTTCCGGTATGGCGGCCACCCAGCATGCCGCCCGCGCCATTCTGTGCGGCGAAGGCGATACCTATATTGCAGCCGGTGTGGAAGACATGCAGAAAGTTTTCATGGCCATGCATATGGATTTTGCGCCCCGTCTGATGGAACGTTACAACATCGCGGACATCCCCATGGGTGCTACCGCCGAAAAAGTGGCTGAACAGTGGAAGATTACCCGCGACGATATGGAAAACATGGCCTTCTGGAGCCATAAGAAAGCCGATGAAGCCACCAAGGCCGGCAAGTTCAAGAAAGAGATCATCCCGATAGAAGGTCTTAAGGACGACGGCACGCCCTTCATGGTTGACAAAGACCAGTGGATCCGTGGTGATATTTCCAGAGAGCAGATGGCGACCATGAAACCCGGTTTCAAACCAGATGGACTTTTGACCGCCGCCACGTCTTCTCCTCTGACCATAGGCGCGGCTGCCGTTCTTTTGATGGAACGCTCCAAGGCCGATAAACTGGGACTTTCTTATCACCTCAAATACGAAGGCGGCGCCTTGGCCGGTTGTGATCCTACAATCATGGGCATCGGTCCGGTTCCTGCTGTCAAGAGACTTCTGGCACGCAAGGGCATGAAAGTCAGCGATATTGATATTTGGGAATTCAACGAAGCATTCGCCAGCCAGGCACTGGCCTGCGTGAGAGATCTGGGCATTGCGCAGAACGCTCCTTTCGACAAAGTGAACGTCTGGGGCGGCGCTTTGGCGCTTGGCCATCCATTGGGCGAGAGCGGCTGCCGTCTTGTGGTCACCATGAACACAATCATGAAGACTGACTACCCCAACGCCAAGTACTGCGTAGGTACACTTTGCGGCGCTTTCGGCAATGCCGGCGCGATCATGTTCAGCAAAGCTTAATTTATTTTTCCACTAATTATTAATTAAAAAGGGAGCTCTTTTATAAAAGAGCTCCCTTTTTAATTTTCCAATATAAAATTTTATTTTATAACTTACATCCTGCCTGAAAGAAACATATCCGCGTCACGGGCTGTTTCATCCGGGATCTCCTCCATCGGGATATGTCCGGCGCCTTCATACTGAATGAATTTTGCCGTCGGCAATTCCTTCTTCCAGTTATCGAAGTACTTGAAGGGAATCAATGCGTCCTTGGTGCCCCACATGACTAGTGTCGGCGGTTTGAGGTCTTTTATTCCCCTGGAAAGATTTTTATCTTTAGCCTGCTTTCTGAATTCCGTGAACACGTCAACCATGGCATCTTTATTGCCGTCGCGCATGGCAAGTTCAAAATAGCGGTCTTTGACTTTTTTTGTGACTTTTGATTTGTCTCCATATACCTGATATACGACTTTGTCGAATATGAAGCGCGGCATTATATGCCGGGCGTACGGCCGGACAAGCGGATTGCTTGCGAAAGAAATAAACCAGGGAAGGGGTTGCGGGAATCCAACCGAGTCTATGAGGATGAGCTTTTCGACCTTATCCGGATTTTTTAGAGTGTATTTCCAGGCGATGTAACCTCCCATGGAATTTCCCGCTATGGAAAACTTTTCCAGCTTCATTGCGGTCGTGAGTTTTTCGAACAGCTTGACTGCCGCGTCTATCTGGTAGAAAGATTTGTCGGGTGCCGGGCCTGTTAGTCCGAATCCCGGTATATCTAGGCGGATGATGCGGTAACGATCCTTAAGGCGTTCGGTCCATCCGTCCCAGGTATGCAGCGATGAGCAGACACCGTGGAGCAGTATCAGCACGGGCCCCTGTCCTTCATCCTTGTAGTGAATATTCATATCGTCAATCTGGATTATTTTTGACTCGGAGTCGGCATATTTTTCTTTAAGTTTGCTCAATGGTATGGTGTTCATTCCCAGTGAAGTGCAACCCATGGTCGAGGCGATCATACAGGCTAATAAAATAAACAATAAATTTCTGATCTTCATTATTTCAGCTTTCTCCTTATGATTTTTTCTATGTTGACCAATATATAATTTTTAACGTTAGACCTATAGAAATTTCGGTTATGTATGTCAAGGAAATCTTATCGATAAAATATGAGGTAATGCTGATTTTTTGAGTGTAAAAAATTTTTAATTAACAATTTTGCTAAAAATATATTGTCAATTCGGATATCATGTTTTATATTAGAATCAAACATTCAAGCTAATTTATGGTGGAAAGGAGATTAGTCATGAAGACATATGCTATTAAATATTTAGAACTGGCAGAAAAGCACGCGGAGAAAATAGCAGCAAGGTGGGCCAAGGATGTTAAGAGTAATACCAAGACGCCAACGTATAAAAATCTGGATGAAGAAGCCATCATCTATCAATGTGTAAGATTTTATCGGAATTTTAGTAAGATGTTTCTTGATGAAAAAATTACGGATGACGTATTGAGGTATTTTCGTAGTTACGCTCAGGATAGTTACGCGATGGGCATTCCCGCAAAAGAGACTATTTACGCGCTGATATTGATGAGACGGCATATCTGGTTATACGCTGAATTCCAGACGATATTCAGTTCCGGTATTGATCAACGACAGGCACTAGATACGCTTAGCCGCACTATTTTATTGTTCGATTATGCGTGTTATGAAGTTACCAAAGAATATCAGGAACTCATGAAGAAAGAGAAGAAATAAAACAAATCAACCATTATAAATAAACAGTGTTTTTATATCAGACTTGAATTCAGAGAAAGGAGAATGTTCTTATGGTAGAATCTATTAAACTTCTTGATGTCACGGAACAAAATGCCGAGGAAATTGCAAAATATTGGGCAACAGATGTGCAAAAAAATAAAAGGACGACACATTATCAAAATATAAAGAAGGAAAAATTGATAGTTTACGCTGTTGATTTTTACCGCAATTTAAAAAATTTACTGGTGCCTGAGAATCGGCTGGAATTTACCCGGGAATATTTTCAGAAATACGCGAAAAAATGTCATGAAATTGGGATTCCTCTACAGGAATCGATTTACGGATTGGTCTTGATGCGACGCCACATGTGGCTATATGCTGATTTTCAGGCAATTTTTATTGACGCTCTGGAGCACCATCAGGCAATTGACAGCATTATGCGGACGATGCTCATGACGGACTATGCCGTATATGAGATTACGCAGTATTATCTTGAACAGAAAAAATAATTATTCTAAAGGTAATTTCCGGAAAGACGAAATTTCTAAAAATAATAATTTCTGAAAAAAACCCGCCCGAGACAAGCGGGTTTTTTATTAAAGGTTTTTTCTGCCTTTATATAAATGTTTTTTTCATGCTATAAGCAACTGAAAATTACAAAAAAGTACGGATTTACAGATGTTCAAAATTCCTTCAAAATGACCTCGGTTCACCATATTTAAAACTGAAACTATTTACAGCAAGTTACTGATATTTGTACAATTATTATATATCGCCATAAAAACAATCAAAAAAACATTTAAATCTTATAAATTTATTGACAGAGTGAATTTTGAGATGTATAAGACTTGAAAATGACTTGCGGTCATCAAAGAATAAGTTTTAGTTAAAAACCTGTAAATTCATAAATACCGCAACCGTCTATAAGGAAATTTGACAGTAAAAATTCATTAACAATTACAGAAGTACGTGAAATAGAAGTAGTAGCGCTCTTTTATAACGAGCAAAAAATATAACTGACAAAAAATAGTTAAGGAGGATTATATGGCGAGTTTGTGGGTTGATTTACGGGATATTAAATTCCAGGTATTTGAAGTATTAAAGATTAACGAAACATTGCTGGGCAAGGGCCGTTACAAGGATTATGATGCGGATACTTGCAGCATGGTTCTTGACCAGGCCGCAAAATTTGCGGAATTGGAACTTGCTCCGACCTATCCTGATGAAGTTCATCGTAAACCGGTTGAAGCAACATTTGACAAAGGAAAAGTAACGACACCCGAAGCCTATAAGAGACTTTGGAAACTTTATTGTGAAGCCGGTTACATGGCTACGGCTGATCAGCCGGAAGTTGGCGGTCAGGGATTCCCCGCAGTGATCGCAGCTGCCTGTGCCAATATGTTTCTGGCTTGCAATCAGGCATTCATTATGTATCCCGGTCTTACCCATGGCGCGGCAAGATTGATGGAAGATTTCTTCCAGCATCCTCTTCGCGACATCCTTCTGGAAAAAATGTACACCGGCGAATGGGCGGGCACGATGTGTCTGACTGAACCGGGCGCCGGTTCAGACGTCGGAGCTTTGAAGACAACCGCAAAGAAAAACGCCGATGGCACCTACTCCATCGTAGGCACCAAGAGCTTCATCTCCGCCGGCGACCATGATCTGACCCCGAACATCATTCATCCCGTTCTGGCCAGAATCGAAGGCGATCCCAAAGGGACAAAAGGCATTTCTATTTTCATGGTTCCCAAAATCAGATTCAATGAAAAGGGCGAACTCGGAGAACCCAACGATGTGCAGTGCGGCAACATCGAAAGCAAAATGGGTATTCACGGCAACGCCACATGTACACTGAACTTTGGTTCGGACAACAAGTGCATCGGTTACCTGATGGGCGAAGAACGCCAGGGTATGCCGATCATGTTCCACATGATGAACGAAGAACGTCAGGGCGTCGGCATGATGGGCGCTTCTCTGGCTATGGCTGCTTATCTGCATGCTTTGGATTACTCCAAGCAGAGAATTCAGTCACAGGATGTCATCGCCATGGCCATGAAGATTGAAGACTCTCCTGCGGTGCCGATCATCAAGCATCCGGACGTTCGCAGAATGCTGCTCAAACAGAAAGCAATTTCCGAAGGTCTGCGCCTGCTGTGTCTGCTGTGCTACTTCTGCATGGATAATGAATTCAATGCGATGCTCGACGGCAACGAGGAACAGAAAGAATACTGGCATGGTTTGATTGAAGTGCTGACACCGGTCGTCAAAGCATACAGCACGGATAGAGCCCAGGAAAGCATCGAACTGGGCGTGCAGTGCTACGGCGGTTATGGTTTCTGCCGTGAGTATCCGGTTGAGCAGATGATGAGAGACAATAAAATCAACCAGATTTATGAAGGCACCAACGGCATTCAGGCTCTTGACCTGCTGGGCCGCAAGCTGGGCATGAAAAAAGGTCTTTATTTCATGAACCTGTTGACTCTTTGCAAGGCTGACGTAGAAGAAGCCAAGAAACTTGACGCCTTCAAGAAGGAAGCGGAAGTTGTCGAAACCGCTCTAAATGCCTGCGCCGAATCGGCGATGGCCTTTGCTAAGATGATCAAGGTTACACCTTATGTTCCCCTGATTGGCGCATGTGATTTCCTGAACTGCCTGGGCGATGCTCTGGTTGGCTGGCTGCACATCAAGATAGCTCTGGTTGCCATTCCCAAGTTCTTCGCCGCGGATACCGGCGAACTGGATAAACAGTTCTATCGCGGCAAGATCGAAGCCGCCAGATTCTTCATCGGTCGCATCACCGGATTGGTTCCCGGCCATCTGGCAAACCTCAAGCAGGATGAACAGAGCTGCATGAATATTCCTGAAGAGTCATTTGCTGTCTAAGAAGTGATTTCTTATAAGTAACGATTTTACGGGCGGGGAGGCTGATAAAGCCTCTCCCCGTTTTCTTTATCGATAAAAAATCAAAAATGTTTGCTCACTTGACGTATTCTCTGATTTGTGCCAAGAAAAAACCATGGCCAGAAGAAAACAACAGACTCGATTGCAATCCATAGGCGAAGTTTTATTTTCTGTTTTGAAGAAGAGAGGAATGGCTTCGAAGATAGAAGAGAATGCTCTTTTTAAACTCTGGCCGAAGGCTGTCGGTCCGCAGATTGCCTTGAAAACAATACCGGACAGTCTGAAGGGCGGCACCCTGTATGTTAAAACGATTTCATCGGTCTGGGTCCAGCAGCTTCATTTTGTAAAAGAGGATATCCGCGAAAAACTGAATCAGCTTTCCGGAAAAGACAAGGTGAAGGAAATCCGTTTCATTGTGGGGCATAGTATTGTTCAGGAAAAGAAAGAAGAGAATATTTCTTTGGCAAAGAAATCAGTATTGAAAAAGAGAGACAGGGAAATGATTGCCGAGTGCACGGATGCGCTTACCGATGAGGAACTGGCCGCGATCCTCAAGCGTGTCATGCAAAAGGAAATCAGCCGCCGCCGTCAGCGGGAAAGTGAGAAAGCTCGCTGAAAATTCCGGACATTTCCGGGGTGTAGTTTCTGGCCTCATCGTAAACAAAAAGCGCCGATTCGATTTTCAGTTCTTCGCTGGCGCCGCTCCTCCCTTCAGCAAGAACGAACGTGGCTTCGGAAGGATTATGCGAATAAACGAGCTTCATTCTTTTCGGTTCAATATCGTTTTTCCGGAAAAGATAAACGAGTTCGACAAGTCTTTTCGCGGGGTAAATAGTAAAGACCCTGCCTCCGGGTTTAAGCAAATGTCTCGCCGCAGTTAGAAAATCTTTTAAGGAACCATTTATTTCATGACGGGCGATGGCTTTTTCCTTATGCGGATTTATTCTTCCGGAATTCAATTTTCTGTATGGCGGATTGAATATTACCGCGTCAAACGAATGCGACGGAAAAATGTTTTTTATGCTACGGGCGTCGCCTTGGCATATTTTAATCCTCTCGCCCAAATCATTGAGCTCAGTGTTTCTTCTCGCCAGATCGGCAAGCTGTTCCTGAATTTCCATGCCCGCGCATTTAATGTGCGGAAAACGTTTTGCCAGAATAATAAGAATAACACCGTTGCCGCATCCCAGGTCGACGGCGCGGGTTCGTTGTTTTAAAGAAACAAAGTGGGAAAGAAGAATCGAATCGAGAGAAAATCTGTATCCTCTTTTATTCTGCAGGAGGCGCAAACGCCCGTCAAGGATGATATCAAGGGTTTCTTCTTCCATACCAAGTTGTATGTAATTACCATCTTGCAGGTGGTAATTACCGGTGAGGTAAAATTTATTTATAATGAACTCCCTTAAGGGTTGCGCTTCCGGTCAATCGTCTACATTTGTTGGCTTCATCATCAATCCAGCCGGTGCGTGAAGATGCCGCTGCGCAGTTTCGGTTCGAACCATGTTGATTTCGGAGGCATGATCGTTCCCGCGTCGGCAACGTTTATAATCTGTTCCATGGTCGTGGGATAGAGAGAAAATGCCACGGAAAATCCGTCCTTATTTACCAGTTTTTCCAGCTCGTCCATCCCTCTTATGCCGCCGATAAATTTGATGCGGTCATCCACGCGCGGATCTTTAATTCCCAGAACAGGATCCAACAGATGATCCTGTAATATAGCCGCATCAAGACTGGCTACCGGATCGCTTTCGTTGAATACACCTTTCTTAATCGTTATTTTATACCACTTCCCGTCCAGGTACATTCCGAAATCATGAAGTTCTTTGGGTGATCTGTTCGTAAAATTTTCGGCAACTGTAAAGCTGGAGCTGATTTTTTCGATGAATTTTCCTGTCGTCAAACCATTTAAGTCCTTAACAGCGCGGTTATAATCCATGATTTTAAGCTGGGTGTGCGGAAAAAATACAGCCAGGATGTATTCGTATTCTTTTGAGGAACCGCCGGACTTGTCAGTGGCACGTCTGTTTCTTGCAATGGTCGCTCCCGCTGCGGCGCGGTGATGTCCGTCCGCTATATAGAGGGCATCGACTGCGGAAAACTCTTTTTTGATTTTTTCGATTTGTCCGGCATCAGCCACGATCCAGACCGTGTGAACCACGCCGTCTTCGGCTGTGAAATCGTATTCAGGAGCGCCAGCCGTTATTTCAACGACGATCTTGTTGAGTTCCTGACGCTCCCGGTAACTGATGAATACCGGACCCGTCTGCGCGTTGACCGTATCGACATGTCTGATGCGGTCTTCCTCTTTGTCCTTTCTTGTCAATTCGTGTTTCTTGATTTTCCCGTCGTCGTATTCAGCCGCGCTCATCAGACCGACTATTCCGGTTTGTATTTGAGACCCCATCTTCTGCCTGTATATATAAAAACAGGATGATTCGTCCTGCGCAAGAATTCCTTTTGTCAGCATCTGAATAAAGTTATTCCTTGCTGTCCGGTAAATCAGACTATCATCGCTTTTTGTTCCGTCGGGCACATCGATTTCTGATTTTTCCACGTGCATGAAACTCAAAGCATTTCCGGAAACGGCCTTTATTCCCTCTTCGCGGGTCATAACGTCATACGGAAGCGCAGCTACTTGAAAAACAAAATTCTTCTGCGGACGTACTGCTTTAAAAGGTAAAACTATTGCCATATTGAAACTCCTGTATTAAATATTTTCTTGTGAAACTGATAACATACTGTCATAATCTATACAATATAAAATTAAAAAAATGGGAGAATATATGGAAAATACCTTGGTTTTTATTCATGGTCTGGAAAGCACGGCGCAGGGCGCGAAAGGACAATTCTTTTCACATAATTTTCCACGGATGATTATAGAGGATTACGTTGGAGATTTTACCACGCGCATGCGTACACTCAATGATGTCCTTTCCGGGAAAACCAACCTGATCATAGTAGGATCAAGTTATGGAGGTTTAATGGCTGTCAGTTACGCAATGGAAAATGAGAGCCGGATTCAAAAATTAATTCTGTTGGCGCCGGCTTTGAATCTTCCCGAATTCGAATCATTCATAATAAACAATTAAACATGCCCGTTGTCATTTATCATGGGATAGACGATGATGTGGTTGATCCGCAACTTGTAAGAAATATTGCCGTAAAATGTTTCGGCAAACTGGAACATCATTTTGTTGACGATGATCATCCCCTGCATAAAACTTTTCCTGTCCTCGATTGGAAAAAACTTCTGGCGGAAGGATTGACGAGATTCCTGAAAATACCTTTTATGAGTGCAGTTGCTGTCATCTGCCGCAAATTACCTTGAAGCAATATCTTATTTCGATGACCTAATCTTTGCAGGCAAAATTTGAGCGGATTAAATATTATGTATTCGAAAAAAATCGTCATACGCTATACTCCGGAAATAGTTCAAGAGCCGGTCATTTATCAGTTGGTTAAAAAATACGATCTGGTATTCAATATTTTAAAAGCGAGAATATTCCCGCGCCGGGAAGGCGTTATCGTCCTGGAATTAAGCGGTTTAAAGGAAAATTTCGATCACGGCATTCGTTTTTTAAAGGAAATGGGACTTAAGGTAGAACCCCTGTCCAAGAGCGTAAGCCAGAACACCGATAAATGCGTTCACTGCGGCGCCTGTATCGCTTTTTGCTCGACAGGAGCTCTGGCGTTGGAGAGAGAATCGCAGAAAGTGATGTTTGATCCGGAAAAATGCAACGGATGCGAACTCTGTGTGTCTGGTTGCCCCGTGCGTGCCATGGAAATCAATCTTTTATGATATCAACTCTATAAATGAAAAACCGGAGTTTTATTTTCTGTTAAGCAAAAGTATTCTTAATCCAATTCTTTTTTGGATCCATCAAGTAATTTATTAACACTTCCGGGAGATTCTTTTGTTTTTTTGTATAAATCTTTGCTGTCTTTAAAGAATGTTTTACTTTTGTCTCCTAATTCATTGACGCCTGATTGCATTGTTTCGACGGTGTTTATAATCTTTTCCGGTACGGTGCTCGGATCTTTAAAATAATAATAACCGAAAGCAGCCAGAAGAATCAGTAACATGATCAGCACTAATTTAATCAGATTTTTAAAGAAGAAATTCAGGAGCATTAATATGATCAAGATTATGCTTACTACAAAAACCGCCGGATGTGCTGAAAAATAACTGATAACCTCATCCATTATGTGAGCTCCTTTAAAAATAATTTAATTTTTTTTATCATAAAATATTACAATTTAACAGGTCATTCTGATTTTCTTGCAATATCATATTTACGCCCGTCCATCCGCTCTGCCGTTTTTTGTCATGATTGTTTAGGCATATCCGTACCGATTATTTATAATAAAGTTAATAAATTAAGAGTGTTATTATAATAAGACAAGAAATTTCTAATCAATATTAGGTTACTATTTTTTGACTCTAAAGTACTTTTTATAGATGAGTTTTTTTAAGTCGATAAAGCTAAAAAAAAATAATTGACAAAATTCTAATTTTAGAATAATTATAAACTAACAATTATTCTAAAATTAGAATTATATAAAAGGATGGTTAATAAATGGCAAAGAAACATCAGAGTACAGCGCAGAGGATTGCTATAATGGATTACCTCGAAGGCAACAAATCTCATCCAACAATTATAGATATTTATAATGCCGTTTCTAAAAAACTTTCCACAATTTCAATAGCTACAGTTTATAATACAATGAATCTTCTTAAAGAAGAAGGTCTTGTACAAGAATTGCCTGCAGCCTTTGGAAATGGAGTAAGATTCGACACCGACCTGACTCCTCATCATCATCTCATTTGCAACAAATGTAGTATTTTTGTCAATGTTGATCTCCATGATATCCATCATTCTATGCTGTTGACTGATGAACAGCGACAAGGGTTTGACGTACAAAAAATATCTATTAAAATCTATGGCATCTGTCCGAAATGTAAGGATAAAAGAGAAATAACCGTTAATCAGTGAAGGGAAATTTTCCAATTGTTGAAAATATTAATTAAACAGGCTGGAAATATGAATAAGCCAAGACGCATTTTGTTTCTGCTGATGACCATATTCATCTGGGTAACATTTGCCGGCGTGTCATACAGCGCCATCATTATTAACGCCCCGATGACCGGTACTGATTCCACCGGCTGGGTATTGGGCGGCAACCCTACATCATCTTTGCTGACTGGCAATGGGACCATCGATCCGGTTGGTTCCGGATGGTTGCGTCTGACCAGTAATTCCACGAACCAGACGGGCTATGCATACAATACAACCGCTTTTGACCTTAGCCAGGGACTGCTTATTCAATTTGACTACGCAACATGGGGAGGAACGGGAGCGGATGGCTACAGCATATTCCTGTTTGATGCGGGAGTCAGTACGTTTAATATAGGCGCATTCGGCGGATCTCTCGGCTATGCCCAGAAGACAGGCATAGCGGGAATCAGCGGCGGTTATATAGGAATCGGCGTTGATGAATACGGAAACTTTTCCAATCCTACTGAAGGGCGATATCTGGGCCCCGGCGCTCAGCCCAATACGGTAACAGTCCGAGGCTCTGTGGTCGGTTTCGGGGGAGGCGCCATCGGACAGACTACAAGTACCACATCCTATCCCTGGATTGCAACATCCGCCAATAACGGCTCTCTCTGGTACAACGGCGCAACCTGGCCGGTTCAGACCAGCGCAAACTACCGGAAGGTCATCATACAAATAAGTGCCGTTTCGTGTCCGTCATTTGCTCCGACGGCGAATGTCTGGATCCAGTTCGGTTATAACACGGCGCCCGTCCAGATGATCACCAACGCAACGCTCCCGACCATTTCATGTACGCAGTCATTGATGGTCGGTTATGCCGCAAGCACAGGCGCATCAACAAACTATCACGAAATACGTAATCTGCTGATAACCAACGGCAGTACAAGCACCGCAATCGACCTGGGCATCGCCAAATCAGTTGTTGATACGACGACCAGTTCGACTACGGCCACAGCCGTTGGTGACGGCATCCAATATATAATTAGTGCCCGCAATTACGGTCCCAATAATATAACCGCCACAGGCGTGGGAATTAACGACAGCCTGCCGGCATCTATTACCGGTGTCACCTGGACATGCACACCTTCAGGAGGAGCGACCTGCGGTACGGCCTCCGGTTCCGGCAACACCTTAAACGCGGCAAACACTAATGACAACCTGCCATATGGCGGAGCGGTAACCTACACCTTCAACGGCACTGTGAGCGCACCGACAACCAGTGTTATCAGCAACACAGCCAGCCTTATTATTCCGGGATCGGTCACGGATTATAATTCATCCGACGACAACGCCACGGCGAGCATCGCAGTGGCTAACCTTGCGACCTCCACCAAAACGGTTGTCGACACCACTAGCGCAGGAGCTTATGCAGCCGGTGATACCCTGCAATATACCATCACCTTGAAGGATAATGGCGGCTTTGCGACAAGCGGCGTTTCTGTTTCCGACACGATCGATGCTAATCTGACCTGGTCATCGATCGTGAGCTGTCCGTCGGGCGCGACATGCTCATACAGCGGAGGCGTTTTAACTGTTACAGGCATCAGCATCCCCGCCAACGGTTCCGTAACGATTGTTTACAACGCAACCATTTCCGGTTCGGCCACTCCGGGCACCACCATCAACAATACAGCGACAATCACCAACCCGAATGGCACGGTCGTGACTCCGGCCGCGCCGGTGGTCACAGTTACGGGGACGATAGCCGTCACCGGCAACAAGCCGCTCTATCTCTATGGAGGGGCGGCATCCCCTTACAAGATGTCCCGTTACCCCACGCCGGGCACACCCACCACAGCCGCCATCGCTGCCAACGGCGGTTCGGCAATCTGGAACGGGAACTGGAACGGGCTTGCCGGCACCACGTTACCCCTGCAGCTCAACGACACGATAACATCGGCCACTGCCGTGCTCTACATCAACGGCAGTTCCAATAACGCCCGTACTGTCTCAGTACGCCTTTACTGCTCCTCGAACGCTGCGGCCTATGCCTCCTGGCCATCTGCTAACCTTCCCACGAACCCACCCGTGCCGCCCGCGCTGCCGACGGCATATACCTTCAACCTGACGACTCTCACAGGCGGGTTTGCCTTTCCTGCCACCTGCGCTACACCTAACTACTGGGTGCTCCAGGTGTTTAACAATACTACGACTGCCGGAAGGACGATCACTGTTGTTCCGGTGAGCGGCACGAACATTTCAAAAGTCACCTTGGCGTCCAATAACGTCATCAACGTGAACAGCATCGGCCTTTATAGCGCCGCTTATCCCAGCGCAGCAGCTTTGACATCAGTAGCACCCGGTCAAACTGTCTATATCCGCGCCACAATCAGCGATCCATTTGGCAGTTACGATATTACCGGGGCGTCCCTTACCCTGACAGATTCAGGTAGTACGGTGAGACTAAATGCCGTCGCCATGCCGCAGGTCAATGATTCAGGGGCTGCCACTAAAATTTATGAATACCAATACACGGTTCCTGCAACAGGCGTCCCTGCCGGAAACTGGTCGATCAAAGTTACGGCTGCGGAGGGCACTGAAGGGACTGTCACCGATACAGGTTACGCCACGATGCCGTTGGTGATTCCGCCGGTCCTGACCGTCGTCAAGTCGGTCAGCCCCAATCCCAGCATCAACCCCGGACAGGTTATTACCTATACTGTAGTCATTACAAATACCGGCAACGGAACGGCTACCAACGTAATTGCGACTGATTTCGTACCTACCTACACTACTTATGTGGCCAATTCTACTCTGTTGAATGGCATAACCGTGGCCGGTGATGGAAGCACCTTCCCGCTGATTGCAGGATTGCTGGTTGACAATAACAGCGGCCGCAGTGCCGGTGTGGCAGCGACTGGTGTTCTGCCTGCCGGCGCGACGGCCACCATAACCTTTCAGATGACGGTCAAGTAGGAATGGAGATTTTATAATGGAGGCGGTGATGTGAATTTTGCGATGAACGATGAAGGAGCTTTAACTTGAGGGATATATTTGTTGCTTTGGCATATAAATTTCGTTAAATAATTAATTTGATAAGTGATTATGAAACTTTGAGAGGTTAACATTGGTGAAGGCAAAAGCGGAGTAATCCAATGAAGAAAAACAATGGCAAGATTGGGACAAAATGAATTGTGAAAGAGAAATGAAAAATTTTGAGAAAGCAGATTACACAGGGACGGCTTTTTTACGTAATGTATTGCTTTGCCTGTCTGTAATTATTTTATTCTGCTTTTCACTATTTTCCGGATTCGCCTTTGCCGCCGGATGCGCCAACCCCGGCAAAGACGGTGTAGGCACTCCTTCAGGCGTCGTCAACACTTACTATCCGGGGACAGCATCGGTTTCTGCCGGAGCGACATCCATTCCCGTGGGTGCTTCCTCGGGCAGTGGCACAGCGATTGCCGCCGGTGATCTGCTGCTGATCATCCAGATGCAGGATGCCGATATAGCTTACAGCAACGATAGTAACTATGGCAGCGGTTCCGGCACCGGCAGCGGCTATACAAATCTCAATCAAACCGGCTATTACGAGTACGCGGTAGCGGCAGGCGCGGTGGCCGGAGGCTTCGTCAGCATTACCGGTGGCCTTGCCTACAACTATCGTTATCGCGCGGCTTCGGGAACCAATGGACAGAGCACCTATCAGGTTATTCGTGTTCCCCAATACTCTTCGGCTACGATAGCCGGAACATTATCCGCGCTTAGCTGGAATGGCAGCGTCGGCGGAATTGTGGCCATTGATGTCGCCGGAACGCTGACCATCAACGGCACAGTCACGGCCAACGGCGCTGGTTTCCGCGGTGGTTTCGGACGCTCACTAGGTGGCGGAGCGGGTGCTAACACAGACTATCGTACTTCTTATCTGGTAAACGTCAACGGTTCCAAAGCCGAGGGCATTGCCGGATCGCCTTATTACATGAACATGCCGGCGACCTTTGATGGCGCGCCGGCTGTGGCGACTACTTACGGCAGCGGTTATCCCGACGGAACAACGACTAATGCGTCCTACGCAAGAGGCGCCCCCGGTAACGGCGGCGGCGGCGGCACTGACGGAAGTCCTTCAGACAATACCCAGAACTCCGGCGGCGGCGGCGGCGGTAACTACGCGGCCGGCGCAGTGGGCGGCAACTCGTGGAACAGTAATTTAGCAGTCGGCGGTGAGGGAGGAGGAGCTGTTTCCGGACTTGCCTTCAACAGGATCGTGATGGGCGGCGGCGGCGGCGCCGGCACCACCAACAACGGAACCGGTGATAACACAACATACACGAACCCGCCGGGACTGGCCTGTTCTCTAACCACGGGTGCATGCAGCAGCGGCGCGCCCGGCGGAGGAATCGTTATCCTTAGGGCAAATTTAATGGCAGGTGCCGGTACGATTACGGCCAACGGTGGTGACGGCTACAACGTTCAAAACGACAGCGGCGGCGGCGGCGGCGCCGGTGGGGCTGTTGTTCTCTATACATATGCCGGAGGTTCGGCAACCGCGTCTGTAAATGGCGGTAACGGCGGCAACGCCTGGCGATCTCAAGCTGAAGGCACCTTTCCCGGTAATTGCCATGGCCCCGGCGGCGGCGGCAGCGGTGGTTTTATTGCTTACTCCCCATCGAGCCTAGGGGTTGCCATGTCGTATTCCGCAGGCATCAGCGGTACGACAACATCCGCCCAAATCAGCTACGGATCGGGAAGTTCTTCCGGAGGTTATTCCACGTTTAATTCTCCCAATCCTCCCGGGGTGCTGCCCGGATCTGAATGCGTGCCGAACCTTTCCACTTCCACAAAAACGGTTGTCGACACCACCAGCGCTGGAGCTTATGCGGCCGGTGATACCCTGCAGTACACAATAACTCTAACGGAGACCAGAGGCCTGGCGGCAACCGGCGTATCAGTCACCGATACTATCAATACAAACCTTATAAACTTAACCATAATCAGTTGTCCATCAGGTGCAACCTGCTCATACACTGCTCCTACTTTAAGCGTGTCGGGCATCAGCGTTCCCGCCAACGGCTCCGTAACGATTGTTTACAACGCAACTATTTCCGGTTCGGCCACCCCGGGGACCACAATAACAAATACCGCAACCATAACAAATCCCGGCGGTGCGGGTGCGACACCAGCCGCGCCGATGGTTACAGTTACGGGGACGGTAGCCGGCACCGGCAATAAGCCGCTCTATCTCTACCGCGATACCATTACCACCGGGCACCTAAACCGGGCACGCCCAACGGTTGCCGCAACTTATGTCGAGATCAACGCTAACACCACCATTTCATGGGCGTTAAGTCCGGTTTTGCAGTCTGCGGTTACCATCAATGGTGCCGCGGGTACAACAATTCCTGTGCAACTCTGGCTGTCTACAAACAATACTCGTACGTACGCGCTCAATCCGATAACTCTCACTTGCGGAGCCACCACTTTGGGCACTCTGACAACGGGGACGGCGGCGCTGACTAACGGTGCGGCAGCAGCCCTTTTCACATTCAATCTGCCGCATACAACTACGCAAACCTGTGCGGCCGGCAGCGCCCTGACGCTCTCTATCACTAATACGAACGCCGCCGGTAACGGTCACTACGTTTATGTTTATCCGGCGCCGGCCGCCGGCGAGTATTCTAATGTTAATATACTGTCACAGAACGTCATCAACGTGAACAGCATCGGCCTGTATAGCGCCGCTTATCCCAGCGCAGCAGCTTTGACATCAGTAGCACCCGGTCAAACTGTCTATATCCGCGCCACAATCAGCGATCCATTTGGCAGTTACGATATTACCGGGGCATCCCTTACCCTGACAGATTCGGGTAGTCCGAGTACGTTGAGACTAAATGCCGTTACCATGCCGCAGGTCTATGATTCGGGGGCGGCCACTAAAATTTATGAATACCAATACACGGTTCCTGCAACAGGCGTCCCTGCCGGAAACTGGTCGATCAAAGTTACGGCTGCGGAGGGCACTGAAGGGACTGTCACCGATACAGGTTACGTCACGATGCCGTTAGTGATTCCGCCGGTACTGAACGTCGTCAAGTCAGTCAGCCCCAATCCCAGCATCAACCCCGGGCAGGTTCTTACTTATACGATAGTCATTACAAATACCGGCAATGGAACGGCTACCAACGTAATTGCGACTGATTCCGTGCCGACGTACACCACCTATGTGGCCAACTCTACACTGTTGAATGGCATAACCGTGGCCGGTGACGGAAGCACCTTGCCGCTGATTGCAGGATTGCTGGTTGACAATAACAGTGGCCGTAGCGCCGGTGTGGCAGCGACTGGTGTTCTGCCTGCCGGCTCGTCTGCCACCATAACCTTTCAGACGACGGCCAAGTAAGAGTGGAGATTTTATAATGGAGGCGGTGATGTGAATTTTGTGATAAACTACAAAGATAGCGTAAAGTAGTCTATTAACGCTAAGATAAAATAATAATTTGTAAAAAAAACTAAAAGAAAAAGGAGGATGTCATGAAAAAATTTGTTCCATTGTTAATAGCATTAGTTTTGCTGCTGCTGTCGGTTGAGGTGTTTGCCAAATCGCTGGTTTCCATCAGCATAACCGCTGAAAAAGAGGTTACTGTCAACAAAGTGACAAAAAAGATCGCCGCAACAACAATTAATCCCGGTGACGTGATTTTCTACACACTGAATTACATCAATTCAGGAGACAACGTGGCAACCAGCGTGGTCCTGGACGACCCGATTCCCGTGGGAACGGCCTATCTCCCCGGTACTGCCTATGGCGAGGGCGCGGATATCATTTTCTCCGTCGACGGTAAAACCTTCAAGAAACCGTCTCTCCTCACCTATGAAATAAAGAAACGGGACGGCTCGTTAGAAAAACGCACCGCTTCTCCGGAGGAATACACGCATATACGCTGGGTTATCCCCAAGATAGAGGCAGGAGCGAGGGGAAATGTTGGTTTCCAAGTAAGGATTAAACGTTAACGGACAAGAGCAGTAAGGCAGGATGATAATCCATGCAAAACAATAAAAAAATAAAAATGATTTAAGTTACAAAATAATTTTACATGTAAACAGGGAGAAAAGAATATGAAAGAATTAACACGAAATAAATCCTCGGCATTCATCAGGGGTATCTTCGCCGTCATTACCCTGGCAGTGTTCTGGATTACGATGGCGCCGTTTTGTGCGGAAGCGGCCCTCCAGGGTAGCGCCGGCAACACCATCATCATCAACACGGTGACGGTGAACTATAAGGACAATAACGGCAATGCTCAGACCGCAGTAACCAGCACTATCTCCATCACAGTCAATACTGTGGCCGTAGCGCCGACGGTCCTCTCAATCACTCCGAGTCCGGGGAGCACTGACGGCACCGGTGCCACCCAGGTCTACACCGTCAGGGTCCGGACCAACTCCAACGGCCCGGGCGCCATCACGTTTAGCACAGCGGACGGCAGTTTCGTCAACATTGCCGCGGGCACAGCGCCCACGGTGCCGGGTGGCATCTTCCTCGGCTCTACGGTCATCGACCCGACAGACAGCCATATCGGCGTTGCCCAGACCGTGGCTAACGGGGCGAGCATTACCTTTGCCGCTCCCAATGACGGCGGAGTGCCGACGGATTCAGCTACGAGCGGCGGCGCAACAGGCGATGGAGTCCTCAACGCCCTGAAAAACGGCGATATCGTCTATATCTACTCCGGCAGCGCCTATTACGGTCCCTTCACAGTCGGTACAGTCACCGACCCCGCCGTCGGCGCCGGCACAACGGCAGCCCCAGGCAGCGTCCAGTTGGTCAACAACACAGGTGCTTCCATCGGCCCCTTTACCCCTGCCTATGGCTGGGAAATCCTTGAGGCCAAGGACGTGACAGTAACAGTGACCCAGGGCGCCGTCACCAACCCGACGCTAGCCGCTAACTGGGTAACTACGGTAACCGCGACCATGGGTGGGCTAAACGGCACCAACACCGTTACCACCAACGCCTACGCCGGCCAGTTGACCATACAGAAATATGTACGCAACGTGACCGCTGCTGTAGTTGGGGGAGGTTTGACGCTCGTCAACCCGCCCATCAACAACACGGTTACCTACTATCAGACGGGTGTTTCCGGCAAACCCGGTGATATTCTCGAGTACGCGGTAAAAATCACCGACACCGGTACAGGCAACGCCACCGCGGTCATTGCCACAGACCCGATCCCGACCTACTCTACGCTGGTCAGCTCGTCGGGCGCCTATGGCGCCAACAACACCGGTGGTGCTACCGGTACATTTGCACTGGTCTATTCGTCAAGGACTGGCACTACAGGCTCCCTCAAGGTAGATAACAGCGGCGGACTCGCCAACGTTGGTTACGGCAAGTCGTCCGGTCAAACGGCAGGGAGCACCATGACCTTTTATCTGGGGATCGGCAGCACAACCGCGGCCGGCGGCACGGTCAACAGTGCTGAAACAGACTACTTTATCTACCAGACAAAGATCGACTGACCTTGACACAACATGGGGCGGCCGGATTACCGGCCACCCTGTAATTCCGGCTAATGGCTGATTCCCGCCGGATAAAATATATAAAAAGTAAAGTTCCTGAGGAGGGAAAGTAAAATGAAAATAACATAAAAAAATAAAAGCAAAAAAGGAGGAGAAAAAAAATGAAACAATTTAAAAAAATTCCAAAGGAGGAAAACAAAATGAAACAATTTATAAAAGTCTATTTAACCCTATTGTTGTTGATGACGCTTGCACTTGCCGCGTCACCAGGGAGCGTATGGGCCGTCACTGCGGCTAACACGCAGATTGTTAACCAGGCCCAGTTGTCCTATAATGATGGCACGGGAATCCAGGTAAAAACGGCCAGCGTTACAGTTACCGTGAGTCTGGTTCCTTCCGCTCCCGTAATTGTTGCGGTGGGCGCGCCCTACAGCACTAATTATGCCACAGGAGCGACCCTTACCGATACGTTCACCATAATCTCGACTTCCAATGGACCGGACACTTATAATCTTAGCGCCGGGACAGGGACTCAGGTTAACAACAGCAGCACCGGCACAGCCGTACTTGCGTCAGGCAGCAGTATTACGATCGGCGCGACGGTGACTGTCGGCACAAGCACGACAACTGTTCTAACTGTTCCTGCCGACGGGGTGAATGATGGCCTTGTGAATGGTATTGCGGCGGGTGATAAGGTGCTCATTGGCGGCTTTGGCGGCACGGAAAGAACCGTTCAATCTGTTGTTGATAACGTTAACGGTACCTCCACCATAACTCTGACAGTGGCGTTGGGTTCCGCTCCCGCAGCCGGTGTACTGGTGGCTGGAGAGAAGAATGTCACGGTTACGGATTCTGCCGGGACCATCGTTACGCCCGGCGTAAGCGTGCTGGTTCCAGCGCATATTACCGCCTTATCCAATACCGATAACTCGAAAACAACGACTTCCAGCGATTCGCAAAACACCTATTACAGTGGTTTGGCGGGCATTACCAAGTACGTCCGCAATGTCACCACGCCTATCGTTGGCGGAACATCTGCAAGTTACGGCGGCAACACTTACTATGTGACCGGCGTTACGGCAAAACCGGGTGAAGTTCTCGAATACATGCTGGTTTGCAACAATTCTGGAACTGGACCAGTTACTGCTTCTGTCGTTACCGATGGTTTGGCGACATCGTATGTTGCCTTCCAGACAGGGGAGTATACCGGCGGCAAAGATATTACCTACGTCGATGCAACCGGCACGCCGAGTTATTTGACGGCGGCCGCCGGCGATGATGCTGGATTGTATGTAGCGTCTACACTGACAGTCAATGTAGGGACAGGCGCGGGTATTCCACCTGCCGCGGGCGGGACACTTGCCGCAGGCGATACAGTTCGTGTGCTTTATCAGGTCAAAGTTAACCCCTAACCCGTAATGGATTGAAGCTTAAATGATGATTTTGGGCTGGATACATAATAAAATGAAGCAATGGTTTTCCGGTCGAAAGACCGGAAAACCCATCCGCTTGCCTTTTGCCGGGAGCGGAGCAGGTATCGCTTCGTTTAATTCCTGCCTGAATCTGCTTTTTTCCTGTTTGCGTAATATTAAAATGGCCGCAGTAGTGCCGGCGCTGTTTGCAGTTACCTTAATTCTGTCCGCAGCGCCGGCCCGGGCCAACTTGGCGGCCAACACGAAGATTGTCAACAAGGCCGTCATGTCCTACATCGATAATGGTGTCAATCAGCTTGCCTTCGCCAGTATTACAGTTACCGTTGGTCTGGTGCCTTCATCGCCCACTATTGTTAAAGGACCGGACCAGAACACTTCATATAACGGCAGCGCAACGACTCTTACAGATACTTATACCATAACTTCGACATCCAATGGACCGGAAACCTATAATCTTACCGCCGGGACAGGAACTCAGGTTAACAACGGCAACACAGGCACAGCCATACCTGCAACAGGCAGTATTGTGATTGGCGCAACGGTAACTATCGGCACAAGCACGAACAGTGCTCTAACTGTTCCTTCCGACGGGGTGAGCGATGGCATTGTCAATGGTATTGCGCCGGGTGATAAGGTGGTTATCAACGGTGTTGAAAGAACTGTTTCCACTGTTATTGACAACGCCAGCGGCACCTCCACGATCATTCTGTCTGTGGCTTTGAGTTCCGCTCCCAACGCCGGTACACTGGTGTCTGGGGAGAAGTCTGTTACGGTTACGGTTACCGCCGGGACTATCGTTACGAAAGGCCAAAGCGTTATCGTTCCGGTTCATCTTACGGCTACATCAAATACTGACAACACTAAAACAGTGACGTCCGGCGATGTACTTAACACCTATAGTGATTTGGCGGGCATTGCCAAGTACGTCCGCAATGTCACTACAGCCGCCGCCGGCACAGGAACTGCGTACTCTTACAATGCAATTAATTACTACCCGGCCGGCGTTACTGCAAAACCGGGAGATATTCTTGAATACATTTTGGTTTCCAGCAACAATGGAACGAATGATATTACTTCCTCTGTTGTTACCGATATTTTGCCGACCACTTACGTTTCATTAAAGACGGGAGCATATTCCGGCGGGACAAAAGACATCACCTATGTCGACGACACGGGCACAGCGTCTTATCTAACCTCAGCGAGCGATACGGATGCGGCCGCTTATGCTTCGCCCACGCTGACAGTCAATGTCGGGACGGGCGCGACCAGTTCGGCCGGCGGGACGATTCCCTCCGGCAAGAATGTTCTTGTTCTGTATCAGGTTACTGTGAACAATCCTGCCCAGGGCGTCAATATCGTCAACAACGCAAAACTTTCTTCGCCGAATATTACACCGGCAACATCGGCAGTGACCGTCGCCGTTAAAATCGGTGTGGCGGGCTTTGCCAAGTACGTCCGGAACGTGACGACATCGGCTGCGGGTACGGGCACGGCATACACATACAATTCGATTAACTATTATTCATCCGGTGTCACGACAAAACCGGGTGATATTCTCGAATATATTTTGGTTTCGGCCAATACATCAGGCACTGTTTCGTCTGCTGTTGTTACCGATATTTTGCCGACCACTTACGTTTCATTAAAGACGGGAGTTTATTCCGGCGGGACAAAAGACATCACCTATGTCGACGACACGGGTACAGCGTCTTATCTAACTGCAGCGAGCGATACGGATGCGGCCGCTTATGCTTCGCCCACGCTGACAGTCAACGTCGGTACGGGCGCGACCAGTTCGGCCGGCGGGACGATTCCCAGCGGCAAGAGTGTTCTTGTTCTGTACCAGGTTACTGTGAACAATCCTGCCCAAGGCGTCAATATCGTCAACAACGCACAACTTTCTTCGCCGAATATAACATCGGCAACATCGGCAGTGACCGTCGCCGTTAAAATCGGTGTGGCAAGCTTTGCCAAGTACGTCCGGAACGTGACGACATCTGTCGCGGGGACAGGAACGGCATACTCTTACAATGCAATTAATTACTACCCGGCCGGTGTCACGACAAAACCGGGTGATATTCTCGAATATATTTTGGTTTCGGCCAATATATCAGGCACTGTTTCGTCTGCTGTCGTCACCGATATTTTGCCGACCACTTACGTTTCATTAAAGACGGGAGTTTATTCCGGCGGGACAAAAGACATCACCTATGTCGACGACACGGGCACAGCGTCTTATCTAACCTCAGCGAGCGATACGGATGCGGCCGCTTATGCTTCGCCCACGCTGACAGTCAATGTCGGTACGGGCGCGACCAGTTCGGCCGGCGGGACGATTCCCGGTGGCAAGAGTGTTCTTGTTCTGTATCAGGTTACTGTGAACAATCCTGCCCAGGGCGTCAATATCGTCAACAACGCAAAACTTTCTTCGCCGAATATAACATCGGCAACATCGGCAGTGACCGTCGCCGTTAACATCGGTGTGGCGGGCCCCCTCTGGCTGCAAAAGACCGCCGGTAAGGACTCAGCGGGACAAGGTGATTTTATTCCTTACGAGCTGACTGTCAGCACCAAATCGATTCCGGCCGCTGGTGTCAGTGTGTCCGACACACTGCCGATTGGTTTCCGGTTCCGTAAAGGATCGGTCAAAATCAATGGTATTCCAGCCGGCGATCCGGTTATTTCGGCTGACGGCCGAACCCTGACCTTCAATGTCGGCACTCTGGCTAGTGGCTCTTCCGTAATTATTGATTATGTGGTGGAAGTGACCGCAGGGGCCAGCCTTGGGGATGCGACTAACAGCGCTATTGCCAGTTCCATTGCCGGAGTAAAATCAAACAATGCCCATGTCACTGTGACGGTCAGAGACGATTTTATGCGGACCCGTTCGACCCTGATGGGGCGCGTCTCAACCGGCGCGTGCAATGATAAAACCGGAGAAGGACCGGACGGTGTCGGAGATGTGCGGGTCTATCTGGAGGACGGTTCTTTTGTTATCAGCGACAAACGGGGGATGTTTCATTTCGAGGGAGTGCGTGACGGCCTGCATGTGGTGCAATTGGATTTGGATTCACTTCCCGAAGGTTATGAAGCCTATGCCTGCACCGCAAACAGCCGTTTTGCCGGAAGGGCATTCTCACAATTTGTGGAAACACAAGGAGGAACTCTCTGGCGAACGGACTTCCATATCCGTAAAAAACAGGCAGGCGAAAAATCCGTTCCTGCGACAAAAAAGGGTGAGATCGTTTTGGAACTTGCCAACACGACACAAGGGCAGGACATTTCCTATCGGGTTGCTATGCGGGGGAACACCCTGCCTGTTCAAGCCGCTAAATTGAACATTATTCTGCCGGAAGGCGTGCTCTATGAGCCGGGCAGCAGCATGATGGACGGCGTTGCCAACGCCGACCCGTTGCAAATCGACAAGACCAGGCTGGTCTTCAAACTGAGTGATCTGCCAGCCGGGTGGCGTAAAGAAATAATTTTCCGGGGAAAGCCGTCTGGCAACGGCAAATCAGGCATACTCGTGACAAAGGCATATCTGACCGCTGACAGCGAGGCAAAAGCACAGATTCTGACGCCACCGGCCGAGACCAGTCTGCAGTTGGACAAGAGTGAAGAAATATTCCGAATGCCCGAAATTATTCTGCGGCCGCACTTCCCGGTCAGGAGCGCCGAACTCAACGCTGAAGACCGTAAAAAATTGGATGAACTGGGCCGCACACTGTCAGTCCTGCGCACGGAAAAAATCGAGGTTACCGGACACACGGATAATGTTCCTATCGCGCCGAGTCATCGCAGTCAGTACGCTGATAATCTGGTGCTATCTTTAGCACGAGCCGCAAGTGTCGGTCACTACCTGATGGACAAGCTCCGGATTCCTCCGGAAAAATTATTTCTGGAAGGTAAAGGAAGTTCTGCGCCGATTGCCGATAACCGAACGGAGGCCGGCAGAGCGCTGAACCGGCGTGTGGAAGTGCGTATCACGTCCAGCCGCATTGTTGATCGCTCGAATTTGCGTGTTCTTAAAGAACACAGCGGAGAAAAAAGAATAGAGACCATTTCGTCTAAAAATACACTTCAAGGCGGTAACGATCAATCTTCAATGGCCGAACCCATTGCCGTGAAACGGAAGGATACGAAGAGTCTTTCTTTTGTTATTCCCGACGCTGACGATGTAGGACCGAAGACAGATGAATCGTCTTCACGTTCGGATTCCACAGGCAGCGCGACGGTTACGACTGACTCTTCATCCGCTGCGCAGAATTTGGCGGCGCCGGAAATTACATCCGCATCCGCAAAGGAGTCGCCGGAAATCACTATCACGGATCCCAATGGGATACTTGCTCCGGGTGATAAAGACATTCTTGTTAATAATATAAACAGCGTTCGTATCTGTCTTGATTCCCAATTGACTCCGCGCCTGTTGGTCGACAAAAAAGAAATTTCAGAAAAGAGCATCGGTTTCACCATGAAGGATGAAAAAACGGGCAAAGCGATTTACAGTTATGTCGGGGTCGATTTCGGTAAACGCGGAGATCACATCGTCGAATTACAGGGTGTCGACCCCTTCGGCAACGCCCGTTTTCAGCAGAAAATATCAGTAAAACGAAGCGGAGAGATTGTTTCCATCCGGATGAAATCGGTCCAGGGCAATGTTGCCGACGGCAAGACGCCAGTAAAAATCAAGCTGGAACTTTATGATTCCGACGGTACCCTCATTCCCGCCGGAGCGGAACTGGAAATTCGGGAAGGTACGCTAAGTCCATTGAAGCAGCCGGATATTTTTGCGGCGCCACCGGTTGCCGGCAGTCATCCGCATGTTCAGATGAGCAGGGAAGGAGATGTCCTGTTTCAGCCGGTCAACCAAAGCGGCCTCTATCGAGTTGTGCTCGGTTACAACAATGCATCAGTCGAGGTGGAAACCTATGCGCAGCCCGCACTGCGCGACTGGATCCTGGTTGGAATTGGCGAAGGGACGGTCGGCTATAACACTTTATCAGGCAACATGGAAAACCTGACAAACGCCGGGATAGATGATAATCTCTACAAGGATAGTCGTCTGGCTTTTTTTGCCAAGGGTCAGATAAAAGGCAAATGGCTGTTGACCGTGGCCTACGACTCTGCCAAGACAAAGGGGATTACTCGCACGGACGGATTGTTCCAGACGATCAATCCCGAGAGCTATTACACGCTTTACGGCGATGCGTCTCAGCAGCAGTATGACGCGGCTAGCGCTAAAAATTTGTATATCAAGATTGAGCGGGAACAATTCTACGCCCTGTTTGGCGACTTTGACACCGGTCTGACCGTGACGGAACTTTCCCGTTATAGCCGCCGCATGACCGGCGTCAAAACCGAATTGCAGGCCAAAAATTTCGAGGTTAATGCCTTTGCCAGCCAGACCGATCAGGTCTATGCGCGGGATGAAATTCCCGGCGACGGTACTTCCGGGATCTATCATCTGTCTCACAAGAACATCGTGCCCAACAGTGATAAGATTACCATCGAAGTGCGGGACCGCTTTCACAGCGAGATAGTTATTTCCTCCCAGGCGATGGCCAGCTTTACGGATTATTCCATTGATTACGACGCTGGCACGATCCTCTTCAAGGAACCAGTTTACTATCGCGACCAAAAGTTAAATCCGATCATAATTGTCGCTGAATATGAAACTGTGCCCGGCAGCGTTCAGGATTATACCTATGGCGGCCGTGCCGGTGTTAAATTACTTGATAATAAGTTGAAGGCAGGCGCAAGTTATATCCATGAAGGGCAGGGCGATCAAAGCGGCAATCTGTATGGAGCGGATACATCATTCAAACTGGATCAAACGACAAAATTCCGCGCTGAAGTTGCCACCAGCGATTTTAATGACGGGACGGCAAGCCGCAGCGGCGATGCCTATCTGGCGGAAGTGTCGCACACCACTAAACTATTTGACGTGAAAACCTATTTCCGTGAACAGGCGCCGGGCTTCGGACTGGGACAGCAGCCGGCCAGCGAGGCAGGCACCCGTAAATACGGGGTTGAAGGCGCGTATCGCTTCGGTGATAGTATCAGTACTAATGGAGATATTTACCGGCAGGACAATCTGGTGACAGATGCAACGCGGGATGTCGCCGAAGCTAAAATTAATTATAACACCAAAGGAGGCTACAGCGCTTATGCCGGAATTCTGCACGCGGATGACCATCTGGATGACGGCAGCAGCCATGAATCCAATCAGTTGACGCTGGGGGGGAAAGTACCGACTCTGAATGATCGTCTATCCCTGACGCTGGATTATGCCCAATCGGTCGGAAGCAACGACAACAGCGACTTTCCGACCCGTGTAGCTCTGGGTGCCGAGTATAAGGCAACTAAAAATATGACCCTGCTGGCTGCTCAGGAATTCACTTGGGGGTCGGGCGCCACCACAGAGGACACTCGCCTGGGCATGCGTTCCGCTCTCTGGAATGGAGCGGCAATGACCAGCACTGTTGAGCGCCAGTTCAACGAGAATGACGATCGTGTTTTTGCCGATGTCGGACTCAAGCAGACCTGGAAAATCAACAATGCCTGGAAGGCGGATGCCGGTCTGGAGCGCAGTCAGACAGTGGCCGATAACAAGAATTACCAGATCAATACGAATGTGACGCCGGCGTCGGGCACCACTGATGATTTTACCTCTGTTTCCGGTGGGGCAACCTATCAGGTCAAACAGATGACATGGGACAACCGTGTGGAATTCCGTCTGGCGGACAGCGAAAACAAATGGGGTCTCATGAGTGGTATAGTCAAAGAGATCGACAGCGCGTGGGCCTGGTCAGGCCGCGCCCAGATATTCCAAACATCTGCTTCCACCGGTCTTGATACAACCAAGGTTGATCTGCGTTATGGACTCGTATACCGTCCGCCGCAGACCCAGTGGATTGTGCTGGATCGCCTTGATTTCATTATTGATGATGAAAGCGGCGGCACTACCAGCAAGCTTGATTCATGGCGGCTTGTCAACAATTTTATCAACAACTATCGTCCCCGCAAAGACCTTCAGGTTTCGATGAATTATGGCGCCAAGTATGTGCTGCAAACAGTGGGTGGGAACGACTACAGCGGCTTTACTGATCTTGTGGGAATAGAAGGACGCTATGACATCAGCAAGGATTGGGACATCGGTTTGCAAAGCAGCATCCTGCACTCCTGGAATGCGGGTCAGATCGATTACTGTGAAGGGATCTCCGTCGGTTATAATGTGATGCAGAATACCTGGGTCAGTCTGGGCTATAATCTGACTGGTTTTAATGATAAGGATTTCTCCCAGGCGAGCTACACAGCCCAGGGACCGTTTATCCGGTTCCGCTTCAAGTTTGATCAGGAGTCCGTTCGCGACGCGGCAAAATGGCTTAACGGTGGTTCTCAGACATCCGCGCTGCCCATTCCCGTCGCTGAGCCAGTCCCTAATCCCGCTGCTGTTCGATCAATACAGGAGCAGTCGGATCCTGTTCAACCGCCGACTATACAGAAAACTGCGACACCGGTTCCAACAATCGCGCCATCTATTCAAAAGGTGCCGATGCCTGTTGCTACGGCACCGATGCCGAAAGTACCGGAGTCTCCGTCTGTTCAAACACCAATTCCTGCTCCGAAAAATGTCGCTCCGGTTGTTGAACAAAAACAAGAAAAAGTTTCTTTCATTCTCAATGCACAATTTGTAAATGGTAAGAGCTTTCTCGACAAAAAACATGATAAATATATCAAGAAACTGGCCGATTTCATGAAGGCGCATCCCGAAACCAGCATTGAAATAATCGGACACACCGACAGTGCCGGCAAAGAAAGTTACAACATACTGTTGTCTCAGAAACGTGCTGACAGCGTGCGGCGCTACCTTATAGATAAATTTGGCATTGAAAAG
Organism: uncultured delta proteobacterium; assembly: GCA_963812045.1. Lineage (GTDB taxonomy): Bacteria > Desulfobacterota > Syntrophia > Syntrophales > Smithellaceae > Smithella. Next base: position 281,275 of record CAWETF010000005.1, read on the forward strand.
TCCCGCATCCATGCTTTAGGTTATGGGGCCAATCAACCGATTACCGGCAACGCAACAAAAGAGGGGAGGCGGAAAAACGACAGGATTGAGGTTGTCATCGAAGGTATTCAGACAAAATAATTATTAATAAAAAATGTATTGAGGCTCTTTGCGGCATACAGCCGAAAATCTTTGATGTTTGCTGAAATTTTACAGACGATGTGTTGATTGCTAAAACTGATAATTAAGAAATGCTAAATATTTCGGAAAATGATTCGGTGACTCTTTTTTACATGGGACGTTCTCCCATGGGATTTCTTTTATATCCGGTTTATGCTTTTGGGGTTGGGGATGTGCTAATTGACACCGGCACCAATCGTGCGGGTAAGGAGTTTCTTGCCGCACTGCAAGGCAGAAAAATCGGAAAAATTGTCAACACGCATCATCATGAGGACCACATCGGCAACAACGGCGATGTCCAGAACCTATTCGGGATACCGATATACGCCCATCCGCTGGCTCTTGAATATCTGGAAAATCCGCGCCTGAATGATTTGCGTTTCTATCAGAGGGTTGTCTGGGATTGGCCCAAAACTTCTAAAGGGACGGCCATCGGCGAAAGGATTGACGCCGGTAATCATCATTTTGAAGTCATCAAATCCCCGGGACATACCGACGATCACATCTGCTTGTATGAACCTGATAAAAAATGGCTTTTCACCGGAGACCTTTTTTGCGGGACAACTTTTATTTATCTCAGGAAAGATGAAAATTATTTGCAGATTCTTGATACGATAAAGAAGCTCTCACAACTGGAAATCGAAACTATCTTCTGTAACCTTAAAGGCGTAGTGCCAAACGGCAGGGACGCGCTGCTAAAAAAAATTTCCAAAATGGAACAGTTGCGTGACGGCGTTTTAAACTTGCATGAAAAAGGCCTGCCGCCCCAAAAAATCAGAGAAAAAATTCTGGGAAGAGAAGATGCGAGGAATCTGGTTACGGGAGGTCATTACTCCAAACAGAACACTATCGACAGTATCATTCACGGAAAAAGACCGGACCGGATAAACTAAAAAGGCGCGTCAGCCTGACGCGCTTTTTTTTTAGGGGATTATTTCTACTTAATATTTGCTGGCTACTTGGTATTATAAAGCGCTTCAATCCGATCATTCAGTTTTTCCATGACAACTTTACGTTTGAGTTTCATCGTCTGAGTCAACATACCGTTATCCAGACTGAACGGCTCGGAAAGAAGTATAAATTTTTTGGGAATTTCATAACCGCCGAACTTGCCCTTCAGTTGGTTGGTAACGGATTCGCCGATCATATCGATAATATCCTGACGCGCAACCAGTGTGTTGATATCCGCCGGCAGTCCCTTTTCTTTGGCGTAGTGCAGCAGAACATCAAAATCGGGAACGATGATGCAGATATTGTACGGACGGCCCGTTCCGTAGACGACAGCCTGCTGAACAAAGGAAGCCAGACAGATGTTTTCTTCCAGCGAGACGGGGAAACAGAATTTGCCGTTTTCCAGTTTATACTGTTCCTTGATGCGGCCGGTGATGAAAAGGTATCCGTCCTTGTCCAACCGTCCGCGGTCGCCGGTGCGGAAACCTCCGTCCGGCGTTAGAGCGGCTTTGGTATCTTCCGGCCGGTTGTGATAGCCTTTCATGACATTGGGACCGTAAATAATGATTTCACCGTCCGTCGCGCCCTCTTCAACCACGGACTTATCAATGGCTATCTTGACCTTGTCAATAGCTTTGCCGACGCTGCCCAGACGGTAGTCCTGGGAACCGTTCATGGTTGCGCCCGGCGATGTTTCTGTCAAACCATAGCAATCGAAGATGGGAACGCCGATGTCGAAGAAGAACTTGGATATCTCAATGTTCATGGCCGCGCTGCCGGTCATGGCGCCAATCAATCTGCCGCCCATACGTTCTCTGATTTTCTTGAAGACAATTTTATCAGCCAGTTTTACTTTGAGGTTGATCATAAAATCGGACTGGCCTTTTTCCGCGAGTTCTCGTTTTTTCTTGGCCGCTTCTACGCCCATTACAAAGAGAGTTTTGGCCACTCCTCCATCTTTATTCATTTTGTTCCACAAGCCGTCGTAAATCCGGTTGAAGACTGTGGGGACGGCAATCATGAAGGTGGGCTTGACTTGAACAATATCATTGATAATGGTTTTGGTGCTTTCGATCAGGCCCATCGCGCCGCCCAGATGGATAATAGCGAATAACTCGGCGGATTGGCCGAAAGTATGAGCCCAGGGCAAAATAGTCAGAGTAACAACTTCGTTTTGCCAGAGTTCGGGATACAACTTGAGCCCGGCATGCGCATTGCTGGTAAAATTCATGTGCATCAACAAAACACCTTTGGGATTGCCGGTGGTGCCTGATGTGTAGATGAGTTCGGCGACGTCTTCTGCTTTCGGACTCTTCGGTGCAACGGGTTTTGCGGCCCCTTTCTTTTCGACGGAGGCCATTGAATTTTCACCATCAGAGTCGATGATAAAAATGTGTTTAAGCGTCGGAATATCTTTCGGGAAATTTTTTATCCTTTCGTATATCTCCTGATTAGAAACGAAAAGTACTTTTATCCCGCTGTCGGCAATGATGTATTTCCATACCTGCACCAATTCCGCTTCGTACATGGGAACGAAACGGGCATGGCATCCCCAGGTGGCAAAAGCAATAATCGGCCACTCCGGACGGTTGTTGGCAATGACACCGACGACATCGTCTTTACCGATTTCCAATTGGGTCAGTCCGGCACGCATATTATCGACGCGGGTGCCGATTTCTTTATAAGTTATCCATTCATAAACGCCGTTTTTGTTTCTTGTGCCGAAAAGTTTTCTGTCGGCAAACTTGGTTACGCTTTGTGCCCACCAATCAACCAGATTGTCGGGCTTGTCTAATGTAAATTTACTCATAAAAAAATACTCCTTGTTTTATATTAGCGCGGGAAATTTTATTTCGAGCGGATTTTTCAAGAGATATACCGGTTAATATTTTCTGACCGTCAGTCTAAAATATTTTCGTGGAAAATTCAATAAAAACATAAGAGTAGCTCTTGTTAATGTAAGTAGTTTAAATATTGAGATATTATATGATTGACGTTTTTTTTTAATAAAGTATAATATATACAGGTTGAGCTTCTTTCTGATTTGTTTTTTTGATGCTCGCTCACATTTTCTAATTTTTAATAGTCTTATTGTTTCTCCATTTTTTATTACTGGCTTTCGCCAGTGTGTTATTCATTTTTAAAAACTTAAAAAGTCGATGCGTAACGTTTAAGTGTTTTCAAACCATTAAAGAGAATGAGGAGGAAAATATGAGCAGCATTTACAAAGTCATTGAAGTTATCGGAGGGAGTGAAAAGTCGTGGGAAGATGCGGCAAAGAAGGCTGTAGAATTGACGGCAAAAAGTCTAAAGGAAATCAGGGTTGCGGAAGTTAAGGAGCTCGATATGCGAGTTGAGAATGGTAAAGTAGTTGAATACCGGGCGAAACTAAGGGTGTCGTTCAAGTACATACCTGATTAAAATTTCAATATTAAATTGCCATATCCTTCAGGGAAACAATTGCGGCGGCTGATGATTCAGGCCGCCGCAATAGATAAAAACATATCCACTCAGTCCGGCATTTTGCCGTTAATACCAATTCAAAATCAAAGATGATATTGAGGCGGCTGGGCTTAAGGCGACGAGGCGTATTGTATATACGTTGAGGAAGCCGACAACGACGCCAACAAAAATAGCGCTTTGATTTTGAATTGGTATAATATTTCATTGACATGCAACTTACTTCTTTGTATACCCATCAATAATTAATAGATTCCTGTCGAAAATAAAAAAAGCGGTTATCTTCACGACATAATTTCAATGCTGATTGAAAAACATGAAGACAAATGCAGTGAGTGCATGCTGTGCGTACGTGAATGTACCTCGGGTGTATGGCGTATCGTTGACGGCAAGTCCAAACCTGTCGATTCCGACTTGTGCAATGGCTGTAGTCACTGTATTGCCGTATGCCCCTGCGATGCCATAAGTCATGACGGTCTTAAAAAAGAACAGATCAAAGAGGTGAATCAAAAGAATCTCAATCCCGATGTGTACCGCGATATAATCGTCAGCAGGAGAAGTGTCAGACAATTTAAAAACGAACCGGTGCCGCGTAATGTTATCGAACAGATTATCGACCTGGCGCGGTTTGCTCCCACCGCAAGCAATGATCAGAACGTTTCCTATATTGTGATTACCAATAAGCGCCTTATTGAAGAAACGGCAAATTATATATTTGGTTTCGCAATACGCATATACAATATGACTAAAAAAGGGATGGGCAGATTTCTGGTAAATCTCATCGGCCTGGCCAATAACCGTTATCTTCGAAAAATGGATTATGCCAGGCAGCAGAATACAGAAAACGGCAGGGATTTTATTTTGCACAACGCGCCGGTTCTGATTTTAATTCTAGCTCCCAAGAAAAAGCCGTTCGCATCCGATAACTGCAATATTGCCGCGACAACAATAATCAATTACGCCCATTCGCTCGGTCTGGGAACCTGCTTTATAGGCTTTCTGACCATGGCTTTGAAATTCAGCGGCAAATTGCGAAAGAATCTTGGTGTCCCGGATGAAAGGCAGGTCTATGCCAATTTAGTGATGGGCTATCCCGCGTATCGTTATGCAAACACGGTTTCGAGAAAGAATCCGGAGGTGCAATGGTTATGATAAAGGAATCCTGGCGCGATATTGAGAAAATTGATTTTTCGTGAACTATAAGTATTAAAAAATATTTTTAAAAAAAATAATAAAAGATCAGGAGGGTGTCTTACATGAAGAAGTACATTATTGCGGTTGTTGCTCTATTGTTTTTCGGTTTTGGGTTGACAGGATCTGTTCATGCGTCCGGAGAGTGGACAAAATTTAAAGACAGCAGCGGGATCAGGTCATACGTGCGTTCTGTTCCCGGAACTGATCTCAAGGAATATCTGGCCGTAACGACCATAGACGCCAAAATGGAAGTTATCGGAGAAGTGTTGCGCGATGTGCCTGAATTTGGCAAATGGATGCCTGATTTTGCCGGCGCAGAGGTATTAAAGAAATATGACCGCAACACTTTTGTTCTGCATCTGATTCTAAGTCCCCTGCTGGTTGAGCAGAGGGATATCGTTCTGAAAAACGAAACAATATATGATTATGAGAACGGTAACTCCAGGATAAGTTTTTTTTGCACTGATGATGTCAAGATTCCGGTGGAAAAAAAACGCGTCCGGATTACCGTTATGAACGGATTGTATGAAATGGATTATCTTGGAAGAAACAAGACAAGATTCATCTACAGGCTGAAAGTTGATCCCGCCGGCCATATTCCCAAAGCGCTCGCATATTCGGTTATGAGAGAATATCCGGCCAAGACGCTCAAAAAATTGAAGGAAATGGTGAAAGATAAGAAATATGCCGATGCAGCAAGAAACACGGATGAGGAGAAGCAAATCAACGTCCGTTCCACGAATGAAGTAGTGGTCAAGAAGATATTAAGCAATCACCTGATGAAAATGGTAAAAAATAAAGCGCTGCTTTCGGAAATAATAGATGCAGAAAACGAAGGGATTAAGAAAATAGCCTTATCGGGCAGTGCCTATGATGCGGTTGAAAAGACAGCAAGGGATATCTGCACCAGATATGTTGATAGAATAGTTAATGATAAAAATGTCGCGGATAAATTAAGGGACAATAAGAAGTTGACGGATGAATTAACGGAACTGCTCACATTAAACTGTGAAGCAAGTGATGAAACGATAGACAGTGTGGTTGCCAAATACGTCAGATATTAATTGTTCCATAGTAGTCTATATATTGGTCATTCCGGCCTCCGAGCCGGAATCCAGAATTATTTAAACTGGACCCCGGCCTCCGCCGGGGTGACGACTATAGTCGTCACGTGCCCAATGTTATTACTATTGTTGAACTGTTAATAAGTAGTGCAAAAATGTAAGCGAGTCCGTTTATCTGGAACTTTTTCAGGCAAACAGACTTACAGTATATATTTAAAATAAATTATTTTGTTAAAGCGGTATTTACAAGTTGTCATAAAGTTATTATAATTACATAAAATGATTCAAAACAGGCGGCGGAAATGACCTATATAAAAATTAATTTCAGCAGTAATTTTGAGGATGAGTTTCAGAAAGTTGCGGATGAAATATTTCACCTGGTTCGACCGGCCTTCAAGAATTATGAATGCATCTGGCGGCCCAACGTTGATGTGTACGAATCGGTTGATGAGGTTGTCGTACTGGCTGATATGGCGGGCGTCAAAAAAGAAGATTTGCATATTGAAGTGAACAGGAAACATCTCAGAATCGCCGGTATTCGCAAAGCGATTCACCTTTTACATAACGCGCGCTATTGTCAGGCGGAAATTATGCATGGCCATTTTGAGCGAAACGTTACGCTTCCGGCGCCGGTGGAAGCGCAGTCGGCGGCAGCTTCTTATGCCGACGGCATCTTAATGGTGAGAATGAATAAGCTGCCGGTCAGTAAATCGCATCGCGTTTCAATCATTTCGAAAAAATAGACAGTGACTGCTGATTTCATATTGACGACTATACGCGGAGGCAATCATGACGGAACAAAACGTCTCAGAAAATAAAAAAACTTTTAATATCCCGGAAGTGATTCCGATTCTTCCATTACATAATGTAATCGTGTTTCCTAAAACAGTGATTCCACTCGAGGTGACCGGCACCGCTTCAATGCTGGTGGATGAAGCTATGACCGGAGACCGCCTGGTCGGTCTTATCATGTCTAAAAAAGAACCCGAAATACCGAAACATTATACGAAAGATGATTTGCATCAGGTCGGTACCTGCGCCGTGATTATGAAGATGGCAAAAACCGCCGATAACCACACGCAAATGCTTCTGCAGGGAATCAGCCGTTTTTCGATAGACGAAATTATTGAAGGCAAACCTTATCAGCAGGCGCGCATCAAATTGGTTGAGGAGCAGGACATCAAGGATCTGGAGACAGAAGCCTTAATGTCCAATCTGCTGTCGCTGTTTGACCGCATATTGAAACTCTCGCCTTTCTTGCCGCCGGAATTTGGCCCCATGGCTAAATCCATTACCGAGGCAGGCACGCTGGCTGATTTGATTGCTTCGATCATCAACGCTCCGATAGAAGAAAAGCAGAAGGTTCTGGATGTCGCCGATATTAAACAACGTCTGAAAGAATTGACACGCATGGTCAATCACCAGATGGATGTTCTCGAACTGGGCAATAAAATAGAGAACAAAGTGAAGGATGATATTGATAAAAGCCAGCGCGATTATTATCTGCGCCAGCAAATGAAAGCCATCCGGCAGGAGTTGGGTGAAGCAGATGAAAACGTGGTGGAGACGGAAGAGTACCGGAGAAAGATAGAAGAAAAGAAACTGCCCGAAGAAGCCAGGAAAGAAGCGTTAAGAGAAGTGCAGCGGTTATCCCTCATGAGTCCGTCTTCAGCGGAATACACGGTATCTTCAACCTATCTGGATTGGATGACGGCGCTTCCCTGGCATGAATCCACCACGGATAATCTGGATATCGCCAAAGCGCGTCAGATTCTGGATGAAGATCATTATGGTTTGACTAAACCAAAAAAACGCATTATTGAATATCTGTCTGTGCGCAAACTCAAACCGGATTCCAAAGGGCCGATTCTCTGCTTTGTCGGGCCTCCAGGCACGGGAAAAACATCGCTGGGACATTCCATCGCGAGAGCGCTGGGGCGCAAATTTGTGCGAATATCACTGGGCGGCGTGCGTGACGAAGCGGAAATCCGCGGTCATCGCCGCACTTACATCGGCGCTCTGCCCGGAAGAATTATTCAGAGTCTGCGGCGCGCCGAATCAAACAATCCAGTATTCATGCTTGATGAAATTGACAAGGTCGGCAGCGATTTCCGCGGCGATCCATCCTCTGCTCTGCTGGAGGTTTTAGACCCGCAGCAGAATAATACATTTACCGATCATTATCTGGATGTGCCGTTTGATCTGTCCAGCGTCATGTTTATCGCTACGGCCAATATTATGGACCCGATTCCCCCCGCGTTGCTCGACAGACTGGAAGTTATTGAGTTGACCGGTTACACACAGGAAGAAAAAGTAAAAATTGCCGAACGATATTTAATACCACGGCAACTGACGGAAAACGGTCTTACTGCCGAGCAGTTTAAATTAACCACCAAAGCGCTCAATACAATTATTACCGGCTACACGCGAGAAGCGGGTGTGCGTAATCTGGAGAGGGAAATAGCCAATGCCTGCCGCGGCGTGGCGGCTCAGGTTGCCGAAGGCAGTATAAAATCCAAAACGCTGACGGAGAAAGATATCCCCAGATACCTGGGGACAGTGCGCGTTTTGACCGATATTGACGCGCGCATTACGAAGCCCGGGATTGCTATTGGCCTGGCCTGGACTCCTGTTGGCGGCGACATGCTTTTTATTGAAGCTACGGCGATGAAAGGGAAGAAAGGTCTCACGCTCACAGGACAACTGGGCGACGTCATGAAAGAATCGGCGGCAGCGGCGTTGAGTTTTATCCGCGCCAATGCTGCGGAGTTAGATGTGAAGCAGGAATTTTTTGATGAAATGGACATTCACATTCATGTCCCTGCCGGCGCGATTCCCAAGGATGGTCCGTCGGCGGGTGTGACGATGTTTACCGCGCTCATATCTCTTCTGACCAACCGCAAGGTTAAAAAGCATCTGGCCATGACCGGAGAAATCACGTTGCGCGGGGCTGTCCTGCCGGTTGGCGGCATCAAGGAAAAAGTGCTGGCGGCATACCGGGCGGGTATCAAAACGATCCTGCTGCCCGATTGGAACCGCAAGGATATTGAGGATGTCCCGGCAGATGTACAGAAGAGCATTTCATTTCATTACCTGAAAGATATGATGGATGTGGCGGAACTTGCTCTGGAGCCGGTTAAAAAGAAAAAAATAATCAAGCCACCGGTTAAGAAAAATACTGGGATGATAAAGAAAAAACCGGTTAAAACCGGCAAATCGACTAAGAAAAGAAATACCCGCCGGAAGAGTTTGTAAGTTATAAGAGAACAATTTCCATTAAGCGATGGACAATCGTTTAAAATATTATGAATATTGCGTTGTCCGGTTTTCTTTTAACCTGCCGGGAGAATAAAAAATGAAGATTATGTCGGACGAGAAAGTTTTTATCACCGGAGCAGCAAGCGGCATAGGACGCGCCACCGCGCAAGCCATGGGGAAAAGGGGATGCCGGTTGTTTCTAACCGATATTGACGAAAAGGGTCTTAACAAAACGGTTGATTCAATTTCCAGTGCGGGCGGCAAAGTATGTCTGGCGCGAGCCTTTGATGTCGGCGACTATCAGGCCATGTCTGCTTTTGCTAAAGAAGTTCATGACGCGTATGGCTCTCTTGATATTCTGGTAAATGTGGCGGGATAGCCCTTTTTTCCCAGATAGAAGATATGGAGCACAGCGATTGGGAGAAAGGTAATAAACGTAAATCTCTGGGGAGTGATTCACGGCATGGAGTGTTTTGTGCCGGAGATGGTTCGCGCGGGCCATGGCGGTCATATAGTTTCGGTATCGTCAACGGCGGGCATCATCGGCCTGCCCTGGCACACCGTGTACGCAGGAACAAAGCACGCGCTTGTAGGGATATCCGAGGTTCTGCGTTACGATCTGAAAAAACACAATATAGGAGTCAGCGTCATCTGTCCCGGAGCGGTTAATACAGGAATTGTGCAAAGCGTGAAAATTAATGCCAGTCCGGATTCAACGAAAAAATCACGCGAACTATTTCTTAAAATTGCCATTACTCCGGAAAAGGTTGCGGATATGATTATCGAACGCTGTCCGTTGCCGCAGATTCATGGTAATCACCTCATTCGACATCAAGTTGTTTTATTTCCTCAAAAGATATTTCCATCCGCTGTATCATCTTGTCATGCTGGCGATTTCCCGTATAATGGACAAGAGACTTGAAAGAAAGGTTTAAAAGATCAAACAATTTTTAAATACCTCATATTTAAAAGGAGTTGTAATTATGATTAAAAAAATGCTCATTGCGATTGGTACGATTATAGCGGTAATCGCAGTTTTGATTATCGTTGCCGGAATTGTCGTTTATACTAAAGTAAATAAAGATTTTGTTTCCTCACAAATGTCCAGAGCGCTCAACAGACAGGTTTCCATTGAAAAAATCGATATTAGTATTTTTTCCGTTCTTTCCGGGATCGACGTAAAAAATGTTGCCATTTCCAATTTTAAAACACCGCGGGAACTCGAAAGCCTGCAGGGCAAACCGGTTGCTGCCGGAGATGTTTTTGCCGGCATGGAATCCTTGAGATTCAAGGTAAAATTAATGCCTCTTTTTAAAAAACAGGTCGAGCTCAAAGAACTTGTTTTATACAGCCCGGTCATTAACCTCTCCAAAAACAAGCAGGGGAATCTAAATATTGATGACTTGATGAAATCCAAAAAACAGCCTGCCGATAAGGAAAGCAAAGAACCGGCAAAACCAATATCTGCGGATGATATTCCTGTGGCGATTGCCGTTGGTGAAATCGGCATGAAGAATGGCACGATCAATTATTATGACGGAGAACACGATCAGAAATTCCAGATTTACAAACTTACAACAATCGCTCACGATATCAACATCGATCCGAAGGATTTGGAAAAGAAGGACGAAGTTAAAATCAACTTCGACATGGGAATAAAAACGGTCGGTGAGATGAAAACAGGCAGTGTCAAAAATTTTGATGTTACGATAAACGTCACAGGCAAAGTAATTCCGTTTGATGTTAAGACACGCCTGCTGGATCCGGAGGCGATAATTCATATAGCCGTTCCTGACGGCGAAATTACCGGTCTGCAAATATTTAATTCCATCGCGGCAATTCCTATTCTGGGCGATTATCTCGGCGAATACATTTCTTTCCTTAAAGACAAACAACAGTGGAAGGATTCCAAAGAAACGGGAATGGATTTGCGCTACAAAGACGAAAAAGTGGAAATTACCAACGGAAAACTTGATCTCAAACAAGCCAGGATTATCTTTGACGGTGCGACAAATATTAAAACGAAAACCATTGACATGAATCTGGATATGGTGATGAACAAGGATATCAATAAACCGGTTCAGGCATCTTTGGCTAAAAACATAGATTCTTTGATCAAGAGTCCCGATGTAAAAAAATATGCCGATTCCAATAAACTTGCCGAAGCGGCTATGCAGCCATTACTCAATAAAGACGGTCTGATTTATTTAAAAATAAAAGTCGGCGGCACCATGCAAAAGCCCGATGTAAAACTTACACAGCCCCAGATTAGTTCCTTGGGCGATGTTGTCAAGAATGCTGCGGGTAGCGTGGCGGTGGAAGCAGGGAAGGGCGCTGCTAAAGAAGCCGTTAAGAAAGCGCTCACGGGCGATCAGCAAAATATTCTGGATGGAGTGGGGGGATTATTCAAAAAGAAATAAATAACGCATGAGACCTGATGACAAGCTGAAGAAAAAAATCTCTAAAGGGATAAATAGCTGGCCTGCCGACGACCGGCCCAGAGAAAAGCTACTTAAACTCGGTGCGGAAGCATTGAGCAATTCGGAGCTTCTGGCAATTCTTTTACACACGGGTGTAAAAGGCGCAAGCGCGATTGATCTGGGACGCCGGATTATTGACAAATTTGGCACCTTCCGCAACATGAGCCATAACGATATGCGTGAGTGGAAAGAATTCAAAGGACTCGGCCCGGCCAAAATCGCGCAAATTAAAGCCGCTCTGGAAATCGGACGGCGTTTTCGGGAAGTTGAAATTCTTAAAGGCAAACAAAAAATATCTTCCGCCCATGATGTCGTGAATGCCATTATGCCGCAGATGCGCGACCTCAAGACGGAAATATTCAAAGTTATCTACCTCAACAGCAACAATAAGATAATCGAAATAAATGAAGCGGCCAATGGCACGGTCAACCATGCCATGCCGATTGTTCGGGAGATCATTCATTCGGCGCTGCAAAAATTCGCTGCGGCAATCATCTGCGTTCACAATCATCCCAGCGCCAATATAGCGCCCAGCCCCGAAGATAAAAAATTCACGCAGGAACTGACTGCCGCAGGTAGGCTGATGGAAATAAAAGTACTGGATCATATCATTATCGGCGATGATACTTTTTACAGCTTTGCCCAGGAAGGCATGATGGGATAGTTATATGTTATTATTTTAAATTACTATGCACCTTACACTTGGTAATCCTTTATTTCTTTCTTCCTGTACTCTTCAGTTTATCAATTTCCGATTTTATGCTAGGTTACAACCAGTAATCGTTATCTATTAGAACATTCATACTGATTCATATAAACGTTGTCATATTAATGTGATTAAAATGTCATGAATGATTACCTAGGACTCCCTTACAGCGATATTAGATATTATCAAGGTTTTATTCCTTTTCTTTGTCTATCATTAATAGGATTTTGGCTAATTATAGAAGCTATTCAAGGAAGAAAACATTTTCTACAAGGACTACTCAATGTGCCATCATGGCTGTCGATCATTATAGGAATAGTTCTTCAGGCACCACTTATAGGTTACGTATATTTAGGAATTAGGGCTAGATTATTTTAATTCGGTATTGCTTCCTTCCTGAAAGTCTCAATTTCCAAACTGACAATTTTATGCTACCTTCAACCAGTAATCGTTAGAGTTTGCAGTATTAGTGCAGATCCATATGAACAATGTTAGCCATTCTTACCAAAAGGAGGATTTATGGATTAAAAAGAGATCGTTGGTCAAGTGGGCAATCTTAGTAAGGCGGATCAGCAAGAGCTATACAAAAACATTATTTCCATTATTCCACCGGAGATCACTTCCTCTGAGTTAGGGTCTTTTCTTTCCACAAAGCCTACCGAGGAAAGAAACAAGGCTGTCGCACAGTTTAGAGCGACTGTAGGCGGTGTTCCTGCGATTGGACCGCCTAGACCGCGTTAAAGATGGTCTTTGGTTTATAGTAGTGACCGCATTTGCTGTGGTCCTAGTTGGCGGGTTTGTTACACTTTCGCTCGGAGTGTTTCTTACTCCGGCCCCAAACGCGGTCTCAAACCAGAACTAATTCTTACAACTTTCACCAGCGTCGTAGGCTTCCTAGCCGGTCTATTTGTTCCAAGTCCCGCTGGTCGAAATGATAGTTCTCCGAATATATAACCATTCAATACACCGGTTCTGCGTGAAAAGCCGCGCGGGCCGGTGATTTCAAACGTTACACTTTTAAGTAGTAATTCTCAATTGTATACCTTATCAAAAAAAAGGAGTGTAGGTGTACTTTTCTTCCTCAAATCCTCATTTTTAATTTTTTTTTATGCTACGTATAAGCGAAAGCGTTATGCGCAAAATTATCGTTTCCATCTTTCTTGTTTTAACCTTTCTTTGTTCTTTAGCAACTGCCGAAATCATTGTAATTACGCAAACCATAAAGCAATCCTTTGGGGGAAGCCAGTCCCCTGATGACACCCGGATTTCTGGTATACCTGAATTGGGAAGTGAAAAATGGTAAAATTCTATTTTATATGTTGACACTACCTATTTATTCCAATATGTAAGAAAATAGTTTCATAGTGGTAAGTAGATTAAAAAAAAGTTGTCGATTAATCTTAGCTCCATAAAAAGGGGAATATCCGCTGTGAAAATCACCCTAAGAATAAATTCATTTTCGAAAAAAGTATTGATAAGTATCTTGCTACCGTCAGTAGTTGGATTTTTTATACCAATAACTCTTTACTCATGGTCTAGCAAAAGTGGAGTTCCACTTTTTGAACCGGTTCATCAAATAGCGATTCAAAATGTTTTGTCGGGTAAAGTTAGCCTTGAAAATCTAAATATTCTTCAGCATCAACAAATTATTGTAGATCAGGATCAGGATACATCTCAATCATTTGAGCATGCCATGACTGGAATAAAATCTGGACAACAAGTAAATATTGAACGGCAGATATTTATTCAAAAGTCTAATGATTTTGTAAAGGATAATCTGTCGAAAGCAATAAAAGCCCTCAAGAACAAACGTGAAAAAGAAGCTTATGAATATTTAGGAAATGCTATTCATACATTAGAAGACGGAACATCTCCGGCACATGAGCCTTTTCAGACGTGGAGTGATAGTGAATCATATTATGAGAAAGCAATTCATGTATTCAAAGAAAGAATCTATCCAGATGATAAAAGTGACAAAGATCAGGCTATGATGCGTGCTAGGCTTGAAGGGGTTGTAATGTGGGCATATGATATTTTCATTGGTAAAGTATTTTTACCAAATACTTACTTTGATTCTAATGGACATTTAGTACTTCCTTTAAGCTATTTGAAATATATGAGGAACTGAAGATGAATAAGCGAAATATAACTTTATTGGCACTTGCAATTGCTGCCGTTATAACAGGAGCATTCATTAAATTTCCGTCATTGAATCATTGGAGCATATTGGGTTATTTTTACTTTCCCTCAATCATTTTAGCAGTCATTATATCTGCTGGCAGTCATTCGCCCTCAGATATAGCAATTTTGTCAGCATTCATTTCATACACATTATTATTCTTAATTATATTTATTGTGGTTTACGCTATATTACTCGAGATATATCTCATTCAGCGCGCTTCACATCATTTAGAAGAGGCAAAAAACAGATGCCTAGATTCAAAAATTGACTTCAATAAAATATTTGAAAATATTGGGCATGCAATTAATGAGGTAGAAAGTAGTCGCAGAAACCATTGGGTACTAAAAAATTCAGAAAAAATAGACCTATCAGCACCACATCATTTAACTGCTGCCAATGCATTTGCTGACAAGGATGAAGATCGCGTGTCTAAAGCGTTACTCAAACATCTAAAGAAAAAGATGGTAAAAGAATTGGGAAAAGAAAAAGCGGAGGCTACCTTCATAGATTTAAAACGTGAGGCAAGTAAACTTCTCTCCGAAGAAAAAATTAATAAGTGATAATAAAAACAGTGTATCGTTTCAGAGGAATTTGATGCTATCTGTCACCTTATGAAGACATATATACACTCCCTTATAAATGCCAGCATCTTTGCGTGCCCTAGGATAAAGATTAATACGATTCTTGTTGACTGATAATATTTATTTTCTCAAGAATGTGAAGAATTATATCCTCACTATCTTCCTGTACTCTTTAGTTTATCAATTTACGATTTTATGCTAGCTTACAACCAGTAATCGTTATTTTTTAGTACTCGGATTTTATGCCTTCTTCCAGTAAAAAAAACAGATCGTTATACTTGCCGGGAATGCTTTATTTCAATCCGTAATAAACAAAATTAAAACCTGAACATTTTATCAATAATACTTATTTGACATAAAATATCCTTCTTCATATACTCTAACAATGAAAATGAAAGTTTTTATCAAAATTTGTTTATATTATATAACAAAGAAAAAACGTTTAATATAGTTGGCTTAGCTATAGGAGAAAATAATGTCAAAATACGATTACGATCTTGGAATCATCGGCGGCGGTGCGGCAGGTCTTACAGCTGCTGCGGGCGCGGCACAATTTGGTGCCAAAACAATTCTTATCGAGAAATCAGCAAAACTTGGCGGAGACTGCCTTCACTATGGCTGCGTACCTTCCAAGACTTTAATTCGGACAGCCGGTGTTTATGCGCTCCTGAAAAGAACAACAGAATTCGGCTTACCCCAAGTTCAATTGCCACCCGTTGATTTGGAATCTGTTATGAACCGCGTAAAAAATGTTATCGATAAAATTCAGCAACATGATTCTCCCGAAAGGTTCTGCAACCTTGGGGCTCAAGTCGTATTCGGCAACGCTTCCTTTATTGATGATCGAAGTATTAATCTTGATGGCCAAAATCTATCAGCCAGAAGCTGGATTATTGCCACCGGTTCATCTCCAGCTCTGCCTCCAGTGGAGGGCCTTGCCAATACTCCTTACTTAACTAATGAAACTATTTTTATACAAAAGAAATTACCCGCAAGCTTTATAGTGCTAGGCGGTGGACCAATCGGTTTGGAATTGGCGCAGGCTATGGGACGACTGGGTTCACAGGTTACAATCGTTGAGTTTATGAATCAGATTCTCGGTCCGGAAGATCCGGATATTGCCGACATCCTTCAACAGCAGTTAAAAGAAGAAGGAATCACAATATATACGGCAACTAAAGCTGTAAAAGTGCAATACGATAATTCTTTGTTCTCTTTAACCATAGCAGATACATCTGGCAAAGTGCAAACCCGTGTCTTAAAAGCGGAGGCTCTTCTTGTCGCTGCCGGGCGCAAACCCAATATCGATGGCTTGGCACTGGAATCGGCGGGTGTTAAATTTACTCCACGCGGTATTCTCACAGATCAAAGTATGAAAACAAACATAAAGCATATTTATGCTTGTGGTGATGTTAACGGCAAAATGCCTTTCACACATGTGGCCGGTTATGAAGCAGGTATTGCCTTAACGAATGCAATTTTGCGTCTGCCCCGCAAAGCGGATTATGCAAAAATAGGTTGGTGCACTTATACCGATCCGGAAATTTCCAGCATCGGATATAATGAAAAAAGGGCAAAAGAGAAAGGCATTAAATATCGTGTCTGGGAAGAAGAGTTTAACGAAAATGATCGTGCGCAAGCAGAAGGAACGACAAAAGGCAAAATCAAATTACTAGTGAGTCCTGCAGGTAAGTTACTAGGTTGCCAGATTATCGGAGCGCATGCCGGTGACCTGATTCATGAATGGGTTATTGCTGTAAACGGCGGAATAAAGCTTTCGACCATTGCCTCTTCTGTTCACATTTATCCAACCATCTCGGAAGTATCCAAGAGAGTGACGGGAAAGATATTTGCAGAAAAGATTTTCAGCGACCGTACCAAAAACATTCTGAAATTCATTTTCAGCTTGAAAGGACGTGCTTGTCTGCCTGCCAAGTAATGGATCACTCACGAAAATACTTGCTTGATCTCAGAAAATTCATGGTCTGGGAATTTGCAAATTTAGTCTTTTTATTCCTCTTTATTAATTCCAGTAAATCGTTTCCATTATCGATATCATACCACTCGTCTATGAGTTGCGGCATATAATTATTCACCTTTAGTATTCGGATGGTTTCTTCAAAAACAAGAGGCGTGCTCCAAGTGAGTCCTTCAAAAATAGCTGGCAAAAATGTATCATATCTAAACCCGATCAAATAATAACCTCCGTCAGCAGCAGGGCCAATCACTGCATCCCCCGGACTATCAAGTGCAACAAAGGCATCTCCGATTAATTTCAAGGGCAGGTCTGGGAAGTCACTGCCGATCAGGACTACGGACTTAAATCCCACGGAGAAACAATCATCAAAAGCGTTTTTCATCCTTGTACCAAGATCAGTGCCTCTTTGAGGCCTATATTCATGATCACTACCGAACATTTTTTTTGTTTCGGTTTCTTTTTCCGGGGGATAAAAAAATATCCGTAACTGCCAATTGCCCTTCATTGCACATTCCAAAATATCAAAAACAAAAGCCTTGTACAGTAAGGCGGCAAAATCACTGTCAAAATTGTTTGCCAGCCGTGATTTTACCTGCCCCGGCTGTGGGTATTTGACAAAGACTATTAGGCATCTATTCTGCATCATTTATTCTTTTTTGATAAACAAAAGGCATCGTCAACAAAGTCGATAATTGTAGAGACCGATCGTCATGATAGCCATTCAGCCCTATCTTCATTTTTTCATGACCTTCTTGTGGTTGAGCTTTATAAGTGCCAAAAATTCTGTCCCACCAGGAAAAACTAAATCCATAGTTGCTGTTTGTCTCCCGCGCAATCACGGAATGATGCACCCGGTGCATATCCGGTGTTACTATAACCATCCTGATAATGTGGTCAAGGGACAGGGGTATTCTAACATTACCGTGATTGAACATCGATGCGCCATTGAGCATCACTTCGAAAATCAATACAGATAAAGGCGGTATGCCGATTGCTGCCACAGCGGAAAACTTAATTGCCAGTGATAATATTATTTCAAGAGGATGAAAACGCAATGCCGTGGTCACATCAATATCCTGATCAGTGTGATGCACCTTATGAACACGCCAGAATATAGGGACAAAGTGAAACACCATGTGTTGAAGGTAGATGACAAAATCAAGAACCAACACACCAATGATCAGCGCCACCGGTTGTATTACATGACAGTAATTCAATAAGCCCCAGCCTCTTTGTTCACAAATAACAGCTAGTTCAACAGGAAATATAGGAAAAATCAAACTTAATACAACGACATCAATTATCTGCATACCAACATTGCTGATCCAACGTTTAAACTTTGATTTTAACAGAATTCGTCGCGGCGCAATATTTTCACTTTGCGCTACAACAAAAAATATTGCGGCAAAGAACCCCAGACGCACTAATGTTTCATGCGAAATAAACGTCGTAGATAAATTCATCATTGAAGACTATCTTCTACCGTTATTTCTTAGATGGAAATAATTTCAAATATTTTCCGTAACCTTCTTTTTCCAGATCCTCTTTAGGAATAAAACGCATGGCAGCGGAATTCATACAATAGCGTAAACCTGTCGGTGGCGGACCATCAGAAAAAACATGTCCTAAATGATCATTAGCCTTTTTGCTTCTTACTTCCGTGCGAGTGGTAAATAGACCCCTATCTTCTTTCTCTACTATGTTTCCCCGTTCCAACGGTTTGGTGAAACTTGGCCAGCCGGTGCCGGAATCAAATTTATCTAAAGAACTGAAAAGCGGCTCCCCGGAAACAATATCTACATAGATACCTTCTTTTTTGTTATTATCATATTCATTTTTAAAAGGCGGTTCGGTGCCGTTTTTTTGTGTTACTTCATATTGAATTTTGGTGAGTTTCTTCCTCAGTGTCATATCATCCGGTTTAATGAATTTATCTCCTCCGGAAGGCTCCAAGCCTGTCTCATTTCCCCATAGTTTTTTTACGGTTTTATCACGGCCAGACCCGTAACGGTAGTAATTATAACGCACGGGATTTTTAGTATGGTAATTCTGATGATATTCCTCCGCCGGATAAAAATTAGTAAACTTGATTAAATCCGTAGCAATAGGTTTTCCAAGTTTGCCTGACTTATTCAACGCCTCTTTTGATTTTTCGGCAATATTCCTCTGTTCGTCATCCTGATAAAATATCGCGCTGCGGTATTGTGGGCCCCGGTCGCTGAACTGCCCGCCTCCATCCGTAGGATCAATATGTCGCCAGAAGTAATTTAAAAGTTGTTCGTAAGTGATTTTTTGGGGGTTATAATAAACCTGCACGGCTTCAATGTAACCCATTTCGGCATATGATTCATAAGTGGGATTTGCCCCTCTGCCTCCCGCATAACCGGATATTACTTTTATTACACCGGGGACCTTTTCCATATCTGTCTCAGTGCACCAGAAACATCCTCCAGCTAGAGTGGCTATACTTTCAGATGTTATTATATTTGTTTTCGTCATTTGTGATTTTTCCTCCTTCTGCGCGGCATTACCGCTTTGACAACCTAACGCAAAACTTAATATTAATATGTACATGAATATTTTTTTCATTATTTTCCTCCTTATAACGTCCTTACTAAAATGATAACGATGATCTATCAATTGTCAAGTAAAACTGAACTGTGAGATAAAGTTAATCGCTTGACACCCAGAGCAAGGTCAAGTATTCATTAAATAACATGTTGACTCTTGTTTTGACTCAATTGTCTCACCGAGATTTTACGGGAAAGATTATATGCCTGTAAACCATTTTAAAAACGCTAAATCATTGCAATTACTGTTAATTTTTATATTTTTGTTGGTTGTCATTGCCCTGCTTAAATTTTCCGGAGCGGCGGATAAATTAATAGACGTGCGTGAATGGATCAATGGACTCGGTTTCTGGGGTCCACTGGTTTTTGTTCTAGTTTATATACTGGCTGTCGTTTTGGCACTGCCTGGATCAGCGATAACGATTGCCGGCGCCACCCTTTTCGGCTCAGTTTGGGGAGTAGTGCTGGTAAGTGTCGCTTCCACAATCGGAGCAAGCATCAGTTTTCTGATATCCCGCTATCTGGCGAGAGATTTCATTTTACGCAAATTCTCGCAAAACGAGAAATTCTACAAGCTGGATCGTATGGTAGAGGAACATGGGGCGATAGTCGTTGCAATAACACGTCTCATACCTATTTTCCCTTTTAATGTTCTCAATTACGGATTTGGCTTTACCGGCGTGCCTTTGCAAACATATGTCTTCTGGTCATGGCTATGTATGCTGCCCGGAACAATTTTATATGTGGTTGGTACTGATACTATTCTACGTGGGATATCAGAAGGTAAGATTCCCTGGCTGCTGGTTTCAGTACTTTTGCTTGCCGCAATTATCCTGGTTTTTTTTATATTTTGGGCCAGAAAGAAGTTGTCCATCAAAGATAACAAAGATATAGAACAAAAATAATTCATTACGTGCTTTATTAACATTTCATTCATCAAAGGAGAAATATTTTATGAAAATTAAACTTGCGCTCTCAGCAGCATTTCTTATATTTTTTACAGGATATTTAGTAAGAGCTTCCGGCGATATAGAACTTCGTGACGGTAAATTATCCGAGTGTCCTGATTCACCAAACTGCGTTTCATCGCAAACCATAAAGAAAGGCCACACTATCGATCCTTTGTCCTATAAAGGGTCTTTCAGCGAAGCCAAACAGGCGCTCCTGTCAATTATATCTTCTCTACCGCGAACTGAAATTATTGTTGACAATGACCGGTATATCCACGTGACTTTTACCTCACGTCTCATGCGTTTTGTAGATGACGTGGAATTTTTGTTTGATGATACAAATAAACAAATCCATGTACGATCTGCTTCACGTGTCGGATATTCAGACCTGGGGGTTAACAAAAAAAGGGTCGAAAACCTGCGTAAACTGCTGAACGAAAGACTCAAAATATAACACTTCCTATGGCAACAGGAAATTCTCTGACCATAGTTACTATGTTCTTGAGCAGTGCATGGTGCATATAATTATAATATTTTTAGGAGGTTTTGTATGAGTTATTATGAACCAAAAGATCTTGCCGATTTTCCTAACATTACCGAATGGGCGCAGAAAGAAGGGAATAAATTTTTTGAATATTACGGCGTGGCCACCAGCGCGGGCAAACTCACCGAGCGGGAGAAATCGCTCATCGCGCTTACCGTGGCAATCACACAAAACTGCCCGTACTGCATTGACGCCTATACCACCAAATGCATGTCGCTTGGCATTTCCAGCGAAGAAATGATGGAAGCCGCCCATACCGGCGCTGTCATGATGGCGGGAGTTACTCTGGCGCATTCCACGCAGATGCGAAAAATTATAAAGAAAAAGGAAATGTAATGGAGACCAGCGAACAACTTCATGTTCTTGGCCGGATTGGTGATACTCCTTCGTTTGCCGGAAAGATTCGCGAGATAAACATGTTTCCTTTATACGCGAAGGGAATAGACATTTTGCAGATTAACATGGGGCGGCGTTGTAATCTCTCCTGCCGGCACTGTCATGTTGATGCCGGACCACATAGGATAGAGATAATGTCTAGACCGGTTCTGGAGAAATGCCTTGAGATTCTTTCCTCGTTTCCAATCTCAACTATTGATATTACCGGCGGTTCGCCGGAAATGAATCCGCATCTAGAGTGGTTCATAGGCAAAGCGTCTTGGCTTAACCGGCGTTTGATTGTACGTTCCAATCTGACACTGCTTCTCGAAGAACCTTATCGTCATTTCATGGATGTTTTTTCGGAAAACAAAGTCGAGATTGTGACTTCCCTGCCGGATTATCTGGAAACAAAATCAGACCGCCAGCGAGGCACGGGCGTGTTTGGCAAAGTCATTAAGGTTCTGCGCGAACTCAATTTGCGCGGCTACGGCATGAAAAGCAGCGGTCTACATATTGATATCGTCCACAATCCTGTGGGCGCCTATCTCCCAGGCTCACAGACGGCGCTGGAACAATTGTACCACGAGCGTCTTCTAACCGAGCAGGGAGTTCATTTCAATCAACTTTTCTGCATCACTAATCTCCCGGTCGGCCGTTATCTTGATTATCTTATTGAATCCGGAAATTTTGATGATTATCTATCCGCGCTTTGTCATTCATTTAATCCTGCCGCTGTCAAAAATATAATGTGCCGGACAATGCTTTCTGTGGGATGGAACGGGTTGCTCTATGATTGCGATTTCAATCAGATGCTTGACCTTACCGTTAATTCCGGCGCACCGACGAGCATTATGGATTTTGATATGGATAAGATCAAAAACCGTGAGATAGTGATCAATAATCACTGCTATGGTTGCGTTGCCGGTTCCGGTTCATCCTGCCAGGGAGCAACGACGGCGGGGGATTAGCGGCATGAAAATATCAGTTATCATCCCCGTTCTCCATGAAGGCGAAAAAATCAATGAAATACTTGATTCGATAAAATCAGCCTCTGCTAATGTGTCATATGAAACGATTGTCGTAGATGGTGATTTATCGGGCGACACCATTGCTCATATTTCTGATTCCAGTGTTATAACCCTGACTACACCCAGAGGCAGGGCGCTTCAGATGAATGCGGGCGCCGCCAAGGCTTGCGGAGATATCCTTCTCTTTTTACATGCCGACACGCTCCTTCCTCCGAAGGCATTCACGAAAATTATCACGGCCCTTTCTAACAGCAATTTTATCGGCGGCGCTTTTGATTTAAAAATACAAAACCACAGATGGATATTCAGGGCTATTGGCCTGGCTGCCTCATGGAAGCACCGTCTGACGCGTGTTCCTTACGGAGACCAGGCGATCTTTATGCTGCGGCGCTATTTTGAAAATATGGGTGGCTATGCCGGAATTCCTCTTATGGAAGACGTGGAACTGATGAGGCGAGTGAAGCGTCAAGAGGGACGCATAATCATTCTGCCCGCAGCAGTGATAACATCCTCGCGAAAATGGGAAACCGATGGTATATTCTATACCATCATAAGGAACTGGATTATCCAGGTTCTGTATCTCTTTGGTATGTCTGCCCGGCATCTAATAAAGTATTATTATAAATAACAGCATCACCATGTAAGAAAGTGAGTTATAAAAGTGTAATGATCATAAAAAGAACATTGATAATTTCAGTAACGATCATGGTCATGATTTTTTCCCCTCTTTGTGCCCAAATGAGCGAGCAGGGTTTTCGCGAGGAATTTAATTCACTGGATAACTGGAAGCAATTTACATTCCCCAAGATACCGCGCCATTCAACTTACAGCATCCAGAAAGAAGGTGGAAAAAGCATACTTGTTGCCCACGCGGACAATTCCGCTTCCGGCATTAGATATACTAGGAATTTTAATATTTATAAAACGCCGATCATTAAATGGAAGTGGAAGATATCCAATGTCTATCAGGCTGGTGATGAAAAAAAGAAAGCCGGCGATGATTATCCGTTGCGCATCTATGTGGTGTTTAAATATAATCCGGATAAGGCCGGCGTTTTCGAGCGGGCACAGTATAATACTCTGAAGCTGATTTACGGAGAGTATCCGCCGCACAGCAGCATCAACTACATTTGGGCAAATAAAAAATATCCCGAACGTATTTTACCGAACCCCTATACAGCAAAGACTCAGATGATTCTTTTGCAGAAAGGATCTGAACATGTGGGTATCTGGATTGAGGAAAAAGTAAACGCGTTAGAGGATTACCGTCAGGCTTTCGGGACTGAACCGCCGGCAGAGGCCAGTATCGCTGTAATGAGCGACGCGGATAATACTGGAGAGAAGGCAAACGGGTATCTTGAATACATAGAGGTTTCCGCATTTTGAAAAATTCTAAATGTCATTCTTTAAAATAATACTCGTTTTCATACGGAAGGGCTTTGCCTGGGTGAAGTGTATGTTTCAACCCGTAATCCTCAATTCAAGTGACTGACAAAGACTGTGGATAAGTAGGTGAAAGCTTCAATTTAGACTCCTTTCAAAAACTGTGGAATGGTAGGTATAATCCTCAATCAAAGCTATCAACTAATATTGATTTTCAATAATTGAATAATTTTTTGACTCGCAGGATTTAGAAGAGCTTGCGTCTTTGGTGAAAAGGTGCGTTTGAAATCAAAATCGTGCGCACGCACGGACACGAGATACGCTGCCGGTTCATGCTGATAAAGAGTTTTTAGAAATGCCAGAAGCGCTTCCGGCGTCATATGATGGGTAAAGGTTGAAGAGATGTATTGCGGCGTTACCATGACGCAATTCAAATCTTCCAGATTATCACCGGCATGAGCGTCAACAAAAATGATTTGTTCGTAGTCTTTGAGCAATTCCATTATTTCGGGAAGAAGCTGAGGCAAAAAAACAGAATCGATTTGGCCGCCCAGTTTTTCTAAACCCGTATCTCCGTCTTCAAGAATATTCTGTCCCAAATTCTTTCTGACAAGATTAATGACTTCATAAGCAAGACCGTCATCAGAGCGGTCAATATTACCGTAACCAATTATTATAGTTCGAGTCATGAATACCTTTTCAATAAAAAATGCGAACGGAATCATATTAACCCGTCCGCATTATTCATCAACATATTTTTTATCGACTGATACGATCCAGTTCGGTGCCGTCAGCCGCAATAAGCCTGATCTCCAGAGGCATTCTTCCGATGGCGTGCGTTGCGCAGGATAGACACGGATCATAACAGCGAATAGCGGCCTCCACCCTGTTTAACATACCTTCAGTCAGTTTATTTCCGTTAACAAAAGCTTTTGCTACCGAACCAGCCGCTGTGTGCATTGCCCAGTTATTATTGCCTGTGGCCACGATAAGATTTACTCTTGTCAGCAATCCGTTTTCATTAACGCCGTAATCATGGAAAAGAGTTCCACGGGGAGCCTCGATAACACCGACACCTTGCCCCGGCAGTGCTTCCAGGGGCGGATAGTTTCTTACATTGTTGGACATGATGTCCGGATCATCAAGAAGCTGACCTATTCTTTCGAGAGCATAGAGCATTTCAATCATCCGTGCATAATGGTAATAAAGAGAGCCTTCCACCGGTTTGCCGTTATTGATTTGCCGGAACAATTTAAATTCTTCCTGAGCCAGCGGCGTGCCGATTTTGTCAATGACATTAAGCCGTCCCAGAGGACCTACACGGTAGAATCCCTTTGGCCAACCCAGCATTCGCAAGTAAGGATGCTTGAGAAACGACCATGATTCCACATGCTCCGCGATATAGGAAATGTAATGTTCCGGTTTGAACTGGGCTAACAGTTCTCCGTTTACGTCTCTTACACGGATTTCACCGTCGTAGAGTTGCAGGCCGCCTTCCAAATTCACCAGTCCCATATAATTAGACGGGAATGAGGCAAATGCTTCCGCAGTTTCCTTGTTTGCCTCCAGCCAGCCTTTGGCGATGCTGATGGCTTCTTTTCCAATGGCGGTCATTGTTTTTAATTCGCCGGTAATCGCCTTACGGTTTTCCTCAGTTAGAGGAGCATTGACTCCGCCGCTGATGGCAAAATTAGCATGGATACGTTTTCCGCCGAGTTTCTCGATTATCTGCTGACCAAAGCGGCGAATGTTAACCGCCTTCAGGGCCAGTTGGGGATTTTCTTTAATGATACGGAAAACATTGCGCGTTGCTGGATCGGAATCGAAACCGAAGAGCAAATCGGGCGCGGCCAGATGAAAGAAGTGCATGCCGTGAGACTGCACCATCTGTCCCATGTGCATCAGTTCGCGCAATAATTTAGCGGTTCGTGTCGGCTCGATACGGGCAACAGCATCACAGGCTTTTGATGCAGCCAGATGATGGCTTATCGGACAAATACCGCAAATGCGCTGTGTGATTTGAGGCATTTCATAATATGGCCGTCCTTCGCAGAATTTCTCCAGACCGCGGAATTCGTCAACATGGAAAAAAGTCTGTTCAACTTCACCCTTGTCATCCAGATGAATCGTTACTCTTCCGTGACCTTCGATGCGTGTTACTGGTTCAATGGTAATCTTTTGCCCCATAAAAATTCTCCTCTAGTCATATGTAAATAATTCGGGCGGCAAAACCACCGGTGTGCGCCCGGCGAGAAGTTCCGTCAACGCGTAGAAAAAAGCATCTGCTCTTGGCGGGCAACCGGGAATGAAAAGATCAACCTTGACAACCTTGTCCACTCCCACAACCATTTCCAGCGGCTTGCCCAGTTCAGGAGAATCCGGAATTAACCCGTCAACGACGGTTTCCGTATCCAGGTACGCTCTCTTCAACGCCGCGTCCGTGCCGACAAGATTGCGCATGGCC
Source organism: uncultured delta proteobacterium (assembly GCA_963812045.1). GTDB lineage: Bacteria > Desulfobacterota > Syntrophia > Syntrophales > Smithellaceae > Smithella. The sequence continues at coordinate 307,605 of CAWETF010000005.1, forward strand.
GGTACACCGCCGAAAGTCGCGCAGTCTCCGACCGCAATCAGTATATCACAGCGTTCGCGCATTTGTTTGGCAACTTCAATGTTGTGCGTATTGCAGATCGCTCCTTCGAGAATGCCGACGGTGACGCCTTCTTTCGGAGGATGTTTAAGGTCGGTTATCGGACTTGACGTGAATTCAACCAGTTCCGATAACTTGACAATACGCTCGTCTATATCCAAAAGTGACATGTGACATCCGGCACAACCAGCCAACCAGTCTGTCGCTACTTTTACTTTTGCCATTTAGACTGCTCCTTTCATTTCAGTAATTTTTTCAAGCCGGCTGAAACTTCACGCGGAGAAAAGGCAAATTTCTTGTCTATCTTTTCCGCCAGCATCTTGAGGATTTCCCAGTCGGACTTGGCTTGTCCTGCGGGTTGCACCGCACTGTTTAATTTTTGAATACATCCTTCCGTATTTGTCAGACTGCCCGTTCTTTCCGACCATATTGCCGCGGGCAATACCAAATCAGCGCCCTGAGTCAGCTCTGATAAATAACTCGACTGAACTATCTTGAAAGCGCTTCCGGGCACTTTCTTCAACAGATCTTTTCCGTTACAATTCTGTTCCCCCTGCAAAATGTATAACAATTTAACACCTGCGGGGCTGAAACCACCGTTGATGCCAAAAGCTTTCGCCGCGCGTGTATTGACGCCGGATTCGATAATTATAAATTGCGCCTGCTTCTCAAGCTTCTTGATTGCAGTGGCTGAACCTTTTGTAATGTCCGAACCGTATAATATAATCGGGTTTGACGCTCTGGCTGCGATTTCAACGGCCTTGTCAATTTCACCTGTTCCCATGCAAATATAAGCAAACGACGCCAGATCGTTTTCCTTGTCATCAACGACTATCAGGCGAGCTCCTTTATCCAGAGCGCGTTTAATTATGAAAGATGCCACCGGCTGGTCCTTTGCGGGATTTGCGCCTACGACTAAAATAATATCGCTCTTGGCGATTTCAGCAAGCGGACTTTGTTGTTTTTTGAAAACCTGAGGAGCGACATCATTGAGCAATCCTATATTTGACACCTTTAATTTGTCACAAAACAATTTGTTGATTAAATAAAGGGCTTCATTTGTCGCGTAGCTGGAAGCAAGCACGCCCATATCCTTTGCTTTGGCGCCGCTGATTTTTTTTGCCATGACTTCAACAGCTTTACTCCAGCTGACCGGTTCCAGTTTATCATCATTACGCAACAGAGGTTCAGTAACTCTTTTTCTCTCATCATATAACGGATCGAAACGGCCAATTTTACACAGTACGCCGTGGTTCACCGGCGCGTCCCAATCGCCCCTGATCTGAAGGACATTGCCGCCGCGTGTCACAATTTCCATTCCACAGCCGATGCTGCATTGTCCACAAACACTTTTTATTTTCTCGGTGAGACTGTCTTTTCCCATATAAGCGCTTCTTTTGTAGAACAAGGCGCCGGTCGGACATACCTGGGCACATGAGCCGCAGGAAATACAGGTTGATTCGCCGAGAGGCATATTGGCATCCGCGCGAATTAGAGTTTCACTGCCGCGCTGGCTCAAGCCCAGTGTGTTATTGGCTGCCAGTTGTTCGCAGGCCCGAACGCAACGTTCGCATAAAACACAGCGGTTATGATCCACCAGATAATATTTATTGGTAGCATCGAGCGGAAACCGTTTTGTATAGGTCGGGAACGCCCAGTGATCTATTCCGTATCGATAACCTAAATCCTGCAGTTCACAACTTCCGCTCATTTCGCAATAAGGGCAGAAATGATTCCTTTCCGAAAAAAGCAGATCGAGAACTAATTTTCTGGCTTTGATTACCGCAGGGGATTCTGTTTCTATTTCCATTCCGTCACTTACCGGAAAAGTGCAGGCGGTTTGCAGATTGCGTTGTCCTTTAATGTCAACGACGCAAATTCGGCAGGCGCCAACAGCAGATAATGCCGGATGGTCACAGAGAGTAGGAATGTCAATTTTTGCCTGACGGGCTGCTTTAAGAACAGTAATTCCCGATTCTACGGTTATTTTGCGGCCGTTCATGGTAATGTTCACCGTAGCCATTTACCTTGCCTCCTTTATTCGTCTGATCTGATAATTAAGAGTTAAACGAAGATGTTTCATGATTTTTTTCATAAAACTTTTTTTGTTGAAAGTCAATTAAAACTAATATGTTCAATGGTGATATATCATTACATTATTTAGATAGAATATTTTAATTTCTAATGTCATTATTTATCCTTTTTGAAATTTTTTTATTGCTTTTCGTGCTGAACAAATCCGATTTGTTCAGCGTAGGAAAACTGCCGTTGCCAGGGAATGCCGGGATGAACTTGTTCAAAAATATCCGATCCTGTTATTTTCAGGGATTGAGCATCCACTTCCACGGGATTATAACCGCCGACAAAGCCGTAATCGGGACCTATGAGGGGATGCTTACCCGCCAGACAATCACACTCGACGGTGATATTAAGCAAGGCATTGATTACAATGGACTTGCCATGGATTTTTTTCCAGACGGCAGCCGCTGTTTCCACAAGCTTTTCCTGAAAAACCGTCTTATCCGAATTCCAGAAAATCTGTAAGGCTAACTCCGGGCACATCGCTATACACTGGGCGCAACCGATGCACTTTTTCAGATCGTACTCGGGATAATCGGGCTCGGAAACCGTGGCCGCGCATGTTGGGCAGATATTGACGCACATGCCGCAACGTGTGCATTTCTCACGATCAAGAATGGGATGATAATCGGAATGCATTTGCTGCTTCTGGGCGCGGGAGGCGAAGCCCATAGACATATTCTTTATAGCTCCGCCGAACAAAGAAACCATGTGTCCCTTGAAATGGGAAAAGATGACAAAACCCTGCGCTCGATTAAAGACAGATCCCACCTGAACTGTTTCAAAATGTTTATAGCCGGCAGGAATCGAAACGACATCTCGTCCGTCCATGCCGTCGGCGATAATGACCGGGCATCCCAGAAACTCGGCGGTATAACCGTGATGGGCGGCGGTGTTGAGAGAATCCTCGGCTGTGCGCCTACCGCCGGAATAGAGCACGGTTGTGTCAAAAACAAAGGGCTTTGCACCTTGAGCGATCAGCCAGCGGGCTATTTCTTTCGCATAGTCAGGAGGCAGAAATCCTTTGTTGCCGCGTTCTCCCCAATGGAGCTTAATACCGACGCTGTCACCGGAAGCGAACGGATGCCGGAATTGTGTCAAAAGATTTCGCAGAGATTCGATATAAGGTTTTTGCTTGCCGCCTACAGATTCAAAGAAAAAATCAGCCATTTAAGTAGTGCTCCCATCCTTTAAGATATTTTAATATACGACCCACGTCTGTTTAATTTTTATTTTAAATCTTTTCTTTACCGATTGCACCTAAAATATTCAGATAATAAAACTATATATATTTGGCTTCGCACTATCCAATGGACAAACATCCCTTTCTCAGATACAATTTAACGCACCAAAACGATGGAGCTTGAACAGTGGTGAAAAAATACAAAACCAGGCTTCAGCTTATCAAAGAACTGGAAGCTGCCCGCAGCGAAATCAATAATCTCCATTCGCAAGCGAAGAAATATGAGCGGATCGAAAAAGATCTGACTCATTCGGAGCATTTTTACCAAACCCTGTTCGAAAATTCCGGTACGGCAACCATCGTCATTGAACAGGATACGACCATCTCTATGATGAACAACGATTTTGCAAATTTCACGGGCTATCCCCGTGAAGAAATCATCGGCCAAACGTGGACCAAATATGTGACCGAAGACGATGTCGATCGCCTTCTTTCTTTCCACAAAACAAGAAGGGAAGATCCATCGGCGGCGCCCAGAAATTACGAATTCAAGATCAAGAGCAAAAGCGGCAATCTTCTCCATGTTTTTATGACCATTGCCATGATTCCGGGAACTACGCAGAGCATCGCCTCCATGGTGGATATTACGGAAAGGGTCAAGACGGAAAAAGCTCTGCGCGACAGCGAGGAAAAATTCCGTCAGCTTGTCGAAAGCATGAACGAGGGACTGGGCATTCAGGACCGCCGCGGCATCATCACTTATGTGAACGACAAGATATGCGAGATACTTCAACTTCCGCGGGAACAAATCGTCGGCAGGCCAAGCCGGGATTTCATCAGCAAACGAGACCTGGAGATCTGGACACGGAATATGGGAACAATGGATGTGCCGGGCTCCTATGAATTAACATGGATGAATAAAGAAGGTAATCCTGTCTATACTCTTGTTTCGCCGCGCGCCATCTATGATTCTCAGGGTCACTTCATGGGAGGATTCGGAGTTATTACCGATATCACTGCTATTAAGAATCTGGAGAAAGAAGTCCTTGATGTAACGGAGAGGGAACGCCAGAAGATCGGCTATGAACTGCATGACGATCTCGGCCAGCACCTGATCGGCATCGATGTAATGACCAAAGTACTGCACGACAAACTCATCCCGCTTTCCGATGAAAACGCCCGCTATACCGGCCAGATCAATCAACTGGTCAAAGACGCCATTGAAAAGACCCGGCGCCTGGCCCGCGGGCTTTGCCCTGTTCATCTTACCTCTCTAGGTCTTGAAGCATCATTGGAAGAGCTTGCCGATTCCACATCCGGTATCTTCAATATAGAATGCATTTTCCGCTGCCCGCGGCATATTCCCGTCGAGGATAATTCCCTGGCTACGCACCTTTATTATATTGCCAAGGAATCCATTCACAATGCCATTGAACACGGCAAGTCCTCCAAAATTGTGATGGAGCTTCTGAACAACAACGGAATCGTTTCCCTCTCGATTCTGGATAACGGCGTCGGAATCAAGGACACAACCAAAGTCGGCGGAATCGGACTGAGAATCATGCGCTACCGCGCCCGCATGATCGGGGCGTCCCTGCGGATCGAATCGGAACAAAGCGGAGGCACGCTGGTAACCTGCACTTTCAATTTGAGCAAGGAATGAATCTTATGGCGGCGGCAAAAACAAATCACACCGGCAAGCATAGAATCCTTATTGTTGATGACCATCCCATCTTCAGGCAGGGTCTCGCTCAACTCATCAATCAGGAAAATGATCTTTGCGTTTGCGGAGAGGCGGATGACTATCAAAGCGCTTTGAAATCCCTGGCCGAATTGAAACCGGACATGATCATTGTTGATATCACATTGAAGGATATGAGCGGTATTGATCTCATCAAGGAAATCCGCAAATCCAACAAGGTGATCACCATGCTGGTTATTTCCATGCACGACGAATCTCTCTATGCCGAGCGCGCCTTCCGCGCAGGAGCGAAGGGGTATGTCATGAAACAGGAAGCCTCCGAATCCATCGTTCAGGCCATCCGCCAGGTCCGCTCCGGCGGCATTTACGCCAGCCGGAAAATGACGGAGCAGATACTTTCGCGTTTTGTGGAAGGTCCTAAAGATTCCGCCGAATCACCGCTGCAGGCCCTTACGGACCGGGAGATTGAAGTTTTTCAACTCATCGGTGAGGGACTCGGAATCAGCGAAATCGGTTTGCGGCTTCATCTCAGTGTTAAAACCATCGGCACCTATCGCGAGCGGATCAAGGAGAAACTGAACCTCAAGAACAGCACCGAACTTCTGCGTTACGCCCTCAACTGGGTGGAGAACGAGAGAGAATCAAAAAAATAAATATTAATTGTTATAGGATGGAGTTTTCTCGACAGCATGTATAAAGACGCTCATGAGCCGCGACTTCCTTCCTGAAAGTGGTAAATCGTCAGTCTCGACGAGAATACAACATTTCAATTCGTAATGAACACAATTCACGCCTCAAGATTTCATTGGCATAAAAGAGCGGCCTTTCTATAGTTCAACCGATTTAACGCAATGTTGGATAAATAAATATTTTTCTTTGACATTTACTTAAACTTACGATAATTATTTTTCCATCAAGAAAAATAGATGTCTGCATTAAAATTCTGGAAAAGGATTGCATCAACAAATGATGGCATACAGCATGCACAGACAGACAGACAGACAGACAGACAGACAGACAGACAGACAGAAGACAGACAGACAGCAGACAGACAGACAGACAGACAGACAGACAGACAGACAGACAGATTTAAACTTTTCAAAACTTTTTTATATTAATACATCAATCATAAAACCCATGTGTCTTTAGCGGATACATGGGTATTTTTTTATTTGCGAAAGGATATGGCGATGAAAAAATTATTTGTCGTATTGGCGGCCATGTTGCTCATGGTCATTACGGGTTGTAGTAGCAGTAGTGATCCCATACCACCACCAGCATCATCATTAAAAGCAATTACGGCATTTTCTCTTGGTGGAGTTGTCGGGACGATTAATGAAACCGGAAAAACTATAGCGGTAGCTATGCCCTATGGCACAGATGTGACGGCTTTGATAGCTACATTTACCACGACCGGCGCCAGCGTGAAAGTGGGCTCAACCCTTCAGGTAACCGGAACAACGCCAAATAACTTCACATCGCCTGTGACATATACAGTGACAGCGGCGGATAGCTCGACACAGGATTATACGGTAGTTGTAACAGTAGCTCTATCATCGTCAAAAGCAATTACGGCATTTTCTCTGAACGGTGTTGCCGGGTCGATTAATGAAACTGGGAAAACTATAGCGGTAGCTATGCCTTTTGGCACAGATGTGACTAATCTGGTGGCGACATTTACCACAACCGGTTCCAGCGTCAAAGTGGGTTCAACCGTTCAGATAAGCGGGACAACGGCCAATAACTTTACATCGTCAGTGACCTTCACGGTAACAGCTGCTGATGCTTCGACACAGGATTACACCGTAATTGTAGCAGTTGCATTATCATCGGCCAAAGCGATTACGGCATTTTCTCTGCAGGGAGTTGTCGGGACGATCAATGAAACTGGGAAAACTATAGCGGTAACTATGCCTTTTGGCACATCTGTGACTAATCTGGTGGCGACATTCACCACAACCGGCGCCAACGTCAAAGTGGGTTCAACCATTCAGACAAGCGGCACGACGGCACATAATTTTACCAGTCCGGTGACTTATACGGTAACAGCGGCAGATGCTTCGACACAGGATTATACGGTAACTGTAACAGTGGCGGCATCACCAGCCAAAGCAATTACCGCATTTTCGCTGGCCGGAGTTGTCGGAACGATCAATGAAACGGGAAAAACGATAGCGGTAACTATGCCCTACGGAACAGATGTGACAACTCTAGTGGCGACATTCTCTACAACCGGTACCAGCGTCAAAGTGGGTTCAACCAGTCAGATAAGCGGCACAACAGCCAATAACTTTACGTCGCCCGTGACTTACACAGTGATAGCGGCGGATAGCTCGCAACAGGATTATACGGTGACGGTAACGGTAGCACCAGCTGATTACACCTCTCCAAACATCGGCACATTAAAATACGTACCTGCCGGAAGTTTCCAGCGTGATGCTACATCAACCAACATCAGCACTATTTCGACGGCTTTCCGCATGAGTCAGTATGACATCACCCGGGCGCAGTTTCTGGCGATTATGGGAACAGATCCCAGTAATGCCACATATTCCAGTGGCACCAGTGATCCGGTACAACAGGCAAACTGGTATCAAGCCATCGCCTTCTGTAATAAACTAAGCATCGCTGAAGGCCTGACGCCTGTGTACAGCGTCTCTGGCGTCACCTTTTCAACTTTGACCTATGCGGCCATTCCGACCGCAGACGATACAAATTGGGATGCGGCCACCGCCGACTGGTCTGCCAACGGCTACCGCCTGCCGACGGAAATGGAATACATGTGGGCGGCTATGGGTGCTACGAGTGACGGTATAAGTGCCGATATTGTTGGCGGCGTCAACACCGGCGGCTTCACAAAAGGCTATGCAGGGAGCATTGAAGCAGGTGGTGCTCAAGTAAATATTGGTAATTATGTATGGTACACGACTAACAGCGGTTCAACAACTCATCCGGTAGGAACCAAGCTGCCTAACGAACTTGGCCTTTACGACATGAGTGGGAATGTGTGGGAGTGGTGTTGGGACTGGTATAGCAGCTATCCTGCGGGAACACAGGCGGACTATAGGGGGGCGGCTTCGGGCACGGCCCGTGTCATTCGCGGCGGCAGTTGGAACTACCTTGCGTCTCTCGCTACGGTTGCCTATCGTGACAGCAGCTACCCGAATATTCCGGGCAACGGTCTCGGGTTCCGGGTTGTTCGCCCCTGAGCCCCGCGGCATGCACCTAAGCATCTGCAGAACCAGCCAGCTTCCTGCGGCAGTATAGCCGCGAATACTGAGTTGCACCTTCCTGCCGGTACCAAACGGGAACGCTGGAAGGTGTAGTTTTGGTTTTTCTCGTTCCCCAGCGCCAGCTTGGGAAAGCATTTGCCATAGAAGCTCCTGCTTTGGGATACACATAATTTTCTTACCCGTAACCCGCCAAAAAGAAGTCAATATTTTTCTAATACCAATTCGCGGACAGATAAAAGCGGCAATCTCTGGCTCTTCGGAGGGAACAGCTATGATTCGCAAGGTAATGAAGACGTGCTTAACGATCTCTGGCTCTATCAGCCATAGAGGGGGATTTATGGCCAGAGTCCTGTTTTAATAGTCAGACATCAGAATAATAACCATCGGGAAGGGAGTAATCCCTCCTTGAATTTTTTGTCAATTCTTGATCGAAAATGGCAGATCACAAGACAGATAGTTATTATTCAACATTATAAATGCTAATCCTCAAATATTTTGAAAATGAAAATCATTGATAAGTAGGTGAAATGACTGTCAAGATCTAATTTATGTACTCAGTCGATCAAACCAGGTATCAGGCAGGACAAATTATTCCATATCCTCTGTAGGTCATCGACTTACATTTTTTTAATCCCGTCAACGACAGATAAAACAGCTTCCGGCGGATTGTTATTTCTCGCGCCATATCACATTATATAGCCAAGAGAAAACCACAGATCAAAGGAGGACGATATGAAAAATAAATCTTTGAACGGGAATCATTACGGGTTCCAACTCACCATCAAGGAATTGTTAAACACACCAAAACTAACCGCAGGAAACCAGGAGATCGTTTACCGGAACAAGATGCGCTATACCTACAACGATCTGTTTGAACGTATTAACAGACTGGGAAGCGCTCTGGAAAGATTAGGCGTCAAGAAGGGAGATACCGTGGCCGTGTTCGACTATGACTCTCACCGCTACCTGGAGAGTTTTTTCGCCATTCCCATGATGGGAGCAGTTCTGTTCACCGTAAACTGGCGTCTTTCTCCAGATCAGATTGAATACACGATGAATCATGCCGAAGCTGACGTGATCCTCATCAACACTGATTTCCTGCCCCTTCTAGCTTCCATCCGGGGCAAGCTGAAATCCGTGAAGAAAGTTGTTCTTCTTTCGGACAGTGCTGAACTGCCCAAGACCGATCTGGTCTGTGATGGAGAGTACGAAGAACTTCTGGCTGCTGCATCTGCTGATTTTGACTTCCCCGATCTTGATGAAAATACAAAGGCCACCACGTTCTATACGACAGGAACAACAGGCCTTCCCAAAGGCGTGTACTTTACCCATCGCCAGATTGTCCTGCACGCCATGAGCGTTTGCATTGCCGTCAGCGGTCACGACAGCCCGCTGCGCTTCTCCACATCGGACGTCTATATGCCCATCACGCCCATGTTTCATGTTCATGCCTGGGGCTTCCCCTTTATCGCCACTATGATGGGCATCAAGCAGGTCTATCCGGGCAAATATGAACCGGAAATGCTCATCAAACTTATTGTAGGCGAGAAGGTTACTTATTCTCACTGCGTGCCCACAATTCTCCAGATGATCGTGGCCAGCCCGATTGCGAAGCAGATTGATCTTTCCGCCTGGAAAGTGATCATCGGCGGCGCACGGCTGGCCAAGGGACTGGCCGTTGCGGCCATCAATCTGGGCATTCAGGTGATGACCGGCTACGGTATGTCGGAAACCTGCCCGGTTATCAGCGTATCCAATCTAAAACCGGTCATGAAAAACTATGATAACGAACAGAAAAGCGATATCGCCATCAAGACAGGAATGCCCATCACACTTGTCGATGTCCGGATTGCCGATCCCGGCGGCAAGTTCCTGCCGAATGACGGCAAAACCACCGGCGAAATTGTTGTTCGCGCCCCCTGGTTTACCAAGGGTTACTATAAAGATCCGGAAAAGACGGAAGAATTATGGCACGGCGGATGGCTGCATACGGGCGATGTAGGATATATGGATTCCGACGGTTATGTACAGATTACGGACAGATTGAAGGATGTCATTAAAACAGGCGGCGAATGGGTATCTTCGCTCGATTTGGAAAATGCCGTCAATCTGCACAGCGCCGTGCAGGAAGCGGCGGCTATCGGTATTCCCGATTCCAAATGGGGAGAAAGGCCCATGCTGCTTGTTGTATTGACTCCCGAGTTTCGCAACGACGGCATTACGCCGGAAGTTTTGAAGAACCATATGAAGCATTGCGCCGAACAGGGGAAAATTCCCAGATATGCAATACCTGATCAATATATAATTACAGATGCGATCCCGAAAACCAGTGTCGGCAAAGTCGACAAAAAACAGCTTCGGGCAATCTACGTAAACGCATCATGATTTAATATCCTTTCCCCTCTAATAGTTTTCTCTGGTGACGGGCCGGCAGACCATCTGCCGGCCTCCTCCCTCCGCATCAGTATGTCAACAGAAATTCAAGATGCTTCTCATATTATTATTTAATGATGCAATCTGAAACGGTCAATATGATTATGATATTGACATGAAAGATTTTCTTGAGTACAAGAAAAATCAATTGAAGATGCGGTGAAGCATATAACGGTTTAACGGTAAAACGGCGATCACATGAAAATCAACTTTCCTTAATCACGCATTAAAATGAAAAATAATTCTTCTTCTGCCTTAATATCAAAATACCTCATCCTATCTTTATGTGTATTCATGGTTTTTTTGATGGTAGCGTTTTACATGAATGGGCGCTGGTACATAAGCAGAGGCGAGTTGGCAGATTCGGATTGCTACACGCGGTTGAATCGGGTTGTCCAGTTACATGAGACCGGTAAATGGTACGAGACTGATTTGGCAAAGAGCAATGCTCCTTACGGAGAGCATCTTCACTGGACAAGGCCGTTCGATTTATTGCTGTTGACCGGCGCCTGGCTGGCAACGCCTCTGTTTGGCTTTAAAGACAGCCTGTTCTGGTGGGGTGTTCTGATAAGCCCTTGTCTGCTGATCATATCATTAATCATTCTCCCCTGGGCCTTTAGGCCTGTTCTTTCCGGTTATGAATCTGATCTAATGCGCTTGTTGTTTATTTCCCAGATTGGAATAATATCGTATTATTCTGTTGCGAGACCTGATCATAACTCTCTGTTTGGGCTCACATTTATTATAACGACAGGCCTCATCTTAAGACTTGTTGCAGGTCCGTTCAACAAAACCGTCTGCTGTATTGCGGGAATGATGAGCGCTTTTTCGTTATGGCTTCATGTCGAATCCATGTTGCCCATTTTCTGGAGTATGCTGCTGCTTGGTATTTTCTGGATCTATGAAGACAAAGACTTTACCGGCAAAAATATATATTACAGCACGTCTCTTTTTGTTTTTATCGCGGTAGCACTTGTTTTGGAACGTCCCTCATGGGACATGATGAGTATTGAATATGACAAAATATCCGTTGTGCATTTGTTTATGTTTGGCCTTATAAGCCTGTTCTGGATGGCCGTATTTTATTTTAGACATCACATGGTATTTTCTGAACCGGGAAGAATTAAGCGTTTTACGATTGCTTTAATGGGCGCAGTAATCGTGGCTCTATGTGTGTGGCTTCTATTCCCCGATTTTTATCGGGGAGGCTATGCTGATATTGATCCCAGAGTTTTGTCGCTGTATCTGAACAGAGTAGAGGAAGTGCAGCCCCCTTTGAGCCGCGACTTCGCAATACCTTTGATTCAACTTCTGGGTTCCGCCCTTGCCGGTATTTGTTTTATTATTTACGTTCTCCGTAAAGGATCTTATAAAAACTTGAAGGGATGGATATTTATTCTATTCGGTATCCTGTTATTCTCGCTGGCCGGAATTTTATCAAGAAGACTTTTGCTGTATGGAAATATTGTTACTATAATTCCGCTGGCCGCATTACTGGGCAAAGCGGCAGGATGGGAACAAAACCGTTTTAAATCTTTATTTAAAGATTTCGTTTTACCCTTCACGATTGCATGCTTCTGTTTCGTATTGCTTTGGCTCGGCAATACCTGTAATAAAATAATTGCGAAAGATAGAAAGCAGGAACAAAAGAAAATTATAATTCCTGTTTCGGAATTGTGTGATGAACTCCATTTCGCGCTTGACGAAGGCAACGCCCGTAAACCACGGATACTGGCATTTATTTTTTATGGCCCTGAAATTCTGTATCGAACCGGTTATGAAGTTGTCGGGACCCCTTATCATCGAAATGCTCAGGGCATCCTTGATACCCACCGGATTATGAATGCGGCATCAGATGAAGAGGCGCATGCTTTAATCCAAAAGCGGGGAATCAATTTGATTCTGATTCTTAATGATCCGGGCGAAAGAAGATTTTACTCTTCGGCTCCCGAGGGGTCTATTTTTTACGATCATCTCAAATCAGGCCATTATCCGGCTTGGATAAAGAAAATTGAATTGCCACCCTATTTGTCTCTCCAATACAGACTATTTCGGGTTACCGGCTAAAATAATCTTCAATTCTGCATCCGACGCAATCACTTACGCTCAGGATAACGATTCACGCCGTAAGATTTTCTTGACATGCAATAACGGAATTTCTATAGTTCAAGCATATGAGAACAACGTATTAAAATAAAAGATAAGGAGAATGAATGATGAAAAGATTCGTTACGATAATAAGTGTTTTATTTTTCCTGGGATCGGTAGTGTTTTGGGCCCCGTGTCGCAGTTATGCTCTTAATCCTCAACCGGAACCCCCGGCTCCGGTAGCAAAGATCAAAATTAATCCCGGCGATGTAGATACTGGAACAATCATAAAGATAGACGGCACCAAGCTTACAATCAGGGATGATAAAGGCATTGAAAAGATCGTCACGGCGGCAAACATACGCGGTCTGAAAATCGGCGATACGGTAACCGTCAAGGATGGAAATATTGTCAAAATAAGCCGTAAGCTTATCAATCCTCAACCGGAACCACCTAAAACAAAATGATATTTTGTGACGGTTTCCAATTGCTGAACCGAGTACAAAAAACGGCCGGTTTAAGAAGAATACTCACGTTAACGGCAATTCTGCTTTTATGGGGAATTGCCATGCTTTTTATGGAGGGTTGCGCAAAAATCCCGTTGAACTATTCGCCTGGCTCTTTGAGAAAAGTTCAGGGGGACGTATCGGTATCCGACTTCAAGTATCTTCCGGCTGCAGCCGGGAAAATAAAACCTTTTCAGATTCGCAATACAGCGTGGGGCAATCTGAAATTTAATAAAGACATCAGTATTTTTTTCAAGGATGCGGTTTCTCAGGAGTTGCGTTTTGCCGGTGTAAATCTCGACGACACATCCCGGGTTCTCAGCGGCGAGATCGAAGATTTTCTGATTGATGACGCCGGTTATAATGCGGAATGGACATTGCAGGTTCGTTATCTGGTAAAGAATATACAGACAGGTAAAATTACATATACATCTGCAAAGATAACACGGCGCAAAGTATCCAAACTTGTTCATCTTGATAGCGTTTTGAATGAGATGATTAAGTTGAATATAGAAGAACTTTTAAAAGACGAGGCATTTATCAAAGCGATCAATGAGGAAACCTGAATAAATAGGGGAATAAATCTGTTTATAATTCCATAGCTATGCGTCTTGTATTTCATACTGATAATAAATATCATCATCGCCGTTGGCAAAGCTCCTGATCTTTTTCTCAACAGTTTTCTTCCCGAACATTTTGAGAGCCTGTTTAAAATAACCCATAATCATGTACTCATAGTAAACATGTTTGACGGGAAGTCCGGTGATTGTAAGATGAACTACGTTGTTTTCGAACCGTCCGGTAAGCAATCCGCCATCGAAATAAGTCGACCATAATTTGGGCATGACCGACTCGGCAAACTGCTTTATATTCTTTGTGAGAAGGTAAGAGTTGTAATGTCCTCCCGGAGAAAGGGCGAATTTGGCTGCTATCCTGCCAAACAGCGTGTACTGATTGGTGTCGTTGTTGAAAAATTCCTTGAGCAGCTCATCAAGAAAAAGGACGTGTTTTTCCACCGGGATGGGAGTAATCGACATGATGATATTGCTGAAAAATTTGTCCTTCGCCGCCAGTTTTGCGTTAAATGCGTTCCAGCGCTCTTCGCCGAAAGTCGCTATGATGGCAACCTTCCCGGTAATAAAAGCAATGCCTTTTACGTTCATATCGAAATCTCCTGAAGTATAGTTAAAATATATTCTGTGGTGCATGAATATGCAAGTACAATGTTTATTTTAAATCCGGCTTTTTAAAAAAAATTACATATGCTATATAGAAATAAAAATAAAATTGCGTATAATTTCCCATTCGGGAGAATATTGAATGAACTGCAAACTAACGTTAACAGAGAAGCCTTCCTGTCTGCACATAGTTGTTACCGGTTGGAACAGCGGAGAGAATGTGATGCAGTATCTAGATGAATGGCTGACGCGTGAAAGTAACGAAAGCACTTGACCAAAACGTCCGGTTGATGCGCACAAACCGCTTCAATGATTTTTATCTCGAGGTATTCAGTTTACAATAACAGGAGAAGGGTAATGAAGGAAGTCAAGATGTTTATGTTTGACGGATGCCCACACTGTAAAAGGGCCAAAGAAATGATAGTGGAAATATTTGCCGCACATCCGGAATATGCCAAAGTTTCGTTCACCGTGATAGATGAGAATAAAAATCCGGAAATCGCCGATCAATACGATTATTATTACGTTCCGACTTTTTATACAGGTGACGTTAAAATGATGGAGGGTGTTCCCTCAAAAGAAGCTATTGAAGAAGTATTCGCCATAGCTTTTGAAAAAGACAAATAAATTTATAAATTGCCGATAATATTTTACCGGGAGGTGCCACAATGGAGTTATCAGAAGTCATTGCTTCACGCAGGAGCATTCGAAAATTCAAACCGAAGGATATTTCCGCTGATACTGTAAATCAGCTTCTTGATGCCGCGCGGCTTGCCCCTTCAGGCTCCAATACCCAGCCCGCGCGTTTCATCGTTGTTCAGTCACCTGGCGCGAAAGAAGCGCTGGGTCAATGCACACCTTACAAGTTTATTGTCAAAGCCGCCGTTATTTTTGTGTGCTGCGCCGACTTGTCGGCCATTACAACAAGGGACGCGCGCGTTGGAGAACTTTTGCAGGAAGGCGCTTTTGAGGGCGTTGACGTAGATGTCAGCGGCGCCATGGCCGCAAGCTCCGTCATGGACGCGGAAGCAATCAAGGCGTATCTTTCGATGAATGTGGCTATTGCCATAGAGCACATTGTCCTTAAAGCAGTCGATCTTGGCCTGGGCAGCTGCTGGGTGGGAAAATTTGACCGCGGGAAGTTAAAAGATTGTCTGACTCTGGACGAAAACATTTTCCCTGTGGTGCTTCTGCCCGTCGGGTATCCGGATCAGTCACCCAAGGC
Organism: uncultured delta proteobacterium; assembly: GCA_963812045.1. Classification (GTDB taxonomy): domain Bacteria; phylum Desulfobacterota; class Syntrophia; order Syntrophales; family Smithellaceae; genus Smithella. The sequence continues at coordinate 323,289 of CAWETF010000005.1, forward strand.
CAGACCTCGTCTGCCTCTGGACGAATACATATTGAAGACTCTTTAAATATCGACGGAAGCATTTTTATTTTTCGGGGGGAGCAATCTTCTTTCCGAATTTTTCAATCTCGCTTCCTGTGTCTTTCAATCCTTTTTCGACATCTTTGGCAATTACATTGCCTTTCTCTTTTAATTTTATGGAAAGGTTTTTGGATGTTTCTATCGTTTTCTTTGTTCCTGTTTCAACTTTTTTACCTGTCCAGGCAAGGCCTCGCTCTAAATATCCGGCGGATGAATCAAGCGCTTCTCCTGTTTTTGTTGATTCTTTCTTCGTCCAGGATTCCGCTGATTTGATATGAGCATCCCTGGCCAGGGCAAGATAGGCTCGCGCGAAGGGTTGCTCCATTTTTTTTACCGAAGTTACGGTCCCTTTTTTCACATCAACGGCCAGTTGTTCCAACTCCTGTGACGATAGTGTCATCGCCTCTTTACCTTTGGCCGATGCTTTAACAGATTCAGCTTTCATGTAGGCTGCTGCTTTTTTAATCTGCTGGGCCGCGGAGTTCATATTTTTCTTCAGATAGTCATGCTTTGCCTTCTGAAAAGTCTGTTCAATGGAAGATGGCGATTGTGTTTCGGCAAAAACCGTCCATGGCAGGATTACGGTTAAAATAAACGCGAAGCAAGCGATTATAGTGATGCGGTTTAAGCGATTCATGGTTTACCTCCTTTTTTATATTTTAGGTTAAAATAATGGATAACTCTTTTATCTGGGCAGAGTAAGCATCTTGTAATATTCATCCATGGTGCGAATGTATACCATTACCACCTCATATGCGAACCAAGACAGAACCAGTACGATGATCGTGAGTCCGACCTTCCAAGGCCACCTTGTTTGCGGCCGCCACCAGATCAAAGGAAGAGCCAGAGGACCAACACAACATAATGCGAAAACGATATATGATGTTCGGAAATACCATGGAAGTTTTTGCTCCTCTATACGAGGGCGGCCGGAGCCGTCCAGGAATTCTCCGCAGTGTTTGCATTTGATCGCTTCATCCTGAATTTCTTCAGCGCAGAAAGGACACTTTTTCATAATTACCTCTCTTGAATTTTATTACTTCATCCGGCTGAAAAGGACGCTTCCCAGCAGGAACATAATAACCGCGAAACAAGTAACGACGATGAAATCAATATAAAACGCGAAAACATTAATATGTAGCAATACTCCGCGGACGCCGTCCACAGCATAGGTAAGGGGATTGATTTTTACCAGTCCCTGCAGCCAGACGGGAAGTTTGTCGTTAACCGGGAAGAGGGCGCCCGATAAGAAGAAGAGCGGAAATATCAGAAAAGATGAAATCAACTGGAAACCTTCCAGACTTTCAAAAAGAGAACCGAGCGCGAGCCCCATCGAAACCAGCGCGATGGATGTAATAAACAGCAGCAACAGCGCCTGCGGAATACCCCATGGATTCACAGAGGGAAATAAAAACGAAAAGAGAAACAGAATAATAATCTGCAAAGTGACATCCGTGCATCCGCCCAAAACCTTTCCCATAAAGACACTCAGTCGCGAAACCGGCGCCACCAGTATGGCTTTGAGCACGTCGAGCTTGCGGTCCCAGACAATATAGAGGCCGAAGTAGACCGATCCGAAAAGCACAAGCATGGTGAGGATGCCCGGATAAATGTAGTCCTGATAATTGATATTGCTGACGCTGACGCTCGCGCCCACGCCGCTGCCGAACAGGAAAAGCCACATAAGAGGCTGGACAATGCTCGAAACGATTCTGCTTTTCTCACGCTGGAAAACCTTGAATTCCCGCCACCAGACAGCGTAAATACCCATCAATTCTCTGCGGACGCGTTCATCATTCATAGAATCATGACCCCCTCTGACGGTAACGAACTACCGAATCCACCCAGCCTCCGGAATCCTCTGCGGCATCTTCCCTGATATCTCTTCCGGTCAGTTTGATAAACACGTCGCTGAGCGTAGGTGTTCTCATTTCCACGCATTCCACATTTTGAATATGAGCAAGAAGGTCGGGCAAATGCAGATTGGCTTTTTTCATGGTTATCTCAACAAGACCATCATTTACCCTGACTTCCGACACATAAGGCAGTGCGCGTATTTCTTCCAGGCGGGGTTCCTTTACTTTGATGATAACCATATCTCCGCCCATTGATTCTTTCAGAGCATCGGGAGAATTGAGCTCGATTATCCGGCCATGATCGATAATTCCCACGCGGTCGCAGACCTGTTCGGCTTCTTCCATGTAATGCGTGGTGAGCACAACGGTGGTTTGCTCCGTTTGAGCCATCTTTTTGATGTATTCCCAGATGCGCGCCCGTGTTTGCGGATCAAGCCCAAGCGTCGGTTCGTCCAGAAAGAGCACAGCCGGCCGGTGCAAAAGACCGCGCGCCAGTTCCAGACGCCTGCGCATTCCGCCCGAGTACGTGCGGGTCAGATCATCACTGCGCTGCTGGAGATCTACCAGTTCAAGCATTTCCGTTATTCTTTTTTCGCGAACGGCGGAAGGAATGCCGTATAGGCGCGCGTGAAGCTCAAGATTTTCCCATCCGGTAAGTACGGTATCCAGAGTAGGGTCCTGAAACACAATGCCGACTTTGCGCCGCACCTGCGCGGGTTCTTTTATGACATCGCAGCCGGCGATTGTTGCGCTGCCCGAAGTCGGGCGGACAATCGTGCAGAGCATACCGATGGTGGTGGTTTTACCGGCGCCGTTAGGTCCGAGCAGACCGAATATTTCGCCTTTATCTATGTTCAAATCGATGCCGCGGACAGCTTCTATAGCACCGAAATGTTTTGTCAGGGCAGTTGTCTTGATAATCATCATTTTTTTATACCCAGGAATTCCAGCTTCTTTGCTCTTTTCATTCTTTTTATTTTATATTCCAATTGTCTCGCTTCTCTTGAATCTCTGCAAGGCAAAATTTTCACAACGTCGAAAGGTCTGAATGCCCACACAAACTTGCTTCCTTTTCCTTCCTTGTGCTCTATCAGACGTTTCTCAAGATTATTGGTGATGCCTGTGTACAGATAGCCGTTACGGCATTTGAGAACATAAGCAAGCCAGTTGTTTTTATCCGGTTTTTTCATAGGTTTCCTGCGAATGACAGGTTGCCAGCGCAATCGGCATTACCAAGGTGATGTTTCTTCGATATCGACATCAAAAGTATTGAGAAAGGTGCTCACCATCATATAGCACCCCGCCGCGATCGCCAGCTCCACCAGTAATTCATTGGAAAAATGTTTGCTCGCGGCGGCAAACGTTTCATCGCTGACCTTGTGCTGCAAAACGGTTTCTTCGGTGAAGCGAAGAACAACGCTCTCGATTTTGGAAAACACCGGCGAGGACGAGCCCTCATCAAGCGCTTTTATTTTTTCATCCGTCATGCCGACCAGTTTGCATATCTGGCGGTGCTGATGGACTTCGTATTTGGAATCGCACAGGATGCCCGCGCGGGTGATGGCCATTTCCCTGAGAAGGGGATCGAGTTTTCCGCCGGAAAGCACTGCCGCGGGCAGAGCGATGAACTGACGGGCAACATTTATCGGGGCGTGGGTAACGATTTTAAAAATATTCAGATCAAAAGGTTTATGCCCCTGCAACTGAATTTTTTCCGTCTCTGCCGGGTCCGGCTTGTAGTAGGGTATGCGCGCCAAGACAACCTCCTTTATTTCATCGGTTTCTTTGTAAAGTGACGTCTCATCCCTTGCATGACGGTTACGCATCTGTTCATTTCACGATATGCGGGAAGTCCTGCTTTTTCAGCCATGCCTCTTAAATTTTCGGCGAAATCCTTCCGCCCTTCAATCCATAAAACAGCGGGCTTTTTGTGCTTTTTGAGAAGCTCGAAAAGTTCAATAAAAAATTCCTGGCCGACCAGCGGTGTGGCATAACTGTGAAATATAATCGAGTCAACCGCCGGATCGCTGACGACCGCGTTAAGAGAAGCTCTGAATACTTTCTCAAAACCGTGCTGTTCAATGGCGATCCAGAGATCAAGGGGATGATCGGGTTTGTTCCATGAAGGGAAATATTCCGCGATCGACGCGAGAGTTTCTTTGGATAGTTTAGCCAGAGGAAGGCCGCAATCGCCCATCAGATCGGTTGTAATGGTACCCGCGCCTCCTGAGAAGGTGAGAATGGCTGTTCCTTTTTCGGGATGAGGATAAAAGGGCATTTTTTTCGAAAAGGCCCGCGCCATGTCGGTGAGTTCGGCCGGGTCGAACACTTCGATAATACCCGCCTGACGGAAAGCGCTGCTTGTTATATGATAATTTCCCGAAAGGCTTGCCGTGTGGCTTTGCGCCGCTTTTGCTCCTTCGTGGCTTCTGCCTCCCATAATAACGATGATCGGTTTGTCAGTTGATTTTGCGAGATTTAAAAATCTTCTTCCATCAACAATCGATTCGAGATAGCAGGCGATGATTTCCGTATCGGGGTCGCCAATCATGTATTCGAGAATATCGCTTTCGTCAATGTCGCACTTATTGCCGATGGAACAGGCCTTGCTCACGCCCATGATTCCTTCCTGCAGCGCGTGGAGCAGAAAACCGGCGGAAAGCATTCCGCTTTGAACGATAAGACCGACATTGCCGCCCCGGAGTACGTCCGGCCAGACCAATGAATGGATAAACGAAAAGACGTAAGTTCTGTTGCCGTCAATGTAGCCCATGCAATTGGGCCCCCATAATCTTATGCCCGCTTTTTTCGCGTTTTCCAAAGCACGTTTCTGAAGTTTTTTACCTTCCTCTCCTGCTTCATTGAATCCGCCTGATTCGATGATTATTCCTTTGACTCCTTTCTTAGCGCATTCGTTTACCGTGTGCGGTAATTCCCTGGAAGGAATGAAATAAATGGCAAGGTCGATATCGCCGGGAATGGAAGCCACATCGGGATAACAGGGCAGGCCTAAAATTTCCTTGTAATTTTTATTGACCGGATAAATTTTTCCTTTGAATCCGGCCATGACATTTTTGAGAATACTATATCCGCCTTTTGTTTGGTTGCTGGATGCTCCAATAATGGCGACACTCTTCGGGTCAAAAAAACAATCTAACATCTAAATTCTCCATCATTTTTGTCCCCCGTTGGCGGGGGATTAAGGGGGTGGAAGTTTTAATCATACAGTATCCACCTCCATCATTTGGGTGACACTTCCGCCTGCGGAGGATATGTGTAACGACAGCGTTATTTCAATACAACAAGCGCGTCTACGGCGACCGGTTTGTCTCCGGAGATAATCAGCGGATTAATATCTATCTCGGCAATGGCATCACACATAATTCCCAAATCACCTATGCCGATAAGAGCCTTGGCCAGCGCTTCCCTGTCCACCGCGGGAGAGCCCCGGAATTCGCCAAGCAGCTTCTTCGTCTTGATTTCGTCGATCATTTCCAGCGCGTCTTCCTTTGTCAGTGGCGCGACCCGGAAAGTTACGTCTTTAACCGCTTCCGTCAATATACCGCCGAGGCCGAACATAACACACGGCCCGAAACTTGGATCGCGTGAAAGACCGATTACAAATTCGCGCGAGCCTTTCACCATCTTTTCGATCAGCACGCCGTCGAGATTTTTCGACTTACCCGTAAGTTCATCATAAACCTGCGCGACTTCCTCGACATCGCCGATGTTAAGCGCGACCATGCCCGCTTCCGTTTTATGGGCAAGCTCGGCAGAGCATCCCTTCATAACCAGAGGAAAACCGATTTTTGCGGCCTCGCGGGTGGCTTCATCCCTTGATTTAACAAGGGCCGCAGCCACAACCGGAACACCAGCCGATTCTATTACCAGCCGTGATTCGTATTCCGACAGAGTCTTCTGTCCGTTCTTTAAAGCTTTTTCAATAATATCCAACATAAGCGTCTCCTCATAATGTGACCCTAAGTCATTAGTTTATTTTGCTTATGATTGTCAAGGATTTGTTAGCGCTGATTATCATCTCGCTTTTCACCATTCACAATTCACTGTAATGTCCAAGTATTTTTAAATTATTAATGCAAAATGATTTAGTGAGACGACTTACCGTAATATTAACAGCCAATATTCCGTTGACATCTAAGACAGTGTTGCTTATAATTTTTTCAACAAAAGGGGAGTGGAGTCATCTTCAATTAAAGCGAGGGAACAGCAGGTGACATTATTAATAAGGAGGTAATTTGCGATGCCGGTAAAATACATACAATACAAAGGCAAAACGATCCTTTATTGTGACTTCAGAAATTTAACAGGAGATGAGGGCATCGCAGTCCTTGACGACGAGGCAAAAGCAATGCGAACCTGGACACAAAAAGGACTCATTCTAAGTGATTTTCATAATTCTAAAGGATCGACCGGATTTATGTCACATGCAAAGAAACTCGGAAAAGAAATATTCGCGCCGATGACGCATAAAGCTGCTGCAATAGGCCTTACCGGCATCCAAATGGTTCTTCTGCAGGCATATAACGCCTTCAGCAAAGACAAACTTGTTCCTTTTAACTCGGAAGAAGAAGCAAAAGAATGGCTGATAAAAGAGGATTAAATTTACTCTTAACGATTTTTTCAAGATCTGACCCTGCGAAACAAGAATGTTAAGCTATGAATAAAAGGATTTGGAGAAAAGAGCAAAACCTGAGCGTTCTAAAGGGGGGATGAAGGGATGGAAGAAAGAAGAAGAATACAAAGAATTAAAGATGAGAATGATGTTGCCATAACAGCCGCCTCCGGAGAAAAAAATTATCCTAAAGAGAAAATCATCGATGACAACTTTAAGGATATCTCCGTGTTAGGCGCCAAAATTCAGAGCAGTATTCGTTTGCCCATAAATACCATCCTTGAATTGGATTTCACATCAAGAGGTGAGAGCCAAAAGATAAACATCCTCGGAAAAGTAAAATGGGGTAAAGTCATCATTGAGGGTGAGTCTTATGAGATGGGGGTGGAATTTTACCCCAGCAAGGCAATGCAGAAACTTGAGGATTACATCACATGGAAACAAAAAAATAGTAAATCTGAACCTATTAACAATAAACCACCCTCAGTTGATTCCGGTGATATGAAGATACCAGAAACTGAGAAACTACCCCCAGTTGAATCCGGTGAAATAAAGATAGCAGAAACTAAAGAACAGCCTCCAGTTGATTCTGGTGATATGAAAATCTTAAAAACTAAAAAAACACCTCCGATTATGAAGAATAATCAATGGATAGGAATAGCAATAATTTTGTTAGGTATAATTATTTTGATAGTAGTTCTGCTGGCGGAATTCGGCTCCATTCCTGAATTGGATAGTCTGCTTGTTCCTAATATTATAACAAAGGTAAAACCCGCTCCGGAGGTAAAGGCAACTCCCGCTCCAGAGATGAAACCAGTTCCAGTGGCAGCGCCGGCCACGACACCGGCGGTAACACAAGCTCCAACACCAGTCGCGGCACCAGCGCCAAAGGCAGCGCAAAAAATAAAAGTTATCGGTAATAGCGACAGTAAAAAATATCATCTCCCCGGCATGAAATACTACAACTCCGTAAAGACTTATCACCGTGTAGAATTTGATTCTGAAGCTGACGCTATCAAGGCGGGGTATAATAAGGCGCCACAATAAAATCATATTCAAATCGGGAATTCCAGTTTCCTGTCCCCCGCTGGCGGAGCCAGACCCGGCGAATGCCGGGGATTAAGGGGGTGGAAGCTATTTTTTCTGTTCGGTGAATTTTTTAACCAGGTCTTCACCAAAGGCACGATAGCGATCGAGGTCCTCCTTCTTTACAGCGGGGCCGACCCACATACTTAATGGCGCGCCGGCTTTGGCAACGGGGCCTGCTACGTAATCGGCACATCCTTTTGCTTTGAGGCGTTCACCAATCGATTTTACCGTGCTTTGCCCGCCGTATCCGGCATTGACAGAAAAACCGGCACAGAGTTTGCCTGTAACCTCATTGGTGATTTTATTAATCGCATCGGCAATAGGAGTTGAGATACCATTCGCTATACTGCCTCCCCAGCAGGGACTGCCTACGATAAGTACGTCATACTGATTAATGGTTTGAGGAGAAAAGTCCTTGGCCAAAACAAGCGTAACGGAACCTCCGGCCGATTGAATACCCTGGACAATGGCATTGGCCGCTTCGAGAGTGTGACCCGTTTTGGTGTGGTACAGTAATAACGCATTCATTTTTGTTTTAATTCCTGTATGAGCATTCTCTTGATTTATTGCTGAATTATTATTTTCCCCAATAGCGCGATTAGTCATACCTCCACAAATAATTAAAGCCAAAACTGAGAACAAAAGCACTTTTGATATTAACTTCATTTTAGCACCTCTCTATAATTTAAATTTATGTTCATGTGTATCGCATAATACATAATAATTATTAATGTCAAATTGATTTACAATTCTTTGCGAGGCATCTCTCAGGTAGCAGGGAACCACGGGCGGGAACCCCGGTGAATGCCTGGGAATGCCGGGTGTCAATCTTTCTTCTACTTCGTCATACGGCGAAATCCGGTATACAGTGTAAATTTTCCCGCCCTTGAGGGGAGGGATTGAGGGAAGGTGATTTTTTCTTTCACCTTTCACAATTTTCTTAACTCTGAACGTAGAACGGCTTTTTATATTAAAAATACCCCCCTCGTTCGAGGGATTTTTCATAGTTTTTAAAGTATTTCCTTGCAATGTCCTTAAAAAAGGAGTTAGTAAAATTTCGTCCCACATTATGCGGAGGGTAATTATGGTTACCTTTGTTTCTGCATGTTTCACTAAAATTAAAAATATAAAGTTAAAAGAAGTCTAAAAATTTATATTTCAGGGCTTGGCCCTATTTATGTTTTTTTCTTATGTAAGAATCGAGACAGGCTGGTGGCATTTATCGTTAAGATTCAGAAACATTAAGATTCAGAAACATTAAACCAATTCGTATAAAAGGGAGGAGCACTATGTCAACTACGTTGTTAGAAAGTCTTTCCACTCATTTGTCCGTCTATATTGCGGCAGCTGCCGCGCTTGGTACGGCGGCCTTTACGTTAGTTGATTGCAGCAAGATTTTTTCCGGCGGTGTTTCGAACTGTGGATTCGATCATATCAAAAGTGCAATGATGAGATTTTTTCCGGAAGATACAGAGAAGAAAGACCCCGGTAATCCTCTTCAGCTATCAGAAATACTGGAAACTTTGCGGGCCAACTGGTTGAACGGAACTGCATTGGTCAATCAAAAAGCCATTGCCAAATCCCTCATCAAATTGCGTTTAGATAAAGCCAACGCGCCCAACTTGGCCAAGGCGACCGGAATCGATAAAGAAAAGTTTGTAGTCATAGCCGAAAAAATCTCGACCGGCGAGACGCTTTCAAAAACAGAAAACGACCTATTCGGGCGCTTTGACTTAATTTTAACCGCTATCCTAGACAGAGGTTATCAGCATGCCGACCAGTCTTATCGAAACAGCGCTAAAGCATGGGCTGTATTAGTATCCGTCGTGCTAGCTATTAGCGGAGTATTCTTGGGCTACGGTCCGAATGTCCCCTTCGGTAAAATCGGCGTAGCTATTTTACTTGGTATAGTAGCCACACCGATAGCACCCGTAGCCAAAGATCTCACTAGCGCCCTTTCGGAATGGGTCAAAGCCATGCAACTGCTTCGTAAATAAGGGGGAATGACTATGACATGGTTCCTTGATCTACGTGCGGACAGTGCCGGTGGCAACCCCGCATCGGAAATAACAATACGGCGGAGCGCTAATGATCGATCCAATATCGCGGATTTGATCAAAGACATTCGCGGACGGGATTTGCTGTTCGGCACACATGGTTTCAATGTAAATCGTGAAGAAGGCGTTAACAGTTTATCAGCATGGGCTAATCTTCTGAACCTCGGCGGAAGTACGTTATTTATAGGTGTGCTTTGGCCGGGTGATTCCCGCTGGTTGCCTGTGGTAGACTATCCGTTTGAGGGCTGCGAGGCCACTGCGAGCGGCCAGATGCTTGCTCCTTTTATAGACAAGAATTTAACTGGAGCGGCAAGTATATCGTTTGTTTCTCATAGTCTTGGCGCGAGAATGGTTCTGGAAACTGTTCGCCAGTTGCGTCGTCCGGTGAGACGATTATTTCTCATGGCCGGGGCGATAGGCGATAATTGCCTTATTGCGGAATATCAGGATGCGGCAGCGAAAATAAAAGAAATCTCTTTGCTGGCTTCGCACGAAGATTACGTACTGAAGTTAGCCTTTCCTGTCGGTAATCTTGCAGCTGAAATCATAACCACAGGGCATCCCTATTGGCAGTCAGCTGTAGGCTATGATGGACCGGATAATTCCCGCCCCGCCAATCTGCATGCCGGTTGGCAAATTCCGGACAATTGGGATTACGGTCACGGTGATTATCTTGGCGACGCATCATCTGCTTTGCAACCCAATGTAGACATACCGCCAGATGGAAGCCCGCTACCTAGCTCAAAGCCTGCCTGGTCAGCAGGATTTATATCTACTCGTTTTCGGTAAATGCGTAGTTACTGTTATAAATGGCTTTCGTTTTAAGAAACCGTTATTTAAAAATCCCCCATTTGAGGGATTGATAATTTTTTATCTAACAAGGTAGGAGGTTGATTATGTGTCTTGAGACGACAAACATAACAGGACTTTCTAATTGGAACTGGGAAAGTGACTATATGGTACACAAATGTATTGTGCCGTCATCTCGTTCCGTTGTCGGGTTTCGCAGTAAGAGTAAGTACGACATCGATGTAAGAGAATTTCTTGTAACGGAACGAAATGAAATCATGAGAAGAACGATTTCGGAGGATATAAAAGATTACATACAGCGAAATCATGAAGATTGGGATTTCTTCTGTTCAAGACAAGAGGGTTCCTTTGATTATCGGGCTGATATAATCAAGACATTTATTTCTGAAACGATTGGATGCTCATAGAACCGTTGATTGTAAGAGTCGGAATAAAAAAATCTTCCATGTCGTGGATTAGAGAAAACGACAAAAAACATGAAGAAGAGCGAGAAGTTGTTGAATATATTCCGTCTTATATTTTTAACAATGATCATCTTTGGATGGTAAAACAAAACACGATAATATAAATTAAAATATTTACGTATGGTTTTTCTACAAATCAGACAATAAAAAGGAGATTAATATGAAGAAATCAGTTTTAATATTACTACTTATGTTGGCTGGATGTTTTATTTCAGGATGTATTGGACCGGAAAAAAGTTTATTCGGTGCTGGTAAAGTTACCTCGGCATCGGCAGATCAGATGTTTTATGATAACTTTGAGGCATTTAACGACGAACAGCTATTTAAGTTATTAGATCCGGAAAATAAAACAGAACTCAAAGGTGATTTCAAAAATCTGAGTGATTCCCAGAAAATCGAATACTTACGCAAAGCATTTAGGATAGCGAACACAAATGATCAATATGGTACCGCACATAGATCACAGATTCAAGACCGATTAATTGCAGCATCTAATCAAAGGTGCAATGTTTACGCAACATATCTGAAACGTATAAATTCTTACCAGAATGGAATTTTTGGTACATTAACTACAATACTAGGTGGAGCTGGCGCAATTGTTACAGGAGATACTGCTCCCAGAATCCTTTCCGGATTGGCAGGAATATCCAGCGGTACCAGAGCAGAACTAAATCAGGCTATATTTGAGTCAATAACCACAAGTGTAATAATTCCCGGTATCCAGAAGACTCGTAGCGCACTATTGAAAGAAATGTTAGATAAACGTACAAAAAATCTTTCAGAATACACTATTGAAGGAGCAATTGCTGATGCGATTGAATACCATGGTGCCTGTAGTATGGATACAGGAATTTCTTGCGCGCAAAAGAGTATTCAATCTTTTGATGATGTCGGTATTAAAAAATTAAATGAACTTATAAACAAGCCAGGAACCACAAAGAATCCTTAATAATCATTAAGGATAAGAAATTTTGCTCATTACCGATTACGGAAAAGTGCTTGCTGGCTTTACAAGTGAAACTTCCCGCGGCAAGCCGCGGGACATCTAAACATCAAGCCTATGACTTGATTGGATGAGGGGAATGAGGATGGGAACATTTATATTCTTTTGACTTGCGTTACAATAACCAAGTCAGACCCATTCCTTATCTTGGTACAAATAACTTAAGAAGAAGCCCAGCTGGCGAAGCCTAAATCAAAAGTCGGCCGGCTTCTTTTCATAAAGCATAAAAAAGGAGGATATTAAAATGGCAAATTATCGGTTTGGAAAGCACCCGCCAAAAATCGACTATCGCACTTTACGCATGAGTAACTATCTGTCCCCTGAGATTCCCGCTCCACCAATTTCCTATGATGTTTTAACTAAAATCTATAATCAACTAAAAATAAAAGATCCGGCCAAGTTGTTCCCCATGGATGGCAACGATACACGGGGAGACTGCACCATAGCTGCTTTGGCACACGCCATTACGGTATATCGAGGATTGATCGGCAAAAAGAAAATCATGTCTGAAGCCGACGTGGTAAAGCTGTATATGCATCTTACGAATGGCGTGGACAGCGGCCTTAATGAGCTTGATGTGCTGAACTATTGGTGCAAGAAAGCTGTTTCCGGCGATGAAATCCTGGCTTTCGTTAGTATCAGTCCGAAAAATCACACTCACGTCAAACAAGCCATTAAGCTTTTTGGAGGTGTGTATCTGGGTTTCCAGGTTCAGGAGAACTGCATTAAGGATTTCGACGCCCGTAAACCGTGGCAGCCGGGCAAACTGACTAATGATGGTCACGCGGTCTTTGCCGTTGAGTATGACAAAAGTGGCGTAACCGTGCTGACCTGGGGTAATACACAGCAAGCTACCTGGGGCTGGTGGGATGAGTGTGTGGACGAAGCGTACGCAATTCTACCGCCCCAAGCAAAAAATATTAAATTTGCAGGTTTCGATATAAAACAGCTGCAAATTGATCTGGCTGCGGTGAAAAACTGAATCGCAAACTATTTAATTTGTTTGAGCACACAACTGAGGTCGACCAGTCAAGGTGCGATGTAAAGACAAACATAAGACTAAATTAAAACAGATTTAATTTCTTATAAAACTCCAATTCCGACGAGTGACCTTCAGGTTATACGTCGGAATTGGCAAGTTGCAATAAGACTCAAGTTTTGAAAACGCAGTGCTGTGTTTGTGGGACAGCGTTATTCACTCTTAATACTTAATTACATAAAACTTGCTCTTTCCCCCCTTTTTTCTTGCATTGTAATTTAAAAATGAGTTAGTGAAACTCCAATTGCGAAACTGCACCTCGTTTCTCAAAAAAAGGAGTTACGCATGAAAGATTACGGTATCAGTCTTAAGCGGCAGGGACACATAGCAATCATTACACTCGAACGATCGGCAAAACACAATGCCCTTGATGAGCACATGTGGGACTGTCTGGATAAAGCGGTGGCCGAGCTCAAGCACAGCCTTCCGCGGGTCATCGTCCTCACCGGCGCCGGCGACAAGGCTTTCTGCGCGGGATTTGACGTGAACCCGGAAAATCCTTTACTTAAACCATTACTGGCCGCAGCTGAGAGTAACGACAAAGGCCCGGCGTATGATCTCATCCACCGCGTAAGGACAAGCACCGATAATCTTGTCTCGTTGCCGGTCCCTGTAATCGCTGCCATTAACGGACTGGCTTATGGCGGTGGAGCAGAGATAGCCTCCCGCTGTGACCTGCGGGTCATGGATCCTAAAGCCGTAATTTGTTTCTCCGAGGTGCGGCTTGGCCTCATGCCGGACCACGGCGGAGTTGTGGGGCTCACCCGCCTGGTGGGTGCTTCCCGGGCTTCCGATCTCATCCTCACTGCCCGGAATGTGGGTGCTCAAGAGGCCTTCCAACTCGGTTTAACCAACCGCATCAGCGCGCCGGGCAAGTCTCTTGAAGAAGCATTGTCCCTTGCTCTTTCCATCGCGCAAAATGGTCCTCGTGCCGTGCGCCATGCCCTGGCCGTAATCAGAAAAACCTGCGACCTGAAAACCCAAGAGGCCTTGGAGATGGAGACCGAAGAAGCAGTCACCCTGATAGCCAGTGGTGAAAGCATCCATGGCGTTGCCGCCTTCCTCACGCGGCAGAAACCCGATTTCCCGGATTTATAATCATTCGTCACGCCGGTGGTTTCCAGTGTATCTTTCCTCCCTTGAGGGGAGGAAATTAAAAGGAGGGTGATTTTTTCTTTCACTATTTACAATTTGCAATTTGCCCGCATCCCTCGGAAGAGGGATAGAGTTATTCTCAATTCCCCCTTAAAACTTAATACTTAAAACTTAAAACTTACTATTTTTTCTTGCATTATTTTTTAAAAAGGAGTTAATAAAATTCCGTCCCACTTTATGCGGAGAGCACAGATGATGCTGGTGTTTCTGCATGTTTCACTAAAATAAATTTGTAATGTTAATTGGAGGCTAAAAACTTGTATTTCAAGACAAGCCCCTATGATTTTATCATGTTCATTATTTACTTGTATTATACGAAATAAGTGGTATTAAGGAGAAAATATCTCGTTAATACAACAAAATAAAGGTGAATTTTATGCTTATTTCATTTAAAGTTGCAAATTTTATGTCTTTCAATGAAGAAGTTGAATTGTCAATGGTGGCGGGATTGACAAGATCACTACCTCATCATGTGATTAAAACTAAAGGTAAAAACGATTTAAATATTCTAAAAACTGCAATAATCTACGGTGCAAACGCTTCAGGTAAATCTAATCTAATAAGAGCAATGGATTTTGGTCGGAAGTTAATAACAAAGGGTACAAAACCACAAAAAAACATTCCTATAAAATATTTTAAATTGCAAGATGGCAACGAAGATAAATTATCAGATTTCCAATATGATTTAAAATATAAAGATAGAATTTATTCATATAGATTTTCTATTAATAGTAACATTGTAAAATATGAAACTCTTCAGGAAATCAAAAAAAACAGAGAGATATTCTTATTTTCAAGACAAACTACAGACAATGATTCAGTTAAAATTAGCTTTTCACGAACTAATAAATTTAAAAAAAAGGAACAAAATTTTCTAAATTTCATTGCTAAAGGTACCAGACCCAACCAATTATTTTTAACAGAATCGATTGAAAGGAATGTTAAACATTATAAAGATGTTTATGAATGGTTTGAAAAAAGATTAAATATTATTTTTCCATCATCACATATAAGAGGTCTTGAGTACAATATTGATGTTGAACAGAAAGAAATCAAAAATTATCTATTACAACAATTTCAACAATTTGATTCAAGTATTTCAGATATATGTACAGTAGAAATCCCATTATTTAAATTAGATATGCCTGAGGATTTTCGCAAAAAAGTCGAAAAGGACATTCAAAAAGAAAAAGTCGTTTTCATAAAAAGTCCAGATGGTCAGAGATATTCCATTAATTTAAATAAAAAAAATGAATTAGTGGCTCGGAAATTATGTACTGTTCATAATATGAAGAATCTTAAAAAGAAAGTAATTTTTGATTTAAATGAAGAATCTGATGGCACACAACGAATGTTTGATTTAATACCTGCCTTAATAACCTTTTCTGGCGAAGAAGATATATTTGTTATTGATGAAATTGATAGAAGCTTACATCCTCATATTACAAGAAATTTAATTGAGGTATTTTTAAATAAATCGAAAATTAATAACAATCAATTAATCGTTACGACACATGAGTCTAGTTTATTAGATCTTAACTTGGTAAGAAAAGATGAAATATGGTTTATTGAAAAAAAAGACGGACAATCAAAAGTGTTTTCATTAGAAGAATTTAAGCCACGCTATGATAAAGATATTAGAAAAGGATATTTACTGGGTAGATTTGGAGCTATTCCTATTATAAAAAAAACAAATTCTTATAATAAAAAGGAAAAATAAAACAAATATTTATGTCCTCTTTCAAAAAGCGATATCGTAGGGCTTCAAAAACAAGAGATCCTAAATTAATTATAATAGCATCCGAAGGTCAAGAAACAGAACCAAATTATTTTGATGAAATTATTTCTCATGAAAATTATGGAAGAAGTGGAGTTTTTGTAATTACTTTAAGAAGATCATATTCTAATTCATCACCCAAAAGCGTACTAAACCAATTAAAATCTGCAAAAAAAGAATTCAGTCTCAAATACGATGACGAATTATGGATTGTTATTGATAGAGATAAATGGACAGATCAAGAATTAAATGATGTTGCAAAAGAATGTCAAAACCAAAATATCCAAATAGCATTAAGTAACCCTTGTTTTGAGATATGGTTATTAATGCATTTCTGTGATTTGCATAAAAACAATAATGCTTCTATATGTAAGAATAAAAATTCTTTAAAATGTGAATTAACAAAAATATTAAAATCAAAAAAGTTAATAAGCTATGGTATGAAAGCTTATGTGCCACATGTAGAAAGAGCGATTAGCAATGCAATAAAAATGGATAAACAACCACAAGAAAGATGGCCTTTGTCAATTGGCACGAGAGTATACGTATTAGTAAATAATATAATAAAATCATAATAAGGAAATCCGGGGACACTATACTAATTTTCATGTCTCACCCTTCCTCAGTCCCTCCCATCGAGGGCGGGAAGATCATGAGGGGAAAAACTGGACTATTACGCAACACTTAAATCTATCCGTCATAAATACAGGCGCGTAAATTATTTTCAATTTATAAAGGAAATGGTGAATATCTGATGAACGACAATAAAAAAGTAAAAGTAAAAAAACAACCCGCATCAAAGCCAGTTAAAGATACCGTATCTTCCACGGTATTACAGTCTGACGAGCTAAGCTTGCTCTTAAAACTTTCCGGCAGGGATTTCGAATTTGTTCGTTCAAAGATATCCGATAAAGAAACGTTTGATAAAATAAAAGCAGTCGTTCAGGATATAAAACACAAAGGCGATGAAAGCTCTTTGAAAAAGAGTATTGAACTGCTTGGTGCCAAGGCTGTCCGAATCGCGAAAGAATTGGCGGGCGGGTTTACGTGGGCTCCTTTGATGGACATGGCACAGCCGAACGCGCAAATCATGCTCTCCAAGAATGCGAAATTAGGCAAGCCTGTTCCGGGGAAGATTATTTTCCAGCTCTGGAACTATCAGGGCTCGACCGCCAATTTCACAGTTTATTCTGATTCTTCGTTACCGACCGGGGCTACGCTTGCCGCCGACTTTTTGAAAACCTGTGAATATAATCTCAGCGTGGTGCAGGCATGGTTTGGCAATGTGACAATCGGCAAGGGTATCAACTTATTATATAGAATCAGCCTGCCCTTTCAAATCTATATTCGGCCCGGCAATCAGGGTGCGTCTCATCAGGGTACCGGCTGCACGGATATTCATGTGGATGCCTTCGACGGTACGAACAGCGATCTGATAAGTTATCTTGCCATAGCGGAGGTGGTGGAGTGTTTCGAGGATGCCCAGGGAGCAGGCTGGAATGCCGGTGGCAGTAACGGCGAAGCGCTTTCACGCGTCCTTGCCACAGAATTATATCCGGATCAGTTGATGGGAAAAGACGCGAAGGGCGATATAGTATTTAACGGAGAAACAGCCACCAACTGGCTGAACAGCAGCAGGCCGGACTGGGTGAATAATACTGAAAACAGCGACAAGCAATGGGTATCTCTGGGCTGCGGCGCGCTTTTCATCAACTGGTTGCGCTACGTCCGTAATTTCAGCTTCAGTCAGATCGTACAAGCCGGAGGATCGACGCTGGAAGAGACTTATAGCCGATTGACTTACGGAAGCACGGACGGCTTCCAGTCTTTCAAGGCTCTTCTTGACAGCATGTTCCCGCCGGGTATTAACGTTAACCTTGCAAACGACAATCCTTTCAAGACCCAAATCGTTGGGACGGTGACAAACGGCACGACCGGCCAACCCATATCCGGCGCGCTGATTGAAGTCAGGGGCCAGACGCCCCAGAGCGTGAACACAGATTCAGTGGGGAAATACGCGATAGATGTTGTGGCAGGATCGTATGATTTGAGAGCAAGCGCAAGCGGGCTGGGCATGTGCGAAGTCGGTTGCACCGTGGCGGCGGGGAGTACTGTCGAACAAGACTTCCAATTGGGCAGCCCAAATGGAACTGTTACGGGCAAAGTAACTGACAGCGTGACGAAAAAGCCCATAGCTGGCGCCACCGTGCAATCCATGGACTACGGCACATCAATAAAAACAGATTCCTCCGGAAATTATTCGTTATCCGTTACTTCAGGTTTGCAGAATATCTCGGCAAGCGCCAGCGGACATGTGTTCAGCGAGATAACGGTCAATGTGCCGGCGGGAAATACGATATCCGAAGACTTCGCACTGACACCGCAAAAAAATAAACCAAAGAATCCGTCAGGCGGCAACGACAATCATTGATTAACGTTTTGAGTCCCGATTCGCGCTGAAATCGGGCAAATCTTTAATCTTGATAATTGAGCCAATCAAAATATCTGGATTCCCGCCTTCGAGACTGTGTGGCAATTACTTTTCGTGTCATTTCGAAGCGAAGCGAGAAATCTTGTTTTCAATAAATTTAGCACATTAAGATTCCTCACATACGTTCGGAATGACAATTTTTCTAATTGCGACATAGTCTCTTCGCGGGAATGACCGTGGGAATGGGAATGACACGAGGGTTCAGAGCGTCCATCCCGTCAAGATATTGTTTTGACAAATAGAGGTTCTTCGTATATTTTACCCTTAAGCAATTACACGTCAAATAATTAGCAACCCGGCTATGCTCAAGTATAAGTTATTTTCTTTGCCGATTACAAAAAAAGGAGGGAAAATCGTTATGGAAGAAAAAAGGAAAGAGCAACGGCTGAAGGATGAGAATGAAATCTCGGTAACTATAGTTGACGATGAAAAAAAACCTGATGAAGGAAAAAGTATGGACAACCACAGCATGGATATATCTGTATCCGGTGTCAGAATTAAGTCCCATATTTCCCTGCCTGTCGATACCTTAATCAGGATAAAAATGAAATTGAAGAATCTTGGAAAAGTGATAACCCACATTGGAAAAGTAAAATGGAACAAAGGCAACATTGAGGATAAATCTTATGAGGCGGGCGTGGAATTCGTCGATACGCCAGACGAATCGAAACTGCTTCTTATGGAATACATTAGCCAGGGCGTGGATCGTCATGGTTATAAAGATGAATAATGATGCGCTCTTCTAAAAAATATTCTTAAATGAAGTAGCAAAAGGAGCAATATATGTATGAGCAAACACTATTCAAACCTTTAAGAATAGGTCCTTATAATCTTCCCAACCGTATCTTCATGGCTCCCATGACCCGCAGCCGGGCGGACAACCCGGAGAATGCTCCGACCGCTCTGCAAGCGTTATACTATTCTCAACGCGCCACTGCCGGTCTTCTGATAACCGAAGGATCGCAGGTCTCACCGCAAGGCGTGGGCTATATCAACACTCCGGGCATTTACAGCACGGCTCAGATTGAGGGCTGGCGGCTGGTCACAAACGCGGTACATGAGAAAGGCGGGCATATATTCCTGCAGCTCTGGCATGTGGGTCGCATTTCGCACCCCGATTTTCACGACGGCATGTTGCCGGTGGCGCCTTCCGCCATCAATCCGCATGACCGTTCCTACACGCCTTCGGGTTTCAAGGAAACCGTTACTCCGCACGCCCTGACCATTGATGAGATTCATGCCATTGTCGAGGATTTTAAGAACGCGGCTGTGAATGCAATCTCGGCTGGATTCGATGGCGTTGAGATCCACTCCGCTAACGGCTATCTCATTCACCAGTTCTTCACGAATTGCTCTAATACCCGTACCGATGTTTATGGCGGCAGTCATGTAAACAGGGCGCGCTTCTTCTTTGAAGTATTGGATGCCGTGGGTGGGGCCATCGGATTCAAAAAAGTCGGCATAAGGCTTAACCCTTCAGCCCACGGCTTTTTCGGAATCACCATCGATCAGGACACCATTCCGACTTTCGAATATGTGGTCAACCGTCTTAACGATTATCCTGATCTGGCTTATGCACATCTTGTCGAGCCTATGCTGCCGGTTGATAATGTGCCCTATGCGGTTACACACATCGCCAAATATTTTCGGCCTATGTATCGAGGTTGTCTGGTAACGAATTGTGGATATAATGCTGAAAGCGCACATCGCGTCATTACCGAGGGATATGCCGATGCTGTGGCTTTCGGTTCTGCATTTATATCAAATCCCGATTTGGTGGAGCGTATCCGGCAAGGCTCACCTTGGGCAACGGCAGATACGAACACCTATTACACACCGGGACCTAAAGGGTATGTAGACTATCCGGCATTATAAAAAAATATTGATACTAGAGATCATGTTTAAACGGATTATGCACGCCTTAAGTAGTAACAGCGCCTTATTTTCTTATTGACAAAAAACCGTTTTGCATATCCAGCGCACGGGTTGCTTGTTCAAAGCTTTCAGGGTCCCAGTGCGGTCGGTTATCTTTGTCGATGAGCCGTGCGCGCACGCCTTCGCGAAAATCGTGTTGGGTCATGAGAAAGCGGGCAACCGAAAGATCGGATTCGTAGACTTCAACCAGGTCTTTGTGTTCATCACTGCGCAGACATTTCAATGTGGTTACTACCGCCAGAGGTGAGCGTTCCGAAAGTCCGGCGAAAATTCCATCGCACAAGTCGCTTTGGTCGCTGCAAGTCTTCAAATCCTTAAGCAGGTCGAGCACAGAGGTCTTACCGGCGAAGTAGGTCTCAATCCAGCGGTCCATTTCTTTTTTATCGGGAATGCCGGGCTGCATGAAAGGGCCGAGGATTTCCTTCAACACTGCGGCGGCGGCCTTGCGGTCTGTTGGCAATTTCGAAGAATGTTCGATGACGGCATCAAGCGCCTTATCAAAGCGCGTGGAAGGTATAAGACAATGAGCCAGGCCTACACGCACACATTCCGCGCCTAGAAGCTCATATCCGGTAAGCCCCAGAAATTCGGGATAACCTCGTTTACATTTTTGGAACAGCCAACCGGTGGCGCCCACATCAGGAAAAAATCCTATCCGGGTTTCCGGCATGGCCATGCGGGTGGTTGCGTTTGCCGCCAGAATATCCGCGCCGGCGGACAGACCCAGACCGCCACCCATGGTAATCCCGTGGGCAAAGACAACAACCGGTTTATGAAAACGATGAATGGCCAGATCAAGCTTGTTCTCGACTTCTAAAAAACGCATTGCCGGTTCGATATCATTTCCTGTAACAGCCTGTGCCATGATTTTTATGTCTCCGCCCGCGCAAAAACCTTTTGCGCCGCTTCCGCTGAAGATGACCAGCTTTACGGTATGATCAGCCCCGGCCTTATCAATTTCGGCGGCAATAATCCGTAACATCTCCAATGTCAGGCTGTTAATCGTTTCGGGGCGATTGAGAATAAGATGAAGCGCTGCTTTTGTACGCCGAACAAGTACAACAGGTTGTTTTGAATTGTTGACCATATCCATTTACGTTTTCGTCAGCACTAATTTTTAAAAATTAACTCTCCTCCCTTGAGGGGAGGGTGGGGGAGGGTGAAATATTTTTATTACATCCCCCGCCCTTTAATTCCCGCCCGCCAGGGGCGGGAAGATAACTCTGGATTCCCGCTCCCCGATCATGTCGAGGACAAGCTTCACGAGAATGACACGAGGGGTTGAGTGTCTCATCAGGTGCCACGCTGACTTTGGTTTGATTTGGTTATCTTATTGTTTATAAAGATTCGCCTCAGTCTGTTTTTATAGTCGCTTTCATGGTAAATTTTCAACCACCGGTTAACGATTGCTCCCGCGTATGTTTTAACAAACAGATTTCTCCATATTTTTTTTATGTCTTTCCAGGCATTCGCCAGCGGAACGATGAAAATTGTGTGCGGTGTCCAATCAACGCGTTGTTGATTTCCTGTTTTTATTTTTTCCAGCAAATTACGGATAAAACGCCGGACGTAAAACTTGCTAAACTCAATGGGAAATCCTATGGTCGCGATATACGTCCAGTTGATCCAGTTGCCGTAGTTTAATTTCCTCCCGATGAATCCTCCGAGATATTTTTTCTTCATCAGCAGAGCGGGCATGTTTTGCAGGTCAAAAGCGTCCAGACCGTCAGGACGGGGATCGTAACACAGGAAAAGCCCGTCATACTTGTCCCAGCCAATCATCGAAAGAGGTAGAAGCCGATCTTCTCTTTCCAGCCTTGCTCTGAGATCGGAACCCGGCAGCGGCACTGCATTGAGCACCTGAATGGTGTCTAATCCTGATTTTTTGAAAAACTCTATATAGTATTTGGCCCGTTGTTTGATGGTGAAAGAAGAACTCTTTGAATCATCTTTGCTTGAGGGATAGCCGAAGATGAACATGCCGTGCAGATAAAAATAGTTTGCGAGTATTTTAGAACGGGCAATTAATTTTTCCGCGGTGACGCCTTTGCGCATGGCACGCAGTTCTTCGTTTATCGGACTTTCGTAGCCGATGGCCAGCATGGTAACGCCGGCGAAGCGCATGGCCTCAAGCAGCTCATCGTTTTCGGCCACTTCCGAGCGTACCTGGACAACAATATCGATGTTTTTTTGAAAATTTCTTTTGTAATCGCCAATCTTCCGGCACAGCGCGATGGCGTCAGCCGGATTTTGTGCAAAGTTATCGTCGGTAAAAAAGAATTTCGAGTATCCCAAATCGGCATATTTAATCACCTGCCGCAAAGTTGTATCAACCGAAGCGAATTTATATTTTCCGTATCTCTTGTTGACGACGCAGAACTCGCAATTCCAGTTGCACCCGCGTCCCCGGTTGATGGGCAAATAACTCCATCTTTTTTTCAGGAATTTAATCAAGGTCAGGTCAGGATCGGCCAATTCATCCAAATCGTCAATCGGCTGACGCTTTCCGGTAAAGACGTATGCTCCTGTTTCGTCAAGAAAACTGATGCCCTTGACTTGAGACAATCGCTCGCGGTTCAACGAAATACCGCTGCCGGATATCAATATTTCCAGCAGTTCTAACATGGTTTTTTCGCCTTCACCATGGACGACAATGTCAACACCGGATTGGAGCGCTTCTAGCGGCAGGGCATCCACATGGCTGCCGCCGGCAATGGTTACGGCGCCAAAGCCCTTGTATTGCGTGGCTACCGAATACATGCGGGGTATCGAATTGCTCATGCCGCCATAGAACAACGCCATCTGCGCGGGTTGTCCGGCCTGTAAAAAGGAATGATCCGGCTGGCCGGTGGAATCCTGCGGTCCGTTGTAGTTGTTTTCGTCAATCGCGTAGATTTCTTTGATGCGGGGATGATGAGTAATCTGGCTCATAACGGACAAAAGTCCTACCGGCGGCATTTTTATTCTGGCGTAAATGTTTTGCTGTGAATGCTCCGGGTACTGCGGAATAACGCCGATAATGGTTAAATCTTTTTTCATGATTAAAATCCTTACTATATTTAGTTAATCTGAAAAGGTCGGTTGTATGGTAAACACTCTGCGGAGGGGATCTCTCTTTTAGAGTTAAAATAATCCCGGGAGCTTGAAAAGTCAATATAATAAATAGAAGCGGCGAAATGAAACTAAAGGGACAAATTAAACAGGAGAAACGTTTTTAAAAACGCGGTGAGCGGCTGCCGGATATGAGAATATGTCTTGACTTTGCCGGTATTAGGTATAGTTTATAACTAAACAATGTAATCGACATCGAGAGAAACTGTGGGTTTCTTTTTGTTATACGGAAATCACAGAAGTTGTTAAGGCCCTGCCCATTACAATGAGGCAGGTTTTTTATTTTCAGATGTAAAATAATCGGACGCATTATTTGTGCCTGGTGATTATCAGAAAGGGGGAATAAAATGAATATACATGTAATTGAGCCATTAAATAATTTTGTGAAGTTACCGGATGATAAATGGGAAAGCGGCGGATGGAACATAGACGAAAGTAAGGCGCAGAAACTGGTGGGCGGCGTAATTTATTTTCACAAAAAACGTTTTGAACCGTCTTTTTTCGGTGGTTCAATCATAGACTGTCGTGTCGATCAGAACTCGCAATATCAGGGGAAAGTTATTTTCACATTCCAATTTAAAGCAGACTGCAGAAATGTTAATACAGATAAAAATGGATGGTCGAAAAGGATGAAGATAATCGGCAAGGAATGAAGTCCCGCCTTGCTAATGATTGTGGATTAGAAAACCGCTGAAATCTGTTTTAGCGTCTCCTGAATCAGGCATTTTTCATGACAATCCCTTCCACGATGTTGGACACTTTTTCACAGGCATCAATAGCTTCTTCGAGGAGTTGAATAATATCTTTGTATTTCACAAGTTCAATGGCATCTTTCTCTCTTTCAAAAAGTTTGGATATCTCGGTTCTTAGAACAATATCACCGGCATTTTCCAGTGTGTGTATTTCCACGCAACCGGTTAGTATCTTTTGGCGGTTTTTCATGTCGCGCAGGGCATGGATAATGTTTTTCCCTTTCTTTGTGATGTCATTAAGAATTTTAGCCTGTATTGTTATTATGTCAGATATATTTTTGACTTTATAAAGATTGATAGAGAGGGCAGTGGATTCAATGAAATCCATTATACTGTCCATGTTGTTGACAAGAGCGTAAATATCTTCACGGTCCAGCGGCATAAGAAAAGTCTTATGCATTTTTTCATATGTTCTATGGGTGATGCCGTCGGCTTCGTGTTCGATTTTTTTAAGTATTGCTATTTTCTCGTTGGAGTAATCATTCTTTTGTGTCATTTCCAGAAAAAGTTTGCTGCCTTCTTCAATTTTTTCGGCGAGTTCATCAAAATAATCAAAAAAGATTTCTTCTCTTGGAATTAAACGCATTAGAACCACCATCCTCTGGGGGTTTTAAATGTATGGAAATTGGAATTTGACAAAAAAAGCACTCCGGCATGAATTCTCAGGCACGGAGTGCTCAATTATTAGTTTTCAAAAAAACTAGATAGGTTTGACATTTTCTGCTTCCTGGCCTTTTTTGCCCTGAGCAATATCAAAACTTACACGCTGGCCTTCATTTAATGTTTTGAAGCCGGAATTCTGAATTGCGCTGAAATGCACAAAAACGTCGCCGCCCTCTTCTTTTTCAATAAAGCCAAAACCTTTGCGTTCGTTGAACCATTTTACTTTACCTTCTGACATAGTGTTTATCCTCCTTTCATAAATTTTCAAAAGTCGAATCAGCACGATGACAGAACTAAAAAAGCCACCAAGACTCCAAAGTACCTGGTGGCTAACCTATGTGCTTCAAAATGTCTAAATTCAACTCTTTCCTCCGCATCTTGATTTCTCAATATCCGAAGTTGGCGTAACTCTATGGTAATAGATGATAATAGTCAAGCTTTATTTGTGTAAATAACGATTTACGGGAAAAATATCGAACAGACAGATCAGTATTACTCATATAAAGCGGAACCTTACAGGGCTTGCACTCTGGGGAAAATAAATTTCATATTTCTTGATAAAAAGCTTTTTATCAGGACTGGAGATTGATTAGATTGCAGGATGACAGAAATAATTCAACTTCTTTAAATACTGTGCCGGCGATTTTGCCACGCACGATTCCGTGCATATTATAATCGATCCAGACGAAATGTTTTTTGTCCGCGCCCAGATGATTAAATATTGCGGGGCCGCTTTGCGGCGCGACTTTGGGATCATTTTTCGCCTGAATCACCAGCGCCGGGATATTGATGTCAGGAAGCGATTTGCGGACTTTTTTCATCAGTTTTTTAACCTGTACAAAGGCGCTGACGGGACAGAGAAGGTAATTTATGTGGGGATTATCCGCGTCGTTTTTCATAAACTCTCTGGCGAGACCATCCATGCCCAAATCATGACAAAGAAGATTATACGCGCTTAGAATTTCGGCAAACCTCGATGAAAATCTTTGAAATTTAAGCGGAGCGCTGACAGCAATCACTGCCTCAAAATAACGGGGCTTCAAAATAACGGATTTCAGAGCAAGACCCGCTCCGGTGGAAAAACCGGCTACAATAATTTTCTTGCAGCATGTTTTCAGAATAGCATGGCCGCGATCAACCGAATTCAGCCAGTCATGATAGTTACGCATGGAGAGATCTTTGGAGGAGGTTCCATGGCCGGAAAGCCGGGGAGCATATACGGTGAGTCCTTTTTCGTGCAGAAATTGCGCCCACTCCCTCACTTCCTCCGGCGCGGCCATCAGCCCGTGAATGAGAAGAACACCGGTGTCCGATCCGGGTGAATGAAAAAAAAACGGCATACCGATTGTGGGAGGCTTACTTTCCCCTTCGGAATAATGCTTTTCATATTCTTTGATAAATAATTCCGCCTCGGCGGCCAAAAGCATGGCCAGCGCGTCACCAGTTGTGGAGGAATCGAGAGTTGTGTTCATTGTCTAGGCAAGCCGGGAATAAACGCCGCAAATCATGGCGTAATGCAGGACGCCGCCGATCAAAACCATAATATGAAATAATTCATGAAAGCTGAAAACGCCCGGAATCAATTTTGGTTTTTTTATGGCGTAAATAATGCCCCCCAGTGTAAAAGCCGCGCCACCGGAAAACATAAGAACAGTCTGAGATAAAGAGATATTCGCAAGGATCTGCTTGATGATGAAAAGTCCTGACCAGCCCATAAACAGGTAGATAACAGCGTATAATTTTCGGGGAGCCCTGGGGAAAAAAATCTGGAAAATAAGACCGATGCCCACCAAACTCCACTGAAAGCCAATCATCGCCCATCTGTATGATCCATCCAGACAAAAATAACATATCGGAGTAAAAGTTCCCGCGATCATGAAAAATATTGCCAGGCGATCCATTCTGCGCCAGAAGGACACTTCATTTTCCTGCTTTTTGAAGGCATGATACAGAGAGCTTGCTGAAAAAAGGAAGACAATCGAAATTCCGTAAATAAGAGCAGTCACAAGACCGGACGTCGAATCACTGGCGATGATAGCCAGATAGACTGTGCCGATAATGGCGGCAATCATTCCGGCAAGGTGTGAATAAAAATTAAAAAGCTCCTGCGTCTTGACTTTCATGCAACATAATCCTTTTGCTGAAAACTTTCTTTACAGTTGAATTATACTCACAGATTCGTTATTTTAACAAGTAATTAATACTAAAATAAAAAACTGGACTATTACGCAACACTTCTTTATATATTTCCTCAACTGCAAATTTTAAAGGTAATATATGTTAGACTCCAAACTACCGAATGTTGGCGTTACGATCTTTACCTTAATTTGTCTTTGCGAGCCTTCTTTCAGAAGTCGTGGCAATCTCAATTAATATGGAATATGCGTTTTAGTTTTGCCGATTGATTAAAGCAGCGGAGAAATTATGCAAGATCTGACAGTCACCCTAATCCAGACCGAACTCTTTTGGGAAGATATACCCGCCAATCTTGCCATGCTGGATAAAAAAATTGACGGTATTTCTGAAAAAACGGATGTCATGATTTTGCCGGAGATGTTTTCTACGGGTTTCACAATGAACGTTGAAAAAGCGGCGGAGACGATGACCGGCTCTGCTGTTTCCTGGATTGTCGCCAAAGCAAAGCAAAAGCAGGCCCATATCCTGGGAAGCGTGATTATCGAGGAAGACAAAAAATATTTTAACCGGCTTGTGTGGGCGAAACCGGACGGCGCAATCTTGACGTACGATAAGAAACACCTCTTCAGAATGGCCGGCGAGCATAAAGTGTTCTCAGCGGGAAACAGTCATCTCACTGTTGAGGTGAATGGTTGGAAACTGCGCACCTTTATTTGCTATGATTTGCGTTTTCCCATCTGGTGCCGGAATGTTGCGAACCGGTATGACGCGGCCATATACATTGCCAACTGGCCTGCAATGCGCGCGCACCACTGGAAGCTATTGCTTGCGGCGAGGGCTGTTGAAAATCAGTGCTACGTTATCGGCGTAAACAGGGTAGGGGAAGACGGCCAAGGCAACGCTCACAGCGGTGATTCATCCATCATCGATCCTGCCGGGAATCTTCTGTTTACGCAGGCGGACGTTCCCTGCATTCACACGGAAACATTAAATTATGACAAGATAAAAATATTTCGTGAAACTTTCGCCGCGTGGCAGGACGCCGACGGCGACGCCGTCTATTTTGAACGTTGATATTGCTATTGTTCAAGTTCATCTAAAGGAGAGAAGGAAATGAAAATTGGTATCATCATTGAAACAAATGATCCGGAAAAGGCATGGAATGGCCTTAGATTTGCCAACACAGCGTTAAACGATGGACATGAGGTCAAAATATTCCTGATAAGCGCGGGTGTGGAAATTGAAATCATAGACGACACAAAGTTTAAAGCACAGCAGCAGCTTAGCGCATTTGCCGACAGAAAAGGCACTGTAATGGCTTGCGGAACCTGCCTCGAAAATCGAAACCTGACCGTTTCCAGCATTATCACTGTTTCAAACATGAATGACTGCCTTAATATGGTCAAATGGGCGGATAGGAATGTTACATTTTAATATTCGTTTGGTGTTCTGTTTTATTACGGTATCTTGAAGGATATGCGAATGACGCATCCGAAGTAATTAAACTCGAACACAAAATTTCGGAGAAATCGCAATGAATGAATTTACCACCGTATTTGATTTGACATCGAAAAGCGTAAGAGCGCACGCCATGCTTCCTCTTATTTTCAGCTTTTTGGGCATCATCGGCGGCCTCACAGGAGTAATTTTTCACAAATGGGTCATTGAGAAATTGCAAATGCGAATCCCCAGAAGTATATTCGGCATTATTGTATTGATAGGGCTTTTGTGGTTGGCAATACATATTGATATTATCAACTACGCTGTTATGAACAAAGCAAAAGATGCTCAGATCGTGGAAGGCGTCGTTCACGTAACCCACAGGCAATCTTATCATGGACGCACCTATAGCGACAGAATTACCGTAGACGGTCAGCCCTTTGAGATAGACCAATTCAATGCGGCCCCGGGATACAAGGATACTATTGCCAGCGGCGGAGTCTTGGGTGAGGGGGCTTATGTCAGAATTCACCACTGCGATGGCGCGATAGTTAAAATAGAAATCAAGAAATAAAAAACTCTTGTTGTTATAAAGGAGGTTGTCCATGCAGGAGAGCAAAACCGTTTTGATTACGGGAGGCAATGCAGGCATTGGACTCGCCATAGCAACGGAAATTGCCCGCAGCGGGGCGCGGGTAGCGCTGGCGTGCCGCAATCAAATCAAGGCGGCACAGGCCAGGGGAAAAATATTGGCTGTATCGCCTGCGGCAGATATTCAAATTTATCCGCTTGATCTGGCTTCCTTTGCCAGTATTAAGAAATTAGCCGGTTTGTTTTTGGAAGATCATAATAAATTGGACGTTCTCATTAATAATGCCGGCTGCTTTCCCATGAAGCAGCAATTCACCGAAGAAGGTTTTGAAATGCAGTTCGGCGCGAATTATCTGGGGCATGTGCTGCTGACGCATTTATTACTGCCTGCATTGAAGAATGTTGCCGACGCGCGAATAATCCACCTTGCTTCCATTATGCACAATTTAGGCCGTATCGACTTTAATAGTTTTCGCGGCGTGAAAAAATATTCGGGACTAGCCGCTTATTGTCAATCCAAACTTGCTAATCTGCTTTTCAGCAATGAGCTGGCGCGGCGCCTGCCGTTAACCATCACCAGCAACGCGGTGCATCCGGGAGGCGTCGATTCCGATATCTATAAGGAATGGTATAAAGTACTTTATGTGCTTATGAAACCGTTTTTAATCACCGCGGATAGAGCCGCGCTGCTTGTGACCAAAATAGCGCTTTCTGATGAATGGCGAGGCCAGACGGGTAAATTCAAATCGGCTCACGGGCCCCTGCCGGTTTCCCGCGCGGGCAGGGATGCCGAGTTGGGTCGCCGGCTTTACGAAGAAAGTTGTAAGTTAACCGGTATAGAGCCGTTGTAATTATCTGTTGTCTCATCAGCGCGGAAATAAAAGCGGTGGAATTTTAAATTCATTTATTATAAAGCTTTTAAAGCAGGTTTGTTTTCAAAATTCTATTCGAAAATGATTTAGAGGAGAAATGGCAATGAAGGATCATGGTGCTTTATTGAACTGCCGTCGGGCTGATTCTAAAAATAGCATTGGAATAACTTTTGTTGGCGGAATAATTTTTATTTTGATGCTGCTTTTTGCACTTTGCGGCTGCCACAGTTCTTCCGACAGCACCAGCAATGGCGGCGGTAGTAACACTACTGTCACATATTCGACTGGTGTCCTTGACAGCTCCGGTTTTAACAATCCCAACGGCTTTATAGTTACTCAGGCAGACCGCTTGGGTACGAGTACCGAAAGCCACGGTCAGGCTGTGGCCTTGCAGAGCGACGGCAAAATCGTTGTCGCCGGTTGGGCCTACCACAATGGTGACCAAGTCTTTGCCGTGGCCAGATATAAGACTGACGGGACGCTGGATACAACGTTTAATACTTCAGGCTCTCTGCCCGGAGTAGTCAATACGGCTATCGGCAACAATGCTTTCGCCTACGCGGTGGCCATCCAGAGCAACGGAAAAATCGTTGTCGCGGGATCTTCTTCCAACGGCGGCAGTCCCGCTGTTACGAGTTTTGCGCTGGCGCGGTATAACACGGACGGAACACTGGATACCGGTTTTGGCAGCAGCGGCATAGTGATCCAATCAGTTCCCGGCGGAGACGGAACGGATGTCGCTTACGCTCTGGCTATTCAAAGCGACGGCAAGATAATCGCCGCTGGTTACTCCACAATAAGCTCCACGATGACTTTAGCCGCTTTGCGTTTCAGCGCCGACGGAACATCGGTGGATACAACATTCGGTCCCGGCAGTAACGGCGCATTCATCGCCAGCGGCCTTTCGGGTGACTCTTACGCGAATGGCGTGGCCATTCAGAGTGACAGCAAGATAGTTCTGGCAGGGACTTCATCACCCTCCGGCAAGGCACAAGGCACGGTCATCAGGCTTTTTTCCGACGGTACACTTGATACTTCTTTTAACTCTTCAGGGATAACTTATACGGGAGTCGACGGCACATGGGCTACCGCGCTCGTTTTACAAAGCGACGGTAAAATTGTCATCGGCGGCAATTACTGGGATTCAACGAAATCGCCTGCCGCCTATTCCTTTTATGTGGCTCGTTTTACAACAGACGGTGTGCTCGATACAGTATTTGGCACCAGCGGATTGACATATACGGCCTTCGGTAGTTATGACGATATATGTTTTGCTCTTGCCATACAGTCCGGTGATCAGAAAATAGTGGCCGGCGGATACAGTACTGATGGTTCCGGCTACACGGCCTTTGCGCTTGTTCGGTACAACACTGACGGCAGTCTGGATACATCGTTTAACACCGTCGGCAAAGTTACGACCTATGTAGCATATGCCCCATACAGTCATATTTACGGGATAGCCATTCAGTCGGACGGAAAGATAGTCGCCGCCGGAGACAGCGACTACTACTACAACAGCAGCTACAATTACTATTTCGCCGTTGACCGTTACGGAAATTAAAAACGCTAACTGATATATAAAAAGGATGAGTTTCTAACTGATGGGTTCATCAGGCTTTCCTTGCGTTCCAATTTTTATCTATACGGAGCATTTTAAATTGGAACATTTCTGAAAACATAAAAAAATCCGCAGAAGGGGACGAAAAGAAATGTCAAAAAAAATTTATTTAATAATTTTATTCCTGCTGATTTCTTTTTCAACGGTTTTTGCAGGGTCAAAGCCTTTCCAAGTAAACGCCGCACCGGATAAGTCTTCGCAGTTTGTCAGAGTGGATAAGACTTTTTTAAGCCAAGGGGATAAATTAAAGGCCTGGTTGTATCTGCCAACCGGTATATCAAAGCCACCCGTGGTGGTAATGGCTCATGGATTTGGCGGACAGCGGTGGATGCGCTTGCCTGCGTATGCCGAGCATTTTGCCAAAATGGGCATGGCGGTTTTTGTTTTCGATTACCGCGGATTCAATGACAGCGAGGGTACGCCCCGCAACTATGTAAATCCAAAACGCCACCTGCAGGACTGGGAAGCGGCCATTGCCTATGTGAAAACACTGGATGTTGTTGACGCAAGCCGGATGGCCCTGTGGGGCACGTCATTCAGCGGCGGCCACGTGATTGTTGAAGCCGCGAAGCATCCCGAAATAAAGGCAGTCGTTTCGCAGGTTCCCTTTACGGACGGCATGGCCACAAACTGGTACTATATAAAAACAACTCCAATGTTTGCGCTTAAAGGTTTTTATCACGGCATGGGCGATGTATTCGTTTCACTCTTTACTTCGGGCCGCCACAATGTGCGTATTGTGGGCAGGCCGGGCGAGGCCTTTGCCATGATGAGCCGGCCGGACACCATGTCGGGCATGATGAAACTGGTACAGGTGAACGAAAAGGATTTTGAAAAGGATAATTTCTGTCCCGCAAATATAGTGTTTACCCTTGGCTTATACAGGCCGATCAAATACGCGAAGGATGTTGCCTGCCCGGTGCTGATAATCGGGGCGGAAACGGACACGCTATTCCCGCCGTCAGGACCCAAGAAAATGGCTGATAAAATGAAGAACGCCAAATATATCAGCATGCCGATGAATCATTTCGAACCGTATGTAGGAGAGCCGTTTGAAAAACTTGTTGTGATTATGGGTGATTTTCTAAAGACTAATTTACAATAACCAGTGCGGGAGAATAGGAATGGGGGTAGTTCCGAATCAGATACCGCTGGTCATCTTGAATTAAATTTTTGTTTTGAAGGTATTGGCGGCAATGGCGGTGTGTAAGTTCGGGTTGGGCTTGCCTGCGACTGTTGTGTTTGAGGTGTGTATGCGGAAGCCGGACTTGGCGTACTGGTTGTTGTCTTTGCCGCCGTGTCCCCGGACTTCCTTTCTTTATCTGTGTTCAAAGTTACCGTTATTTTATCCTCGCCACGAACCAGTAATATGGATTCCGCATTAACTTTTTCCAATTTATATCCGGCAACCGTGCCTCCTTCATTAATCGCAACTTGCCTTTTCCCCCTGCCGGGAGTGGAATAAGGACTTTTTTTATCTTCGATATAGGCGATTCTTTTTTCATCCGTAATTAAAGTTCCATAGAGAATGATTTCCGGACGAGCCGTCTCTTGTTCCTGCTTTGTATCTGAAGAAATCTTTCTTGACGGATGAAATAGATTTTTTTCCGTGATTACGGAATAGTCCGAATAATTAGCAGTTCTTTCGACATCAGTATTTTCTACACTTTCAGTTTCAGCTTCTTTCTGTTTAAAAAACGTAAAATTTAATCCTTTATCAATAAAAATATTGTCCAAATTAAAATATAAAAAAACTGCTACTGCCAAGAGCAATAAATTTAAAACATTAATATTTTTAAAAACGTTTTTTATAGGATTCATTTTTTATTATCCGCTTGTTAATGCCGCAATTTTCAGTTTTACGATCAGATCTTTAGGGTCAGCATAATTTCTTACACGAACATCAAATTCTTTAACAACAAGATAAGGAGTTTTTGTTTCAATTGCAAAAAGAGTATCGGAAAGAGCTCTTATATCGGGGAAAACAATATCCAATACCACATTAATGACTTTAAACTTTCCTAACTCTTCTGTTTTTTCCACTCTTTCCGAATTAATTGTTCCGCCCCTGCCGGAAATAATATCTTTAACGGAATCCTGCAGATTTGCCGCCGCAATAGCAGGTGTTTGTGCAACCATAATTTTAACATCTTCTGCCTTACGCTTGTCTTTCATGTCCAGAATTTGTTTTTCCAAATCGGTTTTTTTAGAAATCGATTCCCTGTATTTTCGCAAAGTTTTAATTTTTGAAATCTTCAAATCGTTAGTGGCATTTACTTCATCACGAACACCCATGATCCCGTATTCGTAAATTACACCGGTTGCCAGGATGATGATCAACGGTATGGAGATGATTAACAGTTTACTTTCTTTTTTCATTTTTTACGCCCGTCTCCTCCGGTTTTTTCGGTTTATTTTCATTTTTCAGTTCCATTTTAATTATAAAGCGCTCATTGTTTTGTCGCGGATCTCTGAAAGTTGGAGAAGCAAATTCAGCTTTTTGGAAATATTTGGAATTTTCGAGTTTTGAAATTATTGCCGTTGCCGATGCCGCGTAACCTTCTATCTCTACAGAGTCGCCAGTAACATGTAATCGGGTAAGCCAGGTTGTTGCCGGTAATATTTTTGTTATTTCTTTCAGGATATCAATCGTCGAAATGCTTTGTTTTTTAAAATCGTTAATTGTTTTAATGTCAGATGACAACATTTCCATTTCTTGTTTCAATGCTTCTATCTTCTTTATTTCCGGTTTTAATGAATTTATCTTATTGTCAATCTGTTCGATATTTTTTTGTTCGATCATAATCGGAGACAATACATAATAGACGCCAATCAGAAGAATGACCATACTTAGTATTGCCGTTAAAACAAACGGCCTCTTTTTTTGTTTGCCGTTTTTCCCTGCCAATAAATTAAATTCATTTTGATCGGCTGTTACAGTTTCTAGAAAATTTCCCAAGGCGAAGGGGGAAATATCTTTGTAGCCTTTATGATATCTGAGTCTGATATCCCTGTTCAAATTGGCAATAGAGAATTTAGATAGTTTCTCAGAAAACGTTTTGTAACATTTTTCATCGCTATTGATTATGATTTTAACGGGGGCGCCACTTTTTGGTAAAAGATCAATGAAAGACAGGATTTCTTTAATGATTTGATGAATTCGAGAATCGTCAAGAGACTCTATGTGACCGGATATGGAGCGAACAGTAAAATCATTGATAACAGCGCCACATTCATAAGCCTTATCGTTAACAGAGATAAAAATTGAATTTTTAATATTGTAAATGTCTTTTATTAATTTTTTTATAACCAATGAGCTGATGCTGACCTTTTCAATGTTTATATTTTTACTTCGGAGCACTTCCAAAAAGGGTTTTATCTTGTCGGCTTTTGCCACGGTTAGTAGAACTTTTATTTTCCCTGAGGTTTCATCAATCATTTTATAATCATAACAGGCATTCTCCGGAGTAAGCGGAGTAAGCCGGTCAAGTTCGTAAGAAATCACATTCGCCAGATTCTCTTTGACTGTTACGGGAAACTCGGCGACCTGAACAATCGTCCATGCTCTCGGGATGCTCAGAACAAAAAAAGCTCTGGCGGTGTTCGTTTCATCCAGTGCTTTGGAAACCGCAGCGGCCAGATATTCCGGGGTGAGCGCCTTATCCTCTTCCCATGGGAATTTTTTGAAGTATTGAATTGCCGTTTTCCAAAATATTTTTGTTCCAACGACGATATAAATGCCGTCGGTTTCAATGGATATAGAAACAATTTTGGCGATGGAGAAAAAATTATCGGCCAGGCTGAACGATAAATATTTCCACAATACCTTTGCGGATTTTTCCAAAAATATCAAAACAGAACTGAATTTACTTTTGTAATCGATCATAATTTTACGACTTCTTTATATCTGCCGGACTTTGATAGTAAAGCACACGGTAACGGTCGCTTCCTTCCGTTATAATTATCGCTTTCAGCGGGTACCCCTTTTTATCATTTTCTTTTTCCTTGTATCCCAGCACTTCAATTGTAAAAACATTGGAATCGCTGGTGGAAACATATTGAGAAATTTTCGCATAATCCCCCGCCAACACGGTCTGGATATTCGTCCCGTCTTTTTGGGTATTATCGGCGTTACGATAATTCATTATTTGCTGAACATTTTCATCAGACATAAAAGGTATGGCCTTTAGCACTTCCTGCGAGGCGCTGTTAATATTAATTTTATCGGTATTGGAATACAAAGTAATGAAATTGATCAATCCCGGTTTTTCTCCGGTTCCGTACAGAATTTCCGGGGTAACTCCCTTGACCAGAAGAAGTTCTCCCAGATTGTCAAAATTTGCATTTTTTGCCTTGTAGGGATTGGGCAGGCTCATGTAGTAATCACTTTCCGCACCGTGCAGGCGTGTGAGGTCATCCGCATCCTTCCAGTCCAGAATGGAATCAACAATCGTATCGGCTGTTTCTTTTTCAACACCTAAATTAACCAGCAGATTGTCTAAAATAATTCCTGAAGAATCGTTCAAAGCATTAATGTTAATTTTACCGGATTCATCTTCGAGGCTGAATTTATAAAAACCGCTATTCAGCTCGCCATAATAAAATTTCCCATCGATACGACATACTTCTTCACCGGCAAGAGTAATTTGATTGTTTTTATTAACATTGCGATAGAATATTTCCATGATTGCCCGTTGCATGCCGGCTTCGGCCAGATATTTATTTATCGTTTGTTCCTTGAAAGTCATTGTCGAAAATACTTCTGTGCGGGCCATCACTGAAAAGGAAAGCATGGTAACAATAAGCAGAGTCATGATCCATAAAACAATAATCATTGCGATTCCAGATTCACGATGCCGGATGTCAAGCGAAATTAAATTCATTTTGTTTTTAGTTATCATTAAATCGTTTCCTGCCACTCTTCTTTTTGCTTACGCTCTTAACTTACCCTCGTTACTTTTATCAATCATTTATTGATGGCGGCGGCCGATGACAATGTCAATATCGGTTTGACAGGCGGATTAACGATAAGGGAAATCTTTTTTGCATTACGGGCGATGTTGATTTTAATTTTATCCGGCAATCCCTTTTCATCCGCAGGCCACTCGTCAATCCATTTTCCTTCTTCGAATGCATTCTTTAGAAAATATTCGAAATTAATGCTGTCACAGTCATCAAAAATTACGGCGTCATCACTTGTTGTTAAACCGATGACCTGTTCAGTTATGCGAAGAAACTGTTTCCCTTTTTCATCGGTTTGTATTTCGTAAGCCACAAATGTATTTCCTCTTGTTCCCCGCCAAAGCGAGTAATTGGAGGCGAACGTCAATTTATCTTTTCCTCCCGAGAAAAATATTTTTTTCTCTCCATCATCATCATACTGATACGGGATCAGTGCAAAAATCTGCGATTCTACGAGTGAAAAAGCCACTTTTTCTCTTTCCAGATAGTGTATTTTTTTTTCGCCTTTGGCCACTGTCCGGTGAGCCATATTCAGAGTCCATCCCAGGATACCGGCTATCAATGCCAGCATCGTGATGGAAATGAGCAACTCCAGCAGTGTAAATCCCCGGCTATTCAATTGGCCAATATTCTCCCTGATCAATAACTTGATGTTGACGGATTATTTGCATTATTTATATTATCAGCCTTGGAAACAACTTTTGCCGTTTTTAAAACAATTTGTTTCTTCTTATTTCCGGCAATCCAGCTTGTTACCAGTGTGATTTCTTCCATCTTAACGGCCAAAGAATCAGTCCGTTCTTTCAAACTTTCTGCAATCGTAATTTCATAGGAGTAACCATTGTCGTCCGTTTCATTCCATGACTTATCCTCTATTTTCTCTGAATTAAGAACTTCTCTCATTTTGGCGTTCGCATAAGACAGAGCTTCGATTTGATCGTTAGAGGATGAGAGATTACGCAGGTTTGCCGATGATAATTCAACTATGGAAACAATTACGACGGCGATCAAGACCATCGACACCATTATTTCCAGAATGGTAAAACCATGCTGTCTCTTTTTGACAAAAAAACAGAAATTATTTTTTGTTAGTTCCATTTTTCTTCTCATCGGTAAATACGGCAACCATGATCGGATCTGACTTGATCGTAATAATTTTTTCACCTCTGGCAAGTTCAATGTAATTCCAGTCGCTGCCCGCTGTCGTATCGTAACGAATAAAGTATTTACCCTGTCTGATCGGATTCGCATTTGAATTATTTTCATAAATGGTTATCGAAATTTCCGCAGGGATTGACTTGGGTTCCCGTCCCTCTATGGAATAATTTTTAGCGTCAAGATCAATGTCAAGAATTTGTTTCTCATTTTTAATAAAAGCTAAATTGCGGGTGTACTTGATAGCGGCCGCAAGTTCCCGGGCTGCGGCTTTGTGTTTTGCGGCGGGCAGGGTATTGGCAAAAAAGATTGTCGTAATGCCGGTAATCAACGACATCAGAAAAATGACAATCATCACTTCAATAAAAGTAAACCCTCGATTCAAATAAATATCTCTCACTTATTATTTTTGTACTTTGTACTCTGAACTTTGTACTTTTCTTCAAAACGGTATATCCGTTATGCTGAATATTGCCATCAGCATGGAGATGACAATAAATCCGGTCAGCAACCCCATTCCCAGAATCAGAGCAGGTTCCAGAAAACTAACAAATTTTTTAATGGAGACCTTCAAACTCTTTTCATACGTGTCGGCTATTTTTATCAGCATCATGTCAAGTTGTCCTGTTTCTTCTCCGACTTTAATCATGGAGAGCGCCAAATGAGGAAACACTTTGGCATCGGAAAGAGGTTTTGCAATCCCCTGTCCTTTTTTGATGCCTGCCGATATTTTATCCAGGGCCGAGGATATCATGTAATTACCGACAATATCCTTGGCATTTCTTATTGCCTGCAAAAGAGGAACGCCACTTTTCAGCAACGCGCCCAGTGTCCGGCAGAAACGTGCTGTCTCCAGTTTCAGAATGACATCGCCCATTAATTTGATTTTCAGGGCGTCCCAATTGTATCTTCCTTTCTCCGTATTTAAATAATTTTTGAAAACAAATCCGCCTGCGATAATGATCAAAATAATGATCCACCAGGTAGCTATAATAAAGTTGCTGAAGGCTATGAGTACTCGCGTGGGCAGCGGCAACTGTGTTCCCAAGTCCCGAAAGATAACGGAAAACTTCGGCAAAACATACGTAACCAAAACGATTATTGATATTATTCCGGTAACGACCAGAATTGCCGGATAAATCAAGGCCGAAAAAACATGATCTTTCAGCTCTTTCGATGATTCCAAAAAATCAATCAGCTTTTCCAGCACGACTCCTAATACGCCGCCGGCTTCTCCCGCTCTGATCATGCTTACATACAGGCCGGAAAATATATGGGGATGTTTCTCCAGCGCATCTGAGAAAGAGCTTCCTTCTCTGATGGACCTTAATATAGAGGAAATAATATCTTTCATCTTTTTATTTTCCGTTATTTCCGCGAGTATATTCAGAGAGCGATCCAGAGGCAAACCTGCGCCAAGAAGCGCATATAATTCCGTGGTAAATGTTTGCACTTCATTCTTCGCCGATTTAAAACCGAAATTCTCAAAACTAAAACTTTTTTTCTGTAATTTAATTGATAACGGAATTACACCGCTGTTTTTTAGCATGGCAAGAGCGCTTTTTTCATCATGCGCTTCAATAACGCCCTTCGTGATAATGCCTTCCTGGGTGGTTGAACTGTAAGAATATGCCGGCATTAAATCTCCTGAGTAACTCTAAATACTTCATTAATCGTCGTCTGTCCTGATTTTACTCTAAGCAAGCCGTCTTCCAGCAAAGTGCGCATTCCGTTTTCTCTTGCTTTTTCCCGAATTTGACGGGCATCGGCATTTTTAATGATCAATTGATGCAGCGAACTATCAACCTCCAGAAGCTCGTAAATACCTGATCGTCCATAAAATCCGGTATGGGCGCACTTTTCGCATCCCCTGCCTCTGAATAATTTGATGTCTTGCCCATTTCCAATATTCATTTTTTCATCATCCATTGCCATTTTATCAATTTCGGCGCATTGAGGACATATTTTGCGCACCAGACGCTGGGCAAGAATACCCCGAATCGTAGCCGCCAGAAGATAGTTTTGTACGCCGAGATCTATCAGGCGGGTAATTGCCGTCGGCGCATCGTTAGTGTGCAGTGTCGAAAAAACAAGATGACCGGTCAAAGCTGATTGAATGGCTATTTCCGCAGTTTCCAGATCACGGATTTCGCCGATCATGATAACATCGGGGTCCTGCCTCACGATGTGGCGCAGAATATTGGGAAAATCAAGTCCGATTTGCGGTTTTACCTGTATCTGGTTTATCCCCTTGAGATGATATTCAATCGGATCTTCCACGGTAATTATTTTCCTGTCGGAAGAATTTATTTTATCCAGCGCGCCGTATAAAGTGGTTGTTTTCCCGCTGCCGGTAGGGCCGGTGACAAGTATGATGCCGTTCGTGTTTTTTATTATCTTATTGAAAGTCAGAAGTGTATCGGAAGGAAAACCCAGTTGCTCCATATCGATCATAATGCCTTCCTGATGCAGAAGACGCATAACAAGGCTTTCCCCATATAAAACCGGAACGCTGGAAACGCGGATATCTATTTCCGAGCCCGCCACCTTTAATTTTATACGGCCATCCTGAGGCAGACGCCGTTCGGCAATATTCAATTTCGCCATAATTTTAATACGGGAAAATATTGCGGC
Organism: uncultured delta proteobacterium; assembly: GCA_963812045.1. GTDB lineage: Bacteria > Desulfobacterota > Syntrophia > Syntrophales > Smithellaceae > Smithella. The sequence continues at coordinate 363,592 of CAWETF010000005.1, forward strand.
CTGCAGTTTTTTAGGCACTAATTCTATATCGTGAAGAACTCCGTCAATACGGTATCTCACTTTCATTTCATCGGCATAGGGTTCGATATGAATATCGCTGGCTCTGTTTTCCACCGCTCTGGTGACTATCATATTGACCAGCCGGATAATGGGCGCTTCCGAAGCAAGGTCCTGCAGATGCCCCACATCGTCTTCTTCCTCATGAATAAATTGAAGAGAATCATCTTCGATATTTTCTATTAGTTTACTGATCTCCTGAGTTTCCTGTGTGTAAAATTTTTCGATATATTCTTCGAGTGCCCTGACATCGCTGGAAAATATTTCTATGTCATGGCAAACGGCGATCTTCAGGGCATCAATAACCTCGCGATTATCAGGATCGGCCATGACAATTTTGAGAGTGTTTTGCTTGAATTCCAGCGGAACAATCTTATTCTCGCGAATAAAACGCACGGACAGTGTTTCCAGAACAAAGGGAACCTTGGGGAAATTTTCCGGATCTAAATATTGCGTGTTTTGCATAATCTGAACTCTGAACTCTGAACTCTGAACTCTCTTACCCTTGCTACTTTATTGCTTAACTTCTTTTTCCGGTTCTACCGCCTTTACTTGAATGCCTTTTTTAATTTCCTTGTTCATTTGTTCATCAGTCATTTTATCAGTAAACTTATTTGTAATGTATTTTGCTTCCTGCTGATTTTTAATTACGTGCGGAGTCAGCATGATGACTAATTCCGACCTCGATGCCTCGTTATCCGTATTGCCAAACAAATAGCCCAGCAGCGGGATTTTGTATATAAAGGGGATTCCCTGTCTTGATTTGGAATCATCTTCCCTGATTAATCCGCCGATGACAATGGTTTGGCCGTCCTGCACCACAAGATTTGTTGAAGCCTCGGTTTTATTCAGAATGATTTCGTCTTGACCCGAAAGAAGCTCCGTCGTATACGTAGAAACCTCCTGGGATATCTCCAGCGTAACCAGACCACTGTCGTTAATTTGCGGTTTAACCTTAAGAATTATTCCAATGTCTTTATACTGAATTGTCGTTTGTGTTGAAGCCACACCCGAAGTGTTATAAAATTCTGAAGTGGGAATGGGCACCTGTTGCCCGACTTGTATTCTTGCTTCTTTGTTGTCCGAAACCATGATATGCGGTGATGCCAAAAGTTTTGCCTTTGATTTCGATGCTAATGCATTGATAGCCGCTCTGACCGAATTTCCGGAATCAATGCCGATCAAAGAAAGGCCGGAAGTCTTTGAAGTATCGCTGATTAATTGCGAGGGATTTAACGATATGGTCACCGGATTCATATTAAGAGCGTTAGTTTGAAGCGACCAGGCCAATCCTAAACTCATTTTATCAGTCAACTGAATTGAGGCGATCTCGCCTTCAATTAAAACCTGTCTGGGAACAATATCGAGATTAACAATTGTTTCTTTTATAATTTCGTAATCCTCAGGTGTTCCTACAATAATAACCGCGTTTAAGACTTCATCGGCGTATATTTTAACCAGATCGGAAACCAAATTCTCTGTCTTGCCTTGATTTATCGTTCCCTGAGCTTGCGGCCGCGCAGCATTAGTTGAAGCATTAGTAGTAGTTGATGACGAGGGCGATGATGTCGACGTGGACACGGATGTATTGTTTGAAATTGCTTGTGCCGGAGGTTTGGCGCCTGAAAATATTTGTTGCAGCAACGCGCTTATATCCTTGGCTTTGCCATTTTGAATATGATAAACAAAAACCTGCGGCCCTTTATTTTTCTGCTGTTCTGAATCAAAAATATCTATCAATTGCAGAAGACGTTTAACATTGGCGTCCGTATCCACAACGATCATATGATTTGTTTTGGGAACATCCACAATTACAGCATTAGTCGATACAAACGGAGTAATTAATTTTACTATTTCCGAAGACTGCAAATGATTGATAGGCACTACCTGCAATAATGCTTTTCCTTTAACTTCAACTTTTTCCGCGCTTCTGCCGATATTGATGGCCGATGGTTCACGGGCTAAATCACCGATGGGTATAATGCGGTAAAGACTGTTTTCTTCTACTATAGCTACGCCGTTTAATCTTAAAATGACTTCCATTAAAGGAAGCACGTTTTCTTTTGGAACGGGCGCGACGGATCTAAAGGAAACCCGGCCTTTTACTTTCGGATCGATGATATAATTTACTTTCAGGATTTCGCTGAAAACAGTTTGAATAACCGAATAAATATCGGCATCATCAAAATTCAGGCTTATGTGACCGTTGTGAATTGACGTTTTGTTAGTGTTGTCGGTGGGTAAAACAGGGACTTCTGTTGTTGTATTTATTTCCGGAGGAGCAGGTGCTTTATTAAAAGAAGAATTTTCTTCAGTAGGCTTAGCTGCATTACCGGAAGAAGCATTAGCGCTTGAAGTTTTTATTTCCGGTTTCTGCGGCGAGACAGTTTGCGTTGCCGAAGGAGGAGCTGTTTTCAGCGGCGGAATCTGCTGTCCTTTATCGGACTGAATGGTATCGGATTGGACACCGAGTTTAACCGGTTTTATTCCCTCGGGAGGTATAAATGGCTTTTTAGAGCCTTCAATCGGCTGAGGAGTAAAATTATTTTTCTCACCTTCCGGAACAGCGGGTGTTTGTACTGCCGGCGCAACGGAATCATTATTTACAGAAACAGTGTTATCACTAGTTTGGACTTCTTCTTTTTGTTCTGCTTCCTGCGCGTAAACAATTATCGAAAAAAGAAACAGAGCAGTAATAATTATAATGAATTTTCGCACAAACGCCACCCCTCACTTCTTACATTATTCCCAACTTACAACATCCTTATCTTCGCCTTCTCCTCCGGCTATACCATCTCTACCGTAAGAAAATAAATCATATTCACCGTGAGTTCCGGGGCACTGGTAATTATACGGCTTTCCCCAAGGATCATTGGGCAGTCCCTTTTTTAAATAAGGACCGTCCCAATTTTCAATATTCTGATTTGTAACTAAAGCGCTTAAGCCTTCCTGTGTTGTAGGATATCTTCCTGTATCCAGACGGAATTGATCCAACCCCTGCTCGAGCAATTCAATTTGCGCTTTTGCCGCGGATTGCTTTCCCTTGCCTAATTTGGGGAAAAGTCTTGGAGCCACCAAAGAAGCAAGCAAGGTGATAATTACCATGACAACAAGAATTTCAATTAAGGTAAAGCCTTGTTCCTTACATATCTTTTCTCGTTTTGCATTCATAAAAACATCCTCGAATGATTCCTGCTAGTAATCACTTCCATCATTATTGTATTGTTGGGATTAAACTAACCCACGGACATCTGTATGTGGGTCGGCGCTATCATTAAGTGTATGGAATTAAAAAGTCAAGAACAATTGCAAAAAAATAAATACGTCTCAAGTACAAAAAACGAAACAGTCAACAAACTTATATTGTAAAATTTTTAAAAAAAATTCTTGACAATATTTTTACTTTTTTATATTTTCACCGCCAAATTAAAAAGCTCTTTTTTTATCCAAAGGTTTCGGACACACCATTTAGAAATTGAGGTTGTCGCTTAGAGTTTTTTAATTGTTTCCCAAAAGCATCACCAATTTTTCAAGTTTCAAGCATCACAAAGAAGTAAATTAGTTGGACCGTATTTATCAACATGCGTATCATCGCATGCAAGTTGAAAAGAGTTGTTTATTAATCTTTTTCTAGGAAATTATAAACAACCGTTTCTGGCAAAACGATAGATGTTGTAGCTTTGTTTATATGTTTATTCGTATGTTTTAAATGAAAAGATTTAAATGCGCAGGTGATGAAATAAAAAAAATTATAAAAATCCCTCGTTCGAGGGATTGACTAATTTTTATTGTATATGTAGAAAGGTGCCATTTTCAAGAAGTCAGTAAAAAGTTTTAATGCAAAAAAAGCAGTAAGAAGTACCAAAATTAGTTTGGCCGGATTTGTCAGCATGCGTAGCAGTGCATGTTGAGTGTCGTTTGACAATAATTTGTTTACGAGTAGAAAAAGATCGCCTTGTTCATTTAAAGAACGCTCTTTTTTACTTCTTTAAAGAATACTAACTTTTGTGAGGGGCTCATGCGAAAAACAGGAATATTAAAAAAAGCATCACATATCACGTTTATTTTTTTCTTTTTCGTAATAATTTTTCCGTTAAGTGTTAAAGCGGACGATACGACTACAGGATACGGCAGGGATATGACTGACGTATCCGCGCCTTTGGTTAATGTATCCGAATTTGGCGGGGGTGTTTCAGCCGGCTTCCCTATTCTAATCCCGCCGGGCCGCAACGGTGTTGTTCCCAATCTGAAAATTTCCCATAACAGGGGAGTTAATGGCTGGCTTGGTGTCGGGTGGAGTCTGGACATCGGTTCCATTCAGCGATCATCAAAATTTGGAATTAATTACCAGAGCACTGATTTTGTCGCGTTCAAAGATGGATCGTCTGCCGATTTAGTGGCCAGATCTGACTGGGGAACGAGTTATTACGGTTCAAAGATAGAAGGCAGTTTTTCAAAATTTTATTTTGATACAACAAACAATTTGCGATCAGGATGGCACAAGCGGCAATACCTGCTGTGCCACCGGTTTAAGCATTGCTACGCTTTCAAACAATTGTCCCAGTGGCGTTACACTGATTCCGCAGGGCTATTATAAAAAGAGTTCATATATAAAGGGTATTGACAATGCGACCGCCTGCTGGGGCGATTGGTACCGGGTGTATTCGTACAATACGGGTTATTACACATGTTCTCTGACCTCAACCACTTATCTTAACTCATCTGCCTGTGCATCGGGCTGTGTGCAGACTTCCACATGCACAGGACCCGGTTATTCGTGTCCCGACGGCTGGACATTAAGCGGTTCAAACTGTACCCGCGCCAATAATACCGGTTATCTCTCAGTTCAGACGGCTTATGATTACCGTGGACGTCCTGTAACAATAACCACTCCCAATGCCGACACTCAAAGCGGTACAGTCAGCGTTTTAATATCATATGCCGGCTTTACCAGCACAATAACCGATCCAGCCGATCCAGTCGATACTCACATTGCATCCAAAACGCAGACAAAAGACTATTTAGGCAGGGTTGTAAAAATTACCGAACATGTCGAAAATAATGTTTCGCAGGATACCACTTATTCTTATAATGCCGCAGGCGACCTTTTAACCACTACCGATAATAACGCCAATCAGATAATATTTAGCTACGACACGCTTGGCCACAAACTGAGTGTCAACGATCCCGATCGCGGTTTATGGACATATACATACGATGCCAATGACAACTTGCATACGCAACAGGATGCAAGAGGTACAATTATAACAATTGAGTATGACAATCTAAACCGTGAAACATTAAGAACCTACTCCACAGGCAAATCGAATGTTATTTATACTTATGACAATCTCAGTATTCCAAACGGCAGGGGGAAAATTTATTCAGTTAACAATGGAGCGGTGACCAAGATAAACAACTCTTATGATGTAATGGGAAGGGTGCTTAGTTTATCAAAGGTAATTGCCGGTGATTCTAACACGTATACGACACAGTTTGGTTACGATTTAACCAGCAAGCTCAAAACGCTTACTTATCCAGATAACACGACGATTGGCTATAATTATTACACTGGTTCAGGTCTTATCTATAATGTTGTTGACATGACCAGCGGCAAGGAATATGCCCGCTACTCATTCTATGAGCCATTCGGCAAAATAGGCCAGATCAATCACGGCAACGGTGCCACAACCCGTTATTCGTATGATGTCTGGACGCAGAGATTGACCTCAATCATTTCGGCTGACCCCACCGGCCAGTCAGCCAATTATTATCAGTACAAGACTTATAAATACACACTGGCCGGTGACATGAAAGAAATTAATGATCAAATCAGTCATATTGCGTATACATACACTTATGACAGCCTGCACAGGTTAAAGACAGAAACAAACAACGGCGGACTTGCGGCAATGAGCTTAACCTACGATGCTCTCGGCAATATTGTGTCCAAGCAGGTCGGAACAACAACCATGAACTATACAGGTTACGATCCGGTCAAGGTGCATGCGGTAAAAACAGTCAACTTAAACGGCACAGCGTATAATTTTCAGTATGACAATGACGGCAACATGATAAACGGTTACGATTTTACCGATCCTGCCAATGTTGCCTCCCGTACCATGACTTATGACGAGGATAATAATTTAGCTAATATTACAAAAGGTAGTGTCACAGCGGTCATGAGTTATGACGAAGGTGGAACGAGGGTGAAGAAAGTCGGCGCCTCCACTACATACTATATAAGCGATCTCTATGAGGTCAAAAACGGAGTGGCAACCAAATATATAACGGCAGGCAATGTGAAACTGGCTGAAATCACCAACAACGTTACCTATTATTATCACAGTGACCATTTAGGCAGTTCGGCGGTGATGACCGATGCCGCAGGTGTTGTAGTGGAAAAGACCGAATACATGCCTTTCGGCGCTGTGCGTACGCACACCGGCACTTCTGTTACCAACTACAAATACACCGGTCAGGAATTAGATCCCGAAAGCGGCCTGTATTTTTACAAATCGCGCTACTATGACAATGTGCTGGGGCGCTTCATTATGCCCGACAGTATTTATCCTAATCTAAATATTCCGCAGGAACTCAATGGTTATACATACTGCGGAAATAACCCTATGATGTATATCGATCCGAGCGGACATTCATTTTTATCAGATTTTTTTACTGATTTATTTAATACATTTTGTCCGTGGAATATATTCCAAAGGGGAGGATTGACAGCATTAACTCTAAATTATTTTGACCCTACTTCTTCGGTCAATTACACCTATGAAAATGGATTTGGAACAAGTGGTGGTTATAATTATTATGGCCTGGATTTTGGCGGGGGCTACCAACAATTTGGTCCAAATAGAGGATTTTATTGTTATGTAGGATATGGTGTAAGTTATGAAAAAGCATCTGCCGGGGTATACCTTTCATACAGTTCAGTAGGCGGCGGTAATACCATTTCCGTTGCCGGTTTTGTGGGCTATAGAGCGGAAAATGGTTGTAATGCAGGTTTGCAAATTGGATATTCTAATACTGCCGGATGGACTGCGGGATTTACAGCAGGGTATCAAGGAGCCAATCTTTCAACTTCCTATAACCTCACGGAAGGGAAGTGGGATGCTGTCAGCGTAGGGTATAGCTATCAAAAGGATGATAAAAACATTAATATATTATCTTACAATTTAGTTACTGGAAAAGTTGGATGTGACTATCTTGCACTGGCTGGAGGTTTAGCAGGATTGGCTTATAATGAGTTTTTCAAATCAGCATTGTTTAGTAATCTGCCGGAAGCTTTAATGGATAGTTGGGTCAGAGAACTTACTCATGAAAAATTAGATTATGATAAAATCAAAAATGTATATGATATGGTTGATAAACTTAAGAGCGCAGGATACGGAAATAAATGGAATAAAAAGGACAATTTAGAGACTTCTATTTATGGCTCGATGTAAAATTTTTTATAAAATAAAGGGCCTGTTGTTCTATTTATCAGCAGAGGAATAAAGAGGACGGTTCTATTTAATGTAAATTACCGTCCCTGCTAAAAATATTTTAATATAAAAATAAGTGAATATATTTTTGGAGGGCAAGGGAATGAGAAAAAAAATATTGTTTTTAGCATTTGGCTTATTACTTATCTTAGTAATTGGTCTCAATGTATTTGCGGACGGTAGTTGTAATCTGGCCGGTTCAAGTAATGCCGGCGGTATCTATCTGAACAATGTACTCACAGGGTCGGGTACGGATGACTCGCCTTATTTTTTCGCCAATACAGGCCGTAAATTATACTTCGGTACCAATGGCAATACCACACCTTATATGATGATTGACACATCCGGCAAAGTCGGCATTGGGACAACAAGTCCTTCTGGTAAGCTAGATGTAGAAGGAACAGGCAATGTCATATTAAATGCAGGCAACGTGGGTATAGGAACAAATACACCGGCCCAAAAGCTTTCTGTCGCCGGTGTAATTGAATCAACTTCAGGTGGAATTAAATTTCCCGATGGTACTACGCAGACAACGGCGACAATAACAATACCAACAGATGGAAGAACTCTAAAAACACAAACCTTTACTTCCAGTGGAACATGGACGAAACCAACGGGTGTTAGCACGGTTTGGGTAACGATTTGCGGCGGTGGCGGCGGCGGTGCCAAAGGTTCTAAAGGGGTTAGCGGCGGTGATGCCGGTACATGTTATTTTAAATGGTCTGTTAGTGTAGCGGCCGATGTTACGGTTACGGTCGGTGCTGCCGGTGCAGGTGCCACAAGCAGTGGGAGTGCGGGCAGCGCAGGAGGCAGTTCTTCGTTTGGATCACTACTCACTGCGTCTGGCGGGACAGGTGGACTTGTTGGCAGTAATAATTGTGCTGGCGGAACTGGTGGTAAAAGCAGTGCTTCCGTTAGCGGTGGGGCCGGATATGCTGGCACATCAAACCCTGGAGGTTGCACAGCATACGGTGGTGGCGGTGGTGGCGGTGGTTTTACCGCTGGTAGTAGTGCCACTGGCTCTACGGGAGCCACTGGCGGTTCAGCAGCTTTGATGATTGGTACCGGAGGTACCGGAGGTGCGGCAGGTTCTAGTTACTCAGGCGGCGGCGGTGGTGCTGGCTATGCCGGCAATGGTGGTAACGGCGGCAGTAACGGCGTCAATGCTGGTAACGGTACCGGTTATGCCAGCGGCGGCGGCGGTAGTAATGGTAGTTCATCGCCCGGCACTGCCGGAAATGGCGCTCCCGGTATTGTTATTGTTGAATGGGTGCAATAAGGAAATATTAAAGAAATGATTTTTAAAAATTAAACCAGCGGTTGGAGCTAAACTCCAGCCGCTTTTATTATTTTATTAAACTAGTATATATTCATGTTACTTTACTAATTTAATCTTGCCCTGTATCAAACTGATGAAATCATTATTTTTAATTTAATTTAATTTGATTTGATAATGACATTTAAAATGGAAGAGCAGGGGAAGCGTCAGATTCCTTTTTTGTTTTAGTTTTTTCTCTATTTTTCAGCATGTTACGCATTGCTTCTTCAAGAACTTTATTAATCGGTTTATCAAGATCGATGGCAAGTTTCTTAAACTCCTTAAGCAATTCGGCGTCAACCTGATTCGTAAACATTTTCTTTTTCATATTGATATCAATAATTAATAATTATCATTAAATCAAGATAAAGATGGGAAAATTATATTTTAATATATATTAATATAATGAAATAAATATATATTTATAATTGCGAATATGCCCGATCTTTTAATTAGTTATATTTCATTTTCTTTTTATAAGTTAAGTATATAAGAGAATAATAGAAATTAAAAAATTATCTATGCATTCCGGTTTAGTTTGCAATTCATGTAGCCTTTCTACAAAATGTTCATCAATCTTCCATAATCAATTACATATCTTATTTATTGACACGGTATTATTTATGATATATGTACTCAGTCGAAAGTATGTATCAATATTAGGAGTATGTATAATTATGGCTAAAAAGATAACTATAAGCGTTCCTGATGAGCTTTACGATCAAATGAGAGAATGGAAATCGTCTCTAAACTTCTCCAGAGTATTTCAAAATGCTGTTTCCGGAATGATTCAGAAGAAAGAAGCCCTAACCTCCAGAATTCGAAACGAAATAGATTTTTCATCCATTGTGGATCGTCTAAAGAAAGAGAAAAACGATTATGAATTAAATATTACGGAATGCGGGAAAAAAGACGGACTCGAATGGTGCAAAACCGCTCATTACGATGAACTTCAGTATGCCCTTGCGTGTGTGTCACCTTATAAAGACCCCGGCCGGGATGAAGAACTGGGCGATTATTTTTCCGATATGTTTGAAAAGTATAAAAAGCGGATAGCGGCAGCAGGCAAAAAGGCACAGGATTGCCTCAACGATTTTTCCGGAAAATATATAAATGGATGGAAAGAAGGAGTCGAACTTTTCTGGAAAGAAGTAAAAGACAAAATTTAATCGGCAGTTAAAAATAAAATTAAATAACAGTTTATGGAAGAGGTAATATGGGATTAGGAGACCAAACGAAAGAATTGTTTCAGGAATACTGGCAGAAATATTTAGAAGACCGGCGAAGGTTTTCCAATAATGTCAAATCATTTGTCGAAAAAAGTCAGGACCGGATAGCGCGTGCAAGTTATCAGCCTTATAAATGGCTTTTCATGCTTCCCCTGTTAATCACAACCACTTTTGTATGCGGAATATTTGCCATCATCACTTCGCTTCTCTTCACAACGCGCAGGGGCGGAATTTTCGGCGTGATCTGGGCAAGGATCAACAGCTTTTTTACCCCAATGACGGTTAATGTCATCGGAGCTGAAAACATAGAGCCCGGCGTTTCTTACGTGATTACATCCAATCACCAGAGTATGTATGACATCTACGTTCTTTACGGCTGGCTGGGTGTGGATTTCAAATGGGTCATGAAGAAAGAGCTGGAAGACGTGCCGGTTTTAGGTCCGGCATGCAAAGTACTCGGCCATATTTTTATTGACAGATCCGATACGAAAAGCGCTGTTGCATCAATCAACGCCGCCAAAACAAAAATCGTCAACGGAACATCGGTTCTTTTTTTCCCGGAAGGAACACGAAGCGGCGACGGGGAAATGATACCGTTCAAAAAAGGCGCTTTCAAATTTGCGATTGATCTGGGGATACCTGTTCTTCCCGTCACCATCAACGGCACCAGAAAAATACTGCCGAAAGGGGGTATGGATTTAATGCCCGGCGGCGCAACGATGATTATTCATAAGCCGATTTCGGTAAAGGGTTACAGCGAAGAAAAGATAGACAAGCTTATGGATCAGACTAGAATGATTATTAACGCGTCTCTGGATTAAATGGCGTAAAGTCCGGCTGAAATCAGTAAAAAATACTTCTAAAAACATACAGCCTTTAAAAATAATAGACATATTCACAACTCAGGTTTTGCGGCCAATTTCCCCTTGACAAGTAAAAACCCTTTCTTATAGTGTACCAGCGAAAAAGCAATATTATTGAAAGTATAAAATGTTTGAAATATCACAACAGGTAATCCACGAAGTCATTGATGGCGAAACAATGCTTGTTCGCCTGGACACAGGCAACTATTACAACATGAATGCGACGGGCGGCCAGATATGGTCACTCATCGAAAAAGGCGTTTCGGACAATCAGATAATTTCCGGATTAGCTTCTCTTTACGGACTGGACAGCACAGGTAAAGAGCAGGTTGGCACATTCATCAAGCAACTTGTCGCGGAGGAGCTGATTTACCCCAATGGACATTCTCCGGAAGTTAAGGCTGCTTTTAAGGTGGAAGGTCTGCAACGGCTGGCCAATTTATTCGAACCGCCGCTGATCAATAAATATTCCGACATGCAGGAACTGCTTATACTGGATCCTATTCATGATGTCAGCGATGCGGGTTGGCCTAATCCCAAATCAGAGAATGATAATAATGGATAGCGCAGATAACGAACGCGCTCTACCTGCGAAGGATGTTGCAATCCACACCGATGAACTTCTCTATAATTATTTCAATTCTATTCAGGAAATTTTTAACCGGACGTTGAAATCAACAGGCAAACCTATAAAAAGGTGCTTTGCGCTGTGCGGCGGTATCGTGGAACTGATTTTCCCGAACGAAAAGCTGCTTCATTTCATCTCTCCGGCAATAGAGCATCTTTCTGTTGAAACTATTGGAACTTCCGGAAAACCATCTCTTACCATACGCATATGGGATAATTTCTCAACCGGCACGGTAATGCCGCAAGCACCGTGGTCTGGATACGGTGTACAGGTAAAGGACGGCAATATCGAAGGTGTTTATACGCATCGCGGCGATATCCGCGGCTTCAATAGCAATAAAATCAAAGTCGCCTTTAATTATTCGGCAAACTCCCTTAGCATGTATAACCGCGAGGAAGCAACTGCGTATTACTGGACAAACGACGTTCGGGATTTGCCGGCCTACGAAACAAGCGCGCCTGTGAGAACGATTCTAAACTGGTGGCTGGAGGAACGTAATTTCCATTTTGCGCACGGGGCTGCAGTGGGAACAAAAGACAGAGGTGTGCTGATTGCGGGCAAAGGAGGTTCCGGCAAGTCAACAATCGCATTGGCATGTCTGAATTCAGGACTTTTTTATATAAGCGATGACTATTGTGTGGTATCGGCGGAACCGGAACCAGCAGTCTACAGCGTTTTCAGCTCCGCGAAACTGGATCCCGGAAATTTATTCAGGATTGAAAGTATCGGGCCGGCGAAAGAGAAAACCGGAAACGTCCACGACGATAAGGATGTCTTTTTTCTTTATCCTCGCTTTGCCGCACAGATAACGAAAAGTCTTTCCCTGCAGGCAATATTATTGCCTAGAATAACCGGCAAGACCGATTCAACGTTAATCCACGCACCATCCGCGGAGTGCCTGAAGGCTCTGACGTTGAGCACGATGTGCCAGTTTCCCGGCGCCGGGAAAAAAGCAGTGAACATATTTATGCGGCTCACAAAAACTTTGCCCGGATATTATCTCGATTTCGGAACAGATGTAGCACAGGCGCCAAAATTGATAAGCGAGCTTTTGGGAAAAAGAATTGTGGTGTAAACATGAGAATAATCATTATCAGTCCCTTTCCCCCTTATCCACCGGATTCAGGCGGACGCATCCGTCAGTGGGAGTTGATAAAAGGTTTGAGCAGAAAGCACGATCTGACCTTGGCCTTTTTTATAAACAAAGGGGATGAAAAAATACTGGATGGCGCGTTTGAAGGCGTTTGTTCCAGAGTGGAGATGATCACGCATGCCTTCGACGCAACGCTTTCAGGACCGCAGGCACTGCCCTGGCCGACACGCGCCTATGGAGCGGAGGCAATGCGGAATCTTCTTAAAGAACTTTCTTCAGAAAAGTTCGATCTGCTTATCTCAGAATTCATTTACATGGCGCAGCACCGTACTCTGTTCAATATGCCGGCGGTTCTCCACGAACATAACATCGAATCATCGATTTTCAAACAATACTCGGAACTTCCCGATGTCGACAGCAGAGGAATTTTCGGGATTACAAAGGACGCCCGCTTCTGGAAGGCAACCTGGATGATGATGCGCCAGTACGAAAATAAAACATGGCCGCTGTTTGATCTGCGTATCACGGTCAGCAACCTTGACCGGCAGGAAATGGACGTCCGTTGTCCGGACGGGAAATCGATTGTCGCGGAGAACGGTGTGGACACAAAAAAATTCAAGTTGCTTCCTCTTAAGAAGTCAAAAAAGATTTTGTTTGTCGGGACAATGGATTATTTCCCAAATGAAGACGGAGTTCTGTTTCTGACGAAAGAAATTATGCCGCATGTATGGCATATCGATTCCGGCATCAGGCTTTGTATCGTCGGCAGAAATATGCCGAAACATATTCGAACTCTGAGCGCCGATTCACGGATTGAAACAATCATGGACGCACCCGATATCAGGGAAGTCGCGGCCGGTTGCTGCGCTTCCGTTGTGCCTCTCAGGCTGGGCGGCGGCACACGCATAAAAATACTTGAAGCATTCGGACTGGGTCTGCCGGTGGTTTCCACATCTAAGGGTTGCGAAGGACTGGCTGGAGAAGACGGCAGACATCTTCTCATCAGGGACAATCCCGCTCAATTCGCTTCTGCCGTGGTCACCGCTGTGAACAATCATGAACTTGCCGACACGCTCCGGCAAAACGCACGCACGCTTGTTGAAGAAAGATACGACTGGCAGAAAATATTCGAAGCCGTTGAAGAGAAAATTATAAAGATTGCTGTAAAGTGATTATAAGGAAAAACAGTAAATGATAAATGACGCAAAGGGGAAAGCAGACTCTATTAACGATACGCTAATCAGTGTGATTATTCCTGTATATAACAGCGAACGTTATGTGGGCGAAGCAATAGAAAGTGTTCTTGGACAGAAACACAAAAATATCGAAATAATAACTGTTAACGACGGTTCAACGGACGGCTCCGAAAAGATTCTGCGTTCCTACCCAAACGTGAAGTATTTGTATCAATCCAGAAAAGGGGTTTCCGCCGCAAGGAACGTAGGGATTAAACTTTCATCCGGTGAATTTATCGCGTTTCTTGACGCCGATGATTTATGGACAAAAGAAAAACTTCAAATTCAAAAATCAATATTTATCAATGATCCAGATTTGGATATAATTTTCGGCCATGTTGAACAATTCTTCAGTCCGGAACTTGCGGACTCTTTGAGAAGCAAAATAAATATGATTACCGGCGCTATGGCCGGATACATTCCCGGGGCAATGCTTATCAGGCGAACATCATTTCTAAAAGCAGGATTTTTTAATGAAGGGGTTCGACTTGGTGAATTCATCGACTGGTATATGAGGGCTGTGGATATCGGACTGAAAAGTTTTCTTGCACCGGAGATTGTGCTCAAAAGAAGAATCCATGACGAAAATACCGGTATAAGGGATCGGGATTTTCGCAGGGATTATCTGCGTGTTTTAAAAACGTCTCTCGACAGACGAAGAAATAAGGAAAAGAAAGTTGAGACGCCTGTTTGATGGAAGATAATCTTAATGTAAAAGGCTTCTTTTGGCCGACACGGGAGCAGGAACTTCTTCTTAAAGCGGCACTGCTTAAGGGAAATGAATCCATTACCGCGTGGAAAAGCTGGGCGGCTTCTGTAAATTTCGATCAGCTGGATTACGGTTCCCAGCGCCTGCTGCCGCTTCTTTATAAAAATCTTACAGATCAGAATGTCGATCATCCGGCATTAAACATCTATAAAGGTTTTTACCGGATGACCTGGTATAAAAACAGTCTTATCCGCCATCGCATAAACGGTGTCCTGCGTCTCCTTGATGCTCATAATATACCGGTGCTGCTTTTAAAAGGCGCGGCTCTGGTACCGCTATATTACAAAGACTGGGCGCTGCGTCCGATGAACGACTTTGACCTGTATGTGTCAAAGAAAGACGCGTTTAAAGCATTCAATCTTTTATGTCAGTCCGGCTGGAAACCAGTTGAATCAATGATAGATGAATTGGATTTGCTAAACAGACATTCCGGCACGCTGATTGATAACTCCGGTATTGAATTCGATCTGCACTGGCAAATTATGCACCAATCCGGCCAGGATGATGACATCAATTTTATAAAAAACACGGAAAAGATGGATTTCGGAGATACCCGTGTTTCGGTTTTATCTCCTACCGATCAGCTCTTTCACGTGCTTATTCATGGAGCAAGATGGAATGAAACGGCTCCCCTGCGGTGGGTTCCAGATTCAATGATGATTCTAAAAGCGGCCGGCCCGCTTATAGACTGGAAAAGACTGGTCAAACAAGGCCGCGCAATGTACCTGACTGTTCCTTTGATAAAAACCCTCTTGTATCTTCACGAAGTATTTGCGGCGCCTATTCCTGAGACGGTAATATATAAACTGAAACATTTTAAGCCTTCGTTTACCGAACGGCTGGAATTTCTTACGAACAGCAGACCCCGGAGTCTTCTTCGCGATACTTCTTATCTCTGGTTTGCGCATGTCAGATCGTCCGGTGCACAAAGCAAAGTAGCGCTTGTGCTTGACATCCCGTCTTTTCTCAGGAGATTCTGGAGAGTACCCTCTGAAAATAATTTAGCGGTTTTTTTGATACGCAGGCTCGCAAAAAGAATTCAATTGTCAAAAGAATCTTTTAATGATGCAAAATAATCTGCAGACGAAGTCGAAATCATAGACATGGGAGGATGATCACCATAGACCTGTCAAAAATAATTTCGGGACGCTGGTATAACGAAAACATTTATTTCAAATTCCATGTTCACAGAATGCCCTTTTGGAAACGTAATCTGATACGTTTGCTTTTCCTGCCCGCGGCCTTGGGAATAAGAATCAACAAATTCATAAGAAACAGGCTGGAAATTCCGAATGTCGAAATGTTCATCATGAATCCCTGCAACCCATATTGTGAGGACTGCAGGGATTTGAATCCATCACGTTGTGAACATGTTGATTCTGACGTTGATCAGCTAATCCGGGATGTTGATGATTTTCTCGGCAATGTGGATCGCGTCTATCGCTTTATTATCACCGGTGGAGATACTTTGCTTTACCGCGAACTCAATAAACTGCTGAACCATCTGATCGGACAAAAAAAAATTGATCTGATCAACATTTTTACGGATGACTCCGTAAACCCGCGTCAGGATATCCTTGAACTATTGAAAAACCGCAAGGTAATGGTAACCATCAGCAATTATCCGGTGGATGCATCGCCGAGCAAACTCGCTTTCACAACCACGCTGGAAAAAAATAAAATTAATTATCTGGTAAAAAACACATGGAGGGACTTAGGCAGATTCAATCCCCTCGCCAGCAACGGCGAGATGGATCTTAGAAACCGTTTTACCAGATGCATAAGTAAAAATTATCATGTGCTAAATAATGGCGAATATCACATTTGTCTTCGTTCGGCTCATGGTAAACTTCTGGGACAATTTTCGCCTGATGTTTCGGATTCGGTGACTTTCAGGGGCAGAAAAGATTATCCGACATTCAAAAAAGAGATGAGAAAACTTTTTCAAAAAAAATGCATCGCCGCCTGCGGCAAATGCAGGGGAAGCCATAAGGAAACAGCCCTCAACGATTTCCTGGATAAATCTCTTGGCAGTTGGTATAAGGAAAATATCTATTATAAATACCGCATTCACAAGATGTCTGTATGGAAGAGTAATCTTGCTCGGCTTTTTTTTCTGCCTATGGGTTTATGGCATGGATTTACCAATTCACTGCTGAAGAGATTTGAACAGGCGCACGTGGAAATGCCCATAACCACCCGCTGTAATTTCCGCTGCAAGGATTGCTCGAACTTGATTCCTTTTTTCAAGGAGCCTGCGGATTTTGACTTGAAAATGCTTATCCGCGACATTGATGATTTTTTATCTCATGTAGACCGTGTCTATCGCTTTATTATCATGGGCGGAGAAACATTTCTTTTCCGTGATTTGTATAAATTGATAAGTTACATGATCAACCGGCGCAAAATCGATTTGATACATATTTTTACAAATGGTTCTATAATTCCCAAACCGGACGTCATGCGACTGCTTAAAAGCCGTAAAGTGCTAGTGTCCGTCAGTAGTTTTCCCGTCGAAGCATCTCCAAACAAGCCACGTTTTATTGCCGCGATGGAAAAAAACAACATCAATTACAATATGGAAGAAAAATTATGGAGGGACCTAGGCGGTTTCAATCCTGTAGTTGATGACAGCGTGGAAGCGATGAAAAACCGCTTGGCCAAATGTTACAGCAGAGGCTGTCACAATCTCAGCAACGGCGAATATCATCTTTGTCCCCGGTCGGTTCACGGCCAGGCTCTGGGACAATTTAAACCGGATGAATCGGATAAGGTGATAATCCGTGGCAGAAAAGATCATCAGGCGGTAAGACATGAATTGCAGGCGCTACGCAATAAAGAATATATTCAGGCATGCGGAAAATGTTCCGGTATGCTGATAGAAAATATTATGCCTGGTATTCAGATGAATGAAAAATCTTCAAAATAAAATATAACGAGGAAAACTTATGCATAATCTGGTAATATTCACGCCATCATATATCAACGATCTGGATCGTCTGGAAATATTGAAAGCATCGGTCGATAAATTCAATGCCGATAAAATTCCTTTTTACATAGTTGTTCCGCAAAAAGATCTGGAAATCATCAAGAAAAGAATCGTCACGGGCAAAGAATCTTATGAATTAAAACTTATAACAGATGAAGAAGTATTGCATTCCCAGGGAGAACAAAAAGATGGATGGAAAAAGCAGCAGGTAAAAAAACTGGCCTTTTGGGAACTGGGAATATGTAATTTCTACGCGATCATCGATTCCGATATCTATTTTATACAGAATTTTCATGTGTCGGATTTCATGAGGGACGAAAACACACCGTATTTATCGATATTCGAAGTACGCGAAACACAGGACAAGTCTTTCGTAAAAAACTATTTTAACAGAACCGGCAAGAACTACAGTTTTGTATGTCCGGGACAGGTGTTTTCCAGATTTGTCCTCGATGATATGAAAAAGAATTTCCTGGGGAAAAAAGACTTATGCTGGAACGACCTGATCAATCTTTGCCCTTGGGAATATCAATGGTACGGCGAATATTATTTAAAATGCAGAATTCATGAATTGCTGCCGACAACCCGTCTTGTCAAATCTTTCTGGATTCAATTGCACTACGTAGCGGAACGGATCCGCGGTTATACCGAAGAAGATTTTATCAACGACGGTTATATAGCGGTTCTGATGCAGAACAGATGGGTTAAAGGTAAAGTATATAAACCAGTCAAATGGGCGTTTTTAATAAAAAATATTCGAAAAGTTCTGAAACGTTTTATATAATGTTTTATGAAGACCATTTAGAAATTACAGAAAAAACTTTTGATCGGGTATACGATTAAATAGTTTAAAAGGAAAATTTTATGACTGTTCAAAATCAATCGGAAAGATTTGCCAATATCGACAGAATGTTCGCGCCGGAGAGTATCGCCATTGTCGGAGTTTCAGCGGAAGGACTTGGCTTTGGCACGGGCATTTTGCTTTCGCACATTGCCATCGGCTGTAAAAGCAGACTATATCCCGTCAATAAACGCGGCGGTTCAATTGCAGGTATTAAGATATATACTTCCATAGAGGAAATTCCCGATAAAATAGATTTTGGCATTATCTCTGTTCCAGCGCCTCAAGTGCCTTCTGCCGTGGAAGCGTGCAGACAAAAAGGCGCGGTCGGCGTGGAAATACTATCATCGGGTTTCAGAGAGACGGGCACGTCCGAAGGAATTGTCCTGGAAGAGGAATTGCAGACCATTGCTAAACAAGGTATCCGGGTGATCGGCCCGAATTGTTTCGGTATCTACTGCCCGAAATCCGGACTGACCATGCTGCCGGGCCCCGACCTTTCCCGAAAATCCGGAGGAGTGGCGCTTCTTTCGCAAAGCGGCGGTCTTTCGGTGGATTTCGCTCATATAGGCAAATGGCGGGGAATAAACTTCTCCAAGGTTGTCAGTTTCGGGAACGGCTGCGATCTCAGAGAAACGGAGATGCTTCGTTATTTGAAGCAAGATCCCGAAACGAAGGTTGTCTGCATGTACATAGAGGGAGTTAAAGACGGCCGCGAGTTTCTTTCCGCACTGAAAGACACGGCGAAGGAGAAACCTGTCATAGTAATCAAGGGAGGACTTTCGGATTCCGGAAGCAGAGCCGCAGCCAGTCACACGGCATCCATGGGAGGCAGCCGCGCCATATGGGAAGCGGCATTGAAACAGTGCAATGCCGTGCAGGTGGAAAATCTTGCGGAAATGACTGATGCCGCGCTGGCTTTTTCCATGTTGCCAAAGGGAGTTTACAGAGGATGTTCCGTCGCCGGCGGCGGCGGTGCGTTGGGAATAGCGGCGGCAGATACCGCAGAATCCTTCGGACTTGATGTGCCGCGTCTGCGGGAAGATCTTCAGGCGGCAATACGGGAGCTTTTGCCTAAACCGGGTTCTTCTCCTGCCAATCCAATTGACATTGCAAACCCGTTTGTGGGCGCGGGCGCCATCAGAGACATCCTGATTCACGCATCGAAGGATGAGAACGTGGATATCCACATTCTCATCCAGCTTCTTTATCATTACAAATCACTTCAACAATCGTTCGGCAACGTAAAACTCAAAGACATTACGCCCTGCCGTGATCTGGCCGAATCCTGCAAACAAGCGATGCAGACCGGTGGAAAACCCGTGATACTCGTTCTTCCCAATTTTAAGCAGGAGGAGGATGCCATGGAAATCGAAGAAGTCATCCGCGAGACACGTCGCCTGTTCACCGAAGCGGGGATGCCGGTCTTCGATGATGTGAAAAATGCTCTGCGGGCGATAGCTCTGGTTTCCGGATATTACCGGCGCAGGAAGATTTTGCCGGAAGTTGCCGCGAAATAAGGCATCAACGCGTCAGTTGATTTTTGTGCAACTTAATTTTCCGACTTGTATCTTTATCCAGATTACGGGCATCAATGTAACCATTTTCGGCTTGACTTTCAATTGTAATGGGAGCACTTAATAGTACAAATATTCTTGTCACAGTATTAAATCATTTAACCGAAATTTCAAGTTTCCAGTATAAGCCGGGAACAGAATTTATCAGAAGGAGGTTGTTATGAAATTTTTCGGTAAAAATAAAAACGGACAGACAGGTTCTAATGTAATCCTGCTGGTTGTTGTTATCCTTAATCTGACGCTACTTGCCGGAATTATTATTCCCCGTCTTATCGCAACAGTTGATGAACAACCGGCGGGTAAAGCCAAAATACAAATGGATATTCTGACATCGGCGCTGAAAAATTACAAAAAAGACAATGGAAACTATCCCTCGACTGAGCAGGGCCTGAAAGCTTTGGTGGAACAACCTGCCATCGGAAATATTCCCAAAAACTGGCGTCAGGGCGGTTATCTCGAAAAAGGAACGGAACTCAAGGATCCATGGGGGAATGATTTTATTTATTCCAGTCCCGGCGCTCATGGTGATTTTGATTTAACCAGCCTTGGCGCGGATGGTGTAGCGGGAGGGGAAGGGGCTAATAAGGACATCAATAATTGGGACAGTAAATAAGTTGTTTTGAACGATTTGATAGCAGGTGAAATAAGCACATGAACCCGAAAGTCATAATGGTCTTGATAGGGTGTGTCATTTTTATGGCCATTGCTTTATTTATCAGAACGAGTTGGGACAAGTGGCGTAAAAATACCGTTATCGAGGCAGGCAAACCACTTGGTTTTCACCATCTGACACAAGCGGAAAAACTACAGATTGCGGTGGTTCCGCTCAATGAAAAAGGCGCTAAATATTTTTTGATTCTTACCGGGAATATAAACGGATATGAAGCGGCATATTTCGATCTTATAATTTCGGCAGGGAAAGCTTGGTTTTATCAATCCACAGTAATGGTGGTAAACTCAGGGGTGACCATACCGATGTTTCAATTAAAGTCCAGGGACTGGTCGCATGTAATCAGTCAGAGAACCTGTGGAGACCCTCTGCAGGTTCCGGGTCGCGAGAAAGACATGGAGTCGCTGAAATTATCATCTAAAAATCCGCAATGGGCTTTGCAGACTTTTTCCAAAGCCACTCCTCAATTTTTCGAGAAATTGCGCAAAGGGAAATGGACTATCGAAGGTGTCAATCATTCCTTGTTCATCTACAGTTGGGGCAGAACAATTTATCCGAAGAAAATGCGCGATTATGTAAGGGAAGCCGGAGAAATCGCAACCGAAATGTATTCGCTGTGTTCCTGATTTTCTTATCGTTATTTAAGATTGACAGTTTTGAAAATCATTTGATCTCTTAAATGGTGCGACCGCATTTTCAGAGTGTTTTTGTGAAGAGGTTAAAATATAAAGAGCAGCCTCCTAAAAAGAGGCTGCTCTTTAATATAAACGTCAGTTAGTTCTTACGGTTAAAATTCCCAAGTCGCGTCTGTTGTGGTGTACCATTGCGTGCTGCCGCGAACAAGGAAATTAGCCTGCACGGTAACGTTTCCGCCGTTGATATCGACGCGCAGATAGGAGTTTGGATTGTAGTCGCTTCCGCCGGTTTCAGCCGTGAACTGTTCATAGGAGTTGCCGAATGATTTGTGGGTGAGGCCGTTAGTATGGCCGCACATGTAGGCGCCGGTGAGGTTGTAGGCGCTAAGCAGTGTGGATGAAGTCATATACTGGTTGTTGGCCGAAGCTGCCGTGCTTCCCGTTGGCAGGTACGGTGAATGGCCGAAAATGAAAGCATGCTTTTTGTTGTTGGCCTTTGCCCATCTGAGCATATACTTTACATAGGCAATCTGAGTCGGATTGATTTCCTGAATCATCATGTTACCCTGCCAGTCGTTGTCGTTGCCGGAGTTGCCCCACATGAAAAGCATATCGGTGAATATAAAGATCGAATTGCCGTAAGAGAAGGAATAGGTAAGGTATTTGTAATCGCTGGACGAATTGGTCGGCCAAGGCTTGCCGCCATCGGCAAAATATCCGGGCCACAGAATGTTCTGCCAGTCTAACTGTTTGCTTTTCCATGATTCACCCAGCACCCAGCGGGTCAGGTCGTGATTTCCGACAACCGCGTAGACGGGAATCGCATACTGATCGGGCTTCCACACGATGCTGATATCATCCAGCCACTGTCTACCGTAGGGATCGCTGCTCATGCCGCCCAGACCTGAGAGATCGCCGCCGTTGACTACGAAAGCGGGGTTTTCGTTTACAATCTTGGCCGCGAAGGCTTTCGCAAACTCATGAGTTACCAAGTTGGGCCCTCCCGCAATGCTGCACGCACCGCATCCCTGAGTGTCGGAGACGAATTCAAAGGTGAAGGAATCAGCGCCTGCTTCGTATTCCGGTGGAGTAAGGTCAGTGCCGGGCATATAGAATGACGCGCAGTCGGCCATATCATTTTTTACCGTTACATTAACCGTCTTGATAATCTGACCGAAGCCGTCCTTGAGGCGCAGGTTGGTGGTGCCCGCGCTCTTGCCGGTGACAACTCCCTGACCGCTCGCGGCGGCGACGCTGCTGTTGTCGCTCGTCCACTTGGTTCCCAAGGCGCCCCATGCCCAGCCGTACATCTTCAGATAGACCGTATCGCCAATACCGACACAGGCCGGGCTGGGATAGAAGTGGATGGTGGCGTAGTCTGCGGCAAACGCGGAAGTCAGCCCCCCGACCACGAACAGTGCGACGATCATCGTAACGATAACAGTCGCTTTACGAAAAATTCCTGACCATGATGCTGAAAAAGTCTTCATCTTCGAACCCCCTCACTTTTTTATTTTATGAAGCTTAAATTTTGCTTAATAAAAAATAATGCGTAAGTACTCTCTCTCACAGATGAACGGGTGGATACGCATGTCGAATATAATTAGGATAATTTTGAGTTTTTTTACTTATAAAGGATAATCTCAAAATGTCAATAAAAAAAGTAAATATATCAATTTATATTTCTTCGGATTGTCGAAATTCACCGTCTGTTGACATGTATTCACTTGACAAAAAAACCTTTATCAATATACTTCAGCCGTCAAAAATAAGTATATATTATTTATTGCAACTTTAAAGTCAAAGCCGGTAAACCGGGTATGTATGTCGGAACATATTAAGAGATTACCCGGTAATTTTATATTCTTCTTGAGAGGAACGGATGAAACAGTTTTTAGCATTCTTAAAGTTAAACTACCGCATAATTGCACATAGAATTAAACACGGGAAAAGTGACGTCAATCCTATCGGCGCGATGATTCAATTATTGAAGTATAGGGCTACATGGAAAAAACACGATTCCGACTACGTACCGGATGGAAATCTGCCCAAAGTTTTTATGTCCGCCAGTAATGCGGTCAAACTTATTTCCGACGGCGCGACTGTCATATCAACCGGAATTGCCGGTAACAGCAGATGCTCGATCTATTACTGGGCAGTGCGGGAAAGGTATGAAAAGGAACGCAAACCTTCCGGACTGACCTGGATGGTTGTTGCAGCAGCCGGAGGCAGGGGAGAGGCTCCTGGGACTCTTGAAGAGGTGGCATTGCCGGGCCTTTTGAAATGTCACATATCGGGGCATGTGGAAACCCACAAGGCTCTGCTTAAGTTAGGCGATCAGGGAAAACTCGATGTTCATACAATGCCTCAGGGCGTAATGACGCGTTTGATAGATGGACAGGCTAAAGGTATAAAAGAAGTAACCAGCACGGTCGGAGTGGGAACTTTTCTCGATCCGCGTGTCGGCACCGGCACCAGTCTGCTGAGGAAAAGAGAAAATAGTTTTGTCCGGGCCGAAGGCGACACGCTTATTTATACTCTTCCTGAAATAAACGTAGCGATATTTTCCGCTCCCTACGCGGACAGGGAAGGCAATATTTATTTCAAAAACGCGGCGACGATTACCGAAAATTTCGAGGCGGCGCATGCCGCCAAAGCCAACGGCGGGCGCGTCCTGGTGACAGTTTGCGATATAATCGAATCAAATCCGAAAGAAATATCGGTACCGGCTTCCATGATTGACGCGATTGTTGTCAATCCGAGAAACGAACAGACCGGAGGCGTTCTGCAGAGACAGTATTTCCCAATGTTCACTGAAGGAGCGAAAGTCGATATCATCAACGCCTGTTATCTTGTCAAACTCGCGAATACATTTACCGGCATAACGCCGCTCAGAGACAAGGTGGATAACGCCGTGTCCCGTATGGCCGCATCGCTTTTTGTAAAAGAAACAACGCCCGGTTCGCTGATCAATTTCGGCGTCGGACTTCCTGAAGAAGTAAGCCATATTTTATTTGAGAGCGGATTATACAAGCAATTGACTTTCACTACGGAAAGCGGGTTATACGGCGGTATGCCGGCTTCAGGGATGTATTTCGGCGCGTCCATTAACCCCCTGAAACTGATAAGCTCGGCAAGAATGTTCCGCCTTTATGAAAAATACCTTGATGTCGCCGTTCTCGGATGTCTCGAAGTCGATTCAGATGGCAATAATAATGTGTCGAGAAGGGGCGATTTGGTATACAACTGCGTAGGTCCCGGCGGATTCCCCGATATCGTGGAAGCGGCAAAGACGATTATATTTGTCGGCAAGTGGACTGATGGAGGAAAATATTCGATTGAAGACGGCAAATTGGTTGTCGAAAAACATGGCAAGCCGAAATTTGTCGAAAAGATCAGGGAAATAACTTTCAATGCTAAAAAAGCGCTGGCCATGGGCGCCAAGGTTTATTATGTTAACACAGTTGGAATATTTCAACTGACCGTGGCGGGACCGGAATTGATTAGTGTTATGCCCGGCGTGGATATTGAAAAAGATATCATAAAAGTCAGTGGCGCGAAGATCAATATTCCGAAAGAAGTGACGGTTGTCAGCGACGACCTTGTTACGGGCAAAGGATTTTCGCTGAAGTTCGAACACGCTGAAGACGCGGCCAGAATGGCTCAGAGAGCTAAAGAAAGAGAGGCGGAGGTGTTTCAAAGGTAATACTACTCCGTTTCCAAAACGTAATTAAGATTTAATATATTAAGCCTTAGCATTCGACTCTTCAATTTTAATTCTTCACGAAAAAGAATAAAAATATACCCTAGACAGAAATTATTAAATTATTTCTGTAACATTGTTTCTTTATCTGTGCGGTGTATTCGATATTTTGACTGGAAAAGAACAGGCGACAACGATATAGTTTGCCGTAAATAAAACGCCGTTAAAAGATTTTATACAGGTCGAGTTTATTCCGATAATGAGTGAGAAATATTTTTACAATCAATATCCCGCGGTAAGTATCATTGTGCCGGTCAGAGACGGCGAAGAGACTATCGGGAAATTACTGGATGCTTTGCAAAACCAGGATTATCCCAGGGATAAAACGCAGATAATAATTGTGGATAACGATTCGCGGGATAATACAGCGGCAATCGTTAAAAAATATCCGGTTGTTCTCAAACGTGAAAATGAGAAGATCAGTTCTTACGCGGCGAGGAATAAAGGGTTGTCGGTTGCCCGCGGTGAAATAATCGCGTTTACCGATGTCGATTGTATTCCTGAAAGCGGCTGGGTAAGCGCGGCCGTTCACGCGATGAATAAACAAAACGCGGATGTTGCCGGGGGAAGAATAAAATTTATTTTTTTAGAGCGCAAAACTGCCGCCGGGTGTTTTGATTCGCTGAATCATCTGCGTAACGACAGATTTATAGATTGTAAAATAGGAGCCATCACCGCCAATTTATTTGTTCGAGCAGGCTTGTTTAGCAAACTGGGTTTATTTCAGGAGGTGATGTCCGGTGGAGACATAAACTGGACAGGGAAGGCGCTGAAGGATGGTTATTCGCTGATTTATGTTCCAGAAGCGGTCGTGTGTCATCCTGTGAGGGATTTTGTTGAAATACTCCGGAAGAGCTGGTTTCGCGGAACAGGCATGCTGCTGACGCT
Source organism: uncultured delta proteobacterium (assembly GCA_963812045.1). Lineage (GTDB taxonomy): Bacteria > Desulfobacterota > Syntrophia > Syntrophales > Smithellaceae > Smithella. Next base: position 389,643 of record CAWETF010000005.1, read on the forward strand.
CAGGCAAAGAAGGCCGTGGTCTTTCAGAACACTGTTTTTGATTGGCCGTTTGCTGATTCCTGTCCCCAGCGTCATGGTTGTCAAATCGCTTATCGGCGTGAATGCTGATCCTGATATAAAAGGCAGGCGTCTGGCAATCTGGGGGATTTCTTACCTGAATCAGCTTTCTTCATTAGGCGGCCTTTTGTATTCTGTTTATGGGAAAATTGACGGTCACTATAAATCGGCAAAAAACAGGCGTAAAAAACGAGAGACAAATAATATAAATTTTGTTTAAACAATCTATACAAATGAAAAAGAACTTGTCCAAAGATGCTTCATGCAGCGTTTCTCAGCCTGTCGGGCAGGAAACAACGCGCAACGCGGTGTGCCTTTGCACAGATCGAAAAATGCTGATCCCCGCTTTATTTGTTGCCTATTCGGTGAAGTATCACTCTGCCGCTTCGGATAGAAACTTTGACGTTATCGTGTTCGCGGAGCCGCAGGAAGTTACGAATGTTCACAGACGCTGGATGAAACAGCATAATATTCTCCTTTGCGAGGATATGGACATGTCGCGAACAAGCGGTGCGTGTAAATTTCAGGAAAGGTTAAGCCCCGCAACCCTGATGAAACTGATGCTTGCCGAACATCTCGCTGGCCGTTATGATAAAATTCTTTATCTGGACTGCGATCTAACCATACACGGTGACGTCTCCTTGCTATTTTCCCTGGACACGGCGCCGTTTGCGCTGGCAGCCGTTCCCTCGGGGCGCATTCTTGTGGATTTAAGCGAAAAGCAGCGTGAAGATACTGAAAATCATTTTCATAAATTGGGAATGACCAGGCCTTACCGTTTTTTTAATACCGGTGTTCTCTTTATTGATGTGGAAAGATGGAACAACGAAAGATTAGGTAAGCAGGCGCTGGAATTCATCCGGCAAAATCCGGATCTCTGCTCTTTGCCGGATGAACACGCGCTAAACGCCGTTCTGGACGGAAACATAGCCCAATTATCAACAGTGTGGAATGCCAGTCCACCTCCCCGATGGCGCAAGAAGTCTTCATTTCTTTACAAACCTGTTATAATTCACCATATCGGTCCCAATAAACCCTGGCGCCGGTTTTGCTACGGCAAGGGTATTTTCCCGGATCTGACAGCCTATAAACTATATAAGGATTTTCTGAAGGGGTCACCCTGGCCCGGATGGCTGGGGAAGCAATGGACAATGCACGATCTGTACCTTAATATCAGGGGAGAAATTGGCACGATCCTGCGAAGATTTGGACTGAGAGGAAAATGGGAAGGGCCTTCAGCGCGACAGCGCCGGGAATATAAGAAAGCGGTAAGGCGATTTTACGAAGAAGAACGGTTCGTGGATGTGGAGCAGGGAATCGTTCTGCGCGAGAATGGCAGGCTTCGTCTTGGAACACAACGCAATGGATCTGTAAAAAAAAGTTGACTTGTAAATTAAACTTCTCTATATTTACACTTGAACTAATGAATTATTTAATGAAATATTTTTTAATCAGGAGAGGAAAGCATGAAAAGAGATAAACAGTGGGAAAAACCTCAAGCCGATGTTTTGAAGAGAAAAAAGGGACAAAAAGTTATCGGTACATCTCGAAATGGAGATAAGCGCTTTGGTCTTGGACCTCTTTCTCCTCCGGCGCCTCTTTATAATCCTGATTGTGTATAATAAATTCTGAAACATCGATTCCGGTATTTTAAACTTCATTGAGACAGGAACCGCGATTTTATTCAGGTAAAATTTTATGAAAACCAATATTAAGACGGATGCCGTATTTACGGCATCTGAGGCCGTAGTGGTGCGTCTGGTGGAAAATCAAATGGTTCTCTTTCCGGTGGCATGCGGTGAAGATGACGCGGACAATGAACCGTATTTTCTCAATACAACGGGGCAGATGATCTGGCGAAAGCTGGACGGGCGCAAAACCATCAGGGATGTGGTGAAGGCGTTGGCTGCTGAGTTCAGGACGCCGGTAAAAGTTATTGAAAAGGACGTTGTGGCTTTCGTGGAAAAACTGGTTAAGCGAAAATTTCTTGTCAGGGTTGCAGGGGCTTAATGGATTATGCCGCAGGATAAAATAATAAAAGATTCCGATATCGAGTATATCCGTGAACAAACCGGATGGTCTTATCAGGACATGAAATGGCTTTCGAATCAAGAGGCAAAGAAAGCCAACCGTAAAAGAAACGAATTACTGCAATCCATATCCGGCGGAATCATAAAACACTTCCATGAAAGCAAAATATCGACAGGGCCCTTGTCTCCCGGATGCGTGACCTGCGGGAAGGGCACCTGGTCATGCATTTTTATAGGTTCACTGTGTACGGCAAATTGTTTCTATTGTCCCCAGAATAGAAACCAGAAAAAGGACGAGCCGCCCAATGAATCAGGGCTCATTTTCAATAATCCGGACGACTATGTTGATTATCTGGAAAAATTCAAATTTAAGGGGGTGAGTTTTTCCGGAGGAGAACCTTTTCTAAAGTTTAAAGAAGTGCTCGCGTTCACAAAAAAAATCAGGGAAAGGCTGGGGAAGGGGATCTATATCTGGGCATACACAAACGGCGATCTGGTTGATGAAAAGAAATTAAAAGCCCTGAATCAAGCCGGTCTTAATGAAATACGGTTCGATATTGCGGCCAGAAAATACAGCCTGAAGGCCGTGAAAATGGCGACAGACATTATTGAAAGGGTGACGGTCGAAATTCCCGCAGTTCCGGAAGATTACGAGACATTAAAAAAATGTCTGCCACGGATGAAAGCAATGGGTGTGGCGCATTTGAATTTGCATCAATTGACCGCTACTCAACAATGTTACAGGGCATTTATCAATCGCGGATATACCTTTTTGCACCAGCCCAATATAGCTATTCTGGAATCGGAGATGACCGCACTGCGGATCGTTAAATATGCTCTTGATAATAATATCGGATTATCCATCAACTATTGCACACCGGCTTACAAGCATAGATTTCAGAAAAAAGCCTACCGGAAAAGGTTCCAGCCGTATATCAAGGAAAAATACGAAGATTTAACGGAATCAGGATTCATCAGACGGCTGTCAATACAGGATATACCGGGAAATATAGAAAAAATCGTCACGGTATTTCAGGAAAAAAGATGTGATGACAATCTATGGTTCTTCGATGAAAACAACAATAAATTATTATTTCATCATTCGCTTCTGAATAATATAGATTTCAGCAGGCATAATCTTGTTTTAAATTATTTCACGCCATTGATAGCTTCTGCTGGCGAAGAAAAAGATGAAAATATTAAAGAGGTCGCGTTAAATGCAGAACGAAATATTTTAATTGAAAGAAAAGTTTTACACGAAATAAAGATAAAAAATCGTGTGGCCGTAAAGAGTTTTTATGATCTCTTCATTGAAAAAAAGAACGAGGGCGATGTCTTTAAAAGATTTTACAGCGACTGTGATTTGAAAACGAAAGTTGATATCAATGAGATGATGAAGGAAAAAGATAACCTGTGTTATTTAAAAACATGGGAATTTATCGGCAGCGGGCCTTACGAAATTTATTGATAACACAGCAACGCTCCATTCTGCTCTTATATGATATTAAGAATTTTATTCAGCATCTTCAGAAGAGGTTTTGCCGGCCGGTGCATACCCGACCGGATATATCTTTTGTTGTCATACAAGACAAACATGCACAAGCGGCTTGATCTGCATAATCCCCGTGCCTTCTCGGAAAAAATTCAGTGGCTTAAATTAAACTGGCGTCATGACATCCTCACAAAATGCACGGATAAATACGAAGTACGGAAGTTTGTGGAAGACCGGATCGGACCGGAAGTGCTCAAAAAGTTATACGGCGTTTATAAAAAACCGCAGAAAATCGATCTGAAGAATCTTCCTGACGCGTTTGTACTGAAAGTCAATCATGGCTGCAGGCAAAACATATTCTGCGAAGATAAATCAAAAATCGACTGGAAACATACCGCACGCCTGTTAAATAAATATTTGAGAGACAATTATTTTTTTAAGTACAGGGAATGGGCATACAAAAACATTGCCCCTCGCATAATATGCGAAGAGCATCTGACAAAGAACGGCGAAACCCTGTATGAGTATGGTTTCTACTGCTTTGACGGCGTTCCGCGCTTTGTAGAGATAAATGCATACAGCCCCGGATTAAAGCGGGTCAATATGTTTGACATTGATCTGCATCTTACGGAATATGAATACATGGATGCTCCCTTATCGCAACCGGTTGCCAGAGACCGGCAGTATGAGAAAATGCTTGAATACGCCGCTGCATTATCTGAAGGATTTCCTTTCGTACGGGTGGATTTGATTCGCGTGAATGACAGGATTAGCTTCGGAGAAATGACTTTCTACCCACTGGCCGGGCTTGGCTGGATAGAACCCGAATCGTTTAATTATTTGCTCGGTTCTTATTTGAATCTTCCTGTGCTCAAAAGGCGCTAGCCACGAGCGCTAAGGTTTATTCTGTCGATACACGCTGAAGACGCGGCCAGAATGGCTCACAGGGCAAAAGGAAGGGAAAGGGATATTTTTTAAGGTAAGCTCGCAGTTCTAACCAAATTCCTTTAATAAACGGATCATATTCTCTTCAGCCATACTTTGAACGCTATGCTCATGAAACCGATTATAAATATCCAGTAGCCGTAAGTATAAGCGGTATGCTCTTTTAATCTGTTTATATATTGCGTGACGGCAGGAGCGATGAGTAATGTAACAGCAACGATGATCATGCCTGCAAAGAGACTTGTAATCACATCGCTCGGATAGTGAACACCAAGATGGGGACGCAGGTAAATCATGGCGGGAATCAGCCAGCCGATAAGCAGCACATATAAGAACCCGAACTGGAAACAGATAAGGCCAACGCCTATGGTTGTCCATAGAACATGACCTGACGGGAAACTTTCCCGCTCTTTTGACGCAAACCAGGTATCGCGGTTCTGAATATTGATATTCATCTCCCGCTGTAACTGGTCATTTGCGTACGGGCGTCTTCGCTTAACATAGATTTTGCAGAAAAGAAATATGATGATGCCCATTGCCGATCCCATGATAAGCTTGATAACCAACTCGTTTAACGGTTTGCTGTCGAGTAATTGCCCCGCAAGGGCAAAAAAGAATAAAAACACGACCCATGACATGGCCTCTCCCGCAAATATCAATGCTTTTATGAGAAGAGAATTTTTATATGGCCGTTGATAAGCCCATTTCAGTAGTTGTCTGTCCAGTTCGTTCAGAGATCGCATATGAATCAGAGCCTCAGCGCGTATATGTATTTTGTATGATAACCTGAATGCCGTAGTGCATATCATAAAACGGTCATAGGTTACAACCTAACAAAAAATAAATATTTTTTAATATTGAGGATTGCAGAAAGTTGGCGGGAGTATTTCATGCACCTTCAAAATCTGAGCATAAAAAAGCAGGACCATTTCTGGTCCTGCTTAGGCGAGGCCGCGTAATTTGACGAGGCGCTGAATCGAAGACCCGGCTCAAACTGTTATTGACATGGGGCGCTGCAAAGGGAGCCTTGCTGACTATCGCAAAGGAAGCATCTTCCCGGAACCGGACGGCCGTTTTGATCGCGTTCCGTAACGCAATCATCAACACTCGAACAATGGGTCAGGCATGCGCCGCCCTTGCACTTGTATGGATTGCAGTCGACTCTTGAACCGTCGGGAAGAATCAATATGTTTGCTTTGACATTGTCGCAATGGGCGTATGCCGGAACACAGACGTTTTTATCAGTGCACATCGACCCGGCTGAGCATTGCACGTCAGACGTGCAAGATGACCTGCAGAAGCCGGTCTGCGGGTTGCAGCCGTAGGGAGCGCAAGGAGTAGTCTTGTCTTTTCTGCACAGGTCTGATTTCGGCGGGCCGCTCATCGGAATATAATCCGCCCTCACATCACCTTCGCATTTGGAAGGGCAGTTGTTTCCGGCCGTACATTTCGAGAGTGACTGATCGCAGTAAGCGCTCGGGATAGCGCACTGGAAATTGCCGGTGCAGGAGGTATAGCAGGACGTACCCTCATAATTGCATGTGTACGGAAAGCAGGGATATCCGGTTTGTTTGCAGGCGCTTCCCACAAGTTTCTGCTCAATCATCGTCTGCGTTTTTGTATCGCAATAACTGGCGCAGGGTGTAATCGAGGAATCGGAGGCGTTTACCTTCTGCTGAAGAGGTTTTGCGGAAACGCCGGGAGACTGCACAGAGACAGCCTCAACGGATTTTACGCCTGTGGCCGGCTGCGTGGCATACGCGACACACGAAAACAACATAATCGATAATAACGAAACCAACTCAAAAAAGAACCTTATATTTTTCATCATCATTCCCCCTTGTTTAATTTAATAAATACATGAAGAAAACTTTTGTCTATTATAATTATTATTTACATTTAAATAAGTGATTATAGTCTCACTTACAGTATTTTATCAAATGAAAAAGCATGCCTATATCTGCTTAAAATTGATTACTTCTTTTAATTTGAAATATTTATTTTTAAGAAAAAATGATCCACCGATTTTTCTATACCCTCCCATTTCCGATAGAGGTCCATCTTGATTTCTGCAGAACCCTGTTTTATGGCTTTGAATTTCCATATAACGAGAGCAGGAGTTCCGACTTTCCTGCTTCCGGAAATTTTACTTGTCTTTTCTGAAATAAGCTTTAAATGTCCTGTATCAATTTGATCAGTATACCAATTATAACCAGCGCTACCCCATGCTAGAAGTTCCACTTGGATGATGTCACCCCGTTTTACATTTATTTCGCTGTCGGACTGTTTTTCCGTTACGGTAAACATTCTTGCATTGCTTGCATAGATGCTGGATGCTGAAACCATGCAGCAAAAGGTTGTTAGACATATCATTGCCAATATTAAAACTGTTATTTTAGGTTTTGTTTTCATATCTGTTTCAGGAATCTTCGTGTTTGTTCAAGGCAGAATTGGACTACCCCAAGCAATAGTGCACTCGTCGTACACATCACTGATCTCCTTGAGGAGCTTGTACCACAACTTACGTTATAAATCCGCCATTTTTTGTATTATTTAATTGGCCGCCGTTATCAAAGCTGTAAGAACGCCGACGCTTCAACTGATTTTTCAGCTCCGCATTCTCCACTGAAATTCCAGATTTTCAGAACTGCAATAAAAATCTTTTTATGACATCCCTCTTTCGAGGGGTGTTATACTGCATTTAAAAATCTAATTATTTTCTTGAATTCTGCTCGAAAAAGGAGTTATCTAAATGCCGTCCCACATTATGCGGAGAGAGCCGTTGACGCTTTTGCTTCCGCATGTTTCACTGAAATAAAGTTTTAAAATAAATTAAGTATACTGGCTCCATAATTCTTATGTAAATATTTTTGACAACTAAGATATAATGACGTTTCGATATAAGTGAGATGGTAAATCATTCATTTTATCTTTAGTTGAATTACTCGTTTCTTTATAAAGGTAAATAATATGGCAGAAAAAGAAGATATTAAAAAACATCCAACTGAAATATTCGCAGAAGACATACTTAATTTTACGAGGGACATTGAATGTTTGCATACTTCGCTCCCTCTAATAATGAAAGTAATACAGGCTGTTGAAGAAATGACGCAAAAACAATTTCTTGATTTTATTGAAAAGTACGCTTCAGAAAAACATGTTGATGAGAATAATGCGCTTTGTAAATATTTTGTTAAAGCAGAAGATATCTCTAAGCATAATCAATTTAAAAGACAATATGATAACTCTCTAACGGCATTGAAATTAATGCCTCGTAATTGCGTAACGTCTCTTGTGTCTCAATATGATTCCTTTTTGGGACGTATTATAAGATTTATTTACTCTATAAAACCACAGATTCTTAATGCTTCGGAAAAAACTATTTCTTATACAGATCTTATACAGTTTTCTAGCATTGAAACTGCAAAAGAATACATTATAGAAAAAGAGGTAGAAACGATTATAAGAAAAAGTCATGCAGATCAGTTTTCATGGTTAAAGGAAAAATTAGGTACACCTTTTAATAAAGATTTAAAATGCTGGCCCATATTTATAGAGCTAACAGAACGTAGAAATTTATTTGTTCATTGCGATGGAAAGGTTTCCTCACAATATATCAAAGTATGTTCTGAACATAAATCTAATATTCCTGAAGATTTGAATGTTGGTGATCAATTAGCTGTCAGTCCAAAATATTTCGAAGAGGCTTATAGATGCATATACGAAATTGGTGTTAAATTAGCGCATGTAATTTGGAGAAGGTTAAGCCCGGATTATATGGATAGATCCGACGAAAATATTAATGATATTTGTTTTGGTCTTATAGAAAAAGGTGAATATGATTTAGCTATTAAAATACTGGATTATTTTACGCAAGAACATATCAAACATTCAAATGACGTTTATAAAAGAATGTTAATTATCAATCGCGCTCAAGCCTACAAATGGTCAAAGGAGAATGATACATGCATAAAAGTTCTTGAGAACATTGATTGGAGTGCATGTGGAGATAGTTTTAAGATTGGAGTTGCGGTTTTAAAAGAAAATTATGATGAAGCCTATTCTTTAATGAGAAAGTTAAAAAACGATAATACCTTCCTCAAATCCTTTTATAAGGATTGGCCATTATTTAAAGAATTTAGAAAGCAAGAAAACTTTTCTTCAGTCTATGAAGAATGTTACGGAGAAACATTTATGGTAGAAAGGAGTACAGAAGAAAATATACAATCTATTAAAATAATTTCTTCATAGGGGAAAGATTATTTATGAATAGTTGATATTTTATGAAATATCGATTTTGTAATATTTAATATTTCTTCTGCTAAAAGTCAGGGGACACCATACTATTTATTTTATCAAAGTGCGTTGCATTTTTACTGATAAACAAAATTATTTTCCAAAAAACTAATCTTTCAATGATAAATCAATAAGGCTTTTTCCTTAAAAACATCCAGGAAGTAACGAAAAATTAACTCTTTTTCATATATTTGTGCAGTGCATAAAAAAAGTGCTTGACTTGTGCAGTGCATAAAATTATAATCGCAGCCATGAAAAAACTGCATAGGATTAAAAAATACAAGAACCGTCTGATGTACGACACCGAAACGTCGAAACTGGTTACGCTAAAACAGCTGGCGGAGATGATTGAAAAAGGCTCCGACGTCCGCATCGAGGACAATGATTCGGGCGACGATATCACGCGCCTCTCAATACTTCAGATGATGCTGGAGATGGAAAAATCCGGCAAGAGCCTCCGCAGCGTAGTGCCTGATATTGTGGCCTCGATCTTCGATTTGCCGCAGATAGATCTGCTAAAGGAACTCAAGAACCTTATCCAGAAAAACAAACCCAACGGCGAACTGGGCAAGATTTGGGCCCAAAAGGTAATTCACGAAACATCACTGGCATCCCTTATTCCCGTCAACATGGAAAGGAAGATTGTCGCGGAAATAGCCGATCAGCTCGAAGATCTTTACAGACAAATTCTGGAAACCCTGGAGCAGGCAGTCAAAAATCGCGGTTCCATCTACGAAATATATGACAACATCCTGAAGGCCATGGAAAAGGAACTGGATGAACGCGAACAGACCATAGACGAGACGGAGCTTGCATTGCCGTCACGGCGCAAGAGCAAACGCAATCATCATTAGAAAGGAACGTCCATGAAAAAATTTGCTGAGTTTATCACCGGTCATCCACGCACAATTCTGGTAATCGCCCTCATTTTGGCGGTGCTGGCTGCTGTCGGCATGCTGAAGACGCCCATCAATTATGACATGTTTTCCTACATGCCCAATGATGTCGAGTCCATCAAGGGACAGCTTATCATGACCGATAAATTCCGTACGGCGGATACAGGCTTCGTGATGCTCAATACTACAAACACGGCGGAAATATTAAAAATCAAGGACGACATTGCCGCCATTAAAGGGGTCGAAAAAGTCAGTTGGATCAGCGACCTTGTCGATCCTTCAGTGCCGGATGTATTCATTCCGCAGGAACTGGTTGCTATGTTTAAAAACGGAGATCACGCCCTGCTTCATATATCCTTTGCCAGTGCCGCGGCGTCCGTCCAGACGCAGGATTCCGTCGGCGCCATAAAAGAGTATCTGCACGTCGAGAATTCATTTACCGGTATGCCGGTTTTCCTGTACGAACTGCGTGAACTGGTCAAGAAGCAGGAGTTCAAGTCGGTGGTAACCGCGGTTGTGCTTTCTCTTGTCGTAACGGGTCTGGCCACGGGGTCGTTTGCCGTTCCCGTCCTTTTTATGGTTGCAATGGGTTTCGGCATACTTTACAACATGGGCACCAATTATTTTCTGGGTTCGATTTCCTATGTGACAAAGGCGGTCGCCTCCGTCATCCAGCTTGGCGTCACGATAGATTTTTCCATCTTCTTAATGCACCGCTTTAGAGAGGAAATTCATCATACGGACAATAAGCGCGAAGCCATGGTCAAAGCAATTGAACGCACGGCAAGCGCCATCATTCCCTGCGCCCTTGTTACCATGGCCGGATTCCTCGCTCTGACCTCCATGCGCATTAAACTGGGCGCTGACATGGGCATTGTCATGGCCAAGGGGGTTTTCTTCGGCCTTGTAAGCACAATGATTATTCTGCCGGCCCTGACGCTTATCTTCGAGCGTTTCAGCGCCATAAAGGAAACAAAGGGGCTGGCCAAGTCCATGATGCATATTTCGGAGCGACTGGTTAAACGTCCCTGGGTTCTGGTTATTATCTTTGTTATGCTTTTCGTGCCCTCGCTCTATATCCGGCAGCATTCCAATCTGTCTTACAGCGTCCAGGAAATACTGCCGCAGAACCTCAAGGCTCTGAAGGCCGTGCATGAAATTCAGGATGCCATGGGTTCGATAGAACTGGTTAACATCCTTTTTCCGGCCGATACTCCCCGCTGGGCACAAAAACAGGCGCTGGATAAGATTGCCAAAGAACCCGGCGTAATCCAGACCATATCCATGGAGAGTCTGGTGGATTCTGCCGTGCCGGCATCATTCATTCCCGAACAGCTGACATCGCGCTTCAGTAAGGGCGGCTACACGCTGGCCATGGTCAGAGTAAAGGTATTGCCGGGATCGAACGAAGGCAACGCGCTGGTCGGCAAAATCCGCGGCATACTTGCGGGTGAGCATATTTCCGGTACTTACGTTTCGGGTAACGCCCCCATCGCCAAGGATCTGACTGACCTCTCCGCCCATGATCTGGCCAAAGTGGATATAGCCGGAGTCATCAGTATATTGTTGATCGTAACGGCAGTTTTTGTTTCTATTTCGATTCCGGTGGTTCTGGTTGCGGGAATACTTCTCGCGATTTTCATAAACGTTTCCATCCCGTCGCTTTTCGGGCATTCGATTCCGTACATTACTTTTTCCTGCATCACGTCGATTCAGCTTGGAACCTGCGTCAATTACGCCATCTTTCTCATGACGCGCTACAAGGAAGAGCGCCATAAACTTCATCCTGAACACGCAATGATCGCGAGCCTTGTCGGCACCGCGCCAGCCATCATCACTTCGGGCGTATGTCTGTTCTGCTCCACCATCGGACTTGTTTTTATCAGCGATGTAAGCATGATCAGATCGCTGGCGGTCATGATAGGCCGGGGTGCTATTCTGGCAGTTGCGGTTATTCTTTTTCTGCTGCCTGGTGTCATCCTGATATCCGATAAAATAATCTGCCGAACGAGCTTCGGCTGGAAGAAAGCTGTAAAGGAGTAAATTATGAAAAAAAATATCGCTATTTTAATTATTATTATGATTTTTTGCGGCACGGGTTTACCTGCCCTTGCCAAAACAATTTCCCGCAACGAGACGGTTTATGTAACACTTGATAACCAGGGCAAACCGGAAAAGACCGAAGTTGTCACCTGGCTGCGTACGGACAATCAGGCACCGTCATACGATGCCACTATTGTCAGGAACATAAAGAATATAAAAGGGACGGATATCCCGAACATGTCGCCTGACGGCAAACTCACCTTTGCCCATCCGGTAAAGGATATCTTCTACAGCGGCACCACCGTCAAGAACCTGCCCGTGGGACTGGATATCCGGTATATATTAAACGGCAAGCCATTGAAGCGTTCGGAAATAGACGGCAAAAGCGGCAGGCTGGAAATTATAATCAGCATGAAGAATCAGACCGGTTCCATGCGGGAATTCACGTACAAGGAAATCGGCACCGGCAAAATAAAGGAAGCCAGGGAAGAGATCCCTGTTCCTTTCATCGTTATGGTCAGTGCCGATTTGGATATAGGGCAATTCAATAACATTGTCGCTCCGGAAGGAGCTTTTGCCGTGGTCGGCCGCACGATGAAGATGCACTGGGTGTGTTTTCCCTATCCCGAAACAACGATAAAACTCACTGCCGATATAGACAAGGCAAAGATTCCGTCCATCCTGTTTACGGCGATACCAAAGTTTCCACCACTGCCGGACGTAGATATAGAATCGAAACTCAACCAGATTTATGCCGGAGTCGATACGGTAGGTTCCTATCTGATTCAGCTGGAAAACGGCGCGAATGAGTTGGCGGAGGGGCAGAAGCAGATGCTTAACGCCCTTGAACAGGTAAAAGATGGAACGGGCAAACTCATTCAGGCGTCCAACGCGCAAATAGAAATCACTAATGGCGCAATCAAAATCAACGAGGGTATGGAAGCGAAAATTACCCCTCTGACAAAAATACCACTGGTATCGACAGAGGCTCTGAAGGCCAAACACTACCTCGACATTCAGAAGGAACTTCTCGAACTGGCCACGCAGGGCGGCCCGTTCTCCAATGAGATACTGGCTTTCCTAAAAGAACAGGGGAAGGAAGCTCCGCCGGTCAAGGAATTTCCGGGAATCAAAATTACTACCGATGGCATAACCAAACTTCAGGACGGCTCTATGCAGATGATTGACGGCGCGAAGAAACTTGAAGCCGGATCGGTGAAATTGAAAGAAGGACTGGGGCAGGTAAGGGCACAGGGTACGGATACCATCAAAGAGAAAATAATAGCCGGGGCCGACCCTTTAATGCGTAAGCTTGCTTCTATTCAGACAGCCAAGCAGCTCGTGACGAAATATGATCGTTTCGCCGGTAAACCGAGTCCGATTAAAAGTTCGGTGGAAATCATCATGAAAACTCCGGATGAGTAAATTGATTTGTTGCTTATTCCAGCTTTACAAAACCAAGTATTTCGTAATAGTGTTTATATAGAAATAGTATCAGCCGACAAATAAATTTATGTAAAGGAATTTATCATGCTGCAAATACTTGAGAATATAAGAGTCCTGGATTTATCACAATTTCTGTCGGGGCCGAGAGCGAGTCAGCTCATGGCTTTTTTCGGCGCGGAAGTCATAAAAATAGAACCTCCGACAGGAGATTCCATGAGACTGCTTTTGCAGGTAAGCGGTTCGGAACGATCGATGAGCTGTCTTCATCAGAATAAAAAGGGAATCGTCATCGATTTGAAAAAAAAGGAAGGTGTTGATCTGTTTTTTCAATTGGTCGAGCAGTCCGATGTGATCATCGAAAATTTAAAGCCGGGAACGCTCGATGCGGGCGGCCTGAGCTATGAGAACATAAAAAAAAGAAATCCCCGAATCATTTACGCCAAGATTTCCGGATTTGGAAACGAGGGACCGCTTGCCGATCGCACCGCATTTGATATTATTTCACAGGCAACGGCCGGTATTATGTACGGTAACGGGGTTGTTGACAGGCCGCCGGGAGTCTTTTTCGGCGATCTCACGTCGGGCGCTTACTGCGCGTTCGGCATCATGCTCGCCCTGATGGCCAGGGAAAAAACAGGGAAGGGGCAGTTTATCGATATATCCATGCAGGATGTTATGTACTTTCATAATTTCTGGTGTTTTACCGAAAAGGCCAATGGACCCGTCAAAGAGAATATCAAACAATTGTTCGGCCGTGAAATGAAGAAATTTTTATCGGATCATGAACATCCGATGCCATTCTGGAGCACCTATAAGTGCAGCGACGGATATATCTGCGTGGTTGCTCTGACCGACAATCAGTGGAACAACTTTCTTGAAGCCATGGGGATGAATGATCTCATAACGGACTCACGTTTTTCCAACTTTATAGACCGGGTCAGAAATGCGGATGACGCCCGTGCGATCATCAACCGCTGGATGGAGAAGTACTCTTGCGACATGATTATCGAGAAATTGAACAGTAAGCGCATTCCCTGCGGAAAGGTCGTTAATTATGACGAGGTCAATGAAGATGCCAACCTTCGTTCCAGAGGGATGTTTGCCAAAGTCAGCCATAAAGTAATGGGTGATATCGATGTGCCCGGTAATCCTATAAACCTTTCAGATACGCCGGGATTTGTTTCATCGCCTTCTCCGGATCTCGGGGAACATACCGAAGAAATATTGCGAAAGATCCTGAATATTTCTCCGGATGCATTTCAAAATTTAAAAACGAACGGTGTTGTAAAATAAGTTAACTTTGTTCGAATTTCCAAGTTGCCTTATGGGTAATGATGAAAATTTGTTTTTAAATATGAAATTAGAAGAAATCAAAAAAATTATTCCCAATATGTCTCTTGGAACGAAGCTGACGATCAACTTCATGATTTTTGGAATGCTCATCGGATATATAGCCTCTGTTCTCTATACGATCGAATCAACCCGGAATAATATTGAAACCGCATACAACACCATTGTGCCGATTATAAAGAACGCAACGGGATCGAAGGGAGAAGATTTTCTGGCTGATCTCGTTAACAAAAAAAATGAAGATGTGCTCAGAATGTACAGAATGGTTATCAAACCTTCATTCCCGGAATTCGGCAAGGTTGAGCCGGTATTTTTCTATTCCAATCGTAATAATAAAATATGGAAAGAAATATATATTGATAACAATAATGTTTTCAGGAATAAACCCGCCGTGTCTTCTCAAATATCCGGTTTGAACGCCGCCAAAGAACTTTCGATTTATCAGACATCCCGTATGTTCTGGGGGAAAAGCGATCGGATATCGATTCTCCTTCGTCTTCCTCTGCCTAAAGCAAAAAATATTTACGTTGTGTCGCTGGAAATGAATCGGGAGGGAATTGTTCACTTTACGATAAAGCACATTGAGCAGTTTATAATATTCAGCGTGTTAATGATATTAATTTCAATCATGCTGGGCAGGATTTTTGCCAGACACATTGTTGGACCTATCAGAAATCTTTCGGAAGTCGCTCAGGCGAGGGCTGACGGAAATCTCACGAGCGAATTTAAAATGAACCGCAGCGACGAAATAGGTGTTCTTGCGGATTCATTGAACATCATGACGCAAAAGATTGACTCGCATGTGAAAGAAATCGAACGGCGCATGAAAACAATGGAAACCATGAATAAAATAGATAAAGCGGTGCTGTCTTCCATTTCCAGAACAGATCTTCTGCATCACGTCATATCTCTTGTTTCATCGCTTTATAATATCGGTTCCATCTCCATGTTTCTTTATAATGAGGAAAAAAAGGGGTTCGACCTGCTTTCCCGCTATCGGGGAGAGCCCCAGGGTATTCTTGCAGAAAAACCTTTTATTCCTGCCGGCAATATCGGTGAAGATGCTCTGAAGAGAGTACAACAGGTATTTCAGTTTACGCCGCGTCTTGAAGACAAATCATATAGAGAACTCTTTGAGAAGTTATCAGGGGGAGATATAGGCGCAGGTCTGAATGTGCCGGTTTACATGTCGGACAAATATCTCGGCTCCATGATACTTTCCCGTGATGAAGCGCACCCTTTTTCAGAGGAGGAAATTCAATCCATCGTTATGCTCGCCGATCAGGTAGGCGTTGCCGTGCAGAGCATAAGGTATTTGGAAGAGAGGGAGCAGCTTCTCCTCGGAATACTTCTGGCGCTGACAAGGTCAATCGACGCGAAGTCGAAATGGACTGCGGGACACAGTGAAAGGGTTGCCGCCTATTCGGAAAAACTGGCGTATCGTCTTAAAATGGAAGAGAGTGAAGTCCGCAAAGTGACTTTTTCAGCTATTCTCCATGATATAGGGAAAATAGCTGTCTCTGAAGTTATTCTCGACAAACCGGGAAAACTCACGATAGAGGAATTTGCAGTAATAAAGAAACATCCAAAGACCGGAGCAAACATCATTGCGGATATTCCATTATATAACAGAATACTACCCGGCATACTGTATCATCACGAACACTGGGACGGCAGCGGATATCCGGAAGGTCTCAGGGGCGAGGCCATACCGCTTTCCAGCCGCATCATCACCGTTGCCGATGTGTGGGACGCAATCACAGCCGACCGTCCTTACAGGAAAGGATTTCCCAGAGAGGACGCCTTAGACTTTATGAGAAAAAACTGCGGAATACTTTTTGATTCATCGATTGTAGAAGTTTTTCTGGAAATGATAAACGAAGAAAAAATATAATTTGTGTTGAGTTGCAATTTTAAGTATTATAATGTAACTTGCAACAAGAATATTACCGGAGGTTATTGAGGCCATTAATCGAAATCTCATACAGATGCTGGAAGATGCCGTTCAAAAATATTCTGAACGCACAGTCCTGATAAGCGAAAAACAACATATTACATACGGGCAGTTAAATAAGGCGGCAGGCGCTGTCGCCGGATTATTAAGACAATCGGGCGTCGGCAAAGGCCATAATGTCGCATTGATGCTCCCTAATATTCCGGAGTTTGTTTACAGCTATTTCGGAGCGCTTAAAACCGGCGCGGCTGTTATTCCGCTGAACACGTCCTCCACCCCCTTCGAACTGACCTATCTCTTGAACAATTCCGATTCAAAGGTGTTAATCACTCAGGCATCGCAGGTAAAAAAATACGACGAAATAAAAGACAAACTTTTGACCTGTCATAAGTTCATCGCGATAGATTCGTTAAATGAAAACGGAGAATTGATAGCGGGAACAGATAACGAAGACTCGACTTCCGTGGAAATTAATCCGGAAGATCCGGCATCAATAATATACACGGCCGGACTGACCGGAAAGGCAATGGGCGCCGTACTTACCCATTTCAATCTGTGTTCCGAACTCGATATGATCCAGCCGATTTTCCGGAGAACTTCGGATGACATCGGTCTTTGTCTGATTCCGCTGTTTCACTCTTTCGGGGGCACTGTCAACATGCTCAATGTTGTGCAAGCGGGCTGTTCAACGGTCATGATGGACCGGTTGACCATGGACAGTCTTTTTTCCGCGATAGAGCGGGAAAAAATTTCTTACATTGCCGCCGTGCCTCGTCTTTACATAGGCATGATCTTGTATGAAAAAGCGTCGAAATATGATTTGAGTTCCTTAAAGCTTTGCGTAACAGGCGGTTCGGCCATGCCTGCCGATTTTCTGCCTGCTTTCGAGAAAAAGTTCGGCGCGCGTATTCTGGAAGGCTACGGCCTGACGGAAGCCTCTCCTGCCTGTTCTTTCAACAGAATAGAGCATGAGGCGAGAATTGGTTCCATAGGAACTGCCCTGACCGGGATTGAAATAAAAATTGTTGATAACAATGGCCGTGAACTTCCCCGCAATGAAATCGGTGAACTGATTGTGCAAGGCAATAATGTCATGAAGGGGTACTATAAAAACGAAGCGGCGACGGCGGCGGTTTTAAAGGATGGCTGGCTCTATACCGGAGATTTGGGCAAAATGGATGAAGAGGGTTACATCTACCTCACCGGTCTCAAAAAAAGAATGATCATCACCAGCGGCTTTAATGTTTATCCGCGTGAAGTGGAGACAGTGCTGAATATGCATCCGGCTGTCGAGAAATCACGAGTGTCAGGCAAAGAAGACCTGATGCGCGGTGAAATAGTAAAAGCGCACATTGTATTGAAAAAAGGTCAATCTGCCGATGATAAAGAAATAATACGCTATTGCAAAACATATCTTTCCAATTACAAGGTTCCTCGCGAAGTTGATTTCGTGCAAACGATTTCAGATTCAACGGATATTGAATTCGAATAGCAGAGCCATCCACGCGGCTTGCTTTCGGTTGGACAAATAATACTGAATTTCCTTCAAATATCTGACAAATGACGAAGAACGGGAAACAAAGCTTCTGGAGAAATTACGGATTAAGCATCTTTCTTGTTGCCGTTATTATTATCGCAGTTATCCTCATCAGGATGAAACCGTCAGCCGACGTGCCGAAAACAGAGGATAACACTGTTTCAGTCAAGGCCGAAGCCGCCGGTAACCCCGTCACATCCTCCGTTTCGCGCGAGGTCCTTAGCCAAGACGCTATTATTGCATTAACCAATAATGCCCGCTCCCAAAACGGTCTTCCTCCTTTAAAAGAAAATCAACTTCTCAATAAAATAGCCGAGTCAAGAGCACAGGACATGCTGGACAAACAATATTTTGCCCATGTTTCGCCTACAGGCCAACAGGCATCGGATGTTGCTCAGGAAGTAGGATACCATTACAAGATAATCGCGGAAAATATCGGAAGCGGTGATTTTTATACAAACCAGAAGATCATTGACGGCTGGATGCAAAGCCCCGGTCACAGAAAAAATATTCTTTCCACGGAAGTGGAGGATATTGGCGCCGCGGTCTTGAAAGGTAAATTCAAAGGCGAGGATACGTACATTACCGTGCAGATATTCGGTCTCCCATCGCTGCCGGTTGCGCAAAATATCTGTGTTGCCCCATCGGACAATCTTCTTCATGATATCGAAGTTAAAAAGGCGGAGATGGAATCCCTGAAAGATCAGCTTAACCGCTTGAAAAATGAACTTAACGAAGAGAAAGATTCCATAGAGACTGATCGAAAAAATATCAACAATGATGCTCAAAAAATCCAGCAACTGAATGTCAGGATTAACGCGTTTAATGAAAAGAGCAACTGGTACAGCAGGGTTATGGAGGATGCGAAAGCCAAATCTGCGGTGGCGGCGTCAATGATTGATGAGTACAATAAGATGGTGCAGACTTATAACGATTGCAAAGGATCGCATTGATTGTCACTAAGACGATAAATTATAAATTAAATTATACAAATTCTAAATTAATGATGATATTGAGGCGGCCAGGAGAAGGCGACGAGGTGTATTTTACATATATTGAGGATGCCGACGCCGCCGCCAACAAAAATATAGCTTACCTATAACAAGCAAGGCCTTATCAAAATTAAAAGTAAAAAGGAGGAATAAAAAAAATGCGATGGAATCATCACCTCTCTTACTTTTTCGGCGGTGCCTTCCTCGCCAATGCTATTCCACATTTTGTAAACGGGGTTATGGGACGCCCATTTCAAAGCCCATTTGCTTCTCCGCCGGGTCAAGGGCTGTCTTCAGCAATGGTGAACGTACTATGGGGCGCTTTTAACCTCTGTATAGGTTACTTACTTGTGTGTCGGGTCGGAACCTTCGAGCTACGCAAGACGAAACATGTCCTTATTGCAGGATTAGGTGCCTTGCTGATGGCCTTGATGTTGTCCCAAGCATTTGGGCGCTTCTATGGTGGCCTTTAATAGAATTTTTATGTTGAGATGAGTGAAGGAATATTTATAACCTTAGAAACATTCCTTCCTTATCCTCAGTTTTTAAATTTCCGATTTTATGCTGGATTACAACCAGTAATCGTTAAAAAAACATCATCCATGCCCATGTCAAAACTCTTAATTTAAAAAAGCTGGCCAGGGACGTAGAGCCGTTTTTATTTCAGCCATCCGATAGTAAAAAAATAATTCTGTTTTCAGAATATATTAAACAAATTGAACTATCCTAGGAGCGGCTTTGTCGCTTGCCCCGTTAGAAGTAGTCATATCTCTAAAGGGGTCATTCCCGCCACCACTGTCATTCCGGCATGGGGGTAGCCGGAATCCATTACCTCTTGTGTCCCCCGCTGGCGGGGGTGTCCCGATGCGAAATCGGGACGGGGGGAGTTTTCTTTTCACGTTCCCCATGTCATTACCCGGCTTGACCGGGTAATCTAGAAAATCTTCTCTCCCTTGAGAAAAGGGATTGAGGGAGGATGATTTTCTCTTTTCACCTTTCCTAATCTTTTAACATTGAACTTAGAACTGTTTTTTTCCGTCGGAACCGGTTGTTGCCCCGCAATGGCGCAGCTGCAGAAAAGTCGTTTCCTTTCTTGATGCAGAGTGTTATATATCTGTATATCCGGGACAAGGAGAGATGATTATGCAGGAAAAAAATCTCGTACTTGCTGTTGATGTTGGTACCACGGAGACGAAGGCGGTACTTGTAAGCCCTGATGGATACATAGATTCCAATCAGTCAACATGCAGCCTTTCATATCCGGACAAATCGTGCGTCGAGCAATCTCCCAAAGAAATATCCGATGCAATCTACAATTCCGCCAGGAATGTTATGGCGGCACATCCCGATTTGGCAGGAAGGCTTGCCGGTCTTGTGTTCACAAGTCAGATGCAAAACACCGTTCCGGTGAACAAAGACGGAAAACCCCTCATGAACATGTTATCCTGGCTGGATGAGCGTGCAGCCTGTTTCACTCAGGAAGAAATGTTCAAGGGACTTATCAAGATTGAAGGTTATCCCGTTACGAAGCTTCTCAAATTCATGAGAATAACCGGCGGCGCTCCCGGAAAAACCGGGAAGGATACCGTATGCAAGCTCGCCTGGATGAGAAAATACAAACCCGACTTATATCATGCCGTCCATAAATTTCTTGACGCAAAGGATTATGCCATTTTTCTTGCCACCGGCAATTATGTAACTTCATATGATATGGCCTACATCACCTGGCTCATGGATACGCGGAATAAAGATCAGGCACAGTGGAAGTGGTCGGAAGATATCCATAAAATGTACGGGCTCGACTCACGCAAAATGCCTGAGTTAAGAGCCTCAACGGCAATCGCAGGCAACGTCACGGCGGATTTTTCTGCAAAGACCGGTTTACCTGTGGGCCTTCCCGTAGTGACGGGTTCCGGCGACCTCCTTGCATCGGCGATCGGCTCCGGCGCCATTGAGATGGGAAACCTGCACGTTAACATCGGCACAGCCGGCTGGGTTGCCACACACCACCCCGGAACTGCTATCGACACCAAACATTACATCGGATCAATCATGTCGGGGATTCCCGGCACCTTCCTTTTAATTAGCAAGCAGGAAACCCTGGGCGCCGCCCTGGACTGGCTGAGGGACATGTTATATCCCGCCGAATTAACGCAGGGGAAATCGGCCGCTGAAATATATAAGATCATAAATCAGGAAGTCATAAAATCACCGCCGGGAGCGAACAATATCATTCTGACGCCATGGCTTTTCGGAGAGCGATCACCCATTAACAATCCATACCTGCGCGGTCAGATATTCAACATCGGCGCCAATACAAGCAGAGCCGATCTGTGCCGGGCGGCCATGGAAGGGGTTGCCTTCAACATCCGCTGGGGAATGGAATTCGTAGAAAAAATGTCACTTAAAAAAAGCAAGCCGACCACAGACGAAGTCCGGTTAATAGGCGGCGCTTCAAAGAGCGACGTATGGTGTCAGATTTTCGCGGATGTCCTGCAGAAACCAGTTGTGCAGATGATCAATCCGCAGATGGCCTCCGCGCAGGGCGTCGCGACCATCGCCATGGTGTCGTTTGGAATCTACAAAAATTTTAGTGAGATCGTCAGGATGTTGAAAAAAGGGAACCTCTATAAACCAAATCCGGCCAACAAGACCGTGTACGACAAGCTTTATAAACACTATCAGGCATTATATAAAAATAACAAAGACACTTTTAAAGAACTCAATCATTAAGGATTATTTTTATAAATCGTTTCATACCCGCCTCTGTCGTGTCCCCCGCTGGCGCGAAGTCGGAAGAGTTTCCGAGGGGTGGCGCGTAGCGACGAGGGTGGAGTTTTCCCCTTTTCCCCTTCAGTCTTCAGCCTTAATTCCTTAACTACTTAAATCTTCAACCTTAATTACTTCTCTTCCCTTTATTTTATTCTTGCAATGTTTTTGAGAAGTTGTATTATTCACGGCAAGTCTCAAATAAAAGAATCTGCAAAAAATAAAATAAATCATTCAAAATTAACTTATGCAAAAATTATTTGAAAAGTACCTCTCATCAATTTCTTCCAAATTCTCTCATAAAGAAACCAGTGAAATGGGCTACCGCACGGACTTTGAAATTTTGCTCAAAGGAATTTTTGAAACTATCAATGTTAAACGAATCGATCACGATGCGAAAGCCAAGCAAGGAAATAAACCGGATTTTGTTGTAATTAATCACGACGTGCCAATTCTCTATATAGAGGCTAAAGATATTGGTGTGCCTTTAGATAAAGTTGAAAAATCGGAACAGATGGCACGGTATTATGGATATGCAAATTTAGTTCTGACTGATTATGTTGAATTTCGGTTTTATAGAAATGGTGTTCGTTATGAAGAACCAATTAAAATTGCCAGTTATGATTTAAAACATCGAACCATTACGCCACTGCCGGAAAATTACAACCATATTGCTAAAACACTTCTTGATTTTACACAGGAATATAAAGAGCCAATTCGATCTGGAGAACACCTTGCAAAAATAATGGGCGGCAAAGCGCAAAGAATCCGCGATAACGTAAAACAGTTTCTTGCTACTCCGGCAGAAAGAAATGCCGAGATAAATCGCATTTATGAAACTATTAAAAAACTCTTGGTTCACGATCTTTCAAAAGAAGCTTTTGCTGACATGTACGCACAAACCCTTGTGTATGGCTTGTTTGTTGCGCGCTATCACGATACAACTCCTGACACCTTCACCCGGCAGGAAGCACGCGATCTTGTCCCGGCATCAAATCCTCTTCTCAGGCATTTTTTTGATCACATTGTTGGCCCCGATTTTGATAAACGGCTGGAGTATATCGTAAATGAGTTATGTGCGGTATTTTGTCATGCTAATGTTCAAGAGCTTATGCGTCAGTATTTTAAAAATGATTTATGGGGTCACACCCACGAAGGCCCCGACCCTGTAATACATTTTTATGAAGATTTTCTGAAAGAATACGACCCGGAACTTCGGAAAAAACTTGGCGCTTTCTATACACCATTGCCTGTCGTGCGGTTCATTGTGCGTTCAGTTGACTATCTTCTTGAAAAAGATTTTGGTCTTGCTTCCGGTCTGGCCGATACTTCAAAATTGGCTGACGGTATCCATAGAGTGCAGATTCTTGATCCAGCCGTTGGTACAGGAACGTTCATAAGTGCAACTATCAGAACCATCTACAAACGTTTACTCGATGGCGGCCAAAAGGGGCGTTGGCCAGCATATGTGCATCACGATTTGCTTCCGCGTTTGCACGGCTTTGAACTTATGATGGCGCCTTATACCATAGCTCACTTAAAATTGAGCATGGCGTTTAAAGAAACCGGTTTTTGGAATTTTCATCGCCGTCTTGGTATTTATCTTACTAATTCTCTTGAAGAAGGTTCCAAACAGACAGAGATGCTCACTGGTTTCGGCCTTGCTGAAAGTATTGCCGAAGAATCGAAAGAAGCGGAAGTGATAAAGAATAAAACGCCGATTATGGTTGTTATAGGCAATCCACCATACAGCATTAGTTCTTCAAATAAAGGAAAGTGGATACTGGACTTAATAAAAGATTATAAGAAAAATCTCAATGAACGTAAGATCAACATTGACGATGACTACATCAAATTCATTCGCTTTGCAGAACATTTTATAGAGAAAAACAAGAGCGGTATTGTGGCTATGATTACTAATAATTCGTTTATAGACGGCATTACTCACCGCCAGATGAGAAAACATTTGCTGGAAACATTTGACGACATTTATGTTCTTGACCTCCACGGCAATTCAAAGAAGAAGGAAAAAGCGCCGGATGGCGGCAAAGATGAGAATGTATTTGATATACAGCAAGGCGTGGCGATTTCAATATTTGTGCGTAAGATAAGCGAGGGAAAAACCCTTGGCAATGTTTATCACTCTGAGATTCATGGCAAACGCAAAGAAAAATTCCAAATTTGTGCGTAAGATAAGCGAGGGAAAAACCCTTGGCAATGTTTATCACTCTGAGATTCATGGCAAACGCAAAGAAAAATTCCAAGCACTTGATGAAAGCGACATACAGAATATCAAATGGAATAAACTTGATTACTCTGCACCTTACTATTTCTTTGTGCCGAAGGATTTTGGGTTGAGTTTAGATTATGAGACGGGATTTAAAATAGATGAATTGTTTCCTGTATCAAATTCCGGTGTAAAGACAGACAGAGATAGTTTGTTTATTGATGTTAATAGAAGTGTATTGGAAAAGAGAATAAATAAACTTCTTGCTGGCGATTATGGTGAATCATTCAAACAGGAATTCCGCGTTTTTAGTTCGGACAGTTATAAACTATTGGAAAAAATAAAAGACAAATCATTTGACGATTATTATTTACAGCAAATGCAATATAGACCTTTTGATTATCAATGGATTTATTATGATGCTGAAATTATAAGTCGTTCAGGTTTTGTTGCTTTCAAACATATCTTCCAAAAAGATAACTTACTCCTTTTAACAAGTCGCTCTATTCCCGCAAATCAAAATTTCGACAGAGTGTTAGTTTCTATACAAATTGCAGATATTCATGTGGCGAGTGATCAAACTTACGCTTTCCCGCTATATTATTTCTCTGATAACGGTGCAAAATTACCAAATCTGAATAAAGAAATTATTGATGAAATAGAAATAATTGTTGGAAAAGTTTCGCCTGAAGATATTTTTGATTACATTTACGCCACTCTTTATTCGCCAAGTTACCGTGAAAAATACAAAGAATTTCTAAAAA
Organism: uncultured delta proteobacterium; assembly: GCA_963812045.1. Classification (GTDB taxonomy): domain Bacteria; phylum Desulfobacterota; class Syntrophia; order Syntrophales; family Smithellaceae; genus Smithella. The sequence goes on from CAWETF010000005.1 coordinate 414,441, forward strand.
TTGATTTTCCGCGCGTGCCATATCCAAAAGATAAGAAAAGCTTCAAAAAGCTCATTGCACTTGGCGCTGAACTGCGTTTGCTCCATCTTCTTGAGTCACCAAAAGTAAATCAATTTATAACCACTTATCCTATCGCCGGTTCGGATAAGATTGAAAATCTATCTTATAAAAACGAAAAAGTAATTATCAACGCCAAACAATATTTTGGCAATGTTCCTGCAACAGCATGGAATTTTTATATCGGTGGTTATCAGCCAGCACAGAAATGGCTGAAAGACCGAAAAGGCCGTACTTTAACGAACGAAGATATCGAACACTATCAGAAAATAATTGTAGCACTAACGGAAACTGACAGAATTATGAAAGAGATAGATGGATGATTAAGAACAACGCCATTAACAAGGAGGTCGTGATGGAAACGATGATAGCGTATTGCGGAATTATTTGTTCGAAGTGTCCGGTCTATCTGGCCACACAGGCCGATGATGATAAAGCCAGAGAGGATGTGGCCAAACTCTGGTCTAAACAGTATGGTATAGACATGAAGCCTCAGGACGCGAATTGTGACGGTTGTCTCCGGACAGACGGGCGGCTGATTGGTCACTGCCGCGTCTGCGGGATCAGGGCATGCGGCATGGAGAAAAAAGTAAGCACTTGTGCCGCGTGCGCGGATTACGCCTGCGAGCAATTGAAAGCTTTTCATTCCGTTGCTCCGCATGCGGGAAAAATGCTGGAAAAGTTGCGTCTGAAATGACGGATATGAGGAAAGATCTGTAAAAAATGGATTGAACCACATTCCTACCGGAATAATAGGCAACGGTTCTATTTAATTTATGTGCAAGGTTCAGCATAATAGGCTGAAGGCCGAAGACTGAAGGAAACTGGATTCTCCGGTCGCGCCGGGGAATGACATCGGACGCGGGAATGACGAAGGTAGGCTGGATTCCCCAAAATCCCCCTCTATCCCCCTTTAAGCAAAGGGAGAGATAAAATGGCAACCCTCAATATGCTGAGGTTCCACCGCATGTTGAGGCCAAACGAGTCATTTCATACTTTTCTAATGTTCTATCCTGTTGACTTAAACAACTGTCTTTAAAGGGCGAATTCAAACCTCTGCTTCTCTTTAGGCTATTGGCCTACTATTTGCTGTTACTATTTATATGGTCCTTTTAACTATATGTTTAAATAAATTAAAAAAAATATAGGAGAAACTTATGGATGAAATATTTATAAAGAAAATTCGGGCGGCGGCAGTGGCCGGATGGTGGACTTTTCTAATCGCTTATTGTCTTGTGCTGATTTCATGGTTTGGTTATTTACTGATAATGACAAGACAGCCGGAAGGAATGCTTTGTCTCTTCGGTAAAGGTGCTACATGGGCGGAAATTCGTACTATCTGGCTGTGGGGAATAGTGGCCTATAAGCTCTGCGTCGGAATGATACTATTTGTCGTCGTCTGGCTGACACTTTGGGCAAGACAACTGGCAAAAAAATAGAATTGGAAGATTGAAGAGAAAGAGTGGGCGGGATAGGGGGCTGTTGTAAAGTCCCTAAAACAGTGTTAGACCGATTAAAGACTGGAGAATGCCAATGCTTAAATACGAATTAAATCGCGCAGAGGGTATATTGATTATTATGCCTGGCGGCCCCCTGGAATCAGCAGATTTCGAAAAATTAATCCAGGAAGTTGATCCTTATATCAAAGAAAAAGGCAAACTGAATGGCTTGATGATTTACGCCAAAGCCTTTCCGGGATGGGATAATTTTGCAGCCTTCCTTTCCCATATAAAATTTGTCAAGAACCATCATCAGAAAATTAAGAAGATTGCGGCCGTTACAGACGGCACTTTTCTATCGATTATGCCGCAGGTTGCCAATCATTTTGTTCAGGCCGAAGTAAGGCACTTTGATTACGCTGACAAGGATGCAGCGCTAAATTGGCTAAAGCTTGACAAATGAGAATGATGAACATATTTCTTCTAAAGATAGATGTCACAATTTATTAAACTCAGAACGTTTCTGGGGTAAATCCGTGGACCATAAACAAAAAAAGGACATGCAGAAGAAGACAGAAAGAAAAGCAGAAGATAAAGTCGAAAAAACAAAATAATTTCTTAGATGCAAAGTTAATGTAAATTCCTGAAAAATAAATACTGGCGACTATTGCATGTTTCCACCGGTAATTAATAAAATTTAAACGTCTTAATTTTATTTGTTTGGTGTAGTCAATAACAAAGATAAAATTTAACAGAAGCAATATTCCAGAGTCTTTTTTGTTCTGGACATGTCTTGAGGTTTTACTTCCATCGTAATGGTTGAATCGTAACCCCTGTCGAACAGCAATTTTATAATCGTCTTGTAATCCACAACGCCTTCACCCAGCGCCAGGTGAAGGTCGTCCTTAACTGTTGTTCCGCCGTTGTTGTCATGCGCGTGAACATGCGCGATTCTTGAAAAACAATTTTCTATAAAACCGAAGGATGTATTTTGTTTTGCCAGAAGCTGGGCGTGCCCGATATCCAGAGTCATTTTTAAATCGGGAATAGTTTCAAATGCCGGCGCGAAACTGTCGAAGCGTTCGGTCAGGTTTTCAATGCACACGGTAATCCCGGAATCATTGCCCATATCAACTATACGGGAGAGCAGTTCAATCTTTCCGCGGATAAGCTCCGGCTGCGCCCAACGTTTATCCATCCAGAAATGCAGAGTTGCTTTATTGATGTCGAGTTGCCGTGAAATCTCCATCAGTGATTTAATGCGGGGAAGAAATTTATCCCGTAATATTTTCACGTCGAAAGGATTGTCCTCATTGGGGTAATGCGCGAGAAACGACATGCCATAGGTGTTTTTTATTTCCAGAAGCCGGGGAATCCATGCGGAAACTTTGTCGGGATCATCAACGGAAATTTCCAGGGTAGGGTAGCCAAGCTTACTCACAGCAATAATTTCTTCGAGATTGTGCGCTCGTCCGCCGATAGTGATCATAGAAATTCCGGTTTTGGGAGAAGGGAATTATATTAAAGACGCCCTTCCTGCTTTAACCTGGCAATAATTTTCTGGAGTTCAGGAATTTTCAGGGTTGCCGCTTTTTCACCTTCAAAAATTGCCTCGTTAAATTTATCCATGTCAGTGGAACCGATACCCGACATGTCTGGGCGGATGACCACGTCGGCATTTTTTATCTGGTATTCCGCGATCCGGTTATACATGATATTTACGGATTTCTTCATGGTATCCATTATTCCGTCGGGCACTTCTTTGTTAAGACCGCCGGAGATATCCACGGCGATGACGATATCCGCTCCATTGCGGCGCGCAACATCAACGGCAACAGGGCTTACTACGCCGCCGTCAACATAAGTGTTGTTGCCGATTTTCAATGGATGAAAAACAGCCGGAACTGAGCAGCTTGCACGCACGGCCATGCCCGTATTGCCCCTGTCGAAGACTGCTTCTTCTCCCGTGGCAATATTGGTGGCTACAGCATAGAAGGGGATCTTTAGCTTTTCTATAGGGGAATTATTAACATTGGCGTTAATGAAATTTTCCAGTTTATCGCCTTTGATAAGACCGCCGCTCCAGACTTTCCAATCATAATCAATGACATTATCCTTATCCATCTTAAAAGCGATTCCTTGCAGTTCGAAAGCGGACTTTCCCGACGCGTATAAACTGCCGACCAGAGAGCCTGCGCTTGTTCCCACCACCATGTGTATGGGAATTTTCTGCGCTTCCAGAACCTTGAGCACGCCGATATGCGCGAAGCCCTTGGATCCGCCGCCTCCCAGCACGACGGCTATTTTGGCCGGTTTGGCAGTACCGGAAAAAGGAAGAGTTGCGCACGCGTTCAAAATGAAAATTAAGAAAAGAGTAAGCAAAGAAATACTGAACTTTGCAAGACGACATAAATGAAATATTTTTTTAATCATGTTATTTATCCTCAAAATGGAACTCAATGAGTTTCTTTTACAACTTCTTTTTGTTCTTTGTCAATCAAAGGTATCAGATTATCATAGTGTCAGGGATTATTTTGTTTGTATTTATTTGAAGATGTGGTATAAGGTGTCAGAAAATCAACAGGTTGCAGTCCGCTTATAAAAAAGTGCATGAAAATATGTCAAATCCTTCAATCAGGAATTTGCATGTTTAAAATAAAACATCACTGTCTTAGTAAAGTATTTCATTTCCATAATAGTTAAATTGTTATCAGAAATATCAAAAAGGATAGGATTGACATATGGCAGCAATTACTGACGGCAGTTATAAGAGCAGCGAAAAAAAAGATTTAAACCCAGAAGAATTTGTCAAGGCAAAAACAGCCTGCGAATTTGTTGTCGATCTTACCAAGGCTATTTCCCGAAGCGGTTATTATGATGCCGCTCATCCGGTTTCCCTTGATGTTAAAAAGGGACTCTATGGTGCTTTTTTAAATATGCTGGGCGGTTCTTCCGAAATCATGCTGATCTGTCATGATATCGGGGAAAAGGTTGATATCTATATCAGCGGCATTCTGGATGAACCTTTCAACATCAAAAAACTGACAAAAGAAAATACTTTGGATTTGTTTGTTCCGAAGCTCAAAGATTATTTCGAACGAAAAAGTCTCAATAGTTTTTCCATCAAGAAAAATATCACGATAGAACACTTTGAATCGTTCATCGACGTCATGAGTGAGCCGGTTGCGGACACTACCGAGACTTCAACGCTTGGCGATTATCTGACAAAAGCACTCGTTGAATTGAACATAACTGAAGTCTCCACAATCTTCAAAACGGATATCGTACTCAGGGCAAAGCTTCCCTGGCGAGTGGCCATCATATTGCGCAGGCTGGCAAAAGATCTGAAAGTGCTGCCGATGTTTAAAGATGCTTCCGCTGATAAAATAAAAGAAATAAAAAGGCAGATTGTCGGAGACATTATCAGGCCTCTTAATAACAATGAGTTGCTGCGGGACCTTTTAGTCAACTGCGATATTATAGTAACCCATCTTGAGCAGTCATCGGAAAGTAACGAACTGGAAGAGATGATCATAAGCGCACTACGGGAAAACGAGATCATACCTGTTACGCAGGCCATTTTTGATGTCTACAAGGAAAACAAGAAACCGGCGCAATCCGATGAAGATAATCAGAAACATCAGAAGAAATGTGATTATCTGGCAAAAGTGCTCAAGATGGCTGCGGAGCAGATTATCGCTGACGATCTTCCTGATGCTGACGATCTGTTCAAGGAATTATATGAACATCAAATCGTTAAGTTCGATATGCTTCCGGAAGCAATTCGATTTAGTATACAAAGTGTAAAACTGGCCGGTGATGTTATATCAAAAATAGATTCGTATATAGAAAAGGCTTCAAAAACATCATCCGTTGAAGAAATGGAATCTTTTGTCATTGTATGCCACAGGATCATTCCTGAGCTTATCAGGCTGGGAGAATGGGACGCGGTCAGTCAGATTGTCAGAGTAATATGTAGTTTTTCATCCAGGGAAGGTTTTGCTTCAAGTACGGTTAAATCGTTTTCTCACTTGCCGGATTCCGTTTTTGAAGGCGCCGAGGAAATATTTGCCCATAAGTACATGAATACCGAACCGGATGTGCGAAATCAGATCAATGAGATTTTGAGACAAATGACGTCCATGTGCATCAAAATTGCCGGTGTTATTTTTGATAAGTGCAAGGATCCTAATGTTTTGAAAAACATAATAGACATCCTGTCACAAAAAGGAGAACCGGCGAGGCAGTGGTGCATAAAAATACTGAACGACAAAAATCAGCCGGTGTCCATGTTAAATTATGCTTTGCTTTTGATAGTAAGTGTCGGTCAAATTGATGATGCAGGTTTGGTGAAACGTTATGTCAAACATTCAAACCACAGCATCAGGAGTAAGGCTCTGGGTGCAATGGTAAAATTAGACAAAAAAGACGTTCAGGATCTGGCCATAGAAGCTTTGAGTGATGAGGAAGAAAAGGTTCGGAGCCATGCGGCGAATATCATTGAACGTGAATTATCCCTGTCGGAAGAATCCATAAACAGGCTTTTACTGCTGGTAAAAGAAAAATTACACAATAAGAAGGATATGACAATCCAGGAGGCGGGGTTTATTGCCGGTTTAATAAGAGCAGCCGGCAGGACTGAAAATAACGTAAATAAAGAACATCCAGAGGGTGAGATTATCGGCATTGTTTCAGAGTTACTGAAAGGAAGGACCGGCCTTTTTAAATTTATTAAAACTGAACTCACCCGGGAACAATTGGAAATAATATCTGCGTGCCTGTCGACTTTGGGCAAGATTGGCGGAGCAAAATCAAAAGATTATTTAAAGACGCTGCCGCGCGGCGATCAAACGTTAGCGAAGATTGTTCAGGAAGCAATGGAAGAGTTAAATAAAAAACATGATTAGATTTAGAGAAGAAGTTAATGCCGTCGCATTCCCCTTGAATTGCAGCAATGTTCTCAAATATTTTCTTTAAATAACCCGGGTTGAGTTCGTTCCTGAATTAACGTTTAAATATGCTCACGCAGCAGATCGGCGAATTTGTCAGGTGAAACGGGTTTACTGAAATGAAAGCCCTGCATTTCATCACAGATGTGTTCCCGCAGATAATTTTCCTGTTCCTGTGTTTCCACGCCTTCCGCGACGACGGTGAGACTCAGGGTTTTGCCCATGGTTATTATCGCTTCAGTTATCGCCTTGTCCTCGGCATCCTGGGGAAGATTGCGGATAAAAGATCTGTCGACCTTAAGGGTGTCTATGGGGAAATGTTTTATCTGGGCGAGGGAGGAATAACCTGTTCCGAAATCATCAATGGCCAACCGTACGCCCATCTCTTTTATTTTGGCCAGAATGGAAATCAGCTTCGAAGGATTATGCATGACCATGCTCTCTGTTACTTCCAGTTCCAGAAGATTCGGCGACATGCCGGATTCTTTCAATATGACACTGATATCTTCTAATAAATGATCATCCATCAGTTGGCGAAGAGATAAATTTATAGCCATGCAGACAGCAGGCAGGCCCTGACGTTGCCAGGCGACGTCCTGAACACAGGCCGTTTTCAGTACCCATTTGCCGATCGGGACGATCAGTCCCGTCTCTTCGGCAACCGGGATGAATTTTGTAGGCGTTACCGGACCAAGGTCTTGATTGCTCCAGCGCAGAAGGGCTTCCACTCCGGTTATTTTGTTGGTTTTGAAATCCAGCCGCGCTTGATAATCCAGGAATAATTCATTGCGTTCAAGCGCGCGCCGCAAATTTGTTTCAATAGACAAGTTTTCATTTGATTGGGTTTTTATATCCGTGGAATAGAACTGGTAATTATTCTTACCTTCTTCTTTAGCGAAATACATGGCTATATCGGCATTTTTCATGAGCGTTTGTTCATCCTGTCCATCTCTGGAATATACGCTGATTCCGATACTGGCGGTTACACGACATTCCTCTTTTGCGATAACCATCGGTTTCATGGCGGCAGAAAGTATTTTTTGGGCGACTTTTTTCACAGGGCTCAGATCCTGGAAATCTTCAATCAGGATAATAAATTCATCCCCGCCAAGGCGGCCCACAACATCAACTTCTCTCAGGCTTTCCCTGAATCTCCTGGCAATTGTCTGAAGAAGTTGATCTCCGGCGTCATGTCCCAGAGAATCATTGATGACTTTGAAGCGGTCCAGATCAATGAATAAAACAGCTAATTTTTTTCCGTTGCGTTTAGCAGACATAATAGCATGGTTGAGTAACTGGCTGAACATTAAACGATTGGGCAGACCGGTCAGAGCATCATGGGTAGCCATATAGTTCAGTTCCTGCTCTATGCGCTTGCGTTCGGTGATATCGTGAATGACTCCTTTAAATCCGGTCGGTTTATCCGATGAATCTTTCTTTAATGATACGGAAGCTTCAATATATTTTTTTTCACCGTTCTTTCTGATCACCAGCCAATCGAATCCTTCCGTTGGCTCTCCCGTGATATAAACATTATTAAAAGTAATAAAAACTTTTTTAGAATTTTCCGTGTCTGAAAAATTTGAATAATTTGTTCCTTTCAATTCGTCTCTGGAGTATCCGGTCATCCGGCACAGTGAATCGTTGAAAAACGTGAAATTTCCGGCGAGATCAACTTCAAAATATGCTTCCTGTATATTTTCAAGAATATTTCTGTATTTTTCTTCGCTTTCACGAAGCGCTTCAAGGGCGGCTTCCTTCTGAAATTCAGCATGGATACGTTCGGTGACATCGTGAGTGAATCCCTGAAAACCAACCGGAGTGCCCGATGAATCTTTTCTCAAGGATATTGAAGCTGATACGTATCTTCTTGTGCCGTCTTTTCTTACGATCAACCAATCGAATTCCTTGGCAGGCAGGCCGGTTTTATAAATACCGTTGAAAATATGAAAGACTTCTTTTGCGGTATCTTTATCTGTATATTGCCGGTAATTCATACCCGTCATTTCTTCTCCGGAATATCCGAGAAGCTTGCAGGTTGAATTATTATAGAAAGTGAAATTACCGGCCAGGTCAACTTCAAAAAATCCCTCTTCAATGTTCTCGAGAATGCTTCGATATTTTTCCTTGCTCTGGAGCAGGGCTTCTTCCGCCTTTTTGTGTTCGGTTCTGTCCCGCACAATTCCGCGAAAAGCAACAGGGCGTCCAGCGGAATTCTTGATGATGGATATAGATGTTTCCAGATTTCTTCGTTGACCGTTTTTTGTGATTATTTCATATTCATATCCTTTTTCCGGTTCGCCCGTGGTAAAAACTTTGTTATATTTTGAATATATTTTTCGGGAGGTGTCTTCGTCCATGATATCGCGATAGTTGAGTTTTAATAATTCAATGCCACTATAGCCGTGCATTTTACTGATCGCCCCGTTAAAAAACCTGAAGTTTCCTTTCAGGTCGAGTTCGACATAACCGTCTTCAATATTTTCGATAATCGTTCTGTATTTTTCTTCACTCAGACGCAGTGCTTCCTCAATAAGTTTGCGCTCCGTTATATCCATGAAGATACCCAGTGTGGCCCGTTCCCCGTTATAATCAATCGGTGTGACAGTCTCTAAAATCCACCTTACCTCGCCATTTTTTTTGACGAATCTATATTCGTACGTCTCACAACTTTCCTTTTTCAGACATTTAATGGCTTGTATCCTGACTCTATCTCTATCATCGGGATAAATATTATTGAGAGAATATGATCCGATAAGTTCCGAGTCCGAATAGCCGGTAATTTTTTCAGACAATTCACTTACATAGGAAAATGTGCCGCGCTGTACAATGTAGATTGCGACTCCGGCTTTGGCTATAAAATCTTTTGCCAGAAGGGATAAATCGTTTTGTTGTGAATTTTTCTTTTTATCTGATTTGTTTTTTAAGTCATGTTGTGTTGCCATCATTATTCAACCTTTAACTCAAAATAATTATTTTCTGATCGCAATAGCTTCGATTTCTATCGGCGCTCCTTTGGGCAATACGCTCGCTTCAATTGTTGAACGTGCGGGCGGTTCTTCGGAAAAGAAGCCAGCGTATATTTCATTTACGGCAGCGAAGTCAGCCATGTTTTTCAGAAAGATGGTTGTTTTGACAATGCTGGACATATCCAGACCGGTTTTATTTAGTATTGCCTGGATATTTGTTAGGACCCGCATTGTGGCTGTTTTAATATCGGTAACTATTTCACCGGTAGCCGGATCGATTGGAATCTGTCCCGAAATAAAAATAATATCATTGGCCTCCACGGCCGCAGAATATGGGCCGGAGACCGGAAATTTAGTAGACGCGATAATTTTTTTCTTCATAAATGTTTGCCACCGTTTGAATGAAAATTCAGACCGTTTGCAGCATTCTGTCTATGGAAAGCCGGGCTTTCTCCAGAATATCCGGCGGCAGCGTGATTTCGTAGGACATGTTTTCGAGCGAATGGAGAACTTTTTCCAGATTTATTCTTTTCATATCAGGGCAGAATGCTTTTTGAGTTGCCGGATAAAAAGTTTTATCAGGATTCTCTTTTTTCAGTCTGTGAATGATGCCGATTTCCGTACCGACGATAAATTCTTTTTCCGGGGAATCCTTAATGTATCTGCTCATTCCTTCGGTGGAAGCTACTATGTCGGAAATGTCGATGATCATCGGCTGACATTCCGGGTGAACGATAACTTTGGCATGAGGATGCAGGGTTTTGGCCTGCATGATGTGCTCCGGCAGAATTCCGGCATGGACAGGACAGTATCCTTCCCATATGATAAAATTGTGGCCCACTTGTCCGGATACATATTGAGCCAGGTGTTTATCGGGAATAAAAATTATTTCCTTATGGTTGACCAGAATTTTCTGAGCCATCTTAACGGCGTTGGCGGATGTGCAGCAATAATCGCACCGGGCTTTTACCGCCGCCGAAGTGTTGACATAGCACATCGTTGCAGCGTTCGGGTGCCTTTCCTGAAGGGATTTCAAATCATCGGCATCAAGCATGTCGGCCATCGGGCAACCGGCGCTAAGATCCGGCAGCAGCACTGTTTTTTGCGGAGATAAGATTTTCGCCGTTTCAGCCATGAAATGAACGCCGCAGAAAACTATTATCGCTGCGTCAGTGCGCGACGCTTCAATGCTTAGTCCCAGCGAATCGCCCACAAAATCGGCGATATCCTGAATTTCCGGCAATTGATAGTTATGCGCCAGAATTACGGCATTTTTCTCTTTTTTCAGTTTATGGATTTTATCCGCAATTTTCATAATTTCTTCATAGTGAAGTTGTCTTGAGTAGACAACTTTTCTTCAATATCGTTGAAGTAGCGATTAAATCAGAAAAATACATTTGTCAAGAGTTTAAGAGCAATTATTGTGCAAAGAATTTAACTTAATTTCTTGGTGCCCGAAGGATGTTCACATCAGGGTTTTCAGGAAGGGTAGCATCATTTTTCTTCGGCTTGAATGTGTTTGTATCGGGAAAAATAAAAAGCTTTTCTCCTGGAGAAACATTTCGGCCATTGCTGATGCCGTTCCATTTCATGATTGCTTTGATGGAAACATTAAAACGGTTGGCAATGGAAGACAAGGTGTCGCCTTTCTCAACCGTATAGACTGATTTTTCCTTCTCCCCAAGCCATTGTTTGGAAAGGATCTCATATTTTTCGGAGAATCCTGATGCGGAACCTTTGGGAATCAAAAGAATATGTTTGCCGGCGGGTAAAAAATAATTTTTTATATGAGGGTTTAGATCCTTGATGACTTTGAAATAAGTGTTTGCCGCCTGGGCAATTAAATAAAGGGGAACGGGCTGGTTTAAGTTTATTTCCACGCGGTCGAACTCAACAGGCTTGTAAAGATCGTCCTCTGTTAAATGATATCCATATTTTTCAGGATTGGACAGGATAATTTTCACCGCGAGGATTCTGAAAACATATCTCTGTGTTTCCTCATTCAGGTAAAGTTGATAATAGTTGTCCACTTTCTGCATTAATATTTCAGTTTTCAGGCCGTCTTCGCCCATGTTGTAAGCGGCTGCGGCCAGTGTCCATGAGCCGAAAATGGAATAAAGATCTTTCAAGTAAGACACTGCCGCGTCCGTGGAAGCATAAATACTGCGGCGTTCATCAACATCATTATTGATTTTCATGCCGTATTTAACGCCGGTATTCTCGATAAACTGCCAGAACCCCACAGCTCCTTTGCCTGATGTTGCCAAAGGTTTCAGAGCGCTTTCCGCAATGACGATATATTTTAAATCATCCGGCAGGGAATTGTCTTTTAAAACTTTTTCGATGTAAGGGAAATAGCGGCTGGAGCGCTTGAGCCATAAGATCACATCGTCGCTGTTATCAAGGGCCACGAGCAATTCGCGTTCCATTCTTTCCCTGACATCCGCTTCGTTGAGAGGCACCGGTTCATTGCAAAAAGTCAGGGGGGCACTGATTTTAAGAGCCTGGATAAGCGATTGTCCGACGGACTGGCGCCACCCTATCTGGGCTTCGGCATTAACCGTGACGGATGCCGTTATCGCAACTATTAAAATTATTTTTAAAAATTTATACAAATTATTCAAGGCGGATTCTTCCAAAAAATACGTGTTTCCTTTTACAATGTCGAAAGGAGTCTACCCGCTTGAGGAGTGTTTGTCAAATCTTTACAGAATCGGCTTTATTGTCAATACCGTCTCCAGATATTGATTGTGTTTCCACTTGCCAATGCTTTCTGTTGATGTTATTTTAAAAACATGAAGAAAGTTATAAAAAATAATCCATTGTTTTCTCCGAAAGATATTAAACAGATAAAACATTTGGGCATGAGTCCGAACACTGTAAGAAAACAGATGGATATGTACAGGCAAGGTTTAGCTTTTTTGAAATTAAACAGGCCTTGCAAGATCAATGACGGCATCTTATCGTTTACCCCGGCGCAGAAAAAAAAGATGATTTCTTTTTATGATGAAGAATTTAAAAAATATAAATTGATGAAATTTGTTCCGGCGTCCGGCGCGGCCAGCCGAATGTTTGCCGAGTGGTTTTCAGTCAGAGAAGCGGGCGGATTTGAATCTCCAGCGTGCAATAAATCTTTTTTAAATAATTTTAAAAAGTATCCTTTCTACCCGCTGATCGAAAAGAATAAAACAGCACTTGAATTTCTTCAACAGGAAGACATAAGAAGTTCACTGGATTATGTTTTGTCGGACCAAGGATTGAATTTCGGATGGCTGCCCAAAGCGTTGATCCCTTTTCATTTTTATCATTCACAAGACGTACGTACCGCTCTGGAGGAACATTTTTTTGAGGCGGCCCGGTATCTTTGCAGCGATGAGGGCATGTGCCATCTGCACTTCACAATTTCTGAAGAACATAAAAAGGATGTTGCCCAAAAAATAAAGGACGTAAAATCAAAATACGAAAACCTTTTCGGGATAAAATATAAAATATCTTATTCAATGCAATCGCCATCAACAAAGATGCTGGCCGCCGATGAAAATGATCTCCCCTTGAGAGATGAAGCAGGCAGACTCATATTCCGTCCGGGCGGTCACGGTTCTTTGTTAAGAAACTTACAGAATATTGATGCCGATTTTATTTTTATAAAAAATATCGATAATATTGCGCCGGAAGAACGTCTAAAGCAGATTGTTCCCTATAAGAAAATGCTTGGAGGTCTGGCCATATATTTACGCAACGAAATATTTAGAAATATACGCCGGCTGGAGTGCGGGGAAATAAGCGATTCAGAAATACGTAAAATAATAATTTTCTGTTCGAGAATATTGAACCGGGTCTTTCCCAAGCGCTTCGTAAAACAATCAAAGAAAGAAAAGATAGATTTCCTGTCTTCCGTTTTAAACCGGCCGCTAAGAGTTTGCGCAATGGTGGAAAATGAAGGAGAACCGGGAGGAGGGCCTTTCTGGATAGACGAAAAGGATGGCACACAGACTCTACAGATTGTCGAGGGCGCTCATGTTGATAAAAGCAAAAAAGATCAACTGGCTGTCTGGTCAAATGCCGGCTATTTCAACCCGGTGGATATGGTCTGTTGCATAAAGAATTATCGGGGCAAAAAATTCAATCTGGCGGATTTCGTGGATAAAGGGGCTTATTTAATCTCCCAAAAAAATGAGAAGGGCAGGGAAATAAAAGCGCTGGAAATGCCGGGTCTCTGGAACGGCGGCATGGCTTACTGGAACACAGTTTTTGTAAAAATGCCTCTTGTTATTTTTAATCCGGTGAAGACCGTTGACGATCTATTACGGCCGGAACATCTTATTCCTTCATGATCACGCCTATTAAATAATTATTTTTTCACAGTATTCTTTCGCCGCTGCCGCAGCAATAATCGATTTTGACGAAAGTTTGTACTGACAGATAACTTCAGATTCCAGATCATCGGGCGCGTCACTGTAACGGACGCACAGAGAAGCGGCTATTTGCTCATCGGCTCTGCCATAAGGCACTAAAACAAGAGGGCCGGGGTAGTTGGCTATGTTCAAAATCAAATCATCATCTGTCGAAAGTTTTTTTAATTCTTCGTTATCCGCGTTGTTTCTACCGACAATAATTTTGCAGTTATCTTCAGTACGAAAATGGCGTCCGTATTTAAGCAATTCTATGTCACGGATATTATGGTCCTCCTGATTTGAAAACAAATCGCGAAGACGTTTTGAAAATATTGGATCGGTAAGCAGGCAGCCTCCAGCAGGCGGAGCGTAATTGATTATCCCGAATTCCTCGGCCAGTTTCATTTGATGTTTACGGCCGCGTCCCTGAATGGAAAGCAACTGCGTTCGATCAATCAATTTTTCTCTTTCCGCTTTTATCGGATCAAGCAATTGAGCGCTCAAAGGGCGCAAAATATAGTCCTGATAGCCGGAATTTTTAGCAACGATGTAAAGGGATTGTTTGTTTTGCGACATGGGGCGCTGGCCAAGAACTTCTCCGGTAATGATAAAATCTCTTCCTGTTTCTTCTATTTTTTTACCTGCAATTTTCAGCATTAATGTATGGCAATCGATGCAGGGATTCATGTTCTTTCCATAACCGTAACGAGGAGATTTGAGCATGTCCAGATGCTCGACGGTGATATCCTGAACAATCAGCGGAAAGTTTGACTGCTTTGCGGCAGCCAGCGCTTTACTGGCATTAAAAAAAGGGGTCACAAAAGTCAGGCAGAGAACGTCGATGCTTTGTCTTCGAATAATTTCGGCTGCCAGCATGCTGTCTAATCCGCCTGAGAAGAGTGCAATAGCTTTAACCATCTGAATGTCCGATAATTATTATTAAATCGGCCGGCAGCGATAAAAATAAAGACTTAAATCCGAGGATAATTTTAAAGGAAAACTCTACAGATTTTCTACGCATATTCTAAGAAACTTTATAGGAATATCAATATTTGGCAATATTTGCCGACCATACTTCAGTCAGTAAACCGCGCAGTTCCTGATCAATGTCAAAATCAATAACGTACAGGTTCTGATTAATCTTGGTGCCGTTGAATTTCACAGTATAAGGCGCCTGACTTCTGCCGAGTCCTGAAAATATAAAATTGTCGGAAGTGAAAGGAACATTGATGCCGCGTAAAATGTTTTCCATATTGTTTTTAGGTGAATTGCTGTCGCTTACAAAAATGGTTTCATTGCCGATATCTCTGAGCGCATTTTTAAATTGCTGGGAAAGATTCTGCGAATGTATAAAATATTTCTTGTCTCCGTTTTTTGCCAGAACGTCGGCTTTTATTGACAGATTAAAGCCGTCTTTTGCCGTGTCAAAAATTTGAATATCAACGTCTTTTTCAGCGCTCAGTCCTAAAAAGGTAACCAGATCATAAGTGAAATCTTTAGCGGATGTTGTTGAGAATACAGGTATGGGTGGTAAAGAATAAACTTCTTCCGGTTTTCCGACAATACCTGTTTCATCGGAAATTTCCGTTATGATCAAACCGCTCTTTTGAAAAAAGTTTTTGATAGATCTGGGCAGAAGCAGATTGTCTTCATAAATAGAACGCAACCCCTGTATAATTTGAGGCTGCTGGGCAGCAGATTTTGTAATGACCCAGTCGACCAGTATTTCCACCTGAGGCATAGTGCCTGTAACCAGCGGCTTTTCGCTCTTGGTCATTCTGTAATACTTTGACGTATTAATGATCTTTCTCAAGACACTCATGACATCATCGTCTTTTTCCGGTTTTACAAGATAGTAATTCGTCCAATTGTCGCTGATCATCTTCTTTAAATTACTCTGAGCGATGTTTTGCAGATCGACAAATACAGTTGTATTATCATCAAATTCAACCACCGGGATCTTGGAGCAGTCAATCGTGACCTGACCCGCTTTGGGTATGGGTAGATAATAATTCCCTGTTGTAGTCATTGAACCGTTCATCTGGGCAATGATCTGCTTCAGGGCGGCAAGGCGGGCTTCCGGCGGCATCATTTTCTTTTCTTTTACTTCGATGATCTTTTCCGGACGACTCGTTGTTTCCGGATGAAGAATAACCACCGTTTCCTGAAAGGCTGGCTTTTCCTCCGTCGCCTTGACATATACTGTTTTCCCGGGCAGTTTTATAACCGTGCCCGCATAAATCCTGTTGACATTCTTAATGCTGGGATTCATTGATTTTATGGTTCTGAGCATTTTGCTGATATTGGTTGAGTCTTTCAGCTGGCGGCGGATAATTTTATATAAAGTATCGCCTCTCTTTATTCTATAATACTTAGGTGTGGCGGCGGAAAGTTTGGAAGTGATACCGGTTGTTTGTTCCGCCTGAGGCTCTGCGGTTTCCGTAAACGGTTTCCCGGGCAGAATCAGAGTTTGTCCTTCTTCAAGTTTTTCAAGATCCGGTATGTTGGGGTTGAGTTCCCTGGTGAGTTCGTAGATACGCGCGGTATCCTCATCGGTAATAACACCGGGAATGTTTTTAATAATTGTTGAAAGAACATCCCCTTTTTTTACTGTGTAGGTATATAATTTTTTGGAAGATACGGCAGTTTTTTTCAGTTTTATTTGAGCAGTATCTTCTTTCGCCGCTACGGGCTGGTAAAATAAAGAGGCCGAAAAAATAATCAGAATAAAAACAAAAACGTACCGCTTAATCATCAGTTTTTCCCCTTGTTTAAGAGATTAAAAAATATCAATGATTTATTTTTTTACTCCAATTATTGGCAAATGTCAAATACTTAATTTTATTGCGTTAAAAGAAAATGAGAAGATATTATGGCTTGGGATACCGCAAAATTGTCCCCCAAATAGGATATGAGGTGCTTTGAATCAAAATGAATTTTCGATATCAGATTACTTTTTTCATGGCGGCGATAGCCACTTCTATCTGATCATCGGAAGGTTCTCTTGTTGTAATTTTCTGAAGCATTAATCCCGGCCAGCTCATCATTTGTACCAGCTTCAAGTGGCTGTGCTTGCCGGTAAAACGGATGGCTTCATAGGAAATGCCCGCAACAACCGGAAGAAGCAGAAGTTTGTAGATTACCCTGTGCAGAAAGTCCGGGCGTCCAAGCAGTGAAAAGACCAGTATGGAGACAATCATCACAAAAAGAATGAAGCTTGTTCCGCAGCGGGGATGACGGGTGGAATATTTCTTGACATTTTCAACGGTCAGCTCCTGTCCGTCTTCCCATGCGAATACGGTCTTATGCTCGGCGCCGTGATACATATAAACACGCTTCATATCCGCCATCAGAAGAGTGGCGCCAAGAAAACAAAGAAACATTCCCAGACGGACACATCCTTCCAGAATATTTAAAAGAAGGAGGTTGCCGATATAGGGTTTTACTTTCGTAAAGAAAAAAGCCGGCAGGACAACGAAGAAAAAAATAGCAATGGAAAAACTTATGAAAAGCGAAAGATACATTTCCCAGTCTTTAGGTTTTCTTTCTTCTTCAGACATGGCCACATCTGCTGAAAACATCAGGCATTGAAATCCTACGATCATCATTTCAAACAGATTGATTGTTCCACGGATAAACATCCATCCGAGCACTTTGTGGCGTTTGGTCAGAGGAATATATTCTCGTTCCTGAAAAACAATTTCCTTGTCGGGCCTTCGTACCGCCGCCGCGATTTTATTTCCGTGGCGCATCATAACGCCCTCCAGGATCGCCTGGCCTCCGGCTATGTCTTCATGTTTATGTTCAGATTTATGTTCAGACGTCATAAAAATTATTCGCCTCTGATTGAATTTTGTACGCTTATTATAGTATTTGATGCGCAGTGTCAAATTTTGATTTCTAAATTCTTTGTTGCAAGATAGACCGTCAATGATATAATGCCTCAAATTTTAGATAAAGAATAAAGGTGGCCTGTATGAATTCAACGGATGCGTTTATAAAGGAATACCAGGAGCGTTTCGGGAAAAAAATGAAGGAAAATGAAATTGCCCTGCTGGAACACTGGAAGGCGCAGCTCGACAGGGTTATTGCCATGCGGCCCGACAGCGTTGCTTCTATGCAGTTGCAGATCTCAAAAATATCAGAAATGATGGCCAACCGGATTAAAGTATTAAAAAAGGAATAAAATGGACAGTATTGCTAATTTTTTATTTGAAGTAGGAATGCTCAGCAGAACGCCCCGCAGCGGTTATCAGTTTCTGGGAAGCGGTGAAGAATCGGTTGCCGAGCATATCTTGCGCACGGTATTTGTAGGTTACACTCTTTGTAAAATGGATTCAACGCTTGACGAGTTCCGCGTGCTGAAGATGTGCATTCTTCACGATCTTCCGGAAGCACGCACCGGTGATATGAATTATGTTAACAAAAAGTATGTTAATGTGGATGAGGAAAAAGCCGTGTCGGAATTGACGGAGAGCCTTTTTTTCGGTGATGATATGAAAGCGGCTATCGACGAATTCAACCGTAAAGAAACAAAGGAATCGTTAATTGCCCGTGATGCGGATCAGATTGCTCTTATTCTGCAATTAAAGGAATGCGGTGATTTGGGCAATAAATATTCGGAAGAATGGATAGGTTTCGCGTTACAGAGATTAAATACGGAAAATGGGAAAAAACTTGCGGAAAGAATTACCCAAACAGATTCATCGCTATGGTGGTTTAAAGAAAAAGGATCATGGTGGATAAACGGAAATAACTATTAAAATTTATTGCTGTCAGTCTCGGAGATTCATGTTTAAAAAAAATTATTTTATATTTATTTTTTTGTTTTTTATAATTAGTATTATTTCATGTGCCTATAATTATGGCGGAGTGATAATATCGAAACCGGACGAATACAGCCATATTTATGAAGCAAAAGAAACGGTCGTTCTTCAGGCCGTTGCCAATGTTTTTAAAGAGAAACATATTGGCGCCAATGTCACAATAGATAAAAACAATATGCTTGTTGATTCCGATTATGTGGAATCAGGAGACTGGCGGACGAAGACAAGCGCTCGCGTTAAACGGATCAATTGGAAGGAATGTGAGGTAATCCTGGCTGTCATTACAGAGAAGAAAACGGAAAAAGGATGGGAAATGCGGCGCCTTTTGCAGAAAGAACAGTACGATAATTTTTTTAGTGTGATCGATTTGAAAATTTACGAAGAAATGTCTAAGATCGAGTAAAAATATCGAAAGGAGACCAACATGGATGCCCCGAAAAAAGTATCAGCAATGCTGGACGAGTTTAAAAATTTCGCTTTTAAAGGTAATGTTGTTGATCTTGCCATCGGCGTGATTATCGGAGCGGCATTCGGCAAGATTATTGATTCTCTGGTCAAACATATTATCATGCCTTTTATCAGCGTTTTTATGCCCAGTAACCAGGGTTATCTGACATGGAAATGGGTAATTAACGGCAAAGAAGTTCCTTACGGACTGTTTATCGGAGAAATGGTAAACTTCCTGATAGTTGCTTTGGCTCTATACATCTTTATTGTCAAGTTTATCGGAATGATCATGAAGAATAAAGTGGAGAAAGCAACGGCGCCTCCGCCCCTGACAAAAGATCAGGAACTGCTTACTGAAATTAGAAATTTGATAAAAGAGAAAGGATTATCCGGCAATTAACGGATAAAGCTCAAGCAGTCTTCAACTCGCCCGGAACTGCTTGAGCTCGATCGTTTAAAAATTTTGTTTATTTATCCCTGTTAGCAAAGAAATTCATTAAAAAATCTGAATCTTTGGGTGATAAATCGAATTTTAAAATCGCCTCTTGTATAAGTTTTTTTAAAGGGTGAGCGTCTTTTTCATCTAAATTCGTTGATACCCATTTGATTGCTTTTTGTACATGTTCAGATTCCGGCATAATAGTCGCCATAACGAGATCCTCCTCATATAATCAAGAAATTTAACAGCATCCGGTAATTAATCCAATGCTTATTTGAATTAAGCTTATCATATATAAATAAGTTTAGAAATTAAATTTTTATAATTTGAATAAATTATTTAAATATTTTATAAAATCAACGTCAATGAGCATTGCTGTTGATTAAATAAACAGTTAGGAGAAATTTATGAAAAAGTCTTTTGATGCCAAAACTCTGATTTATCCTACACCCGTGTGGTTAATAGGTACATATGACAAAAACGGAAAGCCCAACGCAGCAACTATAGCATGGGGAGGTGTATGCAGTTCAAAGCCTCCCTGTGCGGCCGTGTCATTACGAGCAGCTACTTATACTCACGGCAATATTATGGAACGTAA
This sequence comes from uncultured delta proteobacterium, assembly GCA_963812045.1. Classification (GTDB taxonomy): domain Bacteria; phylum Desulfobacterota; class Syntrophia; order Syntrophales; family Smithellaceae; genus Smithella. Next base: position 434,559 of record CAWETF010000005.1, read on the forward strand.
GGCATTTACGATAAATGTTCCATCAGCTGCCCAGGTTGGAATTGCCGATTATTGCGGCATGGTTTCCGGCAGGAATGTTGATAAATTTACAGCGGCAAAAATCACTGCCGTAAGAAGCGAAAAAGTTGACGCTCCTTATATCCAGGAATTCCCCATGATTCTGGAATGCAAGCTTCTAAATACTTCGGAAATAGGCATTCATACGCATTTTATCGGTGAGATCATGGATGTCAAGGTTGACGAAGCAGTCTTGGGGAAAGATGGTTTGCCGGATATCTTAAAAATCAATCCGATACTATATGGGCCGGAAATACAATCCTATTATGATGTGGGAAAATATTTGGGGAAAGCTTTTTCCATAGGAAAAACTTTGAAATAACCTTGATAAGTTTTAGGGGAGTGCTTAATATATGACAAACCAGAAAGAAAGGAGATAAAATATGGCTAAATCAATTAAGGGCACAAAAACAGAGAAGAATTTACTGGCTTCATTTGCGGGTGAATCGCAGGCAAGAAATCGTTACACCTTTTTTGCAAGTGCGGCTAAAAAAGAGGGATACGAGCAGATTTCAAGAATATTTCTGGAAACTGCGGACAATGAGAAAGAACATGCCAAGGTGTTTTTTAAATATCTTGAGGGCGGTGATGTCGAGATTAAGGCGTCATATCCCGCCGGTGTTATTGGAGACACCAAAAGTAATTTGTTGGCTGCAGCAGCAGGCGAAAATCTGGAATGGACTGTTCTTTATTCAGAAGCGGCCAAGATTGCCGCAGGAGAAGGTTTCCCGGATGTCGCCCGCTCCTTTGAGCAGATATCCAAAGTTGAAAAATTTCATGAAGGCAGATACAGAAAACTTGCTGCGAACATTGCCGGCGGTGAAGTGTTTAAGAAAAAAGCTTCGGTAAAATGGCATTGCACAAATTGCGGTTACGTTCATGAAGGAGATGAAGCGCCCAAGGAATGTCCCGCCTGCAAACATCCGCAATCGTATTACGAGGTTCTAGCGGAAAATTATTAAAAAATCGTAAAAAGAAAATTTCTTATAGTCCTCTGCATTTCCGATTTTAATTATTTTTTAAAAGTGCAGGGGACTATTTGTTTAATCTCACCTGAAAAAGTTTGTTCTTCTTGACAGCGAAAGTAAAATGCCATAAGTTGTCAAAGTTTTTCAGATAGGAGTTAAGTTTTTTATGACGACCAAGAGGCAACTTCGGTCAGAAAATATCAGGGAAAAGAAGATAAAAAAATCGACAAGGATTCTTTATTTCTCGGTTATCGTTGGAGGAATATTTGTTGTGCTTGTGATTTTCTTTGTTACCCTGTTCAGCGCCTTGTTTCCTCCCGTTGATACGGACGCCATGAAGAAGAAGGAAAAACAAATCGTGCAGATTTATTTTTCCGATCAACAGGAACGTTTTTTGAGGCCTGAAAAACGTTATGTGGTTAAGGAAAACGATCCTGCCGGGCAGGCAAAGGAAATAACCCAGGCCCTGCTGGATGGTTCTAAAACCGGATTGGTAAATACATTTCCTCACGGTGTGGTCGTCAGGGATGTAAAAATAGTGGAGAACGAAACCGCTTATGTCAGTTTCAGCAAAAGCCTGACCAAATTATATCAGGGAAGTTCCGCTTCGGAAATGGCCTCAATTTATTCCTTAACAGATTCCATCACTCAAAATATTCCTGCCATAAAAAAAGTTAAAATTTTAGTGGAAGGCCAAGAGTTGTCATCCATTAAAGGTCATATTTCCACGCGAAAGGCTTTTTCTCCCGATTTGGAGCTAATTATTCCTGAAAAATAGAAAAATATCTTATGGCATCAAAATCGAAAATATCCCGTACTCGCAATATCGGTATCGTTGCTCACATTGATGCGGGAAAGACAACCTTTACCGAAAGAATTCTTTATTACACGGGCAAATCTTACAAGATGGGAGAAGTTCATGACGGTCAGGCCGTCATGGACTGGATGCCGCAGGAGCAGGAAAGGGGCATCACCATTACATCCGCTGTGACCACCTGCGAGTGGCGCAATCACGATATTCATATCATCGATACCCCCGGGCATGTTGATTTCACCATTGAAGTGGAACGTTCGCTGCGCGTCCTCGACGGCGCGGTGGTTGTTTTCTGCGCGGTTGGAGGCGTTGAGCCGCAATCGGAGACTGTATGGCATCAGGCGGATAAGTACGGCGTTCCTAAAATCGCGTTCATTAATAAAATGGACAGAGTTGGCGCGGACTTCTTTCGCACGATCGAAATGATGAGGGACCGTTTTAATTCCATTCCTGTGGCTATCCAGATTCCCGCCGGCCGTGAAGATAATTTCCGCGGCGCCATTGATCTTATTGAGCAAAAAATGCTTGTTTGGGATGATTCTACTCACGGTATGGAATTTTCCACACATGATGTTCCCGAGGAATTTTCCGGTGAAGTAAAATTAAAACGTGAAAAGATGATAGAGACGCTTGCAGAAGTCGATGATGGTTTGGCAGATAAATATCTTAATGGTGAAGAAATTTCCGCTGCTGAAATAAAACAGGCTTTGAGGAATGCAACAATATCTCTAAAAATAGTTCCTGTCCTTTGCGGCGCGGCTCTGCGCAATAAAGGAATTCAACCGGTGCTGGATGCGATTATAAATTATCTGCCGTCTCCCGAAGATATTCCACCCATTAAAGGAATTAATCCTGTAACGAAGAAAGAAGAGGTAAGACACAGTTCCGATAAAGAGCCTCTGGCGGCGCTGGCTTTTAAAATCATGCTTGATGAAGGACGGAAGCTGTCCTATCTGCGTATATATTCAGGTAAAATTCAGGCTAATGATGAAGTTTACAATTCTGTAAAAAAGAAAAAAGAAAAGATCGCCCGTCTTTTGCGAATGCACGCCAATAAACGGGAAAGAATAGAGTCGGCTTCAGCCGGAGACATAGTCGCCGTAATGGGTTTGAAGACAACGACAACGGGTGATACTCTTTGTAAAGAAGAAAACCCGATTATGCTGGAACTGATAGAATTTTACGAGCCGGTCATCAGTCAGGCCATTGAAGCGAGAACGCCGGCTGATCAGGAAAAACTGACAGTAGCTTTAGATAAATTGGTTGAAGAAGATCCGACTTTAAAAGTCAAATATGAAGATGAAACCGCGCAAACCATAATTTCAGGCATGGGGGAATTGCATCTGGAAATTATTGTCGATCGCCTGCTGCGAGAGTTCAACTGTCATGTCAATGTCGGAAGGCCGAGAGTCGTTTATCGTGAAACGATTCAAAAGAAAGTTGAAGCGGAAGGAATTTTTGAAAAAGAACTGGGCGACAAGAAACATTTCGGTCATGTCCGTCTTTCTTTAACACCGCGCAAGCGTGGCCTGGGTAATGAAATTATTATTAATGTTGATGATAGTGTTATTCCCGCGGAATATTATGACGTCATCGAAGAAGGGATCAAAGAAGCAACGATGAATGGAGTATTAAACGGCTATCCCGTAATGGATATTGGAGTAATGGTTACCGGCGGTTCGTTCCGTGAAGGAGAATCATCGGCGCAAGGTTACAAAATCGCGGCTGCTACCGCTTTCCGTGACGGATGCAATCTTGGTGATCCGGTTATGCTCGAGCCCATTATGATGGTTGATATCACTGCACCGAGCGAATTTATGGGTGAAGTTATCGGAGATATCAATGCCCGTAAAGGTGAAATACAATCGGTTAATCCAAGAGGAAATGTCAGTGAAATAAAGGCAAAAGTTCCTCTGAAAGCGCTGTTTGGTTATTCCACTGATTTAAGATCGATAACCCAGGGACGTGCCGTTTTTTCCATGATTTTCTCAGAATATAACAAAGTATAAAATACACACTCAAATCTATATCATCAAGTGGCTTTATTGGTGAATTTCTTAAGAAAAATCCTCTAAAAAAATATTTTATTATTTCCTTGAAAATTACTATATGTAGTGGTAGTATCCTTCCATACCCCAATATATAGCGTTTTTTGGAAGTATTCATATTTTAATTTCTTTTTAGGGACGGAGTGTTTTTATGAATTTGAAAATCAAGAAAAGAGATGGCCGGTTAGTTAAATTTAACGCGGAGAAAATCACAAACGCTATTGCCAAGGCAGGAGCTGCAACCGGTGAATTTGATCTCAAAGAAGCGCGTAAAATGACTATCAAGGTTTTAAATCTTGCCGAGAAACTCTTTGACAGTAAAGTTTTAACTGTTGAAGAAATTCAGGATGTCGTTGAAGAAGTTCTCTTGCAGACTCCTTACCGGAAAACGGCAAAATCTTACATAATATATCGGGATCAGCATTCCCGTTTAAGGGACATTACCAATAAAATGGAAGTAGATCTTGTTGATCAGTATTTGAAAAAGCTGGATTGGAAGATAAACGAGAACAGCAATATGGATTATTCTCTGCAGGGATTGAATAATTACATATCGTCGGAAGTGAGCAAGGTTTACTGGCTCAATGAAATCTATTCGCCGGAAATTCACAAAGCGCACACTGATGGTGATTTTCATATTCACGATTTAAGCCTGCTTTCCGTTTACTGCGTGGGCTGGGATTTGTACGATTTGCTTCTGCAGGGATTTCAGGGCGTGTCCGGCAAGGTGGAAAGCAAACCTGCCAATCATCTTAGGAGCGCTTTGGGGCAGGTGGTTAATTTCTTCTACACTTTGCAGGGAGAAGCCGCCGGAGCGCAGGCTTTTTCCAATTTCGATACCTTGCTTGCTCCGTTCATCCGCTATGATAATTTGACTATTAAAGAAATAAAACAGGCCCTGCAGGAATTTATCTTCAATATTAATGTGCCGACAAGAGTTGGATTTCAGACGCCTTTTACCAATGTCACGCTGGATGTGACCGTGCCCAAGTATTACGCGGACCAGAATGTCATCATCGGCGGCAAGCCGCAGAAAGAGACCTACAGAGAATTCCAGGAGGAAATGAATCTTTTCAACAAGGCTTTTCTGCAGGTTATGGCGGAAGGCGACGCCAAGGGAAGAGTTTTTACATTCCCAATTCCCACTTACAATATCACCAAGGATTTTAACTGGGATGATCCCAATATAGAGGATTTGTGGGAAATGACGGCCAAGTATGGCGTTCCTTATTTTTCCAACTTCATCAATTCCGATATGAATCCCGAAGACGCCCGCAGCATGTGCTGCCGTTTGCGCATTGACAATCGCGAACTGGAAATGCGAGGCGGCGGGCTTTTCGGTTCCAATCCGCTGACCGGTTCTATAGGAGTTATTACTATTAACATGCCGCGTATCGCTCATCAGGCCAAGTCCAAGAAAGATTTCCTGATGAGATTAGAGTGGTTGATGGAATTGGCGAAAGAAAGTCTGGAGACAAAAAGAAAAGTTCTGGAAAAATTTACAGATGGTAATCTGTATCCATACACCAAGTATTATTTGCGAGGTGTTAAAGAAAGATTTAACGAATACTGGAAGAATCATTTCTCGACGATCGGTCTTGTCGGGATGAATGAAGCCTGCTTGAATTTACTGGGTGTCAATATCGCTTCGGAAAAAGGTCAGGAATTCACCAAACAGGTTCTTGATTTTATGAGAAAAGAGCTTATCAGATTCCAGAAGGAGACAGGAAATAATTACAATCTGGAATCAACGCCGGCGGAAGGAACATCCTATCGTTTGGCTCAAATTGATAAAGGAAAATATCCTGATATTATTACTGCAAGTGATGATAAATGCAAAGACGCGGAACCGTTTTATACGAATTCCACACAATTGCCGGTAAACTATACCGATGACGTTTTTGAAGCGCTGGATTTGCAGGATGATATTCAGGTGAAATACACCGGCGGTACGGTTTTCCATACCTTTGCCGGGGAGAGAATTGATGATCCGCAATCGGTAAAAAGACTTGTTCACAAAATTTGTTCTAATTATCATTTGCCTTACATAACATTTACCCCTACCTTCAGTGTTTGCCCGTCGCATGGGTATCTGAAAGGCGAGCAGGAAAAATGCCCGACATGCGCCGACGATTGTGAGGTTTACTCGCGCGTCGTCGGTTATTTGCGTCCGGTCAAGCAGTGGAACAAAGGTAAACAGGAAGAGTTTGACTCTCGACAGGTATTCAAATTTAAATAATTAAATAATTGAAGTGTTTTTTTAAAAGCGTTTTTGCGTGATGCATTTGTGTTTTTAAAATTAGAGGAGAAAAATGAAAATCGGCGGTTTACAGAGGGTTTCGCTTATCGATTATCCCGGATTGATCAGCGCCGTCATCTTTTTACAGGGATGCAATTTCAAATGTGCGTATTGCCATAATCCGGAACTGGTCGATCCCAGCCTGTTTCGGACATGCATCAGCGAAAACGATGTCATGGAATTTCTCGAAGCGCGCAGAGGAAAACTGGATGCTGTCTCCATCACCGGAGGCGAACCCACCATCAAGGAAAGACTGCCGTCATTTATCAAACATATCAAAAAAATGGGATATGCGGTCAAGATAGACACCAACGGTTCCCGGCCGCATGTTGTCAAATCTCTGCTGGACGAAAAACTGCTGGATTTCATCGTTATGGATGTCAAAGCGCCGCTGGAGAAATACAAGAACATTGCCAACGCGCAGGTTCATCCCGAGTCGATACAGGAAAGCATTCAGCTTATTCTAAAAGCGGGAATACCATACGAATTCCGCACGACCATCGTGGAGTCACAGCTTGAAGAAGACGACATCCTGAAAATTGCCGACATGATTTCAGGCGCGAACAAATATATTTTACAGAAATTCGTGCCGACCAAAACGCTGGACAGCCGTTTCCTGAAAGAAAAATCTTATTCCGACGAAAAATTACAGCAAATCAAAAGTAAGCTTGAGCAGCAAATTGCTTCTGTTGCGATAAGATAGAAGTTAAACGATAAATTAATCTGTTAAATGCATGATTGAATGATACGAAGTCTTGCTGATAATCTCTAGTTAACTACTTGGGATATTATACAGATCTGCATAATATCCCAGAGAAGAAAGCATGAAACAGATTGATACTTGTTTCATATTAATGTATTAGAGATAAACAGTAAATATCAACGCGGTGTTTTATGCCGAAGGAGTTGTCGGTGTTTGTAATATTAACATAGATCTATATAAACAATGTTCGACAACGAAACTAAATATGAAATACAGACTCTCAAAATTCAAACTCGCATTGCTTATCCTTTTACCAAGCATTGTGACATTAGGATGGTTGGCAACCCTTTGGAAGGGAGCACCACTAATCATTTATATCATTGGATTCATCTTTTCGATACTGACATGGTACGGCTATATGACAATACCATTCGAATTCGAATTCATACCTAATAATACTTTTCTTTTTCGTGCGGTTGGCCGCAAGTTGACTGTATACATTAGAGACATTCGATTAATCGATACCCGCATATGGAATCGCGGCATGGTCACAATTCAACATTCTCATGGAATAATTTTCCTTTTCAGGAAAATGCCCGGCCTGAAGGATCTTATAGAAGCAGTGAAAAACAATAACCCTACAGCGCAGATACGAGGGAACCTTTAATGTTATAAAAGCCGAACATGTAAATAATGGGTGATGGGGACACCCCTAAAATACTAAGTTTCTAAGAGGTAACTTTCAGGCAACTTGGTATCAGATCAGTGCCAGGCTGTCGGCTATAGCCATTCCGGCGCGCGTCGGGCACAAAAATCCATTCTTTAATTCCATAAGTTTATTTTTAATCAGTGCGTCGATAATTATTTTCTTATCATTCAGCAAATCAGCGCCATATTTGATTTTGTAGCGTTTTAAATCAATGCCGGATATGGTGCGCAGGCCGAGAAATAAAGCCTCCAGTTGCAGTTGTTCGGCGGAAAGAGTTTCCGAATCTTCCACCGGCATTTTACTTTGAGCAATCTCATTTAAATACGTTTTAACCGCGGCTTTATTCCACCAGCGCTTGTTATTCAGGAAAGAATGAGCGGCAGGTCCCAGACCGAGATAGGGCGTGTGACACCAGTATTTCTGATTGTGCCGGGATTTGAATTTATTCCCGCGGGCGAAGTTGGAAACTTCATAGTGAGTGTATCCCGATTTTTCTAGCGTTTCGGCTGTTATTATAAATAATTTTAATTCCGTGTTTTCGTCTGGAAGACGCCATCCTTCAGAAGAATATTTTTTATAGAGAGGAATCTTAACATCGAGCGAAAGCTGGTAGCATGAGATATGTTCAGGCGCGAAAGAAACGGCTTTTTGCAAGGTATTTTCCCATGATTTAATGCTCATGCCGTGAATTCCGTAAATCAAATCTATTCCAAGATTATCAAATCCGGCCGCTCTTGCCGCTTCTATCGCGGCATTCGCTTCTTTAGCGTAATGTCTGCGTCCGAGAAATTTCAAAATCCTGTCATCAAACGATTGAATGCCGATGTTCAGACGAGTAATGCCGATCCCGCGCAGGGCTTTTAAATATTCACTAGAAGTATCTCCGGGATTGGCTTCCAGCGTGATTTCAGCATTCTTATCAATTTTATAGTATTTATTTACAGTTTCAAAAATATCGGAGAGTTGCTGCACCGTCAGCAGGGAAGGTGTGCCGCCGCCGATATAAATGGTGTCGAATGATGAAAAGATATTGCGGTAATGTTTAATTTCTTTTTTAAGCGCTGTTACGTATTCGGGAATGAGACTAACCAATTCGATGGAGTAAAAACTGCAATAGCCGCATTTGCTGAGGCAAAAAGGAATGTGAATATAAAGCCCGGCCTGTTCTTCTTTCATAATTCTAATAAAAAATGCATATTTTTTGTATCTTCATATTAATTTTATTCTATTTCATATTCAAGATGAAAGCAAGGCGGCAAGGAGGAGGCGACGCAGTCGTATTAGTGATACGTCGAGGAAGCCGACGACGCAGCCAACGCCGCTAGCGCTTGAAGAGGGAATAGAATACCTAGTCTGTATCGGACTTCAGCACAGCAAGGAATGCGCTCTGCGGAATGCTGACAGAACCGATCATCTTCATGCGCTTCTTGCCGGCTTTCTGTTTCTCGAGAAGTTTTCTCTTTCGAGTAATATCACCGCCGTAGCATTTCGCGGTCACGTCTTTGCGGAAGGCGCTGATGGTACTGCGGGCGATGATTTCACCTCCGATGGCGCCCTGAATGGCAATCTTGAACATCTGGCGCGGTATTTCATCTTTCAACCTTTCGCAGGCCAGAAGCGCTCTGGCGCGGGCGCGCTCACGATGAACGATCTGTGAAAGAGCATCAACCTTTTCGCTGTTGACCAGAATATCCATCAGAACCAGATTGCTTTCGCGGTAATCGATAATGTCGTAATCGAATGAACCGTAGCCCTGTGTGACCGATTTAAACCGGTCATAAAAATCATAGATGACTTCGGCCAGCGGCATTTCATAGGTCAATTCCACACGTCCCGGACCGGTATAATTCATAACGGAATTCACGCCGCGCTTTTCCATGCAGAGTTTCATCACCGCTCCCAGATAGCGCTCCGGCAGCATCATGGAGGCGCGGATGTAAGGTTCTTCTCCTTTGTCAATTTCGATGGGATCGGGATAATGTGCGGGATTATCCACGTAAATCACATTGCCATCCTTGAGCGTGAAGCGATAACGCACACTGGGCACGGAAAGAATGATGGAAAGGTCGAACTCTCTTTCCAGTCTTTCCTGCACGATATCCAGGTGTAGAAGCCCAAGGAAGCCGCAGCGGAAGCCCTGTCCCAGAGCGGCGGAAGAATCCTTTTCAAAGACAAAAGAAGCGTCGTTGAGTTTGTATTTTTCCAGCGAATCGGCCAGATCCTGATAATCGTCGGAAGCGATAGGATAGATAGAAGCAAAGACCACGGGCTTGACTTCCTTAAAGCCGGGCAGTGGCTGTCTGCATGGCCTATCCTGCAACGTAATCGTATCGCCTGTGCGCACATCCGCTACGGTTTTTACGCCGGCTATTATGTAGCCGACTTCACCGGCGGAGAGCTTTTCCCGTTTAGTGCGGGTGAGCAGAAAGTGGCCGACTTCTTCCACTTTATAAGTTGTGCCGTTATACATGAATTTTATGATATCGCCGCTTTTAACGGTTCCTTCAAAAACGCGGCAATGAATGATTGTTCCGCGGAAAGAATCATACTTGGCGTCAAAAATTAAAGCGGCCAGCGGATTTGCAGAGTCGCCCGTGGGCGGCGGAATGCGCGTAACAATGGCTTCCAGTATTTCTTCGATTCCGATTCCTTCCTTGGCAGAACATTTGATATGAGTAAAGGGATCAAGCCCCAGTTCCGAATCGATTTCCTCAAGAACGCGGTCAACATCGGCGGAGGGAAGATCGATTTTGTTGATGATAGGAATAATCTCCAGATTGTGGTCCAGCGCTAGATAAAGATTAGCCAGAGTTTGCGCCTGCACTCCCTGCGCCGCATCAATCAAGAGCAAGACACCTTCACAGGATGCCAGAGATCGGGAGACTTCATAGGAAAAATCAACATGGCCCGGTGTGTCAATTAGGTTCAGAATATAATCTTTCCCATCATGGGCGCGATAGGGCAGGGAGATGGCATTGCTCTTGATAGTGATGCCGCGTTCCCTCTCAATATCCATATTGTCCAGAATCTGATCCTGAAAGTTTCTTTCATTGCAGACGCCGGTGTATTGAATCAAACGGTCAGCCAGTGTGGACTTGCCGTGATCAATATGGGCTATTATGCTGAAGTTTCTTATGTTTTCCATAATGCTTTGTTAAAAAAAGCCCTCCATGATGGTTCGGGGGGCTTTTATTTTCATTATTTTCTGAAGATTAAGAAAGTTTTTTCATAAGTTCTTCGGTTACTTCTTTTACGCCTACGCTGCCGTCAACAGCAATAACTTTGGTTCTATCTTTAAAGTAGTTGACCGCGGCCAGAGTGCCTGTCTTGGTGTCATAGTAAATGCCATGACGTTTATCGATTGCCGCGGTGTCCTGGTCGTCGGCGCGTGTGGACATGTCAGCGCAACCGCATACGCGACACACGACTTTGCCGTCATGTTCATGAGGTTTGATGGCATCGATGTAAATATTATTGGGATGGTTGTTGTCAGTTTTGCAAAGTCTGCGTCCCATGATACGCTTCTTGGCTATTTCACGGTCCAGATCGATTTCGATGACATAGTCCAGTTTAATGTTTTCCTTCTGCAGGGCTGCCCAGAGGGCTTCAGCCTGTGCCAGATTGCGGGGAAAACCGTCCAGAAGCCAGCCTTTTTTGCAATCATCTTCCTTGATCCGGTCTAGAATCATGGGAATGGTAATATCGTCAGGGACGAGTTCACCGCGGTCAATAAATGCTTTCGCTTTTTCGCCCAGCGGGGTCTTCTTGGAAATATTCTGCCGGAAAATAACGCCGGTTTCAATATGGGGCACGCCATATTTCTTTTGCACGATTGCGCCTTGTGTTCCTTTGCCACTGCCATTGGGGCCAAATATTAAAATGTTCACTTTTTCAGACTCCTTTCGTCAAAAATTAAAGTAGCCGTCTTATAATGTATTGCGAGTATTTTAGCAACACAAAAGAATGCATTGATGGGCTGTTGACCGGGAGCGCATCCCGCAGGGGAGCGCAATTATAAATGGCATCTTCCTTACCGGTAAAGTCTGGAAGACTTTACAAAACGCTCATCTACTACGTTGCGCTGCAAACCGCACCGCTCAACGTATGAAAATATACGCCTCGCGATTCGGCTTTTTGCGCGCCTTGCATCTGGTCGTTTTTGAATAGTTCCAAATCACAAAATTACGAGTATACTATTCCAAAAAAGAGAGTATTAGTGACAGGAACATCCGGGCTTGCAGGACGTTGACGAGCAGGTTGAACAATTGGATTTTCCGCCTGCAAATACCGACATTACCTTTTGAGGGTTTTTCGCATTGCATTTAGGGCAGGTAAGTTTTTTTTCTTCTGCAGGTGAAAAAATCAAAGTTTCAAATATTTTTTTACATTTTTTGCATCTAAATTCGTAAATAGGCATTTGTAAATAATCCTTAAATTCTTTTTATAAATTATAACAGAATTCAATTATGTCAAGTCGTAGAGTGTTGATTGCGATTTACGTTTTTGTTTTTCTATTGGAGACCGCTTCTTTTCACCGCTTTCCACATCTTTGATTGCCTGATTAATGGCGGCGTTTCGTTCCGAACCCTGTGGAAAATAATTAAGGGCTTCTCTGAAATGAAACAGCGCACTTTCCTTCTTTTTCGCTTTCTTGAAATACAAGCCGAAATAATAATGCGATTCGCCTTGATTATTCAGTTTGCCATAGGTCATGGCAATGAAATAATTAAGGTCTTCTTCATCGAATGTTTTATCTTTCAATTTCAGGTAGCAATCAAGAGCATTTTTATAATTGCCTAAAGCAAAATACGCTTTGCCCAGCGCCAGATTAACTTCGTCGTTGCGAGAATTTAAATTTTCCGCTTGAAGGAGATAGTTTTGCGCCAGATCGGCTTTTCCCATTTTCAGGTAAATTAAGCCGATGTTTTTTAATATATCTTCGTCCTGCGGCGAAAAACTCAAGGCCGTTTGATAATGCTGGAGAGCGGTGCTTGTTTGTCCGAGTTGATCTTCAACTAAAGCAAGGGAGTAAAGCAGATCAACATTATTAGGATTTTTCTTTAAGGATTCTGTCAGTTCATTATATTTATTGTTCAGTTCCAATTGATCCAATGGAATAAGAGTTTGCATTCTGCTGAAATTACCAATTATACTTTTTTCCCCTTTTTGATGATATTGGGTCAAAATCAAACTATCGATGTAAAAAATACGATTATCCGTGCCCGGATGCGTTTGTAGATAAGAAGGCATGGTTTTAGAAAAATACTCGTACCGCTTCATTACCTTGAGAAAGTCAGCCATCGCTGCCGGGTAATAGCCTGCGCTGGAAAGATAACTTAAACCTAACCGGTCGGCTTCTTCTTCATGCTCTCGTGAAAATTTTAACGACAGACTGCTTGCGCCGGCGACAGAAAAAGCGGCAATTGCCGCGGTAGCCTCGCCGCCACCCCCAAGGAAAGCGCCGGCAATAATTGCCGCCAGTGTGGCAATGTTTATCTTTTGGGACTTTTCAATCATATCGGCAACGTGCCGGCCATTGGCATGGCCAAGTTCGTGAGCAAGAACAGCAGCCAGCTCCGCTTCATTTTCCGCCGCTAATATCAACCCCTTATTTATATAAACATAACCGCCCGGTGTGTTAAAAGCGTTTATTGCATTACTGTCCACGATATAAAAATGAAACTCAAAAGGGACCTTGTTGGCTTGTGCCTGGATTAAATTGCCAATTTTGTTTATGTAGTCGTTAAGAACCTCATTTTTGAAAATCATATGACTCTGTTCCATCATTTCATGAAATTCCTTGCCCAGTTTTCTTTCATCTTCAATCGTGAACTCGGCATAACAAATGTTTACCCTGAACAACAGAATCAGAAGTGCAAAAGCAAAATAAATATATTGATTTTGAGTAAATTTACGCATAAGCAGTTTTTAAATTATATAATTTAAATTAATTTATATTACCTTCTTTATAATTTTAAGACAAGTTTTCATTTATCAGTGTAAATTTAAAATGTGAAATGGAGATTATCATTTATGGGGGGAAAACTCGTTATAACTATTGATGGACCCGCAGGGGCCGGTAAAAGTACTGTGAGCAAAATACTGGCCAGGAAGCTGGATTACATTTATCTGGATACAGGCGCTCTGTATCGCGCCCTGGCTTATAAATCTCTTGGGCTTAAAATATCGCTGGACGACGTTTCATCTTTAGCCGATTTATGTTTTACTACAAATGTCGTTCTGAAAAATATGGACGGCAGGATGAAAGTATATGTAGACGGCGAAGATGTCGAGGATAAAATTCGTACGGAAGAGGTTGGTCTGGCTGCTTCAAAAATATCCACTTTTGGCGTAGTGCGTGAAAAATTACTGGATTTACAGAGAGACGCAGGGGCACAGGGAGGCATAGTTGCGGAAGGAAGAGATATGGGCTCTGTCGTTTTTCCAAATGCGGATTACAAATTTTATCTTGATGCCAAATTTGGAGAAAGAATAAAAAGAAGACACAAAGAACTTTTAGATAAAGGCGCTCCGGTAAAATATGAATCAATCCAACAGGATATGCTTGCAAGAGATAAACAGGATGCCCAGCGCGAACTTGCGCCATTGAAACCTCCTGACGGCGCCATAATAATTGATTCGGATAACTTAACAGTTGATGAAGTGGTAAATAAAATTATTTATTATATTTCAATAAAATAGGCTTGAAAGAAACCTTTTAAAAATAACTGGATTTTATGTTGATATTTGATATTCAGTGTGTTAAACCTTAAAAATTAAAGAGTTTCATAAAAATTAGGGGGTATTAGTTTAATGGTTAACAATAATAACTCAAACTTAAAAAAGGAAAAGGGGGTTGACACCGACAAAAATCAATCATCTCAGGTTAAAGAAGAGGAAATGGACTTCAAAGAACTTTACGAACAAAGTCTTAACCAAATTCAATACGGTGAAATCACAACAGGCAAAGTCGTACAGCTAAAAGACGACAGAGTAATGGTTGATGTAGGTTGGAAAACGGAAGGTTTTATTCCCATTGCGGAGTTAAAAGACGCGCGCGGAAATGTGAATGTTTCCGTCGGCGATGATATAGATGTGTTTGTTGACAAGAGAGATTCGGAAGGCAATCTGGTTTTATCAAGGGACAAGGCATCAAAAGTAAAAATATGGGATGATATAAAAAACGCCTGCGATAATGATACACTGATCAAAGGTGTTGTTATAGAAAAAGTCAAGGGAGGCCTTTCCGTTGATATTGGGATTGTCGCTTTTCTTCCCGGCTCTCAGGTAGATATTCGTCCTGTTAAAGATCTGGATAAATTCGTAGGACAAACCCTGGATTTCAAAGTGTTAAAGTATGACCGGAAGCGTAATAATGTTGTCTTGTCGCGCCGTTCTATTGTAGCTTCCGAAAGAGAAGCGGAGAAGAGGGATATTTTAAAATCTATTCAGGAAGGCAGCACTGTTGAAGGTGTGATTAAGAATATCACGGATTATGGTATCTTTATTGATTTGGGCGGTGTTGACGGCCTTCTTCATGTTACGGATATCTCCTGGGGGAGAATTGCCAAGCCGTCTGATAATTTTCAGAAAGGTGACAAGATTACAACCAAAGTTCTTTCCTTCGATACTGAGAAAGAAAGGGTTTCTTTAGGTCTGAAACAATTAACGGATAATCCATGGGAAAAGATAATGGAAAAATATCCTGTTGGTTCCGTTGTCAAAGGCAAGGTTGTGAACTTAACCGACTACGGTGTTTTTGTGGAAATAGAATCCGGAGTTGAAGGACTTGTTCATATATCTGAAATGTACTGGACAAGAGAAATAAAACATCCTTCAAAGGTATTGAAAGTCGCTGAAATAATAGATGTTATGGTTTTAGAAGTAAATCCGCAAACCAAAAGGGTTTCTTTAAGTTTAAAGCAAACAACGCCAAATCCATGGGAAAAGCTGAAGGAAAAATATCCGGTTGGTACCGTTGTTAAGGGCATTGTCAGGAACATTACCAATTTTGGAGTTTTTGTGGGAATTGAAGAAAAAATAGACGGACTGATTCACGTGTCTGATATTTCATGGAAACATCGGGTAAACCATCCTTCCGAATATTTCAAGAAAGGACAGGAGGTTGAGGCGGTCGTTCTGAATGTTGATGTAGAAAATGAAAAATTTTCGCTTGGTATAAAACAAATTGAAAAAAATCCATGGGATGAATTAACCGAGAAATATGTTCCGGGCAGTGTTGTAACCGGCAAAATAAAGAACTTTACGGATTTTGGAATTTTCATGGAGATTGAAGAAGGAATTGAAGGACTTGTTCATATTTCCGAAATCAGCCAAAAACGTGTTAAGACTTCTTCTGAGCTTTATGCTGTGGGAGATACCGTATCTGCCATGGTTAAAAGTATTGATCCTAAATCGAAGAAAATAAGATTAAGCATCAAAGAATTGGAAGCACCGGCGCCGACTCCCGCATCCAATCAGTACATTAACAACACGGAGAATGTTGGATCTAATCTCAGTCAGGCGTTGGCCGAAGTGAAAATTAACAGTCAGCAAAAAGGCGAATAATATATGAGGAAACATCCCGTAATCTTTGGAGTGTTGATTCTTCTGGCTTTAAGCGTTGTGGTCTATATTTCTTTTTATAGGGCCGGTTCGCATTCCGGTAAAAGCAAAACTTTTTCACTGAAAGATAAGATAGGTGTTGTCCTAGTTGAAGGGGTAATCGATGATTCCCGGGAAATTACCGAGCAACTGGATGATTTCGCCAAGGATGATTCCATTGTGGCGGTTGTTTTACGTGTGGATTCGCCCGGAGGTGGTGTCGCTGTTTCGCAGGAAATCTATGACGGCGTTCTTGAATTGAGAAAGACGAAAAAACCGGTTGTTGCATCCATGGGTTCGATCGCCGCTTCCGGCGGTTTGCTCGTCGCTTGCGCCGCGGATAAGATTGTGGCAAACCCGGGAACCATTACGGGCAGTATTTCAGCAATCATGCATTTTGCGAACGTCGAAGAACTGCTTAAAAAAATCGGGCTGAAATCTTCAGTAATAAAAAGCGGCCAGTATAAGGACATCGGGTCTCCTTTGAGAGATATGACTCCTGAAGAGAAAGTAATTATTCAGGACCTTGTAGATGATATCTACAATCAGTTTGTTGATGTAATCGTAAAGGAAAGGAAACTTCCCAGGGAAAAGGTTGTGGCAATTGCCGATGGACGTGTATTTTCCGGCCGTAAAGCGAAAGAGCTTGGTCTGGTTGATGAACTTGGCGATATGGCCTCGGCGGCCAAACTGGCGAGTAAATTAGCAGGCAAAGACGGCAAATATGATTTGGTTTATCCCAACAAGAAAAGAAATTCTATTTTAGATTATTTTCTGGAAGGTGCGGCAAGTCAATTAAGTAATGCTTTGAAGGAGAAGTTGGAAAGCAAAAGTGGAATTAGTTATTTATATTATCCGGTCAGGTAAGAGGGAAAAGTTGATATGACTAAGAACGATTTAATTAAAAAACTACAGGAAGAGTTAAAAACATATTCTCTGAAGGATGTCGCTTATGTCGTCGATATAATATTTGACTCCATGACTGACGCGATAAAGCGCGGAGAGAGAATAGAATTAAGAGGCTTTGGTAGTTTTGAAGTCAGAGAAAGAAAACCGCGTATGGGCAGAAACCCAAAATCAGGGGCTGAAGTCAAGTTGAAGGAAAGAAAAGTGCCGTTTTTTAAGACCGGCAAAGAACTGCGAATAATGGTAAATAATAAGAAATGAATTATCAGACAGTAATCATTGAAAAGAAAAAAGGATACGCGGTAGTTAAACTCAATCGGCCTCATGAGATGAACGCAATTTCCAAGGAAATGCGGCGGGAACTATACGACGTTTTTGTTGAAATGGAAATCGATCCTGAAGTTAAAGCCATCGTCCTTACTGGTGGAGAATACGTTTTTTCAGCAGGCATGGATATAAATGAAATGTCCGCCATGCCTGATGAGGAAGGCGATGAATTTCTCAAATCAATGATGAAATATCTGAAAAAGATTTATGCCTGTAAAAAGCCGGTCATCGCCGCAGTCGGCGGCATTGCGTTGGGCGGCGGATTTAATCTGGTTACGATTTGCGATCTCGTTGTCGCGTCCGAAAGCGCCATTTTTTGCCATCCGGAATTGAAGTTCGGATTTAATCCTTTTTTCTATCCGTTAAGTCAGATTGTAGGTGTCGCGAAAGCCAAGGAAATAGTGATGCTGGGAGAGCCCATAGGAGCCAATGAAGCCTTGAATATAGGTTTGATTAACAAAGTCGAACCGCCGGAAAAGTTTATGGAAGTGGCGGAACAGATGGCGCAGAAACTATCAGGTTATTCCGCCAAGGCTTTCGAGGAATTGAAAAATCTGTGCTCAATAGTTCCGCGTATGGACAAAATGGCCGCTCTGGATATAGAGTCATCCATATGCGCCCTGTTGTTCGCGCGAGAAGAACGAAAAATTCAAATGAAGAAGATGATAACTGAAAAATCCCGCAAGAAGAAGTGAGATTTTTTGCCATTCCATGAAAGTTTCGCGATAATTCAGTTATAGACTATCCCAATCATTGCCCGGAGCGGCAAAATCTTTAAGCTGATCCCGTCTCTTTTTATGTTGAAGTTTCTTTAGAGCCTTGGCTTCAATCTGGCGGATTCTTTCGCGCGTTACACCCATCATGTCGCCAACTTCTTCGAGGGTAAAAGGACCATAGTTACAGGCAACCCATGTGCAGTTCAGAAAGGATTCATTTTTCAGGCGCCATTCACAGGTTGTATCAACGCAGATTTCGCTGATGAGAGTATTTTTTTTCTTACATTTGTACATATTAATCATGGAGAAAACTCCTTGCTCTAAATTTCGTAATCAAATTAACTTTCTTTTGTCACTGGTAAATATAATAATTTATTTCGAGAAATCAAGTAAAAATATTTAAAATATTTTTATTTTAAATAGATGAGGCGAAATAATAAAGTAAAACCTATCGTATTTTAAAAACTAATCTTCTCCTTAGGTCTTCTTTCCGGAACATATTGATGTTTAATCCTGTCTTCATTCCATTCCGGAGAAACATATAAATTACAATAACAACTGCCGTATTCCTTGACGTCGTCAGGCCGGTATTGGCAGGGACAAATAATATCGGCATCTTTTTCGCGGCTGCCGGCGGCAAGACGGCAGGGACAGCACATATAACCATAGCGGTCTTTATTGATTAAAAGATCGCTGAGGATGTTCAGAACCCAATCTTTGTCTTTATTGAAAAAATATCCTTTGGGCTCCTGAACCTTTTTCATCATTTCATAGAGTTCGGCAGGAGTCATTAGATGCCCAAAGCCTCCCGGATATCGTCTTCTCTGAAGCCGACAATTATAGTATCGCCGATAATAATGGTCGGGAAGGAACGATGGGGATTGTATTGTTCAACTTCTTCTAAGATTCTTTGTCTGTCACCGCCCTGAAGCAAATCAACATCAATATAATCAAAATCAACTCCGTTCTCATGCATAAATTTTTTTGTCGCTTTGCAGTGACTGCATGTGCTCAATGTATACATCTTAACTTTAGCGGCCATGTTTTTCTCCTTAAATTTTTTTCATTTTAACCGGATTTTGAAAAAAAATACAACAGGTCTTTTTGATTGTGTTTGAGCTTTAAAGTAAAATCCGGAAATGAAGAATTTCTACAACCGGTTTATATTATTTTGAGTAACATTATATTTTTTGTGCTGCAATCAATCATGTCGTAATTCTTCACGCACCAGGTAAATCGGACGTTGTTTAACCTCAAGTAACAATTTGCCTATATATTCTCCCATTATTCCCAATATAAGCAATTGCAGGCCTCCTATTCCAAGAACGGGCAACAAGGTCAATGTCCATTCTGGGAACAGGTTTTGCGTCATCCTGATATAGACAGCCCAGAAAGTTCCTGCAATCGCAATCAAAAACATAATGGCGCCCAGAAAAAATGACAGCCTCAGCGGTATCATGCTGAAAGATATCAATCCTTCCAGGGAAAAAGAAAGCATGACATGCGGAGTGAATTTTGTACGCCCTGCTTTTCTTGCATCTCTGCTGTAGGAAACCGTCGCAAACCTGGATTCAAGTCTAAGAATCATCAAGCGTATGATGCGAGATCTTTCCGGCAAATGATTAAAATCATCTACAAGAGACCGGCTCATCAGCCGAAAATCTCCATGATTGTGAATGGTTTTTACTCCCATTAATTTCATCAAACGATAATAATTTTCAGCAAAGAATTTTTTTGAAAACGAATCGTTTGAACGGTCCTGACGAACACCCAGAACCAAATCGTATCCTTCTTCATAATGAGCAATCATTTCTTCGATTTTTTCGGGTGGGTCCTGCAAATCAGCGTCAATTGTTACTACTGCATCTCCCGAGGCAGAGGAAAGACCAGCCGTAATTGCAGCCTGAAGGCCGAAATTACGGCGTAAAGTAACAATCCGTACATGTTTGTCTTTTTCAAAAATACTTTTTAAAACTAACGGAGTTTTATCATTTGATCCGTCATCGATATATATTAACTCATAATTTGTGCACTTTGATTTTTCCAGAAGCGTGGTTAGTAAACGTGTCAGACGTAGATGTGAATCGAGGATGATTTCTTCTTCATTATAACAGGGAACTACAACAGACAGAAAATTAAGTGTTCGCATAAAACCTCATCATCAAATTATAAATTCATGACTATCTCGTTGAAGCTTTTTCTCCATTTTGCCGGGAAGAGAGTTTTTGTTTTATCGAAATGGCCTATGGCCAGCAATAGAGGAATCCAGTACTGGTCGGGTATATTGAAGGCTTTACGGACGCCGTCAATATCGAATCCGTCCATGGGATGAGAATCCAGCCCGGCGTCTTTAGCGGCAAGCATCAGCGACATGGCGAAAAATCCGGCGTTCTTGCAGGCAAAAGCCAATTGCCGTTCAGGCGAAACACCGTAGAGCGAATTTGTCGCGTTGATAAACCAGTCGTACTGCTCCTGTTTCATAATGCCCGCTTTAACCGATTCGGCAAAGTCCTTTTCGAAACCTGCATTGCCTTTCTTAAATCCTTCTCGATCGCCCAGCACAATCAGCACAACAGGAGCATCGGTTATTTTAGGCTGATCCCAGGCAACTTTTCGGAGTTTTTCTTTCCTTTCTTTATCTCTGAGAACAATCAAGTTCCATGGCTGCAGATTGAATCCCGAAGGCGCCAGCGCCGCGGTTTCTATTATCTGCCTGATCTGCGCGTCGGTTACGTCTTTGGTTGGGTCAAAAAAATTAACGGCACGTCTTTGTTTCATTGCTTCTTTGAATTCCATAAAACCCCCTTATTGCTGGTTGTTAAAAGTTATAGAATTTATATTTCTTCATGTCCTCTGGTTAAATAAAAAGTTGCCAGATCGAAAAAAACGGTCATACGTCTTTGCAGTTCAAATGTCATGTAAAGATCAAGATTCTTTTGCAGGGCGTCCTGCGCCAGCGCGAACGTCCAGATATGCTTGCGTATAAGGCTCAGAGCACTGAGTGCTTCACTGATTTTAAAGCCGGATTTCTTTCTTTCCCTGCCCAGTTTGGTGTAAAAATTCTTAATTTTACTGACATCATGTACGCCGCCCATCCAGAGAGTCAACTGCGAAAGAATCTTGTCGCAGATGTTATATAGCACCATTCTTTCCACTTTGTGATACTCAATGGTGGAAGGATTAATCATGACATCATTCAGCCATTGTTCGATAATTTTTTCTTTGTTTTTAATAATCACATTGACCAAACGGCGTGTTAAAGAATTTTTCGCGACAGCGGGCGGGAGAGTTTTTTTATCAGTCTGGTCAATGGAATCAAATATTGCCCAGTAGTCCCTTCTGCTTTTAATATAGGCATCCAGCGCGCGTTTGTTGGACCGGAAGGCAAGGGGAGGCAATTTGTTTACCGGCCAGAACCGCGCCTGTGAACAATCATCACCGGCACACAGGGTTCCACCGGTTTGTTGAACGACAAAAGTCAGAAAAAGCAGATCGCCGTAAAAACGGCTCTTGTAGGAATCAACATCCAGCAGTTTTACGATTTTACCTTTAATGCTCGTTTCTTCTTCCAGTTCGCGCAGAGCGGCTTGTTCGATGCTTTCTCCGGCTTCCGCAAAGCCTGTAGGCAGACACCATAATCCTTTGGAAGGCGCTCTGTCGCGCTTGACCAGAAGTATTTGGCGTGAAGATTCGAGAATCGAAGAAACCACCGGAAGGGGATTTTCATAAAAATAAGAATTACAGGCGGGGCAAAAGTCCCGACGGACGTTGTCCTCATATTTTTTGATGGTTGTCCCGCCGCAGTAGAGGCAAAACTGGCGCTGTTTTTTCATGATGTTTCCTCTGGAATGAACGGTTGAGAGCAAATAAAAATTCTGTCGTCTTTGCACATAGTGACTAAATTATTCTTCATGGCCGTATTTTGCAGTTCAAGTAAAAGTTGATTAATGATGGTTTTCTTGTGCGTTTCAGTACCGGTCAGGAAAAAAGATTTTTTAAATTGAAAGTAATCCAGAAACTGATCAATCTCATGAGTTTGAAAAATCAGCGAATTTTTAAAGTCAATGATCTGTATCCGATTGAAAAAGGAGTGAAGAAGCGTCTCACCGTTTTCGGCGGAAAACTGGTCGAAAATAATTTCTATCGGCAGGGATTGTTGATCATTGAGCGAATTATTCTGTTTAAGGATTTTTTTGACAATTTCCACCATTTCCCGCATATCTGCCTGAGAATGGGTAATGGTGATAAAGAACCCGTTTTTTTTCAGGATACGGGAAATTTCCGGAATCATGTCCGGGAAAAAATACAAAGCGTAACTGCAAATAATAAGATCAAAAGATTGCGCCGGGTATTTCTTTATTTTGTCTATTCCGGACGAGAAAAAAAATCCTGAATAACCGGCGCGCTGGCATGCCTCCAGAAAGAAAGGTCTGTATTCGGGAATAATATCGATGCCTGTGATCGTCGCATCCGGATGAAGTTTATCTTTCAGCGCTTCGGTAAAAGCGCCAAACGCGCAACCCAGTTCCAGAACATTAAGGTTGTTTGACAGATCAACCTGTTTTAATGCTGTTTTTCTGATGTCTTCTTTATTAGTGGAAAAACGACGGATTAATTGAGCGATAGCCAAATGCTTTTGCACATCGCGGAATACTTTACGAATTTTCTTTTTATCCAAAACTTCCGACATGATAGATGCCTGAATTTAAAGGATTTGTTTAAGATTGTTTCTCTGTGTCCATTATTTTGGCTACTCTTCTTGAATGTCTGTCTCCCGCGAACTTTGTATCCATGAACTTTTCTATCATTTGTGTAACGGGCACAGAATATTTCACTCTGCCGCCAAAAGCGATAAAATTAGCATCATTGTGCGCTTTGGCCATTTCCGCTGTAAAAAGATCCTGAATTAAAGCGCACCGGATGCCTTTAATCTTATTGGCGGTAATCGACATTCCGATTCCTGTCCCGCAAAGCAAAATACCGAAATCATATCCGCCTTTTTTGAATTCGTTGCAGGCGGTCACGGCGATATCGGGATAATCCACAGAATCATCACTGTTTACGCCCAGGTCATTGACTTCGCAGTTCTTTGTCTTGAGGAAGGATACAATTTCGCTTTTTAAAGCCACGGCGCCATGATCGGAGACAATAACAATTTTTTTCATGAATATATCCTCTGGAGAGATTTGTATAATTTATTGTTACATTTTTACGATATTGCAAAATAAGTCAATAAAAAAAACTTTGCTTCACGGACATATTTGCGTTAAAAAAGTTTTATGCAGGAATTGTTGACGAAATATTTTAATTATCTTTTAATTGAACGCGGCATTGCTCAAAACACGCTGGAGGCCTATGGACGTGATTTGCGCCGATTTATTATGTTTGTCGGGGGTGAAAAGAAACTGACGGACGTGCATAAAGTGACTCCGGAGATTATCATTGAATATTTGACACATATCAGAGATGAAGGATTGGCGGCCAATTCCATGAACCGGTCGCTTGCCGCTTTAAGGGGATTTTATAAGTATCTGCTTCGTGAAAGAGTAGTTACTGAGAATCCACTCGCCTTCATTGAACTGGCGAAAGTCTGGATGAAACTACCCGATACGTTAAGTAAGGAGGAGATGAAAACCGTTTTAGAACAGCCCGGCACTCAGACGGCGGCAGCCATTCGCGATACGGCCATGCTGGAGCTTTTATACGCGACGGGAATTCGTGTTTCGGAATTAATCAATCTGACGATGAACAGCATGAACTGGCAGGTCGGTTTTTTGATTGCCATGGGGAAGGGCAGTAAAGAAAGAGTTGTTCCTGTCGGTAAAATAGCTTACGATTGCCTGAGACGTTATGTTGATGAAGTCAGACCGAAACTAATGCAGAAAAAAGTTACGGATGTGTTGTTTTTAAACCGTTTCGGAAGAAAATTTACCAGACAGGGTCTCTGGAAAATCGTTGCCGGTTACGCCAAAAAAGCGGGATTGCAAAAGAGGGTTTATCCGCACACTTTCCGTCATTCGTTTGCTACGCATCTGCTGGAAGGCGGCGCGGACCTGCGTACAGTGCAGGTCATGCTGGGGCATTCGGATATTTCGACAACGCAGATTTACACGCATATAACGAAGGAGAGATTAAGGGAAGTCCATCAGAAATATCATCCACGGAGCTGATTTCCGGCAAAGTGCCCACGACATAAGACATATATTTTAAATTGGTGAGAATTTAATGGTTAATAGAAACATGCATAGAACGCAACGAAACGCGGGAACATCATTCCCAATAAAAATGATATTGATCGCACTTGTTTCAATTATAGTGATTCTTGTTTCACTATATTTTTTCTATCCTCAATTTTATCAATCAGCCGCTTTCAGTGCTTCCAGAGTAAAAAATGCTTTTTCTTATTATATATTGCAGGATAAACCTGAATTTTATTATCTGGAAATGGAAAAGAACGGCAAGGATATCCGTGTCGGCAAAGAGATGCCTCTGGAAGTGACTTACCGTGATGAGTTTGTAGTTCGCTCGATTGTCAGTGATGACCTTAGGGGCAAATACACATCGGTAAGATTTGAGGGGTTTAGTAAGAATGATAACGACCTGGGCATTTTGTTAAAGGGTATAGATTTTGTCAATAAAGTAATAAAAACAGGAACTGTCGTTGAAAATTCCGGCACGGTGTCTGATTACAAAATTTTAATAAATTATCGAAATGAAGAGATAGCCGTTGTTCCTCTGAAAATTGAAATTACGCCCCAGGACTGGTTCAGATTCGCGGAGGATTCTTCGAATGCAAAAGACCAGATTGAATATCTGAAAAAAGCTATAGAGATGAATAAAAACGATATCAGTGTTCGTAAGGTTCTGGCCGGTGTTTACTCAAGACATGACAGATTGGATGAAGCCATAGGTCAATACAAGGATGTGTTGAGTATAAAACCCGATGATTCTCTGGCTATGGAAGAACTGGTTAAATGCTATATTAAGAAAAAAGAATTTGACGAGGCCATTAAAATATCCAAAGAGATCATTAAGAATAATCCGAAAAGTGCGCAGGCTTATATAGCTATAGGACTATCTATGGCGGAAAAAGGCCAGTGGGTGCAGGCTGCGCAAAATTATCGTGAAGCGGTGAGGATTGAGCCGGAAAATTATCCGGTTAGATTTAAATTGGCGGAGGCCTGTAAAAACAGCAATATGATGAATGCGGCTGTTGATGAATACAAATATATAGCCGCGCATTCAAAAGAGTCTGAGATGGCTCTTCTTTCCCTGGGTGACGTTTATTTAAAACTCAAAAAATATAATGAAGCAGTTAAATGTTATAAAGAAATCGTAGAAAAACAGCCGCGAAACGCGGTTGCTTTCGCCAATCTTGCAGCGGCGTATGCGGGAGCAGGCCATTGGCCGGAAGAACTGGATAATCTGAAAAAGGCGTCTTCGTTGAGTCCCCATGAACCGACGATACGGTTTAATTTAGGCGCCGCATACGAAAGACAGAAGATGGACGCCGATGCCGTCAGAGAATATGAATACGTATTGAAGATTAATCCCGACGATGCCGATGCTCAGGAGCGTCTGGCCGATCTGGCGCTTAAAAATAAACAATATGGTCAGGCCGTTAAATATTACGAAAAATTAAAAGTAAAATTTCCGCAGAGAGCTTCTATTTACGCTCATCTGGGTTTTGCCTATGGCGAACTGAAGAAATATGCCGTTTCGGCTGAAAATTACGAGAAGGCTATCAAATACGGCGCGAAAGACTCCAACTTACATTATAATTTGGCCTATACTTACGATAAGATGGGACAGGTGAAAAAAGCAATCGCCGAGTATGAAAAAACTGTTCCTCTGACAAAGGCAGTGTTAAGTATTATTGCTAATTATTATCTGAAAGAAAAAAATTATGCGACAGCAATCAGGTATTACAAAAAGATAGCTGAGATGGAACCGAAAAAAGCGTCGTCTTACGAGAGTTTGGGTTATGCCTATGCATCCAGTGAGGATTGGGAGATGGCTATTAAAAATTACAGGACAGCCCTAAAGTATGATAAAGAAGATGCTGAGCTCTACACTAATTTAGGAGAAGCTTACGAAAAAAAAGAGCTCTATCCAGAAGCGCTTAAAGCCTACACTAACGCCTACGCGCTTAACCCTGAATCGGCAAAAGCGGCACAGAAAATACCAAAATTGAAAATTAAACTGCTGCAGGAAAAAGCGAAGAAAAAAAACAGGAGTGATGAAGAATGAAGAAAATCAGCATAGGTGATTTTGTTATCGGGGATAATAAAAAATTTGTTCTGATTGCAGGTCCATGCGTTCTGGAAAGTGAAAAAATAGCAATGGACACCGCCGGGTATTTAAAGAAGCTCACCGCAAAACTGAAAATCCCCTTCATATTCAAATCTTCTTATGACAAGGCCAACAGGACTTCGGTAAAATCATACCGCGGTCCCGGAGCAAAAAAAGGATTGGCTATATTGAAGAAAATTAAAATGGAATTGAATATACCTGTGCTCTCGGATGTTCATCGCTTCGAGGAAATTGATATGGCCTCTGAAATACTGGATGTTGTGCAGGTCCCCGCGTTTCTTTGCCGCCAGACAGATTTTGTGGTTGAAATCGCGAAAAAAGCCCGTGTCATCAATGTGAAGAAAGGTCAGTTTTTAGCTCCCTGGGATGTTGCCAATATCATAGAAAAAATAAAATCCGCCGGTAATGAAAATATTATGATTACCGAAAGAGGCGCGTCGTTTGGCTACAACAATCTTGTTTTTGATGTCCGTTCTTTGCCGATTCTCAGGAATATGGGATATCCCGTTATTTTTGACGCGACTCATTCTGTACAGTTGCCCGGAGGGCAGGGGACTTCATCGGGAGGCCAGAGGGAAATGGTTACGTATCTGGCGCGGGCGGCTGTCGCTGCCGGTGTGGACGGAATATTCTTTGAGGTTCACAAAAACCCTGAAAAGGCTCTGTGCGACGGCGCTAATTCACTTTACCTGGATTCGCTGGAAGAACTGCTTACGACGCTGAAAAAAATTGATAGATTAGTAAAAAGAGCAAAATGAGAAGAAATAAAACGAGCTATAGAACATCCCTAATATTTTTAATTGTTATGTTTGAAAGGAGGACAAATAATGTTCTGTAAAAAATGCAGAGAAAGTCTTAAACCAGATGCAAAGTTTTGCGCAAAATGCGGAACATCGACTTTTAAGCACACTATTGAATCATCTAAATCCAGTTTTTTATCAAACGACAAAAGCAAAGAGGGATACTTTTATGGTATGGTTAATGCGTCTTTTAAAAATGATACACAAGGGAATACTTTATTCTACAAATGGGGCTTTTTAGGGAAAGCCTATGTAATTCCCTATGCAGAAAAAGAAAATGAAATACGTGAGTTCTTAATGTTTTTTTACGGGATATCATTAGCACTTTCTATTAGCGTGAGTGTACTAACAGTAGAAGGTAATTGGTTTTTCCCTTCCTTAATTCTATGGATTTCTTTATTAATTTGGTATCAGATAAAAATATCATCACTTACAAGGGATTTGCCTATTTCTTATGAAAAATTATCTTTAAAGGAAAGTTATAACAATTCTGCACAAGGTCACAAGGAATATACTCTCTGGTTCCTTTCAATTGGTTCAATATTATTTTTTATTTGTGGTCTATTTATTTTGATTATCGATCATGAACTTAAGGAACAACTATTTGGCGCGTCTTTTGCGATAATGTTCGGCGCGCTTTCAGTAGCTGCTATATACATGTTAAAAACGAAACGAAAAAATAATAGGGGGTGACTCTATCTAATGGAGAAATTGGATTGCTCAATCTGGTTGGGCAATGACAAAATAAGAAATGGCGGTAGAAAACAAAATTTGAAAGGATATTTAATGCAGTGAAAAAAAGTATTAATGAAAAACTCAAAAAAATAAAAATACTGATTCTGGATGTTGATGGTGTCATGACGGATGGCGGAATCATAATGGATAGCGAGGGACGCGAATTAAAAAAATTTAATGTCCGCGACGGGCATGGAATAAAAGTTCTTCAACGCTACGGAATTAAAGTCGCGATAATTACGGGACGGAAATCAAAAGTTGTCGAATATCGAGCAAAGGATTTGGAGATTAAGGACGTTTATCAGAAGGTTTTTAACAAAAAAGAAGTTTTTGAAAAAATTTTAAAAAAACATAAATTATCAGCGGATGAAGCGGCTTACATGGGAGATGATATAATCGATATGCCGGTATTAAAAAGAGTAGGATTTTCCGCGGCGGTGGCAGACGCTGTTGATATTGTAAAAAAATCGGTTGATTATATAACAAAAAACAAAGGCGGAAATGGCGCGGTAAGAGAGCTTTGTGAGATGATTTTACAGGCGCAGGGGAAGTGGCAGGAAGTAGCCGCCAAGTACGATTTCAAAGAACACCATTCCTAAATCAAAGTGCTATCTTTGTTGGCACAGCCTGCCCCGGCGCAGGAGACTATGTAATAATAAACATAGCCCGTTAATGTCCTCCGCTAGCGGAGGTGTCACATAGTGACGGAGGTGGATAAAATTCACGTAATGCGTAACTGACCAATATTAAGTATGTTTCAAAACTTCCACCCCCTGCCCCCGCCAGCGGGGGACATACAGTCTCGCAGGCTGGCGTTGTCGGCTTCCTCAACGTATGTAGACAATACGCCTCGTCGCCTCCGCCTAGCCGCCTCGATATCATCTTTGATTTAGAAATGGTATAAATAGGTTAAATCCGCATTATTTCTTTAAAATAATCTTCTCTGATCATCCTTAATTTCTTTACACGTGACAATCTGAGTGATATAATAAAATCAAAGATAATAAGCAGAAGCAGGATGTCACTGATTGCGATGAAATTAGGCAAAAAAACGATAATTATCTCCACACTTTCTTTGATAATTTTGATTGCCATTGTGGCATTAATCAAGACAAATGTAAACAAACCAAAAAATTTGTTGAAGGTGCTTCAGGAAAGTGTTGATCTTCAGATCAAGGGTTTCGTATATACGGAAGTCGGTGAAGCTAACGCTAAATGGGAAGTAAAAGCGCAAACAGCCACCTATAATAAAAAACAGAATATTGTTGCTTTGGATATGGTTCAAATAAAATTAACGACATCTGACGGTAAAGTTTTTATAATGAACGCCGACAAAGGCCGAATGTTTACAAAGGAAAAGAACATTGAAATTAACGGAAATGTCGTTATAACATCAGGTGATGGTGATAAATTTTCCACGGATCATTTAAGTTATACCGACGCTCAAAAGAAATTTTATACCGACGCGCCGGTTACCATGGAAAATGCGCGTATGAAGTTAACAGGGAAAGGATTAACTTTATTTATGAATGACGGGAAATTGAATATTCCTTCCATGGTTAAAGCGAAAATAAATTAATCGAGAAATTACATGATTGATAAAAAATTTTATATATTTGTTTTATTTTTTGTTTTTCTGTTTCCTTACCGCGTATGCGCCGATAATAATCTTATCAGCAAACAATCGGATGAACCTATGGAAATTACTTCCAACCGCATGGAAGCTTTTAACGAAAAGAAACTTGTCGTATTTTCCGGCAACGCTACGGCTACACAGGGCAGCAATGTGCTGAAAGCCGATCAGTTGCTTTTGTATTATAAAAAGGATCCTGAGAAAAAAGAAAAAATCGGATCAATAGAAACCGAAAGAACCGGTGATCTGGAAAAAATAGAAGCGAAAGGAAATGTTTCGTTAACTCAGGGGAAAAGGGTGGCCACGGGCGATGAGGCAATATATTACCGGGACAGCAATAAAATTATCATGACGGGGAATGCCGTGCTGAACGAAGGTAAAAACTCAATTAGAGGAGACAGGGTAATAGTATTTCTCAGTGAAAACAGAGGAATAGTGGAAAGCAATACGCAAAAGCAGGTTAAAGCGATAATTTATCCTCAGGAAAAAAAGAAGGCAGGAATTAATTAACGGTTGGCTGTAAAATTATGAGCGATTTATTGGCAAAAGGTTTAACAAAAATTTATCACAAGCGAAAAGTTGTCAATCAGATTGAATTGTCTATTTCGCCGGGCGAAGTCGTTGGTTTGCTGGGTCCTAATGGCGCCGGTAAAACAACCACTTTTTATATGATTGTCGGTCTTGTTAAGCCTGATGCCGGGGAAATATTTCTGGATAGTGAGAATATTACCGGATTTCCCATGTATTTAAGGGCGCGCAAGGGTTTAAATTACCTGCCGCAGGAGCCGTCTATCTTTCGCAAACTGACAGTGGAAGAAAATATTCTGGCGATTTTAGAAACTCTGGATTTGATGGAGGAGGAAAGAATTGAAAAACTCCATGAGCTTTTGGCTGAACTTGATCTTACATCACTTGCGAAAAATTATGCTTATTCGCTTTCCGGCGGTGAAAGAAGAAGAGTGGAAATTACGCGGGCATTAGTCACTTCTCCCAAGTATATTCTTTTGGACGAGCCTTTTGCCGGAATTGATCCGCTTGCCGTTGCCGATATCCAGAGAATCATCGAAAAGCTGAAAGCAAAGGGAATCGGTATCATTATTTCCGATCATAATGTCCGGGAAACTCTTTCCTGCTGTGACCGGGCTTATATTGTCAACGAAGGGGCGATCCTTGTTGAGGGGGCTCCAGATGAAATCGCTCAAAGCGAGCTGGCGCGAAAATTTTATTTCGGCGATGCTTTTCATTTATAAAAATTTTCAATTTATAGTTGTTTATTATGGCGTTTGAATTAAAACAAAGTTTAAAACTTTCCCAGCAGCTCATCATGACTCCCCAGCTGCAACAGGCAATAAAGTTGTTGCAGTTATCCAGGCAGGAACTAGTCGAGACGATTAATCAGGAGATGGAGGAAAATCCTCTGCTGGAAGAAATATCTCCCGATGAAAGTAATGAGGACGGCGTTCGTGAAGATATTGAAAACGAAGTATCCATCGAACGTGAAAACATAAAAGCAGTAGAAAGAACGGAAGAAGTCAACGTCGAGGAAGGCGGGAACAAAAGCGGCACCGAAGAGTTTGATTGGGCTAATTATCTGGAGGATTACGGACCAGTTGGCGTAACTTACGGAGGCAAAGATGGTGAAGAAACGTCATGGGATAATCTTCTTACCGAAGGTCAATCACTTTCGAAATATTTGATGTGGCAGATGAATCTCTCATCTTTTACAGAAGATGAGATGCGCATAGCGACTCAGATTATCGGCAATCTTGATCCCAATGGATATTTATGCGCGACTGTACCGGAAATTGCACAACTGGAAAATATCAGTGAAGAATTCGTTGAAGCTGTTCTGAAAAGAGTGCAGGAATTTGATCCTCCGGGAATTGCCGCCCGTAATTTGCAGGAATGTCTGTTAATTCAGGCGAGAATGCTGGGCGTAAAAAATAAGATTATTGAAATTATCATTAAAGAATTTCTTAAAGATCTGGAATTGAAAAATTATGTCCATATTGCCCATAAATTAAAAGTTCCTCTCCGTGAAGTGGAAATCGCGGTATTATTAATCAGCGGAATGAATCCAAAGCCCGGCAGTATTTATTCTGAAGAAAATGTCCAGCCGATCATTCCCGATGTTTATGTTGTGAAATCGGGAAATGAATACAGAATAATTCTCAATGATGATGGTTTGCCGCACTTGCGGATCAGTAATTTTTACCGTGAAATTATGGCGGGACTTACCGATCACGGTCATCATCAAGAAGAGAACGGCAAAAAATATATAAAGGAGAAAGTCCAATCGGCCACATGGCTCATTAAAAGTATCCAGCAGAGGCAGAATACAATATACAAAGTTGCTGAAAGTATTGTCAAATTCCAGAGAGATTTTTTCGATCGCGGTATTGATTTCCTCAAACCCTTGGTATTGCGCGATATTGCCAATGATATAGAGATGCACGAATCTACGATTAGCCGCGTGGTCAGCAATAAATATTTGCACTCACCGCAGGGCATTTTCGAAATGAAATATTTTTTCGGCAGTTCCATTAAAACAACATCGGAAGGCGGGACGATCGCATCGAAAAGCGTTAAAGAAGAAATCAAACAAATCGTCAGTTCAGAACCGCCCAAAAAGCCTTACAGTGATTGCGAAATTGTTGATCTGCTGAAAGCCAAGGGGATCAATATCGCAAGGCGTACCGTTGCCAAGTACAGGGAGATGATGGGCATTCTGCCTTCATCGAAGAGGAAAAAATATTTTTAAGCGGCTATTTAAAAGATAATCTTGAAATCGGAGATATAAAATATTCGTTGACTTTTAATTTTAAATAAATATATGACGAGCGCCTTGTTGCCGGCACAGTGGAAAATTAAAAAGTCAATTAGAGTGTCAAGCGATTAATTTTATTAAGGAGGGACAACTATGAAAATTTCGGTAACTTTTAGAAACGGTGAAGGCGAGAACTGGCAAAAAGTTTATGCTGAAGAAAGGATCCAAAAACTCAAGAAATATTTAGATGCGACAGCCGAAGCTCATATCATTGTTTCCATAGAAAAATTTAGAAATGTCACTGAAATTAACCTAAGTTCTAACGGTTGGAATATAAATGCAAAAGAAGAAGCCAAAGACATGCATCTTGCGTTGGATAGATGTATAGAAAAAATTGAAAAGCAGATTAAAAAACAAAGAGAGAAGGTGAGGGAACATAAACCTAAAGGCATTCGTCATGGCCGGGGGAAATCAGACCAGGGAGAAGAAACTGAGGAAACGATAGTTAATAAAATTGCGGAAACACGTAAAGTTATATTAAAGCCAATGTCTTTTGATGAAGCGATAATGGAAATAGAAGAAACAAAGGATCGCTTTATTATTTATCGGGATTCTTCTTCCGAAAATGTAAGCCTGATCTATCGCCGTGATGATGGAAGTTTCGCGCTGATAGAGACAAATTAAACCAGGGCGTCTTTATCGTTAAACAGGAAATATATTCTTAAAGAATAACCTTGGGTATAGTAAATGAAATGGGATCAGATTTTTAAAGAAGAGTTTATTAATGCCAATTTGCAGGCAAGAAATAAAGATGAAGCTTTGGCGGAGTTAGTGAATACCATAATCCGTGGCGGTATTAAACTTAATTTCTCCCGGATTATGGAAGTTTTAAAACAGAGAGAAAATCTTGGGTCTACCGGGATAGGAGACGGGGTAGCCATTCCTCATGGTAAGTTATCCGGGCTTGATGATATCGTGGTTGCTTTCGGGCGAAGTCTTGACGGAATACCCTATGATTCCATGGATGGCAAACCGGTATATCTTTTTTTCCTTCTTTTAGCTCCTGAAAATTCAACCGGTCAGCATTTAAAAATCCTGGCTAAAATTTCCAAGATGTTAAAAGACACTAACTTTCGCGAGAAGCTTCTAAAAGCGAAATCAAAAACTGATTTATATAAAACGATCATTGATCAGGAAGATATTTGCGTCACTTAAAATAAATTATCAAAGAATGGAAAATATGTTTACAAACTCGTTTCAAATATTTTGACGACTTAATATTAAAAATATTTAAAAAGCTTTCATCTTATAAAGAATGAACCACCCCGCCGCAAGCAGCGGGGTATCTCCGGGAGGTATCATTTTATTCGCCGCAAGCGGCGGGGAATTCGACTCGGAGAGATTAAAAATGAATCTGAGAAAAATTATCAGATAGTCAAAAAGGATGATCGTTATATGAAAAATTTGCGGGTTGTAATTATCTCGGGTCTTTCCGGTTCAGGAAAAAGTACGGCGCTTAGGGCGCTCGAAGATATCGGTTTCTTTTGCGTCGATAATTTGCCGGTTATTTTACTGCCTAAATTCCTTTCCATAACAACTCTATCCTCGCCTGAGATAAAACAAGTCGCGCTTGTCATGGATTTGAGGGAAAGAAGTTTTCTGGATAAGTACAGCCGGATATTTTCAGGACTTAAACGAAAAGGTTATAAAATTGAGATTCTTTTCCTGGAATCAAGCGATGAATCTCTTTTGCATCGCTTTAACGAGACCAGGCGCAGTCACCCTCTTTCTGAAAGGGGAATGATTATGGAGGGCATTCTGCTGGAAAGAGAAAAATTGTCATCCATTAAAAAAATGGCGGACAAGATTATTGATACAACCTCAATTAATGTTCACCAGCTTAAAGATATTGTTCAGAGGCGCTATTCACTGTCTCCAAAGAATAAAAAAATGGCTATTAATGTTACTTCTTTCGGCTATCGTTATGGATTGCCCGTAGATGCCGATCTCGTTTTTGATGTAAGGTTTTTACCTAATCCTTATTTTGTAGAAAAATTAAAATATTATGATGGCAATAATGTGGACGTAAAGAATTATGTTTTACAGAATAAAGAAAGTAAAAAATTCCTGGAGAAAATATTGGATTTGATGAATTTATTGATTCCTCTCTACGAGAAAGAGGGGAAGGTGCGCCTGAATATTGCTATGGGCTGCACGGGAGGAAAACATCGCTCCGTTGTTATGGCGAATAAGATAGGCGCTTTTCTTTCTTCAAAGAAGTACGTGGTAAACTTAAGCCATCGCGATATTAAAAAAGATTAAAATATAAACTCAAACTTACCCGGATATTATTACCTCATTATATTATCTTTAATCCAGTGAGGATCCCACCATTCCTGCGGGTTGACGAATTGTCCGCCGACAATAATACTGAAATGCAAATGATCTCCTCCGGCGAGACCTGACGTGCCGGAAACTCCTATCTTTTCACCTTTTGCCACATTTTTTCCCACGGAAGTATCAATGCTGGACATATGACCGTATAGGCTGCATAGTCCAAGGCCGTGATCAATAATAACGGCATTGCCGTAAATGCCTAAAGTGCCCGCGAAGATGACGATGCCTTTATTGGCCGCTTCTATGGTAGCTCTAGCGTTTGATGCCAGATCCACACCCGAGTGAATAGATTCACCGATAACTTTTTTATTAAACATATAACTTCTTTTATCACCGAAAAGAGCCATGGGCGCTCCGTTTTTCATTCGAAGAAAAGTCCCTTCCCAGAGTTCTTTGGGAGATGATTGCTGACAGATTTTCTGAATGGTCAGGAAATTGTCATTGCGCATTTGAGAATTGATATATGTGAAAACTTCCAGAGGAGTTTTCCCCTGCAATGATGGAAGCATTGCCTGAAATTCAGGCATTTTCTGCCTAAGAAAATCTTCGCTTAAATTCATTTTATCAGCGCGAAATTTCTTTGTTTTGATTTGGCAGGGCAAGGCAATATTGGTTTCATTTCCCCCATCATCTCTGGCAAAGACCATTATTCTGGTATTTGCCTTGCTGGCATCCATCGGCACTGCAAAATAAGTTATATAGGTAGACTTGTTATCAGCTAATATTGTGTGAGCGGGAATGAAATAATTATTAATATAGATTCCTGTAGATACAACAGCCTTCGATATCTGGTACGAGACAAAACCTGTACCACCCTGATTCAAATAGGTTGTATTTTTGAGGAGATAAATTTGCGGCGGTACCGTGTCAATTTTTACCGCTTGAGATAAAATTCCTTTATTTTCAAAAAGGGAGTGGTCGGTGGCCGTAATTTTAAGGATAGCCGGACCATCATGGAGTTTCAGCTCCGAGACATTGATTGTCAGAGATAAAGTTTCCTGGTTCTTTCCTTTAGATGGGATTTTCTTATCAATCAGAACCTGGCCTTTATTGTCCTGAATTATTTCTACGTTTAAATGGGAAAGACCGCTTTTTAAATCGGAAAAAGTGATTTCGATAGTTTTTTGTTTGCCGATGGCTTTAACTTCCTGATCGAATTTAATTACGGGTTTTCCCATTTCCAGATAACTGCCGAAAAAAATCCAGCCCAGAGCGGCGATGACTAAAATTGCGGCAGAAATTTCAATATATAGACGGAATTTTTTCATAATAATCTCCTAAAGTTGTAAAACCATTTCTAAATCAAAGCGCTATCTTTGTTGGCACAGGTGTCAGCTTCCTCAACGTATGTTCATATACGCCTCGTCGCCTCCACCTAGCCGCCTCGATATCATCTTTGATTTAAAAATGGTATAAAGGTACTGCGAATGCGCGGCTTATAATAACTTTTATAATGTTTTGCAAGATAAATCTGATAGATATTGTGTAATATGTCTAAGATAATACAGATAATTATGCCTTGATATTGTGAAAAAGCACTGTTATATTTCTTAATAAGGGTTGCATTCACGCGGCTGTATTCATTAAAATCAGTCAAATAATAATTTACTGGAAAGATCAGGAGTATGCTTAAAAACAAAAAAATTGTTCTTGGGGTTGCCGGAGGGATAGCCGCCTACAAAGCGGCGGAACTGACCCGTGCGCTGATTAAAGAAGGAGCGCAGGTAAAAGTGATTATGACCAGAAGCGCAGCGGAGTTTATCAAACCTTTGACATTGCAGACTCTTTCTAAAAATCAAGTCTACATGGACATGTTTGCGTCAGCAGACAAATATGAAATGGCGCATATATCACTTGCAGATTTTGCCGATGCTTTTGTTATCGCTCCCGCCACGGCGAACATCATCGGGAAAATAGCATCAGGTATTGGTGATGATTTGCTCTCAACCGCTATTATGGCCGAAAATAAGCCTACTCTCATCTGTCCGGCAATGAACGACAAAATGTTGTCCAATCCCGTTGTTCAGGACAACATAAAGAAACTAAAAAAAATTGGTTATGTTGTGATGGAAAGCGCGGAAGGGGAGCTGGCATGTAATGCCAGTGGGAAAGGCCGTCTGCCGGATGTCTCTGAAATAATCGAAGAAATAAAATCACTTTTTGCTCTAAAAGATTATGAGGGGGAAAAAATTTTGATTACAGCCGGGCCTACTGAAGAACCGCTGGATCCGGTGCGTTTCATCACCAATTTGTCATCGGGAAAGATGGGTTATGCCCTGGCTTTGGCGGCACACAGAAGAGGAGCAAGAGTTACGTTGATTAGCGGCCCGACAACATTGACGGAACCGCCGGTGGAAAAAATAATCAAGGTACGCACGGCGAAGGAAATGTATAAAGCCGTTATGAATAGTTACAAAAAGGTAGACATCATCATCAAGGCCGCTGCGGTTGCAGATTATCGTCCCAAGGTACCGGCTGTGGAAAAAATTAAAAAGAATCAAAAAACGATTTCTCTGGAGTTGGAAAGGAATCCGGATATCATCGCTGAAATCGGAAAAAATAAAGGGAAGAGAATGCTCGTCGGTTTCGCCATGGAGACACAGGATTTACTGGCCAATGCCAGAGAAAAGCTGAAGAAAAAAAATATGGATTTAATTGTTGCCAATAATCTGCGCGAAGAAGGCGCCGGTTTCCGCACGGATACGAATATTATATCAATAATTGATCGTGAAGGTAAAACCGAATCTTTTAATAAGATGACAAAAATGGAAGCGGCGGAAAAAATTCTTGATCGCATTAAAAATATAACAGGCAAGAAAATCAGCCGCAAGAAATAATGGAGAGAATTTTAATTTGGCGGGGAACGAATTGCAAACAGAATTACTCAAGGCGGTTAGGGCGCTTAAGGGACAAGTGGTAAACTCAGATAGTTTGTCCGTCGGAATTGACTGGGGAAAGCCTTCGAAAATTAAACAAGTGAAAGCTGATATCCGAACCAAAGAAGAACGGTTAAAAAAAGTTTGTCAGGAAATGGCCGATTGTCAGCTCTGTCCCTTGGGAAAAACAAGAAAGAATCTTGTTTTTGGTGTCGGCAATCCTGAAGCGCGGATAGTGTTCGTAGGAGAAGCCCCCGGCGCTGATGAAGACGAGCAGGGGCTGCCTTTTGTCGGACGCGCCGGTCAGCTTCTAACCGATATAATAGTCAAAGGGATGAAACTTCAGCGCAAGGATGTTTATATTTGTAATATTCTCAAATGCAGGCCGCCGAATAATCGAAATCCATTGCCGGAGGAAATAAATAAATGCGAGCCGTTTTTGAAGAAACAGCTGCAGATAATTTCACCGGAGATGATTTGTGCCTTGGGAACTTTTGCCGCCAAGACGCTTTTAAATACAGATATACCGATATCAGCGTTGCGTGGGCGTTTTCATCTTTATGAAGGTATAAAATTAATGCCGACGTATCATCCGGCATACCTGTTAAGAAATCCAGCAGCCAAGAAGCAGGTTTGGGAAGATATTCAAATGATCATGAAGGAAATAAAACTTTAAATATTCCGGAAACAAAATAAAGAGGTGATCTGATGTCCAGAAAAATTAAATACGCGTTAATTGCTGTTTTAATTTTTACCGGTATTCTGGCCGGAGCTGAAGTGAAAAACCCGATTTTTAATGTCATTACGGTTGACGGAATTATCACAGCGCCGACGGCAAAATATATTGCTGCGAGTATTGAAACGGCCCGAAAGGATAACGCTGAAGGTCTGATAATTTTACTCGACACGCCGGGTGGCCTGGATACAGCGATGCGCGACATAGCTAAAAGCATTCTCAATGCTCCTCTGCCGGTAATCGTTTTTGTTTCTCCTTCAGGAGCACGTGCCGCTTCCGCGGGAGTTATTATTACCGAAGCCGCCCACATTGCCGCTATGGCTCCAGGCACAAATATCGGGGCGGCTCATCCCGTTTCCATTGGTATCGGCGGTTCATCAGAAGACAAAGATAAAACCATGTCGAAAAAAATCGAAAATGATGCTGCCGCTTATGCCAGAAGTATTGCCAGAACAAGGGGACGTTCGGAAGAATGGGCGGAAAAGGCGGTGCGCAAGAGTGAATCGATAACTGCGGAAGAAGCACTGAAATTGAATGTTATAGATTTAGTGGCTCCTGATGTCGAAAAGCTATTAGCCGCCATTGATCAAAAAGAAGTCAATCTGATCAGCGGAAAGAAAAAATTATCAACGAAAAACGCTGTGATTAACAATAAAAAAATGGGGACATGGCAGGGAATCCTTGCGGCTATTTCCGACCCAAATATTGCTTATATTCTTTTGTTAATAGGGCTGGCAGGCTTGTATTTCGAGCTCTCCACACCCGGCGCGATTTTACCCGGAGTAATCGGCGGCATATCGCTTTTGCTCGCGTTTTTCGGTCTGTCCACACTGCCGGTCAATTATACGGGAATTTTAATGATAATTTTCGGTGTTATTTTATTCATCGCCGAGATAAAAGTTATGAGTCATGGAATGCTTACTGTTGGAGGGATAATTTCATTGATTATGGGATCGTTATTATTATTTGACACGCAGGAGCCTGCATTACGCATTTCCTTGCAGGTTTTGGTACCGGCAATTCTTACGGCTTCCGGGTTCTTTATTGTGGTTATCTGGCTGGCGATTAAAGCACAAATGCGAAAACACTCTACAGGAGTGGAAGCAATGATCGGTTCGGAGGCTGAAGCGGTGACCGACATTGCCAACGAAGGGAAAGTATTTTTAAATGGTGAATACTGGAAGGCGACAAGTAAAGAACCGGTTAAAAAAGGTGCGAAAGTAAGAGTTGTCAAGGTTGACGGTTTAAGCTTGATTGTGGAAGAAATAAAGAAATAATAATCTTATAAATAAATTAAAGGGAGGAACTTAAAATGATAGGTGCTTTTTCTTTGCCGTTGGTAGTGGTTGTCGTGCTGGTAGTCATGTTTCTTGCGTCAGCAATTCGTATATTGAATGAATACGAAAGAGCTGTTGTTTTCCGTTTAGGCCGTATCAGGGACGTCAAAGGCCCGGGATTGATCATCATTATTCCCGGCATTGACAGGGTGGTAAAGGTTGATATGCGAACAATCACCATGGATGTTCCCCCGCAGGATGTCATTACCAAAGACAATGTCTCCATCAAGGTTAACGCCGTTGTGTATTTCCGTGTTGTGAATGCCAATGCCGCGGTGACCAATGTCGAAAATTATTTGTACGCCACATCCCAACTTGCTCAGACCACGCTCAGAAGTGTTTGCGGGCAGGTGGAGTTGGATGAAACTCTCTCGGCGCGGGAAAAGATCAATATGCACTTGCAGGAAATTCTGGATCGCAGCACTGAGCCCTGGGGCATCAAGGTATCACTGGTGGAAGTGAAACAAATTGATTTGCCGGAAGAAATGAAACGGGCAATAGCCAAGCAGGCGGAAGCGGAAAGAGAACGAAGGGCCAAGGTTATTAATGCTGAAGGTGAATTCCAGGCCGCGCAGAAATTAATTGAAGCGGCAGCTTTAATGGAAACACAGCCAATGTCGCTCCAACTGCGTTACCTGCAGACATTGAATCAGGTTGCCGCGGAACATAATTCCACAACGTTATTTCCGATACCCATTGATTTATTTAAACCGTTTTTAAAATTGATTGATAAATCGTAAATTTAGACCATAGATAATTGTTTCATGCTTGAAAAAGGAGGATGTAATTTATGGCTGGTTCGAAACGTCACATGCTTACGGGAGGATTAATTTTAATTGCTT
Source organism: uncultured delta proteobacterium (assembly GCA_963812045.1). Classification (GTDB taxonomy): domain Bacteria; phylum Desulfobacterota; class Syntrophia; order Syntrophales; family Smithellaceae; genus Smithella. The sequence continues at coordinate 475,146 of CAWETF010000005.1, forward strand.
TAGGAGTTTTGATTTATTTATCCGAAGCGGGTATCTATTCATTTTCACAAACATGGCCGGTGCTGATCATTGTAATTGGTGTTGGCACGATAATTCAGAAAGCGTCGGATTTCGGCGGCTGGTTTATAACTATTGCGGGAGTTGTATTCCTTATTATTAAATTTTATGGTTTTGATCTCCATAAATATTCTAAATATGTGTTGCCGGGTATACTAATCTTACTCGGGCTTTTTGTTTTATTCAAAAGAAAAAAAGCGTGAGATTAATAATAATTTCTATATTGGATTCTACTTATATGACTATCGCGAAAAAGATAAAAGCATCCATTGCCGGTTCTTCGATGATCAGAAAAATGTTTGAACAAGGCATCGAGATGAAAAAGAAATACGGCGCCGATAAAGTTTATGATTTCAGTTTGGGCAATCCCAATGTTGAGCCGCCGGATGAATTTAAAAAAGAACTGAAAAAAATAGCGGAAGAAATAATTCACAACAAACATGGTTATATGCCCAACGCCGGCTATAATGAAACAAGACAGGCCATTGCCGCAAAGATGAACAAACGGCACAGTCTGAAACTCGATAGCGATCATATTATTATGTCCTGTGGGGCCGGTGGCGCCCTCAATGTTATTTTCAAATCGCTGCTTGACCCGAAGGACGAAGTCATTGTGCCGGTTCCTTATTTCATGGAATATAATGCCTATATAGATAATTACGGCGGTGTTCTTAAAAAAGTTAAAACAAGGGATGATTTTTCTCTTGATATTAAGGCCATTGAGGCGGCTGTCAATAGAAAGACAAAAGCTGTATTGATAAACTCTCCCAATAATCCTACAGGAAAAGTTTACAATAAGCAGAACATTACCGATCTGGCAAGGATGCTTGTCAAGAAAAGTAAGGAATTGAAAAAAGCGATATATCTTGTTTCCGATGAGCCTTACAGTGAAATAGTTTATGATAAAGTTAAAGTTCCCAATATCTTTTCCGCTTATAGAAACAGTATCATTGCCTACTCTTACTCCAAAACATTATCACTGCCCGGCGAAAGAATCGGGTATATCGCAGTGAACCCGGGAATTGAAGATGCCCAGGATTTGATCAATGCCCTGATATTATGCACGCGGATTCTAGGATTTGTAAACGCTCCGGCTATGATGCAGAGAGTTGTGACAAAACTTCAGAACACAAAAGTTGAAGTTAATGTTTATAAAAGAAAACGAGACATGCTTTGCGCGGGTTTGAAGAAATCAGGCTACAAGTTTGAGAAACCGCAAGGCGCGTTTTATTTATTTGTTAAGAGTCCGATTCCGAACGATGTGATATTTGTTAAAATGCTTTTGGAGAAAAACATTCTGGTTGTGCCTGGTAGCGCTTTCGGCTGTCCCGGATATTTCCGCATAGCTTATTGCGTTGATGACGCGACGATTGTCAATTCAATGAAAGTTTTTGAGGAAGCAATCAAGGAATTTCGATAGCTTATAGGGAAAGAATATATTGGCTATGATAATTGTTGTTAAGCATGACTTCCTGTAAGTCTCATTTCCAATATTTTTAATTTTATGCTAAGCTACAAACGATAATTGTTAAGATGTAGCAGGTTTCTAATTCAGCAGGTGGAGTATACTATGGATATTTTTATGGTGATAGTTGCTTGTCTATTGGTGTTAGTGCTAGGCCTTCAAATCCAAATCCGTAACTTCAATCAAAAATTTATGAAACTGTTACAGCATCGTCATAATCATCTCATTTGCAGTATTTGCGGTAACATTGTTAATATTGAGATGGATGTCGACAAGTCTTTAATACCGACCCCAAAACTGCAACAAGGTTTTGAAATCGGTGAAATATATATCGACTTCTATGGCGTATGTCCCAAATGTAAAAATATAGATAGTAAGTCCAAATAGATTTATTAACTTATACAGATTTTTATTTTTAACTTCCTGTAAGTCTTATTTTTAAAATTTTGAATTTTATGCTAAGTTACAAACTGTAATCGTTGGCGTTCTTAATATTGGCACGGATCCATTTAAACAATGTTGTGGGCGAATAAATAGCTTATTGAAGGATAATAACAAATGACGAAGAAAGAAAATGAACTCTCAAAAGCTTTCATAATAATGCCTGTATCAACGCCAGTGGAATCGGCTTCCTTATACCAAAACGATTCTGAACACTTCACTCACGTTTTAGAACATATCTTCGTACCTGCATTGAAAAAAGCTGGATTTTCGCCGATTCCCCCTACTGCAAGCGGTTCCGATATCATTCATGCTGAAATCATTAATAACCTAGAACAGTCTGATTTGGTTCTTTGTGACATCACTTGCTTAAATCCTAACGTATTCTTTGAATTTGGTATCCGAACTGCTCTGGATAAACCTATTTGTTTAGTTGCGGACGATACGACAAAGACAATACCTTTTGATACGCAAATCATCAACTATCACACTTACAAATCAGATATTCGTCCTTGGATGATCGAATCTGAAATCGAAAAACTTTGTATACACATTAATTCTACGATTGAACGAGCACCTGATTATAACACCCTGTGGAAAGTTTTTGGTTTTACGACAAAGGGAAAATCAAGCACAGATATCGAAACAAGCCAAGAAATAAAAATACTCCAGATGCAAAACAAAGTGCTATCAATGCAACTTGAGTCGGTAGCGAAAAAAGCAGAACTCCCGTCTGAAGTGAGTATACAGAATAGACCAATTCATAAATGTTCAAGATGCAATTATGGGTTCATTATAAACGACTGTTATGGTTCTATCCATGGTATTATGCATGGCTTGGCTAATTATCCGAACACCCTAAGTATATATTCTCCTGAAACACCAGAAAAACGAGTAGTGCAATGTCCAAATTGTGGGAACTGGGACCCTGTTTAATATTTTATTGAAAATCGAATGTGTTTGCTAACTACAAATTTTTTCTTCCTGTAAGAAACAAATCTTCGTCCTTGTCAAATATGCTTTCTTTCAATCCGAATCGATTATTCTGCGTATTATTCTTTTTAAAAAAAAGAACGTGTGCTATATTGACAACCAAATTATCGGAAAAAGCTAAGTTCAGATATTAATTATTAGGCAAGAAATGAAAATTCACCAAAGAGATCAACTAACAGATATTTTTGGATGCAAATGGAATGAAGATACGGTTCCAGAAAGTGAATCTGACAATGGTGCGGTTATGAAATTTTATAAACAACGCGGTTATGACAAAATAAAAGATAGTTTTAAAAAATTATAAAAAGGTAGTTAGTGTATGCAAACGAACTTTTTAGTATGGAGACAATGAAACAAGGAACTGATTTCATTATTGACTGTCCATCCCGGTTTAGTCGATTGATATTTGATATCGCAATTAAGGAAAGTGCTGATATATCAAAGAATCCAATACGAATTCTTGTCTCTGGTACCGATATTAAACCTATGCACGATCGCATACTGGAGCATTTTGAGGCGAATGGTGGTAGTGTAGAATTTCGTAAACTGCCAAGAGGGGTGTTTACACAAAACTTTCGTATTAGTCGATCCGAGAACGTGGTTTCGCCGTTTCCGAAAGACACATCGGATCTCCATAATGTACCCGCGGATTACTATGGAAAACATATTTATGGTGAGGAAGCCAGTGTTCTTGCCAATATTTTTGAGGCCGTATGGACGGGTGCCGATTTAGTTTATGAGAACTTGCTTTTGCCGACCCATGAAGGACAAGATATTGTACGAGTAGTTAGTTACTGGGATGACATACTTGCTTCTTTCACTGCAAATCCATCGAGAATATTCCAACTGTCCCCCCGTAAATTTGAGGAAATGATAGCTGAATTGCTTCAGAGAGAGGGATTCGATGTTAATGTTACGCCACCTTCTAGGGATGGTGGTCGTGACATACTTGCTTGGAGAGAAACTGTGGCAGGTCGATTACTCTTTTTAGTGGAATGCAAACGATTTGCACCTGAAAGACCGGTTGGAGTTTCCATTGTTCGGGCATTATATGGAATAGTTGAGCAGGAGAAAGCATCTCATGGGTTAGTTGTGACAAGCTCCTACTTTACAAAAGGAGCGATTCAATTTAAGGATAAGGTTGGTTATCGACTAGGCCTAACTGATTACGAATCTCTAGCCATGTGGTTAAGAAGTCTTGGAAATAGAAAGTAAAAATAATACTAGGAACAGGGGTAGAGAGGGTTAGCTTTGACAGAGGAAGATGTCAAAAACACTGTCTTGCCTCACAAGACATTTCAACCGACTTCGTAATGCAGCGACTGATTCGCTCTGTTGCACCTTACACCCGGTAATTTTCAATCCTAATAACTGCCAAATGTTGTAGAGTTGTAGGTGTAAGAAATAATAGTGACAAAATTAAATTAACCATTGTCTGTGAATTAAAGGCGTTGGTTAATTAAAATAACTTTTAATCAATACTTAATACTGAAATCTTGAAATTCGCCGGTGTATGGTTCTTCCCCGGTTAAGACTTCTTCAACTCGTGCGGCGGTCGGGCCGATGTGGCACCAGGCGATCATTTTATCAACATCGGCATTTTCGCCTTCAATTAGAGCTTCAACGCGGCCATCAGCCAGATTACGCACCCAGCCGGTAAGATAAAATCCCTTTGCTGTTTGTTGTGTTACGGCACGGAAGAAGACTCCCTGTACTCTACCGGAAATATAAACATGAACTCGTTTCATGAATACCGTTCTCTTTCATCGGCTAACTTTGTTGTCAGCGTCGTAGGCTTCCTCGACGTATTTCCATATACGCCTACAGAGCCTCCTCCTTGCCGCCTCGTTATCCTTTGAAAGCGAAGCGGTATTACCTGCCGATCAGTTTAAGAAATTCTTCCTCACGGATGATTTTAATTCCTGAAGACTTCGCCTTATCGACTTTGGAACCGGGCTCGCTGCCCGCAACAACGTAGCTTGTGCTTTTAGTGACGCTGGAATGGATTGTGCCACCCAGATTCTCGACAATGTTTTTTGCATCGTTTCTACCCATGCCTTGCATCGTGCCGGTAAAAACAAAAGATTTCCCCTGCAAGGGAGCATTTCCCGATATTTCCTTCTTCTGAGGTGTTACTCCCGCTTTGCTGAATTTATTCATAACGTCAATATTTTTCTGTTCGTGAAAAAATTCCAAGATGCTTGCAGCGATTTCCGGGCCAATTTCATTGATAGCAGTTAAATCCTCAACATTTGCGGCTATAAGATTTTTCATGTTGCCGAAATGCGCGGCAAGAAGCTTGGCTGTGCGTTCTCCTACATGTCTGATGCCCAGAGCATATATAAATTTATCAAGAACGGGATTTTTAGATTTCTCAATAGCCTCTATTAAATTCTGCGCCGATTTTTCCGCCTGACGATCGAGCGCGACGAGTTGTTCTTTGCTTAAAAAGTAAAGGTCAGCCGGATCGGTAATTAATTTGGCATCAAAAAGTTGCGAAGAAACTTTTTCGCCAAGGCCTTCGATGTCCATTGCGCTGCGAGACGCAAAATGGCGAATGTGTTCTTTCAACTGCGCCGGACAGGAAATATTAACACAGCGGTGGGCTACTTCTCCTTCCAGTCGCACGATATCGGAATTGCATTCGGGGCATTTCACAGGCATCTTAAATTCTTTTTCTTTACCTGTTCTTTTTTCAAGAATAACCTTAACGACTTCGGGAATAACATCGCCGGCACGCTGAATAACAACTGTGTCACCTATGCGAATATCTTTCTTAATGACTTCATCTTCGTTATGTAAAGTGGCACGGCTGACCATGACGCCGCCCACATTGACCGGTTCCATTATGGCGACAGGCGTCAATGTGCCCATGCGTCCCACACCAACAATGATATCTTTGATTGTTGTTATTTCCTGAGAAGCAGGAAATTTGCAGGCGATCGCCCAGCGAGGGCTGCGGGAAACATTGCCCAGAGTTGCTTGCAATGCCAGATCATTTACTTTCAGGACAACTCCATCAATTTCATACGGTAGGTTTTCTCTTTTGCGCACAAATGTTTTCGAAATATTCAATGCAACTCTGGATATTATTTGCTTGTTTAATAAGAGGGTTTACCGGAAAACCCCAGCGGGAAAGTGTTTGCAGGACTTCCCCGTGGGTAGAAAAACTGATGCCCTTGACGTTGCCGACGCCATAAAGAAAAATATTAAGAGGACGTCGCGACGTTATTTTTGAATCGAGCTGACGCAGCGATCCGGCAGCAGCATTGCGGGGATTGGCAAAAGGCTCTTCACCTTCTTCAATACGCCGGAGATTTAATTTTTGGAAAGGCCTTTTCTGTATGTAAACTTCACCGCGTATTTCTATAAATGAAGGTATCTGCTTGCCTTTTACATTTTGTATTTTTAAGGGAAGGGAAGAGATGGTTTTGAGGTTTTGTGTGACATCTTCGCCGGTAGCTCCGTCGCCTCGAGTAGCTCCCTGCTTAAAAATTCCGTTTTCATAAATCAGATTTACAGCAAGACCGTCAAGCTTCGGTTCAGCGATATATGAAATATGATCAACACCAGCCAGACGTTTGATACGGCTGTCAAATTCAATAATTTCTTCATTAGAGAATGCATTGGCCAAACTGAACATTTGAGAGGGATGGGTAAAAGTTGCAAATTTGCTAAGCGGTGCTGCGCCAACTCTTTGAGTAGGAGATTCCGCCGAGTATTCCTCCGGGTAACGGTTTTCCAAATCCTGCAGTTCCCGCATCAAACGATCGTATTCAAAATCGGATATTTCAGGAGCATCCTGCTGGTAATAACGTTTATTGTGATATTCGATTGTTTTTCTTAATTCGGCTATTCTTTTAAAATCTAATTGTTTTTCCATTATTTAACCGTTTTAAATAAGGTTTTTCCAAACTATTCTTTATCAAAATATTAACTTTACTCGGCAATAAAGTCAATTTAAAAGCTTTTTACGCTTGCTGAAATCATATAAATAAAACTTGTTTTTTTTGTCTCATATCGCTAATAAGTAATTAATTGGTTATTGGCCATGGAAGACAAGAAAATAAAAATAGGAGTCATTTCCGACACTCATCTTGAAGATTATGATGATGATATGAGAAAATGCATCGCTGAAGCATTTCAACGATGTAGATATAATTCTGCATGCCGGAGATCTGGTTGATGTGCGTGTTTTGGAAATATTCGGGGAAAAGGAGGTTAAAACGGTATGCGGCAATATGGACAATTCTTCGGTCACAGAAAAATTCCCTGATCATTTACTTTTTGATATAAAGGGATTTAAATTCCTCCTGATTCACGGATGGGGATCTCCTTTTGGAATTGAAGAAAGAATATCGGATGCTTTTAAAAATGTTGACTGCATTGTTTATGGACATACGCATAAACCGGTAAATCATACAAAAGATAATGTCCTTTTTTTTAATCCGGGGTCGGCGGTGGACAGATTTTTTGCCTCTTCCAAAACCATAGGCATATTAGAAATTGACAAAGACATAAAGGGTAGGATAATTAAAATATAATCTTTAACGGCTGGTTTTGAATATGGAAACAATTTTTGCGCCATGGCGCATGGACTATATAAAAGGGGAAAAACCTGATGGCTGTGTTTTCTGCAAGTGTTCCATCAGGTGCGATGATTTTATATTGTGTGAAGGCAAAACAGCCTATGTGATGATGAACAGGTACCCTTATGTCAACGGTCATTTAATGATAATACCTCAGAGACATATAGGAAAAATTGAAGAACTGACACAGGAAGAAAGAAAGGAAATATTTGATCTTCTGGAAATATCAATCAAGGCGATGAAAGAAGCAATGCATCCTGATGGATTCAATATAGGCGCTAATATAGGCAAAGCGGCAGGCGCCGGCATTGAAGAGCATTTTCATGTCCACGTTATTCCCCGCTGGGAAGGTGATACAAACTTCATGAGCGTTGTTACGAACGTGAGGGTCATTCCGGAAGCCGTGGCGACAACTGCTGCTAATCTTGCGCCTCTTTTTAAAAAATATCATCGGGAGGAATAATGTAATGAGAATAATTTATTTAATTCTTGTTATAGTTTTCGCTTTATTTATAGTTACATTTTCACAACAGAATTTAGAACCTATACAATTAAAATTTTATGACTATTTAAAACATGCACCGCCGATTCCGGCTTATATGCTTATTTTCGCATCCCTTTTGGCTGGAGTAATCATTACAGCTTTTTGGGGCATAGTGGAACGTTTTCGTTTGAACCGCACAATTAGACGTTTGAACAAACTTGTTCGTGATTTGCGTAAGGAACTTCAAGCCCATGAAGCGCCGCCAATAATTGATGAACAAAAAATACCCAGATAATGTCAGGCATTTCCCGTTTGAAGATTTCAAATTTATCACCGATGCGTCTTTGGCAAGGTTGGCTAAATGGCTGCGGCTTTTAGGTTACGATACGGTTGTGTTCACGAAAGAAGCCGGCCGGGAAATGTTGCGCCAGGCTAATGCTGAAGGTAGAATAGTTCTTACAAGAAGACACGATATGACGGAACGCCCGTTTTCCGGCACGCTGCATCTAATCACAGATGTTGATGTCGGCCTTCAGATCAATAATGTCATTGAAAAGTTTTCTTTAAAGACAGACAGACAAAAAATGTTCGGGATTTGTCTTGAGTGTAATGAAAAGCTATCTCCTATCAGCAGGGAAGAAGCTCGTGATCTGGTGCCGCAGTATGTTTTTGAAAATTGCACGGAATATGATCAATGTCCCCGTTGCCGTAAAATATACTGGGCGGGAACGCATCAACGCAACGCTTTAAGGTTTATTCAGAAGCGCATTCCGAGGCATCTCCCTTGATTTTTTCAATGGCGTGTTTCAATGCCGGTAAAACTACAGAAAGGTTTTCTTTCGCGCCCTTTGGGCTTCCGGGGAGATTGATGATGAGTGATTTTCCGCGAATTCCCGCGACGGCCCGGGAAATCATGGCGTGAGGTGTAATCAGCATACTCTTTTGACGCATGGCTTCGGCCATGCCGGGAATTTGCTTGTCAATGACTTCAAGTGTCGCGTCAGGAGTTATATCACGGGGGCTAACGCCGGTTCCTCCGGTGGTTAAAATCAAATCCATTTTTTTAACGTCGGATAAATTCATAATAGCTTTTTTAATTTGATCTTTTTCGTCGGGAATAATGAGAGAATGTTTTATTTCAATTGCGGCTCCCGCAAGCATTTCTGCTATTGCGGGGCCGCTTAAGTCTTCACGTTTGCCCTGCGAGCCTTTGTCACTGACCGTTATAATTCCGGCATGGATCATTTTGTTATTCTTCTTCTTTGTCTTTCTTATGCTCGGCAATAATTTTCTCGGCGATATAAGCGGGAACTTCCTCGTAATGGGAATGAGTATAGGTGAAGTTGCCTCTGCCACTGGTCATGGATCTGAGATCGGGAGCGTATTTTAAAATCTCCGCGAGCGGCACCGAGCCTTTGATTACCTGATTGGAACCATTGGAATCCATTCCCTGAACACGGCCGCGTCTGCTGTTCAAATCTCCGATCACATCACCCATATATTCATCGGGTATTTCTATTTCGATATTTACTATCGGTTCCAGAAGAATCGGCTGACAATCCATTACTCCCTTTTGGAAAGCCATCGAACCGGCAATTTTAAATGCCATTTCCGACGAATCCACTGTGTGGTAGGATCCGAACGTAAGTGCTATTTTAAAATCAACCACAGGGTATCCTGCCAGCACGCCTTTGGCTGCCGCTTCCACAATTCCTTTTTCGACAGCAGGGCGGTACTGACCGGGAATAACTCCGCCGACGATTTTATCTTCAAACAGAAAGCCGCCTCCGCGGGGCAGGGGTTCGATATCAATCCAGCAGTCTCCGAACTGGCCGCGTCCACCGGACTGTTTCTTGTATTTGCCCTGGACATTGGTTTTTCCCTTAATGGTTTCTTTATAGGGAATCTTGGGAGTATTGAGGTTTACTTCGACGCCGAATTTTCTTTTCATTTTTTCGATGTTGACTTCGATATGCACCTGGCCCATTCCCGAAAGAATCATTTCCTTGGTTTCAACATTGCGGGTAAATACGATGGTCGGATCTTCTTCCGTCAGGCGGTGAATAGACGACGCGATCTTGTCTTCGTCGCCTCTTGTTTTCGGTTCCATCGCGTAAGACATGATGGGCGGCGGCACGGCCACTTTTTCAAAGATGATCGGAGATTTCTCGTTGCACAGAGTGTCTCCGGTTGTTGTTTCCTTTAATTTGGCCACACCGGCAATATCGCCCGGAATAAGGACTTCCGCCTGTTTCTGATTTTTGCCTTCGAGGAAGAAAACATGACCGAATTTTTCCGTGATTTTTCTGGTTGAATTATAAACGGGCGTATCTGAGTTCAGTGTGCCGGAATAAACACGGAACAGAGTCAATCTGCCGGCATATGGATCGGCGATTGTTTTAAAAACGATTGCCGAGAAGGGAGCATCTTCCGAAGGCTGTCTTTCTTCAATTTCGCCGGTTTTCGGTTTTTTGCCTTTGACCGGACCGCGATCAACCGGAGATGCGAAAGAATCAGTTATCAAATCAAGCAGCAGAGAAATTCCAATACCTTTTATTGAAGATCCGCAGACTACCGGAATTAAACTTCCGGCGGTAACGCCTTTTTTCAATCCTTTTTTTAATTCTTCGTCGGAAAGTTCGCCGGTTTCCAGATATTTATTCATCAGCTCGTCATCGGATTCAGCTATATCTTCTATCATAGAGTCATGCATCAATTTAACATCGTCTTTCATTTCAGCCGGAATATCCACCACTTTTCCAACGCCTTTGTTATCGCCAAACAGGTATGCCTTCATCCCGATTAAATCGACAATACCGTTGAATTTATCTTCGGAGCCAATAGGCAGGCAGACGGGTGTAGTTTTTTTCTTGAATTTGTTTTTAACACTGTCCAGCGCGGTATTGAAATTAGCGCGCTCACGATCCAGTCTGTTAATGAGAATAATACGCGGGAGTTTAAATTCTTCGGCTAATTCCCATACTTTTTGTGTTTGAAATTCAACGCCGCCGACAGCGTCAACCACGATAATAGCGTTTTCGACAACGCTCATTGAACATTTTATATCATAGGTGAAGTTGGAATCGCCCGGTGTATCAATAAAATTAATCTTATGTTTTTCCCATTCGACAAAATTGGCCGCCGAACTGATTGATCCCCGCCGTTTCTGTTCTTCGGGCTCAAAATCCATACAGGATGTCGCGTCATCAACCCTGCCTAATCGTTCGCTTTTTCCTGAGACAAAAAGTAAAGATTCGCAGAGAGATGTTTTTCCGGTTCCGCCGTGTCCGACTACGGCCAGATTTCTGATAGATTTGGATTCGTACTTTGCCATGAAAACTCCTTTCAATGCTTTAAAAACAATTCATTTTGAACTTGCGCTGTTTAGCTCATAAGGCAAGTAAAATCAAGACAAATTTAAACCTTATAGGGTAGGGAATTAATTTAATATTACGACAAAAATAGCGCTTTGATTTAGAAATGGAAACATATATTAACTTGAATATATAGTCGTATTACTTTATAAACCCTTTTCGTTTATTGATATAGGAAAAAATCTTAAAATATTTACTCGGTATAATTAATGATTGATTATAAAAAAGAACTTAACCCTGAACAATATCGAGTTGTAATGGAAGAGGGGGGACCGCTTTTGGTGCTTGCCGGAGCGGGAAGCGGCAAAACCCGTACTTTAACTTACAGAGTAGCCCGCCTGCTGGAGAGCGGCGTTTTTCCCGAAAATATTCTGCTGGCAACCTTCACAAATAAAGCCGCAAAATCCATGCTCAACCGCGTTGAGGGCTTGATCAATTCTTCCACAGGCAGGATAATGGGCGGCACATTTCATCATATCGCCCACCGCCTGTTGAGAAACAACGCGTATCTTCTCGGTTATCAAAGCAACTTTTCCATTGTTGACAGTGAAGATTCCCGTCAGTTGATTTCCACGTGTCTGACAGAACTTAAAATCGACACGAAGAAGAGTAAATTTCCCAAGAGTAATGTTCTTGCTGAAATTATCGGTCTGGCAGTAAATACACAGAGCACTCTGGAAGATGTTATTCAGTCAAAATATCCCTATTTTCTATATCTACTCGAAGAAATTACGCAAACCGCGATTCTTTATATCAAGAAGAAGAAAGATCTCTCCATAATGGATTTTGATGATCTGTTATTCAACTGCCGCTTACTTCTTCAGGAGCATCCAGATATCTTAAATAATGTCGCGGGAAGATTTAAGCATGTGCTGGTGGATGAATATCAGGATACTAATATCATTCAGGCGGATATTGTCGATCTTCTGGCATCCTGCCACCGCAATCTGATGGTTGTCGGCGATGATTCGCAAAGCATTTATTCATTTCGCGGCGCCAATTTCAGCAATATAATAAATTTCCCGGATCGTTATCCGGATTGCAAGATATTTAAGCTGGAAACCAACTATCGCAGCACACCGGAAATATTGCATCTTGCCAATCTGAGTATAAATAACAATGAAAATCAATTTCCCAAGGAATTAAAAGCGGTGCGTAAGAATGGCATGCGGCCGGTTATGGTTTCCGCGCAGAACGTTGTGAAACAGGCTGATTTTGTGGCGCAAAGAATAACAGAACTGGTTCGTTCCGGTGTGCCGTTCAGCGAAATCGCTGTTCTTTACAGAGCGCATTATCATTCCATGGAGATGCAAATGGAATTTGTCCGGCGTGATATTCCTTTCGATATCCGTTCGGGCATCCGTTTTTTTGAACAGGCGCATATTAAAGACGTAACATCCTATATGCGTATCATGGTTAATCCTGGAGATGAACTGGCCTGGCGGCGGCTACTTTTAATGTATCCGAAAGTGGGCAAGGCGACATTTAACAAAATCTGGAAATATCTTGCCATACAGGAAAATCCGCTGGAGGCTATATTTACTGAAGATTTTATTAAATCTGCGCCAAAATCTGCAATTCAGGGGTTGATGGAGTTTCGTAAAACGATCCAGTTGCTGCTTGATCTTGATCCTCATGATCGCATGCCGGGAAGGATCATCGATGTTCTGCTCAATAAAAGCGGTTACCGCACATATCTGCAGGATAATTATTCCGATATTTCTTCACGGGAAGAAGATTTAATCCAGTTGGGGAATTTTTCCGCTCAGTTTTTGCAGATGGAAGATTTCTTAAATGAACTGGCTTTGCTTACCAATATGTCCAGAGAAGAAAGCGCGGGTGAAGAAGACGGCGAGGATAAAGTGGCTTTGAGCACGATCCATCAGGCCAAAGGTCTGGAGTGGTCATATGTTTTCATCATCTGGTGCGCGGATGGAATGATTCCGTTGCAACGTGCGTTGAAAGAACCGGACGGCGAAGAAGAGGAAAGAAGGCTTTTTTATGTTGCAGTAACCAGGGCAAGAGATCAGTTATACCTGTGTTATCCCGCTCTTGATTACAACCGGTCTTCTGGCGTCTTAAACCTGGCTCCTTCCAGGTTTATTCGCGAAATAGCACCGCTTTCAGAATACGATGAAAACCGGCCGTTTGAGCAATGGGCGATTTATGACGAATACTAGATCGACTTCATCAAGGAGGTTGAATGAGGGATAAAACGGTTGACGCACTAAAAGGCTATGCGATTATTCTTGTCGTTTTGGGTCATGTAATAGGATATATTGCTGATGAGAATAATAATAAAATCTTCGAATTTATTTATTCTTTTCATATGCCTCTTTTTATGTTTTTAAGCGGATATATTATATTTGGCAAAGTAACAAAACCATGGTGTAGATGGGTATGGACAAGGGTTGAAAGAATTTTGATTCCTTATTTCGTTTGGTTATTTGTTTGGTCCTGGTTAATTCCTAACGAAATAAATTCTATAAATTTTTCTTTTACAAATGGTTTATCCGGGATACAACATCACATGTTAAAAGGTCTTTTTTTTCCATCAGTTACTCCCTGGTTTTTCATGGCTCTTTTCATGCTTTATTGTATTTTATTAATTATTAGATATTTAGAAAAATATTTGGGATATTTTGCGTACATATGGATTTTCCTGATTTTATTTATTCTCCCTGTATATAATTTATGGTTGGGCTACTTGAGATGGTATTACATATTTTTCTTTGCCGGCTATTTAATGGCAGAGCATCGTGACAAATTACCGGTTATCGGAATCAAATCAAAACTGCTGTTCGGTGGTTTATTTATCGCGTGTTTCTTGCTACTTCCCTATCAACCCTATAGTAATGACATGTTAATTACGTCACCCGTAAAATGGACATTTAATTTTACAATAGCTTGTTTGGGGATTGCGGCATCCTATTCTTTAATCAGTTGGTTTTCTGATAAATGGATTTTCCGACTGCTTTCATTTTTCGGGCTGTATACTTTGGATATTTATGTTTTACATTATATATTATTAAGAATCGGTGAACAAATTTACTCGGTCTTATTGCATGGTTTGGATCTTGGATTTTATCCGGCAGCAATATTCATCACATTATTTACTTTGATATTTTCGCTGAGTATTTCATGGGTTATCAGGCGTTCCGCAACTCTTAAATTTATCTTCTTTGGATTAAAAGACAGGCATGTTTAATTTCGAAATGAGGTATTATGATGAACACAATTTTCCTGTTTGAAACAATTCTAATCGGACTACTCTCTATCACGGGTTTATTTTTAACCTACAAAAAAGAAAAAGAAAAAAACGTAAGCGCCAAAACTATATTTAATAGAGGGGTTTTTATTGTTTGTGCATTCATTATAATGTTAAATGCAGTAAATCCTTTGTATAGCTATTTTGCTCCGGCAAAAGCATACTATAATAAGGGATTATTTTTGAATATAAACGGCCATAAAGAACAAGCTCTTGCTGATTTCAGTAAGGCCTTGCAGATAAACCCCAATTATGTTGAGGCATACATTAATAGAGGGTTCATTTGGCATGAAATAGGCAATAATGATAGGGCCCTCGCAGATTTAAACAAGGCCATACAGTTAGCTCCGAATCGAGCGGATATTTACCACTATATCGGAAACATTTGGCATCAAAAGGGAGATCAAGATAAAGCTTTAGCCTATTACAGTAAATCCATTCAGTTAGATCAATATTTTGCTGAAGCATATTATAATAGGGCGATAATTTTGCATGAAGTAGGCGATAAAGATAGAGCTTTGGCTAATTACGACAAAGCCATTCAATTAAGGCCAAATTTTTTCGAGGCATACAATAATAGAGGGATGATTTGGTATCAGAAAGGAAATAATGATAAAGCTCTCTACGACTTAAATAAAGCCATCCACATAAATCCGAATTTTATCATTGCGTATGAAAACAGGGACTGTGTTTTGCAACAAAAAATCGTACGCTGAACGCAAATTTAAAGCATTCATTGATCTTCAAAAAATACAGTTTGCCGAATCCCGCTTTATATCGCTCAGTGATGGCCGTGCTTGGCTTTTGATTTCATTTCCGTATACTCGGCGCGCAGAGCGATATGATCCATGTCGTCCATGTCTTCAGCTCTCTTAACCCAGTCTTCGAATTGAATGTCAACGCCGAATATTCCGATCATTTCATCCTGATCATTAACTATGGGAGCGGATACGGTGAAGCATAGAATTCCAGTCATTTTGGAAATAAAGAAATCGGAGACATAAACCTTGCCCGTTTGCAAAGGTTTTATAAACCATTCTCTGTCGGATTGATCCGTGCCTACTCCATAGTTTTCATATTTTGCGCGATCGGCAATATTCGTGATATTTTTTGTCGTCTTTCTGCCGTTCATATCAACAATGTATGCAAACTGAATGGATGGATGTTCATCCACAAAACTCTGCATCAAGGCTTCCTGTTCTTCCGTGTTCATGGTCTTCATGATGGGATGTTCAATAATCTGATTGACTTCGGCAACGGCGGCTTTTTCAGCTATAAATTTGATCTTCTCCAATTCAGACATAAAGTATTCCGGTAGATACAAACGAACTCTTTTTTCCATTTCTTCGGAAGAAATAGAAGTGATACGGCCTGCTTCATATTGTTCCGTAACCCACTTGTGAATTTTAGAAACTCCCGGATGCCTTTTATCCACGGTTTTGCTGCCTTCAAGATTGAAACGCTGATTAATCCAGAAAGCGATACCGGCGTTGCCGGATTTGTCGGTAATGGTGGTGGTAATAGGTCGTTTTAAAATTTTTCTTGTATCAAATATATTATAAATTTCTTCGCATTTAATTAGTCCATCAGCATGAACGCCGGCGCTGGTGAGATTGAATCCTGACCCGACAAAAGGATAATTATGCGGAATTTTCACGCCAATTTCTTTTTCAAAATATTCAGCGATGTCGGTAATAACCGTTGTGTCAATGCCATTGTTTCCTTTAAGGGCGATATATTCAAAAATCAGACCTTCGATGGGCGGATTACCTGTTCTTTCCCCAAGTCCCAACAGGGTGGAATTGGCTGCGGCGCAGCCATAGAGCCAGGCTGTTGTGGCGTTAATCATGGCTTTGTGGAAATCGTTGTGTCCGTGCCATTCCAGCAGATGTCCGGGAACACCGGCATCATGGATGAAAGCATGAACAAGTTTATCAACGCTGCGGGGCAGGGCGGCACCGGTATAAGTAACGCCATAACCCATGGTGTCGCAAAGCCTGATTTTTATGTCAATGCCGCTTTCTTCCCTGAGTTTCATTAATTCCTGCGCGAAGGGTATGCAGAATCCGTAAATATCGGCCCGGGTAACGTCTTCAAAATGACAGCGGGGAATGATACCCAAATCCAGAATAGATTTGACTATGCCCAGATAATCATTCAGCGCCTGACTTCTTTTTTTGTTCAGTTTAAGAAAAATATGATAATCGGAAACGGAAGTCAGAAGGCCGGTTTCCTTCAAACCGAATTGTTTGACCAGGGGAACATCTTCCTTGGCCGCTCTTATCCATCCTGTTATTTCCGGATAACGTAAACCAAGTTCAAAACATTGTTCCACCGCTTCCTTGTCTTTTTTGCTGTAAAGAAAAAATTCCGTTTGGCGGATCACTCCGTTTGATCCGCCGAGTTTATTGAGCATTTTGAATATTGTGACAATTTGTTCCGCCGTGTAGGGGGGGCGTGACTGCTGACCATCGCGGAAAGTCGTATCCGTGATAAAAATTTCTTTGGCCGGATTTACGGGAACAATCTTTTCATCAAATACAATCTTGCTTACTTCGCTGTAAGGGAATATGTCTTTATATAAATTTGGCTTATCCAGCTCTTGTAATTTGAATTTCTTAACCGCTTTATTTTTTTTATCTGTTTTTTTCTTGGTGGTTATGGATTTTGCCATTGCTTTCTCCAGTATTTATTATTGAACGATTTTTAACGATAATTCCATCAACTGCTCGATGCTTACTTTTGAAGGCGCGTCAGACATCAGATCGGATGCTTTCTGTGTCTTCGGAAAGGCTATAACATCGCGAATGGATTCCGCGTGCGTCATGATCATCGTCAGACGATCAAGTCCAAATGCAAGGCCTCCGTGAGGAGGGGCGCCGAATTCGAGAGCTTCCAGCAGGAACCCGAATTTGTTGCGGGCGTCTTCATCAGACAGGCCCAGAGCGGCAAATGCCTGCGACTGAACATCTTTGCGGTGAATACGAATGCTGCCTCCGCCGATTTCCGAACCGTTGAGAACCAGGTCGTAAGCGCGAGCCCTGACTTTGCCGGGATCTGTGGCAAGCAGGGGCAAATCTTCCAGAAAAGGCGAAGTGAAAGGATGATGCGTGGAAACAAAACGCTTTTCCGATTCGGAATATTCCATCAGCGGAAATTCCGTAATCCAGGTAAACGCCAGAGCTTCGGAATCGATTAAATTCAATTTCTTCGCCAGATGAATTCTTAAATTGCCCAGTGAATCATTTACGACGCGCGGAGTGTCCGCAACAAAGAAAATTATATCGCCTTCCTTTGCGTTCATGGCCTTAGCGATGCTTTCCACTTCCTCAGGTTTTAGAAATTTAAAAATTGGAGATGTCCAGTCGGCGGCATTGATTTTTGCCCAGGCCAATCCTTTGGCGCCATAAACAGCCACATAATCTTTTAATCCGTCCAGATCCTTGCGAGAAAGACTGCCCGCTTTTTCCACTTTAATGGCTTTGATCATTCCGCCGGCTGCGGCCACTTCCGTAAACATTTTAAAGCCGGAATCTTTGACGATGGGGGTCAGGTCAACGAGTTCCATGCCGAAACGTATATCGGGGTTATCTTTTCCGTAGCGGCTCATTGTCTGGGCGTAAGTGAGCCGGGGAAGGGGAAGTTTAATCTCCCGCCCAAGACAGTCCTTGAATATTTTCGCCATCAGGCCTTCCATAACCTGCATGATATCCTCTTCGGTTATGAAGGACATTTCAACGTCAATCTGCGTGAATTCCGGTTGACGGTCGGCGCGTAAATCCTCATCGCGGAAACATTTTACAATTTGATAATAACGATCAAAACCGGACACCATCAAAAGTTGCTTGAATATCTGCGGTGATTGCGGCAACGCGTAAAAGGTTCCTTTGTTGATGCGGCTGGGCACAAGATAATCACGCGCGCCTTCAGGAGTGCTTTTTCCAAGAAAAGGCGTTTCCACTTCGATAAATCCGTTTTGTTCAAAATAATTGCGAGTGGATGCGGCAAGACGGCTTCGTAAAAATAAATTCTGCTGTATTGCCGGACGGCGCAAATCAAGATAACGGTACTTAAGACGCACGTTTTCTGAAATTTCTTCATCGTCGAAGGAAAAAGGAGGCGTTTTGGATTCGTTCATGATTTCCAGATCGGAAACGATAACTTCTATCTGACCGGTTTTCAGCGCCGGATTATCCATGCTCTCCGGTCTTTTACGCACTTTCCCTTTCACGGCCAAAACAAATTCACTGCGAATTTTACGTGCCTCACCGTGAACATTTTCTCCGGCATCAGGATTGAAGACCACCTGTACGATTCCTTCACGATCACGTAAATCCACGAATATAACACCGCCGTGATCGCGCCGGCGATGCGTCCAGCCCATTAAAATCACTTCCTGGTCTACAAGAGAAATATCCAAATTTCCGCAGTAGTGGGTTCTTTTATCCTTTGTTAAAAAATCAGCCAAAACTTTTACCTCTCTTTAATAATTTTAATTATCGATTCCACCAATTTATCCTTGTTTACCTGTTGGTTTTTTGCCTGCTTAATAATTTTAATTATGGATTCCAGCAATCCATCCATAGGAATTGTCTGCTGGTCTTTTGTCTGCATATTTCTCAATAGTGCCTGTTTCTCATCAATTTCCTTGTCTCCTAAAATCAGGGTAAAGGCACTGTTCAATTTGTCCGCCCGTTTTAACTGGGACTTCAGGCTTTTATCCGCATAATCCATTTCTGTTGACAATCCGAAACGTCTGAGTTCATTGTTCAGGCCAAAAGCAAATTTCTGAGCCTGAGTACCCAACGCGGCAATAAATAAATCGATTTTTAATTTATTTTTCCCATCTTCCGGCAGACAGGCAATAAGTCTTTCAAATCCGACGGCAAATCCGATCCCGCAGACTTCCGGCCCTCCCAGATCACTGACCAGGCTATTGTATCTTCCGCCGCCGGCAACAGCGTTTTGTGCTCCCAAGGCATTTGTTTTTACTTCAAACGCTGTTTTCGTATAGTAATCTAGACCTCTGACCATGCGGGGATTGACATCAAAAGATATATGCAAATCATGGAGCAATGATTTAACCTCTGTAAAATGAACTTTGCAGTCCGTACACAGAAAATCAAGAATGCTCGGAGCGTTTGCGATAGTTGTAGCACAGGTTTCCACCTTACAGTCAAAAACACGCAGAGGATTGGTATTTATGCGTCTACGGCAGTCCGGGCAGAGATTATTTTCACTTCCTCTTAAGAAATCAATAACAGCTTTTGAAAATAAGTGGCGACAGTCAGAGCAACCTAGAGAGTTGATTTCCAATTCCAGATCTCTCAACCCTGTTCTTGTTAGAAAATGCATTAACATAGAAATTATTTCGGCGTCGGATTGAGGATTGTCTTCGCCGAAAAGCTCGACGTCAATCTGATTGAATTGACGGAAACGCCCCTTTTGCGGCCGCTCGCGGCGGAACATCGGACCAATGGTAAAAAGTTTTGTTATCTGTTCGGCGGCGGACATATTGTGTTCGATGTAAGCGCGGATGATTGAAGCTGTGGCTTCCGGACGCAAAGTTATTAATTCATTGTCCCTGTCGGCAAAAGTATACATTTCTTTTTCGACAATATCCGTTGTTTCCCCGATGCTTCGTTTGAACAACTCTGTTTTTTCGATAATAGGAACGCGGATTTCCCGAAAACCAAAAGCGTTAAAAACTTCGCGGGCAATAGATTCAACCTCCCAAAACAGGCGGGCATCTTCCGGCAGAATATCTTTAAATCCTCTAATTGCTGTAATTTTTTCCATAGTTTATAGCCGTACATAAAGAAAAACTTTTTAACACATTCGATTATTATTGGCAATGGAAAATATTAAGACGAGTCGCATTTAACTTATTATTATAATTAATGTTACAGATTAGGGAAAATATCAGGTGTTAAAACTTGCAGGATATATTGTCAGGAGAAAGTATAGTTTTTATCTTTGAATAATTTCAAACAGTTGTCCACGACATTTGCATCATAAAGAATGCCTCTGTTCTTAGTTATTTCATCAAGCGCAAAATTAATTCCCAATGTGGGACGGTATGGACGATGAGAGGAGATGGCCTCAACAACATCGGCGACCGCAACTATCCTTGCCTCTAGAAGAATATCTTCACCTTTAAGCTTTTGTGGATAGCCGCTCCCGTTCATTCTTTCATGGTGCTGCAGAATGACAGTGGCTACGGGCCAGGGGAATTTAATGTCCTTCAGGATATTATATCCCGATTGAGAATGAGTTTTAATTAATTCAAATTCCAATTCGGTTAGTTTCGTTGGTTTGCTAGAATTTCTGAAGGAATGGATAGTTTGCCTATGTCATGTATGATTGCCGCCGTGGCGACAAATTCTCTCTTATCGGTGCTTAAACCCATTTGCATGGCGATATCCCTGGCAAGATGAGATACGCGCAGTTGATGACCCGTGGTGTAGGGATCTCTTGTTTCCACAATCATCGCTATTGAATTGACCGTTGCATCCAGTGTTTCCTTTATTCTCGTATAACCATTGTTGCGTTCTTCATCCAATAATTTGCGCTCTGTTATATCTTTCATAAAAATCAGAGTGGCCGGTTTCCTCTCCCATTGAATCAGTGTGGCGTTCAACTCCGTCCACTTTACAGTTCCGTCGCTGCAAACAAATCTGAAAGAATAAACCGAAGGAACTTCCTCGCCATTCAATCTTTTTGAATGATAATCGCTGACCATTTTAATATCATCGGGGTGAACAAAATCTGTAAAAGCGCCTGATGTTAAGGTTTTTATGGAATAACCGGTATTATCAGCGGCGGCTTTGTTTGCGAAGATAATTTTAAACCCCTGAGTGATGATAATGGATTCATGGGAGTTCTCCACGACATCGCGGTAACGTTCTTCACTATCCCGAAGATTTTTTTCTGCATGTTTGCGTCTCGTGATATCAATATAAAGAGATTGAAATTGTAATTCGCCGTTCCACAACACCTGCTTGCGAAATACTTCAAGGTCGCGAATTCTCCCATCTTTGCGGACGATGCTTACTTCATAACGTGGCGGAACATACTCGCCTCGCAACCTCTTGGCGTTTCTTATTTGGTATTCTGCGTAAGAGTCAGGCGTATATCTTTTTTCACGGGGAGTTATTTTCAGCTCTTCAATACTATCATAACCATATATATTTAACATTTCCTGATTAGCGTAAATTAAATTCCCTTCTGCAGTGACAATGCGGACTCCCAGTGGAGAGTCGTCCAGGGAATTACGGAAATTTTCCCTGCTCAACTCCAACATTTTCTCTGTGTTTGCTTTATCCCGCCGGGTAACAGCTTCACGAATCGCCCTCTCAATGGTCACGGAGAGTTTGGTAAGATTATCCTTCATCACATAGTCATGGGCACCGGATTTCATGATGGATACGGCCGCATCCTCGCCAATAGCTCCAGACACAATAATACAAGGAATATCTATATTTTTTTCTTTTATAAGTTTCAATGCGGCGATCGCACTGAAGGAGGGCATTTTATAGTCACAGACAATGACATCCCACTCTTGCTGCTCAAGCGCGCTTTTCATTGCTTCAGGAGTATCCACTCTTTCCCATTGCGGATCATAGTCTCCGCTGCGTAATTTACGTATGATCAAACTGACGTCGTCTTCAGAATCATCCACAATTAAAACGCGAAGAGCAGAGGGCATTATTTAATCTCCTTAATCTTTAAGCGGCAAAAATCTAATAAATTATAATATATTATTCGTGAAGAGTAAAATAAAAAGTTGCTCCCTGACCGGGCTTTCCTTCCGCCCAAACTGTGCCGCCGTGACGGCTGATAATACGCTTTACTGTAGCCAAACCAATTCCCGTACCTGAATATTCCTCTACACTATGAAGGCGTTGAAAAGGAGCGAATAATCTTTCTGCGTACTCCATGTCGAAACCGGCCCCGTTATCTCTAATAAGATATGCCTTTTTTTTATCTTTTTTTACTGATTTGAATTCGATTTCCGCTATCGATTTTTTTTCCGTGAATTTCCAGGCATTGCCGAGCAGATTTTCCAGAACGATGCGTATCAATCTGGGGTCGGCAGAATCTTCAAGGGAATCGGCAATTTTTATAATAGCAATCCGTTGGGGCTGAGATTTTTGCAATGAATCCATTATGGCTTTGGCCATACGGGTAAGGTTAACCGGTAAAATATCCATATCCGAACGAGTGGCTCTGGAAAGCTTAAGCAGATCGTCTATAAGCTCCGCCATAAGCTAAGTAGACGTTCTGATTCTCATCAGATAATCCTTGCCCTGAGCGTCAAGTTTACTTTCATAGTCTTCAAGAAATGCCCGGCTGAATCCGTCAATAGCCCTGAGGGGGGCCCGCAGATCGTGAGATACTGAGTAGGAAAAAGCTTCCAGTTCGGTCGTGCGTTCGCGCACACGCTGCTCAAGAGATTCATTGAGTTGACGGATTTCATTTTCTGCTTTTTTACGTTCGGTAATATCTTTGATAGTTCCCATGATTCCTATTCTATTGCCATTTGCGTCGTATCGGACACTGGATGTTATAAGGGTGTGTATTACACTACCGTCTTTTCTAAGTAAATCAACGGGATAATCCTTGCTGTAACCTTTTTCCAAGATGGTGTTGATGTATTTTGTACGATCTTCCTTTTTTAAGTATAGATCAGGAATAGGTATCTTCATGAGTTCTTCTTTGCTCGAATAACCGAAAAGTTCAAAAGCCGAATTATTCATATTAAGCCAACGTCCATCTAATGAACTCATAAAAACACAGTCTCTCGAAGTATTGAAGAATGTACGGTATCGTTCTTCGCTTTCCCTTAAATGCTTTTCCGATCTCTTGCGACCGGTAATATCTCTCATAATATGAACAAATCCGATGAGAGTGCTGTTGTCATTCAGCAGCGGATAAGCTATAATATTCAACCATTTTCCTTTTCTTTCCAATTCTATTTCTTCCCGTTGGAGAGAGCTTTTTATCTTTTTTACAGGGCACTCCGGTATCGGGTTCGGCGTTCCGTGTAAAATTTCACAGCAATGCTTTCCGATTAACTCATTCTGAGTAACAGCAAACATTTCATTCATGGCAAGATTGCAGCGCATTATGCGCCGGTCAGTATCCAAAAGACATATTGCGTCGCTGACGGCGTCAAATGTTGTCTGCCATTCTTTGCTTGAATTTTTTAAAGCTTCTTCTATCTTCTTTCTTTCGGTGAAGTCATAAGCAATTCCTTGGAAACCAATTGGTTTACCTGATGAATCTTTCCGCAGTCGTATGGAGGCTATAATATATCTTTTTTCTCCGGTTTTTCTTGTAATGTAATAACCAATTTCTCTAAGGGGTTGGCCGGTCTTATAAACTTTATTAAAAGATTTAAAAACTCTTTCCCGGTCGTTTTTATGCACATAACGCATGCTATTGCTGCCAATTATTTTTCCCCTTGTATATCCCAGAGCACGGCAAACTGCTTTGTTTAAAAGAGTATAATTACCGGCCAGGTCAATTTCAAAAAAACCCTCCTGAATATTTTCAATAATGTCCTCGTATATTTTCGGCACTTTTCCGATCATTGATTTGACAATACGCTTAGCGAGAGAAGCTTTCGACGCGATTTTGCCTTTGATATTATTTTTTGATTTAAAGAATAAAGATTCTTTTGCTGAAGGAATTTCTTTCTTTAAAGTTTTGCTCTGCTTTTTGTTTATGGATTTGGTGCCGGTTTTGATTTTCATTGCGCAATATCCATATAAATCAGCCAAGAATAACTATTGTTTCCGCTGAATCGCCACAATTGATAGGTAGACAATAAACTCTTCAGCTTTAAGAACGACAACGTGATAACATGAACCGATGAAAACTTATGATAACCGCTTTGATTTGCCTGTTTTTAATTATAAACTTAAAAAAGATAATGTCAACAGTATAATGGCAACAGGATCGTTCGTAAGCCGCGTAAATATTAATCTGTTTACCGATGCGTTTATCTGCTTTTAACAAATGTATCTATATGTAAATTGTTTCCATCGCTTGTGAAAGTTACCGCGCCATCGCGGTCAGTACGGAAAACACATACTCCGGCAGCTTGATATCTCTGGAGTGTTGATGGATGCGGATGATGAAATACATTCGCTTTACCGGCGCTGACTATCGCATAACGGCAGGCGACGGCTTTAATGAATTCGGCACTGCTGGAGTAGCCTGAGCCGTGATGAGGAACCACCAAAACATCACTGCGTAAATCTATTTTAGATTTAATGAGTTGCTTTTCAACATCGGCGGAGATATCGCCGGGTATAAGAAAACCTACCTTGCCGAAAGTTATTCTTAAGACAAGGGAGGAATCGTTGACTTCATCGTAAGAGAGATTATTCATCTGGGCGGAGGAATAATTCAATGGCCATAAGACTTGGACTCGGACACCGTTAAATATTTTTTCCGGGAATTTATTAGAAACCAGAGATACATTAATTTTGTTGAGTTTGATTGTTTTTTCCCATTCTGGATATTCTTCTAAATCAATCGGCAGATTCGATCGCCAAACATGCCGGACGGCAAAATTATTCATAATATAAATTAATCCCAGTAAATGATCTGGATGAGGGTGGCTAAGTACCACCGTATCGACATTGCTGATTCTTTCATGATAGAGAAAAGGTGCAAGAACGGATTTACCGGTATCAAAGGAACTATCCGAAAAACCACCACCGTCAATAAGCATATTCCCCCCGCCGGGAAACCGCACGAGGGTGGAATTTCCCTGTCCCACATCGATAATCGTAATTGTTAAATCGGAGGACAGCTTATCTTTGAACGCAAGGAAGGTTGTATCAACAATAAAAAATAAAACCATTATAGCCAGTAAATATTTTAAAACCCGAAAACGTACCGGAGAAAATTCGCTTTTTAAGTTTTTTTTCTTCCTTTCATCAATAAACTGAATTGCAAGATATATTAATAAATAAAAAATCATAACTTCAATCATGCATGGCGTGGTTAACGTAAAATGGGAAAAGGGAATGGCCGCCATTTTGCTTATGATATTGATAGACATTTGTGTAAAGAAAGAAGCCAGTTTAATAAAATACCCTGCTGTAACCGGTGAAAAGAAAGCAAAAAGGATGAAAAACATCAAGATAGACAATGTCAGCGTTCCCAGAAGCGGAACAGAAATCATATTGGCAATAATTGTTATTGAAGAGACACTGTTAGAATAATAAATTAACAAAGGCAATGTGCCGATTGTTACCGCACTGCAAACGAGCGCTGATAAATATATGTAACGAATAATACTTTGTGTCCATAAAGGCAATGTCTTAATTCTTTTGAAGGGGAGCTCCCTAAATCGAGGGACAATGTAGATCAGCGCTAAAACGGCAACGAAAGAAAGTTGAAAGGCGCTGTCATAAAGAGCTTCCGGTGAAATAATAAGAATAATTAATGCCGCAGCAGCAAGCGTATTATAAAGATCTTTTTGTTTTCCTGAGAGCAGGGCAATTAAAAAAATAAACGCCATCATAGTTGAACGCAAAACGGGAATACCCATTCCTGCAATAAGAGCGGAAATCATGACCATAAAAAACGCGGCTGTTGCCGATAATTTAATGATATTAAATCTCAGCATAAGACATTCGGAGCGTTTTAAAATAATAAAAACAAAGAAAAAGGCCGAAGCCGCTATGATTCCAATATGAAGTCCATTAATTGATAAAATGTGCGCGGTGCCCGTTTTATTGAAATTATCACGCACGTCAGATGGAATTTGCTTTTGATTGCCGATGGTCATGGCTTCTATTACTTCCCTTTGAGGCGAAGAAGAGTTTTGATAAATGATTTGTTTTAAATAATTTCTGAAAGATTCCAGTTTCAGTCTTATACCGCTTAAGGAGTTATTTCTCAGGAGTATAATTCCAGCGCTATTGTTGATAAATCCGGAGGCATAAATGCCATGAATATTCATCATTCGTTCGTAATTAAAACTACCAGGATTATTAAAACTTTGTATTTTTTTTAAGGTGGAGTGAAAGCGGATAAAATCTCCATACTGAAAATTAAGACTTGATGGAATTGTCAGACGGATATTGCCCGAGACAGGAATATAGGATTTGTCTTGTAAAACCCGCAGACAGTGTATGATTAAAACATTCCTGTCGGAATAGGCAAGCGGACTCTCTATTACAAAGCCTTCTATGGTCATTTTACCTTTATCAACATACCGGTATATATTTTGATTATCTTTGATAAAATAGATTTGCTTTTGAATGTTGAATATACCCAGTAGAAAAGTGAAACTTATAATTAAAAGTAATGCGGTGGTCTGCCATTTATTTCTGACGGTTATGAGTAGCAAAAAAAGATCAATGGTGGCCGCAATTAATAATGGATAATAGCAGGATTTGAAATAGCTTCCGGCGATAATACCGGCAATGAATGCGATTAAAATATAGATGAATGGTCTGCGCATATTTTTTTATTTTTCTCTACGGATAGAATTGGTCAAATTTATTGGCTAAAACTGCCGAAATATTATAATATAATAAAAAATGTGTTCATGTAAAAATAAGGATTAAATGCCAGCGATTCATATTGAAACCTCGACGAAAGAAAAAAATGTCCGGCGATTGTTCTATTTAATCACGACAAGAATTGCCATCG
Organism: uncultured delta proteobacterium; assembly: GCA_963812045.1. Lineage (GTDB taxonomy): Bacteria > Desulfobacterota > Syntrophia > Syntrophales > Smithellaceae > Smithella. The sequence goes on from CAWETF010000005.1 coordinate 502,495, forward strand.
TAACGCTTCTTCTTAGTATTACCGTTTTCATCGATATTAAAAAACAGGCATTTACTATATCGCAAAAAACAATTAACTTTTTTTATTTTATTGCCGCCGCCGTTTATCTGGTTTCTGTTGTTTATATTTTACTTTATAAATTCGGAAAAGAATTAAAAAACAATCTATATATACAGATAGCCACAGATATTATCATCGTTACGCTACTTATCTTCACATTCGGCAATACCCAGATTGATTATTCTCTTTTTTATACGCTGATAATAATTTATTCGGTAATTTTTCTTGGCCGTAAAGAGGGTTTAGTTGTTGCCACCATTTCCAGCGTGTTTTACTGTTTACTCCCATATTTTGAATATTACAAGTTAATGCCATTTTTATCTTTTATTAAATATGAAGATGAAGTTAATTTTATTGATGCCCTAACCAATGTTGCCGTGCGCATTATATCTTTTTATATTTTAGCTTTTCTAAGCAGTTTTGTCGTCGAACAGGAGAAAAAAGCGGTATCTTTACTGGAAGAAAAAGAATCCGCATTCAATCAGCTTGACAGGCTGTTCCGCAGTATCATCGAATCGGTAGATACGGGAGTTATGACAATAGATTTGAAGGGCCGGATAAAAACTTTTAACAGAGCAGCGGAAGAAATTACCGGATTTAAATTCGGTCTGATAAAAAACAGCATGTTAGAAAATGTTTTCCCGGAATTCATGTCATTATTTGATAAAGAGAAAGTTCAGGAAGCGGTCAAAAACCGTATGGCTGTTGAAATAAACGGGCCCGAAGGCACGAATCTCCATCTTGCTTGCTCAATCTCTCCGTTAAAGGACAGAGATGAAAAACAGATCGGCAATATTATCATCTTTGAGGATCTGACTGAAATTAAACAGATGGAGGAAGATCTGGAGAAAAGCAGGAAGCTGGCTTTGATCGGTGAAATGGCCGCGGGTCTTGCCCATGAAATGAGAAATCCTCTGGCAGCAATCACCGGTTCCATAGAGCTTTTGAAGCAAGGAGTGGAATTTGAAGGAACAAACAAACGGCTGATGGGAATAATATTGCACGGCAAAGATCAATTAGAGAGTTTTGTCCGGGATTTTCTTTCTCTGGCGCGTCCTGTTCCCGCTTCAAGAGAATTGGTTGATATAAACGAAATTATAGAGGAAGTTCTGGAAAATATAAAAGTAAATAAAATATGGACAGATAAAATAAAGATCAAAAGGGTTTTATCCGGTACGGCGCAAGTATATGCAAACAAGGAACAGGTGCGGCAAATCATAAATAATATTGTCCTTAATGCCGTCCAGTCGATGGAAGAAGGCGGCGTTTTATCCATTGAAACCAGTTCGGGTGAATTGGATGATAAGAAGAAATACATTAAAATTATAATTGCGGATACAGGATGCGGTATTAAAGAAGAAGATTTGAACAAAATATTTGAAACTTTTTTTACCAATAAAGAAAAAGGAATCGGTTTGGGATTGCCGATTGTCAATCACCTTATTGAGGGCTATAATGGCAGGATTAAAATAGAGAGTAAGGAAAATAAAGGCACAATTTGCTCCGTATGGTTACCGGTCGAAAAAAAATTAGATACATAAAATTGAACGTTAGAATTACTGTTAAAATCAGATAAGGAAGGGAATATGGCGAAAATTTTAGTTGTTGATGACGATCAGGGCATGAGGGAATTCTTGGAAATAATGTTACAGAACGAAGGCTACGATGTAACCAGTATCGGAGAACCTCTGAAAGCGATTGATTTATGCCGCAAGACAGCCTTTGATCTTGTTATTACTGATTTAAAAATGCCTAAAATCGACGGTATTGAATTCCTTAAAGCCATTAAAGATTACAAACCGGACATCACCGTTATTCTTAATACGGCTTATGCGTCAGGGGAAACAGCAATCAACGCCATGAAAGAAGGCGCCTATGACTATCTGGAAAAAGGAGAGAGCATTGAGGAACTGAAAAAAGTTGTACGATCAGCTTTGATGAAAAAGGGAGTGATAAAAAGCAATACTCCTGAAGAAAAAATTAGTGAAGAAACAAACCAAAAAAATTCGTTTTGCGGCATGATTGGAAAAGATCGGGAAATGCTTAAAATATTCTCAACAATTAAAAAAGTTTCCAATACACTGGCAAATATATTAATTTTAGGAGAAAGCGGTACGGGCAAAGAACTTGTCGCCCGTGCAATTCATGAAAATTCTTCACGATCCAAAATGCCCTTTGTAGCGATCAACAGCGGCGGAATACCGGAAAATCTTTTGGAGAGCGAACTTTTCGGTTATATGAAAGGTTCTTTTACCGGAGCCTATGCCGACCGTGCCGGATTTTTTGAAATGGCGCGCGGCGGCACTATATTTCTCGATGAAATAGGGGAATTGTCTCCGGTTCTGCAGGTTAAGCTGTTGAGGGTAGTTCAGGAAAAAACTTTCAGGCGTATAGGAGGAGCGGAAGATATAAAAGTTGACGTGCGCATAATTTCAGCGACTAATCAAAATTTACAGGAAAAAGTCAAAAAAGGAGAATTTCGCGAAGACCTGTATTACCGTTTAAATGTTATCCCGATTTTTATACCTCCGCTGAGAGAACGCAGAGAAGATATCCCTTTTCTTATAAATAATTTCATAGGAAAATACGCGAAAATGTTCGGTAAAGAAATCAGAAATATTTCCTCTTACGCGATGGAACTTTTGATGAACTATGATTTCCCGGGCAATATTCGAGAACTGGAAAACATTATTGAACGCAGCATCGCCATGGAAAGCTCTAACATAATTTTGCCGGAAAGCTTAACATTATATTCCAACGCGGCTAATGGTGTGTCCAGATTTAATATCGAACTTGACGATAAAGGGATTGACCTAAATACAGAGTTGGAAAAAGTCGAAAAAATAATGATTGAAAAAGCGCTTCTAAAAGCCAAGGGTTCGAAGAAAAAAACCGCGGGGTTGTTAAATATAAGCTTTGATTCATTGCGTTACCGCATGGAAAAACTTGGTATAGAATAAATATATGAGGAAGTTAAAATGATCTTAAATCAATGTAAATCCAAAGCATTTTATTTCTTTTTACTTGACTTTTCATGCAAATTTGCTCTATATGCCTCGAACAAGAGGAAGTATAAACAATGTTAAAAATATATTTATTTAAAAGGGCAGTCTTTTTTTATTTTTTTAGTTTTATTAACTTAAAGGTCTGCCTGATAGTATCATGACCATTAGAAGAGGTAATGAACCGTGGGCAGATAACAAACAGCCCACGGTTTTTTTTTGCCATCATTATGGCACGAGAGGTATTAAATAAAAGAGAGGAAAAGGAGAGGAACATGAATATGAAAAGAAGAGTACTGATTGCAATTTTATCTGCTGTTTTCCTGATTGCGGGTGTTGGCAGTATACAAGCCAAGACTATTAAAGTTGGGGCCGCAATCAACCTGACGGGTCCCGCATCAACCTGGGGGCAATTTCATGAAAAGGGTCAACGTGATTATTTCCGCTATGTAAACGAAGTTAAGGGCGGTGTATTCGGCAACAAGATTGAGATGATTACTGTGGACACAGCCTACAAGGTTCCCGAAGCACAGGCGGCGGTTAACAGATTCGTCCTGCAGGATAAGGTAGACATGATCGCGACCTGGGGAGCGGGCGAGGGATTGGCGGCAAAACCTATTGTACAGAAATATAAAGTGCCAACGATTAATTATTCAACCAGTTGGGAAATACTGGAGAAGCCGGTGGATTATATGTATTTGCCTTTCGGCAGTTACAAAATGGATTGCCATGCGGTACTTGAGTATATCAAAGCAATTCACAAGGGCAAGGATGCTCCCAAAGTCGGTCTTCTGACCTACAATAACGCCTATGGCCGTTCTATTCATGCTCCGAGTAAGGATTACGCCAAACAATTGGGGATTGATCTGGTGGCCGTTGAAGAATTTCCTCCAAAAACAGTCGATCTCAACACAGAGCTTCTTCGTTTGCAGAAAGCAGGCGCTGAATATGTTTTCATGCAGATGCTGCCTTCCGCGATTATTACGGCTTTCAAGAGCGCCGATCGTATAAACTACAATCCTGTATTTCTGGGAACATGGACATCAACGGATCCCGACTTCTTTAAAATGGGCAAAGGAATTATTCGCGACAGACTCGTTATTCAGTTTCCGGGAGGATTGCCGGGTGATAAATCCAAAGGAATGGCCGTCATGCAGGAGTTATGGAAACGTTATAAGACAGTCGATAAATTTGACGCTTCCTATTGGGAAGGCGTTGTCATCGGCATGATCATGGAACGCGCCTTTATTAAGGCTTATAAAACAAGCAAAGATATAAATCCGGAAACAGTTAACGCCGCCCTCGAGTCTTTTAAAAATGAAGATTTTGGCGGTTTGGTGCCGGCAATAACCTACACAAAAGATGATCATGGAGCCTCTTTTACGGCGCGCATGGTCAAGGTTAAGGAAGATGGAACATACATACCACTGACGAATTTTTATGTTCCGGGCAAAGATAAAATAAAACTGCTCAAGAAGTAAAAGTTTACAAAATCGGCGTTGCCAGAGTTTATACAATCTCTGGCAACGCCGTTAAGTAAAGAGGTTTTAATGAAGGCTTTTCGCAGCCGGCCGTCGATCATGATCAACCGGCGGGAAGAAGATAGGAAAGCGGAACTCGCGATTCAGAATCTCCGTTTGAGCTTCGGCGGCGTCATCGCTGTAAAAGATGTCGATCTTGAAGTTCATACCGGAGAATTAATGGCGATTATCGGCCCCAACGGGGCAGGTAAGACAAGCCTTCTCAACTGTATCACCGGCTTTTATCGTCCACAGCAGGGCAAAATAGTTTTCAACGGCAAGGATATCACTCATCTTCACACGCATGAACTGGTCGGCGTGGGCATCGGCAGAACTTTTCAGAACATAGAACTGTTTCCGGGCATGACGGTGCTCGCCAATATGACACTGGCGCGTCATATTCACTGCCAGTACAGTTTCGTAAAATCCTTTCTTTTTTCCGAATCGGTTAAAGAAGAAGAAATTCGTCACAGACAAATTCTTGAAGAGATCATCGATTTTCTGGAGATGCAGTCGATCCGTAAACACACAGTCGGTTCTCTGCCGTACGGAATGCATGAAAAGAGTGGAACTCGGCCGCGCGCTTGCTCTGGAGCCGAAGCTGCTGGTTCTGGATGAGCCTTTTGCCGGCATGAACATGGAAGAAAAAGAAGATATGGTGCGTTTTCTTCTGGAGTTGAATCAGAGATGGGGACTCACCATGATTCTGGTGGAACATGACATGTCCATCGTCATGAGCATTTCCCAGAGAATCATGGTTTTAAATTTCGGAGAAAAACTGGGAGAGGGAAATGCTGAAGAAATCAGCGCCAATCCCGATGTCGTTAAGGCATACCTTGGTGAAGCCGAGGCATTATAAATAATTAAGGCGTTGATATTTTGCGATAGAGACGAACAACATAAAGACAAAAAGTCAAATTAACTCTGCCGCAGTTGTTAATGGAAAATGCCGCTCATGTATGGCGATGCCAAAACGGCAATACGGGAAAAAGCATACGGCATCTGGCAGAAATATAGTTGGGCGGATTATTGCCGTTATATGCAGCACAACGGCCGCCGGTTTTGCTTCGCTTAATTTGCGGCGCGGCGAAAATGTCTGCTATGATTGTTCACAATCATCCGGAATGGCTTTTTTCGGAACTGGCCGCGCATGCCTTGGGCGCGACAACCCTTAATTTATTTACATCGTCTATTGCCGATGAACTGGCTTTTTCCATAAAGCGTATCAACTCGCCGATTGTTGTCGTTCAGGATCAGGAACAGGTCGATAAGCTTCTGGAAGTCAAAGAAAAATTGCCCCAGACAAAAAAAGTTGTCTATATCGATCCCACCGGCATGACTTCTTATCAGGATGATCCCTGGCTGATCAGCTACGCCGAACTACTTGAAGACAGGCGAAAAATTCATTAAAGACCATCCTGATTTTATCGATGAAGAAATTAAGAAAGGCCGTCCCAATGACATTGCCGTCATGATTCAGACATCTGGAACAACCGGCGTACCCAAGCTGGCCATGCTGTCGCATCTCAACCTGACCGCAATGGCCGAACAGTGGGTGGAAGAATCAAAAATCAAACCGGAGGAAAACTGGTTATCCATGTCTCCTCCGGCATGGATTGTCGACCAGATGTGGGGCATGGGTGTCGCGCTCCAAAGCGCTATGTGCATGAATTTTCCGGAGACGGCGGAAACCGTTCTGGAAGATTTCAGGGATATAGGACCTTCGATGATCATTACTTCGTCGCGTTTCTGGGAAGATATGGCGTCCCGTATCCGGGTGAAAATATCCGACGCGGGCTGGCTGAAAAATAAACTGTTCTATCTGGGTGAAAAAATCGGCAAGTCCATTGTAGAAAAGCAATCACATAAAGAACATATACCTTTATTGCTGAATGCTTTATATAAAATCATGTCCATTCTGGTTTACAAGCCGCTTCTGGATCGTCTGGGATGCGCGCGTTTCCGCAGCGCGTTTACCGGAGGTCATCCGATCAGTCCCGATGTCATTTTATTTTTTCGGGCTATGGGTTTAAATTTAAAACAGTGTTACGGTCTCACTGAATCATGCGGCATATTTCAAATACAACCGGATAATGAAGTTAAGCTGGAAACCGTGGGTAAACCTCTGGCTCTGACCGAAGTGAAAATAGCCGATGATCAGGAAGTGCTGGTTAAGTCCGAAGCCAATTTTTCCGGATATTATAACGATTATCAATCAACACAAGATGCTTTCGAGAATGGCTGGCTCAAGACCGGCGATGCCGGATATATCGACGGTGACGGGCATTTGCTCATCATCGGCCGCAAGGAAGACATCATCCGCAACAAAAGCGGTGAGGCATTTTCGCCTGACTTTATCGAGACGCGCCTTAAATTCAGCCCCTACATTAAAGAAGCTGTCACCTTCGGCGAAGCGCGCCCTTATATTTCAGCCATGATTAATATCGATATGGGCAATGCCGGCAACTGGGCCGAGGAAAGAATGATTCCCTACACAACTTATATGGATTTATCCCAGCAGAAGGCCGTCGAGGAATTGATTTTAAAGGAAGTCATCGCCGTCAACGAACAGCTTCCTGAAGTCATGAAAATTAAAAAATTTGTCCTGCTATATAAACTTCTGGACGCTGATGACGAAGAACTGACACGCACGGGAAAAGTGCGCCGCCGTTTTGTTTACGGCTTGTATATAAAGATTATTGAAGCTATGTACCAGAACCAGAAGAATGTTGAAGTTACCGGCAAGGTAAAATATCGCGACGGAAGAATCGGCGAAATAGAAACAACAATAAATATTATTAATGTGAGTTGAGGAATCAGTCGATGGAATTTTTTCTGCAATTATTGGTTAACGGTGTTTGCGTCGGTCTGCTTTATGGCATTTCCGCGATGGGATTTGTCATGATTTTTAAATCATCAAGCGTGCTGAATTTTGCCCACGGCGAACTTCTGGCATTGGGGGCTTTCTTCTTCCTCGCTTTGGTAACATGGGCTAAACTGCCAATCGTTGTTGCTTTTATCCTGACTTTGATCGGTTGTTTTCTTCTTGGATTCCTTATCGAGAGATTTTTCCTTCGCCCCTTAATCGGCGAAAAACTGATTTTTGTTATTATGCTCACGGTGGGACTGGCGGCAATGTTCAAGGGCCTGATTCTGCTGATCTGGGGAGGCAATTTGTATACCTATCCTGAATTTTTACCGGAAACTATGGGGCTGAAATTCGGTTCCATCTACATTGCGCCGGTTTATTCGGCCACGCTGATTATCAGCGTTATTTTTCTCGTCTTGTTCGGCCTGTTTTTCAAAAAATCTGCGCAGGGTATTTATATGCGTTCCGTTGCGGACAATCAAAAGGCGGCGCTTTCGCTGGGCGTTCATGTAAGGCGGGTTTTCGCGCTTTCCTGGGCGATTGCGGCGCTGGTGGCCAGCATGAGCGGCATTGTTCTGGGAATTATCAACGGCGTCAATGTTCATGATTTGAGTTCAATCGGACTGAAGGTATTTCCGGTTGTTATTTTGGGAGGACTCGACAGCATCGGCGGAGCCATTATCGGCGGGATTATTATCGGGCTTCTGGAAACATTCACTGGAGGTTACCTGTCGCCGTCGTTGCGCGACGTCGTTCCCTATATTGTTTTGGTATTTATTCTGATGGTCAAACCTTACGGATTATTTGGTCTGGTTGAAATTGAGAGAGTTTAAGAAATGCAAATAAAGAGAAAATTATCCTTTCATCCCTGCGGCAATTATCGTGAAACATACGAGCAGGAATTGAATATCTTCGAAACGGATTTCGGCCGTTTATGGCTTATTATTTTTCTGGCTGTTCTTTTCTTTGTGGCTCCGTTTGTTTTGAGTCCCTACATGCTCTATATTCTCAACACCATCGGCATCGCGGCCATTGCCGCCATCGGTTTGAATATTCTTATCGGTTACACCGGCCAGATATCATTGGGGCACGGCGCGTTCTTTGGTGTGGGCGCTTATGCCGCGGCGATTCTGGCGACAAGACTCGGCGTCGGATTTTACGTTGCCATTCCGGCAGCGGGTATCATTACAGCGATGGTTGGTATGATCTTCGGCATACCTTCGGGAAGGTTAAAAGGATTGTATCTGACAATCGCGACGCTGGCCGGACAATTTATCATCGAGTATGTCTTGATTCAGTGGGACAGCCTGACTAAGGGCACAATGGGCATCACCTTGCCTTCACCGCAAATTGGGGGATGGCAGATAGCAGGGGACAAGGCATTCTTCTTTCTGATTTTTGTCAGTCTGGTTAGCATGACGTGGTTTGCGGTAAATATCATTCGCAGTAAATACGGGCGGGCGTTCATTGCCATCCGCGATAACGACCGCGCGGCGGAAGGCATGGGCATTCCGATTTTCAAATACAAATTACTGTCCTTCGGCATCAGCTCATTTTACGCCGGTTTTGCGGGCGCTCTCTGGGCTTATTACATGGTCAGCATTACAACGGAACCATTTAATCTGGGGCTTTCCGTAGAATACATCGCCATGGTGATTATCGGCGGTATGGGCAATATTCCGGGCGCGATTTTCGGCGCGACATTCATCACACTGCTCAATGAATTATTACGGTTCTTAACCGGCGTGTTAATGAATGTACCGGCCATCACAAGTCTGGGTTTGAACATGGCGCCGCTCAAAGAATTTGTTTTCGGTCTGGCGATTGTTTTATTTATTTTGATTGAACCGAAAGGTCTGGCTGAATTGTGGAGAATCGTTCGCTCCAGTTTCAGGTTATGGCCGTTTTCGTATTAAAAAATTAGAGAGGCGTTTATATAACATCATTATAACATGTCATTTCGAAGCGAAGCGAGAAATCTTGATATTTATAAAAATAAGATATCTCCCGTTGGTCGATATGACAACGTATGAGATAGGATAAAAAATGGGAGAGTGTCTTCTACAATTAAATAATATTTCCGTTGTATATTCAGATGTTATACAGGTATTAAAAGGCGTTTCTTTAAGCGTCGAAAAGGGCCATATCGTATCGCTTCTGGGCAGTAACGGCGCCGGTAAAACAACCACACTCAAAGCCATTTCCGGTCTGCTGAAACCCGAAAACGGCGAAGTAACAGAGGGAACGATTCTTTATAACGGCGTCAATATTCAAAATCAGGCGCCGGAATTCATCACGCGGCAGGGCATCATTCAGGTTCTGGAAGGCCGCCAGCCTTTTAAATATCTCACGATTGAAGAAAACCTGCGCGTGGGTACGGCTACACGCTTCGGCAAACCATACAAGCAGGATTTGGAACTTGTTTACAATTATTTCCCCGCGCTGGTCAAAAGAAGAAAAGCGCTTGCCGGCTATTGCAGCGGAGGCGAGTTGCAGATGCTGGTTATCGGCCGCGCGTTAATGGCGCATCCGCAGTTACTGTTGCTTGACGAGCCATCACTGGGTCTTGCTCCACTGGTTGTGCAGGAAATATTTCGCATCATTCGAAAAATTAACGAAGAACAACAAGCGACAATTATTCTGGTAGAACAAAACGCCCGGATGGCCCTGCAGGTCGCTCATTACGGCTACGTGATGGAGAACGGCAAAATCATGATGGAAGGAACGTCCAAGGAATTATCCGACAATCCGGATATCAAGGAATTCTATCTGGGCATGGCGGCATCGGGAATTGCGAAGTCGTATAAAGATGTGAAGTCATATCGCCGCCGCAAACGCTGGCTGTGATACCCTTCCGCTTTCTGCGGCTAACTTCGTTAACTGCGTCGTCGGCTTCCTCAACGTATTACTAATATGCCTCGTCGCCTCCTCCTTGAAGCCTCGTTATCCTTTGAAATCGAAAGGGTATAAAAATTAATTGATAGTTGTTAGATGTTAGGCTAATAGAAAAAAATAAAGTATTATAGTAGTGTGTTATATTGTAAATATTGCGACGTTTAGGTTATTATAAAAGATACATATAAACATTTTTAGCCATTTCAAGGCAGTGCATGGATGGTCACGAAAAAAGTATTTACTTGGGAGAAGTTGCATCGCAGTGCCGATATGCTCTTGGCGCAGTAGCGCAGTTGAATAATGCATTGAATGCCCTTCATCAGTGTCAGGAAAAATCCCTAGATTGGCAGCAACGAGGCTTTGTTTTGGGTGAGGTCTTCCGCTCTATCCACAGTTTATTGACTCACGCTAGTAATATATCCCGTATTTTTTGGCCACCAAATGGTAGTGGCAACGCAAGTCGTATACGCGTAGAGAGAGGTCGGGAGCTTAGAACGTACATTGGGCTTCCTGATGATCAACACCCTTTGAAGAAGAGAACTCTTCGCGATCATTTGGAACACTTTGATGAAAGACTTGATCATTGGCGAGAAACAAGTAAACGACGCAACTTCGCGCAAGACAATATTGGTCCATGGGGATCGATAGCCGGAATTGAGGAGAGCGATGTAATGAGATGGTTTGACCCTAACGCTCGGCGTTTTATTTTTCGTGGAGAATCCTTTGATATTCAGGAATTGGTATCTGCCATTGACGTGCTCCTTCCAATAGCGGAGACTGGGCGCGATCGTGCTTGGCAAGAAGGCATAAAAGATGTACAGCAAAACAGTTAATTCGGATTTGACGAGAATAAGCTAAATAGCAAACGCACCTGTCAGACCGAAAGTAAAAAAATTATTATAGTTAAGAAGGCAATATATGAATAATAATTTATTTGATAAAAAAGAATCGTGGGGGAAGAGGAAGAGAAAAAGCCAGCAGAATAAAGCTCTGGCTGAAATGGTAAAGCTTGGTTATGAAAAGTCGGCGCATGTTAAGGCTATGCTGGATGCTCATAAAATCAATCCCGCAAATGTTAAATCACGTGAAGATTTGTTGTGTCTGCCGGTTACTTCCCGCGAAAAATTAGTGGAAATGGAACAACTCGAGCCACCTTACGCGGGATTGGAAAATCCCGATGTTCCCATTGATCGTATTTTTACGTCACCTGGTCCGGTCTATGAACCGCATCTCTCCGAAACCGATTATTTATGGGCGCGTGCATTTTTTGCCGCGGGCATTGGCCCGAATGATATCGCGCTCTGCGCCTTTTCGTATCATCTGGTCGCGGCCGGATTGACTTTCCACAACGGCCTGCGCAAGGTCGGTGCGACTGTTGTTCCCTCAGGTGCTTCTTCTTCTCAGATTCAGGTGCAATTAATCAAGGATTTAAGAGTGACCGCTTATGTAGGCACGCCCAGTTTTTTGAAGGCTATCATTGATAAGTCCAGGGAGATGGGTTTCGATTTTAAAAAAGATTTTCTGGTGAAGAAAGCCTGCTTCGCGGCGGAGCCGCTGCTGCCGGATTTGCGAAGGATGTTTGAAAATGAGTACGGCATTGATACTTATCAAATGTATGGAGCGACGGAGGTAGGCGATGTGGCTTATGAATGCTCCGAGAAAAAAGGATGGCACATCTGCGAAGAAACGATAGTTGAAATAGTTGATCCAGCAACAGGTAAAAATGTTTCCGATGGAGAACTGGGTGAAGTAGTCGTCACCAGACTCAACAATATTTTCTTTTTACTTCGGTTCGGAACAGGTGATTTGTCGCGTCTTATTACGGAAACATGTCCCTGCGGACGGACGTCATACCGGCTGGCCGGAATCGCGGGCAGGGTAGGGGACGCGGTAAAGGTTCGCGGATTGTTTGTAGCTCCCAGTCAGATCAAAATGCTTCAGGCAAAATTCAATAACCTTCCTCTGCAGGTGGTTGTGAGCCGCACGGGTCATGAAGATGTTTTGAAATTACGGATTGAAAAAGTATCGCCAGAAATAGGCAGCGATTCCTGGGAGGAGAATTTCAAGAAAGTATTTCGCGAAATCTGCACGGTGGGCATTAATCATCTGGAATATCTCAATGTCGGAGAAATCAGCTCTCAGGAAAAGCTGATTCTGGATCAACGACAGTACTAATTCCAGTTCCAAATCAAAGCGCTATCTTTGTTGGCATCGTCGTCAGCTTCCTCAACGTATCTTCATATACGCCTGCGGAGCTTCCTCCTTGCCGCCTCGATATCATCTTTGATTTGAATCTGGAGATGTTGATTGCTGATCAGAAGTATTAGTTCCCGTCGCATGATTTTTTATAATTGATTGAAGTTTTTTACCCGTTGTGTAAGCGTCGATGATGGAGAAAATCCAAAGCATTATTATTAAGAACAAAATAGAAATGAGATAGGCCGTGTTTGTCGCCTTTATCGAATTAATGGTCAATTTTATAACAGCGTCAAAAGTAACAGTTCCTTTTTTAAAAGGGGCGAACCTTAATAAAGATATGGTTGTTTGAATGATAGACCCTAATATAGATAAAAGTCCGGCCAGAACGGTGATAATTATCGCTATTCCTTTTTTGTATCTTTTTAAATAGATTTGTCCCCAGCCGGGAAGAAGCAGAACATTAAAAAGTGCGGCTTTGGTGCCTAAATTCATATATTCCTCCTGATAAATATTGTTAAGGAATAATATTTACATCTTTCATCTTCAGTTGAATACTTGGAGATCCGTTCCAGTTATTAATTTGCGGTGTAAACACAATATTGACATTGGCGCCGTTAAGAGCGCTCAGATATTTGCCCATATTGAACCAGATGGAATCGAAAGAAGCGCCATTGCTGCTAACCCACATTTTCAAATGGCTGTTGCCGACGATAATGGGAGAAGAAACCTGAATGTTGCTGGCGTAAAGTAATGGCTCGGGGTTTTTGCTGCCGAACGGCGCAAGAATTTCCAGTTGTTCAATCAAATCAAGATTTATATCCTTTATCTGACATTCCGAATCGATAACAGTTTGAGAAATCTGTTCCTGCAATTGAAAGTTACTTTGAGCTATTTTATCTAAAAGAGAGGTAAATTCATCGATGTTTTCTTCTTTGATCGATATGCCGGCCGCGTGATAATGCCCGCCATAGGAAAGCAGAAGAGGGGCGCACTGCTGAATTCCTTTGTAGATATTAAAATCTGAAACGCTTCTGCCGGAACCTTTTCCCACACCATTACTGAGGCTTATGACAAATGCCGGACGGTTGAAAAGTTCAACCAGTCTTGATGCGACAATACCGATAACACCGGGATGCCATTTGTCCGACGCAAAAACAAGAGCATTTATTTTTTCGATATTATTGCCGTTTATTTTTTCCAGAATTTCATTGAGAATTTTCTTTTCCATGAGTTGACGCTGGCGGTTATAGAAATCCAGTTTTTCCGCCAGTATTCGGGCTTCCGCCATATCGTCGGTTAAAAGTAATTTCACGGCATCCGAGGGAGACGCAATGCGTCCGGCGGCATTTATACGTGGAATAAGAGCAAAAGACGCCTTAAAAGAATCTATCGTCTGATCATCAGCGCCGCTTACTTCTTTCAGGGCTTTGATTCCGGGGCGTTGACTGTTTGTAATTAATTCCAATCCGATTTTGGTGAAAATCCTGTTTTCATCAATCAGGGGCGCCATATCACCGATGGTTCCCAGAGAGACGATATCAAGATATTCTTTTAAATTCGGCTGTTGTTTGTTTTTCCAGAAGCCTTCCCTGTTCAGACTGCCTCGCAGGGCTATCAGAAAATTATAAGCGATGCCGACGCCGGCAAGTCCTTTAAAGGGGAAGGAACAGTCTTCGCGGTTCGGATTTATTGCGGCTACAGCAGGCGGCAGCGGGCCGGATATTTCATGGTGATCCAGAACAATTGTGTCTATTCCTAATGATTGGGCGTAGGCGATTTGCTCCACATCGGAAATGCCGCAATCAACTGTAATGATCAGTTTGACATTATCATTCTTGAATTTATCAATGGCCGGTATGTTTAAACCATAGCTTTCGTCAATCCTGTCAGGAATGTAATAATTAATATGAGGTGTTATTTCTTTTATAAATTTGTAAAGAATGACAACGGAAGTGATGCCATCGGCATCGTAATCGCCATATATAACAATTTCTTCATGATCATGAATCGCTTTCAGTAAACGGGAAACACCCTTTTTCATATCTTTCATCAAATAGGGTCTGTGCAGATCATTCAGGGATGGATAGAGATAACGGCGGGCGGTTTCAATATCCCGGATGCCTCTGTTCACAAGAATTTGAGATATGATAGGATGAATCCCAAATTCGTTGCTTAATAAATTCTCCTCGTCTTTATTGCAGGTTTCAATTAATTTCCATTTTGTTACCGGCAGTTGATTGTATATTGTCATGTTGCTGCTTTCGTATTTATTTTTTTCATAATATCAATGCTGTCCTTGATGTCAAGCATTTGCTACTTCTTTTCAAAGACAATATTTTTTATTGATGTTTCATGTTTCTGCAATTCAGTGGCATACTTCTTAAATTCATCAATATCCGTTAGACTGATGTTTGTTTCTTTGCTTTTCCCTTCCAGATCAATATTGAAAGTGGAACCTTCAAAACTGTATTTTTCAGTTCTATATTTAGAATACTTCTCGGAAGTAAAATCTTTCGGCAACTTCTTTATTTTATATCCTGCAGGGAATTTATAGGAGCTTTTTTCCCGTGAATAGAATGACTGTGATTGAGTAATGGGATACTTACGATTGCCGGCAGCGGTTATGTCCCTGTAGGAATCAATAGAAACAATATTGGATAAAACCATTGTTTCTTCATCTAATATCTGCGCCACATTTTTAATATTTCCGGAAAGTTTAATTGTAAAGGGCACTCTGGTATCTGTAAAACTGCCCAGATCAAGTTTCTTGACCTCAATGCCGCGCTCTTCAAAATATTTCTTTCTTTGTTCCGGCGGAGAATATTTAAAAAAATATCTGATGGACTCTGCAGCTTTGCCTGAATATTCATAATAATAATCGATGGCGGCATTGCCTTCCTGATTAATATCAATGTTCATTTCGGCCCGGTAAGAATCGTTCTTGTCGTCAAGTTCCGGAGTTTTGATAAATCGATAAGTCCCGTCCTTATTAATCAGGAAGACTGTCGTGGGAAGCGAAAAAGGCGGTGATTTATATGAGGCTGTTTCATTTGTCGCATCCAGCCAGAAATATTTATCTTTGATTGGAACAACGGCAATGACATGGTTGAATGCGTTTAACGAAGGAACGGACTCATCAAAATATTTACCATTGGCGGGAACAAGAGCCGGCATTCCCTCAATACCGGCAATTTTAAGCATGGTCAGCAGAAGAGTCGTCTTGTCTTTGCAATCGCCGTATCTTTTCTGGAATATTTCACTCGCCTTGTGAGGTTTATGAGTGTGAGGGCCCAGCAGAACGGAAATATATCTGATGTTCTGGGAAACAAAATTAAAAATAGCGTTAATTTTATCTTCATCCGTCTTTTTATCGGCAATCAGTTGCTTTGTAAAGTTTTCAAGATCGCTGTCGGATTGCATTTGTTCCAGGACAAGATTTATATACCATTTTGAAATTTCACCCCAGCTGTTCAATGTCCAGATGTATAGCTGAGGGAATGTGTCTTTTTCAAGCAATGAGGGCATGCGCGATTCGGGAATTATTTCATTCTGTTTGGCATTTGTAAAAATATATCGTTTCTTATTCCCGTCGACAATGATCCGGGGAGCAGTCTCTGTCTTGAATTTTTTATATTTCAAGTCGATGTTTGCCGGTAAAACTACTTCCATGATATCCTCTTCGATAGGATAAAAATTCTGGAATAAAAAGATATTAAAATAATCAAAGGATAAAACCGGTTTTAGATTTCTTATCTCAAAAGCATATTCAATTACACAGCCGTCTTCAACAGCAGGCATGGTAAATTTCTTTACTTTCAAATCCGTATAAAATTCATAACCGGCGTACATGGAGGTGTCCTGAATATCATTCCTGTCTAAAGCGACAACCTTTCCATCAGGTTTGATGGTGTTGGCGAAAAGGATTTTTACTTCCTGATATCCTTCGCGATAAGGTATTGATTGTGACGTGAAACCGCGCCCGCGTTCATTGAATATTTTGATACGGTATGAGTGTTGTGAAAGGCTGGTGCCATCTTCATTAAATTCCGTATAATCATAAGAATATATAATGTCCGCTCCGGCATTCGGGTGTTCTTCGGCCTTAGGCAATTGCTTTAAAAATGCATTGACATCTCCATCGGATATGCTTTTGATATTGGAATTAACGGCTGAGCAGGATAGAATAAATAATGATAAGAAGATCAATATGTTTCTGCAAATGCGCATAAATTATCCTTAATTTTTCGCTGATCATACATTCTTTATGTGCTGGCGTCAATTAGTCATTCAATCTTGAGCATTCCGACGATAACTGACAAAGGAACAGCGGTAGAAAATGATAAAGAAATATTTCAAATTACACAGAAAAAATATTGCTATAGTCCAATTCATTATTGAAGGATATGGGGAAATGTCTACGGTTACAACGATAGATTCCCGGGCGGCAATCATTCAAATTTCTATCATCCCCGATTTTATTTTGGATATGACCGGGATAATTGAGTATCTGAAAGACAAATACGCAATGATAGAAATCAGTCATCTCCCGGAGAATAATCAAAATCTTAAGACAAAATAAAAGATCAATTAACATAAAAGGCCGAATCAATCTCTATAAAGATAAATTCAGCCTCCAAAGCAACGAACGTTTATTTTATAACGGCTTAATAAATTTGTTTTAGTGTACAGATTATAAAAAATACAGTGGTCTCACAACTTTTATATAGCCTTTTTTACGAATCCGGAACGAATACAACTGGTGCAAACCTTCACTCTTTTTATCGAGCCTGTCTTCTCATCAACACAGCGTAATTTTTGCAAGTTAGGATACCATGTAGCTTTTGATCTATTATTAGCATGGCTCACTTTGTTGCCTATTGCCGGTTTTTTCCCACATACTTCACAAATACGAGACATTTGAAAATCCTCCTAGAAATGTGCGTCGTTACTAAACTATAAGGTAGTATTTTGCAAGCATTTTTTCGATTATCTTTAATATTGTGATAGGAGATCAATTTGTGTAATCGCTAAAAAACTCAGATGAAGAGCATAAGCATTTGATATTATAAATCAATTTGTCATACACGAAGGCTGTCCGGTGGCTTCTAAAACACGAAGCCATATATCATCATGAGGATCAATTTTGCGGTTGGAAGCAACTGAGTTAAGAGGCAAGTGAACATATTCATCTTTCATTAATGCCACCAAAAGACCGGTTTTCCCGGCCATTCCCGCATGAACGGCGTATTGACCGAGCGAATTGCAATAAATGCCGTCTGAAGCATTCGCCGGAACGGAACGGATCAGGTAGCTGGGTTCAATATATTTCAGATTGATTTCGATATTAAGCGTTTTAAAAAAATCCATAATGGCGTTTTTCAGGAATAATCCGATATCCAGCAGACGAATATTGCCGGAAGGATCTTTTTCCATGGACGAATCATTTCCTTTTAACAGATATTGACCGGCGCCTTCAGCCACCAGTATGACCGCATGTCCTCTGGATTTTATGCGTTTTTGCAAAACTGTTAAAAGCCCGTTTCTGCCTTTCAGATCAAAGGGCACTTCAGGAATCAAAACAAAATTTGTATCATTTTGCGCCAGTGCCGCGTGCGTTGCGATATGGCCGGAATTACGCCCCATTATTTTAATCAGGCCTATGCCGTTAAAAGCTCCTTTGGCTTCGACATGAGCGCTTTTTATAGCCTCGACCGTTTTTTCTATCGCGGTGTCAAAACCGAAAGATTTTTCAATTAAATTAAGATCATTATCAATTGTCTTGGGGATGCAGACAATGGCGATTTTTAAATTTCTTTTTTTAATTTCAGAGGTTATTTTTTCAGCCGCCCGGATGGTGCCGTTACCGCCAACGCAAAATAAAATATTGATATTCAATTTGACGAGACAAGCAACAATAACGCTCGCGTCCTGCGGACCGCGGGAAGTGGAAAGGATGCTGCCTCCGATGCTCGTTATATCCTTAACCGCTTCAGGAGACAGTTTTATTAATTCATGTCCGAAAATTGGATTTAATCCCCGCAGGCCGTATTTAACGCCGACTATATTTCTGACTTTGTAGTGGAAGAAGAGAGTTGTCGTTATTGACCTGATCACATCATTAAGACCGGGGCAGAGGCCGCCGCAAGTGACTATTGCCGCTTTTGTACGGGAAGGATTAAAAAAAATTTTATCACGGGGACCGGCAAGTTCCACGGAAAGCGGATGGCCGTTTTTATCGACGCACGAAAGATAATCATCAGTATAGGAATTAAATAATAATCTTTTTTTGTCCGGTGTAAAATTGCTGATGTTTAGCGGAGATTTAAATGATCTCCTGCCGAGATTTGCAATGGAAAAATCGTATTCCATAAATTACTCCATTTTGCCGGTTACCCGCGATGCGGCATTGATACCTGAAATGATTTCTCCTTCGAAACCGGCGTCTGTCAGCAAAGATGCGCCGGTAAGATAGACATTGCCGAATCTGGTTTTGTTGTTTTTAGCGGCAAAACCCGTAAAAAAAGATTTGCGTAACTGATATTTGGGATTGACAATGTCACGTTGTTTTTTAGAAATATTGATGGATTCTTCCACATCGAACAATACAATATTTTCTTTTAAGAAGGGGAGGAAATATTCAAGACGGTCAATAATTGAATCTGCTGTTCGACTCAGATTATCTTTAGACCAGACATCAAGATCATTTTCAAGAAAAACAGTGGCAGACAGCGGAATCCTTGTTGATATAGGAGTATTTTTTTCGCCTTCTGGCGCGCTTAATTGCAAAATGACCAAATTGTTATCATAAATGTCTTTATTCACGTCACTGATGAGGGCCACATGCCTTGCCATTTTTTCGGGAATGCATCCCGGTTTGATGCCGAGATGAATCGTAAAAGGGTAATGGGAGATTTTAACCGGCCTGATAAAATCGCCCAGATTGATTCTCTTTTTGCGCTCAATCAGCAAATGCATGTTTTGCCATTTTGTGCTGACAATCAGGTTGTCCGCCTCAATCTTTGAGGCGACACCGTTTCGATCCATTAAAGTCACTTCGATCAGTTTACCCTTTTTAATTGATAATATTTCGCAGTGATTGACATACAACCCGTTTACGGATTCTATTTTCCTTATCAACGAATCAAAAAGCGTCTGTTTGCCCTGTGAAAAATGGTATGCGCCGCGAAGAGGCGCGCAATACTGGAAATTGGAGAAAAGGCAATTTGGGTTGTTTGTTTTAAACGAAAGAAGAACCTCCTGCGCTTCGATGACTTTTTTAAAAGATGCGTTTTGCGACATCAGCCGTTTTAATTTAGAATTATCATATTTACACTTCGCCAGATATGGTGTCAGTTTAAAAAAATCCCAGAAGTCTTTCAGGCTGACGGGAAGAATCGATGGATGATTATACAGCCATTTACCGGCTGTATCCGAGTTTCTTGCGGCGGCATCGTAAAATGATTTTATTTGAGCAGCGAGTCCCGGAAATTCTCTGGACATTTCTTTGATCAGAGAATCTTTATCGTTGAAAAAATCTATTCTGTGTTCAGGAAGAATTATCTGGTAAGCGGGATCCAGTAAAGTTCTTTCAACGGGAATATCCAGTCCTGCCAGAACCGAGAGACAGTTTTTATTTGCATCCAAACCGATTGAAGGCGAATGATCGATATTGAAAGCGAGATCACCGACAAAACAGGTATCTCCCATCCCGCTTTCCGCCAGCAATGCCGTCTTGATGCCGTGATGAGCAGCAACCGCTGCGGCCACGTGAGAAGAAAGATCATCACCTATAACTATCAAACCGTACACTGATTAAATTATTCCTTTTTAATTTTTAATGCGAACTTTACGTCCCTGTATTTCAATTTTACCGTCAGCAAAAAGCTGAATGGCCTGCGGATAAATTCTGTGCTCTTCCTTTAATATTCTCGCCGCCAGCGTTTCTTCCGTGTCGTCCTCAAGAACAGGCACGACACTTTGAATGATAATAGGACCGGTATCGACGCCTTCATCAACAAAATGAACCGTACATCCTGAAAATTTCACGCCGTAATCGAAAGCCTGTTTTTGTCCATGAAGACCGGGGAAAGACGGCAGGAGGGCAGGGTGGATGTTCATTACTCTCTGCGGAAATGCTTTCAGAAACGCCGGACTGATGATGCGCATAAAACCTGCCAGCACAACCAGATCAACGTTATTTTCTTTCAACACCTTTATTAATTCCGAATCAAATTCTTCTTTGCTTTTGAAGTCTCTGTTTTTTAATACAACAAAGGGAATTCCGTGTTTTTTTGCTCTGGTGATTCCAAAGGCGTCAGGATTATTGCTGATGACAATTTTAATGATCGCTTTTAATGAACCTTTTTCAATATTATCAATAATGGATTGCAGGTTGGAACCGCTTCCGGAAATCAATACTCCCAGTTTCAATAAATCAGCCATTTTTTATCCTAACTTTCAGAGATGTAAACATTATCCTGCTTGTCATCTTTTTTCTCTATAAAACCTATTTGATAAGCTTTTTCTCCGTGGAGCTCCAGATGTTCAAGAACCGCCGGACATTCCTTTTCCGAGACGATAATCATCATTCCGATACCCATGTTGAATACCCGGAACATTTCTTTTTCTTCAATGTTGCCTATTTCTTTTATAACATCAAAAACAGGCAGGATGGGCCAGCTTCCTTTTTTAACGACAGCGCGGCATGCCTGAGGGATGATTCGGGGGATATTGTCGTAAAATCCACCACCGGTAATATGGACAAGTCCCTTTATATTGAAGTTTTTGAAAACCTTTAGCAGAGGCTTGACGTAAATCTTTGTAGGTTCCAGCATCTCCAGGCCGACCGTTTTTTCCAGGCCGGCGACTTTGTCATTGACACCTAAATTTCCTTTTTCCAGAAGAACTTTCCGTGCCAGTGAAAAACCGTTGCTGTGCAGGCCACTGGAGGGAAGCCCGATGATCCTGTCGTTGACGCTTACCGTAGAACCTGTAATCAGTTTTTCTGAATCCACGACGCCCACGCAGAAACCGGCAAGATCATATTCGCCCGGTTTATAAAAGCCCGGCATTTCAGCCGTTTCACCGCCTAAAAGTGTGCATCCGGCCTGTCGGCAACCTTCGGTAATGCCTTCAATGATTTTCACGCTTTTTTCCAGTTCAATTTTCCCCGTCGCAAGATAATCAAGAAAAAACAAAGGTTCGGCGCCCTGAACAACGACGTCATTCACGGACATGGCCACAAGATCAATGCCTATGGTGTCATGTTTATCCAGCAGCTGGGCGACGCGAAGCTTGGTGCCCACGCCGTCGGTTGAAGAAACCAGCACCGGATTTTTCATATCGGACGAATTTAAATGAAAAAGGCCGCCGAAACCGCCGATGCCGGAGATCACTTCCTTACGGGCGGTCGTTTTAATCGAAGCCTTGATTCGTTCAACAAATTCATTGGCAGTATCAATATCTACTCCCGCGTCTTTATATGTAATCTTGTCTGTCATATTGCTCCCGTATGAATTTATTTTAATATGGAATTATTACGTGATTTTGTCTAACGTAAATCAGATTTTAAGTCAATCATTCCTTGCGCAAATAAAATATATTTGTTAACAAAAATCTATCGATTCATAAGAAATACCCCGGGTTTGCCAACTTTACGATGCGGAGACTTAAATGGATTCTCAAAAAGAGATTCTGCAGAAAATAGAGCGGCCCTTGATTTTTGCCTCCCGTGATAACTATAAAAATCTTTCCCACATCAAAGATTTGGGCAAATTCCTTTTGAATCTGCTGCCGATGCTTAAAGATTCTTCAATGCCGGCAGATTTCAACAGTCTTACAGACGAATTGCTGGAAATATTTTCCGATTATGACTGGCAGAAGCTCGAACTTAAGAAATACAAGATTGAAAAAGCGCAAATCATACTGGAGAAATTAAAAACAATTATTGACTCGTCTGTCCGGCCCAAGCCGTCTTTTATTCCTGATCAAAAAACAATAGAGAGAATATCCGATTTAAAGGAAGCCGGGGCAAAACTGAATTTGTCGGTTCAATATCTCAAAGGCGTGGGGCCGAAAATGTCGGAGCGCTTTGCCGCCAAAAAAATTGCCACGGTGGAAGATTTGCTTTATTTTCTGCCGCGCACGTATGAAGACCGTCGGGAAATTAAAAAAATAAACCGGCTGGAGGCGGAAAAAATTCAGACGACCATAGGCGCCGTAACGTCATCGCAATTACGTTACTTCGGCAGAAGAAAAATACTGGAAACCGTCATCAGCGACGGCACGGGAAATATGACGGCGAAATGGTTTAAAGGCCAGATGTCCTATCTGCTTGATGTATTCAAACAGGGAACAAAAGTAATTTTTACAGGCTTGGTGAAGCCCGATTATAAAGGCAAGTCCATGATTCATCCGGATTACGAAATCCTTGATGAAAAAGATGAAGACAATCTTCTGAATTTTAAAAGAATAGTTCCCATCTATTCGGAAACAGAAGGACTTCATCAGAAATATTTCCGCAAAGTGATGAATTTCGCGCTGGAAAATTATTCCCGTTACGTTGCTTCACCGATACCTGATAATATCTGCGAGAAGCGGAATCTCATCAATATCCACGAAGCCCTGCTTTCTGTTCATTTTCCCGGAAACAATGAATCTGTCGAACAATTTATAACTTCCCGGTCTGACGCGCACAGGCGTTTGATTTACGATGAGTTTTTCTTCTTTCAACTTGGCATGGCTGTCAAAAGATCTGGAAGTATTCTGGAGAAAGGAATTCCCTTTAAGGTCACGGGGAAATTTCTGGAGAAATTTTATTCGATTCTGCATTTCGAATTAACTGCGGCGCAAAAAAGGGTTATCGGCGAAATACAAAATGACATGTCCAAGGCAACCGCCATGAACAGGCTTTTGCAGGGCGATGTGGGCAGTGGCAAAACGATTGTTTCCATGGCGGCAATGATTACGGCTTGTGAGAATTCCTATCAGGCGGCGATAATGGCGCCGACGGAAATACTGGCCAAGCAACACTTTGAAAATATCAGCTCCTGGGCGGGGCAATTAGGTTTAAACGCGGTTTTACTTACCGGAAGCATGACGAATTCCGCTCGGAGCGAAGTACTCGATCAGATTCAAAACGGCGAAGCCAATATTATCATCGGGACGCATGCTTTAATTCAGGAAGATGTGGATTTTCACAGACTGGGAATGGTTGTCATAGATGAACAGCACCGTTTCGGGGTTATGCAAAGAGCGACTTTGCGAGGCAAAGGCATCAACGCCGATGTGCTGGTCATGACGGCGACACCCATTCCACGAACGCTTGCCATGACGGTTTACGGTGATCTGGATGTTTCCGTAATTGATGAAATGCCTCCGGGTAAAAAGCCGGTGCACACGGTAGTGCTACCGGAGAGCAAACGGGACAAGGTTTATCAGACCATCAGCGCCGAACTGGCGAAAGGTCATCAGGCGTTTATTGTGTATCCGCTGGTCGAAGAATCGGAAACCCTGGATTTAAAAGACGCCACGAATATGTCCAAACATCTGCAGAAAGATATATTCCCCAATTGCCGTGTCGGGTTGATTCACGGCAAGATGAAGGAAAAAGAAAAAGATGAAGTCATGCGGGAATTTCTGGAAAACAAAATTCAGATTCTCGTCTCCACAACGGTCATTGAAGTGGGCATTGACGTGCCACGCGCCTCTTTAATGATAATCGAACACGCTGAGCGCTTCGGCCTTTCTCAACTGCATCAGCTACGCGGAAGGGTGGGGCGGCGCGATATACCATCGAGCTGTATTCTGCTCACTGATTTTAAATGCTCGGCGGACGCGCGCAAAAGATTAAAGGTGATGGAAAAAACAACGGATGGTTTTGCCATTGCAGAAGAAGACCTGGCAATTCGCGGACCCGGAGATTTTCTGGGGACAAGGCAATCGGGACTTCCTGATTTCCGTATTGCCAGCATCATCCGTGACGCCCGCATTTTAAACGATGCCAAGGAAGACGCCTTCGCGCTGGCCGCCCGCGATCCTTTTTTAGAAAAACCCGAACACATAATTTTGCGGGAAACCTTAATTGAGAAATGGCATGGAAAACTGGATTTTGCGAGGACTGGGTAATAAAAGCACAGAGTTCAGAGTACGGGATGAAACGATAGTTCAAAGTTCATAGTACGGAGTTCAGAGTACAAAGTAAAAAACTATGTACTTTGAACTTAGAACTTGGAACTGAGAATTTAGAACTATGAACTTAGAACTTTTACCTCTTAATTATGGTGTTGCTTGCAAGTCCTGGCATGGAAGTTTAAACCCCAGTGATTCCTACGTGCCGTTGATAGTGACTTATCCCGGAGGTGACAAGAGCGTGATGGACGCGATTATCAATGGCACAACATGTAAAGGTAGTTGGTGTGTGCCTGATTTAATCAAGAAAATAACAGATAATTTATACATATCCCAGTAAAGAATTGTCACATATCCGGGTGGAACGAAATCATTATTAGAAATGGTATTAAAGAGTATATGTAGAGATGGTTATAAAGATTGTAAAGGTAACTCGAGTTTAACAGAAATTGTTAAAGGTATTGTTACAGAACAATATAAATAAGGAGTCTTATATGAAAAAGTTAACACTATTGGCAATAGCAGCTATTTCTTTATTATTGATATTGCAGAAAGCATCTCTTGCACAGAATACAAATGATTACTTAATAACAAGCGATATTGGTTCGTATAGAAAAATAACAAGTGGTGGACCGACTGGTAGTATCTTGGCAGGGGCAGATCATTTTGGCATAGATCATAGTGATACAGCATTGGGAATAGCATATGTGAATGACGCACAGAAAATATGGATTGACGTTCAAGTTACCCAGCACGCCGGAGTAGATTCGGATAAGTGGCTGCTACATGAGATAGAAGATAGTTATCGGGATTCTGATAACTTGAATGCTACTATAGACGAGGGTGTCCAAATCAGGTCAATAGATGGGAATAATATTATTTTTATGAGCCTTTATGGTGGTAAAAGTTATATTTGGCTTAATAGTAACAATAGAGTGGTAAATATACAATGCTCTAGTTGTTCAAACAAAAAGCCAGAACCACTGGAAGTCGTCCAAGCCTATCTGGCAAAGTATCCTTCAACAATAACTATGACCGATGCAGAACTAAAGGGAAGCGCTCATAATGTCCAATGGCTCAAGGACGAGATGGAACGCAGGTTATGGCTGTGCGATAAATGGAGCATGCAACTGCAACTGGGTAAGGTTAGCCAGACAGATATGCTGCAAGCGCTGGTAAAAAACATGACCATCTTTTTAAATTATCGCCAGAAGTATTTCGGTGTATCGGCAACAGATGACATTGCTGCCATAAATACATACTTGTTTAACAACGACGGCACCTCCATCAAGAGCAAATTAACAGACTACAAAACCTGGTGGACGAAGAATAAGGGTAAAAGAATCAGTTTGTAAAAACAAGGAGGGTGACATTTGAATCACCCTCCTTGTTTGTGAACCGAGACTATTTTAGGTTTTCAATTAATTTTGTCATGCCGGACTTGATCCGGCATCCAGAAAAAATAAAACTGGATTGCCCAATCATGTTGGGCAATGACAACTTCTTTTTACGGCTTGGGCAATAGCGTCAGCGTCTTAGTGTAGAGTTTGTTGATATTTTCCTCTTTGAACGGGAAATCCTGATAACGTCCCTCGCGCCAGGCTTTCACGCCGTCATCGTAGTGGGGGCTTGCGGGATTATCCGACTGGCCGGAGCTGTTGATGCCGATGAGCGGTTCATCACTTCCGAAGTCAACGATAATGCGCATTTCCGGAATCAGCCATACGTTGAAGTTTTTCCCCGGATAATACGCGGCGGCGTTGAGTGTTGTGTGGTCGCCGGGAGCGGGGTAGGGACCTCTGTCAAAATAACTGGAAAGGAATCTGACGCCGGTTCTGTCAACAAAGCCCATGTACTCGGAGAGTTTTGTGGCATCCGTTTCCCAGGTGTAGGTGTGCAGTTTTCCCCACTGCCATTTTGCGGGATCTTTGCCGCAGCGTTTCTCAAGAAGTTCAACAGCGTCCAGCACTGTTTTGGCAAGAATCTCTGACCGCTTTCCTTTCCAGAAGGGACTGGCTTTGCACCGGTCGGTCAAATGATCATGCATGGCGGAATAGGACATGAGAAACACTTCCAAAAGCGATTGATACGCGGTTGAATCTTTTCCTCCGAGATCCTCAGCAAAAATATTATCACTGAAGTAAAACATAAAGGCGCCGACAAAGGCAGCGCCCGCGGAGTCTATTTTCATATAACCGTCGAAATTGCGCAGAAGCGCGATTGCTTTTTCCGCGTTCTCGCGTTTATCGGAGTTCTGCCATACCGCGGACATTTCGCGCAAAGTATTTTCGTCAAGCAGGGCTTTCTTGATTACGTCGACAAAAGGAGAATAGACATCCAACTGCATGGCTTTGGCATCATCAACAGTATAGTTGGTTTTCCCTTTCATCATCTGATCTATACGCTCGCCCCTGTCGGGATAGTACCATGAAGAGCTCAGGACATAGGGAAAATCGATAGGAATTTTTCTGTTGTTGGCGGTACCGATATATCCTTCTTCGGGATTTTTTGAAGATGGATGCAGCAGGGGATCAAGATAACCGTCCCAGTCATATTCGCCGGTCCATCCGGGCGAAGGACAAAGGCCGCGGCCTTTTTTGCGCAGGGGATAGTGTCCGGTCACCTGCCAGGCGATATTGTCCTTGTCGGCCATTACCAAATTTAAAGGAATGATGGAATGTTTTTCCTTGGCGTATTTGAATGATTCATCAAGCGATTTTGACAGCATCATTTTAAAAAATGTATCCATTGTTGTGTCCGGTTCATTCATGGCAAGGCTCGCGGCAATTCCCAGGGATTGATTGATGGGCATGGGCACAAGATCATAGTGCGGTTTATCTGTCAAAATGCCATTGAGCAGCACACCGTGCCGTGTTGTATAAATTGTCCGGGTTACATCCTTCTCGTCTTTGACTTTAAATGTTTCCTGTCTGCTTGTCGCTTTGAGCCACTGATCCTTGTAAAGATAATAGAGTCCGTCCGCTTCCTGCTTGATTTTTTCCAGGAAAATATCCTGATCGTCAGCCATGACCATGGTCATGCCGTAGGCGACGTTGCCGTTGTATCCGGCAATGATTCCCGGAACTCCGGCAATCGCGATGCCGGCCCCATTAATTTCCGGACATTTTACGTGCATCATCATCCAGATGGACGGCATGGAAAGGGGAAGATGAGTGTCATTGGCCAGAATCGGCTTGCCGGATTTAGTGAGTTTTCCCGAAACCACCCAGTTGTTGGATGCCGCGGCGGCAGGCACAATGGTATGATTTACTTCGCGGGTTACCACGGAAATGCGTTCAATGTCCGCGGCTGCGGTTGTCAGATCTATGCCTTTGAGTTTATTCATTTCCTCAAAGGGAAGCGGTTCGTCGGGATAGATGGGGAACAACCATGCCAGTTTGTCTACGCCGATCTTTTGGGCGATGTTGAGGATATCGATTTCCTGATGGAGATTTTGACCAAGTCCCAGTGTCAGCACCACGAAAACATAAACCGAGTCAATTGGTTTCCATGGTTCCGGTTCTTGCCCGGATAGTTTGATAGTCATGGGAAGCGGCGCGGCTGCCAGATAGGCGTTGACGCCTTTACTATAAATTTCCAGTTTTTCTCTAAGATCAGGCGATGCTGACGCGTAAAGAGTTTCCGCAACCTGCTTAAGATTCAACGCCCTCAAATATATATCCATGTCCAGTGTGGCTTTGCCAGTCATCTCGGATAACCGTCCCTGTCCTACCAGTCTGAATCCTTCCATCTGCGAAAAACGGTCATAGGCGCTTACATATCCCATGGTAAAGATAAGATCATTCATGTTGCTGGCCTCAATATAAGGAATGCCCAAATTATCCCGTTTTACGAGGACCTTATCTTTTAATCCGGGAACTGTCTGAGTCCCTTCCATCGGCGGCAAGGCGCCTTTAAAAGCAAAATCGAGAAGCTGCTTTTTACAACCGCTGACTATAAAACTCACGATAATGATTAATATTGAAGAAACAATGAAACTGCGGGTAAGCTTAAGTGGACGGATTCTCATGGCGTTCTCCTTGGTCTGAATAATAAATTTAACTTAGTAAAGCAACGTATATTATGAGTGGTAGAATGGTCAAGAAATATTATCCACCATCCTGAATCAAAGCGCTATTTTTGTTGGCGTCGTTGTCGGCATCCTCAACGTATTATTCTATACGCCTCGTCGCCTCCTCCTAGCCGCCTCAATAGCATCTTTGATTGAGGATGGTGTTTAGGCGGAGTAATGTTGGAGGACTATGAACGCGGCAATGCAGTATTTGAATTCTTGACTTAATAAAAAATCAGATATAGTTTCACAATATACAGTCTTGAATTTGCAATAAAGAAAAGGAACATCGGAGAATAAAATTGAGAATAGGAATCATAGGAATCGGCGGAGTAGGGGGATACTTTGGCGGAAAGCTTGCCAGGGAATATGAAAAATCCGGCGAGCATGAAATTATTTTTATCGCGCGCGGCGAGCATCTGAAATCCATTCAGAAAAACGGGCTGAAATTATTAACAAGGGCAGGTCATTATATCGCGCGTCCTAAAATCGCAACGGACAGTCCCAAGGAAGCGGGCATCTTTGATCTGGTATTTTTCTGCACAAAAAGTTATTCGCTGGAAAGTTCAGCGCGGGAATTCAGCGCCTGCGTTAATGAAAATACGGTGGTCATTCCCCTGCTCAACGGCATCAACAGTGCGGAGAGGCTTCGTGCAGTTTTGCCACAGGCAAATGTTTTAAGCGGCAGTGTTTATATCGTTTCTTCTCTTGAAAAGCCCGGTGTTGTCCGTCAGAAAGACGGCTCCTGCGTTTTGACATTCGGCATGGATGACAAATCCGCCGGAAAGTATCAATACATTCTGGATATTTTATTAAAAGCGAAAATCAAAGCAAAACTAACGGATAAAATCTCAGAAGTTCTTTGGACAAAGTATCTATTGATGTGTCCGCTCGGTTCATTGACCGCGGCCACCGGCAAAACCTATGGAGGTATTATTGATAACGCCAAACTCCGCAAAGTTCTGAAAGGCATGATGGAAGAAGTATTTAAAGTTGCCCGTGCCCGCAAAGTTATTTTGCCCCAAAACCTGGTTGATAAGACAATGAAGCTTGTCAAAAATTTTGCACCCGACAGCAAAACATCCATGCAACTGGACAGAGAAAAAGGCAAAACTACTGAAATTGACGCGCTGACCTTCTATATGTGTAAAGCAGGCAGAGATTCAAGAGTTCCCACGCCCCTGCATGATGAAGTTTTCTCGCAATTGATAAAATAATTATGGAGAAATGAAGAGTGAAAAAATTTATTTTAGCAACATTTTTAACATCGTTCCTCTTTATCATTGCCTGCGCGGGAAATTCGAATAATATTGTTGCTGAACAATTGGCTAAAACGAGTAAAAGCTGGGATGGAGAAACTTTGCCAAAATATCCTGAAGGCCAGCCTGAAGTTACCATTTTGAGAATAAAGATTCCGGCCGGCGCGCAATTAGAAATGCACAATCATCCGGTAATTAACGCGGGAGTCTTGCTCTCAGGAGAATTAACTGTCATAACGGAAAACAACAAGACACTGCATCTCAAAGCCGGAGACTCCATAGTGGAGGTGGTCAATAAAAAACATTATGGAAAAAACGAAGGTACTGAGACAGCAGAAATCATAGTTTTCTATGCAGGTGAGGTTAACAAGCCGATAACAATAAAATAGATAAAAAAAACAGAAATTCCTTCATATCCTCCGCCGGCGGAGGTGTCACATTGTGACGGAGGTGGAAATACGGACTCCAAACCGCCAAATCTTTTGTATGTTATTTCTTTTTGTTTTCATTAGTTAAATCTTTAAATATAATTTATATTTGTTTGACAAAATCACTGTGTTTGTTATAGAAAAACTGTCTGCGAATCAATAGTGATTCATGGTTGAAATATAAAACTATAAAGTAGGATTTCAGGTGTAAACAATGAAAGAGATTAATATCGGTTTAATTGGTTTTGGCACCATCGGAACCGGAGTAGTAAAACTGCTACAGCAAAACGAAGAATTGATTACTAAAAAACTCAATGCCCGGCTGGTTTTAAAGAAAATCGCCGATATCGATATCACCACCTCCCGTGGAATTAAAGTAAATAAGAATTTACTGACTACAGATGCCCGCAAAATAATCAACGATAAAGATATTTCGATTGTTATCGAACTGATGGGTGGATATGAACCGGCACGAACTTTTGTTATGGAAGCAATCGCCAAAGGCAAGCATGTGGTTACAGCCAACAAAGCGCTTCTGGCTACTTACGGCAATGAAATATTTGCTGCCGCGCAGAAAAAAGCCGTGGATATCGGTTTTGAAGCCAGCGTCGGCGGAACTATTCCGATCATTAAAACCTTAAAAGAAAGCCTTGTTGCCAACAGGATCAATTCCGTTATGGGCATTATGAA
Organism: uncultured delta proteobacterium; assembly: GCA_963812045.1. GTDB lineage: Bacteria > Desulfobacterota > Syntrophia > Syntrophales > Smithellaceae > Smithella. The sequence goes on from CAWETF010000005.1 coordinate 533,618, forward strand.
CGGCACCTGCAATTTCATTCTGACCAAAATGACAGATGAAGGCAAACCCTTCGATGTTGTTTTAAAGGAAGCGCAGAAGCTTGGTTTTGCCGAAGCCGATCCCACTTTTGATATCGAAGGAATTGATACAGCCCATAAGATGGCAATCATTCTGTCGCTGGCTTACGGAAAAAAAGTAAATTTGAAAGATATTTTTCTTGAAGGCATTACTAAAATCAGCCGCGATGATATTGCCTTTGCCAAGGAACTGGGCTATCGCATAAAATTGCTTGCGATAGCTATGCTTAAGGGTGGCGCGGTAGAAGCAAGAATTCATCCGACAATGATTCCCTCAGGTCATCTTCTGGCGAATGTTAATCAGAATTATAATGCTTTTCATGTCATGGGTGACGCTTCAGGGCCTGTTTTCCTTTTCGGACAGGGCGCGGGAATGATGCCAACGGCCAGTGCCGTTTTCAGCGATATAATAGACAGCGCCCGCAACATTTTAAAAGATATTACCGGCCGTGTACCCCTTCGGTCACGAAATGAAATAGACATGAAACAAATAAAGCTTATTCCGATGGATAATATTGAAACAAAATATTATTTCCGTTTTTCCGCGCTTGATCGTCCCGGTGTTCTTTCCAAAATATCCGGAATTTTGGGACAGAATAACATCAGCATCGCCACCGTTATTCAGAAGGCGAGGGGCAAAAAAGGGGCGGTGCCGGTTGTCATGACAACGTACAAGGCTCAGGAAAAGAATGTTCAAAAAGCGTTAAAGAAAATAAATAAATTAGACATGGTTCAGGACGAAACTATTCTGATTAGAATCGAGGACGACTTAAATTAAAATTATAAATAACGAAGATTCTTTGAATGTTAATATGAAATACGTAGTATTGCTCGGCGATGGAATGGCCGATTACCCAACCGAAAAACTTGGCGGGAAGACTCCGCTACAGTGCGCCTTTACTCCTTTTATGGATCAGATTGCCGCAGAAGGAACTCTGGGTCTTGTAGATACTATTCCACAGGGACTTACTCCCGGCAGTGATGTTGCCACTTTAAGTGTGTTGGGTTATGATCCACGCGAAACATATACCGGCCGCGGGCCCCTGGAAGCGGCCAGTATGGGAATTAATCTGGGACAGAACGACGTTGTTTATCGCTGCAACCTTGTAACAATAGGCGAGAAGGATACTCCCGCCGCGTTCATGGATGATTTTACCGCCGGCCATATTTCCAGCGAGGAATCAAAACAGATTATTCTCGATATCAATAAAGAACTCGGTTTGCCTCCGTATCAGTTTTTCCCCGGTGTCGGGTATCGCCATTTGTTCGTCTGGCGCGACGCGCCCTCATCTCCCGAAACAACCGCGCCGCATGATATAACCGGAAAGCCGATTGCAGCTTATCTTCCGAAGGGAGATTCTTCACAGGAAATTAATTCCATTATGAGGCGTGCCGGAGAAATTCTGGCAAACCATCCGGTCAATGTCAAAAGAAAGGAAGCGGGCAAAAAACAGACAAATTCCATCTGGCTGTGGGGGCAGGGGAAAAAACCGCAGCTTGTTCCGCTTACTGAAAAGTATTCTATTCAAGGCGGAATGATTTCCGCCGTTGATTTGCTCAAAGGTATTGGAATAATTTCCGGATTGAGAGTATTCCCGGTTGAAGGAGCGACCGGTTACATTGATACTAATTACGAAGGCAAAGCCAAGATGGCTCTGGATATTTTGAATTTTATGGATTTTGTTTTTATCCATCTGGAAGCCCCTGATGAAATGGGACACGAAGGAAACGCCGCAGGCAAAATTCGCGCGATCGAACTTTTTGATGAAAAAATAGTCGGACCGGTTTTAAATAAGATCGGATCATTCGGAGATTACCGGATTATCGTTTTGAGCGATCATCCAACGCCACTTGATGTTAGAACCCATGTCGGCGATCCCAGTCCTTTTGCGGTGTTGTCTTCCCGAAAAGAAGAAAACAAAGCGGCGGGTTTGGCTTTTAATGAAATCAACGCAAAAGAAAGCTCGATTTTAATTTCTCCGGGATATTTGCTGATGGAGAAATTTATCCGGGACTGGAGGAGCGTTGCCGGTTCATAATTTAACAAAAGTCAGAGTGCTTTTTGCCGATACTGACGCGATGGGAGTTGTTTATCATACAAACTACATAAGATGGTTTGAACATGGCCGCAACGAGTTTATGCGTCAGTTGGGTGTTGCCTATACTGAAATTGGAAAGTTGGGGCTCAATCTTCCTCTGACAAAGGTAAATTGCAGTTATCTGAAGTTCGCGGCATATGATCAGGTTCTGACCGTCGAAACAAAATTTGATTACATCAAAAGGGCCAGTATCAGATTTAATTCCAGGATCTGGGATGAAAACATGGAGAACCTTATTGCGGAGGGATATACGATTCATGCCTGCACAAACAATGAGGGTAAAATACGAAGAATACCTCAACTGCTTCTTGAGTTGATAAATAAATATAACATAAATAAAGGGGAATGATATGGCGGCAAAATTGTCAAAAAAAGATTTAAAACAACCGGATGCTTTTCAGTCGACTGTAGAAGTAATACAGGACTACATTCTGGAAAACCAGAAACGCTTCTATGCCATTGTGACGGCAATCGTTTTAGCGGCTATTATCGCTTTTAGCATTTACATGTACTGGAACAATTATCAATCTTCCGCGAGAGAAATGTACGCCAAAGCTCAGGCAAATGTGGCACGAAATATTGAAACACCGGAAGACGCGATGAACAATATAAAGATTTACCAGGAATTGATTAATAAATATCCTCATAGCTGGAGCGCGCGAATGGCGCATTATCACATCGGCAATTTGTATTATAACTTGGGAGACTTTGATAAAGCTATTTCCGATTATAAAAAATTTGTTTCTTCCAGAATATCCGATCAGGCCGGAATAAAATTTCTTGCTTTGACGTCTATCGGATATTGTTATGAGGCGAAAAAAGATTTCAATTCGGCGCTGGAATATTTCCAGAAAGCGCAGGAAAGCAACAATGTCGGTTTTGAATCAATTGGTTTTCGCAATATGGGCAGAGCCTACGAACAACTGAATGATAACAAGAGCGCATTGGAAAATTATAAAAAAGCTTTGGAAAAAACCACGGATCCGGCCATGGTTATTTTTATCAAGCATAAAATATCTGCTCTTAGCTAAAGCTGGTCTGGAGGTTTAAGCTTTTGAAAGTGTTAATGTCAGGGAATGAAGCAATTGCCCGCGGCGCGTATGAAGCGGGTGTCAGGTTTGCCGCGGCTTACCCGGGCACACCCAGTACGGAAATCCTGGAAGAATTCTCCAAATATGACGGTATTTACGCCCAATGGTCAACAAATGAAAAAGTAGCCGTTGAGGTTGCCATCGGCGCCGCGTTGGCCGGAGAAAAGGCAATGGCGGTTATGAAACACGTTGGCGTTAACGTTGCCGCCGATCCGATCTTCACGGTAAGCTATACCGGCACGAACGGGGCTCTGGTCATTGTCAGCGCTGATGATCCGTCTTTGCACAGCTCTCAGAATGAACAGGATAACCGCAATTACGCGAAATTTGCAAAAATCCCCATGCTGGAACCTGCCGATGCCGCAGAAGCCAAAAGATATATAAAGCTTGCTTTTGAACTCAGCGAAAAGTTCGATACGCCGGTATTTCTACGTTCCACCACACGCGTATCTCATTCCAAATCGGTTGTAACTCTTGAAGAACCGGAAAAATACAAAGACAAAACCGGATTTATCTATGACGCGGAAAAGTATGTAATGGTTCCAATCAATGCCCGCACTAGGCGTCTGGAAGTGGAAAAACGTCAGAAAGCGCTCAAAGAATTCGTCGAAACATTTCCCGAAAATAAAATGGAAATAGGAAATAAGGAAGTGGGAATAATTACCGCTGGAATGCCCTATAACTATGCCAAAGAAGTTTTTCCCGGTTATTCCTATCTCAAGCTTGGAATGGTTTATCCGCTGCCGGAAAAACTTATCCGTGATTTCGCCTCCAAAGTTAAAAAGATATATGTCATCGAGGAAATGGATCCTTATTTGGAAGAACAGATCAAAGCTATGGGGATTCATGTTACAGGCAAGGAAGCATTCCCCTTTACCAATGAATTCGATCCCGGAGTTATCAGAAAAGCGATTGAAGGAAAATCTCAGGAAGCGGTTTCTCCTTATAAAGAAAGCCTCGCTTCGCGTCCGCCGAATCTTTGTCCCGGATGTCCGCACCGCGGATTATTTTACGCATTAAAAAAACAAAAAGCCTATGTCCATGGTGATATCGGGTGCTATACCTTGTCTTATATGAAACCTCTTGAAGGTTTGCATTCCTGTATATGCATGGGCGCAAGCATAGGCATGGCCCACGGCATGAGCAAAGCCCTAAAGGAAAAAGGGAAGGGCAAGGTTGTCGGAGTAATCGGCGACTCCACCTTTCTACATTCAGGCATTACACCTCTTCTGGACATGGCCTACAACAATAGCGACGCTCTGATTATCATCCTCGATAACAGCACAACAGCCATGACGGGAATGCAGGAGCACCCCGGAACCGGATATACCCTGATGAAAAAAGAAGCCAAGAAGGTTAATTTAAAGGATTTGGTTTCTGTGCTAGGAATAGATAATATAAAGGTTATCGATCCAATGGATCAGAAAGCAACGAGAAGCGCCATCAAGGAAGAGTTAGTCAAGGAAGGTCCTTCAGTTATAATTTCTCAAAGACCGTGCGCCTTATTCAAACGGTCGAATATTAAACCGAAACCGGCTGTTAAAGTTGATCCGGACAAGTGCGAAGGCTGCAAGGTATGTCTTGAATTAAATTGTCCGCCGATATCCTGGAAGAGCGGCGTAACAAAAGAAGGTTCCAAACGCAAAGGCATTTCCGTAATTGATGAAACCCTTTGCAACGGCTGCGGCTTATGCGAACAGGTCTGTAAATTCGGAGCTATAAGTTAATTAAAGGAATAGGTCTAAATGTCTGATAATGAAGTAAAAAGCATACTATTTGCCGGTGTCGGCGGGCAGGGTATTTTACGGGCAAGTGATATCATCTGCGAAGTAATAATGGAGGCCGGTTTTGACGTCAAAAAAAGTGAAGTTCACGGCATGGCCCAGCGTGGCGGCTGCGTAACCAGCCATGTCCTCTACGGAGAAAAAGTCTATTCTCCACTTGCCGAACCCGGAACTATCAATACGCTTGTTTCTTTTGAGAAAATGGAAGCACTGCGCTATTTGAAATTACTTAGAAAAGATGCGGCTGTCATCGTGAACACGGAAGAAATTTATCCTCCGGCAGTCAATCTTGGCGACGCGTCCTATCCAAATGATGTTATTAACTTTTTAAAAAAGAATTACGGCAAGGTAATAAGTATTAACGCGGCGGGACAGGCTAAAAAAGCCGGTAATATCAAAACGGCTAACGTTGTTCTTTTGGGCGCTCTATCCAACCTCATGAACATTGATCAATCAATCTGGGAAAGTGTCATTAAAAAGTCTTTTCCTGACAAATTGATAAAAATGAATTTAGACGCTTTTCAAATGGGAATTAATGCTTAAAATAAAGCATAATTGTTCCATCAAAATCATTTGATAAATAAGGTAATATATGGCTGAAGATTACTATCAGGTTCTTGGCGTTGATAAAAAGGCATCGGCCGATGAAATCAAAAAAGCATACCGTAAGCTTGCCCTAAAATGGCATCCGGACAAAAATCCCAATAATAAAAGCGCTGAAGAAAAATTCAAAAAAATTAGTGAAGCTTATGCTGTTTTAAGTGACGTGAAAAAACGCGGAGAATACGATCAATTCGGTTCCGCCGACCAGTTTCGTCAGCAGTATTCTCAGGAAGATATTTTCCGTGATTTTGATCTTGATGAAATATTACGTGGTTTTGGATTCGGCGGCGGCAGGGGAGGCGGCAGAACGACTTTCCGAACAACCAGAAGGGGAGGAGGCAGCGCCCGAGACGATTATGACGATCCCTTTGCCGGTCTATTCGGTGGCGGAGGCATGGGCGGTGGAGGACGGCAGCAATACGCAAATGTGCCTCAAAAAGGACAGGATGCAGAATATAACTTATCAATATCATTAGAAGAATCAGTGTTTGGAGCCGAAAAGAAAATATCTTTTCAATTGGAAGGCCACGTTGAAGAGATTAATGTAAAAATACCGGCCGGAATCAGCACTGGCAAAAAACTTAGACTGCCCGGCAAAGGATTATCCGGTTACAACGGCGCCCCCGCCGGAGATTTATACCTGAACATCAATGTCCTGCCTCATCCAATTTTTGCTCGAGACGGCAATGACCTCTATATTGAAAAAACCATTAAATTCACCCAGGCGGCTTTGGGAACTACGATTGACGTTCCCACGCTGGACGGTTCAGTAAAGAGACTCAAGATTAGTCCCGGCACTCAGAACAATACAAAAATCAGGATGAAGGGTTATGGCGTGCCCGGATTTAAAGGAGCACCAAAGGGAGATCAATATGTAAAGATTAATATTGATGTTCCCAGGAAGCTATCTGACCGCCAGATGAAACTTGTTCAGCAACTGGCCGATGATGGAATATAATTCCTTCGTTATTGCGAATAAAGACAATGATTGTTGCATTCTAATAATCTTACATTTTTTCTTCGCGGATTAACCTCATGAAAGTCCTGTTCATTAACAAGTTTCTCGATAAGTACACCATCTATCGTGAGCCTTTGGGGATCATGAGCCTGGCTGCCGCCATCCACCACCGGCACGAATCCTTCATCGCCGATCCGTCACGGGATAACATTGTTACAAAGATAGAGAAAATCCGCCCCGACGTCATTGCCTATTCCTTACGCTCGGGCTTCCACCACCAGTACATTGATCTGAATCGGAAGCTCAAGAAGAAGTATGAATTTCTCTCGGTGTTCGGCGGACCGCATCCGACGTTTTTCCCATCTATGATCGAGGAAGAGGGCGTAGATGCGATCTGCCAAGGGGAGGGCGAGGAGGCTTTTCTGGAGTATCTCGACGCCGTCCAGAACGGGAAGGACACCACTAGTATAAGTAACTTCTGGATAAAGAAGGACGGGGAAATCCACAAAAACCCCTGTCGCCCTCTATGTCAAGATATGGATGGACTCGCCTTACCCGCACGATGGATCTTAAACGACTATAGGGACATCCGTGAGGCGAAAATCCACAGCTTTATCGCAGGACGGGGATGCCCCTTCAACTGCATCTACTGCTTCAACGCCGAGTTCAAAAAGATGTTCGCCGGACAACGTTTCGTCAGGAGGCGATCGGTCCAGCGCGTGATAGAAGAAGTGTTAGAGGTTCAGCGCACCACGCCTTTTGAGATTGCGCGCTTCGAAGATGACACCTTCAATACAGACAAAAAATGGCTTCGGAAGTTCTCACAGGAATTCAGGAAAACCGGTCCGAAGCTCATCTGCACAGGAATTTGGGCGGGTTTTGTAGACGAAGAGGTGGTCCGACTACTAAAAGAGGCCAATTGTATATCGGTGAGCTTCGGTATCGAGGCAGGATCCGAGCGGGTACGCCGTGACATCCTTGAACGCGAGATGACCGATGAACAGATTATTACAACTGCTCGGCTCTTCAGGAAGTACGACATCTTCTACATGACGGAGAACATCATGGCAATCCCTGACACCACGCTCGAAGACGACCTCAAAACACTGAAGATCAACATCAAGTGTAAGACACGCTATCCTGTCGTGAGTATCATGCAGCCCTACCCAGGAACAAAGATCTATCATATCGCGACGCAGTACAAACTGTTGAAGGAGAATATTGTCGAGAACCTGCCCATCTCTTTCTACGACAAGACAATCCTGAATATCGACCACAAGCGTGAGCGGGAAAACCTTCAAAAGATATTCGCGATCGTGGTTCGGTTTCCATCGCTCTTCAAGTACATCCGCCACCTGGTTGCATTACCTCTTGGGCCTATATACTCGTTTCTCCACAGTACATTCAAGGGTTACGTAGGGGCATTCGAATACTCGTACGCCAAGCGGTCGTTGCGGGAGTACATCTGTCTCTTTCGGCGCTATATCACATCCTGACATCTTACTTACTCAATAATATCATTATTTTCAAAACATTTACGTCCTATAAGATATGTTATGTAAACATTATCCGGATTTGCAATCATACTAAATGTTTTCAATCCCAATTAAATGTGCCAAAGAATTAAATGTTAACTCATTATTATTATATTTAATCATACTTGGTAAAAATGTTATTTCCTTTTGATTCCATGCTAAAGTGATTCCTCTATGCAATATCTTAAATGCAACATTAATATCAACATCATTAACGCCTGCTGTACGACTTTTATTTTGATTAATGCCAAACAATTTTTTATCAGTTTCATTTAATGAAGGAAACTTATACCCGATCTGGGCAGCTGCACCGGATGCTTGAATAAATATACGATCATTATATAAAGTATATAGACTATAAAAGTTCCTTGCGAGTGCACTTAAGCACATTGTCGCAGTCCTATTCTCAATAGGTTTCATCTCTATTTGGTCAGATAAAGAAAAACCAAAAAGATATGTTGCGAAGGCAATATTATTATTTATGCTTTCATTTATACCCCATTCATAATAAAAACTTCTGATAGGTCCTGAAATGCCATGATCTAAATCTCTGAAGATTTTAAGACTTAAATCTTCTTGCTTTGCCTCACGTAAAAGTCTTGCACAATGCACTATAAGTCGCGAATCGGATGGATCAATTTTAATTAAAGCTTGATCGAGTCTAATTGCTAGAGCTGTATTTCCCTGTCTAAGAAAATGTTCTGATAAAAACTTCCACTGTACAAAGTAAGGAATGAATATACCTTCGCAATGTATTCGAAAAGCTGCTTCAGAAAGCTCAAGAAAGATTTCATCAAAATCAACATGAAAAGTCTCGGAAAGTATTTCAACGGCGGCTTTAGCTATTGCTCTATGACGAGTATAAATGCGATCACCTCCAGTTGAAGCAGCCGCTTCATCTCCAAGAGGTCCCGTAATCTTCTTTTTAACATCGCTGAGTTTACAGTTTAATACCTCTGAAACAATTTCTTTTGTAAGAATAAAAAGTTGTTCGGAATGCATAGCCGCAATGTAAGCAAATGCGTCCATAAGGGTGGTATCATTTGATACATTCCTTTCCTTTAACCGAAGCAGAAGAGCTTTTACATGTGTTTTTAGTTCATTACCTATGCGAACGCGCAACATAGCACCAAGAAATGCACCCTCAGTCTCATACTCTACTTCTTCAGATTTTGATGCGTAATATAAACGACTAGCTGCTTCTTTAATGTCTAAACCACTAAGGGTTCCCAATCCTTTGGTACCGTATTGCGACCATCCTTTAATAATAAGTTCCGAATCCTCCAGGGAGATGCCTCTCAATCTTTTTTCAACATATGTAGTAACATGATCTTTCCATTGCCATTCATGTGCTTCGGTAGCAAGCCAATCAGAATCTCTACAACATAGTAGAAACTGAATATCTCGGCGCCCTTTTTTGTGAAATAATTTAACACTTTCAAAAATATATTTGGCTACTAAATCAGCGTCATCTGAAGCGATCAACCATGTATCTTCATCAATCGGGAGTTGATTTAGAAACCTATTAGGCCATAAAATGTCACGTGTTGGGTTTGAAAGCCATAATATTTTCCAGCCAGAACCTGTAACTGCTAAATCAGAAATGGTTTGTAGTAATATCGTAGATTTACCTTCACCTCCTGCGCCTAATATTAATGAAACACGTAACTCACCCCCCTTGCGAGCATAGTTCATTTCCTTAATGAGTTCATGAACGATATTCCGTCGGGGAATTTTGGGTGTTAGTGCTTCTCTCCATGACGGCACTCGTCCATCAAAAAAACTTAAAACAATTTCGTCTGATAAATTGCTTCTCTTTTGTTTCAAGAAAGAATCGTCGATACGAATCCAGCCCTGTGGTAAAACTGATGCATCATCTTCCAGTGAATTTTTCTTAAGCGTTCTTTCTTTTAGGGGCAGCACGCAATAATCAGTATCTTGCGTTCTATATTCCGCTGGATAAGCTAGACCATCGGGCGCCCATTCTTGATATTCTTTTGACCATTGAAGTGGATGGACGTTAACTTGTTCGCTTTTCATATCTAATTGACACCAAAGTAGGCGATTTATCCATTTTTCGTTTTCGCGCGCTCGAAATGAAGCCCCGGATTGAATGGTCAAAAATTTGAGACCCGCACCAAATTCTTGATTTCCACTATTTTTGTGAAGATGACCATGTAAGTATATAACACCGTTTTTACCAAAGATAGAGCGAATCGGCGTTACATCTTCATCATACCAATCTAATGGATGATGACCTAAAACAATTTTAAATTTACAGGCTTCAAGTTTCTTTAAACCTGTTTCAATTATTGCTTTCCCGGGTGTTAGATGATGCCTGTCATTATCCCCTTCTGACAGCCATGCAGTGTTTATTCCCAATATCCCAATCTTCTGATTTTCTATTTCATGAACATAAGTAAAATAACCTTCTTTAGATAATAGCCATTTAGATCCTTCAGCAACCCATTCATGTATGTCTGATTGAACATAATTTTCAATCCTAGGGAATAAGACTTTTCTTTCATGCAACCCTTGTTCATCAGTATCGAAAAATTCAGGGATTTCATTCTGTATACCGTATCTTTTTGTAGCTCGTGCTTCACTGCGATCCACATCATGATTCCCTGGTACCATAAATATCTTTGTAGAATCGCCTAAAATATCATATAGAGGCAAGATGAAGTTTTCAGAAAACAGCTTGTATTCGCTTTTTGCTCCTTCATTAGCAATATCTCCAGTAATAAAAATCATATCAAGTGGTTCACGATTTGATTTAATTTTGCAATTGATATGTTCAATAATTGACTCAAAAAGTTGTATTTGGCCATATTTATCCTTACCCGTATGAAAATCAGATAAATGGAGCCACTTAAGAATGTTTGTAGACATACTGACAACCTCTTTTTCTATTATTAGCAGCCAAATATTGATTGCTGTTGTTTTATATTGATAACGTTTGAAGAATTGTAAAAATAAAAGCACACTTAATTGATAAATGTCAAATATTTATTCATTTTATCTTCTATTTTACTCAACGCAGGAAATTTTAAGGCTCAGAGCCATCTGCGTACCCTCTCCTTGTATTCTGAATATACTGTTCCGAACATTGCTGCCAGCGCCCCCTCTTCAGGTTTGATTTGGAAGCGGTTGATGTACAGCACGAAAGCGACTGGCCCGACGAGCGTCCAGGCGGAAGACAGAAATATTGCCCAGGCAATGAGTATAAATAGAACGCTGAGGTACATCGGGTTGCGAGTGAATCTGTAGATGCCGCTAGTCACGAGAGACGACGTAGCCTTCGGTTTCATAGAATTGAAGGTTGTTCTAGCCCGGATGAGCGCGACAAAACCAGGGAGAGCAATGCCAGCTCCTATGAGAAGTAACACGCCAGCTATAACTTTCCTAATAAACAGAGGAACGTCGAGTGACAGACTAACCTTTGCAATTTTCAACATTGCAAGCCCAACAAGTAACGCAACAATTGGCGGAGGTATTTTGAGTTCTAGAGCTTTCATAAAATGTTTATGTGTATCCTTTTTCCAACATCTGTTTTTTTTAAAACTAACCCACCTTCCCCGGCGCTCTGCGACACACGTGACCTTCAGATTATCGGGATTATAACAGGTTGGAATAAGTTATCAGATTATTTAACTTCTCCGGCTACCGGCCGGAAATTAAAATTTTATTGAGTTGACTAAAAGCTTTTCCGATGTGGAAATCATGGGTGGACTTGTCATCTTTCAAGTTATGCGACCAGTTGATACCGCTTTGAGCTTCCTGTCGGGCTATCTTTACATCATCGATAATAATATTTTGTTTTTGAGGATTCCCCTCTTTCAATATTCCGGCTTCAATTATAGCAATCGCATCTGTTTCGATTTGACGCAACAATTGAATTTGCTGATCGGGTGGCATGGAGGACGGCATAACAACTTTGAAAGGTCTAATTTCTCCGCCCTTTAAGTATTTATTGAGAATCATTGCCGCAAGTTTTTCACTTGCTTCTAATGGAGTTTTTTTGTCGGCACAACCTGATATCGACACATCATTATAAGATAAGCACACCGTTACAGCATATGGTTCTGCAGATGGTAATAAAGATTCTTTTTCAGGTAAAGGATTAAAGTTAGGTATATTTGTAAGTTTTACTGTTTGGTCCTGTTCGATGGTTTTAAAAAGGTTGTCAGTTGTATTGTTACTAGATTGTTGTTGCAACTGCTGAGAAGATGATATTGATGAACTTGTCGAAGATGCAGAAGTTACAGAAACATTAGAATTCTGATTGACATTCTGCGTTGCGGTATTGTTGGGTACCGATGATGTTTGAGTATTTTGCGAGGTCGGTGCGGTATTAGAACTCTGAACCACACTATCATTGTTTCCCCAAGTTTGAGCAGAAGTATTTGCGCCGGAAACACTTAAACTGCTGAAATTAATTGACACGCCGGCACTGTAAGACAGATCAATTACACCTTGAAGAAGTAAAAAGCAAGCAGATAGCAATAAAACAAATAAAGTGCGTGATTGAATCATAAATCTTAAATCCCCTCCCTCAGGGAAAAATTATATTTTCTTTCTTCTTCCAACTACAGCACAAATCATGTCATATAGTTTTTCTTTTAGTTCATCAGTTGTTTTCCACACAACATGGTTATATTGTCTGGTATCGAAATGAACGTTATCCAGGTCATCTTTCCTGACACACCATATTACCGGCAGATTTCTGCCGATGGCATAACCTGCTTCAAAATAAACAACCCGCATATGTTCTGTGACTTCAGCCACAACGAAAAGAGAATTTCTTATTTCTGCAATCACCTTTGCGTTAATTTTCTCAGCGTGCTGTTCCGTGTCAATCCTGCAGGCTTTATAACCGGCCTCGTTAATTGCGGGTTTTAAAGCCTTTTCCCAAACAGCCTTCATTGATTTTGAAAAAGACATTGCCACAAAGGCCTGACTTAACTCAATCGCTCGCTGCTCATAGTTATCAAGATGCTCCCAGCCATAAGCGCTTACCGCCACAGAAACCGACCTGTAACCAAGCGCAAGCGAATCATCATTATTAATAATACGCACAAGAAGACCACGCTCAACAAGAAATCTAATATAGAAAAGAAGTTCATCCGGTGCTGACGCCCATGCAAGAGGATAGTCGAACTCCGGCATAATGGACACACTATCGCCGGGATAGCTGGATTTACGGGCGATATTTCGTAAAAAAAGATACTGTTTATCGGATGGATTATAATCCGGAATGGATTGCTCAATTTTGGTCATGCTGGTTGTGTTTATTTCAGGAATATCCATTCCATATTCGAATAAGTTTCTGATCCAGCCGGACAGCTTTGGCCGCAGGTTTTTCTTTTCCGCTATATGTTTGACTGCTGAATGTGTGATTGTGAATTTTCCGCAACGGGAGCATTTGTATGTAAGTCTTTCCCCTGAATCTGACTTACGTATAACTTTTTGTCCTTCCAGTTTACAGACCGGACAAGTGCCTATAATGTTTCTTTTCATAAGCGCCTCTTTTAATAAGACCCCACGAAAAAACGTTATTTTGTATAATTAATAAACCAATATCTTATAACTATCAACCAATATTTTAAACAAGCTCTGCCTGCCCCGGTACCCCCAGGCTTTCGCCGGGGTTCCCTGCCGGGCTTTGTGCATAGAGATTAGCTTTTCTAAATGAACTGCACTTCGCCTATCGCTCCCATATCATTTCCGCAGATAATGATTATTCCCCTGATGCCGAGAATTTTTATTCCATAATCGAGGGCGGGTTTTATATCGTTTTTGCTTTTAACCCTGTTACCTATGGCAGACGCGGCGGCATCGGCAAGGGTCGCAGATCCGGATATCACGCATACTGCATCGGCTTTCCCAAAACTCAAAGACGGGCCTACCGTGGCGGATGATGTACAAATGCCAAGCGGAGTATTTTCCGGTTTTACAATAAAATTTACTTTATAACTTAAAGGAGATTCTCCGGCATAAACAGAAACGGTTAATTCGCTCTTTGACTTTATAAAAATATCCCCGCCGTTTTCTATAATAATGTTTTCGGTGTGTTTCAGGAGATCATATCCTACAAATTCAGATATTGCCCCGGCAACTGAAGCCATCGGCCCTACCCCGCATATTTTTGATTTTGTAAGCATGTCCCGGACGATAGGTGGCGCCAAATCATTCCGAGGAAGCGGCAAAAGTGATGTGCGAAAATCGGGATTGTTTTTTATATAGGTTTCTAAAGAAAGGCGGTGCCCGCTCAGTGATTTAAAAGCTTCATCCTTTAGATTAACATCTGAACTTATGAATAAATCGCTCTCGGAGATTGTAACATTATATGAAGTGAGATTATCTTTATTAATTAAGGATCGATATGTTCTTTCTTCATAATTCATATTATATGCAATCCAGCCGCATCAATATCATCTTTAATTTTAAAATGGTATATGGATATATGGTTCGGAAAGTTGAAGTCGCAGTCAACAAAGTCAGCCGAAGAAAAAAATGATATTATTGGTAAACTGTTGCGCCCTCCCCCAGTATGCTGTCCGCGTCTTTCTTCATCTTATCATTTATATCCAGATGAAAGTCATCGCCCAGATAAATTACGGATTCACTTTTCCCATTAATGATATGCATGTAACTTTCGTATTTACCCTGGTATTTCTTCATGGAAGCAATCAGCAAGGAAATGTTTTCAGGAGATACTTTGCATGCATCAACCATAAAACGTACCTGTTTGTATGGATTGTCCAGGGATTTAACCAGAGAAACTACTTCCTGAGCTATTATTTTCGGTGTTTCTTCCCCTGCTCCGGCATCAAGAGTTCCTTTAACAACGATCGGCTCGTCTTCATGAAGAATCGCATAGTATTTTTTATATGTATCCCCGAAGAATATGACGTTTACCGAACCTTGTAAATCTTCCAGAGCAAGGTAACACATTACATCTTTTCTTTTTGTCGTCTTTTCGCTGATGCCGCTTACAACACCGGCAACGGTAACGATATCTTTATCCCGTTTTTCGTTCAAATTGCCGGAATTGGCGTTGGCAACAAACTTCAATTTATCGGCAAAACGCAAAAGCGGATGTCCGGAAATATAAAATCCCAATGCTTCCTTCTCAATAGACAGAAGTTTTTTGAGGTCCCATTCAGGTACATTGTCAGGCATCCGGGAAGATTCCACAGTGTTTTCTCCGGAAGAAGCACCTGCATTAAATTGGTCGAAGAAACTGGATTGGTTGCTCAATTTTTCTTTCTGGTTACGCTGAGCATCATCCATGGCCTGTTCATAATATTCCATTAACTGAGCCCTTTTGTAGCCCAAAGAATCAAAAGAACCGCATTTAATTAAACTTTCAATCACTCTCTTGTTCACTTTACGCAAATCAACGCGATTAAGAAAATCGGTAAAAGAGGTGAATCTCCCGATTTGCCGAACGGATATTATGGAATCAACCGCCGCCAAGCCGACATTTTTAATTGCAGCCAATCCAAAACGAATATTTTCTCCGGATACGGTAAAATCTCTTTGTGATTCATTTAAATCCGGCGGCAGAATATTTATGCCCATTTCTTTACAGGCGCTCATATACTTGATGATTTTATCGCGGTTGTCTTTTTCACTTGTGAGCAGAGCGGCCATAAATTCCGCCGGGTAATGCGCTTTAAGATAGGCGGTCTGGTAAGCTATTATCGCATAGGCCGTACTATGAGATTTGTTAAAACCGTAGGAAGCAAATGTTTCCATTTGTTCCCAGATGGTTTTGGCCTTATTCTCATTGATTTTATGTTTTTTTGCGCCTTCAAGAAATTTTGGTTTTTCCTTTTCCATTGCTGCCGTCATTTTTTTACCCATGACTTTACGCAATGTATCGGCTTCGGCCATAGAGTATCCGGCAATCACGTTGGCAATCTTCATGACCTGTTCCTGGTATAAAATGACACCGTAAGTTTCCTTCAGGATTGCTTCCAGTTGCGGCAGTTCATAGGATATATTTGTTTTGCCCTGTTTACGGCTGATAAATTCCGGAATCATTTTCATGGGACCTGGACGGTAAAGAGCAATTAAAGCGATTATATCTTCAATATGATCAGGCTTGAAATTAATCGCCAGATCCGTCATGCCGGCGCTTTCCAGCTGGAATACTCCGTCTGTTTCGCCCTTCCCAAGAAGATCATATGTTTTTTTATCATCCAAAGGCAAGTTATCTACGTCTATATCAATTCCTTTCGATTCCTTGATGAATTTCAAAGCGTTTTTAATGACGGTTAATGTTTTAAGACCGAGAAAATCGAATTTGGTCATGCCGACAGCCTGTATATCGTTCATGGAATACTGGGAAACAACATCGTCTTTCGGTGAACAAAGAGGAACCCTTTCAACCAGAGGCACATCGGAAATTACAACTCCTGCGGCGTGAGTCGAGGCATGACGATTTATACCTTCCAGTATACGTGAAAGCGATAAAAGTTTGGCTACGACAGGATTATTTTTTTCTTCCTGAGCAAGACGCGGCTCCGCCTTAATCGCTTCATTGAGTGTTATATTAAGCGTATTAGGGATAAGTTTTGCGATTCTGTCAGCTTCGCTGTAAGGTATATCCAGCGCTCTTCCTACATCGCGAACGACGCCCTTGGCCTGCATTTTACCGAATGTAATAATTTGCGAAACCTTATCTTGACCGTATTTGTCGGTCACGTATTTAATAATTTCATCCCTGCCCTCTTGACAAAAATCAATGTCGATATCCGGCATGCTGATACGGCTGGGATTCAAAAAACGTTCAAAGAATAAATTATAACGTATGGGATCAATGTTCGTAATTCTTATGGCATAGGCTACAAGACTTCCCGGCGCGGAACCGCGTCCCGGCCCTACGGGAATGTCATTATGTTTTGCGTGCTTTACGAAATCGGAAACGATTAGAAAATAACCGGCGAAACCCATCTTCTTAATTATTTCCAATTCTTCATTCAGGCGTTTTTCATACTTTTCCCGTATTTCCGATTCATTTTCTTTAGGATCTTTTAAAATAACCGGAAAAAGTTTCTCCAGCCCTTCCCTTGCCTTTCTCTCCAGATACTCGTTAAGGGATTCTTCAGGATTTTTGACTTCAAAATTAGGCAGAAAAAATTTTCCTGTTTCCAGAGAAAAATTACATTTTTCGGCAATATTTACCGTGTTGGATAAAGCTTCAGGCGTCAAGGAAAAAAGCTGATGCATTTCTTCCGGAGATCGAACATAAAACTGATCCGTGCTCAAACTCATTCTATCCTGGTCTTTAATCGTTTTCCCCGTCTGAATGCACAGCAGAACATCATGCGCTTCGGCATGTTCACGCTCCAGATAATGACAGTCGTTGGTAGCTATAACCGGAATCGATAACTCGTTGCTGATTTCGATCAATCCGGCATTGGCAATTTTTTGTTCGGGAATTCCATTTTCCATCAGTTCCAGATAGAAGTTTCCCTCGCCGAAAATTTGCTGATAATACAGGGCCGCTTTTTTTGCCGCGTCCATATTGCCCTGTAAAATAAAAGAGGAAATTTCGCCCTGTAAACAGGCGCTGGAAGCGATAAGTCCCTCGTGACATTCTTTTAACAGTTCTTTATCCACACGCGGCCGATAATAAAACCCTTTCAAATAAGCTGTGGTTGTAAGCTTCATCAGGTTTTTATAGCCCTGCGCATTCTTCACCAAAACGATTAAATGTTTCGAGGATTCGCCGGCCGTTCTGTCCGTCAGTTTATTCTGAGCGACGTATAATTCACAACCAATTATTGGTTTTATTCCCTGCTTATAAGCCTGCTGATAAAAATCAATCGCACCGAACATATTTCCGTGATCGGTAATGGCTATCGCCGGCATTTTATATTCACGGGCTTTCTTGAAAAGGTCTTCCAGCCGAATCATTCCATCGAGAAGACTATATTGGGTATGAACGTGCAGATGGACGAATTCAGAGTGTTTCATAGTTACACTTCATTGGAGTTAATAAAAAATATAATTATCCGAATATGGAAAAAATATTTTAATCCAGCCAGTAATTAGGAGCTTCTTTGGTAATAATTACATCATGCACATGGCTTTCTCTTAAACCTGCCTGGGTTATTCGTACAAAACGCGATTTTTTCATCAGTTCCTGAATATTTTTCGCTCCGACATAGCCCATACCTGCTTTTAAGCCTCCAATTAACTGAATAATACTGGCTGAAAGAGAACCGCGGAAAGGGACCCTGCCTTCAATGCCTTCCGGAACGGTTTTAGCGGCTTCTTCCACATCATCCTGATAATAACGGTCACGGCTGCCCATCTTCATAGCTTCGAGTGAACCCATGCCGCGATAAACCTTGTAACTTCGTCCCTGGAATAAAATGGTTTCACCTGGACTTTCCTCAGTTCCTGCGAACAAGCCGCCGATCATAACGCTGTGAGCTCCACAGCCGATGGCCTTGACGATATCTCCTGAATATTTGATACCGCCGTCGGCAATTACCGGAATTCCTTTTTTAGAAGCGATTTTATATGCATTTCTAATGGCCGACATTTGAGCCACGCCGACTCCTGCAATAATGCGTGTGGTGCAAATAGAACCGGGACCCACACCGACTTTAACAGCGTCGACACCGGCATCAATCAGAGCGAGTGCTCCTTCGGATGTCGCCACATTTCCGGCAATCAATTCGCACTTGGGAAAATTTGATTTTGTCGCCTTGATAGACTTGATAACTCCCTCGGAATGCCCATGAGAGGTATCAATGGCAATCACATCAACGCCAGCCGCCATCAACGCGTCAATTCTCGCCTCTCTGTCAAGAATGCCGACTGCCGCTCCGACACGCAGTCTTCCCAGTGAATCCTTGCATGCGTTCGGATAACGGCGTATTTTTTCAATATCTTTGATTGTTATTAAACCTTTTAATCTGTATTGATCATCAACAACGAGCAATTTTTCTATTCTGTGCTCATGAAGAAGCTTCTTTGATTTTTCCAGGGAAATATTCTGGGATACCGTAACGAGGTTTTTCTTTGTCATTACATTGGCCACAGGTTGGTCGAGATTTTCTTCAAACCGTAAATCGCGATTCGTTAGGATTCCGACAAGTTTTCCTTTCTTAACCACCGGCACGCCGGAAATGGAATATTGACTCATCAGTTTAAGAGCGTCGCTGACTTTCCGGTCTGGCTCAATGGTGATCGGATCAACAATCATTCCACTTTCAGATTTCTTTACTTTATCCACTTCGATTGCCTGTTGCTCTATGCTCATATTGCGGTGAATGATGCCGATGCCGCCTTCCTGGGCCATGCATATTGCTGTACGCGATTCCGTAACGGTGTCCATCGCGGCGGAAATGATGGGAATATTTAAAGATATATTTCTTGTCAATAATGTGGATGTTTTAACATCCCGCGGCAAAACACTGGAAGCCGCCGGTACTAAAAGAAGATCATCAAAAGTCAAAGATTCTTTTATGGTGTCATCAAGCATTGTTCCCTCCCCTTTTCATAAAGCCTGACTGCTTTTGATAAAATATTTTTCATTGTTTAAATGAATGAAATAATTAGCGCCGTTTTCCGACTGCTCAATAAATTCGGCGATCTGATAATAACTCTTGCGTGAAAAACGCGCGGAAAATCTTCCTTCTTTCACTCGGCAATAAAGAACGCTATTCCTGCCCGTGTGAATGGAATTCATCTCCAGTATTTCGCAGGAGTCATCATTCAGAAGAATTTCCATTTGCTCCAGACCGTTGCATGAATTTTTAGTTTTATAAACGGCATTAACTACAAAAGCTGTATCTTCCACATCAAGATAACAGCGTTCCGGCCCCAGTTCAATCAAGTATTTGCCGCATTCGTCAATTTTAAGATTCTGAAAAAAGACATTCAATATTTCTTTGCGAAACATGTGAGCGCCATTGTAATACCAAATACCCTCTTTATCTATTTTAATCTCGTAATGATTCATTTTTTTAAATACTTTTTCTGCTGTCCAGTAACATGGTTACCGGACCGTTATTGATAAGTTCGATTCTCATCATTTCCTGGAATTTTCCAGTAGCCAGATGTCCAATCCTTTCTTTTGCTTTATCAACAAAATATTCGTAAAGCTTATTTGCCTGCTCCGGTTCTTCCGCTTTTACAAATGACGGGCGCCTCCCTTTTATACAATCGCCGAGTAATGTAAATTGAGAAACAACCATCATTGCTCCGCCGATATCCAGCAAAGACTTGTTCATTTTTCCCTGCTCATCTTCAAAAATGCGCAGGTTAATCGTTTTTTCCAGAATATAATCAGCATCAGCCTTAGAATCTTCTTTTTCGACCCCCAATAACACAAGAATTCCTTCTTTTATCGAGGATAATTCATTATGATTAATGCTAACGCAAGCACGGTCAACTCTCTGGATAACTGCACGCATTGGTGATCCCGTAAAAAAGTTTGATTACGTTAGCAATAAATTGCTTCACGTTCAAGTTATTTCTCTAAAAAATAAACCAAATTGTTTTTCTTGACAGGTGCTTTTTTTGCTGTTAAGACACGCCGATTCATTTTTGGGGCATTTGGGGAAATGTTTCTTTTCTTTAACCTTTCCCGCAATTCCTGAAAATAGAACAGTTATTAAATAAGGGGGTCATTAAATGAATTGTCAAACTGTCAAAGCGGGATTCGACTGCGCTTTTATGACAAAAAACGGATGTGGTTACTTCGGCGGCAGTTGCCAGAAAATAATCGACAAATGCGAAGCCTGCGGAAAAATAATGGATTATGAAGGAGCTAAATATTGCAAGGTTTACCCGGATCCTACCGGCAAATGGCAGACCGGCAGGTGTCCAACCGCAACACATGTAAAAATTGAAATAAAAGAAACGCAGAAAATAAACCCGCTTAAAGCTTCCAAAAGAGCCAGCAAAAAAGCATAAGATTAAATGAACATTATTTGTTAAAAAAGCCGGCGATTTAATCGCCGGCTTTTTTAACTGACAATATTTTTTATTTGTTGTAATTCCTCTTTAATGCGAATTAACCACTTTTGTTTATCGGTATCCCCTCTATCCTCCGGTTCGCTATTACTTCTTATTTTGTGAAGCTGTTTTTTTGCGCCATCGATAGTAAAACGCTGCAAATATAGTAAATTTTTAATGGTTAATAATTCCTGCACATCCTTTTTTCTGTATAAACGTTGCGCAGTTTTTGTCCGCACCGGATTGACCGTTTTGAATTCGGTTTCCCAATACCTGATAACATAAGGCTCGACGTCGACTATTTTGCTTACTTCTCCAATGCGAAAATACGCCTTTTCAGGAATTATTGTTTCCATGCGTTAATCAACCCTTATGGCCGAACTAATTATAAACTGAAAATAATAACACGTCGTAAATATTTAAATCCAAAAATAAACAATAAACTGTTTATTAAATATTTAAAGAAATATATGGAGATGTACTTTATATATCTTAGTTCAGAGCTTTACGCAGTACCTGTGAGGATTTGAAAGTCAATACTCTCCGTGCGGTAATGGATATTTCCTGTCCTGTTTGAGGATTGCGGCCACGGCGTGCTCTTTTTTCCTTTACCATGAAATTGCCGAAACCTGAAATCTTCACTCTTTCACCTTTGGCCAGACAATCTTTAATAATGTCAAACAGAGATTCAACGATATCAGCCGAATCCTTCTTGGAAAAACCGAGCTTTTCGCAAACATTTTGAATAATATCAATCTTCGTCATACCTTTTTTACCTCCATTTAAACTTTATCTGTATGTTAATATCTTATTGTTGCACCCGTCAAGGTGACGGTCTTCTGTACAATTCTGTCGTGAACAGTATTTGCTTCTAAATCAGTCAGCGTTCTATTTGAAGCGCGATAAGAAAATCGTAAACCTAAACTTTTTGTTCCCTCTGCAAAGCCCTTGTCACTATATACATCAAAAATACTTACATTTTCAAGCAAATCTTCTTTTTGCCCCAAAACAATATTCAGCATTTTTTCTGATTCCATTGCATAGGGAATAATAAAGGCGGCATCACGAATGACTGCCGGATATTTCGATATCTCCTGATAGGAAATTTTTCTGCCCTGGTAAGCATTAATTAACAAATCCAGATTAATTTCAAACACATAAGCTTTGTTCTTTAAATCAATCTTTTCCGATACATCTGGATGAACCTCACCCAAGAAACCGATTTGCTTATCCTCTAGAAAAATCCCGCAAGATTTACCAGGATGTAAAAACGGCTCCACAACTGCCGACCTATAGCTGCAATTATTTATTTTTAAATCAACAAAAATATTTTCCAGAGAACCTTTCAGAGTGTAAAAGTCAACGGTTTTGCTCGCTCCCCAGAAATCATCAGTTATTTTTCCCGTTAAAAGTCCCGCAAAAATGTTTTTTTCTTCAGGCAGTTTGTCTTTTTTGAGGTCAATAAAAATCCGTCCTATTTCAAATATCTTTAAATCAAAAGAACCGTTATTGGCATTTCTTTTCGCTGTTTCCAGCAGACCATAAATCATTGTTGTGCGCATAGCGGAAAGATCTTCACCCAAAGGATTTTTAATACGCACAGGACGCTGTCTTTCATCATCATGCGGCAAACATAAGATTTCGGCGGCAAGAGGGTTTCCAAAACTGTAATTAACAATTTCAGTATACCCGCTGCCGATAAGTAATTGCCGGATTTTTTCTTCCATTTCCAAACGGGGAATAACTTCCATTTCCGTTATAGCCACGGCCGGCAATGTCACTGGCACGTGATCGTAACCATAAAGCCTTATTACTTCCTCAATAAGGTCAATTTCACGGGAGATATCAACCCGGCATGTCGGCGGAGTTACAAGATACTTGCCCCTGCTCTCCTGTTTTACAGTCATACCGATACTGCGTAATATTTTAACAACATCCTTTGCCCCGATTTCCGTTCCAATGACTTCATGGATTCTTTCCAATCGGAGAGGAATATCCTGTGCTGAAATAATTTTTTTGGGATATTCATCAATATAATTTTTACATATAGTACCGCCGGACAGATCGGCAATCAACTGCGCTGCGCGATTCAGAGCTTTGACGACTCCCTCTGGATCAATGCCTCTTTCGAAACGGAAAGCCGCATCGGTAGGCATGGCAAGCTTTCGCGCCGAACGGCGGATTGAAGAAGGATTAAAATAAGCGCTTTCCAGTAAAATTACCTGCGAGTCTTCCTTAACTTCCGAATTCAGACCGCCCATGATGCCGCCGATAGCCACGGGTTTAACACCGTCGCATATCAATAATGTATCCGCGGGAAGCGCATGTTTCTTTTCATCCAGAGAAACAAATTCCTCATTTTCTTTTGATTTACGGACAACGATTCTTCCCTCTTCAAGAAAGCGGAAATCGAAGGCATGCAGCGGTTGTCCCATCTCCAGCATGACAAAATTAGTTACATCAACTATGTTATTGATGGCGCGCAATCCGGCCGCTTCCAGTCTGTTTTTCATCCAGATGGGCGATGATCCGACTTTAACATTTTTTATCATTCTGGCTGTATAACGGGGGCAAAGATCCGCATCAATTATTTTAACGGAAGTCAAAGAATTTATATCTTCCGATGATTCCTTAATTTTAATTGCAGGCAGTTTCAATTTTTTACCGGTGATAGCGGCTGCTTCCCTTGCCATGCCGATCATGCTTAAACAATCGGAACGATTGGGTGTGACGTTTACATCCAAAACGGTATCTTCTGTATTTAAAGCAACCTCAAGCGGAGAGCCAAGCGTTAAATCCGCATTTAGATGCATAATGCCCGATTCATCATCGCCTATTCCCAGTTCAGCTTCGGAACACAGCATTCCGTCGGATTTCTCGCCGCGCAAAACAGATGACTTAATTATATATCCTCCGGGAATCACAGCGCCTACTTTTGCAAGTGGAACAATGTCTCCCGGTGCAATATTTTTTGCGCCGCAAACTACCGGATAAGTTTCAGCCCCGTCGCTGACATCGCACAAAGAGAGACGGTCTGCGGAAGGATGAGACTTTACCGATAATATTTTCGCGACAACCACACCGCTGAACTGCGGACGGATTGTTTTGATTTCGTCCACTTCCAGACCGGCCATTGTCAGCCTGTGAGCAAGTTCTTCCGCCGTTAATTCTATATCGACATAATCTTTAAGCCATTTGAGACTGACCAGCATAAAGAAACCGTTCTCCTAAAACTGTTTAAGGAATCTGATATCGTTTTCAAAAAACAGGCGTATATCGGAAATGCCGTACTTTAACATGGCAATACGTTCCAAACCCAGACCAAATGCGAAGCCGGTATATTCCTCGGGATCGTAATCAACATTTTGGAATACTGCGGGATCAACCATGCCGGAACCTAATATTTCCAGCCAACCGCTTTGTCCGCAAATCCTGCAGCCGCGTCCATCGCACATGACACAGCGAATGTCCACTTCAGCTGACGGTTCCGTAAACGGAAAAAAACTGGGACGAAAACGCAGGGTGGTTCCTTCTCCGAAAATCTTTTTAAGAAATGCCGTTAAAATTCCCTTGAGATCGCCGAAACTGACGCCTTTATCCACCAGCAGCCCTTCTATTTGATGAAACATGGGAGTATGAGATACATCAGAATCGCGACGATAAACTTTTCCCGGTGAGAGAATTCTGAGAGGTGGTCTGACTTTTTCCATAATCCTTACCTGTACCGGTGAGGTATGCGTGCGCAAAACGATATTATCTTCCACATAGAAAGTGTCCTGCATGTCTCTGGCAGGATGATCCTTGGGAATATTCAGAGCTTCAAAGTTATAATAATCAAGTTCTATTTCCGGCCCTTCTACTACGGAAAAACCAAAAGAGGAAAAAATAGAGCAGATTTCTCTGCGTACCTGAATCACGGGATGAACCCTGCCGCATCTAATCAGGTTTCCGGGCAGAGTGACATCTATCTTTTCTTTGAGCAGAATATCTTCTTTGTTTCTTGCTGCCTGCTCGCGAAGCGCATTATCAATTTCAGCATTAAGCTTATTCTTCAGCTCATTGCAAAGCTTTCCGAACAAAGGCTTTTCCGTCTCCGGAACCTGGGCAATATTTCTCAACAGGCCGGTTAAAAGCCCTTTTCGACCGAGATATTTTATTCTGATACTTTGAAATTGATCTTCTGTCTTTGCCGTTTTTAATTCGGCGATAGCGTCTTTCTCCAGTTGTTGAAGCTCGCTGATCATTCCGATTATTTACCTTTAGCTGCTGCGACAACCTGAGCGAATCCCTGAGGATCATTGACAGCGAGTTCCGCGAGAATTTTGCGATCCAACTCAATACCGGTTTTTTTCATACCGTCAATCAGGCGGCTGTATGATATGTTATTGTCACTGGCAGCTGCACTGATACGAGCAATCCACAATTGGCGAAATTCTCTTTTTCTCGCTCGACGGTCACGAAAGGCGTATTTCATTGCCTTGTTTACGGCTTCAGTTGCCGTCCTGAGCAAACGACTGCGTGCGCCAAAGAAACCTTTGGCCATTTTCAATATTTTTCTTCTTTTCTTGCGAGCGTTAACGCTCCTCTTTATCCTGGACATTTTTCTTCTCCTAATTTATATCAGAAAACAACAGCTCCCTTTTCTTAAAGATAAGGGATAAGCTTCTTGATTTCCTTATAGTTTGCCGAATCAACCAGTGTTGATTTTCTTAAAGTTCTTTTTCTCTTTGTTGTTTTTTTTGTGAGGATGTGGCTGGCAAAAGCCTTGCTTCGTTTTACCTTTCCCTTCGCTGTCAGCGAAAAGCGTTTTGCCGCTCCTCTGTGTGTTTTTAGTTTTGGCATGCTATTACCTTTCTATTTTTATTGTTTTTTTGGTGAAAAAATCATCACCATATTTCTTCCTTCAAGCCTGGGCTCCTGATCAATAACACCATCATTGACCAGTTCACTTTTTATTCTTTCCATCAGCTTTCTACCTATATCGGTAAAAGCAATTTCTCGTCCTCTAAACATCATCGATACTTTTACTTTATCGTGGTTTTTCAAAAACTTTCTGATGTGGTTCATCTTAACTTGCACATCGTGTTCTTCAGTTTTCGGTTTTAATTTAATCTCCTTAACCTGAATGACCGTCTGGCTTTTTTTAGCATCATGCAGTTTCTTATTCTGTTTGTAACGATATTTACCGTAATCCATTATCTTGCAAACCGGAACATCACCGGATGCGGATACTTCCACAAGGTCCAAACCCACTTCTTCAGCCTTTGCCAGAGCCTCCTGTAATGTGATTACACCAAGCTGCTTCCCTTCATCATCAATAACCCGAATGTTGGCAGCCCTTATTTCCTTATTAATTCTTAAATCCTTAACTATATGTCACCTCCCGAACTATTTATATTTCAGATAATTAATCTTATTGTTTTTTTTTACATATTTCCTGCAATAATGCAATAAAATCATCAACGGGTAAAGAACCCATGTTCTGACCATCTCGCGTACGCGGAGCGATTGTTTTTGCCTCCACTTCTTTATCTCCGATGACCAGCATGTAAGGAATTTTCTGCATTTGCGCCTGACGAATCTTATATCCTAATTTTTCATTTTCAAAATTTCTCTCGGAGCGAATGCCGGCTTCTATCAGTTTTTCATGGACTGTTTCGGCATAGGGTATTTGTTTATCCGTTACAGTTACCAGAATGCACTGCACAGGCGAAAGCCATACCGGAAATGCACCCGCATAATGTTCGATCAGCACGCCTATGAAGCGTTCAATAGATCCAAGAATAACTCTGTGCAGCATAACCGGACGGTGTTTTTCTCCGTCAGCGCCGATATAGCTTAAATCAAATCTTTCCGGCAATGTAAAATCGCACTGAATGGTCGCGCACTGCCATTTTCTTTTCAAGACATCTTTTAATTTAAAATCAATCTTGGGTCCGTAGAAAGCCCCGTCACCCTCGTTGACTTCATAGCTTATATGATTATCCTTAAGAGCGTTTTCCAATGCAGATGTTGCCAATTCCCAATCGGCATCGGAACCGATGGACTTTTCCGGCCGGGTGCTCAACTCCACCTCATATTCAAATCCGAAAATTCCCATGGCATAATGGACAAAATCGGCAATGGCGGTTATTTCGGAATTCAACTGTTCTGGTGTGCACAGGATATGCGCGTCATCCTGCGTAAACTGCCTAACTCTCATCAAACCATGCAGGACGCCTGTTTTTTCATGACGATGAACAGTGCCCAGTTCAAAGTAACGCAGGGGCAAATCGCGGTAGCTTCTGATCTTTGATTTATAGATCAGCATGTGCGAAAGGCAATTCATCGGCTTGATGCCATACATCTGTTCATCCACTTCAGTAAAATACATATTTTCGCGATAATGATCAAAATGGCCGGATTTTTTCCACAGGTCGACTTTAAGAATCTGAGGTCCCATCACCATGTCGTAACCGCGTTTCAAATGTTCCTTTTTTTCCCACTCCTCAATCAGATAACGCAGCAACATGCCTTTCGGATGAAATATAATCAGACCAGCACCTGCCTCTTCGTTCACCTGGAAAAGATCAAGTTCCCTGCCCAAACGGCGATGGTCTCTTTTCTTTGCCTCTTCCAGTAAATTCAGATAATCAGTGAGTTCGTTTTCAGTGACAAAGCCGGTGCCGTAAATACGCTGCAGCATCTGATTGTTCTCATTTCCACGCCAATAGGCGCCGGCAACGCTCAGGAGCTTAAAGGCTTTAATCATGCCTGTTGAAAATATGTGAGGTCCGCGGCACAAATCAGTATATTCTCCCTGTTTGTAAATGCTGACCTCTTTAACATCTTCAGGCAGATCATTGATTAATTCGACCTTGTAATCTTCCCCTTTTTCTTTAAAGAATTTCACCGCCGCTTCGCGGGACATCTCTTCACGGATGAAAGGGTAATTGGCGGCGACAATCTTTTTCATCTGTTTTTCGATCTTCGGGAAATCGTCAACGGTAAAAGCTTCTTTATATTCAAAGTCATAGTAAAACCCATCTTCAACGGACGGCCCGATACTTACTTTCGCTCCCGGGAAAACTTCCTGAACAGCCTGAGCCATAACGTGTGATATGCTGTGACGCAATATGGACAAACCTTCGCTTGAGGACATATCTACTAAATCAAGCTTTGAATCTTCTTTTATCGGATAGCTTAAATCTACAGGTACGTCATTGATTCTAACTGCCACGGCATAAGCTAAAGTTTCCTTCTTCCATGATTCAATAGCCTTTGCCGCCGTAATACCGGCAGTCAGGGAGAGTTCGTTTTTATCTGGAAAAATAATTTTAATATTCATAATTATTACAACAGCTTATATTTACTTATAAAGGGCATCACTGTCTCGCTGATGCCCTTAAAGTATTCTAACCCAAGACATTCTTTTTAGTGTTAAAATGGTAGGCAAGCAGGGATTTGAACCCTGGACATCCACCGCGTCAGGATGGCGCTCTCCCCCTGAGCTACTTGCCTACAAAATAACTGAACTTTTAACGCAGCGTAACTAGCAGTAAAACGCCGCAGTGTCAAGCTAAATGTCTTATTTATTAGCCTATTTTTATGCTTTCTGATTGATAAACCGTATTCCCTTAAATATATAAAATAATCCCGAAATAATGGTGAATATTGCAGTTAACCAGGAAAGAATAGTAATCATATCATTTGTAATTATATGATAAGCAAAGCATTTTAAGAAAAGCGTAAAGAAAACAATTCCGATTTGCAATGCTGTCGTGATTTTACTTACAAATAGAGGCTTAATTTCATACTTTACAGACATCATCGATAATATCATTATTCCAAGCAGTATTATGAAGTCTCTGCTGATAACAATTACCGTAAGCCAACCGGGAATCAGACGAAAAATTGCCAAAGCAATAAAACATGTAGATAAAAGTATTTTATCAGCTATCGGATCCAGAAAAGCTCCCAGTTCAGTCTGTTTCTTCATCAGACGCGCCAGTGTGCCATCAAGGGCATCTGTTAAACCGGCCAGAGTAAAAGTAACCAGAGCCTTGGCATATTCACTCTCTATTAAAAATATTACAATTACAGGGACAAGAATAATTCTTAATAAAGATAAAAAATTGGGTACATTCATTTTAATTGTATAAAATCTATTTTGATTTATAGTTCAATATCTATACTTTTGCGATTTGATCTTTTTAAAATATAATTTCTAACCACGCAAATTAGGGCCATCAGGCAGAGTTTTCATTATTTTATTTACAACATCATCAATCACATTTTCCAGATTATCGTGAGATGTTTTTTCCAATCCTTTATTGTTAAAGTCAAAATCTCTTCCCGTGGATTCGGATTGATCATTCCAAAGAACTTCGCCCGTTTCAGCACTGCGTAATTCGCAGCGAGCAGATATTTTTATAGGTGCGTAAAAAATTGTTGTTTTGTTCTCCTGAGTCAATTTGCAATACATTACAGCATCAGCACCCACCAAGTCTTTTAGCATTTGAGGCGTAATATCTGATACAACTTTCTTGTCTTCACCTGCGTGTAGATTTTCCAGTTTTTTATCTATCATCTCCAATGACAGCTTGAGATAACCCTTAAAATAAAGTTCTTCCAACAGCCTGGAGCGAAACAATTGGGAAGTTTTACCATTGAGGCTTTTATTATCTATCGGAAGCACTGCTATTGTCTTTACTTGAATTTTATCATGATTATCTTTCAGTATCTGCTGGGATTTTCCTGAACATCCACAAATAATTGAGAACATGACTATCATTAAAATGTAAAATTTAAATATCTTCATTATTTCTCCTCTTTGACCATATATATGATTTATTCAACGGCACTGATTTTTTTTAATTTTTCGATTTCTTCTTTAATGATTCTTTCGGCGATTTCCGGAACCATTTCACGCGCAATTCTTTCAACGATCTCCACCGCCCGCTTCATTACTTCATCATGCAGATTATCCGCTGTTTGAGTATTTTCGACTATATCAACAAGATTGAATATTTGCTTTTTATTATCAGCATTATTTTCATAACCACGGCCGTCGACCACAATAACCTCCTGATTATTTCCATTGTTTAATTCTTTGTACTCATCAGTCAAATCATGAATACTTTTATCATCCGTTACAGTAGAATCCAGACTCATATCCATCTCCGTAAAATCATTATACTCAAAATAAATTAAGAACTAAGTTTATTATTTTACTTAATTTAGCTATCATAGAGCATAAAACAGTTCAAGAAATATATATTTACCTGCAATTAACGCGCATCATCCGGATAAATATTTTTATAGTTGACATCTTCACTGTATTTCAGGTTTAATAGCCATTATTTTTAAATACAATATTTAACGATGAACCTGGATGATGAAACGTATATTAATTACCGGAGGCGCGGGATTCTTAGGGTCCCATCTTTGCGAAAGACTGCTTCGGGAAGGCAATGATATCATTTGTCTGGATAATTTCTTTACCGGTGATAAAAACAACATTGCCCATCTTATTGGTTTGCCTAATTTCGAATTGATTCGACACGACATCATTAATCCCATCTATCTCGAAGTTGATGAAATATACAATCTTGCCTGCCCTGCTTCGCCTGTTCATTATCAGTTCAATCCGATCAAAACAATCAAAACGAATGTCATGGGAGTTATCAACGTTCTGGGTATTGCAAAAAGGACGAAAGCAAAAGTGCTTCAGGCATCCACATCGGAAATTTATGGCGACCCTGAAGTACATCCTCAAAACGAATCCTACTGGGGAAAAGTTAATCCAATAGGAATCCGCAGTTGTTATGATGAGGGGAAAAGAGCCGCCGAATGCCTGATGATGGACTACCGTAGGCAGAATTCTGTTAATACAAAGATAGCCAGGATTTTCAACACTTACGGTCCACGCATGGCCATTAATGATGGGCGCGTGGTAAGTAATTTTATTATTCAGGCCCTGCGTGGGGAGAAAATAACGATTTACGGAGACGGCACCCACACAAGATCTTTTTGTTTCGTTGATGATTTAATTGAAGGGTTAATCCGGATGATGAATTCTGCCGATGAATTTTACGGTCCGGTCAATATCGGCAATCCCGCGGAGTTTAGTATTCTGCAATTGGCGCAAATCATCATTAAGCTGACGAACAGCACTTCCATGATAGAATTTCTACCATTGCCGGCAGACGACCCTGTTCAACGCAAGCCGAATATAGCACTCGCTCAAGAAAAATTAGGCTGGAATCCCCGAACAAAGCTGGAAGAAGGTTTGTCAGCGACTATTAAATATTTCCGTGATGTTTTAAAAATATCGTAATTGTCTTAAGGAGATTCAACACAAAAATGAAATTTAAGAAAAAAATCCTTTGCATTGGCGCTGGTTACGTCGGCGGTCCTTCTATGGCGATGATTGCCTATAAGTGTCCCGATTATCGTATCACAGTAGTAGATACAAATTCCGATCGCATTGACGCCTGGAATTCCTCTGAGCTTCCTGTTTATGAACCGGGGCTGGATAAAATTATAAAAAAAACCCGTGGCAGAAATTTATTCTTTGCTAAAGATATCGAAAATCAGATCAAAGAAAATGACATCATTTTTGTCAGTGTAAATACACCGACCAAGACTTACGGCGCCGGTGCCGATATGGCCGCCGATCTGCAATACTGGGAAAAAACAGCGCGGCAAATTCTAAAGTATTCGCGTTCATCAAAGATAGTAATTGAAAAAAGCACTTTGCCTGTAAAAACAGCTTTGGCCATGGAGAAAATTCTTTCTTCAGGAAAAGGCCGGATTAAATTCGAAGTTCTCTCCAATCCGGAATTTATGGCGGAAGGCACAGCTATCGAAGATCTGGAGAATCCCGACCGCGTTCTCATCGGTTCTCATGAAACAAAAAGCGGACTGGAAGCCCGCGCCCAGCTAATTGAAATCTATATCCGGTGGATTCCAATAAAAAAAATCATCACCTCCAATATCTGGAGCAGTGAATTATCCAAGTTGGTGGCCAATGCTTTTCTGGCTCAGCGCGTATCATCCATCAACTCCATCTCCGCTCTGTGTGAAAAAACCGATGCCGATATTTCCGAAGTATCCAGGGCCGTTGGAATGGACAGCAGAATCGGCGGCAGGTTTCTTAAGGCCGGTGTTGGTTTCGGAGGATCGTGCTTTAAAAAGGATATTTTAAATCTTGTTTATCTTTGCAGCTATTATGGCCTGCCTGAAGTTGCCGCCTATTGGGAAAACGTTGTCAAGATTAATGAATATCAACAGGAGCGTTTTATCGCCAATATTCTCAAATCAATGTTTAACACGCTGGCCGGGAAAAAAATATGCGTTCTGGGTTTTGCCTTTAAGGCGGATACCGGAGACACGCGTGAAAGTCCCGCTATCAATATTACAAGCAAGCTGCTTATGGAGCAGGCTGAGGTAATCATCTCTGATCCGAAAGCGTTGAAAAATGCGGCTATTGATCTTGCAGGAATTAAAGGAAATGTAAAATATATTGATGATCCATATAAGGCGGCAGCAGGCTGCCACGCCCTGGTTATACTTACCGATTGGGATTTATACAGGAGATTGGATTTTAAAAGAATCTATCGCTCAATGGTAAAACCGGCTTTTATTTTCGACGGACGCAATATTATAGATCATCAGAAATGCTTTAACATCGGATTTAATGTTTATCCCATAGGGAAACCAGTGTTAAGCCATCTTTAGAACCAATTCTAAATAAAAGCGCTATCTTTGTTGGCTGCGTCGTCGGCTTCCTCAACGTATTAGCAATACGCCTCCGGAGCCTCCTCCTTGCCGCCTCGATATCATCTTTAATTTAGAATTGGTTATAAAAATTTTAAGATGCAATAAAGTCAAAGGCGTTTTTTATAAGCTTGATTTCATTTCCGGAAGCCGAAATTGTTACAGCCACCACATCAAAGCGCGCTTGAGCATCATTATTTTTTTTCTGCAAATACCATAATGCCAACTGTGACATTTTCTTCTGCTTGTTGATTCCCACGGCCTGTTCCGGGTACCCCAATTCTGCGGATGTTCTCGTTTTAACCTCAACAAAAACAAGTTCGCCCTTTTCCCGCGCGATGATGTCTATTTCTCCCAGAGCACAACGATAATTCGTTTCAATGATACGATATCCTTTTTTCTTAAGAAATGCAGCCGCGATTTTTTCGCCTTCCTTTCCTGTGTTTATTTTCGCATTGTCTTTCATTTAAGAGATGAATTCAAGAGATGTTTGTTTTAATTTTTTTACATGGAATGACTTTCGATGAACTTTACAAATGCCGAACTGCTTAATGGCGTCACAGTGCTCTTTTGTTCCATACCCTTTATTTTGCCGGAAATTGTACTGTGGGAACTGACGGTGATACATCTCCATAATCCGATCGCGGGAAACTTTAGCAATAATAGACGCGGCAGCGATGGAAATACTTAAACTGTCCCCTTTTACAAGTGGCTTCTGCGGAGTAATAAGAGGAATTTTGTGAAGGCCGTCAATTAATAAATAATCCGGAGACGTCGAAAGTTCAAGGACTGCTTCACGCATGGCCTGAAGAGACGCCTGAAGAATATTAAGATTGTCGATGACCTCTGTATCAACGATCCCTATACCGATCGCAACAGCGTCTTTATTGATGGTTTCGTATAATTTTTCTCTTTTGCCGGCGGAAAGTTGCTTGGAGTCGTTTATTTCATCATTTACGTAATCGGGAGGTAAAATGACGGCGGCGGCCACAACCGGTCCGGCCAGCGGCCCTCTGCCCGCTTCATCAACACCGGCAATCAGCTGATAGCCTTCCTGATAGGCAATCTTTTCAAAAGTATTCATTGAAAAACAAAGGAGTTTCTTCCTTCCCTTTCTGCAAGCCTCACCAAGCGAGGAATGAAAACAATATTTATTCGAATGTAATAAAAAAATATTACTGTTTTGCCGCGTCTTTGATTCTTGCTTTCTTGCCTCTCAACTCTCTTAAGTAATAGAGACGCGACCGGCGCACCTTGCCTCTGCTGATGACTTCAATCTGATCAATAATCGGTGAATGTAAAGGAAAAGTCCTTTCCACGCCAACGCCGTAAGAAATTTTTCTTACTGTAAAATTGGCCCGGCTACTGCCGCGTCTTTTACGGATG
Source organism: uncultured delta proteobacterium (assembly GCA_963812045.1). Classification (GTDB taxonomy): domain Bacteria; phylum Desulfobacterota; class Syntrophia; order Syntrophales; family Smithellaceae; genus Smithella. The sequence continues at coordinate 567,878 of CAWETF010000005.1, forward strand.
ACAACTCCTTCGAAAGCCTGAATTCTCTGTTTTTGACCTTCAATAATTCGCACATGAACTTTTACAGTGTCACCGGTTTTAAAACCGGGAATATCGCCTCGCATTTGTTCTCTTTCTATCATTTCTAAAACATTCATTTATATTACCTCCTGCAAACTTGCATTATACTTAATTCCAATTTAATCTGTCCAAAACAATCGCTACTGCGGATCTTACCGCGAGATGGTTATAATTTCCATTACCTTTTATCGGCTCCAATTTATAATCTGCCGTATCTGCCACTTCTCCCGCAATTCCCGATCCTGTGCCAAAAACAAGAAGATAGGGTGCGTTGCTGTTTTTGAGCATCTGTTTCAGTTCAGCAAATTTCAAAAGATCACCTGAAAAATTAGCGCCGGTAACGACCGTTTTTGGTGCAGATCCTGATTCCCCGGTTATATCGGCCAGAACATCTTCAAGACTGTCTTTTAGTATGATCAATTCAAAAGCGTCATGCCGGAATTTGTTGTAAGCCGCTCCGTAACCCTCCCGCCAGTGGCTGACGATTTCATGAGCCAGGTCCCGCTGCTGTGATATGGGATTGACTATGTAAAATCTTTTTACCCCATATGTTTTAGCTGCTCTGGCGATGTCGTGGATATCCATATTGGCAATGGCTGTGGTTACAACTCTGCCTTCTTTATCATACACCGGATAATGTAAAAGAACGATGTAAAGCATTAACGCTTTTCCGTATAGGATTTAATGGTCCTAATTAATTGGGGGAAACCCATACATTATTTATTTCTCAAAATCAAGACTTTATATCTGGTCTTCTTTTATTTTATCCAGAATTATTTTATCCTCCGCCGAAAGACCGATCCTTTCCAGTAAATCAGGCCGGCGTTTATATGTTTTTTTAAGCGATTCTATTTTACGCCAGTTTTCTATCTGGGCGTGGTTTCCGGAGAGCAAAACATCCGGCACATTCCACCCCTTATACTGTGCCGGTCTTGTATATTGAGGATACTCCAGAAGATCATTAGAAAAAGATTCGCTTTGCGTTGATTGCGGGTTCCCCAAAACATCCGGAATAAACCGGGAAACCGTATCAATTAAGACTAACGCAGGAAGTTCTCCACCGGTTAAAATATAATCACCGATGGATATCTCTTGGTCAACCAAATGCGTTCTGATCCTTTCATCCACGCCCTCATACCGGCCGCAAATAATAATGATTTGTCTCTTGCCCGCCAGTTGGGCTGCAATATTCTGATTTAAAACCTCTCCCTGAGGAGTCATCAACACTACGATGGAATTATTTTCCGGACTTCTGATTGCGTTTAAAGCCTTTTCTACAGGCTCCACCTTCATGACCATCCCACAGCCGCCGCCGTAAGGAGCGTCATCAGTCATCTTATGCTTATCATCTGCCCACTCGCGTATGTCATGCAGACAGATATTTAACAGACCTTTTTCCTGAGCTTTCTTTAACAGACTGAAATTGAGAGGAGACTCAAACATTTCGGGGAAAATGGAAAGGATATCAAATTTAATCACTTTACAGCCCTTCCATCAACCTTACCGTCATAACCCGGCTATTAATATCTATATGCCTGATTACGCCAGCAATAGCGGGGAGAAGTATTTCCCCTTCCTCTCCCCGGCAAACATAAACATCATTACTTCCGGTGGGAAAAACTGATTCTATAACGCCTATATGCTTCCCTTCTTCACTATATACATCAAGTCCGATAATATCGTGCCAGTAATATTCTCCATCCGGCAGTTTTTCGATGAGATCTTTCGGTAAAAATACCTTACAGCCTACCAAATCTTTTGCCGATTCCACATCCTGTATATCTTTCAGTTCAATGAACAAAGCCCTGCCGGATACATCAATTTTTTTCAGGGCAAATTGATCTTTTTGCCCTGAACTTCTTTCGACATAAACAAACTCAAGTTTTGAAAGAACATCTTTTGTCTCCAGATAACATATTACTTTTAAACAACCATGGAGACCGCGGGTTTTTACAATCTCCCCGAATTGAAAGAGATCCATTTTCTGCCTATTCAATGATTTCTAGAACTGCTCTTTTATGCGCCTTAGCCGAGGCCGCGCTTAAAATCATTCTGATCGCTTTGGCAGTTCTACCCTGTTTTCCTATTACTTTACCCAAATCTTCTTTAGCTACACGCAACTCGATTACAGATGTCTGCTCACCGATGATTTCAGTCACTTCAACCTTGTCCGGAAAATCTACTAAAGCCTGAGATATAAACTTAATCAATTCCTTCATAGTCATAACCTCCGCTGATTTTGATTAATTCTTTTTTAGAAATCATTTTTTAATAACAGGTTACTTTTCACAAAATTCGCAGCTACAAAAAACTTGAGTTGTTTTTTTCTTAAATCCTGAAATTGTCCTATTTGATTTTAGCCTCAATCCCTTTTGTTTTCAGCAAATTAGATACTGTCACAGTTGCTTTGGCGCCTTTTGCCAACCAGCTACGAACACGATCTTCTTTTACAATGACTTCCGCCGGATTTTTTTTGGGGTCGTAATTGCCCAAAATTTCCAAAAATCTTCCATCCCGGGGGAAATCGGTATCAGCTGCCACAATACGATAAAAAGGTTTGCCTTTAGCACCCATACGAGTCAATCTAATTTTAACAGCCATTGATTCTTAATACTACCTCCTTAAAATAATAATTTTTCTAATTTTTTTTTATCACAGTTTTCTATATATTAAAAGCGAAAATTCCTCATTAAAGATTTAATGCCGTCTTTTTTATTAAAATTTTTCATAATTTTCCGTATTTCGGTGTAATTTTTCAACAAAAGGTTTACATCCTGAACGGAAGTCCCGCTGCCCAGGGCAATTCTTTTACGCCGTCGGCCGTCAATGATCAAATGATTGTAACGTTCTTCCCTGGTCATCGAATCAATGATAGCCGTAACCTTAGCCAATTCTTTATCATTAGGCTCAATATCCTTAAGCGCTTTCATTTTTCCTAAACCGGGAATCATTCCCAAAATATCCTTCATCGATCCCATTTTTTTAATTTGCGCCAATTGATTGCGGAAATCCTCCAGCGTAAAATTATTTTTTTTGATGCTTTTTTCAAGCTCAAGCGCCGCTTTTTGATCAATGTTAGCCTGCGCTTTTTCCACCAGAGTAAGAATATCGCCCATTCCTAAAATGCGGGAAGCCATTCTTTCCGGATGAAATACCTCAAGGTTATCTATTTTTTCGCCTACACCGACAAATTTCACAGGTTTCCCGATGACGGATTTGAGAGACAGCGCGTTGCCCCCGCGCGCGTCGCCATCCATTTTTGTCATAATGACGCCGTCGATACCGATCAGTTCATTGAATTTGGCTCCGACATTTACAGCGTCCTGTCCCGTCATGGCATCAGCGACATAAATAATTTCCGCCGGATTTACCTTGCCTTTGATTTTCTGGAGTTCTTCCATCAGGGCGTTATCGATGTGCAATCTTCCCGCTGTATCGATAATGAGCACTTCATAACCGTTTCTTCTGGCATGGTCCTCGGCCTGAACACAAATTTCGACCGGGTCTTTTAAATCGTTGGCTTCGACTACGCCCGCTTTAACCTGTTTTCCCAGCAAAGCCAGTTGTTCCCTGGCCGCGGGACGGTAAACGTCAGCGGATACAAGGCAAACCTTTTTTTGATCTTTGGATAACAAAAGAGCCAGCTTCGCCGCGGTTGTCGTTTTGCCGCAGCCCTGCAAACCTACAAGCATGATGACAGCGGGAACACGTGACCCGAATTTGATATTGGCGCTGACTCCTCCCATCAGTTCCACCAAACGGTCATGAACAATCTTTACTATTTGCTGGCCGGGAGTAATGCTTTCGAGCACTTCTTTTCCTATCGCCCTCGTCCGGACATCTTCGATAAAATCCTTAGCGACCTTAAAATTAACGTCGGCTTCCAAGAGAGCCATGCGGATTTCTTTGAGGGCAGTATTAACATTTTCCTCATTCAAGATTCCGCGTCCTTTTAATTTTTTAAAAATGTTTTCTAATTTTTCAGACAAGCTTTCGAACATAATTAACAACCCGCTATTGATTAGTTATTCTTTGCCGTATTATCCGCGCTCTTGACAATACAATCTGTTTTTGTTTTGGAAGAAATTTTTTTTGCGGCATCCTGCGCTTTGACTTTACTTTCAAAACCGGAGGATATCACGCGAAACATAGTCCCTTTCCCCTTGATATCCGTTTTTATTACTTCCGATTTAAAACCCAAAGACGCCACTTTTTTATTGATCTGATCAGCTTTCTTTTTCTCCTTAAGGGATGCGACCTGAACAAGGAATTTATCTTTACCGGTATTCGTTTCCGCAGCAGAATCTTTTATTTTGTTTTCTTCTTTCGCTTTGTTTTTCTCATTTGCCGTCTGCGGCGGTTTCTGAGCTTCGATATTAAAATTACCTTTCGGGATATCTTCTTCCTTTGGTGGCTGGACAACCAACGGTTGTTTATCGGGAACCGACTCCGTTTTGACGATGCCTTTCTTCGTCGTCAGAGCATCATAAAAAGTCAAATCAATATTCCCGCCTTCCGCGGAAGATTGACGTTGCCCGCTTTTATTGTCCGTTGCATTTTGCGCAACGCTGATTCTGGCCGGGCGCCAGACCATTGCCAATGCTCTTTCAGGAAGCGCCGCGATTTTTTCCGGGTATGTATCGATATTTTTCCCAACATCTACTCCGATCAAAAAAGCGCCGCATAAAAAAGCCGCCATTCCGAAAACCATGATGATTAGTCCGGTCTTGCCTATTTTCAGTTCAAAATTTTTAATATTTCCGGAAGCCATACTATTCTCATATCCGGCACGTACTGTGTTGAAATATTATTTACATCTTCTCGGGAGCGCTTACACCTAAAATTTTTAAAGCATTCTGTAAAACAATTTTTATGGCCTTTGCCAGAAATAATCTTGCCGCAGTCAGGCGCTGGTCGTCCGAAATCACCTTATTTTTATTGTAGTAACTATGAAAAAGTCCGGCCAATTCATTCAAATAAAAAGTCACCCGGTGCGGCTCCAGTGATCTGGCTGCGCCGTGAATGGTTTCCGGATAACGCACCAGCATCTTCATCAAAGTTTTTTCTTCCGGTTCCTTGAGGACAGTTGGATCAATATCCGCATAAACCGGCAGAACGATACCGCGTTCCCCGGCCATTCTTAAAATACTGCAAATACGGGCATAAGCGTACTGCACATAATACACCGGATTTTCGCTGGACTGTTTTTTGGCGAGTTCCAGATCAAAATCCAGATGACTGTCCGAACGTCTCATTAAAAAATTATAACGAGCGGCATCCTTGCCCACTTCATCAAGAACTTCCCGCAGGGTCACAAACTCTCCGGAGCGCGTGGACATGGCAACCGGCGCTCCGCCGCGGAGCAGATTCACCAGTTGCACCAGGATGATTTTCAAAGCATCTTTGTCGTAGCCAAGCGCCTGAACTCCCGCCCATAGTCGCGGCATATAACCGTGATGATCAGCGCCCCATATATCGATAATCATCTCATAACCACGGGAAAATTTATTATGATGATAGGCGATGTCAGCGGCAAAATAAGTCGGTTCGCCGTTTTTACGGATAACGACCCTGTCTTTTTCATCGCCAAAATCGGTTGTTTTAAACCACAGGGTTTCCCCATCGGAATAAATAAAACCCTGTTTTTGCAGTTTATCCAAAAGTTTGACAACGCCATTGTCCTTATAAAGTTCTTTCTCACTGAAATACACGTCAAAAATAACACCGAAATCCTTTAAATCAACTTTGATTTCATCCAGAATGGTTTGACCGGCAACAGAGTTGAAATATCCTATGGTTTCTTCTTCATTGGCTTTAAGATATTTATCCCCTTCCCTGACCAGAATATCACGGGAAATATCTTTGATGTAATCTCCCCGGTAACAGGTTTCGGGAAACTCTATCTTCTCGCCCGCGAGTTCTCTGTAACGAAACAGCACCGATTTGCCTAAATTATTCATCTGATTCCCGGCGTCATTGATATAATATTCTCTGCTAATATTGTATCCCGTTGCTGCAAGCAGATTCGCAATGACATCGCCGACGACGGCGCCGCGCGCGTGGCCGATATGCAATGGTCCGGTGGGATTGGCGCTTACAAATTCCACCTGGACTTTTTTCCCGCCGCCCTGATTGGAACAGCCGTATTTTTCCTGCTGCTGTTCTATATGCTTCAGATAATCATGCCAGACGCTGTCTTTAATAAAAAAATTTATAAAGCCCGGACCGGCTATCTGTGTTTTCTCAAAAATATTTTGTAGATCAGATATATTCTCCAGAATCGCCTCCGCGATTTTTCGCGGATTCTGTTTGACCATGGATGCCAGAATCATAGCGGCATTGGCGGCATAATCCCCGTGTTGGGGATTCGTGGGAGCTTCCACCTCGATGTATGGCAGGGAAAAATCGGGAAGTTGTCCTTTCCGGATGGCGGCATGCAAAGCGCTTTCCAGTGTCTTTGTAATTTTATTTCTCATATTATTTTCATATATCCTATAAAAAAAGTGACAAGCAGCTTTAAATATCATTTGCTGCTTGTCACTGCAAGTTAAACCGTTACATTTACTGGGCTTGCCTGTCTTTTTTTACAGCTTCTTCAATATCGCCGTCTTTAATGGACATATCGCGGGAATAATCAGGGTAATGGACAGAACCCTGCGCATCCGTGCCGGCACTGAACCTTTTCTGGCAACTGACACGCCACGCATATTGCGCAATACTTTTTCTCCGAACCCATTGTGAAATCCCGATAAAATATTTTCAGTTCTATAAAAATATATTCACCTTATGTCAAGCAGTTTCCCGATATATCCTTTCTCTCATTGCAGACGTTCGTCTTTCCAGAAAAGCAGATTGTTGGCGTTGGACAACCCTGGCATTGTGGAAAGTTGCTGTGTCAAAGCCGACTGCCCGGCGCCACCGCTTGTTGTCGCATAGATATTTACCGTTTTTAAACCCGGACTATAGGACGCGAGGACCGCAGAAGCTACGCCAACGCCCATCCATTGAACAGAGCTTGTGCTACAGCATGAGGGTATGGTTAAGCACGAGTTTGCGTTGTTTTGCAGGCATGAGGTTGCGCATGAGCATAGAGCTGTGTTTGAGCATTGGCTTGGGCATGAGGTTGCGCACGCGCATGCGCCGCATCCTGTAAGATAATTGATTTTATACATAAACGAATTCCCCGCGAGCCCGCAGGCGCTTCCGGCTACCTGAGCGGGAAGATACGTGGGGAAATAAACAACGCTTCCGGCGATTGTCGGATCGGAGATCATTTTTTCTCCAACGGGATTGCTGTACACCGTACCATCGCCCCCTGTAAGAGAATTCGTAGAAAGATTATAATACCATCCTTGTCCCGGATTCGAACAAGACGTGCTGTTCAAAGTGGACGTCACATTGGTCAAATCAGTTGTGTGAAAAGTAGGATACGTCGTCACCGGCAGATAAGTAGGAGTGCCGGAACAAGTGCCCGTACTTGTTTCATAACAGGTGAGATTAGTTTCCTTAACGCCGTAGAGACGGTTCTTGGTATAGATGGTATCCGTATTTGATTCATCATCCGGCTCGGCAGTGGGATCGTTTCTTTGACCTGTACCCCAATATATCCACCAATTGCCGCTCGTATCTATGGTGCCTTTTATTGCTGTGTAAATTTGTTTGTGCGTATTGTCCGGCGTACTCAACCCTGAGCCTCTTTCGGCGTCGGTCGCCTGATAGAATAGCGTGCCCGTCCAATTTGCCGTGCCGCAGGAGGTACAGGGCGAACTGTTGTAGCTTGATGCGCCGCAGTAGGCACAATTATCTTTCGGACAGAGACGGAAACGCCATATATTGCCGCCGAGATCGCCCAGGTAAACCGTATCGGTGAATCCGTCATTATCCCTGTCAACCGCGTAAGGAGCCGCCGGCGTGGAGAAATTCATTAAGCTGTTATTCGCATGCGTATAACTCCACAGGATGCTGCCGTTTGTCAGATCGACCACAAAGAATCCCTTGCCCGGGGTATAACCGGCCGAACCGTCCGTGGCTGAAGGGCTGCATGTATATTGCGTCCCGTTAGCCGACTCACAGGATGTTGGGTCATAACCACCGCCTATAAATCCGACCCATTTTTCATTGCCGTTGATTTTGACGCGGCCGATCTGCATCTTGCTCCATGCCTGCCCCAGATATGGCCCCTGCGATGATGTTGGTGTTATGATAAATTGGAATAAAGGCGTACTCGTCGGATTGGTTACATCCAAAGCGTAGAGACCGCAGTAATACGGAGTCGACGATGAATAAGTCGCGCTGAATGCCGACGCGCTTGAGGAGTAACAACCCGCAGAACTGCTCCACAGGTAATTTCCTGATCCGCCCCCTTCCGCAACAATGGCCAATGTGTGCCAGTCTGACGAATTTTTGGATGTGCCGCTGCCCGCCGCTGATGGCAGCCAGGCGTCGTTAACCACCACGGGACCGTCTACATATAAAGCATGGGCGCTAAGGTCGGGACGATCAGCATGGGAATAATGAGCTATCGGCGCTAAATTCTGTAACAGGTTGGGTGGAATGAAACTCCACTGCTCCTGTCCTCCCTGCGTGCCATCAGTGGTAGATGTCCCCGCGACAAAGGCATGGAATTGAGCGTCATTGCTGCCAATCACGACAACCTGATTACCGTTTGCAATTGTTCTGGTGTGGTTTGTTCGAAATGTCGTATAGGATGTTGAGCCGCATTCCCGCGGATCGTAAAAAAATACATCTGGAGTGCCGATGAGCACAGGATTTGAATGATAAGGATCGCCGAATTTCCAGTTTTCCAGATTCCACGCCGATTCACCCCGGTAGAACCCGACAACACTGGCCACTGTTTGCGTGTTTGACGCACTTATACCCAGGTCGGCTGCAGTTATGATACTGGTCGTAAAAGCAGTCAGGGCGCTGCCCGCACTGCCGTTCCCCTTATAGGTCCACATATTTCTGTCGCCCGGATCCGTATCCCGCAATACAGCTCCCGTATCCAGGAGAGGAGATGTTTGGACTGCGCCTGTGGATGTGATAGCGTGTTTTTTCAAATGTCCCGGCCAGAAGGGTTCTTTAAGCTTTCCCGCATAAGGCTGAGGTTCAAAAGATGCTTCATAAAGATAATCCTGTCCCTGAACCTGGGCCACGGGAACGGAGGCCTGGGTCGAAAAGGAATAGGTGCCTTCCTCAATCGCTCCTATGGAGGTTGCCAGAGCACCCGCTAAGTCAGCAGGGCTATTAGCCAAAAAAGCATAACCGGTTAGAAAATTACTGTTAGGATCGTTGGCTGATGTGCCGGAACAGGCGCTGCTGCTGACCGTAACTGCCGTCGTGCTACCCGATTGCGTCACATTCGGATTTCTGGTGCCTCCATAATAAGCCATCCAGTTTAAGATATTCTGAAGGTTTTGAGGCTGAGAGCCGAATCCTATGACATAGACTTTGAATTTGTTGACCTGCGCCGCCTGATAAGCATAGTAAACGGAAGCTATTCTTTGCGCAAGGTTGGTGCTGGAACCGTCGCCGCTGCACGAGAACGTATCCGCGCCGTCGGTAATGACGATGATGGACTTTTGACGGCACGACGCGGCAGAGTCCAGCCCTTTTTGGGTGATAAGATAATTTGTTGCCTGCCCTATGGCATTTGCCAGGGGGGTGCCGCCGGAGGCGGTCGTACCGATAATACAGGAAGTTGATCCTGAACATGCCGTAACCGTTGACGCGCAACTGGTGCTGTTACCGCAGTAAAGATCCGAGTAGGGTGTTGTGGTCGTATTGTCACTTAGCGTGAGGCCCCAGAGCAAGTTTATGCAGGAACTGGAATTGGTATAAGCCAGAGCGCTGTTGGAAGAAGAGCAATTATAGTAACGCATAAAGGCGAGCCTCATTCCCAGAGTGGTCATATCGGCCGAGTCGATGGTATTGCTGCTGTCGGCATCCAGCAGGGCGAAGAGAGCGCGGTGGGCAATCTGGATTTTAGAGCAATTCGTGGTGTGGCCCGTTCCTGATGAAGTATAATAAGGGCCGGAGCATTGTAAGGAGGAATCAGCGTAGTCCGTGCTCCAGGGTATGTCCTGGGAATTCAGGGTGCAGACGTTGTTGCAGGATGCGTAACATGCCGTTGGATAAGTTGCGGACGATGATGTATAGAAAGGCCCGTTTGTACAGTCGCTTGCACTGTAAAGAATACAAGTTGATGTAGAACCACCGCAAATCGTAGAGGTTGAACATTGTCCGTCTGTTCCACACGATGTTGTATGTCCGGAGCCTGATGTCCTGTACCAGGGTCCGGTGGTACAACTGCTTGGCACCCAGGCATTGGCAGAACCGGAGAACGGGGTCGTGCATGTCGTGTATGTTTTGTAACATGTCGTTCCATGTCCGGAGCCTGATGTCCTGTACCAGGGACCGTTTGTACAATTTGAGGCATAATTGGTGCTCGGCAGGTTCGAGATTGCACAAGCGTACGTGTAACCCGATTGTGATGTTAGATAATAAGGTCCGCCGGTAGAGCTCGTGCAGTTAGAACTGCTGCTTGCATAAACAGTAGAAATATTCGCGCCGTTATCATCTATATTCGCCGGAATTCCGCTGTAAAAAGGGCCGTTGAAGCTTGAACAGGTTACACTTCCCTGAGCCGTTAGATTTCCGGTCGGCAAATTTGATGTGGCCATTGTGGTAAAAGGACCGCTTCCGGTGCACGAAAAGCCGTAGAGGCTTGTTGCGTTTAAGCAACTTGATCCGTTAGGATTGGTGTAAAATGGACCGGTGGCACCATTACAATTGGTCGATCCGTACAGGTAAAATGTTGCGGACGATCCCTGAGGCATTTCTGCCATACTCCCTGAATTATCCAGAATAATCAAAGCATCGGGAGTGACAGTCGTTGTCCATAATGCCGAATCATCTGCGCTCGATATAACGGCGCACAATACGGTTAACAATGCTGACATTATAATCATCATAATTCTTTTTGACATAATCAAAACCTCCTGTAATTCATTGGTAACCTCCCGGGGGAAGTCCGGCGGTCGGACACCAAATTTTAATGCCAACACCTACCCTGGCTACCGAGTTATATAATGTGTTCCGGCCTATGATTTCTTCAGTATATCTACACCAAAAACCACCGCCGGCACTCGGCACAGGCGCACCATACTGAGCCGGCTGGCAAGTGGAAAATACCGTATTACTATCCACGCCTACAGTGGTACTATTACTTGCATCAGTGATTGTTTGCCATATATAACCGCTACTGTCGATATTTGCCGCGCAATTCTGCGTGTAATTGTTAGCCGTTGTCCAGGTTTCCGGTCCCGGCTGGAAGGTCAGCAGTTGTTCCTGGACTCCGCTTTCCACGGCGGAAAAGGCTTTCTTATTTCCCACCGTTTCCGAACTGCTGAATAAATTCCCTGCCGTCATGTTCATAACAAGTACGGAGATAGCCACCAGTATCAAACATGCAATAACCGCCAGCAGCAGTACAAAACCTTTTTCATTATTCAGAATCATTTTTTTTATAGTCGCCATGTTAAAACACCTGTTAGTAAAGATGATTTCTGGGGATGACGTCCGTCATGTAGGTCACCCGCTTTTTTAGATTGGTGCCCACACTGCTGCCCTGCGCGGTGGCTCCCGCGTTGTACAGCGTATCCACCACAAGCGTAATTTCTATTCGTCTGATGATGTTAGGCGTCGCAACCGGCGTCGTAAGTTGAAAGTTGTTGCCGTCATAATACGTGAAAACGGGCACATTTGCGCTCGCATTTACAACGGAAACCGTCTTGCTGGTACTGTCCGTTCCGCCCAGCAAAGGCAGACTTGCGCCGCAATTGGTCGACCTTGTGATTTGATTGTTAGCCGCGTCATAATTATAGTAAATTATTTCATTCGGATTATTTGGCGTGCCATCTATTAAGTTGTTGCCGTTTATATCCATTTCTATGGCTATCGAATTGTTATCCGCATACTGGATGCCTAAGTAATCCGGGTGGGTGTGTACACCGGCGATACAACTGCCATTGGGAGGAGCATCAATCCAGATATTATTGTTCCCATTAGGATTATATGAAGCCATAGCGACTTCCATGGCGATCAATTCCAAGGCGCCGCGCGTGTCCTGCTGCCCCGTGACCCTTCTTTCAACATTTGCGGATGAAATCTGCGCCGAGTTGATCGCCGCATAGATTGCCACCATCATCATACTTGCTACGCACAAGGCGGTCAGTAATTCCACTAATGTATATCCGTTTTCTTTTCTCATTTCTATTCTCATTTCTATTCTCATGATGTAGGACCGGCGCTTGGACATGATGCCGGATATCTGTTCGGTTCCTGACGGGTAACGGTCAGGCTTTCCTGAATTCCTGTTGTTGTGTTCACCGGCGGCCATGTAACATAAACGGTAACGACCCAATAGTTATGGGTGATACTGGTTGGATCTGTGTATTGATATTGGGCAATATGTGTGTGTATAGTATATGTCACATCCCCTTCAGGAATAGTGACGGCGGTCTGATCTCCCACAGTAAATCCGTTGCAGGGATTCTCAATATAACTTTCATATTGTTCCAATGTTTTATGTAATATTCCCGATGCGCGACCCAGATAATCGGCCTTTGCCATGTTTTTCCATCCGGGGGCATGCACAGCCAATATGGCCAGTACGCCTAAGGCTGTCAGTACGATGGCAACGAGCACTTCTACTAACGTCACACCTTTTTTATTGCATATTAACCGTGACATAGGTCTTTCCTGTAAGATTGTAATTTACCGTTGCCTGTGAGTAACGGTTATTTTGAAGCACAATCCAGCATGTGTTGGTTGTCGTGGAACAGTTTGGAGTCGAGCTGGGAGCGGGACTCATTGTGCCTCTTGCCAGAAAACTTAATGTAAAGGTTGATCCACCGCCCGGGAGTGAGTAAATTGCAATACTGCTTCCGAATAATGATGCGGGCGATATCGTCTTTATCGTGGTAACGGCGCCCGTCGCGGTGCTAGTCTGATTTATTTTATATGTATTGGCTGATTGATCAAAATACATGGCATATGTGTAATTTTCTCTGGTTGCCGCTTTTAAATTCGTGGCTTTGATGTCCGATTCCAGTTGCCTTATCGCTGTCCGCAGGTTGGAATTGTCTGTAAAACGTTGCCACGTGTAATACATCAATATTGCCAGAATTCCCATGATCGCAATAACAATCAGTAATTCAATCAGGCTGAATCCGGTTTGTCTATCTATCTTCACCACTATTTTCATATCATGTACCTATTTTTAACTATCGAACGCATGCCGCATTAATATCAATTGAACAAGACATATACCCTGCCCGTCAAATTTGAAGTTATTTTCGCTTGAAACCCGTCGCTATTTTCTAAAAAAAGCGAACCCGCCGATACTGTCCCTCTTGGTTCAAAAATGACCTGAGAATGCGGATAATTCGGCGGCGAACCGGCTGAAAAAATTATATCACCGTCAAAAGAATTCAGGTTTTTGACAACCGCATTTGCTTCGTCATATTCTGAAGAAATGCCGTTTAATCCGCCCTTCATTATTTTGTAGCAATTGTTGTCCTTGTCTAAAATCATCTTATAATGAACACTTTCGGCAATCGCCCGATGCTTTAAGTTTGCATAATCAGCAGCAACAACTCTTGCAGCATTTTTCAAAATAATCCTCTTTCTATATTTACTGAAAGAAGAAACCGCCATAGTGGCAATAACGGTAATAATAAATAATGTGACTAACGCATCAACCAACGTAAAACCTTTTGAAGATTTAACTTTCAACGCCTGTCCCCCTCCCCCGGCAAAGATAGTTACTTCAAGCCCAATCAAATATAAAGCATATTTATAAAACCACCTCTTTTTTGCATGTATTCTAAGCTATTATGTATTTTTAGTCAAATATTCCTTTAATATCTTCTCCTTAAATTATTTTGTAATCATTCAATACCTGTATAATAAAAAATTCAAAAAGTTGTTACCCCAGAACAAATAGGCAACTGCCGCCAGTGATAAAAACGGACCAAAAGGCACGGCATATTTCATATCCTGTTTCTTAACAATCATCGTGCCAATACCGATTACCGCTCCCGTTAAGGAACTGACCAGAAGAATGAATATTAATGATTTCCAGCCTAAAAATCCGCCAATCATGGCCAGAAGTTTGATATCGCCTCCGCCCATTCCTTCTCTCTTTGAAATCAATTCATAAACAAAGGCAATCGTCAAAAGAACTCCTCCGCCGATGAGCAAACCAAGAAGGGCTTCCAGCAAGGGAAGCTTTACTAAAAATATTGCCGCCAGAAAAAATATGGGTATTCCCGGCAGGGTTATAACATCAGGAATAATCTGATGATCCAGATCGATGAATGTAATGACGATTAAAACGGCGGTAAATATGAAAAATGCTATAAATTCTAACGTAGGACCAAACTTTATAAACAAAAGCATGGCGAGAATGGCGGTAATTAATTCCACAAGGGGATAACGCCAGGAAATGCTTCCGCCGCAATTACGGCATTTGCCTTTCAATAAGATATAACTGATCAAAGGAATATTGTCATAATAATGGATGGGTTTCCGGCAATGCGGACACTGCGAACCCGGTTTGACAATGGATGTTTTTGCCGGCATGCGAAAAATACAAACATTCAGAAAACTGCCGATGGCAGCGCCGACAATAAACGCAAAACAGTTCAGAAGCATGATATTATTTACTCTCTATCTTCCCAAAATTATTACATATGATGTTCTGGCAGGATTGCTGGACGACTCTGAGGTTGCCCGGCGGTTCTGCCACCATATCCCCCGATTACGAAGACTTAGGCCAGTAACTTTGCGTCCCGTCTTTTCAGGCGGTTTGCCTTTTTCAAGCTTTGTTTTATTATAATCAAATACATGATAATAGTCAAGAAATATTATTAATGATGTATATATATTACGAGGCTTATCCGTCCTTTCTTCCCCAGTCATAATTTATCTCACTGCCGTGGGCCGGAAGACGGTATTCGTCGGGGCTTTTATAATTGTAAACTTCAGTGGGGGTATTGATAACGATTGCTTCTTCTTCGGAGATGCATTTAAACCCGTGATAAACAAATGCCGGAATATGAACCAGAACCGGATTATGGACACCGGCGAATATTTCATTTATTTCGCCGTAAGTTTTTGATTTTCTACGGCTGTCGTAAAGAACGATCTTCATCATTCCCCTGACAACTGCCATGTTGTCAGCCTGTTTCTTATGATAATGCCACCCCTTGACCACTCCCGGATATGCCGTGGTCATGTACACCTGACCGAATTTTTTATAAAAGCTGTCATCAGCGCGCATGATTTCCATCAACATGCCTCGCTCATCAGGAATAACTTTCAGTTTTTTAATGATTACGCCGTCGATCATAATTTGTTCGCTCCTGTTTTTGCCACCATGTTTCCTGCTGACTGCAGGGATTCAAAAGTTCCGGCATCCGACCACCAGCCGCTGAGCACATTCCACTGCATCTTTCCTTCCCTGATATAAAAATTATTCACATCGGTAATCTCCAGTTCGCCTCGCTCTGAAGGTTTTAGCGAACGGATGAATTCAAAAACCCTGCTGTCATACATGTAAATGCCGATCACGGCGTAGTTCGAAGCGGGATTTTTGGGTTTCTCTTCCACACGGATAATTTTTTCTCCCTCGAAAACAGGAACCCCGAACCTCTGGGGATCAGTCACTTCCTTCAGCAAAATGCGCGCGCCCTCTTTCTGAGCGCGGAATTTTTCCACTGCCGCCTTGATGTTTCCCTCAATAATGTTGTCGCCTAAAACAACGACGATTTTATCATTATCGGCAAAAAATTCAGCCAGGCTCAAGGCCGCGGCAATGCCGCCTTCTCCCTGCTGATAGGTGTAATTAATGTGTTTAAGGCCGAAGTCTTTCCCATTCTCCAAAAGACGCAGAAAATCTCCGGCATTGTTTCCGCCGGTTACAATTAAAAGATCATCAATGCCGGCATTTACTAAAATCCGGAGAGGATAATAAATCATCGGTTCGTTATAAACCGGAAGTAAATGTTTGTTGGTGACTTTTGTCAACGGATATAACCGGCTTCCTAATCCTCCGGCAAGGATAACTCCTTTCATAATAACTCCTTAAAAAGTATTTATTATTTTGGCTACTAATTATTTTTTTCTTACCATATCTTAAGGCTTGCCCACAATAAATTTCTTTGCATTTTAAAAGCAATGAGGTAATTATCTGATTATGAATGATGAATATTATATGAAACTGGCGCTTTCACTTGCACGGAAAGGGCGCGGCTACGTCAGCCCCAATCCCATGGTGGGCGCTATCCTTGTTAAAAAAGGCCGGATTACCGGACGTGGTTACCATCAGCGTTTCGGCGGAAATCACGCAGAGATAAACGCCATCAGAAATGCCGGCGGGAATGTTGCGGGCTCAACTCTTTACGTTACTCTGGAACCTTGTTGCCATGAAGGAAAAACACCCCCATGTATAAACAGTATTATCGAACACAAAATAGCCCGCGTTGTCATCGGCTCAATTGATTCCAATCCTCTGGTTTGCCGTCAGGGTATCAACTATCTGCAAAACTCAGGCATAGAAGTGAAAACAGGCGTTCTGGAGAATGAATGCCGTAAGCTTAATGAAATATTTTTTCATTATATGGAAACAGGTCTGCCCTTCGTGACTATAAAGTACGCTCAGACATTGGATGGCCGCATTGCGACCTTAACGGGAGATTCTCAATGGATAAGCTCGGAGGCTTCTCTTAAATTTGCACACAGGCTCAGAGCCGAGCATGACGCTGTATTGGTCGGCATAGGTACCGTAATGAAAGATGATCCGCAACTCACTGTGCGCCTTGTCCGCGGCCGCAATCCACTTCGCGTTGTTGTTGATTCAGGATTAAATATTTCAAAAAAAGCTAAAATAATCAAAGATACATCCCCTGCCCCGACACTTATCGCGACGGTTAAAAAAGCGTCCGATCCCAAGCTTCGAAGCATGGCCGGTTCAGGCGCCGAAATAATCACTGTGGACTCCGGCAGAAATGGAAATGTCGATTTGAAAAAATTATTTAAAATACTTGCCGAACGGAAAGTATCCTCAATTCTTGTCGAAGGCGGCGCGCAAATCATCACTTCCGTGTTAAAGGATAATTTAGCCAATCGTATGGTAACTGTTATTGCGCCCAAAATTATAGGCAAAGGAATCGAAGCCGTGGGTGATCTCAATATCAGAAATTTAGGATCGGCAAAAATATTATCCATTCAGAAAATTGAAAGACGCGGAGATGATATTATTGTTGACAGCCGTTTAATTTAAATTATCAATTAAATTCTGTGCTGCCTTAATGCCATCGAGCGCCGAACTGATAATCCCTCCGGCATATCCGGCGCCTTCTCCGCAGGGGTAAAGGCCGCGGATATTTTCACTCTGCCCATCGCTTCTGCGGCAAATGCGCACCGGCGATGAAGTTCTTGTTTCCACCCCTATCAAATTAGCTTCCTGAGTAATAAATCCGGGCATTTTTTTATCGAATTCCGCGATGCCGCGCTTTAGTGCATTAATGATAAACTCCGGCAATAATTCCTGAAGCAAAGCCGGCTTTACTCCAGGCAGAAAACTGGTTTTCCCGGCAGTGGCGGTTTTTCTTTCCTGAATAAAGTCTGTCATTTTCTGCGCAGGCGCATGATAATCGCTTCCTCCCGCAAGAAAAGCTTTCCTCTCCCAAATTTGACGAAAACTCAAGCCCTCCAACGGACGATCTCCTGAAACAAAATCATCCGTACGGACATTGACCACTATGGCGCTGTTGGCGAATTCACCGGAGCGGCGCGCATTGCTCATTCCATTGGTTATAATAAAACCTGGGGAGGCGCTGCAACCGATTACAGAGCCGCCCGGACACATGCAAAAAGTATAAACCGAACGATTTAAATCCGTGAGAGATGCTTTTACAAAATATTCCGCCGGCGGCAACTGCGGATGATTATGCCATTTGCCGTACTGCATGGAATTAATCAACGCCTGCGGGTGTTCAACTCGCAGTCCCATGGCAAACGGTTTTGACGCCATTTGAATGCCACATTCAAAAAGTTTTGAATATGTATCATCTGCGCTCTGGCCTATCGCCAGGATGACATGATTAGTTTTAATTTCCTCTTTTTTATTCACTACGATTGCAGAAATATTATCCTGATGGATGAGAAAATCAGTCACCTGCGCTTCAAATTCAATCCTGCATCCCATATCCATAAGTTTTCTTCTGAGGTTCGCTATGACCTGACGGAGTTGATCAGTGCCTATATGTGGTTTCGCGTCGGTAAGAATTTCCGGTTGCGCTCCCATTTCCACTAAAATCTTTTTCACCCACGATGAATAAGGATTGTTCGCACGGTTCGTCAGTTTACCGTCGGAAAATGTTCCGGCGCCCCCTTCCCCGAAAAAAACATTGCTTTGAGAATTAAGAACACCCCTTTTCCAGAAATCCTCCACATCTTTCACTCTATGCTCCACAGATGTGCCTCTTTCCAGAACGAGTGTCTTTACACCTCTAGTCGCAAGGATATAGGCGGAAAACAGACCGGCCGGACCGCTGCCGACAACGACGACCGGATATTTTTGCGCAGAAACGGATGATAAAATTGGCACTTTCAGCAACTCATCTATTTCCTGTAGTTTAATCCCCTTTTCTAATTCCGGCGGCAACTTTATACCGGGAGAAACATAGACTTCAATAACATAAACAAAATGAGGCGGCCTATGGCGACGGGCATCAATTGCCTTTCTTATAATTTCTATTGAAGCGATATCGTCAACGGATATATCCAAAATCGCCGCGGCTCTTGCCTCAAGCGCCTCCTCGTCTTCATCAAGCGCTAATTTAATTCCGCTGATCTGTAAAACTTTCATTATTTCTCCATTGCAAAATATCGGCAGATATTATAACTTTTTCCAATCTATAAAAGGTTTAACAGGTATTTTATTGTGTCGTGGTATGTCATACATACAAGAAGTCGCCATGAATACAAGGTGCACTCCGGTCTTATTCAAAAAAATTTGAATACTTTTTTACCCCAGATAGAATCGTGGAGCAAGCAAAAAGACAGGAAAAAGAAAATGCTTACTCCTCTTTTCCCCGGATATATTTTTGCCGAAGCGTCTCCTCTGGACAATGAAACAAAATTGACTATTTTAAAAACACCCGGCGTGGTGCGCATTCTGGGGAAAAAAGAAAATTCTGAACCGATACCTGTTCCGGATAACAAGATTGACGCTATTCGACGTTTCGTAAATACAAAAGCTGAGATTTTTACAATTCAGTTTCCCAAGCTGGGCGAACCGGCACGAATCATTGACGGGCCATTTGCGGGCATTGAGGGAACTGTCGTCAAAAGAAATGTCGAAAAAGAACTCTTTGTTATTTCCATAGAACTCCTTCAGAGATCTGTGGCTATTCAATTGAAGGGATTCCAAATCAGCAAACTTTGATTTTTTGACATGATCAAACCAAATTATTATTTTAAAAAAACTTGACTTTCTTATAATTATGGGCAAGATAGCGCGCTGAAAATAATAATTGCCGACATAGTCTTGTAAAATAAATTTTTTCCGGGGAATAGTTTTGAAGGGTTACATAAAAATTAAAAAAGACCTCTGCAAAGAATGCCTTCTCTGCATTCATTTTTGCCCCAAGGGTCACATTATGTTGTCCAAAGAATACAATGCCCAGGGATACCGGCCTGTATGTGTTAATGAAGAAAATGAATGCAACGGCTGTGCAATCTGCGCAACGATGTGTCCGGATATAGCCATAGAGGTATACCGTGAATAAAGTATTAATGTCAGGGAATAATATTATCGGCGAAGCGGCAATCCGCGCCGGCTGCCGTTTTTACGCGGGCTATCCGATTACTCCTCAAAATGAATTGACTGAATATATGGCGGAACATATTCGCAATGCCGAAGGCGGTGTATTTATTCAGTCGGAAAGCGAGATTGCCGCCATTAATATGATTGCCGGAGCCAGTGCCACAGGATTAAGGGTTATGACTTCATCATCCAGTCCCGGCATCTCTTTGAAGCAGGAAGGTATTTCTTCCATGGCCGCCTGTGAACTTCCCGGGATTATTGTCAACATCATGCGCGGTGGTCCCGGATTAGGTAATATCAGACCTTCTCAGGGAGATTATTTTCAAGCAACACGCGGCGGTGGACACGGCGATTATCGTACAATCGTTTTAGCTCCGGCAAGCGGTCAGGAACTGGCCGATTTAACGATGGATGCCTTTGATCTTGCCGATCAATACCGCACGCCGGTCATGATTCTGGCCGACGGCATGATGGGACAAATGATGGAACCGGTGATCTTTAAAAAACCGAAACCGCGCGAGTACAGCGAAAAATTTATGCTGCGCGGCGCAGGCTCTGGCAAAAGCAAATTCATCCGCGGACTCCTGCTTGATCCGATTGACAGTGAAGAACACAACTGGAAATTAGCACGCAAATATCAGGTCATCACGAAAAACGAACCTCGTTTTGAAGAATACAGGATTGACGATTCGGATATGGTTATTGTTGCCTATGGAACGGCTGCCCGCATTGCCAAGGGTGCCATCAAAAGATTACGCGACCAGGGCATAAAAGTCGGTCTTTTTCGTCCGATCAGCCTCTGGCCTTTTCCTGAACTAAAATTACGGTCATTGTCGGCGAAAATTAAAAATTTTCTTGTTTTTGAAATGAGCACCGGTCAGATGCTGGAAGATGTTCGCCTGGCCCTGCAGGGTTACGCCAATATCG
Organism: uncultured delta proteobacterium; assembly: GCA_963812045.1. Lineage (GTDB taxonomy): Bacteria > Desulfobacterota > Syntrophia > Syntrophales > Smithellaceae > Smithella. The sequence continues at coordinate 588,762 of CAWETF010000005.1, forward strand.
AATTTCACGGCCGTCCGGGTGGAGCCGTGCCGACACCGGCAGAACTGGCCAATGTCATCGCGAAGATTTACGATAAAAAAGATTGATCATATATCGATCATCATTTAAGGATCAAAAATATATGGCAAAGATAGTTTTTAAACATCCCCAAAGCTTAAAAGAAAATATTTATCACTATTGTCCCGGCTGCGGTCACAGCATTGTTCATCGCCTTGTAGCTGAAGTAATTGACGAGATGGGTATCAGAGGTATTACAATTGGTGTGCCGCCCGCGGGATGCGCTGTTCTGGCCTATAATTACTTTGACGTTGATATGATCGAGGCGCCGCATGGACGCGGTCCGGCAATGGCATCGGCGATTAAACGCTCCCTTCCCGACCGGGTTGTTTTTTCTTATCAGGGAGACGGCGATCTCGCCGCGATAGGCATAGCGGAGAGTTTTCACGCCGCCAACCGCGGTGAGAATATAACCGTCATTTTTATTAATAACGCTGTCTATGGCATGACCGGCGGGCAAATGGCCCCCACAACCATGTTAAATCAGAAAACCACTACAAGTCCTGCCGGCCGCAAAAAGGAATTGGACGGTTATCCTGTCAAAGTCAGCGAAATATTTTCCCAGTTGGGTGGTTCTACCTATGTGGAAAGATGTTCCGTAAGCTCTCCGGCGGGCGTTAACAAAACAAAAAAAGCTATCAGAAAAGCTTTTCAATGCCAGATTGACGGACTCGGCTTTTCACTTGTGGAAATCCTGTCTTTATGTCCTACCAACTGGAAGATGTCCTCTGTCGATTCGTGCAAATGGATTGATGAAGTCATGAGCAAAGAATTTCCTCCCGGCGTCTTCAAAGATGATATCGCCGCCGTAAGGAAAACTGCGGAGGCCGAGTCATGATTGTTAAAACAATTTTTTCCGGATTCGGCGGCCAGGGCGTCTTAATGATGGGCATAAGCTTGGCCAACAGCGCAATGAACAAAGGTTATCATGTCACTTATCTTCCCGCTTACGGCGCGGAAATGAGAGGAGGCACAGCCAATTGCACGGTGGCGGTAGGCGATGAAGAGATCGCTTCTCCCGTTGCGTCGGAACCGGATTATCTGATCGTGATGAACTCACCTTCCCTTTTTACATTTCAAAACAAAGTAAGTTCTGAAGGAACTATTTTTATTAATTCATCTATTATTGATGCGCGCCCTAACCGCCGGGATATTAAAACCATCTGTATTCCCTGCGCGGATATGGCGCTGGAACTGGGCAACAGCCGCGTCGCCAACATTATCATGATGGGCGCCTTCATTAAAAAATCGGAAGTCGTTCCTCCTGATATTTATCTCAAGAGTCTGGAAACCATCATGGGAAGCAGAAAAAAATCTCTTGCGGAAATAAACCGCAAAGCATTTGCCGCCGGATTCGATTATATTAAGGATTAATGAGGATATTTTATGTCTGTCAAGCAAATTTCCGTTTTATTAGGCAACGTGCCCGGATCTTTTGCCAAACTCACCCATACGCTTGATGCTGAAGATATAAGCACCATTGCCGTATCCGCCGCCAGTATAGAACACGACAGCAGAGTTCGCCTTGTGCTCAACGACCCGGATCGCGCCGCAGCGCTACTAAGCAGTTTCAATTTCAATTTTGAAATCACTACGGTTCTGGCAGCTGAAGTTCCTCTGCACACGGGCGGCATCAACGCTATTTTAAAACCGCTGGCCAAAGCGGAAATCAACATTCTTTATCTTTATACGACTATCAACCGTATCGGAAAAGAAACCATCGTTATCATTGGCGTCGACAAGCTGGAAGAAGCCCGGGAAATTCTTACGGAAAACTGGATCCACTTAATCGGCGACGAAATTTATTCAATTCCATAAACCCCATTAAATAAATCATGCCTGTTTCTGTTGACAAAGAAGACGCTCTCAAAACAAAAATGCTGAAGTTGGGTGTTTCGGAGAGCGACTTTGAAGAATCCTTTATTCGTTCATCCGGTCCCGGAGGGCAAAAAGTCAATAAAAGTTCTTCCTGCGTTTACCTTGTTCACCTTCCCACCGGTCTTTCCGTAAAATGTCAGAAAGAACGATCTCAATCACTGAATCGTTTTTTAGCCAGAAGATTATTACTGGAAAAGATTGAAAGACAACAAAAAGGTTTTTTAGCCGAAGAAAAAGAAAGACGGGAAAAAATTCGCCGACAGAAAAGAAAACGCAGCAAAAGGGCAAAAGAGAAAATTCTGGCGGAAAAACGTCAACAGGCACGGAAAAAAAATTTACGGGGCAAGATGATTATTGAAGAATGATTTTTCTTAATAAAAAAGGGAGAGAAAGTCGATGTACGCTCCCCCTCCCTGTAATAATAGCAATTAATTTTAGCCAAGATACTTCAAAAGCGGATTGGCATACAGCAATATCAACGCTACAACCAGCGCGTAAATTGCCAGTGACTCAATCATGGCCAGACCGACCATCATGGTCAAAAGGATTTTACCCTGAGCTTCCGGATTTCTTCCAACGGCGTTTGTTGCGCCATTCAAACCAGCGCCCATACCATTACCGGTTCCGATTGTGCCAAAAGCAATGGCCAGACCAGCCGCAAGCAGTGAGCAGCCGATGATGATAGCTTTTGTGTAGTCAACTGTTCCGGCCGCAACCGGTGCTGCCTGCGCCACTTCTTTAGCTGCAAAAACAAACGGAGCCGTAACTACCACGAGTACCATTGCTAGTAATACATAGATCAAACTTTTTTTCATTTAAATTCTCCTTATTTTTGTTTTAATAACATGTTTCAAATCTCCAGCCGTCAATAATTTATTTTTATTAAACCTCCTTTCTTTAAATTTAACGGCTACCCGGATCTGTGACTTTCTTTTAAACGAACATCAAAACGATTGTCAAGAAATATTTCAAAATCAACCAATAGCTTGATTTTATTTTCCACGCAGGATAAAATTTAAAACATGAGAAAATTAACGGTAAAACAAACAAAAGTTGCCTGTGTAATTCAAAAAGATATTGACGTAACAAGATATCCTTTCAAAGGAGCAGGTAATATCTGCGGCTTGAATAGCAAGGAAGTTCTTAACACAACCAGACAACTACAGCAAAAAGGTTTTATCCGGAAATTCGGTGCAATACTTCGCCATCAAAAAGCAGGCTACAAAAAAAACGCTCTGGTTGTTTGGTCAGTACCGGCAGGGAAAATAAAAAAAGCAGGGGACATATTCGCATCCTTTCCTTTTATCTCTCACTGCTATGAAAGAAAACCAGCTTTCAAAAAGAAATACAATATTTTCACCATGCTTCATTCCAGTAATAAAAATTATTCTTCACTGATCCGTAAAATGGAGATTGCTTCAGGAATCAATGATTATTTGATATTGGAAAGTATTCAAGAATATAAAAAAATATCACCGGAGTATTTTAAATGAATAGAACAAGTTCAGATTGTTTTACTAAAGCATGCCGGGTTATTTCCGGCGGCGTTAACTCTCCAGTACGGGCATGGAAAGCGGTCGGCGGCAAGCCTGTCTTTGTAAGCCATGCAAATGGCAGTAAAATTTATGATGTCTCCGGCAGTGAATACATAGATTACGTTCTTTCGTGGGGGCCAATGATTCTGGGACATGCGCATTCAAAAGTAACAGCGGCTATTTGTAACACGGCAATCTATGGAACGAGTTTCGGCGCGCCAACAGAATCCGAAACGCAAATGGCGAAATTAATTTCTGCGGCAATTCCATCTATGGAACTTATACGATTGACTTCATCAGGCACTGAAGCGACAATGACGGCCATACGTCTGGCACGGGGTTTCACCGGACGTAATATGATCGCCAAATTCGACGGCTGCTACCACGGACATTCCGATTCACTCCTGATTAAAGCCGGATCAGGCGTTGCCACTTTCGGCATTCCTGATTCTCCCGGAGTTCCCGCCGAACTCGCGCGCCTTACATTGAGTTTGCCCTATAACGATATTGGCGCGCTTCAAAAAGCAATAGATGTCTATGGATCGCAGTTGGCGGCAATTATCGTTGAACCGGTAGCGGGCAATATGGGGGTTGTTCCGCCGCAAAAAGGATTCCTGGAAAAACTCAGAGAACTGACGGTAAAATACGGCATCATTTTAATTTTTGACGAAGTGATTACCGGATTTCGTTTTACCTTTGGAGGATTCCAGAATTTAATCGGAATGAATCCCGATCTAACCTGTCTGGGTAAAATAATAGGTGGAGGAATGCCTGTTGGGGCTGTGGGCGGCAGGGCTGAAATTATGGAAAGGCTGGCGCCTACAGGAGATATATATCAGGCCGGAACTCTTTCCGGAAATCCTCTGGCGATGAGCGCTGGTTTAGCCACACTCAATATAATTAAATCTAAAAATAATGCATTCGGTGTTTTGGGGAAAAAAACAGAACGTCTTTGCCGGGAAATGAAAAATTTATTTTCAGACAAAGGCATCCCTGTTTGCATAAACCGCTTTCACTCAATGTTCACGATATTCTTTCAAGAAGGACCGGTCTGCGATTTGACCACCGCCAAAAAATCGGATACCGCTTTATTTGCCCGCTTTTTTCACGGTATGTTAAAAAATGGCGTGTGGCTGGCGCCTTCACAATTTGAGTCTGCTTTTGTTTCTTTCGCCCATACTAACGCAGATATTTCTTTTACACTGGATGCATGCGCTAAGGCGTTAAAGAATCTATGACCTCTCTGATTGACAAGCGATTATCATTACTGTAATATTCACTTCAATTTATAATTATAAGAAACTATCGAGTTTTATTTTCAGGAGATGAAATGAAAAAAGCTTTTCTTACCGGCATTACCGGCCAGGACGGTTCATATCTTGCGGAGCTTCTGCTCAACAAAGGATATGAAGTTCATGGTCTCATCCGCCGTTCCAGTACTTTTAATACGGATCGCATTGATCATCTGTATCGCGATGTTCATGAACAGGGCGCAAAATTATTTCTCCATTACGGCGATCTAAGCGTTTCCGGGCAACTTATGGATTTGTTGCACTCCCTTAACCCTGATGAGATTTATCATCTTGGCGCGCAAAGTCACGTGCGCGTCAGCTTTGACATGCCCGAATACACAGGCGATGTTACCGGATTAGGAACTTTGAGAATTCTGGAGGCAATACGTAAAACAGGAATAAAAACTAAATTCTACCAGGCATCCTCAAGCGAAATGTTCGGCGCGGCGTCGCCTCCGCAAAATGAAAAAACCATGTTTCAACCTCGCAGTCCTTATGCCGCAGCCAAAGTTTATGCTTATTATATTGTCCGGAATTATCGCGACGCCTATGGTCTTTTCGCAACCAATGGTATTCTTTTCAACCATGAATCTCCGCGACGGGGAGAAACTTTTGTCACTCGAAAGATCACCCGGGCAGCCACACAAATAAAATTAGGATTAAAAAACAAACTGTACCTGGGCAATCTGGAATCAAAAAGAGACTGGGGATTCGCCGGAGATTTTGTAGAAGCCATGTGGCTGATGCTTCAGCAGGACAAACCCGACGATTTTGTAATTGCCACTGGTGAAACCCATTCTGTACGAGAATTTGCGGAAAAAGTTTTTAGCAGACTTGATCTTGATTATCATAAATATGTTTCTATTGACCCCCGTTATTTTCGCCCGACTGAAGTTGATGTTCTGCTTGGTGACGCATCCAAAGCGAAAAAAATCCTGAACTGGCAGCCCAAAGTTTCGTTTGATAAACTTATAGACATGATGATTGAAGCGGATATGCGACTGGCCCAGAAAGAAAAAACACTTGTGGATGCGGGTTTTGCATGTACCAATAGTGAACGTCTTACTTAAATGGGTTATGAGGAGTTGAGGATTGTGCTATGCTAAAAAATAAACGGATAACCGTTACGGGCGGCAAAGGATTTTTGGGAAGCCATCTGCTCAAAAGACTGGCTGATTGCGGTTGTCATCACATCGCAATTGCTGATCTTCCTGAATATAATTTAACGGATATTGCCGATATTCGCCGGATGTATGAAGAAACCAGACCGGAAATAGTTATTCATCTTGCTGCCAAGGTCGGCGGTATTGGTTTTAATCAGCAGAAGCCTGCCGAACTTTTTTATGATAATTTAATTATGGGCGCTCAATTACTCCATGAAGCATATCTGCGTAATATTGAAAAATTTGTCGCGCTCGGCACTATCTGCGCTTATCCCAAATTTACACCGGTTCCTTTCAAAGAAGACGATATATGGAACGGATATCCTGAAGAAACCAATGCTCCATACGGATTAGCCAAGAAGATGATGCTGGTACAATCGCAGGCTTACCGTCAACAATACGGTTTTAATTCTATTTTCCTGCTGCCGGTAAATCTTTACGGTCCCGGTGATAATTTTGATCCGAAGTCTTCCCATGTTATTCCCGCCTTGATTAAAAAATGTTTTGATGCCCTTGATAGCAATTCGGACATTCTTGAAGTCTGGGGAACAGGTTTGGTAACCCGGGAATTTTTTTATGTGGAAGATGCCGCCGAAGCAATTTATCTGGCCACGTTGTCTTACAATAAAAGTGATCCTGTGAATATCGGCACGGGCTCTGAAATATCTATAAAAGAGCTTACAAAACTTATTGCGAAACTAACCGGATTTTCGGGAAAAATCGTCTGGGATAAATCCAAACCGGACGGTCAGCCCAAACGCAAACTTGAAACATCTAAGGCTATGAAAGAATTCGGATTTACTGCCCGTACAGATATGAAAACAGGGCTTATACAAACTATCGATTGGTATAAAAAGAATCGTCATTTGTTTAAAAAATGAACGCCAGTCATTTTTTTATTGACTTAACACTTCATTAATGTTAAGGAGTTACCCGGAAAATGGATAAGGAAACCAGAAAGTATGCCGTGCAAATGGCTCTGGCCAGCAGCATAGGCATCGCCATGATCCTTGCGATTTTTGGATGCCTTCTATTTGGAGTGTATTTAGATAAAAAATTCGACTCCGGCCATGTTTTCAGCTTTGTTTTTTTATTGATAGGCATCGCGGCCGGTTTTCGTAATATATATGCTCTAATTAAAACAAATTTTACTGATGAAGAACAGATAATAAAGAGTTTAAAAAGTGAACCTCATCGTCAAAGACCCGCTCCAAAGAAGAATTGAATTAACCAACTGGATTGTTCTTGCCGTTATTTTTATTCCCGCTATTATTTTCACCCCTTTTAAATTTGCTCTGGGTATACTTCTCGGCGGCTTCATCAGCATTCTCAATTTCCACTGGATGGAACGAGGCCTGCATGGGATTTTCCAAAGATCAGGCGGCAATGTAAAGGGTCCCATTTTAATCAAGTATTATATAAGGCTGGCGATTACCGGAGTGGTTTTATATTTTCTCATCGCCTATCAGACCGTCAATGTCATCGGTCTGGTGATCGGACTTTCCGTTGTCGTAATCAATATAATCATTTTTACAATCACCAATCTTACAAAAAATAACTTTCTTAAGGAGGTTAAGTAGTATATGGAGTCTTTGCTTTTTTTAGGAAACATTTCTATCGCTGGAATAAAAATACCTGAACAGGTCATGTATGCATTATGCGTGGGCATCCTTTTAGCCCTGCTTTCATTGCTGGCCACCAGAGGTTTAGCCGTTTATCCCGGCAAAGCCCAAAATGTAATGGAAGTTATTCTTGGTGGATTTGACTCCTTGCTCAATGAAATCATGGGACATAACGGCAGACAATTTTTCCCGCTGATCGCAACATTGGGACTTTTTATTCTCACTTCCAATCTGATTGGTTTAATTCCCGGGTTTGAGTCTCCAACCGCAAATATTAATACTAATGCAGCCATGGCCATTGTTGTTTTTTTATCAACCCATGTCGTTGGAGTTAAAAATCACGGATTGAAATACTTCAAACAGTTTATGGGACCTGTCTGGTGGCTGACGCCTCTCATGCTACCCATTGAAGTAATTAGTCATCTGTCACGACCGCTTTCTTTGACTTTCCGTCTTTTCGGTAATATCAAGGGTGAAGATATCGTTCTTCTGGTCGTTCTTTTTCTGGTTCCATACTTTGTCCCCCTTCCAGTTTTTTTTCTGATGATTTTTACCTCTCTGGTTCAAACACTTGTTTTTATGTTACTGGCCATGATGTACATCGCGGGAGCAATGGAAGAAGGTCATTGATTAGATTATTTTAGACTATAAAACAGAAACGGGAAATCTTTTTTTATACAAAAAGATTTCCCGTTTTTCTTTATCTTGAACATTTTAAGTATTTTATTTAAACTTCATAATAAATTAACTTACAAAGCTTCAAGGATATTATATTTGCTTAATATGAAAAAAGACATAACTGGAATTATTCTAGCCGGTGGTAAAAATTCACGCATGGGTGTGAATAAGGCATTTCTGGAAATGGATGGAGTGCGAGTGATTGAAAAAACGCTTAATATCTATCGTCAGATCTTCAACGAAATTATTATCGTCACAAACGATCCTCTCGTCTATACGGAATTTACCGATGCGGCGATTATTATGGATATCTACAAAGGCAAAGGTCCTTTGGGAGGAATCTACTCAGGCCTGTTTTATGCAAAAAATTCTCACGCTTTTGTCAGTGCCTGTGACATACCGTTTATCAACAAAGATTTTATACTTTATCTGATTGAGCAGATAGACAAGTACGATATTGTCGTTCCCAAACTTCCCGAAGGATTTCAGGCTCTGTATGCTATTTATTCACGCAACTGCCTTTTCGCCATAAAAAGAATGATTGATGCAGATGAACTTAAAATCACCGGATTTTATAAAGAAGCGCGTTTATTGAGTATTACGGAAGAAAAAATAAAACCTTTCGAAAAAGACGGACACCTTTTTTTCAACATGAATACGCCAGAAGATTTAAAAACGTACCAACCATAATTTTATTCGTATATTTAATCACGTACCGGTGTCGGCTGTATCCACTTTTCACTTTCCGCATTGTAATACCACTTATCCGGAAAACCTCGGCGCCGAGTAAATACGGGATTATCCGCCCAGCGTAAAAGTTCTTTATAAGCGTCATGAATTTTTCTAAAAGTTGCTGCCTGTCCACCCAGATCGGGATGGTGAATCTTTACCTGACGCCGGTAAGCGTTTTTTACAATTTTGCCCAACTCATGGGAATGAAGATCAGCCTTATCTATTTCCAGGCAATTAAGAACTCCCGTGTTTATTGTGGGAATCCTTATTAATCTGGGGCGTTGTGATCCTTCCGTGATAGCGTGACGTGTTGCCAGCTTCAAAACATGCTGAGAGGCGAGGTATTTCTTGTTTGTGCGTTGAGACTCCGCCCACCAGACCTCTCCTAATCTATTGGTCATTACACTGAAATCAGCCGCCGGATTATTCCCATCTTTACGTTTGATTGAATATCGAAATACTTCCTTCATTCCATTAGGAACAATATCCAGAATTACGATCGTGTCGGAAAAACAAAATGTCGCGTAACGGGTATTTAGAGCCTGCAGTAAACCATTTTTCATATTGAGTTTCTGCCGTAGATTCTGGCGGCATCTGAGTGAACAATAACGGCGGTTTTTCATATTTTCCATAGTACCGCAAGACAGACAATGGTTTGCATTTTCAGAAGATATTTTACTTTTAATCAACATCTTGTATTGCAAGACAGCCGGTTTCTATAAAAAACAAACCGGCTGTCTTTTTATTCCTTAAATTTTGTTATTTTTGTGCAGCCAGATAACCTTTCGCAAGCGCTTTATTTACATGCAGGACGCCTTTATTCATATCTTTTAATGGATAGTCTGCTGTTATAACTGTTAGAGCATCCGCATCAGCCTGCGTTTTCACAACCGCTCCGGCCGGCACATAACGGCCATCAGCAACTTTGACACCCATTAAAATAACGCCGGGTTCGATAACACAGTTCTTTCCGACAAACGATTTAAACACGAGAACCTTCATGCCGACAAAAGTATCATCCATCACAACGGCAGGTCCGTGAATTTGAACCTGATGAGCCAGAGAAACCCTATTGCCAACATAGACCGCGTATTTTTTACCGTTAACTTCCATCAGATTCTTCTCCACCGGTTTACCATCGAGTTCGGTCTCCAAAGCGTGGATGACCACGCCGTCCTGAACATTGGTATCATCGCCGACATGAAGCGGCTGTCCCTCATCGCCACGCACACAGGCCGTCGGCGCTACCATGACGTTGTTTCCCAAAATGACGTTACCGATAACCACAGCCAGCGGATGCACAAACGTTCCCGATCCGATAACTGGTTCGGATACTTTCGCGCTGAAATCTGTTTTTACGTTTTTTTCAATCATTTTTTTCCTCCGTTATTATGCTTAATCAAAAATCAGTTTGATTTGTTTTTATCTTTTTCACGCCGCAATAGTTCACACCAGATTTTTTGAACTACTTTCTTCGTTTCAGATATGCTCCCTCTGTTATCTATAACAATATCCGCCAGTGAAATTTTTTCTCTAATCGGCATTTGGCTGTTTAATCTTTTTTCCGCCTCTTCTTTGTTCACCTTGCTGCGCGCCATCAAACGCCTGATCTGTTCTTCCGGCGTAATGAGAACCAGCATAGTCAGATCAAAAAGATGCTGCATTTCCCCTTCAAACAACAGAGGAATATCAGCCAGAACAATAGCATGTTTTTCTTTTTTGCCGATTTTTTCCAGCCTTTTATACCATTCCTGATAAACCAAAGGATGAACAATTTTATTGAGCTTGTTTAATTTTTTTTTATTGGTAAAAACAATATTGCCCATTTTACCGCGGTCTATTTTCCCGTCAGGACGGAGAATCTCTTTGCCGAAACTGTTGATGATTTCATGCCAGGCCGGTTTTCCAGGTTCCTGCACTTCATGAGCAAGTTTATCAAAGTCTATGAGATAAGCTCCATTTTCAACAAACATCCTTGCTACCGTTGATTTTCCGCAGGCAATACCGCCCGTCAATCCAATATTCAACATAATTTACTTCTTATTGAGGTTATAAATAATACGCAGACCATCCAGTGTCAGCATCTCTTCGATCTTGTCAATCGTGTTTGTTTCCGGCGCTATAACTCGCGCCAAACCGCCTGTGGCAATGACAAGTGGTTTTGTTTTTACTTCCTTTTTCATCCTGGTAACGATACCGTCCACAAGCCCCGCATAACCGAACATAATCCCCGCCTGCATTGCGCTGACGGTATCTTTTGTGATTACCGTTTTGGGTTTGCTGAATTCTACTCGCGGCAACTTTGAAGCCCTCTCAAAAAGTGCTTCGATGGAAATCACAATGCCCGGAGCAATGCATCCGCCCATATATTCGCCTTTGGGGGAAACATAATCAAAAGTAGTCGCTGTGCCGAAATCAACAATAATAGATTCTTTACGATACTTATCGTAAGCCGCAACAGCGTTGACAATCCGGTCAGCTCCAACTTCTTTGGGATTATCATAAAAAATGGGCATCCCTGTCTTTATACCGGGACCGACAATCAACGGTTTAATGTTAAAGTACTTTATACAGAGAGGTTCCAGAATGTTGAGCATCGGCGGCACCACACAGGAAATAATGATCGCCGTTACCGCTTTAATCTCGTTGGCCTTCATCCGACTGGACTGATATAAATTATAAATGAGCACACCGTATTCATCAACGGTATGATCAATCTCCGTACGAATACGCCAATCATGCAGCAATCGATCTTCATCAAACAACCCCAGAACCGTATTCGTGTTGCCAACGTCAATGACTAAAAGCATATCTATCACCTCTTCAATATTGTCGCATCTCCAGCTGAAACTTTAACTTTTTTATTTTCATCCGTAAAAAGTATCAAAGAGCCATCCTCGTCAAGACCTGCGGCCTTCCCTTCTATCATTTCATCTTTAAACATTACCTGAACCCTCCGGCCGATCATGGGCGTAAGGCTTAGCCATTTTTCTTTGATCTGGCCAAATCCTTCTTGTTGTAGCTGTTTATAACATTTTACCAGATTTTCATAGAGGCTAATTATCAATTCCAGCCGGGAAATTTTATATCCCGTTTCAATGGCTAAAGACGTGGCGATTTTTTTAATATCCTGCGGAAATTGTTCACGGCTCAAATTTACATTAATGCCGATTCCCAGCACTATAAAATCAATGGCATTTGCTTTCATTTTTACCTGCGTCAAGATACCACAGATCTTTTTCTCACCGATCAGAACATCATTAGGCCACTTAAGTCGAGCTTTATCCGGACAGTAATAATTTATTATTTCTGCTACCGTAACGCCTGCCGTTATAGGAATCTGCGAGGCTTTGGATAATGGTATTTGCGGTTTTAAAATAACAGAAGTGTAAATGTTTGCCCCTGAAGGAGAATGCCAGACCCGTTGCATACGCCCTTTTCCCTTATTTTGGCTATCGGCAATGACAACTGTTCCCTCGGGCGCACCATCAAGCCCCAAAGAAAAGGCTTCATCATTTGTTGATCCTGTTTCAGAAAAATAATAAATCTTGTGACCGAAGAATTTTCCGGCAAGGCTTTTTTTTAATTTTTCCGGATTCCAGTCCATAGAGATAAAAAAGAATTTATACAGAGGATATTATTAACAAGCTTTTATTTTCAGAGAAATATCGGCGGCATGGACAGAATGAGTAAGTTCTCCGACAGAAATAAAATCCACTCCGATCGCGGCTATTGAAGCCACATTTTTCAGGGTTACATTTCCGGACGCTTCAATAAGCGCGTGTCCGTCCACAAGATCAACAGCTTTTTTCATTGACGAAATACTCATATTATCCAGCATGATTATATCCACACCGCAATGAAGAGCTTCTTTTACTTCTCTTATATTTTTAGTTTCGACTTCGATCTTCATGGGACGTGCAAGATGTTTCCTCTGTGCCCTAACGGCAGCTGTGATTCCGCCTGCGGCTTCAATATGATTGTCTTTAATAAGCACGCCGTCATATAAACCGATGCGATGATTACAGCCGCCTCCGATGCGCACGGCCATTTTGTCCAGAACACGTAGGCCAGGCATGGTCTTACGCGTGTCGAGGATTTTCGCTTTGGTGCCGCGCACAGCTTCCACAAATTTTGCGGTCAGCGTTGCAATGCCGGACATGCGCTGGAACAGATTCAGAGAAACGCGCTCGGCCTTTAAAATATTTGACAGGCTTCCGGATACTTCGGCAATCACGCTCCTTTTTTTTGCACGGCCTCCATCATTAATTAATTTCTTAACTTTGATGTTTTTATCAAAAAACCGGAAGGCTTCTGCAAAGACATCTATTCCGGCTATGATAAAATCATCTTTGGCAATAGCAACGGCCATTCCCTTCTTTTTATTGCTGACAGTGGCCTGCGTGGTAATATCGCCTGTGCCGATATCTTCAGCCAGTGCAGCTTCAATAATTTTTTTGATTTGTTGAGAAACCATTTATATCCTATCTTTTTTTATAAGTATTTTATCCCGTGCTGTATATTTAATTTTTGTGGAAGAAACTGAACTATTCTGGCACGGTTTCTTCTTCCCCCTTTTGTAAAGGGGGATTGAGGGGGATTTTTCAACCGGTGCAATTTAGTAAAATCTCCCCTAGCCCCTCTTTAGAAAAGAGGGGAATAAAGTAATCACCCGGCGGCGGAAATTCCTTTTAATTTCTTTAGCGCACCTTCCAGAGTGGCATATTTTTTCTGGAAGTCTTTTAACTTTTCTTCTTCCTTCTGAATAATTTCCGGCGCCGCTTTTGCCCGGAAGTCCCGGTTGGCAAGTTTCTTCGAGGTTTGTTCTAAATCTTTGGAGACCTTGCCCAGTTCTTTTTCCAATCTCACCTTCTCTCCTGAAATATCCACAGTACCTGCCAGCGGAACGAATATTTTTGTATCTCCTGTTACCGCGGTCGCCACGCCTTTAGGCTCGATCATATTGATTTCTACTGTCAGAGATTCCAAATTGGCCAGATTAAGAATGTAACTTTCATTACTTAATATTGTCTTTTTGCTTTGTTCGTCTGCCGCGGAAATTAAAACCTTTAACTTTTGCGACGGCGCAATCCGCATTTCACCACGGATATTGCGGATGGAAGTAATGATTTCCATGATCATCTCCATCTCAGCTTCTGCCGCCTTGTCGTCCCATTGCGCGTTAACAGCAGGAAACTTGCTGACCATGATCGAATGTTCGTCACTTCCTTTCAGAGTCTGCCAAAGCTCCTCCGTCAGAAAAGGCATAAAAGGATGCAGAAGCTGCAGCATTGTCTCATAAACTTCATATAAAGTCCGTTGAGCAGCCTGTCTTTGTTCCGGGCTTCCTTTACCATAGAAAACCGGTTTGCTTAACTCCAGATACCAGTCACATAGTTCATGCCAGATGAATCGGTACACAGCTGCGGAAGCGTCATTGAAACGGTATTCATCCAAGCTAAAAGTTATCTCTTCAATCGCTTTATTTAATTTCACTTTGATCCACTTGTCCTGGAGTGAATCGGAAACGCCAACAGATACAGATTCGTCATAGTCTTCCAAATGGTTGAACGTCAATTTTGAAGCGTTCCAGATTTTATTGACAAAAAATTTATAACCTTCAATCCGTTCCGGCGAAAGGCGCACGTCACGTCCCTGCGCGGTATAGGCGGCCAATGTAAAGCGAAACGCGTCCGTGCCATATTGATCAATCATCAAAAGAGGATCGATGCTGTTGCCCTTGGACTTGCTCATTTTCTCCCCTTTTTCATCCCGCACAAGGGCGTGCAGATAAACATGCTTAAAGGGAACATCCTTCATCACATAAATTCCCATCATCATCATGCGGGCTACCCAGAAAAAGAGAATATCGAAACCGGTAATTAACAGGGACGTAGGATAGAATGTTTTCAAAGCCGCTGTTTTATTCGGCCAGCCCAGTGTGGAAAAGGGCCAGAGCGCGGAACTAAACCAGGTGTCCAGAACATCTTCATCCTGTTTCAGAGAAGTACAGCCGCAGTCGGGACATTTATCGGGATCAACAGTGGCGACAATCACTTTTTTACAATTATCGCAGTACCAGACAGGAATGCGGTGCCCCCACCACAACTGCCGGGAAATGCACCAGTCACGAATATTGTTCATCCAGTCAAAATAAGTCGCCTCCCATGTCTTGGGAATAATTTTTGTCTTGCCTTTGACCACCGCGGCAATTGCCTGTTTGGCCAACGGTTTGATTTTGACGAACCACTGTTTGGAAACCATCGGTTCAATGTCCGTTTTACAACGATAACACTGGCCGACATTATGAGCGTAAGGTTCAGTGCCGACCAGATAGCCGCCCTTTTCCAAATCGGCAATAACGTTTTTACGGGCTTCATAGCGATCCTGCCCTTCATAAGCTCCGCCATTTTGATTGATGATTCCCTTACCGTCGATGATTGTAATAATTTCCAGATTATGACGCTGGGCCATGGCGAAGTCATTGGGATCGGAACCCGGCGTTATCTTAACAGCTCCGGAACCGAAATCCATCGTTACATATTCATCGGCAATGATCGGGATTTGTTTATTCATCAAAGGCAAAATGACATATTTGCCGACTTTATCCGTATATCTTTTATCGTTGGGATTAACGGCAACGGCTGTATCGCCCAGCATCGTTTCCGGTCTTGTTGTGGCTACCACGATTTCTCCGCTTCCATCGGCAAATGGATAACGAATATTCCAGAGAAAACTTTGATCCTGTTTGAATTCCACTTCCAGATCGGAAATAGCGGTGTGACAACGTGGACACCAGTTGACAATATAGTCGCCCTGATAAATCATGCCTTCATTATAGAGACGGACAAAAACCTCCCGCACTGCATGGGATAAGCCTTTATCCATCGTGAAGCGTTCTCTTTCCCAATCGCAGGAACAACCAAGCCTTTTTAACTGATTGATAATGACGCCGCCATATTTTTCCTTCCACTCCCAGACGCGGGCGATGAATTTTTCGCGTCCCATATCGTGGCGGGATATTCCTTCTTTCATCAACTGCTGTTCAACCACATTTTGAGTGGCAATGCCCGCGTGATCCATGCCGGGCATCCAGAGAGTGTTGCAACCCTGCATTCTTTTGAAACGGATAATAATATCCTGCAGTGTATTATTCAACGCATGACCCATATGCAGCATTCCGGTTACATTGGGCGGTGGAATAACGATAGAAAAAGCCGGAGATTCACTTTTATCCTGAGCGTGAAAAAATTTGTTTTTTAACCAGTAATCGTATAATCTTTTTTCGGCACCGGCCGGCTCAAAAGCCTTGCCTAATTCCTTTTTTGCCATTTACTTCTACTCCCCGATTAATAATTTCTAAATTTAAATATATCAAGTTCCGCAAATAAAAAGGGCTTGCGCCCCGTAATAATTTACTTTATATTCTAAACACTTAATTAATTTATTTTTAACTTTTCCTTGAGCTTGCGAATAATCAAAAAAGCCTCTACACCAGACAATGGTTTGAGTGGAGCGAATTCTCCCGTTTTAGCATTTTTTGCTTCCATAACTCCCCGTGATGTCACGGATATAATAGCATTGAAATAAGGCATATCCGCTGGCACGTCAGGAAACAATGATTTCGAATTAACATATCTGCCGGCTAAATCTTTTTCGCCTGTAAGTTTTATCAATATATCTTCCAGCATTATGGCAAATTCACCGCGGGATAGAACCTCGCCGGGATTGAAATTGCCTTTTGGATCATTTTCCAGACCACGTATTCCGGTTTCCAGCACTCCTTCGATATCAGCTTTCCAAGGATGATCCGCAATATCTTTCGCCGTCACTTTAACAGGCGCAGGAGCAAGAGTTTCCGTGGAATTTTTTTCGATCGGCTTCACGTCTGCCTGAATTTTTTCCGCATTATTCGTATCGGTTGAGACTTTTCCGGCATCCTTTGTTTCAATTGAATCTTTCGGAGACTCTTTTACAGGAGTTTCCGGAGCTTTCGGCGCCAGCTTATTGTAAAGATCTTTTATTTTTAATTCTTCCATAAAAAGCGCCGCAGCATCAGCTCTGGTAATCTGGTCAACAAGAGCGATCTTCTTTCCCGCCTGCGTTGCTGGTTTGGCTTTCTGTACTCTTTGCAGGAAATTCAACTGATTATCCGCGTCGGCAATGTGATCGGTTTTTAATTGAATAACTTTGGCAAACATCTGACCGGCCGGATCGAATTCCAAAGCGTCTTTATAAGCCATGCCCATATAATAATAAGCAGGTGAACATTTTGGATCTATTTTGACAGCTTCATCAAATTGGCTTTTGGCCATCTCAAGCCATTTAGGGTCATACTTACTGATGCCGTAATAACGAATACGGCTGACATCGGCAAAAAGTTTTTCTTCGTCGGAAGCCGCATATTTGGAAGCAAGCGTCAAATTATCCGCTGCTGCATCTAATTTATCGGTAAAAATATTGACCAAAGCAAGGCCGGTATAAGCTTTTGAATAATTGTTGTTGAGTTGGATTGCCATCTTGAACTCCCGCTGGGCGTCGGGATATTTTTGCTGCTCAAGCAGTTTCAAACCGGTAAAAGTATGATGGCCGGGGGTGTCCAGTTGGTTTACTGCCACCCGCGTTTTGGGCCCGCAGGAAGTTATAAGGAAAGCGGCAGCGCAAATTACAGACAAAATGATTAACTTTCTAATTATTTTTTTTAGCGGCATAATGAATTCTCTTTTTAAATTAATGTCCGTATATATCCATTTTTTCTTTCCAAAACAGGCGTATATGATTATCTTTAGAACCCTTTTAAGTCAAGCAATATTGCTTCTTTCATTTTTAGAAAAGAAACTCCGTCCATAGAGTATTTTAGCTAGGGATCTATATTTTATCGAAAATAAAATTATACAAATAATAAACCCCAATAGCTGTTTTACTTCATTGATTTTAATGAATAATTATTATGGCGGTGTATCTTAAGTTTTTAATAAAAATTTAAGATTAAACTATCTTATTTTCCTTCCAGAATATTTTTACATTTTTAGTAATCTCCTTAAGAGCATCTTGAGGAAACCAGTTAATTTCTTTATCGGCGGAAAACCAGGTCATCTGACGCTTGGCATAATGCCAGGTATCACGCTTAATTAAATCCACGGAACTTCTCCAGTCGTAGTGATTGCGTAAAAATCCTATCATTTGTTTATATCCTAATGATTGCAGCGGTTTCAAATTTTCATTATAACCTCTCTTTAAAATGCTCTTAACTTCATTCAGTAATCCGTCAGCAATCATCTTTTCCGTGCGCAATATAATTCTTTGCTTTAATTCTTTACGATCAACCTGAAGACCGATTTTATATGTTTTGTAAGGACAATCAGCAAAGGAATGTCTTCGTTGCTTTATTAATATTGACTCTCCGGTTTGTTCCAATACTTCCAACGCTCTGATAACCCTTACCGAATCATTGGGATTTATCTGACCGGCGGCATCTGCATCCCTTTGCCGCAATAAATGATAAATATATTCTTTCCCGTGACGATCCCGCAACTGGCGATAATGATTTCTTATATTTTCATCTACATACGGCGTGTCAATGATTCCATGAAGCAGCGCTCTTATATAAAGCCCGGTGCCTCCGGCAACAAAAACAGGCTTCCCCTTCCCCGCCTGATTCGAAATTATAGTTCGGGCTTTTTCTGCAAAAATAGATGCGTTAAATTCTTCATCGGGATTAACAACATCCATCAAATAATGTTTAACACCTCTTCTCTCTTCTAATGTTGGTTTTGCGGTGCCGATATCCAGATAACGGTAAACCTGCAGGGAATCAGCGTTTATAATTTCACCGCCGAATTCCAGTGCCAGTTTGACGGCCAATTCAGTTTTCCCTGTAGCGGTAGGTGAATTAATTATAACCAGCGGCAATTTATCCATCTTATTTTTTTACTTTCTTTTAAACATTCTTTCGATTTCGCCTAATGAAAAGCTGATAGTGATGGGGCGTCCATGAGGACAGGTAAGATTAAAAGGTGTTTCTTCCAATTGGCTGCAAAGAGCGGCCACCTCTTCCGGAGACATGACTTTATGGGCTTTAATGGCCGCGCGACAAGCCAGAGATGCCAGTATCTTTTCTTTTTTTTCCTCCAATGAGGGCTGCTGATTCTGTTCTTTTAACTGATCGGCGATATCGGAAATCATTTCACTGATTTTAATATGCGACAGGCTTGCCGGAATCGCTTTTACAACTATCGCGTCTTTGCCGAATATTTCAATTTCCAAACCGATTTCCCGCAGAAAATCGATACATTCTGAAAATAACGTAATTTGTCCCGGAGTCAAATTGACAATTTCCAATATAAGAAGGGATTGGCTGATCACCTGCTTTTGGGTTGTCTTTTTTAATTTCTCCAGAATAATACGTTCATGGGCAGCATGCTGATCAAGCAAAACAAGACCTTCATCCCCTGCAAAAACAAGATAGGTATTGGCAAATTGTCCAATGTATTCCAGGTTGGAAAAATTTATTTTTTCTTTTGACGGAGCTTTATCACTTTCATAAGTGGTTGTCGGTTTTTCCGCAACTGTGCTGCGTGCCAACAAATCATCACTGATCGCCTGCTGTATATTTTGTCTGGAAAAGAGGCCGAACGGCTTCGGAGCAAATCTGTCCTGCGCAGACGTAAAGCTTGGAGCGGAATCCTTTCTGTATTTCCGCCGTGACACTAAATCAACTTTAGGCCCTTCAGCAGGTGTCAAACGATAAATGAAATTACTCTTAGAAACTTCTGCATGCGCAAGATTTTCTGCAATCGATCTTGATACAAGATCATAAACACTACGTGTATTTTTGAATCTAACTTCCAGTTTGGCAGGATGAACATTAACATCAACATCTTCGGCCGGCAGATCAAGAAACAACACAGCCGCAGGATAACGTCTTGGCTCAATAATCTGTTTGTATGCCGATAATACGGCATGCGTTATGCTGTTGTCGCGGACAAAGCGTTTATTGACAAAAAGATAAATGCTTTTGGAATTTGATTTTGTGAACTCCGGACGTGATATAAATCCCTTCAAATTTAAATTGTCTTTATGTGTGTTTATAGAAATACAATGAGAAGAAAAATCATCGCCAATAACCATGGAGATTCGTTTGGATACGTCGGTGACTTCCGGGGCAGCAAAAGATTCCTTGCCGTTGACCAATACCTTAAAGCGAATCTCGGGATGAGCCAGTGCCAGGCGGGTAATCGCATCCAGACATACCCCCTGTTCCGTAGCTTCTGTTTTGAGAAATTTCCTGCGTGCAGGAACTTTGGCAAATATCTTTGTTACGGATATCTGCGTGCCGGCAGGACAACCGGCAGGTGCGATCTCTTTTACTTTGCCCGCATCTATAACAGCTTTTGTACCTTCCAAATCATCTTTCCGCCGCGTTAATAACTCGACATTCGATACGGAAGCGATGCTCGGCATTGCTTCACCGCGAAAACCGAAAGATGCAACCGAGTGGATATCTTCATAACTATGAATCTTGCTGGTTGCATGTCTTTCAAAAGCAAGCGCCACATCTTCGCGCTCTATTCCTGAACCGTTATCGACTACTTTGACAGATTTGCAGCCGCCATCTTCCAATTCTATCGTAATATCGGTAGCTCCGGCATCAATAGAGTTTTCCACCAATTCTTTAACTATCGAAGCCGGCCTTTCCACCACTTCTCCGGCGGCAATCTTATTGGCTATTTCTTCGGATAAAACAACAATGCGCTTTGACAACCTTATATTTCTCCTGAGATGACAAACAATTATTATACTGATTAATTTAGATAATAATCATATTTCACAGCTTTGAAGCAAAAACTAACAAAACATCTCATAACTTGCAATAAGAATTAATATCTGTTTTTTATGATTCAGTGCTTGTTGGGATTATATGTAACTGTTTAGCATATTAAAGTCTTGTATTATTTTGAAGTCGATAATTTATCAACAAGGAGAAGAAAACTGTTATTTTATATGATGAAAATAACCATCACATTTACCGGTCCGTGCATGCCCTGGAAACTTATCGCCTGAATATCCGCGGTGGCACTTGGCCCGTAATAAAAAAAATTGGCTTGGAATTTCACTGTTATTGCGGAATATTTTTGATATAACATCCTCGTATACAGCGTAGAGTTTTTCCAACGGCACAATGGCAATGTGAATTGGCTGGGCGATGGAGGCAAGCCTTGGCTGTTCTCTATCGAAGATGATGCCCAAAATTCCCGTTTCAGCCACTACATAGTCGGCAAATGTAATTTCCGCATCAGCCGTAAACGACGCTTCCCGCAGGGTCTCACGATAATTTCATCGTCGCCGGAGATATTAATAAAATGCCGCGCCGCTCTTTTTGCCTGATCACGGTATCTCGCATTGAAAAGCGGTTAGCCGCAGCATGTTTGATTGGTATGATAAACAGGACGAATACGAAGGCTAAAGAGTAATTTATAAACCGCTGTTTATTACATTTGCTAAGATAGCATTTTTTGTGGTTATAAAATTAAGGATTAGCGCTTGAATAGTTCAGAGGATACTGCGGACGGCTGAATCACTTGCTTCTAAACCATACTCTTGCTTTATCTATACCGTCGTGACGAAAGACCTGCATAAGGATTTACTCCCAGCTTATTTTCCATTTCCATTCATTCGGAGTATTTTCGACTTTATCCACTTTAACATTCTTGACTCCGGTTAATCCCACGATGCATGAAAATACGCCACAAATATATTCTCTTTGAACAGCCGTTAATTCAGGCAGGTCGGAGACGACAATCGTTGCGCTCTTTGGAGTTATATCATCGACCCTGACGGTGCCCGTATCCATCAACGTATTATAGGTTGATGAAGCATTTTTTATGATAAACGAAATGCTTGGAATCCTGAGAAAGAACTTGTAAATGCCGGTAAACTGTTTCCCCGCTACTGTAAGTCCCAGTTTAAATATAGGCCGCGGATCATTGGGGAAAAACAATCTGGAAGCGATCTGAAGTATTTCCGCTTCAACCTCTATCGGAATCCAATTGAGCGAGAGAGTTGTTTGAAATATTTTCAATGTATTTGGTTTCAGCGAAGAGACCATGGTATTGAGATCATTCTCCTTGCCCTTCAACATTTCGCGAATGATAACGATGTCGGTTGCTTTAACATTTGCCATACAGTGCCCCATAAAAGACTTAATTATTTTCTTTATTAAAGTATAACATGCACTATCTTTTATATCAACAAAATGCTTTCTAAAAAATATCAGTTATTGATGAAATATTTATACGGCTTAATATCGGTTGAAGGATGCAATATGATGTCTGGTTACCATGGGTATTCCATCGACACAATGATGATTCATAAGTCATCTCTTTGCGGCGTTCTGTAGGATCATATACTATGAAGTATTTCAGAATTTCTTATCAACGCTGATATATTTTTCTTTTCATCTTTCGTAATCTGTGGGAGCGGACTTCTGACCTTTGCTGTGATCGGATGCCCCATCTGACGCAATGTTTCTTTAAAAACAGCCTGCCGGGATTTTCTGCCGATCATTGTGGGAAAGGGCAAACGGCTGATGGCCTTAAATCCGTACTTTTGAATAATAGCTGGGATACTAAAGGTATTCATTAGTCCAATATGTTTGTAAACGGCGTCTTCCACTCGATGCGCGTCGGCATAATTGCCGGACATCCAATGGTTGTAACATTCGATAACCGCTCGGGGGGCTACCGATGGCATGGGACACATCACGCCGGCTCCGCCTGATTTTAAATTTGTCAGAAGAAGCTGACTTGTCCCGCTGAATAATAAGAAATCCTTACCGGTAACCGCCCGAATATCTCTTTTCATTTCGATCGCGCATGCCGAACTTTCTTTGGCGCCTGCTATACCTTTGATATTGTATAGTCGTTCTATTTCTTTTGCTTTCAAAAACAAACCGGTTATCTGCGGGAAATGATAATACATAACCAGTTTCCGGGTATGTTGAACGATTCGGGAATAGAAAGCAAAAACATCATCGTAGCGCAACGGATGATACGCGGGAAGCGCAATCAGATAACCATCCAGTGGAAGATTATCGACTTTTTCAAAAAAGAGCAGTATCTCGGCAAGACTAAAAAAAGTGCAACCGGTAATAACGGGTATCCGGCCATTTACCTTTTTAACAACGGTTTCAACAACACTGCATTTTTCATCGAGTGAAAAATATGGCGATTCTCCTCCGCTGCCGAGAATTAGGAGTCCGTGACAACCTTCGGCTATATAATATTCGACAATATATTCGATTCCGGCAAGGTCGAGACTTTCATCTTCTTTTAAAGGAGTAGGGACAACAGGATATACTCCGCGATATTTCTTCAAATCGCTCATTAAACAACCTCAAATATTTCTTTAGCCTAATTTTAATCATCCATCAGGTTTCTCGGTCCGTATAGAATAGCTTCCATGATTGGCATGTATTGGAAGAAGATGGGTTTCTTGCTGAGGCCTATCTCCTGGAGTTGCCGGGCGATGTCATGCGTGCCTAGAGTCAGTTGCGCCGCATTTGGGCTCATTGATTTGCCGAACTCGATGGGATTCATGTAAACGTTCGCCGCCAGGGGCACCCCGTCCTTCACTGAGAAGGTTTTGAACCGGTTAACCTTTTCCGCTGCTGTCTTCAACTTCTGCCCCTTCATAGTTAGAATATTCTTTCCATCCGCAGAAAGCGCGCATTTGAGCATGCTGTTTTCTTCGGAAAAGACGATGTCTGACATGAATTTTGGATATCCGTACATGTCCACGCCTCCCCTGCGCGCCCTTTCTGTCGTCACGGGAAGCTGCCAGACATATGCTGTAAAGTATCTCCTTGCCGTCATACCCATAACTGTAATGCCCGGTATCGATTTTTTCTTAAATGTGATCGGAAATGAAATGGAAAATTCATTATAGGGGTCGATGTCTGTTTTGCGGTATTCAAAAGCGGTGAAGGAAACCAGAGCCCGCCCCAGCCATGGTTCCACCGGGTGCATATCCGGATGCGGCAGGAGGCGTTTGACTTTTTCCGTGGGAGCGGTGTAGGTTGCCGTCATGGACGTGTTGTCATAGTAGAAAACAGGAAGTTTGCCTTCTAGAGACAAGTCCTTCGTTGACATTTCCCACTGGATAACTCCTTTAAAAAAATCTCCTCTGCTCATAACGCCTCCTTGATAATATTTCAGGTATTGTTCACGCCATGCTCTGCAACGTTTCGCGGATCATGGCAAGTTTTTTCATGGGCGCCGGTCCAAGCAGTGCCTGCACCATACGTGCATCACGGAAACGCTTTTCCTGTCCATAGTCCTTCATATAGCCGTAGCCTCCGAGTATCTGTATGCCGTCTGTTACTAACTCGCAGGCCAGATCATGGATATGGATACTGGATGAAATAATGTGCTGATGCCCGCCATTTTCCCCGGTCTTAGTCAGCCAAAGACAAGACTGGGCAACGCATATTTCAGCTACGTCGGCCTTGATGGACATGCCCGCCAGCATCATGCTCACCTCACTCCAATCAGCAATCGCCCTGCCTCCCTGGAATCGTTCTTTGGAATAAGCCATCGCTTCGTTGAATGATCCTCTCATGATACCTGCATTCATCGCGGCGGCTACCACATTCATCATGATGGATATTTTTTCCAAATAACGAGCCCCCGCATTCTCCGTGCCGATGAGCTTTGCCTTTACCCCCTGTAGATTAATGTCAACTGCAGGACAGGCGTGCAGCCCGATTGTCATTATTGGAGAACTTTTTTCGACACCTTGTTCGGAGAGATCTATTACAAAAAAAGAATAATCCGGTCCTTTGCCTGTTCTTGCGGGAATGACGGCATATTTTGCCACATTGCCCATAACAAGAAATTCAAGTCGTCCTTTTAGCTTATACTCATTACCGGATATTTCCGCATTAGGAAGCACATCACACTGAACAGGATCGGTATAGGATGGAAAGGCTACCAGAGATTCCTTTGCGGATCTGGCGTTTGTAAATATTTCCCGCGCAACGTCTTGAGCTCCCGCACTCATCATAATCTGCTGAGCCATGGCATTCGTAAAAATAATGCCACCCGCGGAACTGTCCACCTGACAGATATTTTGAAGAATGACACAAAGAGTTCCTATATCGCCTCCGATACCTCCAAGGGCTTCCGGAAGCACGACGCTTAAAAATCCGACTTCATATGCTTTTACCAGAACATTTTCAAAGAACTCGCCGAAGGGATATTTATCGTGTTCCTCGACTTTGCCGGCAAGTTCTTTCGCGGCAAACGACTTTGCCAAATCTTCAAATGGTTTCAAATCGCTTCTATATGCTGTCAGCAAGGGGGCATCCTTATTCTTCAAATACTTTTGCCTGAGGCACATGGGGTGCGATAAGGCATTTGAACGCGTTTAACCGGTTGAGCTGGTTCGTCCCTTCATAGATCTGCAGAAGTTTTATGTCACGAAGCATCTTTTCAATACCAACGGACTGCCTCAAACCTTTTTGTCCCATTATTTCAATGGCCATCTGACAGTTTCTGACACCGATGTCCGTTCCCGCATACTTTGCCATTGACGCCCAGCCTGAACAGCACAGCTGATCATCCAGTTTCGTCCAATCAAAGTAAAGTTTGGCCATCGTTCTGGTTACAAATTCCCTGTCGAGAAAAGGTGAAACCATAAAATCAAACCAGAATTGCGGCATGTATTTCATGTAATAATAGACCGGTTTGCGTTCCAGATGCTGATAAATACCACGATGACTATTGGCATTGTTTGCTTCAATATAGGCGAGTCTTCCCAGAGCAACGTTTTTGTACATTTCCGCCAGAAGACACTGAACCCATTCGTTGTTGATCAGCAGACGCCCGTTTATTTCTGTTGTGGATGCGTATTGCAAAGCCTGTTCAAACGCACCGCGGGCCACTCCGACGCCAAAGGCGCAGACGCCCGGCCGCGTGGCTGAGACAACATAATCAATATAATGCTGAGCGACGTCTCTCACCGGTCTTTTTAAATATTTTCTTGCCATATCGGTATTGAAAATCACCTGATCATCGGGAACAAAGCAGTCTTCAAAAATAAGGACACTCGCGGGACAAGCCCGCTGTCCCATTTTTTTCTCATGACAGCCGAAAGAGAAACCTTTGGTGCCGGTTTTAACAACCAATCCTATATTTGTTTCAGCAGGACGTTTGGTGTCTTCATAGGCATAAAGCACTGTCCATGTTGACATATGCCCCATTGAAATGAATACTTTTGTCCCGTTGATAATGTAGCCGCCCTTGACTTTCTTTACTTGACAGGTGACGTTGCCTTTTTCCACAAGCTCAACTTCTTCAACGTCGGTACCTGCACCCGGTTCCGTAGTGGCAAGAGCCAATGTGCAAGGTTTTCCGGATTTCTCACCTTCAACGACTTCTTTGAGAATTCTTTTTGCCAGACGGGCATTGGCTGACATGGCGAGACCGGACACGGCAAGATAATGTACACCAATCACATTCATGATTCCTACGCATGTTGCGGATACCTCTTCTGAAAAATAGGACATGGAATGCATGTTATATCCCTTGCCGCCGAAAATCTTGGGTATCCACATCGTATAGAACCCCCAGCGGTTGGCTGTTTCCATGAGTTCCCAGGGCATGTAGTTGTGATCTTCCTGCGTCTTCCGGTCAATTTCCAGAGCGAGAGGCTTTGCCACTTCCTCGCAGAATTTGCGGGCAATGGCCACAACTTCACGGGTTTCTTTCACTACATGTTTGGGAATGTTCGGGGCGTGTGGAAGACCGATGTAAGCATCTTCGAACTTCGGAAATTTAGACAGTCTGGACATCACCTCTGAATGGGACAGCATATGACTCTCCTTATTGCCGGTTTTTAAAAATGATTTTGCTTGTATGGCGCTGAAGTATAGAGATAACTGAATTGTTTGTCAAAGGAATATTATATAAAATTACCCGACTTCATGAGGATGTGTCTTCTTAGTTCTTATGTATTTTATAATTTACAATTTTTCAGATAATCCTGCAAAGCCAGTTGCCACGGCTGCATGGTTTTCCCCGTTGTTTGTATAAACTTTTGCGTACTTAAAATACTGTAAGTCGGTCGTTTGGCCGGTCTTTTAAGCTGACCCGATTTAATCGGCAGAACTTCAATGTCATTAAAGCCGGATTCCTGCAAAATCCTTACGGCAAACTGATACCAACTGCAACTGCCCCTGTTAGTTACATGAAAAATTCCCTGAGCGTTTTTATCAAGCAGCAAATCCACCGCTGCCGCCAGATCTTTTGTATAGGTAGGTGAACCGACCTGATCATCAACCACCGATAATGTTGATGGTCCTTCTGTTCTTGCTTTTGCTTTGGCCATCGTATCATCAATGAAATTTTTCGCCTTTGCCTTTTCGAGAATAGCCCCTACAAAGTTTTTACCCTTTAATCCGTACAGCCAGGACGTGCGGATAAGAAGATAATTATTTGAGAGGGATTGCAGATAACTTTCACCTGCCAGTTTGGATTCTCCATAAACATTAATCGGATTGCATTGATCATCTTCTTTGTATGGCTGTTTGGCTGTACCGTCAAAAACATAATCCGTGCTAAAATGAATGATGCGGATATTTTTATTCCGGCAAGCTTCGGCGATGTTTCTTACGGCCTCTGCATTGACGGCAAAGCAATCTTCCCTGGCGGTTTCACAACCATCTACATTGGTATAAGCGGCTGCGTTGATCACGATATCAGGCTTGGTTTCCTCTGTCGCCTTTTGACACTCGTTTGCTGAAACAATATCAATTTCGTCCTTATCCATCCCTATAACTTCATGTTCCGGGGAAAGCCTCAATAAAAGATCGCTTCCCAGCATGCCTTTATGACCCAGCAACAATATTTTCATTTTTAATATTTAACCTCCGTTAAAAACAGACCGTAGGCCGGTGCGGTTGCTCCCGCGATATTCCTGTTTCTGGATTCAATAATCGTTTTCATTTCTTCCGGCTCCCGTTTATCACGGCCGACTTCCACTAAAGTGCCGATGATGTTTCTTACCATGTACTTCAGAAAACCATGAGATTCCACCTTTATTTCAATCAGTCCGTCATCACAGGTTTTTATTTCTACATTGACAATAGTCCGTACTCGGTCTTTAACGTCAGTCCCCGTCGCACAAAAGCAGGAAAAATCATTAGTGCCGATTAAATATCTAGCTGCTTTTTT
Organism: uncultured delta proteobacterium; assembly: GCA_963812045.1. Taxonomy (GTDB): domain Bacteria; phylum Desulfobacterota; class Syntrophia; order Syntrophales; family Smithellaceae; genus Smithella. The sequence continues at coordinate 616,951 of CAWETF010000005.1, forward strand.
CATTTTTCCGATATCAAGCGGGTGACGGACATGCCAGAAATAATTGCGTCCCAGCGCCGGACGCAGCCGCTGATTGCAGATTTTATAGACATAAACCTTGCTTTTAACATCCCGCAGGGCGTGAAAATCATCCGCGACCTCTTCCAGTTCTTTTACAACAATATCCGGCGGCAAAACGCTGTTCATACCCATAAATATTTTATTGACCGGTAATTTTGTGGAACATTTAAAGCTGCCCACTTGATTTAACGCGTGAACCCCAGCATCTGTTCTGCCGGATCCGATGACTGAAACTTTCTGTCCCGTAATAAGCTTAATAGCTTCTTCCAACAGTTGCTGGATTGATGAACCGTTTTCCTGCCTTTGCCAGCCGCAATAAGCAGAACCGTCGTATTCCACAATCATTTTAAAATTACGCATAATTTTGTCCGTTTTTTTCACCACAGATTACTTATTTTTATTTTGTTTCAGGTACATTACTATAATAGTCACCACCAGCGCAATAGCAGCAACAGGTATAATGAATTTGTAGGAATAATGCGCAAAACGATGCCAACTATTACCAAGGAAATAACCTAAATTTATAAAAACAATAGTCCATAATAATGCTCCCAAGTAAGCCCAGACGGCAAATATTCGATAAGACATGGAGATACCGGCTAGAATTGCAGTTAAATGTCTAACTCCGGGAATAAAATAACCTATTAACAGCGCTGATTTTCCGTACTTTCTATAAAATTCTTCCACGTTTTGAAAATGCTCAGGATTGATATGAATTTTACCCGAATATTTCTCAAGTATAAATCTGTTGGACAGCCGTCCGATAAAATAACTAACAGTAATGCCGCATAAAGTTCCTGTAAATGCAATGACAATGGCCAGTACATAGTTCAATTTGCCCTGAAAGATCAGAAAACCAACAAAGACCATAAGTGTTTCGTCCGGAATAGGCAAACCTAAAATACCAAGCGCCATCGAAAAAAATATTCCCCAATAACTATATTGAACTATTTGGGGCAGCAAAGAGTGCATAAAACCATTCCTAATAAAATAAATATTATTTTCTGAATGAATTAATTAACGGGCCATCCTCTCGCCAGGCATGGCATGTATTGACAAGATACATTGACATCAAATTAAATTGATCTTTATCAAGACCGGACGGCTTTTGCGCCTGGTATGCTGCAAACCCCTGGATAGCGGCCTGGGCCATTGCCAGGAGAAGCTCCACCAGATGAGTACAGCCTTTGCTTCCCCCTGCTATTTTTTTTACTTTTGATGTGAATCCCCTGGTAATAATCAATCCCTTAATGGGAGCAAGACACTCAATAGTTTCCCGGCACACCTCTCGAGGGACGGATATCAGGTCAACATTAATATCTTCGATTACAAGATTAGAACAATTAACCAGAAGTCTTATTGACATGTGATGAATTACACCGGACGGAGATTTTTCACCGGTTACCAGATAGGATTCCTGGAAACGATTATCTTTAAGTGAACCTTCAACAATTATTCTTTGCCCATCATAATCGTATGTAGAGACCTCAATATTTCTCGTGTGTAATTTTTTCCCTTTTGATTGCCCTATGGATTGCATTTGCTTTGCCTCTCCTGAATATTTTCCGTGAATTTACAGCATTATGCTCAAATGCTATTTTTTTGCTTAATTTTTACAAATGATTCTCTGAAAATTTTCTTCTGCTTATTTAATTTGAACAATAACAGCCAACGGTTAAATTGTCAAAGCAATGATGTTTGAGCATCTTGAAGCATTATCGTATAACTATTTTTAACTAATGCTTATTTAAGAATATTTATTTTAGATATTTTCGAAATAAAAAAAGGCAGAATTATAAATTAACATATGGTACAAATATCAAAAAAATAATACATCTTTTTAAAAGCGTGACGCATTACATTATGACGAAAAAATTTTGGGATAGAATTCCCACCAGAACCGAGTGTGATGAACTCATGGCAAGATATTCAATGTTACCGAATATTGTCGCGCATTCCCTTCAGGTTATGCGCGTTTCTCTGGCGGTTATCAACCATTTGAAAGATGATGCGACTGTAAATAGAGACATCGTAATTGCGGGCGCTTTACTGCACGACATTACCAAAACACGGTCGCTTGAAACAAAGGAACGGCATGATGCTTCCGGAGGAGACCTTTTGAGGGAATTGGGATTCCCCCGCATTGCCGAAATAGTCGAACAGCATGTAATCATTCGGAATCTGAATATTGATGGAGGTCTTGAAGAACGTGAAATCGTTTATTATGCCGATAAGCGGGTAATGCATGACAAAATCGTAACCATCAAGGAGCGGATAGAAGATTTGATTCAGCGATACGGCACCGGAGATCAGATACGCAACCTGATTCTCCAGAATGAGGTACAGGTACTTGCGGTTGAACGAAAAATTGCCGGATTTATGAAAATCGATATCAATCATGCTATTCAAAAAATATTTTAACTAGACATTTCATCCTTGCAGTTAATGAATATGTAGGAAGAAGGTTAATTGAATGAAAAATCTTTTTGCCGATATTCCTGAAAATATGGCTGAATTAGACGATGACCTTTTTCAAACTATTTTCCAAACATCAGATTTCCGCGTCGAAAGAATTGTTTCACACGGTCATCGTTCACCGGAATGTTTCTGGTACGATCAGGATGAAAATGAATGGATAATTCTGCTGAAAGGAAGCGCCGGTTTGCGTTTTGAAGATCATGACGGCGTATTGGTTTTAAATCCCGGCGATTACCTTCATATCGATCAACACCGGAAACATCGAGTAGAATGGACTGACCATCAACAGGAAACAATCTGGCTAGCCGTTTTTTATAAATAATATTGAAAAAAAGGCTTTATATTCTCTAATAATCTTATCGATGGATATCATCATTTCTTCTTGCCTGTTTTTATTAAAAACGCTAGTATCCTCAGCAATCTAAAATATTTCTACTAAACATTTAATACTTGGAAATTATCAATTGCATTTTTTTGATTAAACAGGACGGAGAGCATTTATGAGCGACGACTTACAGAAAAATACTACTCAGGGGAAAATCAACGACTTTCAGAAAAAAAGCCAGACCTTAAAATCAATGGGCGGCGAAAAACAGATTAAAAAGCAGCATGACTTAAATAAACTTACCGCCCGCGAACGTCTGGATTTATTTTTTGATAAAGACTCTTTTGAGGAAGTTCAACTTTTTGTTGAACATCGCTCTTCTCTTTTTGGTCTGGATAAAAAAGAAATACCCGCGGACGGTGTTATCACAGGATTCGGTAAAGTCAATGGACGCGTTGTTTTTGCCGCGGCTCAGGATTTTACAAGTTCCGGAGGCAGCCTTGGAGAGATGCACGCCAAGAAAATCTGGAAAGTAATGGACATGGCTATTGCCGCTCAAAAGCCTTTTGTAGCCCTCAACGATTCTGGCGGTGCACGCATCCAGGAAGGCGTTCCTTCTCTAGAAGGCTATGGCGGAATTTTCTACCGTAACACAATCGCATCCGGTTATATTCCGCAGATAACCGCCATTATGGGACCTACAGCCGGAGGAGCCGTTTATTCCCCTGCCCTTGCCGACTGGGTTTTTATGGTTAAAAACAGCAGTTATATGTACATTACCGGGCCCGATGTCATAAAAGCGGTCATTGGAGAAGAAGTTTCACATGATGAACTGGGTGGAGCTGTAACGCATGCAACAAAAAGCGGCGTCTGCCATGTTGTTACGGAAAACGACGCCGAATGCCTGAAAAAAATAAAACAACTTCTTGCTTATCTGCCGGACAGCTGTAATTCTCCCCTGCCTCTTTCCGATTGCTCAGACAGTGCGCAAAGAATCTGCACAGATTTGGATACCATTGTTCCCGATAAAGGAAACCGGGCTTATGATATGAAAAAAATCATTAAATCCGTTGCAGATAATAATGAAATATTTGAACTCGCCGAACTCTGGGCGCAAAATATCATTGTCTGTTTTATCCGTGTCATGGGAAAACCTGTCGGCGTCATAGCGAACAATCCCCGTTTCGCCGCCGGCGTTCTGGATGTAAACGCTTCCGATAAAGCCTCCCGCTTTATCCGATTCTGCGACGCTTTTAATATCCCACTTGTGACTTTTACGGATGTTCCCGGTTACATGCCCGGTACAAATCAGGAATGGGCAGGCATCATTCGCCACGGCGCAAAACTGCTTCACGCCTATTCTGAAGCAACGGTCCCTAAAATAACCGTCATTACGCGCAAGGCTTATGGCGGAGCATATATAGGTATGTGCAGCAAACAATTAGGGGCGGATTATGTAATGGCATGGCCTACCGCCGAGATAGCAGTCATGGGCGCTGAAGGAGCCTGCAACATAATCTATCGTAATGAAATAGTCGCTGCCGATGATTCTGCGGCCAAAAGGAATGAACTTGCGGCCGCTTATGAAGATAAATTCAATAATCCATTCTTCGCGGCGTCAATGGGCATCATTGAAGAAATAATCGTTCCTCACGATACCAGAAAAAGAATAATCGCTCTACTGGAAGCGCTAAAAGATAAAAAAGAGACAAGATTATCAAAGAAGCACAACAATATACCCCTTTAATATTTTTTAATAGCCTTCAATTATTTAAGGAGGAGTATTTATGAAAAAGATTGCCGTAGTGATCATCGCTGTTTTGTTTCTGCTTACAGCTTATTTAACACTCTGGCCGGTTCCAATTGAACCTGTGCAATGGATTCCCCCTTTATCTGCCGGATATACAGGTCCTTATTCTGTAAATACAAGACTAGCGAACCTCAAAATTATTCCATTGGACGGAGAAGAAGGACCTGAACATATTGCCATAGGTCCAGACGGCAAACTTTACACTACGGTACTGAGCTGCAAAATAATACGCATGAATCAAGACGGCACACAGCGAGAAGTGTTCGTAAAGACCGGGGGCCGCGTGTTAGGCTTTGATTTTGACGCCCAGGGAAATATGATTGCCGCGGATGTTTTCAATGGCCTTATTTCCATCAGCCCGGATAAAAGAATTACTGTCTTGACGAACAAAGTTAACGGAAAACCTATCCTCTATGCTGACGCCGTAATCGCGGCTAAATCCGGAAAGATTTATTTCAGCGACGCTTCCACTCGTTTTGCGCCCAAAGACTGGGGAGGAACATTCGAAGCAAGTGTTCTCGATATTCTGGAACAAAGATCAACCGGACGTATTCTTGAATACGACCCGTCAACCAAGGAAACAAAAATCGTGGCCAAGGGATTTAGTTTTGCCAACGGTGTGGCGCTGAGCCTTGACGAACAATGGCTTTTTCTCAATGAAACTGGGAAATATCGTGTATGGAAAATTTCCGTTAACGCGAAAGACCTGGATATTTCCAAACCTGATGTATTAGCGAAAGTTTTTGTTGACAACCTGCCCGGATATCCCGACAATCTGATGCGCGGTCTCGACGGGAAAATCTGGGTTGGGTTAGTTAAACCCCGTACTCCTGCTCTTGATAAAATGACTTTTACCACCACGCCTTTTATGCGCAAACTGACGGTCCGCCTGCCCCGTATTATGTGGCCTGTTCCCAAACCTTACGGCCATGTTATGGCCTTTACGGAAGACGGCAGAATCGTCGATGACTTACAGGATCCAAGCGGCGCTTATCCGGAAACAACAGGCGTAACTGAAACAAAAGATAAACTCTTCATTCAGAGTCTTCACGCCAAAGGCATAGGCTGGCTTCCTCAATAACTTATATCTATAATTTGGGGGCGGATGTGTACAACATACTTGTGAATGTGATTGTACTAGTGCATTTTTTATTTATTCTATTCGTTATCGCAGGCGGTTTGCTGGTCATCCGCTTTCCTCGAATCGCTTTAGTTCATTTACCTGCGGCAATATGGGGAGCCGTCATAGAACTTTCCGGCTGGATTTGCCCGTTAACTTCTTTTGAAAATCATCTCCGTAATCTTGCGGGAGGCAGTTCATACAGCGGAGATTTTATTAACCGGTATTTGATTCTGGTAATCTATCCTGAAAATCTTACAGTTACCACACAGCATTTCCTGGGGGCACTGGTAATCATCATAAACTTTATCTTATATACAATAGCCGTATGCAAATACAAAAAAAGTGCACAAAAATAAGATCAAATATTCTGTCAGCTGAAAAAGGGATTTAATCTTTTTAAAGCCGTATCCTTACCCAGAACAGCAAACACTTTATCCAGTTCCGGACCATGAACTTCCCCGGTTAGAGCCGCACGAAGGGGCATGAATAATTCTCTTCCTTTCGCGCCCGTTATTTCTTTAACGTGTTTTATCGCCGCCGTATAAAAGTTACCGGTATCATCATGATTTCTCAAATATTCAATAAAAGTTTTTATAACAATTTTTGCATTATCTTTTTCCAGAATTTCTCTAGCTTCGGCGGTAATCTGGTATTTATCATTAAAAAATATGCTTATGTGACTGTCAACTTCGGCAAGTGTTGTTAATTCATCTTTTACAAGTTCTATTACCTTCTTAAACCATTCCGAATTTATCATTTCCTCTTTTAGTCCCGAGTTTTTCAAAAAAGGTTTAAGCCACTTAATTAAGTCTTCAGTTTTACTGTTTCTAATGTAGATGGCGTTGAGCCAGCGGAGTTTTTCTTCATCAAAAACCGCGCCACTTTTTGACGCGCGCTCCAGTGTGAACCCGTCAATCATTTCTTCGCGTGATAATACCTCTTTCGCGTCGGCAAAAGAACTTCCCAGAAGCCCAAGATAATTAATCAGCGCCTCCGGTAAAATTCCTTGTTTACGAAATTCACCGACGGAAACGGAACCATGCCTTTTGCTGAGCTTGGCGCGGTCTTTGCCCAGAATCAACGAATGATGTGCGAATACCGGCGGATTAAATCCGAAAGCCCTATAGAGCATAATCTGCAAAGCCGTATTTGAAAGATGGTCTTCACCACGAATGACATGGGTAATATTCATTAGGTGATCATCAATAACAACCGCGAAATTATAGGAGGGCATGCCGTTTGAACGGACAATGATAAAATCTCCCATCGCATCGCTTTCAAATTTCATCGATCCTCGTATTAAATCTTCAAATTCAATAGTTTGTGACTCAACCTTAAAGCGTATTGAAGGTTTTCTGCCTTCATTTTCTCTCTGTTTTCTCTGGTCGAAGGTAAGATTTCTGCATTTGCCCATGTATTTTGGCATCCGTTTGCTCAAAATAAGATTCTGACGTTCTTCCTCCAATTCCTCCTCTGAGCAGTAGCATGGGTAAACCATGTTCGCATCCATGAGTTTCTGTAGATGTTCTTTGTATAAATTTAGGCGTTCGCTCTGCTTATATGGACCGTAAGAACCATTCTTTTGTGGCCCCTCATCCCAATCTAGGATCAGCCATTTCAAATCATCGAATAAACTCATCTGATAGGAAAGAGCACTGCGTGATTCATCGGTGTCCTCAATGCGTAAAATTAAAGAACCGCCATGATGACGCGCGAACATCCAGTTAAACAGGGCTGTGCGCGCGTTACCTACATGAAGTTCTCCCGTGGGAGACGGAGCAAATCTTACTCTATACTCTGGCATTACCTTTCCTTTCCGTAACCATGGCTATTGCAAATACAGCGATGCCTTCTTTTTTTCCTGTAAAACCCATGCCTTCATTCGTTTTAGCCTTAATATTCACACAGGTTTCTGGAATTTTCAAAATATGGGCAATGTTAGCCGTCATTCGCGCAGCGTAAGGCGCAAGTTTTGGCATTTCCATTACAACAGTGGTATCAATATTATTAATAATGAATCCCTTTGCTTCAATCATTTTTTTTACTCTCTCCAGAAGAATCATGCTGGAGATATCTTTATATTCCGGATCATTATCAGGGAAGTGTTTTCCGATATCGCCTAAACCTGCGGCGCCCAACAGAGCATCGCAAATCGCATGAATCAGCGCATCAGCGTCAGAATGTCCATAAAGACCTTTCTCGAAAGGAATTTCCACTCCACCAAGAATAAGTTTTCGGTCTTCTGCAAATTTGTGACTATCATAACCAAATCCATTACGCATACTGATTTTGCTCCCCTTTTTTACTAAAGCATCCGCGATTAACATATCTTCCCTGGTTGTAATTTTAATGTTTTCATAAGAACCTTCAACCATCTTTACTTCTTTACCGATTCGCTCCACCAAAGATGCGTCATCCGTGCCATAATACTTTTCGCTATAAGCGGACTTATATGCATCTTTCAAAATCTCAAACTTAAAGGCCTGTGGTGTTTGCGTCAGCCACAGATTATGCCGTGGCACCGTCGCCTGAATCATGTTATCTTCTTTAATTTCTTTTATAGTCTCTTTTGTTTTCACACCTGTTGTTGATGCGCCTGCCACTTCGGCTGCATCAACCGTGCGCTTGATTAATTCTTCCGTGACAAATGGCCGCACGGCGTCATGTATCACAACAAAATCGCATTCTCCCCTTATAGCCTCAAGACAGTTTTTTATAGAATCCTGTCTTTCCTCGCCTCCGGCAACAACCGCTGTTACTTTTGTTAAACCGTACTTCTCTATCAATTCCTGCCGGACAGAAACTATATCATCGGGGGGCAAAGCCAAAATAATTTCATCAATCCGTGTCGATTCCTGAAATACCTTGAGGGTATGAACCAGTACCGGCACAGAATCCAGTAATAAATATTGTTTGGCGATATGAGATTTTAATCTTTTTCCTGCTCCACCGGCAGGAATTATAGCCACCGTCTTCATATTTTCTCCGATATCATCTTTACTCTAAAAATGGAATAGATCATAAAAAAAGCCCGGGGGAATATTTCCCCGGGCTTTTTATTAAATAAACTTTTTGTTAGATTGTTTTATCTGACCCTTCTTTCATTTCCGAAAAAATCATTCGTCCCGCAGTTGTTTGCAGAACACTGGTCACTGTTACTTTAACATTCATGTTAACTAACTTTTGAGCATTATCAACAATAATCATTGTTCCATCATCAAGATAGGCAACGCCTTGCCCCGCTTCCTTGCCTTCACGAACTATCTTGACTGTCATCTGTTCGCCGGGAAGGACAACAGGTTTCATGGCATTGGCCAACTCATTTATGTTTAATACCCGAACTCCCTGTAACTCAGCCACCTTATTTAAATTATAATCATTTGTAAGAAGTTTCGCATTCAGTTTCTTGGCCAGCGCAACAAGTTTCCCGTCAACTCCTTTAATTTTTGGGAAATCATGGTCAACTATTTCTATATTAACAGTTGAACTTTTCTGCAAATGATTCAGGATATCAAGCCCCCGTCTTCCCCGCAATCGCTTCATGGAATCTGAAGAATCAGCCACAAGCTGTAACTCATTCAAGACAAAACGTGGAACAATTAAATTCCCTTCAATGAATCCGCTGTCACAGATATCGGCTATTCTTCCTTCGATGATTACGCTGGTATCCAGAATACGGCTATCATTAATGACTTTGGATTCGGCACTGTGGAAATTGAATTCTTCAACTTTTTGTGAACCTAAAACAAGACCTAAATAACTGAATATTCCCGTTATAAATAAATAAATCCAGGGAACAACCTGCTGATTTTCTCTGATTTTACTGACAAAATTTAAACCAAATCCAAATATCAAGGCGATCAGCAGACCAACGATCATTCCCGCTACACCGCCAACAATAACCTTTAGGGATAATTTGCGAATTTCCTTTTCAATTCTTATGACTAATAGTGCAATTAATAATCCAATAATAAAACCAATAATTGATTTTAGAATTAAATAAGAATCCGTATCGGACGTGTAATACGCGATGGCATAACCACTTATAGAACACGCTAAAATTAAGATTAATCTAACAATCAATCGTTTCACCTCCTTTTATTTATATTGAATTTACTAAAAAAATCTTTTCCTCATCATAATAAATTAAATTATACGTAACGAATTCGGAGGCAACATTCATGGCTTCCCTAAAAAAGGAAAAGTAATCTGCCTGTTTTAAATTTTCAAAGAGCTTTTAAAGAATTATTAAAAATCGTATATTAAGTGCTACTGAACTGTGAAAATCTTCTGAAGATTGTTTTCAACCTCTGATTCCTGCGCATTGGTGGCCACGGATATTTCTTTGACAAGCAGATTCTTGGCTGTATCCATCATCTTTCTTTCTCCGAAAGAAAGATTCTTATCGCTCTTTAAAATAAACAAATCACGTAAAACACTGGCGATTTCAAAAACTGATCCTGTTTTTATTCTCTCCAGATACTCCCGGTAGCGTTTATTCCACGTTTGTTTATCTATAGTAACGTCTTTATTACGTAGAATCTCATATACCTTGGGTATTTCTTTTTCTAAAATTATCTCCCGCAAGCCAACAGCCTTAACGCTCATCATAGGAATCATTATTTTCATTCCGTTACCCATGATTTTCATAACGTAAAAGGACTGTTTTTTCCCCATTACTTCTTTATTTTCAATAGCTTCAATGACTCCGACACCATGAGCCGGATATACCGCCAAATCGCCTACTTTAAACATTTTTTTCTTAGCCTGCCTTTCCATATCAATATATTAGCATATCATTATTTATACTATTAGTCAATAACCAATACATATTGAATAATTAATCATAAAAATAAACTGGGAAAACTAATAAAATTCTAATTCACGCTCATAACCACATTAAATCATTAATTAAATAAAAAAGGAGTTACTTTCATAAAAAGTAAACTCCTCAATATTCTTAATTGGAGGCACCCGGACTTGAACAAATAATCTAACAATATTTAATCATTACGTTTTTTTATAATGTAATTTTGCGCAAGCCTCAAAACGTGCCCTTAAAAAATATTATCCTTGAAAGTTAAGTTTTATTTTTGTGCTATCTTCTCTACCAAATAAAAATTTTTAATTCAAGATTTATCATCATAGGCAATGACTTTTTTATCAATGATCACATTTGCAGACATTAACAAAAGCTAACATTCAAAATCATCCGCACTTCTGGTTAGAAAAGATGATATAGGGCTTAGGACCGCTGCATTTGCTATCTACTATTCGACAGTATTTGGCAGTCGTGTAAAGTGAGGATTACCGCCTAAAGGTGCAACGGTTCAGAGGCCTGCCATGCCGACCACCAAGCGACGACTGAAATTCAGGCGCGATCCCGGCATTGGCAGCGGTGGGTTGTTCGTCAATTCCCTACCTCTGCGATGCCCCAAGTTCATGGGATTCTCGCCGGCGAATCACCATGATCCTCTTGGTCGCGATAGCACGATTGAATAATTCCGGATTCTCCATCAGGCACTGTAGGGCATAGTAATTCTGGCAAGTCTCCGCCATCTGAAAGACCACACATCCCCACAATGCACAGAGTGAGAAAAAGGTGACATAGTTGTGGATTCCCAAAGCTAACCACGACACAATACAGACCAAGAAGAGCAGTCCACCGGCCGTCTTGTTTCCGTAGATGACTGACCTAGAGTTAGCAGTCCAAAAGGTCGAAATCCACGAAACCCCTATACCGAACAGAAGCCACCAGTTGTGTTCGTGGTATGCCCAGAGTGGAACAACAACCGCCGGGGCCAATAGGTAAAGCAAGACCAGCATATTGAATATCATCTTTCTGACGCCGGAAACCAATGCACTCGGTTCCCCGATCAGTACCTTGATGCCGACATTTCCTTTTTGAACTCCTTCTAGAAACTGATCGTGCGTGATGCTATAGGTGATATCGATCGGTATGTTGTGAGCACGGTCGTAATCCTCCATCACATCTTTGATGGATTTAGGGTCAGTGGCCATTTGGTGCTCCTTTCGGGGTGAAGCGCACTTCGATTTTTGACGAACGAAAAATCATCCGGATCGCAGTGATCGACTGTATTGACGGGTTAGGCTTCCTCTCTTGCATGTGATAAAGCATACTCAGTGTCAGTGCCCTCATATTCGATTAATGACTTATCAACTTGGTCCATTCTATATTCAGCGTATCTTCTAAGGAATGCGGTGTATAACTTACGGGACTCACTTTTCAAACCTAACATATTAAGGAAACAAGCACGATGGTAAAGGAAAATAGGCAAGGGGCACAAGCTGTATGATTTCCAAACTGCGGCGACGGCTTTTTCGAGTGTTTTTTGAATGATAGACCAATTTTTTTTATATTGTGTTTCCGTAAGTCCAGCACAATGCATCTCTATCAAAGTTCTTGCATAGTGGCAAAGAGCTACTGCTATGGTTCCGTCGCGAACTTTTTCTGCGACCTCTGGATGAACCAAGGTGTCTTTAAATGCGTGTAACGCACGGTCAGCTGCATCTGCTTCTTCATTTGTTAAAGTAAAGTCTATAGTGCCGTCCGTATGCAATTTCACGCCTGGGAACCGATGCTTTTTTGAAAATGGCCACATGGTTTTATCTTCCTTTTTATCACAAAGCCTAACGGTCGAACTGTGCGACGCGGCTTTTTTGTGTACACACCAGTGATTGGTTAGCAATCATTGTACTGGAATAAACCTTGATATATGCACACTACCGTTGCCATAATATAGATTATCAAAAGTGAATCCAGCGGAAAGATCTTTTAACTCGCTTATGTAAATTTTCAATTCGGTACTAATTTTATTAGAAAATATGTAGTTTTCTCCCATTATTATTGCTCTTCGGTTGAATTCATTCACTTGGTCGCGTTCAGCCAAATACGAGCCTGGCTCAAGATGACGTCCTGCAACGACCAATGTATCGGAACTAAGAGGAAAAGTGAGTTCAACCCCTTTGATTGCCAAACCGACCCCATAGGGTTTTAAGTCATCATAGTTTGGATGAAATAACGCTACCGGATTATCGGAGGTAACAAATGAATCTGGCTCACTAGAATAGCATATTTGATAGTTAAGCTGCGATAGAAGACTGATACTTTCAGGTGAAAAACCAACTTCTAGTATTTTTTCTATAATTTTCCAGTTTGATATTTTAATATTTAGAGTTTCGTCAATTCCCTTGGACTCAAAAATTTGCCTAAGAATTTCAGGCGGAGAGCCAAATTTTCCAGATCGATACATGATTTTGAAAGTGTCCAAAACTATTTTTCTGTGGCTGGTTTCAATATACGATGCAAATGCGGGAATTCGATATCTCATTAGAGAAATTAATTCCGCAAGTTCTCTTATTTGAGAATATTTAATGTCCTTTGAATCAACAATGGATTGAACTAATTCCGCTTGCTTTGATTCAATCGTTGAAAGAAACGATTCGATTGTTTTGTGGTCAGTTTCTTGATCTTGATCCAAAGAGTGATAATCGCGAATACACCCAGTATCTGTTATTGCCAAGTTGTAGTGTTTCTGCGATCCTTTTTTTTCAATTTGCCAGATATGAGGCTTATTGCCTTTTTGAGGCAATATTTTAAAACCTTCCAAATAAAACTGTGGCAGATAATGATGTTTTCTCGGAGTATTCATTCTTGATTGCTAACGAAAAATCAGCCGGAGCGCAGCGATCGGCTGTATTGATTTTGTTAGACCTTATCATTATTTTTTTGATCTAATATCCTTTTGTTGAAGACTTTCATATTTCATTACCAGCCAAAGAAATACACCGATGCCGCTGCGGCAATAAAATAAATAAGAACAGGTACCGCTTCCAATAATGTCTGTTGTGTTTTTCCTTTACTTGTCAGTTCAATTATTCCGTAGCGTCCGATGGCCAAGTATGCAAGAAACAAGTTCACTATAGCTTTTAGTAATAATACAAATAAAATGTATGTGACAATCTTTGGCCAAGAGAATATGAAAAATAATATCCCATAAACAAAAAAAGAAATTACATCTTGGACTGAAGCATGTATTAGGGCAATTGGAGGAGTTTGAAATTCGGGAATAACGGCAGATTTCAGAACTCCCATATAAACTAATGCCGTTCTTATTTGCAGTATAGCCCATATTATACAACCAGCGCCAATTATATAGTTAAGCCACATTGTTATTTAATCCCTTTTCTGTCTGCCGTAATAATTATTTTTTATAATAAAATCAGTCGTTAACAATTTCAAGTTTTTCTTTGGCGGCAATTCTTTCTTAATTTTTATAAGGATCTTTAAAGATAAAAACTATCCTCATCTTGCTTAAGAAAAACAACTGCCACATATCATGTTCTATTGCCATGAAACCATACTTATTATACACGTCTAATACACCATTCATTAAGTCCGCAATTTTTTCATTCGCAATAATATGGTGGACGAATTTTGTAAATTCTTCTTCCGTCATTTTCTTACTATACCCGTCATCTAATTCAATGGAGAAGAGGGGTTTAAAAAATTTCTTTTTAGGAAAAATGGCTGCCTCAAAAATAATATTATCGAAGCTTGTTGGTTCTAATATATTTTCTCCGGTGTTCTCCGAAAATGCCCCGCCGGGAAAAAAGCTAACTATAGGGCTTGGAACCGATGCCCGCTTGTGCACGGGTACTATCGAGACCCGATAGTCGTTACCATCAAATTTATTTTTTATAACTAAGGCAGAACTCATAAAAGATAATCAACTAAACAAATTAAATGATTAAAAAATTATTTCTTGGGAAAAACCGTATGATGAAAATCAAGCATCAATTGACCAAATTTGACAGGGTCGGCTTCTTCAGGAAATTCTGGACCATAAATCAACAAAATTTCTTTTATCCTATTCTTTGTATCGGATTTCATGTGTTCACTTCCGAGGGCGGCGAACAGCAGTACAGACTTTATTCGCAGATAATTAACAATTACCTCTCGACACATTTTGTCCGTTTCAAGCATTGCCTTAACGGTTGGGATAATCTCCGATTTGTGCTTCTCAACCGTTTTCTTTATTTCTTCTGTTGCACTCTGCAAATTTTTCTCCCAATCTTCTCCGGTAATGTAATTAACTTCTTGTGCCGCAATTTTTTTACAAATTTCTTCAGGCAAACCATGAGAAAGATTCCAATCAGCAAATTTTATATACAAAACTACCTTAAGCCCTCTCTCCCAAACTGGAAATGCCTCGGCGGTGTCTTTAATGGTCGTCTTCTTTTTAAAGATATTGAACATATAAACCTGTATTTCCTCATGGAAATGTAAGGCTATTCTCTTATCCTTTAACCGATAATAGAAAGTGATATTATCCGACATTCCTCATATCAAAATCATTTGGGCTAATACCCCCTCCATAATTTAGCTGTACGTTTCATAATTAACCCTATTCAATCACTTAAAACAAGTTTTTTTCAATGGTTTATTTCAATAGAGTCGAAGTTCTAATGAAAAACGCCAACGAGAGAATCGTATCATAATTCCCACTTTTCCGATTAACACCTTAATATCACACCATACGGACAATCCATTTCCTTATTATTGATAACGGATTGAAATCTAGTATTATTTTCGAGATTGCCTATTTGTTACGTATAGCAGGAGGAAGCCGCACTCGGATGAATTGAATTAATTCTGACAGTGAGCATTTTTTTATCTGCCGCTTCCTTATCCATTCTCTCCCTTACCTCACCAATTATTTTAGCACCAATAATCTCTCTCATGTTTAAACCCCATATGAATATGTTTTCATTGCAAAATTATCCTATTTTTTGCCTGCTGCTTTAAATGGTTATTAAATAATTATTAAAACTTAATATTTTAATAATATCAGATATTTAATCAATTTTTGCTCTTGGATCACGGTTTATTCGGCTGCAAAAACCTCTCTTTCATGTAAACATTGTATATATTTATTTTCATTAGTAAATTGACCTATTTTTTATTCGCTGTGTAAACAAATTGTTAACGCTTAATATTTAATGATATCAAATACTAATGATCGTTTTTTTATCCCGTGTTTAAACATTAAGCAGAATTTTTCTGCGTAGGGTCTCCTGTAGAAAACCCGTGTACTCTTCCATTAAGCACCCACCTAAGTTTTTCACTCCCTAATTTCAAACAGGCAATTACTAAGTGTCCTTTTATCTCTCGAAAGAATTACTACTCTGCGGCATTTGCTCTGCGGCGTATCCGTCTTTTTTTCCATCCGGGATAAATCTTTATGCTGACTGGAATCAGCAATATCTTTTTCAACTCAGAATAATTATTTTTGCCGTTGTTGTTGTTTCGTTCTTTGTCATTTTAGTTTTGTTTTTAGTATAGTAGTAGTAAGTGAATCTGCTGCTTTCGTCTCTCTTACTGAATCATGGATCACAGCTCCTACTTTTTGAAGTTCTTCCCCTCTTTTTTGTTAGAATAAATCTCTTAAGCTGAATATTCGACACATACTATGGATATTATATTTATCCTTCACTAAAGTGAAACGGTGTCTTGATTTGCCTGTTCATCATGAGTACCAGGTGCCGGTATAGTATTATCAAGACTTTCACTCCGTTTTACGTGTGTACCCTCAACTTCACTTTTGTGAATACGGGTATCATCCTGTTTTGCCTTTTCAGCTTCACTTTCGTGAAGGTGTTCGCTTCGCTTTTGTGAAGTTACTTTTAACTTTTTCTTTTTCAGGTGCGCTTGAATAGTGAAACTATAAGGCAGCGCCTTCGGCTTAACAATGTGTTCAAAATCCGGTGTGCCGTAATGCTTCCAGCGATCTGAAAACTTATAGACAGAATAATCTTTTTCTTTTTCTGATTTTTGAAACCAGCCGCCTTGATAAATGACATCAATAAATCCCAGATCAATAAGGTTGCGCATATTTTTCCAAAACTGGGTTGTGCCGATATTTAAGAATTTTGCTTCCGCATATGGGAATATGAAACCGTCATTAGAATAAATGATTTGCTTTTTCCCTCGATGTTTAACCTTATCCCACTTGCGTTTTTGCATACATCTCATCAGCGTCCTGATCGCTGAAGCTGATAGGTTAATAAATGCCTTTGAATAAAACATATCAGCATCGATTAAGATTTTATTTCGGATTTTAAAATTATGCTTATCCATTAGTCTCAAGCCGTGACGCTCGTTCAAAATAGACGGGATTTTCTTTGCTGAACGGCCGTCTCATCGCTCTTATTTTAGACATCTCATCCGGGCTCTTCCCTTTTCCTGCTAACATCGGATTTTTACCAAACCGGAAAGGGTGAATCAGGCAATCACCTGTTTCGCATTCTTTAACAGCGGCCTTGTTGCCGCCCATACAATCTAAACAGAATTGCCGCATGACTTTAACAGAAGGTCTTTTCTTGCCCATCCTGTATTCGTAAAACGGACAAGGTTTTCCAGTGGTAAAGACAATATGCCCGGTACAGTTTTCAACTTCTGAATCTTTTCTGCTTTGAACGCAATAATGACAATGCGCCCGGATTGTCTGTGAAGGTGATTTGCGTATCTGTTTTTTCTTTGATTTCATTCTGTACCCTCTTCGTTGTGGTTAGCGTACTCCATTGACGAGTGCGAGAATATCTTGCACCCGCCAGGCCGTGGTGCGCTTGCTCAACTTGATCGGCTTGGGAAATCTTCCTTCTCTAACCCCTTGTAACCACGTTGAGCGTGAAATAGGAATAATGGCAGGGGTCATTTTGTCACCGATGATCTGATGAAGCCTGAGAAAGCCTGTTTCCGGTAATCTGTTCATCTTGCTCCCTCCTCGTCAAAACTGATTCTTTTTCTTTTCATGTAAATGACCTCCAATGGTTTTTTTAGTTACTGTAATAAAAAAGCCACGAATTACCTGATTTAGGTCTTTCGTGGCTTGCTGGCTTCGGCTTACTTGATTAAACTGGCTCACCCTGATTTGTTGTTTTCAAATTTTAACTCATGAGGTAGCCGCCTTTTTTCGTTCGCAATAATTTGCGTTTTTGTTTTCCGTTTGTCCCCTTAATAGCTACATAGGCAATAATTTTGTTACTATGAACATATGCATACGGATCGACTATTTCGATAACAGGAATATCTTCCTGCATTTGCT
The DNA here is from genome assembly GCA_963812045.1 of uncultured delta proteobacterium. Lineage (GTDB taxonomy): Bacteria > Desulfobacterota > Syntrophia > Syntrophales > Smithellaceae > Smithella. The sequence continues at coordinate 634,875 of CAWETF010000005.1, forward strand.
CGCCGGTAATATCTTTTTTAATGTTGTGCTTCATGAACTTCACCGGCTTCCAAAATTAATTCTTTCAAATTAATAATCATGGAAGTTTTTTTAATTGTAAAATTTTCAGAGATATCTTCTGCATCATATAGGGAAACGGCTATGTGGTCATGCTTATCTATAGATAGGATCAAATAAAAATCGAATATTGATGTTGGATAAAGTCGTAAATATTCCCAAATGGTGTGTGTCCTCGTTATAATAGCAGGAACATCCGTTTCCTTTCTCTTAATTGGTTCATTTGATTCCGGGATTTCGTCAAGCCACTTCCTCAGCTTCGTTTTTTCAGGTCCTTTGGTTTCTTTAATTATTTTATTTATTTCTTTTGAAACGGAATTATTAACGATTTTATTTGGAGCTGGATATAAGAATCCCTTTTGAACTTCATCATCGGGGTCATTGTCAAATATTGATAGTATTTTTTGACCTGGAATCCCCGGTGCCTTTTCCCTCCACTTCGTCACCTTATCTTCCAATTCATTGATTACAGGATCGAGATCAAATCCTTCATCGTCAAGCGAAAAATAGAAGAACCACTTGGTTTTTCTAAGCCATTTTAATAATTCTTTGGAGAGACGAATTCCTATTGAAAGACGCGCTAATTCACGACAAATCAAAGCTTCGATTAAATTTTGGTAGTCATATGTTCTCGTTTTCCCTCTTCCCCGAACATCAACTGAAGGCAAGATGACGTCTTGTTGAGTCCAGTGGATAAGCTGCATTTTTGAAACTTTGGTAATAGTTTGAATGTCTTTGCTTTGATAAGTTTTGAAAGGTCGCTGGTTTTGTTCTTTTTCAGCATTAGCAACCATTTCACGAATATTAGGATCTAAAACAGTGATGCTTAAAGTTTCCATTATTTATTCTCCTAAATGGTTTATGGTTGGCACTTTATACCATTTAAGAGAATAAATCAACACTTTTTTTAAAAAATATTTCTTCATTATTATCGGCCTCTATGATTCCTTTTCTCTATGCTGTTGTTGCCTAATGTTTCGTGTCGTTCTATTTTGTTGCTGTCTCGATAATATTATATGGCCTATTCTCACCCATTATCAAACTTCGGCTTTCTTAAACGGAATAACCTTTGCGCCTGCCTTCAATCCGTCCAGATAATCAGCCCATGTCTGCATCATCTTCTTTCGTTCTGCAAGGTGTGATGTTCGATTATAAGCGCGTCCGTTTGGGTCTCTGACTGCATGAGCAAGTTGATGTTCAATAAAATCCGGCCTTACTTGCAAGACTTCATCAAGGATGGTTCGCGCCATTGCCCTGAATCCATGCCCGGACATTTCTTCTTTTGCGTACCCCATGCGCCGTAAAGCCGCCAAAATGGCATTATCACTCATGGGTCGATCAAAAGTTCGGCCTGAGGGGAACATATAGCGGCTCGCGCCGGTATATTCATGAAGTTTCTTTAGTATTTCTATAGCCTGTCTTGACAAGGGAACAAGGTGCGGCTCTTTCATTTTCATTTTACTGGCGGGAATATTCCATTCAGCGTTTTCAAAAGAGACTTCTTTCCATTCACCATTTCGCAGTTCCCCCGGACGAACAAAAACCAAAGGCAAAAACTTTAAAGCGCATTGAACAACAAAGCCGCCTTGATAACCATCTATAGCGCGTAATAGCTCCCCCACTTTCTTAGGTTCAATAATAGCGGCCCGGTTAATAGTTTTTACTGGTGCCAATGCGCCGCGCAAATCGGCTGCCAAGATCACGTTCAGCTCGTCCCGTTGCCACTGCATATCTAAAGACCTGGCCGCAAATAGTTCTTATGCGGTGAGCTAACTCAAATGTGCCTCTTGCCTCGACACGTCTTAACACTGTAAGCAATTCAGGCGCTTTAATTTCATTGATAGGCTTTGCCCCTATATAAGGAAAAACATCCCCTTCCAAGCGGCTCATAATTTTGCTGGCATATTCTATAGTCCAGTTGGATATAAACCGTTCATGCCATTCTCTGGCAATAATCTCGAAGGTTTCAGTTTCTTGGATATTAGCCTGCTTTTGTGCTTTGCGAACCGCGCCAGGGTCAATCCCATGTGCTAACTGTGATCTTGCTTCATCCCGTCGTTTCCTTGCATCGTGCAGGCTTATTTCCGGGTATATGCCAAGGGAGAGTTTCTTTTCCTTTTTATCGAAGGGATAGCGGAACCGCCAAAGCTTACCGCCAGAGGGCGTAACCAAGAGAAAAAGCCCTCCACCATCAAAAAGTTTGTATTCACTCTTTTGCGGTTTTGCGTTTCGGATTTTGATTTCCGATAATGGAATGATTCTTTTTGGCATAAAATAATTCCTCCTTTTTTGGGCCTCCTGTTTTTTTCGGGGCCTTTTTTGGGCTGACTATTTTTTTTCGGGGCCTTTTCATCTCAAAAAGCCCCGAAAAATCTTGGATTGTGTTAAATCTTATAACACGTCTTTGGACAGAAAACAACAAAAAACCCGCTATTTCTAACGGGTTTCTGCATTTCTTAGGATTCTATTGGATTATGCCTTGGAGGCGGCACCCGGACTTGAACCGGGGAATAACGGTTTTGCAGACCGCTGCCTTAGCCACTTGGCTATGCCGCCATAAAAAAAATGGAGCGGGCGAACGGATTTGAACCGTCGACGTCTACCTTGGCAAGGTAGCACTCTACCACTGAGTTACGCCCGCTCACTAAAAACGGCGTTCATTACAACAAATAGATATATCTTGTCAATAAAAATAATAAATTTTAACTTTAAATGATTTAATTTTTATATCACCGACAATTCAGCGTAATTTAGATTATAAATTAAAAAAATCATTATATAAAAATTATTTTTCTACGCTTTGGTATAGTTTTATAAAATAATCAATTCCTGAATAAATCGTAAGAAATAAAGCTATATAAAGAATTACTATTCCCACAATATGGGCGTTAATGCCAAAAATAGTGTAATGAATAATCAATGCAGTCACTGCTATAATTTGCGTAAAAGTTTTCTGTTTACCCAAAATACTTGCTTGGATATAAATTCCTTCAGAAGAGGCAATGCTTCTTATTACATCGACAATCAGATCACGAATAATAGTTACAGCTACTATCCATGCCGGTATGCGACCGATAGGAATCAGTAAAATCATTGCCGTATTGACTATAATTTTATCAGCAATAGGATCAAGAAATTTACCTATTGTCGTAATCATCTGATATTTTCTGGCAAAGTAACCATCAAAAAAATCGGTCACTGAAGCGATGACAAACAATACTGCTATAATCAGACTCCAGAATTCTCGCGGCTCGGCAAGCAGGATAAACAGAAATGGAACAACGCTGATTCTCAACAATGTTATTGTATTGGGCAAATTGAATGTTTCGTGTTTTGAAATCATTTTTTAATGTCTGTTAAAAAACCTTTATGCTGATTCTGTTTATTTTTGAGGCACCTTTTTCCAATCATTTAAAAATGCTTCTATTCCTTTTTCCGTCAGAGGATGTTTAACCAGTTGAGCTATCACCTTAAAAGGAATGGTTGCGATATCCGCGCCCATTAAGGCGGCATCCAAAACATGTCGTGGATGACGAATGCTGGCAACAATAACTTCCGTTTCGTAACAATAATTTTCGTAAATAGTAACAATCTGCTCCACAAGTTCCATGCCGTCATGAGCAATGTCGTCAAGACGCCCAACGAAAGGACTTACGTAACGGGCGCCAGCTTTGGTCGCCATCAGCGCCTGCAGAGGAGAAAATATTAAAGTCTGATTTACATCAATACCGGCATCGGCGAACATTCTTGTAGCCTTCAGACCTTCTGTGGATAACGGAACTTTTATAACGACGTTCTTTCCCAGACGCGCAAGTTTTTTGCCCTCGGAAAACATGGCTTTTGCATCAGTACTGATAACTTCCAGGCTGACAGGCCCTTTTACGATTTTCAGTATATCTTTCACGACAGATTCAAAACTTTTTTTCTCTTTCGCAATAAGAGACGGATTTGTAGTAACACCGTCAACCATCCCCAGGGCTATCCCTTCCCTAATTTCTTCGATATTGGCGGTATCAATAAAAAACTTCATAAATTCTCCTCTTGAGATTATTTATTTTCTTTCGTTACATATTTTGCACTACATTGCTGACTGCAAAAAAAGTAAGTTTTGCCGGATATTTCCTTTTTATATGCCTGACTCACCGGAACATACGTATGACAGACAGGATCTTCTATCAAGTCTTCTCCACCGGCAGGCGTTGATTTAAACTGATAATTATCACTACTTTCAGGCTTTGGCTGCTGAACGGTTTTTATTATTTTATATACAAAATAAAGTAAAATTATAAATACAAGAAAACGAGCCAATATAACATCCTGATATATTTTTTATTCTTTTATCATTTCGACAATTTTATTATCATCCAGCCGGTCTTTCAATCCGCGAATAGAGACTCCGAAAGAAGGATGAATAAAATAAGAAGCTATTTCGCAAAGTGGCTCTAAAACAAACCGCCTTTTATGAACTTCCGGATGCGGCACTGTCAAATGCCGCTCTTTAATTATATTCTGTCCGTAAAAAAGCAAATCAAGATCCATCATCCTAGGACCACCATTAGTTTTTCTTTTTCTTCCCATTTCGTCTTCGATTTTTTGCAATACCAGCAAGAGATTCTTGACAGAAAGATCTGTCCTAACCTCCGCCACCGCATTTACAAAATAATTCTGATCCTCCATGCCTACCGGCTCAGTTCTATAAAAAGAAGAAGTCTTTTCAAGTTTTATTCCTTCTGAGCACGAAAGTTTTTCAACGGCATGTTTACAGTTTCTTAAAGAATCGCCCAGATTGGAACCAATCCCAATATAACAGATAATGCCGTTCAAATATCAAGAACCCTTTTTAATTCTTATCCCGCAATCCCAGAACGTCCTGCATATCATACAGTCCGTTCTTTTGGTTCACAATCCAAAGCGCAGCCCGGATTGCTCCTTTGGCAAAATTGTCGCGGCTGTGAGCGCGGTGAATAAATTCGAGTCTTTCACCAACCCCGCCGAAAATCACCGTATGATCTCCCACGATATCGCCGGCACGGACGGTCTGGACACCTATTTCTTTTTTCGTTCTCTCACCGATCAGACCTTTGCGTGAATAAACCAGATCATCTTCCATATTGCGGCCCAGTTTATCGGAAATAACCTTCGCCATTTGCAAGGCGGTTCCGCTGGGAGCGTCCTTTTTCAAATGATGATGGGCTTCGACAATTTCGACATCGTAATCGTCTTTAAGTATTCCGGCGCAATACTCCAGAAGTTTGAGCATTACATTTACGCCGACACTCATGTTGGGAGCCACAACGCAACGTGTGTTTTTTGCCAGTTCTTTTATTTTACCCATCTCCGCCGCAGAAATTCCCGTCGAACCGATAACCATGGCACGATTTCTTTTACTGGCTATCTTCAAATTTTCAAGGGATACTTCATGAGTGGTGAAGTCGATAACAACATCCGCCTGATCAATACAATCAGATAACTTGTCGCAAACAATGACTCCCGTATTACCCAGTCCCAGTCCATGACCAATGTCTCGTCCTATAATGGGATGTCCGGCTGCTTCCACAGCGCCGACAACACGGATACCTTCTGTTGTGGAGATGAAACTGATGATCTTGCCGCCCATTCTCCCACCGCCCCCGGTAACAACGGCTTTAACCATAAAATTTACTCCTCAAATATTAATCTGCGGCAGGACTTTCAAATCAAGCCGTAATCAATCATGACTTTCTTCAGTTTTTCGAAATTAGCATCCGCCATTTTACAAAGGGGCAATCTGTATTCACATTTTATTTTGCCCATCAGCGCCAGAGCCGCTTTAACCGGAATGGGATTAACCTCGATAAAAAGCGCGTCAATCAAGGTGCTCATTTTATGATGAAGGGTTTTCGCCTTCCCCATATCTCCGGCGGCAACAGCATCAACCAATCCCGCCATATCCGCCGGCGCCACATTGGAAATAACGGATATAACACCGGCACCGCCCATTGCCATAAGCGGCAGAGTGAATATATCGTCACCCGACAGAACTGTAAAATCCTTATCGCACAGATTAATAACGTCACTCATCTGCTTGAGTGAACCGGATGCTTCTTTAATACCGACTATATTTTTTATCTTCGCCAGTTTTGCGACCATCTCCGGCATAAGATTTACTCCGGTACGGCTTGGTATATTATATGGGATTATCGGAACAGGGACACTTTCAGCTATAACCTTAAAATGCTGATAAAGTCCCTCCTGAGTTGGGCGGTTATAATACGGGCAAACTATGAGAACACCGTCGGCTCCCGCTTCGTATGCATGTTTCGTCAAACGCAGAGCCTCGATTGTATTATTTGATCCTGTTCCCGCAATAACCGGCACTCTCTTTTTCACCGCATCAATGGTAATTTCAATAACCCTGTCATGTTCTTCGTGGGTAAGAGTAGCCGACTCTCCTGTAGTGCCGCAGGGAACGATAGCGTCCGTTCCGTTGGCTATTTGAAATTCTATGAGTTCGCGCAGAGCTTCTTCATCAACCCGGTCATTTTTAAAAGGTGTAACAATAGCGACCATTGCACCCCTAAACATAAAAAAACAGCCTCCTTAAAATTTTATCATTTAAAATTTATTTCTGTTGAGTTGCCTTCATAACACATATTGGCATCATCGCACAGCATTAAACGATAATTATATATTTTCCCATGTATAACTTTTTTATCTGGAAAAATGAAGTTTTTGTTTTCACTTATCTTTTTTACATTTTCTTTTAGCGGTATTTGAGCGATACTTTCGAATGTTCTGGGACAATCTTTACATTCATTTCCCGCGCTGCCAACTTCACTCTTCTCTATGACAATATGATCAATTTTGTTATCCCTATCGTAGAAATCCCATTTCAATGTCACTTCATTACTCAAAGAATCGGCTCTAAAGTTCTTTACGATCAGTCCGTAATCCGGCATGTCTGATAAAATTACAGGATTACCTTTTATACCGCAACCTGTGAAAGTCAAAATCAACAAACAGGCTAATATACTAATTTTTGCCGAAGCTTTTTTCAAATTCTTCTATCCTTTTCAATACGGCTGAAGTTGCCGTTCCACCCGCATGCTTGCGTGAATTAACCGCCTTCTCCAGTTTAATTATTTTTTTAATATCCTCGGTAAAACCTTGATAAAATAATTTGAATTCATTTAAAGTCAAATTCTTCAATTCTTTTTTATTCTTTATGCAATAAGCCACTATTTTCCCCACAATTTCATGCGCCTGGCGGAAGGCAATACCCCGACTCACCAGGTATTCCGCGATTTCCGTAGCCGTGGAAAAACCGCCTTGTGCGGCCTGATACATTCTATCGGCTTTGAATTTTGTATGAACAATCATTTCCGTAAAGATGCCTAGACAATCTTTTACAGTATCAACGGCATCAAATAACGGTTCTTTATCCTCCTGCAAATCCCTGTTATAAGCCATGGGTAATCCTTTCAAAAGTGTCATGATGGTAAAAAGATCACCGTAAACACGGGCGGTTTTGCCTCTAACCAATTCCGCCACATCGGGGTTTTTCTTTTGAGGCATGATGCTGCTGCCGGTCGTATAGGCATCGGATATTTCGACAAAACCGAATTCATCCGAAGACCATAAAATCAAATCTTCACAAAAGCGGCTCAAATGCATCATTAAAAGCGATGCTGCGAAAATAAACTCCGCGACAAAATCCCTGTCCGCAACTGTATCCATACTGTTTTTGCTCACCGCAGGGAAATTCAACATCTTTGCCGTCTTGTTACGATCAATCGGTAAACCGGTACCGGCGAGTGCCGCAGCCCCTAGAGGCAAAACATTCAGTCTGTTCCTGCATTCATTGAATCTCTGGACATCACGCGTAAACATCTCCGCAAAAGCCAGTAAATAATGTGAAAGCAATACCGGCTGGGCCTTTTGCATATGAGTATAGCCGGGCATGATCGTCTTGATTTCTCTTTTTGCCAATTTAATTAGCTGCATCTGCAAATCACTCACGAAAGAAATTATAATCATAATTTCCGACCGCAGAAAAAGCCTGACATCCAACACGATCTGATCGTTGCGGCTTCTTGCGGAATGAAGTTTTCCTCCAGTCTCACCGATACGGTTGATCAGTTCTCTTTCAATAGCCATGTGGATGTCTTCATCAGAGGGATTGAATTTAAATTTCCCCTTTTCCATATCTCTGAAAATATTTTTCAGGGCAGCCATGATCTTCATCGATTCACTTTTGGATATTATATTCTGCCCGGCCAGCATAGCGGCATGAGCGATAGAACCTGCGATATCGTAAGGATAAAGCCTCCTGTCAAAATGAATGGAAGAGGTAAATTTTTCCACACTTCCGGCTGTGGGTTTCTGAAACCGGCCACTCCAGGGTTTTTTGCCGATAGCCATGCGCACTCTCCGCTTAAGTTATTTTTTAATCTTCAAAAAATTCTGAATGATCAGACGTAATCCATTGAGCCTGATAAATCCTATCGCGTCTTTTTGATTATAGACTTTATCTTTTTCAAACGTGGCAAATGTTTCGCTGTAAAGAGAACAAGGCGATTTGCGTCCGGCAACCGTGCAGTTTCCCTTATATAATTTCATCCTCGCAGTGCCTGTAACATTTTCCTGAGTCGCGTCTATGTAAGTCTGAAGGGCCTTCATTTCAGGAGCATACCAGAATCCGTTGTACGCAAGCTGGGAATATTTCGGTATAAGCGAATCCCTCATGAACATTACTTCCCGATCCATCGTAATGGATTCCACCGCGCGATGCGCGGCCCAAAGCACCGTGCCGCCGGGAGTTTCATACACGCCCCTCGATTTCATGCCGACAAAACGGTTTTCCACCATATCCACACGGCCGACTCCATTGGCGCCCGCAACGGTATTGATATAATCCATCAGTTTTGCCGGTGACATCTTCTTCCCGTTTATCGCCACGGGATTGCCCTTTTTAAAATCGATTTCCACATAGGTTGGTTTGTCCGGCGCCGCTTCCGGAGATTTGGTCAGCACAAACATATCCTCAAGCGGTTCAGCCCAGGGATCCTCCAGAATTCCTCCTTCGTGAGAAATGTGCAGAAGATTGCGATCCGAGCTGTAAGGTTTCGCCTTCGTCAACGGAATGGGAATTTTATATTTTGCGGCATAATCGATCATTGATTCCCGTGAATTGAATTTCCAGTTATCGTCTTTCCATGCCGCAATGATTTTAATTCCCGGATTTAAAGCGTAGTAAGTCAATTCAAAGCGGACCTGGTCATTGCCCTTGCCTGTGGCACCGTGGGATACCGCGTCCGCGCCCTCAAGCTTGGCTATTTCTATCTGCCTCTTGGCGATTAAGGGCCGCGCCAGAGATGTACCCAAAAGATATGTGCCTTCATAAATCGCATTGGCTCGAAGAGCCGGAAAAACGAAATCCCGTGCGAACTCCTCTCTTAAATCATCAATATATATTTTACTTGCTCCGGTATTGATCGCTTTTTCTTTAAGACCGGTCAGTTCCTCCTTCTGTCCCACATCAGCGGCAAAACAGATCACTTTGCATTTATAAGTTTCAATCAGCCAACGAACAATCACGGATGTATCCAGTCCACCCGAATATGCCAACACAACTTTTTTAACTCCTGCAGACAATTTTTGTTCCTCCTATAGTAATATTTCCAGAATCGCTTTCTGCACATGCAGACGGTTTTCCGCCTGATCAATAACCACTGACTGCGAACCTTCAATGACTTCGGAAGAAATTTCTTCTCCGCGGTGCGCCGGCAAACAGTGCATGACAATTGCATCTTTTTTTGATTCTTTTAAAAGCTTTTTGTTTATCTGAAAACTCTTAAATATTTTTTTCCTTTCTTTATCCTCTGATTCCTGCCCCATGCTTACCCAGACATCCGTATATAAAACATCGGCGTTTTTTACCGCCTCCCTCGGATCGCGGTAAAGGGTAATGCCCTCTTTTGCTTCTTGATTCCCCTTAGCCATTATCTGCCTGTCCGGATCATAACCTTCGGGACAAGCGAGCGATAATTTAATCGGTAATCTTGCGGCAGCTTCAATCCATGAATTGGCAATGTTATTGCCGTCGCCTATATAGGCTATCTTCAATTTATTGTAAGACCCTTTTTTCTCCTTTATCGTGAACAAGTCACTCAATATCTGGCAGGGGTGCAAAAGGTCCGTCAAACCGTTAATGACCGGAATGGAAGCATAGCGGGCAAAGTCTTCCACACTTTTCTGGGAAAACGTCCTGATCATAATTCCATCCAGATAACGTGACATCATCTGGGCCGAATCGGAAATTGTTTCGCCGCGACCTATTTGCGTATCCCGGGACGTTAAAAACAGGGCAATACCGCCCAACTGATACATGCCGACTTCAAAGGATATTCTCGTTCGGGTGGATGATTTATCAAAAATCATTCCCAAAGTTTTTCCTTTAAGAGAAGGATGAGGTTTTCCGTTTTTTAAAGCTCTCTTGAGTTTTTCAGCCTTTTTCCAGATTTTATTAAAATCAGCCTGTTCCAGATCGTAAATGTTTAATAAATCTTTTTTCATTTACCCTCCATCACTTCGTCAAGGACTTTAATTGCGCAATCGACGTCCTGATCAGTAATAATCAGAGGCGGCACAAATCGCAGAGTATTGCTCCCGGCGGAAATAACAAGTAATCCGCGTTGCAGGCATTCATTCACAATGTCGCCCGTCTCCAAATCAAGTTTTGCCGCAAGCATTAAACCCTTCCCCCTGACCTCCTTGATGATTTTGTGTTTCCATTGCAGCTTCTTTAACTCAGACAAAAAATAATCTCCGACTTTCCGGCAATTCTCCAGTATGCCTTCCTGCAGAATAATTTTCATAACCGCGTTTGCCGCGGCCATGGCAAAGGGATTGCCGCCAAACGTGGAAGCATGATTGCCGGGAGTAAAAGCTTTGGCTATTTTATCAGTCGTCAGCATCGCGCCCGCGGGAATACCATTGGCCAGAGCCTTGGCCAGAGTCATTATATCCGGTTTTATTCCGTAATGCTCGTAGGCAAAAAGTTTGCCCGTCCGGCCCATTCCTGTTTGAACCTCATCAATAATCATCAAAATTCCATATCGATCACAGATTTCCCGAACACCTGCCAGATAATTTTCATCCGGAATATTGACACCGCCCTCACCCTGAATCGCCTCCAGCATTACACCGCAGGTTTTACCGGAAATTGCAGCTTCCAAGGCCTGTAAATCGTTAAAAGGCACATAAGAAAAACCTTCCAGGAGCGGCGTAAATCCAAATTGAAATTTTTCCTGTCCTGTGGCCGTAATTGTGGCCATGGTTCTTCCGTGAAAGGAATCCTTCATAGTTATTAATTCATATTTATTCTTTCCCATGTTTTCATGGGCATATTTGCGCGCAAGTTTGATTGCCGCTTCATTTGCCTCAGCGCCACTGTTGCAGAAGAACACCTTGTCCGCGAAGGAATTATCTGTCAGTAGTTTTGCCAGTTGCGTCTGCGGCTCGGTGTAATATAAATTGGAAACATGAGTAAGTTTTCCAATTTGTTCGCTTACAGCATCAATAACCTTTGGATGAGAATGACCGAGATTGCATACGGCAATCCCGGCAGCAAAATCAAGATATTCCCTGCCCTCGATATCCCACACCTTTGCACCGGATCCTTTTGTAAGAACAATAGGAAATCGCTTATAGGTATTCATTATATTTTTATCGGATAAAGCCATTAATTCTTTTTCTTTCATTTCTTTAAATATCCTCTTCAACCGCCTGATTATAAAACGATTTCAGTGCCTATTCCCTTATCGGTAAAAACCTCCAGCAAAATGGCATGTTTCAGGCGTCCATCAATTATGTGAGTCTTTCCGACTCCCGCCTTGAGAGCCTTCAGGCAACACTTGATTTTTGGAAACATACCGCCCTCTATAACGCCGTCATCGATCAATTTCAATGCATCGTCATTGGTCATTGTATTAATCAGTTTCTTTTTTTTGTTCAACACGCCAGGCACATCTGTTAAAAGTAAAAGTTTTTCGGCATGCAAGGCTGCTGCTATTTCTCCCGCAACAATATCCGCATTGATATTGTAGGTCTCGCCCTTGTCACCTATACCAGTCGGAGCAATAACCGGAATAAAATTATTTTGTGCAAGAGAAACAATTAATTGTGAATTGATACTTTTCACTTTACCGACTAAACCGATATCTATAATCTCCGGCGGTGTATGCTTTGCTTTTTCTTCATTTAAATAATATTTCTCCGCATTAATCAGGTTTCCGTCTTTACCGCTTAAACCGACGGCATTTCCGCCATGCCGGTTAATCAAACCGACTATTTCTTTGTTGACCGTACCGACCAGAACCATTTCCACGATATTCATGGTCTCCTCGTCGGTCACCCGCATTCCCTGTATAAATTTTGATTCCTTGCCAAACTTTTTCAAGAGTTCGCCTATTTGCGGACCTCCTCCATGCACCACGACGGGATTGATGCCGATATATTTCATCATTACCACATCTTTGGCGAATTGATCTTTCAACTCGCTGTCCACCATGGCATGACCGCCGTATTTGATAACGATCGTTTTATTGTAAAATCGCCTGATATAAGGCAGAGTCTCCAGCAGAATGTCCGCCCTTTCTATTGAATTTGAAATATTCTCCATGGCAATCTCCGTTACAGAATATACCTGCTTAAATCCTGATCTTCTATTATTTCGTTTAGTTTTTCTTCCACATACTGCGCATCTATCACGATTTCTCTTTCTTGCATATCCGGCGCATCGAAAGAAATATCGTCAAGCAATTTTTCCATAATGGTATAAAGCCTTCTGGCCCCGATATTTTCCGTTCTTTCGTTGACCAGTTGGGCGACTTCCGCAATCGCCGCTATGGCTTCTTCCGTAAATGATAATTTCAGTTCTTCCGTCGCTATCATTTCCGTGTACTGCTTCACCAAAGCATTATTCGGCTCGGTCAAAATACGGACAAATTCCTCTTTCCCCAGCGAGTCAAGCTCAACACGAATGGGAAAACGCCCCTGTAATTCAGGAATCAAGTCGGAAGGTTTGGCGACATTGAACGCTCCCGCGGCAATAAACAAGATATGATCGGTTTTGACCATCCCGTAACGGGTATTTACGTTGGAACCTTCCACTATGGGCAACAAATCTCTCTGCACGCCTTCACGCGACACATCAGGCCCGTGAGGCGCATCACTGCCTACAATTTTATCAATTTCATCAAGGAAAATTATTCCGGACTGTTCAACCCTTTCCAACGCCGTTCTTGTCACCTTATCCATATCTATCAGTTTCTGCGCTTCTTCATCTTCAAGAATTTTCAGCGCCTCCGGCACCTTTACCGTTCTTGATTTCTTTTTCTGCGGGAACACATCTCCAAGAACATCTCTTATATTAAGCCCCATATTCTCCATTCCCGCCGCTGAAAATATTTCCACAATCGGACCGGTTCTAACCTCCTTAACTTCCAGATTCACAACACGGTCGTCGAGTTTATTTTCCCTAAGCAGTCGTCTAAATTTTTCCCTCGTGCCATCAAATTTATGTTCCTGTTCTTCGGCAATATGATCATTTTCATCGGGATTGTTCAGCATATCGCAGACTTTCTTCTCCTTGAGCCTCGGAGGAAGTAGCAGATCAAGCAATCTTTCCTCCGCTATTTCCGCCGCCTTGGCCCTTACATCTTCCTGCTCTTCAAATTTCACCATGTTCAGGGACAACTCCACCAGATCCCTGATCATCGATTCCACATCTCGCCCGACATAACCTACTTCCGTGAACTTGGATGCTTCTATTTTTAAAAAAGGTGAATTATCCAACTTGGCCAGTCTGCGGGCGATTTCCGTTTTCCCTACGCCGGTAGGACCGATCATTATTATATTCTTCGGCGAAATTTCATCGGCCAGGTCAACCGGCACATTCTGTCTTCGCCACCTGTTGCGCAACGCAATGGCAACCGCCCGTTTAGCATCCATCTGGCCGATGATATGGTGATTAAGTTTTTCCACTATTTCACGGGGCTTTAACCCTTTGCTCGACATAATTTACTTTTTCCCCTTATCGTTACTGCTTTTTCTTTCACTTTGCTCCGCATCAATATCTATTTCTTCAATCGTTATGTGATCATTTGTATAAATACAAATTTCCGCCGCTATTTTCATTGCTTCCCTGGCAATTTCCGTCGCCGACAAATTTGAATGGCGCATGAGCGCCCGCGCTGCTGCTAGCGCATAAGGTCCGCCCGACCCGATGGCCATAACCTCGTCATCCGCTTCAATGACATCGCCATTTCCGGAAATAATCAGAGAATTATCTTTGTTCACGGCAATCATCAACGCCTCCAAATGCCTTAAAACACGGTCAGTGCGCCAGTCTTTCGTCAATTCCACTGCCGCCCTCAATAAATTTCCGTTGTATTGTTCCAGCTTTTGGTCGAAGCGTTCGAATAAAGTAAAAGCGTCCGCCGTGGCACCGGCAAATCCGACAATAACTTCGTTATTATACAGACGGCGAACTTTGCGGGCGCCGTGCTTTAATATCGTGGTCTCCAGAGTGACCTGACCGTCACCGGCAACCGTTATTTTGCCGTTATGTCTGACTGATAATATTGTAGTTCCTCTTATATTCATACGATCTCTCAAAAAAACAGTTTATGATTTATTCCTTGGTTCTCGGATGCGCTTTATCATAAACTTCCATCATACGGTTAATATCAACCGCCGTATATTTTTGCGTGGTCGAAAGGCTCTCGTGCCCAAGCAACTCCTGAATCGAACGTAAATCCGCGCCGGCATTTAAAAGATGTGTGGCAAAACTGTGTCTCAAAGCGTGCGGACTTATCTTCCTCCCGATACGGCTTTTAGCCGCCGATTCATTCACTATCCGGGCTATGCTTCTCGTCGTTATCCTATGGCCATGGGCGTTCAAAAATAAAGGTTTCTTAAAAACAGCCAAGTCTGTTTCTTTTCTTAATTCTCCGGTCTTTTCCAGATATTCCCCGACAGCTTTCAGGGCCGGTCCCCCGATAGGAACGATTCTTTCTTTTCTGCCCTTGCCTCTCACCTTAACCAACTTTTGATTAAAATCAAGGTCAATTAAATCCAGACCAGCCAGTTCGCTGAGGCGCAATCCGGAAGAATAGAAAACTTCAAGTATGGCGCGATTACGCAATCCCAAGACTGAATGGTCATGCTGCGCTTTCAGCAGATCCATCATTTCATCAACCGAAAGAAAAGCAGGCATGTATTTTTCCGTTTTCAGGGTCTGAATCATTTCCGCAGGGCTATTGTTTATCCTTCCCGTGCGTACAACATATTTATAAAAGGCTCTCAGCGAGGAAACCTTGCGGTTGACCGTAACCTTCTTTACCCTCTGGCGGTAAAGATAGCTTAAATATTCCCTGACTGCTTCCGGTTCAACGTTAATGATCTCATCTTTTTCTTTTATAAAATTATTATCAACGAGGTAACGGGCGAATTCCAGAATATCGGCAATATACGCGGTTCTGGTATGGTTGGAAACATTTCTTTCTACTTCCAAATAAATTTGAAAATCCTTAATAATGTTTCCCATAATATTTACATCTTATATTTGCCGAAATCTTCCGCTGAAAGATTTTCCAGAAATTCTTTTATCTTCTCTTCTTTTAATTTGTCCAGATCATTAAGTTTGATTCCAAAATCAACATTTCGCGATTTTTCTATGACACTTTCGTCGACAAAAATCGGCGCATTGGCGCGCAGAGCTATCGCTATGGCATCACTGGGACGCGCGTCAATTGTATAATTTTCCCCTTCCCTGCTTAAATAAATATTGGCAAAAAAAGTGTTGCTGCGGATATCCACAATCTCAATTCGGTTTACCGTCACATTGAAAGATTTTAAAAAATCATTGAATAAATCATGAGTCATCGGTCGGGGGAAAACAATTTTTTCCAGTTCTGTGGCGATGGCGCTGGCTTCAAACAAACCTATCCAGATAGGAATTGCCTTATTGTTATGCATGTCTTTCAATATCACTATCGGCGTATTTGTAATAGGATCGATGGTCAATCCTGAAACCTTCATTTCAATTAACACAACCTGCCTCCTTGGTTATCAACGAGCTTTCCCCTGAGGGAATGAAGATAAGCTTTTGATATTTTTACATCCACCATCTTGCCGATTAAATCCTTCGTTCCCTTGAAATTAACAATCTTCCAGGAACTCGTACGTCCCATCAAATCACTTTCGGAATTTTTACTTTTCCCTTCAACCAGTAATTCCTGTATGCTTCCTTCCAGAGCATTATTTTTTTCCTGAGTATGCTGATCTTGCAATTTCTGTAACTGCTCCAGCCTCCTCAGTTTTTCACCTTCTTCAACTTTCTCCTTTAACTTTTGCGCCGCTGTGCCTTCCCTTTCAGAATACTTGAATGAAAAAAGTGAATCAAACCTGATTTTTTCCATCATGTCAATTGTTTCTTGGTAATCTTTCTTTGTTTCTCCTGGAAATCCGACGATAACGTCCGATGTTATACTAATATCAGGAGTCAATTTACGCAAGTAATCTATTTTTTTTTTGTATTCTTCGACCGTATATCCCCTATTCATTAACTCCAAAATCCTGTTTGAACCCGACTGCACCGGAAGGTGAATGTGCCTGCATAACTTTCCTTCCTCCGAGAAACAGTTTATCAATTCCTCCGAAAGATCCCGCGGATGTGATGTGGTAAATCTGATTCTCTCAATGCCGGATATTTTCGCTATTCTTTTAATCAATGACGTGAAACTTAATTCTTCATTCAGAGTCCGACCGTAGGAATTGACATTTTGTCCCAGCAGAGTGACCTCTTTCACTCCCAAACTGGCAAGTTTTTTTATTTCTTCAAGGATGTCATCAGACGGCCTGCTCATTTCCGGTCCGCGCAAGTAAGGAACCACGCAATATGAACAAAAATTATTGCACCCCTGCATAATGGTAACAAAAGCACTCACCGCGCCAGTTCGAGGAGGAACAAACACCCCGATGGAATTTAATGATTTACGAAAGTTAACTTCCGTAATTTTTTTTCTTTCCTTCTCAATTGAAATAATGATCTGAGGCAAAAGATGAATATTATGAGTACCCAAAACAAAGTCAAGGCGACCAACTTTTTTATGAAATTTTGCACCCAAATGCTGGGCCAGACAACCGCCCACACCGATAATCAATCCCTTATTTTGTTCTTTTAACTTTGCAAGTCTTCCCAACTGACTGTACACTTTTTGTGCAGCTTTCTCCCTGATAGAACAGGTATTTAATAGTACTAAATCGGCTATTTTTACATTGTCTGTCAGTTTGTATCCTACATCGGAAAGCAATATTTCCATTTGTTCTGAATCATGGACATTCATCTGACAACCAAATGTTTGAATATAAAAGTGTTTATTTTTCATTCTTCAACTCATTAAAATTGTATTTAGCATTATTATTTCGCCAGGAGTTAGTCAATAATTATTTCCGAAATATTTGTAATAATTAATAAAAAATCAAAATTTTTTTCAGCATTAAAATAGTGAAAAAAACTTTACATTTGACTAGCTTTATAATATACTAAAAAAGGATAAGTGTAGTTAGGTAAAATAGGTGATAAAAATAAGAAAAATAATTATTTACATCAATGTAATTTTGTGATAAAATTAAATCGAGGGGGATTGTAAACTAAAATAGATTTTATATTGGAATAATTTTAAAAATAAAGAATTTAAGGAGAGGAACCATGAAAAAGATTTTAACTTTAGCAGTTGTAATCGTAGTATTTTTAATGATGCCATTTGTGTCTTCTGCTCAAAGAGTAGCTATTACGGACGATGAGCTTAGCGCCGTATCTGCTGGTACAATTTTTTATGAGTCCATTACCGTCACCTATTCGGACCCGATTACAATACCGGGCTCCAGTGCCCACTTGGCTTCTACAGTTACTAACTTTCAAGACTTTTGGGGACATAAAGTGGAAAACGCTGATGCTTGGTTTGGAATAACAGATATTTCTGTAAATAACGCGACTTTTCAGCGTCACGGTACTATAACACAGGGCTGTATTTACACCAACGATCCCAGTGAAATGCCCTATGTACCGTCAATGAGCAAAATCCAAGTTATAGTTGATGTATCTGTCAGTTCCAGTGATATGGGTTTGAGTCAAACTTTAAAGTTGGGCACAAGCAGCGATCTAACAACCTGGTCAGATGGAGCGCATGGTGGCACACGGCTAGCGGATCAGGTATTGGGACAAACTTATACTGGCGGCATTTCAGCTTCGGTTAATGGATCACTAACAATTTACGCTCAGAACAGACCCTGGACTCCATAAAATATAAAGGATTATGAAACATATTTAGCAATATTTGATTATTTAAAATGCAAATTAATAATAAATTAAAATAAAAAAATCAGTTTAAAAAGGAGGGGGAAATGAGGGGAAAAATGAGAGGGGAAATAACAAGATTTCTAACGTTAGCGGTGATCTTTGCATTAGTAATGATTCCTGCGGTACTATCTGCCAGGACTGTTATTTCTGATAACGATCTGAGTGCCTTAACAGCTCAGACGGGCGTCAGTATCAATTTCTCCAGCCTGAGCGTGAGTAACGTAAGTGCTTCCATTCAGTCATGGGGAGACAATGACGGTTTCGGGTCCTACAGCGCTGCAGGTTGGGTCGGAGCATCGATGGCATTAACGGGTAACGTAGTCGGTCTGTCCGGCACCATGAACATTGATGTCGGTACCTCTGGAACCCAGACTCGTTTGAAAATCGATCTGCCCACAGTCACCATTGGTGCAGGCGGCGGGTTGGCCCAGGATCAGACAATCAAACTGGCTGCTGACAAGACTTTGTCCACTGGCGCCGGTACACTGGGATTGCAGTATCAGGCCGGAATTACTGCTACAATAAACGGTTCAATTCAGATTTACGCCCATTAATACATGAGGGCAATTTTTCCGGCGCGCTTCCGGCCGGATAGATAAAAAAGCACTCGTACAATTAATTGTTCGTGCTCACGTTTAAGACAACTTGATATGGTTTGATTTTTGAAAATAACCCTGAACCGCAAAAAGTCTATGCGAACAGAGAGAGGTGTTTATTAATAAAAATTCATTGATATGATAAAGTAGAAATGTCTGAATTTATTTTTTGAGAACACAATGTTTAAGATAATTTTTATTCCACTTCAAACGTTGTATTTTTTTTAATTCTTTGCTTCAGAATATTACTCAACAACCCAAATTCCTCAATAGAGAGAGTTTCTCCCCTTCTCTGAAAATCAATTTCAGCCAATTTCAGCGCTTTTTTCAATAAAGATTCTGAAAAGCTCTCCAGTAATTTTGATTTCTTCAAATTGTTAATCAGCATTTTCCGGCGCTGAGCAAAAGAATCCCTGACTAATTTTATAAAGAATTCCTCATCTGTAAGTTCAATCAAAGATTTTTCAAGAAAGCTCCCTTTGATTACCGATGATTCTACTTTCGGACGGGGATAGAAACAGGAAGCCGGAACATTCAAAACTTTTTCCACTTCAGCAAACATCTGTAAAATAACTGAGGGTATGCCATAGCTTTTACATCCGGGGAAAGCTACCAAACGCTGAATTACTTCCTTTTGCATCATCAATACAAATGAATCTATAATCTTCCGGAAAGATAATAAGTAAAATAATACCGGGCTGGAAATATTATAGGGAATATTGCCGATAACTTTAATTTTCTTCTGTCCTGCTCCGGTAATTTCTCTGAAATCAAACCGCAAAATATTTCCATGAAAAATTTGAACGTTATTATATTTCGACAACCTGTCTTCCAATACTTTAACTAATTGATCATCCAACTCAACGGCAATAAGTTTTGCGGCGTTTTGAGCTAAATACTCCGTCAGAACACCGATTCCAGCGCCGATTTCCACAACAATATTATCTCCCGTTATATCAGCTGTTTCCGCAATCCTTTTGATAATACTTTCTTCTATCAGAAATGATTGCCCCAGATTCTTTCGCGGTTTAATTGCGTACTGTGTAATGATTTCCCGGGGTAAAGTCATGACTATTTCGCTCACAGAAGAAAATTAAGCTACGCTAAAGGCCAGCGTGAAACGGCATTTAAATCCAGCAAATCCCTGCGGCCGTTTTTCAGCATAATTTCGCCAATCGCCGCTATCATTGCCGCATTATCCGTACACAGTATAACCGGAGGAATAAACAACTCTATATTTTGAACAGAAGTTTCCGCAAAGAACCTCTCACGCAGTCTGCTGTTGGCCGCCACTCCGCCGCAGACGACTATTCTGTCAACGCCATTATTATTTGCCGCTTTTATTGTTTTTTCCACCAGCACATCAACTATCGCCTCCTGATAGCTTGCCACTATATCCGGCAATTCCTTCTCGCTGAAATCCTGACCATGCTTTTTCAGCATTGTCAGCAGAGAAGTTTTCAAACCGCTAAAGCTGAAATCAGTAGAATCCTTCATTGCGCGCGGAAAAGCTACCGCTTGCGGATTGGCGTCTTTAGACATTTTATCAATGACTACACCTCCTGGATATCCGAGGTTAAGAAGCTTCGCCGCTTTATCAAATGCTTCACCAGCCGCGTCATCACGCGTCTGGCCGATTAACTGAAAATTATGATAATCCTTTGCCAAATAAGTACTGGTATGACCGCCGGAAACAACCAGGGCAACAAAAGGAATCGCCGGAACTTTCTCGGCAAGAAAAGCGGCTGCAATATGCCCTTCCAGATGATTAACACCTACCAACGGAATATTAAGGGCAAAGGCCAGAGCTTTAGCCGTTGATAAACCGATTAAAAGGGACCCTATTAAACCGGGACCACGTGTTACGGCAATGCCCTCTATCTCCCTCAGTGTCACATTGGCGTCACTTAAAGCCTGCTTAATCACCGGATTGATGGCCTCAATGTGCTTGCGGGAGGCAATTTCCGGTACAACACCTCCATAGGGCGAATGCACTGCTATTTGCGAGGCAATGATATTGGAAAATATTTTCCCATTGTTGACTATTGCCGCAGCAGTTTCATCACAAGATGATTCAATTCCAAGGACGATCATTACATTCTTCTCTCGTTTTTCTCTTTGCTAAAAAAGCTAAATACCTATATAAAAGCAATAAAGATTTGTAAACAAACTTTTTGTCAGCCACATTTCAATGGAAAAAGGCGATGGAATTTAAGACAGACTTCTTAATTTTGGGTAGCGGCATTGCAGGCTTGAGCCTAGCCATCAAAGCGTCCACACTCTGGCAGCGTCGCTATTGTAACTAAAAAAGAAAAATTTGAATCAAATACCAATTACGCCCAGGGCGGAATTGCCGCCGTTACGGATAAAACCGATAGTTTTGAAGAGCATATCCAGGATACCTTAGTTTGCGGCGCCGGTCTTTGTAATAAAGAAGTGGTCGAATTTATCGTTAAAGAAGCCCCGCCAAGGATTGAGGAACTTATAGACTGGGGTGTTAATTTTACAAAATCGGACACAAACCCCAACTTATACGATCTCGGACGCGAAGGAGGCCACAAACGCAGGCGCATTTTACACGCCAAGGACTTTACCGGTCAGGAAATCGAACGGGCGCTGAATGAAAAAGTTTCCAACTTAAAAAATGTCTTTATCTACGAAAACCACATCGGCATTGATCTGATCACGCAAAAAGATGCTAACGACGTTACGATCAATTGTCTTGGAGCTTATGTTCTTGACATCAATAAAAACGAAATTCATACCTACAGGGCAAAACACACAATCTTATGCACGGGCGGAGCGGGAAAAGTTTATCTCATTACAACAAATCCCGATATTGCGACAGGAGACGGTCTGGCAATGGCTTACCGTGCGGGCGCAAAAATCTCCAATATGGAGTTTATTCAGTTTCATCCGACGTGTCTTTATCATCCCGAAGCCAAAGCTTTTCTCATCAGTGAAGCTGTCCGAGGTGAAGGAGGAATTCTTAAATTAAAGAACGGATCAACATTCATGGAAAAGTATCATCCCATGAAAAGCCTGGCGCCGCGCGATATTGTTGCCAAGGCGATTGATAACGAAATTAAACAGTCGGGTGATGAATATGTCTTATTGGACATCACGCACCACGATCGCGATTTCTTAATCAAACGATTCCCTAATATTTACGATAAATGCCTTGAATATGGGATTGACATGGCTACTCAGCCCATACCTATTGCTCCTGCCGCTCATTACATTTGCGGCGGCGTCGCTGTGGATCATTATGGCAAGACATCCATTGATAATCTTTTTGCCTGCGGAGAAGTATCGTGCACCGGATTACACGGCGCCAATCGACTCGCAAGCAATTCTCTGTTGGAAGCACTTGTTTATTCACACCGCGTCTATTTGAAAATTGCCAAGTCATTCAGTCAGACGTCGGAAACTGATATATTTATTCCTCCCTGGGATGAAAGCGGAACCACGCAAAGCGACGACAGTGTTGTCGTCACGCATAACTGGGACGAAATAAGAAGATGCATGTGGAATTATGTGGGCATTGTCCGCTCTGACAAAAGACTGGAACGGGCCGAGCGGCGAATAGATATGGTTCAGCGGGAAATCCACGAGTATTACTGGAATTACAAAGTAACAAAAGATCTTGCCGAGTTACGCAATATTACTACGGTGGCCAAACTTATTGTCATGTGCGCACGTGCAAGAAAAGAAAGCCGAGGATTGCACTACAATATTGATTATCCCGACGCACGCGACGAATTCAAAAAAGACACTGTTATTGTTAAAGAGTGAAATCAAAGAGTAAATTTTAACAGCAGGTTTTAAGATCAGCCATATTCCTATTTTTTATCTTTGAATACACGGTTAAAAATAAAATTCAAATTCTTCAGGAAATTTTTAACATTAAATATTGACGCCAGTTCTTTTTTCCGAAGATGTTTAGTTACTATGGGATCTTTTTCGAGCAAGCCCCTGAATTCCAAACCTTCCTGCCATGATTTCATCGCGTTTTTTTGTACAACGGCATATGCATCTTCGCGCGTTGTCCCCTTCTCTATAAGCGCAAGCAACACCATCTGAGAAAAAATAACGCCATGTGTCATGTTCAGATTGAAAAGCATCCTCTCCGGATAAACAACAAGTTTATCCATCAGGCCGGTAAACCTGCTCAACATAAAATCAAGAGCAATTGTGGCATCCGGTCCGATCACTCTTTCCACGGAAGAATGGCTGATGTCGCGCTCGTGCCACAAGGCGACATCTTCCAGCGCAGCAATAGCGTAAGAACGCAGTAATCTGGCCAAGCCAGAAATATTTTCCGAAAGAATTGGATTACGTTTATGCGGCATGGCCGAAGACCCCTTCTGTCCAGGTGAAAAATATTCTTCAGCTTCCCTAACTTCAGTCCTTTGTAAAAGTCTTATTTCCTGAGCGAATTTATCCAGCGAAGAGGCAATAATTGCCAGAGTGGTAAAAAATTCCGCGTGACGGTCACGTTGAACAATCTGCGAAGACACCGGCGCTGGTTTTAAGCCGAGCAGATCGCAAACGTATTCTTCCACAAAAGGATCGATAAAAGAAAAGGTGCCCACGGCGCCTGATATTTTCCCATAACATACAGATTCTTTTGCTTGAACGAGTCGCCAGCGATTACGCTGCATTTCCTGATACCAGATTGCCAGTTTCAAACCGAAAGTGATCGGTTCCGCGTGAATGCCATGCGATCTGCCAATCATTAAAGTATTTTTATGTTCAAAAGCTCTCTTTTTAAAAACTGTCAGCAGCTTATCAATATCTTCCAGCAAGATATCAGCCGCTTCCTTTAATTGAACAGCGAACGCGGTATCCAGCACATCGGAGGACGTCATGCCCATATGGATGAAACGGCCGTCTTCACCGACTTTTTCCGTAAGCGAAGTTAAAAATGCAATAACATCATGCTTGGTCGTTTTTTCAATTTCATCAATCCGTCCGACATTAATAGAAACATTTTCTTTAATATTTTTCAGCGACCGTTTAGGTATTTTCCTAAGCTTTGCCATCGCCTCACAGGCTGATACTTCCACATCCAGCCATTTTTGATATTTGTTCTCCTGACTCCAAATTTTTGTCATTACCTCTCGGGAATATCTCGGTATCACGGCTTACTCCTTAATTATTTTATCTTCCAACTGTTTAAATATTATTACGACTTTTATCAATCCGTCAAGAATTAATATGGCTTCTCACTATAATTAGTCATTGACAAATTATAGCCCGAAGCATATTAAGTGCACAGTATTAAGGAAGCAAACACCGATGTCTGAATCACAAATTAAGATGCCTTACACCCCTCTGGAGGAATTATTCAATAGCATTACCCATGGAATTGGAGCTGTTGTCAGTGTTGCGGGATTGGTTCTTCTGATTGTTTTCTCCAGTATATACGGGAAATTAAATCATATTATCAGTTGTACAATTTTTGGAATCACGCTTGTTTCTCTCTACACAGCATCAACTCTTTACCATAGTTTTCAAAAACCCCGTTTAAAAAATCTTTTCAAGATATTTGATCATTCCTGTATATATTTTTTAATTGCCGGAACTTATACTCCATTTCTACTTGTAACAATACGAGGCACTCTGGGCTGGAGCATGTTTGCTTTAATCTGGTCTTTGACTGTTATCGGAGTGTTATTTAAAATTTTTTTCGTCCATCGCTTTAAAATTATTTCGACTACTGCCTATATTTTAATGGGGTGGATAGTTATTTTTGCCATTAAGCCTCTTTTACTGGCACTGCCATCAGGTGGCATTTATTGGCTTGTCTGTGGCGGGCTAGCCTACACCCTGGGCACTATTTTCTATGCGTGGAATAAAATCCCGTTTAATCACGCCATTTGGCATTTATTTGTCATTGCGGGCAGTGTTTGCCATTTTTGCGCAATTATGTTTTATGTAGTGCCTCTCAAAACTGCCTAGATTAAACAAAATAAAGAAATGAATATTTTCACTGGAATTCATTCTTGAATTATACCTTTTAAAATGTTAGGAACTTTTCATTGATAAATAATCTTTGCGATGGAGATAAATATGCGAAAAACTTTACAATACATAATATTTAGTTTAACGATAATTTTGCTTGCAACAAATTATCTATGGGCAAAGGATAAATACACTGTAACCATCTTACCGTTTTCCTTACACAGCGCAGAAAATATCGATTACGTCAAACAGGGAATTGAAGAGATGCTGACTTCACGTATCTCGTCTTCAGATAAAATCACAGTTACCGGTAAGGATACTGTGTTGCAAGAGTTGAAAAAATATAAAATAAAAGAAATTTCTGCAAGCAATGTGTTAAGTCTCGGTAAAAAATTAAATTCCGATTATGTTGTTTGGGGAAGCATTACCAAAATTGGCAGCAGCATCAGTATTAACGGAAAACTCATGGATGTTTCAAACCCCAAATCAGATGTTGGAGTTTTTACCCAGGCACAAACTCTCGACGATGTAATTCCCAAAATCAACGATTTTTCCGAAAGTATTTTGAGACATATTCTCGGAACAACATCACCGACAAGTGCACCTGTTCCTGCCGCTGCCGCTCCCGCACCTGTGCCCAACGTCACTGCTCCGCCGCAGGCGCCTCCGGCTATATCACGTGAATCTCAGATAATCGCAAGCATGAAAGCCGGCGGTAAAAAAGGAGGAACTCTGACATCCGTAATTAATTCTGAATATATTAATACTCCTGAACCTATTAATCGGAGAGAATTTTGGATGAGCCAAAAGATTCCCACGGAACTCAAGG
Source organism: uncultured delta proteobacterium (assembly GCA_963812045.1). Classification (GTDB taxonomy): domain Bacteria; phylum Desulfobacterota; class Syntrophia; order Syntrophales; family Smithellaceae; genus Smithella. The sequence goes on from CAWETF010000005.1 coordinate 660,730, forward strand.
GAATGGCTGTTGGAGATGTTAATAATGATGGAATAAATAAGATTGTTGCGATTGATAAAAATACGGTTTATATTTATCAAAAAACAGAAAAAGAATTAAAACTATTAGATAAAATCAAAGGGAATTCCTATGACAATTATCTTGCAGTAGATGTTGCGGATATCAACGGGAATGGCACTCCTGAAATAATCGTGACATCGCTCAACGGTTCCTTGCTTGATTCTTTTGTTTTGGAATTCAAAGACGGTAAATATGTGAAAATCGCTTCGGATATACGTTGGTTTTTACGAGTAATTGACACTTCCTCCGGTTCTCCTTTATTACTAGGCCAAGAATACGGCTTGAATAAACCTTTTGACACGCCAATTTATGAAATGGTCTGGAGAAATGGCAAATATGTTGCTGATCAGAAGATGAAAATACCTTTGGGTTTATCTATCTACGGACTTACTATTGATAATTTAGGTATTGGTGGAACTGACAAAATAATTGCCCTTGATGAATTGGACTATTTATACATTATTCAAAAAACAGATAAAACTTTAGGACGCCTTACGTCTTTCGGTTTTGCCGGCGATGAGCTTATCTGGAAAAGCGATGATGTGTATGGCGGCAGCAATAACTACATCCAGAATATGGAAAATGCTGCGAATCCCACTGAAACTGACATGGAAAGAGAAAAAAGCGCTTATCTCAATTTACGCCTTCTCACTTATGACACAAATAAAGACGGTAAAAAAGAACTTATTATAGTGAAAAATTTATCTTCCGTCGGCCGTATTTTTAAACACTTTAATCTTTTTACTTCCAGCGAAATATATAATCTGGAATGGGATGGCATGGGAATGTCTGAAAATTGGCACACCAAGAAAATTAACGGCTACGTGACCGATTATGCCATTAAAGATGTAGATGGCGACGGCAAGCCGGAAATAGTGCTGGCGCTGGTACAATCAGTTGGTGCTTCCGTGCGTGATAAAAGTGTGATTGTCGTTTATAAACTGGTGGATACCGCTCAATAAATTATTGACAAAGTTTGCGCGCTTATATATAGCATGCCCCTGCAAAGTTCTTGGGGTGATAAAGGCGGTGTAGCTCAGTTGGTCAGAGCATACGGCTCATATCCGTAGTGTCCCTGGTTCAAATCCAGGCACCGCCACCAATAACTGATATTCAGGTTTATCCGATTTTTTTGACCGAAGGTAAAAAACCTCATGACCGCAATGGGTCATGAGGTTTTTCTATTTCAAATCATACTTGATAAATTATTTCTTTGTTGTCGTTTTGATAACAGCTACCACTCTGCGATTCTTTTGACGTCCTTCTTCGGTGGCGTTGCTCGCAATAGGCTTCTCCATTCCATAACCGGCTGCCGTTAGTCTGGATGCCTTGATTCCAAAATTACTGATCAGATACTGTCTAACATTATTCGCACGCTCTTGGGACAACTTTTTATTATATGCTGCTGTATTGGTATTATCAGTATGGCCTTCTATTACTGCCGAAGTTTTCGGATATTTTTTCATAAAATCCGCAACTTTTCTGATCTCATCGCGATATTTGTCCTTGACAACGGCTTTATTCGAATCAAATTCTACATTAAGAGCTATGGTTACTTCACAGCCGGGACAGTCGTTAATACGTTTGTCTATAGACAATTCAGGTAAACCGCCGGCCCTGACTTGGGCCTGTACTGCCGTAGCAACAGTCATCAACATAATAATTACCGCCAAAATTCCGATTTTTCTCATAAGATTCTCCCCCTTCATAATGATTTTAAAAATTAATTTTCTATAAACTCTGACATGACCAAAACATCAGCTCTCATTAGCTTGCATTACATATTTATATATTAATACTAAATTAAATTATGCATGTCAAAGGTATTCTTAACCTTTTTTAATTACATATGTGACCATCATCAATACTATTGATCGAGTTTTCTGTGAGAAAAAGGCCTCATAACTTAGCAATAGTCATGAGGCCTTCATATTTTAAGTATTTTTAAAGATTTAAATGTCAAAATTATTATTTTTGCAAACCAGGTTGGATCTAAGTATCTTCGTCCCAGAAATCTAATTAACTTGAAATACTTTACTTTATTAAAGAAAAAGGTTACTTATAACAAGATTATATTCGCAGAATACGATGAAAAGAAACACAAAAATAACTGATAATTTATTTAAGCCATCTTTCTTTTTTCGAAACACTCATTTCCAATCTATTATGGCCAGTTCGCGTCTGCGTTTGCGCAGGAATAATTCCATGCTGGAAAACTCCCGTGAAATAACAATCAAGACTTCATCCGGTTCCAGACTGCTTTCATTTCTTTCCCGTCATCCATCATCCAGAGGATTAATTATTCTCCTGCATGGATGGGAGGGATCTTCTTCTTCCGCTTATCTTCTCGCTACCGGCGATTATTTTTATAATATCGGATTTTCAATCTGTCGTCTTAATTTACGGGATCATGGTGATTCACATCATCTTAACGAAGGTCTTTTTCATGGCGCTCTTTTGGAAGAAACATTTGAAGCGGTTAATTATTTATCCGGTCTTTCTGAAAATAAACCGGTATATTTGATAGGCTTTTCACTTGGCGGCAATTTTGCTTTGCGTATAGCAATCGAGCACTATCACAAACCAATATCGAATTTAAAATATGTTTTTGCCATCAGTCCGCCGCTGGATCCTTATAAAACCACGTTGGTCATTGATAATGGTTATTTTTTTTATAGGAAATATTTTTTAAATAAATGGAAGGCATCTTTAATCAAGAAGCAGCGTCTGTTTCCCGGGAAATATGATTTCAGCAAAATGCTGCACGCCAATACATGCATGGAGCTCACAGAAAATGTGATGCCGTATTTTAAGGAAATGCCGACTTATCGCGACTATTTCAATCTTTACACTCTTAAAAACGATTCTTTTCAAAATTTAAACGTACCCGTTAGAATATTTATTTCGGAAGATGATCCTGTGATTCCTTATGAAGACTATCAAAAAATACAGGAAAATAAATTTCTAAAAATATCACGGCAGAAATTCGGAGGACATTGTGGTTTTATTGACTTATTTCCGGTAAGATGCTGGTATAATCGGAAAATTGCAGAAATAATAAATTGAACTTTCAGGGTATTTATGGATTTAGCCATACTACAGCAAAAAGATGCTTTTATTCGTTTTGTAACGGATAAATTAGAAATAGTGAATATTGATTATAAAGAGAAAAATCTTCAGATTGAAAAGGCCAATCAAAGCGGTTCATCTGTTTTAAAAGCCGGAGTCGTTTTATTGCTTAATTACAAAGAAATTCAGGGAAAATCTGAATACGTTTTCCAACTGATTAAACGATCGGAAAAAGTATCCCAGTCCGGAGATATAAGCTGCCCCGGAGGAATACTGCAACCGGGCGTTGATAATATTTTATGTTCTTTTATTAAAACAGGAATAATTCCCGTCATGAAGAGAAATGTAACAAACTATTCTCCGAAAAAGGACAAAGAAACCATTTCTCTTGTTCGCCTTCTTTTATCTACGGCTTTGAGAGAAGCTTGGGAAGAAGTTGGCTTAAGCCCTTTTAACATGATATTTCTTGGCGCTCTGCCATCTTACTCTCTAACTTTATTCGCCCGGACTATTTTTCCTCTTGTATGCTTTACTCCGAAACCTTTCGCATATAAGTTAAGTCCGGAAGTAGAAAAAGTTTTGGAAATTCCGATTAGTTTTTTCTTCAACAGCGACAATTACGCCATGCTGGATATTAAAACTTCTTTGGGAAAAGATACCGAACCGCTGCAATATCAAACGCCCTGTCTTGTTATACCCGACAGGTTGAATGGCGAAGATATTCTTTGGGGCGCCACATTTAATATTATTACTAATTTTCTGCACGTTATTTTTGACGACAGTCTGCCCTCTCCCTCTTCATCAAGAACATTCAATAAAGTCCTGACCACTAATTATATCTCCGTTAAAAACTGATTCTATGACCAGATTAAAAATTAACAACTTAACCATAAATATCAAAACCGTTATTTTTGATTTTGACGGAACTCTTGCAAAATTAAATATTGATTTTCATCTTATGCGCGAGACTGTTATCGAACTTATTTTATCTTACGGCATTACCAGAGATGAATTACACACTGAATTTGTTTTAGAAATGATTAACGACACTGCAACAATACTAAACCGGATCTCTTCCGTAAAGGCTAAGACTTTCACTAATAGTGCAACTGCCATAATCGAAAAAATTGAAGTGGAGGCGGCCGGCAACGGCGAACTATTCGGTAGCACAAAAGAGCTTCTCAACGATCTTAAATCGCGAAAATTCTCATGCGGAATAATAACCAGAAATTGTTCGAAAGCCGTAAGAACAGTATTCCCCGACATCCTCTCCTACTGTCCGGTAGTTGTCTGTCGTGATGATGTCAAATATGTTAAACCACATCCCCAACATTTAAATACGGCTTTAAACAAACTTAAAGGTTCACCTCAAAGTACACTGATGATCGGCGACCACCCTCTGGATATTAAAACCGGCCGCAATGCCGGAACATGGACCTGCGGCGTACTAACAGGCCGTTGTAAAAAGAATGACTTTTTAGAGGCTGGGGCTGACCTTATTTTTTCAGAGGCCGCGGATATATTAAAGATAATTAAATGATTCGCAGAAGAAATTGTCTTTAATTGACAGGCAACGTCATCTTAATTTATAATATATTCAATAACGCAGACTCACAAATATAATAATTCATGGAGGGGATGATGGAACCGGAAATATTTTTAGAATATCTTGATGGCTTCAAAAAAGCATATCCGGAAAAATTCGTTTCTGAAGATGAAATCTTCAGCCATATTCGTCGCGGAGATCACATCTTTGTCGCCTCCGGTTGTGGCGAGCCCCAATATCTTGTTCGGGCGATGATTCGTTATGTGGAATCTCACCCCAAAGCTTTTTTTGACGCGGAAATTATTCATATTTATTCTTTAGGTCTCGCTCCTTATACTGAAGCCAAGTATAAAGCCAATTTCCGCCACAATTCCTTTTTCATCGGCAACAGTACCCGTGATTCTATTAATACAGGAATGGCTGACTACACGCCCATTTCTCTTTCTCAAGTTCCTTCCTTATTATCCAGCGGCACCGTCCGGATTGACGTAGCTCTGATACAAACATCAATGCCGGATGAGCATCATTACTTAAGCCTTGGAGTAAGTGTGGACATCGTAAAAGCTGCCACTGAGAAGGCAAATATTGTTATTGCTCAAATAAATCCTAATATGCCCCGGATTCATGGCGATGGCTTCATCCATATTAAAGATGTTGATTTTATCATCCCTTACGATGAACCGCTTTTAGAAGTAACAGGCCCTCAAACGAGTGAGGTGATTAAAACAATCGGAAAAAATGTGGCGCGTCTGGTACAGGACGGCGACACTATTCAAGTCGGGTGGGGTGGTCTTCCCAACGCCATTATCTCCAGTTTATACAACAAAAAGAACCTGGGAGTGCACACGGAACTCTTAAGCGACGGCCTTGTGGATCTGATGAAAGCCGGCGTTATCAATAATTCCAGAAAAACCATTGACCATGGAAAAACTGTTGCCGCTTTCTGCATGGGAAACAAATCTACCTATGCTTACCTCGACAACAATCCCTCCATATCCCTTCGGACTCTGGATTACACAAACAACCAGTTGATGATGGCTCGAATAGACAACATGGTGGCCATCAACAGCGCCCTGGAAATAGACTTGACCGGTCAATCTACTTCAGAATCAATTGGTGGAGTATTTTACAGCGGTATCGGTGGACATCAGGATTTTATGAGAGGCGCTTTATTTTCCAGAAACGGTAAAACAATTCTGGCGCTGAAATCCACTTCTCATAATGATACCGTCTCCCGCATTGTTCCCGCTTTGAAGGAGCAGGCGGGAGTAACTCTCAACCGCGCTGATGTGCGTTACGTGGCAACGGAGTACGGTATTGTCTACCTGCATGGGAAAAATATCAGGGAAAGAGCCATGGCCTTAATCTCGATAGCCCATCCCAAATTCCGTCCATGGCTGATTGAAGAAGCAAAAAACCGCGGTTTGATTTTCAAAGACCAGGCATTTATCCCCGGAAAAAGTGGCGAATATCCGGAGGACCTGGAAACATATATCACAACCAAGACTGGCCAGCAGATTTTTATCAGGCCTGTCAAAATCAGTGATGAACCGCTTTTGAAAGACTTCTTCTATTCTCTGTCCGACAAGAGCATAGAAAGGCGATTTATCTCCGCCCGCAAAGACATGCCTCACGAAAGACTGCAGGATTTTGTAATTATTGATTATACAAAACAAGTCGTTCTTGTCGTTATCAAGGGCGACGAAAGCAACCAGTACATTGCGGCGGTTGGTCAATATGGAATTAATGAAGGTACGCATACCGCTGAAGTCGCGTTTGCAGTTCGCGACGACCAGCAAAACGGCGGTATCGGTTTTGAATTGCTGAAATACCTGACTTATCTTGCAAAAAGACAGGGCTTGCTGGGCTTTGAAGCCGATGTCCTTGTTGAAAACAAACCCATGCTTCATGTCTTTGAAAAAGGCGGATTTGATATAAGAAAAAAAATCGACAGCGGTGTTTACGAACTGACGCTGATGTTTAAAAAATAATTCATAAAAGGAGTTTTTAGTTGATCAATCCACATGTATTCCGGGAATATGACGTAAGAGGCACTGTAGACAAAGATTTAAATGAAGATTTTATTTTCAATCTCGGCCGGGCTATAGGAACGTATGCCGTTCGGCGTAGAATAAAGAACATGACTATCGGGCGTGATTGCCGTTTAAGCTCTGACGCTTATCACAATTTTCTAATCAAAGGACTTAATTCTTCCGGCATCAATACAATCGATATCGGGCTTTGTGCCACTCCGATGCTTTACTTCTCCATTCGCCATTTGCACGTCGGAGGCGGAGTCATGATTACAGGAAGTCATAATCCGCCCGAATTCAACGGCTTCAAGATTTGCGTCGGCCACAGCACCATTTACGGCAAGCAGATTCAGGAACTAAGAAAAATCATGGAAAGCGGCAAATATTCCAAAGGCAGCGGTTTATCAAAGCTCCGGGATATTTCCATGGACTATGAAAATTATCTCTTTAAAAGAATTAAAATAAAAAGAAATATCAAAGTCGTTGTTGACGGAGGCAATGGCGTGGGCGGGCATTTCGCCCTTCCCATCTTAAAACGTTACGGGTGCGAAGTTATTCCCGTGTACTGCGAACCCGACGGCAATTTCCCGAATCATTTTCCCGATCCCACAGTGGAAGAAAATCTGACCAAATTAATCGAACTGGTCGTCAGTAAAAAAGCGGACCTGGGAATAGCTTTTGACGGTGATGCTGACCGCCTTGGTGTAATCAGCGACAAAGGTGAAATCATCTGGGGAGACAAACTGCTTCTTCTTTTTGCCCGCCAGATTTTGAGAAAGATGCGCAATTCAACAATAATCGGTGAAGTGAAGTGCTCGCAGGTTTTGTTTGACGATATAAAAAGTCATTCCGGCAGGGCTATTATGTGGAAAGCCGGACATTCCCTGATTAAAGCAAAAATGAAAGACGAAAAAGCCGTACTGGGCGGAGAAATGAGCGGACACTTCTTTTTTGCCGACCGTTATTTCGGTTATGATGACGCCATATATGCCGCCCTCCGGCTGTTGGAAATTCTTTCCCTCACAGGCAAGAAAATAAGCACATTATATTCCGATGTGCCGAAAACTTTCGCCACACCGGAAATCAGAGTGGATTGCACGGATGATAAGAAAGTGGATATTGTCAAACGAATCAAAAAACATTTTAAAAAAACGCCCGGTATTGTCGATATTGACGGAATACGTATCCCCTTTAAGGATGGATGGGCGCTGGTGCGCTCGTCCAATACGCAACCGGTAATTGTTTTACGTTTTGAAGCATCATCCAAAGAAAGTCTGCAGAAAATCCGCGATGAAGTGGAGCCACTTCTTGTTATTTAATAAAATTGCAATGAACTTTTATTATTCATTTCTTTACAAATAGCCTTGCGGATTACTGGATTGCCAGCGCCACGCATCCGCGCACATATCTGCTAGAGTTCTTTTGGCTTTCCACTTCAGAAGTCTCCGCGCAACGGCTGGATCGGCGTAGCATTTTGCGATATCACCCGGACGACGTTTCGCAATACGATAGGGTATCTTTTTCCCCGATGCTTTCTCGAAAGCACGGATCATCTCCATAACCGTATAACCTCGACCGGTGCCAAGATTTATAATCCATGGCTGTTGAGGTGATAAAGCCGACTCCATCTTTTTAAGCGCGGCGACATGGCCTTCAACCAGATCCATAACATGAATATAATCCCGCACGCCCGTACCGTCCGACGTCGGATAATCATTGCCGAAAATATTTATTTTTTTCAGGCCCCCAACGGCCACCTGACTTATATAAGGCATAAGATTATTAGGAACGCCCTGCGGATCTTCTCCGATAAGACCGCTCTGATGGGCGCCCACAGGATTAAAATAACGCAATATCATCATTCGCCATAACGGGTCGGCTTTATGGATATCCTGAAGAATATATTCTATGATCAGCTTGGAACGCGCATAGGGATTTGTCGGCGCCGGAGGATAATCCTCACTGACAGGAACGATCGAGGATTCTCCATATATCGAAGCGGATGAACTGAAGATAATTTTTTTAACACCGCGCTTCGACATGACGGAACAAAGAGAAATTGCACCCTCAATGTTGTTTTTATAATAACGCATAGGCTCATGAACTGATTCGCCTACCGCCTTAAGACCGGCAAAGTGAATAACTGAAGATATTGGATGTTTCTGAAACACTTTATCAAGAATCTTGGCATTACGCAGGTCTATCTTATAAAAAGGCGGTTTCTTTTTAGTGATTTTTGCGATGCGTTCCAAAACACTTATCTTGCTGTTGGAAAGGTTATCCGCAATAACAGGATTGTAGCCTGCGTCAATTAAAGCGACAACCGCGTGACTCCCAATATAACCGGTTCCACCAGTGACAAGAATGGTTCTTCTTTTATTACTCAAACGATTTTGACTCATTGATTATAATCCGCAGTGCAATAAGATGTTTAAGTCCATTGCTGAATTCATATTCTTTACTTTTCTTTTTGTCAACTATAAACAGCCGGAATAATTATCATAATCAGTTGTATAGCTTTGCGCTAAGAGTTGTGCAGTCTTTTAATTATTTTTCCCTTATCCTACGTACCAATAATCGGCAACAGTTTAAAATATTCTGTGATGAATAAATTTTCAATTCATCATTATAGTAGAACCTGAAAAGATCCATCGCAATCTCCTCATCATTACGTTTATCGTTTATAATGTAATCCTCTACATCTAAAGCAGATTTTCTGGCTGTGTTAAAAATATTGTTGATCTCTTGGCTACCTGAAAAAAATCCATTATGGGCCAGACCAAGATTCAGTGGATCAAGTTTTTCGAGATAATCTATTGTTAAGAGATAGTCCGTAAATCCAGTAAAAAAAGTTGGAAAAAATCCACGCCCCGGATAATAATTTCCCAAACTGTCCGATACCAGAATGGTTTTTGTATCGGGTATGTAAATTGAAATATTACCGGGAGAATGACCTTTTACTTCTCCGAAACGTATTGACAATGCTCCAAGATTTAACTCTTCAGCGTCATTTATCACCATGCATCCAGATAACGATGGTACAGAATTTATCGCCGGCGTGCTACTGAACAAACCGAGAGACTCCAATGATCTGGTCATATGAAGATCTTCAATAACTATCGATTGCTCATATCTGGGATGATTGATGAATGATTCGGCTCCTCTCCCTGCCATGACTATTGCCTCTGGAAAGGCATTTCTCAGGCGTTCCAAGCCTGTGATATGATCGCTGTGAGGATGGGTGACAATCAAAAAGTCCGGTCTCATCCCGATTAAAAAAAGTTGATTTCGCAGAATATCAGCGGTTGCCGATATTCCTGTTTCTATTAGCGCACAGGAACTGCTTCCTTTGACCAGATATATATAAAAATTATCATTCCCCAGAATCCAGAGGGTATCTGAAACTTGCCGCGGGAAAATACCTGTCATATGTTGATAATGTTTTTACTCATTGGATGAAGTTCTATTCAAAATCTTCATGATTATTTCCACCAATTTTTTAGTTCTTATCGGTTTTGGGAGAATATAGTTATTACCGATTTTATTTTCCACTCCTTCCTCAACATCATCGTTTGTAGCAAGAGCCGTCACAAAAAGAATCGGAATTTTTGCCGTAATGAAATTTTCCTTTAAAACATCGGCAACGTCCTCCCCCGGCATATCCGGCATAAACAGATCAAGTAGAATAATGTCCGGTTTATTATCAACGGCCTTTTTGATTCCTTCTTTGCCGCTGTTCGCAACAATGACATCAAACATCCCGCTCTGCATCAGATTTTTCTGAACGAAAAAACAAAAATCAACCTCATCATCAATCGCCAGCACTTTAATTTTATCCTGCACGTTAAACCTCCTTTGAATCGAGCAATTTAATTTTAGGTTGAAGTTTTATAAAAAAAGTTGTTCCCTCATTTTCTTTGCTTTCGACATCAATGGTGCCGCTCAAACGCTCCATAATCATGTGGGCAATACTGAGCCCCAGACCCGTTCCCTCATTAAGAGATTTTGTCGTAAAAAAAGGTTCGAATATTTTCGACTGAACATCTTTCGGGATTCCCTTCCCGGTATCTGATACTTCGACTACAATCATATCGTCGCCAATTTTAAAAAAATCAGTGTATCGGTAACCGGTTTTATAACCGATTTCAGTTATCAATTTCCTGTGGGCACGAACCGTCAATATCTTTTCGTTACTTTCTTTCATTGCATCAACGGCATTATTGACAAGATTCAGAAATACCTGTTGCAGCATATTATAATCACCGGACACTTCCAGCGATTTGTCATTATACTCACAATTCAAAGTTACACGGCTCTTTTGTATAATTTGTTGGGCGAGCGCAAGACTATTATCAAGTAATTGGCAGATGGGAATCTGCGTTATTTTACATTCCGACTGTCTTGAAAACGACAATATATTTTTAATAATGGTGTCGGCACGGCTCACTGCCTTATATATTTTTTCTATGGATTCAAGGATATGCGGATTATTATCGGAAACATTGTTTTCCAGATAATCAATTCCCATATAAATGATTTCCAGAGGATTCCTGATCTCATGGGCTATTCCAGAAGCCATTCTGCCCAAAGCTGCCATTTTATCCTGCTGAATCAATTGATCTCTTGTTTTTATCAACAGTTCAACGGTATTATTTAATTTATTTTCTTTTTCAATCCTTTCCGTTATATCCTTTGAAATTATACAGACCGCAATGACATTCTTGTTTGACTCATCTCTGATCGGACTCAGCGTATTGGCAAACCATATACCGTGATTCTTATCAAAATATTCATACTGCACCATTTCATTATTCTGATATACTGATCTCACATAACTCAATGATTTTTCCGCTTCGTTCTCATTTTCATGATAAAGTTGTGAAATGGTAAGGCTGTAAAAACTTTCTTCATCCTGGCAGCCATGGAATTTAACAAATTTTTGATTGGCAAATAAAAACTTTCCATCATTATCAACGATGCACATTAACACATCTGTCGCTTGAACAATTTGTTCGTATCGTTGCCGGACTTCCTTAATCCTTTTGTCTTTGTCTTGTAACCGGGTCATTATGAGATATCCGTAAAAAATTGCAATGACAATAATAAACGGAATCTGAATCAAATAACTGCCGGCCTGCGGACCCGTTAATACTCCCTTTTCATATAACAGCCAGCAATAGATAATCGAAAAGAAGACCGTGTTGAGCATGAGGTATTCAAAGCGGGCGCTCATCGTAGTTAATGAGATAATGAAAAAAAACATCAGGTATAAATCCGACCCGACATATCCGGATAAAAAAATTCCGGCAGGAAGAAGTATGCTGTCGCATAAAATAAATCCGTAGAATATTTTATCGTCAAAGAAATATTTTTCCGGAATATAAGCTATTGGGAGATTTGTCAGCAGATATAAGGCAATGAAAATATATCCATAGGTTTCCAGACTTCTGCTCGTTGTCGCAGAAAAAAGGATAAAATAGGCCGTCGTAACAATGACCATCAGACGAACAAGAAAAATCGTTTTCTTTCTTGATGTACTACTTGTCATCAATTGCCTCTTGAAAAATCACTATTTACTAACAATTTATGTTCTTGAATAATGTAAGACAAATGATTTCTTGTGTCAATGAAAAAAGCAATCCTGTTTAATTTAAGAAACTTTACGTACAAATTCACTACGTCTATATAAGGTAAAGGTAGAAGATTCTCAAATAAGAGGATGAAACTTATTTGGCTTTACCAGCCGGAACTGCTGCCCGTTGTAGTTGATGTATCTGTGCTCTTGTTCAAAGCGGACATCGACGCTTCAAGTTTTGAAACTCTATTCTCAAGCGCCTGCACTCTCGATTCCAATGAACTCAATGGGGTATTGTAGGTATTGCAGTTTGAATTGAAATAATTGGTCGGGGCGGTGTGATTTGAACACACGGCATCCTGCTCCCAAAGCAGGCGCGCTACCAGGCTGCGCTACGCCCCGACTTAATTTTTTAATTTTTCACCGAGCTTTCTTTTGAGTAGGGCAAAAGCCTGTCCCCGGTGACTTACCTTGTTTTTTATTTCCGCCGGCAATTCCGCGGCCGTTTTTTTCAATACGGGCGAGAAGAAAATGGGGTCGTAACCGAAACCGTTATCTCCGCGGCGCTCATCAATAATCCGACCTTCCCATTTCGATTCAAAGCTATCATAACTGCCGTCGGGTCTATATAATACAAGAGCACAACAGAAAAAAGCTGTTCTTTTTTCCTGCGGAATATCTTTTATTTTAGCTAGGAGAAGATTGATATTATCGTCATCTGTTGCCTTTTCTCCGGCATAACGCGCCGAGTAAATACCCGGTTCTCCCCTGAGGGCTTCTACCTGCAATCCTGAATCATCTGCCAAAACGGTTTCTCCGGTAAAGGCCGATATTATCTTCGCTTTCTTTAATGCGTTTTGCAGAAAACTTTTTCCATCTTCGACAATTTCGGGCACATCAGCGTAATCTTTCAAAGAAACCAATTCAACTCCCATTCCTTCTAGCATTTCTTTAATTTCTTTTACTTTTCCTTCGTTGCCGGAAGCAAAAACAATTTTCATCCTCTCAGATCACCCACAATTTCTCTCTGCCGTTCAATAATCTGCTGGATACCATTTGACGCCAGATCTGTCATCTGCGCCATTTGTTCTTTGTTGAAAGGAACTCTTTCCGCTGTTCCCTGTACTTCTATAAAAAGTCCTGAACCGGTCATAACAAAATTCATATCCACATCCGCCCTGGAATCTTCTTCATATTCCAAATCGAGCAGAACCTGATTATTTATCACACCGACGCTTACCGCAGATAAATAATCGTTCACGGGAATTTCTTTTACTGTACCATCCTCTCGTAATCTTTTAAATAAATCCACAAGCGCAACAAAAGCGCCGGTAATTGAAGCAGTCCTTGTTCCGCCGTCAGCCTGAATGACATCGCAATCCAGGTAAATAGTTTTTTCACCAAAAGAGTTCAAATCCGTTACCGCTCTTAGTGAACGTCCGATCAGTCTCTGAATTTCGTGCGTTCGGCCACCCATTCGCCCGCGAACGGACTCCCGGGCAGTTCTTGTTTGCGTCGACATGGGCAGCATGGAATACTCCGCCGTTAACCAGCCTCTTCCCGTATTTTTTAAAAACGGTGCAGGCTTTTCATCAATAGAAGCCGCGCAGATTACTTTCGTATTGCCGAATTCAACCAAAACGGAACCTGGTGCGTGCCTCAGGTAATTATTCGTAATACTTATCAGTCTTAATTCGTTAAATTTTCTGCCTGATTTTCTTTTAATCACAAATCACCTGAAAAATGTTTTAATACTTTTGGCCAGAGCATCGGAAATTTCCGTCTGCGTTTTTGAAGAGAGCAATTTACTTTTTTCATCGGAATTTGTGGCAAAACCCATTTCAACAACCAGAGCCGGCACCGAGAGACCCTCGATTACGGGCAAATCTGCTTTCCTCACCCCTCTGCCCTTTCGAGGAAATAAAACGTTGAGGTTTTCCTGAACAATTTTTGCCATTGCCAGAGATTCATTCCTATATTTATTTTTTACCTGCAACTTATTATCTTTCGCAGCCTTTTTCCCTTTTATTACATCTTCACTCAATTCCTGATAATAAAGCTCGAATCCGGAAGCGTTCTTGCCGAATCCTCCATTGACGTGAAGACTTAAAAAAAAGTCCGGTTTAATTTTCTCAATAATTTTCCCGCGGTCTTCCAGCGAAACTGTTTTATCCGAATCACGTGTCAAAACAACTTCCAAATTACTTTCTTTGGATAGTTCTTTCTTGATAAATTGTGCAACTGCCAGCGTAATATCTTTTTCATAAACATCATTTGTCAGCTTGATACCCTGATCCTGCCCCCCATGAGCCGGATCAATAAGTATTACATGCTTTTTCTGCATCGCGGATAATTGCGGCATCGAACAAAATAAAAAGCACACCACAATGCTCAACATTAACAATATCTTTTTCTTTTCAAACATAATTCTCACCGGTATTAAAGTTGCGCTTGCTTATAGCAGAGTCGCTTGGTTTGTCAATAATCAATTTATCTTCTCACGAATTTTAAAAATGATGTAACCGCTCGATTGATTTAACAAATTTCAACTGCTTTATCGCTGAAAGGACTTGATTTAGCTGCTGCAGATTATTGATGTCGATTACAAAATTACAGGTGGCAATAAGATTGACTGTTTCCACCTGTGCGTAACTGATATTGATATCAAAAGATGAAATAATCGAACTTACTTCCGTCAAAATTCCCTTGATGTCGTCACAAACAACCTTGATATGAACAGGATAAGCATGCTCCTCCCGGGCATTCCATTGCACGTTAACGATTCTTTCCGCATCCATCCTTTTAATGTAGGGACAATTGCTTGTATGAACGATAACACCGCGTCCACGGGAAATATAACCTGATATTTCATCTCCGGGAATCGGATTACAGCATTTTGCAAAACTGACCATGATATCATCAACATCGTCGACTCCGATAAGCGATACGCCCATCGAAGGGGAAGCCGGTTTTTTCTTCTTTATTTTTTCTATAACAGGTTCATGGATTTCGGCATCTTCGCCAACAAGGAAATAGTGCACAACCCGCTTTGGAGAAATCCGTCCCAGCCCCACCTGTGAAATCAAATCATCAAGCTGATTCACGCTGCATCCGGCAAATGCTTTTTTAATCTCATCCGACTTGACATAATTAATGAATTTCAAGTTATGTCTTTTAAATTCTTTTTCCAGCAAATCGCGCCCCAAAGCCATACTGCTTTTCTTTTCTTCCAGATTAATCCAGTTTCTTATTTTGGTTATTGCTCTGGTGGTTACAACATTTTTCACCCAATCCTTGCTGGGATGATGACCTGCCTGTGTTATTATTTCCACGCGATCTCCGTTTTGCAGCTTATATCTTAAAGGAACTATACTTCTGTTGACCTTGGCGCCGATGCACTGATTACCTACATCAGTGTGAATGCTGTAGGCGAAATCAATCGGAGTTGCTCCCTTGGGAAAGGATTTAACATCGCCGCGGGGAGTAAAAACATAAACTTCTTCCGGAAATAATGCGAGTTTCAAATCCGACATAAATTCCTTCGGATTTTTTATCTCCTGCTGTACTTCCAGCACTTCTCTGAGTTTTTTTATCTGATTATCTTCTTTATCCCGGAGAGCGCGTCCTTCCTTGTAACGCCAGTGCGCGGCAATGCCTTTTTCCGCCCATTCATGCATTCTTTTCGTTCTGATTTGTATTTCCACTCTCTCACCATATGGCCCTATAACCGTGGTATGGAGCGATTGATAGTGATTGGCCTTGGGCATGGCTATATAATCTTTAAATCTTCCCGGAACGGGTTTCCACAGAGCATGCACCATGCTTAAGACTTCATAGCATGACTTTTCAAGTTCGGAATCAAGGATGATCCGAAAAGCGATAAGATCGTAAACCTCGTTGAAATCAATGTGCTGTTCATGCATTTTTTTATAAATACTGTAGAGATGTTTTGCCCTCCCTTCAACTCTACACCCGATGGAATGTTTTTCCAGTTCATTGTAAATAACACTTTTAACTTCTTCAGTATAACGATTTCGCGCCTCCTTGGACTTGGCTATTTTTGCCGTTAATTCCTGATAAGCGTCGGGCGCGATATACTGAAACGACAAATCCTCCAACTCCATCCTCATGGAATTAATACCCAGACGGTTGGCCAGCGGCGCATATATATCCATGGTCTCTCTGGCAATATATGTTCTTTTGTCCCTGGGATGATATTGGAGAGTCCTCATGTTATGAATACGGTCAGCCAGACGCACCAGCAGAATCCGGATATCCGCGGACATAGCCAGAATCATTTTGCGAAAATTTTCCGATTGCCTCTCTTCCTGGGAACCGAAAGAAATCCGGCTTAGTTTGGTCAGTCCGCTGACCAGAAAGGCCACGTCTTTGCCAAATTCCTTCTCCAACTGTTCTGATGTGGTTAAAGTGTCTTCGATTGTATCGTGCAACAGTCCGCTTATGATCGTCGCGGCATCCATTTTCATGTCGGTCAGGATGCCTGCAACTTCCATGGGATGAGTGAGATAGGGTTCACCGGATAATCTGACCTGTCCCTGATGCACCGAGGCCGAATAAATATACGCCTTCTCGATCATTTCCAGATCTTCCGGCTGAAGATAGGCCTGAGCTTTATCCAGAATATCATTAATGCGCAGCATTAAGTCTCCATTGGGTTTGACTTACGGCTATGGTGTATCGGGATTCAATTCCCGTTGAATAATTTCTTTGGTTTTCTGCACTACATCCTGAAAAGGATATAACTTGGTTTCGCCGGTCTTTCTGATTCTCAGTTCAACATTTCCCTGAGCAAGATTCTTCTGACCAACTGTAATTCGCAGCGGAATCCCGATCATATCCGCATCTTTAAATTTTACACCGGCTCTTTCATCGCGATCATCTAGAATAACTTCTATACCTTCTGATAACATTGAATTATAAAGATTCTCCGCGGCGCCAATAACATCTTTCTCATTTACATTAACTGGTGTTATAATAGTAGGATATGGTGCAAGAGCCATCGGCCAGATAATTCCGTTTTCGTCATGATTCTGTTCAATTCCGGCGGCAACCGTTCTCCCTATTCCGATTCCATAACAACCCATTATCATAATTTTTTCCTGACCGTCTTTATCAAGAAATACCGCTTTCATCGCCTTGCTGTACTTTGTTCCCAGCTTGAATACATGACCCACTTCGATACCGCGCGCAAATTTTATGTCTCCGCCGCAGCGCGGACATTTGTCCTGAGGAGTTACAACGCGAAAATCAGAAAAGGCTCCAACTTTAAAATCCCTGCCAATATTCACATTCTTTACATGATAATTTTCTTTATTGGCGCCGGTAACAAAATTGACCATGTCAATTACCGAGTAATCGACAAGTATTGGTATCTTAATATTCACGGGACCCGCAAATCCGCGCGGCACACCTGTTGCGTTCATAATTATATCATCAGAGGCAAGTTCCAGTTCGGAAACACCCAAATAATTTTTTACTTTGATCTCATTGACTTCCTGATCTCCTCGGATAAGCACTGCGCAGGGTTTACCGTCTGCATTGAAAATCAATGTCTTAACAATATCCTGCGGATTCACTTTTAAGAAAGCACTGACTTCTTCTATGGTGCGCACATCCGGGGTATGAACATTTTCCAGAGGCAGAAAATCATTTTCAAATATTCTTTTTTTCTCGGGACACGCTACCTCCGCCTTTTCCAGATTGGCCGCGTATGAACATTTTTCACAAAATACCATTGCGTCTTCACCGGAGTCGGCCATAACCATGAATTCATGCGAATATCTCCCGCCGATACTGCCGGAATCAGCTTCAACCGGACGGAACTTTAAACCGCAGCGGCGGAAGATGTTATTATAAGCGGTAAACATCTTCTCATAACTTTTCTCCGCTCCTTCTTCATCCACATCAAAACTGTATGCGTCTTTCATTCCGAATTCACGGCAGCGCATTACGCCGAAACGAGGACGAACTTCATCACGAAACTTTGTCTGAATTTGATAAAGGTTACGTGGAAGCTGTCGATACGTTTTTATATCATTCCGCACTAAACTGGTTATGACTTCCTCATGGGTCGGCCCCAGACAGTATTCGTGATCATGACGGTCACGGAATCTCAGAAGCTCCTTTCCATAATGAACCCAGCGGCCCGATTCCTGCCAGAGTTCGGCGGGCTGAACCATGGGCATATGAACTTCCTGTGCACCGGCTTTATTCATTTCTTCCCTGATGATTTGTTCCAGTTTGCGAATAACACGATAACCCAACGGCAGATAGGAATATATTCCGCTGGTTAATTTCCTGATCATGCCTGCTCTGATCATCAGCTGATGACTTATTATCTCTGCATCGGAAGGAACTTCCCTTCCCGTCGGCAAGAACATTTCTGAGTAACGCATTAACTTTTTTTCCTTTCGTCAATCATCATATTTATCTCTTTAAGTAACACTTTCATGAAATCTTTTTCATTAACTTTTCTGACGGCTTTTCCTTTTTTAAAAAGGACTCCCTGTCCCCGGCCCCCGGCAATTCCTATATCGGCATCCGCTGCTTCGCCGGGCCCATTAACAACACAACCCATCAGGGCAATTTTTAAATAATCTTTTTTACCCGCAAGAGCCTTTTCTATTTTACCGCTTAATCCTAAAAGATCGACTTCACAACGCCCGCAAGTCGGACAGGAAATAATTTCGGGGCCCACCTTTCTGATGTTTAGCGCTCGCAAAATACCATAGGCAATCGGAATTTCCAGAACAGGATCGCCTGTAACCGACACCCTGATTGTGTCGCCGATACCTTCATAAAGAAGAGTACCGATTCCCAGGGATGATTTAATGGCGGCACTAACCAGTGATCCCGCTTCGGTTACACCCAAGTGTAACGGATAATCTGTTCTTGCCGAAATAGCGCGATAAGCACTGATCATATTCGGAACATCCGATGATTTCAGCGACAACTTAATCAGGCTGAAACCCTGATCTTCAACCAGTTCTATGTTGCGCATGGCGCTCTCAACAAGGGCATCAGCCGTCGCGCCTCCATATTTCGACAATAAATCTTTCTGCAGAGAACCGGAATTTATACCGATACGAATCACGGTTTCCCGCTCTTTTGCCCACCTGACAACATCCCGAATTTTATCCGGGGCAATATTACCGGGATTGATTCTGATACCCGCTACGCCCTGTTTCATAGCCTCGATAGCTAGACGGTAATCGAAATGAATGTCGGCAATGAGCGGTATGTGAATTTTCTTTTTTATAGCCCCAATCGCCTGCGCAGCGTCTTGATCGGGCAGTGCGATGCGAATCACTTCACAACCTGCTTTTTCCAATGCATGGATCTGGGCGACAGTGGCTTTGACATTACGTGTGTCCGTATTCGTCATGGACTGCACAACAACAGGTGAGTCCCCGCCTATTGAAACACCGCCAAGATTTATCTTTTTTGTTTTTCTTCTCCTGATAAAAGATAAATTTTCCACAAAAGCCAACTCTTAAAAAAATTATTTGGAATAAATTTTCGATGTGAATGATAATCCTACAAACTATCCTCTGAGGTTATTAACGTTAAATTTTTCCATTAATTTCTGATTCACATTATCCGGCACTAAAGTTTTAACCGATCCTCCCAGACTCGCCACTTCTTTTATTAATTTTGAACTTGTATAAAACCATTTAAATCCGCTCATAAGAAAAACTGTTTCAATTTGTTTGGTTTGGCGACGGTTCATCAGCGCCATCTGAAATTCATACTCAAAATCGGAAAGCGCTCTCATTCCCCGCAAAATAATATTGGCACCCGACATTTTAACATAATCAACCAGCAGACCGGAATAGCAATCAACCCGAACCCCTTTAGTCTCCTGAAATACTTCCCGAATCATTTCCATCCTTTCTTCTACCGTAAAGAGATAAACCTTGCTGGGATTATACGCGATAAGAATGATGATTTCATCAAACATCCTCAACCCCCTTTTGATGATATCCACATGACCGTTGGTGATTGGATCAAATGAACCAGGGTATACTGCTATTTTCTTACTGATATTTTCCTCCATTATCGTCTCCCCATCTTTAAGAATGTTAAGATATTCTCGCCATATTTTCTCTGATCTTTCAGATAAATATTGTTATCCATAGACGCTGTGAAGTTCTCTTTCATCGAATGTTGAATTACGATAGCCACATCTTCCTTGAAAATCTGATACCTATTGAAAAGATTCAGAGTTGTTCCCACCATATTGTTGTTATAGGGCGGATCAATAAATATAATATCGGCTTTACATTCTTTCTTAAAGAGATTGCTTAATCCTTTTTCAATATCTGTCGCAATGACAAAGCAGCTTCCGTCTAAACGGCATTTTTGAATATTTTTTTTTATAATTTCAGCAAGGTTTTTATTTTTCTCTATAAAAAAAACTTCCCGAGCTCCTCGGCTGGCTGCTTCCAGCCCCACGCTGCCTGATCCGGCAAAAAGGTCCAGAAATGTTTTCTCTTCCAGAGGACCCAACATATTAAAAAGAGCTTCCCGTAAAAAATCAGAAGTTGGCCGTTCTTTTGATCCCGGAGGGAAATGCAATGTTCTTCCTTTTGCTCTGCCTCCGATAATTCTCATAATTTTTCACAAATATTCAATCCAAACTTACTCTTGTATTATTTTCCTTTTCCATCACTTACTGCTTTTTCTTCCCGGTCAATTTTCTTTATCACCCACCAAGCAGGTCCGGAAATAGCGTAACCAAACATAATCACAAAAAGCATTGTCTGGGGCCAATGAACAATGATGATCAATAGAACGATCAACCAGAAAAAGATTGTAAAAGGCTTGCGTTTTAGGAGTGACATATCTTTAAAGCTGTAATACTTGATGCCGCTGACCATAAGCAACGACAAGATGAAGGCAGAAACCAAAATAGAAATACTGTAAAATTGACCTTCTACTCCCGAGTAATCAAAGAAAATAACCGTTGTTGCCACAACCGAAGCCGCAGCTGGAATTGGCAGGCCATTAAATACCTTGCTCTCAATAATGCCTATCTGGATATTGTATCTAGCCAGTCTCAAAGCGCCGCAAAGAACAAACAAGAAAGCCGCTATCCAGCCTAACTTTTCGAAAGCATACAAAGACCATGTATATGCCAAGACTGCCGGTGCAACACCAAAAGCTATAACGTCTGCGATAGAATCATACTCCGCACCGAATTTGCTGGTTGTGTTCGTCATACGGGCAACACGGCCATCCAGTCCGTCAAAAATAACTGATACAAGAATGGCTATAGCCGCCGTTACATAATTATCTTTAAAGGAAGCGATAATGGAATAGAATCCACAGAACAAACTTGCCGAAGTAAATAAATTCGGCAATACATAGATTCCTTTCTTTATACGAATTTTCTGCGGGGAACTTTCCATATTCATGATAAATATCCTAAAATTGTCTGACCTGCTTTGACCTTATCTCTCAAATTTACCGATATTTTGGAATCTTCCGGCAAATAAATGTCCACTCGTGAACCAAAGCGAATCAAACCGAATCGTTCGCCTTTTCTGATGATTTCACCCGGATGCATCCAGCAAACAATCCGTCTGGCAATAAGACCGGCGATCTGCACGGTCCAGATAACACGTCCATCTTCGGTACGAATCATGACTTCATTACGTTCATTATCGAGTGAAGCTTTATCCAAATTAGCGGACAGAAACTTGCCTTCATGATAATGAATAGCTTCAATTTTTCCATCATAGGGAGAGCGATTAACGTGGACATTAAAAACATTCATAAAAATACTTATCTTTTTAAATTTTCCGGAAATGGTTCCGTCTACTTCAACATTTTCAATTTTAATTACCTTACCGTCAGCAGGGGAAATTAAGACTTTTTCCTCATCCTGGAAATATCTTTCCGGATTACGGAAAAACCAGATAATAAAGAATGTCAGGAGAGCGAATAGAGTTATTAACCACCATTTTCCGCCTAGGAAGGCGACAAAAACCGTGACCACAAGAGATAAAACGATAAAAGGATACCCTTCGGGGGCAATAATATTATCACGTTTCATAAAGCATTTATGTTTTTATATCAGATTGCATGTTGTATGATACCAAAATACAAGTTACCTGCTTAATACGGCTCAACATTAAACAGGTTTTTCTGATATATCAATTGAGTGCAATTGTCAATAAATCTTTAATTTTTATACAAAAACAATCAGAATAAGTATTTGTTTGCTATTGCATAGCCTGTACGTATTCTGTATAATATAAAATAAATTATTTAATGACTTTTCTTCGTTTATCTTTGCCAATATGAAAAAAATAAAATGGAACATAGTCTGGGGCATTTTAACAACACTCGCCTTTTTCCTATTATTATTAATTCGCCTTGATTTTTTTCAAAAAAAACACCAACCCGTTGCAGCTACGCAGATTACAAAATCTCAACGGTCGCAAGATACATGGATGAATATATACCAAAATACGAATAAGATCGGATTTGTTCACCGGACCTTTACAGATACGGGGAAAACGTTTCATTTTAATGAGACTGTCCTTATGCAAATCAATACGATGGGAGTAACTCAGGCGCTCAATATTCTAACAGAAGGCGATTTGAATCCGGATATGACGCTTTCTTCATTTAGTTTTGATCTGAATTCCGGCATTTTTCGCTTTAATGCTCATGGCTATGTAATTAAAAATAAATTGATTTTGTTCACAGGTTTACCTGACGCACAGCAAAAAAGTGAAATTCCTCTTAAAGATATTCCTCATATCAGCGGCAACATTTTTGCAACAGCATTCCAAAACGATCTGGAAAGAGATTCTGTCCGCAGCTTCAGTATTTTCGATCCCTCAACACTTTCAATCCGTGTGATTAAAGTTGCCAGAAATGCCGACGAAATTATTACAATAATGGGGAAACGAATCTTAACAAAAAAATATTGCGCCGATTTCATGAACGCCAAAAACTGCGCCTGGCTTGATAAAGAAGGAGATGTTGTGAAAGAATCCGGCATTCTGGGCATATCTATGGAAAAGGTAAACCAGAAAAAAGCCCTGGAAGGAATAACTGATGAGGCTAACGTCGATTTTACGCAGATTTCTTCCATTCCTTCTAATATTGAAATTACCGAACCTGAAGGGCTCCATGAAATTAAAATTAAAATCAGCGGTATCAGTAATGAGCTGTTTCTCAATGGTGACAGGCAAAGCTTCCATCACAATATCCTTACCATAACCAAGGAAAGTTTGACATCTTCCTCAACGTTAAATAATAATCTTACCAAAGATACTGCCGTATTTTTAAAACCTTCCGCACTCATTCAATCCGACGATCAGCAAATAAGGAAGCAGATAGAAAAAATTGTAAAGCCGGCTGATTCTTCCGAACAGAAAGCAAAAAAAATTGTCAACTGGGTTTATCACAATATTGAGAAGAA
The DNA here is from genome assembly GCA_963812045.1 of uncultured delta proteobacterium. Classification (GTDB taxonomy): domain Bacteria; phylum Desulfobacterota; class Syntrophia; order Syntrophales; family Smithellaceae; genus Smithella. The sequence goes on from CAWETF010000005.1 coordinate 684,471, forward strand.
ACCGACATTGTCAGTGCCCAACGCGACGGAAGTTCTGAAAAATAAATCCGGTGCTTGCAAAGAACACTCGGTGCTGACAGTTGCTTTATTGCGCGCGACAGGCATTCCGGCGCAAACGGAAGCCGGACTGGTTTATCTGCGAGGCCGGTTTTATTACCATGAGTGGTGCGTTATTTATCTGGGAAAATGGATTACTGCCGATGCTGTTTTCAATCAACTTCCGGCCGACGTAACCCATATCAGGCTTGTTCGCGGTGACAGCAGTGAACAACTGAATATAATTGGCGCTATAGGTAAAATTAAATTGGAGGTGTTAGAACAAATTAAATGATTAAACTGCAGGAATTAACCAAAGATTATGGCACCACTCTGGCGGTAAACAAACTTAGTTTAAACGTAGCCGCCGGAGAGATTTATGGTTTTATCGGCCCCAACGGCGCCGGTAAAACTACAACAATTCGTATGATGGGAGGCATTATTGCTCCTACCTCCGGGAAGATTATAATCGGCGGATTTGATATGGCTCAAAACCCGGTTGAGGCGAAAAAAATGATCGGCTTTATCCCTGACAGACCTTTTCTCTACGAAAAACTCACAGGGATGGAGTTTATGCGTTTTTCGGCTGATTTATACAACGTTGACCGAGACACATTTCCGCAAAAAGCAAAAGAACTATTGCAGCAATTCGCCCTCTGGAACTGGGCTGACGAACTTATTGAAGCTTACTCCCACGGCATGAAGCAAAGATTGATCATAGCTACCGCCCTGTTGCATGATCCCAAAATATTAATTATTGATGAGCCAATGGTCGGGCTTGATCCGGAAGCAGTACATATGGTGAAGGACATTTTAAAAGAATTAGCGGTCAATCAAACGACCATTTTTGTTTCAACGCATACTTTAAGCATAGCGGAGGATTTATGCCATCGAATAGGTTTGATTCATAAGGGCACTCTGTTGGCGCAGGGCACTCTCGATGAATTAAAGCTTATCGCAAAACTTGGCGAAGCTAAGCTTGAAGAAGTATTTCTGACCATAATAAAAGAGAATACTTTTATATGAATACTATTATTTCTTTATTAAAACCGCGCATACTTTCAGCCGTTAACGGTTTGCATCAGGGCAATAAAAAGAACAACTGGGCGCGCATTTTCATGTTCGGCGGTCTCGGTATTGTTTTCTGGATTTTCACTTTTGTCGTTTTCTATCGTGTGTTGACATATTTTCAAAGCGTGCAGGATTTCGGAAATATATTAGCTATAAAACTTATGTCTATGATTATCATGACATTTTTTACGCTATTACTTTTCAGCAACATCATTAATTGCCTTTCTCATCTTTATTTAAGCTATGACTTGCCGCTTTTGCATTCGTTGCCGGTTTCCTCAAAAGACATCTTTTTCTCAAGATGGGTCATCAGCACTTTTGACAGTTCCTGGATGATTGTCGCCTTCAGCATCCCCATATTCTTATCCTATGGTTTGATCTACAAGGCGACCTTTCTTTATTACGTTATTTTTTTAATTGCGATGATTTTCATGTGTTTTGCCGCTGCGGCAATCGGAGGCATTTTAGTTTTATTTGGCGCTATGGTACTTCCCGCGGGACGAATCAGAACAATCCTTATTCTGCTGGGCGTTATTATGCTAATAATTATTGTTTTCGTTTTGCGTCTAACGCGGCCGGAGCAGTTGGTTAATCCGGACAGCTTTGCTTCCGCTGTTCTTTATTTAACGTCCATGCAAACACCCAATTCGCCGTTTTTGCCCACAACATGGATTACCGATGCCATTAAATCTGCCCTCAGTAACGAAACAAAAACATGCATATTAAATACAGCGCTAACCGGAACTTTTGCTTTCATGCTCATTTTCATCAATAAGATAACCTCCCAGATTGTATACTTTACAGGTTTTTCTAAATCACAAACGACTCCACGACGTCTTTTTGCTCCGATTAAATATAAGGGTTTTAATTGGGAAAGTTTATTGGATTTTCTTCCGCGCGATTCAAAAGCTTTTGCTGTTAAGGAAATCAGAACTTTTTTCAGAGATTCGTCACAATGGCCGCAATTATTTTTGATGGCCGCTTTGATTGTAATTTATCTATATAATTTCTCCGTTTTACCTCTAAACAATTTGCCGGTTAAAACTGTTTATCTGCAAAATTTATTTTCTTTCCTGAACATAGGATTGGCGGCCTCTGTGCTTTCGGCCATATCCGCGCGTTTTGTCTTCCCTGCAGTCAGCATGGAAGGCGAAGCCTTTTGGATTGTTCAGGCTGCGCCGGTTTTGATAAAGAAATTTCTCTGGATAAAGTTTTTCTTATACTACATACCTCTGCTAATTTTAGCAGAAGTCCTTGTTATTTGTTCCAACTTGCTTCTGCGAGTTACTCCTTTTATGATGGCTCTGTCATCCATAACAATATTTTTTCTTGTTCCTGCCGTTGTTGGTCTTGGAATCGGATTGGGAGCCATATACGCGGATTTTAAATCGGAAAATCCGGTGCAAGCTGTAACCGGTTTTGGTGGAATGCTTTTCATGATTATCAGTTTCAGCCTAATCGCTGTAATTATAATTCTGGAAGCCGGACCCGTGTATCACATATTCATGAGCCCATTAAACGGACATAGTCTTTCATTAATACAAATGATATGGATAATCTGCTCTTTTGGCCTTGCTCTTTTTCTTTGTCTTCTATCGATATTTTACACGATACATCTTGGTGAAAAAAGTCTTCTGATCAAGTAAGAAATTTCTTCCATATGTATTCGGATAACGTTTTTAAACAACATGGCATTGGTTTTAATGTTCAAGAAGTAAAATATTATCTTGATTTTACTTGATAAATAAGCTAGATTAAAGAGAATTAATTTAATATCGCTAATTGGCTAGAGATTTTTTTGCATACAGAAAAAACTTTTTAATATTAAGTTATTCCAGTAGTAATTGTTATTTTGATTAATCAGTATTATCAGGAGCAACATGGAAAAGATTTGCATCGTAAAAAGGCGTCAACAATACGCCCAACCGGAAGTTAAACTCCCGCAACCGGAAAAAAGTGATACAATAAATCCGGCAGTCGTTGCCGGTGGCATCGCTATAGAGACTCCCATCAAATTCCCTGATAAGAGACCTGATAAAATAAATCTGGAAGAAGTTGTCGGCAAAATTGAAGTCGAAAATCGAAACGAGTTTCAAGATAAAAAAATTGTAGAAGAATTTGTAAGAAGCTTCTCCTTGGAGCAGCACATCGAATTATCGAATAAAGAAACAACAGAGAAACCTGCCAGCAACGTCAACGTTCAGAAAAAAAGCGAACTCCCAGATAAAAAAATCGTTGAAGAATTTGTCGACAATTCCGCTTCTGTTATTTCCATAATTATGACAAAAGAACAATCAACTCTTTTACAACAATCTGAATATATTAAAGAATTGTTGAATGGAACCAAAAGTGACCCTTCATTTGACATAAAACTAACTCCGGAAGGACAACTTTCAGTCAATTTCCGTTTTAATGATTCTTTACTTTTAAGAATGCTGGCCCCCAACCAAGTCTGTCAGATGCTTCAGGTCAGCCGCAGCTTTTTACAAAAACTTATACATGAAAAGAAGATTAATAGTTATAAACTTGGAAGGATGAGGCGCTTTTTACTGGAGGATATACTGGAATATTTGAGCAATGATGCTGAATTTGCTCAACTCAACAATATGCGATGAATTTTTTTCATTATTCAATACTGTAAGGATAAACTTTATATGTTTTATAATAGTTTATTAGGAGAAGAAGATGTATAGTGACTATTGGGGTTTATTTAAGCCACCTTTCGACAATGTTCCTGATGCTTCCATGTATGTGGACTGCCATGAATCCATGGAAAATGTTATTGCCGAAACAATTTACGCCATCAAAGAAGGCAATGAATGCCTTACTGTTATTGTCGGCGAAGTAGGTTTAGGGAAAACTCTTTCCGTACGCGTCATCATTGACTCACTGGAACCGGAAAGATACAAAGTCGCTTTAATTACAAACCCCGCTCTTTCTTTCACACAGTTAATGAAGGAAATTATCGGTCAAATAACCGGTAAACAATGTGATTTAAAAAGCAAGGTCGATTTGCAGGAAATGTTTAATCGACTTCTTTTCGAAACAGCCGACCAGGGTAAAAAAATTGTAATTGTTATTGATGAAGCCAATGTCCTATCTCCTTCTAATCTGGACGATTTGAGGCTCTTAACCAATATGCAGGATGACGAACGCAACCTTTTCACCTTGCTCCTTGTCGGACAGATGGAATTTGCAAGGACGTTAGAACATCCCAAACGGGCTAATTTATTTCAACGGATTGGCACTTATGGTCATCTGGAAAAACTGCCCTCAGAGGAATCTGTTAAAACTTACATTGAATCAAGACTTCAGATTGCCGGCGCTCAAAGAATAATATTCGATGATGATGCCATTCCGGTAATTTGGGAATTCTCCGAACACGGCGTACCACGTCTGATTAACAAAATATGCAAACTTTGTTTAAAAGCGGGCGAAACCAACGAATTTGAAACAATCTCCGGTGAAGTTGCTGTGCAAATCGCCGATCGTTTCCAGAAATTAAGCAAAACCTCCTTGCAGAAACGCAAACCTCTCGGCCATGCTGAAGAAGGTGTACTCGAAGAAAGTAAAGAGATACCCAAAGCAAAACCTCCCGCAGATCAACTTCCTCCTCAACGGGAAGAAGCGAGGCCTATTCCACCAAGAAGAGTTATGCCGGATCAACCTCCTACAGATAAGCCAATTCCTCCTCCGTTGGAAGAAGCCAGACCTATTCAACCCAGAATGGCTGTCCCTCAACAGCCCCCTGAAGAGAAACCTCTGCCTCCTCAACGGGAGGAAACGAGGCCTATTCCACCAAGAAGAGTTATACCGGAACAACCTCCTGAAGAGAAACCTCTACCTCCTCAATGGGAAGAAGCAAGACCCCTTCCGCCCAGAAGCGTCATGCCGGAACAAACTCCTGAAGTGAAACCACTTCCTCCTCAATGGGAAGAATCAAGGCCTGTTCAGCCAAGAAGAGTTATGCCGGAACAAACTTCTGCAACGGCTACCCCTCTTCAACGTGAAGAAACCAGATCTGTTCCGCCAAGAATGGCAGGCCCCCAACAGCCTCCTGAAGAGAAGCCACTTCCTCCTCAATGGGAAGAATCAAGGCCTATTCAGCCAAGAAGAGTTGTGCCGGAACAAACTTCTGCAACGGCTACCCCTCTTCAACGTGAAGAAACCAGATCTGTTCCGCCAAGAATGGCAGTGTACCAGCAGCCTCCTGCTCAACCCCAAACGGCATCCATAGCGAAACCTTCTCGTAACTATGTTCCTATTCAAGGAGTGCCACCACTAGCAAGAACCGCTGTAAGTAATATTCCTCCTCAACGAGAAGAAGCAAAACCCGTTGGGCCAAGAATGACAATGCCTCAGCAGCAGCCTTCTTCATCACCTATTCCTTCTCAACAGGAAACCCAACCCGTTGAACCGAAACAAAAAGAAATGGAGGCCCCGCCGGCGCAAGAGGAAAATGAAGTTTATGAAGATATATTCATCGGCAAACAGAAGATCCAACTGGCTATTCCTGCTAACATTATAAAACAAGCGCAATCGGCGAGTAATGAAAATAAAAATAAACTGGCGGGCTACTGGTCAGCGCAAATTCTTAAGGGAAATCCGCAAATGATGCATTCTTCCATGTCCGATCCTGTTGCTGTCTGGTTTGAAGTCAAAAATATTATTTTAAAGAAATTCAACAGCGCATCAAATTAAATTGAAGCTATGACATTATTGAAAAGCAGGGATAAGAAATTTTGGAAAAGATTACATCCGAAAAACAGTATAATACTCGTTCAGATGGCAAGAAATTGCTCATAGCTCGTCGCAACAAAACTATTGAAAAAGAAACATGTTCCCCCGATTATTACGTCAATCTTGGTCTTAATTATCTGGAGAATAAAGATTATGAAAAAGCTTTAGAATGTTTTCGAACAATAACAGACCTTGAACCACGCAATCCCTATAATTTTATAAATCTTGGATATGTCTATGAAAAAATAGATATGCTGGATACTGCAAAAAAATGTTACGAGAGAGCATTAGAATTAAATCCAAACCATATTGAAGCCATCATCAAAATTGGTCATATATTTGAAATACAGGGCGATTACCACAACGCTTTAGACCAGTATACAACAGCTATTGAAATCACTCCAGATGATGTTGAACCTCGTTTTTGTTTAGCCACTCTATACGACAAACATGATATGTATGATGAAGCCGCGGAAGAATATGAAAATATTCTTGAGATTAATCCAAATCACGCAAAGACTCTGCACAAATTAGGTAGAATTCATTTTCAAAACGGAGACTATGCGAAAGCCTCAAAAAGTTTCCAGAATGTTTTAAAACTTGAACCGAATAACACTGATGCATGGAATGATTTGGGTTCTGTTTATGAAATAACTAACAATATGATACAGGCAATAGCCACTTATCGTAAGGCTCTTAAAATCAACCCCTTCAGCGAAGAAACCAATTATAATCTGGCGAACGCCTATTTTTCCGTATTTTTATCCAATCCGAATATTATAAACATTGAGGATATCGTAGAGCGTCTTAAGGTTGTCCTTTCCCAGAATCCGAACAATACAAAAGTCCGGGAACTTTTGAACAAAGTCAAAGCCACTTAATACCTGATATTTATTCATTCTGAAATAAAGATTTTTTAAAACGGGCATCTGCCGAACGGAGGTAGACCGGAGCAAATGTCTGGGCATCCAGTAATTCATTTCGTCTGTATTTTTCCATTCCCAAAATACCTACTGATAATGCCCTTATGTATTGATGAACTTTTGTTGCTATGCTAACAGTTGGGTTCCCGGAATTACTTATAATATTAGAATATCTAACAGCTCCATCACCAACAAAAATAATTTCTTTCTTATCATCATATTCAATATCTGAAGGATTCAAAACCCGGTCATCGCCTATCTGCTCCGGAATGCCGTTTTCTTTATATTGAAAATAAGCCATATAAACCTGTCCGCGTCCGGCATCCATTACGGAACAGGTTATTTTTGAATTTTCTCCCACATTCAAAGCAAGAGCCGCAAGAGATGAAATTCCGACGGCAGGTTTATGGGTTGCCAGCATCAATCCTTTGAGCGTACTGACTCCAATACGCAGTCCCGTGAATGATCCGGGACCAAGAGTACAGGCAAACAAATCAAATTCGTTAATATTGATACTTGTTTGCAGGCAGGCCCGGTTAATCGCCGGTAAAAGCACTTCAGAATGATTTAAATCAATATTGATGACAGCATCGTACAAAACAATATCATCTCGTAAAATAGAAACGGCAACTGTTTTTGATGAGGTATCGAAAGCTAAAGTCAACATAACTCACTTAAATATTGCCATAATGTCATTGATAAATTTAATGTTCAATCGTTCAATATCAATGAAAATAACAAAAAGCATCAACATCAACAAAACAACAAAACCTATTTGTTGAGACATTTCTTTGAATTTGAGGTTGATTTCTCTTCTCGTTACAATTTCAATCATATAAAAGAAAATATGACCACCATCGAGAACAGGTATGGGAAAGAGATTAATCACCCCCAAGTTAATGGAGAGTATCGCCATAAAGAGAATAAAGGGGATTATGCCTTCTTTCACCTGCTTGCCTGCCGCCTGAGCAATGAATATAGGTCCTCCAAGAGTTCGTGGGGAAATAACCCCTTCAATTATTTTTTCAACGGCAATAACTGTTAGTTTGCTTAATTCCCATGTTTTACTGAATGAAGCGGTGATAGCTGCCAGCGGATTTTTTCTTTCAATGATTTCGTCGTTGGCGGGCAATATACCGATAATATAGGTTGCATCTTTCCCTAAAATACTTTCTATTCCAGATAATTTCGGTTTTACGGTTATTGTCTTTTCATCATTACCACGCTGAACAACTATTCTAATTTCATTACCTTTAGAGTTTGTTATAATCGGATTTATTTGTTCCCAATAATCTATTCTTTTATCATTAATCGATAATATTTTATCTCCGGTAAGAATGCCTGCTGCCTTTGCCGCCGAATCCGGTAATATTTCTCCAACAATTGAGTGTATATAGCCCGCAGTTGATATCCCGATAAGATAGACGTCTTCTCCGTAAATATTTTTTTCCTTGGACAATCTCGGTTTTACGGTTATTGTTTTTTCATCATTACCACGCTGAACAACTATTCTAACTTCATTACCTTTAGACGCGTTTATAATCGGCCTTATTTCTTCCCAGTAAGTTATCTTCTTACCGTTTAAAGATAATATTTTGTCTCCATTGAGAAAACCTGCCTCCTTTGCAGCCGAATCCGGTGAAACTTCCCCAACTACCGCAACCATGTTATTTACAGGTATCATCCCTTCAATAAGATAGATTGATTCTTCCTCTCCAAAAACGTTTTTTACTTTGGATAATGTCGGCTTTACAGTAATAATTTTTTGTTGATCACCACGTTGAACAACTATCCGGATTTCACGACCTTTAGATTCATCTATAATTGGCTCTACTTCACTCCAATAAGTTATCTTTTTATTATCGATTGATAATATTTTGTCACCGCTAAGAATGCCTGCCTTGCCCGCAACTGAATCAGGTGAAATCCGGCCGATAACGGGAACTAAATTTGGTATTCCATGCATATAAACTATGACAAAAATGACAATGGCCAGTAAAAAATTAAAAAACGGACCGGCTGCAACTATCAACATTCTTTTCCAGACAGGTTGTTTAAAAAATGATCTTTTCTCATCTTCCGGCGGCAATTCCTCATTGCCTTGTTCACCCAGAAGTTTGACAAATCCGCCCAAGGGAATCCAGGAAAGCACATACTCCGTCTCTCCTATTTTCTTGCCGATTATTTTCGGTCCGAAACCGAGAGAAAACTTAAGAACGCCTACTTGCGCAATCCTGGCGGCCAGAAAGTGACCAAATTCATGGACAAAAATAAGAATGCTAAGTAAAATTACAAAAGAAATTAAAGTAATCACGATTTCATCCTTTCGACTCTTTTTTCAGTTTCCTTTCTTGCCCATAAATCAGCTTGTAGAATATCATCCAGTGAGGGGTTATTAATTACGTTATGAAGAGTATGAACTTTTTCTATAATCTTTGGTATATCAATAAAATGAATTTTCTTATTCATAAATGCGGATACAGCAACCTCATCGGCCGCATTGAGAACAGCCGGAGCCGTGCCACCACAAATACCTGCTCTGTAAGCAATATCCAGACAGGGAAATTTCTTTATATCCGGTTTATAAAATTCCAGATTACCTGCTTTCACAAGATTTAGAGACGGAAGATTATTAATAATCCTCTCCGGATAAGTCAAGGCATAAGCGATAGGTATTCTCATATCAGGTATGCCCATTTGCGCTATAAAGGCTCCGTCGATAAATTCAACCATTGAATGAACTATACTTTGCGGGTGAATTAAAACATCTATGGTTTTTATATCCGCATTAAACAGCCATTTGGCTTCTATCACCTCCAATCCCTTATTCATCATGGAAGCGGAATCGATTGTTATTTTCTTTCCCATTTTCCAGTTGGGATGGCGCAATGTCTGATCAAGAGTGACTTTCTTCAATTGATCCCGGTTGTAATTTAAAAACGGTCCTCCGGAAGCTGTCAGAATTATCCGCTTTAAATTTTCGCGCCTGTTTCCTTCCAAGCATTGGAATATCGCACTGTGCTCACTATCAACAGGGATAACTCTCACTCCTTTTTTACTTGCTCTTGAGATTACAATTTCTCCGGCCATAACCATTGTTTCTTTATTCGCCAGGGCAATATCATTGCCTGCTTCAATTGCCGCCAAAGTCGGCAACAATCCGGCAGCTCCCGATATGGCGGAAATAACAATGGTTGACGGGAAAGAAGCAATTTCCTTTAATCCTTCTTCACCGTATAATATTTTAACCTTATTTTTTACAGTTAAAGTTTCGCTGAGCTTAAGAGCGTTATCTTTACTGCCCACAGCAACAAGCTTGGGTTGAAATTTTTCTATTTGTTGTTTTAGTAATTTAATATTTTTACCGGCGGCAAGCGCTACGACTTGAAAACGCTCAGGATTTTTCTCAATAACATTAAGCGCGCTGCATCCTATTGAACCTGTCGAACCTAAAATAGATATTTTTTTCATTTAACTAATCACAAATATCCGGTAGTAATAAACAAAAGGAGCAATAAAAAGCAGGCAATCCAAACGGTCAAGGATACCCCCATGACCGGGAAGTACAGAGCCCGCATCCTTCATATGATAAGTTCTTTTTATGGCAGACTCACAGATATCTCCCAGTTGCCCGATAATACTGCCGGCAAAAGCAATAGCCGCTATATGGCCAAGCGGAACTTCCGGTAAAAAATAATAACCAAAAATCAAACAGGCCACTGTGCTGCCAAGAACCAGCCCTACCAGACCCTCAACAGTTTTATTGGGGCTCACCAGGGGAGCCAATTTATGTTTGCCGAAATATTTTCCAACGTATAATGCGGCTATATCACCTATGAAAGCCAGGATTAATACAAATATGATCCACAAAGGCCCTTTATCCATGATTCGCAATGCCACGAAATACGACATCAGAAACGGTATATACATTATGCCGAATATGGCTTTGGCAACAGATATTGCATTGAAATCGGATTCTCTGATAGAGGCAATAAATGAAATAAACACAATCAATACAGAGAAAGCCAGTAAAGCTGTTGTATACTGTTCATTTCTGCACAGGACAATCAAAGGAAGTACTAACGCAAATATAATGCTTTCAGTTTTTTCCCATATAAAACCATCTCTGAAAACCATTTTATTATATTCCCACATTCCGCCAAGAGTAAATACAATAACCAAACCCGCGAAAATTATTTTAGAACAAAATAAAATAATCAAAACCAATATGGGAGCAATAATTAAACCGGTCACCCATCTTTTGATAAGCGAATTCTCTTTTTTTGACATTAGTTTGAGCCTTCAATTTTATTCACTAGTTTGGATATTTTTTTCTTTTAACTGTTCACCGGTTAGACCAAAACGCCTTTCACGTTTCTGGTAGGTTTCAATTGCCTTTAGTAGATCATCTTTTGTAAAATCCGGCCAAAGGACTTTCGTGAAATATAATTCCGTATAGGCCATCTGCCAAAGCAAAAAATTACTAATGCGATACTCGCCACTGGTACGGATTAAAAGATCAGGATCCGGCATGCCGCAAGTGTATAAGTAATTACTAAAAGTTTCCTTATCAATATCATCTATATCAATTTTATTATCTTTATTGTCTTTAATTATTTTTTTTACGGCAGAAATAACTTCATCTCTCCCACCGTAACTTAACGCAATATTAAGAACCATCTTATCATTCTTTAAGGTGGCTTCTTTTGCCATCTGGAGTTTTTCCCTGACCGACGGATTTAAACGGTCTGTTTCTCCTATGGTCATGAGTCTTATACCCTGCTTCTGTAATTCTCTCAGTTCTTTGGCTAAATACTCCTCAAGTAACACCATCAAAGCTTGAACTTCTTTTGCCGGACGTTCCCAGTTTTCAATAGAAAACGCGAATAACGTAAGATACTTTATGCCGATTTCACGACATGTGCTCACAACTGTTCTTACCGATTGAGCGCCTTTCCTATGCCCCCTGATTCTACCGATTGTATGCTGTTCGGCCCATCGGCCATTGCCATCCATAATTATGGCTATATGTTGAGGTAATTTGTTGTAATCAATTTTAATCACTTATAAACTCCATAACTTTTTTACTTTAATCGACAGAACATTTTTTTTCAATAAATAAAAAGTGAATAAAAAACAAATGGGGAGCCAGAACTCCCCATTTTTGTATCGCTATGAAATATTTTTTATATCTCCATTATTTCTTTTTCTTTAGCCGCAAGTATTTTATCGGTTTTTTCAATGTACTGATCCGTTAATTTCTGAACTTCTTCCTGGGCGGTAAAAAGTTCGTCTTCGGATATTTTATTGTTCTTCTTCATGGCTTTGAGTTCTTCATTGGCGTCTCTGCGTGAATTTCTCAATTTAATTTTTCCTTCTTCGGCCATCTTCTTCACCGTTTTGGCTATTTCTTTGCGCCTTTCTTCCGTCAACTGGGGAATTGAAAGCCGTATGGCTTTCCCATCGTTTGACGGAGTCAATCCTAAGTCCGATTTTTGAATAGACTTCTCAATTGCTCCGATTACCGAAGCATCCCACGGGACAATAAGAATTGATCGGCTTTCCGGAACAGAAATATTGGCGACCTGAGCAATCGGTGTATCAACGCCGTAATAATCCACTCTGATTCCATCCAATAATGAAATTGACGCTCTGCCTGTTCTTACTCTGCTGAAGGATTTGCCCAAACTGATAATCGTTTTTTCCATGTCATCTTTAAACTTTTGAAAAACTATTTCTTTAGACATATCATTCTCCTACATAGGTACCGATTTTATGACCGCAAATTGCCCGTCGAATATTACCCTTTTTCTGCAAATTAAAGACAATAATAGGCAATAAATTATCACGACAAAGAGATATTGCGGTTGCATCCATTACTTTAAGGTTTTTCGTTAACACATCAATATAACTTATTTTTTTAAACATGACGGCTTTTTTATTCTTTAAGGGATCGCTGTCATAGACGCCATCAACTTTTGTGGCTTTCATAATAACATCGGCTTTGATTTCCATAGCTCTTAAGGACGCAGCCGTATCGGTGGTAAAATAGGGATTTCCTGTGCCTCCGGCAAATATAACCACTCTCCCCTTTTCCAAATGTCGAACGGCTTTGCGCTGAATAAAAGGTTCGGCAATCTCATGCATTTCTATTGCTGTTTGCACACGCGTGGATATGCCGCATCTTTCCAGTGCGCTTTGCAGAGCAAGACTATTGATCACCGTGGCCAGCATACCCATATAATCGGCCGAAGTCCGGTCAATACCCCTGGAAGTTGCTTCCAGACCGCGGAAGATATTGCCTCCGCCTACCACAATTCCTATTTCAACTTTTAAATTGGAAAGTGATTTTATCTCACCGGCGATAAAATTGGCAACACTTGGATCAATTCCAAACGACTGCGTGCCCAAAAGCGCTTCACCGCTTATTTTTAAAAGAATTCTTTTGTAAGCAACTTTCTGTTTAATACTCATTATTGCTTAATTTCCTCGCCAAGCTGGAAACGGGCAAAACGGCGGAGAATGATATTTTCGCCTGTTTTCGCAATCATATTGCTGATTAGGGTTCCGACAGTGATATCCTGATTCTTAACAAATTTCTGTTCCGTCAGGCAGACATCTTCGTAATATTTTTTCAGTTTGCCCTCAATAATCTTATCCCAGATCTTCTCCGGCTTTTTTTCTTCGCGTAACTGGCTTCGGTAAATTTCCTTCTCTCTCTCCATTGCAGCTTCCGGAATCTCTTCCGGACGCACGAATAAAGGATTGGATGCGGCAATGTGCATGGCAATATCTTTGGCCATTGTCTGAAAATCTGCTGTTTTAGCCACAAAATCCGTTTCACAATTTATTTCCACCATGACGCCTATCTTGCCGCCCATATGAATATATGAAGCTATGGTGCCGTCCTTAGCGGCTTTTGACGATCTTTTTGTTGCCGCGGACAGTCCTTTCTTTCTTAAGAAATCAATTGCTTGTTCAAAATCGCCGCCAACCGCCGCAAGAGCTTCTTTACAGTCCATCATGCCCGCACCGGTTTTCGTTCTCAACTCTTTAACCATTGCTGAAGTTATTTCCAATTTAATTTTCCTCCCTTAAAACTTTAATATCTCCAAGATAGCTGAAAGTTATTTAAATGATTTTCTGCATTTATTCAGACTTCTCCGTACTATCATCCATCTCCACACTCTCCGGAACATCCGATTCCACCGGTTTTACTTCCGCAACCGGCTCCGATTCTTTATTTGACTCTGCCGCCAGTTTTTCTTCAAAGCGCTTTTTCCCCTCCAGAACCGCATCGGCAATTTTGGAAGTAAACAATTTGATCGCTCTAATGGCATCATCATTACCCGGTATGACAAAATCAATATTATCGGGATCGCAATTCGTATCAACGATAGCCGCTATGGGAATTCTTAATTTTTTGGCTTCATTAACGGCTATGTGTTCCCTGCTGGGGTCAACAACAAATACAGCCGCCGGCGTAGATTTCATACTTCTGATTCCGCCTAAAACACTTTCCAGCTTTTGCTTTTCTTTCTGCATTTTAGTGATTTCTTTTTTCGGAAAAGCATTAATGGAATCGTCGTTGAACATTTCTGTCAAAGAGTTTAAACGGTCTATGCTTTTTTTGATGGTAACAAAATTGGTCAACATGCCGCCGAGCCAGCGCTGATTGACGAAAGGCATACCGCAATGCATAGCCTCCTCTTTAATAGCTTCCTGCGACTGCTTCTTCGTTCCGACAAAAAGAACCTCTTTACCTTCACTAACAACATCGACAACATAATTATACGCTGCCTGAAACAGACCGACTGTTTGCTGTAAATCAATGATGTAAATATTGTTTCTCGCCCCGAAGATATACGGTTTCATCTTGGGATTCCATTTGTTTGTCTGATGCCCGAAATGGACACCGGCTTCCAGTAAAAGTTTCATCGAAATTGCTGACATATTTTTCTCCTTTTTTGTTTTTTTCCTCCATCCTCATCAACTTACACGGCAAACTTGAAATTCAAGCAACATACCGGTAATCCGAGGATGTGTGAAATTTGTCTGGCGGCAATTAGCATAAACAAACTAAATAATCAAGTTTAAATAACTGTAATTTTATCGATGGTTTAAGTTGAGTATTCAGCGTTTATTTTTACATAGTCGTAAGAAAGGTCGGATGTATAAACATAATACGACTTATCTCCGCCTCCCAGATCGACCTGCACTTCGATTTGATCTTTCTTAAACACTTCTTTCAACTTATTTATATCAAAACTTACAGGTGTGTTTTGGGAAAATACCAGTACATTACCAATGGATAAGCATACTCTTTCCTTTTCCATGGATATTCCGGAAGCACCAAGAGCGGCAATTATTCTTCCCCAGTTGGGGTCTTCCCCGAAAAAAGCCGTTTTTACCAGATTCGAGTTGGCAATGGAATATGCGGCACATCGCGCATCGGATTTTGACTTGGCGCCGTTTACCGTCACCGAAATTACTTTTGTTGCCCCTTCGCCATCTCTGACTACAGCCTGACAGAGCTCCATTAACACATCAGTCAACATTTCACGGAAATGCTGCAGTCGTGCCTGAACCTTTTCCAGAGGATTATTTCCGGCCAAACCATTGGCTAAAATAATCGCCATATCGTTTGTGCTCATACAACCGTCAACGCTTATTGAATTGAATGTGGAATTAATCGCCTGATGAAAAACAGTGTTCAGAGCCTTGGAGTCAATCAAAGCGTCCGTCATGACATAGGTCAAAAGCGTGGCCATGTTGGGTTCTATCATACCCGCCCCTTTGGCGATGCCACACACAGTAATATCCTTTGCTCCCACAACCCCTTTTCGTATGGCAATCTTGGGGAATTTATCCGTTGTCATCATCGCCGCTTCGGCATCTTCAATACCGGCATCATTCAATCCCTTGACGAGTTTGCCTATGCCGCTTTCTATTTTTTTCACGGGGAGTCTCTTTCCTATAACTCCTGTTGAACCCAGCAGCACAAATTCATCTTTTATATTCAATTGTTTGGACAAGGTTTCCGAGACGATTAGAGCATCCCTGTAACCCTCTTTTCCGGTTGCGGCATTGGCGCAACCGCTGTTGGTAATAATGGCCTGAGCCATTCCTTTCTTGACACGTTCCTCGTTAATCAACAGCGGCGGAGCTTTAAAAGTATTCTTTGTAAATACAGCCGCTACTTTCGCCGGCACAGTCGAATAAATCAAACCAAGATCCTTCTGATCAGGCTTTTTAATCCCGACTGAAATTCCATTGGCCAAAAAACCGGGTACGGTGAATTTTATTTTGTTTTTAACCATTGAAACCATCTCCTCTTTGAAAACTCAGGCGCCGCAGCATTTCTTATATTTCTTGCCGCTTCCGCAGGGACAGGGATCATTACGTCCCGTCTTGGCGCCTTCGTGCTTAATTGTTTTCTTTTCCGGCACGTCTTCTCCGCGGCTCATGATGTAATCCTGTTTTTGCTTCTGTCGAATGTCTTCTACTTCTTCTTCTCTTTGTATTCTGATCAGACACAACTTTTCCAGCACGTCCATTTTTATGCGGTAAATCATATCCATAAACATTTCATAACCTTCGCGCTGATATTCACGCACCGGATCTTTCTGGGCATAACCGCGCAGACCAATACCCTCTCTTAAATGATCCATTGCCAGCAGATGTTCCTTCCACTGTGAATCTATTGCCTGCAGCATAATCACTTTAATCAGATAATCCATGAGTTCCTTGCCGAACTCTTTTTCTTTATCATGCAGGAGTTTCAGAACATTTTCAATTATGAACTCCCGAAGGGACGATTGGGCCGGAATATTTTTCTCCGAATTACTCAAATCGAGTTTTAAATTAAACTGTTTTAATATGGCATCATCAAGTCCTTTGAAGTTCCATTCATCCCTATGCGCTTTTTCATTGACAAATTCGGACAAAAGATCGTCGATAATCTCATGAATCATTTCTTCGATATCCGTCCATGAATCGTCACCGCGCAGGACTTTCTTGCGCTGCTCGTAAATAACTTTTCTCTGGCTGTTCATTACATCATCGTAATCGAGCAGATGTTTGCGGATATCGAAATTCTGCCCCTCGACACGTTTTTGGGCGTTTTCTATGGCGCGGGAAATATATTTATGCTCAATCGGCTGATCCTCCTCTATGCCAATTCTGTCCATGATTCCCGATATTCTTTCCGCGCCGAATATGCGCAAGAGATCGTCTTCCAGAGAAAGATAAAATCGTGATGATCCTTTATCGCCCTGTCTGCCGGATCGTCCTCTTAACTGATTGTCAATACGACGGCTTTCATGACGTTCGGTTCCTAAAATATGCAGACCTCCCCATTCCGCCACGTTCTCTCCCAATTTTATATCCGTACCTCGACCAGCCATATTCGTGGATATCGTAACCATTCCCGGCTGACCTGCCTGAGCGACAATTTCAGCTTCACGCTCATGATTCTTGGCATTCAGCACATGATGTTTTATACCGGAACGAGTCAGATATTTGCTGAGCAATTCTGATTTTTCTATCGATATGGTACCGATCAAGACGGGGCGCTTCTCATTATTCAGCTCCTTGACTTCCTTAATGACAGCGTTGATTTTTTCTTTTTCAGTTTTATAAATAAGATCGTTATTATCAACGCGAATCATCGGCATATTGGTCGGAACAACCAAAACATCCAGATTATAAATTTTCTTGAATTCAGGAGCTTCCGTATCTGCCGTTCCGGTCATACCGGCCAGTTTCTTGTACATTCTGAAATAATTCTGAAATGTGATTGAAGCCAGCGTCTGATTTTCTTTCTCGATTTTTACTTTTTCTTTCGCTTCCAGGGCCTGATGCAGACCGTCACTGTAACGTCTGCCGGGCATGACTCTACCGGTGAATTCATCAACAATTATTACTTCTCCGTCTTTGACAAGATAATCCACGTCCCTCTTGAATAAAGTATGAGCGCGGAGAGCCTGATTGACATGATGAACTATTTCGATGTTTCGAGGCTCATAAAGATTTTGGACATTTAAATAAGCCTCCACATGGGCAACGCCTTCCTCCGTAAGGACTACCGTTTTGCTTTTTTCATCGATCGAATAATCCTTGTCTCGTTTTAATCTGGGGATAATCTGGTTTATTTTATAATATTTATCCGTTGATTCTTCGGACGGACCGGAAATAATGAGCGGCGTTCTGGCTTCATCAATTAAAATACTGTCAACTTCGTCAACAATGGCATAGTTGAACTCACGCTGAACGTAATCCTCCAGCGTAAATTTCATATTGTCGCGCAGATAATCAAATCCGAATTCATTATTTGTCCCGTAGGTGATATCGCAATGGTACGCTTCTCTTCTTTCGTCGTCATCCAGTCCGTGAACGATAATGCCGACACTCAAGCCCAGAAATTTATAAATCGGCCCCATCCATTCCGCGTCTCGTCTGGCCAGATAATCATTTACGGTAACAACATGGCACCCTTTTCCTTCCAGTGCGTTAAGGTAGAGAGGCATTGTCGCGGCCAGTGTTTTTCCTTCGCCCGTTTTCATTTCAGCAATTTTGCCTTCATGCAAAACCATTCCACCGATGACTTGGACGTCAAAAGGCCTCATCAACAAAGTGCGGCGCGAAACTTCCCGTGCAACGGCAAAAGCTTCTGTCAATATATCGTCAAGAGAAAAACCATTTTTTAACTTTTCCTTAAAATACGGGGTCTTTGCCCGCAATTCCTCATCGGTTAAAGACATCATCGCTGGTTCAAAATTATTGACTTCATTCAAAAGCAACGACAATCTTTTTAATTCCCGATCATTTTTTGTTCCGACAATTTTTTTCAGTATACTTTCCAGCATTGATTTCCTTTTAAAAAAAAACCGGCGAACTAACCGGCGAATTCAAATAAATTAATTTTATCAGAAATTAAATCCCAATTTCGAACGTACAATCTTCTTACAAACACAACTTTTTTTATTTTTAACCCGCAACTTTACTTTTGAAAAAAATTTTGCGGTTTAAATAACCGATCACTTAATCTTTTAAATATCTTTTAGGATTGACCGGAACGTTATTGACAAAAACAGCATAGTGAAGATGTGAACCCGTGCTGCGTCCGGTATCGCCGACATAACCGATTATCTGCCCCCTTTTAACTCTGGCCCCCTGTTTCACAGCCATTCTGGATAAATGTGCATATCCGGTAGCAAGGCCGTGACCGTGGTCGATTTTTATAAAATTACCATCCTGGGGATCAAAAGCACTTACAATGACAAGTCCGTCTGCAGGCGCAATGACTTCCTTACCGAACCGGGTCGATATATCCAACCCTTTATGAAATTCAACCCCTGAACTGAAAGGTGATTGTCTTATGCCAAAACCGGACGTTATCCAGCCTTTTACCGGCCATATGGAGGGCGTGGAAGCAAGAATGGATTTTTGTTCATGTAAAAAAGCCATTAATTCATTGAAGCTCTTTTCCCTGGTATTCGCATCTTCATTAAGCTTATCAATGCTGTTGTGCATTCCCGCTATTAATTTATCATGATCCCGATCCAATAGATCCTTGATTCTTGTTTCTTTATCGGACCCGCCGATGCCTATTGGCAGTTTTTTATCCTTGCTCGTCTCATAGGCTAACGTTCTAATTTTTTTATCAACCTGTCTGAGCTCTTCCATACGGCTGGAGAACTCATCTATTTTCATTGCCAAATCGCGGAACTGTTGAGCCTGTTCTTTCGTTTGTGCTCTTAATCTTGTCAATTCAGCTCTGTCTCTTTTAATACTGGCATAATCATAAATAATATAAAGAGTTGTTAAAATAATTACAACGAAAGCGATAAGAATATTCCGAATAATAACCTTTGGAACGGATATTTTCTTGACTCCGCTCTTTCTGCTAGGAATAATCATCAATGTAAAATGATCTGACATTTATTCTTTCCTTTGAGATTTAACTTGAGGTTAGCGAGTTTTTAATTTTTGGTTGCTTTAGCCATGTGGCTTTAGCTACCATAAAAGAAGAATTAAAGTCAAGAATAACTTGACTTGCCTTTATTCCTTGAATTTTTCATATTAATGCCATATTGTGTCTACTTGAGAGGAAAAAGAATTGAATAATATTAAGCATATAAAGGTTCTCTTCATAATTATCCGGGTTTTTTCAATACTTTTTATGCTTTTTTCAGTTACGGCATGTTTTTTTGTCCCTGCGGCTCATAAATTCGATTCGTCGGCGTTATTAAAATCGCAGATAAATAAAATTGATGGATCCGCCCAAATTCTTTTAGTTGTGGACGACAGTTCTTTCTTCTTTACCAAAACAACTCTTTACGCAGTAGAAAGACATGGAAATGAATGGCAGGAGGCTTTCGAACCTTTTGATGCCGTAATCGGGGTAAACGGTTTTGCTTCCGAAGGAGAAAAAAAAGAAGGTGACGGCAAAACACCATCCGGCATCTATCCTCTTAAAATGACCTTTGGATATGATACAAGCATAGGAACAAAAATGTCCTATCGTCAAGCGACACCAGACGATATCTGGGTTGACGATCCCAACTCCATCGATTACAATCGCTGGGTAAAAAAATCGGAAACGCGCGCGGCTTCTTATGAGATGATGAAACGCGACGATAACCTTTACAAATACGGTGTTGTAATCGAATATAACACTGACCCGATAATCAAAGGCAACGGCAGCGCCATCTTCCTGCACATCTGGAAAGGTGAAGGAATCCCGACGGCCGGTTGCGTGGCTGTTTCCGAAGAAGACATCATTAAAATTCTCGGCTGGCTTGATCCGGCGGCATCGCCGCTTATTATTACCGGCATTAAGAATTAACGGAGGCTCGTCAATGAAATCGAAACTTCTACTTGTATTGCTGATTCTTGTCTCTTTGGGCTTCGCGCAAATCGCTCATACAGCTTATGCTGATAAAATGCCGGACAGCTTTATCGATATACAAAAAGTTATTCCTGATGTGGTTATGGATATTCGTTATTACGGCCCGCATAACTTTGTCGGAGAAAGAGTTGACGGCTATCTCGCGCCGAAATGTTTTCTCACAAAAGATGCAGCTCAAGCGCTGGCCGGCGTGCAGAAAGACTTGGAACCCTATTCTTTATCGCTGAAAATTTATGACTGCTATCGTCCTCAAAGAGCTGTCAATCATTTTGTCCGCTGGGCCAAAGAAATTGAAAATACCAAAACAATGAAAGAGTTCTACCCGACCATTGATAAGAGAAATTTATTCAAAGACGGCTACATTGCCGAGAAGTCCGGCCACAGCCGCGGCAGTACACTTGATCTGACGATCGTCCCCTTCCCCGCTCCTGAACAGGCGCAATATACACCGGGACAAAAACTCCAAGAATGTTACCTTCCTGCGGCAAAACGCTTCCAAGATAACAGCCTTGATATGGGAACCGGCTTTGATTGTTTTCATGAACTCTCGCACACGGCAAATGCAAATATCGGCCGTCAGCAGAAAATCAACCGGCTCCTGCTCAAGTCGCTCATGGAAAAGCACGGATTCAAAAATTATGATATGGAGTGGTGGCACTACACACTGAAGAACGAACCTTATCCTGATACTTATTTTGATTTTGTAATTGAATGAACCCCGTTAGAAAGTCTTCGACTTTCCAACGGGTATGATCACACGGGGCATTAAACACCGTGTTCGCTGAAAAAGGAAGAACCATCATCCCCGCCGCAAGCCCCGATAGCAGCAATGCTTCGCACGGTGCAAGCAGCGGGGCTTTCTAACGGGGTGAATATATGAAAATTAAATTACCGGCTTTCTTCAAATCCTACGGCTTCTCATTCATTTTGATTCTATCCATCATTATCGGCTCCGTTCTTGGAATCATTTTCAAGAAAGACGCCGCCGTTTTAAAACCGCTCGGAGATATATTTCTCAATCTTCTTTTTACCATCGTCGTCCCTCTGGTTTTTTTCTCCATTTCGTCGGCGGTCGCCGGAATGTCCGACCTGAAGCGTCTGGGGAAAATATTAACGGCCATGATCGTCGTCTTTACCATCGCCGGTTTTATTGCCGCCTGCGTCATGATGATCGGCGTCAAGATATATCCTCCCGCGCTGGGCATCAATATCAACTTAAGTTCATACCTGAAGATTGAGCATTTCAATACCGCCGAACAAATCGCGAAGGCGCTCACCGTTTCGGACTTCCGCGACATCATGAGCAAGAATAATATGCTGGCGCTGATTATTTTCGCCATTCTCATCGGCCTGGGCGCATCCTCCGCGGGGAAAAAAGGAAAGGCTTTTGCTGATTTCCTGAGCGCAGGAACTGAAGTGATGATGAAAGTTATCGGCTATATCATGCTCTATGCGCCGATCGGTTTATGCGCGTATTTCGCGTACATTACAGGATCTTTCGGCACAGAGCTTCTCGGTTCTTACGCGAGAGTCATTATTCTGTATTTCCCTCTTGCCATCCTGTACTTTTTCGTCGCCTTCACTCTTTATGTGTACATCGCCGCGAAAGGTCCGGGCGTGAAGGCATTCTGGAAATACATCATCCCTCCATCCGTTACCGCCTTGGCGACGGGAAGTAGTATGGTCACAATACCAACCAACCTTGATGCCGCGGATAAAATGGGTGTTCCACGGGAGATCAGTGAAATCGTTATTCCTGTAGGTGCGACCCTGCACATGGAGGGATCGTGTCTCGCCGCCGTTTTAAAGATAGCTTTTCTTTTCGGTGTTTTCCATATGCCCTTTTCCAGTGCCGGCACTATATTGACCGCAATCGGAATCGGCATGCTGACGGGGATGGTCGTAAGCGGCATACCGGGCGGCGGCACGATAGGCGAACTGCTGATTATCTCTCTTTACGGTTTTCCGCCTGAAGCCTTTCCATTGATCACGATAATCGGCACTTTGGTTGACGCTCCCGCGACGATGGTCAACGCCGTCGGTGATAATGTGGCCAGCATATTGGTTGCAAGAATCCTGGGCGGAAAAGATTGGATGAAAAACGGGCAAAGCTTTTAAATATATTTTACTGTAATTAACGTTTAGAAAGGATAGCAAAATGAGCATGAATACTGTATTTGTAATTGGTGCGGGAGCTAGTAAAGAAGCCAATTTACCTACAGGCGATGATCTTAAAAATAAAATATCGCATCTTCTTAATATACATTATTCCGTACCTTCTAAGTTAAAAAGTGGTGACAACCTCATTTTTCAAGCCTTGTACATATTTGCTAAAAATAGCGGTAACCCTGATATAAACCTATACGTCCCTGAAGCTCTTCGTATTAAAGATGCGCTACCACTCGCTAGTTCGATAGACAATTTTATTGATCAACACCGAGAAAACAAAAAAATTGCTCTGTGTGGGAAATTAGCAATTGTTCGTTCTATATTAGATGCTGAAAGAGGTAGTCGTCTTTATTTCGATAGGTCACTTAATCAATCAAATATAGATTTTAATAGCATCTCAAATACTTGGTATATTTATTTTTTTCAGTTACTTACTGGAAATTGTGTAAAAAACGATCTTAAAGAAAGATTTAAATTTGTCACATTAATAATTTTTAACTATGATCGCTGTGTAGAGCATTTTATTTATTGCGCTTTGCAAACCTACTATAACATGTCTGAAACTGAAGCCGCAGAATTAGTCAATTGTATAAATATTTACCATCCATATGGTGATATTGGTAGTAAGCCATGGATTAATCAAAACGAAACTATGCCATTTGGGGCGATACCAGATTCGCAAAAGTTATTAGATCTTGCTAAAAATATCAAAACATTTGCCGAAGGCACAGATCCAAGTTCAAGCGAGATTTTAGAAATCAGGGAACACATGAAAAAGGCGAAGAGAGTTGTCTTCTTGGGCTTCGCATTTCATGAACAGAATATGCAACTGATTGATCCAGGGCCGAGTAAAAACTCGTCGCCGTATAGAAATGATATCAGATGCTATGCCACAACTCTCGACCGTTCGGAGAGTGATAAAAATATTATCGAAGGACGAATAATAAATTTGTATCGTGCTAAAATTCCTGTAACGATGATAAATAAATCCTGCAGTGAATTTTTTAAAGATTTTTGGTTGAGTTTATCTTTTTGAGAAGCAAATACAGGGCTTATTTGAAACGGTTGCTCATGCTCAGTAATACATGGTATTTTTATGAATATCTGTCATAAATGTAAAAAAGAAATAGCAGAGGATTTTTTTGTCGAACGGCAGGCGCAATGCCCTTCCTGCGGATCTGATTTGCACTGCTGTCTTAATTGCTCTTTCTACGACATAGGCGCTTATAACGACTGCCGCGAACCTTAAACCTTCAATCTTGATATTTATGCAACCTTTCAATCTATAATCGACATCCTTTACGCCTGCAGACAAACATCGGCGCCAAACCTTACATTTTGGTAATCACATGTTGTTTGCTAATTTATTTATGAATTGCTATATAAATTAAATAAATCTGGATACAAATTAAATCTTCCGAGGAGAAAAACAATGCAGTCCAAACTAATGAGTTTCAGCAGGATACAAACAGTGCAGCAAATGACGCAGCAGGATGCGAATATTGTCGGGAACGTCCATGGAGGAGTCATAATGAAACTAATTGATAGTACCGCAGGCATGGTTGCTGCCAAGCATTGCGGTACCAATGTTGTGACCGTTTCAATAGATAGTCTCAATTTTCTTTCCCCGGCTTTCGTAGGAGATATATTGAGGGTACATGCCAATCTTAATTTTACGGGACGGACATCGATGGAGCTTGGAGTGAAGGTTGAAGCTGAAAATTTCATGACGGGTAAAATCAGGTATGCGGCTTCAGCATATCTCACATTCGTTGCTCTTGATCATCTTGGCAAACCGATGGAGATCCCTCAAGTTATACCGGAAACTGACGATGACATAAGGAGAAACAAAGAGGCCGCCATTCGCAGGGATAAAAGAAAGGAAGGACTTTGCAAATAAAAATGTAATTTATTTCTTCCTCCTCAAATCATCAGTCTCTATCATTATGCAATCTTTCAATCGGAAAGAAACAAAAAAAAGTTATCGCAAGTTAAATAATCTTGGGAAAAGTTCGCTGCGGTTGCTAATACGCATTATATGAAAGATGTCTTTCATGTGGCCTTTTACGGTATACTCAGAAATGTGAAGTTTTTTTGCAATTTCACTGTTGGAATTTCCATTTAAGGCTGAAATAGCAACTTCTTGCTGTCTGGGAGTTAAATCAAATCTCTCCATTGTCTGTTTGAGGTGCATGGAATCCGGCAATGAGAAAATTATAATTTGCTGCATACCAGGTTTATCAAAGTTTCCCATTTTTCTGACATGATAAGATTTTGAATTAAGCCTTAATAATATTGATTCATGTCCTTCGAGTTTTTTAAGCAATTTATTTAGAGGGCATTTTTTAAAAATATTTTTTGCTTTTCCATTAGCATAAAATAAAGAAGCATGTCTTGTACCATAATCATTTATTAAAATAATGCCATCTCCGTCAATGGAATTAAATATTTTAAGAATATCATCTTGCCTATTTTTTAATATCATAGCAGATTTGGAAATATCAGTATAAATGCATAGCAACAAGAGTTTCTGATTAATATTGATTATTTTAAAATTAACTAATGTGTGCCGGATTTCATTATCTTTGGTCTTAAATCTCAGGAAAATGCTTTCAGCATTGCCCTGTTCTTTTATTTGATATAAAATATTATGAAATTTTTTATGTCTTATGTGACCTAATTCAGCCCCTGTCTTTCCGATTACTTCCTGCCGAGTATGTCCAAAATATTTTAAGTAGGATTTACTTACTTCTATTAAGGTGCCATCCTCCGGATTAGCTATGGACATGGGATTTGGTGATTCCCAGAAGAATTCATTGATGTTGGATTTTAAATGAATTTTGCACGAATTATGTTTCATAGTTGTTTATCTTAACAAGCAACTGAAATAAATTTTATTATTGATAATTATACTTAATTATAGTAATTAAACAATCCCCTCTATAGAGGGGGTTATTCAATTGATTCCAAGTATTTTGTTGTTACCTCTATACAAAGGAGTACATAAATGGAAAAGAATTCAGACTATCAAATCTCATCCTCTGTAAATGACGGAATTCTTGAAATTATCATGACAGGTAAATCAACAAATGCTGAACATGATAAAATATTAAAAGAAGTGATAGCTCTTATAGATGCATCAAGTGCAAAGAATATGTTAGTGGATATCCGCAACCTTATGGGTCGTTTAAGTATTACAGAAACCTATGAGCGTGTAAGAAATTATCCTTCCCACATATATAGTACTCACATCGCTCTGGTGGACATTCCGGAAAATTCAGACTACCAATCGTTTCATGAAACTACAGCAATCAATGCTGGTATGAAATTGAAAATTTTTACCGATATTGATGCTGCGAAGGCTTGGCTTAAAAGCAAGTAAGGCAGTTTTAAATTACTATTTGTTACCGTTGTACCTTGCAACTAGTGATTCTCAATTGAGATATTGTCAAGAGTTGTGTATGAAGAATTAGGCGGCGATCCGTTTTTCTTCAATACCGTTGACGAATTTCACTCCTTTCACAACATCAGCCAAGCGCTCCGGACGATGTAATCGAATCCATCTTTTCTGAGCACATTGACATAATTTGAATGCCATTGAGATGACTGTGCTTGCAGAAAAACAGCCTCTCACTTTATTTGTTCGTAATCGAACCGTCGCAAAGGTCGATTCAATCGGATTCGTGGTTCGAATGTGACGCCAGTGTTCAGCGGGGAAATCATAAAAGGTAAACAAAGCATCCCGATCCTTTTCCAGGCACTGGGCCGCTTTGGGATATTTTGCTTCATACGTATTCACAAAATCATTAAAATGACGTGCGGCTTCATCTTTGTTGGCTGCCTGCCAAATCTGATGCAATTTTGATTTCGCATTGGATTGAAGGCTCTTTGGCAAATTGTTCAGAACATTAGCAGTCTTGTGTACCCAGCATCTTTGCCAACGGGTACCATCGTAGACTTTGCTCAACGCTTTCCAGAAACCCAAGGCGCCGTCACCAATCGCCAGTTGTGGTGCGGTAGTCAGGCCTCTGGATTTCAGGTCTAGTAAAAGTTGTTTCCATGACATTTCGCTTTCACGGAAACCGCCCTCTATCGCCACCAGTTCCTTTACACCATCAGCAGTGGCACCCATAATGACCAAAAGGCACTGTTTATCATCCATGCGAACGTTGCAGTAAATACCATCGGCCCAGAAATAGACATAACGTTTCTCTGAAAGATTACGCTTTTGCCATTGCTGAAACTCCTGCTGCCAAACCGTTTTGAGCCGACTGATCGTGGGGGCAGACAAACCCGGAGCATCTTTACCGACCAATGCTGCCAAGGCATCGCTAAAATCCCCGGTGGAAACACCTTTCAAATACAGCCACGGAATCAATTGTTCCATGCTTCTGGTCTTCCGCAGGTAAGGCGGCAATATGGCTGAACGGAAGGATACCCTTTCCGATTCCTGCAAAGACCGATCCCTTGTCCGAGGAACTTCCACAGGCACCGGTCCGATCCCCGTTTGAATCTGACGTTCGGGCAAATAACCATTGCGCACGATCCTCTGAAGACCAGTCTCGTCTCTTAAATCTTTATATTGGTTTAAGAATATTTCAATCTCGGCTTCCAGGGCATGGGCTAGCAAGTCTCTTGCTCCTTGACGTAAAATGTCTGAAATAGGGTCATCAACAAATCTCTCTGGTTTTTTTATCGCTACTACGTTATCTTTATTCATGGTGTGTGTATCCTTTCCTTTTGTTTTTTGGCCGGCTGACTGTCGCGAAACAACCAACCGGTGGATACACCACCTATCTTCCTAAACACAACTTTTGTTTATATCTCATTCTCAATTCAAATGACTGTCAAATACTGTGGAATTGTAGATACCGTTTCTTCCTTCCTCAAATTTTCACTCTTAATATTCATAACCTTTCAAGTAGTTATTAATAAAAATTCATAATATTGACTTTTTACCATATAGGGTTTAAAATACATCATAATTTAAAATTTAATATCACAAAAAAAACAAGAAAGGGGGTAATGTTATGTTTGCGCCAAAGAATATTCTTGTGCCGACAGATTTTTCAAAATATTCAGATGAGGCCATAAAAAAGGCCGTTGATATTGCAACGCAGCATAATAGCAATATCTATCTTCTGCATGTTATCGATAAGCAGATTCAGCAGTGTGCAGTTGATTACTGTCTCGATTATGCAGTAGTCAAACAACTTGAGAAAGACAGCATCAAGGAGTCCAAGGACAAGCTAAAAAAAGAAGCCGAGAGTATTATCAAGACTAAGAAGATAAAAGTTATTTTTGATGTCAAGAATGGTGTTCCCTCTGAGGTAATATTGAGTGAACAAAAAGCGAAGAAGATTAATTTAATTGTTATTGCATCTCATGGAAAGACAGGTCTTCTGAAACATCTTATGGGCAGCGTCGCAGATAAAGTAGTGCAAGGATCAAAATGCCCTGTCATGGTTGTTAAACCTTAATGTAAAATGTTGCTGGTAACATGGAACAAATATCAGCATTAATTAATATTAACTCATCAGCCGTCTCACTTCTTCAAGAGGCGGCTTATGAATTTAAACCGATCTCCTATCTTTCAGCGGTTCTTTGTGACATCTTAGCTGCACCTTTCAATTAGAAATCCTCAAATCTTCAGTCTTGATATTTATTCAACCTTTCAATTGGCAAGACTTAAAAAAGGTCAATAGAAATATTTATGAAAATCCCTCTTTCGAGGGATTGAATATTTTTCTATTAGAAGCTAAGTATATATGTCAGTAAATTAAGAAAAGAAAGAGGGTTAATAATGCCAAATATAACTGCCAATGGTATTCAAATTGAGTACGAAACATTTGGAAGCCCCGCGGACCGCCCATTGCTTTTAATCATGGGAATATGGCTACAGATGATTATTTGGGATGAAAGGTTCTGTCAGGACCTCGCTTCGCGTGGTCATTATGTAATCAGATATGACAATCGTGATGTCGGACTATCCTCAAAATTTGATAAGGGAGGCACAACGGACGTCATCGGTATAATGGAGAAAATTCTCAGTGGTGACAAAAGTCATGTGCCTTACACTATAGAGGATATGGCTGATGACGGAGCAGGACTTTTAGACGCTTTGGGAATTCCGTGCGCTCACATTTGCGGCATGTCGATGGGAGGAATGATTGGCCAGACGATGGCCCTTCGGCATCCTTCTCATGTCCTGAGTTTGACCTCCATTTTCTCCACCACGGGTAATCCGAAACTTCCGCTACCGGAACCTGACGTATTGTCGGCCTTTTTCGCGCCGTTTCCTGCTCAGCGGTCGGCCTATATTGGGAGTGCAGTCGAAAGGTTTAAAATGATTGCTGGAAGCCGCTTCCCTTTTGATGAGGAATGGTGTCGCGGGAAAATAGCCGCAAGTTACGACCGTTGCTTTTACCGGCAGGGTAATGGACGTCATTTTCTCGCCATCCTTGCGCAAAACAATCGAAAAGATGCCCTTGCTTCCATAGGGGTACCTACACTGGTTATTCATGGAACAGAGGATCCTCTGTTTTCTGTAGAAGCAGGTGAAGAAACCGCAGACTCAATACCAGGAGCTCAATTGTTATTGCTCAAGGGAGTAGGACATGACGTTGTTACACACGGTGGAGCATGGCCGCAGATTGTTGAGGCAATTACAGCCCATACGCTGAAAGCTACCGATAATAAATAATTCAGAAAAATAAATGACATTTTAATTGTATCTTTCAATTCGTTAATGTTCAATTTAGACGACTGGCATATGTCGAGGATTTGTAGGTGCACTTTTCTTCCTGAACTCTTCATTTTTCAAATTAAGATTATTATGCTATGTTACAAGCAATAATCGTTAAACAATCCTTTTTCATTAAAAATGTTAAATTGTAATTTTGTAGTTTTAGTTTAGTATACAAGATACATATAAACAGTATCGAACCCGAAGGAGGAACTATGGATTGCCAAACAATGCAGTGGATCGTCAATAAGGAGGTGATGCCTCTATACATCGAGACTGCAAAGACATTCGCAAGCCTTAGCTCTGGTGCTTTAGCCCTAACAATCGTCTTCTACGAGAAGATTGTTGGAGTGAAGCCCGGACGGCGAGTGAATCAAGCTATGGTCACATCATGGTTCCTTTATCTCTTGACCATTGCCACTAGTGCCCTCTATCAGTATCTTGCCGTTCGCTTTCTAGATTCGGTCTCATGCGCTCCCGCAGTAATTATTGAGTATTTTAAGCCACTCATTTCTAGTCCAGGTATCGTGTATGGCGCAATGCTGTTCTTCTTCTTCGCAGCCTCTACACTACTTCTGATTGCCGCTTGGCGACAACTACCCACACGAAGTGGTTAAACTTTCAAATGGTAATCCTCAATTCAGATGACTGCTCGCTACTGAACAGTAGATATAACAGTTAATCAAGAGACGATCTGAGATAGTTATTATAGATATTTCACCAAAAAGACTTTTGCACAAAAGCTTCTTGACGAACATCAGACATAATTTGTATCTTCACTTCCATGAACATCTTCTATAGATGTAAAAAGAAATAGCAAATGATTATTTTGTCGGATGGCTATCGCAATGCCCTTCCTGCCGTGCAGGGCTGTCAATTGTGTTGTGGTGAAGCGGCATCACCAGCGGTTGAACAATAGCCAAATTGTTAATCATTTCCATCTATGGCTTTCCTCTGGAGTCCTTCCCGATTATTACGATGATTCGAATACTCTTCGATGCACCGGCCACAATGTTCAACGCCGTTGAATAATACCAACCCGTGCATTTTCACCCTTTTTAGATTAATCCGTTCATTCAAAATTTCAAGTGGCAATGATTATCTTAAATTAATTGACATATAAAAGGAACTTCACTATATTTACTACGCAGAAAGAATTCATTGTCTTATTAAACAAAGACTCCTGATAGGCGCTGATAATTTTAAAGACTCATCCGGCAATTAAATGAAACCAGAATAAAACCATAGAGGAGACAGAAAATGCCAGGAATAAGTTTTATAACTCATAAAGGAGTAAAGATACTATATGAGGATGCTTCACAAAGCAAAGTAGATGAAATACTCGCTTTTATTGAAGGGGCCAAAGCCATTATCGCTACTCAGCCTAAAAATTCGGTGCTTGCTCTCGTAAATGTTAAAGATGCAAATTTCAATATAACTCTCACCGATACTCTGAAGAATTTCATGAAGGTAAATGCGCCATTCATCAAATGCGCTGCAGTTTATGGCGTGGATGGCATGAAGGAAATAATCTTTAAGGGCATTCTAAGCGTCACCGGCAGAAAAAACGTTTACCTTTGTAAAACTCTTGAAGAAGGAAAAGATTACCTGGCAAATCATAAATGATCTCTCTGCTGCGAGTATAGATGCCGTTAGCAATAAAGTGTTCAGCATATATTTTCAAATACTTACTAAATTTTAGATTTCTCAAAAGCTACTTGACAAGTACCCGACGTAGCTTGTACTTTTACTTTTATGAACATCTGCCATAAATGCAAAAAAGAAATAGCGGATGATTTTTTCGTCGGAAGGCAATCGCAATGCCCTTCCTGCGGGGCTGATTTGCATTGCTGTCTCAACTGCTTTTTTTATGACACGGGCGCTTATAACGACTGCCGCGAACCGCAAGCCGAAAGAGTGCTGGATAAAACCCGCTCCAACTTCTGTGATTTCTTCAGATACAAGCAATCAGCTAAAACTTCCAGCATGACAGATTCAACAGCTAAAGAAAAACTGGACTCTTTATTTAAGAAATAAAAACGCTACAAATAGTTTTGTTATCAAATAATATCAATAATAATCAGGAGGGGATTATGAAATTGCACCGTTTCACACCAGTACTGACGGCAATCCTGCTGCTTGGAATATCCGTATCAGGATTTGCCGCGGAAACGCAATCGACCGGCAACGTCCCGGCACAAAAAATTGTTCCATTCAAACCCGGATTAAAGACAAGCAGTTTGGCAGCGCTGCCGGATACTGCCCTTGTCGAACTTCCTAACGGCAACCGGGTGAGCGTAGGCACTATGCGTCATCTGGAAAAAGCAGCCCAAGTGATGCGTACGGCCAGGATTAACCGAACGCCGGCAACTCTCAAATATCTTCCGAATAAAAATAATGTGGTGATGCAAGTCAAGACTGCAAACGATCTCTCTGCAGCGCTTAAGCTTCCCGACAACGCAACGGTAAAACTTCCATCCGGAAGGGTGGCTACCGCAGGACAAATAAAGTTTGTCCAGCCGTTGATTGAAAAGCATCTTGGGCGGAAGATGATTTCCATTCAACAGCGGCCTGATCTTTCAGGACCTGCTATCAAAATTCCCGAAAATATGTCCAAATCAATGACGAAGGCGGAACAGCAAAAGTTCTGGGAAGACATTCTTCAAAAGCCGGACAGCACGGTGCTGGAATCGCCTCATGGCAAGCGCATCACCGTGGCCGAATTGAAAAAGGAAATGACGCAAAACAATAAATCAACATCTTCCAGAAAAACAAAACCAGGTACAGCACCTCAGTTTAATAAACAAGGAGGTGTAAGATGAAAAAGATCTCTTATTGGAAACACTGGCTTATTTTAAGTTTTATCGTATTGAGTTGTTTCGTTGTGACTCCCCGCGCGGCCCATGCCGATACTTTAGGCATGCTGGGGCAAATCCTGGATCTGATTCATCCGTCTGATCCCGACGAAATCCCATCAGGCAGTGAACTGAACGGCTTAGTCGGTTTAATCAATTGTGTAGCGGACAATCCTGATAATGCCCCAAGTTGTATTTCTCAGTATTCGAGCGCTCTTCAAGGCAATAATTACGGCGATACAATCGTAACGATAGCCGAACTATATGTTGATGTCGACAATAAAGATGTATGGGGTATTGTGGGTATTGTTGCCAAATGGCTCGGCGATGACGCGCCATGCATTATCGCGGGTATAGTGCTCCCCGGCATAGGCGATGAGCTCTGTGATCTGGTCAAGGAAATTGTCGGGTTTTTGGCGGATATCGGAGAAGCTATCGTGGATTTCTTCGAAGATATCGGCGATGCCATAGTTTGCACGTTCAAAAAGTGTTGCATCGGCGGACAGGCGCTCTACAACCGGCAAACCGGTTATGCGCCATACGAGAATGACGGGTTGAACTGGCTCGAAGACCCGGCAAACAATCTTACAGAAGATACATTCTGGAACAATGAAGTTATATTGAGTAATTGGGTTTGCGATGCCAATGACGACGCCTGCCTTTCCGACCTTCAAGCGGCGCAAAGCGCTTTCATAGCCATCGTCAACAAGAAGTGGGATGCTGATATGATAACGAGAGTGCTTCCCAATATAATTTCACCGGCGCGAAATGCCTATAACAACCAGACGCAGATTTCCAACCTTGCGGCCCAGGCAGCGGCAGCAGGTGGCAACGCCAAACAGTGGATTTTAAATCGTTGTACGGATGATTTTAGTCAATATGCGTATTACGACCGCTGGGTTAAAAACACCGGCAATAAAGCCCAATCGGGGATGAACTCTTCCTGGTGCTCTGAAACTTTCTGGGGAAAAAATGAGGCCAAGTTTGCAAAGGAATTCGGCAAATACGTGAATCAGAATTTATGCCCGAATTTTCTTTGCGGAACAGTCGCAAATTATAAAGCTTGTTCTAATCTTGCCTTCAGCGTGTACGGGATGGCAGATTGGAGCTGCGGAATAGACAAGGTAAAAATGGGTCAAGATATGGCGCAGATACTTAACACACTGCTTCATCAATCCGCGCCTGCAGGCGACGGCTCACAGATTTCATGCTTTGTGAACAACAACTCCATTATTTGCCAGCGCGGAACGCAACAGTTCTTCTGCACAGAACGTTACAATACGTTTACACTTCAGAATTTTAATTTTGTGCCGTCAAATTTGCCAAACCCGCCTCTGGTGAACTGCACATTTGTTGAACAGGGCGCTTATCAAGACATCCACAATAAATTAAAGGTTCTTTACGCAAACCCCAAATCTCCTTTTTATGGTTTGGGGAATGATAAAGTAGATCCTATGCGTGTCGTATATATCGAGGGACTAACTCCATTCAGTGATAAGAACGCGAATCCGCAATTAATTGCAAACTTGCAAAATGATCCCAATTATAAATTATTGGGTTTCGTTACTAAAAACTGTAAACAGGGGGAATATACCGTTGACGGCGAGCCCGTCCCGACGATTTGCACGGAATCTCCTAAACCTCCGGTCACAACTCCGGCCGGTTCTGCCGAGGAAAGACTCAAGCAGGAATATCAAGACCTTAAATCCGGTGGTTTCCGTCACCCGGATCCCGAAAATCAACTTTCCATGAATACCGCGCTCTCTTCGTCGCCGGTGAATGCTCAAAATAGTCTTGGAGCAGGCACAGCCGACAGTCCAAAACTCTCTGCTAACCTCCAGTCTTCAGTTGCCCAGAAAACCTTGCTTGCGGGAAGCGCCATTCAAGGCACTCAATCCGGGCAGACACAAGTAACGAGCCTTGAACTGTTGCCTGATCTAACTGCCACAGGCCAGGTAACTATCGGCGACAAAATGGTTAACTGGAATAATACTGTTACGATTGATGCGAAAAGCGCTTCCAAATCGGGCAATGGAATCTGTTCCTTTGTTGTGCAATATTCTGTCACTAACATCGGCAAGGTTCCGACCGGAATTTTCGGCAGCACCTGGACGAATAAGAGCTTAAATTCAACATTGGATACGCAATGGCCCAGTATTTTACCCGGATCAATTGTTATGCAAAAAGATTTAATAAATCTGAAACCGGGGGAAAATAAATTGGTCCTTTCTCTTGATCCGAAGAATCAGGTGAAGGAATCGAATGAGAACAATAACCAGTTTTCCTTGCAGGTGGTTGTAACCGGCGATTGCAGCAGTTTGCCAAGCCCGGCAACGAGTATCATGCCGCCGAAAAAAGTTAAATGAACACGCCCGAAGCAAGCTGCGGGATATTTATAAAGAGGGAGAGTGTTGTCGTTTGAGCAACCTGTGGTTTCTCAAACTCTTCCCTCTATAAGATGCAAGCTAAAGGAAATTGCAAGTTAAATCATTCATCAATTAGAGATTCACCGGCATGAGCCGGTGAATCTCTATCGCAATTGTCTTATACAAATATAAAAGATTAAATGCAGGCATCAATTTATTTATAGCAAATATTCCATTACTCCAAATAATATTTGCTTTCATAAGTACGCAGCAACATATCCATCATCAACCTCACCTGCTTAGTATCGCAACTGGTTAAAATCATCACTGCGTCAAGCGCTTTTAAGATATCACTCATATCACTTTCGTAAACAGCCTTTGTTCCTGTTTGATTATTATTTCTATTTTTTACTGATTCCATATATTGAACAGCACTATAGACGGTCAATTTTTCAAGCAGGGATACCTTTAGCGCCTTCAGTGATGTTATGATGTTATCTGTAAGAACAGTCGTGCTGAAATTCCCGACAGTGATTTGAGTATTTAATGATTTATATATCTGGAAGTCACTGCCTGCCTGATAACCGATATCCGTCTGCAATGTATATGTTCCCTGCGTATCCGGTGTCAAAGCGTAATAACGGAAATAATTTGTTGCATATGAATCAACATGAACATCGCTGATCCAGGGATTATCCGTTATCCATATATTGCCGGCCGGATCATAAATTTTAATCTGAGACGGATAAGTTTCCTTTACCTTCAAATCAAGACTGCTGCCGAGACTCTTAATTTTTACTTCCACAGGCACTAGTTGATGAGTCGGAAATGAATCAACCACTGAGGATTTATGAGCATAGATAATCGAATTATTTATCAAGCTCGACAGTTGCCCATAATTCTGATCATTAATTGTCTCACCCAAATCAAAAGCATAGTAAACGGATTTACCCTGCCCGTAATTATTCAGGAGAATGGCAGGAGAATTTAATATCGTCCTTATCCGTCCTGCTATGATAGAATCTGTGTAAGCTATTACGTTCGTTGTTTTACCCGATGCCACAAAAGAACCTCCAGTGGCAATCACAGTGTTATTTAAATCTATAGTATAGTGACTCAATAGCAAATAGCCGGCCCAAAGCGCTCCGGAAACCGGCGGACCGGGTTCACCGTATTTCACATATAATGAAGAAACCAAACCTTTCCCTGCGTAGACCTGCTCTCGAAGTTCATCGGCATAATTTTCATCAAGAACATATCTGTCTCCCAGAATCATGTAGTCAGTGAAGGAAGAATTCCTCAGTTCACGCTGGAAGTCGGATTTATTATAAACAATATAATAACTGACTGAAGCGTCCTTTAATGCCTTTTCCAGAAGATCGTTTCTGACAGAGTTTTTATCGTCATCGCAAAGACAAGAAATATCAAATACCCCTTGTAACGTATTACATTTCTTGTTCACCCATACCAGAATATTTATGTTATCCGGTATAGCTTTAGTAATTTCCATACCAGCCTTCACTTCAAAAGTTGTGGCGGAAATCGTCTTGAAATCAGCCATTGCAGCTGTTTTCACTTCAAGTTTAACCGTGTATATTCCGGCGGAATAACCTGTTGTCGATACAATACTTGAGGCGGCAATTGTGCCGCCTTTGGTTATTGCCTGTTGATTTGAAAACACTTTCTTTACATTCTGATTTTGATCAATAACCTTAATATTATAATTAAGAACGGTGACATCTTCGTTTCCATTATTTGCAATCGCGTAATTGATATTTTCATTATCGCCTGTGTACACATAATCGGGTTTTACGGTAACGGCTCCGCTCATCCCGTCTCCTGTGATTGAAGTGCCTAAAATCTCGAAACTTGTGTTTGAACTGCTAAGAACATTAGTTCCGTTTATAATATTAATCTTTACAACATACATGCCAACGGGATTGACCGCTGTATTCCAGTTTGATATAATTTGAATCGTTTTTTGCGGATCTATATTGGCAATCTGTTTATCTTCCGTAAATACTGTCGCTCCTTGGCTGTTGCTTATAATCAATCTTAAAATCAGATTCTGCAAAACACCACTGGTGCTTGTATTTGTAACTGAAGAAGTGGCAACAAGATTTTCGTTTATAGTGTACTTAGACTTATTCACAGAAATACCTGACGTCACAAAGATTCCTGTAAGAGTATAATTTGTTTGTGCGCTTACATTCCCCGCTTTATCAGTAGTCGTGAAAGCAAACGTATTAGTTCCCGATATAAGATTTACACCTTTAAATAAGAATGCTCCTGTTGTAGTATCTGCTTGCGTATTAGTGGTCGCGCCAGCAAGTACCATCGTCACGATTGAACCGGCCTCGGCAGTTCCATTTATATCCACAATATTTGTAGTTAGTGTCGAATTATTCGCCGGCGATATTATAGCCGGTGCTCCAGGCGGTGTAAGATCGATTACGATATTGACAGTCGAAAGATTACTGATATTGCCGACCTTGTCTGTAGCTCTAAAGCTGACAGTGTGGCTACCTTCGTCACTCTTTACCGTATTCCACGTTGCTGAATATTTGCCGGTGGATAAATCAATAATCGTTAACTGCTTCCAGTCACCGCTGTCTATCTTGTACTCGACTTTGTCCACACCCGAGGCTGTATCAGTAGCTGTAACCGTTAAATTAACCTGTGTACCATAAATCTTATCCGCCGTTGGTGAAATTACAGTTACAACCGGCGGTGTCAAATCCACAGTTATATTGACATCTGGAGAATTGCTGAAATTACCGGCTTTATCCGAAGCTCTGAAGTTTACTGTGTGACTACCTTCATCCGTCTTCACTGTGCTCCATGTAATTGAATATTTTCCTGTTGACACATCGGCAACCGGCAACAATTTCCAGTCGCCGCTGTCTATCTTATATTCGACTTTGTCTAAACCTGATGAATCATCGGTGGCCGTAACCGTTAAATCGACCTGTGAACCGTAAATTTTGCCCGTTAAAGGTGATACCGGAGTTATTACAGGTGGCTTGATATCCAAATTTATAATAATTGAAGCCGTTCCTACATTGCCCGCCAAGTCTGTTGTCTTAACCGTTATTGTGTTGACACCCTCGGACAGAGAAATTCCTGTAACAGTATAAATTGTTCCGTTGACCTGTGCGGCAACACCGTTAATTGTAACGCTTTGTACAGTCTCGCTTACTGTACCTGTGATCGTAACATTGGACGTGTTAAGATATGTATTGTCCGTCTCCGAAGTAATCTGAATCACAGGCGGCGTTGTATCGAGAATGACCGTAACGCTTGCCGTTCCTTTATTCCCTGCTAAATCCGTTGCTTCAACTGTAATTGAGTTTGAGCCATCCGCCAAAGAAACTCCACCCAGACTGAAGTTTGTCCCCGTTACCTGCGCAGGAGTTCCGTTCACCGTTACGCTTTGTACTGCTTCACTTACCATGCCCGTGACAGTTATTGTCGGAGTATTCAGATAAGAATTGTTTATGGGCGATGTAATCTGAACCACAGGCGCCGCTGTATCAAGGTTGACGGTTATGCTTGCTGCCGCTTTGTTTCCCGCCAAATCCGTTGCCTCAACCGTTATTGCGTTAGCGCCTTCCGTCAGTGAAATTCCTGTCAGGATAAAATTATTTCCTGATATCTGAGCGTCAACACCATTTACTTTTACCGATGTTACCGTTTCATTCACGTTTCCAGTCAGAGTGATTATCGGCGTATTGATATATGAATTATTTGCCGGCGATGTAATTTGAATAATCGGCGCCGCTGTATCGAGATTGACCGTTATGCTTGCTGTCCCTTTGTTTCCCGCCAGATCGGTTGCCTCAACGGTTATTGTGTTATTAGCACCTTCCGTCAGAGAAACTCCGGTAAGAGCATAATTTGTTCCGCTGACCTGCGCGGCAACTCCGTTCACCGTTACGGTTTGTACTGTCTTGCTAACCGTACCCGTTACAGTAATATTTGGTGTGTTGACATACGAATTATTTATGGGTGATGCGATTTGCACCATCGGCAATGCTGTATCGAGGGTCACAACTGCTGTCGTCGTTCCAATATTACCGGCCAGGTCTGTTGCTTCTACTTTTACATTATTCAATCCTTCGGCAATAGTTACGCCGCTTAACGTAAACGCTCTATCCATTATCTGGGCCGCAATTCCGTTCACCGTAACGGCCTGCACGGCCTCGTTGACTGTGCCGGTAACTGTAATTACAGGAGTGTTGACGTTGGAACTGTTTGCAGGAGTTGAAATCTGAACCACCGGCGGTGTTGTATCCAGTATGACATTGATGGTGGCGCTGCCAACATTTGTTGCCAGATCTGTAGCCTTTACAGTTATGTTGTTCAGTCCGTCAACGAGAGTCACTCCACTGAGCGTAAAGGTTGTGCCTGTTATCTGGGCGGCAACTCCGTTTACAGTCACGCTTTGCGTTGTCTCGCTGATTGTACCGGTAACCGTGATGCCCGGCGTGCTGAGATATGAATTATTTACCGGCGATGTGATTTGTACTATCGGCAAAGTTGTGTCCAGAGTGACACTGATAGTGGCCACTCCGAGATTACCGGCCAAGTCTGTTGCTTCCACCCTAATATTATTCATACCTTCAGTAAGATTTATGCCGCTAAGTGTGAAGTTTGTGTCCGTTATCTGAGCGGCGACTCCGTTCACCATTACTGATTGCACCGCTTCGTTTACGGTGCCGGTAAGTGTAATTACAGGGGTGTTCAAATTGGAACTGTTTGCCGGAGTTGCAATCTGAATTATCGGAGCCGTTGTATCTAAAATGACAACAACCGTGGCCGTTCCTGTATTTCCCGCCTGATCTGTCGCTACTACATTGATGTTATTTACTCCGGTGGCAAGAGCCACGTTGCTGAGAGTAAAGGTTGTGCCTGTTATCTGGGCGGCAACTCCGTTTACAGTCAAAGTTTGCACAGCTTCGCTTATGGTGCCCGTGACGGTAATATTTGGCGTGTTAACATAGGTATTATTCGCCGGAGATGTTACCTGAACAACCAGCGGTGTTAAATTCACAGTTATATTGACATTCGAAGAATTGCTGACATTACCCGCCTTATCCGTTGCTCTGAAGCCAACGACATGCCTTCCCTCATCTGTTAACGACGCGTTCCACGTGGTTGAATATCTTCCAACAGACGCATCGGCAACCGGCAGCAGCTTCCAGTCTCCACTGTCTATTCTATACTCGACTTTGTCCACACCTGATGAATCGTCGGTAGCATTAACCGTTAAATTTATTTGAGAACCGTAAACTTTGTCCGCTAAAGGTGAAACAGTGGTTATTACCGGCGGCAAACCATCCTTTACTGTAAATGTTGTAGTGGCAATATTCTTGGTTACACCGTTATATGTATATTGCAAAACAGCTTTATAAGTCTTAAGTAAATATCCTTGAGTAGATACACTGTAATTGCCGGGCAGAACTGCACTGATTATCAAATCCAATATATTTTCGCCTGTACTTAATATGGACTGACTATCCGGATCAATAATAAGCACTTTAACGTCAAGACCGCTCAACGCTATATTTCCACTGTTTTGAATACTGTAATTAAATACTTCATTAG
Source organism: uncultured delta proteobacterium (assembly GCA_963812045.1). GTDB lineage: Bacteria > Desulfobacterota > Syntrophia > Syntrophales > Smithellaceae > Smithella. The sequence goes on from CAWETF010000005.1 coordinate 724,895, forward strand.
AACCAAAAACAACTGATGGCGATACTGCTGTTATAGAGCCTGTAATTTGTACAAATGAATCAATCGTAAAGCTCGTTGTTTTCGCGGATACTATCTGATTATCCAAAATAATTTCGATTGAAGCACCGTAAGTGCCGGAATTTGAGTTTCCCGTGATCCATATAGAACCGACATTATTTGAAGAACCGTTCAGAATATTGGTCAAATTCTTATCTTCGGTGAAAAGAATATTACCTGAGGCATCGGTAATTTTTATTCTCGCAATAAGGTTGGCGATTATATGGTTTTTACTTGAATTTGTGACGCTGGCATTTATCGACACATTTTCATTAGAACCATAACTTGTTTTATCTGTGGTAATGAAAGATTGAACATTGATATCAGGCAATATTGAAAATGGTGATGTATTTTCCGCAACAACAGCTCCATTTGCCTTTAATATCGAATGAACTCTGTATTTTCCGTCAAATGTTCCAGCTGTATTCCATACAAAGCTGAAGTTATTAGCGGATGCATATGGCATTGCAACATCAACACTTGACAATTGCGCCGCGATACCGCCATTTTCATCTTCAATGTCAACCAGTAAAGTTGCGTTTACGCCTTCACCTGAGTTCTTTAAATCAACTGATATATTTACATCCTGCACCGCCGTATATTGGGCTGCATCCAATGTCGTTGTCATGACAACGCCGTTCTGTTCCATAACAACGATATCTTTAGAGGCGGTATTATTGTCTTCCGATATTTCACTAATCGTATTTTCCGGATCGACGGAAACAAAGACCGTACTTACCCCTACCGGCAGATCACTTAATTCATAATGCAGCAGTTGAGAAGTGCCTGCGGCTATTGACGATATAGTTTCATAATTGAGAAGCTTCCAAGTATCACCCGTTTGTAAATAGATTGCGACATCAACATTCGCAACGTCTACTGCTCCCGTATTTCTCGGAGACACGTAAATGGACACTTTATCTCCGGGTTTCGGATACGGCGGATAAATAGAAATATCATCCGCTGTTATTGCCAGATCAGGCGTTGTGCTTGTATTTTTGTATATTACCGTAATATCATCTGAAGGTGTGCTTTGATTTCCGAAAGCATCACTGGCTATGGCATAGAATTTGTTTTCACCTTCTATCAATTCCACGTCTTTAAAATTAAATTGTCCGTCACGGGAAACGAAATTCAAAATATTTTGACTGAAGTAAACGATATCTCCCGATTTCTTCCAGTCGATATAATTTAACTCCGATATTTCCGGGATTATAGTATTGAATTCTCCTGAATCTATCACCACTTCAGACACGGAATACACTCCCTGGTTGTTCTGAACAAACATAATGCTTTGTCCATCAGGAGACCATATCGGATTCGATACATTTGACTGGTTGTCCGGCGAATATATTTCGCTGTAAAGTGCATTCGCTTCCACATCCGCAATTCTAATACTATTGGGTGTATTTATTATAGAAACATAGGCTATCTTTTTACTGTCCGGAGACCAATTGAACGAATAGGCATCCGTCTGCGAATCTATTTGAATTACGTTAAGATCTTCTAAATTAATTACAAATATTCCATCATTTTCGAAATACGCGATTTTCGTCCCATCCGGTGAAATTTTTATTTGTGCCGATATAAGGGATCCGCTGGTTGTAATTTGTTTCAGTTCGCCGTTGTTCAAGTTTTTAATCCATATGTTACTTGAATTATCCGATTTACTGACTCTGACATATGCGATCTTGCTTCCATCTGAAGACCAGGAAGTGGGCTGTTCATAGACATCGTTATCTGAAGTTAGCGCAGTGCTAACACCTGTTTTAATATCATACAAACTTACGCGGTTATCACTATTTATGATTGCGATTTGAGTCGAATCCGGAGACCATACCGGAGGCAACTTTGTTAAAGCCGGAATTTGCTTTACACTGCTGTCAGTTAAATCCTTAAGCCAAACGGAATTATTCTTGATGTACAAGGCCATCTTTTCATCCGGTGACACATTGAGTAAACCATCCACTCCATCTAATACTATGTTTCTGACATCATCTTTTTCAGATGCGGACACTTCTCCTATGAATGTATCGTTATTAAACAAATCTACTGTCGAACCGTACTTTGCATTTCCTGATATATCGGTAATATTCGTATACAGAGTAATCGGAACACCCGAAACTGTCGGATAATAAATGACCGGTTTTGTCGAATATACAATGTTCGACGTGGTTCCCGCCGATTCGCTGGAATAGTTACTTTCATTGTCAAATGCATCAAGCGCGGTAACCACATAATAATAAGTTGTGTTTTTTGTTAAATTTTTCACATCTGAAAAACTATTGGCGATTATCAGATTATCATTGACCTTGACATAAGGCCCCCCTGATATTGTGCTGCGATACAAGTTATATCCGGAAGGCAATTGACCGCTATAACTCCACATTGCATTCAAAGAACCATCCTGCAAAAGAGATATAGATAAATTTATGGGCGGTTGCGGTGGCGCTATATAAACAACCGCTTGCGCTTCGTTGGAAGGCAGACTTTCATTATTCACCATATCAATCGCCGTTACGCGATAGATATATGTTCCGTTGGCAAGTCCTGTATCTGTGTAATTATTCGTTGAAATTAAAGCATCGCCGTTAAGCCGAATCCAATCAGCGCCGTTCTGTCTGTAGACGGCATAGCCTGCTAAATCCTGTTCCGTATTGGCGTCCCAATTCAGAATTACGTTTGAGTCAGAAGCGACCGCTACTAAATTTTGTGGAGCATTGGGCGGAACGACATCTCCGATTGTCGCCTGTATTTCATCCGAAGGTACGCTTTCAAAGCCGTAATAATCAACCGCGGTAACTTTATATTTGTATCGTCCGTCAGTGAGATTAAGATCATTATAATTTGTTTGCGTTATAAGATTATCCTTATTAATATTTACTTCAGTCAAGCCAAGATAATAAGGATTCTGCGCGCCGGTTATATATATTCTGATTTTATCAGTCCTGTATGAAGGACTGAAATCAAATACATTCTGTGCGCTCGTATTGTCTGTAACCCTGTTATGGGTTATCCAGGCATGCCCCGACCATACCTGCACCTCATAATTCTTTCCGCCGTATACAGTTCCGTCCCCCTGAGACAACCAGTTTATTTCGACGTGATTGATTAATTCGGATGACGGCAAATCTATCTCCCACCACGCAGGACTTTCCTCGCTTACAGAATTATATGAAATCCAATATGTGGAGGAATTGCCGTCGAAAGCATTTTGGGGAGGATAAGAGTTCCATATATATGAAGCAGTCACGCTTCCCGTCGTGACGGGAAGAGATGCATTAATCTTAATGCCGTTGCTGTATAGATTATAGCCGGAAATATTCGATTCCGGATTCTGATTCCATGTCAAAACAGCACAATAATTCTGCGCTAAAGATATCAGACCTGTCGGCGCCGATGGCACTTCATCTGCTACCACGTATATGGCATCGGATGTTTTGCTGATGTTGCCGTCAGTATCTTTGGCCGTGCCTGTTATCTTATTTTCGCCTAATAACAGGTTCAATCCTGAAATATTGAATTTACCCTGTGCGTCGGCGGGGAATACACCCTGCGAAACGGGTCCCATCCCGGCATCAACGAACATTTCAACGGATTTATTGGCACCGGCATTGCTTCCCGACATGACAACAGTTTGTTGGGCAACCGGTGTATAGGGCTGTGACAATTGCGGCGCATATATCTTAACAGTAGCATTATTTGAAGACTGACTTTCATTACTATACGTATCAAGCGCGGTCACTGAATAAATATAATCGCCTTCAGCAAGTCCGTTATCCTGATATGCAGTACTTTTTAAAATCGATGTATTAACTTGTGTCTTCTCGCCGTCGCCGTATATTCTATAGACATTATATCCATTAAGATCTGTCTCCTGATTTGCACTCCAGACCAGAGAAACATCGGCGCCTTTTACCGATGCCTTGAGATTAACAGGAGCCGCAGGGGCCGTCAAATCGGTGTAATTCAGAGTTACGGACATTGGCGAAGGATCAACATTCCCGGTTTTATCCGTAGCGACCGCGCGTACATTGTAATTACCGTAAGTCAATCCGAGAACAACCGGATCAATGTACGTGACAAAAGGCGTTTTGGTTATTGCACTGCCGAGATTAATCCATGTTGTATCCTGAACTTTCTTATATTGGAACTGAACCGATGCTATATCCAGATCAGGTGACTCGCCCCGAATCAGTGTTTTATTCTGGAACTTCGCCGTATCCAAAGGTTCTGTTATCGTAATATGAGGCGCATGAGTATCTATATTAACCTCAATCGTGTTAGAGGGATCGCTTGTATTTCCCGCTTGGTCCATTGCCACAAGATAATATTTAAATTTGCCGTCGGGCAGCGCCTTATCCACATAAGTTGTTCCTGTCAGCATATAGGGTTTGAGATTACCCACGACAATGCCTGTTACATTGGCTAATTGATCATTTCTGTATAACAAATAACCGGCAAGATCAGATTCCGTGTTCGCCTTCCAGGTCAATGTCACATCAGAACCGTTGGGTACCGCCGTCAAAAGAAAAGGAGCTACCGGTGGCGTATTGTCGACAATTATACCTACCTGATATGTTGCTGCATTGCCGTTTATATCTTCACCTTCCAGTTTTATCGTATAAACGCCATCGGGAGAACTCATGGTATCCCACTGCGCAAGAGAACCGTAATTGACAGGTACGGGTGATGTTCTTATCAGATTCCACGACACAGGTGCCGAACCCTGACCGATATAAACCTGATACTGTTTAAAATCATCGGCGCTGAACGCAGTGCCTTTAATATCAACAAGACTGCTTACCCTGGCACCGTCAACAGGCGAACTTATTCTGACGGCCGGCGGCGTGAGATCAATTTTAATTGCCACTTCATTGGAAGATTTGCTTTCATTACCTGCAAGATCAACAGCCTTGACCGTATACTTGTAAGTGCCTTCCTTAAGATTGGATTCAGTGAAGGTTATCGCCGTTAAAATTTCCGAATTAACCTTTTGTCCATCTCTATACAGGTTATAACCCGCCAGATCCGTTTCCGTGTTTTTTGTCCAGTTGAAAGACGCGTCTGTTTTATTAACGATATTGCCCGATAATACAGGAACTGAAGGCGGCGTGGTATCCACCTTTACCTGCACTTTTGTTTCCGATTGTTGTCCGACTTTGTCCTTCGCAGTCAAACGAATGCAATAATCGCCGTCTGCTGGAATCGTCTGCCATATTCCCAGCGAACTGCCTTTTACCGAAACTGAAGATTTCTGGAAGGAAACCCATTTAAAGGCGCTGCCGCACTGGCCTTCGGACATTTCCAGCGTATAATTATCAAGATTAGTGTCGAAAGCTGTTCCCTGGATATCAACCGCAGATTTGACATAATCACCGTTTTTCAATGATGTAATGGATGTATCCGGCGGCGTGTTATCAATGATAATCTTGACTTTCGCTTCACCTGTCCATCCTGCCTTATCCTGGGCATAAAGCGATAATGTGTATAGCCCATCGGGCACATCGTCATTCTTACCGACCTTCCATGAATAAATTTGAGAACTATCGGGAATCGTATTTCCCGTAAGAAGCTCCGTCCATTGCGCGGGACTGTCACCTGCTCCGTAACGCACACTGTATTTATCTAGATTTTTCTCAACAATACTGCCTGTAACGTTAATAACATTATTGCTCGAACCGTAATACTCGCCGTTCTTTGGAGTATTCAAAACAACACTGGGCGGTGTTTTATCCACAGTGAAAGTAGTATTTTTCACTGTGATATTTTCCGCATTGTCTTTGGCGCTTATATTCAGTGTGTATTTTCCTTCCGGAAGTTCTGTCAGCGTTCCGAAAATATAATTTTGCCTGTTCTGGTTGCCGGCATCGATTGAAATATTGCCGCCGTCACCTGTATAAGAAATCGAATATTCCCTGATATTATTATCAGCAATTGTTCCTGTGACCGAAAATGTATTGTACTTCAAATATGAATCACTGAGAGGTTGTTTAATATCAATCGTCGGACTTGTTACATCCACCGCAACGGTAACCGCTTCAGCCTGTGTTACGGAAGTATTTGAAGAAAGCGCGGCGGTCAATCTGACTTTATAATATCCGTCGGGAACAACCACACCCGCGTCATTATTACCGTCCCAGGTATAAGTATAAATTCCCGCCGATTGCGTCGTTGCATAATTTCTTTGAATTGCATCGGTCGCGTCCAATATTTCTATCTTTATCTGGCAGGTGTCAGTCAATTCATAATTTACTACCGTCGTATCAAGCTTTCCGTCATTATTGGGCGAGAAAAGCGCAGGCGTGGCACCCAGATTCTTGATGAGAGTTTTTCTTTGCCCAAGATTAAGTGTAACGCTCGTGATGCTCTGATTGCCGACACTGTCATTTGCCGTAAGTCTCAGTGTCCATGTTCCTTCAAGGCCAAATGTATTCCATTTACCGAGAATATCATTATTGACTGGATTTTTACCCGATGAAATCTGTACCCAGTTATCAGGATTGTCACCCTGACCCGCTTCAAGGATATAATTCACAAAATGAATATCATCCACTGTACCTTTTATTTCAACGATATTACCCAGATCATCCTGTGCTTGCGGATACGTTATCACCGTTGCAGGAGGCGTATTATCAACTTCCACCATTACCGATTTTGAATTGACATTGCCGCAGGAATCCATGGCGTCAATTTCAATATTGTATTTGCCGTCGGGCACAGCTACGCCGTTATCATCCATTCCATTCCATATTATAGATTCCGCACCTTCAACATGTTGAAGACCTGTTGCTATTGTTCCTATTGGGGACTGATCAGGAATAAACGTATCGTCATCCTGCTTTGATAAATGAAATACCTTGGCATCCACTGTTGCGTATTTTTCTATATCAAATGTTGCAGTAACGTTGTCAAATATGCCGTCTCCATTCGGGGAGAACAAAGATTTATCGGCGGAAAGATCGATCTTCATAGTTCTATCAAAAGTGAAATTTGTTGCATAACAGCTCGTATTTCCATTGATATCAGTAACTTTTAAAAGGAGAGAATATTCACCATCTTTTAGCCCATCAACAGCCCAAGCACCTGCACCTAATTGCCCTTTCGTTTGGCTTTCACCTGTAATAGGTGTTAATTCAACTTCAGCTTTACCATTTTCATTTGAAATTACGCGTGTTAATGCTTCTTTCCATAAATCAGGATTTTCCCCCTCGCCATAATAAATCTCAAAATTCTGAACTTTGATGTTGTCAGATGCTTCACCATAAATCGGAATACCATACCAATCTCCTAATGAATCTGAATAATTTCTAATACATACTTTGGATGATTTTGCGGGATATTCTATTTTTGCAACAGGGCTGATACGATCAACTATAAGATAAGAAGAATATGATATTGTCTTAATATCACCATTAGTATCCAGATCTCTCCATTCGAGTGCCGCCGATATCTGATATGCACCTTCCGGTAAAGATGACGTATCAAATGTAAAATCATTTTCGTATAATTCAGTATGAACTTCATTAAGATTAAGCTGTGCGATAATTTCAGGACCCGTCGGTTTTTGAATATAATATGTTATTCTTTCATAGGATGTTCTGTGAGAATAGCGAGGATAATCATCAGTATCCTCATAAGCACCGATAGGAATAGTCATAGAAAATGTCATTTTTGCTAAATTAGCTTGGCTATTGCATTGATTATTGGAAGAATACGCAATTTCAAGTTGAGGAAATAAGGGGGTAATTTAACACATGATCCTTGATCTACTGGATACTCAATTACGTTGCTTATATATATATTACCGGTCTTACCCACGCCCTGCATTCTTATAAAATATTGGCCACCTGCATCTGCATAATCGGGAACTGGTAGAATACTTACGTAACCCTTTTGAGGAATATCATCACCATTTTTCACATCGAGAGTTTTATAAGTTGACCATATTGGTGTCTTACTTTCAGGAGAAATCATTATTTCCAGCGATTCCAGTGGCTCTGGAAGATCTATAATGCCTGCCTTTAAACATGGTTGAATAAAAAATGACCTGCTATATGCAAGCGTATTGGAATAATGATCCTGTCCATTACTATCTATAGCTTTAATTCTGAAGGCAGATACATTATTATCGCTAAATTTGGACGTATCCCATTCAAAGTGAATACCGTCGGATTCCTCAGTAGCCACAGCCGATGTATCATACCAGTTACCGCTTGAAGCATCTTGATATTGAAGTTTTATATCAATCAACGACGTCCTTAAAGTTTCTATAGCTTTTATTTTATGAACTGCAGAGTTAATATGTTCGGGGCCAATCTGAAACGATGCCATTATAATACCACCTAAATATCGCAGGAATGTGAACTTGGTATTATCCCAGGCATCGAAGATGATTTTCTCTTCAAGAAACTCAGAAACGGATATGCTTTTATTACCCGCAAAATCTTCAGCTACCATTCTAAATTTTTTGCCAACTAACCATTTGAGATCATTATCGGCATATCTCTGTATATATTCATCCAATATTGGATTCATATTTGGATTGCCATTCTCATCCTTACGCAAAAGATTACTGTAGTCTTGAGAATATTCAGACCATTCCGTCGGATTATCACCTACACCATATTCAATTTTCCAATACTTCAGTTCTTTGTCGTAAGCATGTCCAGTCAAATGGCTAACTGTCTGCCGACTGCCAACCTCTATAAAGATCCTGATATACATCGGCACCAGTGAAGCCCTGTTTAAGTGCAACATCAAGTCCGGTGTCACTTGGACTGAACATTGTAGTCAATTCAACATTGACATCGGGCGGAGTATTATCCACTTTTACATAGAAATCATAATCAAACACCTGTATTCTATAATCTCCGTCAGCTACAACATTACCATTATTGTCACGGCCATCCCATGTAATATAGTCATCCATCGGCGTCGTGTAATCTTTTAAATATGTGCGGATTATATTATTATTCGCGTCAAAAATATTAAATTCCAAATGAACAGGTTCCAGAACCGAGTAATGCAATTCCGTGTAATCCTGTATGCCGTCACCGTTCGGCGAAATAATATCTAACGTCTTGTAATAATTTACGACACTGGCTGAAAGCCCCCACGTCACTCGTTTTCTATCCCATTTTACATTTCCGGCTTTGTCCCAAGCGGTGAGCTTTACATAAAATACGCCTTCATAAGGCGGAACCCAGGTTGTAAAAACATCGTTGATAACGGAAACATCTGACGGAGGTTTGACAAGATTCCATACATCGGGATTTTGCGCATCGGCATATTCGAGTTGGTATCCCTCAAAATTCAGATCTGCTGCCGTTCCTCTCAATATAACAGCGGATTTTTCTTTCTTTACCTGTAAATCGACAGTGAGATTAAGTAAAGAACTGATCGCCCAGATGTCTTGATACGCTCTTCCATAGCATGCGCTTGATTCATCCACGACTTGCGTATATGTGATGTACCGGCTGAACGGCGACAGCGTAAGATTGTCAACATCTTTATCAGGTAATAAATATGTTTTTGTTCCTTCATTAGAATCAATAACAAACATCAAACCATTGTCATTTTTACTTAGCAAAGAAATATTATCTGATATCCACTGCAATCCACTTCCCCCATCGTTAGAACATGAAGAACCATCACTGGATGAAGCAGAATTGCCGGCATTTATAAGAATAGTTTGAGTTGCAAAACTCTCCACGGATGGTGATTGGTTTGAAGAATTCATCTCCTCATTTGCGTTTAATACAAGAAGTGCTTCATTTCCGGAAGGTAAGTTTTCCCATTGCAAATCTATTGTTGCATTATAAGCATCCGCAACAGAGCTGTCCTGCGAAATAATTTTATCTAGGATGTCTTCGCCGGTAACTGCATTAACAGCTTTCGATGGTTTATAATACGTGCCGTCTACGGAAAGCGCCACATAATCAATATGCGCGGCATCCATTCCCTTCTGTATGATTCTTACAGTGAAAGGACTATTCCCGCTTTTGTATTGAGGCGACAAATCAATGCTTTGCGTTTCATAGGAAGAATTGTAATGTATCACGCCTCTTTCAGTCCATGAATCACCATCCGGCGTGTAAATATGATACGATTCGGGGCAGAAACTTATATCCACGCACTCAGATGTACTAATTAATTTCTTGATCCTGGTTTTCAGATCAATAACTACAAGGTACTGTTTATAGTAATTATTCTTGATTTTTTCATACCCGTCATCATAAAAGGCAATTTTTGAACTGTCCGGTGACCAACTGAGTGATTTTAGAATTAAAGAACCATCCCAATTCCAGCACTTTGGTGCAGCTGATTCATGAAGTGTATAAACATTACCGGCTCTGTCCGCCATTTTTACATAGGACTTTTCATAAGTAACATCTGTAAATGCAACTGTGGATTTATCGGGGCTGAAAGAAACATCTGTTGCCCTGCCGGATAAATTTATATCATTACCGGTACCATTGATATCCATAAGCCATAGCATTCTGTCAGAATGTAAAACTATAATTTTTTGATCGCCAAACCATTCTAGTCTATTGACACTTGACCAATCCTCAAATGCCATTACATTCTGTTTATTACTTCCGATATCCTTTATTTTTATCGCTGTATAGTCGGAATTAATATAAGCTATCTTTGTGCTATCAGATGACCACACAAGATAGCTACTATCTATATTTGAATCTAATTTTACTTTCCCGGTACCGTCCGGTTTAATCATCCATAATTCATTATTTATACTGTAAGCAATATACCCGCTGTTAGTCGACCATTTTGTACGACCAATATATCTTGACGTTGATACATCATTTGAATCGAGCTGTTTTAAATTACGGCCATCGCGATCAACGACCCATAACTGATTTACGCCATTGCTCCAATTTTGTTTTTCCGTTTTATTCAAAATAATGGCAATCTGATTTCCATCAGGTGACAATTCATATCCTATTGAATAATCATAATCGGATTTCTGATCCGACCATTCCGCGGGAATGACCCGAACAATATCCTGACCGTCGGATGAAATAGAATATAACCCCGAAGGATATTCCGGCGCATTACCGTTTGTTGAGGATAACTGACCTAAAATGCCGCTTTCATCGGGAAACCATCGCCAGCTATCGAGATCGGGCAACATGCACGTCAGATTATTATTCAGAAAATATTTTGTGCCCAAAGCTTTTGCAAGAGATGACTGATTATTATCAACAATAACTGCCAAGTTACCAAGAATATTATTGCTCGCGTTAACAATCTTAAACTGATACTGCCCGTCATTAACAACAACGCCATCTGTGTTGCGTCCGTCCCATGTTATATTGCCTCCTGTCGTATTTTCCAGTTCGCCGCCGGTGAATTCTCTGACCGTCTCTCCATTTTCATTAACAACAATCACTTTCACGGTTTGTTGCGTGCTCAATCTAAAGAAAAATTGTGTACTGTCTTTTATTCCATCACCATTTGGGGATATATATTGTTCCGTTAGCCATAAATTGGCATCCTGCACACCGAGTGATTTTGAAGCAGTGTTATTATCTTTACTGCTTTCAACGATCAAATTATCAGGATCAACAACAATTGTTATGGAATGCGCTCCCTTCTTTCCCGTTGTGCTGTAGGAAATAGTCGCAGTACCCTGAGAATTGCCGGCGATTACCGGGATAGTCTGAGTGCCGATAACGGCGCCGCTTTCTGATGCTTTCACGACCACATTGTTCGCCGCCTGCTGGCCCAGATTTTTTACAGTCACATTTATAGCGACCGTGTCGCCGTCCTTGGGAGCCACCGGATTAAAATCAATCGAATTTGTTGAAACAGCCAGATCCGTATAACTTAAGATTGTAATTTTTGAGAAGGTATCGTTATCCGCTTTATTGAATTCATCGATCAATTTATCCGGATCGACTTTAATATAAATTAATTTTTCTCCGGCATCCTGTATATTTGACCATGTTATTTTGGCAATACTGCTCTCACCGGCATTTATAACAGGAATTATATTATTTCCGATAAGCACGCCATCAACACCGGGCGTTCCTTTATAAAAATTCACCGTAATATTGCTTGCCGGAATATAACCTTCATTTTTGACGATTACGGATATGTCAACCGCCCCACCCTGATTTGCTATGCCGGGGCTGAACACCATATCCTTATAAGAAACCGTTAAATTCGCCTTATTGATTGTTTCAATTTTAATCGGCTTGCTTGCCTGGTTATTGCTTCTGTCATATTCATCCAATGTTTTATTGGGATCAGCGGCAACCACTATGTTAAAATCTCCGGCTCCATTGGCTTTGAAAACAGCCTGTCTTGAAGCAACTTCACCAACACCTAAATATGGTATATAAGTTTTTTCGATAATATTACTTTCCGCAACATTATTCAGGTAAAAGTTAAGTTCGACATTTTCCGCCAATGTGGTCCCCTGATTTTTCACTGAAGCGGTAATGATTATGTCATCACCTACAGTGGCTATATCTTTCGACAAGGAAATATCAGAATTAGAAATGACCAAATCTGGAACAGCTCTTATTTTTACTTCAGAAGTGGCCGTGTTGTCATCTTTCTTCGTCTCTGTAATCGCATTTTCCGGATCAACGACTACCGTAATCACATAGTCGCCGCTTATTGTTTTCGTATCGAATAGAAATTCCAAAGTTGTGGCGCTAATACCAGCGAGTTGCGCTATTGTTTTTTCGCCCAACTCAATGCGTAACTGATCATACATTTCGGCATATGCTTTTACGGTTACATTCTCTACGCTTTTTGTGCCGTTATTCTTTACAGTTGCTTTTATGGTCAGAACTTCGCCGCTTTCGGGCTGGGGGTTGGAAACAGCGACATCACTGTCCAGCAATACTAAATTTACTTTTTGATCGATATTCTTAAGCGCAAGAGCGGTTTCATAAGCACTTTGATTCCAGCTTCCATCAGTTTGCTGATTTGATTTCAAATAACCGATTATATTCTGAATAAGGTCAGCTTGTATCTGATCATTACCCAGCAACGACATTAAAGCATCCAGAACAAACGAACTCGTTATATTAGTCAACGGTGTAACACCGAAGCTTCCATCGGTATTTTGTTTTGTCTTTAACCATGTTATTGCTGTATTAATTGACGCGGTAATCCCGATTGTATCGGGACTATTATTACTGTAATAGCTGAGAGCTTTAAGACAAACAGAAGTTAAAATAATGTCGCCGCTTTCATCTCCGGGATAGCTCCAACTACCATCGGCATTTTGATTGGCGACAAGGTATTTTATACCATTTAATAATTCGGTGCCGCTATACGACGCCTTTTTCAAATTAGTGATTACAATAGCAGTATCATAGACATTACTGGTGAATAGCTGGGCGTACCCCCAACCGCCGTCCGGGTTCTGTTTTGAAATTATACTTTGGATATTAGAATTAACGTCTGCGCCGTTGCCGGAAAGAGAATATAAACTCCTGACAATAAAATCGTTACTTTCAACAGCATTACTATTTATCCAGTTGATGGCATTCTGATAGGAAGAATCGGATTGTCCCAAAGATTTGTATAAATCAATGACAGTAAAGGTATCGCGTAAATTATTTATATTACCCCAACTGCCGTCAGTTTTTTGATTGCTCTTAAGCCAGTTAAGGCCGCTAGAAAGTGCGGGATCGTCTGCGTATGCAAAAGTTGAAAATAATAATATTAAGAAAATGAAAAGTGACTTTTCAATAAGTGATAGAACCCCCTTCTTTCCAGCAACCCTCATCGCACATTCCTCGCCCATTATTATTTTTTTCAATAAACTTCTTTGTTTCACTATCCTATTTTATTGTCTATTTGTTTCATAATTAATTATGGCCAGACTACTCCAGCAGGCCTAAATGGTAATTGAATTGTATCTATTAGCTTTTGCTTGGCTACATCTACAATAAATAATTCGTTCTTTTCTTTTGCCGAAGAACTATAAAATAACAGTTTGCCGCTATTTGAAAAACCTAATAATTTATAGCCTCTGTTTTCTAGTACAGGCAACTGCAACTCTGCCTTCAATGAACCGCTTTTAATGTCATAAAACTGCAACTTGCCGGGTTTTACCGTACGAATGTCGTCATTAATCAAAGCAGATTCTTTTTCATCTCTAATAATATATTTTACATCTTTAGACAGGCGCCACTCATTAAAATCTAATCCCCGCCAACCTCTTACTTTCATTGTTTCCTTGATTTCATCCGCCTTCATATCGTAAATAATTAATTTTGTATCATGATCACCTTCTTTGGAAATGAATAATACCTTCCCCTTTTCACACCGTTCAGGAGATGCAACGTTTAACAATTTATCCATTCTTATTCTTTTGGGAGGATTTTTTGTTACATCAAAAACATTTCGACTTGTATACAAGTGATTATTATCTATGAAACAACTACTAATTGTTTCAATTTCAAACAATGGACCTTTGTATCCCGATGGCAGAGAATATATAATATCATCATATTTATTGAGAAGTTTGAAGTTTTTATTATCGTATACACTAGAAGGAGCAAAATAGATTTTCTTAGCTTCCGGATCTATTATAAATGGACCAATTTCTCCTGCGAGCATATGAATAAATTCCAAGTCTTTATATCTTAGTATCAGGTAGCCATCATACTGTTCGGCCTGGCTGACACCAATTTTAAAAAATATCCTGTTTCCATGAATATCCGGAATAACACTGTAAACGTCTTTGACATCATAATCGCCTAAAACAATCTTTTTTGTCTCCGGATTTAACGCATCCCATATTTTGCCTCTTTTTATAATTTCATGATTTTTTTCCGAAATACGAACATAGTCTCCCCAACCGGAAAAAATATATATTTGTGCATAACTGCATGGTATTTGTATATTGAAACATATCACAATATAAATTAGCAACATCATCTTCTTAAATAATTTTTTTAATAACATTAGCATATCAATTCCTCCTCTTTCACGGACATGTTTTTCCAAGCACATTGCTAATAAAGTCTGGATCACCACCATCAGGAATCTGAGGTTCACTATCATCCCAGCGTCCATTACATGTCTTAGGATCTATATTTACCCACATATACTCTCTTCCTCCATTGTATGCCCTAATAGATTCTCTCCCTAATTGAGTGTTACCGTCATAAACTGACCCGCTTAGTGGTGGCGGTGTAAAATCAAAGCTGGGATTTGATACTTGATTATCCTTTATACATTTCATTAACTGTGGATTGTATTTAACATTCTTCTCTGTTGTATGATGATTTTTTGCTATGCTTCGTTTCTCTTCTAATAATTTAAATCCTTGTTTTAGATTCTCTTTCCAATTCCATGTTTGTGCACAAGTTCTACCACTAATTATTTGCATGATTCCAACAGCGCCACTTGTGCTGGTAATAACCGATCCATCGGATTCATCAAATTGACAACCTAATTTCTGGGAGCAATAACCACCACTTTCCTGAACAGCAATTTTGCAAGCGATTTCATCTTTGGCAAAACTTCCTTGCCCGTAACCAGTAGAATAATTTTTAACGTCTGATAAATCAGGATTTTCCCCTCCAATGCCCCCTGAAACGTTATTATTCATACTAATATTATTTACGTTAGCAGTCACTTTTATTTGATAACTACCCCCCATTATTGTAATTCCAAAATCCGGAGTCCAATTCTTTCCAGTGCCCGAAAGATTAATATCTTTACATACTGGATGATCAGTATCCTGTAGGATAAGGCTCCAAGAATAGGTTGCCTGTGCTGTTGTATCTATTAGCTTTGCTTCCGCATTAATTGTTGGCATTGCTGGTGTCTTATCTATATAAAAAGTTTGATCATTAGTAGGTGCCGTAATCTTCACAGTAAACACCGTAATCTTAAGCACTGTCTTGCTTTCTGTTGTTTTGCCGCCGGATATAGCAGAAAGGCTTACGGAATAAATACCGGGTTGGATCGTACCGCCACCATCTTTTGATCCATCCCATGTTATTTGTGATACGGCCTGAAGTCCTGTCATCGTTTTGACAACGCCCTCGCTATCCTTTATTTTCAATGTCACGTTATCTACTTTCTGATTATCCTTTAATTCCACTTTCCACTTGATGATCGCTCCATTTGATGGCGATACTGTGCCGTCTTGTGATATCCCTAAATATTTATCTGATCCTTCCGTATCGATGTTGATCCCCCAGACAAAGAAGTTAAGTAGCTTTATCGCATCGTACATAAAGCTATGCCAACCAGCTTTTAGCGCATACAATGGCGTTATCATAGGCGGTGTATAATGTGAGGCATCTGTATCTATTTTTTCACCCAATCCTCTAATATGACTTGCATTATAATACATAACCTGTGATATAATATTAAAATCAAATACAAAAGAATCTCCCATTGCCACAAGAAATCCATCCTCCGGTGACACCAATTGATAAAACACTTTATAATCATCAAGAGCAAACAGAAGCTCCATTGGATTTAAACTCGGATCAGCAAAGTCATTAAAATAAATTGGACTGCCGTATCCGCCCGCCAAAGTTACAATCATAAATCCCGCTGCGCCGGTATTCGGATCGTATTTAATGTAGGGTATCGCAGGTAAGCTGCCTGTCTCTTCTGGCGCTATAACTTTCCAGCCCATGTTCAAGGCATTGTTGATGCTTGTAACCATGGCGTCAGGTAAATTGGGATTGACGTATGTCTGATTCGGTTCAAGCTCTATGATGTTTATTCCCATCGCGTTTAAATACTGTAATCCCTTGACTGCCGATAAACCGCTGATCCAGAATAAATTGTCCTCAAATACACGGTTTTCCTGATAGGAATCTTCATGCCCGTGAACCATCGCGTAATCCAGCATCTTTTTCTGATAAACGCCTCCGTCTATCGGCAACGCGGCCTTTGTCATGTCCTTTGCGTCTATGGTAAATCCGTTAAATTCAAAATCCGTCGGTATATCCCATATGCTCATTTTACGGTCTTCCATGGTGGTCACCAGAGCTTCGGCAAAACTGGTCATTCCTTTCATCTTCATGGTGTCGTTGAGAAGTTGCGTTGTTTGATTTCCACGATCATGATATCCCATGGCAATACTGTGTAATAACTTCGCCAGATAGGCGTCATCTGATTTTTCTACTTCGGCAATGGATAAATATTCCGGTCGTACTTTTCCGACGGTAATGCCAATTGCATTATAGCTGCCGGTAATAATGGTATGGTCAAAATCAACGGTGTCCTCACCGGCTGCCGTATAATAAACATTTAAAGGCGAACTAATCGCCGCCTGCATGGCTGTACCTTCGGCCACTTTAATGCCGCCTATTCTTAATTCAGGCTTGACGCTGATTAAATAAGGCGGGGTTTTGTAAATTCCGCCATACTGGTCAATTAATGTCTGGTCGTCAGCCGTCGCGCCGATATATGAAAGGGTTACTCTTCGTCCGGCAATATCCGGCAACGTTGTTTGATAATCCAAACAGTCGGGTATGTTAAATCGGATGGTGTGTCTTTGCGCCGCGGCCAGTTGTGATGTTCGTTCGATTAATTCTATTATATTATACGGGACTGTGTTGGGCAGAAAATCAAACTGCATTGTTTTGATTGCCGCTATGTGTTTCAAGTTATCCAGGGTTTGGCCGGGATATTTGCCGGCAATGAAGGCATCCATTTGTTCCTTATAG
The DNA here is from genome assembly GCA_963812045.1 of uncultured delta proteobacterium. Lineage (GTDB taxonomy): Bacteria > Desulfobacterota > Syntrophia > Syntrophales > Smithellaceae > Smithella. The sequence goes on from CAWETF010000005.1 coordinate 742,639, forward strand.
TATTCCATCGGCGTATTGGTGCGCAGATCTCCGATATACTGATTGGAAAATGTTTTCCAGTCAAAGCCCATATCGGTTGCCAGATCAATACCATCCTGTACGGTCTGATATTGCTTGAAAGAAGGATCGAGCTGTATCCATATCTTGCCTGCGGTGTCTTCCATGGTGCCGCGATAGTTTGCATAGGGAACATTCGCTTCCACATAAACATGTTCCAAATAAACGTGGCTGATTTTTCCGCCTGTCGTATAATATCCAAGTACTATCTTTGAACTGCCCAGATATTTAACCGCCGTCATCGCATCGTTGATGCCGGTTAATGCCTGTATTTGTTCAACCGGCACGATAATTTTTGCCCGGACATAGCGAGCGGGAATATTCGACGCGCGCAATAACGCAATCAGCAGTGATGCCAGATCATAATCGTTGCCCTCCTTCTCCCAATAGGTATCAAGCGATCCTTTCATGGAACCGTAAATACTTTCCGGTAAGGGTCGGCCTTAAACTAAAAGCCGACCCTTTATTGTTTTATTCTGTATTCAATTGTCAAAGAACTGCAATTAAAATGCTTCCGTTATCATTATTTGTAATTAATTATAATCATATCATTTTTTTATTTCTTTTGTTTAGGCATAAAGCTACTCAGAACAACATTTGTAGGACTTGGACCAACTTCAATTTTACTTACAATTTTTTTCTTAACTAAATCTATTACCACAACATATCCTTTTCGCATTTTATCGGTTTTCGTGGCATTATCAGTCATGGATAAGATGATTTTTTTGTTATTATCGAAACTAAAAGGATATCTGTCGGCAGTAATTAATCCGCCAGTAATATCTACAATGTCTATCTGCGAAATAATTTTTCCGGTTTCCCTGTTATACATCTCCAGCATCTTATAGTCTTTCAAATATATAAAGGGGGCTTCTATTTTCCCCCAAGGAGGTTGCAGTCCTATCCCATCCTTTTGTATTTCTTTACGGCTTATCATTTTATTTTTTTCAATGTCATAGACTGCAACACCGCCTGACCATTCCATCAATTTTTTATCACCATCTTTTTCAATTATTTTACTGCCGCTAGGCCACATTTCTGCAATTGCCTTTCCGTCAGGCGAAAAGACCGAACCTCTATTTATATAAAAATCAAGCAGCCCTTTTATTTTTCCAGTTTCGCTGTCAATAACCGTTGTACCCTGATAACTAGGATGCGCATATAACGCATAAAGTGTCTTTCCATCAGATGATACCAATATTCCATAAACAGCACTTACCCCAATAAATGGTCCATTTGGTTTATCAATAATTAGATCCATCTCTTTTAAAACATTTATAGGTAACGTAGTAATGTCAAAGATAACTATAGCGCTATATTTATACTGCCAATCACCTCTCTCGTTTGCCACGTATATCTTCTGATGTTTTTGATCTATAGCAATCTCTGTAGGTGTGCCTAATGGTGCAAATTCATCCGTTTTATGCACCAGTTTGTTTTTCATTATATCCACTATGTAGACGCTCTTATCCGCGCATGCCACGTAAGCAAAACGCAGATTGTTTTTAATTTCATCACTATAGCTTTGCCCAATATAAATATTCAGCGTCACTAAAGCAATAACAAGAAAGAATATTATTTTCTTATAAATCATTTATATCCCTCCTAATTATTCCAGGGTTGACTATTAATATGACGCCATATCTTATTTGCATAGTTGCCACTTGTGCCTTCGTATAATCCCATCTGGCTTCATTTAAAGGCTCTAATGTACTGCAACATAATAATAAGGATATTCTTTCTTAATTTCCTTATCATCAAGATATCGCACGCTTTTTATAATACTTCCTTTTTCTGTATCTATTACGATTAAATCATCGGAAGTTACGTAATACGCCTGCTTCCCATTTTCAGAAAAACCAGCCATTCTTCCTGCCTTGGGAACGGTTACTGTTGATAACTTTTTATTTTCTTCCAGGTCATAAATATGTAACTTTCCGGTCGGTACCATTTCACTAACACCAGGTTGTTTACTAATATCTTCTTTTTCAAATACAATCATTTTCCTCGTATTCGGGATAATTTTATAATCACCGTCAATATTGACAAAAGTCTTGCTGGATTTCGTTTTCTTCAACAAATCATAAATAAAAACATTGTCTACTTTTCTACCTTTCGTTTTGTCTTTTAGATCAACCAGTGATGTAGTCCTAAATAAAATTGACCCTTTATATGAATCCACAGCAAATATTTTTTCGCTGGTTTTAAAATCTTTAGATATAGATTTGATTGGTATCTTATCGAGAATAATATTCTTCTCAAGATTGGTGACGATTATATCTGCGGCATCTTTTTCTTCTATACAAACAAAAACATTTTCATTTAAGAAGTAAGATTTTTCATTAAAATAGAAGCCACACTTTATATCTTTAATGACATTAAACGTTTTAGCATCATAAATTTGTGCATATTCTTCATCATCTTTATCATTAAAAATTGATATCGCAAATTTATTTCCGTCAGGAGAAATGGTAAGCCCTATGAAGTCTTGTGGTGATGAAGGGAACTCTATCTTTTTCAACACAGTTAATTTCTGTGCATCAAGAATAAATATTGCGTAATCTGATTTGAGATACATCCTGTTATGCTTATGGTCAATAAAGCCCTTGTAGGCTCTGTAAACTTCTTCTTTCCATAAATTGCCTTTTTTAATCACTTTGTTTTTTTCAAGACTTAATTGGATATACTCGCCCTTATATGAAAACAGATAAAAATCGTCTTTTGCCCAAGATAAGTCATTCACAAATATTGTAATCAGAATAAATATTATTGTGACTATAATCCTTATTTTTTTATTTTTTGTTTCAGCGGACATCTTATATCTCCTCTCAATATGGTTAATTACACACTGCACTCAATACATTACCGACATAAGTAGAATCCCCTTCAATGTTATTTACATTAAGCCACACTCCTCTTTCCTCATCCAATCTATAATAGAAGCCACTATTATATCTTTTTATTACATCAATCGTTGTCGCATCATATGCAACACCATTAATAGTAACTGAACTTGGAAATCTATCTGCGTCAGGATATTTCTTATACATTTTATTGATGTAATTGGTCTGCAATCTTCTTTTATCAGCGATAACACACAAACCTGTATCAACATTATCATGCCAGTTCCAAATAACACGTTCTGTTAAAGGACATCCTGCTGGTGGTGTGTCTATTTGCATAATACCCCATCCCAGTGGACATCCACAAAACAAAGGCCAATGATCATTATCAAATTGAGCAAGGCGATGCCGACTTTCCCAGCATGCTATTTTAGTTGCTGGGAATCCGCCCAGCCTATTATTTACGTCACCTGTATTTGGATTATCTCCTTTAATTTGATAGCTACTCTTGCTACTGGTTGCTTCCTTATCACCTATTGCGGCTACAACATGTACGACAATATCACCCCCGGCAAATACATCTCCCCAATTTGGTGTCCAATTGCCATTTCCTGATATATTATCCATCCCTGATAACGGTACTCGATGATGATCATTTCTACCATGTTCCATATAGAACATGTTGAGGTACCATTTAAATGTCACAGATGACATGATGCTTGCAGGCTGAACTGTCGCATTAAAAGTAACATTGGGCATGGCAGGTGCTGCAGTTATATTCATTGCCGTTGCTGTTGGTGTGGTAATATCAACCTCAAATACAGTGATCTTGCATTTTGTTTTGCTTTCCACTGTTCTACCGCCGGAAGTCGCATAGAGAGTTGCCGTATATTCATCCGCATACATTGTTCCTTTATCAGTAATGCCATCCCATGATACTGTACCTTTTAATTGAAGCCCAGACATCGTCTTAACAATATTGCCGCTACTATCTTTTATTTTCAATGTTAAATCATCCAGTGTTTGACCTTCTTTCAGCATTGTTTCCCAGGCTATGTTTACGGAATTCGATGACGTCGCTTTGCCATCTGTATTTTGTGACATACCGATTAAGCCACCTGATCCTTCGATAATGTTGACACCCCAGACGAAAAATTTATGAATTACTTTTTTATATTCAATATCTGTAATATCATACCACCCTGCTTTGAGGGCATATGATGGCGCAATCATAGGTGGTGGATATTTTGTTATATCGGTATCTATTCTAACACCCATTCCAATTGCCTTTGTGATAGTGCCAACGTAACCACCGGCATCTATTTCTAATATAATATTATATTCCAGATTAAAGCTATCACCCATTGCCACAACATTGCCGTCTTCCGTTGGTGATATTCGTTGATAATAACTCTTGAAAATTTTTGATTCAAATAAAGTCTCTTTCGGATTGGCACTCGGATCCGGCCATATATTCCAATAAATCATTGGCAAGTATCCTCCCGCCAATGTTACAATCATGTATCCGGCCGAACCTGTATTCGGATCGTATTTGATATAGGGTATTACCGTTAAACCACCCGTCTCTTCCGGCACGATGACTTTTAGACCCATGTGCAACGCATCATTTATTCTGCTGATTATGTAATCAGGCAAATTCGGATTCACGTATGTCTGATTCGGTTCAAGCTCTATGATGTTTATTCCCATCGCGTTTAAATACTGTAATCCCTTGACTGCCGATAAACCGCTGATCCAGAATAAATTGTCCTCAAATACACGGTTTTCCTGATAGGAATCTTCATGCCCGTGAACCATCGCGTAATCCAGCATCTTTTTCTGATAAACGCCTCCGTCTATCGGCAACGCGGCCTTTGTCATGTCCTTTGCGTCTATGGTAAATCCGTTAAATTCAAAATCCGTCGGTATATCCCATATGCTCATTTTACGGTCTTCCATGGTGGTCACCAGAGCTTCGGCAAAACTGGTCATTCCTTTCATCTTCATGGTGTCGTTGAGAAGTTGCGTTGTTTGATTTCCACGATCATGATATCCCATGGCAATACTGTGTAATAACTTCGCCAGATAGGCGTCATCTGATTTTTCTACTTCGGCAATGGATAAATATTCCGGTCGTACTTTTCCGACGGTAATGCCAATTGCATTATAGCTGCCGGTAATAATGGTATGGTCAAAATCAACGGTGTCCTCACCGGCTGCCGTATAATAAACATTTAAAGGCGAACTAATCGCCGCCTGCATGGCTGTACCTTCGGCCACTTTAATGCCGCCTATTCTTAATTCAGGCTTGACGCTGATTAAATAAGGCGGGGTTTTGTAAATTCCGCCATACTGGTCAATTAATGTCTGGTCGTCAGCCGTCGCGCCGATATATGAAAGGGTTACTCTTCGTCCGGCAATATCCGGCAACGTTGTTTGATAATCCAAACAGTCGGGTATGTTAAATCGGATGGTGTGTCTTTGCGCCGCGGCCAGTTGTGATGTTCGTTCGATTAATTCTATTATATTATACGGGACTGTGTTGGGCAGAAAATCAAACTGCATTGTTTTGATTGCCGCTATGTGTTTCAAGTTATCCAGGGTTTGGCCGGGATATTTGCCGGCAATGAAGGCATCCATTTGTTCCTTATAGTATTCCATCGGCGTATTGGTGCGCAGATCTCCGATATACTGATTGGAAAATGTTTTCCAGTCAAAGCCCATATCGGTTGCCAGATCAATACCATCCTGTACGGTCTGATATTGCTTGAAAGAAGGATCGAGCTGTATCCATATCTTGCCTGCGGTGTCTTCCATGGTGCCGCGATAGTTTGCATAGGGAACATTCGCTTCCACATAAACATGTTCCAAATAAACGTGGCTGATTTTTCCGCCTGTCGTATAATATCCAAGTACTATCTTTGAACTGCCCAGATATTTAACCGCCGTCATCGCATCGTTGATGCCGGTTAATGCCTGTATTTGTTCAACCGGCACGATAATTTTTGCCCGGACATAGCGAGCGGGAATATTCGACGCGCGCAATAACGCAATCAGCAGTGATGCCAGATCATAATCGTTGCCCTCCTTCTCCCAATAGGTATCAAGCGATCCTTTCATGGAACCGTAAATACGGAACATAATCATAATTATTGTAAACGTATCTGAATATCTTTAGTGGATTGTTATCGAGACTTTGAGCAAGCGCGGTTATCTCCGGTGTTATCTGTACATCCGTGGTTTGGGAAAGATCGTCGGCTGTCGGTTGTGCCGTTGATGTTGTTACGTTGGCGCCTTGAGGAATTCCGGAAGAATCACCTAACAGCAATACTTCGCCGGGTTGCTTAATACTCCACGGCAACCGTTCGGAAGACTTTACCTGATATTCATCTTTGGGCGCAGTTCTATGCAGATATTCATCAAAATTCCTGAGTTTTTGCCTGAAATTTTCTTTATTGCCGCTTCGCTGTGCTTCCCTTACCTCTTTTAAATATCTTCGCATTTCAGCAATATTTTCTTTGCGCATTTCCATGAATTGCTGATGCTTCAGCTGGTGCCTGGATGATCCGATTGTTCTTAATTTTTCCTCGATTTTTTTGAATCTTTCATCTTCACTGGCGATATCGCTTTCCATTGCATCGATTGCTTCATTGAAATGCTGCTCGTGTGCCGAAATATCTTCACCTTGATCTAGTGCGGTCATCAGGCGTTTTGATTTTTCTTTAACGTGACTGCGAATATCAAGGTGTTTTCTTTTTTCTTTATTCACTTCTTCGTTGTTTAACACGCCGGTATTTGAATGACTTGTGTTATTTGTGACGTTGTCTCTGGCTGAAGCTACTTGAATCGGCTTGAGGATATCGTTATTTGGCCTTACTTGATCATCTGAAAAACTTAGTTGAGGGATAGTGATAATTATCAGCGCTATAAATAGCTTTAAAAAAGTTGTTAAGTGTTTAGAAATAAAATATTTTTGGATATTACGTGTTGAAGCAGTCACTTTTGCTTATCCTCCATCAAGTCAAAATATTGAAATGCCCAGCAATATATTTATAAAATATAAAGACCTCTGTAACTTTTTAAATATTTAAGATTAGAGGAAAAATACTTTTCTTATGAAAACTATTACTGGATCACCTATTTCGTATCTCTTTAATATTCTTTCCTCTCACAATATCGCTCATCACGTATCTTTTACCGACTGATTTACTTACAGATATGAGGCTGACCGGCCTTTTGATCTGCCGTAAAAAAGTACTGTCTTGATCTCTGATTTTAAAAGTGAAGCTAGTAAAAAACTTACCGGACTATTGTGACATGGTACGGTTTTCCGGTAAATTTGGCGCCTTTAAGCGTTCTCTTAAAATAATTTTATGCTGCTTTGGTGCTGACTTGTTAAAAAGCTTCTGACTAAAGCTAATTAACATGAGGAAATGTGAATAAAATGAAAACAGATGTTTTCATTTTCCCCTCACCAATTAGTGCACCATTAATAGATAGCCCAAATATTGTCAAGGTGTTTTTATAAAAATTATTTTGTGGGTGATTTTTCTCGTTCTGAATTAATAATGAAACTCCCCGCCGCAAGCAGCGGGGTATCTTGCTAGTATTATAATTTTTTCTTCGTCGCAAGCGACGGGGAATTTAACCCATAGAGATTAAAATATCTTAATTACACCGCACAGGGTGAATGGCGGCCGGGAAGTAATTCTATTTTGTATTTTCGTGTGGGCAGGGTTTTAATATCAAGTTTATCTTTGATTTTTTTCAGCGGCACAATTTCCATGTTCCGGCTTTGTGCTTTTTCCAAAAGATCTCTGAACTGATTTTGAAATACGCCTCCTTCCACTTCGGCATGAACCGGCAGAACATGTGTTTTGCCGTCTTTAAGAAGATCGCTAATAATGGAGATTCCTTTTTGCGCGTCAATTTCTTCAAAACAAGGCAGGTCGGATGGTATTTCCAAAACATTAATCGCTTCGTGAATGAATGGCGATTGAGCTCGTGTACAGCTTAAATATTCAAATTTGTATTCTTTAATAATAGAAAGCACTCTGTCATCGATTGTCCATGAAGGAGCGCCGAAGGCCAAAGGTTTTTGTCCCGTCAATTTTTCAAAACCGCTTATCCCTTTGGCAAACCATTCTTTAATCCAGTCTTCCGATTTTCGTGGCAGGTCATCCTGCCAGCGGCGGTGATCCCATGCGTGAAACTGGACTTCATGGCCGTCGGCAATTATATCGCTGACGATTTGCGGAAAGGAAAGCGCGATCATGGGCGCGGGAAGCAATGTGCCGTAGAGCGCGGTTTTCCAGCCGTAAAGAGCGGGAGCGTTTGTCCGCATCATCTTCTTTAAAAACAGCGGATTCTTGATTAACTGTAATGCCGCCCTTCCGGAATTATCCGGCCCGATGCTTAAGAAAAATGTTCCTTTCAAATTGAATTGCTTTAAGGTTTGTAAAAGAGAGGGCATGCCGTTTTTCATGCCCCAGTAGGTGTCGACATCTATTTTTAATCCGAGCATCGGCATATAAATATTTTGTTGTTTTATTTTTTATCAAATCCCCCTCAATCCCCCTTTACTAAGGGGGAAGAATGTAAAATATCCCCTCCTTTTCTAAAGGAGGGACAGGGTGGATTTTTGCCAACAAATCCTTTTATAAAATATTGGAGAAACTATATTATTATATTTTAGCGTTTTTGTTTTCTTTCAGAAACGAATTAAGCGTCAGCTTCAGTGATTCTTCCAACCCTATTTTCGGTTCCCAGTTCAAAAGCTTTCGTGCTTTTTCAATACTGGGCTTGCGCGTGTAAATATCCTGATAACCCTTGCCGTAATAGGTATCGGCGGAAGTATCAATTATTTTCGAATACGTTTTGTCGTTTTTATGTTCGGGATGCTGTTTAAACAGTTTCTTTAATATATTGGCCAGCTCTTTTACCGAACATTCATTGGCGGGATTGCCGATATTGATAATCTGATTTTTACAGACATCGTTTTTATTTTCCAGTATTTTCATAAGCGCGTCGATTCCGTCATCAACGTAAGTAAAACAGCGTTTCTGTGTTCCGCCATCGACTAGATTTATCGGTCTCTTCAAGAACAGTTCCGCGATGAACTGCGTGACGACACGCGAACTGCCTTCTTTGGCGGTATTGAGTGAATCAAGTTTAGGACCTATCCAGTTAAAAGGCCTGAAGAGAGTGAATTCCAGATGACCTCTTGTTCCGTAACCGTAAATAACGCGGTCAAGAAGCTGCTTGCAGCAGGAATATATCCAGCGTTCCTTGTTGATCGGGCCGACCACCAGAAAACTTTCATCTTCTTTAAATTCGGGTTCATTGCAGGCGCCGTATACTTCCGAGGTCGAAGGAAACACAACCCGCTTATGATATTTGACGCATTTTTTGATGATGTCCACGTTCATCTCAAAATCGAGATTATACACGGCAATGGGATCTTCCACGTAGAGTTTAGGTGTGGCAATGGCCACAAGCGGCATGACAACATCGCATTTTTTTATTTGAAGTTCAATCCATTCCCGGTTGATGGCGATATCGCCCTCCGTGAAATGAAAATTAGGATTATTCAGAGATTTGCCCAGCCGGTCTGTCCCTAAATCCATACCATAAACTATCCATTCTTTCTTCTTTGCCAGTATTCTGTTGACCAGATGATGTCCGATAAATCCATTCACACCGAGAATTAATATTTTCATTTCAGTTCCTTTATCTTCACGTCTTTAAAATAGCTGTTAATCTGTTCGCCTCTGAAGCGTTTTCTGTTTATTTCAACATCGAAAAGTTTTATAGCATTTTTATTCGTTTGCACAAGAACTTCTTTATCAGTAATGATTAATTTACCCGGAGTATCTGCTCCTTTAGAAACTGCCGGTTCGGCCCACCAAATAATGATTTTTTCATCATTATCTAATAACGCAAAGGCTCCGGGATACGGATCGGCGACCGCCCGAATCAAGTTGTAAATTTCATCAGCGGATTTTTTCCAATCAATGCGGCCATCATCGGGACGCCTTCCGCCATAATAACTGCCTTGACTCAAATCCTGCTTATGCCGAGGAATATCTCCCTTCTTAATCAAAGGAAGCAGTTCATTCAGAAGTTCTTTTGCCGCGCGACAGAGTTTATCATATAAAGTTTTCGCGGTATCCGGCATGTCTATCATCACCGCTTTTTGACCGACAATATCTCCGGCATCAGGTTTTTCGATCATGTAATGCAGAGTAACACCCGTGTTCTTTTCACCGTTTATGATCACCCAGTTTACCGGACATCTCCCCCGATAAAAGGGCAAATAGGAACCGTGTAAATTAAAAGCGCCCACGCGGGGCAGATCAAGAATTTCGCGGCTAATCATTTTCCGGTAATAAAAAGAAAAGATCACATCGGGATTAATCGCCGCTATTTTTGCGATCCACTGGGGCGAATTGACGTCGTCGGTAGTATGCACCGGAATGTTTTTCTGTAATGCCCAGTATTTCACGGAATCAAACCAGCACTTTTCACCGGGATCGTCTTCATGCGTAAACACAGCCGCTATATCATAACCGTGCCTTTCCAACGCTTCCAGACCTGCAAGCCCCATATTGTGATAGGCAAATACAACCGCTTTCAAATTAATATTTTCCTCTGATTGACAACAAATTCTTTTTACGAATACCTAAACAAAATCCCTCCTAACCTCCCTTTACAAAAGGGAGGAACTTCCCTCCTTTCTAAAGAGGAAGTGGGAGAAATTTTTACGTTTTTATCTTGAGTTCATACTGTTCTCGGCAGCGTGAACTTTCTCAATTACATATTCCGGCCTTTTGCGGGCTTCCACATAGATGCGTCCTATGTATTCTCCGATAACTCCCAGAGCAAAAAATTGAAGACCGACAAACACGAATAATACGGCAAACAGTGTGAATATTCCGTCAGCCGCCCACTTGGCGCCGTAAACCAGTCTGGCGATAGCCAGAAAGATGCCGAAACAGACTCCGAGAAAAGACATCAGTATTCCGCCGTACATGATCAGCTTCATCGGGAAATCTGAAAATGACGCGACAAGGTCAAATTGAAGATTAATCAGTTTTCCCAGAGGATAGCTGGACTTTCCGCCGTGACGCTCTTCATGATTAACTTCAATTTCCGTAATCCGTTTAGCGAAGACTGTCGCCAGCGCCGGAATAAAAGTAGCATGCTCGTGACATTGGATCATGCGTTCAACAACAGGCCGCCTGTATGCGCGCAACATGCATCCCCAATCCTGCATGCTTACTCCCGTAATCTTTCTGGCAACGATATTAATTGCTTTTGACGGCAGAATGCGCAGGAAGGAATCTTTTCGTCCTTTTCTTATCGATCCGACAACATCATAGTTGCCCTCTTCCATGACCCGAACCAGTTTTGGTATTTCTTCGGGAGGATTTTGTAAATCGGCATCCATAGTAATGATAATTTCAGCCTGTGTAATGGAAAAACCGGCCATGATGGCCGCGTGCTGACCGTAATTGCGGGTGAGTTCGACAACCTTTACATGCGAGTCTGTTGTAAAGCCTTTGAGAATTTCCAGAGATTTATCATGACTGCCGTCATCTGTCAGTATTATCTCGAAGCTTTTTCCCAGTCCCTGCATTACCGGCATAAGACGCCGCATCAAAGCGGATAAATTTGCTTCTTCATTATAAACCGGAATGACCACTGCTACCTGCGTATTATCCATGTTTTATAATCTCCTTTATGGCTGAACAAACATACAGGACATCTTTATCCCGCATATCCGGAAACAAAGGCAGAGAAATGATCTTATCAGCCGCGCGTTTTGTTTCCGGGAGCGAAACGGCACTTGCCGCATATCTTTCTTTCACATAACTCAAGGAATGAGCCGGTGGAAAATGCAACCCGTAACCAATATTATAATCGGATAACCTGTTCATAAATTCATCCCGGCTTAAAGCCCGGACCTTGATCACAAAAAGATGCCAAGCATGAATGTGATCATATTCCGGAATTTCCGGCAAATCAATAGCGGAAATATCCCTGAGTCCTTCGAAATAAAGCTTTACCAGCTCTGCGCGGCGATGATTTAATTCCCGCCAGCGCTCCAATTGCGCCAGCCCCAAAGCCGCCAGCATATCCGGCATATTATATTTATAGCCCGGTTCAGCTATGTCGTATGACGGATTACCGCCTTTGCCGTATCTTTTCCAGGCGTCTCTTTCTATTCCGTGAAATCTCAGCAGTCTCAACTTCTTTTCCAGTTTGGCATCGTTTAGCGTTACCATTCCGCCTTCGCCGGTTGTAATATTTTTAATCGGGTGAAAAGAAAAAATAGCCGGATGGCCGAAACCACCGGCATGAATTCCTTTATAGTACGTTCCCACGGCATGAGCGGCATCTTCAATGACGGCCAGATTATATTTGCACGCCAATTTGTTTATTTTGCCCATATCCGCGGGCGCGCCCGCGAAATGAACCGGAATAATGGCTTTTGTCTTTTTTGTTATTTTTTCTTCTATCAGAGCCGGATTGATATTGAGTGTGCCGTAATTTACATCAACAAATACCGGCTTCGCGCCACGCAGTGCGATCATATTCACCGTAGAGGCGAAAGTCATCGACGGCGTGATTATTTCATCTCCCGGACCTATTCCCAGCGCAGACAGAGTAATATGCATCCCGGCTGTCGCCGAATTAAGGGATACGGCCTGCCTGGAACCTGAAAGCTCACAGAATTTGTTTTCAAATTCCTTACAAAGCGCGCCTGTGGTAATCCATCCCGATTTCAGGCAGGCTGTTACTTTATTTATTTCATCCTTCCCGATTGAAGGACGGCTGAAAGGCAGAAACTTTTTTCTAATTTTCACAGGCAAACCTTCTCTCTAATCTTTTATATGAAGCAGATAAAACGCCTTGTTATCCCAAAGCACTTCCGTCCGGGGAAATCTTTGCGTAATCTGCTTCAGCTTCTCATTATGTTGTGTAATGCAATATATATCTTTTTTCTCCGCGCACAAATTAAAAAATTCAGCCGCGGAAAGGAAATAATGTTTTTTCTCCCCTTCGAGCATTTTTGCGATACCTTCCGACAGTTCGCCAAAATCCTCCACAATCGGAGTTCTTATTTTATTATAAAAATCTATGCCATAAAAATTCACTCTGTATTGATATAATTCTCTATCGGACGGCACATACCGGGCAATTGCCTCCTTTGTTACTTTGGCACTGCGATAAGGCGCCAGGAAGTCATTGAGCGGGAAAAGCATGCTTCCCAAAAATATCGCGCAAAGAACATATATACTGAGAAACCAACTTTTTTTATTTTTTTTATAAATTAAGTCCGGCAGGAAAGTCAAAAGAAACAGAGCAATAACCGGAATGAAAATATAAAGCCACCATCGATCCGAAACCATAACCACTAAACCTTTTCCCGCATCGGAATATTTTTTCAGAATCGGCGGCAGAATCAGAACAATAAATAATATTAAAGACTGAACGATGATTGCCAGATGGTAAATCACTTTCCGCCAATTATTTTGCTCCATCGGCATTTCATCTTCGTATTTCTCAAATAAACATCCGGCAAAAAGAGCCAGCGGTAAAAATACAGGAGCAATGTATGTTGCCAGTTTGGATGAAGATAATGTGTAAAAAATCAATATTAACAGGAACCATCCTGCCAGCAATTTATTTTCATCTTTGCCGAATAACGATTCTTTAATATAGTTGTTTCTCCACGCTTTTATTAAATAGAAAAGCCACGGTATCAAACCGCCGATGATGACCGGCACATAGAAATAAACGGGTTCGGTTTTGCCGTGCATTTTCGTTGTATAACGCAGGAAATGTTCGCGGACAAAGAAGAACCACAGGAAATCAGGATTTTCTTTTTGAGCCAGAATCAGCCATGGACAAACGGCTAACAGAAATATTATTATTCCAACCGGTGAAAACAGCTTCCACATTTGCCGCCACTGTCCGGCCCAGATCAGCCAGATAACCAGAATACCAAACGGGAAAACCACGCCGATAATTCCTTTTGTCAGAAAGGCAAGAGCGCATGTAAAATAAAATAAATATAAAAGATATTTTTTGTCCTGTTTTTGCAAAGCAAGATAACCGAACCAGATGGAAATACAAACGAAAAAAGTAAGAGGCATATCCAGTATATTTATGCGAGCGAGTATAAAAGGGAAAAGAGAAATTGTCAGAAGACCCGCCGCGTAAAGACCTGTCTTTTCATTGCGGAAACATCTGCCCATGAAATAGGCAAGCAGGATGCATCCCCAGCCGCATAATGCCGCAAAAAGTCTGGCGGAAAAATCGTTTTCACCAAGTATCTTAAAAGATATTGCCGTCATCCAGGAAACCAGCGGCGGCTTTTCCAGATAAATTGTATGTTTAATGTGCGGCGTAACATAATTTCCCGATTGATTCATAGAGCTTGCAATCAGGCTGTAGCGGGCTTCATCCGGCTCCATTTGAGGCATGACGGAAAGCAGACCAAGGTAAAGAATAAACGGTATCAAAAAAAGAATATATTTTTTCTGCATGATAATATCTTTTGTATCTTTATCCTTCAATTAATCTGATCTTTTTCCGGTCAAAATAGTATTTTATAGCCAGCGTAAACAATATGCCGATACCTGCTCCGGCAACAACATCGCTCAAATAATGCGCGGTCAAAATAACCCGGCTTACAGCTACCGCACCGGCAACTAAAAATAAAGGTATTCCCCAACGCGGGTAAAATATGGTCAAGGCGGTTGCGAGCGTAAAAGCTGTTTGAGCGTGGCCGGAAGGAAAAGATGTCCACTCATAACCGGTTTTAAAGTAAATGAATCCGGAACAGCCATGATTAAATAATTCAATAGGACGATAACGTCCGGTAAGCCATTTCAATATATCAACGAAAATTCCAATAACGCTCAAAGAAATAAATACAAAAAGTGACCTGTTCGCATTCAAACTGTTTTTGCTAATATAGCGAAAAAACAAGTAGAGAATTGCGCTTGCAACGATATACCCTGTTGAAATTCCCAAACGAGTTATTATATCCGCTATGTTTTTTACAGCAGGACTCAACCCTTTGCAATAAGTCGTTACGGAAATATCCCAAAACAAATAAGAAACGACTGTCATAATCAGACAAATTATTGAAGCATATACCGCGACCTGTCTTTTTTTCACAGTCTTACTCCCTGATAATTATGACACCACACGTATTCAACAGTATCTACTTTAGCGCCGTTGAGCAATATATCTTTCCTGGCGGCAACATTAGTTCTTTCGCAATTAATTTGTTTTTCAATATCCAGATTATTGAAATGCGTATTCAAAAAAAGAAGGTCGTAACCTACGGGCGATTTCTTTTGCCAGATGTCGAACTGATCCTGTCTGTTGTCAACGACGAATATTTCATTTTTATACGGCAGATTGTAATACAAAGTCCGGCTGCCCATTGTCCAATTACTCACGGCGATTGCCTTCGGTTTCTGCGATACATTCTTCTTCAAAATTTCATCGGCCTGCTTGACAATATCGGGGAATCCGTAAATATCGCGAAATGGAGATTTGTAATCCGCAAAAGTAAAATATTTTCCGGCGAGTTCGACATAAGCAACCAAGGTCAAAATAAGGCTGAATCCGATTGAAAAATAAAGAAAGTTTCTTTTCCATCTCTGCGGCGAACGCAAAAGAAAACAAGTTCCGACAGGAATAAAAAGCAGATAAAATACACCCGGCCAGTGAGGAAGCGTTCTTTCGTAAAAAGATGTAAACAGAAAAAAGGCTATAATGGTACCGCCGAACAATACGGCCAGAGTCAAATAAACACTTTTTGAACGCAGCGACTTAAAAAATCCGTAAAAAGCAACAATAAATAAAAAAGGACTGTACGCACCGAACTGAGCGGCCAGTGACTCGGCAAAATTTTTAATACTCGTGGATAAAGTACCGAAAACATGTCCGCCCTGATAGCGGAAACTGATAAAGTCATGCGTCATATTCCAGTATATTACCGGTGTAATCATCGCGAATGCTATGACCGCCGCCAGAAACATGTATGGAGAGAAAAGTATGTCGTATCTCTTCTTCACGAGATAAAAAATGATGAGAGGCGGAACAAATAAAATCGATGTGTATTTAGCCAGCCCCATTAAACCGAATAGCACCCCCAGCAAAACAAAATCCAGCGGTTTCTTTTCAGCAAGTATCTTTTCGGAAATAAATATCAGCAGGAATACAAATAATAACAGAAAAGAATCCGGCAAAAGCATCAAGCCAAGAACATTGAGCATAAATGAACAATTCAGGGCAAGAACCGACAGCAGCGCTAAATTTTTTGACTGAGTAATTCTAAGTATAAATACATATGCGCAGTACGAAGTTGCGGCAAAGATTAATACCGCCGGGATGCGGGCAAGAAACTCATTTGTGCCGAAAATATAAAAAACCGGCGCGTGCACCCAGCCTACCAGAGGGGGGTGGTCGACATAGCTTAAGTCAAGGTATTTTGCGTATAAAACATAGTGGGCCTCGTCAACACCCAGTCCGAAAAACGGCGCGATAACAAGACGGATCAGAGTAAAAAAACCGATCAAAATAAATATCTGTTTATCAGCTTTGGACATTGATTTTCTCTAACTCCGGCAGGATAGTTTTAAACACCTGCGAAGGTTTTATAACTTTCAGACAGACATTATCACTGCACGCCGTTTTACGGTGGTTTGACGCACTGACACACGGCGAACAGGCAAGGCCTGCATAAATAGGCGTTGTTTTACCCAGTGATCCGTAAAGTGCCGGGGTTTCCGGACCGAATATTACAAAAGTCGGCATATTCGTTATCGCGGCAAAATGCGGCGGCCCCGAATCATTGGTCACCATGAACTCTGAGATGCTATAGAGAAGAGGAAGTTCTGCAAATTTTACCTTTCCCGCGAAGTTGATACATCTATCATTTTCCACCTGACCTTTGAGCTTCTCGGCCTCCTCTCTTTCGCGCGGATCTCCCGTAATCAGAACAATTGCCCGCGGACAATTCTCCAGAATCATTTTTATCAACTGCGCGAAATTTTCCTGCGGCCAGCGGCGCTGGATAAGGAGTTCGCTTGCGTTAGGATTGATTAAAACAATTTTATGCTTTCCGGAATCGAATTCTTTGAAACATCCGAGAACAATATCAATAACTGTTTTTTTCTCTTCTGCTGAAAATTTAACTTTGGCGATTTGAATTTCTTCATCTTCAATCTTTGTTTTGGAATATGGGATCTCCTCTCTCGACGACAACAAGGCATTTACCAGAGCAATAAAATTTTTTGCTATGTGGATATGAGGATTATAGGCGACTTTGTGCGATAGAAAATCTCCCCGGTAAAGTCCTTCATTATAATAGGCGTGAAACCCGACTTTATACAGAGCGCCGCTGAAACCGGTCAGCAGTGCCGTAATCCTGGAAAAAAGTTCCAGATCAATGACGGCATCAATTTTTCTTTTTCTCGTCCAGTAAAAGAATTTTATGCCGTCAATTGCCAGGGAAAGAAGGTTTCCCGCGTCAATTGTATAAATATTCCCCTCAGGAACGGTGCCTAACAGATCCAGGCTGGGTTTATTTTTCTTAAAAATTGCGAAATGAAGATTGGCTCCCGTCTCTTTCTGCAGTTTTCTCATTGCGGGATCAACCAGGATAGCGCTGCCCATTTCGGACAATTCGATAAAAAGCACGTTCTTCGGAGCCTTTTTTTCACGCTTGATCAGAAACGTTACAATTTTTTGAAATATTGAGCCGAAAAAACAAAGAGGAACGCCGACATAATAATCAATCCGCCGCATTGTGTCAACTTTCATAGGCTTATCCTTTTTTCATGGGCAAATACTATGCAGAATATAGGGAAAATGATCACAACTGTCAATAAATGAATGCTTATAAAGATAAAAAACATTTTTTGTCGCGATTATTCTTCTTCGGGAATCAATAAAATTATCTGAACGCATACGGAATCAAAATAATATTTTTGACAAGGCCATCTATGTTTTACTTGAGAAAATTCATCAATACGTGTTATTTTTAATAAAAAATTGTTGGTAATGAAATGCGTAAAATAATTGACAGGTATATTTTCAAAGAAATTGCATATCCTTTTATAATTATTTTATTCATTCTGACCTTTGTCCTACTCATGGGAAAAATCCTGCAGATCATGGATCTGGTTATCAATAAAGGCGTCAGTATTTTTTCCATAATAAAAATTATTATCTTTCTGTTGCCTTCTTTCATGTTGTTCACCATCCCGATTGCCCTTTTAATAGCAATCCTTATTGCCATGGGCAGGTTGTCTGCGGATAACGAATTAACGGCTCTTAAGACTTCCGGTATCAGTCTGATGCAAATATACTATCCGATAGCTATTGCTTCATTAATCACTTTTATATTTGCCATTTTTACCAGTTATTTTCTCGTGCCGCAGAGTAATTTTGCCACGAAGCGTCTGCTTTTTAATATCGTGCAGCAAAATGCCAGCATTGGAATCAAAGAAAAAGTCTTTAACGCTGATTTTAAGGATTTTCTTCTTTACGCGGAAAAAATTCCTGACAATAAAAATTATATGGAAGGTGTTATTGTTTCAGACAACCGTATTATCGGCGAACAGAATACGATTCTTGCCAAAAAGGCTTTCCTCGTTTCCGATCCTGAATCGATGACCGTGAAACTTACGCTGCAGGACGGTTCCATCCATACGGTAAGTTCAGATTTAAAAAATTACCGAAAAATTGATTTTAAAAGCTATGATATAAATCTTGATTTATCCACAGCATTAGCTAATCTTGATGAAGCTTCCAAGTCCAGCACAGAAATGACTGTGGCAGAACTTTTGGCAAGAATGAGAAAACCCGGTCTGGATCCGGCAGCTATTCGGGAATTGGCCATTGAAGTTCACAAAAAGTTATCCATTCCCCTTTCATGTGTTTTTTTCGGCCTGCTGGCACCGCCGCTGGGAATAAGAAGTCATCGTTCCGTAAAATCGAGGGGATTTGCTGTTGGTCTTATTATTGTTTCTTTGTATTATTTACTGCGCATCGGCGGCGAAGCGCTGGCGGAAACAGGCTATATTTCCCCGGCCACAGGCGTTTGGGCGCCAAGTTTTATATTTGCTTTACTGGCAATTTCTCTGTTTTATATTGCCGACAGAGAAATTTCCTTTTCTCAAATAGTAAATATCTTTTTAATGCGCGGAAACAAAAATAATTGAGGTTCACCAATTGAATATTTTAGATAAATACATTCTCAAAGATTTTTTAAGATTTTTACTTATCACTCTTTTATCTTTTATCGCGCTTTTTTTAATCGTTGATTTTTTTGAAAAGATACGAATGTTCCTGAGCAACAATGCTTCCGTCGGTCAAATGGCCGCATATTTTGTCTGTTCGATCCCCATGATCATATCTTATGTTTTCCCGCCGGCCGTGCTTCTGGCAACATTAATGACATTCAGTTCATTATCAAAATTCAACGAAATTACGGCAATGAAAGCCAATGGAATAAATATTTACCGCATTTCCCTGCCCCTTATCATATTTGCGGCAATTGCGGCCGTTTTTTTATTCTATTTCAACGAACTGGTTACGCCGGCTTCGGTGCAAAAAACAGAACATATTGTTAAAGTTGACGTGCAGAAACAAAAAACGCTTGGATTTTTTAAACAAAATGAAATCTGGTATCATGGGGAAAATGCGATTTATAATTTTAAAATGTTTGATGTGAATAAGAATATCATCCGGGGTGTAACCATAAATTACATAAACCCCGATTTCACTCTCATGAGCCGTGTTGACGCTCAAAGAGCTGAATGGAAAAACGACAAGTGGGTTTTTTACGATTTGCTTACCACACATTTTGACAGCAGTAACAATCCTGTTTTGGAATGGTCCAAAGAAAAAGTAATAAATATTCCGGAAAAACCAAGCGACTTTAAAGTCATGCAAACTGACGTTGAGAAAATGGGTTACTTTGAACTCAGAAAATATGTTAAAAAAATACGTCAGGAAGGATATGATGTAACTAAATATCTTGCAGAATTGCAGGGGAAAATCGCTTTTCCCGTGGTAATCCTGATCATGGTTGTTATCGCCGTGCCTTTTTCTCTGCGCTCGGAACGCAGCGGCGGTGTAATGCAAAGCATAGGTTTAGGTATTTTTATAGGATTTTCTTACTGGATAGTTCATGCTTTCAGCATGTCCTTAGGCAAATCGGATATTCTACCGGCATTTCTTGCTGCCTGGGGAGCCAATATATTGTTTGCCTCAGTTGCTGCTGTTCTTTTCTACCGGGTTCACACTTAAACTTAATATCTGTAGTAGTCCGGCTTAAACGGGCCTTCGACGGATATCCCCAGGTAATCAGCCTGTTTCTTCGTAAGTTTTGTCAGCTTCGCATCCAGTCTTTCCAGATGCAGACGCGCCACTTCCTCATCGAGTAATTTAGGAAGAGTAAACACCCCTATCTTATGTTTCTTAGTGGCTAATTCTATTTGCGCCAGACATTGATTGGTAAAACTATTGCTCATAACAAAACTGGGATGACCGGTAGCGCAACCCAGATTAACCAGGCGGCCTTCAGCTAAAACTATTATGGAACGTCCCGATTTAAGAGTCCACTTGTCAACCTGCGGTTTGATGTTTTCCTTTTTGCAGTTTTTATTTGTTTCGAGATAGTGCATGTCTATTTCGCTGTCAAAATGCCCTATGTTACAGACGATAGCTTCATTTTTCATTTTTTCCATGTGCCTGCCGGTAATGACATCGCAACAGCCCGTTGCCGTAACAAAAATATCTCCCACCGACGCCACTTCTTCCAGGGTTTTGACTTCATATCCTTCCATCGCCGCCTGCAGGGCACAGATGGGGTCAATTTCAGCAATAATCACGCGCGAGCCAAATCCTCTCATGGACTGGGCGCAACCTTTACCGACATCTCCATAACCGCAAACAACAATAACTTTTCCTGAGATCATTATATCGGTCGCTCTCTTAATTCCATCAGCGAGCGATTCCCGGCAACCGTACAGATTATCGAATTTTGATTTTGTAACTGAATCGTTAACATTTATTGCCGGAAATAAAAGTTCCCCCGCCGACTGCATCTGATAAAGCCGGTGCACGCCCGTGGTTGTCTCTTCGGAAACGCCCTTTATTTTTGACGCTATTTTCTGCCATCTTCCTGAATCGCGTTTTACCGATCTTGTCAGACGGTCAACAATAATTTTAAATTCCTTATTGTCGATTTTCTGCTTAAGCAGACTTGGATTTTTCTCAAATTTGACTCCCTGATGAATGAACAATGTCGCGTCGCCGCCATCGTCAACGATCAAATCAGGACCCGATCCATCCGGCCAAATCAAGGCCTGTTCTGTGCACCACCAGTATTCTTCCAGCGATTCGCCTTTCCATGCGAAAACCGCCGCCGAACCGCTTTTCGCGATCGCCGCGGCCGCATGATCCTGAGTGGAAAAAATATTGCAGGACGCCCAGCGGATATCAGCTCCCAATACTTTCAGAGTTTCAATAAGCATCGCGGTCTGGATCGTCATGTGCAGACTGCCCATGATCTTTAATCCCTTTAATGGTTTCTTCTGTCCGTATTTTTTACGCACAGCCATAAGACCGGGCATTTCGTTTTCCGCCAGTTGTATTTCTTTTCTTCCCCATGATGCCAGTGAAATATCCGCCACTTTATATTTTAAAGCCGGATTGATTTCCCAAAAAGCCATTTCTCCTCCAGACTAACTGATCAATTTCTAAAATCCAGAAACAGGCGACTGAATTATTTGAGCAGGACAAATTATTATTTTTTTACCGCCAATGCCATTTTAAGTTCTTTTACTTTATCTGTTTTTTCCCAGGGATAATTCTTATCTAAAAAGAAAGTCTTGGGTAATTTTCTGAATTGTTTACCATTAAGCAAATCAAATTTTTTAATCATACCCGCGGGAGTCAAATCAAATATCTTGTTTACAACCGAAGCAATTTTTTCATCGGAGATTGTTCCTGTACCGTACGTATTGACGTAAATAGAAATCGGTTTTGCGATGCCGATCGCATACGCACATTGCACGGAACATTTCGCGGCGAATCCCGCGGCGACAATATTTTTGGCCACATGGCGGGCCCCGAAAGCAGCAGAGCAGTCAACTTTTTCAGGTGTCTTGTTTACGACGGCTCCTCCACCCAATTGCGAGCCCGGATACCCTCCATAGAGTTGTACAACCAGCTTCCGCCCTGTCACGCCGGAATCCGCGGCGGAGCAGGAATTGATGGCTTGCCATTCACCGGTCGGATTAAAAAGGAATCTTGTCTTGTTATCCACCCAGTCTTTAAGACAATTCATTGCTATTTTACGCGCTTTTTTTTCTACCGCAGAACGATTCTTTGCAGAAGGCAGTCTGTAATCAATGGCATTCGACATCAGCACTGTTGACACTCTCCGGGGACGCAAGTTTTCGTCATATTCCACAGTGACCTGTCCTTTCCCGTCCGGAGCAAAGATGGAATCACCGCAATTTTCGAAGGCGCGCATCATGTTGTTCACCAAAACATACGGAAGAGGCAGCAACTCCGCGGTTTCATCACAGGCAAACCCGTAAATAATCCCCTGATCTCCCGCTCCCATTTCCTTATGTTTCCCAAGATCAGATCTGCTTCCGATGTTGATATCCGGAGATTGTGGAATGATGGCGTTGAGTATGCCCATCGAATTCCCGTTTAGACCAAGCGCATAATCGTTGTAACCGATATCCAGAACCGTCCGTCTCGCAATTTTTTCCACATCCACGTAAACCCGGGTGGAAATTTCCCCGCCGATAACACAAAGACCTTTACCCAAAAATATTTCAATACCACAGTGAGGTATGGAATTTATATCCATGCCTTTTTGATGTTCCTTATCGAGTATTTCCGCAATAATATTTGCGGCTATTGAATCGGAAACGATATCCGGATGTCCAATCTTTACGCTCTCAGAAGTAATTTGCATTCGTTAATCTCCTTCTAATTGTTTTATAAAATCTGTTAAAATACAACTTGTGTCACTAACACATCTGCTTGAATGAGTCTAATATTTTTATCTGTGCTGTAATATCGATTTTAAAAATGAAAAATAACAGATAAACAATTACTTTTATTAATAATAATATCACGTGCTATTATTTACTATGCAGTTATTTATTTTTTTAATTTCTTTATTCTATTTTTCCCGTCAACAAAAACGCACTTGGGCTTCCAATTCGCCACCTCTTCATCTTCTGCCATAACGTAACAGGCAATGATGATTAAATCTCCTTTGGCCACTTTACGGGCTGCCGCTCCGTTGAGGCAAATGGTTCCGGAATTGCGCTTCCCTTTTATGGCGTATGTGGTGAACCGTTCTCCATTATCGACATCATATATCGCAACCTGTTCATAAGGTACTATTTTAGCTTCTTCCATAAGTTTTTCATCGATAGAAATGCTTCCTTCATAATGTAAATCCGCATCTGTCACTGTGGCACGATGAATTTTTGATTTTAACATAAATCTCTGCATAACAATTAATTTCTCCTTACTAAATATTATCTATCCAGTTTTCCGCCGAAAACATGGTTGTCAATCAATCTCGTATTACCGACTTTTACCGCCAACGCTATAACGGACTGATTCTTAACCCTATCAGTGTCTTTGAGCGTTTTCGTATCGCATATTTTAATATAATCGATTTTTGTATAGGGCGCTTTTTTAATTAATTTTTCCACTTCATTTATTATTACCGATGATTTTTTTTCTCCGTCTGAATAAAGTTTCTGCGACAATTTCAGAGCCGCAAATAAACTTAAAGCTGACTTTCTTTCATCTCTGCCAAGATATTTGTTACGTGAACTCATCGCCAATCCGTCCGCCTCACGCACAGTGGGCAGACCTACTATTTGAATATCCATATTGAGATCATCAACCATGCGTTTGATGACCGTAAATTGCTGAAAATCTTTTTCCCCGAAAATGGCAATGTGGGGTTTAACGATATTGAATAATTTCGCGCAAACCGTGGCAACGCCGCGAAAATGTCCGGGACGCGACATGCCGCATAAATTTTGAGTTACTTTTTCCACATCAATATAAGTTTGATAATTTGCAGGATACATTTCCCTGTCCGAAGGATAAAAAATAACATCTGCATTTACACTTTCAGCCATTTTCAAATCACGATCCAAATCGCGGGGATATTTTGAGAAATCTTCCTTAGGACCGAATTGAGTTGGATTTACATAAATACTGACAACGACATCATCGGCCATATTTTTTGCTTCTTTCATAAGAGAAAGATGGCCTTCGTGAAAGTACCCCATGGTGGGAACAAATGCTATTTTCTTTCCCTCCATCCTGAGACTTGCGGAAAAAGACTGCATTTGCTTTACTGATTTAACAACTTTCATCTTCAAATTAAAAAAGCCTTTCGTTGGACGACGAAAGGCTTAAAATGTTCTCTAATTTTCCCTTTCGTCTCAGTCCTTTCGGATCCAAGCGAATTTAAATAAAATTATCATAATTATTCTTAATTTGTCAAGCAAATAAATTTGGCCGTTTTAAGAAAAATCCGCTAATTTCTTTAGTGTTTATTTAACAAGCAATATTTGTCCGGGAAAAATTTTTTCATCAATGGATATCTTATTTAATTCCATTAGTTTGGTTATATTTATATTATTCTTTTTCGCAATACTCTGCAAACTGTCATTCTTCACAACGATATATTTATTCGTTCCTAACTTATCCACATCGCCTGCCGATAATACTGGTTTATTTATTTTAGCTGATTTTTTTACATTTTTTTCACCATTATCTTTATTTTCTAAATCAGCATCGGCTTTATTTTGGGGAATCTTTAATATTTGTCCGGCATTTATTTTTCCCGTTTTCAAATTGTTCATCTCTTTCAACTGATCTAATGTAACCGAAAAACGGCGGGAAATCATTAAAAGGGTTTCACCTTTTTTGACTTTATACCTCCCTGAAGATGCGGTTTCCGTCCTATTATGTTTTTTTTGATTCAATCTATTTTCCGCATAGTTTCTTTCATTTGAAACAGGAATTGTAATCCGTCTTCCCGGAACCAGCTTTCTTTTGCCCAATTTATTATATGATATTATCCTGGATGCGGAAATACCATATTTTCGGGCAATTGAATTAACCGTCTCACCTTTCCTCACCCGATGTTTTATAAAACCAGATCTTGAAGCCAGTCTCGGCTTTTCCGCCTGGGGGATTTCAGCGGCAACCGTATTAAACTTTTCCAGATATTTTTCAGGAAGCTTCAAATCGTATTCATGGTCGGGGGTCATTTTATATCTTAATTCCGGATTCAACAGATTCAATTCGTCTTCCGATACTTCAATTTTTTCAGCGATATCTTTAAGCTTCATCATTTTATTAACTTTG
Source organism: uncultured delta proteobacterium (assembly GCA_963812045.1). Classification (GTDB taxonomy): domain Bacteria; phylum Desulfobacterota; class Syntrophia; order Syntrophales; family Smithellaceae; genus Smithella. The sequence continues at coordinate 768,003 of CAWETF010000005.1, forward strand.
ACGGTATCGAAGGGAAGCGGTTTTTCGGCATTGCTTAAATCAAACCCATACTTTTGCGGATTTTTGACTATATGCAATGTGGCAAGAAATCGGGGAACATAACGCGCCGTTTCATTAGGCAATTGTCTGTATAAATCCCAAAAACCATCCATGTAATTAATATTCTGTCTGGATATAACTCTAAGAACCCTTCCCTCGCCGCAATTGTAGGCAGCCAAGGCCGTAAGCCAGTCACCAAACATGCTGTGCAATTCTTTCAAATAAGCGATAGCCGCCTGGGTAGATTTTTGCACATTCATTCGCTCATCAATCCACTCATCGCGACTAAGACCGAATTTGTAGCCTGTCGATGGAATAAATTGCCATAGACCCAAAGCGCGTGCTGTTGAATAGGCGTTTATTTTAAAGAAACTTTCAACCAGTGGAAGCCACAAAAGTTCTTCCGGCATCCCTGCTTTTCTCAGTTCTTTTGATATAGCTGAACGGTACATCCCTGAACGCTGATAAGCGGCAATAAAGTTATCGCGCTCCAAACCTTGAAAAGATTTGATTTCCTTTTCTACGTCGGCGTTCATGAGTAATGGCACTTCACTGTTTTTACCATTGATAACGGTATGTTTGGACGAATAAACAGCCAAAATGCGCCTGGCAATCAAAAGACGTAAATCATCTTTTTCCTGGGCAATCGTCACGTCTCCATTGGCGTCAAGAAGAAGAGAATAAGCTTCGTCCAGCGTACTCAATGTTTTTTCTATATTTCCCTTTTCCCAGTATTTATCGGCATCCTCCAGCATTTCCAATGCTTTTTCCATCAATTCCTGTTTTTCTTCACTGACCTGGTTTTGTTTTGCAGAACTGTCGCTGTCAGAATTGAAATTTAAAAAACCGTTTTCTTCTTTTTGAGTAACGGCTTCATCATCATCTTTCACGGTATTATCTTCTTTTTTAACGGTTTGTCTTGCAGATTCAGCGTTGGCAATAATCAAAGATTTTCTGTCAATTTGAGTATAACCGGGTAAAGGCAATGAAAAAATTAAACTTAGTATAATAATACAAGCAACATTGCGGTTGCTTTTTTTTCCGACCATTTAAATAACTCCTTTATTCTTTTAACACGCGCTAAAGAAATATATATTTTGTCAAGCACATCATTCTACTTGTTTTCGCTATATAGCATAATTTTCATTTTTCCCCAAAATTAAATGATTGTCATTCTTAACGAACCATTGTTATTGAATTAACATACTCATCAAATGCCTATTTTATTTAAGAATGATTCGTCATACTCATCAAATAGGCTTGAATAAACTGATCAATATCGCCATCGAGAACTTTACCAGCATTGCCGTTTTCCAGATTCGTCCGGTGATCCTTCACCATTTTATAGGGATGGAGCACATAAGACCTGATCTGACTTCCCCAGGCAATATCTTTTTTCAATTTATTTTCTTCGTCAACTTTTTCATTTTTCAATTGGAGTTCTCTTTCATAAAGCCTCGACTTCAAAAACTTCATGGCCATTGCTTTATTCTGAAACTGGGAACGCTCGTTCTGACATTGCACGACTATACCGGTAGGCAAGTGGGTAATTCTTACAGCCGAATCGGTTTTATTCACATGCTGGCCACCCTTGCCTCCGGCGCGGAACGTATCAATACGCAAATCGTCATCTTTAACTTCAATCTTTATTTCGTCATCAACTTCCGGATAAACAAAAACTGAGGCAAATGATGTATGACGGCGCGCGTTGGAATCAAAAGGAGAAACACGGACCAAGCGGTGGATGCCTATTTCCGCTTTAGCGTAACCATAGGCATATTCGCCCTCTAATGTAAATGACACGCTTTTAACACCGGCCTCATCACCGGCAAGATAATCTATTATCTTTGTGCTGAATTTCTTTTTTTCCGCCCATCTCAGGTACATGCGCAAAAGCATTTCCGCCCAATCCTGCGCCTCCGTTCCGCCTGCTCCGGCATGAATGGAAACAATGGCATTCATGACATCCTGTTCGCTGTTGAGCATCATTTTAAGTTCTTCCTGACCAACGGCAGAACTTAACTGCTCCAGTTCGGCACTCAGATCATCGAGAACCTGCTCATCTTTTTCCTGAAGCGCAATGCCCGCGAGGTTTTCGATATCTTTTATCGAATTATTAAATTTCTCCCACCGATCCAATTTTTCGGCAAGTTTTGTCTTCTTTTGCAGAATATCACGGGCTTTATCCTGATCATTCCAGAAGTCTTTTTTCAGGGATAAATCTTCCAGATCCCTTATTTTCATTTTCAGTTCAGGAACGTCAAAGACATTCTCCGATATGATTGATTCTTTTTCTCAGATTACTTATTGCTTCCTGCATGTTTTCGACCGGCATTTCTTACCCTCCATTTTATACTCGCAAAAAAATAAATTATGACTAATCCAAAACAAATTATAACTAAAATATCGCCATGTTTAGCGTAAAAAGTCGGCACATTTACAAATTTTATATAACCTTTTACCGCATCTTCCCGAAATATTCCTGTTCTTGATATTATTTTACCACACGGATCTATAATTCCGGAAACACCTGTATTGGCAGCCCTTATAAGAAAGAGTCTCGTCTCTACCGCCCTGAATACCGCCATCGAGAAATGCTGAAAAGGCGCCGATGTGGAACCGAACCATGCGTCATTGGTAATATTAACCAGTAACTCGGCAGAATTTTGTTTATACATTCTGGCGGCAAAAGGCAGGATGCCTTCGTAACAAATCAAAACGCCAATCTTCTTATCATCTATGGATAAAGGATAAAATCCTTTTCCCGTGCCCATATCCCCTATTCCGGCAGTGAAGCCCTTTACAAAGGGTATAAGATCTCTAAATGGTACGTATTCTCCATAGGGAACAAGATGAACTTTATCATACCTGCCTTTAACATCACCTGAAGGAGAGAGCAAATACGCACTGTTGAAATATCCATCATTGTCTTTTTGAGGAGAATAACTCACAGAACCGAATAATAACCAGTTCTTTGATACGAGCGATAGATTGACAATCTGATCACGCAAATGACTTTCGTTTTGAAATACAAAAGGAGCGGCCGTTTCCGGCCAGACAATCAGCCCCCCGTTTCTTGATGAATTTTCTAAAGAAAGCTGCTCATAGATGCTTAATGTTTTTTTCTGATAATTTTCATTCCACTTTACGGACTGATCAATGTTGCCCTGTATTAACGACACTTCCATACCCGGCGAATTCTGCACAACTTTATTGACCTGATCCAGACGGCAAATACCGTAAATATAAACTCCGGCCAGCATAAGAAAAACAATACCGGCCAGGATATACCCTTTTTTTGATCTTTTATTGATAATTTCGAATAAGGCAGTGTTAACCAGAATAATTAAAAAAGACAAACCCGATACGCCGGCAACATCGGCAAATTGAAGAAGATAAGTATTCAGATACTGTGAATAACCGAGATTTTCCCAGGGAAAACCTGTAAGCATAAATGACTTGCCATACTCAAAACAGATCCACAAAACCGGCGCCGTCAAATACAGAGGAATTTTTTCGCGGAAATATAAGATGCCTCCTGCAAATAAAGCGATATAAAGGCTTAAATAACAGGCCAGGAGTAACATTAAAATAATACCCGTATGCAAAGGCAGGTAACCGTAATTTACGATCACATAAGCAATCCAGTAAATGATACCGGTATAACTGACAATACCAGTGATAAAACCTAAAAGAAACCCCTGAGTAAAAGTGGACGCCTTCTTCAGAGCGAAAAAAAGAGGAATAAAAGCTATCCAGGCAAGCAAACCGGAGCCATACTTGGGAAAAGATAAAAATAATAACAAACCGCTTAAGACAGCTAAGAAAACTGTATCGCGTGTAAATAAACTTATTGAACCTGATTGAATATCATTGATGGTTGTGTTTTTATTTTTCATTTATACCATTTGTTTTTATTTTCTTGACTCTGACTTTTTTAATACTGCGTTCATCTGAATTTTCAATTGTAATCTCAAGGTCTTCTATCTGAAATTTTTCTCCGGCAAGTGGAATCCTTTTTGTAGAATCAAGTATTAAACCGCTTAGCGTTTCATATCTGCCTTTTTTCAAGTTAATATTTAAGCGTTCTTCAATTTTCTCGATTTCGACGCGACCGTCAAATATTAATGATCCATCAGCAGACTGAAGAATTCCGTCATCAGTGGTACTCATTTCATGCTCATCACGTATTTCTCCAACTATTTCTTCCAGCATGTCTTCCAATGTCACCAAACCTGCTGTGCCTCCATACTCGTCAATGACTATGGCCATGTGTTTTTTATTCTCTTTTAATTCATAAAATAACAAATGCGCGTTTTTTGTTTCAGGGATGTAATAAGGTGTGCTTAAACAATTTAACATATCTTCCTTGGTAATTTGCTTCGACCAGAATTTAAGCACGTCTTTAACATTCAAGATTCCAATAATATTATCAATCGTATCCCGATATACAGGAATTCGTGTGTGTCTTGACGCGATCACTTCACTGATAATCTCTTCAATTTCCGCCTCTGTGCTCACCGCGACAATCTCAGTGCGCGGAATCATTATTTCCCGCACCAACGTATGGGTGAACTCTAAAATATTTTCGATCATTTCCCGCGAAGAAGAATCAACCAGACTGTTTTTTTGCGCTCCGGCCAATACCGCGTCAATTCTACTTTTAATATATTTTTTATTTCGCCAGAAAAAAAGCTTGGAATTATTTTTATCTCTATTCAAGAAAATCTCTCCCTGAATTACAAACCACGTAAATATTCCGGCCTGATCCGGCTTACGTCTTTTTCATTGATAACCGAATCGATCATTTTCAGAATTTTTTCTTTTTCCCGCGGCAAATGGGCTTTTATCGACAAATAATTAGATGCGTGATTGGACGTAAAATAACAATCCGTAAAATTCGATTTCTCTATCATCAAATACAGCTCGCGGATAAAACCGAATTTATCCGGCAGGACAAAACGTCCGGCCAGATAATCCTCATATAATTCCGTTTCCGGCACAAACATCAAGGTAAGCGCGCCTACATAGTCCGGATCAATATCGCTTAAGATTTTTGCCGTATCAATCGCATGTTCGATACTTTTTTCAATTCCACCCAATCCCAAAAGAACAGTCACTGAAAGCGTCATACCGGCCTCTTTGATGCGGCGCCCGGCTTCAACCATTTGCTCATAAGTCACGCCTTTATGGATTTTTTTCAGCAATTCCGCATTCCCTGTTTCCACACCAAGATATATTATATTCAGCCCTAAAGCTTTCAACGCTTTAAGTTCGTCTACGTTTTTTCTTAATATGCTTTTGGCATTAGCGTAAGTGCCTATTCTTTCTATATCTTGAAGATTTTTATTGATTAGTTCAAGTATTTCTTCAAGTTTAGGTTGCGGTATGATCAGAGCGTCTCCATCGCATAAAAAAACCCTGTTCACGTTTTCATATGAACGTGCTTCATGCAGATCTTTCTTGATTTGCTCCAGGGATTTGATTTTAAATTTTTTTTGCCGGTAGGTTCCGCAAAATGTGCACTTATTATGCGAACAACCGACGGTTACTTGTAAAAGCAGGCTGTAAGCTTCACTGGGCGGCCTGATTATAAATCCCTCGTAATCCATATCTTAATATTTGTTTCCCATAAAAATTTAATAATAACGATTCGAAAAACCGTTTAAAATTAAATTGTTTTTATATCAAAGCCCCCCGAAAAAGCAAGACTTAAAAGCCACAAAAAAATGGATGTAATATGATGTTAAGAGGTACCATACCGTAAAATGTTATGAATTTTCCGGACAAATCCGGCTTGGTGCCACACGGAGTAACCACACAGTGATTATCCTGAGATATTCTAATTAGCCCCGTGCTTTATCAATACGGTCAATCAGTTCTGTGATGTCCAGATTTTTTTTAAAAGGAATAAGGTTAGCCGGCGGCGAGAAGCTGAGTTCATCACCAAATTCTGTTTTATGGCGAAGACTGATTGTCACCCTCGGCGGATTGACCATGACCGAATAACTCACATTTTTTATGTCAGCCAAATTAACTCGAACGGATTTCCCTTTATTTTTAAAAAGCAGCGTTGAGCCCTCATCATATACTTCATCGATGAGATCAAACACTAAATTTTTCATTATGAAATAGCCGACCACAGCCAGGAAGGCAGGAACGACAAAAATCATAACGTCCGCACCGCCGTGCCTTCTGTCAACAAATAACGTAGTTAGAATGAAAAATATTATAAATCCGAACCAAATGGCGGGGAATATTCGCTTAAAGAAAAAAGTGCCTCTGGATGATAGTCTCTTCATTTTTTTATAATGACTGAGAATGATTTTTAAGCTTGTGTTAAACCTAATTCAAAATATATCTTGTTATCTCCAATATTATATCATCGGGAACCTATGCCCATCAGAAAACATAGTCCTGCAAACAAGGCAAGCATGATCCCTAAGAGTACCAGTATGGCTGGAGAAAGAAACGATTTCGGAGTAACAGGTTTTGATGAGCTCGCAGAAATAAACACCCCTTTGTCTTTCAAATCAGCTGCAGTACCGCCAATCTTGAGATTGGCCTTTGCGGCCGCGGATATTTCCCCGCTTTTTACCGTCTTCATTATCGTTTCATACATCTGGCGAACGTCCGAGGGCATTGAATCAACGCTTGCATACTCTTGACCGTTAAAAACAATTTTCCCCGCCGTTACGGAAGCAATATTCCCCTGTTCGATACCTTCTTTATCGGCCACCGCTTTTTCATAAGCTTCGCGTATGGGCGCAGGCATTTCGTCCAAAGAGTTATATTCCTTACCATTCACTTTGAACTTGTATTTCACATCAAATTTTACACTCATCGTATTCCCCCTTTAATGACTTGCACACTAACATCTATTGCCAATCATGGAGCCGGTTCAACTTTTAAATCATCACATTAAGAAAAAGCCGCCCCACTTATGGAAGAGAGGCGGCTTTTTCGGCATACATTGATTGCACGTTAGATGAATTACTTGACGGCGTCTTTGAGGGCCTGTCCGGCTTTGAATACGGGGACCTTCTTCGCGGCGATCTTGAGAGCTTTGCCTGTCTGAGGGTTCCTGCCTACGCGGGCTTTTCTCTTTTTGACACCAAAGGTTCCGAAGCCCACCAATGTGACGTCATCACCTTTTTTGAGTGCTTTTTTAATTGCCGCAAGTGTTGCATCAACTGCCAGACCTGCTTCCTTCTTACTGCATGTAACCTTTGCCACCTCATCAATCAATTGCGCTTTGTTCATTAACCACCTCCTGATTTTTATAAAAACACTTCTGAAGCTAAGATAAAAAAAATAAGAAAGAATGTCAACACAATAAGTATGAAATCATCAAATTATTTAAACTTTGACATCCGCTTTATACCGGCACCGGCCGTCGCCGACGGCTCATGTTATCATCCTTAAGTCCGTTGCAGGGACGGCTTCGACTCAAGCCAGTGCTTTATGCGGTTGGCATCGCCGATACGGGTCATCTTGCCCTGAGAATCAAGCAGCACAATAAGGACTGGGCGCTGAGCCAGATTAGCCTGCATCACGAGACACCGGCCTGCCGCGCCGGTGAAGCCTGTCTTGGAAAGACCTATCTGCCAGTTGGAATTCTGAACCAGATGATTCGTGTTATGAAATTCCACCACACGCCGTCCCGAAAATACAGTTGCTTTTCTGGTCGTGGTGAATTCACGGATAAGACCGTATTGATAGGCGGTATCCACAAGTTTGGCCAAGTCTCTGGCCGAAGAAACATTTCTTTGGGAAAGCCCCGTGGTATCATCATAATGCGTCTCTGCAAGTCCCAGAGACCTGGCTTTTTCATTCATCGCCTCAACACAATCTTCAAAACCGCCGCGATAAGTTCTCCCCAACGCGTGGGCGCAGCGGTTATCGGATGCCATTAACGCAAAAAGCAGAGCGTCTCTGCGTGTGATGGTCGTGCCTACAGGCATTCGGGAGTGGCTGTGATAAATGGCATCCACGTCCTCTCGTTCTATGGTAATCGGTTCATTAAGATCCAGGCCGGCATCAAGCACCGCCATGGCGGTCATAAGTTTGGTGATGGAAGCTATCGGCAGTACGGCATTCGCCTGTTTCTGAACCAGTAACTTTCCTGTTTCCTGATCTTCCACGATTGCAGCGGCGGAGTGCAAAACCAGATTTCCGGAAATCCGTTCTGCTTTAGCGCTTGAATATTTTTGATGAGAATAATGTTTTTTTGAAGACTTTGAAAATCCGACGGATACTGACATCAGCAAAATACCGGCACACAAAACGATTGTCAGAACCGTCCTTATGTATTTACTGCCCATTCCTTCTCCTTAAATTAAAAATCTTATTCTGTCCCATTCTTGCGGAATATATTACATACTTTTTCAAATCAGTCAAATTCAGATTTGTTTTTCAAGCAAATATTTGCATTATGTCAAACAACATCTTCTTTCGCGAAACGCCAAAACAGCAACGCGCCGAGAATAAGACAATATACGGTAACGTTGATCAGCGAATATACGGAGGCCGGCTGGCTGAATACTTCGCCTCCGATAAACGAAGATGCAAAATGCTGTGCCCCGGAAAGTTTCGGCCATAAATAATAAACCATGCCCCAAAATGTAAAGTCTGATTGCTGACCCTGTTGCATCATCATCTGCGCCATCGGACTATTGCTTACGGCGTGAATACCTTCGGAGACAGCGCCAATGATGCCGATGGCCATAACAGAAAGTAACGCGGCAATATCAGGCATCATTAGCGAGAAAAGAAGCACGGCAACAATCACAAAAAGCAGATTTAACGAACAAAGCAGCGATGCCGCGAAGTATTCCGGCATTATAATTCCCGTATTGATAAACGCAATCACAGACACGATGCCGTGCAGTAGTAGCATAAAGACCGTCACCAGAATCCACAAACCGGTAATTTTACCGGCGACATACTGCCATCGTGTTATGGGTTTGGACAGAATGCACGATTGCGTCCCATCGCCGCGGTCGCGGCCAAACACGCGCATCGACAGCAGACCCGCCAGAAACATCACGCCGAAGACAATGACATTAAAAGTCATTCTTGACACCATTCGCACCAGTTCCTCCGGTGTGATTCCCTGCCCGCTTATTACATAATTGCCGTGATAGCAGCCACGGACAAGAAATACAAACAAGGAGCAAATGATAAACATAACGATAAAGCTTCTCTGACGGACTTCATCGGTAATGGTATATTTGGCAATTCTGATGATTGTCTGCATTTTATATTAACCTTTCACAAACCTTACAAACACATCTTCCAGTGTATCGCCGTCCTTGACCAGGGCGGAGATTGTGTCTTTCACCAAGAGTCTTCCCTTATTGATGATTGCGGCGTTATCACATATTTTCTCAACTTCCGACAGCAGGTGTGAATTCAGGAAAATAGTCATCCCCTGATTTTTAAGCGATTCCAGAATCAGGCGTATTTCTCTGATACCGATGGGATCAAGACCGGCTGTGGGTTCATCGAGAATTAAAAGTCTGGGATTTCCGATGAGCGCAGCGCCAAGTCCGAACCGTTGAATCATGCCCTTGGAATAGGTTTCTGCTTTTGTGTGTTCCCTGCCCTGCATACCGATAAGCCCGACAATGCGCCTGCACTGATCCGGCACACCGGTCTTGCTTATATCCAATAGTTGCGCGCAGCGTTCCAGATACTGCCATCCGGTAAGATATGGAGGAATATGATGGTTCTCGGCCAGATAACCAACTGCGGCGCGGCTTGCCGCGTTTGTGCTGGAAAGACCGTTTAAAGACAAGCTTCCCGATGTCGGCTGCGTGAAATCAAGCAGCATCTTGACAATGGTTGTCTTTCCCGCGCCGTTGGGTCCAAGAAGAGCAAAATATTCACCTGACTTCACAGAAAACGAAACATTATCGACGGCGGCAAGAGAGCCATATCGCTTTGTTGCAGCATTCAATTCAATCATGGTGAGAAGTATATGTGCCGCGGCCTGTTATGTCAATACAATATTGGCTACAAGCGAATTTTATTAGAACCTGCGTCTGAAGTCTTCATGGTGTATCGACCGGTTCCGGCGCAGTTTTTGAACCTTCGACAAAACCGTAAGCCGCAATGTTAAGAGCCGTATTGGGATTGAGGAACTTGGCACAGTGCCGAATGAGCAGAGCCGTTGCCACTGCCACGGAATACGCCGTTTCCTGATCTGAAAAACCGCAACGATCTTTAATCGGTGTATACAGCGGTTCCAGTTTTTTCTGCGTATCTAAAAATTCCAGCATCGGTTTGTGCTTTAATTCAATTTTCTTTCCGGCTTGAGCATTATCAATCTTAATTCCCATTTTGGAAAGAGCATCACCGGCAATATTAATGAGTTGAGGCCACTGCTCATTGGCCTCGTTGGATAATACGAACTGACCCGGGTTGACTCCCGGCAATTTAAGGCCGAAGGAACGAAAGAGATACGTGCCCGCCATGCGCGCCGCCGCGGCCACTATCGTTCCCGGATGCACTCCGTTGGGGAGTTTCAACGCTTCGATAGTCACCGTCGCAAACTCTTGAGCGGCATCCAACTGCTGTTTACTGAGGCTAATCATTACCTGCTCCATGCGACCTAATGTCTGAATTGCGCCACTGTCAAAGTTTATGCTGCCTGGCGGCTGGTTCTACAATACATTATCCGGTCTCAAAGAGTCTACATTTATTCAGCCGCTTTTGCATCTTTTCCTTCATTCTTCGGTACGTTTTGAGCAATCATTTGGGCTAACCATGTATTGAACAAGTTGCCGCTTGATGAGCCCTCTCCACCGCTAACCAGAACCTGAGGCACAATCTGAATCTTGCCTGCCGCTATTTCCTGAATGAGTTTGATTACCGCAACATTCTGCTGACCAATGGCCTCCTTCTGGGCATTGTAGGCGGCGGCAACACCATCACCCTCAATCTTGCTTTTGTACGAATTACCGTCAGCCACCAGTATTGTAGATTCCTTCGTGCCTTGAGCCTGGAGAATCATGGAACGCCTGTTCCCGTCGGCTTCCTTAACTTTGGCTTCAGCCCTGTCATTATTGATGTCGATAGACAATTTGGCATCGATGACATCTTTCTGTTTATCCGCGCGGGACGATTTCTCCATGACCGCGATGCGTTTTTCCTGAGCCATGGCCTCCTGATCATACTGGGCCTGCTGCTGATTGGCTATCTCCTTCTTGGTTTGAGTATCCAGCAAATCTTTCGGAATATCGATATAAGCAATGAGTAAGTTCTGGGCTTCTACATTGTATTCGGAAAATCTGTCTTTGGCGTGTGCCAGCGCTTCAGTCTGCAAGTCCGTCCTGCTCTGGAAAAAATCAATCGCTTTCTTCTCGCCTGCTTTATTCCGGAAAGACGAATCAATCAGCGGATGAACGATTTGATCAATCAGATTGGCCACCGATCCAAATCGGGCAATGATGTAGGCCGCGTTTCCCGGTTGAATTCTAATCACCATGCGGACATTGACTTCCAGTTGAAAGCCGTCTTTAGATGTAACCTTCAATGGATCAAAACTGTACAAGACACCCGCAGCCTTGGCCTCCGTCGGTTTGACGCCTTTTACCTCTGTCCCGATTCTTCCCTCGCTCGCCCAATCGATGGTAACAGCGGAAGTAGGCACCTGATAGGCGGTGAAAGCAATCGCATTCAAATTGTATTTCCCGGGCGCTATCGGCTCTCTCCAGATGCCGCGGGTATATTTATCGGTTATCAGGATTTTCTCAACATCTTCATGGATCGGACCACATAGTTTTCCTTCACCGGTGGCTCCGGTGGGACCTTCAGGAGCCCTCTCCAACTCCAACCCCACATTGGACCTGATTACCGCCACATATCCCGGAAGAACTTCGGCGACATCTTCAATTTTAATATCAAACAAGTTCGGATTGATATAATATCTTCCCGGCTGAAGAGTATCCAACTGCGGCCCCCGGTATCCTTTGCTGTCGATAAAGAGTTGACCATTTTGATAAGCTTTGTGGTCGGCTTCGGTGCCGTCATCATTTTTAGCCTTCGGCGCGATGACATAGCCGGTGGGCAGGGGAATACCATCTTTGGCAACAGCGATGCCAATCGTATTCTCTTCTATTTTCACCGCGGGAGCTTTGCTGATATGGAACAGGATTGAATTGATCCGGTAAGTGCCCGGACGTAAGATTCCAACCTGCGGTCCCTTCTTACCATGATTGGCCAGAAACATCTCTGCATCTTGAAACTGATTACACTCAACTTCGTCGGCCAATACCCGGCCTTTCGTCAGCGCTTCGCCGTCAATAGATTCGACGATGCCGACACTGTCAATATCTACCGTCACTACCGGAATTTTGGCAAATGACCAGATGATAGGTATCCTCCAGTAGAGTCCCGGCATCAAAGTGCTCGCCTGAACCCCTATTTCCCCGTGACGCGCGATTATCTGCCCTTCAGGCATTTTCTTGCCGAACATGTTTTTAGTAAGGATGCCGACCTGATTGGCCCCGATCAAACAAAAACCTTTAAGGATAAACAGCACAGAAATAAAAACAACTAAACTTAAGACGATCCCCCCTACCATTCCTGTCACTACTGTCATAATTGTGTTTCTCCTTTTTAATTATTGCGGCTATCCGCTTTCTTTGAAATATGATCCGCTGTTTTGTATTTTAAATGAACCTATCCCTATTATTTCCCAATCCTTTATTATCTGGCACAACGTTAGTTCATTCTTTCATGCTATTTTGCCAGATCTATTAAGTAATTCAAGACGTGCTTCCAACGGTGCTTCTACTTCCTTTAGATGAAACAGGGTGCTTGGACCACCATGAAAAGTCGACGAAATCTCGAAAAAACCATTCATGGATACTGATATTACACCAGTGCCGCCGGATGAAGAATTGAGAACATGATTTGGTGCAAAATGAAATTTTATATAAAATAGTTTTCCAAGAGTGTTTAGTAACGGGTATATTTCATTTCCAAACTTGCCTGATGTAAATGGGCTAAGATCAATATTTTCTCTTTTTACAAATGCGATTTGCTTTTTGGTCGAAACGCTGGCGTCAATAATTGAATCCAGAATCACTATACTTCCGATATTTTTTTCTAAGAAAGAGACTAACTCATCATTATTACCTGACGTAATAAGAATTGTGCCAATATATTTTGGCACGTCGTCATACTTTGTTTTGGAAGGGCTCCACGATATGCCGCCGATTGGGGTTGAGAAACCTGTAATTCGGCGAATCCATCGAAATATATTTTTAATCATAATCGTTCATTCTTTTACATAATAAAGTCTTGTAGGGTGGAACAAGCATAGCGGTTCCACCATTTATTCGATCATTCGGTGGATGCGCTTGCGCTTCATCCACCCTACAACTTTTATTTTAATACGTTGTTTTATGATATTGGCTTTCCTATTCTCTTCCACCTGACGTTATCTACGTCTTTATCCCAAGACCAATATAAATTAATAACTTTCGCTTTGATTGTGTCTTTTTTCACAATGCCCCAGAACCGGCTATCAAGACTCTCATCACGGTTGTCACCCATGACAAAGACGGCATTGTTGGGAATAGTTACCGGGCCGAAAAAATCTCTTGGTTGTCGAGCGGCAGGTATCATATGTGGATCTTTATGGACTACATACGGTTCAAACAACATTTTGCCATTTAGATAAACCTGCTTTTCTTTAATTTCTATAGTGTCGCCACTGATAGCCACAATTCTTTTGGTAAAGACTTTCTTTGGGTCTACGGGATAAGGAAAAATAACTATATCACCACGTTTAGGTGAACTGTGTTGATAAATATTCATATCGACAAGTATGTGATCGCCAATCAAAAGAGTTGGTTCCATAGCCCCTGAAGGAATTTTATAAGCCTGGATAAAATCTTGTTTTACTGTCTCTGTAATAATGGGAGTTACTATTCTTCCATTAACTTGCCAAATTGCAACAAGAAGAATATAGCCAATTACTGGTTTTATTCTGAGCGTATTTTCTGGATCTCTGGCAATGAGAATGGCATCTATTATAGCAAATATATACAAGCCAATAAAAAGAAGAGCAGGAATTATAATGTTGAATGGAGGGATGGGCTTTGTGAGGATAATGAGAGCTACGAGCACTAGTATAAGCCCACCGATATAAATAAACACCCCTCGTTTAATTTTGCCGCAGGATATTTGCCCAAGACCAGGCATCAAAATACTGAGAATTGCTGCGCCAATTACGTTAATTGTTACATTTTTTGCTAATTTGTTTTCATTCATATTATTTTTGCCCAAAATTGTTTATATGGATCGGTGTTAATACTGCAAATGCCGCAATGGTGTCGACATAGCACCCCTCAACAACTTTTTACCAATTGAAACTTGAATCTGAAATTTTTTTAAAGATTGAAAATTATAAAAACACACCAGTTAATAATATGTCAATATTTTTTCTCTATATCTCAGTAATACAAAGTCATTTGTTTTTTGCCGAATTCACATAGTCGCTGTAACAGAACAAGAGCAGAAGGACTGATTGAATTATCCAGGTAGGAATCATCTTTTCAATCTTGATCAATCCGCTAGAAACTGCGAACGCTCCTGCCAATATCAACCCGATAAGAACAGGAATCACTGTGATCATAATGACTCCTTTTCGCTCAACAGGTTTTCTATCCGCCCAAATAAGCAAAACAGTCCAACCAAGCATTAACGACGCGCCAACCATCATCGCGTATTTATAATCATTCCCCGGATTAAAATTATCTATTCCAAACATGACGCCGGCAATTCCAGGGAACAACATCGGAATGACCATTAAGCCGTCAAGCACGGCCCCGAACCAATAACTGATGCGCAGAAAAATAACTTTGTTATGCATATAATCCCCTCTTGTATAACGGCTAATGTAGCGGTAAATGGTCGGACTAAATTTTCTATATTTTACGTTTTGATACCAGTTCAGCAAAATGTTCAAATGAACGATCATATGTTCTTTCCGCATCTTTCGGAAAACAGCAAGCGGGCAGTGCCCTGCTTTTTAAATGATATGTTAAACAGTCGCAGCATACGCCTTTCCTGCTGCATGGTTCATAAGTGCAATTACATTTATCGAGGTTTTTCTCTTTTTTACATTCCATTTTGGTATTCCTTTATAAAAACTGGATTCCCGATCTGGTCGGAAATGACACTTTATATTTTTTATCTTGACGGCTGGAAAACGCCTTCGCGCACGGAACGAACATCTTCAACGGTAAAAAACGCCTGAGGATTGTTCGATTGGATTATCTCCAGAACGTGTTCAATGTTTTTTCTTTTAACGATGGTAAAAATAATTTTCACCGGTCCCTGCGCCCCTTGTGCGTCCATGTGCGTGACGCCGTAGCCTTCGTTCTTGAGAAGGTCAATCAATTCATCCGCGTCCTTTTGTGTTATTATCCTGATAACGACCGTGCCAATCGCCATCCTTTCTTCAATTAGAATCCCGATAAAATTACCCATCCCGAAACCGCCGGCATAAGCTACATAATAAATAGGATTAGTAAGATTTTTAAAAATCTGAGTGATGGCAAACAGCCAGATAAGAACTTCAAAGAATCCGATAGAAGCGGCCAGAAATTTCAATCCGCGCGAAACGTAGATGATGCGCAAAGTATCCAGAGTAACGTCGCAGATACGCGTCGAAAAAATAATCAGAGGCAGAAGAACAAATTTAAATATCTCCGAATTGAGAAAAGCTGCGTCCATTTTCTCTCTTTCTTTTGAGTGAAATCTCTATTTTTACAAATATATCTTTGAGCCTGTGGAGTTATTGAAAAACCCCTTGTTTAGTGGCTGTTCAAAAATGTTCAGATGCAAGGCGCGCAAAAACCGAACCGCGAGGCGTATATTTACATACGTTGAGCGGCGCGGTTTGCAGCGCAACACAGCAGATGAGCGTTTTTCAACAGTCCACCCCCCGTCCGATTATTTCCCCTTGAACACCGCCGTGCGGCGTTCAATAAAGGATTGCAGACCTTCCTTCATATCATCGCTTTGCATGACTCTGGCCACATCCTGATAAATAACTTTTTTCGCGGCCTGCTCGCCTTTCTCTTCCGCCAGACGGGCATTCTGCAGAATATTGCGGACACCTAGGGGTGCTGCGCTTGCCACCTTCCGCGCCAGTTCCATCGCCTTTTCCAGTTGCTTGCCCGGCTCGGTGACATATTGCACCAGTCCCATGCGGTAGGCATCCTCGGCTGTCCACTGATCGCCGGTTAAAAGATAGCGCATCGCGTTGGACCAGCCGATATCTCTGGCCAATCTGAATGTCGCTCCTCCGCAGGGGAAAAATCCGCGACGCACTTCCAGCATGGCAAAACGCGTATCGGATGCCGCCACACGGATATCCGCGTTGAGCATAACCTCCGGACCCCATGTAAAGCAATAACCCTGCACGGCAAAAATAATCGGCTTGCGGCAGCGTTTCTCATTCATCATATAAAATGGATCAATTTCATTTTCACCGCCCAGAGGAAAGCCTACGCCATTGCTGAAAGCGTCCGACCAGTCGGTCAGCTCCAGACCCGATGTAAAATGCGGACCGTTGGCATAGACGACCCCCACCCACAAATCGTCGTTGCGATCGAGTTCATAGTAGGCGCGCGCCATCTGCGTGTACATTTCGCGCGTCATGGCGTTGTATTTCTTAGGCCGGTCAAGTTCAATGAGCATGATGTGCTCTTCTGTTTTAATATTGATTGTCATAGCAGGTACTCCTTATATTTTTTCTGATTGGAAGTATAAGTAAAGGGATGCTTCGTGTCAACGGAAGAATTTTGATTGTTACAAATCTCAATCGCCTTCCATCTGATTCACAATCCAGTCGGCTTCCCTATAAAACAATCCATAACCGTTCATCATATTTTTTACATTTACAAATCTAATCCGTGAATCCTCGCTCCTTCATCTTTTCCGGATTTCTGAAAAGCGCCATACCTGTTTTCATTTTCCGTAATCCAAGTTTCCCGTAAAATTCTTCCTTGCCCGGTCTAGCGTATAAAATGATATTACATCCGTGCAGTCGCTCCAAAATCTTTTCCATAATCATCCTGCCGATACCCATCTTCTGGAACTCGGGAACAACCGCCACG
The DNA here is from genome assembly GCA_963812045.1 of uncultured delta proteobacterium. Lineage (GTDB taxonomy): Bacteria > Desulfobacterota > Syntrophia > Syntrophales > Smithellaceae > Smithella. Next base: position 785,183 of record CAWETF010000005.1, read on the forward strand.
TCATAGACTGCCGCCTGGTAAGCGCCATCGGAAAGAGCCCTGCCAAAGCCCATCAGCTGAGAATCCTTATAGACAAATACAACCGTGTGGCTGGCTTCAAACGCTTTTTTATGCACATCCGGTTCCTCATACGCCATTCCAACTTTCTTAAGCGTTTCCGAAACCAACTTCCAGTCCGTTTTGGAACAGTCGTAGACAATATTTAATTCCATCCGGCCTCCTTTTAATAAACCGATCTGCAATCGATTCCCAGTTCCGTGCAATCTTTTGCTATTATCTTTCCAATGTCTTTAAAATATTTATGGGTATTTTTATCTTTCCAACCATGTATTTCATAAATGCGGTCTGCATGAAAATAATTCATCCGGTCGTAAAGGATGTAGTCAACCTTTCCTGCCAGTTTTTTGATAAGATTTTCAGCCTCAGGAAGAATCGGCGCGATCATGACATACGTCCTGATGCCGTTTCGATGCAATTCTCCGACGGCTTCAAGGCGTTTTTCAACAGGCGACGCGTAGGGTTCGAATATTTTTCTTATTTCATCATTTGCCGTGGTGATGGAAAGCCCGACTTCGATATCTTTCATTTTTTTGAATATATCAATATCTCGGACAACAAGCGGGGAGCGCGTCTGAATCACAATAGGCCAGTTGTTTTGCTCCAGTATTTCCAGACATTTCCTTGTAAGTTTGTATTTCGCCTCCAGCGGCTGATATGGATCGCAAACACCGCTCACCCATATTGTTCCTATTCTTTTCTTTTTTATTTCCTTTCTCAACAAATCTGGAGCGTTGATTTTTACATCTACGAAATCGCCCCACGGTTCTTTATGCCCGGTGAACCTTTTCATGAACCGGGCATAACAGTAAGAACACGCGTGCTGACACCCGACATACGGATTGATGACATAGTTATAAATCCTTGACGGCGAAAGAACGGATTTGGAATGAATTTCTTTTATCTTCATTTTTTATATAAACTAACCAAAAGATTACCCGCCAGCGGAACGAGGATCAGGAGGATTTGTTTGTTGGGTATTGCAGCCATGAATTATTTTCTCTGCAATCTCATCCGTCAGATTCATAATATCGTCGCGCTCTTTAAAGTCATATGGTTTGCAGATATAGTCTGCATGAATTATAAGGACATCATCGATAGAGTCTGCATGAATTATAAAGATATCACTGAATTCGAGTTTCCTAAACAGCACTTCAAATCTTCCATATATTGCAGTATGCCGGTTTTTAGAGGCTCCTTGGGTCTGAATGAATACCAACTTTTTCCCTGGCGGCAACCGTGAGGAATGAGGGTTTGTTTCATAATCGGGTTTCAGGAGTGAAAACAACCGGGATTCAATAATGGACATATTCTCGGCTACATCTCCCTCATAGACTCCTGTAGAAAGGATAAGGACATCGCATTTCATCAGGGAGTCGAATACCGTCATCATATCATCCTGGATAACACACTTGTCAGTCGTGGTTTTGCAGGACATGCATTTCTTACAACTTTTGATAGTCTTGCCGATAAAATTGATGCTTTGTGTTTCCGCGCCTAGTCGACCTGCTTTTTCAAGAAAATAATTTGCAATAGCGGCACTTGAACCAGTGGGTGAACTCCCGTATACATTTAGAACCTTCATAAAACCTCCAATTCATCAGTTAATTCTTCCGGTTCGTAGAACTTGCTTTATAGCGGCGATTACAGATTCCGGTTTTTCCAGTGGTATGCCATGTCCACTGTCCACCCATACCTGCTGAGAGCCGGGATAAAGCCGGGCAACATCTTTGCGCTTTTCATTCACGTCATCAGCAAATTCTCCCTTTTCATCAAGCGGTTTTCCGGCGCTAAGCACGATTACAGGTTTACCCGAAAATGCCGGCAGGGCCAACACCTGCTCACCCGTTGTATTGATTAAATTTATTTCTTCTCTTTCGACTGGCGACAAATACAGATAAAAGAGCAGACGGAGCCACGCGGGCCAGTTTTCCGGAGAACCTTTACCCTTTAATTGGGCCGGATGAGTTGAATCAACAAGAATAAGCGCGCTAACCTCGTCCGGATACTTGCGCGCAAAATACTGCATGAGCAAGCCGCCAAACGAGTGCCCAACAAGCACATACGGCGGCTCCAATCCCTCGCTCTTCAAAAGCGTTCTTAATTCTTCGACAATGTGAAGGCCGTCACGAGAAGTTGATACTAAATCACTCTTTCCATAACCCGGACGGTTGTATGCGAAGGTGGTGGCATCCTTTGATATCTCCGGGATAACTTTTCTCCACCAGCTCATTTTACCGTCCAAACCATTTTCAAAGACTACCGCCGGTGCGCCATTGCGTATCAGCGAATACTCAACCCGATGGTTATTGACTTCTTCCGTCTTTACATTCGGAAGCGTCGCACATCCCGATAATAGAATCAGAAGAAGTACGCTCGGCAGCATTATTCTTGAGTTTGAAATTTTCATCATGACATCCTTGAAGATAGCGAGAAAATTTGCCTGTGCTCAGTGGACGGCGGGATTGACTCGTTATGAATTTTTTATACAAATAAATTAGTAAACCACCACATGAAATCTAAATATAACGGGTATAATAATATTGCTTCAATTAGTAAAAAAATCCCAATAATAAAATCAATAATATAATTAATTTTCTTAGAAATTATCCCATAGATTAACAATATCAGATTTAATACTTGATGAAACAATAAGGAGATAACCATAAAGTAAAGAAACATAATATCTGCACCACCAGCATGATTGAATAAAAGTGATGAGCAGGCAATTAAATATATTAAAAAAATAAATAATTGTCTTAATATGGGTAATATAATTTTTTTTATTTTCATAACAATATTTATACCGTCTGTATAAATCGGATTAATTGATTTTGTTCGCTTCAGCGATAAACATCTTTTCTATGCCCCACTTTTACTATCCAAATTGTAAGCTCCTTGTCGTGAACAGAATAAATGATTCTGTATTGTCCCTGGCGGACACGGTACCTTTCTTGACCAGTAAGTTTTTCGTGGCCTAAAGGCCTCGGGTCTTTGGCAAGAGCTTTAATACGAACGAGAATTTTCTGCAGATCTTTCTTTGGTATTACGCGGAAATCTTTTTCAACAGATTCTTTAAAATAAATTTTATATTCGGCCATCTTTTTTTAGCCTCTTGATCATCGCTTCATAGCTGATTAAAGGCTCTTTGGCTCTTTGAGTAAAGGCCGCAATGTCCTCAGCATCTTCAGCAAGGGCTTCTTTAATGGCATCATTCACAAGCTTCGATAAAGACTGTGATGTTTCAACCGCCTTTAATCGAAGCGCTTTGTGTAGTTGCGGGTCCAAATATACGGTGGCACGCATTGCCGCTGTTCTCATAATATTACCTCCATTAGCACCATGTAACTATAGCATCATAACGTCATAACGTCAACTATTTTTAAACTATGAAATCATCGGGAGCGTAGGCGAGCCGGTAAAATAATTTGGTTATACATCCTTTTGTGAGAAAGGGTGACCGTCTTTGTGCTCAAGAAGATCCCAAAGGTTACCATACAGGTCTTCAAAAACAGCTGCCATTCCATATTCATGTTTTTCAGGGCTTCTTACGAACTTAATGCCATTTGCCAGAAATTGATTGTATTCACGCCAGAAATCGTCTGTACTTAAGAATAAAAAGACACGCCCACCCGCTTGATTTCCGATGAATCTTGCTTGTTCCGGGTTAGATGCTTTAGCAAGTAATATCGCCGCGCCCTTTGAGTTTTTTGGCGCCACCAATACCCAACGTTTGTTCTGTTCCGGGATGTAAGTGTCCTCAATAAGTTCGAAACCCAGCTTCTTGGTATAGAAACTTATTGCATCATCGTAATCATCAACCACTATCGCGACATGTACAATTGACTGTTTCATTAATTACCAGTTCATTTCATCTGCATTCCAGGCGCATCATCCGGGCGGATTTCAAAATCATTACTCAAATAGAATCCAGCCCGGCCCGGTGCTGCAAATAACCATACTCTTCGGAATGAATGTTTTTCACACTTTTCTTTTAACATCTCAAGTATTGAGGTACCAATACCTTGTCTCTGGTATTTGGGATCAACGATCATGTCACAGACAAACGCGTAAAGAGCTCCATCTGACACCAGACGGCCAATGCCAATCAATTTTTGATCATCATAGGCTGAAATCCAATACCAGGAATTATCAATTGCCGCTTGTAATACTTCATCGGATACTAAAGCAGAGTTTGCCCATCCTGTACTCACATACAGCTTCTTATACCCGGAAAGGGTTGGTTTAGAATTCTCGTATTTAATCATTATTTATTTCCTTGTAACGAAATGCGTAACCCACGCCGAAACAGACAATTGTTGAAACAAAACCACGCTTATTCGGCGTCGGTGTGGAAGCGATTGTCATAGCTTTATTGTTGCTAAGGTTATTTAACCTTATTCCTTTTCTTTATATATGTACCATCCATAGCGCCTTTTGCACGCACGCCGCAGTATGAATTACATTTATTTCTGTTGGTTTCTACTATTACACTATTCTTCATAAATCTAAATTGTATCTTACATCCATAGTCATCACTGTAAATTGCAATATCATTATCTAATGATGCATAAACGTATTCATCCCATTTGCCATTTTCTTCAACTGGTTCGCCTAGTTCACAAGAAAAACCATTTATTACTTCGACGTGCAAATAAACTTTTATTTTATTAGCAGACACTTTATTAATTTCCACGATACCAGAATAATATTTATCTTTTTTTCTTGTATATTCTCCACTGATATTATCACCTGCAAAAGAATTGGATATTAGAAGGACGAGAAAAATGTTAACTACAATAATCATGTGAAAAATATTTCGCATCATTTCGGTAACCTTCTTGATATTCATATTAATTCATGGCTATAAAAATGTTTACACAGTCTGTAGAAATCTGTAAACACAGGCTGTTGCTTCCTGTATAAATCGGTTAAAGATCGTCAAAAGGACTTCGCACACCATGGCCGCCTTTGCTTAAAAAGAAATACTTTGATCTGAAATTGTAGAAAGAATTGCAATTATAAAAGCACAAGATTTGATAATATGTCAATAATTTTTAAGAAACGAGATTGTTACCAGTATCATTTTTCCTGGATTCCCCAGTCAACCGGCATACGCCGGTCTTCGAACTTTGGAATGACAAAATGGTACGAAATTTATTTGGTTTTAATTTGCAGTGCGGAGAAGAAATTAATCACGGCGATGATCGCGCCCAGCAGGAAGACATACTGATACCCCAACTTAAGCCAGATAAAACCGCCGGAGACAGCGATGGTAATGGAAAAAATATGATCTATGCTCACGCCCATAGTCAGCGTCTGTGTGACATCTTCGGGCTTGACTGCTATTTTCTGGAGGTAAGTCGCCCGCGCCATGCCCACCGACATCAGAAGCTGATCAAGAATGTAACAAGTAAAGGCAATATACATCGCCGTGGTTTGGGTAAATATTTCTCTGGCGAAACCATAGCCGATGCAGACGAACACCAGCATTACCGCCTCCGAGGTGAGAATGAATCTTTCCCCCAGCTTATCGATTGCCTTTCCCAGCATGGGTTTAAAAAAAATACCGATCACGCCGCCTACAGCCAGAAGAGTCGCCAGAACCTGCGTCTTTTGTTTGAAGACAGTAACCAGCACCCAGGGAGCAAATGTCAGAAAAATCTGTTTGCGTGTTCCGTACAGAATGCTCAACCAGTAATACAGTTTATATTCTTTGCGGAGCTGAAATTTCATCTTCACCGGCACCGGCTCGTCCTTTTTCATCAGAAATATCAAAATCGCGACAATCATAAATCCCAGAAACGCCGTAAAGTACGACATCTTGAAATCCAGATTGAAAAATTTAAAGCCGATAAAGATGGCAAAGCTGCCGATGATCATGGCAATATTGGCCACGGCGCTGAACTGTCCCAGCCTTCTGCCTTTTTGCCCTTCAACGGCCAGTTCCATTCCGATGCTCTGATTTAACGGAAGAAACAGATGCTGTCCAATGCTGAAGATAAAAAGCCAGATGAGCATTACAGAAAAACCTGGCGAATAAAATCCAATGAACAATATCCCAATGGCGCACAAAATGTTGGCTAAAGCCGCCTGCCTTCTGGAACACATAAAGAATAAAATAGCGGAAACAAAAATAACCAGAACACCTGGTATTTCACGGGGAAGTTCCAAAAGACCACGTTGAAGATTGTTGATTAAAAAGGTTTCATTTAAAAAATTATTGAAAGTGGAATCAACGATGCTCTGCGAAAATCCAAAAACAAACGTGGCCGCGAGGAACAACTGAAAGTCCCGCGGTAAATTTAAGAATTTATTTTTAGTTCGTGTAATAATAGGCTTAATCCTGTTCTGCCATTGTTTGCATTTATGTCATTTCGATCGCAGGGAGAAATCTTAAGATTCCTCTCCCGATAAATCGGGATTCGGAATGACAAAGAAATACGTAATCCTTGACACATTTTCTATATTTCCATATATGTTTTTACATAAAAAAAATAAAGGACATTTTCCCGATGGCGAAACCCCGTATTCTATTCATGGGCACGCCCGCTTTCGCCCTTCCGGCTTTGCGGCAGCTGCATGAGCAAAAATATCCGATAATCGGCGTTGTCTCGCAGCCTGATCGCCCGAAGGGCAGAGGTTTAAAAGAAGTCGCTCCGCCGGTTAAAATTCTGGCACAGGAATTCGGCCTGCCTGTTTATCAGCCGGGAAAAGTAAAAGACCCATCATTTATGGAGCTTCTAGATTTGCTTAAACCGGAAATGATTGTGGTGGCGGCTTTCGGCCAGATTCTGCCCAAAACGATTATTGATTATCCGCCGCTGAATTGTCTGAATATCCACCCTTCCCTCCTGCCGAAATACCGCGGCGCCGCACCGCTCAATTGGCAGATCATCCACGGAGAGAAAAAAACGGGCGTCACCATTATGCAGATGGATGAGGGCATGGATTCCGGCGACATTCTCTTGCAGGAAGAAACACCGCTGGGCGCTTCGGAAACCTTCGGCGAACTGCATGATCGCCTTGCACACTTGGGCGCGACATTGCTTATCAAATCCATAGAACAGATTCTTGACGGAACAGCAAAGAGAAAACCGCAGGATGCTTCCGCTGTAACACTCGCTCCGCTCCTGAAAAAAGAAACAGGCAGAATTAATTGGAACGATAACGTTTCCGATATTGTAAATCTCATTCGCGGCTTGAGCCCGTCACCTGCGGCTTACACGTCTCTGGAAGGACAACCTCTGAAAATTTTTACGGTTGTTGCACAGCCCGGAAATGTTGATCAAAAACCCGGCACAATAGGCGAAGCAAACGCCGCAGGTCTGCCCGTCGCGGCAAAAGACGGCTATGTGATTTTAAAGGACATCCAGCTTGCCGGAAAGAAAAGAATGATGATTGCCGATTTCTTGCGCGGTTATCATTTAAAACCGGAAACTGTTTTGCAGTAGAAAAATATTTAAGTCAATCAGGCGGAACTTTATGCGTCATACAATGTTTAACACACCTGTTGTAAAATCGTTGTTGCGGGGTATTTCGCTGGCTCTTTTAAAAATACTCGGCTGGAGGGCAATCGGAGAGCTGCCCCGGGAAGAGAAATATGTTCTGATTGTCGCGCCGCATACGTCCAACTGGGATTTGTTCTACGGAATTATTCTGGCATTCGCGCTGAAACTTGACGCCCGTTACATCGCCAAAAGAGAGTTGTTCCGCGGGCCTTTTTCTCCGCTGATGACATGGTCGGGAGCCATTCCGGTGGACAGGTCATCGTCCCACCATATCGTTGATCAAATGGCATCGGCATTCAAAGAACATAAAAGATTTGTTCTCGGTCTGGCGCCTGAAGGCACCCGTCATAGAAAGGATTCCTGGAAATCAGGGTTTTATCATATTGCCCTGGATGCCCATGTTCCCATCCTGCTGGCGTTTATTGATTACGCGAGTAAAACCGGCGGAGCAGGTCCTCTAATATACCCGACCGGTAATCTGGAGCAGGATATGAGCGTCATTCGCAATTTTTATCTGACCGTCAAAGGCAAACATCCAGAGAACACAAGCCCCGTAGTTATATATTCTAAATTATGACAAAAACCATACGCCATCTGGCCACCGATATTTTAAATCAGGTACACGCAAGCGATGCTTTCGCCAGTCCGCTGATCAACGATTGTCTGGACAAAAACGCTTTATCGGGAACACCGGACGGGCGTCTGCTGACTCATCTTGTTTACGGCGTCCTTCGCTTTCAGGGACACTTGGACTGGATATTGGCAAAGCTTTATCGCGGCGATTTTGAAAAGCTCGATGATGGCATAAAAAATGTTTTACGTCTCGGTCTCTACCAGCTCAAATTCAGCGACCGTCTGCCCGCTTTTGCTGTTGTGAATGAAGCGGTCAATGTTGCCAAAATAATTCATCCGGACAAAAGCGCTCTGGTGAACGCGATTCTTAGAAATTATCTGCGTCACGGCCAAAATATTTCTTTTCCGTCTTTCAAGAAAAATTCGGCCGAGCATATAGCGGCATTTCATTCGCATCCGCTCTGGCTCGTAAAAGAATGGATAAAAATTTTCGGTCCCGAAGAAACAAAGTCTTTCTGCTCAGCAGATAACGAATTGCCGCCTCTGACTCTGCGCGTCAACACACTGAAAATTTCCCGCAATGAAATGATACAAAAACTTACCTTGGCCGGATTCTCGCCGGAGGAAACCAGATTTTCTCCCGACGGCCTTATACTCAACACTTCCGCAAATCCCATTCAGAAAACAAGTTTTTTCGAAGACGGTTTCCTGCGCATTCAGGATGAAGCGGCGCAGCTTATCTCTTGTCTGGTGAATCCGAACAGCACTGATTCAATACTGGATGCCTGCGCGGGCGCGGGAGGCAAAGCGACACATCTGGCGGCAATCTTAAAAAACAAAGGGCAGATTGTCGCGATTGATCGAAGCGCGGAAAGAATTGCCGAACTCAAACAGGAAGCGGCAAGGCTGGGAATAAACATCATCGAAACGCAGACAGGCGATCTAAGCGCCGGTCTGCCGGATTCATTAAGAGAAAAGTTTGATCATGTTCTTGTAGACGCGCCCTGCTCCGGCCTTGGGACACTGCGCCGCAATCCCGAAATCAAGTGGCGCACGACTGGAAACGATCTGAACAATTTTGCCGCCGCTCAGAAAATGATCCTGCAAAATTCATCTGCTGCCGTCAAAAAAGGCGGCCGGTTGATATACTGTACCTGTTCTCTTTTACCGGAAGAAAATAAAAATATTGTTGACGATTTCCTAAAGCACAACTCTAATTTTTCTTTATGCCAACCGTCCGAGTCAATCAATAAACAATTTATTGACAGCCGCGGTTTTTTTCACACCTATCCGCACAGACATAATATGGATGGATTCTTTGCAGCAATCCTTAGATACCAATTTTAATTAAGAAAAATAATGTAGGGACTGCTCCCCGAGCAGTCCGAGCGGCGCGTTCGGGGAACGCGCCCTACGTCTTTATCTCATTTTTTCCTCCCTTGAGGGGAGGAAATTAAAAGGAGGGTGAACCTCTTTTTATCAATCCCCCTCCCTTTTATTCCCGCCCACCAGGGGCGGGAAAATCTTCAATACATTCTCTCACGATATCATCTTTAATTTAAAATGGTATTATATTCATAGCTTATATTACGGATTTTATTTGACGTTTTTGGCAAAATAATGTTATTAAGCGGGCAATTTTCACAGGAGACAGATAATGTTTGTAAAACAAATTCAGGTCGGGAGTATGGCCGTATTCGCATATCTCGTCGGGGATACGATCGCCGGAGACGCTCTGGTTATTGATCCTGCGGACAATATCAAAGAAATAATTGCCGAGGCTAAAAAAAATAAATTAAAGATCAATTATATTGTCAACACCCACGGCCATGTTGATCATATCGGAGGCAATGAAGACATGCAAAGAGCCACGGGAGCGAAAATCATCATTCACGAAGATGACGCCTTTATGCTTACAGCGACACCGGCCATGATGCTGAAAATGTTCGGAGCCAAGGAATCTCCTGCTGCCGATATTCTGGTAAAAGACGGCGATGTAATTTCCGTAGGTAATGTTGAACTGAAAGTTATTCATACTCCGGGGCATTCTCCCGGCGGAATCAGTCTGTATTCTCCCGGCTATGTCTTTACCGGAGACACTCTGTTTGTGGAAGCTGTCGGCAGAAGCGATTTGCCGGGCGGGTCATGGCTGACAATGTATAAATCAATAAAAGAAAAACTTTTCAGCCTGCCCGATGATACCAAAGTGATGCCCGGTCACAATTACGGCCGCACGGCAACTTCCACCATCGGCTACGAAAAAAGCCATAATCCATTCATTCACTAAGGGAGCATATTGTTATGAAAAAAGGCATACAGACAACAGAATTTAAGGAACTGAATCTGGTTGGCCGCGGAAAGGTTCGCGACATTTATTCCGTGAAAAATTATCTGCTCATCGTGACCACCGACCGCATTTCGGCTTTTGATGTGATCATGCCTAATCCGGTGCCGGAAAAAGGCATTATTCTAAATCGCATGTCCGCTTTCTGGTTCGATAAAATGAAGGATATTATCGGCAATCATATTGTTTCCACTGATCCCGCCGAGTATCCCGAAGAATGCGCTCTCTACAGTAAAATTCTGGAAGGCAGAAGCATGCTGGTCAAGAAAGCCTCCCCTCTTCCTGTTGAATGCGTTGTCCGCGGCTATCTGAGCGGTTCCGGCTGGAAAGATTATCAGCACAATAAAACTGTTTCCGGCATTAAATTACCCGACGGACTGAAAGAATCATCCAGATTGTCCGAACCGATTTTCACGCCGTCCACCAAGGCCCCGGAAGGCGAACACGATGCTCCGATTAACAGAAAGGAAATGGAGGAGCTTATCGGCGCGGAATTGACCGATAAGGTCATCAAAACATCCCTGGCTGTTTACAAAAAGGCGGCGGCTATGGCCCTGGAGGCGGGGATCATCATTGCCGATACAAAAATGGAGTTTGGCCTGATCGGCAAAGAGTTAATCCTTATCGATGAATTACTGACTCCCGACTCTTCCCGTTTCTGGCCGGCGGATGATTATGAAGAAGGCCGTTCCCAGAAAAGTTTCGACAAACAGTTTTTGCGCGATTATCTTCTTTCCATTAAATGGAATCAAAAGCCGCCCGCGCCGGAGCTGCCTCCAGAAATTATAGAAAATACAAGGAAAAAATATGAAGAAGCGCTGAGGCGTCTGGTGGAGTGATATGTAAGCCGCAATATTGACTATAACCAAATCATTGTTACATTACAGTCAAATTTCAATTTAAATTATTCTTTTCTCTGGAAGGAGATATATTTTGATTAATTCAACACTGCCTGATTACCGTTTAAAACAAAAATTATTATACGTAGATAAGGTTAATCAGGACAATCTTCAGAAATACGGCGATTTGTTTTTAGAGGAAGGCCGTCTTTCCGACGCCTTCGATTTTTATCTAAAAGCAAACAATAACAGCGGTTTGCAAAAAATCAAAGAGATCGCGTTTAACAGCGGCGATGTCATGCTCTTTGGGCAAGCAGCAAAAGCCCTCAATCTGGAATTAAAACCAGCCGATTGGGAAGGTATCGGACTCAAAGCCATTGAATTAAAAAAATATTCCTTCGCCCGGCACGCACTGGAAAAAGCAAATAATGAGGAAATGCTTAATTCCCTCAAAAATATAATGCAGAAAGAGGTTGGCGAAAAAAGCGCATGACAACGAAAAAAGATTATTACGAAATTTTAAATGTCGCCAGAACAGCTTCAGACGATGAGATAAAAAAGAGCTACCGAACGATCGCGATGCAGTGCCATCCGGACAGGAACCCCGGCAATAAAAAAGCGGAAGAAAAATTTAAGGAAGCGGCTGAGGCTTATGAAGTTTTAAGCGACAGTCAAAAACGGGAAATATACGACAATTACGGCCATGAAGGCCTCAACAGCACTGGCTTTAGAGGCTTCAATGGTTTTGATGACATCTTTTCTCATTTCAGCAGTATTTTTGACGACGTTTTCGGATACGGCAATGCACGCGGGCATTCGCGTTCTTCCTCCGCGAGAGAAGGCGCCGATCTGCGTTATGATCTGAAAATTTCTTTCCTGGATGCCGCTTTCGGACTTACCACGGAAATTGAACTGGAAAAATTAGCGACCTGCAGTAAATGTAACGGCACGGGGGCGGCTCCAGGCTCATCCCCCGAAACATGCCGCGCCTGTAAAGGACGCGGTCAGGTCATACAATCCAGCGGTTTCTTTACCATCAGTTCCACCTGTCCTCACTGCAACGGACACGGCAAAGTTATCTCCACACCTTGCGATAACTGCCGCGGCACGGGAAAAGAGAAGATGCATAAAACGGTGCAGCTGAAAATTCCCGCCGGAGTGGAAACAGGATCACGCCTGCGTCTGCGCGGAGAAGGCGAAGCCGGGTACATGGGCGGATACGACGGCGACCTGTATGTTTTCATCCATGTGGAAGAGCACGAATTTTTCGCGAGGTCGGGCGATGACATCATCTGCCGCGTTCCCATTTCCTTTGTCAATGCCGCTCTGGGCGGTACGGTTGAAGTGCCCACTCTTAAAGGAAAAGAAAAATTAAAAATCCCCAGGGGCACGCCAAACGGAAAAACTTTCCGGCTCAAAGGCAAAGGAATCCCCCATATCCGCGGTTTCGGATCGGGCGATCAGATTATTGAAGTCTACGTGGAAATTCCCACTATCTTAAATAAAAAACAGGAAGAACTTCTGACGGAGTTTGAAAATCTCAGCAAGACCGTCAACTGATTTTTAAACCACTCCTCATTTTTCCATTGTAATAGCCGGCAACATGTGCTTTAAGACTAGCAATTAAATTCCGGGGGGAGAAACATGAAAAAAAACAGTGTTGGGCTCTTTATTTTATCATTATTCACTCTTTTTCTTTTTTCCGGTTGCGGGCCTGAATTGATTATCGGAGGCATGGCCGCCGGTGGAGCGGGTGCGGGAACTTACTTTTACGTAAACGGCGAACTTAGAACCGATTATAACGCTTCCATGGATCCGATCTGGGCAGCCTGCGAAAAGACAGTGGCCGACATGAAAGGCGCTGATGTTATTCGCACAAAAGAAATCGCCAAGGGAGTCATTGAGACGAAAATAAACGAGGAAAAAGTAAAAATCGACATTGTCTATAAAACAAAGAATGTCACCACTGTGTCCGTTCGCGTGGGCCTCATCGGCAACAAGCTGGCTTCCCAGCTCCTGCATGATAAGATTGCCGAGAATCTGGCCAAGGACGGCGCAAGTAAAGTAAATGAATAAAAAAATCATTTTGGGAATTGTTACCAGTATCATCCTGATCTGGTTATCCGTCAGGGGTATTAATTTTCAGGATGTGCTGAACGATCTGGAAGAAATTAAATTAAGTTACGTTATTTGTTTCGTCATTCTTGTAATTTTAATGCAGTACCTGAGATCCTACCGCTGGGGAGTCATTCTCCAGCCGCTGGAAAAAATTGATCAGGTCTCGCTCTTTTCTATCACTTCTGTGGGTTTTTTAGCTATTGCCGCCATTCCCGCGCGCATTGGCGAACTGGCAAGACCATATTTAATTTCCAAAAGAAGTTCGGTAAAGATGCCGTCCGCGCTGGGAACTATTATCATTGAAAGAGTTTTGGATAGTTTTACCGTATTGACAATTGCTGTCATTGTTCTTCTGCTTACTGATCTGCCCTCCTGGATGATTGAATCGAGTATTATTTTCTTCCTGCTCGCGCTGGCGATGTTTTGTTTTATTTTATTTTTAATTCTGCGCAGAGAAGCGGCGCTTAAATTCATCAATATAATTTTAAATAAGCTCCCCGGAAAACTGGCTAATAAAATAGATGAATTGATCCATCATTTTATTGATGGTCTTAAGATTGCAACTAATATCAAATTGCTTTTGTATTTATTATTTCTTTCAATCTTAATCTGGCTTGTGGATGTCACAGCAATTTATACATTACTCCTATCTTTCGGTTTTACTCTGCCGGTAATGGCGTCTTTTGTTTTAATGATCATTCTCATTGTGGGCATCGCCATTCCCGCCGGACCAGGTTATATCGGCAACTGGCATTACTCCTGTGTTTTAGCCTTAAGTTTTTTTGGTTTGGCAAAAGCTGACGCGCTTTCTTTCGCGGTTGTTTACCACTTCTTATCAATGGTCATAGTGCTTGCGCTGGGAGTTGCCTTTCTCCCATTCAACAAATTTTCTATTTCTGAGATGAAGAAACAAATGAATAACGACAGAGAAATTTAAGAATCTCCTTTTACCGCAACTTTAAGACTCTTTAGTTTCTTATGCAGGTGGCTGCGTTCCAAACCTATCGCCTCGGCGGTTTTGGAAACATTGCCTTCATTTTCTTCCAGCTTTTTGATGATAAACTGCCTTTCGAAGTCCACCTTGGCATCTTTCAGGGTATCGGCCGCCAGAGACTGTACGCCGAAAGCCGCTTCTCTTTCCTCTTTAACGCCCAATGGCGGAATGTCCTTGGCCGTTATTTCATCGGACGGAGTAAGAATAATCAGTCTTTCGATTATATTTTTTAATTCCCGGACATTCCCCGGCCAATCATGTTTCATAAGCTGTGCCAACGCGTCATCGGTTAATCTTTTTGGTTCCATGCCTTCTTTAATGGTGAAGTCCAGCAGAAAGCGCTCCGCCAAGGGTTTGATGTCTTCCTTTCTCTCGCGCAGAGGCGGAACAACCAAGGGAATTACATGCAGTCTGTAATAAAGGTCCGGCCGGAAACGTCCTTCCTTCATTTCTGCTTCCAAATCCTTATTGGTCGCTGCCAGAACCCGCACATCCAGATCAATGAGCTTATTGCCCCCGACGCGTTCAAACTTTTTCTCCTGCAAGATACGCAGAATCTTTGCCTGTGCCTTCAGGCTCATATCGGCAACTTCATCAAGAAAGATCGTCCCTTCATGCGCCAGATCGAACTTGCCGCGTTTTTTCTCTGTAGCTCCGGTAAAAGCTCCCTTTTCGTGACCAAACAATTCGCTTTCAATAAGCTCTTCCGGTATAGCCGCGCAATTGACTTCCACGATATCTTTGTGCGATCTCAAACTTAAATGATGGATGGAACGCGCCACCAGCTCCTTGCCCGTGCCGTTTTCCCCCATGATCAAAATCCACGCGTTCGTCGGCGCGACAATACTGATCATCTCTTTAAGTTCGGTTATCTGTGGGCTCTGGCCGGTCAGTTCGTACTGATGGGAAACTTTCTGCTTCAGTAAAATATTTTCCTCGTTCAGACGCATTACACTAATGGCATTGTTCACCAGTATGATGATTTTATCCAACGAGAGAGGTTTTTCGATAAAATCGAACGCTCCCAGTTTCGTGGCCCGCACAGCCGTCTCAATCGTGCCATGGCCCGACATTATAATCACCATTATCTGGGGATTTATTTCCTTGATGGCCTTGAGAGTTTCCAGACCGTCCATTCCCGGCAGCCAGATATCGAGCAGCACAAGCTGAGGCATTTCCTCCTCGATGATTTTAACAGCTTCCTCGCCGCTGCCGGCCACCAGAACCTGATAGCCTTCATCACTTAAAATTGCCTTCAACGACTGGCAAATACTCTCTTCATCATCAACTACTAGGATTGTATCTTTCATATCTACTCTTTCATACCGTTCTAAAGGACTTTTTGCCAATATGGCTAAAAGTCTCGGTAATGTAAATTTCTATTTATTATGCGCTTCCCTGCGGGATGCGCTCCCGATCAAAGCGCTATTTTTGTTGGCATCGTCGTCGGCTTCCTCAACGTATGCGCACAATACGCCTCGTCGCCTCCTTCTTGCCGCCTCAATATCATCTTTGATTTAGAATGGTATCTGTTCATTATTTATCTTATAATTTAAACTGAAGAAACCGGCAACTGAAAAGAAACAATCGTTCCGGTAGGCTTGTTGTCGGCAACACTCACCTGACCGCGATGATCGGAAATGATGGAACTGACAATTGCCAGACCAAGACCGGTCCCTGATTTCTTCGTGGAAAAATACGGTTCAAACACTTTTCTTTTATAACTTGCAGGAACTCCTGCTCCGTCGTCGGCCACAGATACTGTGGCCTTGCGATGTTGTTCGTCGTAACTCACGGTAATCTCGACACGTCCGGTTTTTTTGTTGATTGCCGCGACCGCGTTATCCAGCAGATTTATCATTACCCTGTTGATCTGCTCCTGATCCAAATCAAACTTCGGCAACCCTTCCGCCTGTTTCAATTCAAAGACGATATCCTTATGGGCATCCTGGAAAAGCGAGACAGCCTCGGCAACGACCATATTTAAATCATTAGGCGAGAGAGAAGTAACTGGCATACGCGCGTAACGTGAAAATTCGTTGACCAGATTCTTTAAAACTTCCACTTGATCAATAATCGTCTGAGTGCATTCCTTAAATACGGAACCTTCTTCTCCCAGTTTATCTCCGTATTTTTTCTGCAGTCTCTGCGCGGAAAGCTGAACCGGCGTCAGCGGATTCTTGATTTCATGTGCCATGCGGCGTGCGACCTCACGCCACGCGGCGGCGCGCTCCGCCTTCTGAAGCAGAGTCAGATCTTCAAACACGACAACGATACCGGAATAATTGCCTTCCTCATCCAAAATTGTTGTAATGGTCAGCAAAAGAGTAAGGGCTTTATCCTTCAGCACAACTTCCAACTGCTTCTGCAGCGAACTTTCGTTGCCCTCCTTCATCTCCTGCAGGAATTCATCCACCAAAGCAAGATGCTCCGGCATCATCAGATCGCGGTAATTCTGATAAAGAACCTTTTCCGCCTTTACGTCAAACATCATTTCCGCGGCGTGGTTGACGGTGGTTATCATTCCGTTTCTGTCCACGGAAACAACACCTGCGGATACATTGCGCAAAATTGTTTCCGTGTATTTTCGCCGCCGCTCCAGAATGATGTTTGCTTCTTCAAGACTGTTCTTGCTCTTCTTCAAATCTCCGGTCATCTGATTGAAGGATTTCACCAGAAGCCCGATTTCATCATCCGCTTCGATATTGATGCGGCTGTCCAAATCTCCCTGCGTAATTCTATTAGTGGCCTGAACAAGATCCTGGATGGGAACGGTGATTTCCTTGGACAGAGTCAGCCCGAACCATGTCGCCAAAAATATGATGACCAGAGTGACTATGGACAGTGTAACGATGTAATTCGACTTAATCGGATTTTTCAGTAACTTTATCTGACCGTACTGTTCCGAGGCGTCGGCAATACTCCTTAGTTTATCCACAAACCCCTTGGGAATAACGTAACTGACAGAGATACGCCCGATTACGTCCGAAGGCACCGCGTAAGAGAAAACCGGAACAACACCTACAACCGCATCACCTATCTTTGTCGTCTGAGTCGTGGATTTTTCCTTGCCGGAATCAACATCCTCCATTGTTTTAGCATCGAGAGTCACCGGAGTGAGATCGGGATGTTCGACATCGGGGAAAACAAGCTTTTCCTTGCGAAAATCGAAAGAGGTTTCGACCATGCCCACCCTGGAATCTTTCTGACGCTGCGTGATGAAACTCTTCAGATACTCCACACGCTCTTTTTCATACAGGCGGTTTTTAGTGATTTCCGCGCTCATCTGGCGGGCGTTGAATTTCGCCTGCTCCTCCATCTGCTGGTAATAAACCTGGGCCACTTCCAGCGACCGGCTCAGGGCGTCGCCGATCTTGATGTTGAACCAGAACTCTATGCTGTAGGAAAGAAAATTAATGGCAAAAACAAAAAGCAGCGCAGTCGGTACAAGGGAAAGTCCGACAAAGGCGGCAACCAGTTTCGTTCTTAATTTGGAACCGATAATTCCGCGGCGGTGCTCGTAAAAAAGCTTGACAACGTTGCGGATAATCAAAAAGAGAAGGAGCAGTATCAGGATAACATTGATGATACTAAGCCCGTAAACAAAAATGTTCGTCGACATGGGCAGATCTTCCTTATTGAAAATCTGACTGGCTATCAGGGTAAAGGCAATGGCCAGAACACCTACAACCACGATGATAATCCATTCGCGGCGGCGCTTTTTGCGTTCCTTTTCGTCAATGTTGTTTATTTTCTTTTTTTCTTCCATCGGCCGATAAATACTGCTCCCACAATTACTTGAGAAAAATAAAATTATCCGTTAATAGGAAAAATTCTGCCGGTATAAAGACGTTTCAAAATCCCAATAGGAAACAAAGAAAAATACATATTCCATATGAAGGGGCAACCGCGTCTTATCCATTTTGATTTTGATCAAGGCGTAATAATTTCTGCCCTTCTTGAGCAGAGACAGGGGAATGGCAGTAATCCCGTTGAAATCGCACATGGCCTTCTGGGCGCTTTCTAAATCGGAAAAAACAACGGGTTCTTTTTTATTGTTGAAGAAGACACTGAATGTTTTTTTTAGATTGTCATATTTTATGGTGCGTTTAATTTCCTGACCGTACATTTTCTTGTCCCATGTCAAAAACCGCTCCTGATAAACTTCAACATCCATAACAAAAGTGGCAGGAATACCGTTTAGCACCGCCAGTTCCATATCCGGTTTAAAACCGTTGACCAACCTGGCGTAAAGAAGCACGTTTTCCATGTCATTTGTAATTAATATATCCCTTATTTCCGGTTCAACCGCAAAAGCCCGCGCGGAAAGACCAACTAAGCCGATAACGACAAACAAAAAAATCAGTATAGTTCTGTAATAATTACTACTTATTTTTTTCATAAAATTATATTCCCTGATTACGGATAAACTTAACAAACCTTTCCTATCACCAGGTTCCGTAACAAAATATTCGCGTATAATGCTTTATTATTAATATCTTAAGAAATCGTAACACTTTCCAAAAAGAAACGATCGCCAAGTACAAATACGCAAAAAAGCATACTAGGCAACCATGCGACAAAAATCAAGATTATTTTGGATTATGCGGGAATCGTGTCGAGGGTTCTAAAAGAAGGGATTCTAAAAGAATGAAGCCTGCAGGCTTCTTCCTTATTGGTGCAGTTGACTATCTCCCAGCAATCTTTTTTGCTCATTAACTCTTTAAGCAATAGATTGTTCAAACGGTGACCTGATTTATGCGCGATAAAATGACCGATAATCGGCATACCTAACAGAAACAAATCACCGATAGCATCAAGAATCTTATGCTTAACAAAGACATCGGGAATGCGCTGTCCCTCTTTATTGATGATTTTAGTATCATCGAGAACGATGGCATTCTTCAGCGACCCGCCAAGAGCAAGACCTCTGGCCTGCAGGAATTCCAGATCTTTCAGAAAACCGAAAGTCTGAGCGGCGCAAATATCTCTCTCGTATTTTTCGTCGGAGAAAGTCATGTTGTAGGACTGTCTGCCGATAACCGGATGCTTGAAATCTATCTCGTAGGATATTTTGAATTCATCCGCCGGGATCAGCATGGCGCTGGAATCGCCGGAAGCTACGGAAACAGCCTTTTTGATTATCAGCAGTTTTTTGCTTTTCTTCTGCACATGGGTTCCCACTTCCTTGAGCATATTCACAAAAGGAAGGGCGCTGCCGTCCATGACGGGAACTTCAAACGAATCCAGTTCAACAACCGCATTATCAACTCCCATGCCGCTGAATGCCGACAAAAGATGCTCCACTGTGGAAACAGTGACGCCATCAGAACCGACAGTAGTAGCCAGTGTTGTATCGCAGACATTGTCATAACGGGCGTGAATCGGCGCGGTATCAGGCAGATCTTTGCGAATAAAAACAATACCCGTATCCGCATGCGCCGGCTTTATCTTCATGTTGATTTTGCGTCCGGTGTGCAAACCTATGCTGGAACAATTTATATCTTTCTTTAGAGTACGCTGTAAATGCATAATACTTTTCCTGACCTATAATAACAGCAAGGACTGTACCATATTTTGAAAAGTTTCTCATTAAATACAAGTTATTGTAATTATTAATTTATAGTTTAAAAAGAGGCGTTGCGGAACAGCTGTTTTTTATCTCAATGTGTTAAAAATGACACACTTTATGATGATTATGCCATTTCGTTTAAATATTAATATTTCTCATTCCATAATACAGTTGTCTTTTATCTGAAATTTGATAAACACAAAGACCGTATTCAATTCACAAATCAACATAAAAAGGATGTCATTCATTGAAAAATAAAATCTATACATTTTTAAGAATAGCATTGCCCATTATAGGCATTATCATCGGAGGAGCTAAATTTTTCGGAGCTCCGGGAGAGGTTAACCTTTTCAGGCAACTTGGCGAATCGGATAACTTTCGTATTGTATTCGGCATCATGCAGGCTGTCTGCGGCATCATCATAATCATTCCCGAACTGGAATTAACAGGCATTATCTCCAGTGCTATACTGTTAATTGTTGCCATTTCTTTAATGATGTCTCATTACATGAATGCGGTCGCTGCAGTTCCTGTTGCGGGCGTTGTCACCCTGGTGATCTTCGCCTGGTGCAGAAAAGCGTGGGAAGCAAATCTTCCTTTCAAAGATAAAATTATCATTGTCACGGGCGGCGGCGCGGGTATCGGACGTTCTTTGTGCGAAGAACTGGGACACAGGAAGGCGCAGGTAATTGTAGCGGGTAGAACCATGGCCGGGGTTAATGAAACTGTTGCAAACATAAGGGCCGCAGGCGGCCGCGCCGAAGCGGTTCACATGGACGTTTCCAAAGAAACAGATGTCCTAAACGGCATAGATATGGTCGTGACAAAATACGGAAGACTCGATTACATCATCAATAACGCGGGTATCAATATTGCGGGAGAGATGCGGGATTTGAAAATCGAGCATTTCCGTGAGGTCATCGATATCAATCTGATGGGAACTCTTCACGGTACGATGGCCGCTTACCGCGTAATGATCAAACAGGGTTTCGGACATATCGTCAATATGTCTTCACTGGCCGGTCTGGTTCCTTTCCCGGCAAATGCGCCATATACTACAACAAAACACGCGATCGTTGGTTTATCGACAGTATTGCGGGCGGAGGCAAAAGCCTTTGGTGTTAAGGTCAGCGTCGCGTGTCCGGGATTGATCAGAACTTCTATATGGGAAAAAACACGTATGATGAAAGCCTCAAACGAGGATATGTTGAACCTTATCGGCGAAAGAATGATGCTGGATGTAAATTCAACAACCCGGATGATTCTTAATGGTGTTTGCCGCAATCAGGCTATTATTACTTTTCCGATGAACGCCCATTTAATGTGGTGGCTCTACCGGATTAATCCGGCAACCTTTGCCCCTGTGGGGAAAATAATCATCTACCTGTTTAGAAAAATTCGTAAAGATAGTTAAATGATATTTACTTACAATACCTCTCCTTCTCACTGTATACGCACCCACAGTAGGGTTGGCGATACATATCCATTTCCTTGGATATCCTGACGCCTTCCGCCCAGCCCAAGCGGAAATCCTGATAATGAAAAAATATCCCCAGTTGCCGGCTTATGCTTTTCCCCATTTCACGAATCAGGTCATGCTGTTGATACTTGCTATACAGCAGTGTGGTTGTGAACCCGTCGTAATTTTCCTTAATCGCCAGTTGCGCCGTGTATGCCAGACGGTCCCTCAGGCAAAAGGCGCATCTCCCTTCTTTATTAAAAACGGAAACCGCTCGAAGAAATTCCTCCAGCGGATAACCTTCCGGCCAGATGACATTCAAGAAAGCTTTTTCCGCGTAATCGCTGAGCGTCTGGCGGCGCCTCTGATATTCGAGATACGGATGAATGTTGGGATTATAAAAGACGCCGGTAACCTGATGCCCCTGAGTTCTTAACTCTTTCAGGGGATAGATTGTGCAGGGCCCGCAGCAGATGTGCATTAGAATTTTCATATTATAATAATACCTGTGGAACTGTTGAAAAACGCTCATCTACTGCGTTGCGCTGCAAACCGCGCCGCTCAACGTATATCTTTATACGCCTCGCGGTTCGTTTTTTGCGCGCCTTGCATCTGAACATTTTTGAACAGCCCCAAACATTACATTAAAAAACGATTACGCCGTTCTACTCAACAGATTTTTATTTATCTGTCATTGTCCAACTCAATTGGGCAATCCAGCATTCTCTTTATTTTATCGGACGCTGTCACTCGTATGTCCATATTTTTCCGTAAGGCTGGTAACATGCACATTAAATTATTTTTTCTAAATTCTAGATTCTTCCAATCATTACCAGTAATAATTTTACGACAATTAGAATTACTGCAATTGCATTTCATTTTAAATTTTGGATTAGATTCTGCCAGACCGTAATCGTAAGTTAATTCTTCACCCTTTCTAATATTTCTAATCGCAATAAAATCTCCATTTTTATTGAATCCAACATTTCCATTACATGAATGATTAAAATACCATTCAATACATAATAAATTAAAATCATTATCTTCTGGTGAAATAAATCCTCTCGGTGAACCAATACAAAAATCTAATATTTTTTTCTTAATATCTTTATCAACATATTTTACTTCTTCCCAAGTAACCAAATCCTTGTAATCTTCTTTATGTATACCTTCAGCAATAAACTGTTCTTTTTTTATTTTCCTAGCAGCAAAAACTCCAATACCATGAATTTCTGATGTCGCGAGTTCTATTAAAACTTCTTTAAATTTTTTTTTACTCAAGTCCATTCTCTGCCTCTATAAATTCATCTTTTCTTTCTAAGTAAGTCTTTTCCAAATATTTCCTTTTTTCTTTTTTATTTAGCTTCCCATCTTCAATCTTAACTTCTTTTACTTCATAATCTAAATAATTATCATACAATGTTTGCAAATTCTCATAATAAGTATCATCTTCTTCTGATCGTATGCACCACTTTCTTCTTATTTCACGTATACTATTGTTTTGTTCACTAAAATAAAAATAACGACTTGCGTACCAACCAAGACTACTATCCCACACTAATTTTTTATCAATAACTCCTTTATAAACAAGAGTACTAAAATCTTCTAAAAGCTCTAAAACTTGCTCTAAACAATCTAAATTCACATTTTTTCCATGTACATTTTTATGTACCAATATTTTCATTGCATTTTTTCTATTTTTTCTCATTTGATCAGTATTCCATTGTTTACTATAATCTATTAATGTTTGTATTTTATATTGTTCTTGTATGGAAATTAATTGAAAATAAATTATTAATGCGCCTATTAATCCAACTCCATATGTTATTAATTGTTCCTTGTTTAAACAATATAAATTCAAAAAATCGCAGTTCGACAAATGATGTTTATGAAGAAAAGAAATGACTGTTAATATAAAGTAAAATAAAAACGCAAGAGATAATACTATTCCTGGTAATGTGCGTAGTTTTTTAATATTACTTTTAAAGCAACTTATAATATTTCTAATATACCAGATAATATTTTGCATATGTTTGCTTATTTTAAAATATAAAATTCGAAACATGGAACACCATATTAGTTTCCAATTTCTACATGGGCTGTTCAAAAGTGCCGAGATGCTAGGCGCGCAAAAATCAAATCGCGAGGCGTATACTTTAATACGTTGAGCGATAGGATTTGCAGCGCAACAACGCAGATCGGTGCTTTTCAACAGCCCGCCTTAAAATATTTCTCCCTGCCCTGTGGGTTTGAGACCAAAATGTTTATACGCTCTGGCGCTGGCGATTCTTCCGCGGGCCGTTCTTTGCAGATAACCTTCCTGAATCAGGTACGGTTCGTAGACATCTTCGATGGTCACCCTTTCTTCGCCGATGGCCGCGGCCAGACTCTCCACTCCGACAGGTCCGCCGTTGAATTTTTCTATCAGCGTCAGAAGCAGTTTTCTGTCCATCTGATCAAAGCCTTTCTGATCAACCTCAAAGGCATCCAGTGCTTCGCGCGCGATCTTCCCGTCAATGGTTCCGTCCGCTTTTACTTCGGCGTAGTCGCGGACACGTTTGAGCAGACGGTTGGCAATACGAGGCGTGCCCCGTGCGCGTCCAGCCAGTTCTTCCGCCCCCGCGGCGGCAAGCTTTACTCCCAGAATGGAAGCCGATCTCTTCAAAATAATGGCGAGTTCCGGTGGCGTGTAAAATTCCAGACGGAAATGCATACCGAAACGGTCACGCAAAGGCGAGGTCAGCGATCCGGCGCGGGTTGTCGCGCCCACCAAGGTAAATTTGGGAATGTCCAGTTTCATTGATCTGGCCGATGGTCCCTGCCCGATTAAAATATCGATATGGAAATCCTCCATGGCCGGATACAAAATTTCCTCCACCACGTGGGAAAGCCTGTGAATTTCATCAATGAAGAGAACCTCGTGTTCCTGCATGTTCGTTAAAATCGCCGCCAGATCTCCCGGCCTCTCTATCACGGGGCCTGACGTCACCTTGATATCAACGCCCATTTCTTTAGCGATAATATAAGCCAGCGTGGTTTTTCCCAAACCTGGCGGGCCGTATAAAAGAACATGATCGAGCGCCTCGCGGCGTTTTCTCGCCGCTTCAATGAATATTGCCAGATTGCTCTTGACTTTTTCCTGACCGATGTAATCGGTCAGCTTTGCCGGCCGCAAAGTAACTTCAAATTCAACTTCTTCTTCAGTAATGGAAGGACTGATTAAAGAATTTTTTATGGGTTTATCCATTAATATTCCTCACAGGCGCATTACCCGGCAAGTATTTTTAAAGCTTTCTTCAAAAGTTTATCCATCACCATTTCGCCATCCGACTGTCGTATGGCCTTATCCAGAGCATCTTTGGCGACACCGTTCTTATAGCCCAGATTCACCAGCGCGGAAAGAACGTCTTCGGTTATCATATCGTCAACACGCTTCTGGGCGGCCGTGCCCGGCGCCACCTCGATCATCATCTGCTTGGAGGCTTTTTCCTTCAACTCCAGAACGAGGCGTTCGGCCATCTTTTTGCCGACGCCCGGAATGCGGGTAAGCTTAGCCACGTTGCCGTCGCAGATGGCCTGAAGCAACTCCTGCGTGGGAATGCCGGAAAGGATATTCATGGCCATTTTCGGGCCGATGCCGCTCACCGAAATCAAAAGCTGGAAAAGCTCCTTTTCCTGAACGGTATAAAAACCATACAGATTGATGGCATCCTCTTTGACATGGGTATGAATCTGCAGAGTTATCTGCTGGCCGACTTCCGGCAACTCGTAAAAGGTCGTCAGGGGAATATAAACATGGTAACCGATGCCCTGAACATCTATGACAACGCTGGAAATATGTTTGCTGGCAATTTTACCGCTGATTAAGGCGATCATCAGATTGATTTCTCCTTGAAGAAATTTGCGTGGCAAATGGCCGCCGCCAGTGCGTCGGCCGCGTCCGGCGGAGGCAATTCCGGCAGATTCAATATGGCCTTGACCATCATCTGCACCTGTCTTTTTTCCGCCCTTCCGTAACCCACCACAGCTTTTTTAATTTCCAGCGGTGAATATTCAAAAACATCCACTCCCTTGTCGGCGCCGGTATAAATTGCCACTCCCCTTACCTGGGCCTGCTTAATTAAGCTGCGGACATTTTTCCCGTAAAAAATATTTTCCAGCGCGATGGCCTGTGGCGCGTACTGCGTAATTGCGTCAGATAATTGCTGACATATAGAAATCAACATCGCGGACAGCAGCAAATCTTTTTTCGCCCGGATTTCGCCGTGAACAACATGCCGCAGATAGTTACCCTTTTTTTCAATGATGCCGTAACCGGTAATATGACTCCCTGGGTCGATTCCTAAGATTCGCAATTTATTTATTTCCGTAAATAATTAAAATCCCTGCCGGGCCACATATGAACGGTATGTGCCTTGAAGGCGGTCTGAGATCGTTTAACTCAACTTCTCCATGACATCTTCGTCAATATCGAAATTAGCGTAAACATTCTGCACATCGTCGTTATCTTCAAGCTTCTCCATCATCTTGAGCATCTGCTCGGCCTTGGCCGCCGTCAGTTTAACGGTATTGGACGGAATCATGCTGATCTTTGCCTCCACATGCTTAATGCCCTTGGCATCAAGCGCGTTTTTAACAACTTCAAAGGATGCTGGATCTGTTATTACCTCAAACTCCGAATCTTCGCTCTTTACATCTTCCGCTCCGGCCTCCAGGGCCGCTTCCATAAGAGCGTCTTCGCCGATAACCTTTTTCTCTACGACGATGCTTCCCTTTTTCGCGAACATCCAGGACACACAGCCGTTCTCGCCGAGATTGCCCCCATGCTTGGAGAAGATATGCCTGATTTCCGCAACTGTCCGGTTCTTGTTGTCCGTCATGATTTCCACAAGCACTGCCACGCCTCCGGGACCGTAACCCTCGTAGGTAACCTCTTCAAAAGCCGCCGCGCCCTGATCGCCGCCGGTGCCCTTCTTGATGGCCCTCTCGATATTGTCCTTGGGCATATTTTCTTCTTTGGCGAGCATAACCGCCTGTCTGAGCCGGGCATTGCCTTCAATATCACCGCCGCCCAGTCTTGCCGCCAGAGTTATTTCCTTGATGATCTTGGTAAATATCTTACCGCGTTTGGCGTCTATCGCGCCTTTTTTCCTTTTAATTGTGCTCCATTTATTATGGCCGGACATGTTCCTTCTCCTTAAAGGTTTTTCAATGTTTATTCCTAATAACACAAGGCAATAAACTTGTAAAGTTTATTGCCTTGTGTTGAAGTATGATATTTAAAATTTTATGATTGTTTTAAACTTTCCTTTTTTAAAAATATTGTATCGGATACTTCTTACTGTATCCTGTCAGTTCCACATACCCTTCGCCCTGCACAGGCGCGTCCTTCATAGTGCCGGTAATCTTGACGCTTCCTTCCCAATAGGGAATTGGCTTCAAATCCAGTTCCTGATCGGCAAGAAGCGGGTTGAGCTTAAGCTTTAAATCCAGCGACTTGATGGTAATTTCCCACTCGGAAGGATATTCGGCGTCTGTTTTTTCACTATACCAGTGATTCAGAATCTTAATATCTATATCATCCTTGGCAATCGTAGCGGTCTTACCGTCCGGCAGGACAAAAGTCCCTCCGATGTGATCGTTCTTTTTGTCGTTGGCATCCCGGATAACATAAAGCATCAGCTCGTGACTATTATCCAGCTGAACGCTGTACCAGTCCCAACCGACCTGCGGATAAGCCAGCTTCATTGTTCCGAATTCATGATCCATCCACGATTTTCCTTCAAGCCTGATCAGGCTGTCGCCGCAACGTAAATATCCTTCTGTTTTCATGTTGGTAAATGAATAGTAATAATTGGAGGATTTCCCGCCCTTGTTGACAATCCCGTTTCCCCCGTGCAGGGCCGCTGGCTTTACAGGTTCCAGTGCCAGATCAAGATCACATCCGTTCATTTCGGCATGAAGCTTCTGCTTTCCATTTTCTTCATGGCCTGTCCATTTTTTAACATTTACATCGTATTTTTTATCATCCGCTTTCGTCTTGCTGAAGAAATTGTTAGTTTCATTCGCATCAAATTTTTTGTCTGTAATATTGGTCAGAGCAAAATGCGCTATTATGGGGACATCTTTAAACCAGTAGGCCGGGATAGGAATGAAAAAACCGGGCACCTTGTCTTCGTTGGTGATTCTCTTGAAAAAAGTCAGTTCGTATCCGTAATCTTTTGCGTCACTCCCCTTTAAATGGCCGGTGTAATACCACCACTCAGTCTGCGCCCAGTAATGAGCCGCCAGATCGGCGGGCAGGTTCACAGGCTTAACCGGAACCGAATGATTGAGCGTGTATTTCGGAGCACAGGCAACTATGAATAATGAAAGTAAAATTACAGACAGGATTCTTAATCTTTTCATCTATCTCCTCCCAACAAGAAAATTGCAGTGTCCGTTCATAATCAAATCTTATTATGCGGAATTATTTTTTGACGAATAATTGTTACGTAACAGATCGGCAAACTGATCCGGTGCAACAGGCTTGCTGAAATAATAACCCTGCATTTCATCGCAGATTTTATCCCGTAGAAATTTATCCTGATCGGGCGTTTCCACGCCTTCGGCGACAACATTGAGACTCAGCGTCTTCCCCATGGCTATAATCGCTTCGATAATTGCCTTATCGTTGGAATTCTGCGGAAGATTACGTATGAACGACCTATCCACCTTGAGCGTGTCGATAGGGAGATTTCTCATCTGCGAGAGGGAGGAATAGCCGGTCCCAAAATCGTCAAGCGCTAGTCGCACACCCATGCTTTTTATCTTTGTGAGTACGTTCATCAAACGATCCGGCTTGAACATGATCATGCTTTCAGTGATTTCCAGTTCCAGAAGATTCGGCGCCATGCCGGATTCATCCAGCGCCGTTTTGATATCTTCTACTATTTTATCATCCGTCAGTTGGCGCAGTGATAAATTTACCGCCATTCTGACGGGCGGCAGACCCTGGCGCTGCCAGGCGATATTCTGGGCGCAGGCAGTCTTCAGCACCCACCTGCCGATGGGCACGATTATTCCTGTTTCTTCGGCAACAGGAATAAATTGCGTCGGGGTTATGAAACCAAGCTGGGAATTCTTCCAGCGCAGCAGCGCTTCCACACCTGAAATCACGTTCGTTTTAAAATCCAGTTTGGCTTGATATTCCAGATACATCTCATCGCGCTCAAGAGCGCGACGCAGGTTTGTTTCAATAGAAAAACGCTCATGTGACTGCGATTGAATATTCTGGGAGTAAAATTGAAAGTTATTCTTACCCTCCTCTTTGGCGAAGTACATGGCCATGTCAGCTTTTTTCATCAAAGTCTGTTCATCCTCGCCGTCTCTTGGATAAATGCTTATACCGACGCTGGATGTCACGCGGCACTCCTCACCCAACAAAACCATCGGTTTCATGACAGTGTTAAGTATCTTCTGAGCCACGGTTCCAACATGGATCAAATCGGTTACTTCCTCGATAAGTATTATGAATTCATCTCCCCCCAGACGTCCAATAACATCCTCTTTTTCTTTCGGACGTCCGACAATATCAACTTCACGCAGAGTTTGCCGGAAACGCTTGGCCATTTCTCTAAGAAGTTCGTCCCCGGCATCGTGTCCCATGGTATCATTAATAATTTTGAACCGGTCAAGGTCGATGAAGAGAATGGCAAACTGCCGCTGATTGCGCCTTGCAGACTTGATTGTCTGATTCAGCAGGTGGCTGAACATCATGCGGTTGGGCAGATCTGTAAGGTTATCATGCGTTGCCAAATGTTGAATCCGTTCCTCGGCGTGTTTACGCTCGGTAATATCCCGGCTTACTCCTAAAATTCCCACAATTTTTTCTTTCTTATCACGGACAAAAGAAAACTTTGTTTCCGTCCACACTGTATTCCCATCTTTCCGGTTAATTTCCAATCGAAGCGTCCGATCCAGCAATTCATTACTTCCTTCCGAGGGATCCTTGACTCCCGCTCTTTCCATCTTTATCATCTCGGAAAGCACTTTCATCGCCTTTTCCAAAGACGAGGGCGCAAACGAACCGGAAAGTTTCTGATTCATAACCTCTTCAGGTTCATACCCCCTGAGGATTTTTACGGAAGGGCTGACATACGTATATTTCATCTGCATATCCACAACGAAAATGACGTCCCTGATGTTGTCGGTCAGACGCTCTATGGTGGTGAGGGCTCTAGCAATGCTGGAGCGGAGGTTGGTGATGTATCCGCCTATTACCGCAAACCACGGAAGTATAATTGCCAGGATTATCAGATTCAATATATCCGTTTTCTTATTGATGGATTCAGGATGAAACTGGTAAACAAAAAATATGACCGCGGCATAATTAATCCACGCAAATAACGACAGCAAAAGGAATTGTCCGACTCTCAGCCGGAAGAATCCAAACACAAGCACAACCATATAAAGAAGAAGGCACGCGCTTCTGGCTTCATAGGCGTAATACATGACCACCATGGTCCAGAATGTGGCTATAACCATTTGAAGGAAAGTCAGGCTTGGGTCCTGAAATTTTTTATTTAAACCTGTTCGGAATACAACATAAAGCAGGACATTTAAGATAATACATATTGAAACAGTATATCCCATGACCCTCAGCGGCACTGTTGCCAGTCCCAGAAAATAAACGATGAAACAAATAGCGCACCATATTAAATATGAGCAGAAAGCTATTAGAAAACGTTTGATTCTTAAAGTCTGATTCTGATCGTGCTCAGGAAATATTTTAAGTATATGTAATCTCCCTTATTCTGAAAATACTGCCGCATTTTTTACAACGTATGTAATTTTTTTAACATATCTTTAATCTGATTTCAATCCTTCTGTGTTTTGATGAGTGAAAGAGTATTTTAAGATCCGGGAATGTACTTTTTGAGGAGGAAAGAGAATAAACTTAATCTATCATAAAAAAATCTCGCCTTATTTTATATAAATTATTTAGTAAAAACGTAATGACAAGTGATATTCAACAACAAAAAAGGGCGTTATAAAACGCCCTTTTTTGTTGCAATGAAATTATTATGGTAGCGCTGACGGAGTCAAACTCATCACACCACTTGTTACGACTATTGTCGCATCAGTTACACCCCATGAGGCAGCACCTGTACATGTTATGGTACCGGAATTGCCGCTTAAAGTAGTTGTTGCGAGAGTTACGCCTGCAGTCTGGCTATATCCGGCAGATGTCAAATCAGTATAAGCCATGCTCGCAACAGTAGGATGATCAACAACATACGCAACTGATGCGGTGTAAGCATTCTTGCAGTCACTGTTTAAGGTTGAGATATAACCTCTTTTCCTGTACTGAATGAACTGAGGAATGGCAATCGCTGCCAGAATACCGATAATCGCGATAACGATCATTAACTCAATCAATGTGAAACCTTTTTCGTCTTTTCTAAAAATCTTTAACATAATATGCCTCCTTGTAAATATTGTTTTGTAAAATAAATTGTTATATCTTTTCTATCTGTCTTTATTTATCTTTCTTACAATCCTTCCTTATTGGAATTTTTCTTATTTATTGAAATTATGTTTTGCAATTCATATGCCATATGAAATAATTACATTCATTTAATTACAGAAAGTCATATTTATCCTTTTAAATCAACTATTAATATTTTTTAAATTATCATAACCGCTTATATTAAAATAATTTTTACGCATAAAAACGAATTTTTCACCATATTATTGTTGATTTTAACCATACATTATCATTAATTCACTATCATCGCTATATAAGTATATCGTGTTATAATTATTTTATATGTACAATTCATACAACTTATCTCATCTTGAAATTATCAAAAAAAGTATGAACTCTAACTTAATATATGGTACAAACACATATGGTGAATCATTTTGTCGAACAAAATTAATATTGGCTTCTGGAATCATATTTTGGTTATATATATAGTCTTGACAGCTGTTACGTTTGCAGCTTTCTTGCAGGTAAATCAATATGATTTTGTCTTTGATGATATAATTTATGTCATAAACAACCACCATATCCAGTCGGGAATAACGCTGGATGGAATTCGGTGGGCGTTCAGCACAACCTATGCAGAATTCTGGCATCCTTTGACCTGGCTGTCCTTGATGTTTGATTATCAGCTTTACAGTCTGAATCCCGGCGGGTATCATGTAACCAATCTTATCCTGCATATCTTCAGCACATTGCTCCTCTTCTGGCTCTTTCACCGCATGACAGGCGCTCTCTGGAAGAGCGCCTTTGTCGCTGCTTTCTTTGCCCTCCATCCCCTGCATGTGGAATCCGTCGCCTGGATCTCTGAAAGAAAAGATGTCTTAAGCGCCTTCTTCTGGATGCTGACTTTATGCCTTTATGTCTATTACACGGAGAAACCCGTTATTAAAAGGTATCTGCTTGTTGTGTTTTCCTTTGTCTGCGCTCTCATGAGCAAACCCATGGTGGTCACCCTGCCCGTGATTATGATGCTTCTGGATTACTGGCCGCTCAATCGCTTTGAGACAAAAAAAGATAACCCGGTCTTATGGCAGGTGAAGGAAAAACTACCGTTCTTTCTTCTATCGGCTGTCTTTTCCATTATTACGATTTACGCGCAATACAACCCATCTGTAAGGCGTTTCCCCTTTCCTCTAACATCCCGGCTTGCCAACGCATCTGTTTCTTTTGTGACTTATCTAACAAAAACTTTCTGGCCTCATAATCTGGCTGTTTTTTATCCCTTTCCCCATCAGATTCCGCTCTGGCAGGTTTGGGGATCAATTCTGCTGCTGATCATGATCAGCATTGCCGTGATTATAATCTGGAAACGGTTACCATATCTCTTTGTCGGATGGTTTTGGTACGTGATAACTCTTTTGCCTGTTATCGGGATCATTCAGATAGGAGATTTCGCGATGGCCGATCGCTACCATTATTTACCTTCTGTCGGTATTGCCTTTGGGCTGGCCTGGGGAGTTTCGTCTTTTACTGAAAGCAAAAATATCCGCAAAAAGATTTTATTCCCGGTCGGAACAATTTCCCTGGCTGTAATGACATTTTTATCTTGGAACCAGTGCGTCCATTGGAAAAACAATTTCACTTTATTCAGCCATGCTTTAGAGGTGACAAAAGACAACTATCTGGCGCATGACTACGTGGGCTTGGTCTTTTTTGCAGAAAGAAAAAATGAGGAGGCTCTTTATCATTTTAACAGGGCACTCCAAATAAAACCTGATTATGCCATTACTTATAATAATAGAGGAATGTTTTACGGTCAGTTAGGCCAGTATCAAAAGGCCCTCGATAACTTCAATAAAGCTGTAAGCATAATACCGACCTATGCAGATGCCTACTTCAACAAGGGGTTAACTTATAGCAATCTTGGCCAACATCAAAAGGCCATTGAATATTATAACAAAGCAATCGATCTTGCCCCTGATAATATTAAATCATACAACAACAGGGGTATTTCCTACGTTAGCCTTGGTCAATATCAACGCGCCATTGAGAATTTCAGTAAAGCTATAATCCTTAAAGAAGATTACGCCGATGCCTATGGCAATAGAGCAGCCATTTATTTAAATCAAGGCAACAAAAAACTTGGTTGCTATGATGCACAAAGAGCTTGTGAATTGGGAGCTTGCAAAATATTGGATATTGCTAAGACTAAAGGATATTGTCGTTGATTTAGAAAGGTGCTTGCAAATTTTATTTTCGTCTTCTTACAGTATAAAGATTACTCAAAGAGATAAATTCAATTAGCGAGCCATATACAGTCATCCGAATTTCTCTGACGCATTAAGATTAAAGATTATAAGTTAACGTTCCGATTATTGATAATTAACAATCAACAATTATCTATTCACCATCCTTATAAAATGTGGTAGTAATTACATGTAAGAAAATCGGGTTTGGGAAAATGTTTGAAGTTACGATCATAAAATCGTTTTCCGCCGCGCATTTGCTTGCTGAAATAGGCGGTAAATGTGAGGAATTACACGGACATAATTTTAAAGTCGAAGTGACTGTTGCTGCCAAGGAGTTGAACTCGAACGGCTTGCTCATTGATTTCCGCTTCTTGAAACAAGTCTTGGGTGAAATTCTTGAAAACATTGATCACAAACATCTTAATGCTTTAACTTCATTTACCGGCATAAATCCATCGGCAGAAAACATCGCCAAATACATCTGTGACAAAATGGAGATGAAAGTTAAAACAGCCGGAGTTGATATGATTAGAGTTAAAATATGGGAATCGGAAAACGCCGCGGTCACTTACATGCCAACGCAGTAATAAAATATTTTTTATAAGAGATTCATGTTTTATGATTGATATTCAAAGCCAGAAAGATTTACGCAATATTGACATCAAAAAAGTCGGTGTAAAAAATATTAAATATCCGATTATTGTCCTTGATCGCGCCAGAGGAACTCAAATGGTCAACGCGACAATAAATATGTATGTTAACCTGCCGCACCACTTTAAAGGCACGCACATGAGCCGTTTTGTGGAGGTGCTTAATGAATTTAAAGGCCAAATCAACATTAAAACTTTTCAAACAATTTTAGAAAAAACAAGGCAAAAACTGCATGCCCATTCTGCACACATGGAAATTGAATTCGCCTATTTTCTGGAAAAAACAGCGCCTGTTTCCAAAGCCAAAAGCCTTATGGAATACCGCTGTTCATTTTCCGGAGAAAGCAGCGCCGACCAGTCTGATTTTCAGGTGGGAATTGTGGTTCCTGTGACGACCGTTTGTCCCTGTTCCCGCGAAATCAGCAAATTCGGTGCTCATAATCAGCGCAGTATTGTAACGACAAAGGTGCGTTTTAAAAAATTTTTCTGGATAGAAGATTTAATAAAAATTGTGGAAGATTCCGCCAGTGGTGAGGTATATTCTCTTTTGAAACGTGTGGATGAAAAATACGTCACCGAAAAGGCCTACGAAAACCCTAAATTTGTTGAAGATGTCGTCCGCAGTATCGCGGTAAAATTAAACAACGACAATAATTATTCATGGTATTGCGTTGAGGCGGAAAATTTTGAAAGCATTCATAACCACAGCGCTTACGCTTTAGTAGAGAAAGGATAAACTCATGCCGGCAGAAAAAATAAAAAGCTTTTTTAATTTGTATAATAACGGTTTTATCCGCGCCGCTGTCTGCATCCCAGAGTTAAAGGTTGCCGACATTTTTTTTAACACGCAAAAAACCATTGAGCTGGCGCGGGAAGCCGCAGCCCATAAAGCAATTCTGGCTATTTTCCCGGAGTTGGGATTATCCGCCTACTCTAATGAAGATTTATTCCATCAGGACGCGCTCTTACAGGGGGTCCGGGAAGCTATTGCCAAAATTAAAAAAACATCCCAAAAAATTAATATAATTATAGTTGCCGGCGCGCCACTGCAGGTCGACTGCCGGCTCTTCAACTGTGCGGTTGTCTTTTATCGAGGACAAATACTGGGTGTGTCTGTAAAATCATATCTGCCCAATTATCGCGAATTTTATGAGGCCAGACAATTTACGCCGGCATCAGCCGCATTTTCTTCGCAGATAGAATTAGCCGGACAAAAAAATATTCCTTTCGGCGCTGATATTATTTTTAAAGTTTCCAACATTAATAATTTCAATTTTTCCCTCGAAATCTGCGAGGATCTGTGGGTCCCCATTCCGCCATCGAGCTTTGCGGCCATGGCCGGAGCTACTGTTATCGGCAATTTATCCGCTTCCAACATTACTATCGGCAAATCCGAATATCGCCAGCAGCTCGCATCCAATCAATCGGCCCGCTGCGTTGCCGCTTATCTTTATGCCGCCGCCGGCCCCGGCGAATCCACAACTGATCTGGCCTGGGACGGTCATGCCATGGTTTATGAAAACGGTAATCTGCTTGCTGAGTCCGCCCGTTTCTCACAGCAGGCTCAAATAATTTACAGCGATATAGATCTTGACCGTCTGGCGCAGGACAGGATGCGCTTGACTTCTTTCAGTCAGAACGCCGCCTCTCTAAAAGAAAAAATCTCATCGTTCCGTAAAGCGGAATTTAATGTAAACATTCCTCAAGGAAAAATTCTTTTAAATAGAGAGTATCCCCGTTTCCCTTATATCCCGGCTGATCCTTCCAAACGTGATTTGCGATGTTACGAAGCTTACAATATACAGGTTCAGGGTTTGTCGAAACGCTTAAAATCATCAGGCATTCCCAATATTGTCATCGGCGTTTCCGGCGGACTTGATTCCACCCACGCCCTTATTGTGGCCGCGAAAACAATGGATTCTTTGGAATTGCCCCGATCAAATGTTAAGGCCTACACCATGCCCGGCTTTGCCACTTCTATAAAAACTTATAATAATGCTCTGAAGTTAATGAAGGCACTTGGTGTGGAAACAAATGAAATCGATATTAAACCAGCATGTTTACAGATGCTTAAGGATATCAAGCATCCATATGCCTATGGTAAAAAAACCTTCGATATAACTTTTGAAAATGTTCAGGCGGGGCAACGCACGGCGCATCTTTTCCGTCTGGCGAACATGCGTAATGCCCTGGTAGTGGGCACAGGCGATCTAAGTGAACTTGCTTTGGGCTGGAGCACTTATGGAATCGGCGATCACATGTCGCACTATAACGTCAACGCCAGCGTTCCCAAGACGCTTATTCAGCATTTGATTCGTTGGGTCGCAAATACCAATCAATTTTCGCGGGAAGTTTCTCAAATTCTTATAGACGTATTAGAGACAGAGATATCTCCCGAGTTAATTCCCGTCGGAAAAGGCGGACTGAACATTCAGAAAACGGAAGATACTATCGGCCCTTATGAACTGCAGGATTTTAATAACTTTTACATAACCCGCTTTGGGTATTTACCTTCAAAGGTTGCTTTTTTAGCTTATCACGCCTGGAGGGATAAAACAAAAGGCCTTTGGCCGGATATTTCCACTGACAAAAGAAACGCTTATAATTTGAAAGAAATAAAAAAATGGCTTCGTGTTTATCTTTATAGATTTTTCAAAACTTCACAATATAAACGGTCCTGCGTGCCCAATAGTCCTAAAGTCGGCTCCGGCGGATCGCTTTCACCCAGAGGAGATTACCGGGCGCCCAGTGACAGCGAAGCTGATATCTGGCTGAAAAACTGGGAGAATATTCCGGAAAAAGAAGATTAACAATGAGAGAAACTTATAAAGATTTTGATGCCACAGAATTATTTTGCCCTCAATGCAAAAGAGCTGTTGCAGTCAGAAAAAGATTGTTGCTGGTTCTCCAGGAAGGAGAAAAATATGATTACAGCTGCGTTTATTGCGGAACTTCAGTCGGCGACAA
This sequence comes from uncultured delta proteobacterium, assembly GCA_963812045.1. Lineage (GTDB taxonomy): Bacteria > Desulfobacterota > Syntrophia > Syntrophales > Smithellaceae > Smithella. Next base: position 821,985 of record CAWETF010000005.1, read on the forward strand.
GCTTGTAAAAGAAAAAAGAAGTTCGAACCTTATATTGGGCTAAAATTATCATTATTCCGGTTTATTTTTCTGCAGTGCCTTTTTCAACTTCTCGGCAAGCAATCCTGAGCCAACAGCGGTCGATGAATCCTCATATACCAGACTGACTTCTTTGCCGTGAGCTTTATCACCGAGATAGTCCGCCAACACTTCACGACTATGAACATCTTCATGACAATAAACACAAAGGTTTTCCCAGTTACTGCCATCAGCAGGATTGTTGTTGTGATTGCCGTCCTTATGATGCACAGTTAAAAGTTTTCTTTTCGCTTCAGTAAACTCCCGCCCGCAACGGGCGCAAACAAGACCATTGATAGCCAGTGACTTTTCCCGATAGTCTTCACCCGCTGGAAGTTTTTCAGATTTTTTTATTTCTCTTACTAATTCTTCCGCCGATTTCCTCGTTTCCGCAGGCGGTGCCGCGGGCTTTTTCTGTACCTTTACACTACCCCATTTATTGGAATACGTTACCTTGACCATAATGGTTGCTTCCAGTTTAAACTTTTTCTTTATTTAAAAGAACATCCGTGAAAACGCGAATACCTTTAGCAACCGCGACAACGTTTCCTATGATCCGGAAAATGGGCAATTTTAAAGCCAGTGGGGCAATATACTGGATATTATTTATAAGTTCATTCAAGAGCAAATTTGACTTATTCGACGTATTGGTAAAATTTTGAATTTTTTGATTGATAACGGCTGTAGAACTGTTGACATTGGTGGTAATGTCTTCCAGATTTTTTAATATCGCGGGGAGACTCTGATTCAAAGTCTGTACAGTAATTTCAAGATCCTTGGATACGCGCCATATCTGCAAAAGAGTCCGAATATAGAAAATTACCAACACAATAAGGATACTGATCAAAATTAATAAAGCAGTTTGTAAAGACATGAACTTCCTCCTTTTATAATATCGCCGCAACAGCTTTTAATTGAACGGCGATATTGGTAATCAAGCTGTTCTTTTATTCATTTCTTCCCTGTAAGCTTCCAGTCCTGCCTCCAGCGCCATTTTCAATCTATTTTTATTACCTTTGACAACTTCGGCATCCTGACCGGCAATTTTACTTACTTTGCCTTCCAGCTGCGCCGCCTTTTCTTTTGCCGATGCTTCAGGGTTTTCTGAAGTATTTACGGATGAGTCACAGGACGTTTTGCTTTTTCCAACGGCTTTCCCGTATTCTTCTTTTGCTTTAACCAAAAGCTCATCCGCCCTGCGTGTAATGTCTTCACGCATCTCCTTACCGCTTCTAGGTGCAAACAAAATCCCGAGAGCCATGCCAATCAGCCCGCCTAAAAATAAACCTTTAAATAGATCATTGTTTCTTTCCGACATAAAACACCTCTTGAATCACAATAAAAATTATACGGGGGCATCCTTTGCACGCAAGCATGAACCAGGTAGATTAATATTATTTAACAGGTCAATAATTTTAATGGCACCTTTTTCCCCTGACTTTAAATTCATGCCGATACGTTATTATACATTAAATCTTCAGTAAATATTAGCGATTTAAACGATTTTTTTTATAGTACAATATATTAAGAAAAAATCAATCCTCCGTAAATAAAAGAACGGGCATTCCTTTTTTAAGGAATGCCCGTTTAAATTGTCCTGCTTATTTATCTTGAAGCAATTATTTTGCAGGTGCGGGTGCAGGAGCAGGTGCTGCTTCAGGTGCGGGTACTGCTGTACCTGCAGGTGCAGGCTGAGCAACTGGTGCTTCAACTTTAGGAGCTTCTGCTGCCTTCTCTTCTTTTTTGCAGCCGACGACTGCAAGAGATAAAGAAGCAACGAATAGCATAGCAACAAAAATAGCAAATATTTTTTTCATTAACGGCAAACCTCCTTTCAAAGATTTCGTAATATTTGGCTTGATAACCCAAGCCTTTTTACTATTGAACGCGAAGAATACGCTTTTTTTTCACCTTGTCAAGAACAAATTTCACAATTTATCGAAAAATATTTCCAAGCATACATTATAGCCAAAAGTGTTAATACCAACAAAGGTCACCTCAAACAACATTGCAATATAATTAATAAATATAATCCCTTAAATTTAATGATGTGCTAACACCATTTTCCCCCTTTGTAATCCATAAACGGATAAATAGTGCCTTTCGATATTAATAATGTTACTTTCATCATTAATCTCGTATCACTATGCCTCATAAATATTGTTATTGGTATATATTGTCAGTATTTTTTTTATATGATACTTACGGACAATAAAATATCTAATTAACGGTTCTTCTGCAAAAATCCAGGATTTACAGATATAAATGGAAAAAGATAACTTTTTAGATCTTATAAAATTAAAAGAATTAATAGACCTTATAAAAAAACTGCGTGCGCCTGACGGATGTCCCTGGGACCAGCAGCAAAAAAAAGAAGACATCGGCAAATATATTCTAGAAGAAGCCTATGAGGTAGTCGATTCTCTGGAAAAAGAAAATCCTCAAGCATTGAAAGAAGAACTGGGAGATTTGCTTTTCCAGATATTATTTCTGGCTGAAATAAGCGCCGAATCTAATCTCTTCACGATCAGTGACGTTATGAACGGAATATATGAAAAAATGATCCGGCGGCATCCGCATGTTTTTGGCGATAAAAAAGTAAATTCCGTTCAGGAAGTAAAGGACAACTGGCAAAAAATAAAGAAAAAGGAACGTAATAATAAAAATAGTGAAGATAATTTGTTTATCGGCATACCCCGCATACTTCCAGCCTTAAAACGAGCTCAGAAAATCACATCTATAGCTTCAACTCACGGTTTTGATTGGACAGATACCAACGACGTTCTGGAAAAGCTCAAAGAAGAGATACGAGAGTTTGACGACGCCGTAAAGAACAGCAGCAATCACAAAATAGAGGAGGAGTTAGGGGATATATTATTCACCATCGTCAATGTAAGCCGCTTTCTATCCATAGATGCAGAAACCGCTTTATCGAAAACAACAGAAAAGTTCCTGCAACGCTTTTCCTATGTGACAAAACAATTATTCGCCCAAGGCATATCTCCGGCGCAAGCAACTTTGGCCCAAATGGATATTCTCTGGAATGAGGCAAAAACAAAGGATATAAAATGAAAGATTTTCTTTGCGTATTGGGAATGGTTTTCATCATTGAAGGACTCCCGTACTTTGTTTTCCCGGAAAGACTAAAAATTTATCTCGTCAAGATGGCTGCCATGCCGGATTCCATTTTACGTTTTTTAGGAATATCGGCAATGATTGCCGGGCTGATTCTGCTGTATTTTGGACGAAGATAAGTGCAATTGTATTGACTTAAGCCGCATAATCTGATTATTTGCCCGAACTTATTCTCGATAAACCAACAGGCATATGGAATTAAAAGACTTTTCATATTTTTTACCGGATGAGCTTATTGCTAAGCAACCTTGCCAAAAGCGTGGTGGTTCGCGCTTGCTTCTTCTGGAAAAAAAGAAAGAAAAAATGGCCGATTTATTTTTTTCTCAACTGCCTGATTTATTACAAAATGGCGATGTTCTGGTCATTAATGATTCCAGGGTCATTCCCGCAAGACTGTTCGGCAAAAAGCCTACAGGAGGTATTCTGGAAATATTGCTGCTGACCAGAAAAGAAATGGGAAAAGATTTTCAAACATGGGAAGTTCTGGCAAGACCGGCCAAGAGGCTGCGGAAAAACGATGTTATTGCTATGGGTGCCAACTGTGAAGCAAAAGTGTTAGCCCGCATATCCGACAAAAAATGGTTGCTGAAATTTGCTGCCCCGGATGGATTTGACGATTATTTAAGAAAGTTCGGCAGAGCCCCTCTGCCGCCCTACATAAAGCGCAAGAGAAACTCTGTGCCTGAAGTCAATGATCTGGAACGTTATCAAACCATTTACGCGAAGAATCCGGGTTCCATTGCCGCTCCAACCGCCGGATTGCATTTTTCAGAAGATGTCATGCAAACATTGCAATCCAAAGGTATTCAAATCGCCCCGATAACATTGCATGTAGGTTATGGAACTTTTCTCCCTATTGAAACAGACCAAGTTGAAAAGCATGTTATGGAACCGGAATATTATGAAATAAGCTCCGAGAGCAGTCGGATCATTAATAATGCCCGGCGGCTTATCGCGGTGGGAACGACATCTACCCGCACATTAGAGAGCGTTGCTAATAATGATGGATATATAAATGCTCAATCCGGTTTTACTAATCTTTTTATTTATCCCGGTTATAAATTTAAAAGAGTTAATGGAATTTTGACCAATTTTCATTTGCCGCAATCATCGTTATTTTTACTTGTTTGCGCCTTTGCCGGAACAGATTTGATGAAAAAAACTTATTTACATGCCGTAGAAAACCATTATTTGTTTTACAGTTATGGCGATTGCATGTTGATTATTTAGGATAAACAGAAGATGCCTTTTCAATTTAATCTAGTCAAGCAAGATACTGATACTTCCGCCAGATTTGGGGAAATGATTACTCCTCACGGTATTGTGCATACGCCCGCGTTCATGCCGGTGGGCACGCAGGGCACCGTCAAATCAATGATGCCCGAAGAGATCAAGAACTGCGGCGCTGAAATTATTCTGGGCAACACTTATCATTTATATTTACGTCCCGGTCATGAAACCATCAAAAAACTTGGAGGTCTGCACCGGTTCATGAATTGGCCGGCCCCCATTCTAACCGACAGTGGCGGTTTTCAAGTATACAGCCTTGGAGCTCTGCGCAAAATAACACTCGACGGCGTTATGTTTCGTTCACACATTGACGGCTCCAAACACTTTTTGAGTCCGCAAAAAGCGATCGAAATCCAGGAAGCGCTTGGCGCGGACATCATGATGTGCCTCGATGAATGCACACCCTACCCCGCAACATTATCGCAATCAGAAGAATCCCTGAACCTGACGGTAAAATGGGCCGAGTTATGCAAAGCAGCCAGAACAAATAATGATCAAGCGCTTTTTGGCATTATTCAGGGAGGTTGTTATCTGGACTTACGGAAACGGGCGGTGGAAGAAATTACATCTCTTGGTTTCGACGGTTACTCGTTGGGCGGAGTCAGCGTAGGCGAACCTAAAGAAATAATGTATAAAATAACGGATTCCATCACGCCTTTATTGCCTGCGGATAAACCGCGCTACCTTATGGGCGTCGGCACGCCGCAAGACATTGTTTTTGGCGTATCCTGCGGGATAGACATGTTTGATTGCGTTATCCCCACCAGATGCGCCCGTCACGGATTATTGTTTACAAATTCAGAAAATGTTGTTATAAAAAACGCCCGCTGGCGGGAAGATAATAATCCAGTCGATGAAACGTGTGATTGTTATACCTGTAAAAATTATTCCCGGGCATATTTAAGACATCTTTATGTTGCCGGTGAGATATTGGCTATGGTATTAAACACTATTCATAATGTCCGCTATTACATGCGTCTCATGGAGCAAATTAGAACGGCATTACAAGAAGGATCATTTTTAAGATTTAAAAATGATTTTTTTAATAAAAAGATGAATTTATAGATAATTCTGATAAAGAATTAATTTGATACCATTTCTAAATCAAAGATGATATTGAGGCAACGGAAAAAACAGAGCTTTAATTAGAATCGGTACAAGGAGGAAGTTGAATTGACAACATTAGCATATGCTATGGGCGGCGCCCCGGGCGGCGGACAGGCCGGTGGAGGAGATTGGGGTTTTATCATCACCATGGTGATAATTTTCGTGATTTTCTATTTTCTGCTCATTCGCCCTCAACAAAAAAAACAAAAAGAACTTCAAGCCATGCTGAGCAATCTCGCTTACGGCGACATGGTCATGACCACCGGGGGGATTCACGGCAAGGTAACGGGACTCGCCGACACAGTTGTCACGTTGGAGATTGCCGATAAAGTAAGAATAAAAGTGGCCAGGAGCGCCATTGGAGCCGTTCTTCAGAAGTCCGGTTCGTCCGCTCCTGCAACTTCAACAAAGCCATAATCATAGAAAGGGGCATTAAATGTTCAAATCTTTAAAAATCAGAATAGCTATCACTGTAATTGTGTGTCTTGCTACTTTGTACTTTTTGACACCGACATTTGTTTCCAATATTCCGTCTCCCTGGAATCAATATTTCCCGAAGGAAAAAATTCATCTGGGTCTTGATTTGCAGGGAGGCATGCACCTCGTTCTGGAAATTGACACGGAAAAAGCTCTGGAAGCCTTGATGGTAACGAATTCCAATAATTTAAAGGATGCATTGATGGACGGCAAGGTGCGTTTCCATAATCTGTCAATAACTAAAGATGCCGCAATTTCACTGGAATTAAGTGAATCTGCAGAAAAAGCCGCTCTGGAGAAGATACTGCGTGATAAGTTCCCTGATCTGGAAGTAGCAAATCCGGGTGACAGCAGCCAGACTGTCAATATTAAATTTATAGATAAAAGGGCTGTAGAGCTTAAAAAACAAATTGTTGAACATTCTTTGGAAACAATCAGAAATAGAGTTGACCAATTCGGTGTTGCGGAACCGGAAATTATCCCCGAAGGAAACAACCGGATTCTTATTCAGCTTCCCGGCATTAAAGATTCGGAAAGAGCTAAAAATCAGCTTGGCAAAACAGCTCTTCTTGAATTCAAAATAGTTGATGAAGAAAACTCGCTGGACGAGGCTCTGCGCGGCAACATTCCTGAAGGAGACATTATTGCTTACGGCATGAAGGAAGACAGATCCACCGGCCAGAGAAGCCAAGTGCCCTATTTACTGAAAAACAAAACCCTCCTGACCGGAGCATCACTGGAAACAGCCCAAGTTCAAATAGCCGACCGTTTCGGTAATCCGACCATAAGCTTAAAATTTAATTCTCAGGGCGCAGTCGATTTTGAAAGAATCACCGGTGAAAATGTTCGTAAAAAATTAGCAATTGTTTTGGACGGAGTGGTACACTCCGCACCTGTTATAGAGGACAGAATACCTGGCGGACAGGCACAGATTACCGGCACTTTTACTATGGATGAAGCAAGTGATCTGGCTAAAGTTTTGCGCGCAGGCGCCCTGCCCGCTCCGGTAAACATACTGGAAGAAAGAACGGTTGGTCCGTCGCTGGGCAATGACTCCATCAGGGAGGGTATAATGGCCACCCTTATCGGTACATTATTTGTCATTTGTTTCATGATTTTTTATTACCGGTTCGCCGGTTCCGTTGCCGATCTCGCTCTCATCATTAACATTTTTCTAGTGCTTGGCGTTCTGGCCGCGTTTCGGGCAACCCTTACCTTGCCGGGCATTGCCGGATTACTGCTCACGGTGGGTGTCGCGGTTGACGCAAACATTCTGATCTTCGAAAGAATAAGGGAAGAGTTACGGACAGGGAAAACAATCCGATTGTCTCTGGAAACCGGCTACAATCGGGCATTTATGACAATTATCGACACACATATTACAGGCATCGTTGCTGCTGTTTTCCTGATCATGTTCGGCACGGGACCGATTAAGGGATTTGCGGTAACCACGATCATCGGACTTCTGGCCAGTCTTTTTACAGCTGTTTTTGTCACCAGAGTAATTTTTGATTATGTTGTCTGGAACTTTGATATCAAAAAACTGAGCATTTAAAATTCAAGCGCAGGCAGGAGATATAGTATGAGTATGGAGTTTATAAAACCAGGAATTAACTTAGATTTTGTAGGGAAAATGAAGTACGCAATCATTTTCTCTGTTACCTTGACGGTCATCGCTGTCGCCTCCATTATTTTTCACGGCGGCTTGAACCTCGGCATAGATTTCGCCGGCGGTTCCATCATTCAGGTAAAATTTCAGAAGGCCGTTTCCGCCGATCAAATCCGCACGGCATTGAAGTCAACGAAACTGGGAAACAGCACCATCCAGTTGTTCGGCGCTAATGAATTTCTGATCCGTACGCACGAATCCTTTAACGATCAAAAAATAATGGCGGACAATCTGGAAACACCGCTGACGGCTGCTTTCAATAAAGATTATGAAGTCCGGCGCGTTGAAGTCGTCGGCTCCAAAGTCGGCATGGATTTCCAGCGTAAGGCCATTTTTGCCGTTGTTCTTTCGTGGATCGCCATGCTGATTTATATCACATGGCGTTTCGAGTTCCGTTATGCTCTGGGCGGCATTATCGCTTTGGTTCACGACGTTCTCATTATTATCGGCACCGTTTCTGTTTTCAACATTGAATTTACCTTATCTATTCTTGCGGCAATATTCTTCATCATTGGTTTCTCCATCAATGATACCATCGTTGTGCTTGATCGTGTTCGTGAAAATGTAAAGCTCAATCCCAGACAGAAATTGGGCGATATTATCAACATGAGCGTTAATCAGACTCTGAGCAGAACGATCCTGACTTCGCTGACCGTTTTTCTCACGGTTCTGGCCCTTTATATATTCGGCGGCGCGGTTATTCACGATTTTGCTTTTTCACTGCTGGTCGGCGTCGTATTCGGCACTTATTCTTCCGTATTTATTTCCTGTCCGATTGTGCTGCTTTTTGAAAATCTGCAGATTTCCAAAATGAAGAGGAAAAAATAAGTTGTCATTTTTCGCCGCCGCGGGATTTACAGTTTTTATTTTGATACTATTTACGGGCATATTTCTTAATTTGTTTGGTTTGCCCGGAACCATTGTTATTTTTTTTGATGTTTTGTTTTACTCAATTTTAACCGGTTTTGATCGCATCGGATGGGAGATTATTTTGTTTCTTCTCGTTTGCGCTGCAGCAGCTGAAGCAATTGATTTTTTTCTGTCTATAGATGCAACACCTCAACCGGCCGCTTCCAAAAAAATTATTGGAACCGCGGTATTGGGAGCTTTGCTGGGAACATTTTTACTTACACCGTTTTGGGGAGGACCGGGCGTATGGATAGGTTTTTTTCTGGGAGGTCTTGCCGGAATATTAACCACAGAAGCTATCCGGCAATCCAAATTAAAGGCTCCTTACAGAGCCATTCATCGCGCTATTTTTGCAATGGCCGGGAAAAAAATAATTAAAGGATTCATTGCCCTTTGTATGATAGCCTTTTCTCTATCAAATATTTATTCTTAGGAGTTTAAATTTAATATGACACAAGACAACCAACCGAAATCAAAAGTTAAAGAATACATCGAATCAATAATTATCGCGATTTTGATCGCGCTCTTTATTCGCACATTCATAGTATGCGCTTATAAAATACCTTCCCGTTCCATGGTGCCGACACTGCTGGTCGGAGACCATATCTTGGTCAACAAGTTCATTTATGGCGTAAAAATTCCTTTATTAAGAAAAACAATTATTCCTTTCAGAGCACCTGAAAGAGGTGAAATTGTAGTTTTTATTTATCCGAATGACCGGTCTAAAGATTTTATCAAGCGGGTCATCGGTGTCGGCGATGATAAGGTCGAAATAAAAAATAAAAAAATATTTATCAATGATAAAGAATTTAAAGATTCTTATGGAGTTTTCAGCGACAGCAATGTCTTTCCGCAATCCATGCAACCACGCGACAATTTCGGTCCTGTCACCGTTCCTAAAAACTCTATTTTCGTCATGGGTGACAACCGTGATGAAAGCCTGGACAGCCGTTTCTGGGGATTTGTAGATTTAAAGGATGTGGAAGGCAAAGCCTTTATCATTTACTGGTCGTGGAACCACGACGAACATAATCTTCGCTGGCAACGTCTGGGAAATTTACTGCACTAACTATAAAAAGACCGACACACTCATCGCCAAAGAAAGCCCTATCAGGATAACAACAGTTACCCATGAAACTATATTCATTAAAAGGCCGTTGACGTAATTTCCCATAATCCGTTTATCGTTAATTAAAAGTAACATGAAGATTAAGACGAAAGGCAGGAGAATCCCGTTTATAACCTGAGAATAATACATGATTGCGATCAGAGGCACATTGGGCAGAAGAATAATGCCAGCGCCCAAAAAAATCATCAAAGAGTACAGTCCATAAAACTGCGGCGCTTCTGTAAATTTGCTGTTTAGACTGGATTCCCAGCCAAAAGCTTCACAAACGGTGTAGGCCGTGGAAAGTGGCAGAATAGAGGCCGCAAACAAAGACGCATTGAGCAAACCAAAGGCAAATAACATAGAAGCATAGGAACCAGCCAACGGTGCCAACGCAAGCGCGGCATCCTTAGCCGTTTCTATCTTCAGTCCGTATTGAAATAAGGTAACCGCGCAAAGCATGATGATAAAAAACGCCACAACATTGACCATGATCGATCCAAAGATAACATCTATCCGGGAGTATTTATAGCTTTCCGCCTTTAAACCTTTATCCACGATGGATGACTGCAAATAAAACTGCATCCAGGGAGCAATGGTTGTTCCGATAATACCGATGGCCATTATCAGCATGCCGGAATCGAAATGCAGGCTCGGCGTGATGGACGCGACTCCTATGGCCGGCCAGTTGGGATGGACCAAAAATCCTGAGATAATATAGGCAAAATAAAAGACGCAGGCAATTAAAAATGCTTTTTCCACTGATTTATAATTTCCCTTGACTACCAGCCACCAGACAAATAAAGCTCCTACCGTAACAGAGATATATTTGCTGACACCGAATATTTCCATACTGGCGGCAATACCGGCAAATTCGCAAAGCGTGTTCCCCAGGTTAGCTAAAAGCAAAATGATCATCAGATAAAAAGTGATCTTTGCGCCGAATCGTTCCCGTATTAAATCGGAAAGACCCTTGCCGGAAACAACACCCATTCTGGCACCCATTTCCTGAATGATAATCAAAGCCGCGGTAACGGGAATTAGAATCCAGATCAGCCTTAAACCATACTGAGCGCCGGCCAAAGAATAAGTTGTTATACCGCCTGCGTCATTATCCACATTGGACGTAATTATTCCGGGACCGATTAAAGCAAAAAAAAGCCCTAACTTTAACCAACCTGCCTGCAATAGTTGTTTCCAATATGATTTAATTTTTTCCATTATTCTCTTAAATTGAAATTTAATTTTATTTGCCTAATTGGGGAGCGACAATTTCCAGAAGATTTTTGAAAATTATCGTGCCCTGCATTTTTTCATCTTCATCCACGACCGGAATGGCCGTAACTGCGTATTTAGCAAATTGTTCGGCAATGGTGTCTTCCTTATCATCCAGTTTGACCGAAATAACCCGCGCATCCATTATATCGCCGAGTTCCTGATCGGCATCGGCCAGAATCAAATCCCGCAGGCTGATAACGCCAAGCAGGTGTTCTTCTTCATCAGTAACATAAACATAGGAAACCAGATCGACGTCAGCGGCCTCCGAACGGAATTTTTCCAGAGCTTCCCGAGCAGTCGTTGACGGACTGAAACTCAAGTAAGATGTCGTCATCATGCCGCCCGCTTCCCGCTCGGGATGAGCCAGTAATTCTTTTACATCATCGGCAATATCCTTCTCCATCTCCTTTAAAATGCCTTCCGCCTTCGCTTTCGGCAGATCCGCTATAAGATCGGCCGCCTCGGAAAGAGACATCTCCTCAATAATGTCCGACGCCTTTTCCGAATTCAGATCATTAATCAGACTGACTTGAACTTTCGGGTCTGTTTCTTCCAGAGCTTCCGCCGCTGTCTCAACATCAAGGGCCTGAAATACAGCGGCGCGTTGTTTGATATCGAGTTCCTCCAGAATATCGGCCAGGTCGGCCGGGTGGATTTGGCTGAGTCTGTTCTGGGCAATATTCAATCGCAGTAAATCCGGTGAGTTTAAAGGCTGCGTAAATTTCCAAGGAATAAAATTATTAGCCAGCTTGTAATCAAACAGGCTCTGCAGAACAGCGTCTAAAAAATTAATCAAACCTACACGGCGGATCAAACCGCGAAAACCTACATCTACATGTACAAGATGCAGTCCGTGTCTTGTTTTTAAAAACTGGAGATCATTTACGCGCCTGATTTTGGCACCGTCCGTATCCACAACCTGCTTGTCCAGAAGAGCATCTTTGAGCAGCATTTCTCCTTCTCTTAAATGAAGCGGGGATAGCTCCTCAATAGATTTTATGGATACGGATATGGTTTGATCCATATCCGTAACGTTCTCCCACGGCAGAAAAACAGGGTTTTTTTTCTGAGCGGAACTGAAGATAATGCCGGTGACAATCGGATAGGGCTCGACAAATTCAGCCGTCAGATCATAAACGCGGCCCAGTGCCTCGCCCGTAGCGCCAATAATGTTTCTCCCCAGGATTTTACTTAAAAATAAAAAAACCTGAGGTTCGCGGTTTATCACCATAATGATTTCCCTCCAGGTTGTTAATGTATATCAGTTATTATCTCTAAAGAAAAGCTTTTTTGACTTTTTACCTTGACATCAAAGCAGTGAAGTTGTAAGAAGAAGAAAAAATAAACCCTTTTAATTTAATCCAGTGAGATTGAAAAAGGAAAATGTAATGAAAAAATTATTAAAAAAATTGTCAAGCCTTTTCCGATCAGGGAAAGGCTTTTTTTATAATATTGCCCCCAATGAGGTAGGCGTTTATGTCAAAAAATAAAAACACTAAAATAGTAATGGATAAGGATGGGATAGACCGGTGCCTTACCAGAATCGCTTACGAAATTCTGGAAAAAAATAAAGGCATACAAAACCTCGTGCTTGTAGGAATCAGAACAGGCGGTGTCTATCTAGCCCAAAGATTGCAACAAAAAATATCAGATATTGAACGCGACAAGATTCCCCTTGGAATATTGGATGTCACTCTTTACCGTGATGATATTTCCGCATCCAACAAAAAACCGCGTCTGGGAGAAACAAAAATAAATTTTTCCCTGGACGATAAAATAGTTGTTCTCGTTGACGACGTTCTTTTTACAGGGCGCACTATTCGCGCAGCCATGGATGCCTTGATTGACTTCGGACGTCCCAGAATGATTCAACTTGCCGTTTTAATTGACCGCGGCCACCGTGAACTTCCGATCAGGGCCGATTTTATCGGGAAGAATCTGCCATCTTCCCTGTGGGAAGCGGTCAGAGTCGACCTGGTGGAAAAAAATGGCGTGGATGAAGTCGTCATAGAAGAAGGAACGTAAATTCAAAATCTTTTAAGGCCTGTTATGAAATTTGAAAAAAAAGATATCCTGGGAATAAAGGACCTTTCGGTTGATGAAATAAATTTGATTCTGGAGACGGCTGAATCTTTCCTGGAAATTTCCACCCGCAAAATAAAGAAGGTGCCGACATTACGCGGCAAAACCATTATCAATTTATTTTATGAAGCCAGCACCCGAACCAGAACATCTTTTGAAATAGCCGGTAAAAGATTAAGCGCCGACACCATCAACATTTCAGCTTCCACCAGCTCCGTGGTCAAGGGAGAAACTCTTATTGACACAGCCCGCAATCTGGAAGCTATGAATCCCGACGTCATCGTCATTCGTCACAGCGTCGCCGGCGCTCCGCATTTGCTGGCATCACTGGTCAAACAATCCATTATCAATGCCGGAGACGGCGCGCATGAACACCCCACGCAAGCCCTGCTGGACATGATGACAATAAAAGAACACAAAGGCAAAATCGCCGGATTGAAAGTGGCAATTATCGGCGATATAGAACACAGTCGTGTTGCCCGTTCCAATATTTACGGTCTTTCCAAAATGGGTGCTAAAATTGTTCTGGCCGGCCCGGCTACCATGCTGCCCCGTGACATCGAACAAATGGGCGTTAAAGTTTTCAACAGAATTGAAGAGGCCATTGCTGACGCCGATGTTGTCATGATGCTGCGCATTCAGTTGGAACGGCAGAAGCAAAACATCTTCCCGTCACTGCGTGAATATTCCCAGCATTATTGTCTAAACCGCAATAATATTAAACTGGCAAAGACGGACGTTATTGTTATGCATCCGGGGCCGATTAACCGCGGCGTGGAAATATCGCCTGATATAGCCGACGATCCTTCTTACTCTGTAATTCTTGATCAGGTCAATAAAGGCGTCGCTGTGAGAATGGCCCTGCTTTACCTGCTCACCGGAGGTAGTGAATGAAGTTATTATTAACCGGCGCAAGGATAATAGATCCCGCGCAAAACATAGATTCACGGATGGATATTTTTCTGGAAGACGGAAAGATTGCCAAAACCGGCACAAATCTTTCCAAGTTAACTAAATCAAAAGATTCGGAAGAAATAACCAAGATTATTGATTTGGCCGGAATGATCGTCGTTCCCGGCCTGATCGACATGCACACGCATCTGCGCGAACCCGGCTTCGAATACAAAGAAACCATCGCGTCAGGGGCCTCCGCTGCGGTCGCCGGCGGGTTTACTTCCATTGCCTGCATGCCCAATACCAGCCCGGTTAACGATAACCGTTCCATTACGGAATTTATCAGAAGAAAAGCAACCGAAGCCGCGCTGGCCAATGTTTACCCGATTGGCGCCATCAGTAAAAAATCCGAAGGCTCACAGCTAACGGAGTTCTGGGATCTCAAAGAAGCGGGCATCGCCGCTCTTTCCGATGACGGCAAACCGGTAATGGATGCCGCCCTCATGCGCCGGGCGATGGAGTATGCTTTCTCTTTGCAATTACCAATCATTTCTCACTGCGAAGATATAAACCTCTCCGGCAACGGTTTAATGAACGAAGGATATTATTCCACAATTTTGGGATTGAACGGCATTCCCTGTATCGCGGAAGAGGCAATGGTCGCCCGCGATATTCTGATCGGCGAATTTACCAAGACATCTGTCCATATCGCGCATGTCAGCACCGCCGGTTCCGTCCGCCTGATTCGCGACGCTAAAAAACGAGGCTTGAAAGTAACGGCGGAAACAGCGCCCCACTACTTCACTTTAACGGATGAAGCACTGCAGAGTTACGATACCAACTTCAAAGTAAATCCTCCGTTAAGAAGCCGGCAGGATGTCGATGCAATAAAAGAAGGTCTTTCCGATGGAACGATTGATGTTATTGCCTGCGACCATGCTCCTCATGGACGCACGGATAAAGAAGTCGAATTTGAATACGCCGCCAATGGAATCAGCGGGCTGGAAACATCGCTTTCATTGAGTCTTAATCTTATCATCAACAAAACTCTGAACTGGCCGGAGTTAATCGCTAAGATGAGCACGAACCCGGCACGCATTCTTAATTTGCCGAAAGGAACGCTGGAGACAGGCGCGGACGCCGATATCACCGTCATTGATCCTTGGCGCAAATGGACTGTGGATGTGCAGGCTTTTCGTTCACGCGGAAAGAACTCTCCATTTAATGGACATCAGATGCAGGGCAAGGCTATTTTGACCATAGTCGGCGGTGATATCAAATATGACGGCCGTTAAAGAAGAAATAAATTTAAGAAAGTCAGGAGACGACTTCATAAAATTAGCCAGAGACAAGGCGCGTGAGTCCTAAGAAGTGAGGCGTATTTTTCGCATACGCCGCAACGCCGAAGGACGCAGCGCAACGCAGTATATGGCCATTTTATGAAGCCGTAAATATGATGGGCGTTAGAGAAAGCCACAAAACCAATGGATTCGTCCTGCGCACCTTAAGCTACGGTGAATCGGATTTAATCGTAACCTTCTACAGTTCTGATTTCGGCAAGATCAAAGGAATTGCCAAAGGTGCTAAAAAAAGCAAAAAAAGATTTGCAAATGTCTTCGAACCTTTTTCTCTGACAAACATCATCTTCACCCGCAAGAACCGTGACATGCTTGCCTTTATTGAATCCTGCGATATCATTGAACACTATCACAACATCCGTCAGGACATGGGAAAAACATTAATCGCTTCTTATTTTATTGACCTTACAGACCACTTCAGCCCGGAAGGGAAAAAAAATGAAAAAGTATTTCAGCTTTTGCAGGACTTTCTGCTGATTCTGGGCAACGAAAAAGCATCCGATGCCGCCGTGCGTTTTTTTGAAATGCGCCTGCTCAAACTGGCGGGATTTGAACCGGCCCTCGATCACTGCATTATTTGTAAGACTCCCGTGACCAACGGCAACTCTTATTATTTTCATGCCCATGAGGGCGGAATAAAATGCAGCGTCTGCGCCACCCCCCAGAGATATGAGCAACCGATTTCGGCGGGCACAGTACGTACTTTACTCTTGGGCAAAGATATCGATATTGATAAAATCAAATTGATTACGCTTACCGATTCTCTGGCCATGGAATCGCGCAGTATCCTCACCGGATTTATAGCTCATGTATTAGGACGCGAAGTAAAGTCGTTGAAAGTGATGGAGCAAGTGCGTAAACTCTGCGCGTAACACTTTCACTTACCGCTAAATAATCTTGATAAATAATGATTAGGGAAATGACAGCTTGAAAGACCGTAAGGTTATCATCGGCAATATCCTTTGGCTCTAATATCTTGTAATATTCCGCACTGTCCTAATTCACATGCTCTCCGTGCATCATAACAGCCAAGTTCTTTATTGCCATTCTTCAAATAAGCAGCCGCTCTGTTTAAGTAGGCAACGACATAGCCAGGCTTGTATTTGATGGCTTTATTATAATACTCGATGGCACTTTGATAATGACCAATATTATAGTATGTGAATCCGCTGTTGTTGTATGCTTCAGCATAATCTTCTTTAAATTTGACGGCTTTGTTAAAATCTTCGATGGCAAGATGGTATTGACCGAACCTCCCGTATATAATACCCCTGTTGTTATACGCTTCGGCAAAATCTTCTTTCCGGTGAATGGCTTGATTATAGTCTTCAAGAGCGCTCCGGTATTGCCCCATCTTGGCATAAACATTCCCTCTGTTGTTGTAGGCATCGGCATAATTATTTCTTAATTCTATGGCTTTACTGTAATCTTCGACAGCAAGTTGGTATTGTCCGAGGCCTTCGTATAAAATACCTCTATCGAAGTAGACAGCGGCAGAATCTTCTTTCCGGTGAATGGCTTGATTATAATCTTCAAGGGCACTCCGGTACTGACCCATATTGGCATAAACATTCCCTCTGCTGTTTAAGTAAACGCTGGCTTGAGCCGGTTGCAAACGGATGGCTTTATTATAGTCCTCAAGAGCGCTCCGGTATCGCCCCATCCTGGCATAAACATTCCCTCTGTTGTTGTAGGCATCGGCATAAGAAGGAAATATACGTATTGCATCATTGAAATGATGAAGAGCCTCATCCATCTTGCCTTCATTAAAAAAGGCGGTCCCCAGATTGTTATGAGCAAGATAGTTGTTTTTCGTTACTCGCACGGTATGATTAAAAATCTCAATACTGTTTTTCCAGTAACCGCATTGTTGCCATGTTAATATCAACATGACGATAAGCAAAGTTATCGCCGCCGGGAATAAAATGTTTTTCCTTGCTTGAGAGTGAGGGAACAAACAAGGTATTCCCCCCGTCAGTATTATAGCAATACCGACGGAGGGCAGATACGTATAACGGTCTGCCATCGCCTGCATGCCGACCTGTATCAAGCCTATTACCGGTATCAGAGTTCCCAGATACCAGAACCAACCCACAAATAAAAAAGGCAGTTTCCTGATATAATAAATAGCCATGAGAGTAATTAATATCAGGACACTGCCGAAAATTAAAATTTGCAACAAAGAAAAAGAACTTTCATACGGATAATACACGGCCAGATTAGCCGGCCAGAATATTTTCTCCAGATAAACAACGTAGGAAACAACGGCGTTTGCGCCGCGTGTAAAAAAAGGTAAAATGTTTACCGAAGCAACAATTCCTCCCTTATCCTGCGCCCAGAAAGTGAGAATACTGGCAACCATGCTCAGGCAAATCAGGGGGAGCTTTTCCCCAATAAGTCTGCCTGCAAAACCAAACCGGTTTGCCGGCTCATCTAATACTTTTTGCCATCGTTTAAGCGGCCAGTAATCCAGAAGAAGCAAGACAAAAGGCAGAGTAACCATCATAGGCTTGGACATCAGAGCCAGAGTAAATAATATCAGACACAGCAAATAATGAAGGATTTTATTGCTTTCAGCATAGAAAGCGTAAGCATAGAGACACGCCATCGCCAGAAACATGCTTAACACATCTTTTCTTTCGGCGGCCATCGCTACCGATTCCACCCGCAGGGGATGAAGCGCGAAAAAAGCGGCGGCAAAAGCCGCGGACCAGATATTGCCTGTTGTCTTATTTAGAAAAAGGAATAAAAAAACAACGGCGCCTATGTGCAGGATAAGACTGACAATGTGATGGCCGGAGGCATTTGCTCCAAAAAGGCTCCAGTCCAGCATATGTGATAACCATGTTAAAGGATGCCAGTAACTGAAATATGTAGTCGTAAGAGCCCATTTTACGCTGGACGGATTAATTCCCGATTTTATATAATCATTTTCGGTAATGTATTTATCGTCGTCAAAATTAATAAAGTCATTGCCCGCAATTCTACCGAAAGCGGCACAAGAAGCTATAATCAACAATATTAAGATAATGTATCTGTAGTTCTTGTAACTAAGCAAGTCCTATCCTTCATAAAAACAGACATTAACAATTGGACTTACTATATCACGATTCTAAAGGAAATATCATCCATGATTAATTTTGATAATAATTTTCTTCTCAGGTAAAGATCCGCGCATAAATAATAAAGGCCTGTCTGTCATCATCGATGGGATTCACAAGATCGGAGATTATGGAAGTAATGCTGAAGAATTAATGACATAATCCCTTGACTTCAGCCTCTTTTAATATTCTGCAGTTTCCCAAATCACATGCCTTTTGCGCGTCACGACAGCCCAATTCTTTGCTGCCATACTTAAAATAAGCAATGGCCCTGTTATAGTAGGGGACGACATAGTCGGGCTTATGGGCAATTGCTTTATTATAGTCATCAATAGCAAGTTGATACCGCCCCGTTCCGGCGTAAACATTTCCTCTGTTGTTATAGGCATCTTCGTAATAAGGCCATATTCGGATTGCTTCGTTATAATGATAAAGAGCCTCATCGATTTTATTTTCGGCAGCCAGGGCAAGTCCCAAATTATTATGTGCAAGATAGTTATTTTTCGTTACACGCAAAGTATGATCAAAAAGGTCTGTACTGTTTTCCCAGTAACCGCATTGCATCCAGCTTAAAAACACCATGAGGGCAAGAAAAGCTGTTGCAGCAGGGAATAAAATATCTTTTTTTGTTCCTGTTTTTTGGAAAAGATAAGGAACACCCCACCCCAGCATCATGGCAATGCCGACAGATGGCAGATAAGTATAACGATCGGCTATTGCCTGCGAGCCTACCTGCACCAAGCCTATTACAGGAATCAAGGTTCCCAGATACCAGAACCAACCCACAAATAAGAAAGGCAATTTCCTGATATAGTAAAGGGTGGCAAAAGTAATGATGACGATGGTAATGCCGGACATTATGACTTCCCATAAAGAGATAGAAAAATTATAAGGATAATATACGGCCAGATTTATCGGCAAGAAGTTCATTCTCAGGTAAGCGGCATAGGAGACAACAGCATTGGCACCTCTCATAACAAATGGTATCTTCAATCCGAAAGAAGTGGCGCCTGCTTTGTTTTGCGCCCAGATAGTTATAATGCCGGAGACAATAGTCAATAGAAATAAAGGTGTTTTCTCCCAGATGATTCGGCTCGCCAGTTTAAATCTATTCTCTACCGGAGCGGCAAGCGCCCTCTCCCATCGTCCCAATGGCCAATAATCCAGAAGCATCAGAACAAAAGGCAGAGTGACCATCATCGGTTTGGACATAAGAGCCAGAGCAAATGATATCAGGCAAAGAAAATATCCGGATAATTTGGAGCTCCCGGTATAGAAGGAATAAGCATAGAGAGAGGCCATTGCGAAAAACATACTTAAGACATCTTTACGTTCCGCAATCCAGGCTACCGATTCCACCCTAAGGGGATTCAAAGCGAAAAAAGCGGCGGCAAAAGCTGAAGGCCAGAGGTTATTGGTTGTTTTATTTAAAAAGAGGAATAAAAAAAGAACGGCGCCGATGTGCAGGAGAAGACTGACCAGATGATGACCGGGGGCTTTCGCTCCGAAAAGGCTCCAATCCAGCATATGCGAGAGCAAAGTTAATGGATACCAATTACCGGCAACGACGGCCGTAAACGCCCATTTAATACTTTCAGAATTAAATCCAGACTGAACATGATTATTCTCGGTAATGTATTTGTCGTCGTCAAAATTGATAAAGTTATTGCCCGCTATCCGGCCAAATGCTGCACAAGAAGAGACTATTAATAAAATGATTATGATACAATTATACTTTCTGCAACAACGCAAATTAAACTCCTGATAGAAATATATGATGGTGTGTCGTTATCTCATGTAAGTCCGCTCAAACGATAGCTTGATCAATGATATTTGTAAAAACTACCGTCTGAAAAAGCATGCTGTTGCCGAACAAATTATAAATCATTGGCAATGTCCTCCCATTCTGGCACCTTTTAATACTCTGCAATTTCCTAATTCACAAGCTTTCCGTGCGTCATCACAACCGAGCTCTTTATTGCCCTGTTTTAAATAAATGATTGCTCTATTACAGTAGACATCAGTATAATCCGGTTTCAGGCGAATGGCTTCATTAAAGTCTTTGATGGCAGCTGAATTCTGACCTCGGCCAACGTAAGCAGATCCTCTGTTATTGTATGCTTGGGCGAAATTATGGTTTAACCGGATTGCCTGATTATAGTCCTCGATGGCCGATTCATAATGGCCGAGTGTGTAATTGACAATTCCTCTGTTATAATAGGCATCCGTGTAATCGGGGTCTAATTGGATAGCCGTATTATATTTTTCTATGGCTAACTGGTAATGACCGAGGTAAGCGTAAGCCATCCCCAGATTGTAGTAAGCTTTTGTGTAATGATGATCAATACTGATCGTTGTATTAAAGTCCCGGATAGCCAGTTGGTATTGGCCAAGTTTGCCGTAATCAACACCCCGATGATTGTATGCCAAATAATTATCTTTCGTTACCAGCACTGCATGATTAAAAAGTTCAAAGTTGTTTTTCCAATTACCGCATTGATACCATGCTAATAACGCCATAACGGCAAGAAATATTATTGCCACCGGAAATAAAACAATTTTTCTTATTTCTCCACTTTTAATCAAAGCCGGTATTCCCCATGCCATAATAATGGCCAAACCGACAGATGGAAGATAATGATAACGGTCTGCCATGGAATGATTTCCGACCTGAATGATTCCGATAACCGGCAGAAGCGTTATGGCGTACCAGAACCATCCTACAAAAATGGACGGCGATCGTCTTACCATCGCAATGATTATAGCGCTGATAACAATAATCAGAAGTGTGGCTCCCAGAACATGCCACCCCTGAATATTTGTATTGAAAGGATAGAAAACAGCCATGTCATACGGCCAGAATGTTTTTTCCAGATAAATGGTAAAAGAAACCGGTGCATTGGCAAGCCGCGCGCTCAAAGGCAGATAGATTACCGACGGCTGTGCGTGAAATGTAAGGACCGAAAATACTGCGGAAAAAATAAAAAGAGGTGCTTTTTCCCGAATCTGACACGAAAGCAATTTGCCCGTCTTCAGATCAAAGCGCTTCAGCGGCCAGTAATCCAGAAGAATCATTACCACGGGTAAAGTAATGGCCATGGATTTGCTCATGAGTGCACAGAGGAAGGAAAACACAACAAGCAGATATCTTCCGATAACCGGTTTTTCCGCGTAATAGACGTAAAAACACAAGGTCAACATCCAGAAAAAAGCGCTTAAAACATCCTTACGTTCGGCAATCCAGGCAACCGATTCCACATGCAGCGGATGAAAAGCAAAGACGGCCGCAACGAAGGCACTTTTCCAGACAGCCCCGGTCACACGGTTTAAAAAAAAGAAAAGTAATAAAGTGCTTAGAATATGCAGGATATAGTTGGTGATATGATAACCACCGGCATGCAAACCGTAAAGTTGATAATCAAGCATTAGAGAAAGCCATGTCAGAGGGTGCCAGAACTGGGCGTCGGTTGTGCTGAAAGCCCAAAGAAAATTGTCCGTCGTGATTCCGGACTGGACATGACTGTTCTCTGTGACGTAAACGGTATCATCGAAACCGACGAAGCTGTATTGATTCACCTGCCAGAAAACAGCAAGTGTAACAACGGTAAGGATGATATAAACAAACAATTTCTCTTTTTCAGGACTGATGTTTATTTTACTATACATAACTGTTTTAATTCTATTTTAATTCCCAAAATAAACCACTCACAAAAAAATACCCTATCGATTTTCTGCTCATTACATCATAAACAGACCAGGTTGATGCGTTTTGTTGATACTTCTGTATTTGCAAAATTTATATTAGACTTCCGACCGGCTTTTTCTAAAAACAATACACTGAAGTCCTTTATTTGTGCAAGGTCAATTTTTCTGCTAAGATGCCCTTCAAGAATTATTTCTAAGGTAATTGAAATGAAAAAACCGGAATTGCTAATTCCTGCGGGAAATCTGGAAAAATTACGGACAGCATTGCTCTACGGGGCTGATGCTGTATACATCGGCGTGGAAGGATTAAGCCTGAGGGCAAGTTCGTCCGAAATGTCTATGACTGATTTAGCTTTAGGTGTGACCGAAGCGCACGCCAAAGGTGTCAAAGTTTACGCGGCGGTCAATACATTCGCCCGCAATAATGATTTAGAAAAGTTAAAAGTAATAATTCCCGAGCTTGCCTCAACCGGCGTTGACGCGTTTATTGTCAGCGAACCGGGAATACTTAGACTGATTCGAAATTCAATGCCGCAGTTGCCGATTCATTTAAGTACGCAGGCGAATACTACAAATATTGAAGCGGTTCGCTTCTGGCATGATCAGGGAGTGCGGAGAATTATACTGGCAAGGGAACTTCATTTAAAAGAAGTTGGAGAAATTGCCTCGGCTGTCCCCGAAATGGAGCTGGAAATGTTTATCCACGGCGCGATGTGCATGGCCTATTCGGGCCGCTGTTATTTGTCGGCATTTCGCAATAAGCGCAGCGCCAACGAGGGCGATTGCTCTCAGCCATGCCGTTGGGAATACTTGCTTCATGAATCAACAAGACCGAACGACCCGCTGATTCTACAGGAAGATGATCATTACAGTTATCTGTTGAGTTCAAAAGATTTATGCCTTATCGAATATTTGCCGGAAGTGCTGGCATCAGGTATTACCAGTCTTAAAATTGAAGGCCGGATGAAATCCGCTTATTATGCGGCAGTGGTGACACGTACATATAGACAGGCACTCGATGCTCTGATTCAGCAAAAAGATAATTATAAATGCAGGCAGGAATGGATAGACGAACTTACAAAAATTTCCAACCGCGGCTACACAACCGGATTTGCTTTTGCTAAAGAAAAGATAAATGAAACCAGCCAAGATGTTAAATATATCCAGACTTACGAACCGGCAGGAGTAGTATTGCGATATGATTCCATTAAAAAGATGATGCTTATCGGAGTCCGTAATCATCTGACCGCAGGCGATGAAGTCGAACTGCTATTACCTGATGATATCGTCAAAATAGATACACGCACTCTAATTGATACAAAAGGTAAACCGCTCAAAGAAGCCAACAATGATAATCAGATCTACCTGCCTTTGAAGCAGGAAGCGCCTGTCGGCGCTGTGCTGCGCCAAAAAGTAAAGTAGCCCTTTCTTTATCATTGAAATAAAAAATATAAATGCGAACATTTCTTCCTGTAATCCACAGATCCTAAATCTTGATATTTATGCAACCTTTCAATCGGTAATCAACACTATTCATGCCTTACAGTCATCGACACCGCACTTTATCTTTAGTCCTTTAGTTCAAGCAGGAAATAAAAATCATCACTGCCCGCAGAAATACTCCTGACGCGTTTCGCAACAGATTTCCTCCCGAAAATTTTGAGAGCCTGCTGATTGTAGCCCATAACAATGTTCTCGAAGTCAGAATTTTTTATTTCAACCCCGGTGATTTTAATATGAACGACGTTGTTCTCGAACTTCGTGGTAAATACACCTGAGTCAAAAAATATCGTCCAGATCTTGGGCAGGACATACTTGACGAAATGATTTATATCCTTTGTTAGCATATACGCCTGATGCGGACCGCCCGGCGACAAGAGAGATTTCGCACCCATCATCCCATACATCGAGTACACCGACTTGTCGTTGTTGAAGAATTCCTTACCCATCTCGCCAAAGAAAATCATTACTTTTTCCACCGGAACGAGAGTGACGGACATAACCATCTTGCTGAAATATTTGTCCTTCTGGGCTAGTTTGGCCATAAAGGAATTCCAGCGTTCTTCACCGAAACCCGCGATCATATTAGTTCTGGTTATAACAATAATATTGCCTTTTGCGTTCATATAGAAACCTCACCATAATGCCTATGTGGATTAAATACGTTGTAATATAAATATGCAAGTATAATATTTATTACAACGGAGAAAAGCTACTAGCTTCCATTAGGTGTTAAGGCTATCGATAACTTCCTGTAATCCTCAGTTTTTAAATTTCCGATTTTATGCTAGGTTACAACCTGCAATCGTTAGCGTTTGCAACATTAGCACTGATCCATATAAACAAAGTTCGGTTCTGATGAGCCAAAATAATGCATGCCGTTTCATCTAAGTTTCTCGGGGGGAGTTCTCCGCATGGTGAAAAAAGATTACATCATGGCGATTCTCTCATTCCTCTTGATCCCTCCAATGTTCTTGTTGGGCGGGGAGATATTCATCTCGATCAATCCGGAAATCGCCTTGCGCACGCAGAACTATGTGCTCAACTACTGGCTGCTGGATAAGACGAGGAATGCCTGCATTCTGGCAACCTTTCTTGTGAATGTTGGATTGTGGTTTCTGTCGTGCTTCTTTCTGCTCAGGTCAAAGAAGCAATCGTATTGGTGGTTGCCGATGGGCGTTTTCGGGCCTTTCGGTTTCATCGTCCTGACGGCCTTGGGAGACCACGCGGAGCAGCCTTGGGATTTGTACCGCCGATTTGTCCGCAGGATGAATGTCTATCTGCGCGTTGTGTACGAGCTTTGTGCGGTCTATGTCTTGTGGAGTCTTGCGTATGAGATCATGGTGTTGAAGCGGGACCTCATGATCAAATATGAAGCTACTAGGACAGGGGTTTCAACCGCGCAAATCATAAATCAACAAAACGCGTCCGGCGGCATGTGGGCATTCAGTGAGGGGCTGGAAGTTATGTATTTGGTAGTTCTCCTGTATCTGCTCTGGCCGATATGTTTCAATTTCGCCGGTCATTTGTACATGGCATTGTCAGGCCACCGCCGGGAAAAATGACACGACCTGACGCAACGAGATGAAGACGAATGAATCGCACAGCCAACGCAGCTACGGCTCGCGTGGCTGAACTCAAACGTTAAACATTTCTAGGGGCAATTCTCAATTCTGATAACTGCCCAATACTGAATTGTTGTAGGTGCACTTTTCTTCCTGAAAGTGAGTGTCAGATAATTTTCAAATTCATACACTCTGTCAAACAGTAATCATTAATGTAGGTTTTCTTTACCTTGGACAAATCTCCTTTGATATACCAACTTGGCATAAGTGCTTAATAACTACAAAATGCCAAGTAGCAAAAAGTGCATCTCGTTTTATTTTCAAGCACTTTTTCTCTTTTTATTTTTACTAAACCATAGTATTAAAGTAACAATCATCGGGAAAAACTAAGTTGGTGTATTAATTGTTCGGCCACAAAAATAGGAGGTTTAAATGCGTATCTTAAAGGTCATTGTGTTAATTGTTATTGTAATGATATCAGTTCAGGCATGGGCCATAGATGACACACTACAAAACAGAGCGGAGCAAGCCAAAAGATTTG
The DNA here is from genome assembly GCA_963812045.1 of uncultured delta proteobacterium. Lineage (GTDB taxonomy): Bacteria > Desulfobacterota > Syntrophia > Syntrophales > Smithellaceae > Smithella. Next base: position 847,761 of record CAWETF010000005.1, read on the forward strand.
CCTCATATATGCCTCTCAAAGAAATGTTCATAGCAGCAACAGAACGTAAGGCATCGCATTTACCGGAGGACAAACGCCAGCCGTACAAAAACGCAATGATGAAGCACCTCGATGTGTCTAAGCTAGAAAAGGCGTTTGAAGAGGCAACGGTCAAGGCTATGACGGCAGACGAAATCAAAGCTCTGGCAGATTTTTACAGCGCTCTGGGTGGCATAACCGCAATAAATCAATTAATGAAAAAAGTTGATATTGTAATGACTGAAGTCGCACCTGCTATAGTAGCCGAGGCAGCAAGGGCCAACGCAGAGGTAATCAAGGAGCTTAGATAAGCAGATACTTGACCGAACAACGCAATCCAGCCGATCGCTGCGCTCCGGCTGATTTCGTCGTTAGGCATACAAATATGAAATATATAAAAATATTGTTTTTAATTGTATTGCTTGTCGTGTGCGGATGTTCTAGCGACACACCAATCGCTAAATCGTTTACCTTTATAAAGGGTTCTGAAATTGAGATACAACGAGAATTAAATACTGCACATCCAGACAAGGAGCTGATTTTTAATTTACTTGAAGTTCCAGAATCAAAGAAAGATATAGACTTCTCGGATTTTATAAATGTGATCTTAATTGACAGTTCAGGGAAACAATATACACCTGAAAAAATACCGGATGTAAATGGTTCCAAACGAGATATTATAGCCGTATTTAACAACATCCCAAATGATACAAAAATTAAAACAATTAAAATACGTGCTCTCCAGACTATCAAAGGTACTGCCATCCGATGGTGGTCAGGGAAATTACTTTAAGGTAAATAACAAAGTTGTCTAACAAGGCAATACAGCCGATCACTATGCTCCGGCCGATATTTTCGTTGCACCTTACAACCAGTAATCCTCAATTTAGATGACTCCCAAATACTGTGGATAAGTAGGTGGCTCCTGCGGTTTACTTCCTGTAATCCTCAGGTTCTCATTCTTGCAAATCATTCAACCGTTCAATTGGTAATCCTCAAAAATTATTCTACAAAATCCCTCGTTCGAGGGATGGACGCTTTACGCGTTTATTGTTATTCTATCAATATAGCAACATTCAAAAAAAGAAGGGTAATAATGCAAACATGAATGTTCCGGAAACGGTACTACATCAGACAACTGAGTGCAGAAATGATTTTGCTTGTTTGAAAAACATCCAATGCAAAAAACCATTTATGTGTGAAGTTGATTACGCTGTCGGAGAAAATGTTCTTTTTCTTGTGGATGAGAAAACCGAATATTGCCCATATCGATTATCATTTGCAGGACGTCAGGTATGTACATGTCCGACTTATTTTGCGATATACAAAAATAAGCAATTGAGACAATTTGATTTCTAAAGCGAAATAATTATATAAAAAACAGTTTCTTCAAAGAAACAACAAGGGGAAGGAGAAGACCAATAATTGATTGATAACTTCCTGTAATCCACAGGTGGTCTGCCTTGAAATTGATTCAACCTTACACTTGGTAATCATCAGGTAATCAATTGGAATCGGCGTGATCCATTCTTCTTCAGTCATTACTCAAATTAGTTTTTATAATTATCTTTTTACTTATTTTGAACGTAATTATTATCAATTTGACATAGCTTAATGTTTTATGTATTAAAATAAAAGGTTAGATTAAGTTTCATATTGTCACACCCGAATGATTTACTTTGCAAAATATTGATTACAAATAACATTAAAACTAGTTGATGGGCATTGATCCTCCAATGGTTTTATAGAAAAAGTAAATTTAACATTATGGAATAACAATCTGTTTATTGAGAGGAGTAAAAATAAAAATTATGAAGAAATTTTTATTTGTATTTATTTTTGTTTCAGTAGTTCTATGGCCATGTTTCGTCTTTGGATATGAAATAGACGGTTTTACAAAAGATATTTATGGCGAATTTTATGACGATTTTTCTTCGCAGCACAAAAATAAACTCATTCAGGCAAGCATTAAAGAAAAATTACCTGCGGGCAATACCTATCCAATCGACATTATCTACAAACACGCCTATTTATTTATAAGAAAAGACGGCAGTATTGAAGAGTACGACGATTATGCCATGAAGATTAACGCACCTTTGATAAAAAATCAATTGGGAGAACAGAAGTTTTCTTATGATACAACGCGTCAGAAAATAGAGATATTAAAAGCGTCGGTCTATGACAGTGAAGGAAAAGAAATCGAAACTGACGTTGGACAGATCAAAGAAAAAGATATTTATGCAGACCTAATTTACTCAGAACTTAAAATGAAGATATTGAGTATGAAAGGACTGGAAGATGGCTATGCTATCCGCATCGCCAAAAAAGAAGTCTATACTCCGGAGGAAGATAAAGGATTTATAACGGCAGGTATCGACTTGGATTACGCTCTGCCTATCCGTGAAATGATTTATATTTGTCGTATTGAAGCCGGTACGCCAGCTTCTGTATGGGAGCGTTTCAGAGGGAAAATACCTGAACTTCAGACAAAAAGGATCGTTCTTACAAGTGGTGACGTTGTTTATATTTACAAACTTACAAACAAGGAAGCCGTAACCAATGAATATAGTGGTATCCCCAGTCAAGAATATTCTGACAGAGTATTTATTTATAAACCTGTTTTATGGGAAGAGATATCAAGCTGGTATTATAAGCTTTCTAAAGACAAATGGACTGCCGACAACAGCATTGAAGCAAAAGTAAAAGAGTTAACCAAAGGTCTTTCACAAAGAGAAGACAAAATAAAGGCCATCTACGACTATATCCGCAAAATCCGATATGTTTCCATTCTGCTGAATATGCACAGAATGACTCCTCATCCAGCCGCAGAAACATTCCGAAATATGTACGGTGATTGCAAGGATAAATCTGTTTTACTTATTACCATGCTCAAATGCGCCGGCATCGATTCCGAACTTGCCTTGGTCAATACAGATTATTTAATTGAAAAAAAGATGACCACACCGCTTATTTTCAATCACGCTATAGTTGCCATTTCTGCTGCAGACGGCAAATACAAATTTCTTGATCCAACCGCAGAGAATATACCCTATGGTGTTCTTCCCGAATATCTTCAGTTCAGAAATGCTCTCATTGTGCGGGAAAGTCACGGCGAACTAGTGCTTATTCCAAACGATAATTTCGATAAGCACAGTATCAAAGAATTAATACAAATTAGCTTCAAAAACGTTAAAGATGTAGAAATAACTGAACAAACTATTTTTAAAGGCAAACAAGAAATCACTGCCCTGTTAAATAATTTGCCTGAGGACAAATTAAAAACATTAGTTCAGCAAGATTATGCTAAAAAGAATAAAGAGATAAAAATAAATACGATGAAATTCGAGAAAACCGGTAAAGAGAATGAAGAATCATTTCATGTTGATCTTATGATGTACAGTTTCTCAAAGCAAATGGGGGATCTATATTCATTTATCCCACTTGAGGAGACAAGCCTCACTATGGACGGAGCTATGGTATCCTCAAATCAGCGAAAAACTGACATTGAGATTAAAAATCAAGAGAATACTGAATGTAGTATAGAAATCAATATGCCTGAAAAGACGATTATTGAGTTTGTTCCTAATAACCTGAATTTGAAGAACGATAAATTTGGTCAATACGATTATACAATAAAAAAAACCGATAAAACGATTTCCATACACAGAAAATTTCTCTTAACTGCGAAGAGAATTACTTCCAAAGATTACGCAGAATTTAAAGATTTCTACAAAAAGTGCATGGAGCAGGAAAGTCAAAGTATTTTATTTAAGAATCTAACCATTGCAGATTTTAACAAAGCCATTGAGTTAAATTCAAAGAATGCAGAGGCATATATTAACCGTGGAATTGCCTATAATAAAATTGGCAACTATAATCAGGCAATTGTGGATTACGATAAAGCTATTGAGCTCGACCCTAAAAATGCGGAGGCTTATAATAATCGTGGGACCTCTTATACTAAACTTGGCCAGCATCAGCAAGCCCTTGAAGATTACAGTAAGGCCATTGAACTAAACCCGAAAAATGCAATTACCTATAGAGGTCGTGGTCTCGTATATTACAATCTTGGCAACTATAAACAGGCAATCGCTGATTTCGATAAAGCCATTGAGCTCAACCCCAAATTTGCAGAGGCCTATTATGGCCGTGGGCTTATCTATGGTAAGCTTGACAATCCCAATCAGGCCATTGCGGATTTTGACAAGGCAATTGAATCAAACTCGAAGTATGCATGGGCCTATAATAACCGTGGATTCGCCAATAGTAGTCTTGGCAACTGGAATCAGGCCATTGCGGATTACGACAAAGCTATTGAGTTAGACCAAAAGAATGAACTTGCCTATGTTAATCGTGGAAATGCCTATGGTAATCTTGGTAATTACAATCTGGTAATTGTAGATTTTAACAAGGTCCTTGAATTAAATCCAAAGTCTGCATTTGCTTATTATAAACGTGGGATTGCTTATGATAAGCTTGGAAAAAATGAACAAGCCATTGCCGATTTTAAAAAAGCAGCCAGTCTAGATTCTAAAGATGCACAGGATTATTTGAAGAAGAAACGGATTGCTTGGTAAATTATTTGTGGACAGGTTTCGATAAAATTGGAGATTCGAAGTGCAAAAGCGTTTAACTTCCATATCCAACCGACTCCTTGCAATCGCGGCTGATTACCGCATTACTCTCTTTCAAATGGTAATCCGCAATTCAGACAACTGTAAAATACTGTGGATTGGTAGGTGTAATCAATAACAGATACAAGACTTAATTGGACACTTTCTTTAAAGTCAATGATAGAGGTCAGGACATATAAAAAAGCACTCCGGTATAATTTCTCATACACGAAGTGCTCATTTTAAACTTTCAGCTAAGATTAAAGAGGTTTGACGTTGCCTGCTTCCTCGCCTTTTTTGCCCTGGACAATATCAAAACTCACAGCCTGTCCCTCATTTAATGTCTTGAAGCCGTCGCCCTGAATTGCACTAAAATGTACAAAAACATCGCCGCCTTCTTCTTTCTCGATAAAGCCAAAACCTTTGCGTTCATTGAACCATTTTACTTTACCTTGTGGCATAATGCTCATCCTCCTTTCTTAGAATTTCCAAAAGTCGAACCAGCACAATGATATGACTACAAAAGCCACCAAGACCCTAAAGTACCTGGTGGCTAACCGATGTGCTTCAAAATGTCTAAATTCAACTCTTTCCTTCGCATATTTTTTTTGCATGCCCGAAGTTGCGGAAACATTACGGTAATTGCAAATAATAGTCAAGTTTTATTTTTATTACTTAACTCTTTGTTCTTCTTTCTTTAGTTTACGCTGATAAATCCAGTTTTTCAAGATTGATTTCGGTTCGATACCGAAATAATACGACATCCATAACACACCTGACTGGATGCTGTCGGAAAGCATACGCGAATGGGGTATTCTAAAAGGATATTGTTCACGGATTTTCTGGGCTTCGTCAAAGGTTTTCACGACAATGGTTCTTCCTTCTTTACCATATACAACGATTCCTCCTTCGCGCAGAAGCTTCAACCGTTTCGCTGATTCCTTGATGTCCGGCCCGCACACCAGCGCGCACTGCCCGCACGTTAGGACATTCGGATCTTCAATGGAAATCCCCAGGTATTTCTTAATCAGGTCGGATTGTACTTTACGCCGTTCCAGTTCGTCTTGCGGAAGGTCTTCATATTTTTTCACAATCTTCCAATCGTCTATCCATTCTTCAGGATGCAGTTCGCAGCCCAGACTGCGGATAAGTTTATAACGCACAGTCGAATCACCTACCGATCCACCTTTTATGAGCAGTTTCTTTCTGATGTTCTCCTTCCCCGGATCAGGCTCCTTTCCCACCCAGGAACTTATCCAGTGCCGTCCCCAGCTGGAAAACTTTTTATCCGGTGACAAACTGTGAAGGCCGAAGCAGGAAGCGTTGCACAGAATCCACGCTTCTTCGTTTTCCCCTTGGATGAAGATTACCGTTTAAAAGTACGTATTCTTCCTTCTCCATCTCAAACATTTTTGCCGGACACGCCTTGTCGCAGATAAGACATTTTTTGCAGTATTGATCTATAAAATATCTCGGAGGAAGAAGAGGATCGCTTTTGAGCACCGCATCTGTCACTACAGTGGAAAGATAGACTGCTGCGCCGTATTCCTTAGTCATAACATTACCGGACATCCCCTGTGCTCCTATCCCGCTGACAATAGCTCCGAAGCGATGAGAAAAACTAGGATGCGTGGAATAAACATCCAACGAACGGCGATAGGTATTGTTTGTCGGAACTGCGCGGGCATTGTGGCCCAGCTTATTCAGATAATCAGCAAGCCGCCTGGCAATGTGGTGGATTTTCTGATTTGCGATCAGTTGGTCTGTATTATGAGTAACAGGCGTTTTTTTGGATAAGAAATCATAGATGGCATCCACATTCATGGGCAGAGCGAAAGATACTATGGATTTTGCTCCGCGCATTGTATAGGTGGGATCAAGGGAAGGCGGACCATCAAGTCGTTCATGACCGGCTATACCGATTACCTGCACTCCCTGATTCTTTAAGAAACTTTTTATATCATCTTCTAGAAAACTCATTATAATTACCCCGTCACTATTACTCCGGCAATTAAAGTTTTAAATAATGCCGGGCAATTTATATCACCTTATTTGCTTTGCTTATCCCCCGCTGGCGGGGGATTAAGGGATGGAAGAAAAGATCCACCTCGGTCACTACGTGACACCTCCGCCAGCGGAGGATATGCAGTGACACTTTTTATATATTTTGTTACCCTGTCACTAATTTAAATCCATCTGACCATCATTATAAAAAATGGTATTTAATATCCTCATGTTCAAATCAGGTCCTTACTCAAATCTTGTCCAATAGTCGTGCTCTTTAATTTCAATCCTGAAAGAGCAGCGGCTGTAACACCCAGGTCTGCAATACGGACAGGCCGGTCATGCGCGCCTTTCTTCCCGCCGGGTATCGAGATCGCCGCAACGATAGGAAGCGTATCCACCGAACCGTGGCCGCCGTTATACACACGCCAGGGAGGAGACCATTTGGGCGCTTTGATGCCGACATTGGGAATCTGCCCGTTATATACGGGAATCTGCCAGCCGTTTTTCGCCAGGGTGATGAGGTCGGGCCAGATGACGGTCTTTTCCTTGTCCACATCTACATAGTAAGTGTGGTAGAGTTCGCCCGGCAGACACACTCCTTTCAGGCCGTTTTTCATGTCGGATCGATCCAGCACCCACCAGGGACACTCCTCCTTACCGGTCTGAGGATTCCGTGCACGGTGAGCCAACAGCAACTCCTTAGCCTTTGGAATATTTTCCTTGTTTTCCCGCCAGTACAACACTCCGTAGCTGCTCACACTGAAAGCGTACATTTCTTTCTTCCGAAACAAACTACTCTTCTCAATTATACCTGCACTCTCCAGAAGACCAACGCAATCGGTGGATGAAAAATCTTCGGAATAAAGATGATTCGTCGCGGAGTGATCGCTCAAGAGGATAACGTTCGCCTTATCGAGCACATCCTGACTTTGCAGACCGGATATAAGGCGTCCGAACTGTATGTCTATATCGCGGATGACATCCAGAATCGCCTCTTTAAAAAGAAGCTTATTGCGGCTGCTGACCAATTGATACTCAGGCTTGTTTTCACACCCGTGAGGCGGTTCATACGGCGGATTGACATTGATAAATTCCGAGGGGTCCCAGGCGCTCCCGATGGTATGTCCCGCGTCGTCGCACTGGGCAAGGAGAATATAGGCCATATCGGGCTTTTCGCGTTTGAATATCTCGAGGGTTGAATCCACAATCCAACTGTCATGGGGAAAATGACCGGCAAAATGTTCCATCTGCCATGTCAGGAGACTGCCCTGTCCCGTATAGAGCCGTGTCATGACGTTGCTCGCACTCATGGATTTCCCGAAAAATCCCAGATGCCCCGATTCAGGATCACAAGCGGCATCCTGAACTGTATGAGGATGCGCAAGACTCTCCCTCTGCGGTGGTTTCAGATAGTCGGGATGCTTAGGTCCTGTCACTAAAATATCAATACCGGAGGAAGTACTTCCGTTTCCACGGAACATCTCGCCCACCCATTCCTTGCCCGTGATGAGCATTGTTTTAGATTCAGGCCGGCGCCGCTTCCATGCCCGGAAGAGAGTATCCACCGGCCTGCCCTTGTCGTCTCTCGCATAAGACATGCTGGTACGGGTGACAATAGCTTCTCCATTTTCATCCCATCCCGTGGGTTGCGCCCACACGCTGATGATGCCGCTCTGCGCGGAAGATGTTCCTGCCAGAACATTCAGATGATTCATATCCGTAGCCGCAGGCAGATAGGACCGGGCATTTCTATACCATAACGACTTTTTCAGGAAAGCGTGAATATTGGGCATCAGCCAGTTTCCTTCACTGCCTCCCGGCAGACCTTTGGCATCGAGTTCAAAGTACTTCGGATGAAGGGCGTCAATAGCAATGAAGATGAGCTTTTCCTGACTGCCTTTGTTCCCGCCAAGGATAGAGGCCCATGCGCTTTTGATGGGGAACAAACCCCAATTCGTAACGGTTATCCCACCCAGAAGTGCGGTAACCTTTTTCAGAAATGATCTCCGCCCTAACTGATTCTTTATGAAGTTATTATCCATAATGACCTCATCCCTTTGAGTGGCGCTATCAAATGTGTTTATTCAGCCAGGCAATTACGTCCTGAGAAACTTCATCACGATTAATCTCGTTGAGCGACTCGTGCCGGCCGTCTTCATAGAACTTGAGCGTCAAATCGCTGATGCCCGCGCTTTTCAGCGCGTTGTAAATCTGAGTCACGCCCTTTGTGTTCGCGCCCACGGGATCTTTCGCGCCGGAAAAAAGATAAATGGGCAGGTTCTTTGGAATCTTTGCGATGTTTTCTTTATTGTTGATAAAACCCAGACCGCCCAGCATGTCGCAGAAAAATCCCGCCGTAAAAACCGCTCCGCACCACGGATCATTGACGTACTTATCTACTTCGGCGTTGTCTCTGGAAAGCCAGTCATAATCGGTGCGATTGGGTTTAAATGCGCCATTGAAAGCGCCAAACGATAGCTTGTTCATGATATCGCTTTTCGCTTTTTTCCCGTGAATCTTCGCATCCATCTTGGCGACAAAAAGACCTATTTTCCCCAGAGCGCCCGGGTCGCCGCCTGTGCCGGAGAGAATGAGGCCGGTAAGTTCATTGCCGTAAAGCATCGAGTAATGACGGGAAAGAAACGATCCCATACTGTGACCGAAGAGAAAAAACGATTTACCCGGATTTTCCTTTTTGATGATGCCGGTCAGTGTGTGCATGTCTTCCACAACTTTTTCCCAGCCATTTTCATCAGCGAGATAACCGACTTTGTCGAGCGAGCCTGCGGTTTTACCGTGCCCCCGGTGATCGTTTGCATACACGGCATATCCAACTTTTGTCAAAGCGACGGCAAAGCGTTCATACCGTGCCGCATGCTCGGCCATCCCGTGAGCTATCTGAACTGCGCCCTTAACAGCGGACACATCATCCGGCATCCATTTGTAAGTGAATATCTGCGCTCCATCCGACGCTTTAAAAGTAAAAGTATCACTCTTCATCCCAATCCTCCCCTTGTTTGTCTGGTTTAAACTATTTCATAAAAAAATTTAATAATATGAATTATTATTTAAAAGTACAATGAAAAGCTAAGCTGGAATAGCCCAGCGGACTGCTATCGGCTCTAGCACCATGTTAGCCGAATTTACAAACTTCTAAACCAATTTTTATCTACTGTCACTTTTTCTATCAATTCTGTTCTTAAGCCTAGTTGAAATTCTTTTAATTTATCTGCCAACTGATCACCATCTACAAGATCAATGGGAGGCGCGCCGTCACGCGTTGCTTCTTTCACGGCAGCCGGTGTAAATGTACCTGTGGTTATAAATAGACCTTTGTCAGCTCTTCCAACCATTGCACCTCGAAAATCACGAATATCACCGGCTGATATTGAACCTTGATACTTCTTGCATTGGAAAATAACGTGAAAACTCATGAACCCATGGATTTTAGCAATACCTTTTCCGTCAATACCACCATCACCCGTGCGACCTGTTACTTCAACTTGCACGAAACCTGATTCCCTTAATAAACGTTGCGTAAGTCTTTCAAAAGCATCCGGAGAAATTTCTTTAGTAAGAAGATGGTAAAGTTCTTCACGCCAGTCTTGGGCTTCTGGCGTGTCGGTATCAATTAACTCTATTTGCTCATTTTTCGCTTTTTTGTTCTTATGCTTTGATTCCGCTTTGTCAGCTTCTCTTACTTCTTTAACAACTACATGCGGCTCCACGAGCTTTTTTTCTTTTGCCAGTTGGGTTAAAGCCCATACGCCTCTGCTTGAATTTTCAAGAAACCCAATTTTTTTAAGATATGTTCTTGCCCATGCAAGACGATATGCAACTTCCGTTTGATTGCTTTTATCCGGATTATGAGGGATAGATGAAATTGACTCATCAATATTTTCTTGCTCAAGAACTTTTTCATAAATCTCATCGATTGATCCAGAACCACCGAGCACAAATAACGCATCGAGGAGCGGATTCATCAGCGAATCAAACGTCGGCATTTGTTTTGTCATAAATCATCCTTAATTTTGCGGCTAACATTGTTTATATGGATCGGTGCTAATATTGTAAACGCCGATTTTCTATCGGCGGAACAAATTATTTAATATTGCATGATATTGATCTAATACTTCAATATTAAAACATTTTCAATAATTTTTACATTTTTCAGATGGATGGATATTGACTAGTTGTATGGTGTAGTTGTTAAAAAACTTTATTTTCGGAGGCTGTTCAAAAATGTTCAGATGCAAGGCGCGCAAAAAGCCAAACCGCGAGGCGTATATTTACATACATTGAGCGATGCGTTATGCGGCGCCAAGGTTCGCTCGTAGTATAGCATGGCGATGCTCAAAGACACGTCGTATGAACCAACTTACGACACCCCTGGCAAGACGTGGCTGAAAAGTAAGGTTGTCAACCAAGAGCACTGCTGATGGTTCGGATGGGTCACTCAAAATGCGCCGCTCATGTCGCCACAGTTTCATCGATCCCATGTGTGACTGCTCCACAAAACCTTGGCCTCTTTGAAGCTCAATCAGCGTGAGGTCTGAGTAGTCAATTGGCAGGAACCCAAACAAGAAGACGTAGCTGCGAAAGAGCGGAGTACCCAATTTTACTCCAACGTCCTCGATGCTCCGTATTTGTTTAGGCGCGGTCATTAGGAAGAACGGCCACATCTCGGCTGAAATTCCCTCTAAAGAAGTTATCCACTCCCAGACGCGCTCACGCGGAGCAGATAACTTCGATTCAAATTTTAACGAAATTGGGCCGGAAATTTGTGTATCACCTAATTTGGATTTATTTGGCATATATTATTCTCTTTTAATTTATTTGTCCATGATTTTTTTGATTTTGACACACCCATTGACATTCACCACTAGCATCCATATATTAAGACTAAAAGGTGCTGCAATGCGAAAGGCTTGAATTATTTCTCTGCGTTATGAAAGACAATCATTTCACTGGGAGGTAAAAAGAAAAGCATTTCGAAAAATTAGCGGTGATCATGAACTGCCCGAAAGGACGGTAATTAAATAGGTTGATTACAGCCTAGGAATAAGCAAGCATTGCGGCGCTCTTTGTCATTGTTCATGTTCTTTGAAAGATATACAGAAAAGATATTATGCAGTCGAGATTCTGCGATGCGCGTATTGAGTCGATTCTACTGGAAGTTAACAAAAATTAAAACACAGAGTCTTAGTGGTGATTATCACCCTTAAAAGACCAAGAATTTAAATGATGGACTCCAGTTAAAAGACAAGACGGCATATGCGGATCTCGTTAGCCCCTCGCAAGAGATATACTTCTTCGAGGGGCTTCTTTTTATTACGATGCTTCATTTATTTTTCTTCCCGGGCTTTCGGACACAGGAGGAACATTGCGCTTCAAATGGTGTACCCGACGGGAAGACGTAGCGCACTGCCCTTTCATAGAGCAGATAATCCCAAGCCCAGTTGATCAGCACCATTACCCGGTTGCGAAATCCGATGAGATTGAAAAGATGAATGACCAGCCACATCATCCAGGCAATAAATCCGGTAAAGGTCCGGGAACCGATGGCAACTCCGGCGGCTTTGCGACCGATGGTAATCATCGAGCCGCGATCTTTATAGATAAAAGGTTGCGGCGCCTGCCCCGCTATCTGCCTTAATATGTTTTGCGCGGATGCAACGCCGGATTGAATGGCCACCTGTGCGACCATCGGCAGGACACGCTGGTCTTCGTTGATTGACGCCAGATCGCCGATCACATAGATATTCTGGTGATCTTGAATTTGCAGCGTCTCGTTGACTGCCACACGGCCATCGCGCGTAACCGGAATATTGGATGCGGCGGCAAGTCCTTCTCCCTTAACGCCCGCCGTCCAGATAACGGTGCTCGTCTCAATCATCTCCGAGTTTTTTAAAACGACTTTGTCCGCAAATACTTCGGCGACCGCGGCCATCAGGCGCACATCCACGCCCATTCTCCGCAGTTGTCCGGCCGTGTAGTCGCGAATGTTCGAAGGCATGGACAAGACCAATTGTCCGGCAGCTTCCAGCAGAATGATGCGCGCTTCGGAAAAATCAATGCCGGGGTAATCTTTGATCAGCGGGCCATGGATGAGTTCCGTTAGCGCGCCCGCGTATTCCACGCCGGTCGCGCCGCCGCCCACGATAATAAATGTCAATAAACTCTTTCTTCTTTCCGCGTCCGGTTCTCTCGCCGCCGCTTCAAAGCAGCAGATGATATGATTTTTCAACGCGACGGCTTCTTCCAGCGTTTTCAGGAAATAAGCGTGTTCTTCGACACCCGGCACGCCGAAGGTTGAAGTGACGCTGCCGCTGGCCAGAATCAGATAATCATAAGATATGGTTTCACCATCCGTCTCGATTTGCCGATTCTGTAAATCAATCCGCCGCGCGTGCGCGAGAACAAAATCAATATTCGGTATTTTACTAAAAACGCTGCGCACAGGATAGGCAATGTCCTCGGCCGTAAGCTCCGCTGCGGCCACCTGATAAAGAAGCGCCAGAAAGGTGTGATAATTGTTACGGTCTATCACCACCACATCCACAGGCTGATTGGCCAGTGTGCGAGCCGCCCACAGGCCGCCGAAGCCCCCGCCGATAATGACTACTTTTGGTCTTTTGCCTTCAGTTGAATTTCCCAATATTTTTTACCTTACGGTTGGTCAGCACAGCCTACGTTATTTTTTTGATAATATACTGTTTCCGATGAAAGGAAGCATAAGAAGAACGGCCTTGTATGTCAATCACGAATATCAGAACGAAGCTTGCTGCGAAATATTTCCAAATCTTGCTTTGAAGTTTACACCCGTGATTTATGAGGCAATAAGATTGCTGCTTTTTATTGAATTGAAATAGTCAGCCAATTTAAGAAAATGCTCAACCACCTCAGGATCAAACTGCGTCCCTGAGTTTTTGACAATTTCTTTAACGGCTGTATTATGAGAGAGGCTCTGCCGATATGGCCGATTTGACGTCATCGCGTCGTAAGAGTCGGCAACCGCCATGATCCTTGCCCCGAGTGGTATGCTGTGTTTTGCCAATCCATCAGGGTATCCCTTGCCGTCGTACCTTTCATGATGCGCTCTGACTATCAAGGCTACGTCTTTTAACTCTACAACCTGTTTAACAATGCTTTCTCCTTTCGCCGGATGGGTTTTAATTTGCGAAAATTCCTCGTCGGTCAGTTTACCTTTCTTGAGGAGTATGGATTCCGGAACCCCGATCTTCCCGACATCATGAAGAATGCCCGCCAGTTCAATGTCCTTCCTTTCGGTCCCTGCCAGGCCCATGCTTTCCGCCATCGCAATGCAGTACTCAGTAACCTTCACGGAGTGATTGTGGGTATATTCATCCTTGGCGTCAATTGTCGATACGAGAGATTTTATGAGCGAACTAAAAAGAGACTGCTGCCGTTCAATCAAATCCCCGGTTCTTATCTTGGCGTTCTGATTGATTAACGCCAATTCGGCTTCAATTCTGCGCATCCTGAGAAGGGAGTGTATCCTAGCCTTCAATACCTTTCGCTCGAAAGGCTTTGAGAGATAATCGTCGGCGCCTGAATCGACACCCTCTACGAGACTGCTTGATTCCGATAGAGCCGTGACAAGCAGGATGGGCGTATGTTTCAGAGTCTCGTCCGATTTCACATGGCGGCAGAATTCATAGCCATCCATGCCAGGCATCATAACGTCGCTGACAACGAGATCTGGTTTCTTTTCCCTCATGATCTTCAGTCCCTCCTCGGCGGAGGTGGCAACCAATATGTTATATTCTTCTATGAGTATCAGATTCATCATGCTGAGCATATCTTGATTATCGTCGATTAACAGAAGCGTGTAATCATGCGAGTTAAGATCAATTCCGGTAATTTCAGGAAGAGAGCCCTTAGCAAGATCGAGCAGCTGAAATTGACGCTGATCCTCAATAACGTCGCTCATCTTCACATGCTCATAATCATCCATTCTTTTTTTGCGGGCGACAGGTTTGTCGGATTTGCGCCGATCTTTTATTTCTTCAGTTATATGATTATCCCCTTTCAGCAATTTTACTGTAAATCGCGAACCGCGTCCTATCTCGCTATCGACATCAACCGTCCCGCGATGAAGTTCTACAATCTCCTTGACAAGAGACAAACCGATACCTGTGCCTGCCTCTTTCTTTGATGATGTGCCATCCACCTGCGAAAAACGGTCAAAAATCATATCGTGCATATCATCGGGAATGCCCTCTCCGTTGTCTTCGACAGTAAATACGATATGGCTATCCATTTCATCAATCGCCAGGGTTATGATGCCACCCTCGGGCGTGAATTTGATTGCATTGGAAAGCAGGTTTAACAGAACCTTGTCGAATTGATCAGGGTCGATTATAAGCTCTGCCGTCTCGGGAGTATGGCGGAAATTAAGGGTTAACCTCCTCTCCTCTGCAGTAGGCAGAACGGAATCGATAATACTTTTGCAAAAACTGACAACTTCAACCTTCTTTAATTTTAGACGCATCTTGCTGTCTTCAAGCTTTGCAAGATCCAGAAGATTGTTTATCAGCCTGAGAAGCTTCAAGCAGTTCTTGTTTATCGTTTCAAGTATTTTCGTGACTTTTTCGGGCAATGCGCCGTATTTGCCATCCATTAGAGGCTTTAGGGGCAGAAGCATAAGGGTTAGAGGCGTGCGTAGCTCATGGCTGATGTTGGCCATGAAGATATCCTTGTTCCTGTTCGCTTCAACAAGCTTTGCATCCTTCTTCTGAAGCTCCCTGTTTGATTCTTCGAGCTCATAGCGCGCCTTGAAGCCGGCGAAGCGGATTTTATTAGTATAATATGAAGCGAGAACGGCCACAATGGCTACTGATAGATAATAAAAATTGTAAACGAAAAATGTTTTGCCGTCCCACAATGTTTTGCCGTCCCATATGGATTTAAAAAAGACATTGGGAAATAGATATGATACATAAATCAGAGTGAATGAGTAAAATGTATACTTCGGCTCCCATGGCATGAAGAGGCTTAAAACTATTAATACCAATGTCATGCCTTCATAGTATGACAGCTTGTAAGCATCCGCAAAAAATACCATTAAAGAAAGCGATGTCCCGATTATGAAGGAATACATTACTCCAATCCAGTTGATTTTCTCACTTCCGAATTTAGTAAATGTCGAGAGATATATGATCGCTGTCGCAAAAAGACTCGAAAGCCTTATATACATGAACAGGCTGAAGTGGTTATATTCTAAAAGATAATCCACAACTGCGAAAGCCGGCAGGTACACTACGCCGATGAGACATAAGAAACGGACCATTCTTTTTGATTGAAGCAGCATCTCATCGACGTACTGCGAATATAATACATTATCTCTTTCCATAAGCCATCACACACAGGGCTATACCCCAGTTGTCCTCCTTAATCCACGCTTGCAAATTCTCTAACAGTTTGTCGTCATCTTCATCCAACAGACGCAATTTGTACCCCATAATTATATCAATAAACTTTTTATTGCCGATAATCTTGTTAGTAATGGGTATTATCTTATAGTCCACGTCTCTAAATTCGGACCGTAATAATTCATAAAGTTTTCTCCCGATAAACCTGTTGCCGCCGAGCATTTTCTGTTTTTGTTGAGCTTTTTTTATAAAGCTAGCGAAGCCGTCCGGCTCGGGATGGAGAATGAGACCGGCATCGTCTACGTCTATAACAGCGACAATACCGCCGGGCTTCGAGATTCTATGAAGCTCCTTTACCACTCTCTGCGGATTTCGAAGATGCTCAAATACAAACCTGGAATAACAAAAATCCGCTGTTTCATTCAAAACCGGAATTGCTTTAGCATCTCCGATTATGAATTCAATATTTGATAATACCTTTTGTTCTTTTATATTTTTCGCTATACTGATTAAGTATTCACTTCTGTCGCATCCGGTGACTTTGCTGTGTTTATACCGTTCGGCGATATCGAAGTCTATATTGCCCATCCCGCAGCCAAGATCGAATACCATCATACCGTCGCAGAGGCCGATTTCCTCGAGCACCTGCAATTCACCTACGGCCCGGCTTAAATCACTGACCTTTTTAAACCTTTCGATCTCTCCCTCCAAAACGTTTTTATCGTCAAAGTTATATGAGCCATTTTTCATATTACACCACAAGCCTGTTTATATTGCAGACCATCTCTTTTAATGCATCGTAATCCGCGGCAAATATACTGGCAGATATGTCTCTTTTGAAATCCGCCGGTTTAGTTCTCAAAAGACTGGCCATCATCGCTGCCTCATCGAGCAGCCGGGTAAGAACTCCGTTTTTTTCAATCTCTTTTACAAATCCCGCTGTATCATGGATAATCTCAAGGTGAGATCTTCCCTTAACTCTATAATCCGCATTCCCCCATAAACTGGCAGGCAGATATTGTTTGATATTATAGCTCATTAAATCATTTATATATTTATCCATATCATCTACTTCGAACCCGTATCTTTCGGGATGCCTTCCCCATTTTGATTGGGGGAATATTCCCGGAAACTGCACGGTAACGGAGGACTGAAGAGGATTGCCTAATAGCTCTAATATATAATTCAATGTTCTGTTTCTCGATTCACTATCTTCTGAGGGAGCGGGGTATATGAAACTCGCAACGATAAATATCCCCGAATCCATGAGCAATTTAATAGTCTTTTTCAATTCATCGGGATCGATTGACTTATCGAAGTCGTTTTTCAATATCCTCTCATCCGCAGACTCTATGCCCACAAATAATCCAAATAGTCCGGACTTTTTCAGTGTGTCTATGCTTTCTACATCAATGCCCTTCAGATTAGAAAAAGCCGAATAGACTACATTCAGATTATCTTCAATCAGCTTTTTTGCTAAATCCATCAATAAATCCGGCGGTGTATTCGATCCCGTAAATCTCATTGCCCTTGAATGATATCTATCCTTAATATACTTCATCTCCTCAACAATCCTGCCTACTGATTTTCTTCTCTTTTCTTTTCCGCTTATCGAGCTGTGAGGGCAGAAGGCACAGTTGTTCGGACATCCGCGGGAATCATCAATGGAGAATATGTTTATTTTGCCGTCGTTACCAAATGCCGGATAGACGTCAGAATCGTATATGGGCAGCGGGATAGAATCAAGATTACTAATTCTTACAAGAGGATTTGTGAGAATCCTGCCTTTATTCATGTATATGATATTCGGTATGTCTTTTAAATCCGCCTTACCTAACGAATGATCAGCCAGAATGCTGATTATCTCTTCACCCTCGCCATAGCAAACAGCGTCGAATATTTGAGTCCTTTTATAGATAGTCTCTCGAAACAATTGACTCTGAGGGCCGCCTGCATATATTTTTATCTCAGGATGATCTCTTTTAATGAACTCTGCAATCTTAATGCTATCGGAAAAACCGTCTCCCATCCAGAGTTTAAAACCGATAAAATTAACTTTTTTCTGGATGATATGCTCCTCAATCTCCTTATAGATTTTATAGACCTCTCTCTCTGTGTGAGCCTCAATTCTACTGCTGATCTTCCTGAAATCATCCAGTTTATCATCATTGGCATTTATCAAAAGAGGAAGCAGTTTAATCAAATCGTCTCTGATATCCTGAGGCATAAGCCTCTTGACTATTTCAACCGTGCTGTAATCAAGAATCAGGACATCATGTCCGTTTTTTATGAGGGCGCCCGCAAGATTTGCCAGACCGTTATCCGGCATAAAGGACGACGGCGTATAGGGATAGCCTGAATAGGTAATTAATATTCCACTCGATCCAGCCATAGCTGAATACCTCCTGATTTTGGTATTTAACTATTTCCTTATATCTGTTCCTTTATTAAGAGGCGCATAACTATTATAAAAGTATTGGGTTATCTGTTTAAAGGCATTATTGTTAAAATACCACGTTATATAATCCAGCATTTTTGTTAATCCGGCGGCCTCTAGAACATATTTATTTATATCATTGGCGATACAAAAACACAGCGCTGTTTTTTTGCCTATTGAATTATAAAAATCTATTATCTCGTTGATTAATATCCTGTTTATTGTATTCAAATTTTCATTGGAGAGATCAACAGTAAATATCTGAAATACGTCAAGCAGTCCGCCTAAATTAATACCTGTTGAGCCGTGTTCCAATAAAGCAAATGAGATAATTCTTTTATTCTCTTTAGCAATTAATATCTTACGGCCTCTGAACAAATCAATATTTCTATATGCCAGCTGGGTTTCAGGGAGTTCCAATCCAAAATTATTAATGCTTTCAGCATTTATCGTAAGTTTCGGTAATGTTTTTGTCAGATAATCTGTTATGAAAAGTCGATCTTCCGCCAAGGATAAATAATCTATTTCAATATCGATATTGCCAGCCTTAAAATATTTATATTTATCAATATCAATCTCGTATAAATCCAGGAAGGAATATTGAATAGCATCTTCCAGTGTGCAGTATTCATGGAATTTAAAAAATTTTTTTATTGCCCACTCATTCTCTTTTCTGAATTCTGCTTTTGCATATTCCATATCTAAATGTTCTATCATCAGTATGGCAATTGAATCGAGAATATACTTACCGATTCTAACCGACGGATGCCTCAAACCTGCAACCTGATGAATCACCCATGTGTTTTCATAAGCCTGCGCTGCAGCAATCGTTCCATAGATTTCGTTATTATCCATAAACAGGAGCATCTCCCCGATTTTTGAATTCCCTCCATAAAGCCTGCTCCATGTTTCTTCTATCTCTTTTTTAACCTTGCTTACGTATTCTCTCTTCTCGGCTATCATATAACCGGATTTGAAAAACAAATCCCATATCTTATCAATGTACTTTTCATTGAATGACACGATGTGCGGGTAGTTACGTTTAAAGATGAAACTTCCCAGCTTCTCCCTATTTTCCGGATCAATACTCGTAATCTCAAAACCGCAGTTATATATATTCCCTGTGTCTGTTAATTTCTCATCGATATATTTCAAGCACGCAGCAAACGATATATCCAGTTCGTCTTGAATATTAAGGCCTATTTTAACCGGCAAAGCTCCAATCTCCGGCAGGATATCTCTGCTCGGAATACTCAAAGACAGCCCACGATATCCGATATTATTAATATTGAAGGTATATTCTTTATCGCAATGGGTGATGAACCTGGCGTCAACTCGTTCATTGTTAAGATCCAATCTCGATTTAGGATGAGACCTCCTCCATAATTGCAACATGCTGTCAGGGATCTTTAAACATATATTTTCATCCTCGATGGCTATTATTTTCGTTTTCAAAACATAAAATGAGGATTGGAAATCTAAATATAATACGAGTTCTTGATAATTAGAATAATTGAAATTTTCAATAACATTAAGATTCCTTACACGAAAACTGGAATAAACTGAAACAGGATCAATGGATGTGAGAGCAAAGGTATGCAACATATTGCTCAAGTTTTGTTTTATATATACAGGCAGTCCTTCTTCATACATCCGAGTTAACAATATCGCAATAAGGTTTGAATCTGAAATAACCCTGTGATTTCCAGGACGCAAGTCAAGGGTATACGGAAAATTATTATAATCCTCTTGATTATTTTTTAAATGCAGATTGAGAAGACTCTTTAATTTGAATAGATCATTATTGTCCGGATCTGTAAACTTCAGACTGATCGTATAATTTCCATTGCTATTTTCAGAATGTCTTACAACCTGTGTACGAAAGAAAAAATAATCATTATTAACAGACATCCATACATCGATGTCCGTCCCATTTTGGAAAAGCACATCTGAACTGATTGATAGACCTGACGCTGATATATTAACTGTCTTGCCTTGGAGAATATTCTTCTGATCGCTGAATACTACCGGAAGATTTACAGATTTTCTTTGAGAATTTCTCTTATTTATTACATCAATATCCGTTGTGGTATTATTCATTATTTTTTATCGGTCATCCGCCTCCATTCCATGTTTGTTAATCACAAATTAATTGATTAAAACCATAACGTCATTATATGCTTCTATTACCTCCTCATCCAGTATCAGAAATTTTAAATAAATATTTTACACTATTTCTAACATCTTAGTATTTAATGAAAATCATTAAAAAAATATCACTTTCATCATTATTATAATAAGTTTTATATACTCATTATTTTAAAAATATCAATCCCTCTAAAGAGGGATAGTGCTGTTTTAAAAGTAATAATTGTCAAATAAAATATAAGCGGATGAGGTTCTGATCGGCTTCTGATTAAGGGTCTAATGACTATTTATAAATATGTCTTTTGATGAAGGCTGCCAGTTCCTCTGTCGCTTCTCTTGCTTCCGGGATATTTACTGCCGTGTGGAAAACATGAAACAGGTCTTCCCATTCCTTGAGCACGCAATCAACACCAGCGCGTTTGAGAGCTTCAGCCATGCGACGGGAGTCGCTAAGAAGCATCTCGTTTGTTCCCACGTGAATGAGCACCGGCGGCAGACCGCTTAAATCGGCGTACAGCGGAGAGATAAGAGGCGAGAGAAGGTCGGTTTCATCCGCGTATAGTTTTGCCATATAAATCATGTTTGATTTAGTGAACATAGGCTCAACATCGGCTTTTGTTTCAATTGTTTCACCCGTATGAGCAAGATCCACCCATGGCGAAATAGTGAATATGGCGGCGGGAAGTTGTATCCCTTTATTTTTTAATTCGGCCATTGCAGCGAAGGTGAGACCTCCCCCGGCGGAATCTCCGCCGATGGCGATTGATTTTGCGGGTACGCCCTGCTGCAAAAGCCAGACATAAGCGCTAACGGCATCATTAATTGCTGCAGGAAACGGATGCTCAGGCGCCAAACGATAATCAACTGACAAAACTCTCAATCCGCACAATTCACTTAACATTCCCGTAATACCCAGATATGTCGAGGCAGACCCCAGTGTGTAAGCTCCACCGTGAAAATACAAAATGGTTTCTTTGTCTTTGCTTTCAGAAGCGTTCACCCATAACGCTTCCGGACCTCCAGCGTTGATCCTTTCAATTGAGCATCCTGCGGGCGGACGGGCAAATGACATCATATGCGCCAACCCCTGACGGCAAAGCTCAATTGGTATATCACGAATATTCGGAACTTTCATATTGGCCATAAAAGCCATTACATTTTTTGCTTCTTGACTAATCATTTTTCTTCCTTATTCTTCCAAAGATTTGATAATCAGATATGCCGTGGCCGTGTTGGTTGCCAACGGAACATTATGAACATCACAGATACGCATCAGCATGAAAATATCGGGATCATGCGGATGATTTCCTAAAGGGTCGCGCAGGAAGATAACCGCCTGAACCTTTCCGTCGACTACATCGGAGGCAATCTGAGCATCGCCGCCAAGAGGGCCTGATTTCTTTTTATCGACTTTCAGACCTGCCTTTTCAATATGACTGCCCGTGGAACCTGTAGCAACCAGATTGAATTTCTTCAGTGTATCAAAATTGTCTTTAATAAAGGCAACCATTTCCGCTTTTTTCCCATCATGCGCTATTATAGCTATAGTTTTCATTGCAGTTCTTTTAACCTCATTATAGTTTTAAAGATTTAATCCATGTTCGAATAATATTAGACGACCTCGATTATTTGGATCAACCCAGATATTTATCTATTTTTTCCAGTAATTCTTCTATTTTATACGGTTTGGACAGAAAATAATGTCCGGCCAGAACATTCTTACGCCTTATCTCTTCATCTTTTGACAGTAATGCCGTAACGAAGATTATAGGAATATCCTGTGTCTGGAGATCTTCCTGCAAAAGTTCTACGACTTCTCCGCCTTCAATATTAGGCATATGAATATCGAGCAAAATCAAATCGGGATTTTCCGTTCTTGCCAGCAGAATGCCCTCTTCCGCGCTTTGTGCCGTCATAACGGAAAAGCCGTTTTTAGTTAAATCATGTTCTACTATTTTCAAAAAAATCCTGTCGTCGTCGACTACCAGAATTCTTTTTGAGTCAGACACCGGACACCTCCTTCTTCAATTCCTCAAAAGCAATCCTCAGTTTCGCTATATTGCCTTTTATAATGCCGATGTCCTGATTTTCCGTTGATCCTATTTCTATCGCTTTTGCTATTGATTGAATTCCTGCAATGCGCAGATTTGCGGCCGAGCCGTGAATCAGATGCGCGCTTTTCCGGATTTCCTGATAATTTTTATTGTCTACGATTTCTTCCAATGTTTTTAAGGCCGGCTCTGTCTGTTCGACAAACATGTCCAACAATTCATTGAACAGATCTTCGGGCATATCTAATTCTCGAAAAGCTTTTTCTCTGTCAATCAGCATTATAAGCCTTCCCTGTATCCATGACTGCTTGCCGTTAACTTTCAGAATCGTTTAGGTTGCTTTAATTACAACTGAAGCATGACAGTCCATAAATTCCTGATTTAATTATACACTATGGCTGCCCAATTGTATATTCTTTCTTTAAGCTCTGAATTCCTTCAAACTATTTATTATCAAGAGAAAAAAGATTATTCGGTACTACTTTGAGGTTAAATATTGTACGGCTTTTTCCAGACCGTCGAGCGTCAGTTCGAACATGGGAAAAACCTGACGTATTATCTGCGTCGTCCTGCTGTAATCCCATTCGCCAAGCGGCATGGGATTCAACCAGACGCTGTGACGGAAATTTTGGGACAGAGTTTTGAGGCGTTCAATACTTGCGCCCGTCGGTTTCGCGTCTATGTAAAGAGCTCCGTTCGGGTGAACCAGTTCATATGGAGCCATGTTGGCGTCCCCCACAATTATAAAACGGGTTTCCGGACCCCAGCGGATGAAATCGTCAATCTCCTGCGGTTTGTAATATCTTTGCGGGTCCGCCCAGACACGGCTGTAGATGGTGTTATGGAAAAAATAAATTTTTAAATCCTTGAATTGGGAACTCGCATAATGAAAAAGAGTCTGCACAACATCAATGTAGGGATCCATCGACCAGCCGCCGTTATCAATCATCAGGACAACCTTCAGGCGATCAGCCAGACGACGGTCGAAGATAATCTCGATTTCCCCGGCATTGCGCATGGTTTCATAAACGGTCTCATCAATATTGACGACATCCTTCGGTCCTGTTGGCGCCATGCGGCGCAATCTTTTCATCGCCTCGCCCATTTGAAACTGCGTCAGCGGTCCTTCCTGCGAATAATCCCGGTAGCGCCGCTCCAGAGCAACCTTGATCGCCGAATGATTTCTGGAGACTCCGCCGACGCGCATGCCGCCGGGATGGGTTCCGGAATGCCCCGTGGGTGAAGTCCCTCCGGTTCCGATCCATTTATTACCGCCGTGATGCGCTTCCGTCTGTTCCTTCAGTCGGTCGAGGAAATACTGAATCAGCTCATCGGGCGTCATATCCTTCAGCTTCTCCGGATCAATCCCCAGAGCTTCAGCCACGCCTTCGGGATTCTGCAGCCATTCTTCGAGCATGGCGCGGGCTATCTCATTGATTTCCACGGCAGTGGGATCTTCCAGCGAGGCATTCTTAAAATGGTGGGCGAATATCTGATCGTAAGAGTCGAAATAACGTTCACTCTTCACGAGAATGGTCCGCGCGACCATGTAAAAATCGTCCAGTGAATGAACGAGGCCTTTATTCATGGCTTTTTGCAGGCGCAGGAAAGATGTCGGCGTAACAGGAATTCCGCGGTCTCTCAACGTATAGAAAAAATTAACAAACACGGACTAATTTTCAACCTCTTGATTTGACAACCTGCTGCATCGCCTGTTGAAGGTCAGCGCTTTTCTTGAACAAAACGCCTAAATAAGGCACCCTGCCTTGAAGAAGCGTTTTGGGCCTGAAATCGGGATCGCTTTTCAGCGCGCGAATCCAGTTGATCAATTCCCGCGTGGCCGGTTTTTTCTCAACTCCGCGCAGTTCCCGCAAATGGTAGAATGTTTTGATGCAGGTGTTCATCAATTCCTCGTCCAGTTTTGGGAAATGCACTTCCACGATCATGCGCATCATATCGGGATCGGGAAAAGCGATATGGTGGAAATTGCAGCGTCCGAGGAACGGATCGGAAAGATCCTTCTTGGCGTTGGATGTAATGACAATCACGGGACGGTGTTTGGCCTTGATCGTCTTATCTATTTCTATAATATCAAACTGCATCTGATCGAGAACATCGAGCATATCGTCCTGAAAATCGGTGTCGGCCTTGTCAATCTCATCAATCAGAAGAATGGTTTTTTTATCGGCGGCAAACGCCTGACCAATTTTACCCATTTTAATATACGATTCGATATTGCTTACATCGCGTTTGGAATCGCCGAAACGGCTGTCATTGAGGCGGGTCAGCGTATCGTACTGATATAGCGCCTCGATCAGTTTCATGCTGGATTTGACATTCAATACAATCAACGGCATTTGGAGACTCTCCGCAATGGCGTGAGCCAGCATGGTCTTTCCCGTGCCCGGTTCGCCTTTGAGCAAAAGAGGCATTTCCAGAACCATGGAAACATTTACGATTTTAGCCAGTTCATCATCCAGAACATATTTGGATGCGCCGCGGAACCGGAGATTATTTTTTTCTGAAGACATATCAACTCCTGTTGCCCTTGATTTGAAACGCAGAACGTCCGCAAAGGGCCTGATTGAATATTTATAGCAAGATTTTACTATCCGATTATGAAGGAATTTACCAGCCGTTTTTGATTTGATTTCTATAAGAGATTTTTCATTGAATAAAGATAAAGGGAACTTTTACCTCTGGTTCAATCTGCAAGAACCAGTCTAATGAAGCTGTCATTGCCGACTCTTGCCCGGCGCATGCCTGGGTGATTGGGCAATCCAGTTTTTTAAATTAAATAGAACCATCCCCAATATTCTCATTATTTCATCCATTGCCTTATCGTTGCTACTTGAAAAGACTATGGACATATGCAAAAAACCTCGCCATTAAGATAATGCTCATAAAAGCACTGATTGATCCCAAAAACACCCATCGAATATTTTTTGCAAAGCGCGTAGTCTTATACAAAATACCCGAAGGATTAAATACAATCATTAATCCAGAAATGAAAGAAGCGACTGTAGAGAGAGCAAAAACTACTGTAATTATATTAACACCCCCATCCGAACTAATGGAAGTCATAAAAGTTTCAAGAAAGGCAAAAAATAAAACCACCGATAGAAAAAGGAGTCTACCTAAGATTATTATTAAATAATCGGGGGCAGTTCTTTTTATCTTTTCTTCTTCAAAAAGTCTTTTCATGTCACCCTAATTAGCGGTTTCAATAGACAAACGCACAGCGAATAAATAATCAACACATTTTAAATATATATAGCACGATTTGCATTTGTAATGCTGAATATTTTTGAAAATATTAAAATAAAGGGGACAACAGTCCCCTTTATTCCCAAGTTAGCCACTGAAAGCGACAGGATATCAGACTTTCAACGATGGGCGTTTATCAAACCACGGTTTTGCTTTTTCCAGTTGAGAAGCAACTCTAAACAAAGTCGCTTCATCGCCCAAGGGGGCGATAAACTGGACACCGCAGGGCATGCCGTTTTTATCCCACTGCAGGGGAATATTCATCGCGGGCTGACCGGTAAAATTGGCCAACTGTGTGAACGGCGTTTTCGCCAGGGTTTGTATGGCGATCTGATTTACCATGCCGGAGGCTTTGGCCAGAGAACCGAGTTTTAAAATACTTATGATTTTCATCGCGGCCATTTCATATGATTTAGGTAAAAGCTCTCCTATCTTTGCCGCAGGATATGCCACTGTCGGGGTAAGATACAAATCGTACTTCAAATGAAACTGTCCCATAACTCTCGCGGCCGTGTCCCACTCACGCATCGCGTTCACGAAATCCGCCGCGCTGTAACAACGACCGAGCACGGCAAAAAACCATGTGGTTATTTCAAAATCCTTCCTTCCTAATTTTTTCTTTAATGTTGCTTCCGCCAAATCAATATCTGCCGCATTTTCTCCACAATAAAGAGAAAAATAAGAATCGGCCAATTTGATGCCGTCAATTTCCGGTTTTGCCTCTTCGACTTTATGCCCCAATGCTTCCAGCAGTTTTACGGTATCATAAACGGCCTGCTTGCAATACTCGTGTGTCTCCGTGCCGATTGGAGATTCCGTGTTAAAAGCGATTCTCAATGAACCGGGTTCCCGGTTTATTTCTTCACTGTAAGGTCTCTCCGGACGCTGGAGAAGATAAGGCGCTCCCGGATCCGCCCCGTGGGTCGCGTCAAGCATCGCGGCGCAGTCGCGAACCGAGCGCGTCAGCACGTGCTCCACCGTCGCGCCCTGCCATAGCTTGCCGCTCTTCGGCCCTGAAGGCGTGCGCCCCCGCGAAGGTTTCAGACCGACCAGACCGCAATAACATGATGGGATTCGAATGGAACCGCCTCCGTCGCCGCCTGAAGCCACAGGCACCATGCCGGAAGCCACCGCGGCAGCGGAGCCTCCGCTTGATCCTCCGGGCGTACATTCGGTATTCCAGGGATTGCGTGTCGGACCGTACAATTCCGGTTCTGTTATTCCCATCAAACCGAATTCGGGAGTGTTGGTCTTCCCCAGCGGAACGATGCCGGTTTTTTTGAAGCGAATGACCAACTCGGTGTCATAATCGGGAATATAATCTTTGTAGGCACGGCAACCGCTCGTTAATTTGACTCCGGCATAACAACCGATTAAATCTTTTAAAAGAAAAGGGACACCGGAAAATGGCCCGTCAGGCAGAGGTTTTGCGGCTTTTTCGCGTCCGATATCAAACATCGGGATGACCACCGCGTTGATGAGCGGATTGATTTTTTCCACGCGGCTTATTGCTTCTTCACAAAGTTCGGCAGGAGAAATTTTTTTCTCCCGTACAAGCTTTGCCAATCCCAGTCCGTCGTATTGATCGTACTCAACAAAACCAGCCATGTTTTAGCCTCCCCGGAAGAAAATAATTTCAAGAGGAATATTAGGATATAATCGCTTTAAAATCCATTAGAATTTTCCAGCGTAAATGAGGAAGCAGACGCCACCGGCCTGCGAGACTGCGTTGCAATTAGAAAAATGTCATTCCGAACGTATGTGAGGAATCTTAAGGTTTTAAAATTACTGGAATCAAGATTTCTCGCTTCGCTTCGAAATGACAACAAAGTTAATTGCGACACGGTGGCCTGCGCCGGGGCAGGCTGTACCAAAATAGTTAGCCGAAGCAGACACCAATCCTGATATACCAATTTGCATGCAAAGGATAACGAGGCGGCAAGGAGGAGGCTCCGCAGACGTATATGAACATACGTCGAGGATGCCGACGATGAAGCCAACAAAGTTAGCCGAAGCAGGCAAGTTGGTATAAGCTAATCCTGCGGCGGATATCCAGTAATATCTCTGATCTCTTTAAACAGCGGTCTCAAACGCCCGTACATCTTAAGATAAACTTTTTTGTAGAGCTCGTCGTAGAGTTTTTGATTTTCCTTAATCGGCTCGAACACTCTGCCCGTTCTAGTCATTGTTTTAACTGCCGATGGAAAATCAGGATAAAGTTTCAGCCCGACAGCCGCGTCGATTGCCGCGCCCAGCGCCGATGTCTCAAAAGTATGCGGCCGCTCCGCCGCCATACCGAAAATATCCGCCGTAATCTGCATGGCCGCGTCGCTCTGCGATCCGCCGCCGGAAACTTTCAGTTTCGTTATCGGAACTTTGGTTTTCCGCTGCGTCAGTTCGCCGCCTTCTCTCAATCCGTACACCAGTCCCTCAAGTATTGCGCGGTATAGATGCGCCCGATTGTGCACATCGCCGAAGCCGATCACCGATCCCTTCGCGTAAGCGTCAACATCCCTGCCCGGTGTCCAGTATGGCTGGAGCATCAATCCCATCGAACCGGCGGGAACATTCTGAATCAGCGAATCAAAAAGCGCTTCCGGAGCCTGATCTTTCTGTTTGGCAATTTGACATTCCTGCAGACCGAACTCTTCCTTGAACCAGCTGACCATCCAGAAACCGCGGAATATCGAAACCTCGGTATAATAGGCATCGGGCACACAAGCCGGGTATGGCGGTATCATCGGACGCAGTTCGACATACTTGGAAGTGGCAACATCAAACGTCGCGATCGTCCCGAAGCTAAGACATCCGATTTCGGGCGTGAGACAGCCGGAGCCGAGTATTTCGCAGCCTTTATCAGAACCAGCCGCGAAGACCGGCAGGCCTTCCGGTATGCCTGTTTCCGAAGAAGCTTTCTTTGTAATCTGACCAAGAATTTCCGATGGCTTCACCAGATCAGGCAGTTTTTCCCGCTCAATTTTAAAAAGCAGCCATTTAAAATCGTATTTCCCCGCCCACTGATAGGTCTTGTTGTTAAACGGCAGATATCCGATATTATTGCCCACCGAATCGACAAATTCTCCGGTGAGCCGGTGCGTGAAGAATCCGGAAAGATGTAAAAACTTGTGCGTCTTTTTCCAGATGTCCGGCTGATTCTGGCAAACCCAGTTGGCCTCACATTCCTTGATCACACCTTCCAGAGTTTCCAGCAGACCGACCGCTTTCAGCACAGGCTTCAGAGCGGGGGACATAATTTTGCTGGAGTCCGCCCTTCTCTGGTCAAGCCAGATAATCGCGGGACGCAGCGCCTTGCCGTCCTTGTCCACATTAATCATTGTGGCGCGCTGAGTCGTAATCGTTACGGCTACGATACTTTCTTTTAGACTTTCCTGTTTTTGTAAAATCTGCTGCGTGGTTTTACAGAGCACCTCCCAATAATAATCGGGCTGCTGCTCCGCCCAGCCGGGATGCTCCGAAAAATAAGGCTGAATCGGCGTTTTAACGATATGCAGTATGTTCCCTTGCAGATCAACAAGGGCGGCCCTGATTGATTGCGTACCCGCGTCTATCGACAGAATTAATTCCTTCGATTTACTTTTTTCCTGTGACATATGCACCTCGCTTTGTTTTTATATATTTTTAGAATTTGTTTACCCCCGCATTACTTTATTAAATAAGCGGGACGATATTGGCTTGCGATCCCTTGAGCTTGGCCATGATAAAGGGCATCGCTGATTGGATGAGACCCACACCCGATAAACTGACCTGGTTGACGCGCATGTTTTTGCACAGGCCATAGACGGTCAAAGCCAGGTTGTTACAGCCGGGACTCATGGTTACGTTTTTCCTGCCCAGACGATTTTGCAACATTACGCCATAATCCTGTATCGCGCAACTGCCGGCGATATGCACCCGGCCGGTAATCTTTTCTACCGCTTTTTTATCAATGCCCTTGCCCATGAGGATTGTAAATCCCCCTTTGCCGCCATGGTCGCGGTAAATCATCTCCACACAGGTCTCGGTATTGCGGCGACAACCTTCCTTACAGCAACGTTCCCCGCCGCGAAGAAAATTTATATCCGGCGGATAATCGTCCAGTAACTCGCAGGTAAGTTTCTTTTTACGGGAATCAAGCAGGTCTTTATTAATTATACTTATACGGTTGATGTCTCCCTGACCGATACCGGTGTCGCTTGAAAGTTGCAGGTGCCGGACATCTTTAAGACTGAAACCCATCAGAGCCGATGCGACTACATCCGTGGCAAGCGGGTCCGGACCTCCGATGAGAAGATCCATAGGCACAACACACTTGTCCGTATTATAAACCGTAGGGTAATGTCCGTGGGTGGTGGCGATCAGTCCGTCGATCAGAGCGAAGTCCGGCCGCAGGACGCGATAGATGTCCGCAAATTTCTGATGAAGGCGATAATTATGATCGGCAACGCGGCTCCGCTGGTGTACGAGACCAAACTGATTCTTGATCGACAAAGTTACTTGAGACATGCTGTGGGTCTTGAGTTTGGGAATGGAGATGTATAAATTTTCGTCCCTTTGCGTAATGAGCCTTTCAAACACGAAGTGCGAAATATCGATGAATTCCTCGAGGCCCTCAAGAAATATCGGGACGGCGGCGGTTTCATCGAGATATACGGGAACGGCGCCGGTTTCCTTGCATATTTTCAGATATCCGATCGCCTTAAATACGAGGCGCGTGAAGTTGGCCTGTGTGCAGTTTTCGATGACATAGATAGTTCGCGCCCCGCATTTCTGAAAATAAATAATGGTCTGGCGCAGAACCTCCGGATCGGTGTAAACATTTTTTTCGAGACCGACGGCATTAACCTTGATATAAACATCCCGGCTGGAGCGCAGCATTTTAGAACCCCCGCCGAAGTGATCAAATATCCTGCTTACCGCTTCGGCAATGCCCGGCCTGGTATCGGCAATAATGACCTGAACCTCTTCCTGTGTCCTGGAATTCTCTCTATCCATGTCCTCCTCCTTGTTACAAGTTCATCATAGTCATAAATATTTTATACGAATATTTAATCCAGACCGAGCTGACCTCCGGGATTCATGATGTTGTTCGGATCGAAATGTTTCTTCAACGTGCGCAGAACCTCCATTTGTTCTCTCCCCAAATGTGTTTCCACCCAGGGACCGATCATGCGGCCGACACCGTGATGGTGGCTGAGCGATGCGCCGTATTTCTGAATATTGTCTATTATGCCGCGTTTGAATTTCCAGAACTCTTCAAGATCGTTCATGTGCGCGATGAAAATAAAATAGAGATTCGTCCCCTGCGGATAAAAGTGCGAAGCGTGCGTCATGCACATGGTGTCTGGCCTGCTCGTGACATACGCGCGCACGCCCTCATGTACGCGGTGGATATTATCCCAGGTTACAGCGGCTTCCAGCGTATCGATTAAAATGCCGTAGTCGCCCAGATCCTCGCGCATGTAAGGTTCCGTGTAGCGGGTATGCTCCCATTTACGCGCGGCATAACTGCCCAGCGACATAGCGCCGTGCCTGCGGGCAATAGCCTTAATCTTTCGCGCCACTAATCGGGTATAATCTTTATCGCCTTCCACATTGCCCAGAGATAAACAGCGCTGCATGGGTTTGAATCCTCGCATAGACAGAAACGTATCCACAAATCCCGGCATGCCGTAGAGTTTCAACCCCCGGTCCGTTTCTTCCGGATCGGAGATACGGTAAATCGCCGGTTTGCCGAATTCAGACTGCATAATTTCGCGGCTCGCGTTCACCGCCGCTTCCCATGTCGGATACATGAAACTGAAACGCGCGCGGTTTTCGGGCATGTAACGGAATATTTTCATGGTGACTTCCACCAGAATGCCAAACGTTCCTTCCGAGCCTTTCATGATATCATTTACTTTGGGGCCGGTGGCTGTTGCCGGATAATCCAGCGTCTTGAATGTTCCCGTCGGAGTCACATATTCCTGACTGAACACAATGTCGTAAGCGTCGCCGTAATACGTTGAAGCCTGCCCGGAGCCCAGCGTCACGATCCAGCCGCCGACGGTCGAGTATTCAAAGGACTGCGGAAAATGGCCGCAGGTGTAACGCAGTTTGGTTCCCATAAGTTCGGGCGCCTGATTCAGAGCATGCTCGTAAGCCGGCCCGAACATGCCCGGCTGAACACGCGCGGTCTGATTGAGGACGTTTATTTCCAGAAGCTTGTTCATGTGCGTGCTGATCACCAGAGAAACTCCGCCCTTCGCTGGACGGCAACCGAAGTTTACGGAAGAACCGCCGCTGAAAACCGTGATGGGAATTTTCTCTTGATTGCAGTAGGCCACAATTTTCTGCACATCCTGCTTGTCGCGCGGATGAACGACCACGTCCGCCACTTCGTGGATAATGCCGCTGCGTAATTCAAGCATTTCTTCGGTAGTCTTGCCTGAAGCATATTTGACACGGCTATAAGCGTCCAGAGAAACGTTCTCTTTACCCACGATAGCCTGCATGGCCTCAATCTGCTGCGGCTTAAGTCCAAGGGGACGATTCAATTCTACCTTTTCAAGCCCTTCTTTATATTTAAAAGTAAAGTCATCGTCTTGTAAGTGAAATTCCTGTTTCATCATTCTGTACCAGGCGTCGCTCGGATGCTTGAAATGTTGAGGATCACCGTATTTAAAAATAGACCTGTATGTCCCTGAAACCGGAGCTTTCTCCGTCCATTCCGGTCGGAAGTTTTTTGATGTCATCAGCATGTCCTCCTTATAATCGTAACCTTTTTTGTCATTGCCCAACTTGATTGGGCAATCCAGTATTGTTTCCTATGAATTCCTTTTTCTAGTTTTTTTTACTACACTGGCAATGTGAGCAGATTAACCGTGTCTGAAATTTCTTTTTCAATTCTGTTTTCGTCCCAATGCAATTCTTTGGCGGCAATATTTGCCATTTTGCGCAATACATCTTCACCGGGATTGCCCAGAGTGCCGATGCCTGTGCGGCGCATAACGATATCGGACAAAGTCCGCGCCATTTCCTGACGTATGGCATAAACGACCTCGGCCAGCAGTTCGCCATCCGCGTTGAGCGTCTCGGCCAGAGCCTTATCCTGACGCGCCAGTTCGAGAATATCTGCGTATTCCATGCCGTAGTTGCGGCCCAGATAATCCATGGTCGCCGCGCTGAAATCCTTGTTTTCCTTCTCGACGGAAGTGAAGAAGGCGCATAAATCCTTTATCTCGCAACCGGACAGGTAATGTTTTTTGGTAATGCTCTTACCCAAAGAACGTCCCATTTTTTTGGCCACAATCTCGATACAGTGTTCAGCCAGATTGCGGCTGGTGGTATATTTGCCGCCCTCAACAGTAATCAGGCCGTCGAGCCCGTCTTTCTTATTATCGTAGATTTCATACTTGCGCGAAGAAGTGTAGGTCTCCCCTGTATCCTCTTCCACCAGCGGGCGCAGGCCGCCATATGTATGCTGCACATCCGCGTAGGAAAGCTTGCCGTCACCGAAAGATGAATTGACATCATCAATCAGTTCCATGATGCTGTTCTTGGTCACCTTATAATCATCGGGATTACCCGTGAAGGGCTTATCCGTAGTGCCGATCAGTGTGTGATTGCGCCAGGGAATAAGGAAAAAATGACGTCCGCCCGGTGTCATAGATCCAACGGTATAATTACCGGAAAGAAGTTTTTTGGATGTGATGATATGGATACCCTCAGACCGGCGCAACGTTCCACTGCCGTCGCTGTTGGGTTTGGCGAGACCCAGCACAATATCCGCCCATGGTCCGCCGCAGTTGATTGTTACATCTGCGGATATTTCATGCATTTTATTTTGCAGAAGATCTTTCACGCGAACGCCGGTTACGTTATTATGATCGCCCATTAGAAAACCTTCCACTTTGGAATAATTGGCTGCCTTGGCACCGTAAGCTACGGCGGACTTGATGAAAGCCAGTGTCAATCTTTCGGGAAATATGCTGTTGCAGTCATAAAAAATCGAGGCTCCGGTGAGATCTTTAGGACGCGCATTCGGTTCACTCCGCATGACCTCTTCTTTAGAAACAGTTCGATGTACGGGAATTTTCTTACAGGCATCCCATGTGAAATTTTTGTCATAGGATAAGATATCGTACATCAACATGCCGATTTTCACGATCCATTTATTGTTCTTGAGAGGTTTTGTATAATGCACCATCATCATCGGCCACGGATAGACAAAATTGGGGGCGATATTCTCCAGCACACGGCGTTCACGCAGCGACTCGCGCACCAGACCAACTTCACCGTTGACCAGATAACGCAGGCCGCCATGAATCATCTTTGAAGTGACCGCAGATGTGGCCCAGGAAAAATCCTTTTTTTCCAGAAGCGCCACCTTCAGTCCGCGCGTCGCGGCTTCATACGCCACAGAGGCGCCGGTAATGCCCCCACCGATTACGAGAACATCGAAATGTTCATTGGTATGATTCTCTATAAATCGCTCCATATCCGTTACTCCTTTTATCGCTTATTATCCAGACTGGCCTGAACGGCGTTCTGCGCGTAGGTAAGCACATCCCTCATGATTTTGCGGGCGGTTTCAGGCTGCCTGCTTTTAATGGCTTCATAAATTTCTTTGTGGAACTTACGGGAACGCTCGACATTGCGCGCGTCGTCGAAATAAAGATAACCGTAATCCCTGAATATTTGATTAAAAAAATTAAGAACGATTGTGCACAGCAGATTGTGAGTTGAACGGGCTATAATCTGGTGTACCTTGATATCCCTCTCCAGCATGGTCATATCCTCTTTTGAGACAACCTGCTTCAATTCATTAAGATCAGCTCCTGTGCGCCGCTGGGCCGCCATGTATGCGATCTGCGGCACGACAAAACCCCGCGCCTCTAAAATATTGGAAATTACATCCTTGCTTTCATCCATATTCAAAGCGGCCTTGATGAGATCGAAATTGCCGCTTTCCAGATAATTTTTCGCGTACAATCCGTCGCCGTGACGTATTTCCACCAGCTCCAGATTCTCAAGTTTGCGCAACGCCTCGCGCACTGTGGCGCGGTTGACATTAAAAGTCTCCGCCATTTCGCGCTCCGGAGGAAGCTTGCTTCCCGGAGGAATCGTGCCGTTCATGATCTGTTTCTGGATGACCGTTACAATCTCCTCATGGAGCCGTGAACGGG
This sequence comes from uncultured delta proteobacterium, assembly GCA_963812045.1. Taxonomy (GTDB): domain Bacteria; phylum Desulfobacterota; class Syntrophia; order Syntrophales; family Smithellaceae; genus Smithella. The sequence goes on from CAWETF010000005.1 coordinate 882,861, forward strand.
TAATCGGCTGGGCAAAAACTTTTTTGGCAACCATTTTTTCCTTCCTTCCCCGCCCAAAATCTTATTGGCTGGGTGGTTCGACCAATAACCCATTATTGAAAAAATGTCAAGAAATTTTTATTAGTGAAGAATCCAGCCCACCGCCGTCATTCCGGCATGGGTCTGGCCGGAATCCATTTATTATTTTAACACTGGATACCGGCCTGCGCCGGTATGACAACGTTAGACTCCAACCCACATGTGTCATTCATGTCTTTACTTCCCTCCCTCGATGGGAGGGACTGAGTGAGGGTAAAGCTATTTTACTTCCCCCTTTCTTAAAGGGGGATCGAGGAGGATTTTTATAATCCTCATAAAATCCTCCCTAACTCTCCTTTATAAAAGGAGGGCATCTATCCCTTTGTGATTCCGGTATGGGTCCAGCCTGAATGCAAACCACGTCTGTCATTCCCGTCTTACATGCGCGGGATTATACTCCGGCAGCACAGCCCGGCAGGGAACCCCGGCGAATGCCTGGGAATGCCGGAGTAATCCAGGAACATTTTAATATATCCGTTCCTGACTATCACGTTAACCTTATTTTTTTCCGAAATCCTTGACCTTTCCGGTGAATTGGATTACAAATTTTACTGTCCCATCGTTTAAACATCCTTGCCGAAGGAACCCTGCCGTTCTTGTTCGGCAAAGGAAAGATTCAATAGCTTCATTAACATATTTTTTTGGAGGCAACGTTATGGAAAACGATCCTGCAAAAATCAAGGCACAAGCCCTTTCCGATTTCTCTAAATTCATCGGTCCGATGAAAGTAAGAACGATGAAGGCCGCGGGGCTGGACATCATCGAAGACAAACGCGAAGGCGCCAGCGTCTGGGACATAACGGGGAAAAAGTACATCGACTGCCAGACCGGCTCCGGCATCATGAACGTGGGCAGACGCAATCCGGATGTTGTCGAAGCCCTGAAAAAGGCCCTCGACACCTATGATATCGGCGTCTTTCTTTTGTGTTCAAAACCAAAAGCCGACCTCGCCAAAAAACTTGCCGAGATCACACCGGGCGACCTTACGTGTACCATCTTTGGCGTCGGCGGGGGCGAAGCCAATGACGCGGCCATCAAGATCGCGCGCGGCTACACGATGAAAAAGGAGATTATCTACACCGAGAGGGCCTACCATGGCCATACCGGTTTCGCGCTTTCCGCCATCGGGCGCGACGCCTACAAGGAACCGTTCGAGCCGCTGATACCGGGATTCAAGATGGTGCCCTTCGGCGACATCGAAGCCATAAAAAAAACCATCACCGCTGATACCGCTGCGATCATTCTGGAACCGATTCAGGGCGAGGGCGGCATCAATATTCCACCCGACGATTACCTCCCGCAAGTCCGCAAACTTTGCGACCAGCACGAAATCCTGCTCATCCTCGATGAGATACAAACCGGTTTCGCGCGGACGGGAAAGATGTTCGCCTCCGAGCACTGGGGCGTTGTCCCGGACATGATGACCGTCGCCAAATCTTTAGGCGGCGGCATCTACCCCATTTCGGCAACCATATTCAAAGAGGAAATCCAGGACTTTTTCATCCCCCATCCTTTCATCCACCTCTCTACCTTCGGCGGTTCCGATCTCGGTTGTATCGTCGCCATGGCGGTCATCGACTATATACAAAAGCACAACCTTGCCGATCGCGCGGAATTGATGGGCCGCAGATTCCGTTCCGGGTTCGACGCGCTCCTGAAGAAATATCCATCGCTCCTCCTTGAGGTGCGCCAGAAAGGACTCATGATGGGTTTGCAGTACACTAACGAATCCATTGGTCCGCGGCTCACAAAAAAAATGGCGGAACGGGGCGTCATCGCCATTTATACGGGGAATGATCCCAGCATATGCCGGCTCATGCCGCCACTCGTGATAACACCCGAAGAAGTCGATTTTGTGCTGAACGCGCTCGATGGCTCCATGAAGGAGCTTTCAAAAGAAGCGGGCCTCGGCAAAAACGATTAAGATATTTCAGGAGGAAAACATGGCTACAAGTCAGGATATTCTTGAAGCGCTGGCCGACTATCAGGTCCAGTGCAATGAAAACAAAAGATTGCGCAAAATGCAGAGAGACTGGACGAAGCTCCTTCATTTCGTGGCGGAAGACACGCAAGACACGTTCACCATGAATGTGGTGAACGGCGAAATCATTTCCTTTGAATCCGGCACGAACGGAACGCCCGATATTATTGTCACGACGACCAGCGAAAATTTTTGCGACATGTTCTGGGGAGACCTGAATCCCTCGCAGAAATATCTGGCGGGAGAGATCCGCGTCAAGGCAAGTCAGGAAGACGTCGTCCGGCTTGATGCCATCACCATGATTATCTGGCCCGACGTGTAGGAATAGAAAATAACCGAACTAAAAAATGATAACAAGGGAGGTTCCGTGACCACATCCACAGGATTGCGCCGTGTTCTAAAATTTCGCACCGTTGTATCAACCAGTACGGGATTGTCATATGCCGCGGTCAGCCTGCTTGGCTGTATTCAGCTTTCTTATTATCTTAAAGGCGACTCGGGATGGCTGGCAATCCTTATCTCCGGCCTGCTCGCGTTTCTGGCCGCATTGTGTTTTTCAGAACTCAACGCGCTGTATCCGACCGCTGCGGCCATACGACTTTATATGAAAGAGGCATTGAACGATAATTTTTCACTTATCATGACCTTCAGTTATATTCTCACCATTGTCGCCATAATCGCCGCCGACAGCTATATCATCGGCAAGGCCATCACCTACACATTGAACCTGCCGGATTGGGCGTCCCTGGTCTGGATTCTGGCTCTGCTTGGACTGGCGATGGGCGCCAACCTGAAGGGCATCAAAATAGCAGGGTTGTTACAGGATATCACCACGTACAGCCTGCTTTTAATTGCAATTGTAATTTCTCTCATTGCCCTCAGCCGCAATAACTTTCAACTGCATTCCCCCTTCGCGGCCTTCGGTGATCCCGGCAACCTGTTTAACGCCATAGCCGTAGGAGTATTTGTATTCTCCGCTTTTGAATGGGTGACGCCCCTCTCGGAAGAGATCAGCAATATAAAACTGATACCGCGCGGCATGTTCGTTTCACTTGTTTTACTCTTTGTGTCCTATTCATTATTTACCGTTGCCAGCAGTAACACCTTGAACGTTCATGACGCAGGCGTGAACAATTCACCTGTCCCGCAATTATTGCTTGGCAATGCCGCGCTTGGACAGGCCGGCATATGGATTATGCTCCTGGCTACTTTGCTCACCGCCGTGATGACATTCAACGGCGGCTTTGCAACCGCATCCCGTTTCCTGTACGCTGCGGCGCGTGAAGACACCATTCCACAGATATTTTCGCGTATCAGTATTTCACATGCTGTTCCATACATGTCTGTTGTTGCGCTGACCATTTTTTCGGCCGTCATCGCCGTGATTGTTTTTATTACCGGAAAGTTCCAGATATTGATCCTCGTGGGAGCTGTCCTTGAAGCCACAATATACGCCGTTGCCGGTGTATGCGTCATCCAGTTACGGCGGCGCAAACCTGCTGCCGAGCGTTCGTTCCGCATTTGGGGTGGATGGGCCATACCCGTCGCAACAACAGTGATCTTCGGCTTGCTGGCCATACTGGCTTCGATTATAACCGGCACATCCGGCCTGATGACCGGCACACCCCTGATGATTACGCTCTTGATTTTTCTCATATCGGGACTTTATGTTTATCTCATCGTCCCGCGCATCAGGGCCGCCGCTGCCGCCCGCAGGGCCGTCAGGACAAAGCGCCGCCCACAGTAGGAATCCGGAAGAGAAAGCGAAGACCGCGCACAGGCTGAAATAAGAGGAAGCCGACAACCCCGGCCCGCGCCGGGGCAGGCTGTGCCAACAAAAATAGCACTTAATTTAGAAGTGGTATTTTATTCCTTGAGAATTGCCGCCACCAGCTTGTTGATTCCCAAAATTCCCAGAATAAAAATGCCGCCAACAACGAGTTCTATACCCATCCATGTGTAAGGACTTACTTTTGCCGCAGGCATTGCCAACGCGGCGACAAGGAAGAACATGAAAGCGTAACTGTTAAAGACATAAGGAATGACATTCTGTAAAACAACAATGGAATAAACGAATAAACCGATAAAAAGGAGATGAGCCGCTTCATGCCCGATCAAAGACTTTAGGGCATCAATAAACATCCCACACAGCACAACGCAGAAGATTCCCGCAACTCCCCCGATCAGAATGTGTGGCGACTGCTTTACATCCTCATGAATCACGAAGAAGAAAATCATAACCATAAAGGCCGGCCAGGCAGGAAGCAACAGATGGGCCATTACAATTTCAGCAACTATGATAAAAGCCACCAGCAAAAACCCGAAGAGAATGCTGTTTTTCGTAAATATTTTTTTCATAAATTCATCTCCAACTATAATCTTTTAAACCTGATTTCACATCGGATAATTTTTAATGTTTGACACTCTCCGCCATTCCCGCTTTATTTCTGTCATTCCCGCGCAAGCCTGCTTTTAACCATGAACATTGAACTTAGAACTTAGAACTATCTTTCAGCCTTCGGCCTAATCCCCTGATCTTTCAACCTTAAACTTTGAACTTTGAACCATGAATCCTGAACCGTTTTTCTTTCACCCTTCAGTCTTCAGTTCCCCCTTTACATTTCCTTGATGAAGAACTCGATCCATGCCAGCAGGCCTTGTTTGCCCACGGCATCGTAGTAGCTTTTCTCTACGCATTTTTCTTTCGCGACAGTCACGAGAGGCGTGTAGCCGGATTTGCCTTCATTCACATTCTTCTTGCCCCACATGCCTATTTTTCTGTCTTTTTGAGAAACAACTACTATCGGCATGCCGACTGTTTTGCCACTTGTTGATGAAAGGACTACTATGGGTATGCCGGCGGCTTTGCCTTTGTTTTCATACTCCTTCTTCAGCATCTCGATGAGATCCCAGCCGTTCAACACAGGCATGTTCAGATCGAGCACCATCAGGATCGGATCACGAACATAATTGGTACGAATGAAATTAAGCATCTCCAGCGCTTCGACGCCGTTTGCAGCCTCAAAAATAACCACGGACCGGTCAAACGCTTTGACGTCCCGGGCAATCTTCTTCCGGACGCCCTTCTCGTCATCCACAATTAAGACCGTGTTTTTTTCCGGATCTAAATTTCGTTTGATTGATTTTAGAAACTTCAGATAGTCATCTTTTTCAGAAGACTTGGTATCAATTTTCTTTTTGGTCATCGCAAAGCTCCTTTGATCTTTTAACCTTGAACCTAGAACTTAGAACATTGAACCGTTTTTCTTTCACCCTTCAGCCTTCGGTCTAATCCCCTATTCTCTCAACCTTGAACTACCTTCCCCATTCACTCTTTATATCCACCGATTTTCCAAACACCTTTTTCCCGAAAAGCAGGAATCGTCTGCCTGCGAGCGGCATTCAACAATGCATTAACAGATTTTTTATTTGCCTTCGCATAATTCGCAAGCGTACTTATTTTATCGCCTTGCAGATAAGCAATTCTTTTATGCAGTGATTCCATCAAAGCCAACGTGATAACCTTTTCCATTGTCCTGGGCTTTTTTGAATTTTTATATTCGTCAAAAGCTTTATAATAAATCTGTTTCTCCTTGTCGCGAATAATGACGTTAGGAAATCCCAAACGTGCAAGCTGGTAATTAATAATAACTCGTCCCATTCTACCGTTCCCGTCGTTGAACGGATGGATTGTTTCAAAATCCAGATGAAATCCAGCGATCTTATCGGTGAAATAAGCGGCGTGATCAGCGGAATAATCTACAATAATCGATTCAATCATTCTTTCCACATGCGCAGGCGCGATATGAGTCCCCACACGCACATATTCGCCTTTTTTGCGGAAACGTCCCGCGATAACATCATTGATATTACCCATGAGCATTTTATGTAAAAGTAAAATCACTTCTACTGAAAGTATCTGTTCAATAGATTTTGTTCTGATGTATTCCAGTACCCGCGCAAGGTTTTTTGCTTCGAACACTTCGCGCACCGACACATTGCGGGATATTTTCATCTCCATCAAAATGCGTTCAGTCTCTTTAAGTGTAAGAGTGGAATTTTCAATGGCGTTGGAATTGAAAACACTTTCCGAAAGTTCGGATTCATCAATCAGCTTAAGTAAAGACGACTTACCTTTACTCAATTGATCGTATTTAGTTTTGAGAACCTTGATAACATCTTTTGTCGTATTATTGATTGCCATGGATGCCACCTTAGCATATTAACGAATTTTTGTAAATTATTCGTTAATATGATGACATAATGATCACGATTAACGCCCGCACACTGTCATTCCCTGGCTCGAAGACTGGCACATGCCGGTTGACCGAAGAATCCATAAAATCTCCTCTCCCTTGACGGAAAAGGTCTGGAGAGAGTGAATTGTTTTAGCCGTCATTCCGGCATGAATCTAGCCGGATTCCATTCCCTCTTTTGTTCCCCGCTGGCGGGGGTTTCGCACAGCAACGGGGGTGGAGTTTTCTTTTCCCCTTCGGCCTTCAGTCTATAATCTTCAGCCTCTTGTGCTTCAGTCTTCCGCCTAATCCCCTGATCTTTCACAACTGCAGTGTTATGTTTACGGTATCGGCTTCTCCCTTAACGTAGTGGATTTTGAAGCCGCGTTTCTTTGCGAATTTGAGCATCTTGTCGTTATCCCGAAGCACGATGCCCTCCATCGTCTTGAACCCGCACTCGCGTGCCGCTTCTTCCAGGGAATTCATCAGCAACCCGGCCACTCCGCTGCCATGCCAGTCGTCATCCACTGTTATACCAAACTCGCAGCTATCGGGCACTTCGGTGAACACATAACGCGCCACGCCGATTTCCATTTCTTTATCATCACGCATGATGGTGGCGACAAAGGCCATGTGCCGGTTGTAATCGATTTCGGTGAAATACTTGAGCTTCCTGGGCGACAGCTCCCGCAGAGACGCCATGAAGCGGAAATAGCGGGATTCCGGCGACAAGTGCTGTATAAACTTCTGTTCCATGCCGGAGTCATCTGCGCGGATCGGCCGGATGGACACATCCGTATCATTTAACGATGAGTGTTTGATAATATCTTGCTTCTTCATACTTGAACCATAATAATTTCGGCCTTGTCTTTCAATTAAATAGAACCGTCCCCTGTTACTCGTTCTATTATAAATTAATAATTATTCTTGACAAGACACAAAATAAATGTATTTCTTCTCCACTATAAAGACTTGTTATATTAATACAACCTTTATTAAATCTTTGAAAGGAGGTTTGCCGTTAATGAAAAAAATATTTGCTATTTTTGTTGCTATGCTATTCGTTGCTTCTTTATCTCTTGCAGTCGTCGGCTGCAAAAAAGAAGAGAAGGCAGCAGAAGCTCCTAAAGTTGAAGCACCAGTTGCTCAGCCGGCACCCGCAGCTACTGCAGTACCTGCACCAGCTCCCGCACCTGCAAAATAATTGCTTCTAAATAAATCAGCAGAACAAGTTAATCGGACATTCCTTATTTAGCGGATGTCCGATTTTTTTATTTACGGAACGGAACGTAGCAATAATCCTATTAACCTGGTGATCGATATTGTCTTTAATCGAATGTTCCCAAATACGAAGCACATTCCAACCATTTCTTCGCAAATAAGCGGAAATATTTTTATCACGGGATCTATTCTTTTCAATTTCCTCACGCCAAAAATCGTTCTTTAAAAGATGCTTCCATCTTGGATATTGCCAGCCATGCCAAAAATCACTATCCAAGAAAACACAGACTCTAATTCTTTCAAATACAATGTCCGGTTTGCCTTTGATTAGAGGACCGCCGAAACATTTGGCGCTCCCCAACAATGGCAGAAGTTTTGCAGACTAAGCCATTAATGCCTGAGCATCAATGGAATTGCAATTGCCGCAACGATGCAGACAACCATAAAAATCATTCCAATAATGCCGACTACTCCTATAAATTTCCAAAATGATTTCTGGTAGGAAAGCGCGGATTCAAATTCGGATTCACTTTTATTGCCCAGGTAACGACCAAGCGCCGAAGAGTACTTTAAAAGGTATACTGATGGTATGATATAAACGATCGAAAGAAGCATATACATTATTCCCATAAAAGCCGGAATCTTGGTTTCTGCTTCTTTCGGAAATAAATTGCTTGCCAACATTATAAATATTCCCATCAGCACCATGAACGCGGCCGCGATAAAACCCATGATAGATAAAAATTTAGTCCACATCTTTGTAGTGCGAAGATAATCAATCATTTGATCAGTTACTTTTACTACTGAAGTCACAATCTGTTGTCCGTCCATAAACGTACCCCCTTTTTTATTTAAAACATTGATATTGTATTGGTGTGGATCTTTATTTGTAAGAATTGCTTATAAGCGATTGAATCATAAAGAACAACAACTTGTGTGTCAAGGGAGAAAATGAGGAAATAAGAAGTAATTAAGCCTGAAGACCGAAGGTTCAAGGGTAAAAGAGAAGTGGATTAGGCTGACGACTTAAGGGAAGAACCTGTTCAAGGTTCAGCGTTAAAAGAGAAAGGGGAAGGGGGAAATAGTTCTATGTTCAACAGCCAACTGAAATAATTGCATACGGATTGTATAAAGCTACCGGTTTGTCATAATTTGCAATGTGCATTTTTTGCACATACTTAGTTCCTTAAAGTTTTCATTTATAAGACATGATCATGTCATCTTAGACATTTATCCTGTGCATTTTTTGCACAGGATATGGTTTTGCGTCGTTACTTTACTTTTGGACTACCGAAAATTTCTCGGCAGTTGCCGATGATATCAATTTTGAGCTATCCGGAAAATCCGGATAGCTCAAAATATTCTGGATACCGGCCTGCGCCGGTATGACCCCGTTAGAGATATAACTATCTCTAACGGGGCACGCAATAAATTTAATTTTAGATTGCCGCGTTCACTGTCGTGAACTCGCAATGACAGTGTCGCTAATACTTAAGCTGTTTTGACTGAAGCAGTTTAATCTGATCTGCGATCTTGATCTGGTTGGCTTCAAGCATCTTGATCTGGTTCGATAGCTTAAGTTCGTTTGAAACAAGGCCATCAAATTTGATCTGGTCCGCACCCTTATGCATGTTCGCCTGCCAGAACTTAAACTGGTTTGACAGTTTGTATTCATTTGCCTGCAAGCCCTTGATCTCGTCTGAAAGCTTGTGTTCATCTGCCTGTAATTCCTTGTACTGCCTCGCGTCGAACTTCATCTGACGTGTTTCCCCTTTGATCTGGTTCCAGAATTTAATCTGAGATACCTCAAACACTTTAATCTGCTCGGAGAGTTTTATCTGGGATGAGGTTACGTTTTCAAATTCGCCTTTAATCTGCACCGCTTCACCGCGAACAGGCGTCTTTGGTTCGGCTGCAATAAGATTGGTAACGCCGACTCCCAGAGAAGTTCCCAGCGAGGCCACAACTGTAGCAATGCTAATCGCCTGCTGAACGTGGCTTTTTTCCTTTACCTTTTGTTGCGCTTCGTTTTGTTTTTTTCTCTTCATGTTTTGATTCCCTCCTTGTTATATTTGCCCATGCTTCAACAGCTTGTATGTGAATCGACATTTTGTCGTCCATATTATTTGGAAACGGTATGCTCATTTTTTCACAGAAGGCGGCTACAATGGCATCCACATCCGCAAATCCTGTGTCGCCCGCGTGCTCGCCTTCGGCGTGCTTTTGAAAAACACCGGCGACGGCATTATGTTTCTCCGGCTCAGCCGTCTCTTCTTCCAGTATCCGGAACAGTTTCCAGAGTAGATCGAGATATTTGTCGGCGGCATCCATGAAAGGGCGCGCGCCCTGTGATTCGAGATACGCCTTGATCACGCCGTTGTCGCTATAGACGCCCTTGCAGTCTTTGTCCGGCTCGATCTCGGAGAAGTTTTCTTCTCCCGAGGAAAGGACGTGACGGCCCAGCGGGTAAAGACGACAGACGAGCGGGCGGTCGGGATGAACTCCGCACCCCCTGGAATCGAGGAAGACGCAGGCGCCGTCTTTTTCCCAATTAAGAATGGTGCCGCTGTCGTGGGTGTAGCGTTCAATGAACTCGGCAGTGGACAGGCCCCGGTTCGCGGCAAGACGCGCGACTTCGTAAGGGTTGACCTGGATTTTCTTGTGGCGGCAACAAAGAAGACATTGCGAACACGAGAAGAAAAAAGGTGTCTGTCTGTTTAGTCCTGTCCTGCGAATCGGTAAGCTCATAGTTTGATAAAAACTCCCTCTTTTGTGGAAGAATATAAGACTGTCGGCCTTCTACGTCAAGGAAAGATTTAGGGGGGAAGCACAAAAGTTCTAAGTTCAATGTTCTATATTTAATGTTCAAAGTGAAGGGGATTAGGGTGAAGGGTGAAGGCCGAAGGAAAAAAGAAAAACTGTTCAAAGTTCTAAGTTCAATGTTCTAGGTTCAAAGATCAAGAGATTAAAGTACGTATGCTTATACCATACACCTTTTATATTATCGGTAAATTCCTGCAACTGCATCCTTAACAGCAATGTATGCTGATAAGGATGCATCTATCTATTATATGATGTACGGCTTGGTTGTTCGACATTTCGGAAAAGCTGAACAGCCCCAGAATTTTTCCCCTGTATTCTGGCTTTTTTTCGCTGTTCGCAAAACCATCTTTGCTCCACAGCGAGGACAAATAACACCATCTTGTTTATCGCTTTTGATTTTTTGCACGTACGTTACATGTTCTTGATGTGTTCTAAAAGACGGGTTTAGTCGCCCTGTTTCAATTTCGGTGATGATTTGTGTAATTTCCGGCAAAGACAGAACGCTATGTTTTTTTGATTTTATATATCGAATATAACCTAAACCATAAGTTACATTTTCCGGCATTGCCGTTTTGAATGTGCTATCACCAACAAATACAACCAATGAATGAATTTGTTCATCATTTAGAAACAATAGTTGTTGTAAGGTTTTTACGTGCTTGTGATTTTGATGAAGCGGATTTTGAAACTTATCTGAGTGCTTATAGATTTTTTGAGTCCACATTGCATCGTGCGGTCTGCCGAAAATCCAACCTTCTAGATTTTTTATTTCGACAACAAAGACGCCATAAACAGATACAATAATATGATCAATTTGTGTTGTTCCGTTTTTTGTCGGCAAGGTAACATTTTTAATAATATAGTACTCGTTTTTATCAAGCAGGAATTTTGATAATACATTTACAATAAACTCGCCTGTTAAACCTTTAAACCAAGGTGATTTTAGAATACCTATCAGGATAAGTAACGGAATTAAGAAAAAGATTACGTAACTCATAAATTGTCCCGCAACCGGAGAAAAGTCCATATGAAAATAATCTCATTATATAAGTATTGTTGTTACAATGGCTTGCCATATAGAATACAAAATTACAAAAAATTGCAATAATGAATTTAAGAATTAATTGATTAAGAGGATGCTTGCCGTTTTAATTTCTTTCAATATTTGGTGAATTCTTTTAAAATAACATTGTATCGTTTCTTTCAATGAGCGCAATAATTCGTTTAAAGGAGGTATAAATGACTGTTAAAGAATGTGCAATCTGCGGATATACATCGGACGTATCATTTGAAGATGACAAATGTCCTTCCTGCGGGCAGACGTTCTGGAAATGCAGGGAGTGCGGCTACCTTCTGAAAGCGCGGACATTCCCTGAACAATGTCCGTCATGCTTCAGAAAATGCGAATTTAAAAATGTCACCTGCTACACGCCGGAATGCGGCGGTCCGGATAATATCGACAAAAGATTGTAAAACGAGGAACAGGCTGAAGGCTGAAGAATGAAGGGGACAAGTAGCAAGATTGCCACGACGCCCAAGGGGCGTCTGCAAGTCATCTGCTGATTTGTTCTTCGGCTATTTTGCGGAGCTGTTTTTTATCCACTTTCTGCACCTCCGTCAGCGGTATGGCATCAACGATCCGCACAACTTTCGGCACGGCATATTTTGCCACCGTGCTTTTCAGGTAATCGATGATTTTTTCTTCGGTAACAGATTGTTCGCAACCGCTTTGCGGCTCGACAAACACGCAAACCCGCTCGCTGCCCTGTCTTTCGGGATCGGGAATGCCGATGGTCGCGGCTCTTCCCACGCCGGGACAGTTGTGCAGGATGTCGTCGATCTCCCGGGAATATACTTTGAATCCTGAAACGATGATCATATCTTTGGTTCTATCGACAATATAGAAATAGCCGTTTTCGTCAATCTTGACGACATCGCCCGTGCGGACGTATCCTTCCTCGTCAAGACCACTGCCCTCTTTGGGCCAGTAGCCCAGCATTCTCTGCGGGCCGCGCAGGCACATTTCACCCGTCTTGCCGCCGACAATCTCATCCCATGTTAAATCCCTGCCTGTATCGACATCGACAATTTTTATTTCAGTATCGGGCATGGGAATGCCGATGGTTCCCCTCTTCTCGACTTTCTTCTTTGATTTTTTAGAGGTTCTGGCGGTTGCTTTGGATAAAACACCTATGCTTTTGCTCATGCAATACCCGACAACTTTGCTGCCCACGGTTTTCAGCAGGATATTTGTCGCCGGAATTATTCCCGGCAGTTGGAGAAATTTGCTGTTTATCTTGACCAGAGTTCTGCCGCCGAAGATGCGCAGCATGAATGAAGTGTTCAGGTGCGTAACGGGCGACATTTCCGAAAGTCCGTATCCTTCCATGATACCGCCGCCACCGCCTTTTTTTTCAAATTCTTCCTGAACGGTTTTGGGCAGAGGGGCAGAGCCGGAAATTCCCAGAATGGTGATGCCTTTTAATTCCTCCTGTGTGAGTTTGAGGAATTGAGTAGGAACGCCCAGTTGTAACAGCGGACGATATTTTTTTATCATTTTGACCATGCCCGCCGTGTCTCTGGCATCGGGAATCAGTATCTGATTGCAACCGGTGTAGGTCATGCTGTGCATGACACAATGACCGTACGAATGGAATAAGGGCAAACTCAGTAACACGGTCAAAACACCTTCCATCATAGACTGCGACCTGCCCATCGCGTTCGAGTTCTGGATGGTGTTGGCGTAGACGTTGCGGTGCGTCAGCATACAGCCCTTGGGCAGTCCTGTTGTGCCGCCCGTGAAAAGAATCAATTCAAGATCTTTCTCCACATTGAATTTTACATCAGGCGGATCGGGAGCTGTTCGGGAAATCAGTTCAGCCATCCAGTGAGCGTTTTGAATTTCCAGCGGTTCATGGCTTTTCGGTTTGTTCAGGGAATAATCAGCCAGTTTCGCGACGATAATATTTTTTATCTGAATTTTTTTCAGGATATTTTTGACGACATCCAGATATTCGTCAAGGCAGATCAGGGCGCTGGGCGTTCCTTCCTTGAATTTATGCAGAAGATGATCGGCGGGCTCCAGCGAACTGCACGGTATATGCACAAGTCCCGCTCTGGAAATGGCGTAATCAGCGATAATAAACTGGATGGAGGTCGGCAAAAGTGTGGCGACTCTGTCGCCTTTCTTCAATCCCATGTTGTGCAAAGCCGTTGCCAGACGATCGGCGTGATCCTTCACTTCCGGATAGATCATCATGTAATCCATCTGAATAAGGCCCTGCTTTTTGTGCTTCGCGGCCGCCCTGTACAGCATGTCATACGCGGGTTTATCGGGATAAGGTTTGAATGATTCCGGTATTCCAAAGACACTGTATTCTTTTAACCACGGTAACTGAGCCTGAACCATATAATTTCCCCTGATTTGTTTTTACATCAAAACTTAGAGCTGCCACGTAATTAAGAATCATGTGCTGATCTTTTAGATTGCCCGACTTCTATACTCTTTGAACAAGAAGGTGTCAATCCCGTAAGATTTTTTAAGACACAGAGATTGCTATCGAAACATTTATGGGTTGATATTGTTGGATTTTCAGGTTAATGTGTCGAAAATATTCAATAAGCAGGGATGTTTGTACTGGGTAGATCTCTATGGCTTGCACGGCCGCTGTCAATTTACATTCTGATGAAACTCCGGAAACATCACGGCGCATCAAATGGGTTATCCGGTTCGCTTTACTTCTTTCATCGATTCTCATCATTGCCGCGGCAAGAGGCGATCTCTGGCTCGATGAGGTATGGTCAATTTCTTTTGCCCGTGATGCGCAATCGGTCGCGGATATCTTTGTTCGCTTTCAACATGACAATAATCATCCGCTGAATACTCTTTACCTGTATTTCCTGGGCGAACAAAAAGCTTTTATAGCATACCGTCTTCTCGCCGTTTTATCGGGCATTGGCAGCTTGTTTCTCATCGGTTACATAGCGCGAAAGGAATGGGGATACCCCGAAGCACTGTGCAGTATTTTGCTTGCCGGCACTTCATTCCCTCTGTTACTCTACTTTTCCGAAGCGCGCGGTTACGCGCCGGAGATTTTTTTCGCTCTCGTCTGTTATGCTTTACTGAGAGGGAACCTGCGGCATTTTTCACGGCAAAAACTGGCATTATTCTGGGCAGCATCCATTCTGGGGATGCTTTCCCATTCGACTTTCATTATAGCGGCCATTGCCTTCTGCGCCGGAAGTCTGACTTATGCGTTTCAAACAAACGGATCCGTCCGGCATAAATGGCTTCGATTTGCCGCTCACCATGTTCCGCCATTCCTTTTCTATGCATGGTGGTATACGTTCTATTTGAAAAACATGGTAATTGGCGGAGGTCCCATTTATCCAATATGGGATGTGATTGCTCAAGCCTCGGCGCTGCTGCTGGGTTTGCCGGAGTCGCTATTTTTCTCCGGCGCGGCAATGTTATGCGTGCTGATCTTAATAACCGCCGGTATAATATGTCTTTTCCGGGAGCGCGACCCGCAGTGGCTGTTCTTTCTCACCATACTATCTTTTTCACCAGCCATTTTGTTTATCGTAAGCAATCCCATATTCATATATTTAAGATATTTCATTGTATGTTTCCCGTTTTTCTACTTGCTTTTTTCACACCTTATCTGCAAATGCTACCTTTCACGGACAAACTATTGGCGGCTTTTTGTGATTGCTGCGGTTGTAATGCTAATCGCGGGACAAACTCAAAGAGATTATCCATTGCTGAAGTTCGGGCGGGGACAATATTCCGCCGCTCTCGAATATATAGCGAAAAACTCGCCCGGCATTGTGCTTATAGGCTCCAACCATGATTTCCGTCATCGGATGCTGTTTGATTTTTATGCCACCCGTGTAGCAGGTGGCGGCCATTTACGTTATGTTAGCCAGCCTGAATGGATTAAGAAATTGCCTGACTGGGTCATCGATGAAGCTGTTTTGTATCAGCCTCCGGATGAAATTATTATAAACAAAATATGGAGCTATCGTTTTATTAAGGGGTATAGATCTTCGGAAGTTTCGGGCGTGAATTTCTTTTTGTTCCGTCGAGAGAGACTTGCCCCGTTAAAGATGAGATAACGGAAATGAAAAAAGGAATCTTTTATATATCAATAACCGTCATCGTTTATGTTTTAACTTTCTCGGAAAATGTGCCGGATTATGATTTATGGGCCAGACTCGCTGTGGGCTCTATTTTTTTTCAAACCGGCCATATATTAAATCATGACATTTTTTCATACCTTCCCACAAAATATTTATGGATAGACCATGAATGGGGTTCCGGCGTTGTTTTCTACTTTTTTGTAAAATACATGGGCGAATTTGGAATATTTGCCCTGAAAGCATTAATTCTTTTTGCGATCTTTATTTTAATTATAAAGACAACTGATTTGCAGAAGGATAACGATCATCATTCCGCGGGTGTTTTTTATTTTATTTTTTTGGGATTCTCACTTCTTCCCGGAATTGCAGGCCTCATAAGATGTCAGATGTTCAGCTATTTGTTTTTTACGCTGTGGGTATACGCACTGGAAAGAATCAGGCGGGGAGAAAATAAATATATATGGATATTTCCGGCCACCATGCTGTTTTGGGTAAATATGCACGGCGGTTTTCTCACAGGGATAGGATTAATTATTATTTACGCGCTCGGCGAATTATTAAACCGTAAAAATTCCCTGAAATACTTCTGGATACTTGCTTTGATTATACCTGTGACTCTGATTAATCCTTACGGATTCAAGTTATGGAATTATATTATTGAAGCGTCCTTTATGCCCAGACCTTTTATTCCGGAATGGTATCCCATCAACCTCAGCGGTCCCGTTCATATTTTTGAAGGAATTAAAATACATATCCTTGCGGGATTCATGATCTTTGCTTTACTGACGCTTATAGCGGGCGCCAGGATGCTGATGCAAAAAGAAAAATCCGACTGGACAAGAATTCTAATGATTATCATTTTATTATATGCGAGCGTAACGCATCAGCGGCATGCCGAGTTTTTTGTTCTGGCCGTTTCCGGTCTTTTTTATCACCAGTATGTTGATTTATTTAACCCCGTCCGGAAATATATCAAAAATCATTTAACCGGTAATACTTATAAAAAATGGAGCGCCATAAGGTACAGTTTCGGATATGTCTTGCTGGCGGCAATATTTATTTACAGTATGCCCATATTGTCTTACAATATCGTTGTAGATTCTTTTGTTTATCCTGTCGGCTCATTGGAATTTATAAAACAGAATGGTATTTCCGGAAACCTCGCCACCACATATGGCTGGGGCAGTTACGCTTTCTGGAAATTATATCCTCAGTGCAGAGTTCTTATAGATGGAAGGTATGAGGAAGTCTATCCCAATGACGTATACTATCTCGCGATGCAATTTTCCGAGCATATAGAAGACTGGAAGGCAGCATTAAGAAACTATCACACGGACGTGCTGGTTTTGCCTAAAAGAAAATACTCCCGAACAGATATTTCAACTCTCAAGGACTGGACGCCTGTATATCAGGACAGGATAAGCGTTGTGCTTTTACCCAAGGACCGTATTAATTATTTTTATTTATACCCTGATTATAGAAACCCGATATTCTCAAGTGAAGATTTTTCAAAGAAGATAAATATAATGCTTCCGCATTAATCGAATGATTGAACGCCTTCCGTTTTCATCCTGTTAAATTGATGGGACATGATCAAGAGAAGAACGCAAAATATTATCAACGCATAAAAGTAGTATCCGCATGTGGTAAACCAGACATCCGGATTATTCATGGCAATTTCTTCGGAATTGATGAGCTGAATCGGCGGGCAAGTCAATATCCACGCTCCCGCGGCCATAAACTTATATAACCAGCCGGCTTTGAGAACCGACGAGGCATTCCATATCACGAGCAAAGTAATGATCAAGGGCGGGAAATAATACATCCACCCGAAAGGAGAAATGAGCAGCATCGCGGCAATGGTCAGAGCATAGCCAATGTCAAACCGGATCTGTGGAGAAACATCCCGCTGCCGCAGCCACGCTGTCCGAATAAGACCGATAATCAACAGAAACGAGAAGAAGCAAGCCAATCCATAGGCAACGACTGGCATTCTGATCAGAGGAATATTTTCAGCCCCACCGAAAATGCGCGTGAAAAAAGCGGTGAAGGACGCGTTCCAGCTTGCATTGATATACAGATGAGACGCGGCCACTAACTCCATATACTGTTTATATGCGGATAATCCAAACACGCTAAGCGAGATGATGTTGCATAGAATAAATACCGCTATCGCCCAGAGCAAAACCTTCCAGCGTCGCTGCACCGCAAAGAAAATCAGGAACAGCCCCAAAAATATTTTGACGCTCAGCGCGATTCCCAGGATGATTCCAGCCAGCTGATATTTTTCTTTGCGAGCACTGAGCCATACAAAGACGATTGCTCCCATCAGAAAGAGTCCGAACTGGCCGCTGGCAATATTTACCCAGGTCACGAAAGAGAGTAACGTGATAATCCATAAAATCAGGACATCAGCGGCATGCGCATTGAATAATTTTTTACCCGGAGAGATTATTCTTTCATCCGATAGATTGCCTGTTTCCACGGACGTGGAAGTATCTTCAACCGATCCTTGCCTGTTGATGAAACCGCTCTTCAGCTTTTTATAATCATTAAACGGTCGAGAGTAAGCAATTAAACCGGCCGCCGCCAACGATAAGCAAAGGGAAAAAATGGACCAGACCCCGAAAGCCACGCCAAACGGCAATCCTTCCAATGGCAGAATAAACAAGGTGTGGAAAGGCGCATTCATATTAGGATGCAACATATTCATCGTTTTTTTGGCTTTTTCCGAAAATTTATCGAAAGAATCACCATCCGGCGTGAAAGGCACCGGTGTATAAATACTTTTCCCTTCTTTAAAGAATCCGGCGGATTTATAAAATTTATAGAAATCTGTTTTTTCAGGAAATTGGGATAAATCGCACATCGTATACACATAATATACAGAGAGAAGTCCGAAGACCAAAGCGCATGCTAGGATGACAAAAATATTTTTTTTCAATGACACGGTCTTTTTCCTATGACAATTTTATTCCTGTTTCATACATAACAGCCGGACATAATTTTGTCAAAGCCCTGCTTGTGTCCGTCCAAGGAAAAGGTAACGCTTATAGTTTCCATAAAATAATTATAATTGTCACTGGTGGGAAGGAGATGGCGGACATCGGCACCCAAACCTGTGGTGTAAGGGGTTTGAGGTTATACTCATTACCTTCAAAGGTATAAACTCCCGCAAATGGCGTAAATGAAACAGAACCGGCTTTGATTTCAGCCTGCGGCCTGCCGTGTAATATCACTTGACACATAAAACGCCTCTGAATATACTCGCGCGCAAATAATCTGTTCTCATCAACGGAGGGAAATATGAATCATGATTTCCATCATCTCGATCGCAGGGATTTTGTCAAATATTCCCTTTTAATGGCGGCAGCTCTTTCCACCCCCTCAATTCAGGGCTGCGCGATACCCAAAAAGAACGTGCCTTCCCTTGATTATAAAATGTTCCTGATAAAGAACGCGCGTCTGATTGATGTGAACTCCGGACAGATTGTCGAAAACGCCTGGTTGCTTGTTGACAAAGGAACCATAACGGCTCAGGGCACCGGTGAACCTCAGCAGAATCATCAAGGCCTTGTCTTTGACCTGAAAGGCCGTTACCTGATACCCGGTCTTATTGACGGTCATTGTCACAGCACCGCGTCTCCGATTTTTTCCATGCGAATGATGGATATGATGAATCATGCCCGTCAGCAGAAACAAAATTATATATCTTCCATAGAATCCGGCGTGACCACCATGAGAGACATGGGCGCTTTTCCCGGCCTCCTGCATATCTTCATCCGGGATATCGAAAAAGGAAGAATGCCCGGCCCGCGGGTCGTTTACTGTAATTCCATGCTCAATGTCATGGGTTCTCATCCCGAGATTCCGCCTACGGACATGAACATTTTCGCCAAGCCCGCCTCTTTATTTATCGGAATGATTATGAACAATTTCAGGGATACCAAAGAAATGGAACACTGCCTCGAAGAAAATGCCAAAGGCGCTTCTCTGATCAAATTGACACTGGATAACAAATCCATATTCTGCAAAAAAAATCAGGATATTCCCGTTTACACGAAAGAACAGCTCAATATCATCTTCCGCTATGCCGATAAGTCAGGATTGCCTGTCGCGGGGCATCATCAGCGCAAATTCGGTTTTGACCGCGCAATGGAATATCCCTTTCATTCCATCGAACATATTGTTGTCGACACCGTTCTGTCCGATGACGACATCATGAAAATGGCCAAACGAAATGTCGCCATCGTGCCGACATTAACCGTCGGCCAGTCTTACCTGATGGAAGAAGCTTTCGATGAACTCCCCGAACAATACAGAACAGCGGCCGTTACAAATGAACTGGAGGCAAGGCGGGACTATTTTGCCAACGAAGCCGAAAGACATTGCGATCCTCTTCTTCACCGTCAGAATCTTGACGCCCTGAAAGATTACAAAAAATACGGAATATTTAATCTTTGGGAGAAAAAGAAATTTCTCGTCAATCCGGATTTGTTCTTCCATACGATCATCAACGGATTCGTCAGTCTCAAAAAAATGAATCAGGCGGGCATTCTGATAGGCTGCGGCATCGACGCCGGAATGCCTTTAAATTATTTCGGCGGCAACTACCGGGAATACGAAATGATGCAGCGCGCCGGTTTCACCAATATTGAAATCATCCGGTGCGCGACCATAAACAACGCCAAGATTCTTTACATGCATGATAAAATCGGATCTCTGGAAACAGGGAAGTACGCGGATATGGTCGTGCTGAAAAATAATCCGCTGGAAGACATTCGCGCCCTGAGAAAACCGCAAATGGTTTTCAAACAGGGCGACTTGATGTTCTCCGCCGGAAGTACTACTGAAGATGGTCTCATCCCGGCCTGATCCTGAATCAACTCGTTTCCTGATTACCAGAACTTATCCTGCTGGTTTAATCATTCTGCTTGAACCGTTTACTTGAGTAACGGGTCGGAAATCAGGCAGAAAATGATCAATGATATTTTTGCTATAAAGGAAGGTAAGATGATTTATGTTTAGTATATTCCCTAAAAACGATGACGACCAGACTTTAAGAATCAAACGTTTTCTCATAGCCTTTGGAGCGTATTTAATATGGAACACTCTGATTATCTTTACTTACTTAATTGGATTAAGCAGGGTGCCGCTCATAATTCTGGCTTCATGTGTTTCAGGAAATATTATAGCAAATATCCTGATATATACGATAATCAGAACCGGCTTAAATAAAAGATTTAAAGACCCCAGCCTGACCCTTCTCCAGATGGTCATAGCCACATTCTGGATTATGTTAATAGTATATTACGCCGATGCAAGCAGAAGCGCGGTTTTGCTTGTTTATCTGGTTGTGCTTGTTTTCGGACTCTTCCGATTGAATGTCCGGCAATTTCTTTTTCTGTCGGTGTTTGCCGTGGCTAATTATTCCGCAATTATCTTTCTGCTTTACAAGATTCATCCTGAATCTCTCAATATGAGAGTGGACATATTGAACATTGTGGTGCTCGCAATAGTTCTGCCCTGGTTTTCCATGATCGGCGGATACTTCTCTTCGCTCAGATCGACGATTTCCAAAGCCCTTTCCACCATCGAGCGGCTGACAAACAACATCCAAGATGTTATTTTCGTTACGGACATGAATTTAAAATATACTTATGTCAGTCCTTCCGTAAAAATCCTCAGGGGGTATGAACCGGAAGAGGTTTTGCAGCAAACGCTGTCCGATGCCTTTGCTTCTTCTTCCGTGAACGCGGCGATGAAGGCAATATCCGAGATGATGGAGCTGGAAAAATCAGGAACTGAAGATTCCATATCACGAACGCTTCAGTTGGAGATTAATAAAAAAGATGGGAGTACCGTTTGGACGGAGACGAAGCTTTCCTTTATCATAGATAAAAATCAGCGACCGGTGGGTATTCTCGGTGTTGTCCGTGACATCACCCGTCGCAAACAAATGGAAGAAGAACTGCGCCAGGGTAAGGAAAAATACCAAAGCATTCTTGAAAATATCCAGGAAGGATATTTTGAGGTTGATCTTACCGGCCGTTATACCTTTTTTAACGATTCGTTATGCCGAATAACAGGATGCTCCCATGAGGAGTTGCTTGGTGCGAATTACAAACAGTTCTCAGATAAGGAAAATGTAAAAAAAGTTTTTCTAGCATTTAATCAAATTTATAAAACAGGGGAACCCGCTCAGGAAATCAATTGGCAGTTTACAAGAAAAGACGGGTCTAAAAGATACATTGAAGCATCTGCATCGTTACTTAAAGATTCATCAGGTAAAACAGTCGGATTTAAGGGAATGATCCGTGACATTACTGAACGCAAACGGATAGAAAAAGAACTCAGCCATATGGCTACCCACGATGTCCTGACCGGACTGCCTAATCGCTTTATGTTTAGCCAGGCGCTGAATCAGGCAATTCAGTCAGCGCAGCGCCATAAACGGCAATTAGCTGTTTTATTCATCGATCTTGATCGTTTCAAAACTATCAACGACTCTCTGGGTCACGATGCGGGAGATCAATTGCTGAAGCAGATTGCCAGACGGTTTAAACAATCACTGCGTTCGGTCGATGTTATCGGTCGTCTGGGAGGAGATGAATTTATTATAATGATCGAAGAATTGAGCAACTTAAGTCAAGCCGCAACCGTAGCCCAGAAGATACTTACCACCGCTATTCAACCGATAACTCTTATGGGTGAAGAATGCCGCGTAACGGCCAGCATCGGCATCAGCATATATCCCAGAGATGGAGAGGACGGACAATCGCTGATGAAAAACGCGGACAGTGCCATGTATTTTGCCAAAGAGGAAGGCAAGAATAACTATCAGTTCTACTCCAAAGATATTCAGTCAAAATCAAATGAACACTTATCACTGGAGACAAACCTGCGTCTTGCATTGGAACGCGAAGAATTTTATCTGCAATATCAGGCTAAGGTGGATTTCAAAACCGGTATGATCACGGGTGTAGAAGCCCTGCTGCGCTGGCAAAATCATTTACTTGGCTCAGTAACCCCTACGCAATTCCTTCCGGTGGTTGAAGAAACAGGGCTGATCGTGCCCATCGGCAGGTGGGTAATAAAGACCGTATGCGCCCAGAATGTCGCCTGGCAACGCCAGGGCCTGCCCCCTGTATGTGTGTCGGTAAATTTATCGCTTCGTCAACTCACGGACGATAATTTATTGAAAGATATTAAAGCCGCTCTAAATGATTCCGGCATGGCGCCAAATCTTTTGGAATTGGAAATCACCGAAAGCATGGTAATGCATAATCATGCGCGGCTGATTGCGGTGCTGGCCGAAATCAAGAAAATGGGCGTGCGGCTTGCCATCGACAATTTCGGCACAGGCTACTCTTCCATTGCTCAGATCAAACACTTTCCAATAGACACGCTCAAGGTGGACAGGTCCTTCATTCGTAACATTCCGCGAGATTCTGAAGACAAAGCAGTCATTGAATCGATCATTAACATGGGTAAGCATCTAAGTCTTACCGTCGTCGCTGAAGGTGTGGAAACGCAGGTGCAGGATGATTTTTTACGGCAACAAATCTGTGATGAGATGCAGGGTTTTTATTTCAGTAAACCTGTTGATCCTGATAAATTTGCCGACCTGCTGCGTCAGAACAATACCTCTTCTTAAACAAATGAATTATATGGCGAAATATTTCTCCGCAATTTACGGCATTTGAATTCCAAAACTAAATTTCCAGCTTGTTCAATCTGCAAGATTGAGCAAGCATAACCGTCATTTGTAATCGGTTTGAAATTAGGGCTGTTCAAAAAAGGCTTAGACAAGGCGCGTGAGGACCGGAAAGCGCAGCATATATTTTAATATGTGAGCATCACGGCCCGGAGCGCAACGCAATATATGAGCCTTCGCTTGCGTACCCTTTAGGGTATTTCTACAGCCTTTTCCTTAACCGCGCCTTTTGCTGAAGCGGGTATCTTATTATAGTGTTGCAAAACCGCTTTCAGGAGCGAGGCGCTGTGCCCTAATTGGACGTATGCCTCCTGCTTCGTCATATCTCTGTTTTCCGCGCGCATTTTGTATCCCAGTTTACGGCTGATATTGGCTATTTGCGCAATCTCGCGGGCCAGGTCGGCTTCAAAATTTTGATCGCTCAGTTTTATGGAATACATCTGTTTTGTTATTTTTCCCGGCTCATTCAAAATCGTGTCTTCTACAATGCCGTCATTGATGTCATGATGCTGCTCATTGAAATCATCATAAGCGGTGTTATGCAGGGGCATGGAAAGGTCGCCAATGTAATGGGCGCAATAGACAAGATGATATTTGGCGTATTTACCCGCCCGGTGATCCGCTTCATATGCGCGCAATGAAGCGATAATCGCCCCCAGAAGGTGTCCTTCCGTATCAAAAAAAATATTTGCATGATTATAGCGCTCGACCTGATCGAAAACCATTTGTGGCGTGATTTCAGCCTCAGCATTATTGTTGAACCAGTGATTGAAGGCTTCGATATCGCCCGCTTTGATTTTGGCGATATCCGGTCCGGCGCAGTGATACCACATGTCAAACCCCGCCGTTTTACAGATCGCGAGATGCGTGTGATCATGCCAGGCCTGCGCCTGCGAGACAAACAGCAACATGACGTACAAAATAACCGTTATTTTTAATGCAGCATGCTTCATAAATCTCACCAGCCTTTTTTCCACATATCATCATCGTCATAGATTTTTTCTTCCTCGGAAGCTTCCTGCGCGTCAAGTTCCAAATCGCGGGTGGCGGCTTTGGATTTCTCCATAAAATATTCGCGATACCATTCATGAGCTGTGATCATGGACATGACTTCGCTGGTGCCCGTCCATATCGAAGCAAGCCGCACATCGCGGTAGATGCGCTCGATGGGAAATACATTGGTGTAGGCTATGCCGCCCATGACCTGCATGGAATTGTGAACAACCTTCTGGCATGACTCGGTGATGAATTTTTTGCTTTGCGAAACCATCCGGCGAATCCTGTTCATGTCCGCGCCCGCGTCCACCGCCCGGGCCGTCACATAGGCCATGGCGCGCGCCGCATCCAGCAGCATCGCGGCCTCTGCCACCTGAAAGCTCACGCCTTCGAACTGGGCGATGACCTGGCCGAACGCCTTGCGACGGGCGGTATAATTTGTGGCGATCTCCAGAGCGGGACGTGCCGCGCCTATAGTCATGGATGCCGTCCCCAGACGTTCCGGTATCATCATCGTATTGAATACTTCGTAGGCGCACTGCACTTTTCCTACCACATTTTTCTTGGGAACTTTCACATCACGGAAAATCAGGCGTCCCGTACCGCCGCCGCGGCAGCCCATCAGGCCGTAAAGATACTTGACTTCCACACCCTCCGTGCGGTCGACAATAAAACAGGTTATGGCGTTCTTGGGTTTGGCGTCCGGATGCGTTTTGGCATAGACAAGGAAGAAGTCCGCTCCTTCCGCGCCGACGATAAATCGTTTCTGACCGTTCAAAAGATAATAATCGCCTTTGTCTTCCGCCCTGGTCGTCGCGCCGAAAAAGTCCGATCCGCCGCGCGGCTCAGTGAGACATTCCGCCGCGAAGATATCGCCGCGCAACAGCGGTTTGACATATTTCTCCTTTTGCTCGTCGGTGCCGTGCAAAATAATCGCATCACAGACAAGCTCCGCGCCCACACCGAACACACAGGCCATTTCATAACCCAGAGTCCCTATCTCCTCCATGATCATGCAGGTGGTTGCCCAGTCCATGTCGCGGCCGCCCCATTTTTTCGGATAGCGGCAGCCCATAAGATTGCGACGGCCGGCTTCCTGCAAAAATTCTTTCGGAAATTTTATTTTATCCGTATCCATATCCAGGATCATCTGACGCGGCACCCATTTAACCAGATCACGCGCCTCGTCTCTGATTTTGATTTGCTCTTTTGTCATCATATAGTCGAACATAATTTTCTCCTTTGAAATCGAAATGGTATTTATTTAATATAAAAATTTCGATTCTGTCACTTAAATAAATCTAAGTAATTATAGCAGAAAAATAGATTAAATGAGAGGAGTTGTAAAATTTATTTTTTCTTATGCAAAACTCTAAAGTTTAAATCTGGTTCAGTCAGAATGACTGAACCAGCTATTTTTTTACCAATAATTAAATATTCCGGTTCAATCTACAAGATTAAACCAACTCCAGAGGGGACGTCCTAATATTTCATTCGGGCAGATTTCTCCGAAAAATCAAAACTGCTATCCCGGGAAAAAAGTAGACATCACAGCGTAAAAATCACTAAATGAACTGAATGAGTCCAGGACGTTGTAATTGCTCGACCCTCCTTCGTACTCATATGTTTTATACCCCTGAAGGACTGGGTTGCCATCTTGATATATGTAACCCGATACTTTTATTACTTTACCGTCTGCATCATAGGAAAAATCATTTCTTTGGGTTAATGTATCTAACGAGTTCCATATCCACTCAGTCGCTATTTTTCCGTCGGCGTCATAGTCAAACGTTAAATATGAGGTAGTATTGCCTGATGCGTCATAGAACATTACTTTTTCCATAACGCCATTTGTGTTATATTCATACCCCCAGTAAGACATTAACACATCCAAGGGAGTGTATGTCGCCCCTCCCAGACTCTTTCCGCTGCTGTCATATTCATAAGCGTTATAGAAATAAGGATTGCCTGATACATAGAATGTCAATCTTTCCACAAGGCCGCTGCCATTATAGGAATATTGGCCATAGCCCAGAAGCACTGACGATTGATTATAAACAGACGCCGTTGAAAGGCGGTCACTGCCATCATAGGCAAAAACGTACGAGCGCTGTAGTGCATCTGATGCGTCATAATACGCGTCCGTTATCAGCCGGTTGTTTGAATCATAGGAATACATGTGGTAACTGATGAGTGTATCTTCCGCAGTATAATTTGATGTTTTGTGTAATCTGTACTGCTTTTGAGGATCGCCCCAGCCTCCCGGTGTACAGGCAGTAATCGTCAGAAGCAACATTGTCGCCAATACGATAAACAATCTTTTCATTGTAATCTCCCTTCGTAAATAAATAACCCATGCAACGGCTAAAGACACATGGGTTTTAATTATCTATTGATATAGGAAAAAGTTTTAAATCTGTCTGTCTTTGCATGCCGTATACAATCATTCGTTAATGCAATCCCGTTTTGAAAATTTAATGCAGACATCTATTTTGGAGGTGTAGGAACTAATTATAGTATATTCAAGTAAATGTCAAAGAATAATGCATAAATAAATTTAATTTCCACCGTTGGTTCAATTTACAAGATTGAACCGGCTCTAAAAATAAGGAGGAATACCGCTGTCCGGCATTCCTCCTTAGATGGAATCTTAATGGAAGATTAATATTTTTATTTTTTGTAAAGACCCTCTATCGTGTCCTTATATTTCTCCGTTATGTTTTTACGCTTGAGTTTCATTGTCTGCGTCATCAGACCGTTTTCCAGCGTAAAAGGTTCCGAGATGAAGGCAAACTTTGTAGGAATTTCATAGGCGGCATATTTGCCCTTCATCGAATCAGTTACTTCCTTGATTATCATATCCTGGATTTCTTTATTCTGAGTAAGCGCTTTATAGTCATCCGGCAGATTGTGTTTATGCGCGTAACCTGACAGCGCCGCAGGATCGGGAACGATGAGACAGACGTTATAGGCATGGTTCGCACCGTAAATCAGCGCGATCTGGACATAGTGGTTCAGGCAGATATCCTCCTCCAGACCGGCCGGAAAAACATACTTGCCGTTTTCGAGCTTGTACTGCTCCTTGATTCTTCCTGTAATCCACAGGAATCCGTCCTTATCGATACGTCCCCTGTCGCCCGTTCTCATGCCTCCGTCGGGAGTCATGACCGCTTTGGTATCTTCCGGTTTGTTGTGATACCCTTTCATGACATTCGGACCGTAGCAGATGATTTCACCGTCATCGGCGCCCTCATCCACAACGGACTTATCGATGACGACCTTGACTTTGTCTATCACAGGGCCGACGCTCCCGATCCTGTATTTTGAAGGACAGTTTATGGTAATGCCCGGCGATGTTTCGCTCATGCCGTAAACATCGTAAAGAGGCAGGCCGATGCCGAAGAAAAATCTTGATATATCGGGATTCATGGCCGCGCTTCCGGTCAGAGTTGAGTGAAGTCTTCCACCGAAGAGTTCGCGGATCTTGCTGAACACGATCTTATCCACAATTTTAAATTTGAGGTTCACCAGGAAATCCGACTTCCCCTCTTCAGCAAGAAGGAACTTTTTCCTGGCCGCCTCGGCACCCATGTCAAATAGTTTCTTTTTTAATCCTCCCGCGTCATTAACCTTCGTGACGATCGTGTCGTAAACCCTGTTGAAGATGCGCGGAACGGCCACAAGGAACGTGGGGCGTATTTTTGCCATGTCGGCAACCACAGTAGCGGGACTTTCCATAAATCCCATCGACGCGCCGTGGCCGGTAAACGTATGAAGTTCTCCCAGACCGTACGCGTGGGCCCAGGGCAGTATCGAAAGCGACCTGTCGTTCTCGCCGAGATCGGGATATAATTTTGTCCTCGCGTGATAGTTGCTGGTCTCGTTCATGTGCATCAGCAAAACGCCTTTGGGGTCGCCTGTCGTCCCCGATGTATAGATAAGAACGGCAACGTCTTCAGCCGCGGGGTATATGGATTTAACCGGTTTCTTTGCGCCTTCCTTTTCCAGTTCCTTAAGAGAGTCATATCCGTCCCCTTTGATCTGTATGATTTTTTTCAACGCGGGAATGCGGGAAGGGAAATCTTTGACCTTCTCGTAGATATCCGGTTTAGAAACCAAAAGAACTTTTGTTCCGCTGTCTTTGATGATGTATTCCCAGATTCTTGTCAGCTCGGCCTCGTACATCGGGACATAGATAGCGCCAAGTCCGGATACGGCAAAGTGTCCGATAGCCCATTCCGTGCTGTTGTTGGAAATGATGCCTACCGCATCACCCTTCTGTATGCCGAGACCGGCCAGACCCGCCCGCAGGTTATCAACACGAGTCCCTACTTCCTTATACGTAACCCATTCATACTCGCCATCCTTGTTCTTGGTGCCGAGATACGGCCTGTCTGAATACATCCTGACGCTGTTCTCAAAAAGTTCCGTAAGATTATCCGGCTTGTCTAATTCAAACGTATGCATGTCATCCCCTTATATTTTTATTTGATTTATCTGGTATTATTGCCCGAACGGGAGAGTATAAAGATGATGATTTCGTGTGTCAACAAAATATTTAACTCCTGTTTTCAGGTCATACCGTGGCGGGCCAGCCACAGAATGAATTTTTCGCCGAATTTATTCTTCAAGCCGAAGGAGATTGAGCGGTAAAATAATTCCGGCGCCACGCGCTTTTGGAGCCAGAAGAATGCGGCGTTGAATCCAGGAACCACATACAGTTTTTTCTTATCCATAGCCTTCATAACATGTGCGGCTATGTCCACAGCGGTTAAACGGCCATGTTTAAAAGTCGTTTCGGCCAGATCCTTCTGGAAGTCTTGCTGATAGCGCATCGTTTTGAGAAGATTGGTCTGGAAAAAAGAGGGGCAGACCACCGTGACACCGATATTGTGCGGCGCGAGTTCCGTTCTTATGGTCTCGGATAAAGCAATAACACCGGCTTTAGCAACATTATAGGGGCCCATTTGCGGCAGACAGACAAGTCCCGCCTCGGAAGCAACATTGATAATATAACCGCCGCCCTGCTCTTTCATTCGCGGAATGAAATAATGACAACCGTAAATCATTCCCCACATGTCGATATTTATGCACCAGTGCCAATCCTCAAGAGGAGCTTCACCGGTAAATCCCGCTGTAACCACGCCGGCATTATTGATTAAAAGATCAACCCTTTTTAATTTGTCGAAGGCATAAACGGCCATCTGTTCGACGGCTTCCTTTTTTGTGACATCGCAAAGGTAAGTCTCGCCGTCGCCTCCCGCCTTCTTCACCATTTCAAGGGTTTCCTGCGCCCCGGCCATATTGACATCCGCCAGAAGAATTCTGTATTTTCGCTCCGCCAGCTTAAGACACAACTCCCTGCCCAATCCGGAACCCGCACCTGTCACCACCGCGTTTTTCATCAATTCCCTCCTTGAATACTGCTCATATGATTTTTTCCATGGATACCACCTTTTCTATTCAAAGCTGATGGCTGTTTTCATTGCCCTGTTATCATTCTTTCTGAGATTGACTTCAATCATCTCCCGGTATTTTTCCAGCGGAAACTTGTGAGTGAGCATGTCATCCACTTGTATTTTTTGGGAGGCTATCAAATCCAGCGCCATTGCAAACGTGTGTTTGCGGACACCGGCGAAATTATTATGACGATAACCGTAACAACCTTTGACAGTCTGTAATTTGAGCCATAATGTCGTGAGATCCAGTTTTACTTCCTTGCCGATGCCAATAACGAAAATAGAGCCGTTTGTTGCCGTAACACGCAGTGCCTTATTCAAAGTATCGGCATTCCCTACCGTATCATAAACTTTATCAAAGCCTCCCATTACAACGCGTTCACCTAAGATGGGCTTATAAGCACGACCACCGGCAATCTCCACGGCGGCTTCAATGATGCCGCCTTTGATAGTCCGGTTCGCACCAGACTTCATAACATATTCAGCGGCAAAGGCTGACGGCTCTATAACCGTAATATCACAGCCGATGTCCAGTCCTCTTATACTTTTGATCACCATGGCACCGATTACTCCGCCGCCGATGATCAGCACTTTGTCCGTGTCCGCAGGCCGGTTGTCCAATACTGCCTGTAAGCCCACAGCCAGTGGTTCCACAAGCGATGCCGATTCCGGCGACACTCCCGCGGGCACAACATAGAGCTGACTTTTATGCACTACGACGTATTCGGCAAATCCGCCGTTGATATCCTTGCAGATGCCGATAAACATTCCCGGCGCAAAAGCTCCTTCGGCAAAATTTTCGCAGTTGGCAGTTGTGCCGGAAGCACAACTGCGGCAGACAGGTTTGATGCCGCGCGTTTCACAGTTAAGCGCCGGAACGGCAGTAACCAGGTCGCCCTTCTTTACATTCTGCACCTTTGCGCCGACCTCGACGACGTCTCCGCAGAACTCATGCCCCGGCACACAGGGAAATGAAGTGAACGGCATTGCCGAGGGAGAGTCTTTCATGAACATGAGATTGATATCGCTTCCGCACAAACCGCAGAGTCTGGTTTTTATCTTCACCCATTCAGGCGAAGGCAAAGAAGGCTCCGGTATATCGGCAAGCCTCACGGTGGAGAACGGACCCTGATAACAGAACTTGTTGCTCAACGGCCTCAGCGCCTGGAGCGCCGCGAATCGCAACGGATCAAGATGAAGCAGAAGCGCTTTCATATTTACTCCATTTTAAGCGACTGATAAAACAGCGGCGTAGCCGGACTGGTTACCGTCGGATCAGTCATAACATTCACGCATGCGGGCTTGCCTGAAGCGAACGCGCGCTCCAGCGCCGGAATGATTTCCTCGTCTTTTGTGACAAATTCGCCGTGTCCGCCCAGGCCTTCCACAATCTTTTCGTAGTGGCGCACGCCAAGTTCAGCGCACTGGAGCCTGTCTTTGCCGATGGAAAGTTCCTGACTGTGCTTGATCATGCCCCATGCGCAGTCGTTGTTGATGACGACCACCACCGGAATGTTATGACGCACCATGGTATCGAATTCCATGGCGTTGAAGCCGAAGGATCCGTCGCCGTTGAGCACCACAACCTTCTTATCGGATCGGGCGAGTTTTGCCGCCATGCCGAAAGGTATGCCCGTTCCCAGACACCCGAAGAGTCCCGCAGCCGCCGCGATAACGCCGGCTTTTTGTTTCGTTGAAAAAGCAAGACCGAAATAATTAGTATCGCCGCCGTCTGTTACATAAACAGTATCATCTCCCGCGACCTTCTGTATCTGAGCCACCAGACGCACCGGATGAATCGGATTGGAGGCTGTTTCCCGCATTCTAAGCTCAAAATCCAGCAGTGACCGGCCGGCCGATTTCAGAGAGTTAGTCCATTCGCTATGATCCTTTTTATTTATAAAAGGAGTGAGTTGCGAAAGCACGGAGCCGATATCACCTACCAGTCCCGCGTCAGCAATGCGATTACGGTCAATCTCGTGCGGATCTATATCAATATGCACTAACTTGGTTGTGGCAGGGATGATATCTCCTGACAGCAGAAGCCAGTTGAACCTTAAGCCCGCGGCGATTACGACGTCCGCCTGCGTAATGCCGAACATCAGGCCGATATTGCCCATGTCCATGACTGAATTGGGATGATTATCGGGCAGTTCTCCTCTTCCGTAATTCATGAGCATAAAGGGAATGCCGGATTTTTCTATGAATTCGCGCAACGCCTCGGAGTTGTCACTGAAGCGCACGCCGCTCCCACCAAGGAACAGAGGGTGTTTCGCGTTGTTGATGATATTTGCCGCCGCTTTCAGATCGGCATCATCGGGATGCACCGTGTATTTCCGATATGTGCGCCTGGGCATGGGCGCCAGCGATTCATCAATGCTTACACCCAGAATATCCGGCGGCAGTTCCAGAAAAACAGGACCGGGACGCCCCTCTGCCGCGTACCGAAATGCCATGGAAAGATACTCGGGAATTCTTTTGGTATCATAGCAGGTGGCGGCCCACTTGGTAATCGGATGCACAATATCAATCTGTTTTATTTCCTGAAGAGCGCCTTTCAAATCGTCACGCAGCGGATGCCTGCCGCACAGAACGACCAGCGGCGCGTTATCCAGATAGGCATTGGCAATGCCGGTGAGGCCGTTGGCAAAGCCGGGACCCGCGGTTAAAAAACACACGCCCGGTTTTCCAGTATATATCGACCAGGCATGAGCCATCATGGCGGCGGCCTGTTCATGCCGCACGTCTATGGTGCGAATTTTATATTCCGTGAAACTGTCCAGCATCGCCTCGATATGTCCGCCGGAAATACCAAACACGATATCTACATTTTCCACCTCTTTAAGATATTTGCCTACCAAATGACCGCCTTTTATCATTGCCATTGAAGATCCTCCTAATAAATAAACATGAATAAATTCTTTTTACATCACGAGTTTCACTCCGTCATTAAACCACTGCGCGAAAAAAGCCATGCCGTCGAGCTTCATCTTTCCCTCCGCGGCGGCTTTAAACTGCTCGGAATCGCTTTGTGACGACATCACCTTAAAACCGGTTTCCGCGTCGGACCACACAATGGCCGCGTCATATGGATGATTCGCGCCCGACCTGGAACTCACTGTTCCCTTGTCGAAGATGAAGAGTCTTCCCCGCTTTCCATCAGCCGTCTTGATCATGATTTTAACCTGATGAATGGAGCCGATGTAACTTCTATAGGCTGGTTTCATTTTCGCCGCCCTCTTGAGGATTTGATATAAAATGAAAAGGAGTGCTGAAAATCTCATGGTGTTTCCCTCCACTCGATTAATTTATTTCATGCGACCTTTATTTCTTACCTGTATGGAAATATAACTTTTTGCTTTGCAATTTCAAATATTTTATTTGAAAACAATAATGGAATTACTGATTAGAAACTCCTCCAATTTATCAACACATTTCCGCAGGGATAAACTTTCTGTATCTATGACCAACTCCGGTGTTTCCGGAGCTTCATAAGGCGAAGACAGCCCTGTGAAATCCTTTATTAACCCTGATTGCGCTTTTTTATATAACCCGTTTGGGTCACGCTTGCGGCATTCGTCAATGTTACAATGAACATAGACTTCAATAAATCTTCCTTCAGGAAACAAACTTCTCGCAAATGTCCTGTCTTGTTTGAATGGTGAAATAAATGTGCAAAGGACAATATTCCCATGTTCAAAGAATATTTTCGCAACTTCACCCGCCCGGCGAATGTTTTCTTTTCTGTCCGTCGAAGTGAATCCCAGATCAGAACAAAGACCATGCCTGATATTATCGCCATCAAGCAATGCTGTCTTGTAATCGCGATCAAATAATTTTTTTTCCAAAGCCATGGCAATTGTTGACTTCCCGGCGCCGGATAAACCGGTAAGCCATAATACAACGGCTTTGTGACCATTTTGTTTTTCCCGGTCGGCAAGTTCTATATTTAACCCGCGCCAGATTGTATGCGGCGATTTTTTAGTTTTATCACCATAATCGATATGAATTTCAGTATAGTCTTCAATATGCCTGGAGACATCTCTTATCATTCCGGCAGCAACCGTGTTATTGGTGAGGGGATCAATCAGAATGAAACTGCCGGTTGCATGATTGATTTTATAAGGGTCAAAAAATATCGGGGTCGATGTGTTGATCTCGATCCGGCCAATATCGTTGAGTAAAAAAGTGTCAGCCGGTTTTCGATGCAGGGTATCGACATCTATCTTGTGAACAATCTTTGCAATACGCGCTTTCAAAGATTTTGTTGTGTGTTTCATGATATAAGGCGTCGTCATGGTCATGGCTTTTTCATCCATCCAGCAAACGATCGCTTCCAGATTGTTTGCAATCCGGGGAAGATTCTTCTTCCTGACAATCATGTCTCCCCGGCTGACGTCGACTTCATCGGTCAATGAAAGAACCACGGATTGCGGGGAAAATGCTTCCCGCAAATCACCGTCGTAAGTTGTGACAGATTTGATGGACGTTGTCTTTCCTGAAGGCAGCACAACGACCTCTTCCCCCGGTGTGATCGTCCCGGAAACTATTTTCCCCGCAAAACCCCTAAAATCCGAATGTGGACGGATTACATATTGAACGGGAAAACGAAAGTCCACCAGATTCCGGTCCGCTGTAACATGGATATTTTCAAGATAGTGCAGAAGGGTCGAACCGTTATACCAGGGCATCTTTTCACTCTTAACGACAACATTATCCCCTTTAAGAGCGGATACGGGGATATAAACGATATCGTGAATATCAAGCTTTTGAGAATAGTTTTCATATTCTTCAACAATGCGGTTGAAAACATCCTCCGCGTAATCTACCAGATCCATTTTATTAATCGCAACGATCAGATGTGGAATCTGCAAAAGAGAGACAATGAAACCATGCCTTTTTGACTGGGTTAATACACCATTTCGGGCATCGATCAAAATTACAGCGCAATCAGCCTT
Organism: uncultured delta proteobacterium; assembly: GCA_963812045.1. Taxonomy (GTDB): domain Bacteria; phylum Desulfobacterota; class Syntrophia; order Syntrophales; family Smithellaceae; genus Smithella. The sequence continues at coordinate 917,471 of CAWETF010000005.1, forward strand.
AGACGCGCCCGTCACCATATTTCTTGTGTACTGGACATGACCCGGTGTATCGGTAATGATGAATTTTCTTTTTGAAGTTTCGAAATAGCGGTGGGCCACATCAATCGTAATCCCCTGCTCTCTTTCGGCGGCCAATCCATCAAGAAGGTACGCCAGTTCAACTTCCTTAAAGCCTTTTCTTTTTGAAGCTTGTTCAATTGCCGTATATTGGTCTTCATATATGGATTTCAGTCTCACACAATAACCGGCCGATCAGCGTTGATTTCCCATCGTCCACGCTGCCGGTGGTTGTAAAACGCAACAATGATTTTTCACCGGAATGCATTAAAAATAACCTTCTTTTTTCTTTTGTTCCATAGAACTCTCGCTCGTCAGATCAATCACGCGGTTTTCTCTTTCAGATTTTTTTGCGGCTCTGACTTCGCTGATAATCTCGTCAATTGTTGTTGCATTTGACGCTATAGCGCCCGTGCAGGGGATACAGCCAAGGCTGCGGAAACGGCAGAGTATTCTTTTTACTTTCTTATGATCATTTGTCGAACCGGGTGAAACAGGAATGAGAATACCGTTACGAATAACGACTTCACGTTTAAGAGCAAAATATATTGGGACTATCGGAATGTTTTCCAGTTTGATGTACTCCCAGATATCCTGCTCTGTCCAGTTGCTCAAGGGAAAGACCCGCAGAGTTTCCCCTTCGTTGATTCGGGTATTGTATATGTCCCAGAGTTCGGGGCGCTGGTTCTTAGGATCCCATTGACCGTGAGCGTCCCGCAGGGAAAACACGCGCTCCTTGGCGCGGGATTTCTCTTCCTCCCGCCTTGCGCCGCCTAAGGCAGCGTCAAAGCTATGCTTACGCAAGGCATCCAGTAAGGCGCCTGTTTTTAAAAGGCTGCAACACTTATCAACACCGTCTTTAAGAGGATGACATTTATTGGCAATCCATTCCTCATTTCTTTCAACGATTAACCGGGCTCCGATTTTTTTGCAAAATTCTTCCCGGAACTTGTACATCTCCGGAAACTTGTACCCCGTATCCACATGCATAAGCGGGAAAGGAAATTTACCCGGATAGAAAGCCTTCTGAGCCAGCCGCACCATCACGCTGGAATCCTTGCCGGCAGAATAAAGCATCACAGGATTTTTAAACTCAGCCGCAACTTCGCGCATAATGTGAATAGATTCTGATTCCAATTGCTGCAAATAGGATAGACCGAGAGAATTCATTTTAGCTGATGCCTCTTCTTTAAACAAACCGTTTTTTCTTATCTAATCCAAACCTTGTAGAGAAGAAACAAGCCTTCAATCAACACAAGGACGCCCAAACTTTTTTTCAGAATTTCTTTAGATCCTATTTTACTCAAAGCCATCGGGCCGAAAAAACCGCCGGCCATCGAACCTAAACATAAAGGGATCATCAACGTAATGGGAGGCAAGCCGTTTACTAAAAACCATAGAAAAAAACTTAAGAGACAAATTGAGGCTGCGGCAAAGACCGCCGCTCCGACAGCGCCCTTTTCCGATCTGCCTTTGAAAACGAGTTGTCCTCCGGTAACGAGCGGCCCAAAACCGCCGCCTGATAAAGCTTTGTTAAACGCGCTGATAAAACCAAGGGTGTATATTTTTTTTGATGTCATGATAAATGTTTTACCCGATAAAATCATTAAAGCGACCACAATAACCAAAACGGCTATGTATGTATTCAGAATCTTCGGCGAGATTGATATGGAAATAAAGACACCGATGACGCAGGCAAATACACCGGACAATATCAGTGTAGTGGTCACGTGATAATCGGTTGTGCCTTTCTGGAAATTGGCGTTTTTCAACTGGTGATGCCTGTAAGATGCCACAGAACAGCAGGCAGCCTGAGAAATTAATACGGCAGGAACGACGCTTTTAACATCATATCCGATTAGGATCAATAAAGGTGAAAGGACTGTTCCATACATCATACCCAGCGCGCTATCCACAAATCCCATGACCATCGCAAAAACAACCAAATAAAATGATTCAAACAACATAAAACATCCCTGATGAAAATTTTAAAATACTTTTGCCTTACACAAAATCAATTTGATGATCTTGGCTAAAATACGAGGGCACAAAATGCTCCCGGATAAATCGTTTTTTTTTCGGCAAACGTCGTCTTATTTTAACCGCAACCGGAACACCGTATGCCACTGCGGTATGAAAAACAAAAGTGTCAAATGTAAACGCTCTGGCAATTTGCCCTGAAGCCATAATTTGCGCGAACTGAAAGGGAGTGAATCGGCCTCGCCAATCCTCGAAATAGAGCGCCGATTACGGCGGGAATTTTAGAATCAGCATCTTCCTTTCCCCCAACTAAAAAAAGCGAAAGACCGGATTCTTCCGCATATGTCTTAGCAAGAAGCGATAATTGTCTGACATCGGAATTCCATGCACGAAACCAGCCGGAATTCACATACGGAGCTAAAATAACCTTATCGTCATCGTCGGCAATCTGCTGTCTCGTGGCAGATGGCCTCCACGGCGAAAAATCGAAATCACCGGGAATCTCAATTTTTAATAACTGCACAAGGCTGTACGCAATTGCATCAGAAATTCTGTAGCGCATATCCTCTGAAAAAGTATTAATCGATATTATATCCGCTTTTGTTTTAGACAAAACTTCAGGAAGTAATTCCTCCCGCGTCACAATCATATCACAGTCGAATATTTTTTCATTGGTTATAACCTTCGCGCCTGATTTTATAAAATACTCCGCCATATCCGGCGTAGGCTTGATATAAGCATCAAATTTCCCTGTAATCAGACGGAGAGCCGGTTCAAAGAAAAGTTGATCACCTAAATGTATGAAAAACGGATTATCCAGATAAAAACCGATCTTTTCAGGACTGGCTATTTTCGACTGGCGTTCAACAACCCGTATGAATTCCGAGGATTTCGCGAAAAGCGTATGCCGAAATTTTTGCTGAATCATTTTTGTTAAATAAGTTATGCGACTCATGTCAACCTTCGTTCCGCTTTCAAGTGCGCCTGTCATGTATCAGCGTTTTCAAAATTCATATATACTCAATCAATAAATTTAATTTTATTTCCTTCGGCAATATAAGGCGTCGCCACATAATTTTTCACTTGTTTTTTCCATTTCACCGAAAAACCAGGTCTTAACATGATATAACTTCTTTTATCATATATATTAAATAAGTGAAGCCAGAATGCGTCAAAACCGATATAATTTACAACATTCTCCAGTGACGCTAAAATAAAAGATTCTTCAACGCTCGTTACACCGCGCAAATCCAAATCAACTATTCCGTCATCAGTCGAGTCTTTATCTTTTTCTTTATCGGTTCCTGTATGAATTAATTTTACACCCGCGTCCCGCTTGTATTTTTCAGCAAACAGCCATAAAGCTTTATTCGCTTCACGAAACTCAGCCTTGCTCATTCTTAGTTTATGAGAATCAATGCAATTATTAAATACCGCATAATTTTGTCCCGGGACTATGCCGAACTTCAACGCCACGGAATTTTTCTCTGCCGGACTGAAATTTAACGCCCGGGGTTTTGCATCATTCAGATTTAAACCTAAATAATCAGCAACATTATTTAAAACGGCGTTGATTATAGGTTGCGATACCTTAATGTAATTAAAATTTATCCAAAGCACATCCTTATCTCTTAAATGATAAGCCAACTCAGTTCGCGCGATGAATAAGTCATCATGATTAATCAATGATTTATCAATCACTTTATATCCAAGGCGCCTGAAATAGAATTCCATGGGTGAGGTGCAGCAAATTGCCAGATTAAAATTTGCGTCAATTAATCTGGCAATGGGTTCGCACCACAAAGTATCGCCTAAATGAATAAATTTAGGATAATCAAGATATAAAACGATGCGCTTCGATTTATTGATCGTTTTATGCTTGTAAAAACATTTATTGATTCTATTGAATCTGATGAATAATTTATAATATATTTTTTCCAGAATAGTCAGATATTTTTCAAGCACAACGCTACCCTAATATTTTGATAAAATATTCTGTTCCGTAAACAAAAATATAAGAAAGTTGAGTTTGCATGTCAACATTATTAATCCGGAAAGTGTCTAAAAATGTATTTATTCCCTCACAGAATTCTTATATTTACCCAATATTTTTGTCTTGACAGGAGAGATAATTAGTCATTATTGAACACTGTAAATCAAATATAGATTAAGTAGTTCGTTTTTTACAGATGCCAACATTGAACCATAAGGTTGATGCATGATACTTCTTGTAGGCGGCGCCGGATACATCGGAGCTCACGCCAATAAAATCCTTCATAAAAAGGGCTACGAAACGGTTGTCTATGATAATCTGAGCCTCGGTCATAGGAATTTTGTCAAGTGGGGCCATTTTGTTCTGGGAGACTTGGCAGATAAGGATCGGCTGCGTTTTTGTTTCCAGACCTACCCGATTAAAGCAGTTATGCATTATGGTTCCTTCTGCTCTTCCGGCGAACCCATTAATCATCCATCAGAATTTCACAGGAACAACGTAGTCAATACATTAAATCTTCTTGACGTCATGATTGAATACGGAGTGAAATATTTCATATTTTCTTCCACCTGTGCAGTCTATGGCAATCATCTCCAGATTCCGCTGACAGAAAATCATCCTCAACAGCCGATAAATATATATGGCAAATCCAAACTGATGGTTGAACAAATTCTGAAAGATTATGATAAAGCGCACGGCATACGTCATGTTTGCCTTAGATATTTCAACGCTGCCGGGGCGGATCCTGAAAGCGAGATCGGTGAATGGCATGAATCTGAGGTTCATCTGATTCCTTTAGCGCTGCATGTGGCGGCAGAAAAGCGTGATCATGTTCAAATCTATGGAACCGATTACGAAACTCCGGATGGTACATGTATTCGCGATTATATACACATCAACGATTTAGCGGCAGGCAATCTTTTGGCCATGGAATACCTGAGGCGTGGCGCCCCTTCAGACGTTTTTAATCTCGCCACTGGAAACGGTTTTTCCGTTAGAGAAATAATCCAGGCGGCTGAGCGAATCACTGGCAAATCCATCAAGGTTGTGGAGACGGAAAGACACCCCGGTGATGCCCCAATCGTCATCGGCAACTCTGATAAAGCGAGGCGGATTCTTAACTGGCAGCTCAAATATCAAGATATCAATGAAATTATCAAAACGGCCTGGAACTGGCAGTTGTCGAGGGAAAAAAGCTGACGAAGCACAAGTAAACTAGCACAGGCTTCAACCGATAGTGGATTACTTATAATTTACTATAGATCATTTCCAGATTATCAGTATATTTATCGATGTCAAATTTGGATGATGATTCAAGAGCGTTGTCAGCTATTGTATTATATAGTTTCTTATCATTGAGGAGATTTACAATAGCGGCGGCTATGTCATCCAAGTTATTTGCATCAACGACAAAACCATTATAACCATTCTTGATCAATTCGGGATTACCTCCCCTGTTTGTCGCAATAACCGGTTTCCCAAAAGATAATGCTTCATAAATCACAATAGGAGAATTATCCGTACAGATTGATGGCACAACAACGACGGAAGAATTCAAATAGTATTTTGCGATTTCTTTATTTGGAACACTGCCCGCAAAATTGATATTGCCGGTCAAATTTAAAGACCTGGATAAACTTTTAAGTTTGCTCTCCTGCAATCCGGACCCTACGACATTAAGTGTCGCATCCGGAATATTCTTATTGACAAGGCTAAAAGCTCGTATGAGTAATTCACATCCCTTATTTTCCTCTAACTTGCCTACAAAGAGAATCTGTTTCCCCATAGTATTTTCTAAAATATAATTGTGTTTTGTGGTGAAATATGGGGAAATATATATATTTTTGAATCCCTGATCCTGCATATAATTTTTCAGCAATTCTGTTGCCGTTATATAACCGTTAACCCGTTTCTTCTGAAAATAATGTTTTATTTTAAACAGGTAATAATAAAAAGGATACAGGAGGGGATTCAGACATTTATGTTTTATGCACTTGAGGCCAATTCCCTGCTCACATACTTTTTGGTCATCCTTATGAATTCCCCAGAAAGAAGGGCAGACAATGCCAAAATCATGGATTGATCTGATGGCTTTATAATTTTTAACAGGCAATAAAAAGGTCAGGATATGTTTATCTATATTATGAAGATGTATAACGTCCGGCTTGAAAGATTTAATTGTTTTTCTAAGTTTGGCATATCCCTTCGGATTAATTAGAATCTGATAAATATATCTAATTAGATCGGACTTCGGCTCTTTTATTACGATAAGATTTTTTTCATCTATATCTTTGTTGCCAAAACAAAATAATAATACTTCATGACCTCTTTTCCTAAGACCGGCTATCTGATTATTAATAAAGACCTCCGCTCCTCCAATATCGGAATAATGACCGTGCAGCATTAATATTTTCATTTTTTATCTTTGTTTGAACGACAAAGCCTCTCGTTTATTTTTTTATTTTGAATAATGTTTAAAACATGTCAGCGGCATTAACAAGAAACATAAAAATAAGTGCGCTAAATTATTCAGATGAAATAAATTGTTCACGAATTCCGGTTTATCTTTTCTGACTGCGCGAATAAATCTCATCATTTCCACCAAGCTTCTTTTCCTCATTACATTACGCCAGACTTCATCAAATTGTCCTCTCATGATAGTTTTAATCATCGTTTTGCGCCACTCTTCCATTACGATTTTGTTATGGCCCTTTTTAAGTCCGTACTCCAACGGTTTTGTAATAAAAGCAAAGTTTGACTTAAATTGACCAAAGTCCATCGCCTGTGATAAGTTATTGCCGTGCTTGCGCCATACTCCGGCGATTCTTTCGCTCAATATAACATTCCCCTGCAGAACCAGCCGCAATAAAGATTCCCAGTCGGTGCTGGAAATATCAACTTCGTAAAAACCTATCCGGCAAGCCGTTTGCCGATGATATAAACTCGTGAGATGTGGAATTTTATAGCGATGCCAGTTTAAAAACAGATTTATTCCTTCCATGAATATTTGCTCTTTTACCAAATGATGCGTGTGCGGCGAACGAAATCCCTTCTGCCGGATACTTTTTACGCCTGCCGTAAAAAGAACAACATTTTCATAACGGCTTATCTGCCGCATAGCAAAGGAAATGTAATTTTCATCTGTCAGGTAATCATCGCCATCAAGATTTAAAACCCATTCGCCGCCGGCAAGTTCATATAAAATATGTCGATAATTCGCCGTCTTGCCCAGATTGGTCTCGTTTCTGTAATATTTCAATCGCGCATCGTTTACAAACTTACGCGCAATTTCCGGAGTATTATCAGAAGAGCCATCATCGGCAATAATAACTTCAAGATTTACGTAATCCTGCCCAAGCGCACTTCCGACAGCTTCTTCCAAATAAGCCGCCTGATTATACGTGGGTATCATAATAGTAACCAGTGGATTCGTCATAAGTCTTTATATTTGCTTACTGAAAATATTTTCTCTGATCATAGCCTTAATCCTGCCGGGAAGTATCCGCGAAATTAACTGGCGCATTGCAATCTTTATTTTGAAAAAAAGATAGTTTAATTTATCGATATCCCGGCAACGCTTGAGACTGACGATGGAATACAATTCAAGATAATCGAGGTTCTTTTCCACAAAAAAAGACGGTTTGCGGACCTTTACCAATACACCCGGGCTATCTGAATCTATTTCGTTGGCCTCGATTATCATATCTCCGAATATCACCTTTATATCATCAGTTTCATAACGCCAGAAATCAGAGGGAAAACCATGGTATTTAAAACCCCTTGATCTTGCTGTCAGAAGCAGCATGCCATTAGGCTTAAGAACATTCTTCAAGTTCGAGACCGCACTGCGCCAGTCGCGGACATGCTCCAGAACTTCCGTACAGATAACAACGTCAAAACTTTCCCGGCCATAGCGATTAATCAGATTATTGATATCGCATATTTCATCGACGCCGGGACCCGGGGCAATATCAACACCCAGGTAACTTGATGGTTCGAAATCGCAAACAAACGCCCTGAATGAACCATTGATATCAAGCGCTCCAACTTCCAGCACCTTTTTATTTATTATTTTTTCGCGGGAAAATTGCGAATGTCCAAACTGAAGACAGGATGAATGACACATACTGACGCCTTAGAGGTTTATAAATCTGTAATTTTATATCTTACTCTATTGATGAGTTTTTGAAAAAAAGGCAAATCCGAATCGTAATCAGGAGTAAGACGAAAAACCAAAGGCACTTCCAGCACCTTTTCATGATGCATATTGTGCCCCCATAGATTGTCCTCGCCCCAGCAATCGCCGTGATCGGCACAGATTATCGTGTTGCTGCCGTTAAAAGACTCCAATAGTGGGGCGATCTGTTTATCTATATATTCCAGGCACGCCTTTTGGCGGCGCCGGCATTCAACAGCATCGTTTTTTTCTCCCGCCATCGGTTGGCAGGGATTGATCTCTTTGCTCCAGGGAGCTCCCTTAAAGTAATAGGGGAAATGTGTTTCGCCAATATTAAGAAAAAGAAAAACCGGTCCATCGGTTTCTTTCATTTTTTCGCTTATCCAGTTCAGTTGCTTTTCCAGGAACCAGACATTGCCTGGAAAGTAAAAATCGTGAAAATCTCGCGTCAGGATTTTTCCGGTAGGCCGCGCGGGATCAAACCAGAAAAGAGCTCCCGTGCCTATGCAAAAATAACCCCTGATTTTCAGACCATCGACAATATTCCCGCCGTCCAGGACAAAGCGGTGTTTACCCGGACCGGAAAATCCTCCGCCCCGCATCTTGAATATTTTGCCAACCATGGGATTAACAAACGACTCCGGTGATTGAGCATCTCCCGGCGTGAAGCCCATAAACATTGCCGCATGAGAGGAGTAAGTGAAATTGCCGGGCGCCATGCAGCGATAAACCGGACCGACGGCGCGTAAATTCGGAATCTCCGCACCGATGAAAGTATCATATCGGCAGGAATCCAATGTGATAAAAAGGACTGATTCAGGTCGCGCTTTTTGAAACACAGCTATATCCCCTCTTTTGTTAAACAAGCATAGGAACAAGCTTAATATATGTCAAGAAAATCCTGGACATAAATTGATGTATAGCGGTATTGTTACTTATGAAAAAAATTGTTTTTAACGAACCGAAATGGCTGATATTTATATTTGCCATTTTACTGGTGATACTCCTGGTTGCGAGAATTCACTTTACGGGTAAAGCCATTGTTGGCGATGGACTGGGGTATTATGCCCATCTGCGTTCGGCTGTTGTGGACGGAGATCTTAATTATGAAAATGAATTTCTTGAATATAATAAGTTTGGACATGCAGTTCCTGATCCCTACAAACGTACAGTAACCGGTCACGTTCCAAACAAATTTTTTGTAGGATCTGCTATATTATGGACACCATTTTTCCTGGTCGCTCATGCCATAACGATTGAAGCCGCACATTTCGGTGTTAAAGTTGTTCCTGATGGTTACTCTATTTTGTACCAGTTCTTCATCGGTTTAGGATCAATCATTTATGGACTTATCGGTCTTATATTGATTTATAAGATTCTCCTATTCTTTTTTCAGAAAAAAGAATCGTTGTTTGCATCGGTGCTGATCACTTTTGCCACCAATGTGCTGTATTATCTAACAACGGAATCAACTATGGCGCATGCCATGTCGCTGTTCGCTGTCTCTCTTTTTGCTTATTTTTGGATTAAAAATCTCGGGAACAGAACTTATCGATCTATTATTTTGCTTGGAATCTCCGCAGGGTTAATGACATTGATTCGTCCGCAGGATATGATGTTTTCAATCATCATATTTATGGAATTGTCCGGAATATTAAAATTCAACTCAAAAATCGCGTCTTCCGTTATAGAGCGAATTAAAAAAGCTGTTCTGTTCTGTGTGATTTATTTTATCATGTTGATTCCACAATTCATTGTTTGGAAAATATTATATGGGCAATTTATTGTTTATTCCTATTCCAATGAAGGCTTCAATTATTTTTCTCCACATTTGTTGGACACATTTTTTTCAGCGTATCATGGTTTGATAAGCTGGACACCTGTCATTTTACCGGCTTTGATCGGATTGGCACTTTTTTGCCGAAAACGACCAAAGATAGGAACAGCTCTATTAGTAGCTTTTGCCGTTCAGTGGTACATAAACGCGGCTTGGTGGTGCTGGTGGTTCGGTGTCAGTTTTGGGAATCGCGCCTATATAAGCTGCAGTTTTATTTTTGCGATAGGAATTGCTACTTTTATTTCAGAGACAAAAAAATGGATGTTAACTGTTCGATTTATATCCGTTGTCCTGATAGCATGGAATTTGCTTTTCATTTCTCAATTCAGTCTGGGAATGTTGCCCCGCAATGAGCCGGTATTGTGGAAACAGGTATTCATCAATCAATATGAAGTCCTTGGCAAGGGAATCAAATTATTATCTTTACATTCTGTGGTTGATAAAAATTAATCTTAACTAGTCATAAAAACAAAGGTCAGTTTGTACTAAGAGCAATAAAAAACCCGTTATTGCTAACGGGTTTTTGTACTTCTTTGGACTTTGTTGGATTCCCTACTGGTGGAGGCGGCGGGAGTCGAACCCGCGTCCGAAAACCTTTCGCTGGAGCTTCTACGTACGTAGCCTTAGATTTATAACCTTCACGCTGGTTTGCTCCCCAAGGCAGGATCTTACCGCGCTAGCCTGAAAGGATTCGCCTCCCTTCCCCAGGCAGGAAGTTCGGCTATCCTGTCTTAATGACGTTCCATTCCGATCAACAGGAGAACCGGGTGGAACGTTAGCCGATTTAAGCGGCTAAAGCGTAATCGTAGTTGTCTGCGATTATATGTTTCCTACCTGTTTAACGAGGCCTGTAGGAACCTCGGTACGCAACGACAACGTCAAATGTCCCCGTCGAAACCGTGACGCCCCCTTTTTTATTTATTTGTAATATACTCACTTACGGCAATTTTGTCAAAGGATAGATTTTAGAATATACCGCAAGATTCTCTTAAATAATCGTTACTTATTAAATGCTTATCAAATCTTTATCAACTTCGACTTAAAGTTTCTGGCAACGTCAAGCCGCTCTTCTCTCTCTTTGATATCCTGGCGGCGGTCATGCAGCTTCTTGCCCTTGCCTATGCCTATTTCAACTTTCACCTTGCTGTTCTTGAAATAAAGCTTCAGAGGAACCAGAGACAGTCCCTTTTCCCTCGACTTGCCATACAGCTTTTTGATTTCCCGCTTATGCAGGAGAAGTTTGCGGGGTCTCAATGGATCGTGATTATATCTGTTGCCTTTATCATAAGGGCTTATATGCATCTCCCGCAGAAAAACTTCATTGTCCTTGACAATCGCATAGCTGTCCTTGAGATTTGCCCTGCCTTCACGCAGGGATTTAACCTCCGTTCCGGTCAGAACCAGCCCGGCTTCGTAAATATCGCCTATTTCGTAGTTCATACGCGCCGTTTTATTGGACGCAATCAATTTTTGTCCTGTATTATCTTTTGCCATGGTTCGATTTTACATTAAAATTTGTTTAAAGCCATTTATTTTTTATTACTTTTTGATGAACTGAAATATTTATTCATTTACAAAAACTCTGAAGACCTTATTAAAATGCCGCAGGCAAGGCGTGCGAGTCATAAGGAGTGAGGTGCACTTTTAGGTACTCCGCAACGACTAGTGACGAAGCACAACGCAGCATCCGGCTTTTTTATAAGGTCGTTACTTTTTCGGAAGAAGATAGTCCGGCTTCACATGACTCATAGCCTTGTAGATATTATCGCGGACTTCCTTGTGGTCCAGCTCCAGTTTGTTTAAAAGATTCTTTATATAAATTCGTTTGGATGTTTCACTTGTCGGGCATTCGTTTTTCATCACAGGAAATTGGCGTTCCTTGCTGTATTTTTTGACCAGCTCCTCTTTCAAATAAGCCAGAGGTCTGATGATATGCAATTTGCCGCCGAATATTTTCTGATTTGGCAGCATGGTGCTGATTTCCCGCCCGTAAAAAATATTAATCAGCAGGGTCTCTATGATGTCGTCGCGGTGATGCGCAAAAGCGATTTTATTACAACCCTCCACATCGGCAATTTCGAATATTCTTTTGCGGCGCAGGCGCGAACACAAAAAACAGGGATTCTTTTTGTTAAAATCACTATGCGACAGAGGGCCGATATCCGTTTTTTCCATCACATAGCGGTAATTATTTTGCTGGAAATAATTTTCGAGCTCATCATAGGCCTTATACGAAGGATCGAAACCCATGTCGATATTAACGGCGATGAAAGAAAAACGGGGAACGAAAATCATTGGTGAATCAAGCAAATCAAGCAGGGCCAAGCTGTCCTTTCCACCGGAGACGCCTACCAAAACCCGGTCGCCCACTTCTATCATATTGTAATCCATTACCGCCTTTTCCAGCCATTTCTTTAAATGGCGGAACAATCTGGTATCTTTATTTTTATCAGGCGCGTTCATCTTATTAAATCACCGCTTCATTATTTTGTGGATTATCCTTTATATGACTTGCGCGGTATAATCAAGATTCTTCCCAAAAAGCATTTTACAGCATCGGTCGAGGCGCAAAAGCACACAAATAAAATTTCTCCGGTGCACATTTTGAGGGAGTTTTCCTGAGGATTTCTTTGAAGCTTTTATAACAGTCTGAATATGCGACGGCGCAGAACTTCCATTTCAGCTCTGTTTTCGGTCAACGCGTATAAAACATCTTTCTTGTCGATCTTCTCATCTTTAAAGGAGCTTATCAGCTTGGAGTCTTCGAGAAATATAATTACATTTTGATAATTGGACTGGGAAAGGGCTTCGGGTCTGAGTATTTCGCCCTTTTTGTACATTCTGTCTCCCAGCACTATTATTTTTTTGAGCCATTCCTTTTTGGGAAGCGGATTTTTCTTCAAATACAGGCAACTGCGCAGGACGATCCAGAAAGACTCCAGATAGTTGTGAATCAGGTCGGCATAGGGCTTTAATTTGTTGCTGGCCTTCCCTTTCATTTCTACGTAGACTTCGCCGTCGCGTTCCACAGAGGTTATCATTTTTCTTTCGCGCAGATAAGCAAGCATTTCATTGACATCATCGGCATCGTCGCGGTGTTCGTCAAAAATAAATTCGTTCCACAAAAGTGTTTTGAGAAACTTGAATTTGCTCAGTATGCGCGTAAGCGGCACCATGTCCTCATTGCTCTTGACGATGGCCGTGGCAACAAAAGAAAGAGGTATAAAGAAGTGCAGAATGTTGTTCTTGTAGTATTCAAGATTGACTCTTTTCTGTTCGATGAGTGAATAGACCACTTCCTGCATTTCCTCTTCTTCCTCTTCGGCTTCGATCTTGGAAATAAATCCCTGCTGCACAAATTGATTCAGGGCGTCCGTGATCGCTTTTTCGTGATGGGAAAAAGTTTCCGCGAATCTCACCTTTCTGACCGAAAGGTATTCATAGAATTCGTTGAGAATATCGAAAAGCTCATCGTGGGATATCCCCCTGCGTTCGTGGCTGAGAATGACGGAGGCACACAGGGAAAACGGGGTGACAACGGAGACCTTGTTGATTTCCAGAACGATTTCGTATCCGATTTTCCTGTAAAGGCTCTGGCGTTCCTCAACGGTCATTTCTTCTATCGGTTTTTCCTGGGATTCCAGATAAGATTTCATAATCATCGGCTCGCCGACGTTGACGTAAACGCGGCCGAATCTTTTGGTCAGTACGTTGCCGGATTTGATTATTTCCGCGGCATTTTCCTGCTTCTTGGTTTCACCGGCCAGTTCCTTAAGATAGGACTTTTCCTCGATCACGCGATCGTATCCGATGTAAACGGGAATCGCGGCGAAGTTCTCGCAGTATTTCTCCTGATAGGCCTGAATGATCATGGAAAGAAGGCCGTACTTGGGAATGACCATTTTACCCGTCCGGCTGCGCCCGCCTTCGATGAAGAATTCCAGCGGAAGCCCTTCCTTCATCAGTATCGCCAGATACTTCTGGAATACCGCGGGATAAACCTTGTTGCCCTTGAAGCTTCTGCGCAGGAAAAAAGCGCCCGACTTGCGGAAAATATAACCCATGGGGAAGAAGGATAAATTAATTCCGGCGGCGATGAACGGAAGCGGTATTTTATTAAAGTAGAAAACGTAATGAATCAAAAGATAATCTATATGGCTGCGGTGGCACGGAATAATGACGAAAGGCATTTTTTTTGAAATGTTTCTAATTTTGGCCATGCCTTCCGAGTCTATGGACAAGCCGTCGTAAATATCATTCCACAGCCAGGTGAGCGTCTTGCGCCAGATAGCGATCATGGTTTCGCTGTAATCGGCGGCGATTTCATAAAGATAACGGCGCACCTCTTTTTTAACCGCCAGTTTGTTCTTCTTTTCCTTTTCAGTGTATTCGTCAACAAACTTCTTCAGCGACTCGTCGCTCATGACCATGCCGATGAGTTCTTCACGCGATTTCAGGATAGGCCCGACGACGGCGGTCTTTTCCTTATCGATGCGGTCGATCAGTTCGCCGCGCAGTTCGCGGACGGTTTTTTCTGTTACGATAATTTTATTCTTATCCAGGTATTCGCACAGGTTGATCGGTTCCGAGGGAATGACAAAGGCATCTCCCGCGTATCGTACAAACGTTATAATCCGGCGCAGAGACCCTGTGTGTTCGGCCTGCCCAAAAAGAATATTGACCAGACCTTCCTCCTCTTTTTCTCGCCTGCGTCCGTAGGAAACCAGAACCGGCACGATGAAAACCGGGAAACTGACTTTTTTCTGAACATTAATCAGGCTTATCATCGCGCTTTCGGCCGATCTGTTCTCTATGAATTCCGATTCCCCCAGATGAATCACGACACTGTTTCTTTCACTGACTGTTTTTTCCAGATAAGCAAGTTTGTTCTCCCATGCCTCCTCGCCCTTACTGAAACGGCGACGGAAAGAAGACCAGAAATATTTAAGCATTTCCGGAAACGGCTGCCAGAAGGACATATTCATTCCATGGCAATATACGGGGATGGGAATTCCTTTGCGCTTAAAAAGCTCGTAGAGGATGAGGCTGTTGAGTTCGCTTCTTTCATTTAAAGCGTAAACAACCACTCCCTCAACGGACAGTCTTCTAATATTTTCGACATATTCATCGGCAAGGGTCACCCTGGAGAGGAATGGCTTGAGCAATCCGAACTGAAAAAAATTCTGTCTATCGTAGAGATGACCGGAGTAATATTCTTCGTTATTACCCGGTTTATTCCAGTCATTCATATCTTTCATTATTTAAGTTCTCCGCAACAAATAACGTGAAACAGCGCTTAATCTTCATCAATCTTGAATTCGTCAGGAAAACGTTTTGCCATGTAATCATTTACATAAGACCGCACTTCCGAAGCGGTGTTCAATGCAAGGGCTTTTTTCAGCAATATCTTCGATTCTTCCAGGGTTGATTCCCTGATTATTTTTTTAATCCGCGGAATCGCCAGATGATTCATGCTCAATTCATCCAGCTCCAGTCCCAAAAGAATCAGCACGCAAAGGGGATCACCGGCCATTTCACCGCACATGGCCGTGCGAATGCCTGCCTTGCGGGCGGCATCAACCGTTTTCTTTATCAGTCTCAAAACAGCCGGATGCAGCGGCTCGTACATGTAAGTCAAACGCTCGTTGGCCCTGTCAATAGCCAGCGAATACTGTATCAAATCATTTGTGCCAATGCTGAAAAAGTCAACCTCCCGCGCGAGCTTATCGGCAATTTCCACCGCGGCAGGCACTTCGATCATGGCGCCTATTTCCATACTCGGAGCGATTTTCTCTCCCCTCTCCAGAAGCTCCTGACGTGTTTCTTCCAGCAGTTTCTTTGCTTCCCTTATTTCATCCACGCTGGAAATCATCGGAAAGAGAATTCTTGTTTTACCCAGAGCGCTCGCCCGCCAGATGGCCCGCAACTGCGTCTTGAATATTTCCACTTCCTTCAGACAGAAACGGATTGCCCTGAGTCCCATCTGAGGATTCAATTCCTTGGCCTGTTTCTGGTAGTTGGGAAATTTATCGCCTCCCAGATCGAACGTGCGGATTGTTGACCATGATAAATTCTTTTCGGTCACAACCTGACGGTAATTTTCGAAATGGTCGTCCTCTGTCGGCAGTGAATCGCGGTATATGTACAGAAATTCCGTGCGGTAGAGTCCGATGTTTTCCGCTCCATGAACTATCGCCGAAGGAATTTCCTCGACAAATTCAATATTACAGCCTATCTGCACATGGTAATGATCGAGCGTGACCGCCGGCAGTTTACCGTATTTAAGATACTCGTCTTTTGCGGCATTATAATGACGTCTTCTTTCTTCATACCTTTTGAGCATATCGCTGTAAGGATTTATCACCACCAGACCGGACGTGCCGTCCACTATTATTTCATCACCTGAATGGACAAAACGGGTCGCGTTATCCAGACCGACGACAGCGGGCAATTCCAGCGACCGGGCGACAATCGCCGTGTGGGAAGTGCGTCCTCCGGTATCGGTGGCAAAACCGGAAACCTTGTCCAGCTTCATCTGGGCTGTATCCGCAGGGGACAAATCCTGCGAGACAATGATTACGCCTTCATCTCCCACTTCCCAGACAACTTCGCGCTTTTCGCCGGACAGATTGCGCAATATTCTCTGCACCACATGTTGCACATCGCTGACCCGGCTGCTGATATAATCGTCCTTGACACCGTCGAATATCTGTTTGTAATGATCCAGTGTCATGCGCAGAGCCCACTCCGCGTTTACTTCCTGATCGCGTATGTAATTTATCGTGCGGTTGATGAATATTTTGTCTTTCAGGATAAGAATATGAACATCGATAACATAAACCGGTTCGATTACATTTTCTTTTTTGAGGTTTTTCTGAATTTCCAGAAGCTGCTGCATGGATTCCTTTAAGGCATTACGGAAGCGGCTGATTTCCACGGGAATCAGCGAAGCATCGCTTAGCTTATAGAAAGAAACCTTGCTGTCCAGCGGATCGAAACGGTAGCATCTGCCGATAGCGATTCCGGGAGAAACTCCTATGCCTTTAAGAACCAATGTTTTTTTTGTTTGATCAGCGTTCATCTTATTGTTCAATTCTCTCCGAATTTATTTTCAACAAGCTTCTCCAACTCTGTTATAGCGGCCACAGCGTCATCACCCTGCGCTTTTATGGTCAGCATCCCGCCGAAGGGACATGCCAGCGTCAATATATCCAGAATGCTGTCGCCGTCGACTGTCTGTCCTTTGTGTTCTATGTAAATTTTCGATTTAAACTGCTGAACCACCTTTACAATAGAAGCCGCCGAACGCGCGTGAAGTCCCAGTTTGTTTTTTAACTTAAAAGTCCTTATCTCTTCGGTCAAATTAAAAACCCTTTCCAGGAAACGAGAAAAAATATCACAAGAGCGCCATAAATAATATACATTTGTGATACGCCCTTTTTTATCAACAAGAGGCAAAACAAAACTGTTACCAGCGCCGTTAATTTTATAATAATCCCCGAAACTTTTACAAAAGGCCAGTACGCCTGACCAGCTGTAAGCCACAAAAGAAGGCCTGCCAGCACAACCAAAGAAATCCAGCGGATTTTTACGGCAACGCTGGGCAGATCCATGGAGCGAATAAATTCAAATCCCTTTTTCCCCTCCCTGTAACCTTCGGCAAAGCCCTTTAATCTTATCCAGAGATGAGCCGGCGTATAAATCAAAAGAAAAGCCAAAGGAGCTATTATCAATCCCATAAAAATTAAGCCGGCGGCAAAAATCGCGGCAAAAGGCCTCAGAGCGCCCCAGAAAAAAATATCACCTATCGCGGCATAAGATGCCATAAAGCTTTGCTTAATCGCGGGAGCATTGCAGTCTTCACCCGTGCAGGCCTGTTCTTCTTCCAAACGGACAATTGAACCGATTATCGGGGCGGAAAAATACGGATGGGTATTAAACATCTGCAAGTGCGTCGTCAATATTCGTTCCGAATCCTTTTGTTGTAGTCGCAATTCCCCGATAATGGGGATTATAGCCATTGCAAAGCCCAGGTTTTGCATTCTCCGAAAATTAAGCGTTGTATGGATAAAAAGAGACCTCAAAAAAATTTTCAACAAAGTAGTCTTTTTCACGCTTATAAGGCCTCAAAACAAATAACTATATATTTTAAATGATTATTGTTACGCCGATTTTATTAACATAAAAGGCCGGTCAAGTCAATTCAATCAAATAATAATGGACCACTTGCAAATTTTGGCTGATTATTTGGCTGGTTTTTGTAAAGAATTAGCTCTGGAGAGATATAAACGGATATTGCGTGGTCGTTAAAGTTAGGGCTGTTCAAAAATGTTCAGATGCAAGGCGCGCAAAAATCCGAACCGCGAGGCGTATATTGTTATACGTTGAGCGGTGCGGATTGCAGCGCAACACAGCAGATGAGCGTTTTGTAAAACCCTCCGGCTTTTACCGGCAAGGAATATTATCATTTATTATTGCGCTTCCTTGCTGGAATGCGCTCCCGGTCAACAGCCCAATTTGTAGCCGATCTCCGGCGTCAGTTTAGTTTTGCCCCTGACAAAAACACCACTGCCCCGGGCAATCTCCCTGTTTTCCGCGTCGTAGAGAACAGACTCCGCCAGATATTGAGTTTTTGTGGAATTAACGACTTTGCCGACGGCTTTTATAACGCCGTGATCTACAGGCCGGTGAAGATAGATATTAAAACTTACCGTCAGGACAAAAACATCTTCGACCAGCGAATTGACGGCAAAGAATGCCGCGTTATCCAGCGCCAGAAAATATAACGCGCCGTGCAGTGCGTCCGCCGCATGAAAAAGTTCCCGCTTCACGGGCAATGTAATTTCGGACTGCCCCTGGCTGATTTCCGCGCGTGCGCCGGCCAGTTGCACAAACGGCGCCGAATGCATCATATTTTCCAACTTCCGGTAATGTTCATTTTTTAACTGATTTTCCATATATTTTTTAATCTCTCCACTGTATGACTCCACTTATTAGCAGTTGGTTTACACACCGTATTCTGATTTCCAAAAAAACCCACTTCAGAAACTGCTTTATTCAACAAAACTGTTTTTATCCATTCCACTTTTACAATATATTCTGCTTTGTCTTCTTCATCTACGAATTGTTTATGATAATTAGCATTATTTGGTAAATCATAAATATTTAATTTCTTACCATCCCAATTAAAGAACACTTCATCAGCCTTACGCGCCGTGTCAATAACTTTGCCAACGCCAACGTAACCAACGTGAGGTACATTAACCCAAATTCGATCACCAATTTTCAATTGTGTAAGTGTTCTACTATACCAAATTCCTCCACCACCGCTAAGAAAACCGTATTTGACGGCATCAAGCCAACTACGTTCTTTCCCATCGCCAAATGATGTATAAAATTCACCATTCCATGGCTCTTTAGTTTCATGTATGGTTGCAATATCTGACGTTTCATACGGGTCAATAAACCAAGCCCTGTTGATATATTTTTGATTATTGATAGTAAATACTTTAAAAAATACTATGTTTATAGGAACACTGGAGTCATTAAGATATGATATAATTCTTTCAGTGCTTGAATCTAATTCAGTAGCTACAATAATAATTTGATGTGAGCTATTTAATATTTCTTCATCCAATTTTGTATTGAATTTTTCATAAAATACTTCATCGAGGCTTTTATTAGTATTCAAATATTTCTTATCAAATGCTTCATAAATATCAGATATTTCATCAGGAGATATTGATTTAATCCAAGAAGCATAATCTATGGCTTGAGCAACTACATCACGAGGGGTTTTTTCTTTTTTTAATTCAAGAATTACTAACGAACCAGTAATATCAATTGCTAAAAGATCTATATATTTATTAAATTTTGTTAATACTTGTCTTCCAATAACTAACCAATTGTCATTAAGGATATTAATATTGTCTTGTAAAACATTTTCAAGTTCAAGTTCCGACTCAAGTTTTGTTTCTAGGATTTGCTCTATATCATTGGTAATTTTCCACATCGTTTGATTAATTGGCATATGCTTTCCCCCAAGATAATGTATGTTAATTGAAGCCGGGATATAGTAATTAAGAATTTATCTGACCTTACACGGTCTTAAAATTGAAAGTCAATAAAAAATACGCTAATGTATGGATTTAAATAAATGATTTTTTATTGCTTTTGTAATTAATCAGCCGCTATGATAAACAATCCGCCATGAGTAGAAGTATACTTTTAATCAACCCCTGGATTCACGATTTTGCGGCTTATGATTTCTGGATAAAACCTCTAGGGTTATTATATTTAGGCGGCCTGTTGCGTCAAAACGGCCATCAAATTAATTTTATCGATTGCCTCGATCCTTACCATCCCGCAATGTCCGGCGATGGTCACAAGCGGCCGCAGCGCCACTCAAGCGGCCGTGGCAAATTTTTCCGGAAGGTTATTCCCAAGCCCGACAGCCTGAAAATGATCTCGAAAAATTATTGCCGCTATGGAATTACACCGGAAATATTCCGCGAGGATTTGAAAAGCCATCAGGACACGGACATTGTTTTAATCACTTCCATGATGACTTACTGGTATCCCGGAGTTTTTGAAGCGATTAAAATAATCAAGAAAGTATTGCCATCCGTTCCCATTGTGCTGGGCGGCAAATACGCCACTCTCTGTTATGAACACGCGAGAAAATATTCGGGCGCTGATTTTGTAATCGCAGGCGCTGGAGAAAAACAAGTTTTACAGTTGCTGAATGATTTATTCGGTGAAGAACCTTCTTTCATGCCCGACAGTGAAAACCTTGATTCGCTGCCCTACCCCGCTTTCGACTTCATCCAAAAAATTGACCAACTGCCGATTACCACTTCCCGCGGCTGCCCGTATCGTTGCAGTTACTGCGCGTCGCATATTTTAAATGACAAATTCCGGCGGCGCGACCCGATAAAAGTTGTCGATGAAATTGAATTCTGGCAAAAGAAAACCGGAGTAATTAATTTCAGCTTTTATGACGACGCTCTGCTTGTTAATCCGCCGGAAATGATTATTCCCCTGCTCAAAGAATTAAAACGAAGAAATTTGTCCTGCCGGTTCCATTGCCCCAACGGATTGCATTTACGGGAAATCAACGAAGAGTTGAGCAAATTGCTCTACGATTCGGGATTCAAGACCATTCGCTTCGGTTTTGAAACATCCGATTTCAATAAGCAGAAGCAAACTGGAGGCAAAGTTATCAATGAAGAATTGTCCAATGGCGTGCGTCATTTAAAAAATGCGGGTTATAAAACAGATGATATAGGAATTTATCTTCTCTGCGGCATGCCCGGTCAAAAAGCGCAGGAAGTTATAGACAGCATCGAGTTTGTAAGGGAATGCGGCGCCAAGCCGGTGCTGGCCGAATATTCGCCTATTCCCGGCACAAAAATGTGGGCGGAAGCGGTAACGACATCTCCCTTTGACATTCAGAAAGAACCGCTATATCATAACAATTCTCTGCTGCCATGCCAAAACAGCGATTTTAGTTTTGCCGTTTACGCAGAATTAAAGAATAAAATTAAAAACGGTTCAGGCGCGGACCCTATTATATGAACGCTTTGATATGGATTAAGAATGCTGTTGTTTTATTATTTTCGGTATTTTTTTTAATTTTTGGCGTCAATATTTTATGGAATTCTTTCAGTGTAAATAATCCTCATGAATTTATCATGCTGTTTTTTTCCGCGTCCCTGATGATTCTGGTCTGCATTGTCGGAATTATATATTTTATATTCCGCTTCTTTCCAAATAAACAAGATGAAATGGATAATGATGATGAAAAACAATAATATTTTTAAAACGGTTTTTGTGATTGCCGTCATTTTACTGATTGGCGGCAACTCCCACGGCTTTGATCTGGAAAAAAACGTTGTTAAAGCCAGGCTGAAAAACGGCTTGACGGTATTGATGCTGGAGCGTCATCTGAGCCCAACGGTTTCTTTCTACATCCGTCATCGTATCGGCGCATCGGATGAAACGGTTGACGAATACGGCGCCGCCCATTTTTGTGAACACCTGATGTTTAAGGGAACAACCACTATCGGCACTACCGATTATAAAGCCGAAAAGAAAATCCTGGATGAAATCGAAAAAACCGGCACAGCTTTGGATATGGAAAAACAAAAAGGCCAAAAGGCCGACCCTAAAGTCATCGCGGAACTTGTCGCCCAGCTGAAAACATTGCAGGACCAGGAAGAAAAATTTATCATACCAAACGAAATTGACCGCCTGTATACGGAAAACGGCGGACTGGATATGAACGCTTCCACCGGTCAGGATGTAACAACTTATCAGGTCAGCCTGCCCTCCAACAAAATCGAACTATGGGCAAGAGTCGAATCAGACCGCCTGCTCAATCCCGTTTTTCGCGAATTTTATACGGAACGCGATGTTGTCATGGAAGAAAGAAGGCAGCGCGTGGAAGCCGACCCCGACGGTAAATTATATGAACAATTTTTAAGCACAGCTTATCAAGTACATCCCTACGGAAGGCCGATACTGGGCAGGACGCAGGACATAATGAACTTGAGCCCTGCCGCGATAAAGAATATTTTTTCCGAATATAGAGCGCCGGACAGCCTTGTGATCGCCGTGGTCGGCGATATCAATCCTCAAAAGACTCTTTATTTGATCGAAAAATATTTCGGCCGGATTCCCGTGAACAATAAAAAGAAAAATGTGATCCCGGTTGAACCTCCACAAACCGAAGAAAGAAAAGTGGAAGTGCTGTTTGATGCCAACCCGATGATGATCATCGGCTATCACAAGCCGACGGCCCCGGCGTACGATGATTATGTTTTCGATGTTCTGCAAACCATCCTGACCACCGGCAGAACGAGCAGATTATATAACCTACTGGTAACTCAAATGGGCATCGCGGAAAGTGTGGACGCTTCCAACGGTGTGCCGGCGACACGATACCCGAATCTTTTTACGATATTTGCCAAACCCCGTTATCCTCACACAAATGCGGAACTCGAAGATGTTATTCTTCGCGAAATAGAAAAGATTAAAACTCAGCCGGTAACGGACACGGAATTGCTCAAGGCAAAAAATCAGTTAAGAATGGATTATATTAAAAATCTTGAGTCCAACGGCGAACTGGCCTCTTCGTTATCTTATTATGAAGTCTTGCTGGGCGATTACAGATATATATCCAACTATTTAAACATCATTGATAAGGTTTCGGCGGAAGATATTCAAAAAGCGGCGAAACTTTATCTGAATAAAGAAAACCGCACGATAGCTGTTTTAAATAAAAAGAAAGATTAAGAGATGATTCATATGACAGAACTAATGATGAAAATATCAAACCGATTTTTTGTTTCCCTTCTTATGGCCGCTTTAATAATTACCGGGAGCAGCTTTCCCGCCGCGGCCCAGTCCAATTTCCGGTTTACATCCCTGGACAAAATTAAATATCCGCCGCTGCGTTTCAACCTGCCGCAGGTTCAGCGTGTTGTTTTGGAAAACGGCATTATTCTTTATATTTTGGAAGACCACGAACTGCCTCTGGTCAATATCAGCGCCAAAATCAACACGGGAACAATGTATGATCCTGAAGGAAAGGAAGGCGTTGCCGAATTGACCGCTTATGTCATGAGAACCGGCGGAACGTCAATATTGAACAGCGCGGAAATCGATTCCCGGTTTGATTTCATGGCCGCATCCGCGGCAATTTCCATGTCTCTGGAATCCGCTCAGGTTAATTTTTCTGTTTTAAACAAAGACCTTGATCCGGGACTTGATCTGCTTGCGCAAATTCTTATTCATCCCGCTTTTGAGCAGGAAAAGTTTGAACTGGCGAAACAATTAACCGACGAGGAATTAAGAAGATTAAATGACGAACCGCAAAAACTGGCTTTCCGGGAATTTAACCGTCTTATCTATCACAATGATCCGCGCGGCCGTGTCTCTTCGCACAAATCGCTGGCCAATATCGAACGTGATGACTTGATCCGGTTCCACAGCCGTTTTTTTCAGCCGGGTAATATCATGTTTGCCGTAAGCGGAGATATAACAAAAGATGAAATTGTAAAAAAATTCAATCAGTTCTTCGGCGGCTGGAAGACAAAAGATATTCCCGCAGGCATTGATCCGCCTTCTCAAAAATCAAATGCCGGAATTTATTTTCTTGACAAAGAAATAGCTCAATCCACGATTATCAGCGGCCGTTTTACCGCGAGCAAGAATGATTCTGATTTTTATCCTTTTACCGTTCTTGATTTTATTCTGGGCAGCGGCGGCTTCCCTTCCCGGATTGTCAGCGTTGTGCGCAATAATGCGGGGCTGGCTTACAGCGCGGGAAGTTTTTATCGCGCCAAACCGGCTTACGGCGTTTTTGGAACCTACGCCTTCACAAAAACATCATCGACACTGAAGACCTTGTCTCTTATAGACTCCGTACTGAAAAATATTCAGTCCGGCACGATCACGGCCAAAGAGCTTGATTGGGCCAGAAATTCCATCAATAACGGATTTATCTTTTCTTTTTCCACCCCTGAACAGATTGTCTTGCAGCAGATGAACCTCGAATTCGAAAAATTACCGTCCGATTTTCTGGTTCATTACCGCGACAGGATTGAAAAAGTAACCATCAGTGATTTGAATAAAGCCGCCTTGAAATATCTGGATAATTCAAAATACATTGTCCTGATTTTAGGCGACGGCAAAAAATTCGATGAGCCTTTGAGCAAGATCGGCCCGTATACTTTAATAACTCCCGAAGAGTAGATGTCATAAAGGAATTTTTATGATTGATGCAGACAAATTCAGAAAGATAACAAATAGAATTGATTCCTACCGCGAAGCAATGATTGAATTGCAAATTGCTCTTTGCGCCGTTCCCGCCGTGGGCCCGGAAAACGGCGGCGATGGTGAACTTGCGAAGGCCAATCTACTGAAAGATCGCCTTATGCAATTGGGTTTTAAAAATTTCCGGCACTATGATGCCGCAGACGAACGAGTTTCTTCCGGCATCCGCCCTAATTTTGTGACAACAATTGAAGGCGAAAATAAAGACAGGTTTATCTGGATCATCACTCATATGGATATTGTTCCGCCGGGTGAACTGCGTCTCTGGAGTTCCGATCCCAATAAAGCCTACGTGAAAGACGGCCTTATTTTTGGACGGGGCGTGGAAGATAACCAGCAGGATATGGTGGCTTCCATTTTCGCGGCCAAAGCCCTTATGGATGAGGGATTGATCCCTCAATATTCGATCAACCTCGCTTTTGTTTCCGATGAGGAAACATCCAGCAGCAAGGGACTCTGTTACATGATCGATTCAACAGACAACCTTTTCGGCAAAGATGATCTGATTGTTGTTCCCGATTCAGGGAATCCGGAAGGTTCATTAATTGAAGTTGCTGAAAAGAGCATGTTCTGGCTGTGTTTCAAAACAAAAGGCAAACAGTGCCACGGCAGCAAGCCGCAACTGGGCAATAATGCGTTTGTCGCGGCTTCTTATCTGGTGACAAAACTGGTCGGACTGAAAAAGCTGTTTCCCAAATCCGATCCCATGTTCGATCCGCCGCAGAGCACCTTTGAACCGACGAAAAAGGAGGCGAATGTGGGCAATATCAACACCATTCCCGGCGAAGATATTTTCTGCATGGATTGCCGTGTTTTGCCGGACTATGATTTACAGGATGTCATGACGGCGGTACAAAAAATTGTTCATGGAATTGAAAAGAAATTCAAGGTCACTATAGAAATATCCACCGCGCAGTATGTGCAATCGGCAAAACCGACGTCTCCCGATGCTCCCGTTGTCCAGGCGCTTACGAAAGCTATTGATGAAGTTTATCATGTAAAAGCATTTGCCGGCGGCGTGGGAGCGGGAACCGTCGCTTCCTATATTCGTTATAACGGTTATCCTGTTGCCGTCTGGTCAAAAACCGAACAAAAAGCCCATCAGCCGGATGAAAGCTGCCCTATTGATAATATGCTGGGAGATGCCAAAGTTTTCGCCCATTTATTTCTTCAGAAATGAACCGTAATAAATCAATTCTATAATATATTAGTTGTATCAACTACTTATAAATGATATTCACTATTTGGCGACTTTTGATCTCCTCATCAATATGTATTGCATTGGACAAATCAACGTGATAGAACCCGGCTCTAAAATAGAAAGGTTCACCATTGGAAATAGAAAATTGATATCTGATATAGGTCATAACTTTAGAGGCTTATAATTATTTTGAAGCAAGCAACTAAAAGCGAACGTGTAGAGAAAGTTTCCTTTGCTGACCACAACTTGCTGAAGAGTCTCTGCGGCGAACACGATAAGCATTTAAAACTTATCGAAAAGCTGGAACCGGTCAAGGTAAAAGCATGGGGGAATAATATCACCGTTTCCGGCAAAGACGGCCACGTTCACAAGATCAGCGCCCTTTTGCGGCAGCTTTATTCAATCATGGAAAAAGGGTGGCATATTCATTCATCGGATATCGATTACGCTCACCGCATCCTCTCGGAAGACATCAACTTTGAATTGGCGAGAATATTTCTCGATACCGTTTTTATTTCATCCCAGAAACGCATCATCACTCCTAAAAGCATCGCTCAGCGGCTTTACATTGAATATATGAGAAACTCCGATATGGTTTTTTCCATAGGTCCCGCCGGAACGGGAAAAACATATCTGGCTATGGCCATGGCCGTATCCTATTTATTGGAACGAAAAGTCCAGCGGATAATTCTGGCGCGTCCGGCGGTGGAAGCCGGTGAAAGACTGGGATTTCTGCCGGGAGATCTTGCGGAAAAAGTCAACCCTTACCTTCGTCCCCTTTACGACGCTCTTTATGACATGATGGATATGGAAAGGGCCTCCGCTCTCATCAATAAAGGACTGATCGAGGTCGCCCCGCTCGCTTTCATGCGAGGCAGAACTCTCAACGATTCCTTTATTATTCTGGATGAAGCTCAGAATACCACATCGGAACAGATGAAAATGTTTTTAACCAGAATGGGGTTCGGCTCGAAAGCAGTGATTACCGGCGATATCACTCAGATTGATTTACCCGCGGGAAAAGCATCCGGCCTGATCGAAGCGGAAAAAATTCTGCAAAAAATCGAGAGTGTGCGTTTTGTATATTTTTCGGGAGTAGACGTCATCCGGCATCCGCTGGTTCAGGATGTCATAAAAGCTTACGCGAGTCTTGATAAGGAAAAAACCGGCGAAAACGGTAAATAAATTTATGGGTTTTCTTGAAGCGTATAAAAACAAAGCATTAAATATTATAACCAAGTTAAGGAAAAGAAGGGATTTATCCTTTGGTTTTTTGAAACACAGCCTCTTCCAGAGATGGGCCATCGCCATTAGTCTTTGCCTGATACTGGCCATGATCATGGCGCCGGAAATCAACCTTTCCGAACCTCAATTCAAATTGGGAATGATTGCTTCACGCAATATTAAAGCCGATCATTCTTTCTTAGTTGAAGACAAACAGGCGACAGAGCAAAAGAAAATGGAAGACGCGGAAAACGTCAAACCGATTTACGATTATGACGGTCAAACCGCTGAAAATCTTAAAACGAAACTGGCAAAAGCTTTCTCATCCGAAATCGAAGAACAGAAAAATTCTTCTATGGGAAAAACTCCGGAGAGGAACAACATTGATATAAACAAATTACAAAAAGAAAAGAAACTGCTCGAAGAGAACCTGGGTATTTACCTCAGCGCTGAAGAATTTTATGTTTTAAATGAATATAAGTTCTCCGAAGAACTGCAACAAAAGTTCTTCCGGTTGATTTCCTCCTTCTATGATAACAAATTCATAACCGATGATGTGCTAGAGAAACAAAAAGGCATTATCGTAAGAAATTTAAAAACCAAAATTGAAGAAATCCAGGATTCTTCTTTATTATTTAATATTCAGGAAATTGATAAACCGCTTTTAAAGAACGTGAACATGATTTTCCGCGGTGATAAAGATAATCTGAAAGAAACGGCTTTTTCCATAACGAAGAAACTGATTGAACCCAATCTAATCTTTAATAAAGACGCGACGGAGAAGAAAAGACTGGGTGTAATAGAAGACTCGAACACATCATTTTTCCGGGTGGAAAAAAATGAAATGATCGTGCGGGAAGGAGAAAAAATAGGCTACCTGGAAATGGCCAAGTTAAACGCCTATTACAAATCCGCCCAGGAAAATAGGTTCTTGAGATTCGAAGTCATGCTGGGATTTTTCTTTACCGCCCTTTTTCTTTCCATCGCCCTGTATCTTTGGAGAACAAGAAACTGGAGCAAAACGTCAACCCGTTCCAATCTTGATCTGTTTGTTTTTGGAATTGTCGCCCTGCTGCAAATATTATTTATCAAAGCGGGTGTTTTTATCTCCTACGCCGTCAACAGATCTTTTCCGTCTATACCGACCGATGCCTGTTTCTTCGCCATACCGTTTGCGCTGGGAGCAATGACTGTCGCCATTCTGATCAATAGAAACGTCGCGCTGATTATCAATGCGCTCACATCTTTCCTGATCGGATTCATTTTTGATGAAAAAGTTATTTTCCCTCTTTTCTCCTTTTTGGGATCGATTGCCGCTTCCTATCAGATCGTGCGCATTCGCGAGCGTTCTGTCTTTTTCAAAATCGGACTTTTTCTGGGAATCATCAATATGGCTTCCATTGTCTGTCTGAACCTTATCACTGGAAATTTATTTAACGATTTAGTGTTAAGATTGATCATGGGTTTTGCCGGAGGAATTATAACAGGAATACTGGTCGCGGGAATCACTCCGCTTTTTGAAAGTCTTTTTGGCTTTATCACGGACATCAAGCTGCTGGAACTGGCAAATCTTAATCAGCCTCTTTTTCAGCAAATGATCATTGAGGCGCCCGGAACGTATCATCACAGTATCATCGTTTCTTCGCTCGTGGAGGCGGCTGCCGAAGCTATCGGGGCCAATTCACTGCTGGTGAAAGTAAGCTCTTATTATCACGATATAGGAAAACTGAAGAAACCGCAGTACTTTATTGAGAACCAGCAAAATTCCGATAACCGGCATGACAAATTATCTCCTAAAATGAGCGGTTTGATTATCATCTCTCATGTCAAGGACGGCTGCGAACTGGCCTCCCATGCAAAGCTGGGACGGCAGATTATTAATATCATTCAGCAGCATCACGGCACCAGTATTGTCAGTTATTTCTATGACAAGGCAAAAAAAGACAAAGATGAATCCATCCGTGCTTTATCGGAAAGCGATTTCCGGTATCCGGGGCCGAAACCGCAGACCAAAGAAGCCGGTTTGATTATGCTGGGGGATGTTATCGAAGCATCTTCGCGCACGCTTTCCAATCCTACTCCGGCCAGAATCCGTTCTCTGGTCAGGGAAAGAATTGAAGGCATCTACATGGACGGACAGCTTGATGAGTGCGAATTAACATTAAGCAACTTAAATACAATAGCGGAAACATTTACGAAAATTCTTACGGGAATTTTTCACCATCGTATTGATTATCCGGAAGCTGCGCCAAAAGAAACCAACGGTAAAAAAGACACCCATGAAAATACAAATCGCAAACAGACAAACTGAAATCAAAATCGACCGGCGGAAAATCCGCGGCACGGTTTTACAAATTCTAAAGATTCTCAACTGCGCGGATAAGGAAATCAGCATCTCTTTTGTTGATGACGAACATATTAAAAAAATAAACAAGCAATATCTGGGAAGAGACAGGGCAACGAACGTTATTTCTTTTTCCATGCAGGAAGGCGAATGCGGTAAGATAAATCCTCAAATCCTCGGCGACATAATCATTTCTATACAAACAGCCCGGAAAGATGCTGTCAAAGGCAGACTCCGTATGGAACAGGAAATAGACTTTCTTTTGATTCACGGAATTCTTCACTTGTTGGGTTACAATCATGAGAATACGACAAAAAAAGAAACAGACAGGATGAGACAAAAAGAAAAAGAATTATTTAACGCAATTAATTTCCGTAATAAGGTATCTATTTAAAATACAACTTCTCCTGAGGAGGACATAAAAATGAATTTATCTTTAGAAAACAAAGTCGCTTTAGTGACCGGCGCCAGCCGCGGTATCGGTCAGGCAATAGCTTTGGGATTAGCAAGATCCGGAGCAGATGTTGTCATTGCCAGCCGTAAAATAGCCGATCTGGAAAAGGTTGCCGATGAAATAAGGGAAACAGGAAGAAAATGTCTGGCGGTAGGAACACATATCGGCAGGCTGGAAGAAATAAATAATTTAGTGTCAAAAGCCGTGGAGGAATTCGGCAGAATAGATATTCTGGTAAATAATGCCGCCACAAATCCTTCCATGGCATCAGCCATCGATATAGATGAACGAGCATGGGATTCCATCATGAATCTGAATCTCAAGGGTTTATTTTTCCTGAGTCAGGCTGTGGCACGAACGATGAGAGAAAAAGGCGGAGGGGAAATTATCAATGTCGCGTCCGTCGCCGGAATCACTCCCGACATATTGCCTGTTTATTCCATGAGCAAAGCCGGCGTGATTATGGCCACAAAAGTAATGGCCCAGCAATGGGCCATATTCAATATCCGGGTAAACACCATCGCTCCGGGACTTACAAAAACAAAATTCAGCGAAGCCCTCTGGAAAAATCAGGACATTCTTAACATCGCCATGAGCAGAACACCGCTGGGCAGACCCGCTGAACCGGAAGACATGATCGGCGCCGTCATTTTTTTGGCCTCCGATGCATCAAGTTATATAACAGGCCAGGTGCTGGCGATAGACGGTGGAATGACAATTTGATGCCAATTCCAAAGGAATTTTCGCCATGCTGGTAAAAATTCTCAGCAAGGTAAGGTTCTATTTATTATGCGCCCCTTACGGGTTGCGCTTCCGATCAAAGCGCTATTTGAAAATATTATTTTTTGCATTATTGTAATTACATCAGGCATTTGGTTATCATTTTTTAAACAAGGTATTGATTTATAACGTTTTATGTATTATCATATAATTATGAAAAGAAATTCGGACATAACTTTAATTAAGTCAGATAATTTTTTGTTTTTAATTGCTTCAGCCGCCGTTATATTTATCTTCACTTTCATGGCGGCAGGCATTGCATACGCCGATATATACAAGCATATCGACAGTGAAGGCGTCCTGCATCTGACCAACGTACCTTCCGATCCTAACGTGAAATACGTTATGATTATGAGAGAGAAGCGAGTTCTTTTTCAGCCCGATATTGACGTAAAAAAATATGACAGTATTATCAGCAGGGCGGCCGATAAATTCAATCTTGATTCAGCCTTAATTAAAGCGGTAATCAAAGCTGAATCCAATTTCAATCACAGGGCGGTTTCACCGGTAGGCGCGCAGGGGTTAATGCAGTTAATGCCGAAGACGGCATCGGCGCTGAGCGTTGATGACAGCTTTCATCCGGAAAAGAATATTGAAGGAGGAGCGCGTTATCTGAGCTATCTTATCAAGACCTACAAAGGCAATTTAAGCCTTGCCCTTGCCGCATACAATGCGGGAGAAAAGGCTGTCGCCAAATATAATTACAACATCCCTCCATACCGGGAAACGCAAAATTACGTCCGGCGTGTTCTGAATTTCTACAGATCTTACAGCAACTGATTAATTCATTTCCCGAGTTTTTCCACATATAAATATTTTCTGAGCAGGGCGAACCTCTTTTCCTTGATGCCCTTGATTTCCATCAACTGTCTTATATCCTCAAAACGTTTTATTCTTTTCCGTAAATCCAGTATATTCTGAGCCGTTTTCGGTCCGATCCCTTTTATCAAAAGCAATTCATCCTCTGTCGCCCGATTGATATCGATCGGCAATCCCAGGGATAATCTGCCGGCAGCTGTCATTTCAAAAACAGTGACATTTTTATCATGTGAATCGGAATCAATCAGCAGTTTCATTCCCTCTTCCAGACGGAAATCATTTTTTGCCTGTTCTTTAATGCCTGCCGATTTTATCAACCCGTTGACTGTTGTTCCCGGTTCAACAAAATAAATTCCGGCACTCCGGCCACCGTCAACAATTTCTATTTTCAGGCAATCTTTGCACTCATTTACTAAAACAGGGATTTTATATTCTGCAAACGACTGATAGAAAAAAACAATAAAGGGGATAACCGCCAACGTCAGACACACAGCGGTTAATCCCCTTATTTTGCTGTCCGTAATAGTCATTAAACTATTTTCTCTTTTTCTTCTCCAAACCGAATGCGTCATGAAGCACGGATACCGCGAGCTCCATATACTTTCTTTCGATGATGCAGGATATCTTGATTTCGGAAGTGCTGATCATCATAATATTCACGCCTTCATTAGCCAGCGTCGTAAACATCTTTGAAGCGACACCCGAATGACTGGCCATTCCCACGCCGATGACGGAGACTTTCGCCACCTGTTCGTCGATTTCGACTTTCTTGGCTCCGACTTTCTTCGCCGTGCTTTCGACTATTTTTTGGGCTTCCTTCAAATCCTTCTTGGAAACGGTAAATGTAAGATCAGTATGTCCTTCCAGGCTGGCATTCTGGATAATCATATCGACGAAAATATTTTTATCCGACAAAGGCGCAAATAAAGCTGCTGCCACGCCCGGCTGATCCGGAACATGAACCACGGTAATTTTAGCCTGATCGCGGTCATAAGTTACGCCTGATATTATTTCCCTCTCCATATCTTTATCTTCTCTGGTCACAAGAGTTCCTCCTTTATCAGAAAAAGTTGATTTAACATAAATTGGCACATTATATTTTTTACCCATTTCCACCGAACGCGGATGAAGAACCTTGGCTCCCGTCATCGCCATTTCCAGCATTTCATCATAGGAAATTTTATCCAGCCTCCGCGCTTTGTTGCATATATTGGGATCGGTTGTATATACGCCGTCCACATCCGTAAAAATGTCGCACCAGTCCGCTTTCAGTGCCGCGGCAAGGGCCACAGCGCTTGTATCGGAGCCGCCGCGTCCCAGGGTTGTAATATTGTTATCCTCGTCAACGCCCTGAAAACCGGCCACGATGATAATGGTACCTTTTTTGAGTTCCTTCTTTATCGATTCCGTATCAATAAGCGATATTCTCGCCTTCTTGTGTGATTTGTCGGTCAATACCTTGACCTGAAATCCCAGAAATGATTTTGCCCTGTAACCCAGTGAATTAAGGACGATGGACAAAAGCGTGATGGTAACCTGCTCCCCCGTGGAAATCAGGGAATCGTATTCTCTCGGATCAGGCGGATCCGCAGCAGCGTGCGCCATATTGATGAGCCTGTCGGTTTCTCCCGCCATTGCCGACAGAATCACAACCACCTTATTGCCGGCCTTTTTTACATTGATTACTTTCTGGGCCACGTTTTTTATCTTATCGATATCCGCAACCGATGTTCCGCCGAACTTTTGAACAATTAAAGCCATCTTAAACAACCTCCATTTTAATATCTATCGTTACTTCTCTCAACCTGTTTTCCGGTCCTTTTATAATGATTCTTCTCTGATTTTCATCAAGATATTCAAAATATATAAATAAAGTATTCTCCGGTAGAATTTGAGCAATCTTCTCTGCCCATTCTATTACAACAACTCCCTTTGCGCCAAAATATTCTTCGTAACCCAAATCTTCGAATTCTGAATAATTATTCAGCCGGTATACATCAAAATGATAAAGTTTATACGTGGCCGGATATTCATTGATCAATGTAAAAGTCGGGCTGGTAATCTGATACTTTTTATCGACTCCCAGTCCATGAGCCAAACCACCGGTAAAACAAGTTTTGCCTGAGCCAAGTTCTCCCGATAACGCAAGAACATCACCTTCCCTTAATTTTTCGCCAATGGAACGGGCTATTTCCCATGAATGCCTTGCGCTTACAGATATTATTTCAATCTTTGTATTTCTTTTATTCATTTGAAATAGCGATTCATGGCATTAAATCTATTTTTTTTCCAATACAACAAGTGCCGTTGCATAATTTCTGGTATGTGTCAAGCTCAAGTGAATATTCGTTATCTTTCTGTTTACAATCTGAGCCTTCGCTTCTCCGTAAAGCGCAAAAGCGGGCTTGCCGTTATCATCATTTATAACTTCAATATCTTTTAAATTAACGCCCATGCCCATACCCAGACCCAGCGCTTTCAAAAACGATTCTTTAGCTGCAAACCGGGCCCCGTAATGCGTTGACGATTTGACATACTTCCCGCAGTATTGAATCTCATGGTCGGAAAATATTCTGGTTAAAAATTTCTGCCCCCATTTTTCGACGATTTTTTCCAGACGGCTGTTTTCCACCAAGTCTATACCTATACCGCAAATCATCGTCTCACCTGTTATGCGTAAATAATAGCGTCTGTTACTGCAGCAACTTTTTTCATTGCCGCGACATCATGCACCCGGACGATATGACAACCGTTCATTATCGCCGCGGCGACCGTCGCCGCCGTGCCTTCCACTCTTTCATTCGGCTCACCGCCTGTTATCTTTCCGATAAATGATTTTCGGGACGTCCCGATCAGTACCGGCATTCCCAGCGCCTTCAGGTCGGAAAGATTTTTAATGATTTTATAGTTGTCCTCTGAAGTTTTCCCGAAACCTATTCCAGGATCCACAGCGATGCTCTCTTTTTCCACACCCGCTTTTAAGGCTTTCTCGCTGCTTGTCTTCAGATAACCGGTAATTTCACCCATCAGATCATCGTAAACAAGATTCCCTTTTTGCATGTTTTTTGGTTTGCCCCTCATGTGCATAAGCACTGCCGCCGCACGCGTTTCTCTTATGGTTTTAACCATATCTTTATCGTTGTTGAGCGCGGTTATATCGTTGATTATTTCGGCACCGGCATCAACGGCAAACCTTGCAACCCGAGCCTTTTTCGTATCAACCGATATCGGTATTCTAATTTTCCCGGCCAAACCTTCAATCACAGGAAGTACTCTTTTCATTTCAACATTAGCGTCAATTGAACGGGAACCCGGCCGCGTGGATTCTCCGCCGATGTCGATAAAATCGGCTCCATCATCTGCCATCCGTATTCCGTGTTCAATCGCCTTCTCACGAGAGTAAAAAAGACCGCTCTCGGAAAAGGAATCGGGCGTAACATTTAATATTCCCATAACCAGTGTTTTTTTGCCGAGGACGATTGTACGCCTCGATGTTTTCCAGATATATTCACGCTGGCTGATATTTTTTAATATTTTAAAGATTTCTCCTGCTATAATATTTAAACCAAAAGGCTGCTTTTCAATTTTTTTTGCCAGAGCCGATACCTGCTTTACCGTGCCCATGATTAAAATATCACTTGCCGGAATGCTGCACGCCACGCTGCCTCTGGCCACGGCGGCATCCCCGCCGATTGACAGCATTTCCTGTTTGATAATATTTGCCGTTTTACAAGGCTGTTTCTCCAACAGAATATTGATGTTCACGGTCTTTGACGCCATGGCTTCAATGCCGTAAGGATCAACGCCTATTTTTCTGAATACTGTTACGGCTTCTTCAATATTTCTTATTTCGATTGTTCTCACTTAGACAGTACCGATATTAAATAAACCTGAATATTTTCTATGACAGAAAATAGAAGCAACGTTATTAAGCTGTTTTGGTTAATTCACTCTGATGATCCTTGGGCAATGCATCGCCAATGATAGCGTCTATTTCCGCTCCGTTCAGAACTTCCTTTTCGAGAAGTTCTCCGGCTATTTTATGCAGTATATCTATGTGTTCATTGATAAGCGTTTTGGCTTTTTCATAGTTTCTTGTGACGATGGCAACAACTTCCGCATCAATGTTTTTTGCCGTTTCTTCGCTGTAATCCTTATGGGTGGCAAATTCTCTGCCCAGGAAAATCTGCTCTTCCTTTTTGCCGTAACTCAGCGGTCCCATTCTATCGCTCATGCCCCACTCGCAGACCATTTTCCTGGCCAGATTGGTCGCCCGTTCAATATCATTACCGGCGCCCGTGGTAAAATCATGCAAAACCATTTCTTCCGCGGCACGTCCGCCCAGCAGAATAACAATGTTGCTCTCCAGATATTTACGCGGATAAGTGTGTTTTTCATCAATCGGTAACTGCTGGGTCAGGCCCAATGCCCGCCCCCTGGGAATAATGGTTACCTTGTGAATCGGATCGGTTCCCGGCAACAATCTCGCCACCAGAGCGTGACCTGTTTCGTGGTAAGAAGTGTTTCTCTTTTCTTCCTCGCTGATTACCATGCTTTTTCTTTCCGTGCCCATTAAAATCTTATCTTTGGCAAACTCAAAATCTTCCATGTTTACTTTTTCTTTGTTCGCCCGCGCGGCATTCAGCACCGCTTCGTTAATAAGATTCTCTATATCGGCGCCGGAAGTGCCGGGTGTTCCCCGTGCCAGGACAGAAAAATCAACATCGCTGTCTATCGGCGCCTTGCGCGCGTGAACTTCAAATATCTTCTCCCTGCCCTTCACATCAGGCAGCGGCACGACAACCTGCCTGTCAAACCGGCCGGGCCGCAGCAACGCCGGATCAAGGACATCCGGACGGTTGGTGGCGGAAATCAGGATGACGCCTTCGTTGGATTCAAATCCGTCCATTTCCACAAGCAGCTGATTGAGTGTCTGTTCCCTCTCATCGTGACCGCCGCCAAGACCGGCGCCGCGATGACGGCCGACAGCATCAATCTCGTCAATAAAGACGATACAGGGAGCGTTCTTTTTGGCCTGACTGAACAGGTCCCGCACACGCGACGCTCCGACGCCGACAAACATTTCCACAAAGTCCGACCCGCTGATGCTCAAAAAAGGAACGTCCGCTTCACCGGCAATCGCCCGCGCCAAAAGAGTTTTACCTGTTCCGGGAGGGCCGACCAGAAGCAATCCCTTGGGAATTCTTCCACCCAGTTTTGTGTATTTTTTAGGATCTTTTAAGAAATCAATAACCTCTTCCAGTTCCGCTTTAGCCTCATCAATGCCTGCAACATCGGCAAAGGTAACCT
Organism: uncultured delta proteobacterium; assembly: GCA_963812045.1. Taxonomy (GTDB): domain Bacteria; phylum Desulfobacterota; class Syntrophia; order Syntrophales; family Smithellaceae; genus Smithella. Next base: position 954,485 of record CAWETF010000005.1, read on the forward strand.
TCTTCGACTTGTCCGTCATTAAACGCGCCCTGCTTTTGCCGAAGGCCATTGCTTTGCCGCCGCCGGCCTGCATCTGACGCATAAAAAATATCCAGACACCGATAAGAAGAATCATCGGAACCCAGGAAATCAGAACCGTTAACCAGGGAGAATCTTCCGTTGGCTTGGCTGTAATCTTGACATTTTTTTCCCTGAACTGCGCCACCAGCTTATCGTCTTTGGGTGCAAAGGTTTTAAATCCGGCGCCGTTGGTAAATTTACCGTTAATGCTATCGCCTTGAATAGTTACTTCACTGATTTCACCCTTATCCAGAAAGGTGATCATCTCGCTGTAAATTATATCTTTGGTTCCCGCTTTGGGTTGATTATAGAGTTGCCAGACGAGCAGAAAAACAAGCAGTACGGTCAGGACAAGCGCTATATTTTTTTGAAATTGATTCAATATTATTCTCCTTTATTAATCATTATATAACGTATAATCTAATATTTAATATAACTCAAATAATTTCTGGTGGTAAGGGTAAAGGCTTAGCAAAAGAAAATTTGCCGGTATTTACTGATTCGTAAATTCCATCACAAGAACATTTCTTGTTTCCGGCGTTATCTTCACCCGGTCATCTAAATGAGAATTCTCTATAAATATTACGGAAATACCATCGACCATCAGCATCATTTCATTGCGAAGCCCCCCTGGTATTTTGCGGTCGATAAAAAAATCTTTGATTTTTTGTCTTCCCTGCATACCCAGAGGCACAAACCAGTCGCCGTTTCTTCTATTGCGTAATATAAGCGGCCGTTTGATTTTATCAAGATCCAGATAAACTTTATTGTGGTTTGAAAAATTAATATTTTCATTTTTTTCAAGCACAAACCGGACATTTATATTTCTTTCCCGGATATAAATATTTCCCGGAATACTCACCCGATACTCATATTCTGTCTCTATCGGGCTGGGGTTCCGGTTTTCCAGAATCAAATTGTTATATTCCCGTCTGGCTTCAATTCCCAGAGGCAGAACAATTCTTTTTCCCGATTCACAATTTTGTGACAGATTATCCAGCGATTTTACATGAACAAATGAAAATCCGTTCTTATCAGGACTGAAATCTTCCAGGATCGTTTTAAACAATCGCCATCGAATAGCCTGCGGCAGTTTATTGATAAAGTCTGTTTTTAATAAAACCCTGTCCGCCTCTTTCTGAACAAACGGTGATTCCAAAGCCTCCATGACATGCTGCCTGATAAACTCGTCTTCATTACGCAGTATTTCCGCTGTCTGCGCCAAAGTATCCCCGATTTTCGGATTATATTTTTTTAAATACGGAATCAGTTCTGTTCTGATCCGATTGCGCAAAAAGATCGTGCCTTCATTGGAACTATCCCGACGGTATGAAATACCGGCTTTATTCAAGTAAGAAATAATTTCCTGCCGCGATATTTCAATCAACGGACGAACAATATTGCCGTCACGTTTCGGTAAAATACCCTTGAGGCCATCCAGCCCGCTGCCCCGTAATAAATTGAGCAAAACGGTTTCCGCCTGATCCTGCAAATTATGTCCCAAAGCGATTTTCCGCGCCTTATTGTCAGCGGCAACTTGTTTCAAAAAACCGTACCTCTGCCGCCTGTAATAATCCTCCGGTGAAACACCCCTCCTGTCATCCTTTTGATCCATTTTCCCTGCACAAAAAGCCAACCCAAATCTCTTCGCCAATTCTCGGGAGAATTCTTCGTCTTCATCCGATTCCTTTCCCCGTAATCCATGATTGAAATGGGCGACAGTCAGCGTCAAATGAAGTTTTGGGGCAATTGCGGAAAGAACCGCCAGAAGCGCTGTGGAATCAGGCCCTCCCGATAAAGCCACGACCACACGGTCGCCCTTTTCCAGCAAATTATATTTTTCTATTGTATTGAGAACTTTTGTGATCATCTTCTGATTTCTTCTCTCAATAAAATAAAGATTTCATTTCCAGAATATCTTCACAATAATAATCGGCATTGAGATTCAGCAAATCATTGCGATTGCCCAATCCGTTTAAAAGGGCGCAACTTAAAATTCCCGAATTCCTGGCAACAATAATATCATTAATGCCGTCGCCCGCAATAACGGTTTTTTCCTTATCCGCTTTATATTTAGCCAGCAAATATTCTATTATCCGCGGGTCCGGTTTTATAAACGGTGTGGAATCGATTCCGACTATTTCCGCGAAGTATTTTCCCATATCCAGACCCCGGACAATCATCATTGTAAATTCATAGCGTTTGTTCGTCAGAATAATTTTTGTTTTGTCTTTAAAATGTTCCAGAATATCCTTCACATGAGGGTACAGCGCTGTATTATCCAAAAGATGACACGCGTAATAACCGGAAAATATTTCCTTCGCTTCTTCAAGGAACCTTTCGTTTTCCTGTCCCAGGGCTTTTTGAATCGTTCTGCTGATACCGTCCCCGACAAAACCCAATATTTCCTTTTCCGGCTTCTTCTTAAGTTTAAGTTCACTTAAAGTATAATTAATACAATTCGCCAAATCGGTACCCGACGAAACAAGAGTGCCGTCAAGATCGAATATCATCAAATCCAGTTCTTTCATTTATTCTCCTTAACCGTATATAACCAAGTACGACTCTAAAAACAAGGCCGTTTCTATAAAAAACGTTTGACTAAGTTCTTAGTAGATGTTACATTTTAAAAAGAAAACCGCTTGGATCCTTTTTCTCGACTGAGACGGTATTTATATTTAACTAAAATATCGAATAATAAAATAAGGGTCTTCTTTTTTGCGGAAGGCCTTTTTTATTTGAGTATGCGGAAAAGTAATTTAAATAATTTTGCCATAATCGGCACGGGCATGGTAGGAACGGCTATCGGATTCCTGTTGAAAAAATCCGGTTATAAAGTCATTTCTATTTATGATAAATCTCCCGCCGCACTGAAAAGAGCTTTTCCCTATACCGGAGGAAAAGCTTTTTCAAAACCATCGGAAGCTGTGCAGAAAGCCGATTGTGTTCTTATTACTACTCCTGATGACGCCATTGCATCGGCCTGTCAGGAAATTTCCCTTTCTCCGGCCATGAAAGGAAAATTTGTTTTGCACATGAGCGGCGCGGGAGGGCTGGATCTGCTCGACGCCGCGAAACAAGCCGGAGCATCCGTTGCCAGCATTCATCCTCTGCAAAGTTTCTCATCCGTTGATCAGGCCATAGAAAATATTCCCGGAAGTTATTTCGGAGTTACGGCAGACAGGAAAGCGGCATCGCTCGCGAAAAATATTATACGCGCTCTTGGAGGAATTCCCATCGTTGTTTCCTCCGATCAGAAACCTCTTTATCACGCGGCAGCCTGCTTCGCTTCCAATTATCTGGTGACTTTAATGAATGTCGTGGAATCAATTTATAAATCCATCGGGATCAATGAAAAAGACGCGAAAAAAGCTTATCTTCCTCTGGTTTACGGCAGTCTGAAAAATATTGAAAAATCCGGATCCATTTTGTCTCTCACCGGGCCCATAGCCCGCGGCGATTGCGGAACCGTAAAAAAACATCTAACAGCAATCCATAGGAACTTACCTCAATACTCCGAACTCTATTGTGCATTGGGGTTATTAACGATGGAAGTCGCCCGGCTCAAAGGAACTCTTAAACCCGGCGACAATAAAAGAATGAATGCTATTTTAAAAGGAGTAAATCATGAGCGCTCAAAACAAGTCAAACCGTAAAACCACCGCGGATATAAAAAAAATGAAAATCACCGGAGAAAAAATCAGTGTACTCACCGCTTATGATTACGCGATGGCGGCCATCCTTGATGAATGCAGTGTGGATATTATTCTTGTCGGCGATTCTCTCGGCAATGTCGTGCTCGGCTATGACACGACTCTGCCGGTCACCATGGAAGACATGCTTCATCACACCAAAGCCGTAGCCCGTGCCGCCCAGAACGCCTTGATTGTAGCAGATATGCCTTTCTTATCCTATCAGGTATCCGCAGAATCAGCTGTAAGCAATGCCGGCCGGTTTTTAAAAGAAGCCAACGCCCAGGCTGTAAAACTGGAGGGCGGCAGAGAATATGCGGAGACCGTGCATAAAATTACCCTGTCAGGAATTCCCGTTATGGCTCACCTGGGGCTGACGCCTCAATCCATACATCAAATCGGCGGATTCAAGGTTCAGGGGAAAAAGGAAGACGCTGCGCAAAAAATTATTGAAGATGCAAAAATTATGGAAGAAGCAGGAGCTTTCTCCATTGTTCTCGAATGCATTCCGGAAGGCTTGGCAGTTGAAGTAACCAAGGCTGTTTCTATTCCCACAATCGGCATCGGCGCCGGTGTTCATTGCGACGGACAGGTACTTGTCATTAATGATTTACTGGGCATGAACGATAAATTCACGCCTAAACATGTTAAAAAATATACCAATTTAAATGCAGAAATCAGGAAAGCCGTCAAAACTTACATTACAGAAGTGAAACATGGCGAATTTCCCGATAGCGAGCACAGTTTTAAATAATCATCGAAGAAATTACGATGACCTATCAACTCACTGGAAAATTCAAACCGGTACGATCCAATTGTTTTTAATAAACTACTATTTTTTCTTTTTCCATCAAATTTCTTAACATAGCATCAAAAGCTTGTTTTCTCTTTTGTTGCTCCAGATAAGCGGAAATTTTGCTTTTTGCTTTCTCCAGAGAAACTTTCCTTCCAGGTTTATGCTCTAATACCTGAATAATATGATAACCGAACTCCGTTTTAATGACCGGACCAATAGCATTTCTGGCCTGTGAAAACGCCGCACCTTCAAAAGGTTTCGCCATTTGACCTCTTTGGATAAAGCTTAAATCACCTCCGACTTCCTTGCTGGGACAATCGGAATTATTTTTGGCCAATTCCGCAAAATTGGCGCCATTGAGTAATTGCTTGCGCAGATTTTCTATTTTTGCCTTCTTTTGCGCCTTGACTTGCTCACTGTCATCCCTGGCGAGAGCCACAAGAATATGGCGGACATGGACACTTTCCGGTTCTGTAAACAATTTATCACGATTTTCATTGTAGAACTTGCTTATTTCCTTTTGAGTTGGTTTTGCTTTTTCACCGATTTCCATATTATTGAGTTTATTGACTTTAATTGCAAATATAACATCTTCCCGGGATACTTTGTTTTCTTTCAAGAAATCCTCAGCTTTTTTACCGGGAGAAAGGCCAGCCTCTACCTTACGCATTGTTTCTTTAATATCCTCATCGTTAACCTGAATTTGTTTCTTTTCAAATTCATTATTTAAAATGGTTTTTATAATGAACCAATTCACCATCTGTTTCCTTATATTTTCCTGAATTTCTTTTTGCTTGTCAGCAAATTCTTTTTGTTTATCGGCTGGAATTTTATCCTTCATCATTTTTATTCTTTCTTGAACATTTTTTTCCAAATCCGATTTCTTTAAAATTTTTCCGTCAACGCTGACAGCGATATCATTTGTCCCGGCTCTTTCAGATTTAGCACTCCGCGCAATATCTGGAGTTTGAAGCCCGGAAACCGGACTCTGGCTCTGGTTCGTACCAACTGCCGGTATCGAAGATGCTGCCTTCTTCTTCTCATTATCTGAACAACCTGAAATCAGGATAAAAACAAACAAGATGAAAATGGCTATCCGGCTTTTTCCGGTTATATTTTTCATGCATGACCTCCCGAAAATATTTCGCATCATTTTTTTTACATTCATTTATATTAAATGACGTCTAAACGTCAAGAAAATTATCCCGCTTTGCCGACTAAGATTCATTATCATGTTATGGCGCGCAAATATTGCAGAATCCTTATTTGTTCCGTCAGCGGTGGAATTTCTGTCACTGCATTTAATTTGAATCCCATGCCCAACATAGAAAAAATCTGCTCCAGCGCTTCGAACATATTAATTTGGGGATAAACTTCTCTTGTAAAGCAATTAATTAATTTTAAAGTTTTGAATCCGTCAAACCAGTCATTCAACTGCCGCTCAAGTGTTTTTTCGTCTTTTGCACTGCGGCATATTTTTGACCATACATCGGGAAAGTATGAGTCGATCAAAAAAAATTTTAACCGGGAATGAATTCGTTCCGCTTCCATTAAAATTTCGTCTTCATCGCGAATAAACGGCCCTTTCATAAGTTTCAACCATTCGGCCAGTACTTTAAATATTCGCGGATCGTATAAAAGATATTCTTCTTTACAATTTCCGGAAAGAAATCTTTGTATTCTTTTTCCTGTTCCAAAAGGCACACGGGCGGAAGAGCGCGCCGACGGATATACACATGTTTCCTTAATATAATTAATTTTACCTGTTTTAGCGAGTTTGCTTAAGAAATAAAAATCCTCTCCCGCTTTGCGCTTGTTCATTCCCCTGACTTCCAGATAAGCCTCTGTTGACGTAACAATCGTTGAACCTATGGAATGAAATGCCCAGGGAGATTTTGCATATTCCAGTCCCAAAACCCAGTAACGCAAGAATATCTCATAACTGCAAATCGCGGCCCGCTCTTCGGAATCCGAAGGCATTTGATGTTCATAGGCCACAATGGCTGTTTTAACTTCCGTCTTAAAATAATCTTTTATGACGGATAAATAATTATTCCTGACTAAAGTATCAGCGTCGAGATTTATAATAAGACTTTTGGGCGAGGCATTATTTTTCAGCAAGCGCAAAGCCGAATCCATGCCAATTTTTCGCGCCATCCCCACGCCTCCGGTATCCCACGGCATTTCACGACCCGGGGATGAGGCATCGACGTAGCCGAGTTTTAACCCCGCATCCGATATACCCGCCAAAAGCGGATATAATTCCTTATGAGCGCTGAATTTTCTTAAAGATCTTTTTCCAACCAGCGCATCAAGGTATTCAATGGTTTGCCGGTTATTTTCCTTTACCGCATCGGGTGAATCATCAACGTTGTTAATAACACAAATGACAAAAGAATATTCCAGCGATGAAGGCGGATTCTTCGCCAGGGAAGCCAGCGTGTGGAAAAGCATATCTTTCTCCGCGTAAGCCGGTATTACAACAATCTGCGAAATATCATCCGTTTCATCAGCGATTAATTCCCATTTTTCCCCGACCGAATAATTTCGCAGATAAGCATCAATGGACACATTTCTTTTCATCGCAAAAATCTTATCACGTTTTCTTTTAATAAAGGATAGTCGTTACTCTGGAGCCAGTTTATTACTATGCCCTTTTTTTCCATGCGGCGAAACCATGTTTCCTGTCTTTTGGCAAATTGTCCAATAGCGATTTTCAGTCTATTTCTCATTTCATCAAATGTGATTTTATTTTGCAGATAACGGGAAATAAATCGATATTCCAGTCCGAAGCTATCCAGTTTTTCCCAGCTCAATCCGGCAGCATGAAGGTGCACGACTTCCTCAATCATACCCTGTTTAATCCTTTCTTCCAGCCGCGCCGCAATACGCTGACGCAAAACTGATCTTTCCTGCCTGATACCGAAAACCAGGGCATCTATTTCCGGTTTTTCCTGATAATCACGCTTTTTTACGTTCCTTGCCGTTTCAATTTCTATCGCCCGGATTAATCTCCCGATATCTTCCAGATCGGTTTTGTTGTGCAAAGAAGGTTTTAAAGCAAGAAGAATTTCCTTCAATTCATCTTTTGATTTCCCGTTTAAATATTTCCTGAATTCCTCATTTGCCGGGGCATGGGGCATATCATAACCTGTCAGTACAGATTCCAGATAAAGACCGGTTCCTCCGGCCAGCACAGGAATAATTTTGTGTTCGACCAGACGGGTGAATATTTTATAGAACCTGCTTTGAAATTCAAATAAGTTAAATTCATTTTCCGGCTCCAGAATATCTATCAGGTGATAAGGAATCCGCTTTCCATTAACAACATATTGATCCAAATCCTTGCCCGTGCCGATGGTCATATTTTTATAAATCTGACGCGAGTCCGCGGATATGATTTCACCGCGCAAATCATAGGCAAGCTGTGCAGCCATTTGCGTTTTACCCGATGCAGTCGGCCCCAGAATCACTATCAATTTTTCTGCCATATTTTGCCTGAAAATATCTGTTTTGAACTTGAAACAAAAAATGCCCCTTCCCTGGGGCATTTTTTGTCGAGATGATTTAGGATTAATTGAAACTATTATAGCGGCTGAACGTTTGTCGCGCTTGGACCTTTATTACCCTGTTCAATATCAAAACGGATCTTCTGCCCCTCATACAGAGTCTTGAATCCCGTTCCGCTGATCGCACTATAATGAACAAAAACATCTCCCCCTTCATCATTTTCAATAAAACCAAAACCCTTCTTTTCGTTGAACCACTTTACTTTTCCCTCTGCCAAAGCTAAAATCCTCCTTTAAAGTATTTGTTTCTTGTATGATAGAAGATTTCAAGAAACAAAAAAAACCGCATAAATTCTTTCTCAAATAAAGAATTTTTTGCGGTTAATTTCTTTTTGCGTGGCACCTAACACTTACTGTTTCCTAACAAACACCGTTTTCATTACCTGAAAAAACAATAAATTCACGGGTTTTATTATTGTGTTAAAATTTTATCACCGCTTTTTTTCAAAATCAAGCTTTTTTTACAACTATTTTGTATCCATATAAAATTTTGTATTCACCCTTTTATATATTTTTGCACAATATTGTTAAGTTCTTTTTCTTTCCCCGAATAAAAATGATCCGCCCCGGAAATTATTTCCACCGGCGAATTTATTTCTTTTGCTTTCTGAATTAAAACATCCGGCTCGCAGAACTGGTCACAATCACCGCAGATGAGTAAATTAATTTTGCTTATTAAATTATTCCATGCGAAATTAAAATAATCAATGGGCGGAGAAACACATATAGTGAAAGAAAAAGGATTATTGTTTCCCTCGATAATTTTTGAGCCAACCCATGCGCCGAAAGAATAACCCGCGAAAAATAATCCCTTCTCTCCATTCTTTTTCAAATATTCACAAACCGCGAGGATATCTTCCTGTTCGCCTCTACCCTCATCGTAAACACCGGTGCTTCCGCCTACACCGCGGAAGTTAAATCTTAAAGTCGAATAATTCTCCAGGGCAAACGCATTCTGCAGAGCTTCAACTACATTATTATACATTGAGCCGCCCATCAGGGAATGCGGATGGCAGATGACGACGCTTTTGGAACCGGAAGCTCTGCCCAACAACCCCTCAATCATCAAAGAGCCATTTTTTATATATATTTTCTCTTCGGGCATTTTAACCTTCTAGATTGATCGGGCCATATGACAGGCGCAAAAACTTTGTTCATCGAATTTTTCCAGACGCGGTTCAATCCTTGCGCAAATATCAGCTCGATAAGGACAGCGGTTTAGGAAAGGACACCCCTGATGATTTTCAAATCCGGCCTCTCCTTTTATTTTCATTGCTCTTTCTTTCCCGCCTGGATCGCATGACGGTACAGCCGAGAGCAGCATTCGGGTATAGGGATGAAGCGGGCGGTTATAGATTTCGTGATTTAAGGCGAGTTCGACAATTTTACCCAGATACATTACGGCAATGCGATCGGATATAAATCGAATAACGTTGAGATCATGGGAAATAAACAAATAGGTTAATTGATAATCATTTTTTAAATCCTTGAGCAAATTAAGAATCTGCGCCTGAATGGATACGTCAAGGGAAGAAACCGGCTCATCGGCAATGATTAACTCCGGATTTAACACAAGCGCCCGCGCGATACCGATACGCTGGCGCTGTCCGCCGCTGAACTCATGCGAATAACGATTGGCCTGCTGGCCGGTCAAACCGACTTTCGCCATAATGTCCAGCGCGACTTTATTGCGCTCCGTCTTATCGCCTATCCGATGAATGGTCAGCGGTTCTTTAATCGTGCTCAACGCGGACTTTCTCGGATTCAGCGAAGAATAAGTATCCTGAAAAATGATCTGAACATTGCGGCGGTACGACTTTAACGCCTCTTTATCGTACGAAAAAATATTTTCACCCTTAAAATTCACAAAACCGGAAGAAGGCCGCTCCAGTCTGGTGATCAGGCGCGCCAGAGTTGATTTACCGCAACCGGATTCCCCGACCAGCCCCAGCGTCTCGCCTTCAAAAATCCGCAGGTTAATATCGTTGACAGCATAAATGATTCTTTTTGCAGAATTAAAGAAACCGCTGTTCAACGTATACTTCTTATTCAATTCCCGGATTTCAATAAGCGCATTGGGCATAATCTGTTCTCTATTCTAATGATTGTTCTTTACGCTGTATTTCCAGCAGGCAACAAGATGTCCGGGTTCAATTTCCAAAAGCTGCGGTTCTTTTCGCGCGCAAATTTCCATAGCGTAAGAGCACCTGTCATGAAAATGGCAACCTTCTGTCAGATCGTACAAACTGGGAACAGAACCCGGAATTGTCTTAAGATGATCTTCCCTTCCCGGCGATTTTACGCATCTTGCCGGTATGGATTCCAAAAGGCCCTGAGTGTACGGATGCCGGGGATCGGCAAATATTGTTTCCACCGCCGAATTTTCCACTATTTTCCCCGCATACATTACCGCAACTTTTTGGGTGGCCTGAGCAACCACGCCTAAATCGTGCGTGATTAAAACGACCGCCATATTATTTTTCTGTTTCAGAGAGGAAATCAAATCCAGAATTTGCGCCTGGATCGTTACATCCAGCGCTGTTGTGGGCTCATCGGCAAGAAGAAGCTTAGGATTGCAGGACATGGCCATGGCGATCATGACGCGCTGGCGCATCCCGCCGCTGAGATTGTGCGGGTAATCCCGCGCGCGTTTTTGCGGATCGGAAATTCCCACCTCATTAAGCAGTTCAACGCTCTTATCCATGGCCTGTTTTGCGGGAAGATTTTGATGCAGACGGATGGCCTCGGCGATTTGCTCGCCCACGCGAAATACCGGATTGAGGGAGGTCATCGGTTCCTGAAAAATCATGGAAATTTCGCTGCCGCGACGGGATCGCATTTCATCTTCCGGTATTTTCAGCAGATCGCAACCGGAAAATAATATTTCGCCGTTGATGATTTTACCGCCGGCGGGAACAAGACGCATGACCGAAAGGGCAAGCATTGTTTTTCCGCAGCCGGATTCACCGACAATTCCCAGGGTCTCGCCGGAATCGATTTTTAACGACACTCCGTCAACGGCTTTGATTCTTCCCCTGACCGTATCGAATACCGTCATCAGATCTTTTATTTCCAGAAGCAGCGGCATATTTTATTTTCGGACGCGATTGCGCAGGAATTCCACAAGCAGTCGAACAGTGACTCCCGATGCTCCTTTGGGAATATACGGTTTGTCTTTGGCCGTCCAGGCAGGTCCCGCAATATCCAGATGCGCCCAGGGATAGTCACCGTTGAATTTGCTCAAAAATGCCGCGGCGGTGATTGTGCCTGCCGCTCTGCCGCCGCTGTTTTTATAATCGGCAATATCGCTTTTAATCAGTTCATGATAACTTTCCCATAAAGGCAGTTCCCAGACAAGCTCCCCGGTATTTTGGGCGGCTTTATCTATTTCTCTTTTGAGCTTATCGTTCGTCCCCATCATTCCGATTACGTCATCGCCCAGAGCTATAACGCAGGCGCCGGTAAGTGTTGCCACGTCGATAACGGCCTCCGGTTTTAATTCAGAGGCGTAAGCCAGAGCGTCAGCCAGAATCAGGCGTCCCTCGGCGTCCGTGTTGAGAACTTCAATGGTTTTACCGGAATATGATTTTAAAATATCACCCGGTTTCAAAGCGGAACCGCCGGGCAGGTTTTCCGTTGCGGGAACAAGCGCCGTGACATTGAGCCCAAGCTGCAAATCCGCCGCCGCCATGACAGTTGCCATGACCGCCGCTCCGCCGGACATATCCGTTTTCATCTCGTCCATTTTATCCGCCGGTTTAATGGAAATGCCGCCGCTGTCGAAAGTCAGACCCTTGCCCACCAAAACGACCGGCGCCGCGTTCTTTTTGCCGCCCGTGTATTCCAGAATAATAAATTTAGGCTCTTCATTGCTGCCCGAAGCAACGCCAAGCAATGCATTCATCCCCATCTCTTTCATTTTGTTTTTATCAAACACTTTGCAGGACACATTCTTTCTTCCGACAATCTCGCGGGCTTTTTGAGCCATAATGGACGGCGTCATATCGTTTGCCGGAGCGGAAATGATATCGCGCGCGAAACAAACGGCGTCAACAATCATCCGCGCTTTTTTTACAGCCGATTCAATGAGCGCCGAATCTTTTTTGGCGGCAATAATATTTAAGGCTTCCATTTCCTTTAAATCTTCACGTCCGACGGTTTTGTATGGCGTGTATTGATAAAGTCCCAGCACAGAGCCTTCGACGATCGCCTGCACGATCTGATCTTTCTTCCCTGCAATGAGATTCAGATTAATGGAAGTTGCCGCTTCCTTGACATTCAAATCCCGCAGATGCTGCAAGACCTTCGCAAAAGCGGCGCGAAGTTTTTCCAGATTAAATTCCTTTTGTTTTCCCAAACCAACTAATGCCAGTCTTTTCGCGGGAATCTTGTCTCCGGTATAAATTACGGATATCTGAGAAGGCTTTGCTTCAAAATCGCGGCTCATCATCAGGTCACTGATTAATCCGCCGCTTTTTTTATCTATTTCCAGCGCATCTCCGGTCAATTTTTTACCGTCTTCAAACAACGTCAGAATTACCGCCTGGCTTTTTGTTTCTGCAAGAACTCCTTTTTTGACAAAAATATTCACCTCACTACCCTCCTGTAGAAAAATCTCACGCTATTATCCGTATGACTCCGTAGATAACACATACCCCCAAAAAGTCAAATACTAAGCAATGCTCATTGAAAAGCCTCCCATACATTCTCAATGAATCATTAAACTTCCCGTCCAGACGCTCACGATAATAACCGTCGCCATAAATATTAAAAGAAAAGAATACCGGGCAATTCTTTCCGACGGATTAATCGCAACCACGATAAATAACAACAAACAGAAAATGAAGAAAGCCTTTACATAAATTACACGAATAAAGAAAACGGTAAACAGGAAAATTGCCGCCGGAAATAAAGCGGCGGCGCGCTTCCCATAGGCAACGGCAAATGTACGGTCACCGCTCAGCCTGTCGACATCATAATCCATGATGGCGCTGAATGTATGAAAACCCATAACGCAAAAAGTAAAACAATAGGCATGAAAAGGCAGGGCTGCCGCGTTATCGACAAAACTAAATCCCAGCGCGAAGGGCGCCATAAATCCAACAATGCCTGCCGATACGGCATCCAGAGGAGGTCTTGTTTTAAACCGCCAGGGCGGGGCTGAATAGGCGTAAGATATAACAAGGATTGTAATCGTGTAAAAAAAATTCAGGAGACTTGCCGATGCCAGTGAAATGCCGCAAAATAAAATACTTACGCCTATAGCGGCCATCATGACCGGCCTGTGATACTGAGGCTGCAATAAAATACCTTCCATACCCGTCTTTCTGGGATTCATTTTATCCGATTGATGGTCATGGATATCATTGATGCCAAAAGTAAAAAGACAAACCGGAAAAGAAAGCATAAGCAACTGAAGAATCATCACCGGAGTAAATCGAAAAGCAGGATCCGTCAAACCATGTTTTCCATAAGTCAGACCAAGGCAAAAAACCAGGGGCAAGGCCACCCATAATGGAGGCCTGCTGACTTTCAACAGGATCATAAATTTCTGCCGCATATTTAGCTGCACCTGATCACTTTGGAAATTGCGAATCCGTCAACCTGCAAGGAAAATAAAATAAGGGCTGACACCCATGCAGATTTTCAAGTGTCAGCCTTATTTATCCAATCGCTGTCTCTATTGCTGAATCGGCGTCATGAACCCTGTACCGACTTTTAAATCAGCTTGCGCGGCAAAATCATCGTAATATGTATCAGGTCCTGTATTGCCGGCAGTAGCAAGGGCTATACCTTCGCCAGTATAATTATTATATGTAAAATTAGCAACTGTACTGCTTGTTGTCCAGGGTGGACTGACCAGATCGGTAGTCACAATAATAGCATTGGGTTCGCTGGTGGAAGTCATAGGCGAAATCCCATTATAATTGGTCCATTGCACCAGTTGGAAGTAATCATTACTGGAATTAAGATCGCTGAGAGGGTCAGGCGGCCAGTTAGCACTGCCGATGGAATTGGCCATTCGGCTGTTGTTTGTCTCGTCGGTATCTCCACTTCCACCACTGCCATTACTCGTACCGGAAAAATAAACCCTGATATAGTTTTTCTTCGTTACATCAATATCTGCTGATGCTTTAGCCAGTTGCACACCATTCACATAAAGCGCATCGTTATTGGCAAATTTATTTGTCCCGTCAGCGGGAAATATATTGGCCAGAACAAGCGTCCCAGCGGCACTATTGCCTGCCCAAGTGCCGCCGGTCAAAATCGGTGTCATAACTACCCTGGCGCTCTTAGAGCTGTCTGAAGTGGTGATGACATCACCCTCTTTGATCTGTCCTCCCGTGGTACCGCCGCCTCCGCTGAAAGTCAGAGAATACCCTTCCGAAACACGCACCATCAGCGTGGAGAAGTCTTTGAGACGATACCTGTAATAGCCACTGACAGTTTTCTCTGTAATGATATCATCTGTACTTATTTCCCTGTAAGCAAGCCATGTAAAACTGCCACCTGTCCGCTTCCAGAGAACAATGCCCGGATTTCCGTATTTCCAACACGTCCAACCATTCCAATCTGCATAACTATTATCTGAATTTATTTCAGCGGTAGAAGGACATGCGTTATGGTTATTTAATGCGTCCGGTTCAACACCTTGAGGTATTTGATCACCACAGGGCTTCGTTCCACCAAGCAATCCTAAATCGTCTCCGCAATTTTTGTTAGTGGAACCCAACGACCAGGTAGAACATTTACATGAACCTGATATAGCAGGGGGTACACAAACACCAGAACAAGCTGCTATAGTTCCATACATGCGGTCTTTTACAAAAGAAACGCCGTATGTGTTTATATCATTGGCACCGGTATTTCTGGCCCGAAACATCATACCGGCAAAATAATAAGGATCGGAATTTTTTATTTTCACCTGAAGATCATAGGACAAAAAACCTCCCGCGTCCATCCAGGCCTGGGCAAGATTCACGTCCGTATTATTCCAGTTCCAGGCGATAATATTCCACATGCTCGATCCCCATCCAAAAAATCCCGCAAAAAAACCAGCAAGACCGCCTCCTGTCGGATCAGACATACCGGTCACTTTCATTGCGTTAACAGCAGTGGAATTCTCCGCAACACCAAAAGTAGCCGTTCCCAACTCCTGATTGGATGCCGTAAACCAGTTGGTGTTGCTGGCCATGGGATCATAATAGTGTTTTTTCTGAAATTCTCCGCCGTAAACGGAACCGACCGGCACGCTGTAGCTAATCGTCCGGGAGGTGGTGCCTATTGTTCCCGTGGCGTCGAGGTGAAGAAACTTGCTGAGAATCACGTTGGTTCCGTCGGGAACACTCTGAGCAGTCGTCCAGTTCGTGTTTTTGACTACATCGGCAATGGTAATGTTATTGAGCGATGTTCCCGAACGCGTTCTATAATTAAAGATTGTGCCGCTCAAGATTTGAGTTCCTGAAGGCGTCATTAAAGTAAAATTGCCGTTAAGGAGCGGAAAAGCGTTCGCGCCGGTGGAATATATATTCAAGGTGCCGTTGCCGCCCGGACTAAGGGTCTGTCCCGTCGTCCTGACCACAGGCTGAACGACCACATTCGCGCTGAGCGCCGGCACAACGCCGGTTGTCGGCGCTTCAGCGGTTAATCCGCTGAACGTAATGGTCGGAGGAGATTTTGACGTGTCAACTGAGTAACCACTATAGTAATAATAACCGGCATTGGTAATATAAATATATCCTGTGTTGTCGGTGCGGGTAAATTCTGCCGGGACATTTCCGGCAACATATGTGGTAATAGGATTTGCATTGGCGGCGGTGGCGGCACTCGTATCAAACCACATCGGATATATGACAACATTAAATGAACCTTCACTATTGGAGAGGGTATATTGTTGTTTGTTCATATTCAGCAGGACCGTGTCATTGGCGGCGCTGCGATACTGATAGGCCGCGTAACGGAAACCCGATTCCGCGAGATAATAAGCCTTTCGCCCCTGATCCGCGTATACCTGATTCATGTAGGAAGAAGAAAACATCGGCAGCATGGCCGCGGCAAGGATGGCCATGATGACCATGGTGATAATCAAACCTATCAGAATACTGCCCCGCGAACGAATAACGCCGAACCGGCCCGGGAATCCTCTCCTCAAAAGAGAAAACAGCGCGGCGGTGATGACCAGAGAAACCAAAAAGATCAAGGGAATGGCCGCAGGCGCGTACATAAGGCAGAAGGCCAGCGCGACAAACGGAGCAAGCAGACATCTCACCGACCACATGGCGAGCGGCCTGTTACGAATCATATTTGCCGCTGCCGGTCCATGTTCGTAATACTGTTTAACAAACCATTTTCCTCCCGGCCAATGGATAAGATATCTGTCGCGGAAATCACGCAGAATCTGAACCATCGGATGATTGGGGTCGCCATAAGCCGCGGTCGCCACAAAGCACCCCCAGCCCGCAGGGATTGCCACGCTGGCGGATGGCGGCACTACGCCGCCCAGATTCCCGTTGTTGCGCGGCGCAACAAGGGTGTAGAAACTCATGTTCGGATCAGTAAGTGTTATGTTAACACCAATGGCACTGAGTGAACTATCCTGTCCGGTCGACCAGGATGTAAAGGAAGTACTCCCCTGCCAATAAGTAAAATTCAAAGAACTGACATTATCAAGCAGGATATCTCCACCCGTCAGGGCGGGATTTGAACTGGAACCAAAAGCTATTTTAACTGCGCCACTGTCCAGACCGATCGTCCGGTAGCAATTTGAGGTGCAATTCAAAACAGTGTAAAGGGGAAGACTGGTATTGGTGGCGGCGGACGGAATTGTCACCATTTCCGTGATCTCCCGGGTAATCCTGGACATCGCCATCTGGGTTTTTTGCGTTATCGCCGACTTTTGTTTTACTATTAAATATCCTTTGACGGCCTGAACAATGCCCATTCCTCCAAGCGCGGCCAGAATGCCGACAATGACAAGGGTTGCTATAATCTCAATAAGAGTAAAACCTTTTTGAGAATTATTACATTTCTTTTCGCGAGAAAAAAACTTTTTTTCTCTCCATGCCGATAAGCTTGTTTTCATAACTTTTTTTATAAACATCATTCTACTCCGTAAAGAGTGCGGTCGCACTTAAATTTTTATACTGAATCGTCACTTTGAGCGTTTTGCCGCTGGGGGCAGACTGTTCCTGGTTAGAACTATCAAATGAAACCCTGTGATTCTCCACAACCGTATATGAATTATTGCCATAAAACGTTGATGTCGCATTCTCCCCTCCGACATCACTTATAAAGTTATTCAGGCCTTGCGCTGGCGTATTGCTGCTTTTAGCTGCCGCGCTCATCTGTTTTCTGTAATCAGCAGTCATGTTTTCCATAACTGAACTCAGATAGGCGCCGCTTTGCGACAGAATAACCGGATTGGCACTGGTTACTTTAGTGCCCATAAAGGCAACAAGCATGGCGCCAAGGATAGCCGCCACAAGCAGTGAAACAATGACCTCGATGAGCGTGAACCCTTTGCTGTTTTTTATTTTATAAAACATTCTGCGATTCATGCAAAATCCTCCGATTAAAGACTCTCACGGAATAAAACCCGTGTTCTGTGTTATGACAATACTACCGCCGCTGGTGGTAACCGTAACATTTGCGGTCCCCGGACTGCCATAGGCATCAAAAGTAATTCTTTGAGGAGTAGCTGATGTAATGGTCAGGGTGGATTTTTTAGTCACAAGATTAATCGTGGCATTGTCCTCTCCGGCCATCAGGACCGGCGTTGTCGAACCTGTCCCCTGAAAAAGATAATATGTTGTTGCAGAAGCAAAATTAATACCGCAGGGAGAACTGGAACCCATTGCCCGGGCTTGCGCCAGTCGAAGGTGTGATTTAATGACCTCCACTTCAGAAGCAAGATCATAGGTTTGGGGAGCTTTGTTCATTTTGACCACCGCGACCACAGTAATAATTCCTATAACCACCAGAACGGCAATCATTTCCAGCATGGTGAATCCGCCCTGCCCTGAAAACTTTCTTATGGCTCGCTTCACCCACGCACCTCCAGAGAAATATTTTTCGGGTAATAACGGTTAACCGCCAAACCCAGTAAAAATGCGGTCCCCAACCCGGTTATTGAAAATATGACGTCAAAAAACGCCGCCACGGGAATGCGAACCATAAAAACGCCCGTGAAACCGTTAATGATGATAAGAGCCGCGTAAATGAAAGTACCCGCGCGAACAAAACGTACAGAAACATCTCCGTCCTTATAAACGGCAATTCCCATTGTTATAAGCGCAATGGCAAGAATCAAACCGAACAGAGGCTGAAAGGAAAGCCAGCCGCTGTTCATTAAAACAGCTGGTATCCGCAAACCCAGCATCAGGATAAATCCCAGAATAAAATAAAAAAATCCCGTCAGGAAAAAGTAAAAAGCGCATTCAAACTTCGTCACGGAAGAATTGAAACCAAAATCCAGTGTCGTTGAGAACAAGTTCCGGAAGTTAAACTGCCGTGACGTTTCTTTTTCTTCGGAGAGCCGCGCCATTACTCCGGACGTAAAATTATCCGCAGGCCGCTTTTGTTCAGCATTTTCCATAACTTCCGTCAAATCACGGAACTGTTGCCAGTTTTCTTCGTCATTTTTCAACATTATCCAAACCTCTCCTTCTATATTATATACAATTCAGCCAAAAATAAGTCACATTTTTTCTATAAAATTTCTTAGTTTTTCCAATCCCCGATAGACCCTCATCTTGACGGCGCTTTGCGAAAAACCGGTAATGTCGGCAATGGCTTCGAATGAAAGTCCCTGATAGAAGCGCAAAACAAGCAACTCACGCAGCTCCGGAGATAATTTATTAAGACAACTCTCCAGTTGCTCTTCGAGTCCCTTTTGCAATTCATCATTATCCGCGTTTTGATTGGAAGCGCCCGGTTGAAAATCGGAAGCGCCGCCGCTGTGCGATATATCTTTGAATGGTGAATTCGCCCGCCTGCGGTTTGCTTTCTTTAGATGATTGCGGATAAGATTGAGAGTAATTGTATAGAGCCAGGTGTAAAATCTGCGCTCTATGTCGTAACGGGACAATTCCCGAAAAGCCCGAAGAAAAGCGTCCTGCGCTATGTCTTCGGCATCAGACAAACTTCTGGTCATCCGCCAGGCCAGATTATAAACAGGTGTTTTATATTCTTCGACAAGCAGAGCATAAGCCTGCCTGTCTCCTCTCAGAACTCTGGCAACAATTTCCGCTTCGGTTTTTTGATCCATTACCTATAATCTTTCTCAAAACAGCAATGAATTTGTGAAGCATGCGCATTTGTTAAATTATGTTTCATATTATTATCCATATCACTGAATATCAAGTAATTTTAAATATTATGATGAAATATTTTTGGACAAATGATTATAAAAATAGTAAGTTGCAAAGACACCAGAGAACCGGAGTTGCTTTCAATGTTATTTAATAAAATGGTCGCCGTCGTTGTTCCCGCGTACAATGAAGAGAAACAAATCGGACATGTCCTGGAAACAATGCCGGATTTTGTCGACCGCATTATCGTTGTCAACGATTGTTCCCGTGACAATACCGCTGCCGTTGTCCTCGATTTCATCGGCAGACAGAAACCTGCTCAATCCATCCTGGCAAACAGCGCCGGAAATACGCCGAACGGTAAATATGACCGCGCCGAAAACCTGCTCAAAGAAAAACAGCAACATGATATGAGCTATTATATTCCTTCAGAAATAGCCAACGCCAATCCCGAATCCGATTGCGTGATCCTCATCAACAATCTGCAAAACGGCGGCGTGGGCGCGGCAATAGCCCGCGGTTATAAATGGTGTCTGGATCATTCCATTGATTGCACTGCCGTCATGGCGGGCGACGGTCAGATGGACCCTGCGGAACTGGAATCGATCTGCAAGCCTGTTCTCACTGAAGACATTGATTATGTCAAAGGGAACCGTCTTATCCACGGCGGCGCGCGGCTTGTCATTCCCCAAACCCGTTACTTCGGTAATTCCATCCTGTCCATACTGACCAAAATCGCCTCCGGTTACTGGCATGTCTCCGATACGCAGACGGGTTATACGGCCATTTCCCTTTCCGCTTTAAGCGCGATCACGATTCATGATATTTATAGAAATTACGGTGTGCCTAACGATATTCTGGTAAAATTAAATATTGCATTCTGCACGTTAAAGGAAGTGACAATAAAACCCGTATATAACATCGGTGAAACATCCAAAATGAAAGTGCATAAGGTAATTCCGCGTATCTCCTGGCTGCTTTTCAAGTCTTTTTTCAAGAGGCTGTGGGTCAAGTATCTGTTCCGCGACTTTCACCCGCTCTTTCTGCTTTACCATTTCGCCTTTCTTATGGGAATATTTACAATACCCTATGCCGTTAAAATAACGTCAATCGTCATATCCGGCGGCAATGTTTCACCTGCTACCATGCTGGCTTTCTTCTTTTTGTTCACAAGCAGTTTCCAATCGCTCTTGTTCGCGATGTGGATGGATATCCAGGACAACGAAAGGCTTTATAAATCTTAAATACACCGAAGGAAAAAGTTTATCATGACCGGCAAGACAAAACCAAATATTGCAGTTATCGGAGCGGGTTACTGGGGGATGAATTTAATCCGTAATTTTTTTGAACTCGGTTCGTTAAAAGCTGTCAGTGATAAGAGCGCCTCGTCGTTGAAACAAATTAATACACTTTACCCTTCCTGTAAAACTTTTCCTTCTTTGAACGATGTGATTTCCCGCAAAGACATCGATGGGATTGTGATCGCCACACCGGCTGAAACTCATTTTATTCTGGCAAGAGAAGCCCTTCTGTCCGGCAAGCATGTCTTTGTGGAAAAGCCAATGACGCTGACTGAAAAAGACGCCGAAGAACTGATCGCTTTGGCAAATAAACATCGGTTAATATTGATGGTGGGCCATCTTCTCCAATATCATCCCGCCTTCGTCAAATTAAAGGAAATGGCATCCGCGGGCGAACTGGGACGCATCCATTATATTTATTCCCACCGGCTGAATCTCGGCAAGATCCGCAGAGAAGAAAATATTCTGTGGTCATTCGCTCCGCACGATATTTCGATGATTCTTGCCTTGGCCGGAGAAGAACCGGAGATTATACAAGCCACCGGCGGATATTATCTGCACAAAAAAATTGCCGATGTCACGACAACCCATCTGGAATTTTCTTCCGGACTGAAAGCGCACGTTTTTGTATCCTGGCTTCACCCTTTCAAAGACCAAAAACTGGTTGTCGTCGGAGATCGCAAAATGGCTGTTTTTGACGATACCCTGCCCTGGGAAGAAAAACTGCTTATCTATCCCCATCAGGTAAAATGGGAAAATAATCTTCCGATACCGGATCGCGGAACGCCGGAAAAAGTTTTTATTCCTTTCTCAGAACCTCTGAAGGTCGAGTGCAGGCATTTCCTTGATTGTATCACAAAGAAAAAACAACCGGTTACGGACGGCAAGGAAGGATTGCAGGTTCTTAAAGTTCTCAATGCCGCTCAACGTTCTCTAAATGGAAACGGAACAAGAATCTCTTTTAAAAGTCATTCTCTTCCCAAGCCTGAAGATGACAATTCTGTTTCGATCCACCCAACGGCAGAAATTAACAATGACGTTGAAATAGGTACGGGAACATCGGTCTGGCATTTCTCTCATATTCTTCCCAATTCCAAAATAGGTAAAAACTGTTCTATAGGCCAGAATGTTGTTATCGGCCCGAATGTCACAATCGGCAATGGCTGTAAAATTCAAAATAATGTTTCCCTTTATAAAGGAGTAACTTTGGAAGATTCCGTTTTTTGCGGGCCTTCTGTAGTCTTCACTAATGTCATCAATCCGCGCGCCGAAATTCGCCGCATGGATGAGATCAGACCCACATTCATCAAGAAAGGCGCGTCGCTTGGCGCCAACTCAACCATAGTCTGCGGGCATACCGTTGGAAGTTACGCTTTTATTGCCGCGGGAGCCGTTGTGACAAAAGATGTCCCCGATCATGCTTTAATGATGGGCAATCCTGCAAGGCAAAAAGGATGGATGTGCGCCTGCGGGTATCAACTGAACAAACGATTTCAGTGTCCGGCGTGCGGCAATCGTTACAGGTTAAACAATAAAAAAGTAATGGGTAAGATAAAATGAAAATACTGCTGCTGACGAGCAGTTTCCCCCGCTTCGGACGAATCAGCGGCTTATTCATTCCCGATACAATCCGCATCTTAAATAAACAGGGCGTGGATGTTCATATTTTAACGCAAAACTGCGATTCTCACGAAACATATCATGAAGAATTATGGCCCGGCTGCCAGGTAACATATTTTGGATGGCGCGGAGGCGACACCCCTCTTGTCTCTTTGTTTAAAAACCGGGGACTCTACGGGATCATTCTTGCGCTTCAATATTTCTTAAATGGTTACAAGACGGGTCTATCCATATGCAGGAAATGGAAACCTGATATTCTGTTTGCCGAATGGCTCATCCCGGCAGGATTTCTCGCGCGACTGCTTTCTTTTGCGACGGGCATACCATACTGCTGCCGCGCTTTAGGCTCGGATGTTTACCAGGCCGCCGGAAACGCAATGTTCAGACCCTTTATCAAAAATGTCGCAAAAAACAGTTCTCTTCTTTTTGCGGACGGTTTTGATTTATGCAACAGAACGTCTGCTCTCGCCTGCGGCAAACCATGTCATTTCGCGGCAACGGCAAGGTCGATGGGACATCAAAGATCAAATTATTCTTTCGGTGACGATTCCAACCGGTTCACTTTCTGCTGCGTGGGCCGTCTCCATCCGGTCAAGGGACAGGACGTTCTTATTAAAGCATGTGATATATTGCGTCGTAAGGGAGTTTCTTTTCGCTGTTATCTTGCCGGTTCCGGTGAGCAAAAGGATAATCTTGAACGGCTGATTGAAAAATATTCCCTGCAAAATGATGTCGTATTAACAGGACATCTCGAAGACGGAGACATAACGTATCTGCTGCAAAAAGCGGATTGCGTTGTTATACCTTCCCGCTCGGAAAGCATTCCGATGATTCTGATGGAAGCCGTTGCCGCAAAAAAACCGCTCATTTTAACCAACGTGGGAGATATGGGATTTCTTGCCCAAAAATACAAACTGGGATATGTTGTTGAATCCGAAGATTCCGATAAACTTGCGGAGTCCCTGATTTCCATGAGCGATTCCAATGTGCGCAATGCGTTTTATGACAAAGAAAGTTTTGAGGCGCTGGCATCCGTTCTTTCTGTTGAATCCGGCGCGAAAATCATTTATGAAAAAATAAAGGAGTTGAATAACAAGACATGAGCGCAAAAAAAGTACTGGTTACAGGAGCTGGAGGATTCATCGGCAGCCATCTTGCGGAGCGGCTCGCCAAACTCGGGTATGATGTCCGCGCTTTTGTCCGTTATAATTCCGCAGGCACATGGGGGTGGCTGGAAAATTCTCCTCTCGCCGGGGAAATGGAAATATTCAGCGGCGACATTCGGGATTTCGACTCCGTCCGCAAAGCCATGAAAGGCTGCCCGGAAGTTTTTCATCTGGCCGCTCTGATCGGCATCCCCTATTCCTACGATTCACCGCTGGCCTATATCAAGACCAATATCGAAGGAACTTATAATGTGCTGGAAAATGCCCGCGATTTAGACATCGAAAATATTGTTATTACATCCACCAGTGAAACCTATGGAACCGCACAATTTGTCCCGATCACTGAAGACCATCCCCTTGTCGGGCAATCCCCCTACTCCGCGTCGAAAATTGCCGCCGATCAACTGGCGCTCAGTTACTGGCTTTCTTTCGGATTGCCCGTAAAAATTGCACGGCCATTCAATACATTCGGTCCCCGTCAATCATCACGGGCAGTCATCCCCACCATTGCCGGCCAGATTCTGGCAGGTCGTCGCAAACTTGCGCTGGGCAATCTATCTCCCACAAGAGATCTGACCTTTGTGACGGATACCGTGGAAGGCATGATTAAGATTTCCCGCGCAAAAAAACTCAACGGCTCTGTTACGAATATCGGCTCCGGATTCGAGATATCGATAAAAAAACTCGCTCTGGAAATCGCTGATATCTGCCGCGTAAAAATTGACTTTCATCTGTCGAAGGACCGCCGGCGGCCAAAAGGAAGCGAGGTTGAAAGACTTTATTGCGACAACAGCAGACTTGTTCAGCACACAAAGTGGCGGCCGAAATTTACTTTGCGGCAGGGGCTCGAACAAACCGTTGACTGGATAAAAAATAATATCCATCTTTACAAAACAGACATGTACGTCAAATAGGTGATTTATGCAGGCGATTATTCTTGCCGGAGGAAAAGGCACAAGATTAAAACCTTACACAACGGTTCTGCCCAAACCGCTTATGCCCATTGGAGACTGCTCCATTCTGGAAGTCGTCATTAAGCAACTCAGGAAAAACGGTTTCAAAAAGATTACGATGGCTGTGGGGCATCAGCATGATCTTTTCGTCGCCTTTTTCGGCAACGGCGAAAAATGGAAGCTGCCCATTACCTATCACATCGAAAAGGAACCGCTCGGCACGGCAGCGCCCCTCCGTCATATCAAGAATCTCGATGACCATTTTCTGATGATGAACGGGGATATTCTCACCGATTTATCCTTCAAAAAACTTTTTGCAATTCATAAAAAGAAAAAGGCCGATTTGACAATCGCCACTCATAAACGGACCCAGCGCGTAAATTACGGCACTTTGGAATACTCAAAAAATGGACAACTGACAAAATTTATTGAAAAACCATCATACAACTTTAATGTCAGCATGGGAATCTACATCGTTTCCCGCAATGTTTTATCTCTTCTTCCGACAAAAGGCCGGTTTGATTTTCCCGATTTGGTCCAGAAGCTTTTATCTCACAACAAGTCCATCTATTGCCATAGCTATAACGGATACTGGATGGATATCGGCCGTCCGGAAGATTATGAGCAGGCCATCGTTGATTACGAAAAAATGAAGGATGTTTTATGAGCGGCTCGAACCCGACAATACCTCTTTTCGATCTCAATTACGGACGTGAAGAAGAGGATGCCGTGCTCCGTGTTTTACGGAGCAAATGGCTGACCATGGGACCGGAAACAGACGCATTGGAAAAAGAGTTTGCAGAATTTTGCGGCGTGAAGCACGCGATAGCGGTCAGCAATTGCACGTCAGCCCTGCATCTGGCGAACCTTGCTGTTGGCGTCAAACAAGGTGATGAAGTCATTTGTCCGTCTTTTAGCTTTGTCGCAACATCGAATTCCATTTTGTATGCAGGCGGAACTCCCGTTTTTGCTGATATTGAATCTTTGAATGATTGGACAATATCACCGCGCGCGATTGAAGAAAAATTATCCGGCAAAACAAAGGCGATCATCGTGATGCATTACGGCGGTTTTGCCTGTGACATGGATAAAATCATGCGGATTGCCGACAGACATTCCCTCCCCGTCATCGAAGACGCCGCTCATGCTCCCGGAGCAACTTACAGGGGCAGGAAGTTAGGATCATTAGGTGATATTTCGTGCTTTTCATTCTTTACCAATAAAAATATTTCCACCGGTGAAGGCGGCATGATCTGCACCGGCAATGACGACTATGCCCAAAAGATCAGGCTGATGCGCTCTCACGGAATGACCAGTGCGACTCTGGACCGTCATCATGGCCACGCTTTTAGTTATGATGTGGTTTCGCTGGGCTATAATTACCGCATTGATGAATTGCACGCCGCCCTGGCACGAGTTCAACTCAAAATATTGGATAAGGGAAACAAACATCGCCGTCTGGCGGCAACGCGTTATAAAAACGAATTATCTAAAACTGACAGAATCAAAATTCCATTTGCCGGTTATGCTTTTGACGCAAATTATCATATTTTTCCTGTCTTACTCGATGATAATGTTGACCGCGAAGCCCTGATGAAGCACCTGCGTGACAATGGAATTCAGACCAGTATCCATTATCCGCCTATTCACACATTCAGTTACTACAGAACTATGATGGGAAAGCAGATACTGGTAAACACTGATTTTGCCGCCGCGCATGAATTAACATTGCCGATGTTCGATGGGATTACTGATGCGCAGATAGATTGCGTTGCCGATTGTTTGATTAATTTTATAAACGGGAAATAAGACTCTCCAGAAATGCCGGTAGATATAATGCAGCCATCCGCGGACAACAATGAATCATCCAGACTTGCCAATGCCCGCGAGTGGGAAAAGAGAAGCAGATTATTCATGTCGGCCCCCCGCGGAGTTCTGTTCAAAAACCTGCCTGATATTTTTAACGAGCATATTCATAACTGGCAGTTAAAAAAGATCCTGCCGGAAATTGCGCAGAGTAACGGGGATGTCAATATTATTGATGTAGGGTGCGGTTACGGAAGAATATCCCGTCCCGTCCTGGAGAATTTTCCCGAAGTTCAAATAACGGGAATCGATGTCAGCCCGAACTTTGTTAAACTCTTCAGGGAAAACACGGGAGGAAATGCTTTCGTCGGATTTGCGGAAGATTTCAGCCTGCAGCCGGGTTTCTATGATTATATCATTTGTGTTACTGTTTTAATGTACGTGGATAAGGATAAAATTGAAAAGACACTCGTCAATTTTCTCAGGCATTTAAAAAAAGGAGGAAAAATATTATTGATTGAACCGCTCAGTTCCGGCGTTCACTTCCAGACAGGTTTCGGCCTTTTGAATCTGTTTCGTAAAACTTCAGCATCAAACACAGGCGGCAATAGCTTTCGATATAATTTTCTTAAATCAATTATACGGAAATCGGGAGGGGGAATTGCCAAAGAGTACCGGATGCCGGTAACGACATTATTTTTTCTGCCAATATACCTATTGGCCAGAATCTTTGCATCCCCGGGACGCGCCGTTTTTAATCTCATGACCAAATGCGATGAATATCTTGAGTCCTCGGAGCTTCCCTCTATATATATTTTTAATGTTATAGAAAAATTATAATTATGAATTTATTTTCTGAAAAAAAACGCAAAACATACAGCAGAATTCTGTTTATTGCCGTCCTTGCCTTTGTATTTTACTATATATTAAAATCCTTCAACGATATAAAGGATCATCTTCATCAGATAAATTACTTAAGCATTGTTTTAAGCTTCTTTTTTACTTTAATAGCTTATCTTCTTGCTCTGTTCGTCTGGATCAGGCTTATCGCCGCCTTCGGATTAAAGCCTGATTTTATTTCAGAGGCAAAGGCGTGGTCTGTTTCGCAGTTGGGGAAATATATGCCCGGCAAAGCGGGTGTTTTGCTTGTTCGCCTTGACGCCAACGAAAACCATCCCAACAAAACAGTGGCGCTGGCAACATTAATAGAATTTATAACCGCATTCATCGCATCATGCCTGCTGATCCTTTTTTCAATATTTTTTTTAGGAAATGCCGTCCCCGGTTATTTTAAAATATGCGCCATGATATCTTCCCTGATTCTATTGATATTTCTTCACCCGAAATTACTTGAACCCCTGACGAATGCCGGATTGAAATTGTTCAACCACGAACCGATTCAACAATTTCCGTCTTTCGGATTAATTCTAAAATTTGTTCTGATCAATTTCCTGATCGGAATCCCCTACGGCCTGGGACTTTATTTTTCCATGAACTGCTTTGCCGATATAAACTTCTCCTATATCATTCCTATTACCGGAGTCTATTATATCGCTTCTCTGGTGGGCATGGCCGCTCTTTTTGCTCCGGCCGGCATCGGTGTGCGCGAAGGTGTGATCTTTCTTGTGCTTCCCAAATTAATCGCGAAACAGGTTGTTGTTGCCGGTACAATCATGATCAGAATAATATCGCTGGCAGTGGAAATAACACTGGCGTTATTTTTCTATTTTTTAAACTCAAGAAAATAATTTTACCTTCGGCATATGATCACAAGAAATAATCCCAAATATTTCAACTCCGGACATCTTTTGGCTTATATTTCTCTTTTTCTGGCCTTGATTGCGGTTTATTCGAACAGCTTTCACGGCGACTGGCATTTCGATGATTATGCCAATATCGTTTATAATCAATATATCCAGATGAATTCTTTTTCCTGGACGGAAATAAAACATTGTATTTACGGGGTGGAACATGTAAACCCTTCACGCCCTTTATCATTCCTAAGCTTTGCATTGAATTATAAATTGGACGGCATGGATGTCTTCGGATTTCATGTGTTCAATTTCATCATTCATTATCTGGCGGCAGTTTTTCTCTTTTTATTTGTTCTTAACATGCTGAGACTCCCCCTGATTAAAAATAAATATGAACATATCGCTTATCCCGTTGCGCTTCTGGCTACTTTTTTCTGGGCATTAAATCCCGTTTGGGTAACTTCCGTTACATATATTGTTCAGCGGATGGCCTCCATGGCGGGATTGTTTTACATAACATCCATGTATTTTTATTTAAAAGCGAGGACATCGGAAAAATTTTCTCACGGTATGATTTTATATATTCTCTGTGCCATTGCAGGATTGGCTTCCGTGCTTACCAAAGAGAATACGGTGATGCTGCCTGTCAGCATTTTATTATTTGATTTATTTTTAATTCAGGGTTTCACTAAAGAAAACATTAAAAAGACTGCTAAATTTTTAATCCTGCCTGTTTTATTTATCATAATCATCGGATTCATTTACACGGATTTTTCAAAAATTTTAAATGACTATAAACTTCGTGATTTCACGCTGGGTGAAAGACTTTTGACGGAACCGCGTGTTATTTTATTTTATCTTTCTCTTTTGTTTTATCCGATCAATTCACGCCTGACCTTACTTTACGACATGGAAGTTTCTCGATCGCTGACACAGCCGTGGACCACTGTTCCATCCATTCTGCTGATACTGTTGATGATCGGTTTTGCTTTTTATATCGCCCGGAAGCGCCCGCTGATATCCTTTTGCATTATCTTTTATTTCCTGAATCACATGATTGAAGGCTCGGTCTTTTCTCTGGAATTAATTTACGAACACCGAAACTATTTGCCGTCCATGCTTTTGTATGTGCCCTGCGCGGAGTTCTTCATCTTCGTCATTGAATTCTTCTCCGGTAAAAAAATCATCCGGTTTGTGCCCGTTTTTTTAATAACGGCAATACTGATTGGCGAAAGCTGTGGCACTTACAACCGCAACAAAACGGTTTCCGATGATTTTCTCTTATGGTCTGACAACATCGCCAAGTCGCCCGGATTGAGCAGACCTCATACTAATCTGGGCAGAATCTATTACTTGAATAATGAGAAAGAAAAGGCGCTTCAGGAATATGAAAAAGCGATCACCCTGAATAATTTTGGAAGCAAGGAAGCTTTCGCCATTCAGGAATATAACCTGGGTCTTTATTATTTTGAAAATCAACAGGACAAGAAGGCGCTCGGCTGCTTTAAAAAATCTTCTGAAATAATTCCTCAATATATCCAGAATTACTTGCAGATAGCCGGGATAGAACTCCGACATAATCAAATTAAAGAAGCAAAACAACTCATCGGCGATGAATTAAATAAATACCCTGACAGTTCGGAGCTCAAGGAACTATACAATTTAATTTTGCTGAAAGACGGCAATTAAAGAATACTGACATTTTGCGGCACAATGTCTGAAATAAATGAATCCAATCTTCCGTAGTTTATGATATAAATAAAACTCAAGCATTATATCCGCAATTTTCTATTTACATAATTGAAGGGATCTTATGTGCGATGAAACAAAGGACGGCTTTCAAAACCATTTTTTCGTACCGTTAATCTATACTACTTTAACGATTGCTGTTTTTGCTGTTTACTGGCAGGTGAATCAATTTGATTTCATAGCCTATGATGATCCTGTTTATGTATCTCAAAACACTCATCTCCCATCCGGATTCACCATGGATGGACTTCGCTGGGCTTTCAGCACAAAATATTTCGGTCTATGGAATCCTCTGGTATGGCTGTCTTTGATGCTGGACTACCGACTTTTCGGTTTGAATGCCGGAGGGTATCATCTGACCAATCTCCTGTTCCATATCCTGAGCACTTTGCTGCTCTTCCGGCTGTTTAATCGCATGACCGGAGAAATATGGAAAAGCGCCTTTGTCGCCGCCTTCTTCGCTCTTCATCCGCTGCATGTGGAATCCGTCGCCTGGATCGCCGAACGTAAAGACGTGCTGAGCGCCTTCTTCTGGATACTGACTTTATGCTTTTATGTTGACTATACAAAAAAGCCGGCTGTCGCAAGATACCTGACCGTGCTTCTTTGTTTTGTCTGTGCCTTGATGAGCAAACCCATGGTGGTGACTCTGCCCGCTATTATGATTCTTCTGGATTACTGGCCTTTAAACCGTTTTGAATCTCATAAGGATAAACGAATTCTATGGCAATTGAAGGAAAAATCCCCGCTCTTTCTCCTGTCGGCAATGGTTATCATCATCACATTATATCATTCTCATCCGTCGTCCTTTCAGTATATTTCATCATTTCCCTTGAACTTCCGTATTGCCAATGCTCCTGTTTCTTTTGTTTTTTATCTATGCGAAACATTTTGGCCTTTGAACCTTGCCGTATTCTATCCCTTTCCGGACCAACTCCAACTCTGGCAAATTTTGATCTCTGTCTTTTTTATTCTTATGGTCAGTACTTTTGTCATCATCATGATGAAACCTTTACCGTATCTTTTTACCGGATGGCTATGGTATCTAATAACTCTTTTTCCGGTTATCGGAATAATTCAAATCGGACCGCATTTAACTGCCGACCGCTATACGTATCTGCCGTTAATCGGCATTGCCGCCGTGCTGGCATGGGGTTTCCCGTTTTTGTTTACAAGTAAAATAATGCACAAAGTTATTATATTCCCGTCAGGAGTGACCATCTTGTTAATTTTAACAATCTTAATGTGGCGGCAATGCGGTTACTGGAAAAACAATACCTCTCTTTTCAACCACACCCTGCAGGTAACAACGAATAATTTTATGGCACATAACAATTACGGCGTTATTTTATTTAACGAAGGAAAAACCGGAGAGGCTATCGATCATTATAGCGAAGTCATTCTTACAAAACCTGATTTTTCTCTGCCTTACTACAACCGCGGAATTGCTTATTCCAAACTGGGTCAATACAAATTGGCTATTCATGATTTTAATCATGCCATTGATTTGAAACATGACGATGCCGATGCATACGACAACAGGGCAAATGCTTATTTCAATCTGGGCAACAAAGAACTCGGTTGCTCCGACGCCCAACAAGCGTGTAGATTGGGGATTTGCAAAACATGGGAATGGTCTAAAAAAATAAAACACTGCCGTTGATTTTTTAAATAAAATTATGTAGATTTATTTTAAATATATCTTTGATTTTTCATAGACAATTTAAAAACATAATTAATTCAATTTTTTGGCAAACATGATGATTTCTAAAAATAACGATTTTATATTGCCTGTCAATATGGAATTCCCCGACTTGAAGAAATATTTCTTCACTTTCCTTACGCTTTTCGCAGCCTTACTCTTAATTTATTCCAATAGTTTTCACGGAGAGTGGCATTTTGACGACTACGGCAATATTATAAAAAATTCGCGCGTTCACATACAGTCATTTTCCTGGCCGGATATAAAAAATTGCGTGTATGATGCGTCGCAAAAGAGATTATGGCGGCCGCTGCCCATGTTGAGCTTTGCCTTGAATTACAAACTGGGCAAAACAAATGTTTTCAGCTTTCATGTGTTTAATTTCTCCATCCATTATCTGGCTTCGGTTTTTCTTTTCCTATTTATTTATAATACATTGAAACTCCCCCGGCTAAAAGAGCAGTATGAAAATATTGCTTATCCGATAGCGCTTCTGGCAACTTTTTTCTGGGCATTAAATCCTCTTCACGTGACCTGTATTACCTATATCGTGCAAAGATACGCTTCCATGGTGGGATTATTCTATATCATGTCCATGTATTTCTATCTCAAGGCTCGCGCATCAAAAAAATCGACTTCCTCGATTCTTTTTTTCATCCTGTGTTTTATTGCCGGCCTGGCCGCCATGTTCAGCAAAGAAAACGCCGCCATGCTGCCTCTCAGCATTTTCTTATTTGACTTATTTTTAATTCAGGGCGTCACCAAAGAAAATATCAACAAATTCATCAAACTTTCCATCATTCCCTTTCTATTAATTCTGATTATCGGATTTATTTATACAAGTGGTTTTTCCAACTTTTTCGGTCTTCCTGATCTTTCCAGCGGATATAAAATACGCGGTTTTTCCATGACGCAAAGAGTCATCACCGAGCCCCGTATTATCCTTTTTTATCTTTCACTTTTATTTTACCCGATCAATTCACGTCTGACATTTCTTTACGATGTGGACATTTCCCGTTCTCTTTTACAACCATGGACAACAATACCTGCAATGATGACCATCATGATCATCATCGGCTTCGCCCTTTATATGTCCCGCAGGCGTCCGCTGATTTCTTTCTGCATCATTTTCTATTTTTTAAATCATATTATTGAAGGTTCGATATTCAATATAGAATTGATATATGATTACCGTAATTATCTGCCGTCGATGCTTTTGTTTATCCCCGCGGCGGAGTTTATCATTTACGCCATTGATTACTTTTCCTACAAAACATCCATTCAGATTATTGTTGCTTTCGGAATAGTCATAATCATATTCGGCATGGGCGATATTACTTATTCCCGCAATAAAATTTTTTCCGATGATTATCTTGTATGGTTTGACAATATTGACAAGTCTCCTAACCTGAGCAGACCACACGACGCTATCGGTTCAATTTATTTAAACCATAATGAAAGAGAAAAAGGATATGCAGAATACCAAAAAGCAACATCACTAAATAATTTTGGCGGAAGCAATAATGCTTTAGCTATCCATAAGTACAATTTCGGGTTATATTATTTTTCAACCATGCAGGATGATACAGCCGTGAAATATTTTAAAGAATCCTCCGAAGTAAATCCTAAGTTCATACCTTCTTTCATTCAAATGGCCAAAATAAAACTTCGACAGAACAACATTAAAGAGGCAGGGCAAATCATTGAAAATAAATTCAGAAGGAATCCTGGCAATTCCGAATTAATGGAGCTTTACAGTTTTATTCTTCTGAAAGACGGCAAAATTGATGCCGCCAAATATTATGCCATAAAATGTCTGGCAAAAAATCCGGATTCACTGCCGGCGCTCAGAATTATGGCTGAAGTCTGTCGCCTGAAAAACAATTATTCATGCGCTATCTCTTTCTGGAAATCAGTCAGCACACTTTCTCCTCAAGATGCTTATGCCAATCTGGCGCTCATTGAATTATACAAAAAAACTAATGAAACAGAAATGCTCAAGCAGGAAATTCACCTCTTGCTGTATTTGCAGGATTCTTTAACTTTAAAAGAATATATCAATCTTTTGACCAGGGATGATAAACTGCTTGTTTATGTTCCCCGGATTGAAAATTTCTCATTTATCACGGCCAAGTGTCCTTATTAAAACTGAAATCAACTATGTTACATAAGATCAGCATCGATCAAAAAAATCAGTTGTTCATTCAAATGATTTACATTTTTTTAGTGGTAATGACGCTTGCCGTTTTCTGGCAGATCAATCGTTACGACTTTGTCAATTTCGATGATCCGCTGTATGTTACAGAAAACAGTCACCTCCGGTCCGGACTCACACCGGATGAAATCCGCTGGGCTTTTAATACAACTTATGCCGACTCGCTGTGGCATCCTCTGGTATGGCTGTCTTTGATGCTGGACTACCGGCTTTTCGGTTTGAATGCCGGCGGTTATCATCTGAACAATCTCATGTTCCATATCCTGAGCACTTTGCTGCTCTTCCGGCTGTTTAATCGCATGACCGGAGAAATCTGGAAAAGCGCTTTTGTCGCCGCCTTCTTCGCTCTTCATCCGCTGCATGTGGAATCCGTCGCCTGGATTGCCGAACGCAAAGATGTCTTGAGCGCCTTTTTCTGGATACTGACTTTATGCTTTTATGTTGACTATACAAAAAAGCCGTCTGTCGCAAGATACCTGACCGTTCTTCTTTCTTTTATCTGTGCCTTGATGAGCAAACCCATGGTGGTAACTCTGCCCGCCATTATGATTCTTCTGGATTACTGGCCTTTAAACCGTTTTGATTCCCATAAACATAAACGAATTCTATGGCAACTAAAAGAAAAATCTCCGCTCTTTCTCCTGTCGGTGTTTTTTTCCGTTCTTACAATTTATACCCAACACGACCCTTCCATACACAATTTTCCTTTTGGTTCCCGTTTCTCCAATTCGTCTGTTGCTTTTGTAAGTTATCTGAAAAAAACATTCTGGCCTCATGATATGGCTGTCTTTTATCCTTTTCCCCTCCATATTCCGCTCTGGCAAGTCTGCTCTGCATTATTGCTGATTATCTTCATCACCTTTATCGTTTTCATAATGATGAAAAGGATGGCTTATCTTTTTGTCGGATGGCTGTGGTACTCTATAGCACTTCTACCGGTTATCGGAATTATTCAATCCGGCGAACAAGCGATGGCTAATCGCTACACTTACCTGCCGTTAATCGGCGTAAGCATAATGCTGGCCTGGGGAACAGCTTCCTTAATAACAAGCGAGAAAACACGAAAATTACTTTTATTGCCAGTTGCAACTGTTTTTCTCATTATTCTGTCCGTTATCAGCTGGCGGCAATGTGTTTGCTGGAAAAACAGCATCACCCTGTTTAGTCATACTTTACAGGCAACAAAGAATAACGCGCTTGCTCACCATAACTTGGGTCTTGCCTTGTTTACAGAAGGCAAAAATAAAGAGGCTATCGATCATTTTAACGAGGCCATCCGATTAACACCGGGCAATGCTATTTCTTATATCAACAGAGGAAATTGTTACGAAGCGCTGGGCCGGTATCAACAAGCCATTGAAAACTATAATCAGGCACTCCGGATAAAACCGGATTTTGCAAATGCCTATCTCAACACGGGAATTATTCAAATGAAACTCGGCTTATACCCAAAAGCCATGGATTATTTTAATAAAGCCATCCGCTTGAAACCCGATTATGCAGACGCCTATTATTATAAAGGAATTGCATATGGCAAACTAAATCAGTACCGGTTTGCGATAGATAACTTCAACATCGCAATCGGCCTGGATAAATATTATGCGGATGCCTACAGCAACAGAGGAAACGCATATTTTAATCTCGGCCGGCATCAACGCGCTGTTGAAGACTATAACGAAGCCATACGCCTGAAACCCGATCATGCAGATTTCTACAACATAAGAGGCATTGCCTATATTAATCTTAATTTATATCAAAAGGCTGTTGATGACTTCAACGAAGCCATACGCCTGAAACCGGATGATGCAGATTTCTACAACATAAGAGGCATTGCCTATATTAATCTTAATTTATATCAAAAGGCTGTTGATGACTTCAACGAAGCCATACGCCTGAAACCCGATCATGCAATGTACTATTACAATCGGGGAAATGCTTATTTTAAATCCGGTCAATATCAAAAGGCTGTTGATGATTTCAACGAAGCCATACGCCTGAAACCCGATCATGCCGATGCCTATAACAACAGGGGCGGGTGTTATTTTAAACTCCGTTTATATCAAAGCGCCATTGATGATTTCAACAAAGCCATACGCCTGAAACCCGATGACGCCGATGCCTATAATAACCTGAGCGGTGTTATTCTAAGACGGGACAACAAGGAATCCGGCTGTTACAATGCGCAAAAAGCATGTCATCTGGGTAATTGCAAAGCTCTGGAATGGGCTAAAAGCAGGAAATACTGTCGTTGATTTTTCTTACAAAATTTCCCCGAAAATTAAGAATCAACGAAAATGACAAAATATGTTTCATGCCGTTTCTTCAGAATATGCTGTTTTTTATTCTAATTAGTTGTTCGTCGGATAATACCAAGTTCCCATAGCGTTGGTACTCAGAGATGAACCTTTGACAGTAGTTATAGTGAACGCTATATCGCTAGTCCCGCTTAGAGTCATTGAAATACCGGAAAAATCAGATCCAACATCGGTATTAATGGAGGCTTGAACATCGGCGATCTCCGGCACGACTCCGTTGTTGGAAATAAGCAATTTGGCATATACGGCACTTGTGCGCGATTTTAATTCTGCAATCGCCACCTGTGCGGTTGAAATTCTTGATTGATCCATCAAATTCATGTATTTGGGAACAGCCACGGCAGTTAAAATACCCAAAATAATCAACACCGCGATGATTTCAATCAATGTGAAGCCCTTTTCGTTCCTCAACATAATCATTTTTTTCACAAATTAATCGATTGAAATAAGGGGAAATAGCGTGATTTGTGATTCACACTATTTCCCCTTAATAAACATTCTTCCTATAAACTAGTTGTTTGTCGGATAATACCATGTTCCCGTAGCGTTTGTAGTCAAAGTTGAACCCTTGACCGTAGTGATAGTAAACGCTATATCGCTAGTATTAGCTAGAGCCATTGAAATACCGGAAAAATCAGCTCCAACGTCGGTACTGATTGAGGCTTGAACAGCGGCCTCTGTAGGAGCAACGCCATTGTTCGATAAAAGCAATTTGGAATATGTTGCGCTGGCACGTGATTTCATTTCCGCAATCGCACCCTGTGCGGCGGCTATTCTTGACTGATCCATAAGGCTCAAGTATCTCGGAACAGCCACTGCTGCTAAAATCCCTAAAATAACCAGAACCGCTATGATTTCAATCAACGTAAAACCTTTTTCATTTCTTAACATATTTTTCTCCTTTCTTAGTTATCATTTTTGGGTTAGTTTATTTACTCATGATCTTTAATATTAAAATAAAGCAACTGTCATGCCATTTAATAGACGATGGCAAATAATTTACACTTTTATATTATTATTTTACTATCTACCTTATTTTTTTCAATTTATCAATAATTTATTTTATAATTTTTCAATTCCTTTCATCGCCAGGAAGCAATTTTTGTTGACCCATCTACAATTATTGTAGACTTCTGATATTGCTAACATCTATTTGTAGTTTCTTTATCCGGTGCCATAAGCTTCTCTGATTGATTCCGAGAATGTTTGCCGCCTTAACCTGAATGCCTCCTGTTCTTCTTAAAGCATCAATGATTATCTCTTTTTCTATCTGATCAAGCCTTTCATCAAGAGTTATATCATCATTTAAATTTCTTACCCTTACCGTATTTTTAGGATCTCTAAATAAAGACGGAAGATGATACAATTCAATAACGCCGTTTTCGCTTAGTATGAAAGCCTGCTGAAGAGCATTTTTCAGTTCCCTGACATTTCCCGGCCAGTAGTATCCTATTAATTCCGGCAGAACATCCTGAGATAATTTTGCCTGTCGGGAAAAAGTTTCGAGAAAATAATTTGCTATCAGAAGAATATCTTCTTTTCTTTCTCTAAGCGGAGGAATATTTATGGGGAAGACATTTAAACGGAAATAAAGATCTTCCCGGAATTTTCCGTTTTTAATCATTTCCGGCAAATTTTTATTTGTCGCGGCAATAAAACGGATGTCCACCTTGATCGTCTTGGTTCCGCCGACACGCTCGAATTCCTTTTCCTGTAAAACCCGCAGGAGCTTGGCCTGTGTGGACAGGGGCATATCGCCGATTTCATCCAGAAAAACGGTCCCTTTATCCGCTATTTCGAATTTTCCTTTTTTCTGTTCAACAGCTCCGGTAAACGAACCTTTTTCGTGACCAAAAAACTCGCTTTCCAGCAAACCCTCCGGAATGGCCACGCAATTAATTTTTACAAAAGGTCTACCTTTCCTTGCGCTGTGTTCGTAAATACTTGAAGCGATCAATTCCTTACCTGTCCCGCTTTCGCCGCAGATGAGGACAGTGGAATCGGTAGCCGCAACCTTGATGATCAGCGTAAAAATATTGCGCATAAAAACACTGGAACCGATAATGTCTGGAAATAATTCCTTCGCCTCGACCTTGCTCAGGATATTAGCCACATTATCGAAAAGTGCGGTTATCCGGTTTAAATCGCTTGTTATGCTTTTCTTTTCTTCCGGAACCGTTGATTCGGCAATTATTGGTATTTTCTGTGTTTTATTAACAAATTGTATTAACGGTCTGAAGAAAAAGCGGAGCAGGAAAAAACTTACCCCAAAAGTAATAAGGGCTATTGCCGCAATCAGATAAATAAAATCGGAAGAAAATACCCGGTTTGTTTTATTATCAGTATGAAACAAATGAAATGTCAGAATTATCCCAATGATCGATATTCCGATATAAATTGCGGGAATTAATATATACAGACTTACATAAAAACTTTTTTTTTTGATTAAATTGTTTTTTAACACGGACAAGGTAAATGACCAGATTTTGCTTTTTTTATTCATTGCCGCATATCTCGCAAATATGGTTTTCTCATCATCCTTTTACCATCTTGGTGAGATCCCACATGGGCATAAATATCGCCAGCGCAAAAAAACCTACAACCGCAGCTAAACCAACGATAAGAATCGGACCGATGGCATCCGAAAGAGCTTTAACTGCATACTCAACCTCGCTGTCGTAATGTACGGCAACCGCGCGCATCATCTCATCAATCTTTCCCGATTCTTCACCGATTGCTATCATATCAATAACCATTGGCGTGAAATATTTCGACGACTTTAGCGGCGCGGAAATTCCGACGCCTTCTTTGATGCGCTCACGCACGTTATCAAATGTTCTGGTAAGGGCCTCGTTGCCCATTGTTGCGGAAAGGATGCTCAATGATTGCATAATGGGAACACCGCTTGTCTGCAGGATGGCAAAAATACTGGCGAAACGCGACAACGCCGCCTTTTGGAATAATGGCCCTACTATAGGCATTTCCAACAATAACGAATCTTTTACGAATTTTCCGTTGCTTGTTTTGAAATAGTAACCCAGGCCCAAAACTATCGCTGCTATTGCGCCTAAAATCAAATACCAGTATTTTTTAAGAAAAGAGTAAAGAAGCATCGCTATTTTTGTCGGCAACGGCAGAACCAGACCGGCGCTGGTAAAAACAGAAACAAATGTGGGTATTACAAAAGTCAAAAGTCCTATAAAAGCGCCGGTCAGGGCGACAAGCACTATTATAGGATATCTCAATGCCGATTTGATATCGGCCCTGACTTTCGCTTCATGTTCAATAATGTAAATTAACCGGTCTAAAACCACAGGCACGCTTCCGCTGATTTCGCCCGCCCTGACCATATCACAGTAAAGACGGTCAAATATTCTGGGAAATTTTTGCATCGCATCGGAAAGAGACGAACCGTTGTTGATGTCTTTGACAATTTTTCCTATCGCATCCTTCAAAACCGGGTTTTCCGTTTGATTCTCCAGAATGGATAAGATTCTTAATATAGGAATGCCTGCAACCAGCATGGAATGAAACTGTTTGGTGAACATCACGATATCTGTCGTTTTAACTTTGCTTGTTATGGATAAAATTTTATTTACAATATTGTTTTCCACTACACCCTTTTCTTTGATTTTCGACGGGATGAGATCGCGGGAAACCAACATGAAATTGGCGACCTGAACGGACTCCGCTTCAATATTTCCGGAAACTTCCTCTCCCTGCTGGTTAATTGCCTGATAAGTGAATTTGGGCATTTTTTATCCTTATCTGTTTTAACTCATTACTGCGGAAGCAGCTTCTTCCAGCGTTGTAATTCCCTGAAGAACCTTTAACGCCGCATCCTTCTGCAGTGTTTTTAATTTGCCGGCAGCTACAGCGGCGCGCGTTATTTCGGGGCTTGATCTCTGATTGACAATCATATCCTGAATCATCTCATCAATAGCTAAAACCTCAAAAACACCTGTTCTTCCCTTGTAACCCGTATTCTTGCACTGATTGCAGCCCTTGCCGCGCTGAAAATTAGCGTTTTTCGCTTCGGCCTCTGTTATTCCAAAAACGGCAAGAGCCTTTGCCGGTGGATTATAATGTTCTTTACAATAAGGACAAACGGTACGCACTAATCTTTGAGCGAAAGAAACGATCAAAACAGATGAAACCAGAAACGGCTCAATGCCCATGTCTATAAATCTTGTTATCACTCCCGCAGCGTCATTGGTATGTACTGTACTCAAAACCCTGTGTCCGGTCTGCGCGGCCTGCACTGATACGGCGGCTGTTTCCGCATCTCTAATCTCGCCAACCATAATAACGTCCGGATCCTGACGAAGAATTGAACGCAAACCGCTGGCAAAAGTCATTCCCGCCTTGGTGTTTAACTGCACCTGCCGGATATCATTTACCCTGTATTCTACGGGA
The DNA here is from genome assembly GCA_963812045.1 of uncultured delta proteobacterium. Classification (GTDB taxonomy): domain Bacteria; phylum Desulfobacterota; class Syntrophia; order Syntrophales; family Smithellaceae; genus Smithella. The sequence continues at coordinate 994,908 of CAWETF010000005.1, forward strand.
TCTTCCAGAGTAATTATATTTATATCCGGTTTATTTATGGAATGCAAAATGGCATAGAGACTGGTGCTTTTACCGCTTCCCGTAGGCCCTGTGCTTAGAATCATTCCGTAAGGCTTGACGCACATGCTTTCTATCTTAGCCATATCTTCAGCATCCATGCCCAAACTATCCAGAGTATAAATACCGGCGCTCATATCGAGCAGACGCATGACGATGTTTTCCCCATGAATCGTGGGAATTGAAGAAACTCTGACATTAATTTCCTTTTTTTCCAGTCTCAGCGTAAACCTGCCGTCCTGAGGAACTCTGGAAACAGTAATATCCATATTGGCTATAATTTTGACACGGGCAATGACTGATAAGAATACGGATTTTGGAGGTGAAGGCATTTCAATCAGTTTGCCGTCAATACGAAAACGCAGCTGTACGGTATTTTGCTGCGGACTGATATGTATATCACTTGCCCTGCTGCGAACGGCCTGGGCAAAAATAGAATTAGTCAAACGGACAACCAGCGCCTCCCCCGCCTGATCCTGCAGGGACGTAATCTTAACCTCTTCCTGGGTTTCCAGGTTTTCTTCACCCTTGGATTCTATCTCCATGTCTTCCACGATATCGACCAGATCGGATTGCATGCCGTATAAACTGCTGATGAGCTGATTGACTTCCATTTCCGAACAGATGACGGGCTCAACTTCCATGTTGGTCATTTTCTCAATCTGATCGAAGATTCTTATCTCCAGAGGATCAACAATCCCAACGATCAATAGATTCCCTTGTATTTTCAGAGGAACGGCCTGATTCTTTTGCGCGAAATCCATCGGAATATAACGCACCAGATTCAGATCGAGAGGAAATTCGTTCATCTGATATCTCCTGATATTGAGTTGCTCGCACAATAAATCGATAATCTGTTTTTCCTGGAGAATTCCCTGGCTTATCAAGTACTGTCCGAATTTCAAATTAGTCTTTTTCTGATCTTCCAGTATTTTCGCGAGCATTTCTTCCGTCAGAACACCTTTCTTTACAAGTATTTCACCAAGACGCTGTTTGGTTCTCATTTATCCTCCACGATCAACTCAATGCTGCAATGCGCGGCGGTTGAAAAAAACCGTATCCGCATCCCATTGCGATAAAATTTTTGCTTTGCCGGCAATGACTGGCGGCAATTTGCCGACGGCTTCTTCGGCAGATTTATTATTTTTGAAACATTTGTCAATAACTATGGCAAACCCCATTCCTTCTTTTTTATTCCAGAAAGACAGAAATGCCAATGAAGGTATATTTCGCCATTCAGGATTGTTACGAAAATCATTATACATCGTTTCCAAATCTTTTCCACTTTTTAAAGCAATGACTGCTTCGCCCCGGGCCACGGGTTTTTTATCCGCGGAAAGCGGCGGAAGATTAATTATGGCTCCCTCTTCGATGATATATTTATTTTTAATATGGGGGTTGGCTGTCACCACTGCGTTCATGATATCGGGATTCGCATCGCCGTATATATTATGAAGCGTCCACCAGATTGTTCTTCTTTTAGTCATCGATATTTTTCCAATGTAATCGGGCATTTTAATATTCTGATTGCCATTCCCCTGATCAACCGGGTGATCTGTCACAGCATCAGTTTGCCTTACCTGCCCTCCCCCGGAGACAACGGGAGCGGCCGGAGTCGCAGGCGACGGAGATGTTGCCGGTAATTTTTTATAAGCATCGGCATTGGGAAACTGTACTGCAAATGCGCCGGCTAAAATTACGAGCAGCACGGCAAGGAAGCCTGCCAGCGCCCATCTTAATCTTCTGGAAAAAGGTGTTGCCATTTCACCGGCACAGCTTCTCACCAGAAACCAGCCGGCTTTCTCCCTGCCGCGAACTATCATTTTTAAAACAACCTGATGGCAGAGAAGAACGACTTTACGCGGATATCCTCCTGTGGCAAGATAAACGGCGGCAAACCCGGGGAGGCTGAACAATGAAGAGGCTGCTGTAAAATCTCCGGCAACGCTCAAACGATAATTTATCATTGCCCGCATTTGTATGAAGTTTAACGGTTTGAGATAATAAAGAAGATTGACGCGGTCAACAAGATTCGCTTTCTTCTTAAGAATAGCCTCAAATTCATTTTGAGCAAAGATTATTATCTGTAACAGTTTATTTTTATTTGTTTCGTAATTAAGAAATTCCCGCAAGACTTCCAAACAACTCTCAGGAATTTTCTGACCTTCGTCAATAATCAGGACCACTATCCTTTTTTCATCAACCCCCCTGTCAAAGAGATAGTTTTTAATTTTTTCTTTTAAATGCCACTCACTTTCACAATCATTTAAATCTTTAATTCCCAGCATGAAAGCTACGGTCTGTAAAAACTCGACAGTGCTGTTGAACGCCGGATCGAGTAGAAGATGAGTTTCGATTTCAGTTGAATCTGCCGAAGCGGAAGACAAGCTTTGAATAAGTTTGCGGCATAAAGTCGTCTTTCCCGTGCCGATGTTCCCTATGACGACATTAATTCCCCGGCGCAGGCGGACAGCCAGTTCCAGTTTTTGCAAACAATTACTATGCTGTGGTAACTGAAAAAGAAATTCTGGTTCCGGCGAGTTTGAAAATGGCTCCTTTTTAAGATTGAGAATATTGTAATAATTCATTTTCAAATGCCATCTTACTGCTTAAACATTTGCTATTGCCCAGGATCCGACTCCGTTTTATTTTTTTATTATTCCGGTTTTAATATTTTCGTGTTTTGATTCTTACCTGTGACGTTTGCTCCCGATGCAGATCAAGTCTTTCCTTCACCGACCGGCAATATATGGGGAGTAATGAATATAAGAACTTCTTCCATCTCATCGCTTTTGCTGTCCGATTTAAAAGCCCAGCCCAGGTAAGGAATGTCTTTCAGCCACGGCACACCGTTTCCCGACGCTGATTTGGTCTGCTTGGTTAAACCGGAAATAACGATGGTTTCTCCGTCCTGAACAATCAGCACCGTTTCCGTCTGCTTCTTGATGATATAAGGATCGCCCAGAGAGTCTTTTCTCGTTGTATCCACTTCATCCTTTTTTACCAGAATCGTCATTTTCAGATTTTTACCGTCAATGACATGCGGGGTAATTTCCAGACGCAATACAACATCCTGGAAAGTGGTTGTTTGAGTGGGTGCGCTGCCGCTGGAGGATGAAAGCGTGACAAAGGGAACCCTTTCTCCATTTTCCGTATACGCTTTCTGGTTATCCAGCGTTGTTATCGAAGGACTGGAAAGAATATTCAGTTTGCTTTCCGATTGCAGAGCCTGCAGCTGTACTTCCAGAAGATTTCCTCCGACTTTTCCGAATAACAAACCCAACGAACCCATAGGATTAGCGGATGTGGCAGAAGTATCCGTCGGGAAATTAACTCCCAGTCCCTGACTTCCCAGAGCACCTGACGGAGAGACGCTGCCGCCCGTTACAATCAGATCGTTGTTGCCGGAAATATTGGTGCCTTTATTGTATCCGCCCCACATAATACCAAGCTGTCTGGCCACGTCTTTCGTTGTTTCCACGATATTGGCCTTGATTAGAATCTGGGAGGTTGGTTTATCCAGTTTTTCAATAATCGGCAGGATCTTGGACAGATCATCACGTGTTGCTGAAATAATGAGGGAATTGCTGTGTTCATCCATTGTAACCGATCCGCGCGGCTTTCCGTCCTTATCTTTCGTCAGAAAATCCTGAAGTGTTTTTTCCAGCTTTTTAGGATCGGCATAATCGATACCTATCACAACAGGATCTAAAAGCGGCTCAACCCATTGAATATCGCGCAACTGAATCTTTCTTTTTAATTCCTGTTCGGCATCATCTATGGTCATTACTCTGATGATATTGCCTTCCCATACATAAGACAAACCATACGTACGCAATAATCCGGTAAATGCCTTATCCCAGGCAACACCTTTAAAATCGACGCTAATTTCACCCTTGAGGTCGTTTTTCACCAGAAGATTAAGTCCTACAGCCTTGGCCATTGCTCTCAACACTGCCTTGAGTTCCGCCTGACGCATCGTTAAATTTATTGGTCTTTCAGGTAAATTTTTCACCTGTGTTTCAGCAGAAGGCAAAGCAGTCTCCTGTTTCTTCTTTATAACTGCAGTTGCATTAATTTCTTTGGCTTTGGGAGAATGCCCCTGAGAATTATCGGCTTTGAGCGTCCAGTCTTCAAAAAATGGATCTTTTTTTTCACTTTTCAGTCCCTTGAATTCTTCGGCACATCCCGTGAAAAAAATCAGCACTAAAAAACCCAAGCCTGCGATCAAGATATTTTTAGAGTATTTCAAAGCGACAACCTCCAATTCCTTTTTTATTCCTGAATAGGAATTTCAAAATTAATTCCCGTACTTTTATCGAAAATCAAAACTTTCGAAGGCGTAATGCTTTTTAATACATAGCCTTCCTCCACCAGTTTTTCCCCTGCTTTATACTCCACACCGTTAATGATAGCTATTATATTTTTTCTTGAATCTACATAGCCTGAATAAACCAGTTTTGCTGTACTGACTTTATTATCCTTTGCCAGCCATTCCCGATATAAATCTTTTTTCAAAAAAGGATTGTTATGGCTTTCAATTCCCGCCCGTTTAACAACATATCGTTCAAAATCGGATATTCTATTTTTCGCCAACTCCGCATTTATATCGTTTGCATAAGCTTCATTGTTAACGGAGCCGGTCGTTGCAGCGGGAGTTGTTGCATCCTTAACCTTTTTACCTGCCGGAGGAGCAATTAAGTACACATAAATCGCATATAATACAAATAAGGCGGCAATTACTAAAATTATAATTTCTCTTTTTTCCAGTTTCATAAATACCTTTTTTGTTTACTTAACTGCAATCCAGACCTGCATTTTAAATTCCATGTAATCGATACCCTGCTGACAATTAATTTCATCAATCCTGTCCAAATAAGGCATTGCCCCCAGTCCGGCGATAATTTTTCGAAAATCGGCATATTGCCCCTTCAGCATAATGTTATACAGAAATGATGTTGAAGAGCCTGTCGACGAGGTCAAATCCGGCGCAAATGACACAACAATCATTCCGGATTTTTTCGCCATCTCCCGGAAATCACCCTGAAATTTTACTACTGCTTCCGAACGGGAAACAGGCTTTTTCGCAGGATTGGGCAACGCCAGCACGTCTTTATTGTTTGTTGCACTGACCAAAGCGGAGTAAATCGGCCCTAAATCTTTTTGCTCTTTGATCTGAGATTTTATTTTTTCGTTTTCCGCAATACTTTTTGCCGTCGTCAAATATGAAGGAAGCATCAGGGCCAGAATTATAATTAATATAATACCGCCGTAAATTATCACATATAGGATACTGGTTTTGCTTATATTAAGGTTGATTTTATTCATCACAGCTAACCCGTTTTGACGTTCAAAGTAAAATGGAGAATGTCATTCTTTTTGAACGTGGTAATATCTTTTTTCTGGACCGATACTCCGCTGAACATCGGCGATGCTCCCAGCTTGATCGCATATTTCGACAGCTCCGGTTCAAGATTTTCCTTTTTATCAAAAACGATTCCTTCTATTGCAATACTCGTAATACCGGCGCTTGTCTCCTTCGGTGCTTTGGCGGCATCAGATTTTGGCGCTTCACTGCCCTGCGTTATTTTAAAACTGATCAACCGTATGTTCTGAGGTGTAAGATCGGCAACCTCTTCCAGCGCCGCAAGCCCTATATACTTTTGCGCATATTGATGGACCATTGTTTTCTGCATCTTCAGCCTGTCAAGCGCACCCTGTATCAATTCCCTGTTTAACAACGGATTGTAAAGAGCCAGTTCTTTATCCAGCTTTTGATGTTCAACCCTTAGTTTATTCAAATACGAGCGCTGATAAATTAATGTTATAATGCAAACAGCCAGCACCGCCAGAAATGAGAAAAAGATCGCTTTATTAACCCGGTTGGCGATTGCTTCTTTGTTTTTGTTGGCATAAGTAAAAATAACATTCGGGGTATATCTGTTATCCGACAGAGCAAACCCCAGAGCAGGAGACAGCAGAACTTTTTCCGGAAGGCTTAAAGATTCCACAGAAGAATCTGATTTCTTTACTTTAAACGGGTCAAAGAACTCCGTCTTTGCACTCAGCTGATCACTCATATAATCCATCATGGATTCATCGACATTCACCGAAGACACAATGAATATCTTTTCAACTTTCTGTGATCCGATGGAAGATGTTTTCAAAGTCAAATCCACCTGACGGGCCAGTCTTTCCCATACTGGAGAAATCATCTTCAAAATTTCTTCTCTGCTGAAATCGTGACCAGGATCCGTATCCTTAAGCTTTGGTGAATCGGAACTTAAGCTGAAAAGAATTTTCTGGGCATCGTCATGTTTCAGTCTTAAATAACCTGTTTTTTCATAAATGGACGCGATAATGGCTTCTGCCATGCTGTTGCCGCTTCCCGTTTTGATTCCTCTGGTCATTACCAGGCTGTCTTTATTGAATACATCAATGCGGGAATAATTATTTCCTATAAACAGACTGGCAAAAACTTCTTCCGATACCGGCATCCATTTTGACCGGAAAATATTCTGAATGGCAAAAGGAGCCGTTGTAATTCCGGCAAGAGGTATCTCCATATCGGAAAACAGGGATTTGATTCTTTCTATTTCCGCCTTGGAGGCTGTGTAAACCATAACGGAATATTTGGGATTGCCCTGTTCAACAATCTCGTCCTGTACTTCAAAATCAAAAATTGATTTTTCTTCATCAATGAAACTTTCCTTTTTCGCTGTCCAGTAAATAACATTTTCCAGTTTATTTTTGGGCACGCGGGGAACTTTTAGAAAATGGACGGTGACTTCGCTTGTCGATATTTTCGTCCAGATTTTACAATTGGTTATTGAGCCGCAAAAATCACTTATGGATGATTTTAAAAAGGCTTTGAATTCCGACGGATCGTTGGATACACGTTGATTATATTTAATAATTTTCTTATCAACTAAAACCGGCCTGCTGTCGGAGCTTTTGGCTGTCTTAACCAAACAAATAGATTCCACACCGATATCAATCCCAACAGTATAATTTTTCGTATTGAAGAAACGTTCAGGCCAGATAAAATTGACTTTTTTTGCCTGCTTTTTTGCAGACGAAGACAATTGTGGTGTTCCCGATACACTAAAAGATTCTTCATCTTTTCCGCGTATGACATTAAGAAGTTTTTCTGTTGAGTTTATATCTTTCTTTAGAATTGACAATAAAATCTCCTAATTCCCCCGGTAGCGATTATTCGTATCGTTTTTTGTGATGAAACAGGATAACTTTTGTAAAATTATCAATGTTTTTAAATTATTGCAACAAATATTTTCACATTGCCGCCAGACATATATTTAATATTTTTTTGTAATAACAAATTGTTTATCCGGTATTTTTCTATTTTTTTTTCGTAAAAAAATTTAAACCGATGTATCCATTTAAAGAACTTGCGGATTTTTCAATTAAAGTTCTTGAATGATTGTCAAGTTTTTGCTATGGGAGCGTTGTTTTTTCATGAAAAGGTTATTACAATTATGTTGACCAAAATAAAATTTAATTTTTATTATATTTCCCTGTTATTTTTCATTTTTTTTCTATACCCGGTTGGGACTCCCTCTATAATTGCCGCTGATTCCGAAAAAGTAACGGACTCATCAAATTCGATCAATACCGTCAACACAAATGATCCGGGCATTCCTGCCGATCTTGAGGAAATCTCCCCACCGGCAATTTCTTTGGGCGCCAAGAAAATACCGGATTCGATTGTTGCCCTGTCTTCCGGCTACGTTATCGTTGTTGATAAAAAATCCCAGAGAATATACGTTTTTCACAAAGACGGAGCTTTTTACAAAGTATTCGAAGCCCCCTGTTCAACGGGAAAAAATTCCGGATCAAAATGGGTTGAAGGAGACGCAAAAACTCCCAATGGAATTTTCTTCACAACAAGAATTCTGCGAAATCCCGGCTCTCCGGAAACTTACGGTTCCATGGCCTTCCCTCTGGATTATCCAACAATTTCGGACAAAAGAGCAGGACGCGACGGTCATAACATCTGGATCCACGGCACCACGAAATCGTTGTTGCCCAAACAATCCAAAGGTTGTGTGGTTTTACATGACAGGGATCTCAAACGCCTTGCCAATTTTATTTATTTGAACAGAACGCCCGTTGTTATTTCCGAATCCATAAAATGGGTCCCACAGAATTATGTTCTTCCTTCAAAAAACGATTTGGAAAAAATTCTGATATCCTGGAATAAAGCTTTCACTGAAAAGGATATCCATAAGATCGATTCCCTTTATATGCACGGTTCGGAAATCAAAGGGAAAAGACGTCAGGATCTCTATAAAAAAATCAGTCAATTGAAATTTGCCAACAGGCATTTTGCCATGCAGCCGCGGGATATATCCATTTTGCAGGAAGGCAGTAATGCCGTTATTATTTTCGATCAGATTTATGCGGTAAACGATAATAATTTTCAGGGATTTTACAATAAACTGATTTTAGAAAAGACTGACAACAAATGGTATATTGTTGACGACGCAACAACACCCAATATCGCCGCCAGAAAACTGGCCAGAGTCGAAATAGAACAGAAAGAAACAAATCAAAGCGATCACACGGAAGTGCGGAACCTTATCAACAAATGGCTCACAAGCTGGAAATCAGGAGATATGAAAACTTACAGCGAATGCTATGCCTCGGACTTTCAGTCGAGGGACATGGGTCTGGACGCGTGGATAGCCCATAAAACAAACGTCCGCGAAACCAGCAAAAACATAAACATCAGCATTGAAAATTTGGCAATATCCGCAGATGAAGATACTGCCAGAGCAGCATTTACTCAACGATACAGTTCTTCAAGACTCAGAAGCAAAGGCAAGAAGACTCTGGAGTTGAAAAAAATCGGCGATGAATGGAAAATATACCGGGAGATTATGTAATCATCACCATCCCGATTATCTCTTATCCTGATTATTCACTCGGATTTGTCAAAACCTGCAGCCGATGAAAATTCAGAGATTACATTTCATGTTTTAACAGGTTTGGACATTGTGATGGTGTCCACCGGGCACTCTCCGCTGCAGAAACCGCAACCGATGCACGCCTTGACATCCTTTAGATAAGGGAAAGGGTCCACTCCTTTTTGTCGCGGACGCTCCGACATCGCCAGACAACCCACCGGACAGGCATCAATACAGACGCCGCAGGCCACGCAGGTCTCCAACGCTATCTCCGGTTTTAGCCACTCCGACCGTTTGATCATCGCACATGGAGTACCATTTTCATCCAGCAGCGCAGACTGAGGACAAACCCTTCCGCAGACGCCGCATTCGATGCATAAAACAGCGTCTATTGAATGGATTTTCTTTTTTTCGCCTGAAATGGCATCAGCCGGACAAATACGCACGCACGCGCCGCAGCCATTGCATTTTTCCGTAATTGAATAGGACATATTTCTACCTTACATTATTCCCAGTCGTTTAAGTGTTTCCTCTTTAGGTTTTCCGGTTGCCGGATCCCACCCGAACTCTTTCCAGTAATCCACGGCAAGTTTTTCCACATCCACGAATCTTCCTTTATTGGCGCCTTCCTTCTGCAAGGGATTACCCTGCGCCCTTACGCTTATGAAATTATTTTTCGGTTCAATGCCGTGTTTCACATTGAAAGCCTGTTTTATAGTCTGAATCCGCTCGCCGATGGTCATATATTCATTAGGCGTCATATTCCAGCCGGTCGAAGCATTGAGCCAGTCGAATGTCGGAACTCTTTTTATCCCGATAAACATGCCAAACATGCACATGCCGGCCCCGTTGGCCATATTCATGAACTTACTGCACGCCGCGGAGGCTTTTGCCTTTTCCTCATTGATTTTGTACTTGCTTCCCTTAAAAAAGAGAAGGTTCGGTCTGGGAAGCCCTTTCACGCGTTTCCACAGTTGAAACATCTCGTAATATAAATGAGCACCTATTGTATGACGTCCCGGAGTCGGCTCTACGCTGTAATGTACATTGAAGCCGGGATCATTCCGTCCGTCATGCATGGCCGGTTCCTGCCCACCGGCGTGCACGGTGCATCCTTCCGCTCCTTTGCCGATTTTTTTGGCGGCCATTTTTGAACCGTCGGCCAGAATATCGCCTATTCCCTCCCGTGCGATCATTTTCTTTATCAGGGCAACAGCAGCTTCCGTATTTCCCCATTTCAGTTCCAGTCCATCCGTGTCTTTCTTGGTAAGTATGCCTTTTTCGTAGCACTCAATGGCAAACGCAACGGTCGCACCAGCGGAGATCGTGTCCATGCCCGCACGGTTTAGAAGTTCGTTTAAGTAAAAAAGGCTGTCCAGATCTTCGTTCATGCACAGACCGCCCAGCGCCAGTATGCTTTCATACTCGGGTTTATGGGTATGGGCGTACTTTCCCTTGGTCGCGCAGATACCGCCGCATCCCAGAGGACAGGAATGACAATGATATTTTACAATTTCCGTATTTATGATGAGATCAGGATTGATTTTATTGGACTTCTTTAAGGGAAAATCTTTATTTGAACCATTCCAGTTTTTCAGCGGTGAATCGCCCATTTCAATGGACATCTGATTCATGCCTCCCGTGCCCCATTTTTTTAAAATGGTTTTATACAAGAGACCGTCCTGGGCAAACATTACGGTGGTTAGGCGCAGGAACGTCCCCATAAAGGCCATCCCTATCCCCGGAAGCAAACTCAGTGGCATGGGGAATTTGGTCCACTTGTCGCAGTGCTTGCTTAAGCGTTTCATTTCATGAGGATCATAGGCACCGATTCGCTGCACGCCATCCAGAACTACAGCCTTCAGTTTCTTGACCCCCATCACCGCGCCAAGTCCCGAACGGGCCGCAATTCTACCACTGTCGGTGCACACTCCGGAAATCAGCGACACATTTTCCCCGGAAGTGCCTATGACGGCCGCGTGTGCCTTGGGACCGTACATTTTTTCCAGCTTATCTTCGGCTTCAACGGCGTCCAGTCCCCAGATGCCTTCGGCGTCTTTAATCGTGGCTTTACCGTTTTTTACATACAGATAAACCGGTTTGTCGCTTATGCCTTTAAAAAATATTGCGTCATATCCGCAGTGCTTGATGGCCGGAGAGAACGTGCCGCCGCAATTGGCGTCTCCCCATCCTCCGGTCAGAGGCGACTTGCCTACCAGTGTCCAACGTCCGGAAAAAAAGCTGCCCGTTCCGGTAAGAAAACCGGAGCAAAAACCGAGAATATTTTCCGGCCCCAGAGGATCGGCTCCGGCTGGCATGCGGTTGTAAAGAATATACGCACCCAGTCCCATTCCGGACAGATACTGTTTATACACATTGTCAGGTATCTTTTCTTCCGTTGTTGTTCCAGCGGATAAATCCACCATGAGGATTTTTCCCATGTAAGGCTTGTTCATGACAACTCCCACTTTTTATTGTTTATCCTTTTTTTATTTTGCTGCGGTCGAGAGGCTTGCCTTCCCATGCCGCCTCCAGAACCATTAGATTGTCTTCGTAATCCGTATCTTCGGGATTATAAATGGCTGTGCCATCCATGAGAGCCGCTTTGGCAATTTGAGGCAGAACATCCCGGGGAACCATCTGTTTACCGTCACGGTCTTTGACTTCCGAAAAGTATCGGGCATGCCTTCCGCCGGTAATTGAGTTGAGGTCTTGATTCATCTGCCTGATCAGGGAAACAACCTTTTGCGCCCGTTGATCTTTCGGTGTCTTGAAATAGACTTCCTCGCCCGCTATGGGAAGAAGCAACTTAGCCATTGCTTCTTCGCGTTTATGCATATTGTATTCGAGGCCATAGGGCAATAAAACCGCCATGCAAACTCCGTGGGGAACACCACAGATAGCACCGGTGGCATGGCCGAGGTTATGAACCAGTCCAACCATGGAATTGGAAAAGGAAATGCCGGCAAGACAAGCGGCGACAGCCATGGCCAGGCGACCATCTTTATCTGCAGGGTTCTTGGTAACCATGGGCAAATATTTGTAAATCATTTTGACGGCCGCCAGAGAGTGAGTATCGCTCAATGGATTCTTCTGGATGCAATAATATCCCTCTACGGCGTGACTCATGGCATCCATTCCTGTCATGGCCGTTATAAACGGCGGCATGGTCATGGTCATGCGGGAATCGAGAATGGATACATTGGGCAGTAAAAAATAACTGGTGAAAAACATCTTCAGATGTTTTTCATGATCTTTTATGACAGCAACCAGCGTCACTTCCGAACCAGTACCCGCCGTGGTCGGCACAGCAATGAGGGGCTTCAGGTGCCGCTTCAGAACTCCAGCGCCGCTGAAGGCCATAAGGTCCGTCGCGTTTTCAGAAACGACGATGTTCACTCCTTTGGCCGTGTCCATGACGGAACCGCCGCCAACGGCGATGACGGCATCACATCCATTTTCCTTATAGAGACCAGCCAACTGGTTTACGACTTTCAGATCAGAGTCGGGAGGAACATTGTCCGCTACACCGCCGACGGCTACACCGTCTTTAATGGCATTGACCACGATATCCACTAGACCGGCCGCGACAACACCCTTATCCGTTATAATCAGCGGTTTTTTTGCTCCCATGTCGGCAAGAAGAGACGGTATTTTTTCGAGAGCGTCATGTCCCGCAACAAGCTTTACACGACAACAAAATTCATAATACTCCGGTAGTATCATCGGCTACATCCTCTCCGTTCAGGCCTTGACGAAGTTTCCGTCAACACGTTCGATCACCGTGCGCAGATAAGTCCCGTCAGGTTCTTTATTAATTACCTCGAATACATCGTCCATCAGGTACCGGGGAATCCCTGCTTCACTGATGGTCCGCGGCATTTCGCCCTTCAGTACACCATAAATTTCATCTAAAAATCCGTATAAAACCTTCAGAGCTTCATCGGCCCTTCCGGCCTCAGGCATTTCAACATATTTGTCGTCTCCAACCAAAGGGTGGTAAAGATCAAATATAGGAGAACTGTTTTTCTTCATGCAGTCGCTGAGAACAGGTTTAAGGCACATTCCAATTATCACCCCCGGATGAACATGGACGATATTCTGGAATATCTGACCCAATCTGTGAAGAATACCTTGACCAGTATTGGAGATGACGCAGCCGGACATAGTTGCGGCATTGGCGACGGCAAGAGCCGCTTTTTTATCACAGGATTTATTTACGGCCACAACAAGATTTTCCCTGATAAAATGCAGCGCAGTAAAAGCATAGGCATCCATGAAAGGATTTTTATCCGGAGCAATATAAGCCTCAACGGTGCGGCCAAATGCAGCAAGACCGGCTTCGGCTATTGTTTTTCCATCTTTTGCCCTGGTCAGGCGCGGATCAAGGACAACCAGATTAGGCATCAACGAAATGGAAGCAAATGTTTTTCTATTCAACACTGCGTATTTCGATGTTTCCAAACCTGTTACAGCCGCCGTGGGAACAAACACCAAAGGCCCCAGAGGACCGCGAATATCTGTTTTCCCCGAAAGTTGACACGCATCGGCCGCCTTCAGAGAAACAGCCATGTTTGCAAGCTTTGCTACATCGACGACAACACCGCCACCCAAAGCTATAATGGAGTCATATTGACCTTTAATGAATATGTCTTTAATTTGTTCGACAAGACTCAGATCAGCCGTATTCGTTACATCGTCAAAGACACCCAGAGTTATTCCCGAATCGCCGAAAGAGTTTATTAATGTCCGTACGGCCTTGGGGCCTGCCAAATCAAGGCTGGTGATAATCAGTGGTTTGAAGGCATTGAGGCCGGACAGTTCCATAGGAAGTTGTTCCAATGCCTTTTTCCCCGAATTGGTCTTGAACGGACAGATAAATGTAAAACCGGCTGAAAAATCCATTTTATTATTCCTTTCATTAAATTCCAAGCAGGGTACGGGTATATACGCCAATCCGCCCGCCCAGCTTTCGTCCAAATGACCACCAGGAGGGATATCTTTTCACGGCCAGTGAGGCAATGATCTTGGGAAGTAGATAAACTTCCACGATATCGAGAATCCTTGAGACGGACAATGAATAAGGGGTTTCGCCATCTACGATCAGGCGATTGTGGGCCTGAGCCATAACTGTGCTTTCCTGGAAAGACAAAATCAGGAAGGCCGCTTCCACACTTTTAATAACCAGACGAAGTTGCAGCCGCCGGCCTTTTGGATCGCTGCCGAAATATTTTACACGGCCGTTTTCCTTGCCTACAACCATCCAGGGGCCGTTGGGAAGGCAACCCAAGGCAAAGGTGAAATCATCAGGGAGGGCGTCGAATTCTTTTTTTACATCCTTATCGGCTTTTGCCGCCGCCTGGATGGCCCGGCCTGTAAACCACAGAAATATACTTATATAAGCCTTCTTAAAAGGTTTTCCTCCAGCATAAACTTCCTGCATGATTAAATCCTCCCGTTACTTTATCTTGAGGAAAATTGGACAATAGATATGTCCCTCAAGGACATTTTATTGATTTGAAAAAATATCTTACCACTTGGTATATTGTATACAATTTATCATTTCTTGTCAATATATCAAAAATGACATATCCCTCCCGAAAAATCGTTTAGACTGTTATTTTTTTACCGTTCCCTTCTTTAATAGATGCAGAATACCGGAATAAGGCAATGCAAAACAACGGACAGGTCACGACAAGCACTGTAAAAACAATACCCGTATTGGAGAGCATTAATGACGACTCTATGCATCCGATTAATATAATGGAGCAGTAGATGATTGCAGGCATATAATACAGCCTGTCTTTTTCGGGTGACTTCACCCTGCTGAAGAAAACAACACGAAAAGGCAAAAACACTAAAAAAGACGTTGCCAGCCATCCGAAATAATTTTGCACCGGTATGTTGTAGTATAAATGAGAGGGGGGCAGATTTGAGATTTCTGTCCATATCCAGGTGCCGCGTGATACCCAGAGAGGATCTATCAGCATATCAAGGGCTGTCATAAGAAATGAATCAAGGAGAGCAAAGGTGATTATTGTAACTGTTTTACGCACCGGTTCTTCACTGAGATTTTCTCCTGTCCAGCCCATGACTTCATTCGTTATCAATGTTCCTCCGTACATGAACATGAACCACGACAGGGGAACAAGATATGGAACCGTATTAAGAATCAGCGGTCCCAGCACACTTCCGTAATGATATGCTCCAAACAACATACCTGTTTTAACTCCGACGTATTCGGCGACAAAAGTAACAGGAATGCTCACTAAAAGTAGAACCATAATGGAAGCGATACTGAAATATTTTCTGCCGTGAAAAAAGCAGAACAAAGTGAAGATTAAACCTATCGAGACATTGTAAATAACCGGCGATATCCTGCCCGCGGCATCCCAGACAAGATTCATCACCACGGACATTTCCACGACGAAAAAAGCAACCCACAGAAACATACGGGTACGGCTGTCGGAATTCATGACTTTTCCCTTGCTTGTTGAAGATTTTGAATCATTGACCGGAAGCGGATTAATTTTTAGCACAGATGAAATAATTATAAAAGTGAAATCAAATGTCCGGCGACAATCAATGGATAATCAAATCGCATAAAAAAGGTTGAAAACCACTATTATTTCTGCTAAGTTTTTCAACTATAAAAAATCAGTCGACAAATTAACTTTTAATTCGATAAGAAATTAGTGTCCCGCTAAAATTAATTTAAATGTAAAAAATATTATCTGTACTCTTAAAAGGAGAGCAACATGGTAAAATCAATAAAGGCAAAATTCCCGGTGTTATTCTTTCTATCTATTTCTTTTGCTTTGCTTTGTTTTATTACCGGATGCGGCAATAAAGCGGACACCGGAACAGGAAGCAACACAACGACAACATCATCTCCTTCAGTTTCCTTGGGCCTTTCTTCCAGCGTTGTTTCTTACGGAACTCCGGTTACCGCCACCGCCACAGTGCGTGATTCCAGCGGATCCGCGGTATCGGGAGCGGTTGTAACTTTTACGGCAACAAGCGGCCTTGTCACATTCAATCCCACTTCCGCCACCGCCCTGACAAATACAAGTGGCATCGCCACCGTCAGTTTGAATGCCGCTAGTATCGATTCCGCAGGGGCCACAAGTATTATCGCATCAACGCCTGTTACGGAATCAGGAACTACTACAACCGTAACCAGCACGCCTGTCGGCGTCGCGGTTAACGGAGCAACGATTTCCCTAGGCGCAGTTTCTCTCGGGTCATCGTCAATTTCCGCTTACGGAACCAGCAGCGTAAGCGTACCTGTATATGTAGACGCGTCACCTGCTACAGTACCCATTTCCGTTACATTTACATCTCCTTGCGTCAGTGCGGGAAAAGCAACGCTTTCCAGCCCGGTAAACTCCGTGGCCGGAACGGCAACTTCAACTTATAAAGACAACGGCTGCGCAACCGGGTCGGACGTAATAACCGCGGCCGTAACCGGCGACAGCAAGCAGGCGACTATCATCGTCGCCACCCCGGCAACCAACAATATACAATTCGTGTCGGCAACGCCCACCATCATCGGGACATCAACAGCAAGCGCCTCTTCACTGCCGACAAGTTCCGTTGTAAAATTCGAGGTAGTGGACAGCAGCAACAACGGAAAGTCTGGAGTGGTGGTTGATTTCAGTATTTTACCTGTGAGCGCACCCGGAGGAATTACTTTGTCCGCCACATCGGCGACATCGGATTCCAGCGGCATTGTGTCCACTTCGCTTTCCTCTGGAACTGTTCCCACGCCCGTATGGGTGGTTGCAACCGTGCATGGGACATCGCTAAAGAGCCAGTCTAACACTTTAACCATCACGACAGGTTTGCCTACTCAGGACTTTTTTTCGCTAAGCGCCCATCACAATATTGAGGGCTGGGGATATGATGGCGTGACTTCCGCGGTAAACATTATCGCTTCCGACCGCCTTGGTAATCCCGTGCCCGCAGGAACGGTGATAAACTTCATTACGGAAGGAGCACACTTTGATAATGCTTCCTGCTCAACAAATGCAAACGGTACATGTTCGGTTAATTTCGTAAGCGCCGATTCAAGACCTTCGGACGGCCGGGTAACGATTCTGGCTTATACCCTCGGCGAAAAAAGCTTTGTCGATTTGAACGGTAACAACAGTTACAATTCCGGAGAAACATTCTACGACCTCGGCGATCCGTATATTGACGCCAACGAAAACGGCCAATGGGATCCCGGAGAAACCTTTATTTCTTCCACCACCACGGGAACTTCCGCCTGCTTGACCCAACCCGGTGGAACAGCTCTGCCTTATGGAAAAGTTACCCTTACTACTAACATAGACGCAGTACCCAGTAAGGAAAATACCTGCACTGCTGCATGGGGGCAAAACTATGTGCGACGCGCCGATGTCATAATTCTTTCCGGCTCTAAAGCTTTTCTGGACGATTACAGTGCATTAGATACAGGATCTTCGTGCATGGCATACACTTCCAGAATGTTGCGTGATATTAATCACAACCCAATGCCGGCGGGAAGCACAATAACTACAGCTAATAATGAGGTATATTACACCTATATTGACAGCTCGGGAAATCTTCAAACCGGAAATGCAACTATTATAATTTATAATACGCCTGTTCCGGATTCAAATGATTTAGGCGGTACGGAAGTTGATGTGAGAATATTAGGAGGAACAAATTGCACAAATTCGCCGATATGGTATCCGTACGGAACATTTGATTTAGTCGTTACCACTCCTTATAGTTCAACTTCAACATCAATTCCCTTGACTGTAACAGGGAATAAGATAACTCCAAGCATTGTTCTGACAGCAGGCAGTTCCTCTATAACGGCAGGTGGTGAAACTACCATGACGGCAACTGTTACAGACGGAATCAGCCCTCTGGAAGGCTATACCGTGGCCTTCTCAATTTCGAGTAATATCAGCGGTGCAACTTTGTCTGCTACAACCGCACAAACAGACAACAGTGGCCAGGCTTCCGTAGTTTATACAGCAGGAGTGACATGGACGCCACCGCCGGCAACAAAAACCGATAAAATCAAAGCAAGCATAGGCTCTTCCAGTTATAGCGTTAACGTAAGTGTGACACCTTAGAAAATTAAATAGATTATGCATGTGTTATTTCAGGGAAGCAGTCAAAAGCCTGCTTCCCTTTTTTTATATGTATTATACTTTACTGAAATAACTTGACATTGCCGATGATTTTTGTTTAGTTTCATCACTCTGGAAGAACATCAATAAAATTTAAAGGAAGGGAATAATTATGAAAAAAACATTATTTGCCTTATCGCTGGCACTTTTATTGTTCGCACCGTCAATTTTTGCCGCAGGCGTTCCTGATATCCCCGCAGGCACCGCCGAAGAATATTTCAATCGCGGCAATAACTTTGAAAAGCAGGGCAATCTGGATCAGGCCATCTCCGATTATACCAGCGCCATTAAAATAAATTCTCAACACGTCAAAGCCTACTATAATCGTGGTAAAGCTTATGCAAAACTAGGCAATACCTCTGAAGCCATTGCCGATTATAAAAAAGCCATCGAAATCAGTCCCAAATATACGGAGGCCTATTATAACCTTGGAAATGCCTATGAAAAACAAGGCGACCATGCCCAGGCAATTGCCAGTTATACGAAAGCCATCGGAATCAATCCTAAATATTCGGCCGCATACTGCAACCGCGGCAATGCCTATCAAACTCAGGGTAATCTTCAGAAAGCTATTGCCGATTACAATAAGTCTATAGAAATAAATCCCAGCTTTGCCGCAGCCTATTCCAATAGAGGGAATGCGTATCAAGCCCAGGGTGATTTTCTTCAAGCGATCAACGATTATACAAAAGCCATCCAGCTAAAACCGGAATTCGCCGGATTCTACGCCAATAGAGGCAATATTTATCAAACTCAGGGCGATCTCCAGAAAGCAATTGCCGATTACAACAAGGCGATAGAAAAAAATCCCGACGACAGTTCATCTATTTATAATCGGGGTCTTGCCTATTACGGTATAGAACAATACGAAAAATCCCTTGCGGATTATAAAACGGCCATAGGCCAGAATCCCAACAAGGAAGCTTATGATGATTTTATTAAATACTTCCCCGTGAAGAAAGATAATGACACGGGAAATGTCAGGAATGTAATTATTCAGGCATTTGAGGAAAAAATCGGCAAGCAGACTCCGGAGACTGTTGCTGTAGCCGCTGCTACTCCTGCTGCTCCCGAAGCCTCTGCGCCAGCCGCTGCCGCTCCGGTTGCGCCTGTAGCTGAAAAAGCCGCTGATGTTGCAGTGGCTGTTTCTTCAGCAGCCCCACCGGCCGCTGCTGCTGCCGCCATCGAACCGGTTAACATAACGAACGTGGAACAGCCTGAAGCCAAAAAGGAAGAGACAACATCAACTGCTAAAGTTGATGTTCAGAATCTGGTGAACAAGTGGCGGGAGAGTTGGCAGTCGGGCGATATGCAGACCTACCGCGACTGTTACGATGAATCGAGTTTCCAGGCCAAGGGGATGCAACTGGATGCCTGGATAACTTATAAGGAAGGTGTTCGCAAGAAAAGCAAAGATATAGCCATAAGCATCAGCGATATGAAAATATCAGTTAAAAAGGATACCGCCAAAGCGGTATTTACTCAGGAGTACAGTTCTTCCACTTTAAAGGATAAGGGCAAAAAGACTCTGGAACTGAAAAATATTGACGGTGCATGGAAGATATCTAAAGAAATCATGTAACCGTTCAATCGCGTAAAAACGCTTTTAAAATGGCAACTGCTTTCATGAGCAGTTGCCATTTTCTTTTGCTCAATTTCAATTCTTGCTTTTTACTGCAATGCGGATTATTTAAATAAAAAAATTTTTACGGGCTTTGTTTCATGAATATAGATAAGAGAAAAATAGACAAGGTTAAGGGATTTCTCGACGCGCGCGAGGCGCAAAAGCTCTACCTGCTTGCCTTGGAAGCAGGTAAAAAAGGCCCATGCCTGGAAATCGGCAGCTACTGCGGCAAATCATCCGTTTACCTCGGCACGGCTTGCAGGAAAAATTCCACGGTTCTTTTTTCCATCGATCATCATACCGGTTCGGAAGAACAGCAGCCGGAACAGGAATATTTCGACCCCGATTTATTCGACAAGGAAACCGGAAAGGTGGATACTCTGAAACATTTCCGTAAAACAATATCAGATTTCGATCTGGACGATGTGGTAATTCCGATTGTCGGACATTCGGCGGTCATTGGAGGCGCATGGCAGACGCCGCTCAGCCTTATCTTCATCGACGGCAGTCACGCCTATGAATCTGTCTTGAGCGATTATAATGTATGGGCAAAGAATCTGATTCCCGGAGGATATCTTTTGTTCCACGATATCTTTTCCGATCCGGGAAAAGGCGGTCAGGCGCCGTATCTTGTCTATCGTAAAGCGGTGGAATCAGGTCTCTACATTGAGATGCCGATGTGCGAATCACTCGGGATATTGATTAGAAAGTAATTATGATCATGCCGCTTGCATAGGGAATGAGTCAAATCTTTTTTTTCATATAGTGAAGAAGATAAAAACTTCAAATTTGTTAATTTGGCTATTAAATAAACTTAAAAAAATGAGGTAAGAATGGACAAAGAACAGCTTGATTTAATAATTAGGGCAGCCCAAGTTCTTCAAGAAAAGAAAGAACTTTACGATTATCTTGTAATTATATTACCTATTTTAACTGCAGTTATTGGATGGTTTGCAGCAATTTGGTCACAATCGCATTTTTTTATCAAAAATACAAAAAAAGAACACTATTACATTGCAAGAGAAAAAGTTGAATTAATAGTTGATAGCTATAATAAATTTCTTGAATATGTATATAGAACGCGCACGCAAATAAAAAACGATGCTAATCTAAAAAAGATATTAGATGAAGACAACTACTATGATTTTATCACTGAATATCAATTCCAATTGGCTTCGCTGCATCAGAAACTTAGAATTATTTTTCCTGGTAAACAATTTTCTACAGAAGGCGTTATAAGAGAAATGAAACTTTTTGAGGAATACATTTGGAAAATGGGATACGAAATAGTTAATGAACAAGCAAAATCTAATTTTGATATTTTCTCCCTTAATAAACAAATCGAAGATTTGCACGCAAAAATGGTAACTAATATTAATAATATTACTAAGGCGGTTGTTAATATTCAAACAGAGGCCATAAAAATTCTAACCAGTAAAGCAAAAAAATTAGGTATCGAAGACTAAATGAATATATCCTGTCCTAACCTATAGTTGACTTTGCAGATAGGAACGATACGGTCACGTCTTGAAATATAAGTTTAATGTACCAGTTTAAAATTTAAGATGATATCGAGGCGGCAAGGAGGAGGCTCCGCAGGCGTATGTTACAATACGTTGAGGAAGCTGACGACGCGGTCAACGAAGATAGGGCTTAAATTTTAAAGCGGGATCAAGCCCAGGACCACTGACATCCCTTGTCTGATATATCAACCTTAAGATAACGCCTTCCCGCGAAATCCCTGATGGTATTGGTAACAACTTTTGCATCCGCGCCGGTGTAATCTATTATTTTCTTGCAAAGTTGAGCGAGCGCGCTTTCGAAGGTTCCCTGAAACGAGGCAGGTTCTATAAATCCGCATTTTTCGATAATGTCTTCCTTTAAAACCCTGAAAGTCAAATCCGTACGCCATTTGCCTTCGATGTGCATGATATCGTCCACGGAACCGGTGCCTTCGTAGTATCTCTTATACATTTTAGCCCAGTCGTCTTCCATTTCCTTATCATATCGCGCGCCGAAATCCCGCATTTGCTGCGGATTGACCGACGAAGTTTTTACTATGGCGTCATTGGCGTCGTATCGTGACCAATCGTCCGTCAGGATTTCCAGATCGTAATCATTTATTTTTTCCCGAACAGTTGTGCCGGGAAACGGCGCAAGAAAATGGTAGCCGTAAATGGCCTTTGTGCTTTTGGCGAATTTGTCGGATTCTTCCAGTGTATCCTTTGTTTCTCCCGGCAGTCCGATGATGAAAGATTCATGCGCTATCATGCCCGCCTTCTGGCACATTTTGACGGCTTCTTCGACCTGATTGAGGTTGATTCCCTTTCTAATGCGTTTGAGCATGTCGGGATTGCCGCTTTCCACGCCGAAGCTGACGCTGTCACAACCCGCCGCAGCCATCAAATCGAATATTTCCTGATTCACAGTATCCACGCGGGCAAATGCGCTCCACGGGAATTTCAAAGAGCGTTCCTTGATTCCCTCGCAGACTTCGCGGACGCGGTCTTTTTCGGTGGTAAAAAGGTCGTCGGCAATGTTGATGCGTTCAAAACCGTAGCCGATGATTTCTTCGATTTCATCAAGAACTAAATTTGATTTTCTTTTACGCACCTTGGAGCCGACCATCTTGCGCCCCAAACAGAAAATGCAGGAATAAGGACAGCCTCTTCCGGTAATGAGGCTCACTGGAAATCCCAGCGCCCGGTAACGCGATATGGGCAGCAGATGACGCGCCGGCGAAGGAATTCTGTCGACATCCATGATAAAATCCCTTTTGCCGGTGATAATGATCTCGTCGCCGCTGCGGTAAGCAATGCCGCGGATATCACGCCATTTGTTTTTCTGCTTTAATACGGGAGTCAGCTCGGCGATTGTATCCTCCCCTTCCCCTATGACAATCAAATCTATTTCCGGATACTGCTTTAAAGTTTCCGTTGCTGTAAATGACACATGCGGTCCGCCCATCATCGTGAGTATTTCGGGATTGTAATCCTTGACGTCGCGCAAGATTTTCTGCGCATCGTAAAAATTCATCGTCACGGAAGTTGCGCCCACGGCGTCAGGCTTGAAGGATTCCAGTTCCTTTGCCAGATTTTCCCTGGAGTAATGGCAGACAATGTAATCCAGTATTTTTACTTCTGCGCCCGCGGCGGCAAATGCAGCGGCCACATAGGTTACGCCGAGTGGCGGAGAAGGAATTTCCTCCAGCGGATACGGCGGTGCAATAACAGCTATACGCATTTTTAATCTCCTCTGCGTGGAAAAAGAATCGACCTCAACCAGCCCGCCAGAGTATTGCCCTTCATCAACGCGCGGTCGATCAGTTCAAAATCTGCGGAAAGTTTTACGGGATCGGAAAGCCACTGCGTTCTGGTTTTCATGGGCTTGTCCGGATCAAGATATTTTATAACGGTTGCGGGATTGCCCGCGGCAATGGCGTTTGCGGGAATATCTTTCACGACTATGGAGCCGGCGCCGATAACGGCGTTGTCTCCTATCGTCACTCCCTTGCATACGATGGAACTGTCTCCCAGCCAGACATTGTTGCCGATTTTTACAGCCTTCGTGTTTCCCACCGGAGCGCTGCGATCGTAGATATCGTGCCAGTCGGCATCGCTGATGCTGACATTCTGGGCGGTCATGCAGCCGTCGCCCATAGTCACCGATGTGGCGGACATGATTCTCGTGCCGGGGCAAATCAGGCAGGCCTTGCCCAGTTCAATCCTTCCCGACTGCAGCCATGCGGGCCATACGGTGAATCTAACTTTCCTGTCGGGTGTGGCAATTACCGTCGCACAGTCTCCCAGGAAAACAGGGCCGCCGAATACTTCCACGTGCCAGGGCTTCATAAAAACACAACCCTTTCCGAAATGTTCAAACTGGGGGGCCAGAAAATAATTCGCATACCACTTCTGAAACCTGTTGTAGAAGCGCTTAAGATAATATGGACGATAATCCTTTCTCATAAGTCTTGCCTTTTATTGAAGTGGATTTTTAAAAGCCGGGTCAATTTTTGCAGTAGAAATTGATCTTGAGCGTAATCCTAAGCAACAACACACCGCGGAGTTTTCATCATTTCCGGGAAGCCCAGAATTTATGATTAAAAAGTTTTGCCGCCGGTGTTATTTCATTCAAAGCGTCCCAGGACAGCATCACCGCCGCCGCCGTCCAGCCTGTTTTTTCCTCCGGCCAGATGACTCCGTCCGGAAAAGTCACTCCCATCCAGAAAGATCCGTCGGAAAATGTCTTGTCGATAAGCCAGCTGAATATCGCCTTGGCCCTGGGAATATCTCCAATGGCCGTAAGCGACAGAATAAATTCCGCCGTTTCCGCCATCGTCACCCACGGCCGGTCGCTGACACAACGTACTCCCCATTCGGGAACAACGAACTTTTCCCAAGAGTGGGCTATCCTCTTTCTGGCTTCCTCACCGGTAACCGCTCCGCATAAAATCGGATAGTACCAGTCCATCGAATACCGCGATTTTATCATATTGAAGAGATCCGGCCTGCTCTTGATCGCATGCCCCAGCACCTCCATGGCCTTGCGCCAGCCCGGGCGTTTCTTGCCCAACAGTTCTGCAATCGCCAGGCCGCATTTGATGCTCATATAGACGGAACTGGAACCTGTGAGCAGCGTCATTTTATCAATATCGCCGTTCTTGTTTCTCGCCCAGTAAATTCCCCCTTCGGGCGCCTGTAAATCTATGGCAAACTGAATTCCGCGGGAAATCACGGGCCACATGGTTTTCAGGAATTTTATATTGCCGGTAATGAGATAATGATGAAATGCACCCACGGCAACATAGGAAGAAAAATTCGACTCCTTGCTGGAATTGATAATTTTTCCGTCCTGAATCTCCGACCACCAACTGCCGTCTTCAAGCTGCGTTTGGGCCAGCCATTCATAGGCTTTTTCGGCTTCTGCATAAAAACCGCCGACACTCAGACCCATTGCGCTTTCTACATGATCCCAGGGATCTGTTTTTCCTCCGGCTGACCAGGGGATCTCGCCGTTTTCTTTCTGCAGCAAAGCGATGAAAGCGGCGGCCTTTTCCATGGAAACCGGATTCAATTCTTCACTTACGGAAAGTTTAAGTTCCATTAAAATCATCCTTTTTTAAGATAATAGACAATGCTCTTGCCCATTACCGGATTCAACAATTCTTCCAGCATCCGCACCGGACGCGGTTTTTTCATAATATCCCATTCCAGGAATTTCTTGTAATACTTAACCAACAGATGATCTTCGTTTTTCAGACCGACCATGCATTTGAGCCACCAGTAGGGTGAATGCAGCGCGTGTTTGTAATTGATCTTCCAGCATTTGAATCCCTGACCAGTCAGCATTTTCTTGAGCTGCTTTTTTTTGTAAATGCGGATATGGCCGCCCTGTTCATTATAATAATCCCACGAAATTAACCAGCAAATTCTTTCGGCAAAGAAACGCGGCACGCTGACCACAAGGGTGCCTTTCGGTTTCAAAATTCTGTCGAGCTCCTTAAGGGCTTTCTCATGATCGGGTATATGCTCCATGACTTCCGAACAGATGATGCAGTCAAACGAAGCGTCGGCAAAAGGCAGCTTTGTTATATCGGCAATGGAAAGTAGAAAATCATCCGATTTCCTGTCCGGCATGGCTTCCAGGGTTTTATTCGATTCGGTAAGCGCCCAGGTATTTTTATCTATGCCGAATATTTTCAATTCCGGCATTCTGGCCAGATGGCGCAAATGCCTGCCCAACCCGCATCCGGCATCGAGAACAACGTCATTCGGCTTTAAATTAAGCTCTTGCAGATCTACGGTAACCATCGATTGCCTCTTTGTAAACTTCCACCATATCTTTTGCCGCTTTTTGCCAATTAAAAATAGATTCAACCCGCTTGATGCCGGCTTTAGCCATCTTTTTTCTTTGTTCCGGGTTATTCAATAGAAATAATATTTCTCTGGCCAAAGCTTCGGCATTGGCCGGAGGCACTATGATCCCCGTATCTCCGACAACTTCCGGAAGTGCGCCGCCGCTGGTGCTGATTACAGGAACACCGCAAGCCATCGCTTCGGAAGCAGGCATACCGAAACCTTCATATAAAGAGGGAACAACAGCCATAGTGGCTCTTGAATAATAACCGGCAAATTCTTCATTCTGAATGCGTCCGGTAAAATGTACAATGTCATCTATGCCCAGTTCCGTGACAAGTTTTTTGATTGTTCCGTTCTTTTTAGGTTCGCCGATAACGGTTAAATTCACGGACTGCTTCTTTCTTACTTGAGCGACAGCTTCCAGCAAATAACGCAAACCTTTCAACGGAGTGTCGGCGCTGTTGGTTACGATAATGGAATTTCCCGGCCGTAACTCATTTTGGACAGGATAAAATATTTCACAATTAACACCATTATGCACAACACGGAATTTCGAGAGATCTATGGAAAACTCATTGGCGATATCCACTTTGGAGCATTCCGACACGGTAACGATATGCGACAAATTACGCGCCACTTCCTTCTGCATTTTGATAAAGGAATACCAGCGTTTGATTTTTCTTATTTTTTTAGGGGTGGTTGCCGATTTGAACTCTTCCTTGCGGTCAACGGTTATGGGATGATGAATTGTCGCTATAGTCGGAACCACATTTTGAGCGATTTTCCCGATACCGTAGGAAAGACACTGGTTGTCGTGAACGATATCGTAATTCATTTTATGCTTGAGCAGGTAATTGTAGGCCCGGACGCCGAAAGTATAGGGTTCGGGAAACCGGCCGAAGCACATCGTCACGAATTCATACATGTTCAGGGGATTCGCCAGTGAACTTATCTTTTTTAGGTGAAAAGGCTTTTCGGAATTATAGAGATCGAGACTCGGAAGTTTATGCAAACGAATGCCTTCATCAAGATGCGGATAAGGAGGCCCTGACATAACATCAACCTCATGTCCCAAGTCTTTCAGCGCCTTGCTTAAATATTTAATGTAAACGCCCTGTCCGCCACAGTTGGGATTGCCCCTGTATGTCAACAGACAGATTTTCAACGGCTTTGAATCTGATTTACTTTTCATACACTGACTTTTTGTACCATCCTTAACGAGTTTTCCAACATGGCGGCTATTTCGTCATCGGTAAGTCCTGCGCCGCGGGCAATGATCTTTGCCATTTTGCCGCCCACGAAATCAGCCGGAGAATGGGCATCGTTATTTAGAATCAGATTCGCTTTGAATTTTCTCGCCATCTGCGCGACATGCCCGTTGCTGAAACTGTGACCTCTCCGCGTTGTAATTTCCAGATAAATTCCTCTCTGCGCCGCAAGACGAGTTTCTTCTTCCGTCAGCAGTCCGGGATGAGCCAGAATATCTATAGACGATTTGAGAGCGGCAAGATTTGTTCCAGCGGGAACGGGTTCAACAACGGTTTCGCCATGCACAATTATTATTTTTGCCCCCGCTTTTCTTATTTCATCAGCCAGTTCATATATCTGGGCGGGAGCGACATGAGTTATTTCAACGCCGGGAAGAACCTTTATTTTTCCGTCTTCATTTATTTTTTCGCAAACCTTGATAATTCTGGGAATAATAAAATCAAAATTGGAATGATCAACGTGATCGGTAATGGCCATAACTTCATAACCGGCAGCAAGGGCTCTTTGGGCCAATTCCGCGGGTATCAACTCGCCATCACTAAAAACGGAATGAGTATGTAAATCTATCACTTAAAATACCTTGTTTTTCAATTATTTCAAATCTGTAAAAACAAATTGAAACAATGGGTTCACTTAGCAAAT
This sequence comes from uncultured delta proteobacterium, assembly GCA_963812045.1. Lineage (GTDB taxonomy): Bacteria > Desulfobacterota > Syntrophia > Syntrophales > Smithellaceae > Smithella. The sequence goes on from CAWETF010000005.1 coordinate 1,022,455, forward strand.
TTGGGATGGGGAGTCAATAAAGATATGCAGGTATTTAATTATTTTCACTTTTTCTTTAAAAGCAGGAAAGTGGCCGAAACGCGGCAGACATTTCTTCCATTATTATCGGTAACCAGGCAATCTCCTATCATCAGGCTTTGCCCTTTTTTAAAAACCGTAGCCGTGGCGATAAGTTCACCATCGCTGACTCCTGACAGGAAATTACTTTTAAGTTCTACCGTGGTTAAACCCTCTTCGGGAGTTAATTGAGTCATCATGGCATGCGCAATTGCTTCATCTGCCAGTGCAACAATGAGTCCGCCCTGCATGGTTTTCGCCCCCTGTAAATATTCCGGACGCACCGGCATCCGAAATTCGGCATGACCATTTTTTAACTCGACCAAAGTTATTTCCAGATAATCAAGAAAAGGGTTTACACCCTTGTGGCCTGCTTTTACTTTTTCCAGATAAAGGTCGTAATTAAAAATCTCCGTTCTCCTTCAAGCGTCACGTTATTTAATAATAGAACCATTATTGATTTTCAGAAGTTTCTTGCGATACGATCAGGCGGATATGTCTTCTTGCAAGCATGAGCACAGAAGCATTCCAGTCACGGCCGGATCCATCGAGTGCGGTTAACTCAGAATCTATAATAACAATAAAATCCTGATCTTTACGATTCAGGTAGTCCGTGAGTTTAATATTATAGCCCTCCCTGGGCAGCATTATATCACCCTCCACCCGGTAGCGATCTGTCTCCACCACAACTCTCTCACGCCGTAAACCTAAAGCAGGCATCATGCCACCTCCGTAATGTGATAGTAGGGATATGCCCCGGCCAACAGGGCAGAATCGGTCATCGGCCTGACACGCGTCACTCCTACTTGTTTTAAGTATAGGAAGCGCAACCATTCATGTCAAGAAAATCTTAGTCGGAAAATGTATTTAAAGCAATATTGCCGGCAACCGGATCGAGCGTTGATCCCGCCGAAAACACATGCGCGGTCAGTTCCTTATCCGGTATGATAATTCATTCTAAAGCGGCAATTTAATCAATGGATAGAGGCTGATCTCTGACCGTTTCCCTTTGCCGATTTCATCAGGAGAACAAGGGGAATGCAGGCGAGCATCATGAATACCAGCAAATAATACACGTCAACGAAAGAAAACATCGTGGCCTGTTTGACAAGTTGCCCGTATACGGACGCTTCCGCGCCTCCGGCAATACCTTTCATCTTCAGAAGCGGCGCCATCTGTGCAAGAGTAAAATAATACCCCTTGTCCAGGGGAGTCAAGTGGTCCACCATATAGTTCTGATGAATCTGCGCCCCCCGTGCGATGAGAGTCATTACAATGGCGATTCCCACGCTGCCACCGATGTTTCTCAAAAGATTCCACAGCGCGGTAGCATTGCCCATCTTTTCATTGCTCACGCCTGTAAAGCTTAATACCGACAGGGGCACAAAAATAAATCCCAAGCTTACTCCCTGAAGGCACAGGGCATACACAACAGTCTGGAAATCCGTCGTCAGGTTGAACCGCGCCATTAAGCCTGCAGAACAGGACATCATGATAATTCCTGCTACAAGAACAGCTTTCTGATTTAATTTTGTTCCAAAAAATCCGGCAAGACCCAGTGACAGCACCATGCAAAGGCCCTGCGGCATCATTACAAGGCCGGCGAGAGTGGCGGAGTATCCCAGCAGGTCCTGAACATAGACCGGCGTGAGAACAAAGATGGACATCATCGAAAAGAAGATAACAAAGGTAACCATCGTGCCCGAACTGTAGGAAATATTCCTGAAGACTTTCAAATCAACTATGGGGCTTTTCGTGGAAAGTTCCGCGAAAATCAGAAACGAAAGCGACACAAAAGAAATAATACTCAGTATGAGTATAAAGTTGGAAGCAAACCAGTCTTCACTCTGTCCCTTGTCCAAGACAATCTGCAGGGCCGCAAGACCTATTATCAAGAGCGACAGGCCAAGCGTATCTATCCTTGGTTTTTCGCCTTTATGGTAATGAGGATCCCGCAGGTTCAGCATGATTAAAAATATGGAAATAATCCCTATGGGCAGATTGATGTAAAATATCCAGCGCCATGTCCAGTTATCAGCGATCCAGCCGCCCAGCGGAAGCCCGAGAGACGGGGCTACGGTTGTTCCTATGCCAAAGGCACCCATTGCCGGGCCACGTTCATCTTCCGGAAACGTTTCAAACAAAATGGCCTGTGACAACGGCACCAGCGCCCCGCCGCCTATTCCCTGCAGTATACGGAAAAATATCAGCGAACCCAAGCTCCAGGAAAGTCCGCACATCACCGAACTTGCGGTAAACAGCGCTACCGAAAACATCAGGTATCGCTTGCGGCCGAACATGCGGCTCAGCCAGTCGCTCATCGGCATGACAACGGCATTGGATACGATATACGAGGTAATGGTCCATGTCGACTCATCGATCCCCGCCGACATTGTTCCCCTGATATGACCGAGGGTGACATTGACGACAGACGTGTCCATGATCTCGATAAAAGTCGGAAGCATGACCGTCAGGACGATCAGCCATCTGTTTACGGCGGTTTCCCTCATGACAAAGTATTACTTTACAATAATGGTTGGTACGACGGACATTCCCGGACGCAGCTGATGCGCGGAATCCACATTACCGGTTAAAACTATCTTGACGGGAATACGCTGAACAACCTTGACAAAACTTCCCGTCGCGTTTTCCGGCGGAAACATCGAAAGAACGGAGCCCGTGCCAGCCGTAATGCTTTCCACCTTTCCTTCAAAAGTGCGGCCGGGATAGGTGTCTATTTTTATGCGAACTTCCTGACCGGGCTTTACTCTTGTCAACTGCGTTTCCTTGTAGTTTGCTATTATCCAGACATCGTCGAGGGGAACAACGGCCATGACAGGCTGACCGGGACCGAGCTGTTCTCCCACTTCAACTGATTTTTTAGTGATATAGCCGTCAGCAGGAGAATAGATTTTAGTGTAGCTCATGCCGAGTTTGGCTTCCTGCAGCGCAGCCTCTTTCTGTTTGACAACAGATGACTTGGTCAAAAGCGCCGACCTTGCCTTCTTCACGGATGCTTTTTGCACCTCGGAGTATGCAAGAGCCTGATTCAAGCCTTCCTCAGCGGTTTTCATTCTCGCGCGGGACATGTCATAGTATGTCTTCGCCTGATCATAAAATTCCTGCGAAACGGCCTGCGCCTTCAACAGTTTCTCCGCACGTTTAAAGTCGGTTTCCGCCTTCTGCAGATTCGCTTTTTCAGCTTCGATGGCGGCAGACGCCGCTGCGATTCTGGTTTTTGCTTCCACAGACATTTTCTCCGACTGCTCAATCTGGTTTATCGCCTCGTTCTGCTGTGATTTCTCTACATCCAGAGCCGAAGATGCCTGCCGTACTTTCACTTCATAATCCTCCGGCTTTATTTCCAGCAAAAGCTCTCCCGCTTTCACATATTGATTGTCTTTTACATACACGGCGGCGGCTGTTCCCGTAATTTTTGGCGCAACCAGATGAATGCGTCCTGTAATATAGGCGTCGTCCGTGCTGATATATGTCCGCATATACCAGGAATAAATACCCCACCCCGCCGCAAAGATGAACGCGGTCACGATGAAACCGATTAATATTTTTTTTCTTTTTGATTTATTATTATTGTTTTCCGCTTCAGTCATCGCCTCAGTGCCTCCCCAGTATTATTTCAGCATAATAAATCACTGTTATCTTTTAACACCGCCCCAGTACGCTTCCAGCGACTGATTGATCTGTTCTTCATTAAAGTTGATAAGACCGAAAATATGATCCCTGACCATTACAAGTGTGGGACCGAAACCCAGCGCAAAATGCATAAAAACAGGTAAATCCTTCAAGACTTTTTCTCTAATCCCCTCTTCAATGACCTTACGGAATATGTCGAATTCCTCGCTCTTTCCGAAAATCCTTTCCCTCTGGAGCGATTCTCCGTAAGGCGAATTGAAATACTGCTCGATGAAACGGAAATGAACAGGATTGTTAATCATATATAAGATAACTGTCTTACCGATATGAAGAAGTCTTTCCTTGATATTCCTGCCTTCGGGGTAATATTCCTGCACCGCCGATAATATCTTCCGCTCCAGCATCAGGTGAACCTCCCTGATCAGTTCATCCTTGCTTTTGAAATAGATGTAGATGGTTCCTGAACCCACCCTTGCCTTTTCGGCAATGAAAGACATCGGGGATTCATGAAATCCGCGTTCAGCAATAATTTCCAGGGCTGCCTGAAGTATGTCTTCCCGTTTATCAGATTTTTTCATATTTAATAAAAGAATGAATATTCATTCTTTTATCCTTACACACAACGACATAGTGATGTCAATCAAATATATCACTTCATCCACTTGGGTCACGGATTTGACGATTTCATCACATATTTTTGCTACATCATCAATATCAGCCGCTACTTTGCCCCAGTTTTGATAGTTGACTTCCGGATATTTCTCATTCAATAGGTATCCCAGCGTATCAGTTTCCCTCACTACGATTCCAAACGTAAAAGAATCGCCAACCATAGCCACCTGTTTTTTCCTCACAGGATTAAATCCCCGACGTCTCAACGCTCTGTCATATTTAACGCAATACCAGTGTTCGCCGCGATCATGATCAACAAATTCAATCGGAAGTCGTCTGGAAGGATCCGAAGGATAACAGTTACCCAAATAAGATTTAAAGACCATATCCTGTTCCGTTGCAAGATAGATTTCATTGTTAACCTCTCTCATATAGGCTTTATATCCTGACAACCCTTCAACATGTATTCTTCTTGCAATGCATTCGGTAATACAACGGATACAAACAGCAAACACAAGCGAACATGAAAATATCATTTTTCTGAATATTCATTTTGTTCTTTATGAAACTCATTTGTTCACCCTATGTTTATCAAGCATACAGACCGTTTCTATTTTTAATTTTTGATTTAATAACAATCTTATCTGTGTCAACCAATTATTCATCATAAAATACTTTATAAAACCAGATGTCCGACAGTTCTTTGATTACCGATAAGAACTTACACGAATAAAAAAATAGTTTGACGGTTTATGCATCGACGACAATGAACGGCTGTTTAAAAAGTAACGGCCGGTCGCCTTTTGAGACGGCCGGCCGTTTTGCCTGAATATTTATTGTCACGTTAATAACTTATTGTAACTCTATTTGACGATACGAGACAGTTATTTGACTCGCTGCTTTCGGTCACCGAGGATGTATCGTCCGCACAGGCGACAACATAGTAAGTCGTTCTGGCCGTGCCATTGGGAACCTTGACCGTGACGGTTCCCGATGAAGATGCTCCGGCCGCAAGCGCAGGCACGGACCGCGTGCCAGTCAACAGCGTGGAACTGCTTGTTTTAGATGTCGTCGTGGACAGGTAATATCTTGTCGTGGAAGCCGACGACGAAGCGTTTCCCTGATTTTTTGTTGTGTCGGTAACCGAAAACGTACGTACGTACACAGTAATTGTTGTTGTTTTATTGCTTACAGCCGATACTACCAGATCCGATTGGCTCGATAGGCTGAGCGTCACTGAAGCGCTTACTGAGGTCGAAACATTGCCCGCGGCATCCTTGGCCCAGGCATAAAGTGTCTTGGTACCTGAAGTCGTAGAAGCAGCGAACGTGTAGCTCGTCGGGGCGCTTGTCAGCCAGCTTGCGGATGACGCGGAGGGAGCGGTTGATGAAGTTGTTACCATATAGCCTGTCACACCCACGTTGTCAGTCGCCGTAAATGAATTGATCGGTACGGTAAGCGATGTCGAGGAATCGGGAATTGTAAAGCTCGTAATGGTCGGCGCGGTTGTGTCAGCGGTAGTCTCACCCCACTGGATATTCAGGATTTGAAAAGTAAGCGCATAGGAAGAAAGACGGGAGAACGTACAGCCGTAGTTGACATACATTTTCACCCGGAAAAGCCCGTTGGGCCTGCCGCTTGTGGTTCCCCAGCTGTTGAGGACTATCCAGTAATGGTCGTCCGTGCTGGAACTGGAATCGTCATATCCCACAATGGTTACAGCATGGCCGCCCCCGCCTGAGGAACTCCAGGTCTGACCGCAGTAAGTGTCCGAATTCCAGACTGCGCTTTCCGACTGATTGTTCCAGAAATTATAGAAATTATTCCATGCCGTGGTCGTGGGCAGGTAAAAAGCAAACCAGATAGCCTTGCCCTGATCCAGAACATTTTTGAGATTAGCGATCGCCGTGTCCTGCGAAACGCCTGTTGTGGTGATCGCTGCCTCCGACATCGAGGAGATGGGATAATTTATTGCAGTGGAGATGCTGCTGCAGGCCATTGCGGAATAACTGCTGTAAGCTCTGCAAGAGAAAGAGGCATCCGCAAATATCGCATTGGTGTCGGATGTCGGTATGGCTTTCTTCTTGTTGTTATAGAAATCCACCACGTCGGAAAGCCAGCCGCCGCAACAGGCATAATTCCCGTAACAGGAATCAATGTACTGCACGGAAAGGTCGGCTGGTATTCCTTCCTGTTTATTCAAATCCACGCCCATGACACGCGTTCCTGCCCATGCCCAGCAGTCTCCGCAGCTGCCCTGACTCTCCGAAGGCGAGTAGGTCAGGCGGTCCAGAATATTTGTTGAAGAGACGCTTTCATCAATTGAAGTTGCCGCTCCCGCAGTCGATGCCGCCGAATGCCGGTTTCGCATAATATTTTCATCAATGAACGCACGCGGCGCCCGTTCATATCTTTCCTGCCACCTTTTAATGGTTAAATCGTCCGGATGCATGATGGGAAATGTTCTGGAAGGGGTACTGGAATCCAAAACGTATTCTTCCCTGTCGGACGATCTGCCGCCTTCCCCGAACGTGGTCACCGGAAGTATAAAAGTTAACGCTGATAAAGCCACTATGGACAGCCAAAAGAATCTCCCTTTCATAAACCACCTCTTTATTGTTTCATGTTTTGATGCGCCTGCCATTGGTACGGCGCAGATTAATAAATCACTGAGCGCGGTCTCTGTTGATCGTCGGAAAATCAAACAGGACTGGAGCGCAGGTCCCTTTCGTGATGACTTTCATGTAACAGGGAAAACGCTTACCCGGCTTAATACCATATTGCTTCACAAAATCTTCCAGCGGATCGGAAAAATCATTCATAACAAGAGACCATTGCGTGTCCTCGTCTCCGGCAAATTCTTCCTGAATTTTGTCTTGCGGATGAAAAGAAAATTTGACCTCGTATGCTCCGGAATGATCCGGCTTCTGACCGACGGAAACAATTTCTGCTTCACCGCTGTATTGTTTATACATACAGGGTCCGCCGACAATCTGTTTGGATGATGAATATGACGCCGACACACAGCCCAATGATGAAATTACCGAAAAAACCGCAATAAGGATTATCATTGCCAAACCATGATTTGACAGCGATTTAATATGCCTGAAAAACTTCATAAAATACACATTTCCTTACTGTCAAAACCTTAAATATCAGTTTCCTCTTACAATCGGGCAATAAATCGATATCCTTGGTTAATCCTGTTAGCTAATCATAAATGACCCTCTTTCTTATGTCAATAAAAATCAGACCTTCTTTTTGCACATTCCGTGCCGGTCATTTTAATTTATATATGGTTAGCGTTTCCAGCAGCGGCGCACGCGAGAAAGAAAACGGCAGCACGCCGAATATTACATGCGCCGGATCCTCTCCCGGAATGTCATAAAAGTGCGTGTAGAAATTAGCCTGAAAACCGGGAACTTTAGACAATGTGCGGAAAGGAAAATTATCGTAATATTTTTTTTGAAATATCATTGTCATATCAGCTTCTGTTTCAGGATGAATCTTTTGCGGGTAGGATAACGAAACACATGAAAAAATTGCAGGCGCTGGAATAATTGTCATTTGGGAATACGCGGATGCGGATTGTTTTTCCATATAATATTGAAATCCCCAATGTCCTGTAAAATATTTCGGGCAATTGAATCTTGCAGTTTGTTCGACGGCATCATTTGCCATTTCCTTGTACACACTCGCCAACCGGAAATCCGCTGACGCCGTCACAACACCCAAAAGCGCCGTAAATGCGACAGCGGCGGCAATTTGTTTCCGATCCGTCAATTGCCCGACGCTGCGCAGCGCAATGATGATTACAGGCGGCAGCGCAACGATCATGTATTTGGCCGCCGAATGCGAGCCAGATTTGTGCATCCAGAGTATGCTGACGAACCACAGCACAAGAAACACAAAGTCACGCGGAAAACCGGATTTCCATTGTTCCGCTAAATCTTTAATCATAATGATAAAGAATGACGACGCTCCGAGGGCAATAATGAATATCAGGCCTAAATTAACAGGAGCATAATGTGCAAGGCGCTGAATGGAAAATGCCAGTAAAAAAGTAAAAAAGGCAGACCAAAGAACGACGGATACGCTTCTTTTTTCCCAGAGCATTATAAGAAACAGCAGGACAAAGCATGATGATATATATATGATATTCGAAAGAGTGCGGATCGTTATATTGTCCATTCCGCCCGTGGTGTCATTTTGAAAATGAAAATGTTTCAGGAAATGCATTGCTCCGTAACGTTCCAGTGTGAAGATATTCCATCCGGCAAAAAGCAGCGCGGGAATAAGAAGCACGGCAACGTATTTGATTTTATCTTTGCGGTAATTGCACAGGATATAGAACACAATGATAATGGACGCGATTAAACCATTGTAACGTAAAAGCGGCGCAATGCCCGCAAGAATCCCCCCGGCAATTACGGACGGCGTAAGGTTCCCGTCATACCCGCGGATGAACAGCAACACTGCACAAATCACAAAAGCGCTCATGGCCGCGTCCGGCATCAGCGTATGCGAGATGGTAAAAAATACCGGCGAGAACACAAGCAATAACGCTGACACAAAAGGCGGGGAGCCGAATCTTGCAGCAAGAAAAAACATGCCGATTCCCGCCATAAGCGCGAAAGGAACGCAGGCGAGATGCATTGCGAATTCGCTTTCGCCCCATAGATGAATTACGCCGGCATAATAATAGGAAATAAGCGGCGGGTTGGAGAAAAAATCGAATAATTTCTCGGAATCGCCAAACCAGTTGACCGATGAACCGTAAGGGTCAAGAGGATCGTTGATTACGTTACGTGCCGTCTGTACAAAAAGCGGATCATCAATATGCACGGGTTGATTCAAAAATGACCATGCGGAAATAATAATGATTATAAAAAGGCATGCAATTTTACATTTCACCGAACCCATGATCGGCACCTTCTATGTATACAGATTTTTCGTTTGTTATCTGCTTATAATATTCCGATAAAAAAAATTGTAGATGATTAATACTTACATTTGCTTCGATAAGCAATTGCTTTTTTGTATAATAATATATTTTAAGTACCCTATGTATCTACGCCATAGTGGACACGGATTACCTCTTGAGATATGTGAAATATGCATAAGAAAGGCAGAGTCTTTTTCGACCCTGCCTTCTTACAATCAAATCATTTCCGTAATATCATCCTTGTTAGACGTAAAACTTAATTCACGACATTACGCCTTTCCTTTCGGTGGTATGGCGGACATGACGTGTTCCGACAGGGCCAGGATCGTCAATGCCGGATTGACGCCCAAATTTGCCGGCATGATTGAGCCGTCAGCAATGTATAGTCCTTCATAGCCGAAAACTTTTCCGTGCTTATCCACCACGCCGTGATCGGGGCCAGTGGCAATCGGGCAGCCGCCAAGCATATGCGCCGAAAGCGGGCGATTGAGCAATACTTCGGAAACGGCGCCTTGCGGTATCCCGTTCATTATTTTTGCTACGCCACGGGCGGCGTGATTGGCCTCCGGGATATAAGTCGGAATTCCGCCTTCGGGAGATTCAGAAGATAAGCTCCAGCGCCAGGGCATAAGCCAGCTTCTTTTAAGCAGAATTCTCAGGCTGTTGTCATACACCTGCATGACGAGCAGAATAATCGTGCGGCGTGCCCAGCCGAAAACCCACAAGCTTTTGAGAAAATGAGTTGGATGGGTCAGGCACTGATAAAAATACTTCATCACTCTGCCCCACTTGGAGCCGCCATCAGTCAAAACTTGAGCCAGCAATCCCATTGCGTCAGAGCCTTCCGGGTAACGGGTGACTTCAATGGACGTGGCATCATTGACCTGTAGAATAGAGGTAATCGCGGTTCCTTCACAATATTTGACATCGCGCTTGTTTGCCCTTCCGCCGCAGAGCACTTCCGAATTGGTGCGGAATTTATAGCCGAGACGATCCGACATTTTGGGAAGAAGTCCTTTTTGTTTGCACCGCAAAAGCAACGATAACGTATTGAGTGTTCCCGCGCTGACCACTACCTGACGAGCCCGCCATACTTTTTTATCTCTCGGGAAAATAGATGTAGCCTTGCGTGAATTAATAATATAACCCCCCTGGGGATCCGGTTGAATTTCCGTGACGCGAGTTTCCGGAACTATGCGCGCGCCTTTCTTTTCGGCAAGATGAAGATAGTTTTTATCCAGAGTATTTTTGCCGCCGGTTTTGCATCCAATCATGCAGGCGCCCGAAAAATCGCAGCCGGTTCTTTCGGGACCTTCTCCACCGAAATATGGATCAGGAACTGTCACGCCCGGTTCTCCGAAAAAAGCGCCCACTTCTGTCGGAGCGAAATGATCGCTGCGGCCAATACCGGCGGCATATTCGGCAAGCACCTTGTCTGCTTCAGTGATTTTGGGGAATTTTGCAACACCCAGCATTTTTCTGGCCATTTGATAATGGGGGGCTAACGTCGTCTTCCAATCCGGATCCAGCTCTGCCCATTGAGGATCGCGATAAAAAGGATCCAAAGGCTGCATGAGGACCATGGCATAGACCAGTGATCCGCCGCCAACCCCGGCTCCGCCCAATCCCATGAAATCTTTGAGCAGCCAGATTCGTTGAATTCCGTGGCAACCGATAAGGGGCGCCCAGAGAAATTTCTTTACGTTCCAGTTGGTGTTGGGGAAATCTTTGGGCTGCCAGCGCTTGCCAGCCTCCAGTACGCAAACACTGTAACCTTTTTCCGCCAGTCGCAAAGCAGCGACGCTGCCGCCGAATCCCGATCCGATGACGATAAAATCAAAGGTTTCTTCCATGACGCCTCCTTTAGCAATACAGATTAAGCAAGATACAATATGGCTTCTTTTGATATTTCTAATCTATGTTCGTCCCATCTTTACCTTTCCGGGTTGTTTTTATTGAAACTAAAAGGAGATCCTCCAAAGGACAATAACGCTTTAGAGGCCGATAATGGGCAACTTCACATAAAATATTCTTTTCATGATAAGAATTTGATTTAATATATAAAAGTATAAGAAAATCTGTTTTGTATGTCAATTTGTTTTTTTAGAATTTTTCAGGCAAAAGGTGTTTATGCATCACCGTTTAAAGGTTGAAAGGAATACGTTGAATGAAAAATAATTACTTTCCCCGGCTAATGACATGCACCGCTGTTGCCTTAAATGAGGCTATCACAGTCTTGCCTTCGGCAATGCCAAGATCTTCAAAGGAAGGAATGGTGATGTAGGCCATAAGCGGGAATCCGCAATCAAGCATGACTTTGTAGAAAAATCCGTGACGGATGACCTTGGTGACTTTTGCCTCGAATACATTCCTGGCGCTTGTTTTTCCCTGGACCTGTCCCGACACGATAACGTTCTCCGGCCTCAGGCAGCAGAATACTTTTTGACCGGCGAAATAATTGCCCACGGCTTCTATCGTCCTGTCGTTGACTTCAATAAGAACATTTCCCGACTCGATTCCCCTGACAACGCCTTCGAGTATCGTTTCCGTTCCGACAAAATTGGCTACAAATTCGGAATCAGGCTCGTTGAATATTTCCGATGTCATTCCCGACTGCACGATTTTTCCTTCGTTCATCACGCTGACATCCTGCGCTAGCCGCAGCGTTTCTTCGCGGTCGTGCAGGACAAGAACCGCCGTGATCTTTGTTTCATTGAGCGTGTTTTTCAAATCGTCGATAAGTGTTTCCCGCGTCGGCGGATCAAGCGAGTTGAAGGCCTCGTCCAGCAGGATTATCTGCGGCCTGATGGCAAAGGCTCGCGCAAGCGACACTCTTTTTGCTTCTCCGCCGGAAAGAGTTATTGCCGATCTTTTTGCCAGATGGCTTATCCCGAAATAATCCATGGCCTTTTGCGCCGTGGCTTTTATTTCGTCTTTTCCGATATTCCTGAACTTCAGCCCCAGGACTACATTATCAAAAACCGTGCTGTTCAAAAGAAGCGGTTCCTGAAACACAACGGCGATATTGCGGCGAAGTTGAAAAATATCCGCTTTGCTCTCAACCGGCAATCCCTGAAAATAAACCTTTCCCTGCTGCGGTTTTAACAAACCCGCCATAATAAGCAGCAAAGTGGATTTTCCTGCGCCGTTGGGACCGATGAGCGCCTGCACCCTTCCCCGCCGAATATGAAACTCGTTTACATCCAGCACAGTCACGCCGCCGCGCTGCAAAACGATATTTTCCACTTTCATCAGGAACTCGTTTAATGTCGCTTGTTTCATCTGGGATTTTGCCTTTGTTGTATCTGAGTGAGAATTAAGTTAACAAGAAACGTAAGCAGAAGAAGAATGATGCCCAGCGCGATGGCCATGTCGAAATTTCCTTTGCCGGTTTCCATGACCGTAGCCGTGGTAAGCACGCGTGAATATCCCTTGATGTTGCCGCCGACCATGATGGACGCTCCGACTTCGGAGATCACTCCCCCGAAACCGGCCATGACCGCAGCAAGAAGCGGCAACCTTGCTTCCTTGATCAGCACCCACACCATTTGCAGGCGGCTTGCGCCAAGCGACAGCACCTGCAGGCGCATATTTGGCGGCAGGCTCTGAATGGCGGCAAGCGATATGCCTATGACAATCGGCGTGGCAATGATCGTCTGCGCGATGATGATGGCCGTGGGGGTGTAGAGAATTTCCAGAAAACCGAAAGGGCCGTTGCGCCAGATTAAAATAGTGACGAACAGGCCTACGACAACGGGCGGCAGGCCCATGCCCGTATTGATTAAACTGATGACAAATCTTTTTCCCCAGAAATTATTTAGGGCGATAGCGGTGCCTGCGGAAATGCCGATAACAAGGCTAATCAGCGTGGCTGTCCCCGATATTTTCAGAGACAGCCATGTTATTCCCATTACTTCAGGATCAAAACTTACGATTAATTCAAAAGCTTTTATTATCCCCTGAATGATTAATTCCACTGAATTATCCTGCCCTGCCTTCGTTTAAATTATTTGCCCAGATCCTCATCTTTTTTCCCGGCATCGGGAAAAAACAATGGAGCGCTGTATTTATCAACACCGAATGTTTTGATGACGCCCTGCGTCTTTTTGTTGACCATGAAATCGGCAAAGGCCTTTGCTCCCTCTGCGTTAACCTTAGGCCATTTGTCGGCATTCACTTCAATCACGTGATAAATGTTGAGCAGGGCTGCGTCGCCTTCCATCAGAATGTCCAGGCCAAGGGTCTTTTTCTGAGCCAGATATGTTCCTCGGTCGGTCAGGGTATAACCTTTTTTCTCTGCGGCAATGTTCAGAGTCTGTCCCATGCCCAGACCTGTCTGCTGATACCAATTCTGGCCTTCGGGATTGATTTCCGCTTTTTTCCACAACGTTTTTTCTTTGGCGTGCGTACCGGAATTGTCGCCGCGCGACATAAACAAAGCTTGAGCCTGGGCAATCAGTTTAACAGCTTCAGCCGCGGATTTTACGCCCTTGATTTTTGCCGGATCGGATGCGGGTCCGACGATGACGAAATCATTGTGCATGACCAGCTGGCGATTGATGCCGTATCCTTCTTCCATGAACTTCTTTTCCGCGTCCGGCGAATGAACCAGCAGAACATCGGCTTCACCCTTCTGTCCCATGGCCATAGCCTGTCCTGAACCCACGGCTATTGGTTTCACAAGGTACCCCGTCTGTTTTTCAAACATGGGAATTAAAGTATCGAGCAGTCCCGTATCCTGGGTGCTTGTCGTAGTTGCCAGAATAAGATTTCTCTGTTTGGGCGCCGCGTTCGCTGTCAATACGTTCGATGAGCCGAATGCGAAAAGCAGAGCGACTATCATAACGGTCAATATGACTTTACTGTTTCTGAACATTTTCATGATTACACTCCTTTATTATTATTTCGTTACTATTTTTTCTTTTGGGTTTTTTTCCATTCATCGGAATTGGGGAAGAAAAGCGGTGAACCGAATTTATCTTTGCCGAAATCCCTGATAATCTTCTGGCCTTTTTTCGGTGACGTCAGCCATTTTACGAATGTCTTTGTATCTTTGACATTGACTTTGGGGCACTTTTCCTTGTTTACCGGTATCAGCGAAATGAAGTTCAAAAGCGCTTCGTCGCCTTCGACCAAGACAACCAGTTTGATCTTGTCCTTGATAGAAAGATAAGTCGCGCGGTCGATAACCGTGTAGGCTTCCTTCTGATCGGCATACTTGAGTGTTGGGACATTGCCTTCGGAACCCTTTTCATAAACTGCATACCAGGAACCGGCAGGTTTTATTCCCGCCTTGCCCCAGAGTTCCATTTCCGCAACATGCGTTCCCGATTTGTCGCCGCGGCTGACAAAGACGGACTCGCTGTCCATTATTTTCTTCAGCGCATCCGCAGCCTTTCTTGCCCCTTTGATTCCCGCCGGATCGGCTGCCGGCCCAACAATGACGAAATCGTTGTACATCAAAGGAATTCTTCCCGTACCAAAACCATCGGCAACGAATTTTTCTTCAAGCGATTTGGCGTGAACCAGCGCCAAGTCTATATTGCACTGTTTTGCGATATCCAGTGCCGCACCCGTACCCGCGCCGACATGACGCACCCGGATTCCGGTATCTTTTTCAAACTGATCTTCCAGAGTGCCGACAATACCCGCATCAATGGGCCCTATCGTGCTGGATAAAAGCAGAAATTTTCCCCCTCCTGCAAGCGCCACGGACGACCAGAGCAAAACAACAACCGCAAGTTTTCCCGTAAACACCCTCATATTTCAGCCCCCTCCTGATTATTTATTTTTTACTAATGATTTTAAAGATTGGATTCAGGAGAGAGTTCCTGTCCCCCCCCTGTAGCCTCAAAAATGATGTATGTGTCATAAATGATATAATCTTAAATTTCAAGACATTCTTCTTAAAGGCCAATGATTATGAAGAATTATTAATATATTGACCTTGTTTATTAAATTAGGTATTAATGTACCCCAACGAGATATATACAAGGAGACTCCTGAAAAATGGCTACAGAAATTAAATCCCCTATGACCGGAAAAATAATAAATATAGTTGTTAGTGTAGGCGACAAAGTAAATGCCGATGACGAAGTTATCATCATGGATGCAATGAAAATGGAAATTCCCATATACGCGCCGGCTGATGGAACTGTTAAGGAAATAAATGTCAAGGAGGGTGAATCCGTAAAAACGGATCAGATCCTGATAACGCTTGATTAAAACATCCTGTTTCGAGAAAACCGTCGATATGAAGGAAATATAAAACTTCAGTCTGCAATCAATAACATTGAAATTCTTTGCATCAATATGCAGATAATTTTTTATTCACGATTATTCTCTTGTAATTTATTTTTTGCTGATAAAAAAATAGATATTCACATTGATGGAACAACCTGCACTAAGAGCCATCAGGTCAGGTCTACCCAACCAGGTGTCAAATGAAAATCGCAACCAAACTGGTGACGATAATTGTTATCGGAATAATAGCTGTTCTGGCTGTTGACAGTTATATATCCATACGGCGTGACACGGAAATCCATGAAGCAAACATGAAACGAGACGCCCATCTTGTTGGCCGCAGTTTACGGGATTTGATTGCCGATGTTTGGCAGAACAGCGGGCGCGCGCGCGCTATGGAACTCATTGAACACGCGGACAAGGAACACTACCTGTTAAATATACGGTGGGTTGATCTAAATGCGCGGCCCGGCGATCTGCACAGCCCTTATATCAATCGTGCAAATCTGGGAACTGTGATGCAAGGGCAAGATGTATCCTTCAGGATATTTTCTAAAGATGGAAATGAATATTTTTACACATACGTTCCCGTTAAAACCGACAATAATGAGATGGGAGCGCTTGAGCTCTCCCAGGATCTGTCCGGTCTGAAAGATCATATCCGTCACAATGTTTACAGAATATTCGTATTGACTTTTATCTTTTTGTTTTTAAGCGTCATGGCCATTTTGCTTCTCGGTTTCTTTATGATCGGCCAGCCTTTGAATCTCCTGGTCGAAAAAATACGGCGCATAGGAGAAGGCGACCTCTCCGAGCCGCTGCGTATGCCCGGGAAAAACGAGTTTTCCGAACTGGCCAAGGCGCTGAACACTATGTGCGAACAGCTCAACACTGCGCAGGAAAAAGCCCGCAGGGAAACTGCCGCCCGGATAGAAGCCATGGAGCAGTTGCGTCACGCAGACCGGCTGAAAACAATCGGGGGACTGGCATCCGGCATTGCTCATGAACTCGGCACTCCTTTAAATGTTGTTTCCGGCAGAGCAGGTCTTATCACTACCGGAGACCTTTCAAAAGAGGAAATCAAGGAAAGCGCGGATATCATCAAAACTCAATCCGAACGTATGACAGAGATTATTCGGCGGCTTCTCAACTTTGCCCGGCGCGATCTGCCTAAAAAGATCGAGGTTGACTTAAGACAGATTGTTCTTCAAACCATAAACCTTATGTCCTCCGTTGCCCGGAAGCAAAGAGTCAATCTGTATTTTTCCGGTGAAGA
Organism: uncultured delta proteobacterium; assembly: GCA_963812045.1. Lineage (GTDB taxonomy): Bacteria > Desulfobacterota > Syntrophia > Syntrophales > Smithellaceae > Smithella. Next base: position 1,039,242 of record CAWETF010000005.1, read on the forward strand.
TATTCCGGCCATGGCAAAAGTTGACGCCGGACAGATTCAGCAGGTTTTGACAAATCTGATTAGCAACGCCATGCAGTCCATGACGGCCGAAGGTAAAGTTGAAATTGGTATCCGGCGGGAACATATCCAGCGTAAGAAAAACAGCAAAGATTCCTTAAAGAATTATTTCCGTGTTTACATTCTGGATGAAGGTTCGGGTATTCAGGAAAAAGACTTAAAAAACATCTTTGAACCTTTTTTTACGACAAAAGACTCCGGTCACGGCACCGGACTGGGCCTTTCCATAGCCTATGGCATCATTCAGGAACACGACGGTTGGATAGACGTCGAAAGTATACCGGGAAAAGGCAGCTGTTTTTCCGTTTATTTACCGCGGGAGGATGAATGATGAGCGGACGAATTCTGGTTGTGGATGACGATAAAAACATGTGTGAATTAATTGAGGCGGATTTAAGCAGGCGCGGCTTCCAGATATCATACCGCACCTCCGCTGATGAAGCATTTCATCTGCTGCATGATCAGGAATTCGACACTGTGCTGACCGATCTGCAAATGCCGGGCATGGACGGGCTGGAACTCTGTAACCGCATAGTTTTGAACAGGCCGGATATACCCGTCATCGTCATTACGGCATTCGGCAGCATGGAAACCGCCATAGAGGCGATGCGTGCGGGAGCCTACGATTTTGTCACAAAGCCCATGGAAATGAATATCCTCGCTCTTGTGCTGGAACGCGCATTAAAACACCGTTCGCTGCAGGAACAGGTTAAAATCCTCAGCAAAGCCATGGAAGATGCCGGAAAGTATGATGAGATGATCGGTGCAAGCTCTTCCATGCAAAATGTTTATCGTCAGCTCGCACAAATAGCGGATTCCGAATCTACGGTTTTGATTACGGGCGAAAGCGGCACCGGCAAGGAACTTGTGGCCCGGGCGCTGCACAGACAAAGCAGCCGGAGCGCCGGCCCCTTTGTCGCGGTCAACTGTGCCGCGCTGACCGATACGCTTCTGGAAAGCGAACTTTTCGGACACGCACGCGGCGCATTCACGGACGCAAAATCCGCCCGGAGAGGTCTTTTCCTGCAGGCGGAAGGAGGAACTCTTCTGCTGGATGAAATCGGTGACTTTCCCCTGTCCCTGCAGTCCAAGCTTCTTCGCGCTCTGGAAGAACGATCCTTGCGTCCGGTTGGCAGCGATGTGGAAATTCCTTTTAATGTGAGGGTCATTGCCACGACCAACCGCGATCTGGAGTCGGCCGTAGAGGAAAAACTTTTTCGTGAAGATCTTTTCTTCCGCATTAACGTCATCCATATCGAACTTCCCCCTCTTCGTGAACGTGGAGACGATATTCTGCTTCTGGCGAAACATTTCATAAAACAGCTTGCAACACGCACGGATAAGCGCGTATCGGGCATATCAGGCACAGCAGCCGAAAAACTTCTCGACTACGCATGGCCGGGAAATGTACGGGAATTGCGCAACGCCATAGAGAGGGCGGTGGCACTGACAAAATACGAAAAACTTGCCGTTGATGATCTGCCGGAGAAAATCCATTCCTACCACGCAGCGGAAATTGTTATCGGTAGCAATGCCTCCGAACTTATTTCCATGGAAGAGACGGAAAAGCGTTACATTCTTCATGTCCTGAAGACAGCAGGAGGAAACAAAACTCATGCCGCCCGTATCCTTGGTTTCGACAGGAAGACTTTATACCGCAAATTGCAGTTTTATAAAATTGACCAAAGCGATAAAACATAATGTAAAGATTTCCCGTAAAACATTTCTGTGCTGATAAAACGCATTCATAATTTCATTTGTTTTTTAATACCCAGTCAATCCAAATCGCAACAGCCCCTCTAAAATAAGCGGGGCATTTGTCTACAGCGTGGCATTTTGCCACTATGAATCCATCAACATCATCAGATATCTAATGAATGGAGCCTGCCCTGCCTTCATCGCATGTATTTTTAATGACTGAACAATTATAAATTTACCGGACTATTTTCTGGAATTGGCATTCCTTTTGCGTTTTTAAGATGATGGCAATAATAAAAACCGAAAAAACTAATCGGGAAGCTAAAATTACGGGAACTTTGTATGAACAGGAAAAATGATACGTTATCTGCTGCATTTACCGTGAAAAAGAAAACTCCGCATGTCCTTCTGGCAGAAGACGATAACGAAATGCGAAAACTATTGTCGATGTCGCTGCGAAAGAACGGTTATAACGTTACAGAATTTTCCGACGGCCACGGTATGCTTGAATACTGTTTTTCTTCCGACTCCATCCGCAAAGAAGCTTCTTTAGACTTAATTATTTCCGACATCAGAATGCCCTTTCTCTCCGGGATGGAGATTCTTGAAGGACTGCGTGGCTGCGAAGGATTTCCACCCGTGATTCTGATTACTGCATTCGGTGACGAGAAAACACATAAACTGGCATATCTGCTCGGCGCTGTTGCTGTGTTTGATAAACCCTTTGATATCAATGAGCTCATAGCTAAAGCGCAGGAAATAGCACCGCCTTACCAGGTGCCTGCCGGGCAGGTTGCATGAATTGAGTTAAATAGTGCGAAGGTATCGAAAAGCATAAAACGGTGAAAATTTGGCAAGGTGGTCTTTCTTCGGAGTGAACACCTTCCAAAGGACAGGGGGGCACCCCCTCACACCCCCCTGTCCAATCCACTCCGAGTTTCTTTTTCCGAAAATTTTCTTTTCATAATCGTAAAACAACCCGGCATAAACAAGTCACCTTCGCAAGAAATTTATTATAACGAATGCTATGGAAATGGAAATTACGGTCTTGACATACGGCCCTATGCTTCTTATATTCACACCCGTAAAAATTCGCATAACAAAAGGAGAGGTTCATCTGATTAAAACAGAATAATTTTTTTCTTTGGCTGCTTTTTGATTCAGCCGCAAAATCATTTCATTTCAAGGGGGATATTAGACGTGGATAGCGAAGTAAAACTTATTGATGAAAAAGTAAAAGCGAAAAGCGAATTTATTGAGAAAATCAATAAAACAATGGCCTCAACGATTATCGGCCAGAAAAATATTATAGATCGTCTGCTGGTTGCCATGCTCTGCAACGGCCACGTTCTGGTGGAAGGCGTTCCGGGACTGGCCAAAACATTGATCGTAAAGACGCTGGCGGCGGCGATAGACGCGCAGTTTTCGCGAATCCAGTTCACCCCCGACCTTCTTCCCTCCGACCTTATCGGAACCATGGTGCTCAATCCCAAGACAGGAGAGTTCACCACGCGTCAGGGGCCTATCTTCGCGAACATTATTCTGGCCGATGAAATCAACCGCTCGCCTTCCAAGGTGCAAAGCGCTCTTCTCGAGGCCATGCAGGAACATCATGTGACCATTTCCAAGGAGACATTCAGCCTGCCGGAACCATTCATGGTCATGGCAACGCAAAATCCCATCGAGCAGGAAGGAACGTATCCCCTGCCTGAAGCGGCCATCGACCGTTTCATGCTCAAGGTCAGTATAACCTATCCCCGCCGAGAGGAAGAAATCCAGATTATCGACGCGGCGCTTATCGGCGAAGAGCCAAAGGTGGAAAAAGTAATCAGTAAGCAGGAGATACTGGAAAACCGCGAATTGATCAATCAGATATATATTGATGAAAAACTGAAAAATTATATCGTATCGCTCGTGATGGCCACGCGCCAGCCGGAAGAGTTCGGTTTGAACGAAATAAAAGGCCTGATTCAATACGGCGCGTCCCCGCGTGCTTCCATCTATCTGGCACAGGCGGCCAAAGGTCATGCGTTTATCCGCCGCCGCGGCTATGTAACGCCGGACGATATCAAGAGCATCGGCATGGATGTTCTGCGGCACAGGATTATTCTAACCTACGAGGCAGAAGCCGAGGAGCAGAGCGCGGAGGCGATCATTCAGAAAGTTTTCGACAAGGTTGAGGTCCCCTGATAACATGCAGGACAGTTCGATTTTCAAAAAAATAAGGCAGATCGAAATCCGTTCGCGCAGGTCGGTCAATCAGCTTTTTGCCGGGGAATACCGCAGCATCTTCAAGGGACAGGGACTGGAGTTCCATGAAGTCCGCGAGTACGTTCCCGGAGACGACATCCGCCTGATTGACTGGAATGTCAGCGCCCGCCTGGGCTATCCCTACATCAAGAAATTCATTGAGGAACGCCAGCAAAGCATCATCCTGTGCGTTGACGTGAGCGCTTCGCAGGATTTCGGCTCGCAGAAACTCAACAAGAACGAGGCGGCGGCCCAGATCGCGGCGGTGCTGGCCTTTTCCGCTATCAACAATAACGATCTTGTGGGACTGCTGATGTTTTCCGACCGGATAGAAAAATACATTCCGCCGAAAAAAGGACGACGCCATGTTCTACAGGTCATTCGCGAAATCCTGTCGTTTAAGCGCGTAGGCAAAAAGACGGACATGGCGCAGGCCCTGCGTTATCTCAACCGCGTCAACAAGAAAAGCGCCGTGCTGTTTGTGATTTCCGATTTCCTGACCGAAGGTTACGAGCAACCCATCAGGATACTTTCGAAAAAGCACGATCTCATTCCGGTGGTCATCAAGGACCGGATGGAGAAAAATCTTCCCGAACTGCCGGTGATCTGTTTTGAAGATCCGGAAACAGGAGAATGTATCGAAGTTGATCTGCGTGATAAAAAAATCCGCCGCGAATACGAAGAGTCTTCCGTTGAAGAACTGGCTTCCCTGCGTAAGTTCTTCCGCTCTCTGGAGCTGGATCATCTGGAACTCTCCGCCGACGGCGAATATGTCGCCGCACTCAACCGTTTCTTTAAAATACGCGAAAAGAGGATGGCTCACTGATGCCGGAAGAACTGAAAGACATTAAAGACATCATCTATATTTTCGACTGGGGAACTTTCCTGTTCTTCGCGGTTATAGCGCTGATTATACTTGTCGCGGGATATTTTCTTTTCAAATATTTACGGCGCCGGCAGACGAAGAGAAAGGCGGATCGCAAAGAGGCCGAAGCCCCCGCCAGGCCTTATGACGAGGTCGCGCTGGATGCGCTCGCAAAAATCGATCCCGTGGAATATTTCGAAAAACGCAAAATTAAGGAATTCTATTTTGAAATAACCGAGATCGTCAGACAGTTTCTGACAGGCAATTATCACATAGACACCCTGGACAAGACTTCTCTGGAAATTATTGAGGAACTGGAACGGGTGGAACGCGACTTCGAAAAGGTAAGAAATCTGGACCATTATTTCAGTGAATGCGACCTGGTAAAATTTGCCAAACTAAGACCCGAACTTGCCGAAATGAAACAGAAGAAATCTGAATCCGAAAATATAATCAGGGAATTTTTAAGAAGGATATAGGCAATGAGTTTTCAGGATTTCTGGTTTATTCTAATACTTTCCGGTTTGCCGTTTTTATACCGGTTTGTCACAAAAAGAAAACCTGTAAGCCTGCCGCATCCCGATCTGTTAGTTAAGCTTAAAGGCAGGTTGCCGGATGTAAGGATTAAAACAAAGTTGCCGCTTTACCTGCGTCTGGCCGTTTTGATTCTGCTTGTCCTGGCGCTGATGCGTCCCCAGCACGGTTATGTTGCCGACACCGGCAATCACAATGGCGTAGATATCATGGCGGCGTTGGATGTCAGCTCCAGCATGAATGCCGAAGACTTCAAACCAGACCGGATCACCGCGGCCAAAGATGTCTTGGCTAAATTTATCGAAGGCCGTCCCCATGACCGTATCGGTCTGGTGGTCTTTGCTGGGAAAAGTTATCTGCAATGTCCGTTAACCACCGACCACAATACACTCTTGAATTATCTGGATCAGGTTCATCCCGGCATGATCGAGGACAGCACAGCCATCGGAATGGCGCTCGCAACCTGCGTCAACCGTCTTAAGGATTCGGAGGCAAAAACAAAAATTATTCTGCTTCTCACCGACGGAGACAACAACGCGGGTGAAATAGACCCGGAAACCGGGGCCAAAATGGCGCAAGCGCTGGGTATAAAAATTTACTCTGTAGGCATTGGCGACCCCAACGGTGCGCCTGTCAAGATTCAGGATAACTTCGGCAGGTGGGTATATGCCCGCAATCCCGACGGATCGTTCTTTCTGACAAAAATGAATGAAGCGGGACTGCGCCGGATAAGCGAACTTAGCGAGGGCGGTTATTTCATGGCCAGTGACGAAAATAAACTTAAAGAAATTTTTGCTGAAATCGACAAAAAGGAAAAAACAAATTTCAAAGCCACGGATATTTTTATCTTTGATGAACATTTTTCCTGGTTTGCCTGGCCGGCCTTGCTTCTGCTTTTGATTGAATGGTCATATCGCCGGTTTTATTTAAGGAGGCTGCCATGATTTTCGCCCAACCTGCAAATTTCTGGCTGCTTGCTTTAGTGTTTGCCCTGATTATTTTGGAGATCGTTCTCTGGAAGAGACAGCGCAAACTCATATCTAACCTTTTCCCCGGAGAACTGGCGGAGATGATGCTTCATCATTGGGACAAAAGAAAACATGTCTTAAAACGCACTCTTTTCATTTTGGCAATTTTCTTTCTCGTTGCAGCTCTTGTCAGACCTCAGTGGGGCAAAAAAACTCAAATCGAAGGCCGCATGGGAATAGACGTTATGATCGCGATTGATGTTTCCAAAAGCATGCTGGCCAAGGACATTTCGCCCAACCGTCTGGAAAATGCCAAATCTTCGCTCAACCTGATTATCGATGACTTGGCGGGAAACCGTATCGGCTTGGCTGCTTTTGCCGGATCAAGCTTTGTCAATTGTCCGCTCACGACCGATGTAGGAGCTGTAAAAATATTTTTGAAATCCATCGACACGGATTTAATCCCCAATCCCGGAACTGATATAGGCGGCGCTATTGAAACTTGCATAAAAGCTTTCGGCAAATCAAACAACAGCAAGGTGATCATCCTTCTGACGGACGGAGAAGAGCTTACAGGCTCTGCTGTGGCTGCGGCTGAACTCGCCCAGAAAGAAGGTATACGCATATTTGCCGTAGGAATGGGATCGTTTGAGGGCGCTCCCATTCCCGCGGGAGACGGCTTTAAAAAAGACAAAGACGGAAACGTTATCTTGACACGCGCTAATCCGGAACTTCTTAAGGCTCTGGCGGATAAAACAGGCGGCCAATCGTTCATGGTCAGTCAGGATCAGACCGGATTCCAGAAACTGTTTGCCGCGATTTCTCTTCTGCCGAAACAGAAACTTAAACAGAGCATGGTTTACCAGTATCAGGATCGTTTCCAGATATTTATTTTTCTGAGTTTTTTATGTTTAGTGGCGGAAATGCTGATTTCGGAGCGTAAAAAATGAAAAAAACAGCCTTCACATTCCATATCGTCTTCATCTTTTGCGGGTTATTAATTTTCGCCCGAGTATCTTACGCCCTGCCCTTCCGTTCGGAATTGAACCACGGCAATGATTTGTATAAAAAAGAAGATTACTCACAGGCAGGAAACGTTTATGGTAGAATCGTCGAAAAGAAAAAAAACGACCTGAAAGCCAGATTCAATTTAGGCGACTCTTTATACAAGGAAGGCAGGTTCAAGGAAAGCGAAGCCGTCTTCAAAAGCCTCACGGATAAATCCATTGATAAGAATCTGCGCGAAAAGGCGTTTTACAACCTGGGCAATTCCTTCTTCAAGCAGGAAGATTATAAGAGCGCCATCGGCGCGTATGAAGATACGCTGAAGATCGATTCCAGAGACAAGGACGCTCAGTTCAATCTGGAACTGGCCAAGAAAATGCTGGCCATGCCCAAGCAGAAAAAAGATAATAAAAAAGACAAACAGGATAAACAAAACAGGGAAGACGAAAAGAAAAAGAACAATCAGAAGCAAAAAGATGAAAAAGATAAGAACAAGAATAAAAATAAGGAGCAGCAAAAGCAGGAACAGCCGAAGCCCGGACAAATGAGTAAGGAAGACGCCCTGCGCATTTTGAACGCTCTTGAAGACAAAGAAAAACACAAGGATCAAAAACTTAAAGCCGGACGAGGTATCATCAATGGTAAGGACTGGTAGGATAATTTTTTTCGCGATATTTGCTTTTTGTATTTACGGAATCGTTTACGCGGCAGATACGACGTTCACTGCCGGTGTGGATAAGAACACCGTGGCGCTGGACGACACCGTACAGTACACCCTGACCGTGGCGGGGCAATCCGGCAGCGTGCCCAAACCTGATCTGCCGAAATTCACTAACTTAAGCGTTGTAAGCCAGGGGCAGTCCTCCAATTTTTCTTTCGTCAACGGCCAGATGAGTTCATCCGTTTCTTTTGTTTACACGCTTGGGCCGGAAAAAACCGGCCCGGCACATATCGGCTCCGCAAGCCTGACCATCGGCGGGAAAACTTATACGACGGAACCGATTTCCATCACCGTTACCAAAGCAGAAGGCAAAAAAACTCAGCCCCAGTCAAGACCCGGTATACGTTCGATGTTCCCCGGTTTTCCGGACGATGACGACTTTTTCAATTCGCGGCTCTCACGCCAGGCTCAACCGATCAAAGATCCTGTAAAGACTGAACTGAAGGCTTCGCAAACTACTGTTTATGTAAATCAGCAGATCATGCTGACATTTACTTTCTACAGAAAAGCAAATGTCTACCGGGTGCAATATTCACCGCCGGACACAAAAGGATTCTGGGATATCAAACTGCCCGAAGACAAAAACGACCGCGAGGCGTCTCTCAACGGAGTCAGGTATCTTGCTCATGATTTGAAGACCATTCTTTTCCCGACAACCGCCGGAGATTTTACCGTCGGATCGGCAACCTTAAACGTGCAGACCGATCCGTTTTCTGCCGCGCAATCGATGAAAACCAATGCGATTAAAATCAGGGTTCTACCGCTGCCCAAAGAGGGAAAGCCGGAAAGTTTTTCCGGCGCGGTGGGAGACTACCAGATGGATGTCTCGCTCAAGCAAAGTAAAATCGAGCGTGGACAGCCGGTACAATTGACGGCCAAAATATGGGGCAGAGGAAATATCCAGACGATTTCCGAACCTGTCATTGCCTTGCCCCAAGAGTTTAAGAAACTTTCCGCCACCGGCAAGGAAGATACAACCAAGGATTCATCCGGGCTTTCCGGCTCCAAGAGCTTCGATATTGTTCTGATACCGCTGAAAGAGGGATCATTTACCCTGCCGCCTTTCGAGTTTTCATTTTTCGATCCGGTAAAAAAACAGTACCGCACTTTAAAGAGCAAAGAGCTTAACCTGACTATTTCTCCATCGTCCACTCCGCTGCCGGAGGGATACGAAAAAAGCCTGACCGGTGAGCCTGCTAAAAAACCGGTGGGCATTGCCATTCCCTGGGATAAGATCAAAACTGTAATACTAAAAACTGTGACTTCCATATTTTTCTGGATTCCGGTGACGGCAATCATAGCGTTTGCCATCATCATTTCCCTTTACAGAAAATACAGGGCAAGATTCGCCGCTGATCCCGCAAAGACAAGGCAGAGGCAGGCACTCAAGGTCGCCAGAAACAGACTGAAAAAAGCAACGCGGCTTTTGAAGAAAAACGACCTGAAAGAATTTTTATCCGAAATATTCAACGCCACAGCAAAATATCTCGGCGATAAATACGGTTTCTCGGCGGCGGGAATAACCACTGACGGATTAAGGGATATTTTGAGCAGTAAGGGACTTGCACTGGAAGCACAGAAGCAGTTAGAAAATTTTATTACCGAGTGCGACATGCTGCGCTTTACGCCCTCGAAGCTTAGCCGGGAAAGAGCCGTAGAACTTTCGCAGGTTGCGGAGAATCTAATTATCACGATAGAGAAGCTTTCTTAATGCCCATTCTGAATTCAAGATAACGCTTTGATTCAGAATTGGCATAATGGATATTATATATCCTGTATGTTATTTCTTTCTTTACCATTGGGTAAGATTTTCCGCATTTTTCAGTCAAGAATTCCTTGACATAAGTGACCGAGTTTTCTATAGGCAATGGGGATAAAAATATTCCACATGACTTGTTGAGGACTAAGGCATGAAAGGTCTCTTCGCTCGCAAACCTCTGGACATTATTACAAAGGAACCGGAAGTCGAACAGCATCAGCTCAAACGCGTTTTCGGACCGATGGGACTTGTCAGCCTCGGAATCGGCGTCGTCATCGGTGCTGGAATATTTGTTATTTCCGGTCAGGCCGCGGCTGCTTATGCCGGACCGGCCATTGTGCTTTCCTTTATCATCTCGGCGATCGGCTGCGCTCTGGCAGGCCTGTGTTATGCCGAATTTGCTTCCATGATTCCCATTTCCGGCAGCGCCTACACATACGCTTATGCCACGCTGGGAGAATTCCTCGCCTGGATCATCGGATGGGACCTTGTGCTCGAATATCTTTTCGGCGCATCCACCGTCGCCGTTGGGTGGTCGGGCTACGTGGTCAGTTTCTTAAAGGACTTTAACATCAACATCCCGGAGGCGCTGTGCCAGGCCCCCCTTTCCTATTCCGCGGCCACCGGCTGGCAGTCCACCGGCGCGATTCTTAACTTTCCGGCTGTATTCATCGTAGCGTTGATGACATCGCTTCTGGTCATCGGCATCAGGGAATCGGCCGGCGTTAACAACATCATTGTCGTTATCAAGCTCACCGTCATCGCCCTCTTTATCGGCTTCGGCGTGTTCTTCATCAAGGTTGCCAACTGGACGCCTTTTTTACCGCCCAACACGGGTACATTCGGTGAATTCGGCTGGAGCGGAGTGGTTCGCGGCGCCGGTGTTATTTTCTTCGCCTATATCGGCTTTGACGCGGTTTCCACCGCGGCGCAGGAGGCGCGAAACCCGCAGCGCGACATGCCCATCGGCATCCTCGGTTCTCTTGCCGTCTGCACCGTTGTTTTCATTCTCATGTCCGGCGTACTTACAGGAATAATGAAATATACAAGCCTGTCCGTTCCCGATCCCATTGCCGTTGCCATAAACGCCGCGGGACCCGGCATCGCGTGGCTTCGACCGTTTATCAAACTCGGCGCAATCGCGGGTTTGAGTTCTGTGGTGCTGGTATTGCTCATGGCCCAGCCGCGCGTGTTCTTCGCCATGGCGCGCGACGGCCTGCTTCCTTCCGGTTTCGCCAAAGTGCATCCGCGCTTTAAGACGCCTTACATCCCGACCATTCTCACCGGATGTGTGGCGGTGCTGGTTTCCGGTATTTTCCCGATCGATATCCTAGGCAAGCTTGTCTCCATCGGCACATTGCTCGCGTTTGTTATTGTCTGCGTCGGCGTGCTGGTGCTGCGTTACCGTCATCCGGAATATCCGCGGGTGTTTCGCACCCCCTGGGTTCCGTTTGTTCCTATTGCCGGCGCTTTGGTAACCCTGCTTCAGATGGTATTTCTGCCTGTTGACACGTGGATACGTTTAATTGTATGGATGGCTATAGGCATGGTGATTTACTTTTTCTACAGCAGGAAGCACAGCAGGCTGAGAATTTTATCGCCTAAGGAGTGAGTTTCAACTCCTAAATGGATAAATATATGGGATTTTGCAAAAGGAGATGCACATGAAGCTGGAGAAGGACCTACAAGCCATTGATAAAACACTGCTCGTAAAAGCAGGCGACACCATTAACAGAAAAACTCTGGAAAAAATTGCCTCTTTATCTGCAAAAATCCGTTACATACCCGTAAAAGACACTTGGATGATGAAGGACTTAATCCAGACTTTTAAAGACAAACGATACTCAAATATCCTCTACCCGCCCGAGATCAATCAAAAGATAATCCATTCTATCAAACGTATCAAAATGCCTGAAAAAATATTATCCGAACTGGCTTATATGAAAAAACTGACGCCATACACTTATCATCATATTCTGGTCATCTCCATTCTTTCCAGTAAGATATCTCTTGATTATTCACAAAAAAGTCACTACTCGCCGGATATGGCCATGCTGCTTAGCCTCTTCCATGATCTCGGCAAATCGCGGATCCCGCTGAACATACTTGACAAACCCACTCCCATAACCATTTACGAACGTCAAATATTAAGCTCACATCCGCTGATAGGTTATGTGCTTCTGCATTACTATTTCGGCAAAGATCATAAGAAATACGCCTTTTCCTCGTTTCAGCATCACGAACGGCTTGACGGTTCCGGCTATCCTCTGGGAATAAAAACACTCAACAAATATTCCAAACTGATCGGCGTGGTTGACGCACTCGACGCGCTGATTTCGGAGAGGCCTTACAGGGCCACTCCGTTTACGCTCAGGGCCGCCATAGACCTGTTGCTTATTGAAGCGGAAAAAGGGAAATTCCACAAGGGACTGGTACGCACTCTTATTGCGTATTCCCGAAGGAAACTGCCCAGTCACAAACTCGTCATCGGAGAAATAGGACGCGAGCAGGAACCCGCGGGCAACTCCTACGGTAAAACCGCGCCATCTTAGAGCGCAGTCCATCCTTTTTCAGATCTCAATATTGTCATCATCAGGATAATTTATCCTGTTATTTTAGACAGTCGAGAAATAACAAAGGCCACCAAGTGTCATGAAGATAAATCCGGTCCCAATCATTTTTGTCATTTTCCTCACAATATCATTTTTGTCATTAACAGGGTGTATCGATGAAAACCTGATAAAAGAACAACCATCGGTCCCCCGGCAGACACAAAAAGACGATGACGCTCCGCAGGAAATTTGTAAAACCCGATGTGATAAATACTTCAGGGAACGGCATCTAGAGGGATATTTATATCAAAGTCACTATAATAAAAAACTTAATAAATGTTTTATTTTAACAGAAGATGCCTCAAAGACCTCAAAGGATTTATATGATGTTGATGAATCCCAACATTATGGAATGTTTTTTTATGACCCCGACGGCATTTACTGTAATTTTCTGGAAACGGAATGTAAATCCGAAAAAGCGTGGGATGTTCTCGCGGCGCCTTATATGCAAGACTGAAATACACATGGCATATCCATATTATTAACAGCCAGGTCAAAAAGACTTGGCCAAACAACGCCATTGCAGGGAACTGTTTCAAACAGTTTCCTTGGGTATTCACTATTTACCATTGACTATTTCTATTGACAGGGGACAAAAGATTTGTTTATTAAATCTTATTTTAACGATCCCGAAACATTTTCAGAAACAAAGTTCCATGGTTTCATAAAAGAAGCATAAAGATTGAAAAGCTCGGATAAATACCGGCATGTCGCCATCGGATTTAGGAACGCGTGAAACGACTTAAGAAGGCGGATAATTAAGTGTTATGTTATTTGATTTAAAAGCAAGTTTTTATCAGAAATAATTGTTTCCACAAAAACTGTAAGGGGGAAAAAATATGAACAGACTTGGACATCTATTGCTGCCTATTATTATGGCAGGTGTATTGGTTTTATCCGGTTGCGCGGCACATAACCCGCTTTTCAAACAGGTAGAGAATATACCGGCCGGCAAAGCAGTAATCTATATTTATTACTCCGGTAATTCAAAATTTCCTTTGTGCTTCAAGGCAAATGGTGAAGATATAATATCGCTGAAAAAAGGAACCTATTACCCGTACGTAACCGAAGCGGGCGTAAAAGAATTTACAGCCAGTTTCTTTGGAACAGCTACCAGGGTTGTCGATGCACAAGCCGGCCAGACCTACTACCTAAAAGGCAGCATTCCCCGGGTATTCCTTGAAGCACCGTCTCTGGTATTGGTCTCCGAGGAAGCAGGGACACGGGAGATAGCAACCTGCACGCTAATGTTTTCTAAATAGCGTTACATTGCCATTGAAGCCGCCGAAGGCTTTCTGCGGAATATTTTCGATTATTAAGGTAATTTATAATTCTGTATTCGCTCGCACATCCCGCAGAAAGCGAAAGTGTTTGCTTGCTAACGAAGTCAAATGGTGATCTTCACCTGCAAAGGATATATGTTATAAAGATACCCAGATTATCTATGGAAAACTGCTTTCGTAATATTAATTATTTTTGTTGAAGACATGAAAAATAAAGAGACAAAATTACGAATCTTCGTGAACTAAAATTAAAAAAAACTACGATTTTGATACACATGACATCCTTAACTATTTCTATATGAAGATCACGTGGATAAGTCACTATGTCATTCAATAATTATAAAAGACAAAAACTAATTGTTTACATAGTTCTGATAATAGCCACTCTTGCCGTTTTCTGGCAGGCGCATCAGTTTGATTTCATTAATTTTGACGATCCTGTTTATGTAACCGAAAACGCGCATCTTCAGTCGGGAATATCTGCCGAAGGAATTGGCTGGGCATTTTCTACGACCTACGCCGAATTCTGGCACCCTCTGACATGGCTGTCTTTGTTGCTCGATTATCAGCTTTACGGTCTCAATGCCGGCGGTTATCATGTGACGAATGTTATTCTGCATATCTTGAGCACCTTACTGTTGTTCTGGCTTTTCAACCGCATGACGGGAGCCATCTGGAAAAGCGCTTTTGTCGCGGCTCTTTTCGCTCTTCACCCTCTTCGTGTGGAATCGGTGGCGTGGATTGCCGAACGCAAAGATGTTTTAAGCATGTTTTTCGGGATGCTCACCATTTGCCTTTATGTATATTATACGGAAAAAACAAATATCAAAAGATATCTGCTTGTCCTGTTTTCCTTTGTATGCGCACTTATGAGTAAGTCCATGGTTGTCACTCTGCCTGTGCTTATGATTTTACTGGATTACTGGCCACTGGGACGTTTTCAGCCGGGTAAAATTACAAATAACCCGGCATCTGTTACGCAAGTTCATGCAAAAAAGAAAAAACACAAAACCGAGAAAAAAGAGTTAACAGAAAAGGCTTCCACGGTAAAAAACCGGAAGTTACCGGAAACGAAAATTGTGGGGATCATTCCGTTGTGGCAGTTGTGGGAGAAAACCCCTTTTTTTATTTTGTCCGCTGTCTTCTCTGTTGTAACTATTTATGCTCAACGCCCCATGTTCACGGATGAGCACCCCGTTGCCGCAAGACTGGCTAACGCTCCGGTATCCGTTGTCCGATATCTGGGAAATACTTTTTGGCCTCATGATCTGGCAATGTTTTATCCGTTTTCAGACAAGCTTTCCCCGTGGCTTGTTTGGGGATCGACTTTGCTGATTATTCTCATCAGCTTCGCCGTAATTATTGCATGGAAAAAGTTACCATTCCTTTTTGTCGGATGGTCATGGTATTTTATTACACTAATACCCGTTATAGGCATTATTCGATCTACCTCTCATTCCATGCATGACTGCTATACCTACCTTCCATCCATTGGTCCTGCGATCATGCTGGCCTGGGGAATTCCCCTTTTATTCTCCAATGAAGAATCATACAAAAATATTATATTCCCGGTATCAATTGCCGTTCTGGCAGTTTTGTCGGTTATAACCTGGCACCAATGCAGTTACTGGAAAAACGACATATCTATCTTCGGTCATACTGTTCAGGTAACAAAGAATAACAGTATGTTTCATAACAACTTAGGCACTGCGCTTTTTTATCAGGGTAGAGTTCTGGAATCTCTAGACCAGTATAAAGAGGCTATCCGAATAGCACCGCATGATTTTGGAGCCTATTCCAACAGAGGGTCTGTTTACGCAAGGCTCGGGCAATATCAAAATGCCATAGAAGACTTTAATAAAGCCATCAATCTGAAACCTTCCAAAGATACCGAAGTCTACTATAATAGTAGAGGGGATGTCTATCTTAAAACCGGTCAGTATCAGTTGGCTACAGATGATTTTAACAAGGCCATTAGTCTTAATCCTGACTACACCGATGCCTACATTAACAGGGCCATTGCTTATCTAAGCCGGGGCAACAAAAAGTTTGGCTGTTATGATGCTCATAAAGCGTGTGAATTAGGTAATTGTAAAATATTAGAAACGGCTAGAGACAAAGGAGACTGCCCTTGAAGCACAAATAAGCAATGTCTTATCAAATCGAATAAAGGCCCTTGCAATATATATGAAAAATTTACCTGAAATATCAATCGTCACACTTTCGTTCAATCAGGGTGAGTTCCTAAAAGAAGGCATCGACCCGCCGCAGAAGACCATCGGCGACACCGGCCGGCACGACAACTACACTGACGCGGCTCGCACTACGCACAAGGAGGAGAAGACGTGAGCACTAACAACGACAAACACAGGATTATTACGATGAAAAAAAATAATCTCTTTTCTTGGAAAGCTGCGTACATAATTTTTCTCGTGGCTTTAATCATGCCTGCAACTGCAAAGGCCCAGTCCGTTTCCGGACAGGAAAATCAGCAGCTCTACGCTACGCTTTCATTTCACCCGCAGACAACTCTACAGACGATGACAGGTTTCGGCTCCGGTTTCAATTCGGATGCTTATATTAAAAAAATCGCGAATCCCGAAGATCAGAAAAGGGCATACGACCTGCTTTACAACCCTCAGGAGAATGGAGCAAGGCTCAATATCATACGCCTCGTTGTTTCCAATACGGCCCAGGAGATTTCTCCGGCTTCCCCTCTTCATGCGAAGGGTTTGAAATACGACTGGAGCAGCGATTCCAACACGCAAAAAATATGGAATGCGATCAGGCCGACATTAAGTATTACCACGCCGGTTATCTACGCCGTTCCCTTCAGTCCTCCCGTACAATGGAAAAGACCCGTTCCGCCGTACCTGAAAGACAAAAATAATAATCCGCATTCAGACTGGGGAGGTTCACTGGATCCCGCACGCTACCGGGACTACGCCGAATACCTGGCGGATTTTGCCGACTATTATAATAAAGTATTAGGTGTGAACATTGACGTTCTGAGTCTGCAAAATGAACCCGGCATTGCCGCCAAATGGCCGTCATGCATTTGGTCGGGAAATGAAATGCGCAATTTTTTGAAGATACTGAAACCGCTTCTCCGCAGCCGCGGATTAAAAACAAAAATCATGTCTTCCGAGGGAACCGCATGGTCTGGCGCGTGGAATCATCTGGAGCCTGCCCTGCTTGATTCCGAAGCGTTGCCTTTGCTCGATATCATGGCCAGTCATTCCTACGGCCCGCAATACGACAACGCGAGAGCGCTTTTCGCCGAAGCATCCGAAAAATACAAGCGGCCCGTCTGGATGAGCGAAATGTCCCTGATGCAGCCACCTGAAACAGACGACACGACTATGAAAGCCGCGCTGAGGATTGCGGATTACATTCATCGGGACATATACTTCGGCCGCGCTTCCGCCTGGGTATACTGCTTCGCCATTTTTACGTATAATTTCCCCGGGACGATGGGGATTCTCGCGCCGGCCGACAAGCCGGGCGAAGAAGGGGAACTGGTAATTCCCAAGCGTTTCTGGGCCATAGCAAATTACAGCCGGTTTGTAAAACCGCTTTGGAAGGTGATGAAAGCTGAAGGTTCGCTGGGCGGCAAGCCTTTGATCGAAACCAATACGACAGGATTTATCAGTCCCCGCAATGATGAATATGTAATTGTAAGCTTTAATTCCGGTAATAGCGGGATAAAAGTTACTTATGATTTCGACGGCTGGACAATAGACACGAAAGTGGATTCCTATTTAACGTCCAGGGAGCACAATTTGGCCGTCAATGTTTTGCCGCTTACATCCGCGATGCACAACTTCACGGCAACCATACCTGCCGGAAGTGTGGTAACCTTTAAAGGGAGATTCATCCAGTCTAATAAATAGAAGTGAATTTGCCGAATAATTAATATATTTCTTCCTTTCTGAAATCCTCAAATCGTCAACCGCAACGAAGACACACTCTTTCAATCGTAATGAAACACAAATATCCCTCTTTCGAGGGATTGATTATTTTTAAGCGCACGTATATTTCTGTTTCAGACATTATGTATTTCTTGATAAAAATGATTGACAAAGAAACAGAACTTCTCTAAAATTTGGACGTCAAGAAAGAATATCCTGTCAAAACTAAAATATGCTTGCCCAAACTAATGATGTTCTAATTGAAGGGGCACTCCAAGGAGGCGAAATGGCTCAAGAACAATGCATTAAAGGCGCAAACTTTAAAACAGTTACAAAGTACCTTGTCGAAAAATTCGGGCCTGATGCGCCTCAAAAAGTCATCGAACAAATGTCAGCGGAGGACCGGAAACTATTCGCAGGTTCCATTTTTGACGGCTCCTGGCTGCCGGAGAAAACGTTCGCGGATTTTATTTATTCCGCAGATAGAATTTTTGGCAAGGGCGACTTTTCACTTTGCTTCGATATGGGGGTTTACAATGCAAAAAAAAGTATCCCCAAGCTTTATTGGCTGTTTATCCGTTTTGGCAGCCCTGGATTTGTAGTCAATTCTGCCCCTAACTTCTGGCAGCAAACACACAATAGTGGCAGTTTAGTCATTGCTGAAAAGACATCCAACTCATTCATCCTTCATCTCAAAGACTTTTACCTTAAACATGCTCGACGTAATCCCGCATTTTGCCATGGTCTGCAAGGTTATTTTACAGGGGTTTTGGAGTTGAGTGGCGCAAAAGATGTGCGAATGTATGAGTTGCAATGCGGTGCCCTCGGTGCACCTTACTGCATTTTCAGAGGCGAATGGAAGTGAGGATGATGTCCCACCATCGGATTCCGTGAATTCTGCGGCATTTTCATGCAAGTTATAAAATCTGCAATCGCTAAAAAATTAGCACGTTGAAGGAATTAAATTGGCCATCGCGTGATTCGTAAGTTATCTTTCTTAAGAAAAATAATGGGGTCAGTTCAAAGTGTCCCCAGATTATTCTGACTGATGGACGAAGGAATCATCCGGCACCCGCGGTCTTTTTCCGTCAAATTCATAAAGCGCCATAGTTCAGTTCTCCAAAGATATCATTTATAATTTAAACTTTTCACTGCTTCAAAAACTTATATTTCAAGACCCCGTAATCTGTCTTTGAATAATTTAGCTCCTTGAAAGCTTTCCAACTATGACACAAATATAATTATAAAGCTCTTCTCTTAACTGTTCTGGTGTTTCCCAAATGATATGGTTGTATTGTCTTGTATCAAAATGAACATTTTTAAAATCATCTTTCCTGCATGACCATATAACTGGAATACCAAGACCAAGTGCATATCCAGCTTCGAAATAGACACCTTGTCTTTGATCGGTGACATCAGCAATCAAAAAACGTGAATTTTTTATTTCTGTCATTATTTTCATATCTATCCTATCGGAGTGTGGTTCCTTGTCCACACGATATGAACTATAACCAGTATCTTCAATGCCCTTTTTAATTGCATTTGACCAAACCGAATTTAATTTATCTGAAAAAGACATTGCAACAAAAGCTTGATTACTAATAGTTGCTACTTTATAATTTTTTTCAAGAAATTCCCACCCTGTGGCTGTTATTTTGACCACATTAATCAACTTATGAATTTCTGGATGTCCCGGGGTTGTTACAAGAAATTTTCTTTCAACTAAACTATTTAAATAATAAATTAACTCTTCCTCATTTTCTGCCCAAGCTAACGGATAATCGCGATCCGGCGTAATAGTCGTATCGTCGCCAGGGAACCGGGATTTTCTAGCGATGTTTCTTAATAACATAAGAGTTTTTTGAGTGGGTGTATACTTCGGAAGGTTATTTTCAATACGTTCAAAAAAATCTGAACTGAATTGAATTTCTGGAGGATCAACTCCTTGTTCATATAGATCTCTAATCCATGCAATTATCGAATGATTTTTCGTGTCATTTTTTTTTGATTCTATTTCTAAAAAAACAGTACGTGTAATAAACCTTCCACATCGTTCACATTCAATCATTGATTTGAGAGGTTCAAGAGCATTTATTTTTCTTTGATTTGTAAGTTTGCATATAGGACATGTTATATCGGAACCAACCATTTTTTATCTCCTTTTACATAAAGTTTGATCTTGTTGTTCGGCCCCCGCCTACTGGTTTAAAAAACTCGTCTATTTGTAATACACCTTCTTGAAAAGAAGTCTCTTTAAGTGCATTATCATGAAACCACTGACAGACAACGAATCCTTGTGGGTCAGTCTCTTTTGCTACTGTCATTATCGGACCGCCACTCTTTAACCGAACTTTATCTCCTATTTTAAATGACATTGTTACACCTCCTTCCTAAAATAATTTGTTTTTTATAATATACCACCGGAAATCTGGTAACGCCATGTTGGTTTTTCAGATTTTTGATGGAGTCAGATATTGACATTGGCGATTGCCCAAATGCTATCTTTTTGAACGGCCGTTAAAAGCGTTTTGATAAATAAATCTTGGCGAAGCGAAAGATCAGCAATGACAACTGTTTGAGCCGAAGGCGAGTTTTGTCATTGCCTGAAGCAAGCCTTAGATTTATTCAAAACGCTTCCCGGCAAGCGAAAATAATATTTGGGCAACAGACCATCAATTCATCACGCACGTAATCACGCCAAAGAAATGCTGACGGAACCGCCGCGGCCCAGAATATCATGCAGATGCACATAGCCTTGTAATTTTTTCTTTTTATCGACCACGGCGAAAGAAGTTATTTCTCTTTTCTGCATCATCTCCATAGCCTGCGCCAGAGATATTTTTTCATCTATCGTCTTGGGATTGCCAGTCATTATATCGTCAACGATCTTTTCTTTAAACGATATTCCTTTGCTGATCATGCGGCGCACATCGCCATCGGTTAAAATTCCCAACAGTTTATTTTTCTTATCCGTGATCAGAACAAATCCGACATTTTTACGGTTGATTTCTTCAATCGCCTTTTGTGCTGAAGCTCCGGTAAGTACCCTGGGAATCTTCTTCCCCGTAATCATGGCGTCTGAAACTGTTTCCCTCAATCTCGAACCAAGATTTCCTCCCGGATGAAATTTATAAAAATCTTTTTCCTTAAATTGTTTTTCCGCAAGCAATGCAATGGCCAGAGCGTCGCCAATCGCCAGAGTAGCGGTGGAACTGGAAGTGGGAACAAGACCAAACGGGCAGGCTTCTTTTTCCACGGAAACATCAATGACGATATCGCTTGTCCGGGCAAGAGTTGACGACATGCCGCCGGTAAACGCGATGATCGGAGCGCCGATATGACGAACGGAATTTATGACGGGCATCAGTTCTCTGGTTTCGCCGCTGTTGGAAATGGCAAGCAGTATGTCCTCTTTAGTGACAATGCCCAGATCTCCATGAAGGCCTTCCACAGGGTGGAGAAAAAGAGCCGGTGTCCCCGTGCTGGTTAAAGTGGCGACGATTTTTCGTCCAATCAGGCCCGATTTACCGATTCCGGTAATAATCACTCTGCCCTTGGATTTGCAGATCAAATTCACGGCACTCGAAAAGTTGCTGTCGATTTTATCAACTAACTGCAAGATACTCTCAGCTTCTATTTTCAATACATCTTTCGCCCGCTTGATTATATTTTGTTTTTTTATCATTTCTTCGCCTTTTATTTAAATTGTTAGTTTGGATATTTTTCCAGCCATGTGAATTGAAACTAGCAAAAAAAGTCAGACAAAACAAGAATCAATTATTTCCTCTTCGCGTTGGTATTAGCTTATCCGTGAAGGACCGAATGAGTATGTCATCATTTTTACCAGCATCACAGGTGTTTATTGACCTGACGTAATGTATCTGCTAAAGGATATTTTTATTAAATCTACAGGATTAAATATGAAGGCCATTTTTATTTCCGATGCTCATTTACGGAAATCCAGCGATGAGAGATACGAGAAGCTGATAAATTTCTTCAATACTATTATTGAAGGAAATGTCAGCGCTCTGGCCAATCCTGAAGGAGCAGGTGCAAAACCGGCTTATATTGATGATCTTTATTTTGCCGGCGATCTGTTTGATTTCTGGTTCTGCGGAAAAGAAAAAATTCATCCGGAGTTTATACCGGTAATCAATAAACTCATTGAATTGCAAAAAGCGGGAATACGCATTCATCTGGGCGAAGGCAACCACGATTTCTTCATGGGAGAATATTTTCACGATGTTCTGGGCATGGAAGTATTTGAAGAAACAACAATTGCTACGCTGGATAATCTGAATGTTCTGGTTGCTCACGGCGATACCGCCGACAAAAAAAATATCAGGTATCTTTGGTTTCGCAAATTTTTGCGCAGTCGTGCTTTTTATAATTTTCAGCGTTTTATTCCGGCAACAGTGCGCTGGACACTGGCTGGACTTACTTCGACTGCCAGCAAGGAAATGACGATAGAAGACGGCGATACGCTGGTAAAAAAACTGGTCTCTTTTGCCCAAACAAAATTTCAGGAAAATTATGACGCGGTGATTCTCGGACATTGTCATGTCCCCAGTTTAAACCACTATACCGTCGCAGGCAAAAAAAAGACTTTTGTCACGCTGGGTGACTGGATCAGTCATTACTCTTTTTTATATTATGAGGATGGTAATTTTTATCTGAGGTATTACCGGCCATAACTTTTTAACCATAAAGGATTTACTAAAATTGATTATCAGCGAGGATTGAATTTATGAACTTTGGAGGATTTTATCCGGCGCATTCACTGCGCGATGCTTTATTTGTCGTTGTTCCTGTTCCCTATGATCTGACTTCAACTTATCAGCCGGGAAGCCGCAGGGGACCGATCGCTATTATTGAAGCATCAACCAACATGGAACTGTACGATGAGGAATTAAAAAAGGAAACATATCTGGCCGGAATTCACACAACCCAGCCGGTGCATATCGATGCCCGCGGACCTAAAAATATGGTTAATGCTGTGCGCAAAAAGATTTCCAAAATCGTTGCCGCAGGTAAAATACCGGTCATGCTGGGCGGAGAACACAGTATCACCTTCGGAGCCGTGCAGGCTCTCAAAGAAAAATATCCAAAACTTTCCGTTTTGCAACTGGATGCCCATGCCGATTTAAGGGAGAGCTATCAGGGAAGCCCTTACAGCCATGCCTCCGTGGCCAGAAGAATTTCAGAAATATGTCCGCTGACCCAGGTGGGCATCCGGAGCATGAGC
The DNA here is from genome assembly GCA_963812045.1 of uncultured delta proteobacterium. Lineage (GTDB taxonomy): Bacteria > Desulfobacterota > Syntrophia > Syntrophales > Smithellaceae > Smithella. Next base: position 1,062,150 of record CAWETF010000005.1, read on the forward strand.
ATGGAAGAAGGCTATTTTTTACCGCAAAGCAAAGTTAAATCCTACAGCGCCGATTTCGTTTCAGAGAATAAAGACTGGTGTGAAAAAATCTGTAAAAATCTGAAAGGCGATGTATTCGTAACCATTGATCTGGATGTTTTTGACCCTTCCATCATGCCTGCAACCGGCACGCCGGAACCGGGCGGTCTTTACTGGAGGGACGTTTTAAAACTGCTGAAATCGGTTTCACGTTCATGTAAAATTCGCGGCTTCGACGTCGTGGAACTCGCGCCCATTCCCGGAATCATTGCTCCTGATTTCATGGCGGCCAAACTTATTTACCGTTTTATGGGATACATAACCCGGCAGGGACTGACGGCTGAACCGGTGCGGAAGTAAAAATAAAGTTTTAAATACTTTACAAAAAGAACTCCTTGACAAATATTCGAGATAATGGTGTAAACCCACTGGTTTTTCATATCGCGGGGTGGAGCAGTCCGGTAGCTCGTTGGGCTCATAACCCAAAGGTCAGAGGTTCGAATCCTCTCCCCGCTACCAAGTAATAATAAGGGGTTAGCTGATTCGGCTGATTCCTTTTTTTACTTTCAGGATAGTTTTTTCCAACGGAATCGAATTAAACTTTTTTTAACGCATAATTTGTCTTTAATTTAAATCTTATCATTATATAAAGACCATCTTAATCTTCCCTCTTGCGTGTCTGCATTACGGCTAAGATTATCTTGACAGAAAAGACCGCATTCCCTATACTTTTATATACAAAAGAAAGTTCTTAATCATAATTTGTCTTACTGAAAGCGGATACGATGCGAGACAGTCGGAGTGACTGGATAGAAGAATAGGCTATATAAAAAGCGGTGTGGTGATGAAAGTCCGGGACGCTATTTTAGATGACACTAAAAGATTGTTTTCCTATCTCTTGCTGGCAGGTAAAAATGTGTCTTTATATCCTAAAGGTCACAGTATCAGCGTCAATTCCACCAAACAATTTCACGAGATGCTGGAATCCTACATTCGTCAATACGGTGATGTCAAAATTGAATTTGAAAGGGATCGCGTAATTTGCCAGGGCTTGGAGGTCCATACGGGTGCATCCGAAGAAGGATCTCTGCCTTTTACGCTTTTTCGGGATGGTATACGGTGGCTTGAATTCACTGAAGGAATAGAACTGGAAGAAATCAGGGAAGTCTTATCTCTTATCAATAGATACGCGGTGTTGACAACGGAACCGGAAGGAGACATCGTAACCGCCTTCTGGGAATCACATTTTGACCATGTACTGTATAAAGCCGATGATTTGCTTTCAGGACAATCGGGCGGACCGGATGAGCTTCTTTCGGAACTGGAAGAGGATCAGCTCGACAAGATTTCCAAACTGGATACAATACCTCCCTCAACGGAAACCGAAATAAAAGATAAACAGGAATCGCCCGGCGACGCCCCCGCCGCTGATACGGCATCCCCCGGCTTCCTCACCCTTGATCGGGCGTCTTTTGTGTTGACTCCGAAGGAACAGACCGAATTACAGGCCATGATCTCCCATGAGGAAAAGTTGTCCGCAACTGAACATCTGAATATGTTGCTGGATATGTTTCTGCAGCATCAGGAAGAGAAAGACTTTAATCTTATCATGGAAGTCCTGTTGGAAGAATTTGAGGTCTCTTTTGTCCGTCATGATTTTGACGCCGTCCTTATCATTCTTGACGGAGTACGCAAAATTCTGGATAGTGGACGGTTGCGCGACCATTGGGAGAAACCTTTGCTCGAGTCCTTCCATAAGGACATCTCTTCCAGTTCCAGATGTCTGAAACCTCTGGACAAGATCTGGAGTAACGTAAATGTACAGCAGATGGAAACGCTCAAACTTATTTTTCGGCATCTGAGTCCGGAGGCGGTCCATACCCTGATGCATCTTCTGCTCCTGGGACAATCGTCACAACTGGAACAAATAACAGAGGATACCATTGCATCTCTCGTCAGTAAGGACATGAACTGTCTGGAAGACCTGATCAAAAATCCGGATAATAGAATAGCCGAAAAGCTTGTTCATGTCCTGTCCAGACTGGAGGGGGATAAGCCCCTAAAGTATCTGATGAAGCTCGCACGACATTCGTCGGTATCCGTACGGCGCGGTGCTATTAAAGTGATTGGAAAAGTGCCGGGTGATCAGATACAGAAGATATTCGAGTTCATTGAAGACCCGGACGCCTCGATTCGCCGGCTGATCCTGACACAAATGGGGCAATCCAGAAATGAGATCGCGGAAGATCTTCTGTTGCAATATCTTCAGAGTAAAAAATTCAGCGCGGAACAAGAAGAACATCTTATGGAGTGTTTTGTAACGCTGGGAAAATGCGGATCGCTGAAATCAGTTCCCTTCCTTCGCCAAACATTCCTGCACCGCAAGTGGACGGCCGGATTTAAAAAGTCGCCGTATCGTGAAGGCGCCGCTCTTGCTCTGGTTGCTCTAAAAATACCGGAAGCACAGCAAATTATCGAAGCGGTGGGACGAAGCTTCTATCCCGGCCTGCGCAGAATTGCGCGAAATGCGGGAAAAGAATTTTTTCAGAAACATAAAGGAGAATCATAATCATGTCTGAAAAACAGTCGGTCCCGGAGCGATTGGGGCATGATTTCCTGAGAGCCCTGTATCTCATGCTTAATACCGTCCGCATGTACGACGACAACAATCAACTTGTTCGTTCGAGTGTCAGTTCATTCCAGAACATCCTCAACGAACTTACTGCCGCAGGAGACATCAAGCTGCTTCTTTACCGGAGCCGCTTTCATCTCGGCGGAGAAAAACTTCGATACCGCAGAGACATGGCTGTCGTGGCTTACAACATGGTCGAGTATTTTTCGAATCGAGGCATCGGCAGTTTAAACTTTTTAAAATCTTCACGCGATATCCCGCCCGAAAGTGTCATCATGTTTACACGTCTGCTTAATGAAGCAAAAAGACATGATAATGCCCATCAATGGCTGGAAGAAAAACTGCTGGAAAAAAATTGTTCGTGGGTGGAAGTCGAACCGGCGACGCCGGACGCAACATTTGACGGCGAAAGCCTGGAAGAAAAACGTTATGAAAATATCCGGAAAAATTATTTTCTGGCGATCGAAGCGGTAAAAGAAGTGGCAAATAAAGTGTCCCAAGGCATGGTGGGGATACGCAAGAGCAGACGTGTTGCTCAAAACATCGTGGATATGATCCAGCAGGACCCCATTCTTATGATCGGGTTGACAACCCTCAAGGAATATGACGATTACATATATGCCCATTCCGTCAATGTCGCGCTTCTGGCTGCCTGCCTGGGGAGACATATCGGATTATCGGATACGTCACTGGAACATTTGACCATTTGCGGTCTTTTTCACGATCTGGGAAAAGTGGACGTGCCAAAAGAAATCATCTTCAAGCATGGAGCGCTGAATGACGGTGAATGGGATCTGTTGAAATCGCATCCCGTCATGGGTGTCAGAAAAATTCTGATGTTGAAGGCTACCCCATCTTTGAGATCGAGAATTATCCTGGGTCCGTTTGAACATCATCTGAATATGGATATGACCGGATACCCGCGAACTATGTTTACGGGCCATTTGAGCCTCACGGGAAAGATTATTCATATAGCTGATGTTTACGAAGCAATGACGCATGAGAGAATTTACCGGCAAAAGCCTTTCACGCCTGATGATGTACTGAGAAAGATGTGGGAGGAGGCGGGAAAACGTTTCGATAAAATTCTTTTGAAGCGGTTTATTCACATGATGGGGATTTATCCCATCGGCTCCATTGTGGAAATGAGCAACGGGAAAATAGGTCTGGTGATGGATTATCCCGAGGAAACCGAACGCAGTCTGCCGCTTGTTTTGCTTTTTGACGATGACGGGAAAGGCAATTTGCAACGCGGGGAGATGGTTTATCTGGCGGATCAAAACATCAAAGACGGATCGAACCGTTTAAATATTGTCCGGGGAATTCCATTGGGTCAATTTAACATCCATCCCGCACAGTATTTCCTGCATCTGAAATAGAAGAGAAAAAGTTTTAATTAAATTTTCTCAATAATTATGATAGTAAAACTGAATATAAAAAATTTATAAACGGGGGTTGTTATGCAGAAAATTATTATTCCAATATTTCTAATCTTAACATTTATTTGTTCCTGTTCGAAAATTAACGAACAGCCGGAGGATTTGATCAACGAAGCAAATCTTTTATGGGACGGCAAACAGTATACAGATCCACAGAAGGCAATCGAATATTTGAACAAGGCCATTAAATTGCAGCCTAAAAATGCAGCAATTTATAACCAGCGGGGTGCCGCATACAAAAACCTCGGCCAGAATCAATTAGCCATTGATGATTTTAGCGCAGCCATCCGTATCCAGCCGGATTTCGTTCTGGCATATTATAATCGTGGAACTGTATATAATAATATAGGTCAGTATCAGCAGGCTATTGACGATTATAATGACGCGATTCGTCTAAAACCGGATTATGCGGAAGCATACAACAACAGGGGAATCAATTACAACAAATTGAAGAATTTCAAGTCGGCTATTGAAGACTTTAACAAGGCCATCAAACTGGAGCCCAATAATGCCAATGCCTTTAACAACAGGGGACTTGCTTATTTCATGCAGGGCAACAACAAACAAGGTTGCAGTGACGTGCAAAAAGCCTGCGCATTGGGATTCTGCAAAGCGCTGGACTTAACTAAGAGCCGCGGATTTTGCCGCTGATGGGCTATTTCCCGGTTGCAAGAAACAATTAACGTATTTTTATCCATATTATATTGGTGAGCAAAATCACTAGATAAAGCGCTTATCAATTTAATAAGGGGCACTATGCTGAGTACTTTTAAGAAACCGCCGGTTATTAAAAATTTAGGCATCAAAAACTATAAAGTTTATTGTTCCCTGAACAAACTTGCTTTGGGTGTGGACAACATTCATGTGGATGTCCACATCAGCCCCCGGGTTTACAATGCACTAAAAAAGACAACGTTTCTTTTAATGGTAAAACACAGCGGAACGGAATTTTTTTTGAAAGACTATAAAAGAGAATTCTGTGAAACTGAAAAGGATGCTTTAAAACGTCTTTGCAATGATATTCTGCTTGACGGAATCAACAAAGCCAAAGCCGCCTCTGAAATTCAGATTGATTTCCTTGCGCAAATAGCTCTCGCAAAATTGTTCCTGGAGGAAATAAAATCACAATACAAGATTATGGTGGCACAAATCGAACCTTTGGTGAAAATTTATCAATTATCGGCAAAACATGACCAGAATGATGTTTACTTGATTAAAGATAAGCTGTCAGAAGTTAAACTTCACTATAATCAAATCGTTCGCCTTGTGGGGAAGGAATTATTTGAATTACTGACCGATATTAATGCAAGAAAATTACGAGAAATGAGAGAAACTCATTTTCTTCCCCATGGCATTTTGCCAGGTCACTATCTTGCCAATCCTTTATTCCATACAGGTAATCCCAATGATGATTTCTTTCTTATTGAAGAATACGTGCTCCTGGGACAGAGATCTGAAGACATTGATAATTACAAAAGTGTCAAATCGACCATATATGAGCTGCTCAGCCAAATTGATTTAACGGGCGATTGCGACAAGGAGAATAACGAAGACGCAAGTGGAAGAAAGCTTCAAGAAGTTAATGGCACTTTCGATGCTGGAAATTACAAGTTCGATTCATTAATAATGAAGCCTGATAACATTGACCGGATGTTCGACTATTTCGAATCACAAGAACAATACGCAAAAGCAAAAAAAGAAAAAAAGGCTCAGGATGTTCTTGCAAATCTCAAAGAACGAATAAAAACTCAAAAATATTTACTTAACTTTTTTTACTGTAAATTTAAAAAATCCCGTCTTCTGCGGCTGGTTGTCGCTGATTTTGAAATGAAACCTCTATACGAGAAATATTGCCCGCCGATGTCCCCCAGGCAAATAAGGGAATTTCTGGTTGATTTCTGGACAAGAATATATATGAGAAATCAGCAAAAACGTTTCAAATCTTTATATGGTAATGAATTTACTTTTAAACCCCTTCTGGAAATCGTTAAGCGGATAAATGGCACTACGACCAAAGAAAAGAAACAATATCTGATTATGTTTCTCAGACTATTTTCCAGGTATCACAGAGATCTATATAACTTTCGTACTGCCAAAGAAGCCATGGATTCCATCAATCTTATTACGGAAGAAAAAATTATCTTATTATCGCGGGAAAACCACTCCCTATTTGAATTCCTGCTGCCGGATGAGCGGGTGAAAGAAGAAAAGCCCATTGCCAATCACGTCATCATTAAGGCTGATATTCGCGGTTCCATGAATATAAACCGCATGATGAGAAAAATGGGGCTGAATCCGGCATCATATTTCAGCCTGAATTTTTTTGATCCGATTTCCGCTGTTCTTTCCGAATACGGCGCATCAAAAGTGTTTATTGAAGGAGACGCGATTATTTTATCAATCTTCGAAAATGAAGACGCTGTAGAAGGGAATTACAGCGTAGCACGGGCATGCGGATTGGCGATTAGAATGTTGCAAATTGTCCACAGCTACAATGAAAAAAACAAGGAAAATAATCTTCCCGTACTGGAGTTGGGAATTGGAATCTGCTACAGCCAGGAACCACCGACCTTTTTATTCGACGGCGATTCCAGAATCATGATCTCTCAGGCAATCAACCAGGCTGACCGCCTGTCCAGTTGCGATAAATTATTGCGTAAAATATTTAAAAGCCAGAATGATGTGTTCAATTTATTTGTTTTTGAAAATGAATCAGATGAAATGATTGATGCCTCGGCAGATGACTCCACTTACCGCTACAATGTCAACGGAATCGAGCTCAATGAAGACGGATTCAACAAACTGACCAGAGAAATCAATCTGCAAACATTCGTATATCCTTCAGAAGACGATGAAAGTGTAAAATTCTACACAGGTAAAGTCCCCCTGGCAAACGGCAACTATCAACGCATTGTCATTCGTGAAGCAATCATTCATAAAGTAAAACCGGACATACTGGATGTGACCGGGAAAATATCAAAAAAATACTATGAAGTCTGCACAAATTATAAAATTTACAATTCTATAGATAGTCAATATTAAACTCTCCGCGGCAAGCCACTTAGAATATTCGATCCAATAAAAAATAATAATTTTTATTGTTGTCAGAAATAACAAAAAAGCGCTCCGTTGCGGGAGCGCCTTTTTGTTTATGGTTAAACTTCTTTAATTATTAACCCAGTTTTTCGCTGGAGATTCGCATACTATAGAACGAACGGTAAACAAAAATCAAGGCGATGATAAAGAAGGCTGTAGCCAGACCATATTTCAATTTGATATCGGTCATGGTCACGGCAATTTCCGTTGCCAGCAATCCGAACAAGGTCGTGAATTTGATGACCGGGTTCAAAGACACGGAAGAGGTGTCTTTGAAGGGGTCGCCGACGGTGTCGCCGACAACGCTGGCTTCATGCAGCGGAGTGTTTTTCATCTTCAGATCGACTTCAACAATCTTTTTGCCGTTATCCCAGCAACCGCCGGCATTGGCCATGAAGATCGCCTGATACAGACCGAAGAAAGCGATACCGATCAGATAACCGATGAAGAAGTAGGGGTTAAAGAACGCCAGCGCCAGACACATGAAGAAGATCACGATGAAGATGTTGATCATACCCTTTTGCGCATACTGGGTACAAATCTGAACGACTTTCTTGGAGTCTTCGATCGACGCTTCTTTTTTATCCAGATTGATGTTCTGCTTAATAAACACAACGGCCTGATAGGAACCGGTTGTAACCGCCTGTATGGAAGCTCCGGTGAACCAGTAAATAACCGCGCCGCCCATCAGCAAGCCCAGAATGATTTCCGGCTGAACCAGAGAAAGTTTGGCGACAACATTGCCGAAGAGACCTTCAAGCATGATGATGATACCGAACACCATGGTGGTGGCACCGACAACGGCGGTACCGATCAACACGGGCTTGGCTGTAGCTTTGAATGTATTGCCCGCGCCGTCAGCAGATTCGAGGCAGTGCTTGGCAGCTTCAAAATCGGGTGTAATTCCATATTCTTTTTTCACAATGTCTTTTACGTCGGGACGTGATTCAATCAGGGACAGCTCGTAAATGGACTGCGCATTGTCGGAAACAGGTCCGAAGCTGTCGACGGCGATGGTCACAGGGCCCATGCCCAGGAAACCGAAAGCCACCAGACCGAAGGCAAACACCGGAGCGGCAAAAGTAAATGCCGGGGGCATCAATGCCATAACTGCCGGATTCTTGGATACCATGTAAGCAATCAACATCAGAATCATAATGGTCAGGCCTTCCCAGAAAGCGGAGAAGTTGCCGGCAACCAAACCGGAAAGAATATTCAAAGAAGGTCCGCCTTGACGGGAAGCGTTGACAACTTCTTCGCAGTGACGTGAAGAAGTACTGGTGAATACTTTTGTAAATTCCGGAATCAAAGCGCCAGCGATGGTTCCGCAACTGATGATAATGGAAAGAGGCAACCACAAACCTGCGTACGCATCCGTCAAGTCACCAAGTAGATAATAACTGGCAATAAAAGTAACCGCTATAGATACGATTGAAGTAATCCAAACCAGATTGGTTAAGGGATGTTCGAAGTTAAATGCTTTTGTGCCGCCGAAAACTGCTTTGCTGATAATGTCATTGACAAAATAAGATGCAAGAGATGTCACGATCATGAGGATTCTCATAGCGAAAATCCAGACAATCAACTTGCCGCCCATTGCGGGATTGCTTGCCAGAGCCAGAGCCAAAAAGGCGATCAAGGCAACGCCGGTAACACCGTAAGTTTCAAAACCGTCTGCCGTGGGACCGACGCTGTCGCCAGCATTGTCACCGGTACAGTCGGCGATAACACCGGGGTTTTTGGGATCGTCTTCCGGGAGATGGAAAACGATTTTCATCAAGTCGGAACCGATGTCGGCAATCTTGGTGAAAATACCACCGCAGATACGCAGAGCCGAAGCGCCCAGAGATTCACCGATAGCAAAACCGATGAAGCAGGGACCGGCTATTTCTTTAGGAATGTAGGCCAGAATCATAATCATGAAGAACAGTTCGATACTGACCAGGAGAAGTCCAACGCTCATACCGGAACGCAGACAAATGTTGACGATGTTCAACGGCTTGCCGCTCAGTGATGCGAAAGCGGCGCGGGAATTAGCCACGGTATTGATACGGATACCAAACCAGGCGACAGAATAAGAGCCCAGAATACCTAAAATCGAACAGACAAGAATTATGATGATGTCTGAAACTGCTTTCTTCTCAAGCGCGCCAAAGTAGTAACTGATACAGATAGCAATCAGAATCCACAGAGCGATGAGGAATTTGCCCTGTTGGAACAAATAGGTTTTGCAGGTTTCCCAAATGGTTTGGGAAACATCGAGCATCGCCTTATGCGCCGGCAGATTCTTGGTTTGCACATACTGCATGATGCCGAAAATCATCCCGATAGCGCAGATAATCAATCCGAAATTAAGAATGGTCGCCCCTGTAAGAGCGCCACCTAAAAAGCTGACTGACAACACATCCGGCAATTTAATGTCCGCTTCACCGGCAAACGCGGCGCCGGCCATGAGCAGAAACATTAAAATGCTCAGTAAAAATGTCCAGATACTTCTTTTGTTTTGTAACATTACACATCCTCCTTTTATTAATTACTTATATTTTTCGCATGGTATTTAGCCATAGCTTGTTGCACACCTGACGTTACAATTTCGGCGGCTGCTTCAGATGCCGATTGAATGATTTGCTCAAGTGTAACAGATTCCTCCGAACCAAACCGTTCCAGAACATAATCTTCCACGCGGGACTTATCGGAAGGTTTGCCAATACCGATTCTCACCCTCATGTAATCGGCAGACCCGAGACAGGTAGTAATAGACTTTAATCCTTTATGACCGGCATCTCCGCCGCCATGCTTAAGGCGAATGGTACCAAAACTCAAATCAAGATCATCATGAATCACTATCAAATTACTTTTATCTATCTTGAAATAGGCAAGTAATTCTCTTACCGCGTTACCGCTTAAGTTCATATACGTTTGAGGCATTGCCAGTAAAACATTTTTACCGGCGATTTTACCTCTATTCCAAAGAGCATTGAAGCTTTTCTGTTTTAACTCGACTTCCCATCGGACGGCGATTTTTTCCAGAACCATAAACCCGATGTTGTGCCTCGTATGCTTATAGCGGCTTCCCGGATTTCCCAATCCAATGATCAGATACATGATTTGCTCTCTCTCATCAACGCACTGAAAAAATATTTTCTTTAAATTCGAGAGAAGCACCCGCTATCACCCAATGATTATAGCTTTCTGTAAGCGAATTATTTCCCCTTTTCCTTTTCTGCCGGAGCCGCTTTCCCCTTTTCTGCCGACGTTGCAGCGCTTGCCGCAGGCGCTTCGCCTTCCGCTGCGGCGCCTTCTGCAACTGCAGCTTCTTCTTTCGCCGGTTCCTCTACTTTGGCAACCTTAATGACCGCAACCGCTGCGACCGACGTATCAGGCCGGTCTAAAATTGTTATTCCTTCGCCAACCTTTAAATCTCTGATCTTGATGGAATCGCCGATAGCCAGATTAGCTACATCAACATCAATATGATCGGGAAGATCCAGCGGGAGGCAGGAAACTTTTACTTCTCTTCTCAGGTGCTGCAATTCACCGCCGTTTTCCACACCAATGGCTTTTCCGACAAACCGTAAAGAAACTTCCATCGTAATTTTTCGTTTTACATCCACTTCATAAAAGTCGGCATGATAAAGCTTTCCGGTTAGAGGCTGCACCTGCAGTTCCTTGATTAATGAAAGTTTTTCCATCTTTTTGGCTTTGCCGTCATCGATAATCAGCTTGATGAAAGCGTGGTCTTTTTTATCCTTGTGCAGTTTGATCAGTTCGTCGTTCTTTACTGCCAGCAGAATATTCTCGGCAGCGCGACCGTAGAAAACTGCAGGGACAAATCCCTTTTCCCTTAAACGGCGGGACGGTCCTTTCTTTTGTTCTTTACGGACTAAAGCCGCTAAATCTGTTACCTCCATTTGTTCCTCCTAATATAAATTCCTATATAAATAATGAGCTCACTGAATCGTTGTAATAAATCCGGCGCACGGCTTCGCTTAAAATACCGGACACAGACAAAACTTTTATTTTATCACATTTCTTGGCATCATTATTGAGCGGTATGGTATCGGTTACAATGACTTCTTTAATCTCGGATTTTTTAATACGCTCCATCGCCGGTCCGGACAGGACAGGATGCGTGCAACAGACGCAAACTTCCAACGCGCCCGCATTCTTCATGGCCTTGGCCGCCTCCACAACCGTTCCGGCGGTATCCACCATATCATCCAGAATGACAACCCTTTTACCCTGCACGTTACCGATGATATTCATGACTTCAGCTTCGTTGGGCCCTTCCCTTCTCTTATCGATAATGGCCAGAGAAGCTCCCAGTCTTTTACCGAAAGATCTGGCACGTTCCACACCGCCTGTATCCGGCGAAACAATGACCGTATTATCCCTATAATTTTTCTTCATGTAATCCAGTAAAACCGGCTTGGCAAAAAGATTATCCACCGGGATATTGAAGAATCCCTGGATTTGACCGGCATGCAGATCCATGGACAAAACTCTGTTCGCGCCTGCCGTCGTGATCAGATCAGCCACCAGTTTTGCCGAGATGGGCGCGCGCGGAGCAACTTTTCTATCCTGTCTGCCGTATCCGTAGTAAGGAACAACCGCCGTAATCCGGTCCGCTGACGCCCTCTTCATCGCATCAATCATGATAAGCAATTCCATCAACGTAACATTGACTGGCGAACAGGTAGACTGAATAATGAAAACATCCATTCCGCGGACATTTTCATCAATCTCTACACGGGTTTCCCCGTCGCTGAAGGTAGTTACATTAGCTTTCCCGAGAGTAATGCCCAGATTTTCGCAAATTTTTTCAGCAAGTTCTTTATTGGCATTACCGGAAAACACCCTGATTTTTTCTAGCATTTAAGTAATTCTCCGCAATCATTTGTGGCTGGGGCGGGAGGATTCGAACCTCCGAATGCAGGAACCAAAATCCTGTGTCTTACCGCTTGACGACGCCCCAATAAAATATTCAATGAGGGGTATTATTCACAATCTCAGGAGGATGAAACAACTATAAAGACTGGGCAAGAAACACCTGGCATTTATCCTGAACTTCTTTCTTTACAACTTCCAGGCTTTTTTCCGCCTCTATTCCATTCCTAAATATACCAAAGACTGTTGGACCGCTACCCGACATCAATGCGCCAAGCGCACCGCATCTGAGCAACATTTTCTTTAGATCAGCCAATTCAGGATGAATTTTTAATGAAAATGACTCCAAGTCATTACGTAATCCCTGAATTATGTCGCTCAGATCCAAATTTCGCGGAATGCTATAATTATTTTTCCCCAATGTCAATCTTAAATTGAGATTTTCATAAACCATTTTTGTCGGCAGGTCGAAGTCCGGTTTAATCAAGATTACGTGTAGTTGAGGTAAGTTTTTAAAATGTTTGAGTTTATCGCCAATTCCTGAAGCTAAGGCAGCATTTCCAAAAATAAAAAAGGGCACATCCGCCCCTATTTTTTCCCCAAGATTGAGAAGTTCACTCTTTTTTAACTTCAACGAACATATTTTATTGAGAGCCATTAAAGTTGTCGCCGCGTCTGAACTTCCTCCTCCCAGACCGGCGGTCATCGGTATTTTTTTAACAAGACTGATTTCAATTCCGCGGGGATAATTACTGTAAGAAAAAATGGCCCTAGCGGCGCGAACGACCAGATTATCATCGCCTGCCGGTAAATCGCTCCCCAGACAATTCAGAACAATGCCCTTCGGGCGTGGAGAAAAAATCAGCTCATCATAAAGCGTGATTTTTTGCATGAGGGAAAAAATGTCGTGATAGCCGTCGGTACGTTTCCGCAGGACACGCAAGAAAAGATTTATTTTAGCCGGCGCGCTCCAGTGCATTCTAAACCTTTTCTTTGACGTAACGCATTTTCAATTCGTAGAGAACTCCTTGGATTAAACTGCTTTCATTCTTGTCGAGATTGCCCTTGGTCTTTTCATTGAGCATGTCCAGAATATCAATGGTCTGCTTTACCGCGGGTAAATTTTTCTGCGGTGCGCCGCCTTCCATTTCCGGAAAATCTCCAAAATGAAAAAGAGCGGATGTGCTTAAAGACAGGACGAAATTAGTAAAATTTACAGGCGGATAATCATAGGCCTGATCAGGCACTTGCTTGGGTTCTTCAGGGCTCTCCTGTTTTTCTTCGTGAGCTTTACTCTCGGGCTCTTTCTGGGGCTGTTCATCAGTTGATTCACCGAAAAGGCGCTTGTCTTTAACGACAAATCCGGAATCTTTTTTCTTTTCTTCCATCGATGTTAACCTCCGATTGCTTCACTGAAATAAAATTTATAAATGTAAATATTATTGGGATCGATATTTACTATTTTTTAGTTAAACTTATCTCGCCTTTTTTAGACAGATCAATTAAAATTTTATCGCCTTCCACAAATTTTCCGGCCAGAATCTCCATGGCCAGCGGATCCAGAATAAGTTTTTGCAGTGAACGCTTCAGCGGCCGCGCTCCGTAAACCGGGCTGTAGCCCTGTTCGGCTATATATTTTTTCGCCTTCTCTGTCAATTCAATGCTCAGTTTGCGTTCGCCCAGCCGTTTGTCAATAAGACCCATCTGAATATCGACAATCTTGTAAATATCCTCCAACTTAAGCGCCGCAAACATGATGATATCGTCTATTCGATTTAAAAATTCCGGTTTGAAAGTCGCCCGCAGAGCTTCCATCGAACGGCTTTTCTTATCCTCATCTTCCAGCGACTGATCCTGAATCCACTGACTGCCCACATTGGACGTCATAATGACAATCGTATTTTTGAAATCAACCGTCCGTCCGTGCCCGTCAGTCAGCCGCCCGTCATCCAGTATCTGCAATAAAATATTAAACACATCGGGATGTGCTTTTTCAATTTCATCGAAAAGCAATACGCTGTATGGCTTGCGCCTCACCGATTCTGTCAAATAACCGCCTTCATCATAGCCGACATAGCCGGGCGGCGCGCCGATCAGACGGGCTACCGCGTGCTTCTCCATATATTCCGACATGTCGATTCTAATCATGGCCTGTTCATTGTCAAACATGAATTCCGCCAGAGCCCTTGCCAGTTCTGTCTTTCCCACGCCGGTGGGTCCCAGAAAAATAAACGAGCCTATAGGACGATTCGGGTCCTGCAAGCCGGAACGCGCCCGGCGCAGAGCGGCGGACACCGCGCCAATGCCTTCATCCTGACCAATCACGCGCATTTTCAGACGCTCTTCCATGTGAATCAGTTTCTGCACATCGCTTTCCATCATTCTGGACAATGGAATTCCCGTCCAGCTGGACACAACTTCCGCGACGTCTTCCGCGTCCACTTCTTCCTTAATCATCTGATCATTCTTTTGAACATCATCCAGCTTTTTCTGTTCTTTTTGAAGCTCTTTATCCAGCGCAACCAGTTTGCCATAACGGATTTCCGCGGCTTTTTCGAGATTCCCCTCACGCTGGGCATTCGTCTCTTCTAATTTCAAATCTTCAATTTTCTTTTTAATATCTTGTATCTTATTGTTTATATCTTTTCCGGCTGACCAGTGAACCTTCATCGCATCGCCCTTGGCCTTCAATTCGGCAAGTTCCTTTTCAATCTTGTCGCGCCGTTCCTTTGCGGATTTATCCGTTTCTTTTTTTAACGACTGCCGCTCGATTTCCAGCTGAATTATTTTGCGGTCAATAGCGTCAATTTCCGAAGGTTTGCTGTCCAACTCTATTTTTAAACGGGATGCCGCTTCGTCAATCAGGTCAACGGCCTTGTCCGGCAGGAAACGGTCGGTAATGTAACGATTAGATAGCGTCGCGGCGGCGACTATCGCTGAATCTTTGATTCCTACCCGATGATGAACCGCGTAACGTTCTTTCAGTCCGCGCAGGATGGCGATTGTATCTTCCACTGTCGGTTCCTTGACCAAAACCGGCTGGAAACGCCGCTCCAGAGCCGCGTCCTTTTCAATGTATTTGCGGTATTCGTTAAGAGTTGTCGCGCCCACACAGCGCAGCTCGCCGCGCGCCAGAGCAGGCTTGAGCATGTTGGAAGCGTCCATCGAACCCTCCGCCGCGCCCGCGCCAACCATGGTATGGATTTCATCAATAAAAAGAATGATCTCGCCTTCGGCGCTGATCACTTCCTTCAAAACAGCTTTCAGACGTTCCTCAAATTCGCCGCGGTATTTCGCGCCGGCCACCAGCGCGCCGATGTCCAGACCGATGACCCGTTTGTTTTTCAGATTTTCCGGAACATCACCGTTGACAATGCGTTGCGCCAAACCTTCCACAATGGCCGTCTTGCCAACGCCCGGCTCGCCGATCAGCACCGGATTATTTTTTGTGCGCCGCGAGAGCACCTGCATGATGCGGCGGATTTCTTCATCCCGCCCTATAACCGGATCAAACGCACCTTTCTTGGCCAGCGCATTGAAATCCCTCGCATAGCGTTCAAGCGCCTGATATTTTCCTTCAGGATTCGGATCGGTCACGCGCTGATTGCCGCGGATGTCCACCAGAACCTTGAAAATATTGTCCTTGGTTACCCCGGCCTGACGCAGAATTTTACCGGCCTGCCCTTCTTTTTCCTCGGACATGGCCACAAGCACATGCTCGGCGCTCACGTATTCGTCTTTGAGCTGCGCCGCTTCGGTCATCGCCTTGTCGAATATTTTATTGAGCCTGCCTCCCAGGTACACTTCGCCCCCGCCCTGAACGCTCGGCTGCTTTTTCAGATAATTGGTGAGTTCCTGCTCTATCTTTTGTGGAGAAGCATTCAGTTTATTGACGATGGCGCCAACGATTCCATCTTCCTGTCTTAAAAAACAAACGAGAAGATGTTCCGGCTCGATGGACTGATGCCCCAGAGAACCGGCAAGCGACTGCGCTTCCTGAAGCGCTTCCTGAACTTTCAAAGTAAATTTATCAAAACGCATATTTCACTCTCGCTATTCTATCGGCTTTTCAATAGTCACAAACAGTTTACCGTTTTTAAAAACTGTCACATTTCCTGAAGATTCTGAAATCACTATGGCGACAGCTTTCGTTACACTGGTAATGCCGGCGGCGGCAATGTGGCGGCTCCCCAGACCGGGCGGAAAATCGCGGCTCCCCAGCGCCGCGTTGAGATGTCTTCCGGCGGTAACCAGCACACCGTTTTCCTTGATAATAAAAGCGCCGTCAATCGCTGATAATTCCTTGATCGTTTCTTCCAGTTCCGGATTTAAAATATTAAGCTGCTCTTCCGAATATCCTGAAAAAGGATTAATAATCATTTGCCGGGAAAGCTGCATGACTTTCTCATCATCACCCAAAACAAATATCGTTCCCACCTTTCTGCTTTCCCTGCCCTGGGCGGCCAGTTCACAGGCAATGTTTAAAGCGGCGTTAAAAACTTCCGGCTTGACGTTTTCAATCAAATCATTGATGAAATCCGATGTTAAAATTTCGAATTCTTTTCCTACATCCAGGACAAAAATGCTGTCTGCGTAACCGAACTTGGGCACACCGCTCAGGCATACGACCTTGTAACCTCTTTTCAGAATGCCCTGAATGATTCCCTTGGCGATGGCAATCTTAATCCTTCCCACACGGGTTAAATTTACATTGGGAATGTATAATATCTGATAGTTTTTCTTCATCTCTTCCGATATGTTCTCATCTTCGCGGGCAACAATAATGAAGCCTATCTCTTTTTTTATTTCTTCCGTTATGACGGTAATATCGTTGATTACATCCACACAGACAAGCAGAGCGTTGGCTTTTATTTCATGCGCTATTTTGACGGCATGCTCAATCATCGTTTTATTTATTGATTTCATATATTCACCTTGTCCTTGATTTTATATAGAATAATCATAAATATAGGCTCTGTCAAGGTGGGATGTGCCTGTTTTTGTCATACCGGCGCAGGCCGGTATCCAGTTCTTATTTTCCCTTTTTTTCTAAAGAGGGGAGACCTACTCTGTACTCTGAACACTGAACTTTATTTCTTCACTCTGTCAGGACATCCGCCCTGCTTCGCCAAACTTTCCTTTGGCTCGACTCTGTACTTTGAACTTTGAACTTCGTACTCTTTTACAAACTAATTTTTTTATCCTTATTCTTTGCCCACCAGGTTTTGTAGTCGTCTAATTTTTTCTTGATTGATGTGCCGTCGTTTGCTGCTAAGTAATTTGTTAATGCCGCAAGGTCGTTATCCGCCGATACACCGAAATATTTCTGACGGTAATTTAAAAAAATAGTCATGTTATCAACTAAGGCAGTAAGCATATCTGATTGGCTAACCTTGCCTAATTGCAGTTGCATGCTCCATTTGTCACACAGCCATAACCTGCGTTCCATCTCGTCCTTTATCCATTGGATGTTGTAATCATTACTTTTAAATACAGTATCTGTAATTGTAATAGTCGATGGAAATTTTGCCAGATATGCTTGTACAACTTCAAGTGGCTCTGGCTTTGTGCCATCTAAATCTGTATATGAAATATCAATAACAGTATTATTTCGCACCCATCTATATCCATTACCTCTGCGTCCAATAATTTTGTTCCCATTTATTTCCCTTATGCGTGTGGCCGGAATGATTATACCCAATCTGTCTTGCTTGCTGCTACGATACCCCTTTTCTATCTCATGCAGCAGCCATTTATCCGAATCTACTCCGGCGTGCTGGGTGACCTGAACATCTAGATTTAACAAAACCTTGAATCTTTCTTTTTTTGAAAGTCCACTAACATCAACATTTTTAGAATATGCGCCGGTACAAATTGAGTCAGTATGATCTAATTTAAAATGATCCGCACTACCAACTATACCAGGCGCATTCCCGAGATGAGAATATTGAGATTCATATGTAAATATTCCAATATCACTTGTAATAAGACAATTATCAAAACTAGTGAACCCTTGCACCGATGTATATAAAAAAGGAATAGTTATAAATACTACAGTAAATACTAATTTTATTTTTTGTTTAACTTTCATTTTTTTACTCCTTATTGGGGTATATATAAGTTATCTATTACTTTCTTGATTAAATCGGGTACACACCAACTACCTTTACATGTTGTGCCATTGATAATCGCGTCCATCACGCTCTTGTCACCGCCGGGATAAGCGACTATTAATGAACCCGGTAACACAATACTAATATTATAAAATTATTTTTTGAAACTTTTTGAAACTATTTTGATTCGCTTTTTGATCCTGCAGATTTTTAAATAAATTTCGCTCTCTTGTCAACGCCAAATAAGAAATAAGTCTTTGCGGTCCACCGTGTAATAGTTCCATGAATGCTTTAAAATTTATCCTGAATTGCCGGTACTTGTTTTGGGCGGGCATCATTATTATCTTGACCGATAAATTATAGTTGGATAATATTCCAAAATTAAAATCAAGGGAGATGACCGATCATTGGAACTACCTATCGTCACCGGTACTCTTAATTTATATATTGCCGAAATCAATCGTTTTTCTCTCTTAACGGCGGAAGAGGAATTCAAACTCGCCGTGCGTTTGAAAAAGTATAACGATGTGGCCGCCGCTGAAAAGCTGATTGTCTCCAATCTGCGTTTTGTGGTCAAGATTGCCCATGAATACCGCAACTACGGCTTTAAGCTGGCGGATTTGATTCAGGAAGGCAATATCGGCCTTATTCACGCCGTAAAAAAATTCGATCCATACAAGGGCTACAGATTAATTTCCTACGCGGTCTGGTGGATTCGGGCCTACATTCAGAACTACCTGATGAAGTCCTGGAGCATCGTCAAAATCGGCACGACGCAGGCCCAGAGAAAACTCTTTTTCAAATTAAATCAGACCAAAAAAGACCTGGAAACACTTTCCAAAAAGAATCCGGAATTCAGCGAAATCGCCACCTCTCTGGGAGTCAAGGACGCCGAGGTCGCGGAAATGGATTTGCGCATGGGTTCGCGGGATGTCTCTCTGAATGAAATCATCAACGACGAAAGCACTAATTCGCACCTGGATTTTCTGGCTTATGAAGGCGATGATCAGGAGGTATCTTTAATTAAAGACGAGGAAAAAAGTCTGGTCCAGCGTGACATTGCCGGCGCTTTGGCGCATCTCAACGAAAGGGAAAGTTACATTATTCTCAACCGCGTCATGGCGGATGATCCGAAAACGCTGCAGGAGATCGGCGAAAAATACAACATCTCACGGGAACGCGCCCGTCAAATCGAGAAACAGGCCCTGAAAAAAATACAACTTGCCCTACCGTATTTTAAACCCGACAAATGATAATGTTTGATCGATTCTAGCCTTCCGGAGTTTCTACGCGGGACAGATTCTGGAAACTCGTGTATTTATCAATGAAAGCAAGTTTGACAGTGCCGGTGGGTCCGTTTCTTTGTTTGGCGATGATGATTTCCGCCGTTCCCTTGTCGGGATTTTCTTCCGCTTTGTTATAGACTTCGTCACGATAAATAAAAGCAATGACGTCGGCGTCCTGCTCAATAGCGCCCGATTCCCGCAAATCCGCCATTTGCGGACGGCGGTTGGTGCGGGTCTTCGACCTTGCGGTTGAGCTGGGAGAGAGCGACAACGGGCACCTTAAGTTCTTTAGCCAGAGCTTTTAAGGAACGGCTGATTTCCGATATTTCCTGCTCGCGGGAATCGTGATAGCTTCCTGAACGCATCAGTTGGATATAGTCCACAACAATCAACCCAAGTCCGGAATCGGCTTTGAGCCTGCGCGATTTGGCCTTCATTTCCAAAACGGTAATAGCGGCAGTGTCATCAATAAAAAGCGGCGCGTCGGAAAGACTGCCGGCGGCGGTCGTCAGTTTCGGCCAATCGGTTTCTCCCAGAAAACCTTTTCTTAAACGCTGCGAATCAACTTTTGCCTCGGACGCAAGCAGACGAAAAGCAAGCTGTTCCTTGGACATTTCCAGAGAAAAAACAGCCGCGGGAATCTGCGCTTCCATTGCCGCATGCAGGGCGATGTTCAGAGCAAAAGCCGTCTTGCCCATGCTGGGACGTCCGGCGATAATGATCAGTTCCGATTTTTGCAGGCCGGAAGTCAGGTCATCGATTTTTTCAAAACCTGTCGGCACTCCGGTAATCAGTTCTTTGCGGGCATAGAGATCTTCAATGGACCGGAAACTGTCCTTGACAATCTCCCGGATCGGGGAAAATGCCGGGCGCACTTTATTTTCGGAGATTTCAAAAATACTGTGTTCGGCCTTATCCAGAATATCATCAACATCGGACCCGGTTTCATAGCAGCTTCCTATGATATCGGTTGCTGAAGTGATTAGTCCGCGGAGAATCGATTTTTCCTTCACAATCTTGGCGTAGTTGGCGACATTGGCCGCGGAGGGGACGTTATCCACCAGAGAAGCAAGATAGGATGTGCCTCCGACCGAATCCAGCATATTCTTGCTTTTCAGCGCGTTGCTGAGAGTAATAAATCAACCGGCTCGTTTCTTTCGGAAAGCTCGATGATGACGTTGAAAATCTTCCGGTGAGCTTCACTGTAGAAATCGCCCGGAGATAGAAATTTCGAGCACACTGTTAATGGCGTTGTTTTCCAGCAGGATGCTGCCGAGTATGGACTGCTCGGCCTCGATATTCTGAGGCGGAAGCTTGTAGAAAGATGGATCCGTGTCTCTCATTATTATTCGCCGGCAACCTTTAAATTAATTTCTGTTTCCACATCATGTGTCAACTTGATTTTTATTTTATATTCGCCCAGTGATTTGATGTGTTCGCCATGTTCATGCACAATCATTTTCCGGTTAACGTCATAACCTTTTTCTTTAAGGGCCGCTTCTATGTCCTTGACCATACGGAACCGAAAAGTTTGTCCTGATCGCCGACTTTGCGGGCGATGGTAATGGTCACTTTAGATAAAACATCCGCCAGGTCCTGAGCGGATTTATGTTCTTTTTCCGCCTTGCGCATAATATTTCTTTTTTCATGTTCAAAGAGTTTAACGTTTTTTTCGTCGGCTTCAGAAGCCAATCCTTTCGGTATTAAATAATTACGGGCGTATCCGTCATTCACCTTAACTAAACTTCCGGCTTTGCCCAAAGAAGGCACGTTTTGCGTTAGAATTACTTTCATGAAAATCCTCCGTTTGTAAAAAATATAGTGATGAAAAAATTAATCAGTTGTCTGATCTTTTTGAAAAAACTTTCTGAAATCAACCCAGATATCGAATAATCCAATCGCCGCTATAGGTATCATAAGAATTTGTTGAACTGCAATCAAAAAATAAAAAAGAAAACGGAAAAAATTGGGTACATTTTTAATCTGAAAAAAGAAGCTAACAATAGCAAGACCTTGCAGTAAATATATGAAACAGATCACCAGAAATATATTCCAGCTGAAAAAATTTGCCTCCTCTCTGCGGCAGGAAGAAAAGCGCGCCGGAAGCGAGAAAAATCCAGACAATAAAATCCGGAGCTTTCCAGCGGGCAAGCGCGATAAATCTCGTGATAAATTATTCCGGACCTGCCCAGATAATCTTTGCCCAGAAGAAAATTTACCCAAATGATCAATACGGCCGATAGGATAACCATTGACGGAAATATTTGAGTAAATCCCGTCAATCATGTTCTTTTCATTATCTTTAATAAAGTTAATATCTTCCGCTTTTAACGGCAAGCTGACTGTATAGTTTCACATTTTCCGCGACTGTTGCGGCAATATATTTTTTTGCAAGCAGCCATGGATCGGCGGAAAGCATGAAACCATCGTAAATGAAATAGAAACAAATCGCGGCAATAATAAAGATTGACGGATAAATAATTGTTTTTTCGACAGAAAAATTTTGGACAGCGCACTGGGTTATCAATAGTCCGGCTATCCCCAAAGTAAAAACCGCAATGAGGGCACATTCAAACGCAAAAAAAGCGCTAAAGATAAAAGCAGTGAAAAAGATATCAAAAAAATAAAGGCCGTTTTATTTGCGCCGTAAACAGTGCCGTTGAACAAATAAAACCATGGGCAGCAGAATGAGAAAAAATGAACCCATGACCGGAATAAAAAACGTTGCAAAAACAAAAAAAGAAATAACCAGTAATTGTTTTAAAAAAGGATTATTGGGAAAGGGTATGCTGAATTTTTTCAAGGATGTTAACCTGCTCAAAACCTGATACCTTTACACAACCACATTTGACGAATTGCACATCTTATAAAAAACGGTAACGCCTCATAAAAAGGCGTTACCTTATCAAGTATTTACCCAAGATTAATTTGGATCCGATGCAAATTGAATAAAAATAAAAGATCAGCTCTATTTGCCGTCCGCCGTGACAAAAGGCATAATTGCGATCATCCGGGCACGTTTTATCGCTATGGCCAATTCCCTCTGATGAGCAGCGCAATTGCCGGTTATCCTGCGCGGCATAATCTTCCCCCGCTCCGTCACAAAGTTATTGAGAATGGCGCTGTTTTTATAATCAATCTTAATATTGGAATCCGTGCAAAAACGGCAAAATTTCTTTCTATGAAAGAACTTTTTCTGGGGATACCGATTTGATTTGTCTCCGTTTTGTGTCTCCATGACTTATTCCCCTTTCGTTGATTGTTCTTCTTTGTTATAAATTTTTCTGGGTGCGGACTGTCTCGCTTCTCTGTGCGGCTTTTCTATCTGAGCAGGAGCTTTCCCTTCATCCGTTGCACCGGCAGCTTCACTTTCTATGCGCGCCTGAGTGCGTTTTGCCTCTGCTTCCGCGGCTTCCTTTTCAATTCCTTCGGCGGTGGTAGCGCCCTCTTTTTTCACCGTTATGAACTTCAGGATGCGATCGTCAATTTTATAAGTTCTTTCAATCTCCGCGACGATAGCGCCATCACCGGCAAAATCTATCAAAAAATAGTACCCGTCTTTATGTTTCTTGATTTCATAGGCGAGATGTCTTTTGCCCCATTTGTCTACTTTGGCAATGACACCCTTACGGTCGGTGATGATTGTCTGGGTGCGTTCAATTAAGGCGGT
This sequence comes from uncultured delta proteobacterium, assembly GCA_963812045.1. GTDB lineage: Bacteria > Desulfobacterota > Syntrophia > Syntrophales > Smithellaceae > Smithella. The sequence goes on from CAWETF010000005.1 coordinate 1,085,291, forward strand.
GATGTCGTCTTCATTTAAATCGGCCAAGACGATAGCCACAACTTCGTATCTTTGCAAAATGTTCTCCTTTCGGCTCTAAAGCCCGTTTAGACGGGCAAGGAGTCCTAAAAATTAATAGAGGTGGCTTCTATCTTAAACTTAGTCAGAAATCAAGGATTTTTATTATTGCCGGAATAACACCCAAAACCGAAGATTTACGGAACTAAATTCTTTTTTTTCCTTTAATAAATTGTCCGGCAAATCGGGCAATACGCCGGTAAACCGGAAGAGACGAATTAATTTTCCCAAGAGACTCGCGGGCGGCTTCCTCTCCTATTCTGACCAAATCGCCAGCCCTGTCGAAGTCCATCCAGTGAAGATCTCCAACCTGAGGACGTATAATCACGTCCGCTTCCTTAAGTTCGGAAGCTTCCAGCGCGCTGGATGTAATTTCTCCCGCGCGATACACAACATCCTTCCCTGTTTCGATGGAGAAGGATTGCGACGGAGCGCGATCGACGATCACGGCAATGACAACATCCGCTCCGGCCTCACGCGTCGCGTGAATGGGAACGATGCTGGTAATGCCGCCGTCAGCCAAAAGCCAGTCCCCGTGACGCACGGGCGCGACCGCTCCCGGAACCGAGCAACTAGCCAGCACCGCCTGACGAAGTGATCCCTCGGAAAAGACAATTTTTTGACCGGTGATCAGATCCGTGGACACGGCACGGAAAGGAATTTTTGTTTCACGAATATCTATTTCCGGCAGAAAATAATTAATCAGGGATTGAAAATCGCCGGCAGGAAGGATGGATGGTTTGAAAAAAGCCTGAGCAAACCAGTAGCGGTTCATTATATATGTTTTCGTCTTGTTAAAGAAACTTCTGTTTTCGTGTGAAAACGTCATGCCAATTGATTTGATTGTTGATGTGTTAAATTCGGGACTCCGCAGATAAGCTTCAATTTTATCCTGAATTTCCCGGGGAGTCTGGCCGCTGGCGTAAGCGCCGCCGATCAAGGCGCCTGCGCTTGTTCCCACAATCAGGTCGATATCAATGCCTTCTTCTTCCAGAACATTAAGGACGCCGATATGAGAAAAACCGCGGACACCGCCGCCGCCCAAGGCAAGGCCAACTTTTTTTCCAGTCCATTTCATAATATGCGTGTCGCCATTTCCCTGATGAACACCGGATTATATTCGCTATCAACGTTTCAGTATAATCGGTATATCAACCGACTTATCTATATTTAACGTAAAATACTTATCTTCCCATATCTGTTCTTTGAATTGATGCGTTATCTTTACATTGTATTCGTTATATGATTGCGTAACCGTGACTTCATCAGCGGTTATTTCCGGCATATGTTGAAGTTCAAAACGTTTTAATAAATCGTTTTTTATTTTTTCCGGAGTAGTCATATCTGCCTGTGCCGCCAAATCGGATGACAAACCATTAAGCGCAACGGTTATTTTCAAATCATTAATATAGATTGGTATTATTTTCCTTGCCGGTATTGCGATAACGATAAGCAACACCAGCAACAATAACCCGCCAATGGCTGAAATGCCTTTCTGTTGTTTAAGAATATCCATAAAATCCTCTTGGGATTTTGTCAGATTATTATTTGGTGGGCGATGTGAGATTCGAACTCACGGCACCTGGCTTCGGAGGCCAGTACTCTATCCAACTGAGCTAATCGCCCATGCGGCGTTTTTACTATAGACGGCTGTAATACTCAATAATTATTTATCGGGACACAGCAGACAAGACTACTTATCAGACGAACCGCCATCTTGTCTTTTTGAGATATGGTCTTTGCCTGAATAGAAATTGATCCAGGAGGATGTTTGATAAAGGTCCCAGTTGCAGGGAGGAACAATATTTTTCTTCAATTGACCTTCTTCGCCGTGTTTTTTCAATCTGGCGTACGCCCGGACATAAACACACTTCTTTTTGCCCGGATAAACTTCGCACCATCCCTGAAAACTTCCACCACAAGCGCCGTTGCGCTGGTTTTTCGGACATTGAGACATCGGACACAGATAGGCCACATCAATGAGGGCGCAATCACCGCAGTCCTTGCAGTCAAAGAGCATTACTTTAAAGAGGTGTTCCAGCTTATGGAAAATTTTCTCCATCCTTGTTCCCGCAATTTTACGGAAAAATCCTTTCACGATGCCGTAAAATTTCTTTTCCGGTTCGAACATGAGTTTATGGGACAGCCGAGAAAAGCCGTAAGTGAATTCGACTTCGGCATCAAGCGGACGGTTTTTTCTCGGCACCGGCATCTCTTTGTTCAAACCGGTTGCCGGATCGCGCTCAAAATAATAAAAGCCGTCTTGCAGCGGATAATCAAAATATTTTACTAAATCAGTCCATTGCGCAACAAGAGCATCACCCTGACTGATGATCTTTTCCACTTGTTCATATTTAATGTTGTGCCCGCCGATATGAACGCCGTTATAACCCATTCCTTTCAGTATGGCGTACATGCGGGAGGCACGCAGTATTCTGGCTCCCTCTCCCTTATCGGGATCATTGCGTTCCTGATCAATTTCGCTAAGCAGTTTATCGGTAACAACAGAACCCGGCAGTTCGTTGCGGTTCATCATTTTAGCCGCGCCATACGGAAGGATATAGATATTTCCCATCAGCGGAATATTGAAACCGTTTTGTTTCATGAATAGTATTACTTCGTGAAATTTCCGGGCATCATATCCCAGTTGCGTAACGATGAACCGGGCTCCGGCATCGATCTTCTTTTTCAGTTTATAATACTGGAGCATCTGCTCCGCTTCGGTGGCCTTGAAGGGGGAAACAACCGCTCCTGCGAAAAAGTCGCTGGGTTGATGACGGACATTGCCTTTAACCCCGGGATACTCAAGGCCGCGGTTCATCTCCGATACAAGCTGGAGCGCATGAATCGGGTCAAGATCAAAGACCGGCGCGGGTCTTCCCTGGTAACCGGACACTGGATAATCGCCGCTCATCACCAGAAGGTTTCTGACACCCGACCGATCCAAAGCGTAAAGCTGACTTTCCATCTGACTGCGGTTTTTGTCTTTGCAGGTAAAATGAACGAGAGGTTCAATGCCAAGCTTCAGAATTTCGCATCCCATGAAATCGGCGGACATGGCCGGGCTTCCTCCCGGATTGTCCGTAACGGTCAGAGCCTTTATCTTCCTTGCTTCAGAGGCTTGACGGGCATAAGCCATGGCCTTTTCCTGAGCCGCTTCTCTTGCACCCCTTCCCGGCACCAATTCCCAAGTGACGGAAAATTCACCCGCATTCAACAACGATTTTTTAAAAACATTTTCCCCCATGGATATCGTCCTTACAATTTTTTGCCATCCGATTTGAAGTTGCCGCCTATTCGGCGTGAATTCCCGCAAAGGTATCAATTCGTTTTCATCGTGCTCCCTTCCGTCGCACACACGGTCAAAGGATAACGAGGCGGCAAGGAGGAGGCTCCGCAGGCGTATATGAAAATACGTTGAGGAAGCCGACGACGATGCCAACAAAGTTAGCCAAAGGAAGCGGGTGGTAAAACTTTTACGTAAAGAAAATGCCACTATAAAAAGAACTTGTCAATATCTTTTCTATCTAACAGTTGCAGTTCCTGAACAAATTTGCTATTTTTCACACATGATATTTAAAGGGGAAAATCTTTTTAAGGGAATTATCTGCGTCCTGGCCACTCTTGCTGCAAGCCTGTTTTCCACTAATTGTTATGGCTATCTGGAAATATTGAATGTTCGTCACTGGACGGCGCCTGATAATACAAGAATAGTTCTGGATGTGGATGGCGAACCGGCTTATAAGGCTCAGGAAAGTGAAAATCTTCTTATTTTAAATTTCAAAGAATCTTCCTTCCATAAATCGATACCGGCAAAAATCATCATTAATCAACCCGGCATTCAAAAGATTCTTTTTCATCATATTGGCCGGGATGAGGTTAAAATAGAGTTTTTCCTGGATAAACACCAGAAAGTTGAAGTTTTCAAATTGAAAAAATTTCAGGATAAACCCGACCGGATTGTTGTGGATATTACTTTGGAACAAGGCCCGAAAGAAGCAAAAAAAACAGAAAAGATCCGCGAGCTAAAACAGAAAAAAGTCATCGTTATTGACGCCGGTCATGGTGGCGAAGACCCGGGAGCCGTGGGAAAAAGGAAAACTTTTGAAAAGAATATTGTGCTCTCCATCAGTCGTGAAATCCAAAAAGCAATTAATAAAATGCAAGGATACCGCGCCGTCTTGACACGTGACGGCGACTATTATGTGTCTTTTAAAAAACGTCTGCAAAAAGCCAAAGATTCGGGTGCCAGCCTGTTTATCAGCGTTCACGCTGATGCGGCAAGAAATCGCAGCGCCAGAGGCACAACGGTATATTGCCTCTCCACCGGCGCCGCCAGTAACGAGGCCGCAAAACTACTGGCCAGAAATGAAAACTTATCCGATATTTTAGGTGGTGTGCCCGATAATGAAGGCAACAATGAATCTTCTGAGATTATAATGAATATGTTTCAAACCAACACCATTAATTCGTCCAAAATTTATGCCGGTATTTTAATCAAGCATCTTGATATGGTCAATTACCTGAAATATAAAAGTGTCCAGGAAGCGCCCTTCCGTGTTCTGAAATTGCCTGACATTCCGGCTGTTTTAATCGAAACTGCTTACATATCCAACCCCCAGGAAGAAATCTTATTGAAAAAAAGCAGTTTTC
>CAWETF010000005.1:1100000-1195143 GCA_963812045.1 uncultured delta proteobacterium
CGTAGAACAAACGGGAGGATTGTTTGTTCGCTTGCCCGGTGATTCCAAACGCTTCCGGGAAATATTTCTCAGGGGGTGTGAGTCAGTCGGTATTCCTGCCGAAGCCATTTCTTCGACCAAGGCCATTGACCTGGTTCCCAATCTGAATCCGGAAATCGAAGAAGCCATTAAGGTTCCCGATTGTTCCATTGACCCGTTCCGCCTCTGTATGCTTAACATCCGGACTTCTGAGCTCAAAGGAGGAATTATTTTCACGCGTCATAAAGTCACCGAAATTATCAAATCGCACGGACGCTGCATCGGTTTGAAAGCCATTGATCAGGCGACAGGAGAAACAAGAGAAATCCATGGCAACATCATTGTTAACGCTACCGGCGCGTGGGCAGATATGATCGCCTCTCTTGCCGGTTGTGAAGTGCCTATGAGTCTTGTCAAGGGAGCGCTGGTCATCACCAATCACCGTCTGACCGATATGGTTATCAACAGACTGAGGCATCCATCCGACGGCGATATCATCGTGCCCAATGAAGCGGTGTGCCTTGCCGGCACAACAGCGCTGGCGATTGACGATCCGGATAATCTGCTCACTGAATCCGCCGAGGTAGATACAATAATCAGTGAAGCGGGGAAAATGATTCCGCACTTCAACAACACACGCATTATCCGCGCGTTTTCGGGAGTCAGACCCCTGCTTAAATCAAAGAAAGCGGACAGTCACGAAATGTCCCGCGGCTTTCAGATCATAGATCATGAAAACGGCATGTACAGCATCGCGGGAGGAAAACTTACGACTTTCCGGCTGATGGCGGAAAAGATGGTTGACACGATTATGGCTTCTTTTAATCTCAAGAAACCATGCGAAACGGCCGAAATACCGCTGGACGGACAGGAGGAACTGAGCGGCTATCCTCTTGCCAAACGTCTCACGGACATGAAAAATATCGTTTGCGAATGTGAACTCGTTACCCGGCAGGAAGTGGAAAGAATCGTCAGGCAAACCGGCACACGAAATGTGGGAGACATCCAGCACCGGACACGTCTGGGCATGGGGCCATGTCAGGGCGGTTTCTGTACTTTTCGCGCGCTTGGCATTATGAACGATATGAGTGTTATATCGCCTGAGCAGTCCATGGAAATGCTGCGCGGATTTCTCCAGCGCCGCTTTAAAGGCATAAAACCAGCTCTTTGGGGAGATCAACTCCGTGAAGAACAGCTTGTCGAATATATCTATCTGGGCATCCTCGCCCTGGAGAAATCCCCATGAGCGTTACTGAATACGATGTCGTTATCATAGGAGCGGGTGTGGGAGGGCTGACAGCCGGAGCGCTGCTTGCCGAACGCGGTTTTAAAGTTGGCCTGGTGACCAGAGGAGAACCGACAGCCTGTCTTTCCACCGGCTGCATTGACGTTTGTTCCCATGGCAGTAATCCTTTGTCAGGCATTCATGATTTACCCGAGGAGCATCCCTATCACCTTGTGCCTGAAAAAATTACCAAAGAAGCTTTGAACTATTTTCAGGCGGCGATGACGGATATGGGAATTCTCTATACGGGCACCGCCGAAAAAAATCGTTTTATCATTTCAGCTCTGGGCACGCTTAAAACGTCCTGTTTTGTTCCTTCAACAATGAAAGAGACACCTCAGGACAATAAGGACAGCCTTCACATCATAACCTTCAAGGGACTTAAGGATTTTTATCCCGGCTACATCATATCCCGGCGCAAGAATACTAAATCTTCAGTGTATGACGCCGGTGTTTACAGCACCATGAGTATCGCGTCGCATTTCGAGGATAAACAATTTTTCGAAAAATTTATAATCTGGCTTACGAGATTGGAAATTCAGGAAGACAAGATAGCCTTCCCCGCCGTTTTGGGACTGGAGGCGGCAAGTGAAATTGTCAATACAATATCGGTCCTCATGGGAAAACCTGTATTTGAAATTCCTACCATCCCGCCATCCATGCCCGGCAGAAGGTTGTTCAACGCGTTGAAAGGATATTTCCGCAAAAAAGGAGGCGCCATCTACTGGTCATGGCCTGTAGCGGGAATCGAAAAATCAGGCAAAATAATTGAAGCGGTGACGACGCCTTCCGAAGGAAGACCCAACAGCATCAATGCCAGGGCTTTTATTCTATCCACCGGATCCTTTGTCGGCGGCGGCCTTACCGCGACACGCGAAGCCGTTATCGAAAACATTTTTAATCTGCCCGTGCATATTCCCGGTCCGCGTGCAACATGGTTCGACAATGATTATTTTTCTTTAAATCACGGTATCGGCAGAGCGGGTATTATCGCTGATTCATCCCTTCGTCCTGCCGGTTGTCCCTGGGAGAATATTTTTGTGTGCGGCGGAATTCTTGCCAATACGGAAATATTAAAAAACGGCTGCGGTCACGGTCTGGCTCTGGCGACAGCCCATTGGGCGGCAAAATCCTGCGCGGAGTATTTATCCAAATGAAATATGAACATTGCATACGCTGCACGATCTGCGTGGAAAACTGTCCCGTATTCCGCGTGAATCCGGAATTTCCCGGACCGAAGCAGGCAGGACCGGACGCACAGCGGTTCCGGTCTGACAGAGAAAGAGCGGAAGATGGATGGGTTCTTCTGTGCAGTCAGTGCAAACGCTGTGAAATGGCCTGCCCATGCGGCGTGGAACCGGCGCAAATCATACTCAAGGAACAGCAGAGATACGGGAAGGAACATCCCCAAACGCCTGCACATCTACTTTTTGCCAATAATTATTACCTGAGCGCCCTCGGCTCTTTAACCGCTCCTATCGCCAATATGATCGCATCTACTGAAATGGGGAAGAAAATCTTTCGGGCGATGGGAATATCGACTTACATTCCTTTCCCGAAGTTTCGTTTTAAAACAATGTGCCGGGAAAAGAAAATTCTGAATAGAAAAACAAGAAAAGTAGCCTTCTTCTACGGATGTTTCATAAATTTCTACCGGCCGGATATCGGCCGAAAAATTGTTAATTTACTTTCCGCTCTGAACGTTGACGTTGTCCTACCGCCCCAGTGGTGCTGCGGCCTTCCCGCGCTGGGCAATGGGAACATTGCTCTGGCTAAATATTTTGCGCAAAAGAATGCGTCTTCACTCTCCAATTACATAGATGCGGGTTATGACATAGTCTACAGCTGCACATCCTGTGGACTTTGCCTGCTGCACGATTATCCCGGCATCCTGCAAATCCCACAGGCCAAAAAGATTGCCGAAAACAGCTATGACATTCACGAATACATTCTCAAGCTCATAAATGAAGAGTATGCCAAACCTGTTTTCGGAAAAGTTCCGCGTAAACTTGCCTATCACATTCCCTGTCATCTAAGAGCGCTGGGAATCGGCTATCCGGCGGCAAAACTTATGTCTTTGATACCCGGACTGGAATGTGAAATTCTGGATGACGCCTGTTGCGGTCTTTCCGGCAGTTACGGCTTTAAAAAGGAAAACGAATCCACGGCAATCCAGATGGGCAAGCGGGCTGTTTCATTAATCAAAAATATGGGGGCTCAAAATATTGTCGCGGACTGCGGCTCCTGCCGGATGCAGTTGAGCGGACTGTCCGGCATGACCGCTCTCGATCCGGCGGAAATACTCTGCGAATCACTGGGAATTAATGAAGACAAATAATTTATAAATAACACCGCTCCATATAAACAATGTTGGAAAATAAAATAGAGCAGATCATCAATGAAAAGAGAGGCCGAATATATTAATTCTGACAGAGAAGCGATCACCGATCTAATAAATAGATGGGCTTATTTTCGAGATCGCGGCACATGGGATCAATTGAGGACAACTTTTTGGGAAGAAGGAACTATCTCAATATCCTGGTTTGATGGCCCATTTGAAGCATTTGTTGATGCCAGTATTAAAATGGATGAGAAGAACACTTCTAAATTACTTAAACACTTTATTAGCGTTCCATTCATTAATATTAATGGCAGACGGGCTATTAGCGAGACTAACGTAATAATATTTAATCGTGTAAGCAAAGGAAGTATGGATTTAGATATTACTTCATATGTTCGTTTTTATGACATGATCGAGAAGAGGGAAGGTTCATGGCGAATTGTAAAGCGTACTGGAATTTATGAAAAAGATCGTATCGACACGGTACAGCCATCCTTTCTTTTTTGGTTTATAAAACTATTTATTAATTACAAAAAGTACCCCAAACCATACCGCTATCTTGGACTTGTTTTGGAGAAGGGTGGACATAAATTAGCTAAAAACATTATTATAAACAACAGTGAAAAATTAAAACTTCTTTATAATGCAGGAGACTCTTGGCTATTGGGCAAAGGTTAGAAATAGATTCTTACATTGCCGGGAATTTTCACCAATATGGCAAAAACTTCCTTTATATAATCTTTCTTTATGCCAGACACGCTTCAGAAAACTGTTTTACGTTTTCATCCTCGCCCATCGCGATTAATCTGTCGCCTTCGGTAATAACGTAATTGGCCATCGGATTGAAAATCATTTTCCCTGAATCATTTTTCACGGCGACGATAATCAGACCGTAACGCTTGCGTATTCCCGAATCCTCCAGTGTCTTGGAAATAAACGGCGATCCTTTGCAGACGGATATTTCTTCCATGCGCAATTCCAGACTTTGCTGGCGAGTTGTAATTTCGATAAAGTCCAGCATGGCCGGGCGCAAAATAGCCATAGCCATTCTAACACCGCCCAGCGTGTATGGCGACATGACCCTGTCCGCTCCCGCCCGCAGGAGCCTGTGCTCCGATTCTTCTTCCTCGGAACGCGATATAATATATATTTTTTGATTGAGTTCCTTCGCCGTCAAAATAACGTAAAGATTTTCCGCGTCCGACGGCAGCACGCAAACAACTCCTTTGGCCCGTTTAATTCCCGCTTCAATCAATATTTTATCCTGCGTCGCGTCTCCCTTGAAGCAAATAAAACCCTCGTCCTGAGCCCTCTGAATAACCTCCGGATCGTTATCAATGACCACACACGGCATTTTACCTGCAATCAGTTCGCGGCAAATCAGGAAACCGATGCGGCCGCCGCCGCAAATAATATAATGATTGTGCATTTTTTCGATTATTTTTTCCAATTTACCCCTCCCTAATAATTTGCGTAAGCGGCCTTCCACGACAGTTTCCGAAACGAGACCGAACGAATAAAGCATCGCACCCACGCCAAAAATAATTATAAAAATTGCAAAGATTTTTCCCGCCGTTGTTTCCGGCGTGAAATCACCATACCCCACTGTCGTCAAAGTAATGATGGTAGTATAAAAGGAATCAAGAAAACCCCATCCTTCGATAAAATGAAAACCGAAAGTGCCGATTATAAAAATGTAAAGCAGAATTATAAGGGTGATTTTAAGTTTGTTGGTAAGTATCAAAAGTTGGTTTTCTCCTTTACGCTTCTATGGCACTTATCCCATAATAAAAATACAATAAATTATTCCTTTTTGATTGCGAGGCATTATAATATAATATACTTTATATGGCAACATTATTGAACGATAAATATTAATATGTTCAACTTTCGATCTCAATACCATTTTAAAATCAAAGATGATATTGAGGCGGCTAGGCGGAGGCGACGAGGCGTATTAGTAATACGTTGAGGAAGCCGACAACGACGCCAACAAAAATAGCGCTTTGATTTAGAATTGGTATAAAATACAAGGAGGTCATATGACACCGGCAACCATGCAGGCTTTAAACGGGCTGAGGGATCTTTCAATGATCAAATGGTACATCATTCCTCTTATGGCGATTGTTTTTTATATTTATACCAGGGAAATAAAAGAGGCGCGTCAAACTAAGAACTGGGATGCGGTTCTGGCCGGGCTGACAATTTTTGGAGTGGATTTCTTCAACGAAACATGGAACGGCTGGGTTATGTACCTGACTCAACGTTCCGCTTTCTGGACAACCCCGGGCGATACTGCGCTGCGAACAACGGTGGGCTGGAACATCGAAATCATGTTCATGTTTCTTATTCTCGGTATTATTTACTACCACACATTGTCCGAAAGCAAGGAAGAGAGAATCTTAGGTATTCCCGAGAAATGGTTCTGGGCGATAGGTTACAGCGCCTTTTGTGTTTTTATCGAATGCGTCTTGAATATCGGCGGACAGCTTGTCTGGGAATATCCTTTCTGGTGCTTATCTTTTAAGGGCGTCTGGCTGATTTTCTTTTTGGGCTACTTCATCTTCTTTGCTGCCGCTATTTTAGTCATCAGTGTAAAAACAATGAAGGCAAAACTGACGACGGTAGGAATAATTTACGCCGTGCCGGTTATAATGAATGTTCTAGCCCTCGGATGCTGGGGCTGGAGATACTAATTCCGATCCTAAATCAAAGCGCTATCTTTGTTGGCTTCGTCGGCGGCTTCCTCAACGTATGTATAATACGCCTCGTCGCCTCCTCCTTGCCGCCTCGATATCATCTTTGATTTAGAACCGGCAGAATCTTAAGATTGGTTATAGACGAAGCGCTGAGTATTCATCAACTACTTTATTATATTTCTCGTGAATCATTTTACGGTCGAATTCCCAGAATTCGGCAAGCATCTTCTCCTGCTCGTCTTTGCTGAAGTATTCCTGACAGGGATAAAAGAAATGCTTGTCTTCCTTTTCAATGTGTTTGGGATAGAAATTGCCCAGTTCCCGGGCAATGGAAATGATCTCCGACAGCTTGCCTTCATCACCATGTAAATATTTTTCTTTGGCAGCAACCAGCGCAGCCGTGGTCTTTCTGCCCCAGACATGTTCATTGAGCAATTCCTGCATGATTTTCTTTAATTCCGGCGTAAGATTTTTTTGAGCAAGATCACGGAATAATATTTCTTCTTCTTTGCCATGGTGAGTGCGGTCAGCATAAGTATGCACAAAATCGACAGCCATATCAATGATAAGAGGATTGACTTTTTTAGTCTTTTCGACCTGATCAATATGATGCATCATTGAAGCCAGCATTTTCTCAATCAACCTGTGTTCCCACATTAACGGACCGATGGGTTTCATAAGCAAACCTCCTTATTTAAACTTTATTAATAATTTACAGCACGAATTTAATTCGTCAATACTTATTTTCTATCGCCTGTAATTGCCGTGTTGATAATTGTTGCAACTCGGTTGCATTTTTGATAATGCATCAGACATGATTACAAAAACAAAAAATGCAGAGGCCTTGCTTGCTTTGCGCAAAGCCGGTATATCCAAAACGTCGCAACGTCTTGCCGTTTTGAACATATTGCTCAATGCGACAAAGCCGCTCAGCGCCAACGCCATACGACAATCACTTAAAACAAAAACCAGCATTGACAAGGTGACTGTTTATCGTATTTTATCTGTTTTCAAGGAACGCGGAATTATCAGAGAAATTGCTTCCGGCGGCGCCGGTTATTTTGAAATAATTTCTTCGGAAAATTATCTGCACCCCCACTTCAGTTGCCGCAACTGCGGAACACTCACCTGCATGGAACCGCAGCCTTTTATCAAGATGCCGGATTTGATTCTGGCAAAAGATAATTACAGCATTGAACTCATTGAGATTAATGTATCCGGTCTTTGTTCATACTGCCGGGATACAATCAAACCTGAATCACCAAAACGATATTACAGAAAAGAAGAGTAATGATGTATTTTAAAAAGATATTATTTCTATTTATTATTCCACTGATACTTCTGGCGGCCTGCCAACCGGCAAAAGAATCCGGCAGGAAGGCGCAGAAATTAAATGTAATCGCCACTATTTTTCCCGTCTACGATTTCGCGCGCAACATCGGCGGCGACAAAATCAATATTACGATGCTGATGCCGCCTGGAACCGACGCTCATCATTATGAATTGAGGCCGGAAGATATCATCAAGGTCAGCAAATCAGATATTTTCCTTTTCACCAACTTCGAAATGGAACAATGGGCATACAAGATCATCAATGCCGCCGATAAGAACACCAATATGCTGGCCATCGAAACAGGAAACGGCGCTGTCTTAATGCCGCTCACTCAGACAGCAGAATATGACGATCATGCCTCCGGCTTTGATCCGCACATCTGGCTGGACATGGATAACGCGCAAAAGATGGTGGATAATATCACGGCTGCATTTATAAAAAAGGACTCCCCCAACAGCGATTATTATTTAAAAAACGCTCATGATTACAAACTTAAACTGATGGCTCTGGATCAAAGATATCGCTCCGAATTAAACGGGTGCAAAACAAAAATAATTTTGCACGCCGGTCATTGGGCTTTTGCCTATCTGGCTAAAAGATACAATCTGAAGTATATCGCCGCTTATAATGTGCTGGCCGACGCGGAACCATCGCCGCAGAAAATAGTCGATCTGGTTCAACAAGTAAAGACGGAAAAGGTTCCTTATATCTATTACGAAGACATGATGAATCCCCGCCTGGCGCACATGATCGCCAGGGAAACAGGCACTGGATTATTGAAACTGAACAACGGCCATGATGTCAGCAAGGCGAGCATTAAAAACGGCGAATCCTTTATTTCATTGATGGAAGATAATCTGATTAACTTGAAAAAGGGAATGCGATGTCCATAAACATCATCAGCGTCGATAATTTAACTTTCTGCTACAACGGCCTGGAAGTCATCAGCAATATTTCCTTTGCCGTTCAAAAAGGCGATTATCTGGGCATTGCCGGACCAAACGGATCGGGCAAAAGCACGCTTATTAAAAATATTCTGGGTATTCTGCAGCCCCAAAAGGGAAGCGTCAATATTTTCGATCAGCCTTTAATTTCTTTCAATCAGTGGAACAGAATCGGTTACTTGCCCCAGCGAATAAACGCTCTGAATCAGCACTTCCCCTGCACTGTTGAAGAAACAGTCAATCTGGGAATGAAGGAAAGAAATACTGCCGCAATAAAACGCGCCCTGGAACTGATGGGAATCGCGCATCTTGCCGGCCGTCTGATCGGCGAACTGTCTTACGGAGAGCAGCAGCGAACCATGCTGGCGCGCGCGCTAATCAATCAACCGGATTTGCTCATCTTCGACGAACCGACTACGGCACTCGATCCCGAAACAAGAGATATTTTCTATTCGCTTACCAACGAAATGAACCGCTCCAAAGGCACAACAATTATTCTTGTCACTCATGACACAGGGATCATCGGTCAATACGCCTGCAATCTTCTTTATCTGGACAAGAAAATAATATTCTTCGGAACATTCGAAGATTTCTGCGCTTCGCCTGATATGGCCGGTTTTTTCGGATTAACCAGTCAACATGTGATTTGTCATCAGCACAACAGAACGGAGAACGGCATTTAATGGAATTGTGCGATATTCTTCATTATGAATTTATCAGGCGCGCAATCGTTGCGGGCATATTGATTGCCGCGGTTTCTTCCGCGTTGGGAGTGTTTCTCGTCCTGCGCCGTTTTTCCCTGATCGGCGACGGACTTGCCCATGTCACTTTCGGCAGCGTCGCCGTTGTCATGCTGATAGGCGTCAGTCCCATGTACATTACACTGGCAGCACTCCCTCTGGTGATGCTTTCATCTCTGGCTATCTTAAAATTAACCCACTCCAAACGTATTCAGTCAGACGCGGCTATCGGCATTGTTTCCTCCATCGGCATCGCCACCGGTATCATTCTGGTAAGTTTATCCAACGGGTATAATGTTGATTTATTCAGTTATCTTTTCGGCAATATCCTCACCGTTACTCAAACCGAGCTCTTTCTTTCTTTGATTGTTTTTATTATCGTCGCAGCAACGGTAATAATTTTTTATGATGATCTGCTTGCGGTGACTTTCGACGAAGAACTGGCCAGGACAATGGGCATTAAAACAAACCGAATCAATCTGATTCTCTTCATACTGACGGCGGTGGCCGCGGTGCTGGCCATGAAAGTTGCCGGCATCATGCTCGTCTCGGCTATGCTGATTCTGCCTCCTTTGATCGCGCTTCAGTTATCTCTAAACTTTAAAATGACCATCATTGCCGCTGTATTTTTTTCAATTTTATCGGTAATTTGCGGAATTATTACAGCTTTTTTGTTGAATTTGCCGGCCGGAGGAACTATAGTAATTCTTAACATTGTTTTCCTCTTATTAGTTTTTGGAGCTAAAAAAATATTGTCCCTCCAGAGGTAAAACCCCGTTAGAATTTCTCCAATCATCTAGCGGAACGAATAACACGGGGGCTTCGATCCAAAGAAGATCGAAGTTGTGTACAGGGGCAAATAGCAATACTTTCTAACGGGGTAAAATAAGATGGCTCTACCCTCATACACTTTTTATCGTTCCAACTTTATTTTTTTCCTGGCATTGATTTGCGGCGCGCTGCTGCCGCAGGGATTTCGAATCGGCAAGACTCTGATCCTTCCGGCATTGATCGTCATTATAACACTGAACATCCTGAGGTTTCCCCGCGGTTTTTTCCGTCACATGGGCACACTGATGTATTCGTCCATACAGGGCAACATCATGAATTACATCGTCCTGGGTAATTTTATTTTATTGGCCGGCGCTTTTCTGATTCAAAAACAGGAACTGTGGATCGGCATGGTGCTGGTTGCCATTATACCGTCATCGCTGGATATAATAACTCTGGGTAATCTGCTGCACGTGGAAAAGAATTATATTTTCACTTCTCTGGCCGGAACGTATATGGGTTCCTTATTAATCGCACCACTTGTCGGTTTCTGTTTCCTGAAATATATTCATCTGAATTACTGGAATATCGTTTTGGTTATACTGGGATTGATTCTCCTGCCTCTGATTCTTTCCAGGATAATTATCGAAAAGGATTGGGATAGATTCACTGAAAAATACGAAGAAACGGTTACAGACTACTGTTACTTCATTGTGTTTTACGCCATAACGGCCAACAGCAGAAACTTTCTTATGAATTGGCGTTATGATATTATCTTTATTGCCTTGATTGCTTTTGTCAGCACCTTCTTGCTTTATTTCCTGATTAGAAAAATCGGCTTTTATTTGCACGAAGAAGAGAATAAAATTAATTTTTTTATCCTTCTGGGAACGATGAAAGACTGCGGACTTTCCGGTGGCATAGCTCTTATCGTCTTCAGTCCGGAATCCGCCATACCCCCTTTGATTTTCGCCGTTTTCACCTTTATTTATATGAACTGGATTAAATATAAAACCCGACATATTACCAACTCCCATAACGTTAAAGAAACATAAAATATAAGTTTGACAAACCCAAAAGACTGACTATTATAAAAAGAAAAAAAAGGAGAATGAATATGGCCATATCATTACCGGAACTTCCTTATGGGAAAGACGCGTTAGCGCCGATCATCAGCGCCAATACTTTGGACTTTCACTATGGCAAGCATCACAAAGCCTATGTGGACAATTTGAACAAATTAATTGCCAGCACTGATCTTGAAGGTAAAACACTGGAAGAAATCATTAAAATAGCGGCTAAAGATTCGGCCAAGGCGGGCATCTTCAACAACGCCGCGCAGGTTTGGAATCACTCCTTCTACTGGCAGTGCCTGAAAAAATCAGGCGGAGGCGCACCTACCGGCGCAATCGCGGCAAAGATAAATGCCACATGGGGAAATTACGACAAGTTTGCCGAAGAATTGAAAAATGCCGGCATGACTCAGTTCGGCAGCGGCTGGGCATGGTTGATTTCAGATGGAGGACAATTAAAAATAACAAAGACGGCCAATGCCGATACGCCTCTGGCTCACGGCCAAAAACCACTCCTGACCATAGATGTCTGGGAACATGCTTATTATCTGGATTATCAGAACCGAAGGCCGGATTATCTTGCCGCTGTGATTCAAAATCTGATTAACTGGGATTTCGTCAATGCTAATTTAGGTTAACTTATGATTATACCATTTCTAAATCAGAGATGATATTGAGACGGCTAGGCGGAGGCGACGAGGCGTATTGTACATACGTTGAGGAAGCTGACGACGACGCCAACAAAGATAGCGCTTTGATTTGAAATGGTTTATTTTAACGAAGAAAAGGAGGCTTATATAAGCCTCCTTTTTATATTATAAGGAAACTGGCAGGGGTTGTTATTTCTTTTTGTCAACTTTAAATTTAAGTTCTTTTCCTACTTTAAAGAAGGGCAATCTTTTGGGTTCAACCTGGATTTTAGTTCCGGTTTTAGGATTTCTTCCCGTATATGATCCGTATTCTTTTACTACGAAGCTGCCAAAGCCTCTTATTTCAATACGACCTTTCTTCTTTAACTCGTCGGTAAAGCCCTTGAAAACAAGATTAACAACATCGATGGCTTTCTTCTCCGTCAAGTTTAATTTACTGCTCAAAGCTTCAATAAGACCGGATTTGTTCATACGCCCTCCTTAATACTAAATACAACCATAAATAGCCAAGTGATAATATACGTTTATTTTCTCTATGTTACAGTTTATTATTTATTTTTAAGCGAATGTCAAGAAAATTTTACCTTTTAGATTGGCTTATTATGAAGCAATTGGCTTACTTCTTTCTTGGTTAAATTCCGCCACATCCCTTCCCTCAAATTACCCAATTTGAGATCGCCTACAGCTTCACGCATGAGATGGGCGACCCTGTGACCAATAGCCTCAAATCCTCTCCTGATAATTCTATTTTTCCCTTCTCTCAGAGTAAGACGCAACCAGCTGCTTTTATCATTGATCTTCTCCACCCTAAGATGTTCCGGCTTAAAAACATCATCGGATAAATTAATTCCTTTTTCCAATTGTCTTAATTCTTCTTTCGACAAGCGTCCCTGAATCTTAACTCTGTATATTTTAGGTTTTTGAAAACACGGATGTTGTATTCTTTGGGCAAAATCACCATCATTAGTCAAAAGCAAGAGTCCCCGGGAATCATAATCCAACCTTCCCACAGGATAGACCCTCTCCGGCACATCACTCAGCAAATCCACGACTGTCGGCCTGTTTTGAGGGTCATGAAGTGTTGTGACAAAGCCGGCAGGTTTGTTTAACATGATATAGTGTTTCGTTTTTTCCGGAGAAATGGTTTTGCCGTCAACACGGATAATATCTTTTTCAGCGTCTGCTTTAGCTCCCAACTGGGTCACCACTACGTTATTGACGCTGACGCGCCCTTCGGTTATCAGTTTCTCCGCGTGGCGCCTTGAGGCAATGCCGGCTGTCGCGATGACTTTTTGCAATCGCTCTTTCATAAGTCAGGAGTTTCTTCTGTCTTTTCTTCTATTGATTCTTCCGTCTTTTCTTCTACCGGTTTTTCTGCCGTTTGGTGTCCCAAGAGTTCTTGTTCTTGATCCAATATTTCCTGTTGAGGTTCCAGGAGTTCGGGCTCCAGGAGTTCCTGTTGCTGATGAAGTTCCTTCAATTCACGAATATTGGGCAAATCTGTGATATCTTTGAGATTGAATACTTCCAGAAATTTTTTGGTTGTTCCGTAAATAATCGGTTTGCCCGGCACATCCTTGCGTCCGACAATACGAATAAGTTTTTTCTCCAGAAGCCCTTTAAGAGGACCGCCCACGTCTACTCCGCGAATGTCTTCAATTTCCGTTTTAACGATGGGCTGTTTATACGCGACAATCGCCAGAGTCTCCAGCGCCTGCGGAGAAAGTGAATGCGGTTTCGTGCTTTTGAGTTTCTTGACCCATTGGGCTATTTCGGAGTTGGTGCGGAATTGAAAACCGCCGGCAACTTCCTGAAGCATGATGCCGCCCTGACGTTCATGATATTCCGACACAAGCTGATCGATGATTTCTTTGATCTCGTCTTTTTCCACGTCCGGAATGATGATATGAATTTTTTCCGGTGACAACGGCGTGTCGGACGCGAAAATCAGAGCTTCGATGACTGCCTTAATCTTTTCCATTTATTACTCCACAGCCGGAAATATCCGGATAACTCCGAAAATCGAAGTTTGATAAGCCTTAACCATTCTCAGTTTAATTAATTCCAGCAAAGCCAGAAAAGTATAAATGATGCGACGGCGGTCTTTTCTGCCACCGAGCAGATCCTCAAAATTGAGATTTTTTGTAACAGTCAAACTATCCATTATTTCATTAATTATATCAGTAAGAGATAATTTCTCCAAATCAATTTCCATGAAATCTTTTTTATCCATCTGAGAAAGGATGCGATGGAAAGCCTCTATAAGCTCGAAGACACTCACCTCCGTAAGTTCTTCTTCGTCACCGGTAGGCTCTTTAATTTCCTCCGGCAAAACAGCCGCGCGGGTAAACACGTCTCTCTCCAGAAGGGGCCTGTTTCCCAGATCTGTCGCGATCTCCTTGAAGGTCTTATGCTCCAATAATTGCCTGACCAGTTCGGCGCGGGGATCTTCCTCTTCTTCCTCCGGTTCTTCAGGCGGCGGCAGGAGCATCCTGGACTTAATATGAATAAGCGTCGATGCCATGACCAGATATTCTCCGGCCAGATCGAGATTAAGCGCTTTAATCATTTTGAGGTATTCAAGATATTGTTCGGTGACAAGAGCTATGGGAATATTATAGATATCAATTTCATTCTTTTTGATCAGATAAAGCAACAAATCCAACGGACCTTCAAAGATATCCAGTTTAATGGCGTAATTTGTTGTTTGTTCGTTTTCCATAATCAATTGAGAACATAACCGGCGAATGGATTTTACACGCAATCAGATTTTAACCGCGGCGCGCACTTCATCCATTGTTCTACGGGCTATTTTTTTTGCTTTGTCGTTGCCATCTTCTATGATGGTGTTAATTTCATCGATGTGACTTGTATAATAGTCCATTCGTTCATGAACCGGACTCAATGCTTCAGCAATGTGCTTGGCAAGCATTTTTTTGCAATCTGTACAGCCGATTTCGGCTTTTCTGCATCCAGCGTCAATTTCCTTAACCTGATCCGGCGAAGAGTATAAGCCATGGAAAGTAAAGACATTGCATATTTCCGGATTTCCCGGATCTTTTTTCTCATCCGCTGAGGATCAGTAAACATGGATGAAACTTTATGCTGCAATATTTTTCCGCGATCACTGATGCAAATAGAGTTATCGTAGGATTTGCTCATCTTTCTTCCATCAATTCCCAGCAACTTGGGAACGCTCGTCAAAAGCGGTTCCGGAACAGGGAATATTTCTTTATAAAGGAAATTAAAACGACGGGCTATTTCACGGGTGAGTTCGACATGAGGAAGCTGATCAACGCCGATAGGCACACCGTAAGCTTTGTACATGATTATATCGGCGGCCTGCAGCACCGGATATCCTAAAAAACCGAAAGTGGACAAATCCTTATTGGCCAGTTCGGTCTTCATTTCCTTGTAAGTGGGATTGCGCTCAAGCCATGCCAGCGGGGTAATCATCGAAAGAAGCAAAAAGAGTTCAGCGTGCTCCTTGACCGCAGACTGTACAAAGAGAGTGCTCTTTTGCGGATCAAGACCGACGCTGAGCCAGTCTATGACCATATTGACGGCGTTGTCTTTGATGCCTTCCGTGGAGCTGTATTCGCTGGTGATGGCATGCCAATCGGCCACAAAATAAAAACAGTCATATTTGCCGCTTTCCTGCAAATCCACCCAGTTTTTTAAAGCGCCGTGTAAATGTCCCAGATGTAGCTTACCGGTTGGTCTCATTCCGCTGAGAATTCTCTTTCGTTCCAAAATAGAAACTCCTTTAATATTAAACGCACTAAGGCCTCCGGCATTGCGCTGAGAAATACGGAGGCCTTAGTTGTACCAGAACCAAATGATGTATTATTTTATTTTACTTTACTGGCCAGATCTTTTCCTGCTTTAAATTTGACAACCTTCTTCGCGGGAATCTTAATTGCTTTACCCGTCTGAGGATTCCTGCCTTCTCTTGCTTTTCTCTTTACCACCGAGAATGTGCCAAATCCTACAAGAACAAGCTTCCCGCTCTTTTTGAGCTCTTTGGCAACTGCTGTTTCATACGCGTCCAGTGATTTTGCCGCTTTGTCTTTGGTGATACCTACTGCTTTTGCTATAACCCCTACTAATTCCGCTTTCGTCATTTTTGAAACTCCCCCTTTCTTCAAATCAAATTTTAAAAATTTATTATCAACCGTTTTTACGGTCATAACCGGAGCGTCTGACATTTAAAGAAATAATTTATATCTATAACCATTATCGAAAGAACACCATATTCTTCAGCTAACCTTGAAAAATACTTTTTAAAATCTTGCTCAAACCCGCTTGTTTTCTGGATTGGAGAGGTGTCTTCCTCTTTAAATTGGTGCTATGACTAGCATAACAAAGATTAACAATCAAGAAAAAAATGATTATTCCCCCTATAATGTCCTTATAATTTTTTATCATTTTTCTTCCTTCAAATCCCCGGCAAAACCCCGGATTCATTTTTGTAATTTGGTGCTCATACCGGCCATAATATTCAAAGCAGAAGAGCTCTTAATTCCTTTACAAAGAACAACCTTTATGTTAATAAGCCGCCTTCATAAATTGAAGCTTTCCGTGGCAAGTCGCGGTGACTCTTTTACGAATTCAGGTGTTTTATGCAGAATTCCAATATAGAAAGAATAAAGGGATGGGTAGTGCTGTCCCGTCCTCCTTTTCACACAGTTGGTATCCTTCCTTTTATACTGGGAACGCTTCTGGCGTACAAAATCAATTCTGTCTTTAGCCTTGAGATCTTTCTTCTCGGAGTTTTTGGAGTTATCCTGATTATGTTATCCACCTATCATTCCGGTGAATACTTCGATTATCAGGGAGATGTTATTTCCAATCGTTTGCATGACAATCAATTTGCCGGCGGCACCCGCATTCTTCCGAATGGAAAAATTTCGCCTCTGGTCCCGTTTTGGACAAGTATTATCACGCTGATCCTTGCCGGCATCATCGGCGTTATTTTACAATTCGTTTTGAAAACCGGCCCCTACACGCTGCTTTTAGGTTTTCTTGGCGCTTTTGCCGGTTTCTTTTATTCCACCAAACCGGTCCGGCTGGTGCAAAGAGGCATTGGTGAAATTTTCATCGGCTTCTGCTACGGCTGGCTTCCTGTCGCATCGGCCTATTATATTCAGACGGGAGCGATTCATCCGGTCATTCACTTGATAGCAATCCCCATCGGCCTGACGATATTTAATGTCATCCTGCTCAACGAGTTTCCAGACTACGAAGCAGATATGGCTACGGACAAAAAAAATCTGCTTTATCGTTTCGGAAAGAAAAATGGAAATTTTCTCTACATCGTCTTTTCATTACTGGCCTCCGCCACAGTGCTCGCCTCGCCATTCTTCGGAATTGCTTCTAAGATTGTCTATTTTTACCTGCCCGTATTAATTATTTCTTTATTTATCGTTGCTATGATGTTACGCGGCAAGTACGAAGACAAGAAAATGCTTGAAAAACTATGCGCCCTGAACATAGCAGTGAATCTGGGAACATCCCTGGCCTACATTCTGGCATATATTTAAGATTCAACCATGAAGACTAAAAACAAAGTAAAAGCTTTTTATAATCCGCCATCCCTGTTGTTCAAACAGTTGGGCAGTTCCCTGCTGATGGGTTATCTAAACCGGTGGCGGAATTTTCCCGGATGGGTATTTAAATACGGCTTCAAATCCATACCGGTGGCCAACGGCGCCTGGGGCATGGGTTGTATCGGTTATCCGGGACACCCTGTCTGGGAAGTCACCGGAGCCTGTAACCTGAGATGCATCCACTGCCACGCCGTCAGCGGCCAAGCCGCTCCCGACGAACTGACCACGGATGAAGGCAAAAGACTCATTGATATGATCGCGGCCAACAGCGAATTCCGCACATTGATTTATACGGGCGGCGAACCGCTGGTAAGACCGGATATTTTCGAATTATTCAGACATTCGCAAAAAGCAGGTCTCGCCAACATCATCGCCACCAATGGAACATTAATTGATGAAGAAATGGCCTTTAAACTTAAGGATCACGGCGTTGTCTGCAATGCCATAAGCATTGACGCAGCAAATCCCGACATTCACGATATGGTGCGCAACAAACCCGGATCATTTGATCTGGCGCTTCGCGCTATTGAAGCCACAAAAAAAGCTGGAATTCTTCTGCAAATCAACACTACGGCGATGGAATACAACATACCTGATTTGTCTGAGCTTATTGATTTCGTCGACAACTGCGGCGCCGGTATTATGCTCATGTACCAGCTGGTCGCCGTCGGCCGCGGGGAAAAAATTGAGAAGGCCACATTAAAAAAAGCCGCCAATCAATATCTGAGCGAACTTATCGCGCTCAAACAAAAAACAGCTAATACAATAATCGAGCCGGTTGCCAGCCCTCAATATTGGCCTTATCTGCTGAAAAAGAACGGCATTCATGACGGCCTGATGCTGAAACTGGCAGGGAAAGTTTTCCATGGCTGCGCGGCCGGGCGCGGCTTTGTTTACGTTAAAGCCAACGGCGATGTCTGGCCGTGTCCCTTTGTTGAACTCAGCGCAGGTAACGTCAGAGAAACTGATTTTAATAAGATTTACTATGCATCGACTGTTTTCCGTAATTTACGCAACCGGGAAGAAAATTTAAAAGGAATCTGCAGCGACTGTAATTACCAGAAGGTCTGCGGCGGCTGCCGCGGACGCGCTCTGGCTTACAGCGGAGATTATCTGGCGGAAGACCCCCGCTGTTTCATACATGAAACTCACGAAAAACAAGCGTAGCAAAGTACAGTTGCACGTAAAAGAAACAATGACTTTTTCTTGTAATCCTCAATTTTCATATTTTTAATTTTATGCTAGATTACAAACAATAATAACCACTATTTGCGCTTAACATTTTGCGGCCAAGATTTCCTTGACACAAAACCGTAATTCCTATAGTTCAACCACGTAAAATAATATTTTATCAAAAAAATAAAACAAGCTCGAACACTATTATTCGGCGGATACGGATCAAAAAAATGACTAAGAAAATATTTGACCACAAAATTTTAATTATCGGCTACGGCTCGGTTTCGCAATGCACTTTGCCGATTCTTTTTGAGCATTTGGAAGTAGACCCGAAAAATGTCACTATCATGGATTTTGAAGATAAAGGCCAAAGTTTAAAGAAATTGACTGATAAAGGTGTACAATTTGTCCGAAACCGCATTACCCCGGAAAATATGGGCAAAGAGCTTGCCAAATACACTGACAATGGCGGCCTGATTATAGATTTGGCCTGGAATATTGGCGCCAATGATATTATCGGCTGGTGCCATGACAATAATGTTTTGTACATAAATACTTCGGTTGAGATTTGGGATTCTTTAGAAGGGATATACAAAGACAGTCCGTTTGAAAAATCTTTGTACTGGCGGCAGATGAAACTTCGCGAAATGATCAAGGACTGGCCGAAAGATTCCACCAGTGCAGTGGTTGACCATGGCGCTAATCCAGGGCTGATTTCACATTTTGCAAAACAGGGACTTATTGATATCGCAAATAAAATGATAGCTGACGGCAAGGCAACCGGGAAAGACAAAGAAGAACTGGAAGCATTTATCAAATCCCGAAAATTTAATTTGCTTGCCCAAAAACTAAAGGTCAAAGTCATTCATTGCAGCGAGCGCGATACGCAAATTACTAATCGCCCCAAGGAAGTGGATGAATTCGTGGGCACATGGAGCATAGAAGGCCTTCGGGAAGAAGGCACAGCGCCGGCGGAAATGGGCTGGGGTACGCATGAGCAAAAACTTCCGGACCTGGCGCATGTTCCGCCATACGGCCCGAAAAACCAGATCGCTTTGGCGCAAATGGGCATGAACACCTGGGTCAGGTCCTGGATTCCGGACCAGGAAATTGTGGGCAGGTTATCCGCCATGGCGAAGCTTTTGGATTATCAGATCGACTGACAGTTTGGGAAGGAGAAAAGGCCGTTTTTCGTCCCACCGTGCATTACGCATATATGCCTTGCCACGAAACGTTGTCCTCCATTTACGAACTTCGCGGCCGGAATTATGTTTTGCCGCCAAAATTAAGAATTATGGGCGATGAAATTACTACCGGCGCTGATATCTTAGGCGCTTTACTTATGGGCCATGAATACAATTCATGGTGGACAGGCAGCGATCTTTCCATAGAAGAAGCCCGAAGGCTGGCGCCGGGACAAAATGCCACAACTTTGCAGGTCGCGCTCGGGGTTATCAGCGCGGTACTTTGGATGATAGAAAACCCGAAAAAGGGATTGAATTTACCCGATGATTTACCGCACGACTTTGTACTGGATATTTCCAAACCTTATTTAGGCAATTTTATTTCCAAGGCCTCGGATTGGACTCCCATAAAAAACCGCGTAGTCTATTTTAAAGAAAATCCGGCCAACACTCCCACCGACGACGTTTGGCAATTTGAAAACTTCCGGTTTATTCCATAAATATTTCTAAAAAGTATGATGGATGAGTTTCAATTTACCTGAAAATATAAAAAGATCTGATATTAAAATTGCTATTTCCAGCGCTATTTAAAAATATTTAATTTGAATTCTATGAATGATAACAGGAAAAAACTTTTACAGGAATTGGCTGCTAAAAACGGCACGCCGCTGTTTGTGGTTGACCACGAAGTCCTGCGCAGCAATTTTAAGGAATTCCGTGAAAAATTGCCGGATGTGCAGCCGTATTTTGCGGTTAAGGCTAATTCCAATACGGAGATAATTAAAACCATGTTTGATCTTGGCGCAAGCTTTGACGTGGCTTCAATTCACGAATTCCAGCTTGTTTATAAAAATATTGAAACCTGGCCGGACAAAGAACGCCAGGATTTTATTTGGGACAAAATTATTTACGCCAACACCATTAAACCGTTCAAAGTTTTGACAAAATTAAACCCGTACAAAATTTTGGTAACTTTTGACAATATTGAGGAGCTGAAAAAAATCAAGCAACACGCGCCGGACGTCGGGCTGATTTTACGCATTCGCGTGCCCAACACCGGAAGTATGGTGGAGCTGTCTTCCAAATTTGGCGCGCATCCCGGCGAAGCAGTGGATCTGATTGCCGAGGCCATTGGCATGGGTTTGGGTGTGGAAGGTATTAGTTTTCACGTGGGCAGTCAATGCAATAATTTTGACAACTATCTGCAAGCGCTCAATATTGCGCATTCTATTTTGAAGGAAGCTGCTTTACGGAATTTTGAAATTGGTTTTACGGATAAAGAGGGCAAAAAGAAAAAAGTTTTGGATATTGGCGGCGGGTTTCCGGTTAAATACACACAGGATGTAAAATCATTTTCTGCTTTGGCTAAAAAATTGAATTCGGAAATTAAACGCTTGTTCGGCAAAGACAACATCCAGGTTATTGCCGAACCTGGCCGATTTATGGTGGCCACGGCCTGTACCCTGGTGACAAAAATTATCGGCAAATCTGTTCGCGACGGCAAGACTTGTTATTATCTTGATGATGGCGTGTATCATACTTTTTCCGGCCAGATTTATGATCACCAGCAATACCCGCTCCACGCTTTTAAAGATGGAGAACTCAAAGTTTGTGCCACTTTTGGACCGACCTGCGACGCTTTTGATACAATCTCACTGGCTGATGAACTGCCGGAAGATTTGCAAATTGACGATTTGCTGTACGCGGAAAATATTGGCGCTTACACTTTAGCCTCAGCCACGGACTTTAACGGCTTCCCGGTTGCCAAAGTCGCGCACATTAACAGGGAAAATATTTCGTAGGTTTCACAAACTTATTTTTAATACCCATTCTAAATCAAAATCATTTAGTCTCATTTTTTTATTAATAAATACAACTCTCCTTTTTCTTTGAGAGTACCGGCAGTGTATTCCGCTTGTTCACCGAACCCGCAGAAAAGATCAACCCTGCCCGGACCTTCTATGGCGGAACCCTTGTCCTGACTGAGCACGAAGCGGGAGAATTTAACTTTTTCCTGATCATTTATGGTGAGGGGGAAAACTAATGTTTTTTCCGCACAAGAGAAAAGGTGGGATTTGTCTCTGGCTGCAATTTCGCTGGTATTGGATCAGATAACTTCGTAAACCTATAAAAATATCAGATCAAGTTATTCTTTTTGTTATCTACTCGCGTGGCGTTTTACTCGCGCGCATATAGGACACCAACTTCCATGCTTGACGTTATTTGGTTTAGCTTCCCATTCATGTCCCTCCGCACATCGCCAACGATGTTTCTTGTTGACGCCCTCGTAACGATCAGCCACAAAAAGACCACCTCGTGAATGGGCCAATGCATGCATATCATTGATATTCAATCGTTGTGCATTCGACCGCCGTTTAATACCGCAACGGGGACACCACTGGCCACTATTTCTTACTGCGTGGGCTGGCATTTCCCACTCGTGACCTTCTGCACATCGCCATCGGATTTTAGTGTCCTTATTGATATAAATTGTGGAGAGACATTGGCCACCTTTGGTTTGAGCAAGAACTTTAATTTCCTCTAATGGATCATCATCATAAACTGAAAGATTTTCCAAATTCACAGGATCTTGATTGGGAATATGAATTCCCATCTCCTTAGATGCCTTACGCACAAAACTTTCGATGTCCTTATGTTGAATAGTATAGGGTATTTCCAAGAGACAAATACCTTGGGCACGGCAAAATTCTGCACGTTGCTGGTCGTCCTTCTGGCGTTGAGCAAATGAACTCTTTTTGTCGTGAAAGAAGGGGTTAAACTCATAGTGCTGTATGCCGTGATACTCAAAGGCGATGCCTAATTCCTTAGAATAGCCATCCAGCTCCATCCAGTTACCGCGTTCATTTCTCAACCAATTGGGGCGGACCTTTGGAAATAGGGTTTGGAACAGAGCCTCAAAAATTCCTCGGCAAATTCGTTCGCTCACTCCAGCCCCACAGATAGGACACCAGCTTTTGTTGTTCTTCACATTTCTGAGAGATGCCTTCCATTCATGACCGCGAGCACATTGCCACTGGAGAAGAACTTTACTGTTTTCGTATTTTTCAGAGAGGCACTTACCACCCTTTAAGCGGGCCAAAGCTTGTATCTCATCAAGAGGAGTACGCCTGCGAACGGCACGGGATTCTGCTCCACATTTTCGACACCAATGCCCGCTCTTAACATCGTTCGGCCTAGCTTCAAATTCGTGTCCTTCTGAGCATCGCCAACGAAGTTTAGAAAGTGCGTTAATCAGCGATCCCGAAAGACACTTGCCACCGCGGGATCGTGCGATCTCGCGCATTTCTTCAATCTCAATGGGTGCTCTGCCCGAACATTTTGGGCACCAACATCCCTGATTTCGGATGTGCCCTGGTGCAGCTTCCCATTCGTGGCCTTTCGCACAACGCCATCTCAGTTTCACCCTCTGTCCGCGATAGATGTCTGAAAGACATTCTCCACCCTTGGCATGTGCAAGAGTTTTCATCTCCTCCAAGGTGAGTGAGTGTTTGACCCGTGCGCAAGTCGGGCACCAGCTACCGTCGTTTCGGACTTTACCTAGAGTGGCTTCCCATTCGTGCCCCTCGGAACACCGCCAACGCAGTTTATCGTCCTTATTCCCGATGTATTCACTGGAAATTAATTGACCACCCCTGGACTTAGCCATCTCCTGAATTTCCACCAAGGAAATACGCCGCCGAGCAGCAATAACCTCCACCGCACACTTCTTACACCATCTCCCCAATTTGATTGCGGACGGTACAGCCTCCCATTCATGGCCTTTGGCACATCGCCAACGGAGTTTTGTTTTGCTACCCTCATAACTCCGAGACAAGCAAAGTCCGCCTTTCTTATTGGCAATGGCTTTCATCTCGTCAAAAGTTAGCTTTTTCATATATTTTTTCCATGAATGCTCAACTATGTTATCTAATACGTGAGGAGTTAGGTGTCATACAGTTCACCTTCTCGCGCTTCGATACCGTCCATACGCTCACGCAAAACAAACACAAAAGCATTAAGGCATTGCAAGTATTCTTCACATGCATAGATCAGATGTGTCTTCCCTGGTCCAGGAAAATCTGGCAATACCCATTCAGCTTGAGTGGGCGAGCATCCATGAAGATCGACTTTCAAAACTTCTTCGAGCCAAGAAAAATGTTTTTCAGAAAGGGACGCCGGCTGCTTTGACGCATGGACGACCAAGTATTGTTTGCCGCCTTCTTTGCGAGGTTCAACAAGGTGGAATGCAAGCTTGACATACATTTGGTGCAGACTACGATTACGCAATCCAATGAAATATTCTGAGAACTCGTCTGATAGAAGCTCCTTTCTAGTATTTTCATAGATATTTGTAAGTTTGAGCGATTTTGAGGTCAGTTGTTTTTGAATATGAAAGGTTACACTTCTGGCACTGGATACAAAAGCAGAAAGGTTAAAAAGTACGTGCTTAGGGTTTCGGCTCTGGTTCTTGAGTTGGTCGAGGAAGAACCTCGCTTCTTCGAGTTTTAGGCCGATTGGAAACCATAGATCACTTGAATCTGTCATATAGAAGTCCTCAGCATGCTGAACTGTTTCCCGCTCAATATTCCATCATGGGGTTGAGAACAAATCCTCGAAATGTTTCATTAGCGTTTATAAACCTTTCAAAGATATTATACAGCACATTAGAAAATTTTAATTAAATTAATTTATTTTACTATGGGAGCTGTTCAAAAATGTTCAGATGCAAGGCGCGCAAAAACCGAATCGCGAGGCGTATATTTACATACGTTGAGCGGTGCGATTTGCAGCGCAACGCAGCAGATGAGCGTTTTTCAACAGCCCCATTAGTCTCATTTTTTCAGTAATAAATACAGATCGCCTTTTTCCTTGAGCGTTCCGGCGGTGTATTCCGCTTGTTCACCGAACCCGCAGAAAAGATCGACCCTGCCCGGACCTTCTATGGCGGAACCCTTGTCCTGACTGAGCACAAAGCGGGAGAACTCGATCCTGTCTTTGACATTACCTTCTTTATCGAAAACCGGTTTGCGCAGGCGGATGAATGCCAGCGCCCCTTCCGGGAAAAAGTCGGGATCGGTCGCAATCGTTCTGTCAGGCGTCACCGGTTCGCCAATAGATCCCACCGGTTCCTTATCCAGAAAACGGAAGAACGTGTATCTCTCATTATGGCTTAAAACATCATAAATTTCCTTATCGCTCTTTCCCCTTAAAAACATCAGGCGGTAGGACGCTTCGCTGCTGTTTATCTTGCCGCTGTCCAGCATGAATTTTGTTATACTGCGGAAAGGACGGCCATTCGTTTGCGCAAAACCAACCGTCAAAATTGTACCGTCCTCCAGTTTGATTTTGCCGGAACCCTGAATATGCAGTGAATATAAATCAACCGGATCGGATACCCAGACAAGTTCCAGATTCTTTCCCTGAAGAACACCTTCAGCGTCAATCTCGTAGCGGCTGTAGTATGGAACAAACATTCCGTACTTCATCCTGCCTATTTTGTTTTCTTTTTTAACCAGATCGGGCGGTACACGATAAAGGGGGTATCTGAATTTTTCCGTTCGTTTCAGGGAACCTTCCAGCAGAGGCTCATAATAACCGGTAAAAAGAACATCGCCGGCCGAATCAGAACCGGTAATACGATAAATATTGAATTCCGAATGAATTCTTTTTTTCAAATCGGCGCTACTGCGGGCTTCACGCAAAATCCCGCGAAACGATATCAGTGTTTCTTTTAACTGCTGCGCGCTGATCAAACGGCCGTCAATTTTGTAAACCTTATTGCGTCCGGCGTTTTCATAATAATTAATGCTGTGGTCAATCGCCGTCTCCAGTGATGCCGGATCAAGATCGTCCTGAAAATCAATGTCCGAGATGCCAACGGAGTCAAACGACTTGAGGGGTTTTACGGAAGTTTTGTGAGCCGAACGAAAGCACCCGCTAGAAAAACAATGATGATTAAAAGAATTATTTTAATCCGGCATTTCATAGTTCCACAATCATCGCTGTTTCATCGCAGTAATCTGGATACTTGGAACAGCGGAAGCAGTCAGACCATATTTTTTCCGGCAGGAGACTTCTGTCGGTTTCCTTGAATCCCAATTTGGCAAAAAATTCTTTTTTATAGGTCAATGAGAATATTTTAAAAAGGCCTAAAGTAATTGCCTCGGAAATGCAGGCTTCCACAAGTTTCCGGCCGAAACCTTTATCCCGGTAATTTTCATCGACGTAAAGCGATCGTATTTCCGCCAGATTTTCCCAGATGATATTCATCGCGCAAATGCCGATAATCTGCGATTCGTCTTCGCTATAGTAAACAAAAAAATCCCTTAGAGAATTATAAATATCCATCAGAGAGCGCGGCAACATCTCGCCCTTGCCCGATGACAAATTTATCATGCGGTGAATGGTTTTCACATCATCAATGCGTGCTTTTCTCAGCATTTTCTTTCCCCTGAACCACTGAATTTGTATGATCTGGAGCTATTAAGCATTTCACGGGCATGCTCTTTTGTTTTTTGAGTAACATTCACTCCGCCAAGCATACGGCTGATTTCTTCTATTTTCTGTTCATTGTCAAGCTCTTCCAACGATGTGACCGTTCTGCCTTTCACAACTTTTTTGGAAACATACATGTGTTTATCTCCAAAGCAGGCGATTTGAGGCAAATGCGTAATACAGACAACCTGATGGTTGGTTGACACCTCTTTTAACTTCCGGCCGACAATCTCCGCCACGGCCCCGCCGATACCGTTGTCCACTTCGTCAAAGATAATGGATGACACGGAACCGGTACGCGATAAAACATTTTTCAGTGCCAGAATGATCCGCGACAATTCGCCGCCCGAAGCAACCTTATTTAAAGGTTTGGGCTCTTCACCTTTATTGGCGGATAGATAAAATTCAATTACGTCAATCCCCTTTGGTCCGAAAAATTCGTCGGGATTATCGCCTTTTTCAAAATTAACAGAAAAGGAGGCGTGAGGCATATTGAGCGCCTGTATTTCCCTGTCCACCGCGTCTTTTAATTTCTTCGCCGCCTGTCCTCTGAGTTGAGAAAGTTTGAACGCGCTTTGCCGCAGGTTGTCTTTAACCTTTTCTTCTTCTTTGGCCAGTTTTTCCAATTCCTCTTCCACAGAAAATACCGTTTTCAGATATTCCTCTATTTCCTGTTTCCTGTGCAGAACACTTTCAAGAGAACCGCCATACTTTCGCTTCAGGCGGTTCAACTGTTCAAGCCGTTCATCTATGGCCGCGAGCCGCTCGGAATCGAAAAATAGCTTTTTGCCGTAATCACGCAGAAACAGCGCAGATTCCTGAAGGGTAATAAAACTACTCTCGATATCGTCATCGGCAATTTTAAAACTCGAATCTATTTTTTTTATCTCTTTGACCTGATTCTGAACTTCTTTTAATTTAACGATGACAGAATCCTTTTCGCCATAGAGCAGATCGTAAGCCACTCCCGCCCAGCCGGATAGCTTCTGAAAATTTATCAGAACTTTTTTTTCATCTGCCAGAGTTGAATCTTCCGAGAATTGCGGATTAATATCCTGAATCTCTTTTAACTGAAATTTAAACAAATCCGCTTTTTCTTCCCGGCTTTGACTCAAATTTTTTAATTTTTCTATCTGAGCGCGGATTGACTGATATTGACTATAAATTCCCGCGTATTCTGCTCTGGCCAAAAGACAGCCTCCGAACTCATCCAGAATATCTATATGATTTTCCGCGTTGAGAATCACCTGATGTTCATGCTGGCCGCAAATATTAATCAGTAATTCGCTGACGGCAGCTAAATTGATCAGGGTTGCCGCCTGCCCGTTGATAAACGCTTTGTTTTTGCCCGCATGCGAGATTATCCGGCGAATGATCAATTCATCCGAAACCGGAAATCCCATGTCCGCAATTCTGTCCTGCAACGGCTTATTATCGGTTATATCAAAGACGGCTTCCACGGTTGCCGTATCGGCCTGAGTTCTGATCATGTCGGATGTCGCTCTGTCGCCCAGAAGCAGACTGACTGCGCCGACAATTATTGATTTCCCCGCGCCTGTTTCGCCGGAAATAACATTCAGTCCTTCACCAAAACAGACATGGAGTTCATCAATGATGGCAAAATTTTTAATGCTCAGTTCATTAAGCATCTTTCTTTTTTTTAGCTCCCGGAGGCAAATCGCCCCAACCTAGCTTGGAACGCAGGATTTCCCCATGACTGCGGTATGGAGAAAGAATCAGCATTGTTGCATGTTTCGATTTTTTTACTGTCACGATATCGCCGGACGTTATTCTATAAGCTTCCTGTCCATCCAGAGTCAGCATAGCGCCTTTATCCTTGGACCAGAGAGTTATTTTCAGATTTGAATTTTCAGAAAAAATTATCGGACGATTCGTCAAAGTATGGGGACAAATGGGATTAATAATAATCAAATCTTTTCCCGGAAAAACGATGGGACCTCCCGCGGAGAGCGAATATGCGGTGGAACCTGTGGGAGTGGAAACAATAAGGCCGTCTCCTTTGTAGGTGGTCAGATATTTGCCGTTAACTTCCAGTTCCAGTTCATTCATCCGGGACAAACTGCCGCGATTGATAACAACATCGTTTAAAACACTGCCAACGTTCGTAATGGCTTTCCCGTGCCTGATGCTCACATCAAGCATCATTCTTTTTTCCGTATCGAATTTACCCTGGATAATTAATTCCAGTGTTGGGTGGATTTCGTTCAAATTGACTTCTGTAAGATAACCAAAACTGCCCATATTGATTCCCAGAATGGGAACTTTATGTCCGGCCACTAAACGCGCCGCGCGCAGCATTGTGCCGTCTCCGCCCAGAACAACAACCAACTGAGACTTTCGCGCCAGTTCATTGCCCTTCAGCCCGCCGCCCAGAGCAACTTTTTTGGAAATTTCCTCCTCCAGAAATACCGCTACACCCTTATCTTTGAGCCACTTCTGCAATGATCTGACGTGGTCGGCGATTTTTTCCTTTTCCACGTTGGCGATAATGCCTATTTTTTTTATTTTCATGGACGTAAACCTCGGAATATGAAGCTCACTAACACAAAAAAAAATCTCTGTCTACGGATAAATACCCCCGATTGCAGTTGTAAAATATTTCATTGTCCAGGATGATACTTCAACATAAATTCTTGACATGTTCTGAACTAATAATATACGGTGCAGCCCGTCGAGGTGTTTATTATGGGTTTACTTAAAGGCAGTTTTACTTTCGCGCGTTTCCATGTGGAAGGCCAGTTACCGCAGGCCTTTTTAAATTTCATCAATAGCCGGATTAAAGCAAATTCTTTCAAAGATACGGTCAAATCAACCGAAGAAAAAAGGATGGGCTGGGTTTCGCTGACTGACATTCTTGATGTCGATTTTGAAAATGCCAATTACGCTCTGGGCGATTACCTTATTTTTTCTCTGCGCGTTGATCGAAAGCTTATTTCTCCCAAGCTGATGAAAATCAAACTTATGGAAGAGGAAAAACGTTTCCTCGCCGAAAGCGGAAAAAGCAAAATACACAAGCAAATGTCCACAGCAATCAAAGACAAGGTAAAACTGGAGTTGCTCACTAAACTTGACGCCATACCTTCTTTTTACGATGTTTGCTGGTCTGTGAGCAAAAACACCATTTATTTTTCTTCGCTTGCCGATAAGGTGGCCGACGATTTTGTTGATTTGTTCAAGAAAACATTTTCGCTTAGTCTCAAACGTTTTTCACCACAGGAAAATAATCTGATTATAAAGGATTCCGAATCTACGGCAGACTCCTCTTTAATCGGCCGCGAATTTCTAACCTGGCTGTGGTTTAAATCCGAAGAACGAAACGGTAGGATAGCATTGACGGCCAAAGAAGAAGTCGAACTTCATTTTTTAAAAAGAATTGTATTGGAAGCCGGAGAAGGCGAATATTCCCAGGGAGTCGTCTGTCACGGGATTCACGCTGAACTCAAAGAAGGCAAGGAAGCAATCCGCCAGGGGAAAAAAGTCAAGGAAACCGGAATTAAACTGATTCATGATAAAAATGAGTGGGAATTCACGCTGAAGGCCGATTCTTTCCATTTTCAATCTTTGAAACTGCCCGTACAAGATTGGCAGGAGACACCGGAAGATCCTTCGGGAAGCCTTCTGGAAAGGATTTACCTTATCGAAAACGCGATAAAAACAATCGACAGTCTTTACGAATCATTTCTTCAAATCCGTTACTCACCTCAATGGAAAGAAAAGGAAACAAAACTTCTGACGAAGTGGCTGGAACAAACCTTGAAACATTGAGCAGGGGAATTCGACATGTTGCCGGATAATGCTTAGCCGCTTTAAATTCAATTTTATTCTCTGTCTTTTTCTTCGCCTGATAACAGCTTGATTAACTGACTGGAAATATCATTGAGGGGAAAAACATCACAGGCAGCTCCCAGTTTGACGGCCTCACCGGGCATTCCGAACACTACTGAACTGGCCTCATCCTGCGCTATGGTATAAGCTTTGTTTTGCCTCATGGCCAGAAGCCCTTCAGCGCCATCGGCCCCCATTCCGGTCAGCAGCACTCCCATCGCGTTAGCTCCGGCCTGTTTGGCCACTGAATGAAAAAGAACATCCACACTGGGCCTTTGATGATGTACCATGGGGCCGCCTTTGATCCTGACATTATAGAAAGCTCCGCTACGCTCCAGCAGCATGTGCTTGCCGCCGGGAGCAATCAGGGCCAGTCCCTGAACAACAGCATCACCGTCTTTGGCTTCTCTCACTTCAATCTTACAGATGGTATTCAGGCGGTTGGCAAAACTGGCGGTGAAATATTCAGGCATATGCTGAACCACAGCTATCCCGGGAATGTTCAGGGGCATTTTGGTCAGAATGTTCTCTATCGCTATGGTTCCGCCCGTGGAGGCTCCTATAGCTATTACCTTGTGAGTGGTTTTAAGCGGAATTCTATACCCCCACGCCTGAGTGCTTTCTTTTTCAACCGTTTCGACCAACGCTCTTTTGGCCACCTTGGCACGGGATGCCGTCCGAATGGCTCCGACCAGACTCTGAGAAATATCGGGAGCGGACAAGCTGGATCCCGGCTTGCAAATCACTTCCACCGCCCCAAGTTCCAGAGCCTTGATGGCGTTTTGACTATTGCGGGGTGTTAAAGAACTTACAACAACCACCGGCAGAGGATAAAATTTCATCAGTTTGGATAAAAACGAAAGCCCGTCCATCCGCGGCATTTCCAAATCAAGAGTAATCACATCAGGCTTGAGCCTGACTATCTTGTCCCGGGCGACATAAGGATCAATAGCCCCTCCCACCACCTCGATGTCGCTGTAACGGGAAAGTTCTTCCGTCAGCAGCTTGCGAACCAAAGCCGAATCGTCAACCACCAGAACCTTGATCACTATTTTTTCTCCTTGGCCTCAAAGTAGTTGTCCACAAAAAATTTGATGTCGACCCGTCCCTCTTTAAAGTTCAAAGTAATTTCAGACAAAAGTTTATTTTTCTGTTCCTCTTTTCCCATCTTACTTTTGCTCAAGAACTTGGGACTTTCAATTTTATACCCCTGCTTCCCCCCTCCGAGGCAAGTCACAATATTTCCACAGATTATATTGGCGATTTCCCCCAGGGCGTCCCTTTTCTGCCGGGGTGTCGGATTATCATTGCTTAAAATATTGGCGGCAATTGCCGAAAAAAGACCGCCCCGGGCCTCTATAAGAAGCTTACCGGCATAATCTCCCTTGTATTCTACCACGGCGGCGGCTTCGGGCTTAAGATTCTTCTGGATTTCCTTAAGTTCCGGCACTGCATACATGAAGCAGATATCCTCAAAAGTGCTGACAGTGGCCTCTTCAAGAGCCTTCTTAATCTTTGTCTTCATGGCTTACCCCCGTAACAGCTATTATGACTTCCTTTAGATTTTCCGGCTTAAAGGGTTTGTGGATGAAGGTCGCGCCCTGTTTGTGTATCATCTCTATTTTGTTGGGATCACTCTCTGAGCTGATCACAATAACAGGCATATTTTCATACTGGTCGTTCTCCCTGAGATGACTGATCATTTCATTCCCATCCATTACCGGCATATGTATGTCAACAATGGCGAGATCTATCCACTTGTCCTGCAAAAGACGAAGGCCTTCCTCGCCGTTTTCGGCTTCCCAGATATCGCCCAAACTCAAACCGGTCAGTCTTAGAGTTTTTATGATGATCGACCGCATCACCGAACTATCGTCAACCACCAGAATATTTAAAGCCATTTTTTTATCTCCTTTTTCAAATCTTAAGTTCTTTCTGTTTTTTCTAAAGCATTCTTTGCTTAAAGCTCTTTGAGAAAATCTCTGGCTTTTATCAGCATCTTTCCGGTTCCCACTTCTAAAGTTACTGTGCGTGATCCGTATCCACCTATATCAAAGGCCTTGAGCATCAGGCCATCGTCCCATAAATATTTGCGCAGACTTACAAAATTACGGCGGCCAATCTGAAAAATATCTTCTTTTTCGTTTTCTTTTGAACTGGAGCCTCCCGCTACCCGGATAATCAAGTCACCTTTTCTGGAACCTTGCCTGTAGAAATCGTCCAGCAAAGCTTTCATCCCGCTGTCAACATACAGGCAGGGGTTCGCGACTGCTTTGGCAAGGTCCAGGCTGGAGTCCGGCAGCATGCAATGCAAAAGCCCCGCTCTTTTTTTCCTGAAGTCGTAAACTGTCACACCCAGACAGCTGCCCAAAGCATACGTAATTAATACGTCTTCCAAATTACCGGACACTTTCAGATCAGCCACACCTACTGTATGAACCATAAGCAGTTATTTCCCTTTGAACACGGACGGCCTTTTGTGATACGCGGCCGCCGTTTTAATCTTTTGATACACTGCCGGTTTCAGGTACCGGTAATCATGAGCCAAAAAAGTCAGGCTCTCCGAATGCCCCACCATCAGGTAACCACCTTCCGGCAGCATGGACCAGAACCTCTTGACCAGTTTCTCCTGAGTCGGCTTGTCAAAGTATATCATTACATTACGGCAGAATATGATATTAAAAAATCCTCTCATCGGCCACTCCTCCATCAAGTTAAGTTTGGCAAAAGAGACCATAGATTGCAGTTCTTTGCATACCTTGTATCTGCGACTGTGGCCAACCCTTGTATCAACATTATTAAAATATTTATACTTGAATATAGGCGGTAAAGTTTTGAGTGTTTCATCATCATATATGCCCTGGCGGGCTTTCTCAATCATTCGATCCGAGATATCAGTCGCCAGTATCCTTATATCCCGTTTCTCAATATCTCGAATCGCCTCGTATAAAACGATGGCTATGGAATACGGTTCCTCTCCGGAGGAACATCCGGCGCTCCATATTCTAATCGGACCATCGGGCAATTCGGGAAGAATTTCGTCCCGGAGAAATTCCAGATGCTCCGATTCCCTGAAAAAATGCGTTTTGTTTGTGGTAAGCACGTCTACCATGGCTCCGACTTCTACTCCGCTTTTGTCGTTTGCCATATATCTAAGGTAACGATCGAAATCAGAAATCTTCAAGTGTCTAAGCCTTTTCAAGAGACGGGCTTTGACCAGTTCTTCCTTGCCTACATGCAGATCTATCCCCGAAATTTGATAAACAAGATTGCTGATTTTATCAAACTGATGAGGAGAAAGTTTTAAGGAATAATAATCTATTGAAAGATTTTTGAATTCTAGATCCGTCATATTTTTTTATTTTTGAATATTCCCCTGTTATTTTCGTCGTGCTTACAAAACAACGAAAATCTCTTCCGTACTTTTCATCAAGCAGTATTACCCTGCGAGGATCGGGCTTAAGACCATGTATGGATTTCCCTTCCTTCCATACAAATGAGAATTCCTCAATACCTATCCCACTAGCTGCCAATCCGCGGCGTTCTGCTGAAATCGCCGGAGTCGCTCAGCCTAAAGCTGGCAACCATGCTCCGCATCTCCTCCGACTGGGAAGACATCTGCTGGGCCGCACTGGCCGATTCCTCCGCGTTGGCCGCGTTCTGCTGGGTCAACAAGTTCAACTGTTCCACTGCCTTGTTCACCTGGCTGATCCCTTCATCCTGCTGCTCGGAGGCTGCCGCGATCTCCGCCACCACCTGAGTGACCTTATTGGTCTTCTTGGCAATATCCTGGAAATTCTTTAAAACCTCAGCATTAATGGCTACGCCATTTTCCGAATTTTTCACCGCATCTTCAATTAAATTGGCGGTATTCTTCGCCGCCTCGGCGCTACGCATGGCCAGATTCCGGACTTCATCGGCTACCACCGCAAATCCCTTGCCCGCATCTCCCGCTCGGGCCGCTTCCACCGCCGCATTCAAAGCCAGCAGGTTGGTCTGAAAGGCAATCTCGTCTATCGTCTTCACGATCTTCGCCGTGGAATCCGACGATGACTTTATACGGCTTATCGCTGCGGACATCTGGTCCATGCTGTCCATGCCCTTGTTGGCGCTGCCGCGGGCGGCTTCTGCCACGCCTTTGGCTTCCCGTGCGTTTAAGACATTTTGCTTGGTCATGGAGGACATTTCCTGCAGGCTGCTGGAGATCTCTTCCAGAGAACTCGCCTGCTCGCTGGCGCCTTGAGATAATGCCTGCCCGCCGGTGCTCACCTGAATGCTGGCCGACGCCACCTGATCCGCCCCAATGGCCACCTGTTGAAGGGCCTTATTCAGGTTATCAGCCACAGTATTTATAACTTCTTTGATCTCGTCATAATATCCTTGATAATCTCCCTTTACTCTGTCGGACAGGTCTTTCTGAGACATTTTCAATAAAATCGCCAAAGCTTCATTAAGCGGGGCAACTACAGCATCCAGCGTATCGTTGAATCCCCGGACGATTTCCTGATATTTCCCGCGGTAAGGTGTTACATCTGCTCTATTAGAAAGGTTGCCTTCTCGCGCGGCAAGGCAACCGTTACTTATTTCGTAACTCATTGCGCCGATGGCATCAATCATATTATTAAGAGCCGGGCCGATCTCATCTTTATCATCGACTATGGCAGGCGTAATATCGATATTGCCTTCGGATATCTGCTGCATGTTAAATATCACATTCTTCTGAAGATGGTCGGCAAACTGATCCATCGCATTGGCCAGATCCCCGATCTCATCCTTTCTGTTAAGGTTGAGCCGCTTGGAAAGATGACCTTGGCTCAATTCCTTCATCATCACAACTCCCCTGTTCAGCGGGTTAGTGATGGAATATTTCATCATTATGGCAACGCCTACTAAAAATAACGCGCCAAAAAGTGACAATAACAAAAGTTGACCCGACCAACCGCCGGTAGCTTGAATGATTTTCTTGGCCGCTGATTCGTTCCGGTTGATGTTATACTCTCTGAGATTACTAACCGCAGCCAGGATATTCTTCCGGGCTTCAGCCGCATAACTCCCATCCGACAGCAGGCGGCCAATCTCATCTTTTTTTCCTTCGTCCGTTTCTTTCATTATTTCCTTGTATCCACGCTGCATCTCTGGCCAGGCGGCGTCAAAATCGGAGATCACTTTTTTTTCTTCTTCAGTCAGTTCTCTTTTTTTATATTTTTGAATAATTTGATTTATTGAATCTGTTTCCTGTTTAATGCTTGCCGCCATCGTACTGCGTTCTGCAGGCATAGCAATGTAACGGTAAATATTTGCCTGAATTCTTTCGATACCGGCTTTCATCTCTCCAATGTCTCCGAGGTCACCTAAATACTGACTATAAAGAGAATTCATGTTGTGCACTACATCCCTTCTTACTTTAGCGCTGTAATACATCATCCCGGTCACAAAGATAAAGATCAATACGAAACTCCCTGTGATTTTCACTCCGATTTTAAGATTATCAACCATTACCCTCATCCTTAATTTATTTATTTTTTATACCGTCATTTATTTTATTGTTTATCTTTTGGATGCGTGATTTTGCCATCGTTTTTTTTGTTTCGCCGGCAGCCACACAGGCTATACAATAAATAATGATTCGGATACCCGTGTTTTGTCCTTATATGTACCGTCTAATACAGGATGACCAAACAACATCAGAACGTCTTCAACACATCATGATCTTTGTCATCAAGCGGTATCACCCTGCGAGGATCGGGTTTAAGACCATGCATGGATTTACCCCCTTTTATATTCAGATCGGGAATATGTGCCGATTGAGTGCCAATCCGCGGCGTTCTGCTGAAATCGCCGGAGTCGCTCAGCCTAAAGCTGGCAACCATGCTCCGCATCTCCTCCGACTGGGAAGACATCTGCTGGGCCGCACTGGCCGATTCCTCCGCGTTGGCCGCGTTCTGCTGGGTCAACAAGTTCAACTGTTCCACTGCCTTGTTCACCTGGCTGATCCCTTCATCCTGCTGCTCGGAGGCTGCCGCGATCTCCGCCACCACCTGAGTGACCTTATTGGTCTTCTTGGCAATATCCTGGAAATTCTTTAAAACCTTAGCATTAATGGCTACGCCATTTTCCGAATTTTTCACCGCATCTTCAATTAAATTGGCGGTATTCTTCGCCGCCTCGGCGCTGCGCATGGCCAGATTCCGGACTTCATCGGCTACCACCGCAAATCCCTTGCCCGCATCTCCCGCTCGAGCCGCTTCCACCGCCGCATTCAAAGCCAGCAGGTTGGTCTGAAAGGCAATCTCGTCTATCGTCTTCACGATCTTCGCCGTGGAATCCGACGATGACTTTATACGGCTTATCGCTGCGGACATTCGGTCCATGCTGTTCATGCCCTTGTCGGCGCTGCCGCGGGCGGCTTCTGCCACGCCCTTGGCTTCCCGTGCGTTTAGAGCGTTTTGCTTGGTCATGGAGGACATCTCCTGCAGGCTGCTGGAGATCTCTTCCAGAGAACTCGCCTGCTCGCTGGCGCCCTGAGATAATGCCTGCCCGCCGGTGCTCACCTGAATGCTGGCCGACGCCACCTGATCCGCCCCAATGGCCACCTGCCGAAGGGCCTTATCCAGATTCTCCACCGCCATATTTATAGTTTCTTTGATCTCTGCGTAAAACCCTTTAAAATCACCCTTTATTCTATCGGACAAATCTTTGTCTGCTACTTTTACCAGAACCTCTGCCGCTGCATTAACAGGCACCATCATTGCATCTATCGTCTGGTTCACGCCTCTAACTATATCCTGATAGGCACCATTAAATATTTCGACATTACCTCTGATCTTGATTTCTCCGTTTACGGAACTCTGGGTCAATATGTGCATTTCATTAACAAGACTCTTTATGGTTTCCATCATCTGTTTGAGTGCCGGTCCAATCTCATCATCGTCATCGATTATTTCAGGCTCAATGTTGATGTCGCCTTCGGATATCTTATGCATGTTGAGTATAATATGTTGCTGAAGGTGGTCGGCAAACTGATCCATGGCATCTGCCAGCAGACCGATTTCATCCTTTCTGTTGAGGTTGAGCCGCTTGGAAAGATGACCTTTCTTTAATTCATCCATCATCACGACTCCCTTTTTTAAAGGTCTGGTAATGGATGAAGTCAATACTATTACCAGAGCAATAATCAGCGCTATCGCAACAGATGATAACATCAGGACTGCAACAGAAAGGCCACTTACTTTTTTCATCGTTTCCTGTACCGCAGCTTCATTTTTACTGACAATGTAATCATTGAGATTATAGATCGCAGCCATGGTTTTCTTCCGTGCTTCGACCACATAGCTTCCC
This sequence comes from uncultured delta proteobacterium, assembly GCA_963812045.1. GTDB lineage: Bacteria > Desulfobacterota > Syntrophia > Syntrophales > Smithellaceae > Smithella. The sequence continues at coordinate 1,137,503 of CAWETF010000005.1, forward strand.
TCTGCCATCAGGCGGTCGATATCATTACTTTTGTTTTCAGCTGCTTTCATTACTTCCTTGTATCCGCGCTGCATTTCCGGCCAGGCGGCGTCGAAATCATCTATTATCTTTTTCTCGTCACCGGCACTTCTAGCCTTATAAGCCTGCATGGATTCAGTGACTGATTTCATGGCCTCGTCTATATTTTGAGCCATCTTATTACGTTCGGCAGGTACGTTAATAAAACGATAGATATCTCCCCGCATTTTTTCAAGGCTGGCCTTTATATTTCCAGTTTCCCGAATATCCATTTCATACTTGCGATGCACTGAATCCATCTTATGCAGGAAGTTATTTCTAACCTTGGCGCTATACAGCAGCAAAGTTGCTGCAAGAAGACAGACGAACAAAATACTTCCGATGAGCTTGACGCCGACTTTAATATTGTTAAGCATGTTTCTTCTCCTTTTTAACGTTGCTCTCTTTTTATATAATTTTATCTTTTGCTCTCAGGATTCGGCTTCTTTATCCTTGCTTTCTCCACTAGCAGCCTTTTTCATGTTGATTATGTCAGAGGCGTTTATAATCTTTTCAATATCCAGAAGCAGACGCACCCGTCCTCCGATCTTACCGACGCCCAAAAGATATTCGGGATTGACGTCCCCTCCAAAGGCTGGAGTGTCCTCAACATCCTCCGAAGCCACATTCACCACCTCCGAAACCTTGTCCACCATTACCCCCATCATCAAACTGGCTGTTTTGATGACCACGATACAGGTCTCATCGGTTATCTCGGTTGAGTCCATGCCAAACTTAATCTTCAGATCCATAATCGGATGGATTTTACCCCGCAGGTTGATTACCCCCAGGATATATTTGGATGTAAGCGGCACTGGTGTAATCGGCATTCGGCCGATAATCTCCTGAACCTTCAGGATCTCCACTGCATATTCCTCGTTGGCCAGAAAAAAGGTCAGGTATTTACCGGCACGGGGATCAACCTTTATCGATTGATTTTCCTTAACCGCAGTTGCGTTGTTCATGCTTTTGCCTCCTACTATAGCTAGCCCTTTTATTATGTTGTATTTATTCGCTGTCGGGCCATATTGACAATTCCGGCGGTGTCCAGGATTAAACCTACGGTGCCGTCACTCATGATGGCTCCACCGGCCACTCCCGGCACGTTATTAATTCCCTTGCCTAATAATTTGGTCACAACCTGGGTTTGAGTCAAGAGATCGTCTACAAACAGAGCGCTGCGCTGCTGTCCATCGCCTATAACTACAAGAAGACCCGCAGTAAGATCGGTCAAAGCGTCATGAATTTCGAAAAGTCTGTGCAACCTGAAAACCGGTAACATGTCCCCCCTGAAGTCAAGCATTTCGGCTCTTTGATTCACGGTGTGGATATCGGATTCCAATGGCCTTATTGCTTTTTGGATATTGGCGATAGGCAGGATGTATCTTTGAGATCCCACTTTAACAACCATTCCGTCGGTAATGGCCATCGTCAGAGGCATTCTCATAATGAAGGAGCACCCCTGACCTTCCGAGCTTTGAACCTCTATTCTGCCCCGCAGGGCCTCTACCGCCTGGTGTACTACATCCAACCCAACCCCCCGGCCGGAAACCTCTGTCACCTTTTCGGCTGTGGAAAAGCCCGGCATGAATATTATCTGCCAAACCTCTTTATTGGTCATCCGTTCCACTGAATCCATGCCCCGTGACATTGCTTTGTCTATTATTTTCTGGCGGTTGAGCCCCCTGCCGTCATCCTTAACCATTATCATGATACTGCCCTCAACACGGCTGGCCGTCAGATAAACCTGGCCTGTCTCGGATTTTCCGGCTTTGAGGCGTTCCTCCGGCGTTTCAATGCCGTGGTCCACCGCGTTCCGGATCAGATGGATCAGAGGATCAGCCACCATATCAACCATGTTACGGTCAATCTCAATCTCTTCACCTTCAATAATGAATTTAACCATTTTACCATTCTTTAGAGAAAGATCACGGGCAAGCCTTGCCATTTTCTGGAATGTGCCTTTCAGAGGAACCATGCGCAGGATCATGCTCAGATCATGGAGTTCACGCACTATTTTACTGGCATGGGAAACTTTCTTGGCAAACTCGCGATGCTTGCCATCGGTAACCAACTCATCCTGTCCCACCATGGTCTGCGCTATCACCAGTTCGCCTACCGTATCCAGCAACTTATCCAGCCGGTCAATTTTGACCCTGACGGTAGACTCGGCTATTTGGCTTGGTGTCTGACTGACTTTGGATTCGGCAACCTTTTTTGCGGTCTGACTGACGGCAGGTTCGTCTACCTGGTTCGAAGTCTGACTGATGGCTTCGGGATTATCTTCAAACGCTTCCTCATCTTTCTCTGAAATCAATTCCTGATATTCCGGCTTGGCAACCGTCTCGACCGACACACTCTTTGCTTTCGTTTCCCGGATGCCGGAAATAAAGTTTTTCAACGCTTCCAGTGTTTCTTGATAGCCCGAAGGCAGTTGGATTTGCTGACCGGGACCGGATGATTTCATCCTATCCAGAATGCCCTTGATCATATCGAGCGCTTTAAGGGACAAATCGGCATGATTTCTGGTAAAATCTTCCTGACCATCCCTGACTTTTACCAGCATGGATTCTGCCTGATGAGCCAGATCTTTAATGCAGTCGAGATTAATGAAGGAAGATGTTCCTTTAATGGTGTGAAATCCCCTGAATATGGTATTGAGCAATTCCCGGTTATTCGGATCATTCTCCCATTCCAACATGGCTGACTCCGCCATGTTCGCGCATTCCATACCCTCAACAATAAATTCATTTAACAGCTTAGCGTCAAACTCGTTCGACAGAGTAAATTTCAACAATTCCTTGTTTTTAGGCTCAATTGTCTGGGTTTTTTTCGGTTTTGCCTCAGGGAAATTTTCCCTGTTCAACTCCATCGCCTGCTCCAATAATTCCCCCAGACGGACGATCCCCGCCTTACGCGATTCCAGATCATGGTCAAACCAAGTCTCTATTTCGGTGCAAGCCTGCCCCAAAATATCTTTAAGACGTCCCCTGGTCTTTTTTTTGGCAAGAATCAGGTTTTGTTTGAATGCTTCCAAATCCGAAAGGTTCTCCGGATCAAGTTCGATCAATGATATCGCCAGATGATTTACGTTCATTTTCCATCTCTTCAAATATTTATTCTTTCAAACTCCACAGATTAACAAATTTTATTATATGCAGTTTATCTTCCTCAAATTATGCTTGATATTACGGCAGGATTATGAACTACCATGAATTTACACAGCAGTCCTGCTACCCTATTCCCCGATATTCCACCATATGAAAGACTTAGGTCAGTAACTTTGCGTTCTGTCTCTTCAGACGGCTTGATTTTATAAAGCTTTATTTTTTTCATACATCTAATATGCAATTGGTTTTATAATATCACATTAATACGAATTTGAATATAACCTATTCATTATACAACTAATTCATTAATATTTACAAAGAATATATTGGGTACTGAATGGATATCATCAGTCATCATTAAAATATTGGATACAAAATATTAATATATTCAATCACCTTTGAGATTTTTACCTAACTAATGATCCGTCGAACACGATCGTTTTTGATATTAATTATTTCAAAAAAGTGAAAGATCCTTATGATTACACCATACCGTGATTTTAACACATTGCCGAAATAATAAAAAAGGGTATCCGGACTTATATATCATTATAAATAATAATTCTGTTGATTATTGGCAGAAATTCCTATAAAAGGAACAACGTTGCCGTTGGAAAGGTTTCGCAAAAAAAATTATGCTTTCCTGATATACCGTTTATATAGTATATAAATCAAAAGCGAATAAGATATCTCTTTAAAAGAGGTTTTTATGATTAAAAAAATTTTAATTGTTGACGATTCTGTCATATCTATAAAAATAATGAAGAGCTGCATTCCCAAAGATAAAGACTATGAATTGTTTGATGCTGGTGATGGTCAAAAGGGTGTGGAGACGTACAAGGAAGTTAAACCCGATCTGACCTTCATGGATTTGACGATGCCAGTCATGGACGGTTTTCAGGCTCTGGAAGAAATTTTAAAATTCGATCCCAAGGCAATGGTCATCATTTGCACAGCCGACGTGCAAATCAAAGCAATTGCCAGAGCACATGATCTGGGCGCTTTCTCGGTAGTAAAAAAACCACCGGCGAAGGAATCGATAACAGCAGCCATTAAAGAAGCAGACGATGCTCTGGCTCAGCGTGGATAAATTATGCCTGCGAATGATAATGTAACGATTACAGCAGAAGAAACCGATCTCTTGCAGGAGATTATGAATATCGCTTTCGGCCGTGCCGCTGCAGATCTTGCCGAATATATAGATATTTTTGTTCTCCTCAGTCCTCCCGATGTGATACTCCTGCAAGCTTCCGAAATTCCTCTATACATCAACGGGGAACTCAAAGACTATGATAAAGTATCCGTTGTGGAACAAAGTTTCTGGGGTAAATTTAAGGGAAACGCTTACTTGTTTTTCCCGGCCGGAACAGGAAGAAGCATTATTTCCGTATTGGATAATGGAGAAGAAGTGTTCCAGTCGGATGTTGCTCATGAGATGGAAAAAGAAACATTTCTGGAGATCGGCAATATCCTGATCGGAGCATGTATCGGGAAGATTTCTGAACTTTTAGGTGATTTCTCTACTTATTCACCGCCACGTGTCGTCGTTGAAAAAAGCAGCCGTGATATCGTGTCAAGCAGCCTGATTGTTCCTGGCAACGTAGCCATTGTTTTAAGGACCGTGTTTGAGTTTCATGAAAAAAATATCGGTGGATATCTGTTTATTGTAACAAAGCAGGAATCTTTTGCCTGGTTAAAGACTGCTTTGCACAAGTTCATGGACCAGTACCAATAGCATCCACATCTAAAATTTCAGATATGGCCGCATAATATCTTCCAGCTTTTTTCTTTGAATTTCATATTCTGCTTTATCCATTTTTACCGGCAATTCAATTTTAGGAAGATATTTTACAGTAATGCGGGAGAATGGTTTGGGAATCATAAATCTATCCCAACTGCCCAAGTACCAGGCACGATCAGCAATGACAACTCCGGGAACAATCACGGCGTCCGCTCCTTGAGCAATAGCAATGGCACCAAGCTTGACTACTCCTGCTGGCCCCTGTGGCCCGTCAAGAATATGCGCGGCCAGGCGGTAATCTCTCAACCTGCGAATCATTCCTTTAAGGGCGGCTCTTGCGCTGTTTGAAGAAGAGCCCCAAACCGTATGAAACCCTGCTCGTCCGGCAATGCCTGCGGCAATCTGTCCGTCCAGACTTTTGGAAGACATCAGGGCAGGCTTGTATTTCCTGTACCTTCTGAAATAATGGACACCGACAAAAAACTGCTGATGCCAACCGCAAAGAAGGACTTTCCCGCCCTGCTCAAGATAATTGAGCCATTCGCTCTCATTTTCTATTTTCAGCCGCAACGTCGCGCAATAAAGGCGTACTATCCAGTAAAGCACGGCCCCGGCAGGTCTGGTTTTAGCCAGTTCACGCAGTTTTTTGAACATTTTATCTTCTCCATGCTGTGTAATAATCATGAATAATTCATGAGTGCAAGCGTGAATTTTATTTTAACTTGATTATCGGAAAATGATTGTTAAAATAATCAAAAAAGAGCGTGAATTTGCCGAATAGAAAATTGCGAGGAATTCTTATGCTGCATCCTCAATTCATTGAACAAATGAAAAATGCTGATTTCTACCCCCATCATCCGGCAGAGGTTGAAATCATCCAGACTCATATTTCCTATGTTTTCATCGCCGGAGATATTGTTTACAAAGTTAAGAAACCTCTCAAGTTTGATTTTCTCGATTTTACCAGTCTGGAAAAAAGAAAATTTTACTGTGAAGAAGAATTAAGATTAAATAAACGTCTTGCCCCTGACACGTATCTGGATGTCGCGGCCATATCACTGGATTCTAGGGGAAACATTACTCTGGGTAAGGGCAAAGAGATTATTGAATACGCGGTGCGGATGAAAAAACTCCCTGCCGACAGAATGCTCAAAACACTGCTTTCGCAGGGACTGGCCGATGAAAAAATAATGGACAACCTGGCAAAAAAAATTGCTGCATTCCATCAACAGGCTCAGACCGGCGGGCATATCGACGCCATGGGAGACATCGAAAACATCCTTCACAATAATGAGGAGAATTTCACCGAAACGTTGAACTACATCAACATAACGATTCCCGAATATCAATATAAATTCATCAGGGATTACACTGGAAAATTTCTGGCCGATAATAAAGCTCTGTTCGAAAAAAGAGTTGCCGAACATAAAATCCGGGACGGCCACGGCGATTTACATCTGGATCACATTTGCATCAATGATGAAATAACCATTTTTGACTGCATTGAATTTAACGAGCGTTTCCGTTGTGGGGATGTCGCGGAGGATGTGGCTTTTTTGACAATGGATATTGATTTCAACGGATATTCACAACATGCCGACGCTTTCATACAATCCTACGTTAAATATTCCGGTGATACCGATATGCCCGCGTTGTTGAATTTCTACCGGTGCTATTATGCTTACGTGCGCGGGAAAGTAACCGGTTTCCGTCTGGATCAGAAAGAAATCACAAAAAACGAACGCGAAGAGATTAAAGAAACAGCGGCACGCTACTTTGACCTTGCTTATACGTACGCAGCCCGTCTGGATAAACCTGTATTGATCTTGACCGCGGGGCTGATGGGTTCAGGGAAAAGTTATCAGGCACGCTCATTAGCGCCGCGTTTCGGCGCGGAAATTATTCGCACGGATATCTTACGCAAAGAATTATTCGATATTAAACCCACTGAAAAGCGTTATGAAGATTTCGGCTGTGGTATTTATTCGGATAAAATTTCTCTTATGATCTACGAAAAGACTTTTGATCTGGCCGCGCAGAAAATCCAGCAAAACAAGCCGGTGATTATTGACGCTTCTTTCAAAAGGCGGATAGAGCGTCAGAAGGCGCGGAATTTGGCTAAAAATCTCGGCGTTCGTTTTTATATTCTGGAATGTGTCTGCCCCGATGAAATTACAAAAGAACGTCTTGGGAAAAGAGTCCTGAAAAATGACAGTGCCTCGGATGGGAGATGGGCGCTGTTTCAGAAACAAAAAGATGACTTTGACGCGATTGATGAAGTGCCGGCGGATTGTCATTTTAAGATTGACACTTCCGGCAATCCGGAAATCAAGCGGCAGGAAATTATCAGAAGAATAAAATTGGGATAACTATCTGTTACAGACAGGCTCACGCCGCCGGAAAGCGATTATGACAGGAGCTATCAAACTGGATTAGTCCGCTGAATCTTCACTCCAATAAAGAGATTTAAGAGAAGGTTGATTTGTTATTACTTTTTTTTTTTCGATTTTATCCTTTTCCGCCTCTTTTTTTAATTTCAGTTTTTCTTCCTCGGCAATTTTTGCTTTGGTTTCATTAATATAATATTCTATCTTGTAATCAAGACCGACATTAGCGTAATTACTCGCTACATACTCAAAACGTGCAAGCGCGGCCTTATATTTGTCCTGTTTGAGATAAAATTTCCCCACATAAAATTCCCTTTCCGCAAGTCTTTTTTTACATTCCCTGACCATTTTTTCAGACATAGTGGAGAATTTGCTTTCAGGATATCGCGCGATCAGCTTTTCCCATTCTTTCTTTGCGGCAATGGTTTCCGCCTGATCGCGATCAATATCCTCCATCTGATTATAATGACACAGTCCCAACTGATAAATGGCGTAAGGCACATTTTCGTTGACAGGATGAAGAGAAATAAAATCACTGTAAGCGTTTTCTGCCGCCGCATATTCTTTATTACTGTACATGGAATCGGCCACACCTATCTCCGCTAAAACGGCCATATCATGCAACGGGTACTCTTCCTTGACACGCAGGAAATATTCCTGCGCCTTTTTATAATTGCCTTTATTATATTCAATAGATGCCCTTGAATAAAGTCCTTCGGGAGTATTTTTAGCCGGTTCCTGTTTACCACCAAATAAATCTGAAAACGAGAATCCGCTGATCATTAATAACAGCGATAAAGCGATGCTGAATCTGATTACCTTTTTGAATATTGTTGAATACATCAAATCACAACCTTTTCATGTTAAATAATTTTACAAGGATTTTTTTATGAATTCTTCAAGTCTGCTTTTGGGAACAAGGCCGATGAGAGTATCCAAAACCTTGCCGTCTTTAAAGAGAATAATGGTCGGAATACTGCGCACGGCATAATTAAGCGCTGTTTTCTGATTTTCATCGACATTTAATTTCATAACTTTAACATTATCTTTAAATTGCCCCGCGAGTTCTTCAACAATGGGACCTATCGCCTTACAGGGACCGCACCAGGGCGCCCAGAAATCAATGAGCACCGGTTTGTCGCTTTTTAAAACTTCATTTTCAAAGTTATCATCAGTGGCAACACCCAGAAATTCGCTGCTCATGAATCAAATCCCCCTTTAAATACCTTATGGCGAATCTATATGTCATAATAGAGCAAAGAAAGTCAAATGCTATCTGACGATATAAAATTAGCTACCTTTGACTGCGTCAAATTAATTTGCTATATAAATAATCTCAAAGGAGATTTTTATGAGTATTCTGGGCGTTATTTCTACAAAACTGGTCATGGAAAGAAGCGACTTATTCAAAAACAGCGCGCTAAAAATAATGGAAAATGAATTCGGGCAGGCTTCTGTCTTTATTGCAGATAAAGTTGCCTTAATTCTAAGACATGGCAATGACCCCCATAACCATATTTTACCGCATTTAATAAACCATCGCGCCAATCTCAAAGCGCTGCTGGACATAGGTGTTACTGAAATAGTGAGCATCAATTCCACCGGCTCATTAAAAAAAGAACTGCCTCCGGGAACGATTATTGTTCCCGATGATTTTCTTACACTGACATCCACATCCTCTATTTATACGAATAAGGCTATTCACCTTGTGCCTTCCCTGAATGAAAATGTGCGCCAAAAAATAATCAAAGCTGCTGCTGACAGCGGTTTACAGGTAGTTGAAAAAGGAACCTACTGGCAAACAGCCGGGCCGCGGCTGGAGACTAAAGCTGAAATCAGAATGATGGCTAATTTTGCCGATATTGTCGGCATGACCATGGCCAATGAAGCGGTCATCGCTATGGAACTTGACCTGCCTTATGCAAGCGCCTGTTCCATTGATAATTTCGGCAATGGCCTTGTGGATGAACCTCTGAGCGGGAAAGAAATTTCTGAAAGCACCCGCAAAAACGCCAACATCATGATTCAATTACTGCAGAGTTATGTAAAACTGTATTACTAAGTGATTAATCACTTTCTTGTTTAATTATATTTAGCTCGCAGTGTTCAGCATTTTGAAACTGAAAACTTCATATAGTTCAATTTACAAGAACCAGCACCAGGATTATGCCGAATCAACCATTGATAATCCCCCTCTTTTCTAAAGAGGGGAATCGTTCGTGGGTACAAACCGGTAAGATAGTTTACAAAAGGAACCGGGTAGATGGTTTACACTATACGGCAAGGAGGACACTCAATGCCGTGGAAAGTGATAAACCAGATGGAAATAAAGATAGCATTTACACAAGACTGGAATGCCGGACATTTCAGTATAACTGATCTTTCTCATAAATATGGTGTAAGCCGTCCAACCATATATAAATGGCTTAAGCGATATAAGCGGTATGGAATTGAAGGACTCAAGGAAAAGAGTCGTGCACCGAAGCGATGCCCTCATCATATATCCAAAGTAATATTGGCTATATTGATAGAGGAGAAACTGCGTAATAGGAAACGAGGGCCTCGGAAAGTTCGGGCACAATTGAAACGCAAGCATCCTGAGCTTGAGTTACCGGCAGTCAGCACGATAGGCTACTGGTTTAAGAAGGAAGGTCTTGTAGAGCGTCGAAAGAAGCGATTACATGTTCCGCCGTATACTGAACCTTTTTCAGCCTGCAAGGAGCCCAATGATGTTTGGAGCATTGATTATAAAGGGCAATTCCATATGCAGAATGGACAAATTTGCTACCCCTTGACGCTTAGCGACAACTATAGCCGTTTTCTTTTGGGTTGTAAGGCGCTGAAAGGACCCCGTTATGATCCTACGTGGCGTTTCCTGGAATCAATTTTTCGAGAGAACGGACTACCTAAAGCAATCCGTAGCGATAACGGGACACCTTTTGCAGGAAGATGTATTGGTGGATTAAGTCGGTTGATGGTTTGGTGGATACTCTTGGGAATAATCCCGGAACGGATAAGGAAAGGACACCCACAGGAGAACGGACGGCATGAACGTATGCATCGCACTTTAAAAAGCGATGCTTTAGATCCTGTTGCCGGAAATTTAAGAGAACAACAGAAGGTCTTTGATGTTTACCGGTATGATTATAATAATCATCGGCCTCATGAATCACTCCATGATAAGACACCGAGTGATTACTATAAAAAGTCGAATCAACCCTATATAGAAAATCCGCATTTGCCGGATTATGACAGCAATTATTTGGTTCGGAAGGTTCTTCGTGGCGGGGAAATTAGATTTATGAGCAAAAGTTATTATTTAACAGAGTTATTGGCTGGTCAGTCTGTTGGACTTAGAGAAATCGAAGATGGGTTTTGGCAAGTTCAGTTTAGTTTTTATGTTCTGGGTTCCATAGATTTGAAAAGAAACAAGGTTGTTCGCAACTGATAAAGTGTAAACGATGTACCCGGTCTAAATTGTAAACGATGTTTTAGTTGCACATATGGTGTAAGCCGTCCAACCATATATAAATGGCTTAAGCGATATAAGCGGTATGGAATTGAAGGACTCAAGGAAAAGAGTCGTGCACCGAAGCGATGCCCTCATCATATATCCAAAGTAATATTGGCTATATTGATAGAGGAGAAACTGCGTAATAGGAAACGAGGGCCTCGGAAAGTTCGGGCACAATTGAAACGCAAGCATCCTGAGCTTGAGTTACCGGCAGTCAGCACGATAGGCTACTGGTTTAAGAAGGAAGGTCTTGTAGAGCGTCGAAAGAAGCGATTACATGTTCCGCCGTATACTGAACCTTTTTCAGCCTGCAAGGAGCCCAATGATGTTTGGAGCATTGATTATAAAGGGCAATTCCATATGCAGAATGGACAAATTTGCTACCCCTTGACGCTTAGCGACAACTATAGCCGTTTTCTTTTGGGTTGTAAGGCGCTGAAAGGACCCCGTTATGATCCTACGTGGCGTTTCCTGGAATCAATTTTTCGAGAGAACGGACTACCTAAAGCAATCCGTAGCGATAACGGGACACCTTTTGCAGGAAGATGTATTGGTGGATTAAGTCGGTTGATGGTTTGGTGGATACTCTTGGGAATAATCCCGGAACGGATAAGGAAAGGACACCCACAGGAGAACGGACGGCATGAACGTATGCATCGCACTTTAAAAAGCGATGCTTTAGATCCTGTTGCCGGAAATTTAAGAGAACAACAGAAGGTCTTTGATGTTTACCGGTATGATTATAATAATCATCGGCCTCATGAATCACTCCATGATAAGACACCGAGTGATTACTATAAAAAGTCGAATCAACCCTATATAGAAAATCCGCATTTGCCGGATTATGACAGCAATTATTTGGTTCGGAAGGTTCTTCGTGGCGGGGAAATTAGATTTATGAGCAAAAGTTATTATTTAACAGAGTTATTGGCTGGTCAGTCTGTTGGACTTAGAGAAATCGAAGATGGGTTTTGGCAAGTTCAGTTTAGTTTTTATGTTCTGGGTTCCATAGATTTGAAAAGAAACAAGGTTGTTCGCAACTGATAAAGTGTAAACGATGTACCCGGTCTAAATTGTAAACGATGTTTTAGTTGCACAGGATTTTGGTAGTTTATTCAAATCCTCCCTGCCCTTCCTTTAGCAAAGGAGGGAATGATGCTGGATTTCAACCTGCAATCTTCGAGAAATTTTCTATGTTTTCCTTTTTGAAAAAAAAGATATGTGCTATGATAATATACAGCTTTTGGGTATGCCAGACAAAGCGCCATGGCAAAGCAAATGAATTCATTTGTGGCGTTCTCCATTTTGAAAAGTTAAGTCACGTAAGTAACGATGGATCGGATTTCACTCTCAGGAATAATTACAGAAACAGTCTTGTTGTAAACTAAGGCAATAAAAAATGAAGAAGATTATTTTAACTGATCCACCTCCAAAATTAATGTCCATTGAATTTCATACCCGGTTCTTTCCCGCCTTTCTATGGAACCGTCTTCGTCCCAAACAGCGGACGAGATCGGGTTTCAACTCGTCTTTTGAACTCTACTTTACATTAGCCGTTTGCATTATTCTTGTCATCGTTGGCCTTCCCCCGGCATTATCGCGCGGTTCAATTGCAGGCTGGATAATGAGCGGCGCAGGAGCGGCAGGTGTCATTGCAATGATCATCAACAGCATAATGGCGAGTTGGGGAGAACCACCATCATATAATGATTTCCTTGTGGGCTTCTTTTTTTTCTTCGTAACATTAGGATTGACCGCCGGGATTTTTATCAGCACGCTTGAGCACTACCCTTTTTTTAAGAGTCTGTTGATAAGCGCCGGAGGATTTGTCGCCGGTTATGGGTTCGGCATCCTTGCCGGATTAGGACTGCAATACATAGGCTGGCTTGCGGCGATATTAGACCCGCTGGCCGGACTGATGGTTTTCGGGATGCTGATGTTGGACCTGGTACTTTTGTCGGGAACTTTGTCTCGTTGAAAATCGGAAAAAGAAAAACTCTAATATTAATTGTCGGGTTGTGGGAGCGACAATTATGCAGTTACCGCAAGGTTCGGCCTGCGAAAGATACCAAATTAAGGAAGGTGGAAATACGTCATGAAAAAAATTTTATTGTTTTTTAAACTATTCACATTAATTGTTTTTTCAATCGTTTGTCTGTCCGCCGGTTCCGCCAGTGCGGATGATGCATGGAAAGGGCCGGGCTGGTATGTGGTCGCCTACCAATATGCAGTGATTCTTTGGTCGGGGCCTTACAAAACAAAGGACGATTGTGAACGGGCAAAGCCCGCCAACGGCAATCCGCCAAACTTCGAGTATTCCTGCTCTTGGATTGATCAGGCTCCGTTGGATTGAAAACAGATCATCATTGACCCCGTCATATAAACAAATCTCTTGACAAATCGGACCGTCATATATATTTTTGTTGTCATGACAACAATTATGCTGTCGTATTTTTAATTAACGGAAAAAATTACTTAAAAGATGGGAAAAAATCAGACAATTAATGAATCTTTGGGTTTTTGGCTCTATCGCAGCCATACTCAGGTATCTGCGGCATTACGCCAGACTTTTCAGGACGCCGGATATGATTTGACTCCTGAACAATGGGCTGTCTTATTTCGCCTGCGGGAGCAGGAAGGCTTAAATCAGATTCAACTCAGTGAAAAGACTTTTAAAGACCGCCATAATATAACGCGCATTCTTAAACAACTCGATAAACGGGGCTTTATTGAAAAACGAAATGATAAGAACGACAAACGAGCGCATCGCATTTATTTAAGTCCAAGCGGCCGGTCTCTTTATGAAAATATAAAGCCGCTTGTTTTACAGCATCGCAATCGTCTCTGCAAGGGCTTCAAGGAAAAGGACTTGTTCCATATCCGTAAATATCTGGAACAAGTTATTCATAATCTAAACCATCAATAACGCATCGGATTTTTGAACTAAATTAAATATAAAAAATAAAACTGATTGGGAACACTGAAAAATATGAAAAAATGGGGATTCAGAATTTTTGTTATAGTGGCGATGACGGCAACGGTTATCTATGGATTGATATTTTTTATTCACTCTCTTTCTCATGAAAGCACAGATGACGCTTATGTATCGGGAACAATCGTCCCGATTGCCGCGGAAATAAAAGGACGGGTGACCAATGTTTTTGTCTCCGATAATCAATATGTCGAGCAGGGCAAACCTCTGCTGGAAATTTATCAGCAAGACTATCTTAATCATTTCGATGAAAGCAGTCAAAATCTTTCCCGGCTTAACTCTGAAGAAAGCGAACTGAATGCAGTTATTGTCGAGAAAGAAAAAGGATTGATCAGAGCGCGCGCCAATCTGGATGTCGCAATCAATGAGGAAGACCTGACCGTTAAAGAACTGCGACGCTATGAACAACTGCTCAAGAAAGAAGCCGTTTCTCAAAATGAGTACGATCAGTTTCATTCCCGCTGGCTGGTGGCCGTTGCCCGCAAGAAGGCGGCTGAAGCCACCGTCGCGGAAGCCGAAGTGGCGCTTCAATCGGCCAGAACCAAAGCGACAACTCAATCTTTCAAAATCAAGGAAGCACAATCCGTAAAAGATTTAACCCATCTGGATCTGGCGCGCACGGTGATTACGGCGCCGGTCAGCGGTAGGATTGCCATGAAAAATGTCGACCCGGGGAAATATGTCATGCCCGGCCAGTCCCTGCTTTCTATCGTGCAAGAGGACATATGGGTCATCGCTAATTTTAAAGAAACTCAGATTGCCAAGATGACGGTCGGACAACCGGTGGAAATCAAGGTTGACGCTTATCCCTCTGTCAAGTTTCAGGGTCATGTTGACAGTCTCCAGCCGGGCACAGGTTCGGTCTTCAGTTTACTTCCGCCGGAAAATGCCACCGGCAGTTTTATAAAAGTCGTACAGCGGATTCCCGTTAAAATTGCGCTCGATTCCAAATTCGACCCGCGTCATCCGCTGTGGCCGGGGTTATCCGTCATCCCATCTGTTGATGTGAGCCGCGCAACCGGCACAAAACTTTCCACCCAATAGAGACTCATGGAAGAACAACATCGCACACACAAATGGCTGATCACGCTGACGGTAATGTCCGGTATGATTATGTCGGCGTTGGACATGAGCATTGTCAACGTCGCCCTGCCGCACATGCGCGGATCTCTGGGAGCATCGGTGGAAGAAATTACCTGGGTGTCGACAGGCTATATTCTTTCGAACGTAATCATCATGCCGATTGTCGCCTTTATGAGTTCACGCTTCGGACGGCGGAATTTTTATATTTTCTCAGTCCTGTCATTTACGATTGCGTCCATGCTTTGCGGAATAGCATGGGATCTTACCTCGATGGTCGTATTCCGTATTATTCAAGGTATCGGCGGCGGCGCGCTGATTCCTATTTCGCAATCGATTCTCAGGGAAACTTATCCGCCGGAAGAACAAGCCATGGCCATGGGTATTTACGGAATGGGAATTGTTCTGGGACCCGCCGTGGGGCCTACTCTCGGAGGATGGCTGACCGATAACTATTCCTGGCCGTGGATATTTTACATCAATGTCCCCATCGGCATTATCAATATTCTGATGATCTTGCGTTTCATTAAAGATCCGCATTTTCTTGTCCGCGAAAAAGGGGAAGTGGATACGCCGGGACTTTTTTTTATGATCTGCGGCCTTGGCGCCCTGCAAATCATGCTGGAACAGGGTGAGCAACGCGACTGGTTTGATTCTGATTTCATCATTTACCTTGCCGTAGTTGCCGTTATTGGACTTGCTTTATTCATATGGCGGGAGTTGAACACAGAAAAACCGGCCGTCAACCTGCGTATTTTGAAAGACATTAATTTCACCTCGGCAACATTTTTAGGAGGCGTTCTGGGACTGGCGCTCATGAGCAGTCTCTTTATTCTGCCGTTACTTTTGCAGCAACTCCTGCGCTATCCGGCTTTCGATTCCGGACTGGCCCTTCTGCCGCGATCGCTCGCCATGGCTGTGATTCTGCCGATTGCCGGACGACTATACAACAGAGTGGGGCCCCGGATGCTTATCGGTTCGGGATTGTTTTTGAATGCCATATCCTTTTATCAGCTGTCCGTTCTTTCTCTGGACATCGGTTTCTGGGACATATTTTTACCTCAATTTCTGCAGGGAATCGGTTTCGGCATGATCTTTGTTTCTCTCAGCACGGCAGCGCTTGCAACAATCGAAAAACGCCTATTGACGGCCGCGGCCGGACTATATAATGTAGTAAGGATGGTTTTCGGCAGTGTCGGCATCGCTCTTGCGGCCACTATTCTGACTCGAGGTGAAAATTTCAACAGGGCAAGACTTATGGAACATATTACCATTTTCGGAGACAATACAGCCCATATGATCAGATCGCTCACACAGTATTTCTATGCGCGGGGAATGGATATGGCGGATGCCCAAAACAAAGCATTGAAAGTGGTTGAAGAAATAGTCATGAGACAAGCCAGCATGCTTTCTTTCAATCATGTATTTTTTCTTATCGCGGTGCTTTTTGTATTATCCATACCGTTGATTTTTTTAATAACCGGTTCCAAAAGTAATACGAGTGTTGAAGGAATCGGTGAATAAAACCGGGGGAGGTCACTCATGCAGGAGAAAACAGTTTCCGCAATTACCATATCCAGGCAGACCGGCAGTGGCGGCACTTATATCGGCTATCTCGCGGCAAAGGAACTGAGTTTCCGGTATCTGGACAGAGAAATCCTGCAACAGGCCGCAAAAGAGACGGGGACAGACACCCAAATGCTGGAAAATTTCGACAGCAGATCTGTTCCCTTAATCGAAAGAATTATCAATTCATTCTGTTTCGGCACTCCGGAGGTACCCGGTGTGCCATCATTCAAAAAACCGATCTATAATAAAGATTTATTCAATCTGGAAAGCAAAATCATAAAACAGATTTCCGATCAATGCAGTGCGGTTATTGTCGGCCGCGGCGGATTTTATATTTTAAAGGACAGACCGGACACATTGCATGTATTTATTCACGCGCCTTTTGATTATCGTGTCAAATGTATAATGAATGAGAAGAAAATGGATGAAAAAGAGGCGCAATCTATGGTACAGGAATCTGATCGTACGAGGGCCAAATTTATCCGCGATATGTTGGGCATCGAATGGACGGACGCGCGCAATTTTCATTTATGCATCGATTCCAGCATTATCAGTCTTTCTGACGGCGTGAAAATGATAACCCGGTTGGTCAAAAAAGAAACCTGATAAGTCATACGATGGTAAATTTAACTTCTCCACCGTATAGTGAACCAGAAAAAAATTGAATTACTTAAAATAAGAAAAAATAAAAGGAGGAAATTCATGATGAAAAAAATATTATTGAGTATGATCGTTTGCGTAATGATCATCTGGTGTGCGGGTACTGCAGCGGCGGCAACAGTGGCAACGGAAAAGGATGTCGCAAAAACATTCAAAGCGACCTTTCCGGATATCGCCTTTGACTCTATCACTCAATCACCGGTAAAGGGAATCTATGAAGTCGTAGCGGAAGACAGAATCTTCTATTTTGCTCCTAAAGACGGCATTCTCATCGTCGGACAGATGTTCGATAAAACAAAGCGGAATTTAACCGGTGACCGCCTGCAGGTACTTACAAACAAGGCCTATGAGAATATCGTTAAAAAGGCAAACGACCTGCCTCTGGATAAAGCGGTTAAAACCGGTAGCGGAAAACATGTGGTGATAGAGTTCACCGATCCCGATTGCCCTTTCTGCCGCCAGGCTGCCAAGTTCTTCGAATCGAGAACTGATATAACCAAGTATACATTCTTCACACCTCTTCCGATGCATCCTGATGCCCGTAATAAAGAGCGGTACATCCTTTGTCAACAAGACCGGAGCAAGGCATTTCAAGAAGTTATGAACGGTAAAATAGATAACCAGAAATATGAGACCTGTTCAACGGCCGAGGTCGATGAACTGATCAAGTCTCATGAGTCTGCGGGTACGATGATGAAAGTCTCGAGTACACCTTTTTTCATCATCGATGGGAAAGTAGTTTCCGGCGCCGACATCCCCAAAATAGAAAATCTGCTGAAGGAAAAAGTTGCGGATGTGAAATAACGGAAACACGTAAAAGAAAATTTTATACAAGGGATGGTTGGCCATCACGGATAAAAAGAGCAGAAAAACGAGACACGCCTGTTTAATCACGGACGGGGTGTAAATCGTTCCTCGTAAAGTTCCGCTCTTGATATATTTCTCCGAATATTATAGGTTTCAATTTGAATTTTGATAGAATGGAGTTTTAACTGATGACAGAAGTTGCAACATCAATCCCGACCGATTTTATCCGTGATATAATCGATGATGACCTGAAAACCAACAAAAACGACGGACGAGTTGCCACCCGTTTTCCGCCGGAACCGAACGGTTATATTCACATAGGACACGCCAAGTCCGTATGCCTCAATTTCGGCATTGCCGCGCAATATCAGGGGACATGTAATCTCCGGTTGGATGATACGGACCCTCTGGGAGAATCCATGGAATTCGTGGAATCGATCATTAACGATATTCGCTGGCTGGGGTTTGACTGGGAAGACCGTCTTTATTACGCATCGGACTATTTCGAAAAACTTTATCAATTTGCCGTCGAACTGATCAAAGCCGGCGACGCCTATGTGTGTTCCCTGAGCCCTGATGAAATCAGGGAGCATCGCGGAACCTTCACCGAACCGGGAAAAGACAGCCCTTACCGCAACCGCCCCGTGGAAGAAAACCTTGACTTGTTTGCGCGGATGCGGGCAGGCGAGTTCGCCGACGGCGCACATGTTCTGCGAGCTAAAATAGACATGGCCGCGCCGAACATTGTCATGCGCGATCCCATTATCTACCGCATCAAACGGGAACCTCATTACCGGACAGGCACAAAATGGATCATTTATCCTATGTATGATTTTGCCCATTGTCTTTCCGACGCGCTGGAAAGCATAACGCATTCCATCTGCACACTGGAGTTCGAAAACAACCGTCCCCTCTATGACTGGATAGTAGAACGGCTGATCACCGGTCATCGCCCGCGGCAAATTGAATTCGCCCGTCTCAATTTGAGTTACACCGTGCTCAGCAAACGCCGGCTCATCGAACTGGTCGAGAAACGCTACGTAAAAGGATGGGATGATCCGCGCATGCCCACTGTTTCGGGAATGCGCCGCCGTGGCTATTCACCGGAAGCCATCCGGAATTTCTGCGCCCAGATCGGTGTCGCCAAAAACGACAACCTGATCGACGTGGCTCTTCTGGAATACTGCGTCCGCGAAGATCTCAACGAGCACGCCCCGCGCGCGATGTGCGTTTTGCGTCCCCTGCGCGTCGTAATCGACAACTACCCCGGAGATCAAGTGGATCAATTTGAATGCGCCAACCATCCGCAAAATCCTGAAATGGGCGTGCGAAAAATTCCCTTTTCCAGAATACTCTATATCGAGCGCGACGATTTCATGGAAAACCCGCCGAAAAAATATCATCGGCTTGGTCCTGGACGGGAAGTCCGCCTGAGAAACTCTTATGTCATAAAATTTGAAAGCATGGTGCGCGACGAAAAAACCGGCGAAGTAGCGGAATTGCACTGTACCTATGATCCTCAGACCCGCAATTCTCCACCGGCTGACGGACGCAAAGTGCCCGGAGTCATTCACTGGGTATCGGCCGCACATTGTGTTCCCGCCGAGGTGCGTTTATATGATCGTTTGTTTAATGTTGAAAATCCTGGAAGCGAAGAAGACTATTTCAAACATCTTAATCCGAATTCTCTGGAAACTCTGACAAACTGCTATGTCGAGCAGAGCCTGCAAAACGCGAAACCGGGAAACCAATACCAGTTTGAAAGACTTGGTTATTTTTGTGCTGATGCGAAAGATTCGAAAGACGGGAAACCCGTTTTCAACCGGGTTGTGCCTCTTAGGGATTCGTGGGCAAAAATTGCCGGAAGCGACAAATAATAAAAGTCATATCTATTATTCGATCCCGATTAAAGATAATATCAAGGTGGTATTTTTTTAATTCTTATTTAAAGAAATGTATTTCATTACTTTAAGCCAAACAGATGTTTGATGCTGCCCTTGAAACATTTTGCCGTTAAGAACTTTATATATTCACTGTATGTTATATCCCCGGAAATCAAATCTATATATTTTTTTGGAATTGTATCGGTCAATGGAAAGGTTTTAACAAATATTGATTCTGATATTTGTGGAAATAAAAACCATCTAAGATAACTGGCCCGATTGATCTCATCAGTGATTGTTTGATATTTTTGCATATAGATTTCAATGGCCTTTTTTGAACTATGATTACCGGAAGCTTCTATGATTGCCTGACCGGCAAACTTGCCACTCTTGAGAGCAAATGCGATGCCTTCCCCTGTGATCGGATCAACCAAACCGGCGGCATCTCCGCAAAGAAAAATGTTGTCCCTTCCGGGTATTTTTTTATAGCATCCAAAAGGTATATAATGTCCCTTAATAGCACTTTTATCGAAAGTTTTATTAAACAATGTCTTCAGAAAATCTAAAAAAGTTTGCGTCATTTGCGGATTATATTTTAGTAGGCCGCCGATACCGACTGTTAATGTATTTTTCTTGGGGAATACCCAACCGTATCCCCACTTTAAAATACCAAAATAAATTTCCGGATATTTTTTTTCAGCATCATC
This sequence comes from uncultured delta proteobacterium, assembly GCA_963812045.1. Taxonomy (GTDB): domain Bacteria; phylum Desulfobacterota; class Syntrophia; order Syntrophales; family Smithellaceae; genus Smithella. The sequence continues at coordinate 1,158,010 of CAWETF010000005.1, forward strand.
ACTTTCACTATCAATATCTATCTCGAGGCCCAGCCCGATCTGATGAAGAGCAAACGACTTTTTGAAAAGGTATTTTGATACCCAACTATTAACGCCATCTGCGCCAACAATAAAATCCGAAATAATTTTACATCCGTCTTTTAAGGTAATTGTTTTATTGCCCGCATCAAAATCAACTACTGGTTTTCCGAAATATGTTTTTGAACCGGCTTGAATGGCCAGATCAACGAGAAAATTATCAAATAGTATTCTATTGGTAAAATATAGTTCCTTGTAGTTTTTTACTTCATTTAATAATTTATTAAAGTGGTAAAATTTAACTCCATCCGAAACATATTCTATTACAGGCTCCCAGGACGTATTGAATATATCACCAAATAATCGTTTAGCACGAATAGTCAGCAGGCCGCCGCATAGCTTGTTGCGTGGAAAAGTACTTTTATCTATCATACATACTTTCATACCATAACCGGACAGGATATACGCCGCGGCCGTTCCGGCCGGGCCTGCACCAATTATGGCAACATCATACCGGTTATTCTTCAGCATCCCTGATTCCATCATTATACTTGGATTAATTAGACATGTGTACGCATTAAATATTTTTAATTGTTGTTACATCATTTCTAATTTCTTCAAATACCTTTATATAATTACTCAATATCTTAATAAAGAAGAATTATTTATCAACGGTAAGTTTTAAGCTGACATAAAATTCCAGAGATGTGAATGGCTGTTGAAATGGCGGCGTTACCGGTTGTAAAGGTAACGCTGAGCAGAATGCTAATTCATTGAATAAAATGGCTGGGGAATAAGGATTCGAACCTTAATAAACGGAGTCAGAGTCCGTTGTCCTACCATTGAACGATTCCCCAGCAAGGAATGCTGAAAAGCAATATCAACTATGTTATTTTTTGTTGAACCTGCTTTCTGACGGCGTTTATATAATGCGATTGTTTTTTTATGTCAACAAGTTTTCTCTATTATCTCCGGTAATGAAATTTAGAATAATACCGGAACTAATTGATTGATTAACCTAATGAATTATAAGGAGATCTGCGTTATAAAAAAATTTTGATTATTTGTACTGTATAAAATGAATATCCGTTCTATACAGGGGACGTCCGCTGCGTTTCTCTGTATGATAAATTAAAAGTGTTTTCCGGAAATTCCTCTGGCGGCAATGATGCCTGAAATTCCCGCTCCAACAATGCCGCGGCTCTTCCCCGCTCCGTCGCCTGCCACAAAGATACCTTTGACATTCGTTTCCAGATTTTTATCCGTTATAAAGTGCGTATCGAAAAACTTAATCTCCGGCGCGTACAACAGTGTTGACGGGTGAAGAATTCCCGGCACTATTTTATCAATCTTTTTTAATGACTCCCAGAGATTGTCGATGATACGGGCGGGCAGACCAAGCGTTATATCACCCGGTGTGGCATTATAAGTTGCTTTGCAAATCTCGAAATGACGATTGGAGCTGTTAAATGTTGAACCGGAACTTCTTCGTCCCTCCCTAAAGTCCCCTACCCTTTGAACAATCGGCTTTCCTCCCCCCAGAAGAAAGAACTGTTTGGCAATCATCTGCCCGAATTCTGTTGTATCGGAAAAGGGTTCAGTCAATGAAACCGTATTGATCAGGGCGAAATTTGAGTTTTCCGTTTTCCGGCCTCCGAGCGCGTCGCCGTTAACCAGTTTGAAGTTGTAATAGTCTTCCGGTCGTACGCGTCCGCCCGGATTGGTGCAGAATGTTCTCACCCTGTCTCCGTGACGAGCGGTGTAGAAAATGAATTTCGGGTCGTACACAATATTCGTAACGTCGTCATAAAATTTTCTATTTAATTCAACGCGGATTCCCACATCGATGGGGCCGAAGTTGTGGCGAATATTTAATTTTTCGGCTAAATCGCGAAACCAGTAAGCGCCGCTGCGGCCCGGAGCGACAAGAATTACCTTTGCCGCATAGCAGACTTTTTTTCGCTGATGATTACAAAAGACGTAAAAGTTGTCTTTACTGTGCCGCTCAATAGAGGTTACCGCTGTTTCCAGTAAAAATTCTGTTTTCCTAAGATGTTTTCTTAAATAATCAACGACGGCTCTGCCGTTATCTGTTCCCCAATGCCATTGTTCCGGCGCGATGAATTGCGCTCCATGCTCTTTGGCAATGTTTCCCAGCGCCTCGATTTTCTCATTCTTATCGACAAAAGTTACCTGTTTGCACTTCGGAAACCGGATGAAGACCTGCCTGATTTCTTCCATCAAACTTTCAGCCGAATCACGATCGAGCTTAAGTTCATCCAGATCGATTCCGATTCGATAGTCAAAATTCAGTTTGCCGTCATTGAGCAGCCCTCCGGCGGGATACGGATGGCGATCGACAATGGCAATCCTGTCCAAACCCTGGCGTTCAAGCTCCATTGCCGCGAAAAGACCGGCCGGGCCGGAGCCGATAATCAATACATTATAAGAATCCATAAACCACTTAAACTCCTGATCCACCTTATACTACATTATTCTTAAGTTTCGCCACACTAATCTATGCAATCTGCTTTAATGGAGAATGGGACGCAGATTACAGAAACAAAGCGTTAAGTCTTTAAAATAAACTATTATCAATCCGATTATATCTGAATTAATATCTATTGCCGTAATATCCGATATGATTTATATTATTTAATATATAATTTTATATTGAAAAATAAATGACTCGTGCTATGGAGATATTAAAGCAACTCGCAATTAGAGAATAATGAATATGAAAGATCATACCCAATCTTTGGAATTTATTCGCGAAGAGGCCGAGCAGGGTGATGTGGATGCCATGTTAACTCTAGGCATTCTTTACCATAACGGTGAAGGGGTCGCCCAGGACTATGCCGAAGCATTAAACTGGTATCGAAAGGCAGCCAGGAAGAAAAATGCAAAAGCCATGGCCATACTGGGCATGATGTATAAACAAGGCATTGGCGTTGATCAGGACAAAATTACGGCCGCGAAATGGTATACCAAGGCGGCCGAAAGCGGAAACGCGGAAGCTCAGTTGAATCTTGCCTGGATGTTCCAGGAAGGCTGGGGCGTGCCTCAAAGCGATGACGAAGCCGCAAGATGGTACACCCAAGCGGCCGAAAATGGAAACGCGGAGGCACAGTTCTATCTGGGCTGGATGTATCAGGAAGGTGACGGCGTTGACCAGGACTTCGATGAGGCTGTAAAATGGTATCGTAAAGCCGCTGAAAACGGGAACATGGACGCCCAGATGTGGCTCGCCGGTACATACCGCGACGGCGTATTTATCGCGAAGAATGATGCCGAAGCGGCAAAATGGTATCGCAAAGCGGCTGAAAACGGAGACGCGGAAGCTCAAAACATATTGGGCATGATGTATATAGAAGGCAAAGGCGTTGCGCAGAATGAAGCCGAAGCCGCAAAATGGTATCGAAAGGCAGCCAGGCAGGGACACGCTGATGCCCTATCCGTGCTGGATGTCTTAGGTATTTCACTTGATGACGACGTGACCGGTGAAGCTGAAAAACCGGTTGTCGAGAAGGCCCGGCAGGAAGAAGCAAAGCCCCGGACTAATATCGAAGAAATTCATAAAGAAGATGAAAGCGCTCCGAAAGACTATGCCAAACCTCAAAAGTCAGATCTGGAAACAGTTCTTCTGGAAGAAAATAATGTTCAAGTTAGTACCGGCGGCATCCACGTTTACGATTCAGATGTTTCGCGGGACGATGCTGAAACCATAGAGTCTTATCTTCAGGCGGCCCGGCAGGGCGATGCCGATGCTCAAGTCACATTAGGCATGATGTACAAAGAAGGCAACGGTGTCCCGCCGGATGATGCCGAAGCCGCGAAATGGTTTCTCAAAGCGGCCGAGCAGGGTGACGCAAATGCCCAGTTGAATATCGGCATGATGTATCAGGAAGGCTTAGGTGTTCCGAAGGATGACGTCGAAGCCGCAAAATGGTTTTTAAAATCCGCCGAACAGGGAATCGCAATTGCCCAGTTCAATCTGGGTGTGATGTATCAGGAAGGTTTTGGCGTTCCACAGGACGATGCCGAGGCGGTAAAGTGGTATTTCAAAGCGGCCCAACAGGAAGATGAAAACGCCCAATCTATACTGGGTATGTTGTACAAAGCGGGTAAAGGCGTTCCACAGGACGATGCTGAATCCGTAAAGTGGTATCGCAAAGCGGCCCAGAAGGGAGATGCAGGCGCTCAGTTCAATCTGGCTTTTATATATTATAACGGCGAAGGTGTGCCCAAAGACGAGAACGAAGCTTTAAAATGGTTTCTTAACGCGGCCAGGCAGGGGCATGCAGACGCCCAGAACTGGCTTGGCATTATGTATCAGGAAGGCATCTATGTTCCGCAGGATGATGCCGAAGCCGTTAAGTGGTATCTCAAAGCGGCCAAGCAGGGACAGGCAGGCGCTCAGTTTAATCTGGGTGTCATGTATCAGGAAGGCTTAGGTATTGAACAGGATGTTGATGAGGCCGCGAAATGGTTTCTTAAAGCTGCCGAACAGGGAATCTCGAATGCCCAGTATAATCTGGCGGTAATGTACCAGAAAGGCGAAGGCGTTGCGCAGGACGAGGCCGAAGCGCTTAAGTGGTTTCTTGAGGCGGCTGAGCAGGAAGATGCAAAAGCCCAGTTAACTCTGGGCTGGATGTATCAGCAAGGTCAGGGTGTTCTACAGGATGATGCCGAAGCTGTGAAATGGTACCGTAGAGCAGCTGAACAGGGGCTTGCGAGTGCCCAGTATACTCTGGGAGAGATGTATAGAAAGGGTGAATATGTTCCTCTTAACAATGCGGAGGCCGTGAAATGGTTTCTTAAAGCGGCCGAGCAGGGAGACGCGAGAGCCCAGTCAAATCTTGGTTTAATGTATCATAATGGTGAAGGTGTCGGGCAGAGCTATGAAGAAGCTTTAAATTGGTATCTTAAGGCGGCCGAGCAGGAAGATGCGGATGCCCAGTTGAATCTTGGTTTAATGTATTTCTATGCTGAAGGCGTTGCTCAAAATATTGATGAGGCTGTAAAATGGTATCGTAAAGCGGCCGAACAGGGAAATATTGATGCTCAGAACTGGCTTGGCGATTTATTCCAGGACGGTATATTTGTTCCGCAGGACGATGTCGAGGCTGCAAAATGGTATCTCAAGGCTTTTAAACAAGGAGATGCGAAGGCAAAGGAAAAACTGGATGAAATGAAAGAGAAATATGGTGAGAAGTGAGTCCCCTAAGCACTTCTTCTTTATAGCAGAAAAAGCAAGGGATGAAATCATGACAAAGCAAAAAACAAAAGTAAAAGCGAAACCCGCAAAACGTAAAATTACAGACCGGGATCGTAAACTGGCCAAGTTCTGTGTCACCTGTCCGCTCTGTAAACATGCCCGTAAAAAACAAGAAGGAGCCGCGTTCTGGTTTGTTAAAAAGATTGAAGGCAACCTTTGCCCTTTTTGCAAAGCCTATGAACGTGTTTATGGCCGTAAAGCTCACCAGCCGATTATTTGATGAAACAGGCAGGAACCATCCTTTTGCTACCGTCGAGTGATTCCGTCACGATTCGACACAGCATCATGAAAAGGAGATGAGATGAAAACTCAATCAATATTTTTCCTGTTCATTTTATCTCTTATTATGCTTTTCATGTGCGCCGGATGCCAGACTCTTTCACAGATACAAAGATCAGACGAATCAAAACTTGCACAAACCATAGCCCGTTACACCGCGCCGGACGGCGCAATGGGAGTGGCCCGCTTCTATGCGAAGCGCTACAATGGAAGAAAAACAACGTCCGGTGAAATTTATAACTCGAAAAAACTGACGGCAGCCCATCCCACCCTTCCGCTGGGCACACGGGTAAAAGTCGTAAATCTTGCCAACAACAGATCGGTCATCGTAAAAGTAAATGATCGTTGCCTCGAACACGAGGAAGTCTTTATTGACCTGTCGCGTCAGGCGGCGCGTGAGCTCGGCATGATAAAACAGGGGAAAGCAAACGTCCGGATTATCATTGTTGAAAATGATAATCTGTTACCCGAAGACGCGGTTACCGTGCAGGAGTAAATGTTTAAAATTTGATACCATTTCGATTTCAAAGGATAACGCGGCGACAAGGAGGAGGCTCCGCAGGCGTATAAATAATACGTCGAGGAAGCTGACGACGCAGTCAACAAAGTTAGCCGAAGGAAGCGAAATGGTATGAACATTCTGAAGGAGGCATCGCTATGAATTTGAACAACCCGGAAGCGACCCGGCAGGCGTTGAACATTTTGAGGAGCGGCAGCACTTTCCAGTGGTATGTTATTCCTTTGCTTGTCATCGTCCTTTACGTCTATGCCAACGAATACGAAAAGGGAAATTATCGCGCTATCGCTGGAGGCCTGGCTCTTTACATGGTCCACTGGTTTGTGGAAATCATCAACGCCCTGATCCAGCATTTTTCCGGTCATGCTCTCTGGACAGTGCCTTCGGGAACAGCCTTTGAAATCATGGTAGGCGTCGGAATCGAAATCAATCTGATGTTCGCTATTGCCGGAGTGGTCGTTTGCAAGTTGATGCCGAAAGATCCCTCTCTGAAAATAATGGGCATCAACAACCGTCTTTTTTTCTCGGCTGCCAACGCAGCTATCGCCTCGATTCTGGAAATATTTCTAGTGCGTACACCTGCATTTGTCTGGGTCTACGGATGGTGGGGCGCTTTCCCGGTTTTTGTGACGGTTTACATTCCCTTTTTCGCCGCCGCCTGTTACGTACACGACTGGCAACCACGGGCGCAAAAGCTTTTCATCGGTTCGCTTTTCACCGTTAACGCCATTGCTCTAATCGTGTTTGCGGGAATTCTCAAATGGATATGATTGAATGAAATTTCTATTTTGCGGTTATGATTCCTTTATTTCATACTTGAAATAAATATCGTCATCGCCCGCCGTGAGACTTCTGACCATGGTCGCCGTAGTTTTCTTTCCGAATACTTTGAGCGCCTGCTTAAAGTAACCCATCAGAAGTTTTTCATAGTAAACATGCTTGATGGGGAATCCGGTAACCCTGACATAAACAACGTTGTTTTCCAGTCGTGCAGTAGTCGCACCGCCGTCAAAATAGGTCGCCCACAGTTTCGGCAGGACCGTTTCGACGAACTGCTTTAGATCCTTTGTCAGCAGAAAAGAATTGTATGGGCCTCCCGGCGACAGAGCCCATTTAGAACCGACCATTCCAAACATCATGTATGATGCATTTTTGTCGCCGTTGAAGCACTCATCAACCAATTCGTCAAATAGAATAATGATTTTATCCAACGGAATGAGGGTAATGGACATGATAATATTGTCTTTGAAATACTTGTCCTTCTGGGCCAGTTTGGCCATAAATGAATTCCAGCGTTGCTCGCCGAAAGCTTCGATGACAGTAGCTTTTGTCGTCGTATAAACAGTGCCTTTTACGTTCATATCTAAATCGCCCCAAAATGCTCATAATGTACTTAACAAATTATTTTATACATTTTTTAAACAAAATATGCAAGTATAACATTGCCTCTTGAATCGGTTAATAAGCATCTTGTAAATGAAATACAGCCATGTTAAATTAATCAAAGTGAAGTTTTTATATCAAGTTCCTAAACGCTAATAACCCCAAGGAGATCGCCTATGCAACTCAAGACAAAGGATTCCGTAATCATTGGAAAGCGCAGCATGCTTAAAGTTTTATGCTTATTAGCTTGCGCGGTATTTTTGTATGGTTGTCCCGGTTCGCATTCCAACGTGAATGTTCCTGAAGACTGTAAGATATGGCTTACGAGTTATTATGATGCGCTCAAGGCCAAGGATACGGCTAAGATTCAGGAACTCTGCTCGCGTCTTGCTTACAGAGACACCTCTGCCATGGATGGACAGGGCGTTAATTTTATGCGCCAGAGTAAGGAGCAGACGGCGGTAACACTTCTTCAAAAAATTAATCAGGATATGGGAGATTTCAAATCTTACGAGGTAGAGTCTTGTAAAGAAACTAACGTATCGGCCGATTCTGCAGTAGCAGTGACCGGCGAAGGAAGACATATTGAAATCATATGCGCCGCCAAATACGACAAACGCAAGGCCAAGGAGAAGTTTGTTCTCTATAAAGGTCCACAAGATTCCGACTTCATTTTGGATGGACATTTTCTCACATGGGAACCTTGATCGCTTCTATTTAAAAAAACGATAATTTTAAAACAATTTCCCGCGATTAAATAGTTGAACCGGGGGCCATGTGAGCTACACTGAAGCGCAGCTCACCGGTAAGGAAATGATTAATTTTTAGTGTTCCCTTTCAGGAGGCGCTTCCGGTCATGAAACTGCTTATCCGTGGTGGAAGTATTGCCGCCGGTTTCGGCGTAACCAAAAGTTATGCGGACATTCTCAGGGAATCCCTCCTGCCCAAAGGGATCGAGGTGGTGAACCGGTCAAGATACAGAGAAAACTCTTTTGACGGCATCGGCACTTTCAACGAAGATATTGCCGGTTTCAGACCCGATATTCTTCTTGTGCAATTCGGTGTCGATGATGCTTTCGGGTATGTCTACCGCTCGGAATTTCAGGAAAATCTTGTACAGATGATCAGGCTGGCGCGCCTGCGCTTCAATCCGGTCATCTTCCTGGCGACTTCGCACACCTTCGATAATCCGAATGAAATGGATGCCGTTTTTATTTTTTACAGGTCTTTGATGATTGTTGCTTCTGACTTGGGCTGTGAACTGATTCCCGTACACAGTTACTGGAACGGTTATCTGGAAGAACATCATCTGTGCAGCAGGGATTTGACACTATCGGATTCCAGATATCCGAATGAAAGAGGTCATCAGGTTATTGCAAATGCCATGATGAAGTGGCTGGACAAATTATAGCCTGTTCACGCCATTGATCGATCTTCATTTGGTTTGATCTCTTTTTCTAATGTATGACAGCGCGCGTTCAGCGGCATATTTAACTTCCTTAGAAAACGTCCCTATGCCCAGAATAGATTTTGATTCGGCAACTTCTGAAAGAACTTTAACCGCTTCAGGCGAGCCGATAGCTCCGAGAGCACTGCATATTTCTTCCTGCAGGTATATTTGATCATTCTTTGCCAGAGTACTGTACTTGCTCTTGAGCATGAACTGTAAATCTGTCACGGCTTCTGCGTATTTTATTTTACCGAGCATTTCAATAATGTTGATTCGTAATTCTTTATCTACCTGAGGCAGAATGGACAGGAATAATGCTCCCCGCTTATTCCCTCCGGTCTGGACAATGCTTTTGAACGCTTCCATGCGGACCCGTTTTTCTTTATGCAGCAGCAGAGGCTCGAATACATCGATATTCTTTTCATTGCCGATACGTCCCAGCAAATAGGCCATGTTGCGCAGGTAATACCATGGGGCACTCATATCAATGGTTGCTTTGACGGCAGGTATTGCCGCATCCCCCATTTCTTCAACAACGTGGAGAATACTTATTCGTGCTTTGCTGTCGGTGGCTCTCTTAAGACCATCAAGTAATTTGTTTATTACAACATTGCCAAATCCGGCGAATATTTTACAGGCCTCATTCTGTTTATTCCTCTCGTTGGTATTGATTTCCTTAAACAGGATATTAAAATTATGATCTGTTGCCAGATTTTTGATAATTTTTAAAGAAACATCTCGCACCTTATCATCTCTTTTCAGTGTGCCGTTATTAATTTTACTGAAAACATTTATAATCGTACCTGCTTCGGCAAAATATCCATGAACGATGAAGTCCTGAAGAAGTGTTTCCAAACGCTCACATAATTTTTTGTATTCAGGGGTGAAGGTTTCTTCCTTCTCCAGCCACTCGGCCACTTGTGCTACCAACTTTATGATCTCAGCCATTTTCTCTTCGGAAGGAAGAGATGCAAGGTCTCCATTCATCGCGTTTAAACGGGTAAAAACTTTTTCCAATTCGGAAATATTCCCGGAAATCTGACCTTCCGCAACCGCGGATTCGGAGACGATTTTCTGTTCCTTCTCTAAAGCTGTTTCCTTTTTGTCCGGTTCAACCTGCGTTGCCGCGCTTTTCGCAATCTCAAGATCGGGAACAACTTCCTGTTCCTTTTCCGGAGCTGGTTCTTCTTTAACCGGTTCAACCTGCGTTGCCGCGCTTTTCGCAATCTCAAGATCGGGAACAACTTCCTGTTCCTTTTCCGGAGTTGGTTCTTCTTTAACCGGCTCAACCTGCGCTGCCGCGCTTTTCGCAATCTCAAGATCGGGAACAACTTCCTGTTCCTTTTCCGGAGCTGGTTCTTCTTTAACCGGCTCAACAACCGGCTCAACCTGCGCTGCCGCGCTTTCCATTACAGGCTCTTGCAAAGTAACTTCATCCTGTATGGGTTTTGGCTTTTCCGCGAAAAGATTTATAAAAATTTGCAGTTCTTCATTTTCCGGATCTTTATTAAAAGAAATGTTTTTGATGCACAAAGCGTGAAGGATATCGAGCAAAGATGACATTTGAATCGTCTCATCTACCTGTTTGTTTGAAATATCTTCGCAGGACGGCAACTTTTTTTCTAATTCCGCAAAAACCGAAGGAGCATCCTGCCGAACAGTTTCCAGTAGATGAAGATAGAGCATTTCTATGGAATCAATAATCGTGGAATCGGCGGACGTATCGGATTGCATGCTTATTATAAATGCCTGTATACGAATAAGCGCGTCGATAGCTCTTCGCTGTAAATCTATATCTGCCATTACTTTCTCCCGGTAAAAACTGTGGCTTTCTTTTTAAAAATAATTCTATGAATATTTTATCAGGTTGAAGATATACGATTATTTATTGTCTAACAACACTTATTTTAAAATTATAACATTTTTGGACATTGAACGCAAACGGCGAAATTCACTTTTTTTATTGCCCCTATAGTGAAGCCCGGCGCATGCCTGGGTGACTGGGGAATCCGGGAAATAAACAAATCAGGCGGGCGAAGTTATACCGACATCTTCATACCGGTAAAGACCGGATCCGTAAATATATTTACTATGTCGAACCGCAGGGAAGGAATCCGGCGAATGTTTGGAGAGATATCTTGTCTTCCCCGCCATTCACCCTTTTCCCGGTTACCGCCAGCTTAATATTTTTGGACCAAGTTCGACGCGATTGTGAACATCAAATATTTCAAATATTTTTTTCATGTGATCTTTTACAGTATGTATCGTGATACCAAGTTTTTCAGAAATTTCGCTGTTGGAATATCCGGTGGCAACTAAAAAAGCGATTTCCTGTTGCCGGGGCGTCAAGCCTCGCTGTTTCATTTGCCCCTCAACCAGTTCAGTGTTGGGAAATCTTTCCATCACAATTATTTTCAGTGGAGTGCTGCGATTGGTTGAAATTTTTCTAATATGATAATATCCTGTCTTGGTGTTAAAAAATACCGATTCATTCCGGGTTAACGCATTAATCAAATCCAATATCGTTTCTTTTTCTAAAATCTTTTTTGCCATCGCATTCACATAAAATAAAGATGGTTGTTTATTCCCGTAATCGCTAAACACAATAATACCGATCGTATCAAGAGAATCCAATAATTTAGCAAAAATATTATCCCGCCGGGTTTTCCGAGCTACTTTAACATTGGAAATATCAGTCACAACAGTATGCCAAAGAACCTGATTTTTTATTTTTATCGGCGTCGTATTGATCAATACGCAGTCCAATGCAATATTCTCGTCATTATTTTTTATGAAAATGTTTTTGGCATATCCTTTTTCTTTTATTTCAGTAGATACCTCTAACATTCTTTCTTTTGACAAGTGTCCTAATTCGACGGATGACTTCCCGATTAAATCCTGCTTCCGCACTCCAAAAATTTTTGTGAACGCTTCGTTTACATCCAGATAGATGCCGTCCTTTGCTGTTGTAATGCCCATGGGATTCGGCGCTTTCCAAAAAATTGCTTTAAGATATTCATCGGGTATGGCTGCTATAAGATTTTTCATGACAAAGTCCTCTTCCAATTTTAGTAGATATCGCTTCCGCAAATCATGAAATAAACTATTTTCATTGTATCTATATCAGAATAATAATGCTAATGAAATCCCTCTTCAGAGGGATTGATTATTATTTTCCATAAAGGTACTTTATTCCTGCTTATTAATTTATTTCCCTGAGATTTTAATAAATGTGAGCCAGGCGATTAACGGTTGCGCGAATGCAGTGTTTGCAAGAAACATAATCCCGCGGGAGTTACTTTCCTTTAAGAAAGTCTGAGGAAGGCATCTCCTCCTGTTTTGTACAACGCACTGTATAAAACATTACTCCCGCGGGTGTAAAAAAATAAAAAAATGGTGAAATTCACCCGTCACCCTTCTTATCAACTATCCACCATTCACCCTTGCCCATAATAATCAAAAAAAAGCTGAACTCCGGCTTAACTTATGATACAAACCTACTCATTCTTTGATGGAGAATTCAGTTGAAAAATATTTATGAACATCTGCTGGAAATTCACGACTGCGAGGGCACAGGCTATCAGCCTCTGATCGACTATGATAAATGGCGGGTAGCGATCCTGCGTTATTGCGACGAACTGTTGCCCGAACGCATTTTCGCCATGCAGCGGCACAAAGAAACGGATGAGGTTTTCGTTCTTCTTGAAGGCCGCTGTATCCTGTTTATCGGAGAGGGGAAAGATCCTATCGAATCGATTATCGGCATTGATCTGGAACCGCGGAAGATTTACAACGTCAAGCGTGGCATATGGCACAGCCACACCTTAAACAATAATGCGTCCGTGCTGATTGTCGAAAACCGCGATACGACAATCCAGAATTCACCTAAAATGCTCCTGAATGACAATCAGCGCCGGCGAATCGCAGATATCACGCACGAATTATGGCAGGCATAAAAATCATATGAACATTGGGGCTTTATTTGTAAAAATGGGGAAAATATTCCCTGACCCGGTAACCATGGACGACATCCGCAGGATGAAGCGCAGGGATCTGACCGCCGGGGAAAAGAAAAAGCCCTATGCGAAATATTTTTATAAGGAACTGGCTGAGATTCCCGCGGCTGATCTGGTGAAGGTCAATGCGGGGCCGGTTGATCCCTCAAAGGCCACCTCTGTTCATGATCGGAATGATTTGATGAAACCCGGCTATCTGGATGTGGAAACCGGGTACACGGTTATGCCGGATGGCAGCGGATTTGCGGCTACTTTGGTTAAGATGCCGGGTGTCACACCCGAAATGCTCGACTGGTGGTTCAACTGGCATCCGCTGGAGGGACTGCGCTACGCCATGTGGTGTCCGGTCGCGCATACCGGCATCAGCGCAAAGAATCCCGCCAAGCATCCAGACAGTTCCGGCGTCGCGCTCAAGGAAAGAAACTACGGCAGCACACACTACCCTGTGGAGGGGTTCAGTGTGCAGGGAGCAGACAAACTCAGAATTGATTTTTTCTCTCCCCGCGATTTCGGCCTGAATATGAACATGTTCAAGGAACCGGAAATATCGAGGGCCTACTGCGCCAATGTCACTGTTGACTTTATGGGTATCCCGTTCAATACATTCTTTCATGCCGTCCGTGAAATCGAAGGCGGCGTAGAATACCGCAGCCGTTACTGGATCGGGCAGACCATGAAGTCCGGATCACCCGCGCGGGTGAAGATTCCCCTGCCCTTCAAGATGATGGATCTGGCGCGTAATAATTGCCTGCATTCTCTGACGGAATACAACAATCTTGCATCCTTCCTGCCACAGCTTTATCAGGAAACGGGCGGCAGGATCTGACAACAAAATACTTTTGTTAGATAACGCAAAAGAAACAACATATAGGGTTCGTTAAGAAGGAGGTTGTTATGGATCAGGTACTGTACCGGCGCGAAGGAGCCGTGGAGGTAGTTACTCTTAACCGTCCGGAGAGCAAGAATTCTTTCAGTTTCGCCGTCGTCAAGGAACTGGGAGATCACTTCCAGCGCCTGACCCTGGATGATGATGTGCGGGCGGTCATCATCACCGGCGCGGGAAAAGGCTTCTGCACCGGAGCCGACCTCAACAGCCCGGATAACCGCTCCGATATCGGCACGCCCGCGGGCATGCGGCTCACAACCCAGTGGTACGGACGTGTTATCGAAAGCATCATGAATCTGGAAAAGCCCATCATCGGCGCCATAAATGGAGTGGCCGCGGGGGCGGGATGCAACCTTGCGCTTGCCTGCGATATGCTTATCGCATCGGAGGCGGCACGTTTTATTCAGGTCTTCGTGCGCCGTGGATTGATCGCGGACATGGGAGGCACTTTTTTTCTGCCGCGCCTGATTGGTCTGGCACGCGCGAAAGAGTTGATGTTCACGGCAGATGAAATCGACGCGAAACGCGCATTGGAGCTGGGACTGGTAAACAAAGTCGTGCCGCCGGAGGAATTGATTCCTGCCGCCATGGAACTGGCGCAAAAACTGGCGCAGGGCCCCACCAAGGCCATTGGAATGCTGAAGCATATGCTCAACCGTTCCTTTGAAAGCGATCTGGCAAGCGCTCTGGAAAAGGAAGCGGCCATGCAGGGCATTGCTGTCAGCACCAATGATGTCAAGGAAGGCGTCATGTCATTTTTTGAAAAGAGACCGCCGAACTTCAAGGGCAACTAAGGGGTTTTTGTTTTCAAAAATAAATTGTTCCATCGGTTTCACATCCGGCGCTTTATAGCCAAGATTTTCTTGACATACAAAAGCGCGTTTCCTATACTTCCACCTACTTTTTTTGAAAGGTGAAAAACATGAAAAAGAAACACGCACAATGCCCGGGCAAATTAAAATATTTTTCCGGCAAAAGAATTCTTCCCAAACCCATCTCAGCCAAGACAGGTATCGAGCAACTCATTGATAATATGGATGCCTATAACGGCGGCAGATTAAGAGCCGCTTGTCAACTGCTGAAAGAAAAATATTCCAAAAAGGATGTCACGGTGGGTATGAGTCTGGCCGGGGCGCTCACTCCCGCGGGTCTGGGACCTTCAGCCATCATCCCGCTGATGAATCACGGTTTTGTGGACTGGATGACCGCAACCGGCGCGAACATGTATCACGATCTGCATTTTGCCTTTAATCTGCCGATGCATCGGGGCTCCCATCTCGTCGATGACGTTGATTTGCGGGATAAAGGTGTAACCAGAATCTACGACATTCTGTTCGACTATGAAGACGTGCTGATGGAAACGGACCGCCGCCTTAGAAAAATAATGCTCAGGCCGGAATTTCAGAAAGAAATGGGCACCCGTGAATTCTATCATCTCCTTGGAAAGGTCATGCATGAATATGAAGAAAAAAACAAACTGGGCGAAGTAAGCATTCTCGCGGCCGCATACAGAAACGGGATTCCCGTTTTCACATCCTCGCCCGGTGATTCCACTATCGGCATGAATGTCGCCGGCCTCGAGCTTTTAGCCCAGAGCGCCGGACTGCTGAATAAATTCAAACTGAAAATCAATCCGAGCATTGACGTCAACGATTCCACCGCCATCATTCTGAACGCAAAGCGTTATGAAAAGGGAAAAACCGGTGTCATTCTGATCGGCGGCGGCAGTCCGAAAAACTTCATGCTCCAGACGGAACCGCAGATTCAGGAAGTTCTCATGATCCCCGAAGTGGGACAGGATTACGATATCAACATCACCGACGCGAGACCCGATACGGGAGGATTGTCGGGTGCGCCGCCCAGCGAAGCGGCAAGCTGGGGCAAGATCGATCCGACAAAACTCGATGAAACCGTCACGGCCTATCTCGATGTCACAGTGGCCCTGCCGCTGATGGTCGCTTATGTCCTGCATACGACCAAACCCAAAAAACAAAAAAGGCTTTATCATCGCGGGAAGGAACTGCACAAGAAGCTGGTGGCTTCCTATCTGGAAAACAACAAAGAGGTCGAACAACTCAAAAGCCTGATGAAAAAACTTGAAGAGTAAAAGATGTCATTCCGAGGAGCGCAAGCGACGAGGAATCTTAAAGATTTCTCGTTACACTCGAAATGACATAAAAAAATAAGTTTGTGCTTTAAAAGATGTCATTCCGAACGCATGTGAGGAATCTTAACATCGTTACGAAGAAAGATTTCTCCCTTCGGTCGAAATGACATAGAGACAAAGAGTCTCATTATTGGAGCCTCGCTATGAAAAAACAGATTGCCCAACTGATAAAACAGCACGGAACTCCCTTGTTCATTCTCGATCACAAAAAGCTCCGGAACAATTACCGGACTTTCAAGAAAAATCTGCCCCGGGTTCAATGCTATTACGCCGTCAAGGCCAATACGCATCCCGAAATTATCAAAACCCTCTTTCTTGAAGGATCGAGTTTTGACGTCGCCTCCTACAATGAATTCATGCAGGTTCATGAATATATCGACCATTTCGAAGAAAAGGATAAGCGCTTCTTCATCTGGGACAAGATTATTTTTTCCAATACCATCAAGGACAGGGAAACACTTGCCAGGATAAAACGATACCGGCCTCTTGTCACTTACGATAATTATGATGAATTAAAAAAAATAAAAGCCTGCTGCGATACAGCCGGTTTGATTCTGAGGCTGAAGGTGCCCGATACAGGTTCACAGGTTGAGATGAGTTCGAAATTCGGCGCGGAGCCCGGAGATGCCGCCCAGCTTATTCGCCAGGCCCACGATATCGGCCTTGTGGTTGAAGGATTAAGTTTTCATGTGGGAAGCCAGTGCACAAATTTTGACAATTACACGGCCGCGTTTGCCATCACCTCTGAAATTCTCAACGATGCCCGAAGCAAGGGATACGATATGAAGATCATAGATATCGGCGGAGGGTTTCCTGTGCCTTATGATTCTCAGGTTCCCGAATTTGAGAAACTGGCAAATGTCATCAACTCTGAATGTCAAAGGCTGTTCCCGCCGGATGTGGAGATCATCGCGGAGCCCGGAAGGTTCATCGTCGCGACCGCGGCAACACTGATTACGGAAATCATCGGCAAATCCAGAAGAGACGGAAAGATTTTCTATTATATCAATGACGGCGTTTATCATACCTTTTCCGGCGTCATTTACGATCACTGGATTCCCAATTTCACCGCGTTTAGAAAAGGCAAAGAAGAAGTATGCGCCGTGGTCGGACAGACCTGCGACAGTTTCGACAAAATATCTCAATCTGTTCAGTTGCCGGGAAATCTGGAAATCGGCGATTATCTGCTTACAGAAAATATCGGCGCATACAGCATTGCGTCTTCCACGTACTTTAACGGTTTCGACGGCGCCAAAATAATCCATACAAATCTGAAGCGCTGAAGCGGCTTCTTCACTATTCATATCACCCTTCCCTTTTAACGCTTATTTTCCCCTTGCATTACCCCTTAGAAATAGTATTATCAGCAATAAAATTTCAATATTTTGCAAAAAGTTAAAAAACAAAAGCGACTGATTTTTTGTCTCAAAATATTTTCTTAACAAGCATCTAAAGAAAGCTGTGTTATGAAATTACTTTACAAGACAATATGCGTCGTATGGCTTGGCTTTTGGGCGGCAATCGCGACTGTTATCCTGTGTACTTTCATAATCCCCGCGGGACTTTTAAGCCGCACCGGCAATCTCGCCTTCTCCCTTTCCAAGCTCTGGGCCTATACAATGCTTGCCGTATCTTTTGTCCGCACGGAAATAAAAAACAAGGACAAGATTCAAAAGGGAACATCGTATATCATTATCTCCAACCATCAATCGCATTACGACATCATCTCGCTGGTCACCAGATTGGGCATTCAATTCCGCTGGATTATTAAAAAGGAACTTCTCAAAGTTCCGGTTTTCGGATACGGATTGTACGCCTCGCGAAACATCTTCATCGACCGCTCCAATACCGCAAGCGCGATTGAGAGCATGAACAAAGGATTTGATCGTTTACCCAAAGGCGTGAGCGTTATGGTGTTCGCCGAGGGAACAAGATCACCCGACGGGAAAATTCATGAATTTAAAAAGGGAGGATTTGTAACAGCCGTCCGGCGTAAGATTCCGATTCTTCCGGTTACGGTCAATGGAAGCCGGCGCGTTCTTCCCAAGAAAAGTCTTGCCCTGAAGCCGGGGAAAATTCAGATTGTGGTCGGGGACCCTATTGATGTCAGCAGCTATACAATCGATACGGTTCAAGACCTTATCGATAAAACACGCCAAACAATCATCGCTAATTTCAATCCGGATTATACGGGGGAAAACTGATATGTTTTAACTTTGAACATAGAATATTGAACTATTTTGTTTTTTCATTCACTCTTCACTCTTAATACTTAACACTTGTTTTTCCCTTGCATTATCTTTTTAAAAGGAGTTAATTAGTTTCCATCCCGCGATATGCGGCAGGCATCGATGATGCCTTTGTTTCTGCATGTTTCACTGAAATAGATTTTTAATGTTGAATAATGGCTAAAAAATTATATTTTAGACCTGACCATATTAATCGGATTGTATACAATTATATTGATTGTACTTTGCGCTTTTATATAATAAAATACTTAAAAATTGTTTTAAGATTCAGTCCTTAAAAAAAATCGGAAAGGATATGAATGAAATTAAAATTTGAACCGCGTCCATCAATAGTGGATTTGTTCAGCGGTGTAGGAGGTTTCAGCCTCGGCGCCACTAGAGCAGGATTTTCTTTAGTTGGTGCAATCGATAACGACTCAAAAGCCATGGATGCGCATTGCCGTAACTTCCCGGGTAGTTCGCATTGGACCACTGATATTTCCCATCTAAAAGGAAAAGATATTATTGCGAGATTCGGAACGCCTACCGGAATAATAGGCGGCCCGCCTTGTCAGGGATTCAGTTATATCGGGAAAAATGATTGTTCAGATGCACGAAATAAATTATTTGTCGATTTTTTTCGTATTGTAAAAGAATGTTCTCCAACTTTTTTTCTTGCGGAAAACGTTTTAGGTATACTCGGTGAAAAAAATAGTGATATTAGAGAAGAAGCTTTTTCACATATATCAAATAAATACATAATTATCCCACCTATGAAATTTAAAGCCAGCGATTATGGTGCTCCTACTTCTCGAACTCGCGTTTTCTTTTTCGGATATCTTCCGAATGAAATGATCGATTTAAATCGTATAGATTTTGCCCCTCCCGATGACATTAAATCTGTAAATGTTAAGAATGCATTAAAAGGTTTACCGAAAAAAATAGATCCTGATAGAACCGCTATATGCGAAGGTTGGATGAAAGTAAGGACATCGTTTAATGGTAACTTCGGTTTTCGGCTGAATGGCCATATACCGAAGGGTGTAGGAGATAAAAAAGCTATTAATGTTTTGAGAAAAGATTCCTTGGTGTCAGGTTGCTTGGGGACATATCATTCGACGAAGGTAGCGCGCAGATATGCTACTATAAAGCCGGGTAAATTTGATAAGATTTCAAAGAGTCGGCGTCTCGAATCCGTCGGTTACTGCTCTACATTGCGTGCCGGCACTGGCAGCGAGCGCGGTAGTTATCAAGCTGTACGTCCTCTTCATCCTACCGAAAATAGAGTAATTACGCCGCGCGAGGCTGCTCGGCTACAAGGATTTCCGGATTGGTTTCAGTTCGATTCGACTATTTGGCATAGTTTCAGACAGATAGGTAATAGTGTGAGTCCGATTTTAGCAGAGCATTTATTAAAGATTATTAATAATGCAATGATTAATAAGGAGTGATTATGGTTGGAAAAGACGTGACTAATAAGAAATACGAAAGCGTAGATGCCTCTCCGGTTAAGTCGTTCTTTGTCGAAATGCTTACAAGGGATATTTCACTTAACGATGCAATGCTTGATTTGCTTGATAATTGTGTTGACGGAATATTGCGAAAAAGAACTAAATTAACAGGAGATAAACCATATAAAGGTTTTAAGGCAGAAATAGCATTCGATCAGCATTCTTTTAGTATTCACGACAATTGCGGTGGTATCCCGTGGGACCTTCATGAATATGCTTTTAGAATGGGACGTGGTGACGGAAGGAAAAATGAACCTGTCGGTACAGTGGGTACATACGGAATAGGTATGAAACGCGCCATTTTTAAAATGGGTCGTCAATGCTTAATTTCAACGCAGTGCAAGGAAGATAATTACGAAGTAGATATTTCTGAAAAATGGATTAACAAAGAAGACGATTGGAAGATCCCTGTTAGAAAAAGCAGAAAAAGTATGTCTGAAGACGGCACAACAATAGTTATTGATAAACTTCTTCCCGGCATTTCAAATTGCTTCGGTCACGATAATGTATCTAGTACAAGCGATTTCATAAAAAAAGTTGAAACCCATTATGCTTTCATCATCAACAAAGGTTTTGATGTAGTTGTAAACGGTAATAAAGTAACGCCGAAACCTATCGATTTGTATTTCGATTATTCTTCAAAGCAAGAAAAATCGATCCGTCCGTTTATTTATAAAGCTAAAGTCGATGAAGTTGAAGTTTTCTTGGCGGTTGGTTTTTCGAGACCGCTACCCTCAAAAGACGATGTAGAGGATTCGTTAAAAGAGCGGAAATACTCTACAGATCAAGCCGGATGGACTGTAGTTTGTAATGATCGAGCTGTCTTGTATTGCGATAAAAGCGAGTTAACGGGATGGGGCGAAGCCGGCATTCCTCAATATCATACTCAGTTTATAGCAATATCCGGTATAGTTGAATTTAAGAGCAACGATCCGTCGAAATTACCGACAACAACAACAAAAAGAGGAATAGATGCGGGCTCGCCGTTGTATTTGCAAGTTAAAAATAAAATGCGCGAAGGCATGAAAATGTTTATTGACTATACGAACAAATGGAAAACACGCGAAAAGGAATCGAAAGAACAAATTAAAAAAACCAAGGCAATACCTCTTACCACGTTTCGCCATTCCCTAGACACTGCGAACATTAAGTTTGTTAAAGTTCTAAGCAAACCATACGGTATGCAATATAAACCGTCGCTTCCCATGCCGCCATTATCCGATCAAGATATCAGAAAAATATCTTTTTCGAAAACCGTTCACGAAATGAAAGTTGTCAGTTCATTTTTATTTGATAGGGAAAATGAACAACCTTCTATAGTAGGTGAAGCGTGTTTTGATCGCGTATATAAGGAGGCACTTAAGTGAGTCAACCTCCTTATCATCTAAGACCTAACAAAGCCGTCGATAGATTTTTGTTTCTGGAAATATTAAAGAAAATAGGCAAAGTGTGCGACCTGAAGAATTATACGTATTACGGATTCGGCGGTCCTTTTTTGGAGGATTGCAGACTTCTTTGCGAACATATACCGGAGATACGGTTAGTGTCTATTGAAGAGGATCATGAAATATATAAACGCCAGCAATTTCATAAATTTAATAGAAAATTGAAGCTTATCGAAAAAGATTTTCAGAGTTTTATTGCCGAGCAGGATTTAAGTAAAGGACGACAAATTTTTTGGCTCGATTATACTGATTTTAAATTTTCCATATTTGCGGAATTTAAGGAAGCGCTCCAACGTATTAGTGACTATGGCATTGTAAGAATAACGATTAATGCAAATAAAATAGCGTCGTTCAAAGGGCGTGCCGATGCTGAAAAAAAACCATGGGAATTGAAAAGGCAAAATAAAATTATCGATAAATTTAATATTGAATATAGTGAAGTTTTACCGCATCGTATTGATGATCGGGAATGCTTCTATTTAGGCGAAAAATCATTAAATCTATTATGCACAATGATCCGTATAGCAGCCGAACAAGCACGTCCGAAGATCTCGGGGACAATATTCCAAGTGCTAAATATATCATATTATCGTGACGGAGCTACAATGCTTAGCGTTACAGGGATTGTTTGTCCCGTAGATAGTATTAACGATATATGCAAACATTTTAAATTATGGCCTTTTAAAAATTTTACTTGGGCACCCGCACACAAAATAGATATGCCGATTCTAAGTACAAAAGAACGTCTTTATTTAGAACGACATCTCCCTGTAAAAAATAATGATGGTAATAAGTTGTTGAAAGTTTTGGGTTATAATTGTGATGATAATCGAGATATCTCTCTTGATAAATTTCGCCAGTATGCTTATTTTCATAAGTATTATCCTCAGTTTGCGAGAATTGCTATTTAACCTATAAATAGCAAGGCAACATTCTATGGTAGATCGATTAACCGTATCAAGAAGAAGCGAAATCATGAGCCACATCCTCGGCAAGAATACGGTACCTGAAATTACCGTTCGTCGACTTGTACATTCGCTCGGTTATCGATATAGGCTTCATTCCAGAATGTTACCAGGAAAACCCGATTTAGTTTTTACTAAGAGAAGAAAAGTGATTTTCGTACACGGTTGCTTTTGGCATATGCATCCTAAATGCCCCAAAGGGAGACCGCCGAAATCCAAACTTGAATATTGGTTGCCGAAATTAAAGGAAAATAGACGTCGCGATCTTAGACTGCAAAAAGACTTACGCAAAAAACAATGGGATTTTCTTGTCGTTTGGCAATGCG
Organism: uncultured delta proteobacterium; assembly: GCA_963812045.1. GTDB lineage: Bacteria > Desulfobacterota > Syntrophia > Syntrophales > Smithellaceae > Smithella. The sequence goes on from CAWETF010000005.1 coordinate 1,180,479, forward strand.
AATTGAAAAAACTTGAAAATGTTAAACAGAAAATAATTAAGTTTCTTGATGATTAACAGAAGAAAAAATTACAGGTGTGTGAGTCAAGGGGTCAGGTCTGCCGTTGACCATTGATCGTCCAAAATAGTCACCTAATTAGTGAGAATTAAAAACAGCGTCCCATCCAATAGAACACTGGATTCCCGATCATCCGGCATACGCCGGAGGTCCAGTCGGGAATGACGGCGGTTATGGATTCCGGGCAATGGTTATTTTTGAAAAACATCCGATAATTTTTTTCTTGACAAATTCTTAATTAGGACTTAAATAGTCCTCAATGCTGAAAATAAACAGAAAAACAGAATACGCGATAAGAGGCATGATTTATCTGGCAAGACAGCCTCGTGATCAGTTTGTCATGATTAAAGCGATTACCAAAGCGACAAAAACATCACCGGTATTTATGACAAAAATATTTCAGACGCTGGGCGGCGCAAATCTGGTTGTTTCGTCAAGGGGCGCGTCTGGAGGGCTAAGGTTAAGCAGGAAGCCGGAACATATTACCCTCAGAGAGATTGTGGAAGCAATTGAAGGTCCCGTCGTCATGAATTTATGCGTGCTGGATGACAAATCCTGCGGTTTTTCCAAGACATGTTCGGCGCATACAGCCTGGACAAAAATCAAAAATTCCATCAATGCCATGATGGAAGACGTTACGTTGAAAGATATCGCGGCAAATCCTTAAGCCGTTGAGAATATATTTTTTTAATTATCAACAGGACTAATTTAGTCCTGTTATGTGAACGAAATGAATTAATATTGAAAGGAGAATCTTAAAATGGATGTTTTTGCCTTAAACCATAAATTATAAGGAGGTTTCAGATGTCTTTAATTAAATGGGACGATAGTTTAAGTGTGAATGTGGCAAAAATTGACCAGCAGCATCAAAATCTTATATTGATGATCAATGAGCTGCATGGCGCCATGAAGCAAGGAAAAGGGAAAGATGTTTTGGGTAAAATTATTAATGGCTTAATCAGCTATACTACTACACATTTTAAAACAGAAGAAGATTACTTCAACCAATTTGGATATCCAGAGACATATAGTCATAAAAATGAGCATATTGTCTTTGTCCAGAAGGTTTCAGAATTTAAAGATGGGTTTGAAAAAGGGAAACTATCCTTATCCATTGAAGTCTTGAATTTCCTGAGCGATTGGCTGCAAAACCATATTAAGGGTACTGACAAAAAATATTCTCAATTTTTCAACGGAAAGGGCTTGAAATAAACCATATCAAGGCGTTTTGGAATTCTGGGAATTCTGGGGACATAATTAGTCCTGTATAAATAAAGAAGCAACCGATTATTAAAAAGGAGGATATCGGGATGGACGTTTTAACTTTGAGCAGACTGCAGTTTGCCATTACCAGCGCTTTTCATTTCATATTTGTGCCACTGACGCTGGGGCTTTCCGTACTGATTGCGTATATGGAATGGCGATATGTAAAGACGAACGATGACGTGTGGCTCAGAATGTCGAAATTCTGGGGGAAATTATTCCTCATCAATTTCGCGCTGGGAATTGTCACCGGCATAACGATGGAATTCCAGTTCGGGATGAATTGGGCGGAATACTCGAAATACGTCGGAGACATCTTCGGCGCGCCGCTTGCCGTGGAAGCGACGCTCGCTTTCTTTCTGGAGTCGGTGTTTATCGGCGTATGGGTTTTCGGCTGGGACAAGGTTTCCAAAAAGATGCATGCGTGGTCTATAACGATAGTGGCATTCGCCACGAATCTTTCCGCCTTATGGATATTGCTGGCCAACGGCTGGATGCAGAATCCCGTCGGCGCGAAACTGACGCAAATTGTCAATAATCCTCTGATGCACCAGCGCGCGGAGATGGCCGATTTTATGGCCGTTGCGACAAATCCGTCCGGCTGGATCAAGTTTTTCCATACCACGCTTTCCGGGTACGCTGTCGCCGCTTTTTTTGTCATGGGTATTTCCGCCTGGCATATATTAAAAAATAATGAGTTGAGATTTTTTAAATTATCCTTTCAAAAAGCGGCGGTATTCGGACTTGTCGCGTGCCTGCTTGTAATCGCCACCGGCGATTTTCACGGCCGCAATATCGCCAAAACGCAACCGACAAAGCTTGCGGCCATGGAAGCAATATGGAACACGCAGCAAGGCGCCGGAATTTCTATGGTTGTCATTACCGATGAAGCTAACCACAAAAACTCCGTTGAGTTTCTTACGATCCCCAAGCTGGGAAGTCTGCTTTCTTACGGCGATGCGAATGCCGCCGTCAAAGGATTAAACGATTTTAACAAGGATGAAATCCCGCCGGTCAGCGCGACGTTTTACAGTTTCAGAGCGATGCTGGTTTTGGGTTTCGCAATGCTTCTGATTGCCGCTTTCGCCACATATATATCCCGAAAGGAAACCTTTGTGGGGTACAAGGGATTCCTGAAAATTGCCGTCTGGTCAATCCCTCTGCCCTATCTGGCCGGGCAACTGGGATGGATTGTGGCGGAAGTCGGCCGTCAGCCCTGGATAGTATACGGCATGCTGAAAACAAAGGATGCCGTATCAACATCCATCGATGTGACACAGGTGATTATATCGCTGGTCTGTTTTACTTTATTATACGGATCACTGGGTGTGGTGGATATTTATCTGCTGACCAAATACAGCAAACAGGGTCCAACCGACCAATTAGCTAAATAAGGAGGCGTAAAATGGAATATCTGCAAATTACATGGTTCGCGCTCTGGGGATTGCTCTGGGCCGTTTATTTTATGATGGACGGGTTCGTTCTCGGCACGGGAATTCTTCACAATTTTATCGGGAGTAACGATAATGAAAAAAGAATGATTATCCATACGGTTGGTCCTGTGTGGAACGGAAACGAAGTCTGGCTGATTACCGCGGGCGGCGCCACATTCGCGGCATTCCCAACCACATACGCCCTGATGTTCAGTTATCTGTATACCGCGCTTTTACTGCTGCTGTTTGCTTTGATTATCCGCGGCGTATCTTTTGAATTCCGGGGAAAGAGCGACAATCCTGCCTGGCAATCCTTCTGGGACAAGATGATTCTCGTCGGCAGTTTTCTGCCCGCGCTGCTCTTCGGCGTGGCCTTCGGAAATATTTTCAAAGGGCTTCCCATGGATGCCGCCGAATATCACGGGAACTTGTTTTCACTTCTAAACCCCTACGGATTGGTAACGGGCGTATTGTTCGTCTGTTTGTTTTTGATGCACGGCACGCTTTATCTGTCGCTTAAAACGACCGGCGACGTCAGCGAAAAAGCAAAAAAGCTTGCTCCCAAAATATGGGGCGTGCTTCTGGTCGTCGCGGTTACCTTTCTGGTTTACACTTATTTCGCGACCAGACTTTTCGACAATTACCTTGCTTCGCCCGCTCTTTTCGCGCTTCCCCTGATTGCCGTTTGCGGACTGCTGGGCATAATATTGTTTTACAGCAAAGGACATTTATTCAGCGCTTTTATCTCCTCCTGCGTCACGATCGTGTTTGTCTGCTTCACGGGAGTTGCCGGACTGTTTCCGAATCTTATTCCCTCCAGCACGGATGTGACATACAGCATGACCATTTACAACTCGTCCTCCAGTTTTCTCACGCTGGCGATCATGACCGTCGTTGCGCTGATATTCGTTCCCATTGTTATCGCGTATAAAATATGGGTTTACCGGCTGTTCAGCAAACCGGTGACACTCGATGACGTTGTCGCGAATAAGGGCATGTATTAAATTTAGAGATATAAAAGGCTAATCATAATATTGACTTTGTTCATTTTGTTCAGGAGCATTTTTAATGTCGTATAAATTAAAAGTCTTGCAAAAGCCCGCTTATCTTCACTTTGTTGTCACAGGACAAAACAATAAAGATAATGTGTTAAAATATTTCGAAGAAGTCAGCCGTGAATGCAACACCCGCAACTGTTTCAGGATTTTGATCGAAGAATGTCTTGAGGGTTCACGCTTGTCAATAACGGACATATTCGAATTGGTGCTGAAAATAACGGACAAATACAGTAGGTTTTTCACAGCCATTGCCTGTGTAGACGTAAACGCCGTGAATGACTCTATGAAATTTACTGAAGACGCATGTGTCAACCGCGGATTACCCCTAACCGTTTTTTCAAGCGTGTCCAAAGCGGAATCATGGCTTACGGAACATGACTCCGGCAAAAGCATTTAAGTATAATGCAGGTGAAATTCCTGCTTCAGTATGGTTCCCCTGAATGAGAAAAGTCCTTGATAGTTTTTATCAAGGGCTTTTTTATTTTTTTCTTTGAGCTTCTGTATTAATTTGTTATAAAAATTATCAGACAGAATGAATACAATTGCTTCGCCAGCCAAAGGCCGGCTCGCAATGACAGGAAAGACTGGATTCCCCGGTCAAGAGACTGTGTCGTATTTTCTGCTTTGTCATTTCGAAGCGGAGCGAGAAATCTTGTTTTTAGATTGCCACGTCCCGGCGAGTCGGGACTCGCAAAAAATCTCCCCTAACCCCTCTTTAGAAAAGAGGGGAATCGTTCGTGGGTACAAACCGGTAAGATAGTTTACAAAAGGAACCGGGTAGATGGTTTACACTATACGGCAAGGAGGACACTCAATGCCGTGGAAAGTGATAAACCAGATGGAAATAAAGATAGCATTTACACAAGACTGGAATGCCGGACATTTCAGTATAACTGATCTTTCTCATAAATATGGTGTAAGCCGTCCAACCATATATAAATGGCTTAAGCGATATAAGCGGTATGGAATTGAAGGACTCAAGGAAAAGAGTCGTGCACCGAAGCGATGCCCTCATCATATATCCAAAGTAATATTGGCTATATTGATAGAGGAGAAACTGCGTAATAGGAAACGAGGGCCTCGGAAAGTTCGGGCACAATTGAAACGCAAGCATCCTGAGCTTGAGTTACCGGCAGTCAGCACGATAGGCTACTGGTTTAAGAAGGAAGGTCTTGTAGAGCGTCGAAAGAAGCGATTACATGTTCCGCCGTATACTGAACCTTTTTCAGCCTGCAAGGAGCCCAATGATGTTTGGAGCATTGATTATAAAGGGCAATTCCATATGCAGAATGGACAAATTTGCTACCCCTTGACGCTTAGCGACAACTATAGCCGTTTTCTTTTGGGTTGTAAGGCGCTGAAAGGACCCCGTTATGATCCTACGTGGCGTTTCCTGGAATCAATTTTTCGAGAGAACGGACTACCTAAAGCAATCCGTAGCGATAACGGGACACCTTTTGCAGGAAGATGTATTGGTGGATTAAGTCGGTTGATGGTTTGGTGGATACTCTTGGGAATAATCCCGGAACGGATAAGGAAAGGACACCCACAGGAGAACGGACGGCATGAACGTATGCATCGCACTTTAAAAAGCGATGCTTTAGATCCTGTTGCCGGAAATTTAAGAGAACAACAGAAGGTCTTTGATGTTTACCGGTATGATTATAATAATCATCGGCCTCATGAATCACTCCATGATAAGACACCGAGTGATTACTATAAAAAGTCGAATCAACCCTATATAGAAAATCCGCATTTGCCGGATTATGACAGCAATTATTTGGTTCGGAAGGTTCTTCGTGGCGGGGAAATTAGATTTATGAGCAAAAGTTATTATTTAACAGAGTTATTGGCTGGTCAGTCTGTTGGACTTAGAGAAATCGAAGATGGGTTTTGGCAAGTTCAGTTTAGTTTTTATGTTCTGGGTTCCATAGATTTGAAAAGAAACAAGGTTGTTCGCAACTGATAAAGTGTAAACGATGTACCCGGTCTAAATTGTAAACGATGTTTTAGTTGCACAAGATTTTTGTCATGTCGAGTGTAACGAGACATCTTGTTTTTAGAAAAAGATTTCTCGTCGTCCCGATACGTCGGGATTCCTCGAAATGACAATTATTTTAAAATCCCTCTTTCTCTCCCTTTACAAAAGGGAGACCTATTTTGTACTTTGAACTTTTATTTCTTTACTCTGTACTATGAACTTTGAACTCTGTACTCTTTTATAAACGAATTCCTTTCTCTTTATGCTTCGCCCACCAGGTTTTGTAGTCGGTTAGCTTTTTCTTTATCGATGTGCCGTCATGGTTGAACAAGTAAGTATTTATGGCAGCAATTTCATCTGTTGCCGATACGCCGAAATATTTTTGGCGGTAATTTAAAAAGATTGTCATGTGGTCAACTAATTCTTGAAGCATATCCGCCTGGCTAACTTTGCCTAATTGCAATTGCATGCTCCATTTGTCGCAAAGCCATAAACGGCGTTCCATTTCATCCTTAATCCATGCTTCATTATGCGCTTTATCTATAGTTAGTGCCGGTATGGTTGAAGGAAATTTACCAAGATAAGCTTTAATAACTTCCAATGGCTCCTGTTTTTGCTTATATAAATCAGTGTATTCAATATTTATAACTTTATAATTACTTATCCATCTATATGTGCCACCACCTAAACCACTGTAAAAAATATTATTACCATCAATATTTCTAAATCGTGATGATGTCATGTTTTCTTCATAATTACCTCGCCGAATACCTTTCTCAATCTCATGCAGCAGCCATTTATCAGAATCCGCTCCGGCGTGCTGGGTGACTTCTACATCGACACTTAACATAACTTTAAATTTTTCCTTTTTTGAAAGTCCGCTAACATCTACATTCTTCGAATATGTACCGGAACAAATTGAATCATTATGATCTAATTCAAAATGATCTGCACCTCCAACTACACCGGGTGCGCTACCCAGATGAGAGTATTGAGATTTATAAGTAAATATTCCAATATCATTTGTAACTAAGCAATTACTTAAATCAGTAAAACCATGCGCTGTTACACATGCAAAAGATAGAAACACAAAAATTATTGCCGTTACTTTAAACATTATTCTTACTCTCATTTTTTAACCTCCCTTTGTCTTACGGCGCATATTGATACTGGTTTGTTAATATTTGCTTGATGATATCCGTTACTTTCCAGTTACCCTGACAACCGGAATAGTCTTCCTTGCATACCATTTCATTCTTAATAATTTTTTCTATATCCGCTTTATTTCCACCGGGACAGGCCACAATCAACGGTACGTATGAATCTGATTGATTAAGTGAGCCATGCCACGACGGTTCTATTTATTGGATGGAATAATTAACGAAATATTAAATTATTTAACTCTTACAACTGTCCCGATTTCGAGACAAAGCGTCACTTATCAAAAAGCGCCGAGCTGACACGGTTTTATTTTTATCTGCAACGCCTCACAGACTGAAGCCACTTTTGTTCTGGAAATGTTGAGCTTATTGGCGATTTCCCAAGCTGCAATACAGGAAAGCATTCCATTTTTCACAGCGGCTGTAACACTTTCTTTCACCTCCGGTGCGATCTCTTTCGCCGGTTGAACGATTTTTTGTGTTTCTCCATAACCGAAAAGCCCCAATTGGCATTTAGTAATTTTAATATTCAGAATATCGATCGTCCTGCCGGTCTCCTCCAGAGAAAAGCCCAATTCCTCGGCAATTTCTTCCGCTTTCTTGCAGGTGATACTGTTATTTTTCACCTGCTCGAGAATTTCTTTTTTCAGATCATCATCGATTGCAGTATCCTTGGGATGCTTTGCAGAAAATTTACCTTTATCTTCATGCGTCATAATTTATCCTCCTGTTTAAAGTTATAATGTCATACCGGCGCATCTGGCATGCGCCGGAGTAAACGGCCCAACGTCCGGCGAATGCCGGAGGTATCCAGACGTCGTTCCGGGCGAATGCCAAAACGCAGTTAAAAGTTCCTGGATTCCGGATCGCGCTTCGCTTGTCCGGAATGACACAAAGGTGGAAGAGCACTACATATTGGAAAGTGACTCTACATCCAGCGTCTTAAAACCATTTTGTTCCAAAAGTTTTTCCGTTTTCTGCATCTGATCGACATCAACCACGAACACTGCCTTTTTCGAACTCTCCAAAACAAAGCCGTAGGCGTTATTAATGTTGATTCCTTCCTGATAAAGCAGTTGCATCAATTTATCCAGTCCGCCGGGTGTATCGGGAATCATAACCGCCAGGATTTCCCGAAGATGCACCGTCATTCCCGCTGCAGAAAGAACCGTCTTGGCACGCTTCGGATCATCAACAATCAAATTAATAATGCCAAATGTATCCGCTGTCGCTATCGTTGTTGCGCGTATATTGATTTTTTCCTTGGCCAGAACGCCTGTTATCTGAGCGAGTTTCCCGGATTTATTTTCCGCAAAAATGGAAATCTGATAAGCAAACATACTCTTCTCCTTTTTGTGTTTAATGACTCCCTGTCTGCGCCTCCACAAGGCTGCCGCCGCAATATTTTTCACGGAGTTTCAGCTTTTCAATTTTTCCGGTCGGATTGCGCGGCACATTTTCAAAGATGATTTTTCGCGGACGCTTGTAACGCGGCAGCGCGCTGCAAAATTCCGCAACCTCGGCCTCAGATAGCGAGAATCCCGGCTTTAACTCAACTATGGCCGCGACGATTTCGCCCAAACGCTGATCAGGAAGACCGATCACGGCGACATCCTTAATCGCATCATGTGTACGCATGAAATCCTCAATCTGCACGGGATAAATGTTTTCGCCACCGGTGATAATTACATCTTTTTTGCGATCCACCAGATAAATAAATCCGTCTTCATCCATTTTGGCCATGTCGCCCGTATAGAGCCATCCATCCTTGAGAATCTCCGCAGTAGCTTCCGGATTATTATAATAGCATTTCATCACGCCCGGACCTTTGACGCAAAGTTCTCCGACATCACCCTGCTTCACCGGATTGCCGCTTTCATCCACAATCTGCACTTCCCACTTGTAACCGGCGACTCCGATGGCGCCGACTTTATGAATATTTTCGATGCCGAGATGAACACAGCCCGGACCAATGGATTCCGACAATCCGTAATTTGTATCGTACTCATGATTCGGAAAATATTTTTTCCAGCGTTTAATCAGGCTGGGCGGAACCGGCTGGGCGCCGATGTGCATCAGCCGCCACTGATCGAGTTTATATTGATCAGGCTTTATATCACCGCGTTCGATGGCGTCCAGAATGTCCTGAGCCCACGGAACCAACAGCCAGACAATCGTTATTTGTTCCTCGGAAACCGCTCTCATGATCCATTCCGGTTTGACGCCGCGCAACAGAACCGCGCGGCTTCCGGCCAGGAAACTGCCGAACCAGTGCATCTTCGCGCCGGTATGATAGAGCGGGGGAATACAGAGGAAATTATCCTTGCGCGTCTGTCCGTGGTGATTCATCTCCACTTCGCAGGATACCATCAAAGCAAGATGTGAGTGAAGGATTGCTTTGGGAAAGCCTGTCGTGCCGGACGAAAAATAAATAGCAGCGTCATCAGCATCGGAGAGTTTGATTTTCGGAGCGACGGATGAGCAACACGTTGTGAGCGCGTAATAACTTTCGGCAAAAGAAGGACTATCCTGCCCCAGAAACAACCGTATTTTTACGTTCGGAATTTTATCTTTGATCGCATCGATTCTTCGAGTAAACTCCGGACCGAAAATCAAGACATCGCATTCGGCCAGATCAAGACAGTATTTAATTTCATCCTCGGTATAGCGATAGTTGAGCGGCACAGCCAGAGCACCTGTTTTCAGGATACCAAAATAAATCGGCAGCCACTCCAGACAGTTCATCAGCAGGATACCGGCTTTGCGGCCTTTGGTAATACCTCTTCCCAGCAGGAAGTTGGCAAAGCGATTGGCTTTGTCGTCGAACTCCCGCCAGGTCATCTCCCGTCGGTATCTTTTTTCAGGATCGGTTTCGACAAGCGCGTAATCTTTCGATCTGGCTTTGACTTCTTTGATTTCCGGATTTATTTCAACAAGGCTTATTTCATCACCGTAGAGAGCGGCGTTGCGGGCAAGAATTTCTGTAATGGGCATTTCTCATTCCTTCTTTTACTGATTGCGCCAGTTATATGGCATGATTCTACGCAGAAAGGCTCGCCAGGAACCGGCTTCTTATGGAAGACAAGATACGAATTTCGCACTTGTATGTCAAGAATGTTTTAGACAAAAATATGAGCGATTACATTATCAATTTAAATGATTACAACAATAAAAAAATTAGATATTCGTATTCTTAAGCGGTTTGTATTTTGTAAATACATCCCTTTTAAGCCGGGAAAGAAAAATGAAAATTTTTATTCCCGCAAAAGCAAGCCGGTTTCCCCGCAAGAAAAGCGTGTAGTTCAACTTACATGCCATGCCGATATTGCGGCATCGCCATACTGCATCTTTATTTTTTACCGCGAAATCAATTAATTTTCCAAGATCATTTTTGTACATACAGAGATAGTCTTTTCTTTGTCTGGAAACGGCGTATCCCAAATCCGCAAAGGCCATATAAAACCCTGCCAAAAGAATTTCTTTTTCCTCCGGATGTCTTTCCATCAAATCCATGTAGCGCTTGTACATCATAAGACATCTATCTGCGGCACTGCCAATCGTTTCAAGGCCGATAATGCTGTTATCTCTTTGCAGATAATAGTATTTGCTTGAATTAAGAAAAACGATCTTATCTGCTTTTTCAAAAAGTTTGTAAGTTGTGGCGACATCTTCAAAAGTTCTTCCTTCAGGATAACAAACATCGTCAAATAATTCTCTTTTGTACAACTTATTCCAGGCGTGGTTTGTAATGGTATTATCCAAAAGAAGATGATGCAGGGCATCTTCCCGACTCAACAAGACAGTGTGTTCCTCTCTCAGTTCTCGATACTGAGTACCCTTTACATAAAAGAATCCACAAACCGCTATATCCGTCCCGTATTTCAAAGCGCCCAGATAAAGTGTTTCGAACATGTCATTTTCAATCCAGTCATCACTGTCTGTAAAACCGATATATTCACCTGTCGCTATCTTCAATCCCGCATTGCGGGCAGCGGAAAGGCCTCTGTTCTTCTGATGAATTACTTTTACCCGTGAATCACGCGCGGCGTACTCATCACATATTTTCCCGCAATTATCCGGAGAGCCGTCATCCACCAGGATGATCTCCAGATTTTTGTATGTCTGATTGACAATACTGTTAAGACACTTGCGCAGGTAGGACTCTGTTTTATAAACCGGAACTATAATACTGATTAAAGAAGACATACTAAACTTTATATTGAAATCAAACCAAATTCTGCCGTCAAATTACCGAATATTAAATTATAACGCAAGATTGAATTTAATGATCACCGGCAAGACCATAATGCAATCGCCTGCAAACCACTCTTCCTGCTTCATCGAAAACAATCCCTTCTTTTTCCAGCAAGGCCTGCTTCATTTTAGCACCGCTTTGAAAACCGCCGATATGAAAATTGGAAAGGACTGTCCGGTGACACGGCACAATGATAGGAAAAGGATTCGCGGCCATAACATTACCGACAGCGCGCGCGCCGCCGTGCGCACCCACATGCGCCGCAATCAACCCGTAAGTGCTGACACGGCCACGCGGGATGGCGTGCTGCGCGCGTAAAACGGACTGCTGAAATTTTGTGCACTGTGATAAATCAACCAATTTCAGAGAAAACTTAACATTATCGCCTTCAAGATAAGCTTTGATGGATTCAGCAATCGTGTTGATGTCTGCGCAAGAAGATTTCTTTGCATCAGGGAAAAAACGTGACACCCTATCTTCCGCCGACAGTCCCGACCGTGAAAGTAAAACCTGAACAATCCGCGGCAATTTATTCGATACATGCCAGACCACACAAACGCTGCCGAAGGGCGTGGGCTTAATAATTTTTTTATTCATCGGTTTAAAAACTGTACATAAGCGGTTAAAGGTTGTCTGGATGTTCCCTAAAATTATTACTTCTGCAACAGAACATATAAAGAGTGTCATTCCCGTGCAGACGGGAATCCAGTAATAACGACAATGAAAAGCTAAGATGTTAAAATATTGATTGTCAAGATTTAAAGTAATTGCCTATAAATTAAATTATTCCTTCAACTATCTCCACAACACTCTTAACACACGGTTTGCATACTTTATTAAAATAATCGTTGCCTATGTATGTCTTTTGCCCTTCTTCAGTTGTTAATTCACAACCATTCAACAATTGGCGGCAGATATAAGTGCCGTGCTTTCGAGAAAACTTATCCATAAGTTCTCTTATCTTTGTGTAAGTGATCTCGGTGGTTTTCCGGTCTTCATTTTCTCCCCTGCCGTATTTAGCGCCGATTACCATTATCCCGCCGCTCACGGCCCCGCAGATCTCCTCTTTTCTACCCATACCCGCGCCAAATCCGCAGGCAATCTTCAGCGCTTTATCCTTATCCAAACTGAGATCATCACAAAAAGAGAAAAGAACAGACTGCGCGCAGTTGTAACCGCTGACAAATTTGGCAACCGCTACTTCACTTCTTTCCATGATTTTCTTTTTATTTATCATTAAGACATATAACGTTTGAATTCAGCGGTGCCATCGGGCTTCCGCTGAAACGTTCTGTTATTCATTCTCATTGCCCAATAACCAGAGCTTGGCTTCTTCAATATTTGAAAACAGTCTGGCATTTGCCATACCGCGGTTTTTTACGACAACCGTTTCAACAAATTCGAGTCCCTTGCGGGTTGGCGTCTCTTCATCCACCCATGCAACACGATAATCTAATGTCAGTCCTACCTCTTGTAATATCTTGAGGTGATCGTAAGCGTCCATTGTGGAAAGTTTTTCAGTGGTATGGTTTTCCCCAAGAATATTGAAGCAGTTATGTTTTTGACATTCCGCCATTATGCGCCGCCACAATTCGAGAGAAAGATCATAATTGTTTTTACCGTACATTGCCGCATAAACATAATTGCCTCTGTACTCAACAACTATCTCATCTCGTCCCATAACCCCTCCTTCTTATTCAAGAGAATGTTTGACTTCACATATCTGTGTGGCTTGAACGCTTCAGATTTCCTCTTCCCTGCCTGCGCTTCTTCGCTTCTATCTATAACCAAATTTTTTAATTTATGAACAAATTAAATGAATAAACTGAAAACTGGAAACACTTTTACATGTTTTTATAAAATAATTCAATATTTCTTTTCAACTTCATCATTATTTCCAAAAAACGAATTGAATTAAAATAAATTGTGAGTATATTTAATTAACCATTTTTTATTAAAAAAATAGAGAAGCATATTCATTAACTCTAAAAGCCTGCAAAAATGAGAGGTGAATTATGAAGAAGAAAGATTACCTTCGGGTAACATTAATTCTAGCCGTCTTTTTTTTAGCTTTGGGAGGCTGGCTGCTTCATTTCCGGATACATCCGCTTGAAAAAGATCCGGAAAATTTTATACCTGCCATAGCCGGTTTTATCAGCGTGATTATCATTCCTGTCCTGTTCATGTTCCGCTCAACAATCTCTTTTGCTTATCTTCTCAACGGCATGACGGTTATCATCGGCACGATTGCGATGGCGCATTTTTCAATTGAAAATCATCCGCCGGTGTGGACTCTACAGACAATTTTATTCGGAACACTTCTGGCTGATATTATTCTGCTCTGGGGTAAATTTGCCGTAGGTAAAGCCCTGTTTGATATGGAAGTCATCGTGCAACATCCCGACGCTCCGATGCACAGCGGCAGATTTTTCCGCTTTCCTAATATGGGATTTTGGTACGCGCATCTTGTCACCTTAACCGCCGTTTACCTTATCGGCAAATATTTCTGGAAATAGAAGGAGGATGCCATGAAGTATTTTATCTTGTTCAAACCGGGCTGGTGGATATTGCATGCCCTCGCGATTCTGCTGTTACTCTATATAGGACATCTGTAAACCGCAAAGCAGAGTTACAAATGGAAGAAACCATATTTTCCAGACACGAACTTTCCCCCTTTATAAAGGGGGATCAAGGGGGATTTTTCAGTAGTTAAATCTTTTACAACAGGTAAAGTAAAATGACAATTAACTTCAAAATATTTTCCGACTATATCTGACCCTTCTGCTATATCGGCAAGGGCATTGTCGACCGGTTAAAAAAAGAATACGCTATTGATGATCAGTGGGTAAGTTTCGAGCTTCATCCGGAAACACCGCCCGAAGGAATGCTGCTCTCCGTTAGATTCAAAGGCTACGATCTTTCTTCATTTTATGACCAGTTGCGTGCGCGAGGCAAAGAAGCGGGCGTTGTCTTCGGCACACACACGATCCTTTCCAATTCCAGATTAGCGCTCATGGCTTCCGAATATGCCCGAGATCAAGGCCGATATGATGCGTTTCATGAAAACATGTTTCATGCGTACTTTACGAAAGGTTTGGACATCGGCAAATCGGATGTGATTGCCGCTGTCGCTAAAAAAAGCGGACTTGATGAAAAGGAGACGCTCATTGCCGTTAACGATGGCCGTTATGCGTCACGTCTGAATGAAGCCAGAAAAGAAGGAGAGTTGATTGGCTTAACGGGAATTCCTCTGTTCATCATCAATAACAAACATCAAATCACCGGCGCTCAACCGATAGAAACATTCCGCAAGCTTCTCGATAAAATTAAATAAAAGACTCCAATCCTTCTTCTCTTCCTCCCCCTTTGTTAAAGGGGGATTGAGGGGGATTTTTCAATCTGTGCAATTCCGTAAAATCTCCCCTAACCCCTCTTTAGAAAAGAGGGGAATCGTTCGT